>CBDDCD010000003.1:0-3219335 GCA_965226025.1 Candidatus Moanibacter sp. | reverse complement strand
CTTTCTGCACACACGACTTTCAAGGTGGGTCGCGGAGTTAAGCAGGCACGGGCTGGCGCTCTGGGGTCAGTCCCCAGGACCCGATTCGCCCGATCCGGGTTTGTCGCTCTCAACCAGTGTCGGGGTCGCGGCATATCCCATACCGGTTTCCCCGAACCGGTTCCCAGTGAACCAGCAATGGAGAATACCATTGCTGGACACAACGGTTGGGTATGACCGTTGCTGGTCATCGAAAGAGCCGACGCCCCCGACACCAAGCTCGCCATCCGGACCCAAGCGCTTTGCCCAATGCCAGTGCAGCCCGTCTGCGCTGGTTAGTCGGTGGACGCGGTAGGCCGTCCCGAATGTATTGACCCACATGACGTAGCTGCCCTGCCATTTGACAATACAGGGCTTCGAGCAAATGTACTCATACGGTGTAACCTCGAAACCGCGTGGAGCGATCAGGAGCTGATCCACAGGCTTCTTCCAATGAATACCATCCGCGGATTCAGCGTAAGCGATCCCAATCTCGGGAATAGTGTCACCGTGCCCCGTCTCAACACCTTCGGGCTTGGCGAAATATTTGCCGATAGCCGTGTAGTACATCCGGAATCTGTCATTCTCGCGCACGACCCAGACGCTGCCGGTGCCTTCAGCGTCATAGTGTCGGTCGAGGGGAATCACAGGGTGATCTGGATGGTAATGCCAAGTTGCTCCATGGTCATCTGAAACGGCTAACCCCGTTGTGTTCGGCAGTTTGCCGTCCGCCCGCGTGCCCCAAGCGGTGAAGTAGAGGTGCCAGCGGGTGTCGGATACTGGGAAAAGGAAAGGGAAACCCGGTCCACGATTGTTATGCATCGTGTCCGGTTGGGGACCGATGAGCGCACCCGCAAGAGGGCGCCACCGATTCGGTTCACTAGTCGGGGACTGAGCCTGGAGAATGTAGTTGCGGCCGTCTCGGTCGCTGCCCCAGTAGACCATCCGGTATTCATTCCCCAGCTTGACAATGTGGGCCGCCCCCGCCCGAACTTCGTCAAAGGGTGGGTGGAGAACGCCAGGAGGGATTACTGGATTCCACTTATCTATTGTCCAAGGAGCCATGCGTCTCTCTCGCTTAGCGAATGTTTGAACGCAGGCTCGGCGTCAGCCGCTACCTGACGTGATTGGTGTGTGCCCAGCATGGGCGCGCTGTAAATGGGGTGCAAGTCCCCTGTACGAAGACCAGACATATGAGGATACTGCTACTACCCAAGGCCAATTGTGAAAGGGACGATGGTGTGGGACCCAGGGCCAGCTCCGGAGTGGACGGAGCGGATTTCGTCGCTCGACTTGACGCATCCAGCCCACCTCAGATACTGTCTTCCCCGTGAAAGCGCTTCTTCAGGTCGATCTCACCAGGCGCGTGCCTCTACCCCCAGAAAAACGATTTCTTATCAGTAAGATGACCGGCGCGCGCGCCCTGATGGAGATGCTGGAGGCAGAAGGGGTCGAATATGTCTTCGGGAACCCGGGTACCTCCGAGAGCGCCATAATCGACGCACTCGAAGAGCATCCGAACCTGCAATACATCCTCGCGACTCAGGAGGGCGTGGCCATGGGAATGGCTGATGCCTACGCGCGCTCATCAGGCAAAACGGCCTTCGTGAACCTGCACATTGATTGCGGGCTCGCGAACGGCATCAGCCTGCTGACCAACGCCTTCGAGGCCGGTACGCCAATGGTGCTGACGTCCGCCAACAAGGACGTGCGCAAGCTCGCCGAGGGCCGTGCCGACCTTCCCGCCATGACAGACCAGTACACCAAGTGGAGCGTGGAGGTCACGCACCCCGAGCAGGTCCCAAGTGTAATCCGGCGCGCCTTCAACGAAGCCCGTACCCCGCCCACCGGACCGGTCTACGTGTCCTTTTCAGGGAACGCGCTGGACGACGAGGCAGAGATGGAGATCGTGCCTTCAGGCGAGGGATATTTCCAGACGCGGCCTGATAGGAGGGCAATCGAGGAAGCGGCTGCCATTCTGGTGGAAGCGTCCACCCCCGCTATCCTCGTCGGGGACAGGGTTGCCAACTCTGATGGCGCGAGCGAAGCGGTGCGGCTGGCCGAGCTGACCGGAGCCGCCGTCTACGCCACGAACTTCGCACGCGTGAATTTCCCGACCAGCCACCCTCAATTCCTGGGGATGACAAACCCGGGCATGCCCGCTTCCAAGGACACGATGTCTAAGTACGACGCGGTGATTGTCGTAGGCGCGTCCGTATTCTCCGGGCTCTTCTACTTCTCAGGGCGCGCCCTGGACCCTGACACGAAGCTGATTCACATCGACTCCGACTATGAGGAAGTGGGCAAGAGCGAGCCGACAGACGTAGGCATCATCTCCAGCCCAAAGATGGCGATGGCGGACCTGGCCGACACCCTCGAGGCTCGCATGTCAGGAACCTCTACCGAGGCGGCCAAGGGCCGCGCCGTAAGGATAGGCGAGGAGAAGGCGCAGCAGAAATCCGCATGGGAAAAACGCGTCAGGGACAGGTGGGATGTCAGCCCGATGTCCACGGAACGCATGATGTCCGAGATCTCCAGCGCCCTGCCCAACGACGCGATGATCGTAGACGACTCGATCACGACCCGCGCCTCAGTGTTCGGGGCCATCGACTTCGACGAGCAGGACAGCCTGGTAGGCATCGTAGGGGCCGCTCTGGGGTGGGGCATGGGCGGCGCGATGGGCGCGAAGTTGGCGCACCCGGAGCGTCAGGTCGTCGCCATCGTCGGCGACGGCAGCTCCATGATGACTGTGCAGGCCCTGTGGACCGCCGCCAACGCGAACATTCCCGTGGTCTACCTGATCTGCAACAATCAGTCCTACCGCGTGCTCAAGCTTAACATGGACGTGTACAAGACTCAGGTGCGCAAAGAGGAAAACCCCACGAGCAAGTACATGGCAATGGACTTTCCCGAACGTCTGAACATCGCCGGAATCGCGGAGGCGATTGGCGTAGACGGACGCATAGTCGAAGACCCCACGGAACTGGCGCCCGCCCTCAAGGAGGCGCTGGCCTCTGGCAAGCCCGCCGTCCTGGATGTCTACATCGACGGATCGATTTGATCATGCCCGCGCCCAGACCGTGGTGTGTGAGCGCACATGACTCCAGGAATGCAAATGGGCTTGTACTCTCGACAGAGGAACGTGTTGGTTCGCCGACGCCTGTATTCCCGCCTGCGTGGGAACCTCTTGCCGGAAACTTCCACTGATACCCCGCTCCGCCTTCACCATGTGCGCCACCAGGGCCTCCTGCAGTGGCTCAACATGGTTGGCACTGCAGACGTCGATGACGCTGGTGTGTCCTGAGTTGTGTTCAATGAGCGAGCAATCGCCGTCCTTGACGTTGAGCCATAGGCAGCCGACCTTCCTCACTCGTCTTTAACGGTGAGGAACTCGTACGCTTTACCCAAGAGGAGCTGTGCTTTGGGCAGATCATTCACTCCAAACGAGTTCGTTGACTGCCACTGATCACTCTTGTCCTTGTATCTCCGTTCCAGCTGAACCGAGAAAAAGTCCAATTCGCTGCCTGTCTTGCTCCTCCCGGTATTCTTCCAAATTGTAGCCTGGATTCCACCTGCGGAGAATTTTCTCGCTGGGGAATTCTGTTTACTTTCCATCTTCTGCTCCCGTGTTTTTAAGCCGACACGATTGGCTTTCGGTGTGTTGCAATCTACGCGCATCCTGTGCTTAAGGGAAACTGCGGCGACTCCCTTTATTGTCTTGCCCACAATCAGATCGGAATTCTGATCGGTGCATCGATAACGGGGACATATGCTCCACTGCCTTTCTCGCGATGCAACGTACCAGCCAGACTCTTACCTTAACTGCAAGCTCGCCACTGCATGGTGAGGCAGACTCCTTTATATACCTCACGAGCACATTTGTCATGTCCAGTGCTCGAAGACCTCTGAAGTGTGAGAATTCCAAGGAATTAGGCGTTCTTTGCGCACTGTACAGGCCTCTGGACACCAGAATTCTGTGTGAAGCCGTGCGACGTAATCTGGCATGCAGCAACAAGCCGCCCAATATTCGGAATTCCCTCCCTGTCACCACATTTCTGCCACGCGTCAGAGGGGTGCTGGGGAACCTTCCCCAACTGCTGAAGACAATACTCACCCGTTCCAGTCCTGAGGATTCAATATTGAATCCTCCTCCGAACCTCAGAATCACCTGGCTTTCAAAGCGAGACCGATACGAGGGAATTCGTCGTGAGTGAGCCCTTCCTACCTTAGAGGCTGTCCCAAATCCGAGAGGATTTGGGTGGAAGCCTGATACCGATATCAATCTTCGTCACGTTATGTAGACCACGACATGCCTTCCGTCCTCGGTAGCTTACCTTTTATCCGTTATGCACCTTTCCAGCACCCTTCCTCTCGCTTTGAGTCGATAGTTCTCCCAAGGAAGCGCCTCTGACTCGATTCTTGGATCCCTATGCCGCCTGCGTTGCCTCTTTCTCATGTTCTTGCGCAAGTCTCTGCGCGATTTTCCATAGATTGTGGGACAGAACCGACCAGGCCACGCTAAGGTTACGGTTGTCAAAGCCTTTGCTGCGTATCTTGCCCCCGTGCCATCGGTTCTTGAGCACTCCGATCCGGCCTTCGGTGCTCCCTCGTCGTCGCTGCAACCGGACAAAGCGCGGCTCCTCCATCCGCTCCTTGAGCTCTTGTGGATTGCGGGGCGTAAGGGCGTCAAAAATCCCCTCTGCCTGGAGCCGCTTGCTGGCCGCCTTCGAGGCATAGCCCCGATCCCCACTGATCGCTTCGATCTTCTCCTCTAAAGCGAAGCCCTTTTGCCTCTCCAGACTTTCCCAAAGCTGCTTCAATTCGCTCGGGGCCTGCCCCCCATACAGTTTCCAGTCCAACAGATATCCCTCTGCGCTCTCGCATAAATAAAGGGTGTTGCCAAACTCCACCTCCCGATCTGCCTTGCCTCGCACGATGACGTCAATCTCAGGTTCGTAGGCGCTCAGGATCTTCTCCTCATTCTTCACCTGCCGCCCCCCTATGATCCGTTCGTGCGCCTGTTTCATGACCTGCGGTATCTGCTCTAACATACCATTCATTCGCTCGATGATTCGGCTCGCCTTCTTCTCGGTGTAATCGCTTTGCATCCACATAGCTTCCAATAAGTCACGGTGGCGAAGGGCATGGCCCTCAATCTTCTTGAGCAATAGCTTCATCCGCCGCAGGATCCCTTTACGCGCTTTGCCCGCCTCCCGGCGCCGACGCGCATGCGTCATCTCCAGGCACCGTTTGTTCATCTCCCGAGCCAATCCCTTTGCTCCCTGGGGCATGCGCTGTTTCATTCCCGCCTGCCGGATCAGACTGATCGCCTTGAGCAGCGTTGCTCCCACATCCTTGAGCAAGACCCAGTCCACGGGCCAGTGGATGTTCGCTTCCAGGCAAGTGGCGTCGATCAGGCATTCCCTCGTATCGATCGGCTTCTCTAATCCTGCCTCACCACAATGTTCAGCATTGCCCACCACCTCGGTCATCCTTGCATGCAGCTGTCTCAGATACGCTTCGTCGAAGAATTTCGAATCCCGTTCCAGACTGCTCTTCGATATTTTCCGGATCCCGTCTACCTCACGCACCCGGCAAAAATTAGCCAGAAGCTCACTGCGTCCCAACTCCTGCGACAGACAACGAAAGGATATCCCTCCGAGTAAATGACGCACCACCTCCACCCGCAGCGCTTTTATCGCTCTTAGAGCGCGTCGCTCCCGATCCTTCCCTCCCGCTTCATCCCATCCTTCCAAGGCTTTTACGATCGCCTCCCTTTCCAGCGAGGAGTCGATCAAAACCCGGTCAATCCGCTCCATTGTTTCCAGAAACACGGTGTAGTCTTTGCATCGAATGACTGGAGTTAGGGCTGGACGCAGGAAGCTTTGTACGGCAATATTTTTCATGAGAAGGGCGTGCTGTGTATTTGACTAACGCAAGCATAAGCGCCCTTTTTCGCCGGATCGAGCTTTTTGCAGCTCTATCCGGCCTTTTTTTTGCCCATAACTCATTAAAAATCAATTGTTTCCACCACTGGGACGGGCTCTACCTTACGTTCATTATGGGGAAAGGGTCACGGGTTATTGGGGCGCGTTTTGGCCGCTACCCCAGGAAGTGAGGTGCCTCTTCTTTGCGATCGGCAAAGGCGAGTGGTAAACAAAAGGAATCCAGCTGACATGCCAGAGCTCGCTGCGGCGAACTGGAAGCCGGTCGAAGAAACAGCGTCCCAGCAATCATGACGGTGATCTGCCCAAGGTACCAATCCATCTTGTCAATAAGCTAGTTCACCAACCGTTTATCCTTGATTGTCCCTTCGGCCAGATGCTCCTTCTTCGCTTCACAGCCGTTCCCATATCCAGCATCGGAGGATTCAGATCGTCTGAATCACACCCACGCTTCATCAGACGATCCCATTCGCCAAACCGTACAGTCTGAGAATAGGGGAATCGAAAATCCGTACCATCCAGAATGGTACGAAACTTATGATCGAATCAGAATCAATATCGATCCCGTCTCGGTCTTTCTTCTCTGGGCTTTGCTTGATTGACCTTCATCTCACGCCCTTCAACCGAGTTTCCGTCCAAGGACTTTATGGCGTTTTGTGCTTCTTCTGAATCGGGCATGGTGATGAAGGCGAATCCCTTCGCTCGCCCCGTATCCCGGTCCATGATAACATTCACTTTCTCAACACTGCCGAATTCGCTAAACACTTCGCGCAATGTCTCTTCGTTTATCTCGTACGGCAAGTTACCTACGTATATGTCCATCTTTAGTTCGCTAATATATTACGCCATCTGAAACGGAACAGTTCAGGATGATGGCGATGATTCCTGAATCTGTCTCTGAACTTTCATTCATTTTGTCCAAATTGTCTCTCGGCGCCAATGGTCGGGAAGCGGTAGCAATTCGAAACGGTCCTCTCTCGTTTAACACTTTCGGCGGGTTGTGAATCAACACCACAACTGGCTCGGCGCCGGTCGAGAGTGTGCGCCCATTGGCAGCGATTCGAAGGATTGTGTCGGCATTTAATTTTAAGACCGTTTCAGGGGCAAGGCCGGCGCAATTCAACGGTCTCCCGCGGATCCTATTCCGATCAGCCGGCCCTAAAATTGCGCCAAACCGAACCGCTTGCAAGTCCTGATTTGCAGATTTCCCTTCTGACTCACCATGCGGTCCAGCCGCCGTCTACGAGGATGTTCTGGCCCGTGATATAGCTGCCGGCGTCGCTCGCCAGGAGGAGGATTGCGCCCTTCAGTTTGTGAGGCTGCCCCATTCGCCTCATGGGGCTCTTCTGACAGAGGCGCTCTACCATTTCGGATGGAGCCTTCGATGGGTTGGGAAAGGGGCCGGGGCTGAGGGAGTTAAAATCAATGAAGACGCCCTGTATGGTCAAAATATTCGGCCGACCCCGCTCTGTCCAAATAATAGTCGGATCACGATTTCGCCCGATCTGACAGAAATTCATATTCACCGGGAATTGATCATTGCTTGCGATTCCGACAACTCGGTCAACGCAGTAGCCCACAGGTGGTGATCTTCCTCAATCAAGATCCAGCTCATCTTTCCGGCCCACTCGTTTTCGTGAATCTCAACAAGAAGCCGCCTCAATTCCTCCTTCGCCGATATTCTGTATCTGTCTTTCGCCCTCTCTTTCTCCTCAGGACTCCAAAGCGCGAAATCATCCCTGTTCTTTGCAAAATGCCCGTGTTTCCGGGCAAGTAACTGATCTTATCTCGTGAGCCTTTCGCGGATGGATTAGGATGTCTTTGGAAAGCTGAAGTTGATCAGTTCATTCGTTCGTCATGCCGCCAATCGATAGTAGTAATTGAGCATTCCTCCCAATCGTCGCCGATCCTCCACCGGCAAACGAATGCGTTCCTTCTTGATCAATTTGCGCAGTGTCCGGTTCTCGTCCTTAAGATAGTCAATGATCTTCAATTGCTCCCGATTTACCCATCCTGCCAAGGAAAACAGCGTTGTTTTCAGCCAAAATTCGACCCCCTCAGTCATCCGCAACACTCTGCGCCGCAATCTCTTTCACTTCGATTTATTTATTGGACAGGACACGCACGGGGAGTCCTGCGGAAGTGAACCGAAAAGAAAACAAGCTTGGGTAATCGCACTGATTTCGTACGATACGGAATCGCAGACCATGCTCAAGCGTTACCGCGACATCCTCGATATCCTACACCTGCTCCGCGAACTCTTCCCCGACAAGAAGAGCATGATCTACAACGAGATCGTCTGGGCGCGACTCATTCCTTACGCCGGTTCCATCCACTACCTACAGCGGTAGGAGCACGAAGCGAACTACGAGAAGCTAATGTTGCACTATATCAAGATCAGCAAGTTTGCGATGGAGGCACGCTCTAATCGGATTATTGAGATTCTTGCTATGCAGTCTTCTTCCAGCGGCGGAAGCGTATGATGCCGATGCCAAGAAGACCAACGGCAAAGAGAAGATACGTTGAGGGTTCGGGGACAACCTCAAAACGGTTGCCATCGATTTCGCCTACGGATTCTAAAAGATCTGTCAGACCGGGAACTACAATCGGGTTAGGGAAATCAACACTCTGGAATGTAACTTTGTAGTCCACGGGTAGCTGCGTATCCATCGTGCCCGATGTCTCCGTAAGCCTATGGAGTGTCAGATTTCCCATGGACTGATCGCCATCTAGGGATATAAAGATGTCGAAGAAGGATGGGCCCTCTGTGCCGTACGTGACCGGTAAAGGAGCCACTGACTGAAGAGATAGATGGACTAGCTCAATGTCTATTGAGAGGTCATCTCCGACGAGATCGATTATTCCACCTGTCCTCTCGACAACTGTGTCATAAATCGGGATAATTACTATCAATTGCTGTTCGTAGCAATGTACGTTTACCATCCCCGTGTGACACCCCGGGCCCGTCAGAAAAGTGGTCACAACGGGTATGCCTACCAGGTCTGGACCCGACATAACTGGGATGGTCATCGATGGGATGAGATCGGAAGGAATCCCATTTTTGACTCCAAAAAATCCCGCAGGAAGAGCGGGAAGCGTGGCTGAAGATCCGGGCTCCGTTACAAAGCCGTCCTGCCCAGGCTGAATAACTAGAGGCTGTCCCAAATCCGAGAGGATTTGGGTGGAAGCCTGATACCGATATCAATCTTCGTCACGTTATGTAGACCACGACATGCCTTCCGTCCTCGGTAGCTTACCTTTTATCCGTTATGCACCTTTCCAGCACCCTTCCTCTCGCTTTGAGTCGATAGTTCTCCCAAGGAAGCGCCTCTGACTCGATTCTTGGATCCCTATGCCGCCTGCGTTGCCTCTTTCTCATGTTCTTGCGCAAGTCTCTGCGCGATTTTCCATAGATTGTGGGACAGAACCGACCAGGCCACGCTAAGGTTACGGTTGTCAAAGCCTTTGCTGCGTATCTTGCCCCCGTGCCATCGGTTCTTGAGCACTCCGATCCGGCCTTCGGTGCTCCCTCGTCGTCGCTGCAACCGGACAAAGCGCGGCTCCTCCATCCGCTCCTTGAGCTCTTGTGGATTGCGGGGCGTAAGGGCGTCAAAAATCCCCTCTGCCTGGAGCCGCTTGCTGGCCGCCTTCGAGGCATAGCCCCGATCCCCACTGATCGCTTCGATCTTCTCCTCTAAAGCGAAGCCCTTTTGCCTCTCCAGACTTTCCCAAAGCTGCTTCAATTCGCTCGGGGCCTGCCCCCCATACAGTTTCCAGTCCAACAGATATCCCTCTGCGCTCTCGCATAAATAAAGGGTGTTGCCAAACTCCACCTCCCGATCTGCCTTGCCTCGCACGATGACGTCAATCTCAGGTTCGTAGGCGCTCAGGATCTTCTCCTCATTCTTCACCTGCCGCCCCCCTATGATCCGTTCGTGCGCCTGTTTCATGACCTGCGGTATCTGCTCTAACATACCATCCATTCGCTCGATGATTCGGCTCGCCTTCTTCTCGGTGTAATCGCTTTGCATCCACATAGCTTCCAATAAGTCACGGTGGCGAAGGGCATGGCCCTCAATCTTCTTGAGCAATAGCTTCATCCGCCGCAGGATCCCTTTACGCGCTTTGCCCGCCTCCCGGCGCCGACGCGCATGCGTCATCTCCAGGCACCGTTTGTTCATCTCCCGAGCCAATCCCTTTGCTCCCTGGGGCATGCGCTGTTTCATTCCCGCCTGCCGGATCAGACTGATCGCCTTGAGCAGCGTTGCTCCCACATCCTTGAGCAAGACCCAGTCCACGGGCCAGTGGATGTTCGCTTCCAGGCAAGTGGCGTCGATCAGGCATTCCCTCGTATCGATCGGCTTCTCTAATCCTGCCTCACCACAATGTTCAGCATTGCCCACCACCTCGGTCATCCTTGCATGCAGCTGTCTCAGATACGCTTCGTCGAAGAATTTCGAATCCCGTTCCAGACTGCTCTTCGATATTTTCCGGATCCCGTCTACCTCACGCACCCGGCAAAAATTAGCCAGAAGCTCACTGCGTCCCAACTCCTGCGACAGACAACGAAAGGATATCCCTCCGAGTAAATGACGCACCACCTCCACCCGTAGCGCTTTTATCGCTCTTAGAGCGCGTCGCTCCCGATCCTTCCCTCCCGCTTCATCCCATCCTTCCAAGGCTTTTACGATCGCCTCCCTTTCCAGCGAGGAGTCGATCAAAACCCGGTCAATCCGCTCCATTGTTTCCAGAAACACGGTGTAGTCTTTGCATCGAATGACTGGAGTTAGGGCTGGACGCAGGAAGCTTTGTACGGCAATATTTTTCATGAGAAGGGCGTGCTTTGTATTTGACTAACGCAAGCATAAGCGCCCTTTTTCGCCGGATCGAGCTTTTTGCAGCTCTATCCGGCCTTTTTTTTGCCCATAACTCATTAAAAATCAATTGTTTCCACCACTGGGACGGGCTCTAGGATATCCCCGACGTAGCCTTCGCGGAGCAGCCTGCGTACGACCCTGTCGCCCTTGAGCCCGAAGCCGGCGGCGTACAGCGATGTGACCAGTTTGGTGGCCTTCGACGCATCGAGCATCCGGAGGGCCTCGCTCAGGTTGCGGGCCATTCGAGCCTGACACAGCACGTGCTTGCCGGCGTCGAGGGCTGCCAGGGTCGCCGGTAGATGGAGGTTCGGTGGCGTGGCGATGACGACGGCGTCGACGTCCGGCGTCTCGACTATCTGCTCCCACCGGTCGACCACGTTCGGGATCCCGAAATCCTGGGCCGCCTTCTCAGCCGTCTCGGGTGTGCGCGACCAGGCATGCGTCACCACCACGTCAGGCACCTTCTGAAGCAGCGGGATGTGCCTCGCCTGTGCGATCTTCCCCGCGCCAATGATGCCGACCCTGACTGTATCCGCCATCTTCAGAGCCACTCCCCTCGCTCGCTGGCCTTGTGGGTCAGGATGCGGAGCTTGTCGGTCTCGTTCAGGTGCGGCTCGAACAGCTCGATGAACCGGGCCAACGTCTCATCCGGGGTGCCCTGGGTCGTGTCGACGGTGAGCTTGTTGCGGATGGCCGACTTCTCGAACTCCTCCTCGAACTCGTCCAGCACCTTTTGTATATCCGCCTCGCGTACTACCGGATTGTGGTGGGGACTCGTCCTCATCCTTTCAGCGATGGCCCCCGGAGAGGCCTTGACGAGGACCAGAGGCATAGTCGGCGCGAACTCTAGGATCACCTCCTCGATGTGGTCGATCACGGCACGCTTGATCCACGCGGTATCGTCGACGTAATAGTCGAAGTACATCGGGCCGTATATCCCGTTTTCGATATGAAGTCCGATCGACAGGTAGTCAGGATTCCTCAGTCCATCGGGCTGGACATGGTAGGTGATGCTGTGCCTCTGAAACAACTCTTTGGCCTTGGGTGTCAGCGCCAGGAACTGCTCCTGTTCGTCCGGCGTGAAGATGTTCTCATCGTCGTGTCCGACGTGGCCGCTGGTATGTGGGATCTTCCAGTGGTCGTGGTAGGCGACCAGCCCTTTGCCCTCGCCCATAGCACTGTGACTCCATCTCCGTATTCCTTCTGCTAGAGTCGTCGTTCCAGCGTACTCACACCCGATAAGAAGCGCTCTCATGATGTGAAGAGTGGGTGACGGGGCTGGATGGATCAAGCAGAACCGTTGAAGCCCTTCCGGGCGGTTCGAGGCCGCTTCGGACCGCCGGGAAGGGCGCGCTGGCAGGGAAATCACCGTTGGGCGGCAGACCGCTCCTGGCGCGAGGGCTCAGCCGTGCGCCTACGCCATAACCGGTTCGGTGTCGTAGTCCCGTCTTCTCCCGCTCAGCGGGATACGCCGTGGCAGGCAGTGGAACGGGTCATCGTAGCAGGGTTCGATGACCCATTCGTCCGGTTCCGGTGGCGCGCGTGCCGGGAAGACGCGCACGCCCTGTTCCCACAGTGGATTGCTCTACGATCTGCGCGGCGACAGGACTCTAGAGGGAGGATGCTATGGGAGACGCAATCTGGACCTTCCTGCACGCCAATGACAGCCACATGGGCACGGCGGCCTTGACTGCGCCGTCCGACAGGGATTATTTCTATCTGTGGAATCGCAGGAACTGGCGCGACGAGACGAGGAGCCGATCGCGCCAGCCATGGGACAAGGAGGGAGACCATGAGCAAGACCCACGAGGTGATGTTCTACACCGACGGTCGACATTCAAGCGTGTACTTGTACGAGCCGCCCATGGGAATCAAGCAGTACCTAGAGCCCATCGACGAGTTGGTCGATCTTGGCATTGACACTGTCACCTATGCGGTGGGCGACTGCAGCGTATTGCTCTACGCCACCAAGGTGGGCGAGCGTTGGGGACACAACGTCGATCTGACCGACCACGATATCTGGTGGCGGGCAGCGCACAATGCCAGATTGATGATCGAAAGGGGCATTGATCCGCTCATGCTGGTGTGCGAGCACGCGCAGCGGCGCGGCTTTCAGTTTCTGCCCAGCCTGCTGTTGAACATGATTCACACGCCGCACGACCGCGTCACCAATTGTCGGATAGCCGACTTCACGACCCATCATCCCGAATGGCAGGTTGGCGACGAACCGGAGTCCCCCGAGGCCCAGTTCGACAACCCGAACCGGCTGTCCTTCGCCGTGCCCGAGGTGCGAGAAAATCGGCTGGCGGTGATCGCAGAGCTGGTCGGCGATTACCCTGGAGACGGTATAGAGCTGAACATGCACGACTATGCGCCGTTTATCGGCCGACGGCAAGTCGCCGAGCATACCGAGACGTTGACCCAGTGGATGCGAGAAATACGCCGGGTTTGCAACCAAGCGGCCGCGGCCCAATCGCGTCCCAAACGGTTGGTCATCCGCATCGGCGCGACCCTGGCTGGAAACAAGGGCATGGGTATGGACGTGGAGACCTGGATCGAGGAGGGGATCGTGGACACCGCGATCTGCATGCAGGTTGTCGGTGGGTTCGAAAACGACACTTCTGGATTGCGGGCCGTCGTTGCCGCGGCCGAGGGGACCGATGTTCAAGTGCTGGCGGGCATGGAATCGACAAACCACCCGGAGCTTTCCCGTCCGGTGGTTCGGGCCGCTGCGGCCAATGCCTATGCCGCCGGGGCCCACGGCATATTCTTCCACACCTATTACCCTGTGCCCTCTCGCTATCCGTACGATGACGAGGCGGCTGGAAGGCTCAGGTTCATGGGGCACCCGGACCTGCTGGGCAATCTGGACAAGAAGTACCGACTCGGTATACCCACCAACGCGAATTCAGCCCCTTCCTATGGCCTGGAGGAACAGCTGCCAGCCGAGTTGAAGCGCGGGGATCCGGCGCGGGAATTCACCCTGGAGATAAGCGACGACGTTGCCGGCCGGTCCGAGGTCGGCGAGCTGTGGCGCTGCGAGTTGCGGGTATTGTTGCAGCACCTCACCTACAAGGACCAGATCAGGCTGATATGGAACGGTGGGGAAATACCTGCTGCAGAGTGGCGCAAGGCAGATTGGACCTACCAGTTGCGCTCCAGGCCCGCCTACGCCGTCAACGGCTACCGGCTGCACGTCGATCTCAAGCAACTCCGGCGCCTGCCTCGGACGGGGATAAATACGGTCGGAATAGAAGTCGTCGAGAAGGACGCACAGCTGATTCACCCGGTGACACTGGCGGATGTGGGGCTGGTGGTTGAATATCTGCCGCATCGCAACGCCCTGCGAGCCGACGAGGAGTATTTCGCCTGAGCTATGAAAACGACCAGGAGATTGATATGGATGTCTCGCATTGATAACGGAGAGAATCGGCTACAACGGGAGAATCGAAGATGACCGACTTCAGCAATCCAAAAGCCAGCGACGAGCGCCAGCAGATCGAGGGGTTCGCCGAATTCATTTCCCCGGCTTTCGGGAAGCAGCTGGCGGGTCACTGGCTGGGCCCCGATTTCCGCGGCCAGAGCGAGGCGGGCGCGACGCCCGAATGGTGGCGTCCCCGCGGGCCCGACGACCGCGACCTCGAGTGGACGACGGCGGCCGTGCCCAGGGCGCTCGATACGATCTTCACCTTTATCGGCGAAAGCCCCAATCTGCCGGAGGGCATGGCGCCCCCGAACGAGGCTGTTTTGTACGCCGACGGCGAAGCCGTCCTGAAATTCGAGCTGGGGGTCCGCCGACGCGCGGAGTGGTCGGGAGAGGCCTGGGCACTGGCGTTTACACCCAGGCAACTGCACACGTCGCTGGAGGAATACGAGCGCCAGGTACATTCGGGTGTCTGTGGCGTCTACCAGCTGATGGCGCCCGCCGCGGCGCTCACGGCCGGACAACCGGTGCGCCTGAAGGTTGCCATCCAGCCGCTGCACACCGCTGCCATCGCCTGGTTTGCCGTGCGCACCCGCACCAATGTGCTGGAAACCACGCCGGCGACCAACGCGGAGGAGATCCGGCAACTGCAGCACGAGGTCATCCGTCTCAAGGGCATTGTCGCCGGCTTGGCCCGACAGGCCAATCGGGATCTGCTGGTGGAGCGACTGTCGACCGAGGACGTCCTCGTCTACGCCAGCGGGCGCACCCACGTCCACGAGGGCGATATGATACGACTGCACAACGACGACCTTCTGTGCGCCATGCGCGAAGCGAGCGAACATATTTCGGCGGATGGGGAAATCATCACTGTGCGCTCCACCGACGGCGGCAGGACCTGGGGCGAACGGCAAGTCATCCGCGCATACCCGCACACCGATGAGCGCTCGGCGTCCCTGTGCCAGCTGCGGGACAGCACCCTGCTGGCCAATGCCCTGCCTCAGGTCCACTACGACGGCCATGGACGCTTTGTCGGCGGCAGAGATCCGGTGCCAGGCTATCGGGGACGCGGCGAAGGCATCTACATCGGCCTCTCGACCGACGACGGCCACACCTGGGACTGGCAGGAGGAACCCATCGACACCGCGCCCTACCCGGACGCGTTCACCGCCGAACACATCGTGGAGCTGGACAGCGGCCGGCTCGTCATGCCCTGTAACGCATCGTCGCTGCAAGAGCCCTACCACGACGTTTCAATCCTCTACGCGTCGGACGACGGGGGCATTTCGTGGCGCTATCTGTCGACCATTGCCGACGTGCCCGGAATTTCCCTCAACGAACCCTCTCTGTTGCAGACGCGCAGCGGGCGCCTGATCAGCGTGTTGCGTAACAGCAGGGGTCACTTCTACTATCAGGCCGTGTCCGATGACCGCGGCGCATCCTGGACCCCCGCGGCACCGTCCACCATTCCCGGGCTCGGTAGTCCCGCCAGCCTGGCGCAACTCGACGACGGCACCATTCTGTGCGTCCACGGTTCCCGGGTAGATCCGGTGGGCATGTACGTAGTCGCCAGCACCGACGACGGCGATTCGTGGGACATCGCCAATCGGCGGGTGATCCGCGACGACCTGGCCAACTGGGACACCACCTACCCCAGTACGGCCGTGATGCCCGACGGGAGGATCTTGACCGTCTACTACATCAACATGTTCCACCGTTTCTTCATGGTCGGCAGCTTCTTCGAGTGGGAAAAATAATGCCAGTGTCTCTCGCGCTGGCCAGTCCTGATAATAAGGAGGGTCTTGGGCTTGGCGAGCCGATTGCTCCGAGCAAGAGATATAAGAAAGCAGAACATCTCATGAGCGCAGCCGTACCCAACCGGAGTTTGCGTATTGCCCGGATACCAGTGTTCGGAAGGCAGATCCGTCCAGCGCTTGAGCCACAATTCCACTTCCACCGCACCTTTTGACGGCATGTCCACCACCTGGCGCAGGGGTTCGTATTCGGTTCCGCGCTCGACAACGATGTCCGTAGACCCGCGAGGGGCGTTGACGCTAAATTCGCCGTAGCAGTAAAAGAACGGATCTCCAGGTCCGACTTTCATGAGACTGTCGGGCGGATGGACAAAATTCCCACTGCTGTTCAAAACGTGGACCTTGGCGGCGACCGCTGCACCCGAAGTGCTGTCGCGGATCAGGCCTTTCAGGGCGGCCATGTAATTCTCCTCCTCTTAAGATGGGAAGGATCCCGAAGTGACACTTGCATTCCCATCCAATATGGGCAAAATTCCGCCATTCCTCAGTGCTCAAAACAACGGAGGTGTCCTATGTCAGACCAGCCGGACCGGCAGCAGCTTCGATTCCTCGTTGTCCTTGCCCACCCCCACGACTTCACCCACTGCGCCGGCACCTGCGGGATCCATGTCTCGATGGGCGACACTGTAACGGTCGCCATCCTCACGGACGGATCCAAGAAACACAACGAACGCTACATGGACGAACTGATGAAACCGGAAGCCGAGCGAGACCCGGAAATCCTGCGTCAAACTCCCGAAGATTACGGCGCACAAAAGGCGGCCGAAATTCGAGAAGTGTGTGCCCTCTTCGGCGTCGCCGACCTCCGCATCCTCCCCTTCCCCGAGCCGTTTCGCCTGTCCAGATCGCCCGAAGCAGTACAGGCGCTCGAAGACATCATCCTGGAAGTCCGGCCGCACGTCCTGATCACCCACGCCCCGTTCGGAACCTCGCCCGTGTTGATTTCACATCACGGCATGGGCACGTCCACCCTGAACGACCACCGGGAAACCGCCATCGCCGCCCTGGAAGCCCGGGTAAAGCCGGCCTCCATCCCCGATTACGAAACCCAACGACAGGCGCACAGAATCGCGGCCACGTATTTCCTGGGGGTGGACGTCATGCCGGACCAGGCCGATTTCTACGTCGACATCTCCAGATGGAAAGACCAGCGCCTGCAGGCCGAAGCCCTGTTTCTCAGCCAGGGTCAGAACGAGGCGTTTGCACGGGTGTGCGTCGAAAGGGGCGCAGGAGCTTCAGGCTGGTACGCCAGAACCCAGTACGCAGAAGCATTTGTACGGGAGCACGTAGAAACACTCCCGTGCATTACCGTACCGGCCTGGTCCATGCACCAGGCCTATGGGTCTCAAATAGACCATATCCAGCACCTATCGGGCGAGCTCATGCTGACCCCAGACCCGACAGAACAGACCCCCTCATAGCAGAGTCGAGGTGCATTGTGAGAGTCATTACCGGCGCAATCAGCCACGAGACCAGCACCTTTACGTCCGTATTCACGACCTGGTATGAGCGAGAAGATTGAATTGGACGCCCCGGTGATTGACGCGCACGGCCATACTCTGGACCTGGCGTTCAAGTCAAACCGGAGGTTTCATTGCGCTTTGGGCGGGCTGACAGATGTGCCGCTTATGCGCGCTGGCGGCATTACAGCCCAGCTCACCGCTTGTTGGGTGCCGGATGCCGTTGTCGGCGGCCCCCATGCCAGTCAGCACCCATTACAGTTGATATTGCAGATGGTGGACTTCCTGCATCGGGAATTGGATGGAGAAGCTGGGGAATATGCCACGCTGGCGACGTCCGCGAGCGATATCGAGGCCGCCAGGACAAACGGCAAGATTGCTTTCGTCCTCGGACTGGAGGGGGGAGATTCGCTGAAAGGTGATCTAGGCGTGCTCCGCACCTTGTATCGGTTGGGCCTGCGGCATGTTGGCCTGGTGCACGAAGGGCGAAACGCCCTCGCTAGCGCCACCCAGGTCTGGGACGGGCCGACGATGCGTCTTTATGACAGCAGTATCGACCCGCCAGGTGGCCTCAGCTCCTGCGGCAAGGAAGTTATCCGCGAGATGAACCGGCTCGGAATGCTGGTCGACGTTACTCATATGGTCGAAGCCAGCTTCTGGGACGCTCTGGAGGTCGCCAGTGGGCCAGTCATCGTTACGCACGGTAATGCTCGATCGTTGTGTGATACAACGCGATATCTGACAGATGAACAGATCCGGGCTGTCGCCGGAACCGGAGGGATGGTTTGTCCCAGTCCGACACCGCTGGGACCTGGTGTGGAAATCCCCAGTCTCGAGATGCTGCTGGATCACATCGACTACATGATCAACTTGGTCGGCCCTGAACACGTTGGTTTCGGGACCGACTTCCTGGACCAGACCGACTGCCCCCCTGCCGGCATCACTGATATCAGCGAATGTCGCCACATTGTTGAGGGCTTGCAGCAGCGCGACTACAACGCCGGGGCGATAAGCAAGATTCTGGGAGACAATTTCATGCGCGTTTTCAGGGCCGTAACAGGATGAACCGATTCTGTTTGTACCGAGCCGGCCTAGATTGCAGGGAAAAGGGCATGACCATCACAGAAAGCTGACTCGCGGATCGTGTCGTTATTGTTCAGAGGGATCTCGTCATTAATTGGAAGGAATAACTGTGTCTGAACCAACGAAGAAAGCCGCCATCATCGGGCTTGGCGGGCAAGGTCGAGCCCATTATGCCGCCTACAAAGTCATTACAGATGTAAAGGACGTCGCTGTCTGCGAGAGCAACACAGAGCGACTGTCCACCTTTATCGATGAAAATCCCAACGTGCGTGTGTATCCATCCGCGAATGCCCTGTTTAAAGAAGAACGCTGCGACATTCTCAGCATTGTGACCAATACGCCATCGCATGCCGATCTAACGACCGCCGCCGTGGAAGCGGGCGTAAGCGCAGTGCTGTGCGAAAAACCGATGGCTCACAGCCTCTCTTCCGCGAGACAGATGATTGATATGTGCGCCGACCGGGGCGTCCGACTGGCAATCAACCACATGCGGCGTTGGTCGCCACGATACCATCAACTCCGTGACATGTTGAAAAACGGTCAAATCGGGGAGATTGGCAGCCTGGTTTACGCTTCAGGCGGAGCGTTATTTGCCTGTATCGCCACCCATATCTTCGACCTGATGCGAATGCTGACCGGACACGAAATCATCTCCGTTTCGGCGAGATTCGACGCATTTCGCCGTCCCAATCCGCGCGGCTTACAATTTCATGACCCCGGCGGACACGCCTTATTACAATTTGAAGGCGACACCCGCGCCTTTATCGATCTCTCGGAAAATCTCGGAGTCCCTTCATGGTTCGACATCCACGGTTCGATGGGACGGGTACACATCGAAGAAGAACGGGACATCTGGGAAATCTTCGCCCGTCAGGGGCATGACCGGGAGCAACCGCCCTGGGCGGCACGTGACACAATCCAGCCTGTTGCGTTCGCTCCGACCAACGAAAATTGGACGACCGCATTAAGCGCAGGAATCACCGAACTTATCGGCGATGCCGAGGTCACATCATCGGCGGAGGATGGCTACGCGGCACTTGAAGCCATCGTTGCGGCGCATATCTCGCACGAAAACGGTGGCGTTCCTGTTGCGCTACCATTGACCGATGATGACCTTCTGCGCGAATTTACGTTCACCTAACCGAAATTTGGATGAATAGTAATTTGGGTTATATAACTGGTAGCATCATCAACAGCTTGGAAATAAAGACCCATGAAACAGATTGGGAAGTGGGGTCGATCTTCACGTTCTCTACGCAGCATGGCCGGTGGGGGTAGGTTGCGGATGCCGATTGCGATTTCGAAGTCTATCTCAAGTTGAACATCTCCCATGATCCCAATCTCAAACAAAATGCACCCTGAAAATAGCAACTCTCCATCAGTGATCAGGGTCGGCATCATGACCGAGAAAAAGGGTCCCCACCTCGGGATCTATTTGAAAGCACTTGCCGAGTGCGAGGGCGTCGCGAAAGCCGCGATTTGCGACGAGAGCGGCGCCGAATTCGGGCACGCGGAGAAGGCGCTCAAACCAAAGTATGGCGACGTGCCTACCTACCTTAGTCCGGCAAGGATGTTCGCGGAGTTCAATTCCGGATTCATCATCGTCACCAACCGGTCCTCAGAATCCGGCCGGGCCGAGAATGTGGAGTAAATGAGTATCCTGAATCATCTCACATCTCCCAGAATCTGGCGCGGCGACGACAAGACGGCTTATCGCGATGTAGCTGCGCTCTATTACGAGGGCCTTTTCTAATTGTTTCCCACCGTGATTCGGACCGAAGACGACGGTTCGATTTTCTTTCGTACCGCCATGCAGGCGGCCCCGGAAAGGAGCGAACCGGCCAGCAAATCAAATCGTCAGACCACCGTCCACGTTGAGAATCGCTCCGGTCACAAACGATGATTCGTCGGAGGCCAAAAATAGAATCGCGGCCGCAATTTCTTTCGGTTCGCCGAGCCGGCCCATTGGCTGACGCGAAATAAACATCTGCTTGGCCGCCACCGGATCGTCGAATGCATCAATTCGCTGCTGCAGCGAGGGCGTCAGCGTCGTCCCTGGATTCACACAATTGACACGAATGTTTTTGTCGACGTAATCCATCGCCATGGCCTTGGTGAGTGCAACGACCGCTCCCTTCGAGGCGGCATACGACGCACGGTCCTTCAAACCTTTCACGCCGGCGACCGAGGCGTTGTGAACGATCACACCAGAGCCCTGTTGGAGCATGTGCCCTACGGCAAATTTCGAGACGAAAAAGACTCCGCGCACGTTGACCGCGATGGTCTGGTCCCAATCTTCAATGGTCGAGTTGTCCACGGTGCCCGGCAACACAATCCCCGCATTGTTGACCAAAATGTCGATCCGGCCAAAGTGTTCCACGGTTTGATCGACTATGCGCTGCGCGTCAGCGGGATCGTCGACCTTACCTTGCACGAAATGGGACTGGCCACGTTCGTCAACAATGGCACGGGCCACGCCCTCGCCCCGCGAACTCTGGGAATTGACGACGACCTTGGCCCCCTCCTTGGCGAAGAGCCTTGCCGAACATTCTCCAATACCTACGGTCGCCCCGGTAATCAACGCGACCTTGTTTTCCAGTCTCATGGCACAGTTACTTTTCTGGCATAGGAATCTTGGGAGGGAACAACACCAATGCGTGATGATCGCTTCACGGGTCTCAGAACGATGCCTCGGCGGGGATGAGAAGGCAAGGGTGAAGAGTCAGCCGACAGGCGCTCGTGGCGTGCATTGCTCCAATTCTTCGATGAGGTCTTCAACGAGTAGTGATGGCGGGGCGGAACCAGAGGATAAAGCGATCCAACTCGCGGATTGGCATCGGGTGACGCTCTGATATGAACGCGACCATCCGTCTTCTCCCAAACCAGGGGATCAAAGATTTCAAGAAAATGTTGGGCTAATCCTTCACTCGAACATCGGTCCACCAATTTCGCGATTGTGTTACCACGGAGATACAACCGCTCTCAGAAGTTAAAGGTCGTCGCATACAACCGCGGTTGGCTGGTGTCGGTCGCAGCAGAAGCGAACCGGCAGCTGCAGCCGTGCCGAATTGGGGCGGACTGGGGCGAGTCCGATATCGGCATCAACCGGCGCGAGACCGGGCCCGATGGGCGCGACGTCTTGGGAGAGGATCCCTCTGCCCCTGTCGATAGGAGCGTTGGCGTCATCCGTGTCGACGATCTGGAAGGCAGGGCCATTGCCATGCTCTTCAGCTATGGCTGCCACACGGTGACCATGGGACCTCGTTCGATGGTCGCTTCGCCCGATTTTCCAGGTCCGGCTCGGGAGTTGGTCGAACACGCGTTCGGGGGATTTCAGTTTGGCGTCACGGCCTTGGGCCCGGATGGCGACGCCGATGCTGTCCTCGCGTTGTGGGTAGACGCGCACGGCGAGGCACTGTTTGCGGTTGGCGAACACCTCCACGACGCTTCGATCCACGAATAACCGGAGTTCGAGGTCCTCGCCATCCGCCAGGATTCAACCTTCTTTCGGACGGCTATGGCTTAGTCCAAGTCGAAGACACCCCTGTCGTCGGTCGGTAGGGGCACCGCGTCGGCGCATTCGACGCTGATCTGGGAAAGAAAACGGAAGTTGGAATCGGACAGGTCCTGGCACCAGACGGCGACTCTGATCATAGGGAGCTCCTTTGGAATGGGAGGGTGAGATCGGCCTGATATTCACAGGTTCCACAACGGTTTTTCCTTTTCACGGTTCGTCCATTTCGCTATCTAGGAGGATGTCGTGGAATCGTATACACCTACACAGGAAGGAAACAAGATGACTCAGGAACAGCGAGGAAAAAACGACCTGGTCGAGTATCCGATTCAGGACAATGTCCGGCTCGACGTCTACTGGCGAGATGACAAGGCCGGGTTCGGCCCCGCGGCGTCGGTCTATGCCTACGAAAAGGAGGTCCTGCGGCTAGACTGCTTTGGAGAGGCGAAAAAGCAGGGCGGAACGGGCCACTGTCACATGAACCTCGAGCAAACGGGCGGAAGGCAGTGGATGTACCCGCCGGGATCGGTGACGGATCATATCGAGCACGCGATGCACGACCTGAGGCAGAATCTGAACTACTGCCTGGTGACGAACCCGGACGAGAAGATCCAGGAGATCAAAGTCAGCTCGAAAACGATCGAACCGATCGCCGAGAAGGCTGAGGCGGACATGCGGGCGTTTGCGAATCAGCTCAGCCTGGCATAACGCCACCATAACATTATATCGGCACACATAGAGAGATCCTGTTCCGATCGGTGTAGTTCACAGTCCAAGTCGGATCGAGTGTAGGACAACTCCGGATACTTGATGCAGCGAGATCTAACTCGCAGTTGACCATGCAGGACAAGCCACCGAGCCACGCCGCTGGACGGGGAGTGGCGGTGGGGATAGGTTGCGGGTTGGAGATTGCCGTTTTGTAACCGATATTATGTCGGCGATTCAGACACAGAAGCCCAGTTATGTCAGAACCGATTCTTTCCCAAACCCAAATTGATGCTTTCCACCGTGATGGCTTCGTACTGGTGCGGGGTTTGATCTCTGCATCGATGGCCGCCCAGATGTCCGAGGATTATGACCGGGCCATTGGCGGCGGGTACGATATTCCAGCGTGGCAGGAAACTCTGGGTCCGGACAAAATCCTTCAGTTGCCCAATCCGTCACAGAATATAGCGGGGTGGCGCGACCACGTCTATTTGAAACGCATCATCCAAGTCGGAAGGGAACTGCTTGGGGTCGACATAGACTACCGCTACGATCAGCTGATCTATAGGCCACCCTACAACGAGGTGGAACTCCTGTGGCATCAGGATGCCGGCTACCACTGGCCCGGCGCAGCCAACTACCGCAGCACCACCTGTTGGCTGGCATTGTCGCGGGTGACCACGGCTATGGGTGCGCTGCAGTTCATACCCGGCAGCCATAAACAGGGCATCGCCGAGCATCACGATGCTAGGTATATGAACCCTATTGGTGGCGCGCTAGAGGTGATGGTGGATGCCAGCCAGGCCGTGGCGGTCGAATATGAACCAGGTGACGCTACATTCCACCACGGTCGCACCCTGCATTACACCAGCGGCAATCAGACTGCATCGCCAAGGCGGGGTCTGTCGGATCAGTACCCTCGGCGCTGGTCGATGCGGCTCTCCAGGTCGTCTTCTCCGGCTACAAACCGTCTCAAGTTTTCGCAGAAGGTGTCCCAGCCAGCGCTCGAATCGCAACGGGGATACGCCGGCGATGTGAGGCGTGATGATGACGTTCTCCATCGACCACAGCGGATGGTCATCAGGGACGGGTTCGGTGGGCAGCACGTCGAGGCCCGCTCCGGCGATCGCTCCCGTCTGCAACGCCTCCAGCAGCGCCGCTTCCTCTACAATCTTTCCTCGGCTGATATTGATCAGAAGAGCTCCAGGCTTCATGTGCCGGAAGGCCTCGGCGTCAAACATCCCCTCTGTCTGCGCTGTCAATGGCGCGCAGATCACGACGACGTCGGCCGCTGCCAGCAGATCGTAGAAACGGTCCATTCCCCAGCATGATACATAGTCCGGCACCCGAGCCGGTGTCGGGTCGACGGCCAGGACCTCCATCCCGAAGGCATGCGCCCGTTTGGCCGTCTCGCTGCCGGCTCCTCCCAGTCCGACGATGCCGATGCAGTTGCCCATCAGCTCGCGCCCCATCAAGCCATCGGTCTTATTCCAGGTACCCCGCCGCGCACACAGGGCAATGTCGCGCGTCAGTCCCAACAGGAGGGCAAACGCGTGCTCCGCGAGGTGGACGCCCACAAATCCCTTGGCCGAGGTGATGATGAGCTCGCTGTCCCGGATCTCATCATTCATCATGTGGTCGATCCCCGCTGACTGGTACGCCACCCAGCGCACCTTTGCTGCCCTCGCCACCTGATGCGGCTGCATTTCACCGATCAGCACGTCCACTCGAGGAAGCAGCTCGTCGAACTGTTCGTCCGAGTCGGCCACGATCAGCTCTACCTCTTCCGATACGGAGCGAATGCGTTCCGCGGCGAGCGGATCGAGGTCTCTGGCCAGTATGGCAATAGTCGCGCTCATGCCGGCATCGTGCGTTTGGTGTAGGCCCGACAGGCGGCGGCTATCTCAGCCCCCCCACCACTTATAAGAACATCGTCTTCGATGCGTTCCTGGTAGTTGTCGAGCGTGATCGCGTCACAGAACTCGATGCCGGCCGCGCGTCGAGCCGCATCCACCCGCGCTCTGGCTGCCGCCATCTCCGGTCCGTAGGGCGGATCGTGGCCATCGGGCAGACCGAAGGAGTATCCCATATCACCCGGGCCCCATTCGGTGTAGGCCACTCCCGGCACCTGGCAGGTCGCCTCGCAGTTCTCGAGAGCACGGCGGTTCTCGATTTTCAGTCCCAGAATGAGCTCGCCGTCGGGGTTGAGCGGCCACACATCCGCCCGACGCAGGTACTCCGAAGGCTCCAGACCCCATACATGACCGCCCGCACTGCCCGCTCCCCGGCGCCCCGCGCCGAGATCTGCACCCACCCCAATATCGTTGAACGGGAACCGCATCGTCTCGACGAGGGCTCGCACCGCACCCGGCGTCTCTGCGTGGCACAACACAAACCCGTGTACCCCGCATGCCAGGTAGTGGTCGACCATCCAGGCGTTGGCTCTCACAACCTCTTCGCTCGTTCCCTGAGTCGGCAGGGTGACGAGAACGGGCGGCGTCGGGTGACCGCTGCGGGTTGGACCGCCGTCTGCCAGCCCCTCCATGAAATCGCGAACGCCGGTGACGTTGAAGGCGACGTGCTCCTGCTCGAGGAGGATGAAATCGTTGTCCGTCTGCGAAGCAGTGCGGCCGCCTTCGAAGCTGATTTCGCCGGCGCCCCCGTATATCAGCGTATGCCGGCCCTGCAGTAGCTCGATCGCTCGGTTGATCCTGGCCATTCCGTTGCTCTCCGTCTCGTTCAGGTGAGGGTTACTTGATAGGAATTTGTTTTTGCGGCGCATCCCTTCGATTGAGCTCAGGGCAGGACGCCGAGGTGGGGGTTGTAGGGGGAGGAGTGAAAACTGGAAGCATCGATAGAAAGATTTGACGATTATTGCGCTAGCCCGCTTTTCTCACAAACTTTCGAATGAATGCCTAATCAATTTTTAGAAATGCACGAAAAGTCAATCCTTCGGGGAATTCCAGGGTTTTATGAGGAAACGCGTACACGGGGAAACGAACCGAGAGATGGGAGTCCCACGCTTCTGCTTGATCCATCCAGCCCCGTCACATACCCTTCACATCATGACATCGCTTCTTCAGACCGGTCTCAACCGGCATCCACCCACACCACCAGAAAAGCGATTTCTTAGCGAACTCAACTAATTCGAGTGAGGTAACTCATGCCGCCTGTCATTCCCAATCCAACGCACAAGCTGACACCCGAACAGCAGTACGAGTTCGACATCAAAGGCTACATCGTCCTGAGGAATCACTACGATTCGGACATCGTGGCTCAGCTACATGACGGCATCGACGAGCTGCAGGCCATTCCCGTCGACTACGATACCTACAAGAAGCTTGGTGTGGCCAGCTACGACCTGGCTCCGGCCATGGATGACCCGAATCATGAATTCTGGAATGGCAGACATTCTGGCAGTCCAAAGACGGCAGTCTGGAAGGTTGAGCACTCAATCTGCGGCACCGATAAATTCGACGTCATCGTGCGCGATCCCATTCTCGAGGATATCCACTCAGCTCTCGCCGGGAGCACGATCTTCATTTCCGCAACCTACTACATCGAGAAGATCGGGCCCGATTCCAGTATCGTGTGTGGCCTCCACAACGGCGGATTCCCGCCTAACAGACACATCTACTACGCCTACGACCAGGCGAATCGTCGATTCAATTGCTCCAGCACAAAAAGCGTTGTCATTCTTTCCGATATGACAGAAGTCGAAAACGGCCCCTTTGCAGCCATACCCGGCAGCCACAAGGCGAACTTCAGGAATCCCTTCGGCAAGATAGAAGAGGAGAATCCAATGGCCGTGCCGGTTCTAGCCGGACCCGGCGATGTGATCATTTTCAGCGAAGGCATGACGCACGGTGCCTATCCCGTGACGAACAACATCGTTCGCCGGTCCGTCTATTTCTGTTACATGCCCTCCATCAACCAAGACAATTTGCCGCAACAGCGCATGTCCATGTACCCGGACCACGTGCTCGAGCGCCTCAGCGACAGGGCACACCTCCTGACCGCACCCGGATACATCTGAGCTGGTCCGGGATTGCTGCAAGGAGCTCGATTGCAGGCTTACCTGAGATCCACACCCGGTTTGCGCTCCAGCTCGATCGGATCAGCATCCCCATCGTAGGTAATTCCCAGCGGTTTCATCAGAGCTTGCATTTCCCCCGGGCTGCCCTGCGGGTCTGTTGCGAGCCTCTGCCACGAGTCCAGTGGGTGAAAATCGAGAAAATCACAGAATCCCTGAAGTGTCAGAATCGAAGCAGCTTGGTGAGCGAACAGTCTACTCCAGAGGATTCTTCCGTCTGGAAGTAGACAGAGTCCGCCTCTTTTTGAAAAAATCCATGGGCGCCGAATCAATTTCTTCGGTACGCCCGAGGGGGCTAAGTCGCACCCCCCCGTGGGGGCTTCGACCCTTCGAGAGAATTCACCAAGAAGTGCAGAGCGACAAGAGGTCAGGCTTTTGAATTAGGTCTCTTCGCATGTCGGCGCCTGGAGTCACCATCTCGGCTGTATCAAGCTACTTGATGACTCACACTTTCAATGTGTCCCACATTGAGATTTCCCATGATTCATCGACTGGTCACGCCGATGCCTAATTCCCATTCCGGTGAAAAACGTCCCCGTTCTTGCGAACGCGGCTACGGTGTTTCGAAAGTCGTTGGTATTCGTAGCCGCGTTCGCAAGAACGGGGACGAGTATTCCGTAATAGCGACTTTTTCAGCAGAATCAATTCCAAAGCCTGACCCCTTATCATCCCTGGAAAATACCGAGCCAGGCTGAATTTCAACCGTCGAAAACAGGGTGTTCTTCACCGGAATCAAATAGAAAGCCTTTTACCCGTCTCTGCCAGAAGTCTCGCGCGTCAGAGCGCGGGGCGCAGCAGCCGCCGTTCCTCGTCGACGGCGGCGCGCCACTGCTCCTCCTCGCGGCGTAGCGGGCCGCCATCCGCCGCGTCCGCCGCGAAGAAGCGCAGCACGCGCCGGTCGCCGCGCGCCTCCGCCTCCGCCACCAATGCCCGGACAAGCGGCGGGGCAGTGAAGTCGTCGCGGTGGGGCAGGCCGGCGCGCACGACGAAGGAGGTGATCATGTAGCGCCAGGCGTAGTCCGCGCGGTTGGCCGAGCCGGAGTGCAGCATGTCGCAGTGGAAGAACACTGCGTCGCCCGCTTTGGCGTCCACCGGCACCACCGCCTCCTCCTCGGCGCCGACCGGCTTGTCGCCGAAGGCGGAGCGGTGCGAACCTGGGACTACGAGCAGCGGCCCCTCTGGTCCGTCCATGTCCTGCAGGTAGCAGAGCATGTGCGCTGCGAGCGGCGGGGTGAACGGCTGCCCCCCGTCCGCTAGGTCGTCGGTCCAGCCGGGGTTGCTGCGCCACATTCCGTGATGGGAGTAGGCGTCGCGGTGCCAGCCTGCGGCCTCGGCCAGCAGCTCCCGTCGAGATGCGACCCCGGTCGCCCGGCCGGTCAGCTGAGCCGGTGGTGTGCCAACCGCGTAGAAGCCGTCGCCCTGGACGAAGGGGCCCATGACGCGCTCCGCCAGGTCGAGTAGCCGCGGGCTCAGCAGGAAGGGCTTGATTAGCAGCTCCGCCACCTCCGGCGCCACCGCCAGCAGCCCTGGGAAGCCGATGGAGGCCGAGTCGGCGAGGCCCCCGATGCTGATGGACCGGCCCGCCGCGGCCAGCTCCTCGCCGGTCGCTGGCTTCCCCTCCAGCTCGCCGAGCTGCGCCGCCAGCTTTGCAGCCATCCGCACGTCAAGCCGCGCCCGCGCCGCCGCCACCTCGGCCGCGCTGAGCACCCCGCGCAGTACCGTGAAGCCGCGGCTCTGGAACTGCTCAACCTGCTCTGCCAGTAGGGTCTCCGCCTCCGCGCTCGGTACGCTCTCGCTCCGCGCCGGCAGCAAACCTCCAACCGCCTGGACAACTCTTTGTGTGTTCGACGGCATTCTATTCATTCCTTTTTTTTTAAAAACTTGAATGAAAATTGACGAATGAAAAATATAATAATCGCTCGCATGGGATCGACCGGAGCGGTTCAGCGCTTCTACTTGATCCTTCCAGCCCCGTCACATACCCTTCACATCATGACATCACTTCTTCAGACCGGTCTCAACCGGCATCTGCCCGAACCACCAGAAAAGCGATTTCTAATCAGTCTTTGAATAGCGAAGGAGTCTGCCGTGACTACACCCAGGATGCGTGACGGTTACTTTGTCGAAGAACCGGGACAGGGATGGAAAGAAGACTGGAAGCCCGGTCCGGCTGGATATATCCAACCGGAGATTCCCGACTGCGACGTGCCCGCTTACGGCGGAGAGCGTTACGAGGCAACGGTGCCGGACACGCTCGATCTGGCCGAACGTGCTCGACTTGGCATTCACGGCTTGACGGAGAATACACATCCCGATTGCGATCACGACCTCTATTGCGACGTGAACTGGGTCCCGTCTCCGCGGATGCTGTCATCCGGGTATTCGACCGCCGATGTCACGGTGAAACTGAAAGAGGCCGTGTGTCTGGCCCGAATCATGTGCGGCAGCGATCAGAACCTGCACGTCGATCGCGTTTGGATGGATGTGTGCCTGAAGCAGCAGGGGGATGACGGTCTGATCTATATCCCGGTCAAAGGCCGTCCCTGGGTGCTTGAATGCGTCCCGGAGTATGTATCCGGCGGTATTCCGAACATCGATCAGTGGATTTCTCCGTTTATGAACGGCCAGATGCTGCGAAACATGTCCGTCTACGCAGCTCGGGACGGCGGAGGGTTCTGGCCGGATCGAATCCGAAGGCTCGTTGACGGACTTACGGCGTTGGCCGTGGACACCGGTGAGTACGCCTACTTCTGGCCCGGTGCCCATTCGGCACAGAAGGCCTACCCGCCGAAGGTCAAGCCGCTATTCCATTTCTCACAGGCCGAGGTGTCGGGCGTAACGCTCGGCTTGACCTTCGCCTACAGGCAGACCGGCTACGAGCCTGCCCTGACGTTGGCCCGCAAACTTCACGCCTTCCAGAGACACTGCTTTTTTACGCCTGAAGGCGCCATGCTCACGCCTCAAGAAGGGTCGGTGAAAGCGCATCTGCTCGCTCACGTCAGGGGCATGATCTCGATGGCCGATTACGGCTTGATCACGCAGGATGACGAGCTGCTGCAGTTCGCTGCCAGGACCTATGAATGGGCGCGGGCCGGAGCGAATCAGGAGACCGGATACTTCCCTAATCTTCTCCCTTGTCCGGGCTGGAAAATGCCCGAGAAGATATCCGGCGTGATGGGAAACTGGCCGGAGGGCATTAAAGGCGAGCATTGGACCTTGAGCTCGCCCGAGGATTTCAATCCCTGCGAGCTCGCCGGCCTGGCGGGCATGATCGGTGTGGCCCTCAAGCTGAGCGATCCCGAAGACGGTATCGCCGACTACTGGGATGACGTCGATCGGTGGGTGCGAAACATGATCGCCGAATCACAGATGTTGGAGACTGATTGGGTCTACTACCTGCCCGGCACCAAAGGGGGTGAAAGCCTGCGGGTCGATGAGCCGGTCGAAGTCGGTCCGAACTGGACTACCGAGCGGGTACCTGAACGCAACCTGGGCTCCTGGCCGACAGCCGCACTGCCCAACGACTGGTGCGGGGAAGAGGGGAAAGGGAGCTATGCGTTCATCCCGTGCGACACGGCCTGGGTCACGCGGGCCCTCTATTGGGTCTGGAAGCAGATGCTGACCTACAGAGACGGGGCGCTGTCGGTGCATCTGCTGTTCAACCGGGCTTCGCCCTGGGTGGATATCGACAGCTACATCCCCTACCAGGGTCGCGTCGTTATCAAAGTCAAACAGCCTCTCGATCTGTGCGTGCGGATTCCGGAGTGGGTGTCGCCTCGGGACGTCGGCGTTCGGGTCGTCGATGGCGACTTACATCTACATGAGCGAAACACGGCCTTCGATGGCCGATACCTACAGGTCGGTTCGGTGCGACGGGACGATGTTGTAACCGTCACGTTCCCGATACACGAACGAACCGAAAGCGTGGACATCCGGATGGGAGGGATTCAGGAACAGTTCAGCCTGGTGCGACGGGGCAACGATGTCGTCTCGATCTTTCCCCGTGGACGATACTACCCGTTCTACCAGCAACGAGGCCATTACCGCACCGGCGAGCCGCGCTGGCGGAAGGTGGAGCGGTTTGTTTCGGATGAAACCGTGGATCAATGACGACCAAGCCTGGAAATCTCACACGATTTCCAGGCTAGCCCGCTTTTGTGGCCGGCACGCAGCGCCACGGCTGGAGGAGCACTCCGTAGCGATTGGACGATCGAAAATTTGTGAGAAAAGCGGGCTGGAGTGACCACATGGATATCGGAACCCGGAAGCAGCTCCTTTTCGACGACAGGTTTCTGGAAGAGTCGGAGGGGATCAGCCTGTGCTTGGACAGCCGGTCAGGCTGCGATTTGTGATGCGCCACGTGAAGCTCTACGCGTTCCAGTTCTCAGGAACCGAAGGATAAGCCCATCACTGCATGCCCAATACCAGATTTGGTTCCGGTGTCTCCAGCGCCAGGTGAAAGTGGTTGCTCATGATGACGTCGGCATGGAGCCGCCACCCAAAGCGTCCACAGGCTTCAAAAAGCGCCTCTTCAAAGGTTTCTCCCGTCCTGTGAACAGTAAAAAGATCCTGACCGTAGTTGCCTCTGTTGATCACATGGTAGAGGGCTCCGGGAAATTCCATCCTCGGCTGCCTTGGCATTGCGCAAGCTGCCCTACTTATTACAGAAAGAAGGAACGCAGATCACCCACTATCCTCGGAATCCGTTGGCGTCTGCGATCTCGAAGGATGAGGGCGAAAGCTGGGAAGGCTTTCGCAATATTGAATCCTATGTTCCCAAATACAGTATGGCCTCTTTTAGTCTTTCGGACATGCGGCGCGACCTTCTCAGCGAATTCGCCGAGAAGGACCTTGAGGATATCATAGTGGAGACAGACAACGAACGTCTGCGAGAAGAGGCCATCTCCCTGCACGAGTCCCACGCATCCAGAGAGAGACTGATACGCATCCGACGGAAGGCTGAAAAAGTGGCGCAGAGGGGAAACGGAAAGAAATGATGTGAGGTCCTTGGCTTGGATATCGTCGCGTCAGTCCGTGCCCGCGAAAACCGGGCTCGACCACGCCATCTGACCGTTCGCTTGAGTGACGCGCAGGTAAGCGTAGCCAGGGCCAGCCCATTCGCGAATCGTGTGACCTCCGGAAGCCTGGAGTGTAGAGCGAGGATGGGCACGATGCACGACGACCCAGCTCGACGGCATGTCCATCGGAACGGCCACACGCCCATCCAGCAGTTCGCCGATCGAGAGCGACCGTCTGACACTTCCGCGATGGTTCGCCGTTGCCCAGTCCACGGGTGTCGCAACGATACTGTTGCCCGCGTGGCATTGCATCGCGTTGTGATTGTGGATGTCCCCCCAGAGTAGTTTCATCGATGCCATTTTCACTTTAGAATTTTCAGCGTTGCTCCAAGCACATCCTCCCCCTTCATCAGATGGCATCTCGCCTGCCCGATCTCTCCGTCCACGACCTGCCCTCCCGAGCGCAGCACCTCATCCATCCGGTCGAAGGCAACCGTGTGCCCCATCATTTCCGTCAATGTCACTTCCATCTCACCCCTCTCAGGATGGTTCAGGATTACGACTTTCGGATTCTCCGGAGAAATCTTCCTTCGCCGATCGTCTCCCGCGTAATCCTCTCCAATGTGGATGGCCGAGTTCGCCTCATGGCCCACGCCGAGAAGAAAGACGAGGCCGCCCCGACAGATCAGCCTGTCGAGAGCGCAGTCTTTTCCAAGTGCGCCACGCTCCAGGTCATCCTTCACAAGATCGCCCGCATCCGGTCCGATGGCGGTCACCGCATGAGTCGGGTGGAGACTTCTCACCGCCTTCGGAAAATGCCTCGCCGCCTCCGTGATCGCCCCGTTCTTCGACGGGGATGTCAGCGGATCGAAATATTCGGTGTTGCTGTGTGTGAATGTCGGCACCATCAACGTCCCGTTGGTCCCCAGCACGTCCATAAACGCCTGAACCACTGTGGGAGCGCCCCCTTCGACGTGGCCCATACTCGAGAGGGAGCCATGGAGCATCACTTTGTCACCGGCTTTCAGGCCCATGCTTCTCAGGCCGTTTGCGATGTCCGTCCGGGTTACGGTCACATGTCCCTCGCTACGATCCCTCGCTGACCGAGGATCACTGCTTATTCGGTCCGGGGTATGTCGCAGCGGATTCCTCAGGCGGGAAAGTCCGGCGGGATTGGCCTCGCTGGAACCGGATGTTCCTGCGCCTTCTGCGGGCTGCGATGCAAATGTCCCAATCGTCCACCCTCCGGACCCGGCTCATACAACCAGAACAATTCGAAGTCCTCTTCGCCATAAACTTCCAAAATGTCATGTTCATCGCCCGCCTTAATACATACAATATCGTGGGCTTTAACGTAATATTCCTTGCCGCCTTTCAGGATTTTCGCTTTTCCGCGGCAGACCAGATACAGTTCATTGTAATCATGATAATGGCAATCGTGCCTTCCACCCTCTTTTGGCATCCGAAAATACCCTGCGGCTGGCGTTTGACACCAGCCCGGCTTGTTTCCTGATCGGAGAGCGCCGTGCTGCGTATGAATAACTGTCATAGTGAATCCCCTCTTCGAGTTATGTCAAAGAATTGCTGTCGAACGAGATATGCCGCCGAACGTCATAAGTGATGAAGGAAGCTAGCAGGGTGATTAAAATAGGCAATAATCCCAGGAATACAAAGGCAGCATAGGCACCCAGACCCTTTAGTCCCTTCTTTGTCGTAGTTGATGTCATTCTTCGACCTAACGTTTAGCATTGTATCGGCTTGTCCGCGAAGCGGGATGCCCGATACAATCTGTTGGACTAAGCCGCTGGTGGCAAGGCTGAAGGGGTATCTTCAGAAGCGTTTGGCCAGCTGTATGGGTATTATGTGTTTGGCTGGGGTAAGAGAGATCGTGGAGGGGCACTGTTGAGAGCGGTGATAGGGATTGGAAGAACAGTTGGATGGGCTGCAGGATAGCGAAAAAAGGGGCTCAAATGGTACCTTGCGGGCGATGAGGCAAAGGGGAGAAGGTGCCGCAGGAACCGAGCGATAAAGGTGAAGGCGGGCAGGGTCATGGAACGGATCCGTGCGTGGCTGCGATTGTCGCGCCAGATGAAAGAGACGGTATGCTTTTCGGCATTGATGCAAGTGATGCTCTGATCCTCCAGGGCGACTCGATAGGTGTAGCGGGCTAGGTAGAGAAGCAGAGAAGCAGTCTGGAGTTTCGGAGCATCCAAAATATGCCGAACTTTCCGTTCCAGACGTTGTGAATTATCTCCACCGAGAGTATTATTTCCCCGAAGAGCCCTATGAATACCTGCTGAGTCGGTATCGAAAGATTCTTTGCGTCTTGATGCATGGTGGGTTGGTTGTCTTTGATCTGGATGATATAGTCAGCACCGAGTTCTTCGACCACGATGTGGGCCGTTTCTTTTTGGTTATGCATGGCGTCGAAGGTGAAGGTGGATCCGTCCATGGCCGGCATCTTGCGCAGGAGAGTTTGGGCGGCGGTGATCTCGTTGGATTTGTCGGCGGTAGCGACTTGGGCAATCGTTTGAGCGCTTTGATGATCGACCGCGGCCACCAGGTGCAAGGCCTTGGCCGGTTCTTTGTCAGTGCCTTTGAGAGTCTTACCGTCAACCGCAATATCGCGGGGCAAACGGCCCTCGGGCGAGGCTATGAATTGGGTGAGGATTTGATCGAAAAGCTCGGCCTCGACGTTTTGCAACACCCGGTAGAAGACATCATAGCAGGGGGCCTGAAAACGGCTTGTTTTGGGGTTTTTCCAGGAGCGTAAGGCGCGCAGTTGGGCTTGATTGAGGTGATGGGCCAGGCGCACGATCTCCTTGAGGTTGTGTTTGCCGCAGAGGGTGCCGAGCACGAGCATGCTCAAGACCGTGGCGAGCCGATAGCGGCGGCCTGCTTTTCTACGGAAGTCTTCGATCTGGTGGAAGCGTTCCCGGAGGCTTGTCATCTGTTCCACTTTGAGGCAGACCGCATGGGAGTTGTCGTTGGCATTGAGGGCCTCACGGTGTGCCTTGGGCAAGGGCCCTGGCGAGCGCAGCAGTTGCAGAGCATCAGCCCGCAGGGGTTTGACCCAGATCTGCTTGGGGCGCTCATGGCGTTCATAGAAATCTTCCCGCTGTCGACCATATCCCGCGCTCAAGCCCAAAGGAGTCCACCCGCTCGCCTTGTAGCAAGTGCCTCGGTGGATCTGTGGGTCCACGAAAGTTTCCGCTACCAAGGGGCGATAGGCAAAGGCCTGCTCCCAGTGATCGGCCAAGACTCTCAGGCACATCGCCAACGTCTTGGAGGCCAGATTGGCCAGCTTGAGCCCGGGCAGAATGAGAAAACGCCGGTTCTGCACCACCAGTTTCAAGCGCGCATGCCGTCGCGCCCCATCCCAGCCGATCCAGCCGTCTCGATCCTTCAGCCGGTAGCTAGCCGCTCCCCACAGCAAAAGACACACCCATTGCCCGTCGATCAAAGCCACATAGCGCAGGGTCTCTCCCGCGCTCCCCGCACTGTGCAAATAATGATGTTGGATCAAAAGATCATTGAATCGCTCCTGCTCTTCGGGCAAGATCAGACGCAGAGTTAGACGATCTATCGAAGGAGTCAGATGGTAAGATTTTTTGTCTTTCATACCATCTTGGCATGACTGATTCCCTCGGGTTTGTCTAGCTCTTTTTTTATCTTTTTGCCTATCAGCCACTTCCTCCCCAGAAAACTTTCACCCTGGATAGGTTGCTGTCCCGAATCCAAGGGACTTGCGCCCCACTTACAGCGCGCCCATGCTGGGACTGGAGGAGAGTTTCGTCCTCGACGGGGAGCGGCGAGATTTCAGACTCTAGGTCGAACTCATCCCACTCGCTTCATCCTAAACGCAGGCGAGGGCGGCGAGCATGGCCTTGATATAACCGACCGAATAGGCCAGCGACTGGCTCCCGTGACCCGGCTCGTCACCCTCCAGTTGCGGGTAGTGATCGGCGTTGAGGCAGCCGTCGAAGCCAACCCGCTTCAGCTCGAGCAAGATCTTGAACATGTTCATATCGCCGTCATCGAGGAGGACCTCCTCGAAACTGGCGGCCGTGGCAAAACTGCCGCGCACGTTGCGGAAGTGGACCTCGAAGAGGCGGCCCTTGCGGCCATAGTTGTGGATCTCGTCGAGGACCAAGGGCAGGCCGCCGGCTTCACCGCGGGTGCCGCAGCAGTAGAGGTAGCCGACGCAGGCATTGGGGAATGCGTCGATGAGGCGGTGGAAGTTGAGGCCGCCGAACAGGGCATCCGCCGTCGGCGGATCGGAGGGGTGCATCATCAGCTTGAGGCCATAATCCTCCGCGATCGGCACGAGGCGTTCGTACGCTATGCAGACCCTCTTCCAGTGTTTTTCCTGTGTTTCGAGCGGCGCCGGGACATCACCTTCTCCCCGGGCGAGGCTGTCGCCGCGGGCCTTGTAACCACCGCGGTGGACGGCCTCGTAGTGGCCGACCATCCAGGGATCGGTGGAGTGGGGAAAGCCGATGCGCACAAGAGGGTAACGCGCTTTACCCATGACTTCGAGCGACTCGCAGGCGAGATCGAGCTCTTTTTCCGCCTCGTTATCGTCTGCCATCCCCTTCTCCGTCAGGGCATCTAGGTGCATTCGGTTGACGGCGAGCCCGAAGGTGCTGAGTCGCTTCCTGAGGGCGATGGCCTCGTCGAGGATCCACACGCCCCGATCGTCGGTGGGGACGGGAACCGCATCGGCGCATTCGACGCCAAGCTGCACGAGCCGCGTCAGGGCCGCGTCGGACAGGTCGAAACACCAGGCTGCTACGCGAATCATCTACATATACTCCTGAAAATGGAGTGCATCATGCTTTAAGTGGGGCCGCTTGTCCGCTTGGGTGGGTCTGCTACTTTCTCACGAAGAAAGGAGTCTAATCCGGGGCGGTCGTCAAGCTTCGCGGAGGCCCGGACTCGGGAAACCTATTAGGTCGGCAAAATCTCTAACATTCAAAGGGCGGAGCCCAACCACCCAGCCACGCTGCTTGACGGGGCGGGGGGGACGCGATAGGTTGCTGTCAATAATCCAGGGGACTTGCACCCCACTTACAGCGCCCCATGCTGGGCACACACAAGGCGGTGCACCGGACGCCCTGACGCGGAGAACTTTAACGTTGACCGCAGGCCGGAGAGATGACGGGTCGCGCCTTCTTCTATCCTTAATGCCCTTCTAAGACTTTCCTCATCTCCTCCCCATTCCTCTTCAGCCAGTTCATCCACACGACCACATCCGTCCCCACACAGAAATCCCTCACACCCAGATCCAGATACCGTTTCGCCTGATCCGCTGAGTTGATCTCAGCGCGGGGATGGATCCCCATTTTCAGCGCAGTCTTGATGATCTGCTCCTCCGCACCCATCACATCAGGATCGGTGTAAGCGCGTGGCTTCCCGATGCTCATCGAATAGTCCGCCGGACCGAACTGCACCATGTCTACGCCCTTGACCGAGAGCAGCGCATCCAGATTCTCAACCGCAGGCTTCTTCTCGATCATAATCGCAATCACGGCGTCGTCCATCGCCTTCAGGAACTCGGGCGATCCGGCATCTTGGCCGAATCGTACGTAACGTCGCATATTCACGCCGTGTTGGCCTCCAGCCTCCGGCGTCTCGGCTCGAACCGACCGTACGCAATCCTCCACATCCTCAACCGTTCGCACATCCGCGAACAGAAGATTCTGAATCCCGCCGCCCATCGCCCGGTTCGCGATATGTCCCCTCGGTTCCTGCTCGACCTTGATCATCGCGGACATGTGATCGAACAGGTCGATCGCGCGTCCCAGGTTGTCGAATGTGTGCAGGTCATACGGTGCATACTCGGAAACATACTCGACATAGTCGAACATCCCTGACTGCCCCACCATTTCGATCGTGGATGGCCACGGGCTGTGGACGTGGGTGCCCATCGTCGGCTCACCCTTGTTCATCTTCTCACGCAGAATATTTGGTCGCAATGTCTCTCCTCTCCTATCAATTCGTATTTTTTAGTGCCATTCGGCGCACCGTGTGTCAACGATGTCTTTGGGGGCCAGCTTGGGTCGCTCCGGATGTATGGCTCAGCAAATGTCGCAGTGTGATGTCTACAGAACGAGGGTACTCTCTGTCTGGCAGCTGCCATCGCTTCATATAAGTTGAAACCGGCTCGTCAAATTCGATCATTCCGTTCTCTACCAACATGGCAATCAGTGTCGCCGTAACCGGTTTCGGGGGCTGTCAAGAGTCAGGCTTTGTATTGTTGTCTGACCCTTGCGATTCCGGCACCACAGTCAACGCAGCAGTCCCCAGGCGGTGATATTTCTCAATCAAAGGCGATCTTTTCTCGCTTTCGAGCTTCTCCGATTCTCTAAATGAAGTTGCCTCAGATCCTCCTTCCCCGGCCTCTGTTAGCGTCCCTCGCCCTCTAAATCTCCTCGGGACTCCAAAGCCTGCAATCATCCCAGATCACTACAGGTTGCCTGTGTTCCCAGGCTTCACCAATTTCTATCTCCTGAGCCTCTCGCGGACGGAATTGGATGTCTTTGGGAAGCTCTAATTGATCCGTTCATTAGTTCATCATGCCGCCATTCGATAGTAGTAATTGAGCATTCCTCCCAATCGTCGCCGATCCTCCACCGACAGACGAATGCGTTCCTTCTCGATCAATTTGCGCAGTGTCCGGTTCTCGTCCTTCAGATAGTCAATGACCTTCAATTGTTCCCGATTTACCCATCCCGCTAAAGAAAACAGCGTTGTTTTCAGCCAAAACTCGATCCCATCCGTCATGGGCAACATTCTGCGCCTCAATCTCTTTCGCTTCGATCTATTTTCTGGACAGGACGCGGTCTGTTGAACGGTTCCGATTCAGCAAAACTGACGAGAAATCTGAATATGAAGATGGCCGAGGAGTTGCTCAAAATGATGCTACTGCGATTGAGTGGTATAAAAAGGCTGCGAATCAAGGCTTCGAAGCTGCCGAGATTGCGATCGGGAGACTCAAATAGTGCTCACGTGCCCTGATGCAGACGGCCCTGGGCTAACCATCACAACCTGACCACGGCGTTTGGAAACCCAGTGGTTTAATATCGAGAAACTGACTGTACCAATCAGGCCGACGTTCTCAATGCACACCGGCGCCCTTCCTTTGAGCTCCTCGAAGCAGTCGGGGACCACGCGGAGAAACCGCGTGATCATTCCTTCTAGAGATGCTTTTTCAGAAATCCCTCCACTCGATTGTAAAGTTCAATGCGGCTCTTGGGGTCGTGAAAACTATGTCCTTCGCCGGATTTGAAGAATTTCTCGTGCGGAATACCATGCCGTTTCAGTTCCCTTACCAGGTCTTTTGATTGTCGGACAGAGACATTCCGGTCCGACCCCCCGTGGGCCACGAAAACGGGAATCTCTATCTTATCAATATGGTAGATCGGTGAAATCGATTCAAATTGCTCCCGGCCATACTTCGGATCACCAAGTTCATCGGAAAGCGTCTGGAACTGATACATCAATCGATTGCGCTTTCTGTGCTTGATCAATTCCGCCCAATCGAAGACACCGGCGAAGGAAACGGCGCACTTGTAGAGGCTGGGCTCAAACCATGCAGCGCTCAGTGCGGCATAGGCGCCGAAGCTGCCGCCCATAATCGCGGTACGTTTTCCATCGATCAGACCCTTGTCCATCAGAGTTCGAGTGCCATACGTAATGTCCTCGATCATATCTCGGAATGCATACTGATAGGTTTCGGAGTACTTCCTCCCAAAACCAGAGGACCCTCGGTAGTTTATCTGCACTACCGCATAGCCTCGGTTGGCTAAGAACTGGACTTCGCCATTGAATCCAAACCGGTCGCGCAGGTGGGGTCCGCCATGGACGAGAACTACTGCGGGAAACGGTCTCTTACCGCTTCTCGGCTCGGTAAGATAGCCTTCCATGACGAGACCTTCGGTCGCTTTGAGTCTGAGAATCTGCATTTCGGCCAACTGGTCATGCTTAATCCATGGCCTACCTGGAAAGAGTTTGCTGAATGTCTGGCTCTCGACATCAAGAAGGTAATAGGTACCGGGGTCTCGATCACTGTAAGAAATAGTCAGGAACCGCGTGAGCTCTGTATTCCAATCGGTCACGACGTTAGCCGCCCCGGGAATTCTCTGATCTAAGAGCTCTTGAATCGCCCGCATCTTCGGATCGAACCAAGCCATGGTGGGTCCGCTGCGCTCATAGCGAATACCGAGTAGTCTTCCAGTCGGCTGGTAGAAGGCCAATCGTGCTGTTCTTCCGAAATCATATCGTTCGTCTCGAAAATGGCATTCGCTCACCGTCTCTTCCTGCAGGTCGAAGAAATACAGACCCTCAGTGTCAAAACTACCATAGCCGGAAACGATGAGCTCTTTGTTGTTTTCTCCAAAAGCCCACACCCGCCACTCCTCGGGATCGAGCGGGATCGATTTCCAATCGTCATCTTCATTCCAGCGGTGTAAATAGACCTGTCTTTTCTCTCTCACGCACAATACCAGTCGTGGTTCGTCATTCCAATCAAACCACCAGCCGAATGTCTCTTTCTCCGGAGCTGGAATCGAAACGCGTACCCGTTCGCGAAAGTCTTCACTGGACTCAGTGTGGATCTTCCTCAGTCCCGGCCTCGTTCTGTCTGTTGAATCGAGAACCCAGACCCAAGCATGCTCCGTGTCATCAATAAGAGGATTGACAACGCGAATCGCTACCTGCCCATCGGCCAGAGTATGCGACTTCATGGTAGACCGATGTGTTTTCAGTAAGCCACCGACGTATCGATTGTTTCTTACCGTCTCTGCGTAAATCACCTCCTCATTGTTGAGCCAGGAATAGTTGCCGTAATCTGAGCCCACTTCCGGGTAGAGCACCACCGGACCCTCTTTACTAGCGAGTTCGATGAACCCTAATGAGTTCCGGTCCTGTCTGTAGGGACTGATGAAGACGAGAAACTTCCCGTCGGGCGATAGGCTGACGCCTGAGAATTGCGGGTTGTTGAAAAAATGCTCGATCGGAATTTGGGAAACTTCACCAAGGGAGCGCAGACTGGTTGCCCACAGAAAAAGAAACAGAATCGTCCACATTCGTATTGAATTACCTCCCCTCACCCTCTGTTGGCACCGTCTAACGCCGGCAGAAACTCCATCCTTCAAGCTCATGCTCTTATCACGGCTTCGTCCAGAACTCCTCCGTCTGCAGGTCAACGAAGCTGCGGGGCCCGGTAGTCCCTACGAAGTAGAAATTGAAGCTGCCTCGATTAAAGGAATAGAACGTCACAGGCAGGAACGCCGAAGTCGTCCACCAAACGCCGTCGCATTCGAGGTCGTAGATGAAGTATTCGCCTTCGGTTTCCGTGGGAAAGATATACTGCCAAGCGTGTTCGGAATGGAATATCCACGGCGCAAAGGTGGTGTTGTAGATCCCATACCACTCGGAGAAGAACCATTGGTCTCCTAGGACCACTCCGCTAAACGGATCAACCTCACCTGATCCTCCCGTGACCATGATGCCCTTGGAGAATTCCGAGGTGTTGCCCGATGAGTCCGTGGCTGTTGCCGTGATATATTCGCCTGAGAATGCGTTGGCAACCAGATTCACATCGAAGGAAACGTCACCGGAACCATCGGTCATAGCTGTCGCCGAACCGAGGTAGCGTTCCCCTTCCCCGTAGCCGCTCTCGTCCACATCGCTGTTGGCATAGAAGTCGAGGTCGAACTCCAGATTTGGGGCGCTGTTCAGAGTGCCCTCGATGCGCGTTGAACCGCCGGTTGCTGAAGTGAGAATCGGGAAATTCTGGAGGTTGTTGGGGCCGGTGTCGGGATCGCCGTCGTCGTTGGAGGTAATTCCGTCGTCGCCGAGGTCGATACCCAGAGAACCATTGCTGAATATTGCGTTTCCGCGAATGGGATTCAAGGCACTCGCGTCATCCACATCCTCTGCAAATCCGACCACAACTCCGCTTGAGTGATTGAATGCGATTGTGTTGCCCTCACCAAGATCCACTCCACCAATTGTGTTTTCCGGTGCATCCTGCACTACCAATCCGTAGATCGCATTGCCCAATTCGATGTTTCCTGTGACATCGGTGCCAACGAAATTGCCATGAACCACGTTCCCTCTCGATCCGGCAAACGCGATAGTGATTCCGTTAACCTCGTTGCCCGAGATAACGTTGCCCTCCCCGACTTGAGAGCCGCCGATTATGTTATCGGGAGCGTTCACAATCGTTATTCCAGGAGATGAATTGCCCAAGCTGACGCTTCCAGTCACATCCGTTCCGACGAAGTTTCCTCGCACTGCATTGCCGCTCGAACCGTTTCGTAGAATGAGAATACCCTCTCCATCGTTACCCGATATGACGTTGCCCTCACCCGATTGCATTCCTCCTATCGTGTTATTAGGGGAATCTTGGATTTCCATGCCGCCGCCATCGTTACCAACTTCAACGCTCCCAGTGACATCGGTACCTATCAGATTTCCTTGCACCAGGTTGCCGCTCGATCCTTGTCCCCTCAAAAACACCCCGACACCCTCATTTCCCGAAATGACGTTTCCAACCGATTGCATTCCTCCTATCATGTTATTAGGGGAGTTCTGGATTTCTACGCCGCTTGCCCCATTGCCAACTTTGACGCTTCCAGTGACATCGGTACCTATCAAATTTCCTTGAACAAGATTGTCGCTCGATCCTGACCCCGCTATTAATACCCCGTTACGGTCATTACCCGATATGAGGTTTCCAGTTCCCTCCTGCGATCCGCCAACTGTGTTTCCGGGAGCATCCTGAATTGTTACGCCGTACAACCCATTTCCCAGATCGACGCTTCCGGTCACATCGGTGCCAATCAAATTGCCTTCGACTAAGTTGCCTCTCGCTCCGGCCAGGAGAATTGCGATTCCTGCCTCTTCGTTTCCTGAGATTACATTACCAGCCCCCGTCTGAGGACCTCCGATCGTGTTATTGGGAGCGTTTTGAATCTGCACGCCCTGGAAAGCATTGCCTAGATTGCTGGCACCGGTCACATCCGTTCCTACGTAATTTCCTTGTACAAGGTTGCCGCTCGCTCCTTCTCCCACAATGAGAATTCCGCCGCTATCGTTTCCCGAGATAACATTACCCTCTCCGGCTCGAAAGCCGCCAATCCTGTTATTGGGAGCGTTTTGAATCTGCACGCCGACAGAAGCATTGCCTAAGTCGCTGCTTCCGGTCACGTCGGTGCCAATGAAGTTACCCTCTACCGTGTTGTTGCTACCGGAGAGAATTACTATTCCCCTCAATTCAAAACGGTTAACTACCAGCCCCCGAATTGAACAATCATCAGTCGATACAGCTAAGCCTGACGAATTGCCCGCTCCGGTACCGTCAATTTCAATCTTCAATACCGCATTTTTTCCGACACCCGGCGGATTAGTGTTCTGACTAGCGCCCGGCTGCGTGTAGCCGTCAATGACCACTGGAGCCGTGACGGTTGGCAGAGAAGAGTTTAGCTGGATCGCGTGAGGGCCTGGGCCTAGTATGTCGAAATTGATCGTGTCACTACCCGCAATTCTGTTGGCCGATTCGATCGATTCACGTAAGCTGCAGTGGCTTGTGTCACAGATTCCATCATCAATATCGTCCCTAGTATTAACGGTGAAAGGAGCTGTGACGGACGGAGGTGTGAAATCGACCGTGAGCACCGGGCGTACGGGAACACTCCCCTCCGAGCTGTCGAAGCGTTTCGCACTCTTGCTCCCCGATTCCGGACCCATCAGAATCCAACCGAAGTCTTGGTCTGGGTTTTCGAGCCAGTCCTGCACATCGACGGCCATCTGTGCAGATGACCATTGCGCAGTGGTGCCGGCTCCACCAACGCTAGCCGTCGCGGAGGCGTCTTCGACAAAGCCGCCTCCTGCAGTGTCCCAATTCTGTGAACCGAAGAACGAATGGCTCCAAGTCACGTCCCCTGTCTCCGCATCCGTCCCTTTACCGTTGCTGCCGGTTCCCGAATCTGACCCGGCCTCACCCCAGTCTCGAGTTAGTCGATGTAGCGAGAAATCGGCCGATCCGGATGAACTCCTATTGACGCTTAGAGCAAAACTGACGCTATTGATAGTAGAGCCTTGGGGTATCCTATAAAATCTTGCGACCATGAAGTTGAAAAGTGCCCGCCTGTGGTTGCCACCGCCTCTTGAATCGGTTGTACCTGCATGCAGATGTGGCCCAGATCCATTGCTCGCGCTGTTATTCTCGGAAAAGATAGTACCCTCCTTCAAAGGCTCGAGAGTCGCGGTTTCCGCAACCAACCTGATCGAGAAGCATAGGGAGGCTGCTAAGGGCAGGATGACGAATACAGAGAGGCAGTAAGAAGGCTTTGGAGTGCGCGTCAGCTGGAGAGATTTAGCAGACCAAATTGCTGCCGTATTGAGATAGGGTGTCGGTAGGTTATAGAAAATCTGCCGACAAATTATCCCTGCCAAGGCTGAGAGTCCGCTAACCGAGTATCGTGACATAGACCGCTGCTGACTGTCGCGCTGGTAGGCAAAGGGCCCAATCGCAGCGCACCACGGTCACTGGTGTCCCGGCCCAACAAGGGCCGCAGAAGTTATGCCCGAAGAGACAAAACCCGAGTCAGGTTTCGAGGCATCGATGGCCGAAGCTTAAGACTAACCTACTGGCGAATAAAAAAATCCGCAAACCTCACTGCCAAGTTATGACATATTTGCCAGTTGGTTGTGTCGCTGCATGTAGCCAATTCCGAATCCAGACGGGTCAAGCAAAGCCAAGCGACTCGCCCAGGCCAACGTCATCCGTCGGCACGCCGCCATCGCCATGCTAGAGGGCCAGAACGCCATCGTTAAGGGCGATATGAGGATACCGTAAGGTGAAAATATTCGGTCGTGTTGCAGACCCCTCGAATAGAAGGCCTTGGGCGCGTCCTCGCGTTGGAATCTCAGGCAACTTCCGTTCAGGAATTTTAGAATTGCGGTTGTAGTAGCGAGGTCATCCCTCCGAGACGGGCGACACCGGCCCGATTCGCTGCACAAAGTTCTAAGGCGATGTGTCGAGTATCCTCGATTAAGCAGCGTTTCGAGGTGACGTCCTATCCTTCCTGTAAAAAGAAAAATGGTGTAACCTCCTGAAAACAAAAATGTAACCAAACCGGGGCCGAAAGGCGGCCCCGAAAAACAGGAGACTACACCATGAAGAAGATAGCACCGAGTGAGAAGATAGAGCAAGAGCTAATGGAAGGAATCGCGAGCAGCACAGATCCACTGGGGGAGGCGGCCCGACGGGGAGCCCAGCTGATGCTGCAAAGAGCCTTGGAGATCGAAGTGAGCGATTTTTTGGGGCGAGAGCGCTATGAGCGCTCGAGTGATGGAGCACTGCGGGGCTACCGCAATGGCTATGAGCCGAAGAAAGTGCATCTTTGCGAAGGGACGATTGAGCTGCAGGTACCGCAGATTCGCGACGGGCTGGAGCCGTTCGAGTCGGCCTGGCTGGAAGCGATCGGACGACGCTCGAAGCGGCTTTTGGAGCTGGTGCCGATGCTCTATGTGAAAGGGATGAGTCAGCGCGATATCGAGACGGCGCTGATCGAGTCTTTGGGGGTAGAGCAGACCGGGCGCAGCGTGGTCAATGAGGTGTGCCAAAGTCTGAGGATGGACTTTGCAAAGTGGCAGGAAAGAGATCTGAGTGGTGAGCGCGTGCTCTATCTGTTTCTGGACGGGATCTATATGAGGCTGCGGCCCGAAGACAAGAGGGCAGTGGCGGTCCTATGCGCCTACGGGATGCTCTGGGACGGACGTAAGGTATTGCTTCATATGGCCGTAGGGGACAAGGAGAGCAGCGCCTGTTGGGAGGCCTTCCTGGAGGACATGAAGAGCCGGGGATTGGCCGATCCAGTACTCAGTGTGATGGACGGTAATTCGGGTCTACGCAAGGCGGTGGGAAGGAAGTTTCCGAACAGCCTGGTGCAGCGCTGCCAGGTGCACAAGATGCGCAACATCGTCAACAAGCTTCCAGAGGTAGCCCGTCCCACCCTCAAAAAGCTCATTCACAAAGCCTTTACGGCGAAGGGATACCGCGAGGCTGTAGAACAGGCTCGCGCCATCATCGAGGAATACAAGGGGAGCTTTCCAGCCGCCATGAAGTGCCTGGAGCGTGACCTGGAGGAATCGCTCACAGCGCTGAAATTTCCCTTCCTGCACCGAAAACAGATCCGCACCACCAATCTGCTGGAGCGACTCTTCGGGGAAGGGCGCCGTCGCACCAAAGTGATTCCCCGATTCCGCTCCGAAACGAGCGGACTGTGCCTGATCTTCGCGGTCCTGGTGGATGCCTCAGAAGGCTGGCGAGGAGTCCGCATGGAACCCTACCTGGTGGAACGACTCAAACAGATCTGGAGCGATCCGGAGAGCACCTGGAAGGATCCGGACCTGATGAAATTCGCTGCCTGAAGGGAAGAAAGTAAAGATAATCTAATAGAGGTTATGCCATTTCGATTTTACAGGAAAAGGCGGACTTGACCCGTTTCGATAGTAGTAACGAAGTAGACCACCGAGCCGTTCTCGGCACTGGACTTTTCCCTGGGTCCGGCCACCTTCGGTCCCGGCATCGATGATTCGGTTGCCGAGTCCCTGGTGATTGCGTTCGTGGTGAAAGTGTTCGCCGAACTCTCTGAGGGCTCGGCGCAAGGAAGCGTCGCCAAAGAAGATCACACGATCCAGACATTCGGATTTCAAAGAGCGCAAGAAGCGTTCCAAATAAGCATTGAGATTGGGACTCTTCGACGGCAGGACAACCGCCTCCATCTTGCTGGACTTCAATATCTCGCACAAGGGGACGTGCTTCCTGTCACGGTCAAGTATGACGTGCGTTGAAACGCGCAAAAAGCCGTCGACACAGTCGGTAAGGTTCCTTCCGACTTGCTGCATCCATTCAGAGTTGGGGTGCGGTGTCGCACCTGTAAACTCAATGCGCCGAGTCTTTAGATGCATCACGACCAGAATGTAGAACGTGACCAATCCTGACCGAGTCCAGACTTCCACCGTAGTGAAGTCGACTGCTGAGATCGAGTCCCAATGAGCCTTCAGGAAGGTCCTCCATGAAGTGCAATGCTGCCGATCGGGCGCTGGTTGGATGCCATGTGCTCTGAGGATATTGCCGACAGTGGTGTCAGAGATGTGAAAGCCAACATTGGCCAAGGCACCCTGGATGCGATCGTAGCCCCAAGTTGGGTTCTCCCGAGCCAGGCGTAAAGCGAGATCAACGATCTGCTGTCGAACGCGCGGTCGACCGACGGATTGCCGCTGGTCTGAATGATCCCACTTGCCAGCAATGGCTCTCGGGGCCAGCGCAAGAGCGTCTCAGGCCTGACGATCTGGGCCAGTCTGTCGAGACTTTTACGACCGAGTACCTTGCCTTTCACGGCCAAACGTCGACGCTGATCGTCGTTGAGAAGAATCCGACGCTTGCCGAGCTTTTCTCTCAACACCTTATTCTCAGTCAGCAGATACTCGATCGCGCTCTGTTGGTGTCGATTGATCCAGCCAGCCAAAATCAGGAGCAGCAGCTGCCAGGGTTTGAGCACGAAGTTCATAGTTGACTAGATGCTCACGTCTGGGGCTCACAAGCAAGGCAAGAGGAAGTTGGGCTGAATCGAGGCCGACTTCCCGTTCAACGTGGAAGTCCCAGCTCTCTGTGCAACAGAGACTTGTGAGTCGGTCGGATATTTTGACCCTACGCCGACAGATTCCTAGCTGCGAGGTCCGACCCATAAATGGATTCATATGTGCTACCGAATCTTTTTGACGATGGGAGGTCTGGATTCTCCGGATTGTAGTGGTGGACAAAAATCGGCGAGTCAAGCCTCGCCGCGAAAAAGCGCTTCAAGCCAGCGCACTCGAAAGCATTGCACACCCTCCCCTCCTCGCCGCGTGCGGCGAGGAACTCATTTTTCGCCCGCGGCGAAAAATGGCGGAGAGGGCGGGATTCGAACCCGCGGACGGGAATTCTGTAAATCCTTGAATATCAAACAACTCTTTGTTGGCCAATCACTTCCAAAAGGCAACGAGATGCAGCGAGCGGCAGGTAAATGCAGTTTATTTGGCAACTGGTCCGACATGGTCAGCACATTCGCAGCGGAAGGAGTAGCTCGTCCTGTCCAAAAAATAGATCGAAGCGAAAGAGATTGCGGCGCAGAGTGTTGCGGATGACTGATGGGGGCGAATTTTGGCTGAAAACAACGCTGTTTTCTCTAGCAGGTTGGATAAATCGGGGTGTTGGCCGCATCGGATTTCCTGACGACAGAAGTGTGGACCAAGGGAGGTCTGGTTACCTACTACATCTTTTTCGTCATCGAGCTGAAATCAAGAAGAGTGGAGATTTCGGGAATTACGCCGCATCCCAGTGGCGAGATTATGGCCCAGGTTGCGCGTAATCTGACGGACTACGAAGAAGGATTTCTCAAGGACAAAGAGATCCTGATTCGAGATCGAGACAGGAAGTACACCGAGCAATTTAATCAGATGCTGAGCGACTCTGGAGTCAAGCCGCTGAAACTTCCGGCTCACTCGCCTAATCTGAAAGCTTACGCCGAACGATTTGTTCTGACGGTGAAGAGCGAATGCCTGGAAAAGATGATATTCTTTGGCGAAGGAGCGTTGAGGCACGCCATCTCGGAATTCATGGAGCACTATCACAGAGAACGAAATCATCAATCGTTGGGCAACGAAGTCATCGTACCCTACGAGGACATAGGAGAAGACCAAGGAAGGATCCAGCGAAAAGAACGATTGGGGGGAATGCTCAATTACTCCTATCGAATGGCGGCATGATGAACGAATGAACGGATCAATTGGAGCTTCCCAAAGACATCCAATTCCGTCCGTGAGAGACTCAGCAGATAGAAATTGGTGAAGCCTGGGAACGCAGGCAGCCTGTAATGATCTGGGATCATTGCAGGCTTTGGAGTCTCGAGGAGGCTTAGAGGGCGAAGGACGCTTACAGGGGGCCGGGGAAGGAGAATCTGACGCAATTTCATTTAGAGATTCGGAAAAGCTCGAAAGCGAGACGAGATCGCCTTTGATTGAGAAATATTACCGCCTTAGCAATGCTGAGATGACTGAGGATCCGGAATCGCAAACAAGGATCAATTCGCGTAAGCATGAATCTCTACCAAATTGGGAACAGTCGTGATCCGACAATTAATTGGACAGGAGGGGCTGGAAGAGGTCCGACTTGCGCTCGCGCACGATCCCGGCACGAGCGGGGTCGCAATCTCGGCCGCGGATTGACCGGGTGCCCGGATCGAGACGAAGCTGCGCAGGGCACTCGCCGCGAGCGGTCCGATCCTTCGATCACGGACTGCCTCTGCTCAGTTACATTGGATGTTCATTTCCTCTGCTGCGCTTCGTATGTCCGCCTTACAGACGGCTATCTCCTCATCCGTGAGAGACCGAACATCAATAAAGGGATCTGGGACATCGAATACGAACTTACTTATCCTGCACTTCTTCTCTAAATTGGTACAAATTCCATTTAGTTGGGAGATACATATCAGACCTGCAGAGGCGAAGGCAAAGGTGTCGTCAAGAACGGGCTCCGCTTCGGTTCGTACCTGGTCAAGGTCCGTTCCCGGCAACCCACCTGTGATACCTAAACTACATGTCTCAGTGACAGCCCCATCAGCCAGCTCCCTGATGTCACTAAACACTTGTATTATGTCTCCCACCGAAAAACACGGACAGGTGACCTCCACGGGAACCGTCCAAAACTCACCTGTCTCGAGATCGACAAACTGCCGCGGGTTGGACGTGTCCGAAAAGTATAAACTCCAAGTCGTCCTGCTAAAATCATAGAAAGTGAGAGGAACGAATTCTGACGAAGTCCACCAGATCGAATCACTCTCAAGATCGTAGATCAATACCTCCCCAATGTCCTCAACCTTGTAGGTATAGATGTATTGCCAACCGTGTTGGAAGTGAAAGAACCACGGTGCATAGGTGGTGTTATAAAATCCGTACCACTTGGAGAAGAACCAGTTTGCGAAGCCGGGAACCGGATTGTCGGCGCCTCCAAGGGCATTAAGGGTATCAGCTAAAGAACCGAAATCCTCATTCTGAATCGTTACACCGAGGTTACCCGATTGACGGCCGGCTTGGTGGAACAGTTCCGAATCCGTCGAAGTAGCCGATTCGTCATCACGGCCCCTTTCGTCGTTACCGGAGCCTATGGAGATCCTCGCGTTAGGGTTTGCGCTGCTGGCAACTGCAGCCGGGAGAGGGAGGAGGGATGAAGCCGAAACCCTGACGAACAGGTTCTCGATCTCTTCCGGATCTCCAATGAGTTCGATCGTGACGGTCTCGGAGCCATCGCCGTTGTTGCTCACCGCCATCTCCAAATAGTCGATCCCTTCCACGCCGGTATACCAGAATAGAAGATCCTCCGAGATCTCGTACTGCCAGATTACACCGGATACGTCTTGTCTTCTTGTAAAGGCAACTTGGAGATCTCCACTATCCACTAGAATTTGCGGCAAGTTACCCCCCGTGTTTCCGCTCACGGGATCGAGATCGAATAGAAATTCGAAGAAATTATCCATTCCATCCTGATCGGGATCGTCTGACGGTCCCGCACCTAATCCCCCGCCCCCAAATTGACCCTCCGCCCAGGTGCTGAAAAGCTGTGCGTTCAATTCGAAAGCTCCGATATCTACCGTGGCGATTCCACTTCCAGTATCATATATCCGCTCGAATCCGGCTCCCCGCTGATCGGTCAGTAGCGGACTTCCACCGAAATCGACAGCCTGTGCGTTGCTGCCGGCGTCGATCGCCGAACTGCCCTCAAGCAAGGCGTGGGTCAAAGTTGGACCGCCGTTGTCCTGCAACAAACCAAGCACGGGATCAAACCCGACCATATTGTTGTCAACTCCGTCGAGAAGCCCGCCCGCCGTCGTCGCATCACCGATCAGATTAAAGAAGCTTCCGCTTTCATCAAGCAGCCCGTCAATATCACTGAATGTCTCTCCCAGGCCCTTAAAGTTCCGTGCCACGATTGAGTTATAGAGGCAGACAGTATCCCGGTTCGTCGCGATTCCACCTCCCTCCCCACTGCCGTCTTCATCAGTATCTGATCTGTTCTCGGTTATGGTGCTATTTCCAAAGAACAGCGAACCTTCGAAATTACGGACCGCGCCTCCGTGTACGCCGGCCTCATTACCCGAAAGAGTGGAATTAAAAACCTTGATAAATCCCAATTCTAGATTGTAGATCCCCCCACCTGATTCGACTGCAACATTAGCCGCGAAAGTCGTTTCGATCACGTCCCCTGTTCCGTCATCATTATAGAGCCCCCCTCCAAAAAAATCCGCGAAGTTGCCCAAAAAGGAAGAACCGCTAATGCTGAAATTTCCCCCGGAGCTATTGAAGACTCCCCCGCCATCTTCCGCGGCGCTGTTCTCGACGATTGAATCCGTAACCGCTAAATCTCCTCCACGGTTGTAAATCCCGCCGCCATCACCTCCGTCAATTTCGACAAAATTGCCACTGAAGGTTGAATTGCTAACCATTAAATCCCCTCCATCGTTGTAGATCCCGCCGCCATCTCCGGAGTCCGCAAAATTCCCGGAGACATCACTGTCCAAGATCTCTACGATTCCACCGAAGTTATATATCGCGCCACCGCTTACGGCTGCTCCATTGGCGACAATCGAGGAATTGACTATCGTGGTGAACCCATCATTAAAGATCCCACCACCAAACGGGGACGCATTTTCTTCAATAGAACAATCGCGAATCGTGAGATTTCCGAGATTCAATACGGCGCCCGCTCGGTTCTCGGGGAATTCCTCAAAATGGACGCCGCCGGATACGGTTAGGTTTCTGATTTCAACGGTGACCCCTGCTCCGATCTGCAAAATTCGCGACTGGTTGTCCCCATCAACCGTCAAACGATTCACCTCTGGAGGCGTACGAGAGGCTGGTTCGAGCGCAGAAGCCTGGAACCCAAGTGGTGGTTGCGGAACGGTGGGCAATTCGATAGGAAAACGAGAATCCGGCGGCTTCGGGAGGCCGATGATGGTCAAAGCGTCCGTAATCTCCGGAAGCGGTGTTCCGTTCAGGGAGATCCTTCCTCCCTGAAGAGCGGGATCAAAAGAAATAAGGTCACTACCCGGATTACTGTTGGCATCCAGGATTGCCTGGCGCAAGGAACCGGCACCGCTGTCGTTGGTAATTGTGACCGTGAAAGTAGCGTTCCCTTGGCCGAAGGGGATGCCGTCCAGTCGACGCCCGGGAGAAGCGAGTTCAAAGGCTGTCGAAACCTCAAAATGGAGGGTTCCAAAATCGCCGCTCAGGTCCGGGCTGCGGACAAGCGACTGCGCCTGGTCGGAATTTTCCATGGGATACTCGACCCTGTCTTCCACAAAACCGTTCGGCGTCAGCAAACTGATCCTTCCGTCGCCGTTGTCGGTCAGGTTGACTCCGTTAAAGCTGCTGTTGGCGACCTGGACAAGGGCGCCGCCAAAGAGAGCGTCACTGGCCGCTTGAAGGGCGGCTTCCTCCCCGCCGCCGAAGATGACGATTGCGCCTTGCGGGGCGAGGAGGGTCCCAGAGGGGAAAGTATGCACGAGCAGCTCCGGATCCGGTTCATCGGTTCGGGCTACCCGAACGGTCCAACCCGTCAGGTCGACGTTGAAATCGCCGTTGTTGACGATTTCGATAAACTGGTCTTCGACCGGCTCCTCGAAAATCCCGTTGCCGTTGGCGTCCAAACTGCTCCCGAGGATCGAACCGAGGGTTTCATTGATGACGACATTGAAGGGGTTCGGTTCGACCTCGGTTGTGGTGAGGTAGGCGAGGGCGGGAAACATATTATCGGCCGTAGCGCGAATTGTCACTTCTCGGTCGCCGTCGAGCACCCCGTCGTTCACCGGCTGGGCGGTAAAGCCGATCTCGGTTGCGCCCTCGGGAATCGTCACGGTGGCGGGAAGGATTAATTCGTCTGCGTTATCCCCTTCCGCGAGGAGGGAAACGAGAAGACCTCCCGCCGGCGCCGGGTTCGTCAAGCTGACAGTTCCCCCGATATCGGTGGCATCCTCGGCGACGGTTCCGGAATCGAAGGCGATACTCAGGGTGTCGGCAAAAGTGAAGAAAGGCGTGCCATCCGACTTTGTTCCCGGGGAGAAGAAGGCGCCGCCCGGAGCTACCGTCGCATGATCGACAAAGCCGCCCGTGCCATCCGGGTTTCGGGTAATTGAATGCATTGTCCCCCCTAACTCAGGAGGGTAAGTGAAGTTATCAACAAAAGCTCCCGCGGCATTGGCCCCTCCCGCACGAAGGGACACGTTCTCGCCGGTGACGCCGAAACTGAAATTGCCTTGCGAGGAAGTGTCGACTTTGGACCCGCCGAATATTCCATGCGGATCACCTCCTCCGAAAACAACGGCAGCCTGTCCCGCTCCAAGAACCGTTCCGTCGGGGAAGATGTGGCGGGGACCCCGCTCGTCCCACAATTCCCATGAGGAAATGTCGACCGGAAAGGCTTCCAGGTTCACGATTTCCATGAACTCGTCCTCGTCGTCGTTGCGGACGCCGTCGTTGTTTGAGTCGCCCTGCAAGTCCGTCGGCGCAAAAAAATTGAAGGGATCGGGATAGAATTCATTGACCACGACGTTGGGTTTCGGATCGACATTCGTTACCGTGAATGTGATCTGCTCGCGGGCCCAACCGGGTGCGCTTACCTGTATAGTGACCGGTTCATCGCCGTCAAATCGCCCGTCCGCGAGAATATCAAAGGGCACCCCGACGGTGGACTGTCCGGCCGGGAGGGTTATCTCGGCGGGGAGGGCGGCTTCGGAGTTGTCGGTGTCGCTCTCCTCGAGGGCGAATACGACATCGCTTCCGGGAGCGCCGCCGAGGGCGGTAATCGTCAGTACGCCCGCGCCGCCGCCATCCGTCTCGAGGAAACCAGCGCTGTTCAACGAGAGGGTGAAGAAGGTGAGGGAATTATCGCCGCTGATGCGAATATTGTCGAAACCGTATTCCTCCAAGCCTCCGTTCGCATTCACAAAGACACGAAACTGCATCGTACTGCCGGTTCCGAAAATCCTGAACTCCCAATCCCGGAAAGTCCGGGTAAGCCTTGGATCCGTGGATTCGGGCACTACCCCGGAGCTGACCCCGAAATGGCCTCCTTCGAATACGTAACTCGGCGAATTCGAATGGAGGCCGCGGAATCCACCCGCCGTTAACCACGGTCCGTCGTCAATCTTGTATTGGAAAACCAGAGGATTATCAAACTCCTGCTCATCATCGCCCTGCGCCGCGGCAACCGTCAACTCGAGGTTGCCCCTTCCAGCGATATCGATGGGATTATTCCATGTAATCCGAGCTTCCTCATCTTCGAGATCGTTGACGGGGACGCCGTCGCCATTGAGGTCGCGAGCGCCCCAGTAGAAATCGCCATCGACGGCGCCGCCCCTGACCCGTGTCCCCGCGGAGCCGACCGCGCGGCGATTGAAATAGTCCGAGGCTCCGTCATCGCTCTGATTCTCAACAGTATAACGACCATCTCCCGTAGCGACACTTCCGTCGGTTTCGAAGCTCTCCAGGAAAATCAAAAGTGACGGGTTCTCCGCCCCCGGCGTGTCGTTGGCGTTGGGATCATTAAAGTCAAAAGTGCCGATCAGCCAATCGCCACTAACGCCGTCGCGGAAGACGTGTGCCGGGGCGAATGGTCCATTCGGATCCAGATCAACGCCGCCAAACGTTACTCCAAAAAGCTTCTCCACCCCTTCCGGTTCCTCAACAATTCCCACGGCGTCGACCACTTCGGTCCATGGTAGAGGATCCAGATCGGGAACGCCATCCTCGTCCCCGTCGATATCGATTCCCAGATCACCCTCCTGATCGGCTACGTTCAAGACCTCCGGCCCGGTATATCCGCGAACAAGCAGATGAGTGACATTATCGCTGTTTTCAAAAAAGAGAGCAAATGTTTCCAAACGGTCTCCTACCATGTAGGTGACGTCGTCAATCCAGACTTCCGCATTGCGGCCCAAAGCCGACGAGCTGGCCGCTCCCGTCCCGATCTTGAATGCATCAAAGGCCCATTCGGTGACATCGGGTTCATTGATCTCATCTCCTGCCGAGTCGTAACCGCCGGCGGCCCAGTCGAATCGGCAGTTGAAAGAGCCGTTGCCCGGAAGAAAAGGATCCGGAGTCCATGTGTAGGTAAACGTGACTACGACACCCACCGGTACCCGATCCGTGTCGAGATCCGGCAGACTACCCCGGCTGCGGCCGCCGGAGATTGTATTGGAGATGCCAATAGCTCGGAAATTGGGCGCCTCGCCACTTGGTTCGATGATGGCGACGCCCAAAAAGGGATGATTTTCGCTGATCGGATTCTGATCGGTCAGAGTCAGGTTGGTAAAGCCGATCTCGATCCAGACGTCATGGTTGTTATTGGCCGCGATGAAAAACTTTCCTGTAACTGTAAGCTCATCCAAACGCGATACATCGCCGATATTTAGATCGGCGATGAGGTGGGCGCCCGCGTCCGCGGTGCGGTTAAAGATGCCTCCGAATTCACCCGGGGAATCACCGCCGGCCTTGTTGGTGTTCACCCAGCGGAGGTTGCTGTCTTCCGTTGTTAAACCCCGTACTTCCGTGAAAAGACCGAAATCGTCGTCGAATTCTTCTGTGACGAGTTCAGGGGCGAGCGTGAAACTGACTTCAACTCCCAGGAAGAGGCCGCTGTCCGGAATCGCCAGACCGTCAAGACTCACCGCGAATTCAATCACACCGCTTCCTTTCGTGGCATTATCTCCCGAGTGGTCGCCGAGAACGATATAAGCCAGGCCATCGAGCGATTCGCCCGGATCCCCCTTCAATTCGAAGTACTCGTCGTTGTCGTCACCGGGCTGGTCAATACGGATCTCGTTAATTTGGAGGGCCGGGAGAGTGGCCAGGGGAAAAATCCAGGTAAGACCCGAGCATAACAACCGTTTACATCTCACAGCTCTTAATATAATTTGGCTTTTTTACACTCCGCGGACTCCGTTCGTTGGAGGTCAGCATCCGATTTTAATCCTAAAAGAACAACAACTGAATAGTCAACTTGGGTATGAGAATTTCCCCTGGGCCTTGTTCATACAATTTCGCAAGGTTGTATTGGGCTTTGGCGAATCCTAGCCCCGCCGCCTTGAGGTACCACTTCTCTGCCTCAGCATAGTCCTGTTGTTTCGTCAGCCCACCGACGAAGAGATTCTCCTACTTAATCGGCTGTCGCGTAAACGCCGCCAACAAGGAAGTTCTTCTCCCTACCCCGTCCGACTACAAACCCACGCCTTCCCCATAAACCACAGCCACGCCAGCTCATCAGGCTCAGCATCCACCTTAACGACGGGCCTGAGAAAATTCCTAGCAAGGCGAGCGGAATCGAACTCAGGCACCCCCTCTACGAAGGCGACCTTGTTCCCTCCGACATATAGAGGAGACTTGCACGCCATAGGCAACGCGCTCATGCTTCACGCACACAATCCGCCGGATGGTCATATGCTAACTCGCCCGCGAGAGAGCTCACGTGGAAATTGACAGGGTGAGATTGCCCTAAGGTAGTGGACTTCCAGGACGCTTATCGTGCAATTCGACCGGCCGTAGTTGGACTCGGCATTTGAAAGGACCCAGAATTCACCATAACCGGGACTGGCTTCATCGTCAGTCCTGATGGATGGATTGTGACGAACCGCCATGTACTCGAACCCCTACTGGCCACACGGGACAAGAAGGTCGGAGTGGGTCGAGGTGCCGCAGCCTTTCTGTTCGTTACGGGCGAACCAGAAGGCGAGAATGTAGCAGTAGCGGGCATGATGGCCACCGACATTACCCAGATATACCTACCAAGCGCTAAAGATGCTAAGGAAGTACCTAAGCGCCTGCCGAAATACAGAGGACTGAATGTTTCTGAGGTGCTCCTCCCCACACCACCTGATATTGGCGCATGCAAGATTGATCCGAATGACTGCCACCCCGCTGCACTGCCCTTACAGCCAGTGCATATCGAGGACTCGTCCGTCATCAATGTTGGAATGCCTGTCGGCATTCTCGGGTTTCCTCAAGGATTGGACTTCCCAATTCGGTTTGACTCCGAGGTGGATATTCAGCTTACACCGCTCCTCCAGACCGGAGTCGTCTCTGGGATTCTACCTTTCGCAGGGGTACCAAGACCAAACAGTTTCGTGCTGGACATTCCTGTCAATCAGGGAAGCAGCGGATCTCCGCTGTTCATGGCAGACGGCACTGTTGTCGGAATCGTTTTCGCAGCGCGAATCAACTTTTCAGGATTGACCATTCTAAACGGAACACCAAATCCGCCCGAATCAGACGAAGCTGGAGTTTTTACACCTGCTTCCCTTGGACTTGCGATACCGAGCGCAAAGTTTCCGGATTCGTGGCTACGACATGTGAAGAATCGCAAATCACAGACCATTACGGATCCCGGTCAGTCGGAATAACATTGGCCGAATCCACGAACCTCTGCTTCCAACCCGACTCGTCTCGGCTACAAACAAACGCCTTCCCCATACACAACAGCCATGCGAGGCTCATCACGCTCAGGGGCTGTGAAGGGGTCAGGCTTTGTATTGTTGTATGACACTTGCGATTCAACCTGGCACTGGTGTCGAGCCGGTCGGTTCCCTCTAGCCCGTCTTTCTCAACTGGGGCCTGATTTCGACGTAAGTCGTTGATAGTGGGCCAAAGGTCTACACTACAGGAGGGGTTATTTGGATTCGATTTGGGGGGGTGGTTGGGGAGGAAGTTCGAGGTGTAACCGGTTCAGTAGTAGCTTTTGGTCCTCACCGGGCTCGGTGTAACGGGTAAGCACAACGGTGCGTCCGTCGGTGGTGGGCAGTTTCACATCGAGCATTTGGATGGCCGCCATTTTGGAGAGCACCTCGGCTGGGGTCAGTCCCGGAGCCATCGGGTAGAGTCGACGTTTCAGGGTGACCCACAGAGAGTAAGCAAGGAAGCTGATAAAGATGTGCGCCTCGATGCGATCATCTCTCTGATGATGGATGGGGCGGATGGAAAGGTCGTTCTTGATTTCCTTGAAGACTTGCTCGATCTCAGTGAGCTGCAGGTAAAGGCGCCAGAGTTGCTCGGGGTTCTCGGCACTGAGGGTGCTGCGCAACAGATAGCGGCCTTCGCGGCGATAGGCTTGGCGGTATTTTTTTAAGTTCAACCGGAAGCTCAAAGGCGGCTTTTCAGTGGGGGCGCCCTTGGGGGCGATCTCGATGTCGAGTAATCCAAAGATCCGGGGACCGGCCTCCTTTTTGGCTTCGCCCAGTTTGATCAGGATGGTATCGCGTTGGTAGCGCCGTTTGCTCTCACGCAGCTTCTTGAGCGCCTCGATAAGACGGCGTAAACGACGCAGGCGCATGTTTTTTTCTTTGCGCACCCGATCGTCGCTTTTAGCCAGAACGTAGGTTTCACCTCCCTCGCTGAGGAGTTTCACCTCGATACCGGGACGCAACTGCTTCCAATCCTTCTGCAGCAACGACTGCTCGAAGCGACCCAGCCAGGAGCGCGGGGTACCCACCAGATAGTGGATCCTGGGTTCGCTTTGGCGCATCTGTTGCAAGACTTCCTCGGTCGGAATGCCCCGATCCATCACCCACACCCGGTTCGCCTTACCGTAGTTCTCTTCCACCCGAGAAAGAAAATCTTTTAAGGTGGTTTTATCCTGCGTGTTACCCGGAAGTACCTCATAGGCAATCGGCAAGCCCTCACAAGTCACCACCAGGGCGATCACCACTTGCACGCAGTCAGGTCGCTTATCGCGGCTGTAGCCGAACTTGCGCAGTCGGCTCGAGGCCGCCGGCTCCTGGTTCGGATCGCACTCAAAATAGGTGCTCGTCAGATCGTATAGCAAAATCTCGTAACGGGCATTGAACAGATCGCTCCACCTCTCGGTCAGGTGCCTGAACAGGGCCTTCTTGTGCCTGAGCAATCGATCGTGGCAGCGATAGAGCGTGTTCTTCTCGGCGATCCCAAAGTCTTCCCCCATCAGATCGCCCATCGCGCTTCGCTCATACCATTCCCGATGCAGCCGCCACTCGCTTCCCGGTGCCATCAGCCGGTAAACCACCAGGGTCTGCAGCACATGGGCCCAGCGGGTACCCTGACGGGAGGGTCTGAGACGCTCCCGCCAGAATTCTCCCAGTCCCAACTGCTCATATAGAACGCACCCAAGCCAGCACCCTCCCCATTGCCGCGGCTTCTCGATCCTGAGATCTTTGAGCCGTATTCTAACAATACTTTCGTCGCCCACAGGCGGGGCACGATCTTCCGGAAACAGCGCCACCTGTTCGGGTCTTTCCCTGCCCTCTTCGAAAATCTCGATGCTCTTGCGCCACGCTTCGTGTTGGCTATCGTTGATCTCTCCAAGGTAGAGGACCTGTCTTTGGACCACCCGCCCCCCGCTGACACGCTTGTTCTCAACGATATTCCAATAGTAGTGCTCTTTGCCATCTTTGCGCCGACGATTACACCTCAGAAACATGATGGCCCACCATTATACGAAAAAATCCCGCCCTGGGAAGAGCGTAGGTCTACACTACAGGCGGTTTTGCCAACCCACCTCTACTGTTGATGCGCCTCCTGAGCCCTACTACCCCCGAAAAAACCGTTTCGGAAGTTGAGTTGGTCAAGTAGGGCTAGGAATCTGTCGGTATGAAGTTGGTCGCAATTTACAACCGTCAACTTACGATCCGAAGTTCAGGTCTGTTGCGAAGTGCACTTGTCACGGCACATCCCGCCCATCGGGAGGCGACGGAAAGCCCGACAGATTCCTAGCCCGCTTTTCTCACAAATTTTCGAGCATCCTATTGCGGCTGAATGTTCCTCCCGCCGTGTTGCCGCTTGCCGGCCATAAAAAGCGGGCTATTTAACAAAAGGGCACAGAAGATCTTGAAGGTGTTCAAAGATCTGATTTCCTCTTTCGAAGAAGAACCAACGAGGTGGGAGACAGAGCAGACTGTCGCAAGGAATGACCGAATCCGTCTTCGAATTCATACGACAACATTTTCCACATCAAGATCTTCTGTGCCCTTTTGTTTTTTAGCCTGGAAATCTTCTGAGATTTCCAGGCTAGGTGCGAGGTCCGACCCATAAATGGATTCACATGTGCTACCGAAACTACCGAATCTTTTTGACGATGGGAGGTCTGGATTCTCCGGATTGTAGTCGTGGACAAAAATCGGCGAGTCAAGCCTCGCCGCGAAAAAGCGCAGTCAAGCCAGCGCACTCGAAAGCATTGCACACCCTCCCCTCCTCGCCGCGTGCGGCGAGGAACTCATTTTTCGCCCGCGGCGAAAAATGGCGGAGAGGGCGGGATTCGAACCCGCGAGGCCCTTTTTAGAGGCCTACTCCCTTAGCAGGGGAGCGCTTTCGGCCGCTCAGCCACCTCTCCCTGGGGAAACGGTCTGGTGGGAATGAATCCGAACCGGGAAAGAGTATTCGGAGGATAGTGTGGAAAATCAACTGAATATTGTTGGATGAACAGAAGAGGTAACCGCGGAGGGCGCAGAGACTTCAATTCCACTCAACGGGCTTGCTTTCTCATCTCCGTGTCCATTTGTCTCGGCCTAGCGGAGCGAATACGGATCCCCGTCTCCGTTACTCCCCATCTGCTGTCTTGGTTGCGGCTTCGCTGCACTAGGCCCTCCGTGGTTTCTCTCATCCGTGCTCATCAGTGAAATCCGTGGTTATCTTTCTTCTTTGAACTGCTTTTTGGCGGCCTGCGTTCCTCCGTGTCATCCGGGTGATATATGGCTAAACGACCGTGTTTTGAGATTGACAGCGGAGGAGAGCCGAAGAGCCTCGCTGGATCGGGACTAGCCTGAGTTTCGACGAAAGAGGGTCAAGTCCGCCTTTTCCTGTAAAATCGAAATGGCATAACCTCTATTAGATTATCTTTACTTTCTTCCCTTCAGGCAGCGAATTTCATCAGGTCCGGATCCTCCCAGGTGCTCTCCGGATCGCTCCAGATCTGTTTGAGTCGTTCCACCAGGTAGGGTTCCATGCGGACTCCTCGCCAGCCTTCTGAGGCATCCACCAGGACCGCGAAGATCAGGCACAGTCCGCTCGTTTCGGAGCGGAATCGGGGAATCACTTTGGTGCGACGGCGCCCTTCCCCGAAGAGTCGCTCCAGCAGATTGGTGGTGCGGATCTGTTTTCGGTGCAGGAAGGGAAATTTCAGCGCTGTGAGCGATTCCTCCAGGTCACGCTCCAGGCACTTCATGGCGGCTGGAAAGCTCCCCTTGTATTCCTCGATGATGGCGCGAGCCTGTTCTACAGCCTCGCGGTATCCCTTCGCCGTAAAGGCTTTGTGAATGAGCTTTTTGAGGGTGGGACGGGCTACCTCTGGAAGCTTGTTGACGATGTTGCGCATCTTGTGCACCTGGCAGCGCTGCACCAGGCTGTTCGGAAACTTCCTTCCCACCGCCTTGCGTAGACCCGAATTACCGTCCATCACACTGAGTACTGGATCGGCCAATCCCCGGCTCTTCATGTCCTCCAGGAAGGCCTCCCAACAGGCGCTGCTCTCCTTGTCCCCTACGGCCATATGAAGCAATACCTTACGTCCGTCCCAGAGCATCCCGTAGGCGCATAGGACCGCCACTGCCCTCTTGTCTTCGGGCCGCAGCCTCATATAGATCCCGTCCAGAAACAGATAGAGCACGCGCTCACCACTCAGATCTCTTTCCTGCCACTTTGCAAAGTCCATCCTCAGACTTTGGCACACCTCATTGACCACGCTGCGCCCGGTCTGCTCTACCCCCAAAGACTCGATCAGCGCCGTCTCGATATCGCGCTGACTCATCCCTTTCACATAGAGCATCGGCACCAGCTCCAAAAGCCGCTTCGAGCGTCGTCCGATCGCTTCCAGCCAGGCCGACTCGAACGGCTCCAGCCCGTCGCGAATCTGCGGTACCTGCAGCTCAATCGTCCCTTCGCAAAGATGCACTTTCTTCGGCTCATAGCCATTGCGGTAGCCCCGCAGTGCTCCATCACTCGAGCGCTCATAGCGCTCTCGCCCCAGAAAATCGCTCACTTCGATCTCCAAGGCTCTTTGCAGCATCAGCTGGGCTCCCCGTCGGGCCGCCTCCCCCAGTGGATCTGTGCTGCTCGCGATTCCTTCCATTAGCTCTTGCTCTATCTTCTCACTCGGTGCTATCTTCTTCATGGTGTAGTCTCCTGTTTTTCGGGGCCGCCTTTCGGCCCCGGTTTGGTTACATTTTTGTTTTCAGGAGGTTACACCATTTTTCTTTTTACAGGAAGGATAGGACGTCACCCGAAAGAGAGAGATAGAGAAAGATGAGCCCCTTCTGGTTAAAGATGGCGCGGCGTGAATTCGACCGCAAGCCGATCGCGGCACACCTCTATGTGACGGACCGGTGCAACCTGGATTGTTTCTACTGCACCGAGTTCGACAACAGCGTGCCGCATCCGGAGTTTGAAGACATCAAAAAGTGGATCGGGAAGATCAAAGAGTTAGGTTGCGTTCGCATCGGTCTTCAAGGGGGAGAACCGCTCATGCACCCCGACATTATCGAGATCGTGCGCTTCTGCAAATCGCTCGACTTGAAGACCAGCATCGCGACGAACGGATTCAAGATCACGAAGGAGATCATACAGGGTCTGGAGGATGCCAATCTCGATTCCATTCATGTTTCGGTGGACCGCATGACGCCTATTCGATCGACCCGGAAGTCTTTGAAGTCGGTGATTCGAAAGTTCGACCTTCTTAAAAAATCGAATCTGAAGTACAGCATGTCTGGGGTTCTCTTCGAGGAGTCGATTGAAGAGGCGAAGCAGGTGCTCGACTGGGGCTTAGAAAATAATATTCCGATTCAGTCTCGTCTGGTCCACGCGGGCACGAACGGGAAGTTCGCGGTAAAGCCGGGACAGCGGGAAGCGCTTAGAGAGCTGCTCGATTACCAGGAAGAGAAGAAGCGGGAGGGCAAGAAGATCCAAAGCAGCGGCATGTTGATCGATTACCAGCGCGACATTCTCGACGAGAAGGAGACGGAGTGGACCTGCATTGCGGGCTACAAGTATTTCTTCGTTTCAGCGCAAGGGAAATTCTGGCTCTGCAGCATGAAGCGAATACCCAATATCGACATCATGGATGTCACGCCTGAAATGCTTGAGAGTTACAATCATAAAAAAGAGTGTCAGAAGAATTGCGGTGTCTATTGCATCATCACGGAGTCGCTGGCCCACCAGGCGCCGATTCGATTCGCGGCCCGTGAGGTGAAAGATCGGTACCTGGCGAAACCCTCTGCGGTTGGATCGTAGATTTCTGGTTAGCCTTTAGGCGGTAGGGCGTGGCCTCTGGACGCGCCGTATGCGGATTAAAAGGGGTGGTCCGTGTCCTCGCGGACGCAAACCATACTTTGGATATCTTCTAGGTGCATTTGCCGTGCCGGGACGGCCCGGCCCACCTAACGTTGCTTGTTTCAACATCGAACGCCCAACGTCCAAGTCGTCACCTTGAGGCCTCAAGACTCCCCGCGAGGGAATCTTTGTCTCGAGCTTTGGCGCGAGCCTTGTCGTCATCCGGCTGAACGGGACAAAAGACTCGGAACAGGAATCAAGTTCCATTCGCCCGGTCTGAGCACGAAACGGAACGAGGAATCGACAAGAGCTCACGACAAAGTTCAGGACGTCCCGACACCCTGAACACTACCCCGACCGCAACAGGAGCCGCCCCTCCACGAACTGCCAGAAGAGGAGAGCGGGAAGACCGAAGAGGATGGTGCGAGCACGGACCAGGAGGGCGAGGGCGAGGGCGGTTTCGGGACCGAGGCCCAGGGCGGCGCCAAGGACCATAAAGCCACCCTCCTGCACTCCGAGGGCTCCGGGGATCATGAAGGCGGCATTGCGCACCGCGTGGGTCATACTTTCGAGCATAATGGCCTCCACGATTCCAATGGGTCGGTCGAGAAAGTAGAGAGCGACAAGAATTTGACCGGTTCCGAGGATGACTCCGAGCATGCGCCAGAGGCCGGCCAAGAAGACAGTTCCCTTGCTTTGATAGGCTTCGTCGACGGCTTCATCCAGAGCCTTTGCCCCTCCCGTGATCGTCTTCCAGTCCCCCACTTTGACGATCTTCTCAATCCGGTGGGCCAGCCGTGAGAACATCCCCAGACGCTGCGCCAGATAGAAGCCAAAAACACACAGAGAGAATAAAATGATGCCCACTATGGCGACGTGGGCGGTCTCTCCGAACCCGTAATAATAGACGAAAAGGGCAATCCCCATAAAAACGAAGACGGACTGGGAAGCGATCGCCAAAGTCACATCAACGATAACGCTGGCCCCAGTCTCCGGACCACGGGTTCCCTTAAGAGTGGCCAGTCTCACCCTGAGTAACTCGCCTCCCACTTGGGCGACCGGTAATAGACTGTTCACCGATACGCCTACCCAGCGTATCCAGAGTACGGTCCCTAGAGGTAAACTGCCCGCGGCACGCAACAGAATCTGCCAACAAACCGCAGTGGCGGCGAAGGGAATCACATTGTAGGCACACAGCACCACAAGTCCCCAACCGGACCGGGCCAGAGCCTCACCGACGTTCCCGACGCCCTGATAGGCAACCAACCCGGTCATCAGGGCAATGCCGACAAGCCAGAAGAGGATCGTCAATGTTCGCATGTGGGTAAATCGAAACTTCGTCGAAAGGGACTTTAAACCTGAGGTCTTGTCAACCGAGACCGGGGGAGCCTGCAACCGAAAAGACGCTAAACGGGTAGGGAGGAAACTACAGGGGAATATTGCCAGACGGATACACGTCTCACTCATGATCGGGCTTGAAAATACGATTGATCCGAAACCCACTCGATCTTATCCCTGACAACCTCATAGAATCGCTACCATGAAGATCCAGATGTGGAAGACGCTTACGGTCGCCCTATTCGTTGCCCTGCTCTCCTTTTCACCGGTTCGGGCCGAGAAACTGCCGGGACAAAAGCTGCTCTCCGGAACACTGAAAATCCTGATCACCGGCCTACGCAACGACAAGGGGACCATCAGGATCGGTCTTTTCAATTCCAAGGAGACATTTTCCAAGAAAGGGGAAGCGGTACGCACGGCTGCTATTAAACCGGATTCCCGAGAAGCCTTGGCCAGTTTCGAGGATCTTCCCTACGGGAGCTACGCCGTCTCCCTCTACCACGACGAGAACGACAACGATAAATACAACCTCGGCCTCGTCCTCATCTCCCGCGAGCGCTACGGATTCTCCAACAACGTGAAACCGGGCTTCAAGGGACCACCGCCCTTCGAAGCGGCTATGTTCATGCTGAGGTCTAACGAACAGACGGTCAGGATCAAGGTGCAATAGAATGAAAATCGAGTACGATTTTCATTCTTCTCCCGACTCAAGGTGGGCCGAGCCGTCCCGGCACGGCAAAAGCCTCAATTGCAGTCTCACACCGATTCCGCGTCCGGTACACCTCGCCGTAGCCTCGCGCGAAGGCGGGAGGACACGGACCACCCTGCTCTCAGTGTTCGGGCTTTGCCTTCTGAATAATTGGTTGATCTCGTCTTACCCGTCCATCCGCCGCCACTGATCGAAGGCGGAGGTGGTGCGGACGCAGCCGACGGTGCAGGTCTTGTTACAGAATTTCGGGGCGTAGAATTGTTCCCGAAGGTCGTCCAGGGTGTAATCGGAAAGGTTTTTTGAAAAGATTCCCCTTGTTTGAGAGCACCAGTGAACGGTTCCGAATTCGTCGATGTAGAGATAGCGCGATCCGGCTCTGCATTTAAATGGGGCAACGCCATCGCGAATCAGTTTCTCCCGGTATCGGTCGGCATCTTCGAGCCTCGGCCCAATCATCCGTTTGACCCCGCGATAGGCATTCAATTCCTCAGTGTTCAACTGCAACTGTCCGTTCGAATCATGAATAAGAAGGATTCGAGGGATGAATCCATTGTCCCGAGCGAATCGGACAACATCGACCGCCTCGTCGGGCGGCGCGCTTCCGATCACACCGCTCATCACCACTTTAAATCGGGCATGTTTACTCAAGAGCTCGAGTTTCTTCCGAAGCGGTTTGAGTGTCTTGACCGTCGTTTCGTTCGGTTTTACCCCATCGACGCTGATCTGCAGATCGGTCAGCCCACCCTCATTGAGAGACTCAATCAGCTCCTTGGTAAGGCGGTAGCCGTTGGTAATCATCAATCGTCGTCGAATACCAAGCGCTTTCAGCTCACCGATGAGGGCCGGGAGTTCCGGGTGAAGGGTCGGCTCGCCCCCGGTCAGGCAAACCGCCCAAGTCCTCAATTGGCGTAGTTTCCTAAATCGTTCAACCAGAACCTCGCGATCAATCGGATCCGAGGTTTTATCGAACTCCGAACAATAGGCGCAGGAGAGGTTACAGCGGCGAGTGACGACGATTTGGGCGAGGAAGGGACCGTAGCGGATCCAATTCGACAGGCTCAGGGTGCGATCATCGACGTCGCACCCAGTCGGATCGACTTGCTCCTGCTGCCGAGGGACATCCGAGTCTCCGTTTCGACCGCCAGAGACGGAAGGTAGAGAGGCGTCAATGGTATCCGATCTCTTCAATTCCAGAAGCTTCCTGTTAACATTGCTGATCAATGAATTCTAGGTTCACACGGGTGTCCATGCGCTCCGGAGAAATCGAATTCATCGGCGCGATCGTCGAAACGCTCACGCATTCCGCTACCTGTCGAATCGTTATCTGTAGCGGAATGCGTGAGCATTTCGTTTTCTCGGGAGCGTGTAGTAGCGACTCTGCGCCCCGATCGGAGTTACCGGCCACGGAAATATCGCGGGATGAACCCGCTCCTACAAACCTGCCGGAAGAAAGGTCGGCCGCCCCTCCAAACATCAGCATTGGAGTCCTCGATCAGTGGACGAGAGTGGCCTTTTCGCGAGGCGCCGCGACTCGGTTCAAGCGTCCCAAGACACGACAGTAGATTGAATTGCTGTCGAGTTCGTTGATGACGCGTAAATCGTCGACCGAACTCCCATGATCGACGAAGCGATCGGGCCAGCCAACCATCTCGATCGGCGTCCTGCAATCTGCCTCATTAAGAGTCTCCAGCACGGCCGACCCGAATCCACCGTTCAGGACGTGGTCTTCCATGGTGACTATAAGCTGAGCCTCGAGGGCATGCCGCAGAAGGAGGTCGGTATCGATCGGCTTAGCAAACCGCGCATTCACCACCCCGGCCGAGATGCCCTCTTCAATTTCCAACCTCTCCGCCAGTTTGAGAGCATCCCAGATCCAAGGACCGAGAGCCCAAAAGACGACTTCATTGCCCTCTCGGAGGACCTCCGCCTTACCAATGTCGATAAACTCGGCCTCGTCCTTGATAGTAGCACCGACTGCGCCGCCGCGGGGATAGCGAATAAAAGTGGGATTGGAAGTGTGGAGGCTTGTCCAAAGCATGTCCACCAACTCATCTTCATCCTTGGGCTGCATGACCACGGTCCCGGGAACACAACGCAAGTAAGCGATATCAAAAAGACCGTGGTGAGTCGGACCGTCCTGGGGAGAAAGTCCAGCCCGGTCCATGCAAAAAGTCACCGGCAGGCCCTGTACCCCGACATCATGAATGATCGGATCATACGCGCGCTGCAACATCGTCGAGTAGATAGCGCAGACCGGCCGGAATCCCTGGGTAGACAATCCGGCGGCAAATAGCACCGCGTGCTCTTCCGCCATCCCCACATCAAAAAACTGTTTCGGACAGGCCTCGTGCAGCAGCTTCAGGCTCGTTCCCGACGACATTGCGGCGGTGATACCCACGACCTTCGGATCTTCTCTCGCAAACCGAACCATCGCCTTACCGAATACATCCTGGAACTTGGGTGGACTCCCCGGTTTCCCGGGCTTGATCTTGCCTGTTTCAATTTCGAAGGGACCCGGACCATGATAAATCTCGGGATCTTTGAGGGCCGGCTCGTAGCCCTTTCCCTTGGTTGTCATAATGTGCAGAACGACCGGTCGATCGCAGTTCCTACAGAACTCCAGATAATCGGTTACGGTCTCGAGATCATTTCCATCAATCGGACCAAGGTAGCGCAGCCCGTATTTTTCGAAGAGAGAGGAGGGCACAAGGAGCTCCTTGGCTTCCTTCTTCGCCTTTCTCCCGATCTTTATGATCGAATTGCCGCCGGGGAGTTTTTCCAGGAACGTCCTCACGTCGTGATCGAGACGATTGTAAATCGGATTCGTGATCAACTCGTTGAGGTACTTCGAAATCGCCCCGACGTTCGGCGAAATCGACCACTTGTTGTCGTTCAGAACAACGATGAGCCGCTTGGTATGGGCGGTGACGTTATTGAGGGCCTCCATCGTGATTCCACAGGTCAGCCCGGCATCGCCGACGACCGCCACAATGTGCTCGTCGCTCCCTCTCAAGTCTCTTGCGGCGGCCATGCCGAGAGCGGCAGAAAGGCCGGTTCCGGCGTGTCCCGCACCGTAACTGTCGTGTGCGCTCTCGGTTCGACAGAGGAAACCGCTGATGCCGCCCGTCATCCGAATCTTTTTGAAAACGTCGCCTTGCCGTCCGGTTAACAGCTTGTGGACATAGCCCTGGTGCGAAACATCAAAGGTGAATTTGTCTCGCGGAGAATCGAACACCCGATGCAAGGCGAGGGTGAGTTCGACCACTCCCAGATTAGGCCCCAGATGACCTCCGTTCTCGGAAGTCACTTGGATAATCTTCGCACGAATTTCCTCAGCCAGTTGGCTGAGTTCGGGCAGAGAGAGATTTTTTATGTCCGATGGATCGTTTATACAATGGAGGATTGCCATTCTTGGAGTAACAAGGGTTGATCTCAGGCAAACTGATGACTCTATTGACTCAGTTCCGGGTACTTTCGACTTGATCCGAGAGGAAACGAAAACCCAACTTCAATCCCACAATTTCATCAATGCGTGGTAACGCAATTAAGATCGTAAGAGTAGGGTTAAATACCTTATTGCAATATTGCAACCACTTTTCGAACATCTGACAAACGCGTTTTTTACACCTTTTGCGACCACATTTTTGCCGGTATCGACGGCGCCCGGGCGAGGGAGATCGGCCCATTCGCCCCGCCCATGAAAGCCGTCCTCTATAAGTTTCCCTCCGAACCGTGGGTTCGACTCGGTGGAATGACCGTGTTCGAAAGGAATCTACGGTCTCTCGGCCAGATCGGGATTTCGAAGGCGCAGACAGTTCTGCCGCCGGGAGAGGTCGAACCGCCCCTTTCGATCCCGAGACCGTTGGCGATAGAGCTAGAGGTCGACCAAGCTAGACTGCCACAGGATGCCGTATTTCCGTCGCTTACGGCGCTGTTACCCGGCGATTTTGGACCATTAATTCTGTTCCACGCCAACCTCCTCATCGATCCGAGGATTCTCACATTCCTCGCCAATTCACCTTCCCCTTCCCTTTACCTTGCCGATCCGTGCGCTGCCACGGGAAAGTGTTGGCAAATCGCAGTTCTAGAGACGGAGGATCTGGAGCGTCCGGAGGAGCTCTTGCGCATTGCAAACGTGATATCCCGCGACGATATCAACAGCTACGACACCGAAGTCCGCGGGGAAGTCGAACCCTACTGCCTGAAGATTGTAGGTCCCGATACGGAACGGCAGGGATTAGAGGTCCTCATCCGAAGGTCACAGAAACGGCCCGGCGACTTCATCGAAAAGCACATCCATCCCGATATCCAGAATTGGATGGTGAGAAAGATCTGTGACGGGGCGATTACTCCGAATCAGATCAGCCTCATCGTCGTCATTTTCTCCGTCGCCGGCGCGATTCTCTTCTACCAAGGGTCCTTTTTAATCGCGTGGATCCTGGCCTTTTCGGCAACCGTGCTCGATGGGGTGGACGGCAAGCTCGCCAGAGTGAAAATGATGACTTCAAGGATTGGAAAGCTCGAACATATCTTTGATTACTTTGGCGAGAACTCCTGGTATCTCTGCCTGGCAGGATACCTCGCCCCAGCTTTCGGAACAACGGCATGGTATTGTGGATTCGCCATCACCGCTTGCGACACCACGGACAGGATAATCGCCGCCCTATTTGAAAAGAGGATGAATATTACGCTCGACGAGTATTCACCTTTCGACCGCGATTTTCGCCTGATTGGAGGTCGGAAGACGATCTACCTCTTCTTTTTCCTCATCGGGTTTTTCGCCGCCTCCCTCTACGCCGCTTTCAAACTCGCCCTGGCCTGGGCAATCTTCACTGTCTTGATCCACGCGGCGAGGACCGTCTTGCACCTTCGTCGTGGCGCTCGGAAGTCCGACGGGTCCGACACAATAAATGAGCTACCCAATTAGTGGAGCCCAGGCTGCGCTAATCCTTTAGCGAGTTGAGGAAGACCCGGGCGAGGCTCCACCTCTTGAGAGGGAACTGAGCTCGTTCAAAGTCAGATTGGGAACCCCAAGGTCTGTAGTACTTTTGCAGCGCACGGTAATAAGGATTTCTCCTCGCCACCCTGGCTCTTTGCCCCTGCGATTTCATCTGGTAGCTCGGTAGTTTCATTTTGGTACCATGCACAAATTGTGAATCTTCGCGAGTCAATTCAGCCCATCCGTCACCTCTTCAGAGGTTGAATCCAGGAAGGACAATCGGACAGAATCGAACGATTCTTTAATCTAACTACGGCCGAAACGTAGGAGATAATAAGAGGGAAGTACGATTAATGTCGTCGCCATCGTTAGCAAGACGCCGAGACAGAGCAGCTTGCCGAGACTGGCGGTACCTTGATGGGAAAGAAACATGAGAGTGCCGAAGCTGAACATGGTCGTCAGGGCGCTGAACAATACTCCTCTCGCCGTACTGGTGTGAAGAAAGTCGGTATCGGCTCCTGACATGCTTCGCATGCGATGGACCATATGGATGCCGTTATCAACCCCCAGTCCGAGAAGGAGGGGCAACGCGATGATGTTGGCGAAGTTGAAGGGAATACCGAGAAGCACCGTCGCCGCGCCCGTGAAGAGTCCGGCAACGAGCAATGGCACCAAAACAAGCAAGGGGTCTACCGCGTTCCTCAACACGATGAACAATAGTATCGCGATGAGGACCAAGGCGCTGAGAAACGCCTGTTGAAAAGAAGATACGATGGTCCTTCCTGCCTCATAGGTAAACACCGGGCCTGAGGTTGCATCGGAAGCGACGGTCCGCACTTCCTTGACAAACCGAATCAAAGATTCGTTCTCGGAGAGGTTGAGGTTTGAAAATACCTGAATTCGGTACTGGTTGTCTTTGCCTATCCAACGGTCGTGGAGATCGGCTGGGAGATCCTTCCTTTCGAACGGTTCCGAGTTCAGAGCAGTGGTCAGTGTTCCAAGAGCCAGGGGCAGGGTCTCAAGCATGCTATTCTCCAGACTATCCATCCGCCCGTAGGCCGCGCTTTCATCCTCCTTCTTAATCAACCCAAGCAAACGGGAAAGCAGACTCTCCATCCTTACCAGGCGATCCATCCGCGCGACATCAGGATATTCTTTCAGCTCCGCGAGGAATGATTCGATCTGCTCGATCTGCTCACGGAAACTCGGGGCCGGCTCCGGTTCGGTGTCGAAAATTGAAGCCCCAATGATCAGTTCCAAATCCTCTACCAGCAAGAGCTTATCCTCCTGGTTTTCGGGAACGAGATCGAGAATCGAGAACACCTTTTCCACCGACTCCAGATTCTTGACCGCATCCGAGATCTGACGCACGCCAACATCATCGGATCCCATGATGATGATGCTCGAAGGATGCATATCGCTCGTCTCGATATATTCTATGAGAGAGGAGGCCGATTCCGTGCTGGGATCACGCAACCTGATGGGATCGAATTCGAAACGGACACGGAAGATGAGGGAGACTGAAATGATCACCATTACGACACTCGCCCATCGTATGACGCGGCCATGAAGCGAGACAAACGACGGCTTCGGCTCGTCATTAGGTTCAGGGGCGTTGGCCGATCCTCCGGAGGATGCGGGCAATAGACGAAGAATGGCCGGGAGGACGGAAAGACTGACGATGAGGCTGATGAACATCCCGGTTCCCGAAATGAGTCCCAGTTCCGAAACACCTGCGTAGGCGGTGGGGATAAAAGAGTAGAATCCGATTGCCGTGGAAACTGTGCACATGTTCAACGAAGGCCCAATATCGACGACCGCCCCCTTCAGTGCCTCTTGTTTTTCTCTCCCTTCCAGCAGCAGCTCCCGATATCGGAGACAGAGATGGATCGCGTAATCGACCCCGAGACCAATGTAGAGAACGGCGAAGGCAATCGAGATGAGATTGAGATGCCCGATCGCCAGAGTGGCAAACCCGGCCGTCAAGATGATCCCGATGATTAGCGAAAGAAGCGTCGCACCAACCATGGGAAAGGACCGCAGCCCCACCAGGAGCGAGAGGCAGACGAGAAGGAGAGAAAAAATCCCGGCCGATGTTGAACCCGAGGCAAGACTCTCCATCTCCTCGTGGCCAAGGGCCGGCCCCCCCGTGATTCGGACTCGGATTCCCCATCCTTTCTCCGCCTCCAATTCTCTGCCGAATTCGCGAATCCGCTCCAGAGCTTCCTTCGCCGGCAGTAGCTTGCTGTAGTCGAAGTGCGGTCTTACCTTGATGATTTTGCGAAGGTCTCCAATCTCAGCCTCGCTATCGCTCATCACGTCCTGCCAGGAGAGCCGGTAATCACCGCCTTCGATATTCGCTTCCAAGGCCTCATTGACGTTCTCGAAAATTGCGTCGAGATCGATTTCAGGATCCTCATCGAGAAGCCCGACCGCCGATTCGAGCATCTGGAAGAGCCCCCTCATACTCTGATCGAGGTAGAGGGTCACGAGGGCCGGCTGGGCCCGCGCCAGATCGTTAGTCAAGTCCTCCAACTCATCGAGAGACGGGAACATCAGCCCATTCTGTTCGAGAAACTCTCCTCCATCCGGCAGGTATGCCTCGATAAAATACTCCTCGTCGCCATCTATACGCTGGGTCAGGATTCGGGCTGCCTCTTTCGCGAATTCCCGCGTATCCGCCTCTACAAACACGACTAGCTCACCGATATACTGGGGAAAGGCCTCCCGGTACTCGGCGTAGATCTTTCGGAAGGGCAGATCGGGCGAAATCATCTCGTCCAGATCCGTGTTAAAACCGAGGTTGTTGGCTGCGTAGTAAAACGAGAAAAGGGTCAGCGCGACCGCACTCAATACGATCCAGATCGCTCGGTGCATGACGAAGTCGGCCCAGCCGGAGAGCGCCCTATTCTGCAGTCTTGAAAGTCCTTCAGTCATCGGATGCACATATCTGTTTTCTGCGCCGTTAACGAAAGAGTGGAACAGGCGGCTCGAAACTCCCGAGCCAGCCGAATCGTCTTCGCCCACTCACTGGGGCGCACCAGCAGTTTTCGAAAAAGGATTCTCCTATTCACAAATCCGTCCCTATCTATGGAGTCTGAGATACATGCTGGTATTCCTGATTTAGAGCAGTCGGCCGCGGCCCGCACAATCAAAGAGGGTATCCCCTGCTCACTCGCAATCTGCACGACGGCGCCGCTTTCCATGTCGACCGCGACCGCCCCAGTCTCTTCGTAGAGTCGCTTTCTATCACTTTCGGTTATTACCGGATCCCTGCTTGAATAGAGCGGGCCTTCCCGAACCACACAGACTCCCTCCAGATCTCGCTGCATTCTCTGACGCCAAATCTCATCGGGCGACCACTCTTCGCCATCCGAACTGATTACCCGCTTGGGAAGAAGAAGATCGCCGGGTTGCACCTCAGGCGCCAGGCCTCCCGCGCAGCCCCAGCTGAGGAGCCGATCAACTCCTTCCTCAATCAGTTTCTTGACCGATTCCGAGGCGCAACGAGCTCCCACACCGGAAAGGATGCAGAACACCCCTTCTCTCGGTGAAGCAACCACTCCCGGTTCGGGAATCCGGTTGAATAGGAGCGATAATTCCTCGGGTAGGGCTGCAACAATGCCTGTCCTCATCGAGCTTTTGCGAAGTATTGCGTATGACGGATCTTGCAGAGATCAGTCGCAACTTTACGAATTCGGTTAGAAGCTCCGGAAATCATTGAATCCAAGGTTCTTTCGGCCTCTAAACCTTGCAGGATCGCCTAGGTTCATACCGACAGATTTCTAGCCATCAATCAACTCCGAGCAGAAAATGCAACCTTCGGAGGATAAATATGCGATGACAATTATGACATCTTGGGATCCGAAAATGTTCACGTGGCTTCGATAGTTCGAACCTATCGCTTGCCCCACCTCCAAATTCCTCCGTGGCCGGGCAACCCACCCCGCGCTTTCCAAGGAGGATCGCACCAATCCTGGTAAGTAGGGCGACCCACCCCTGCCCCTCCCGAGCTTATCCTGTTCCGTAAGTCAGCTGGCTACTATCAAGGTTCAGTTCGCCTGAAGTGATCATCCTGTAAAAGCTGGCGATGTCTTGGAGTCGCTGCAACCCACGCCAAAGTGTCTTGGGCCCTGGCTCTCCATCGCATTTTCGCGCTAAGAATCCGCCCAGTTGGGCCACCATCCTTACTGCCTGCCTGAGAGGAGGCGCTTTGATGGGTAGTTGCTCGGTGCGATTGACGAAGCAGTAGAGCGCCTTCCATTCATGCTCTTCGAAGTTAATGCTACAGGGTTGCTGGGGCTGGTGGCGGCTTTGATGAGTCAGATAGAAGATACGCCATGCCACGACCATGTCGATGGCCAGGCAAGCTTCCAGTTGTTGGCGGCTTTTGAGTTGACGATCTTCAATTCTACATCCGCTTTTGAGCACCTTGTGATAGACTTCGATCTGCCAGCGTATGGTATACCAGCGCACTCTTTGCACGGCTTCTGTTAAACAGTTTACCGGCACCGTCGTCAGGAGCATCCAGGAGAGTGCCCTGCTCCCTTTGGGGGGATCGTTTTCATGGGCATAGACGGCCCACCCTCTGATTTTCTCCTTATCTTTCGATGGCTTTTTTAAAAGGACCTCTTTATGGCGGATTTGGAGGTTGGCCAGGCGCTTTTTCTCTCCTGGTTTTCGAGGTACTTGCACCTGCAGGATGCCCGCCACTTTCTCCTCCTTGAGGCTCTCCCAGAGCTTCTTTTGCTCTTCTTTGAGGATGCGGTTATGGGTCGCGCGCACTAACAGCTTCGGTCCCTTTTCTCCCTCTTCTTCGGCGTGGGCAAAGAGTTCATAAATATCGGCTTCTCGATCGCCCACGCTGACCCACAGCTTCCCCGGATCCTGCTTTTGCGCTTGCACCAAGGCATCGTAACTTTTGATCCATTTGTAACTCTCCTTCTCTTCCATAGGTTTGTTCTTTCTTTGCTCTTTTTGGGGCTTCTTGAGGTCTCTCACCCAGGTTTGCACATCCAATAGCCCCAGGGCCAATCCATCAGTGTCAAAGGCCATCGTGTCGTGTACGATCAATCCTTTGGTCTTGCCCGCCTGGGTCCCGATCTCCCCCAGATCAACCGCTTGTTGGTGCCCGCTGTAGTTTGTCAGCATGGTGTCCTGCACCCCCAATATGACCTCTTTTTCCCGACAACGCTCAATCGTCTTTTCGCTATGCGCTCCTACTATCCTGACCATCCTTACCCTTTCGTGAGCAAAGAAGCGATAGGCCCCTTTGCTCGCTGCTACGCTGCCGCAGGCTTGCGGAATGTTCGCCTCGGGCCGAGCGTAAAAGTCCAAACTGAGCCGATGCAAGCGTTTGTGAAGCCGCTCATCGCCCAGCTCAATGCCCTCAAATTCCTTCTCTGCCCAATTCAATAAAGAAGGCTTTTGCCACAGTCCCTCTCGGCCTCCCAAGAGCTCCCGAAAATCTTTCCTTAATGGATAACAGTAGACCGCTTTGATCGATTTTTTATGCTCGTGGTTTTGATCCATTTTGCCCCGCCCCTTGGTCAAACCCAGATACTGCCAGTTGGCCGCCCGATAAGAACTGCCACGGAATCGTTTGTGCTCCACGAAAGTTTCCAAAAGGAGCGGTTCATAGCCATAACGTCGTTGCCAATCAGAGGGAAGCTGCCGCGCGCACAGACTGAGTACCTTGGAGGCCAGATTGGGGACTCTGACACCGGGTAAGATCAAAAAGCGCGCGTTGTTTACCACCTTGTCCAGATGGTCCAAACGGTGCTCATCATCCCAGCCGATCCATCGATCGCGCACCTCCGTGCGCCAGGCCGCAGCACTGAATCCGAGGGCCCCCAAAATCCCCTTCTCCGATACGATCAGATAGCGCATCTGGGCCCCCGCCAAGGGACTATTGCCCAGGTAGTGATAGCGCTCTATGAGCCCACTCCACAGCTTAAGCCGCTCGGGTTGTTGCAGGCTCACAGGCTCAAGGCCCACTTCCCCTATTTGCTTTAAACTGCATTCTATCGATAGAGGCCAAAGCCACTCCTCCAAAGCCCTTTCTTTCTTTCTCCTCTCTGCCTTCCTGCGAGGGGCCGGCAATTCAATCAGGCCTCGCTTCTTAAGACGCAGTAAAGCCACTCGACAACTCATCTCCTTGAGCTTTCCCTGACCGTCTCGCCAGTCCATTAACTCACAGACTTTGATTGATAATTGGCGCCGTGTTAGCTCTTGGCTTGCCTCCACCCACCGGTTGATCCTATCCAGGATGGCGGGCGTGAAGCTCTGTCTACAGATCGTATGGGTTTTGTTCATGCCCACGAAATTGCATCGTGCGCATCGATGTGTCCAGCTCTTTTATGGGGAACGATGAGCCTCGGAGGGGCCAGGGGTGGGTCGTCCTAGAAACTGGGATTGGTTGGGAATCCCCTTTGGGCCTGGGTGAGTTCCTCGATTCGTGAAGGGGCTTCGGACCGTCACCGCTTCGAACCTAAATCACCACCTCGACCGACTTCCCACTTGCCCCCGACCGCATCAGCGCATCGAGCGCACCGAGCACCTGAAGGTTATTGCGACCGCTGGTTTCAGGTTCGGGACCACCATGCACCCAGGCGACGAATCCGGCGGCGATCCGCTGGTCCAGCAGGGGCGACTCCCTCGGTCCTTCGTCGATCGCCAAGGGCTGTAAACCGGACTCCCGATTCTCGCCGAGGAAGAGTGATTCTTTGCCGCCGAAAGCCCCGGTATTGCGGTAGACTAGGGCGGCCCGCTCGCACTCGGCCCGGAATTCACAGGACCCGACGCGGGCGTCTGAAGTCGAGACCAGGACCACCCGGCATCCATTCCGAAAGGTCAGTTCCGCAGTCGCGGTTGATTCGCGATTCCATGTCGTTTCAGGGGGGCGAAAGGAGTGTCCGTATACCTCGACTATCGGCTGATTCATCATCGCGATTAAAGAGTCGATTTCATGTACCGTCATCTGCCAGAGCTGAGAATGCGGTGAATCGGGATACTCACGACCGCGCGCCTTGTAGGAAGAGAAGTGGCCCGCCTGCGGCTCCCCGTACTCGAGCCCACTCATGAGCCGCCGTATGGTGCGCTGGCCCGGCATGTAACGCCACTGCTGGTTGACCACAATTTTCAACCCCTTTCCTTCCGCCACTCCAAGCAGTCGTCGTGCGTCCGCCAACTCAACCGCGAATGGCTTTTCCACCATCACATGCTTCCCCGCGTCCAGGGCCTGTTCGATCAACGCCGCGTGGGTCCGAGCCCAAGTCGCGACCATCACCCCATCGCACCCAGAATCGGCAATCGCTTGTTCGTAAGACGTGAAGCCTAGACTCGTTGGCAGCTCGTGCTCACCAAGCGCGTTCTTCAGCCGCCCCTCATCTTGATCGACCAGCCCCACCACCTCGAAGTCATCCTCGAGCGCCAGAAAGCTCTTCAAGTGCGATCGACCCCGCCCCGCCCCAACCACGATCATTCGTAACCTATCCGCCATTGTTTAATCCTCTCAAGACTCTCAACCCGTCTCCTTACCTGAGGCCGGCAGCAACCTCTCGTGACTGCACCCTTGCATCCCGAAGCCCGTGGCACCTAGAGTCTGAAATTATTGCGGATTTTCAGACTGACTGGAAGCCATTTGTACTCACCGCCTACCGACTTCAGGAAATTTAGGGTGATTCCATGAATACGATCCTCGAAATAGATTCGCCCACGCCGCCACCGTATTGGGCTCTGTTGGAACGCGAGCTTATCAATTCGCAAAGTTCCGCTGTCGAGGAATTCTACGACCATTATATTGATGAACGCGGCTACCTCGAATGCATTCCGCGATGGGGCGGTGACGACGGACCCGACGACGCCGCTGAAAATCTGCTCAACTGGACCATTTTGCATGCCTTGGGAGCACCTGAGCTTACGGATAGATTACAGGGCGAGGCTTGCCGGTCATAGCCTTGGCGACGTCTGGGCCCTCGAGCCCCGGCGCATCGAAATGTTTACGCATTCCGCTACATGTCACGCTTCGAGCCGTAGCGGAATGCGTGAGCATTTCGACGATCGCGCCGTCGAATTCGGCTGGACGGAATCGATCCCACCACCCGCATCTATAGGACTGGATCCACGGGCTGTTGATGAGAGAACGAATGACCTGAATACAAGAAGGACAACAGCATGCCACTCAAAATAGTCCTTATCGGAGCCGGCGGCAGAGGCTGGCGCTGGTTGCGAAAGTTGGTCGAACGCGAAGATCTGGAGCGCAGGTCGACATCCCTGCCCTGATTGAAGGAGACAAGGAGTCTGTCGGTATCAACTTGGACCTGAATTACAACCTTCGCCCGTCGATCCGAATTTCAACATTGTTTCGAAATTCAAAGGCCGACAGATTCCTAGTCATATGAAAAAGATCGATCTTGTCGAAGAAGAGCTGCGCTACAAATTCTACTATCAAGGCCAATTCGCCCTGGCTTACAACAAGGGCAATTTGGAATGGGGTGATTTTTACCTCTCGCGTCCCAATCTCTTTCCTGTCTATTCGCCGTCGGGACGGGCCGTCACCACCAACTGCGCTTACCGCTACAATCACCACAAATCCATCTTTTTGGGACACGGCCGGACCAATCGTACCAACTTTTTCCACGATAACAATCCGACGCGAGACGATCTGGGAGACATCGCCCTAGTTGAGGCAAAAAGCGAAGTCAACGACACCGGGATTACCCTGCGAACGCTGAACCATTGGGTGACCAAGCGCGGTGAACGCGTCCTGGCGGAGGAACGCGACATTGAATGGCGGCCCGGAGAGAATGTGCATGTCCTGGATGTGTCCTGTACCCTCAATCCGGTCGAAAACGATGTCATTTTCGACAAGGAGACCCACTCGTTTTTCGGTGTTCGAGTAGCTGACACCATCGATGTCGAGGACGGCGGCCGGGCGGTCAATTCCAACGGTGAATAAAATGAGAAAGGGATCATGGGAAAAATGGCGGACTGGGTCGACTATAGCGGCATCGTGGCCGGTGCGAAAGTCGGAGTCACTCTCATGCACCATCCGGACAATCCTCCATCCCCCTATTTCCTGCGCGACTACGGCACCATGCTGTCAAACTTCACTTTGGATGGCCCATGCGAGCTCAAAAAAACTGACAAACTGATCCAACGGTGGCGTATCCTGGTCCACGAAGGGTCAATTGAGGATATCGACATCGGCGCTTATCATCGGGAATTCTGTCGGTAACCCAGGCTCTCTACCTGTTCTCCTTGTCTCAGGCACCCCTGTCTTGCGCCCCTGATCACGTCGGATTCGAACCTACACCTGGCCACTCGTTTCATAGGCTCGGTCCATTTCGAAACATCCAAGTTTGCAACATGTGGGTTAACAAAGAGCTTTGCATTTCAGGGTCCGCTACGATTGTCGAGATCACCGCACTCGGAAATGAGCAACTTGCGTATTTCACGCGTGAGAACCTCCCATGAGCCTCACGGATCTCTTACAGAAACGACTGGACGACCGTGGACCGGTACGGGTCGGTCTCATAGGCGCGGGCAAGTTCGGTTCGATGTTCCTTTCCCAGGTTTCGACTTCAACAGGCGTCGAAGTCACTGCGATAGCCGACCTCGACCCGCAACGTGCTCGAGAGACCTGTGCCCGAGTCGGTTGGGAAGAGGATTACATCTCGGGAGTTCGATTTCTTGAGGATGGGTTGTCGCTTATAGCGTCGTCTGACGTCGACGTAGTGGTCGAAGCAACGGGAAATCCCGCCGCTGGGGTGACTCACGCACGGGCCGCGGTTCGTGAGGGTAAACACATCGTAATGGTCAACGTGGAGGCCGACGTCTTGGTCGGGCCGGTACTCGCCCGTGAAGCCAAAGCGGCCGGGGTCGTTTACTCTATGGCTTATGGAGATCAGCCGGCCCTGACGTGCGAGCTGGTCGACTGGGCGCAGGCCTGCGGATTCGACGTCGTGGCAGCCGGCAAGGGCACCAAGTACCTTCCTTCCTATCACTCTTCGACCCCGGATACGATTTGGGATTACTACGGTCTGACAGCGGAAGAGGCGGCCTCGGCGAAGATGAATGCGCAGATGTTCAATTCATTTCTCGACGGTACAAAATCCGCTATCGAGATGGCGGCAATCGCCAACGCCACAGGTCTAACACCCTCCCCTGATGGACTCGCCTTCCCACCTTGCGGCATCGACGATCTTCCCGAAATGCTGCGACCTCGGGAGGTTGGTGGACAGCTCCATCACAAGGGACAGGTCGAGGTGGTCTCATCGCTCGGCCGGGATGGACAGCCGGTTAACCGCGATCTCCGCTGGGGCGTCTTTGTAGTCGTTGAGTCGCCGAACGAATACACCGCGGACTGTTTCTCAAAGTATGGGCTGACTACGGATGCCACGGGCCGCTATGCCGCGATCTACAAGCCATTTCATCTGGTAGGGCTCGAGCTCAATATTTCGATACTCTCCTCCGCGCTTCGGGGTGAGCCGACGGGATGCACGACGGGTTTTCTAGGAGACGTTGTTGCCATCGCGAAGCGGGATCTGGCGAAGGGTGAGAAACTCGATGGTGAGGGTGGCTACACGGTATGGGGGAAGCTTTCGCCCGCGTATGACAGCCTGGCGTTAGGCGCATTGCCCATTGGTCTTGCCCACGGAGTGACGCTGTTGAACGATGTGCCCGTGGGTCAAACCGTGCGCTGGAGCGATGTGGAATTTTCTCAATTGGTCGAGGCGCTACAGATTCGAAAGGAAATGGAACGGGAATGCAGGGCTGAGTGGAATTTGACCGAGAAGCAAACTGAATTGGCTTGAGCAACTGCCGCACACCCTCAGCGACGATTCATAGATCCAGAAACTTAACCGCGGAGCAGTTCGGTCTATCTAGAGGCTGTCCCAAATCCGAGAGGATTTGGGTGGAAGCCTGATACCGATATCAATCTTCGTCACGTTATGTAGACCACGACACATGCCTTCCGTCCTCGGTAGCTTACCTTTTATCCGTTATGCACCTTTCCAGCACCCTTCCTCTCGCTTTGAGTCGATAGTTCTCCCAAGGAAGCGCCTCTGACTCGATTCTTGGATCCCTATGCCGCCTGCGTTGCCTCTTTCTCATGTTCTTGCGCAAGTCTCTGCGCGATTTTCCATAGATTGTGGGACAGAACCGACCAGGCCACGCTAAGGTTACGGTTGTCAAAGCCTTTGCTGCGTATCTTGCCCCCGTGCCATCGGTTCTTGAGCACTCCGATCCGGCCTTCGGTGCTCCCTCGTCGTCGCTGCAACCGGACAAAGCGCGGCTCCTCCATCCGCTCCTTGAGCTCTTGTGGATTGCGGGGCGTAAGGGCGTCAAAAATCCCCTCTGCCTGGAGCCGCTTGCTGGCCGCCTTCGAGGCATAGCCCCGATCCCCACTGATCGCTTCGATCTTCTCCTCTAAAGCGAAGCCCTTTTGCCTCTCCAGACTTTCCCAAAGCTGCTTCAATTCGCTCGGGGCCTGCCCCCCATACAGTTTCCAGTCCAACAGATATCCTTCTGCGCTCTCGCATAAATAAAGGGTGTTGCCAAACTCCACCTCCCGATCTGCCTTGCCTCGCACGATGACGTCAATCTCAGGTTCGTAGGCGCTCAGGATCTTCTCCTCATTCTTCACCTGCCGCCCCCCTATGATCCGTTCGTGCGCCTGTTTCATGACCTGCGGTATCTGCTCTAACATACCATCCATTCGCTCGATGATTCGGCTCGCCTTCTTCTCGGTGTAATCGCTTTGCATCCACATAGCTTCCAATAAGTCACGGTGGCGAAGGGCATGGCCCTCAAGGTCAAGTCCGCCTTTTCCTGTAAAATCGAAATGGCATAACCTCTATTAGATTATCTTTACTTTCTTCCCTTCAGGCAGCGAATTTCATCAGGTCCGGATCCTTCCAGGTGCTCTCCGGATCGCTCCAGATCTGTTTGAGTCGTTCCACCAGGTAGGGTTCCATGCGGACTCCTCGCCAGCCTTCTGAGGCATCCACCAGGACCGCGAAGATCAGGCACAGTCCGCTCGTTTCGGAGCGGAATCGGGGAATCACTTTGGTGCGACGGCGCCCTTCCCCGAAGAGTCGCTCCAGCAGATTGGTGGTGCGGATCTGTTTTCGGTGCAGGAAGGGAAATTTCAGCGCTGTGAGCGATTCCTCCAGGTCACGCTCCAGGCACTTCATGGCGGCTGGAAAGCTCCCCTTGTATTCCTCGATGATGGCGCGAGCCTGTTCTACAGCCTCGCGGTATCCCTTCGCCGTAAAGGCTTTGTGAATGAGCTTTTTGAGGGTGGGACGGGCTACCTCTGGAAGCTTGTTGACGATGTTGCGCATCTTGTGCACCTGGCAGCGCTGCACCAGGCTGTTCGGAAACTTCCTTCCCACCGCCTTGCGTAGACCCGAATTACCGTCCATCACACTGAGTACTGGATCGGCCAATCCCCGGCTCTTCATGTCCTCCAGGAAGGCCTCCCAACAGGCGCTGCTCTCCTTGTCCCCTACGGCCATATGAAGCAATACCTTACGTCCGTCCCAGAGCATCCCGTAGGCGCATAGGACCGCCACTGCCCTCTTGTCTTCGGGCCGCAGCCTCATATAGATCCCGTCCAGAAACAGATAGAGCACGCGCTCACCACTCAGATCTCTTTCCTGCCACTTTGCAAAGTCCATCCTCAGACTTTGGCACACCTCATTGACCACGCTGCGCCCGGTCTGCTCTACCCCCAAAGACTCGATCAGCGCCGTCTCGATATCGCGCTGACTCATCCCTTTCACATAGAGCATCGGCACCAGCTCCAAAAGCCGCTTCGAGCGTCGTCCGATCGCTTCCAGCCAGGCCGACTCGAACGGCTCCAGCCCGTCGCGAATCTGCGGTACCTGCAGCTCAATCGTCCCTTCGCAAAGATGCACTTTCTTCGGCTCATAGCCATTGCGGTAGCCCCGCAGTGCTCCATCACTCGAGCGCTCATAGCGCTCTCGCCCCAGAAAATCGCTCACTTCGATCTCCAAGGCTCTTTGCAGCATCAGCTGGGCTCCCCGTCGGGCCGCCTCCCCCAGTGGATCTGTGCTGCTCGCGATTCCTTCCATTAGCTCTTGCTCTATCTTCTCACTCGGTGCTATCTTCTTCATGGTGTAGTCTCCTGTTTTTCGGGGCCGCCTTTCGGCCCCGGTTTGGTTACATTTTTGTTTTCAGGAGGTTACACCATTTTTCTTTTTACAGGAAGGATAGGACGTCACCGCCCTCAATCTTCTTGAGCAATAGCTTCATCCGCCGCAGGATCCCTTTACGCGCTTTGCCCGCCTCCCGGCGCCGACGCGCATGCGTCATCTCCAGGCACCGTTTGTTCATCTCCCGAGCCAATCCCTTTGCTCCCTGGGGCATGCGCTGTTTCATTCCCGCCTGCCGGATCAGACTGATCGCCTTGAGCAGCGTTGCTCCCACATCCTTGAGCAAGACCCAGTCCACGGGCCAGTGGATGTTCGCTTCCAGGCAAGTGGCGTCGATCAGGCATTCCCTCGTATCGATCGGCTTCTCTAATCCTGCCTCACCACAATGTTCAGCATTGCCCACCACCTCGGTCATCCTTGCATGCAGCTGTCTCAGATACGCTTCGTCGAAGAATTTCGAATCCCGTTCCAGACTGCTCTTCGATATTTTCCGGATCCCGTCTACCTCACGCACCCGGCAAAAATTAGCCAGAAGCTCACTGCGTCCCAACTCCTGCGACAGACAACGAAAGGATATCCCTCCGAGTAAATGACGCACCACCTCCACCCGCAGCGCTTTTATCGCTCTTAGAGCGCGTCGCTCCCGATCCTTCCCTCCCGCTTCATCCCATCCTTCCAAGGCTTTTACGATCGCCTCCCTTTCCAGCGAGGAGTCGATCAAAACCCGGTCAATCCGCTCCATTGTTTCCAGAAACACGGTGTAGTCTTTGCATCGAATGACTGGAGTTAGGGCTGGACGCAGGAAGCTTTGTACGGCAATATTTTTCATGAGAAGGGCGTGCTTTGTATTTGACTAACGCAAGCATAAGCGCCCTTTTTCGCCGGATCGAGCTTTTTGCAGCTCTATCCGGCCTTTTTTTTGCCCATAACTCATTAAAAATCAATTGTTTCCACCACTGGGACGGGCTCTATCTAGGAGGCTTATAGTCGGACTTTTTGCTTCGATTGCTCTGCAAGTACGAAAGTTCGTCCGACAGATTCCTAGATCGTGACTGGAGACTGATTAGAGCTTTTTGGTGTTAGGGCAACCCACCACTGGCCCCTCCAAGGAGGGGATAACGCGGCGATCGACTACCTTATCCTACTGCGAGCCGTCTGCAGACATTCACGCAGCACCTTTTTGGTGACCGGCTTGGGAAGGTAGTCGTTCATTCCAGCCTCCAGACATTTCTCTCGGTCTCCCTCGAGAGCGAATGCGGTAATACCGACAATATAGATATCCTGATTCTCCGGGCCACACTTCCCCGCCCGAATCGCCCTTGTTGCTTCGAGTCCGTCAACGATCGGCATCTGTACGTCCATCAGAACCAGGTCGTACTTTTTTCTAGCGAGGGTCTCCAACACTTCCCGTCCGTCATGCGTCATCGTTACTGTATTTCCCAAATTCGCCAGCAGCGCCATCAAGACCTTCTGATTCGACGGACTGTCCTCGGCCGCGACTATTCTGAATGAGCGTTGTCCTGGCTTGGTGGTATCCATTGAACCTGGTCTTTCCTCCACGGTTGATTTGGGGATGAAAGGATTCACTCTAACGTTGAAGGTGAAGGTCGTCCCCTCCGCAAGAATGCTCTCGCACCGAACCGTGCCCCCCATCTGCTCAACCAGGAGCCGGCATATAGCGAGCCCCAATCCGGTTCCCTCAAAAGGCTCAGTTTGGGATTCTTCACCTTGTTCGAACATGTTGAATATCGAATCCTTCCTTTCCGGCGCGATTCCGATACCCGTATCCGAGACTGTGATTTCCAGATCCCAGCAGCTTTCTGAATCCAGCCATTTCCCTTTGGCATGAATCTCAATTTTCCCATCTTCCGTGTATTTCACGGCGTTATCCATGAGAACAGATAGAATCTGCCGAAACCTTGGGGGATTGCCCACAACGCGATCGGGTAGATCATGATCGATCGCTACCCGAATCGTGTCACCCTTCTCATCTGCAAGTAACTGGAACTGTTGAGTTACGGAGGCAATCTCGTCTGCCGGATTCATGGGGATTTCCGGCAGAGTTGCGGGTTCCGATTCAATCTTCGAATAGTCCAGTACATCATTGACGAGGGCCAGAAGCATTTCACTGCCACGTTGGATAAGCCTGACGTATCCTCTTTGTTCCTCATTCATTTCGGTCGTCGTCAGCAGATCACTGAATCCGATAATGGAGTTCATAGGAGTTCTGACTTCATGGCTCACCATCGCTACAAACCTACTCTTTGCCAGGTTCGCTTCTTCTGATTGTGCCGCCAATCTCAGAGCTCTCGACTCGCTCTCGATCAACCGTTTCTCGGCGCGCTCGATGGCATCGAGCATGCCGTTAATGTTTGTCGCTAGATCCGCGACTTCATCTCGCCCGGTGGTGGGCACTCGATCGGTGATTCTCGCTTCATCGGCGATTTTGTTGACCCTGTTGCTCAATGTGGCCAACCGAATGAGCACGTATCGCCGGATCAATAGCAGAGTAGCTGAACCAACCACAAAACCACATACAAGGAAGGAAACGACTATGTAAATCCTGCTCAGCTGCCCTTGGTGGAAGACCTCCCTGGACACCTCGACTCCGAGTAAAAAACCACTCTCGCCGAAAATGTCCTGCAATAGGACCGTACCAACTGCAGTGTCTTTGGACTCTTTCTTTATGATGAAAGGAACAGAATCCCAGATACCCTCGATCTTCCCGGAACTCGGCCATGACGCCGGGCTCCTGTCCCACCTTTGCAGCATCAAAGGCAGTTTCGTGGTCTTTGAAATCTCCCTCAAGGTTGCCATGTCGATAAGGCGCCCCATCAGAAGACAACCCCGTTCCGGACCTTCATCTTCACTAGTGAGGATCGGACGGGCGGCGAATACCATGGGCTCACCGCCGATCACGAATATGCCTCCGAGCGCCTGATCTAATTGAGGTTTGATCCAATCGATCAATGTCGCCCATTGGTTACCTTCTCTCCCTATCTCGACTGGTTTCGATTCGACTTCCCGGTAATCAAACTTATTAGCGTAGACTGGATGTCCCTCGACGTTGAGAATGAGCATGAGATTCAGTCTTATGGCTTCAAATGTCTCATCGACGAGATTGGATTCGATATACTCCTCGTTGCCATCTTCAATAAAAGCGTAAGTGTCGTCCCAGGAGGCCCAGTCTGCGACAGTATGATCGAGGTTCGACACCTCGTTCGCTAGAAAATTAACCACCCGTTGAAGATCCAGTGCGATCCGCTGGTCTTCCAGCGCCGAGAAATGATCAACGAGAACGATTCGAGTGATCGCATAGTTGATCGCAATCAGCCCGATTATGGTGGCGCCAATAATGATCAAAGTTCGCCGGTAGAGAGTCATTCCGAATTCAATCGACAGAGGTAGTGCAGACGTCCGAAGTGCGAACGGATATTGGCTTGCGCTCTTTAGTCCATCCCAGTCCCTTTACATCATAGGTGTAGGCGGTGGCTTCGATTCGTGCCAGGGTTGTGTCCTTGGACATTTTTGGATCTTTACGTTTTCTGCGGTGGTTCAGAGGAATCTTCAGCTCATCGAGCTCAACCCTGAACCGCGCTGAAGACAACTCAGACGTTACCCGGCTGCAAACTGAATTTTGGCGATGCAGCTCCCCGAGTGACTGATTTCCTCTAGGTTGGAGGGACGAGGGCCCTCGAGTTCCAAACGTGCTCAGTTGATAGTGCCCACTCTTAAGAAGCCTGTTAGGATGATGGGATTGACATGCCGGGGTCATTGAGGCCAATGGTGACAACATATGCCGTGCGTTTCCATCACCATGCTCAATTCGATGGCCGACCCGGTCTTCGAGACCGCCCTCGACCGGCACCTCTCCTGGGGTCTGCACCATCTCGATCTGAAGGACAGTATATACGGAAAGAGCATCATCGATCTCACGAATACAGAGGCCTCTCGAGCGTCGGACACGATTCAGGAGCGCGGTCTATCCGTGTACTGCCTGTCCACCTCCCTCTTCCACGACGATGTCGAAATCGGACAGGAGACCTGGGATGTGCAAAATCAATGGCAAATGGGAACCTATCCTTCGCTAAAGGTGTATGAGGAGCTCAAACCGCTGATCGCCTACTACCATCTTAAAGGCGGTCGGTCTGATGGAGGATCGACCAGCCTACGCTGGAAATCGTCTCTCGAGGACGCCTCCTGGCCCATCCGCGCAATCACCGCCCAAGTGATCGCGGACGGCGTCAGCCCCGTGATCTGCCTAAACCCCTCTCACGGCACGGCCGAAAAGGGCTACGACTCCTCGAATGCGGTGGAACTTGATCTTGCGTTTATGCAGAAGGAATTCATGTAGCCTGGCCAGGAACCTGTGAGAAAAGCGGACTAGGAATCTGTCGGACTTTGAATATCGCAACATCGCGGAGGTTCGGATTCAACGGTGAAGGGTGCAAATCTAGACCAAGTCCATGCCGACAGATTCCTTTGCTAGGAGGCTGTCGGACGAACTTTCGTACTTGCAGAGCAATCGAAGCACAAAGTCCGACAGCCTCCTAGATGAGTTATCAGCGCGAATTCGAGAATCGCCTGAATGTCGGCGTCGTCGGCATCGGCTCCCATTGCTATCGAAATATCCTTCCCGCGATGCATTACCTGCCTGTGCGTTTGAAGGCATTCTGTGACCTGAATCTCGTTCTGGCGAAGAGGACGGCGGAGGAATACGGAGTGAGTACCTGCTACACCAGCGCGGCGGAAATGTACCGACTCGAAGACCTGGACGCGGTGTTCTTGTGTGTATCTCCCGAGATGCACCCCGAGTTAACCTGTGCGGCGCTCAATGCTGGGCTCCACGTCTGGACCGAGAAGCCTCCGGCAGTGCTGCCTTCAGAAGTGGAGACCATGATCGAGCATCGCCGCGATCGCGTGGTCGTCGTGGGTTTTAAGAAAGCCTTCATGCCGGCGACCCGGAAGGTGATCGAAGTATTGGCGATGGACGAACATGGCCCAATGCAGGGACTCTCGGCGGAGTATCCCATGACTATTCCGGAAAATGGCCGAGAAGTGCTCCGAGAACGAGAGGCGCCTAATTGGCTAAAGAACGGATGCCATCCCCTGTCACTGATGCTGGCGGTTGGCGGGAAGGTGGCAGCCGTCACATTGCATCGAAGCGTTCAGGGAGGCGGAGTCTGCCTACTGGAATTCGCCGGCGGCGCGGTGGGGACGTTCAATCTGGTTACCGCTGCAAGGCGAACATCCGAGCGCTACGCCTTCTGGGGAAAGAGCCACATTACAATAGACAACACCCAGCGCGTCACCGTCCATCGCGGTATACCTTTCGACTATTCCTCCACGACGAACTACGCGCCGTCAGGAATGGACTCCGGCTCTGTGATTTGGGAACCGAAGGACACCGTGGCAACGCTCGAAAACAAGGCCTTGTTCACCCAGGGTTTCTACAATGAGTTGCGCTACTTCTGCGATTGTGTCCTCAACCGACAGGAGGCGGAGAACGGATCGCTCGAGTTCGCTCTCTCCGTCATGAAGGTGTATGAAGCTGCGCTCCTGTCGGATGGAGGGCGGGTCGAGATTTAGGAAGAAAGTCACACGGCAGATTGAGGGGCTCTTGTGGGAGGATTGGAGCTAGAAATCTCCCGGATCCCCAGGTCGCGATATCAACGGATCAAACATCGAAATGCTCACCCATTCCGCTACAGGAGAGTGATGATTGGTAGCGGAATGCGTGAGCATTTCGATGTTTGGGCGGTTGAATTCCGTATTCCGAAACTGACAGCACTCCAGTCAATTCCTGTTTGCCCGTCGATCAGGTTGGACAGAGAAACGAGATTCAAGTCCTTTCTCTTTGCCTTGCACCGCCACCAAGCTGAAAATAAAGTTCCTATCAATTCAGCTCCCAGATCGCCCCAAAGGCGCACCGTGGAACGAGAAGGAAATGGTCTTTTTGATGGAATGATTAGTTTCAAGCTAAATCATCTGAGATTTGTCTTATGAGAACAGTGCGCAGTCGAACGACGCGGCGACCTGCCGTGTATTACGCTAAGACGGAGCTCGCCCGCGAGCTTTCAGATCTGACTGAACCGCAACAAAGAATCCTTTTCGACCTGACGGTGCGCGGTGCGATCGGTTGCGGAGTGGAATTGTTTGCCGCAATCGTAACGCCGCGAGGGCTCTACCTTCTCGTGCGCATACCCAAACCAGGACGGCCCTCACTCTCCGAAACATTGCATCGTCTGAAATTCTTCTACAGCCCGGAACTGGCGGACAAAACGCGACTTCTGACTGCGAATACGCACTCGCGAAAGAACTGGAAGCTCCGACCCGAAGTCGCCCGATGCCATCGGATGCAGGCAGATCTTTCCAACTATCTCAGACACATTAAACAGAATTTCTCGTTTCGACTTCACTCTCAGTCCAGCAGGCGTGGAAGAGTCTGGAAGGACCGCTTCACCGCCTTCCTGGTTGAGGACAAGCCCTCCATCCTTTCATCTTGGGTCGCATTCATCGCGGGACTTCGGACTACGGAGAAGGCGAAAAAGCCACCTGAGACGCATCCCTTCTCAACTTTTTGCCTGGCGGTCGAGGGGAAAACCCTCTTTCGCGACCGTATTCGTCGGTGCACCGGGCGCCGTAGATGGGAGCGCGCGCTTTCTATCATCCGGGAAAAGATCGCGAGCACTCAAGTCGTCGCCGAAGCTAAAATCGACAGGGGTCACATTGACGACTCCGACATCCAGAGGGCTCAGCGAAAATTCGCCCAGCCGTCTGACTTTCGAGCTATACACGATGGACGCTGGCAGGAGTTCTTTGCCCGTTTGAAACGCTATCACGGAAAACACGGTCACACCCAGTTTGATTGGGCCTGGAATGAGGATCCCGAGTTGCGAAGGTGGGCGATCAGACAGCGTTCTCTTGGAAAGATGGGCCGCCTTAACAGCAGACGGTTAGAAGCACTGAAATCCATCCCTTTTGACTGGAGAGGCACCGTCGAGGCGCGGCCGAGAGGCCATCGCTCCAGTGGAATCGCGAGTCGCTCTATCTGGGAGAAGAGATGCGAGGAGTTCGAAGCTTTCCACCGGGAATTCGGCCATGCTCGGGTGCCGTCCCGTTATGCCTCAAACCCAACTCTCGGAAACTGGGTCTGGCGCCAACGAATGGAACGCAAAAATGGGAAGCTTACCGACGACATGATTCGCCGCCTCGATGCAGTCGGCATCTCGGAAAAGTCGCTCCTTCCGAAATGGGTCTGGAAATGGCATAACCTCTATTAGATTATCCATCCTTCCAGGTGCTCTCCGGACGAATGGAACGCAAAAATGGGAAGCTTACCGACGACATGATTCGCCGCCTCGATGCAGTCGGCATCGACTGGGATCCTAACGCTACCCGTAAGACGGCTAGATCCAACCGAAATTTCTAATCTCAGACGTAACCGATCGCAAGTCGCTCCTTCCGAAATGACTCCAGGCCAAGAGAGTAATGCCGGCACCTTGACCGAATCTTCATAGTAGCAACGCTTCATCCAGAGTTCCCGCTCTCCCGCCATGTCGCCGTGGTCGGACATATAAAGGACCACCGTGTTCTCGGAGAGGCCGTTACGCTCCAAGGCATCCAGTATTTGGCCGATCATCCGATCCATCGAGCCCACCAGGGCTCAATAGGCTATCCGCGCCCTGCGAATGTCATCGTCCGCGACCGATTCCGTGCCGCTCCATTCCCGCCACCATTTTTCAAACGGGTGCAGGTCATCGGTATACGGGACTCGATGTTTCGGCATCGTTACCTTTTCCCGGTAGTACTCGTAGTCCTTACGACGCGCCACGTAGGGTGAGTGGGGCAAAATGAATCCTACCGACAAGCTGAAGAGCTCGATTTCTTTTCCCGCTCTTCGCTCGGCTCCCAACCGATCGAGAAAGTCAACTGCGCAGGCCGTCACATCCTCATCGTGCAGCCCGTAGGAGCTCTGTCCCGGTCCCGATCGCTCGACCGAGTTTCGCTGACCACTGGCGGCGCCGCCGGTTCCGGGAAAGTTCGAACCGTGGTCGCCGATCGGCCGCTCCGCATACCCATGGAGCTAATCCGTGCCCAAGGCATCTAGGTTCGGGGTTTGGACGACAGGATCTCCGAAACACCCCGTCACCGCCGCCGTGTGCTGATCCGAGTGTAGGTAGGGAAGGTTGGGTTTTCGTTCTGTCATATTGATTCGATTGCTTACTTGACTGTCTCATAGTGTCTCGAGCTAGTCACCCAACAAATTCGAATAGGAATCAGCGACTTAGGCAGGTGAGTTTTGTCCTACGATCTGTCGATTGTGAATCGCGTCCAAGTTTACGAGATGGACCACCCGAAGGTGTAGCCGCGGCCGCAAGGCCGCGGATGGACGATTCCACAGTTATGGTCGGAACTTCCGTGTCCTTGCGGCCGCGGCTACACTTAGTCTCTACACTTGGTCCGATACCCTCTGATCGTCAACTTCGTCTCTCCCAGCACACACATTCAAGTTGGCGATTGAGACAATAGTGCCTAAGTCCTAATTCCTACCCGCTTGAGAAATCCCTGCGGTGATATCGCCTTCACGGGTGACCGTCTGTAATCCGCCAGGTTGCGTGTCACCAGATAATCAGCACGGAACGCCAGCGCGGAAACTGATTGCATAGCATCTTCGAAATCCGACATCGGAAGAGCAACGGCCGCCTGCGCCTCCTCCGTTCCTACTCTCGCGACTTCTACAAATTGAAGTAGGTCTGCAATAAAACCACGCGCATCCGGACGGATCAGGTAAGCCAGGTTGGAAAGGGAGTGCCAAGCCACGCAAGCATTTCCGGGATGAGTCTCCGCCCAGCGAACGACGGATGCACTTCTCTGGAAGAATTCGGCCCTCTCAAGCGCTACATCCAACAAGACGTCAGTATCTAGATGGATCCTCACCCTCTCCCAAGCTTGTAACGCTCAATGAGAGCTCTCCCTCGTTCTTCGCTCTCGACTGTAGGGGCAAGGGAGAATCGACCGCACCATCGCTCTACGAAATCGTTCTCTTCTCGGTCGGTGTCAGCTTCGAGCTTTCGGAAATAGTCCTCCACCAGGCGGGAAATGCTGGTCCGCCGCGCGTGTGCCATTCTTCGCGCCCTTCGCAGCACTTTCGGATCAATGGTCAAAGAAAGTCGCTTTTTCATAATACGTATATCTTACTATCATGCGTACTCTGTCAAACTCGAAAGCCGCAACCATTTCGACTACTGGAGTACGTCGTAGAAAGTCTTGGGATGTTCGGCTTGTCCCGGGGATCGCTGCACCTCTATTCTACACCCATGAAACTAGGTCTCGGGTTTCCCCATGATCACCTGACACCTGAAAACCTGCCTGGTGATCATTGGGATCACCTCCTATACGGCCGAACCGGCCGCGAGGAACAAATGGAGAGAGTTGGGAGAACGATCCAGAATATGGGTAAAGCCGGCATACCGGTTCTTGGATACATCTTTTGCATCCACAATGTCGCGGCTCACTGGCGGGCCTACGACCAAGGGGGCGGCCGGGCAAACAGCGCCATCAAGAGTTTCGACCTCAATCGCCTGAAACATCCGCCGCATCTTCAAAATCCTCACGGATTCCGCTACGAATAGGGAACAGCAAGGAGAAGACGGCATCCGTTTCGATCTCACCTGGACTGAAGGTGTATGCGAGTTATTGGATTCCAAACACTCAATCCTTAGGTTGACGGGGATGCGTCTCGCCGGAATCGCCGCCGCTGATGCAACACATGGAATCTCACTCAGAAGCGAGCCCCAGGAAATCACCTAATTAGGCTCTACCTCAAACTTTGTCCACACTTCATCAGCAACCGGCATACTCGCCGCCCGAACATTGGCCTCCAACTGCGAACTATCTAGGCTGCCGATCGGATTACCATGGATACGTTTCTCTCTCACGCAGAACTGTATTGCCAACTGTAAGAGATCGACATCCTCTCGCTGACACCACTGCCAGATCCTACGGGCTGCACTCTTATCCTCTTCATTTCGGTAGCGTCCCCTCTCGCTCGCCCTGTCGATCTCAACCCCGGTCAGCAGACCTCTAAGAATCGACCACCCATTCATCACACCGACATCGGCGGATTCGGCGGCCGGTATCAACTCGGAGGCGGCAGTCTGGCGAACTAGATTGTAGTCGCTAAAACAAAGCAGGAAATCGACATCCCCGGTTTCGATGGCCTTCAAATGGAACTCGTGCGGACGCATTCCGAAGCCTACGTTCCGGACCAACCCACGGGATTTGAGCTGCAGCAATCCCGCCAAGGTACCGTTTTTGGCCAAAGCCTGATCGATCTCCTTCGGGTCATGAATCAGCATCCCGTCGAAAAAATCCGTGCCCAGTATCGTGAGTTGGTCTTCAACATCGCGGATCACTCGCTCCGAAGAATAGTCTGATCCGCCCCCGCCATAACCACCCCAATCGGCCGCCGAATGACAACAGAGCCGTCCCGTAACGACTACTTCCTGCCGCGGAATTTGCTTCAAAGCCAAACCAAGTTTGCGCAAGGAATCGCCATAGCACCGGGCGCAATCAAAGTGATTGACCCCCAGGCTGACCGCGTGTTTTACGAGAGCAACAGCGTCTTCGTCGGCCACCGGGCCGAAATTGTTGCCGAATCCCTGGGTGCCGAAGGGAATCACGGGGATGTTCAATTCGGTCTTGCCGAGGCGGCGGCGGGGAAGATGGTTAACTGTAGGCATAGTCGGACCTTAGAAAGCGATCACCGAGTAAGTGAAGGATAAAACACATCGGTGAGCCTAAGAACATCCCTCTAAGGATCACCCTTATCGAGCAACCCACCCCTTCCCCGCTGAGCGGGGGCACCCCTCCGAGGAGGAGATTTCACAGCACAGCCCGAATTCTGGAACTTCCCCTCCTCGGAGGGGCTGGGGTGGGTTGCCTGACTCAAGAGGATTGGTGCTAAACCCCATTCATTGGAGGGAAGGCCGGCCCTCGGGACCGGGGTGGGTTGTCCGACCCACCAGGATTGATCCTCAATACTCCACCACGAACACATGCGGTCACACGCCCTCCTTCATCAGAGCATTATAGGCGATGTACTTCCCATCGTGACTGGAGGTAGTGTGAGGATGACACATTTGCCCGAAGTTGCTTCCCCAGAATGTGTTGTGTTGGGCCACAATCTCGAAATTAGGCCGTTCCTCATCTTCGTAAGACAACGCGGGCACCAAATCCGTCGTGACATTGCCATCCAGAAGGATCTTGTCGGTCGTCCCCAGACTTCCCACATGACCGTAATTCATCCAACCTGCGGAAGCATATTCGCGGTAGACTTTACCGCTCGTGTCGATCACTCCGATATACCATCCGTCCTGGCAAGGGCGCACCCAGTTGGAACGGGTCCCATTGTAGCCGTGATAGTAAACCTACTTCCCATCCCACCGCCAGGTCGCGTGCCATTCGGCGTGGTTGTCGTTTCTCGGAGCCAGTTCGATCAACTCACCGGTAGATATCCTCAAAAGCCAAATCCGATTCGTGACTCCGAACATAGGATAATCATAGAGTGGCGTGTTGCGATCGAGCAAAACCAAATCCGGATCGGTGGGACTGGGCTGAACGTGGCCCGCAATTCCGATCCCTTCGTGGACGACTTCCTTGGTCCCATCGCTCAGGGAATACCGGATGAAACGATAGGGTCTTTCATAGGGTTCATTCGGGGAGGCTTCACCCGCCGGTCCGGTCTCCGTGAAAAGGAAATATTCCTCGTCCGCGTCGACGGGACCGGCCTGGTCAAAGTCTGAAGCGACCGTCTCCTCTTCAAGGGAATCGACCTCCACCACCCGGACGGTTCTGCTTTCCTTGTCGTAATACAACACCGCCTTTCTCTTGTGCAGGTAGATTCCCGCGCTGTGACCGGGACGCGGTCCGATCGCCAACCCAGCGTATCCGTCCGTGATCTACTTCAGATCACCGGATGGAATATGACAGTTGACCAGCGCGCTCAACCCATTGCGACCCATCAACAGGAGCAGGTTCTCGCCGTCGCCGGACCACCCGATACCGGTGTGATACCCCATGGTGTTGTTGTATGTATACCCCATCCGTCGTCATCTCCCGACCCTTCCGCAGCGTAATCGGATCCAGATACTCCTTCGACTCATTCCAGGTCTGCCCACCTTTTTCTGATAGGTTCATGACTTCAGGTTTACCGTCCTTCGCTTAGTTCTTATGGTATCGATCAGTCGAGTTTCGAAATCGGCACGTCATTCGTCAATCTCGCGCTTGGAATCAAATCACCCCACGACAAGCGTGGGGAGATATTAGTTCGGTCCAAACCAATCGGCAGGCGAGGAGGAAGCCAACAGAGTCCAAGGAAACTCGCAATTCGTCCTCTCTCCTCATCTGCTGCGTTACCCTTTCCCTTCCCCATCCGCGATTTCCTCGAATCCGCGGTCAATCTCTCTCTTCTTTCCATCCGTTGCGCCTTTTCTTAGCTTTCGTTGCCCCATCCCAAGACCTTCCGCTCCTCCTCGGTTAATCCCCACTCCGGATCATCCGAATGCGCCTCTTCCGAGCTCAGCAGCGAAAGCAGCTCATCCATCCGTGCGCTCTCCCGCTCCGCCAGATTACGCTCCTCCCGGTGATCCTCTCTCAGATTGAACAATTCCAGGAGTGGATACTGGTTGTCCGGCAGGACCGGATCGACGTCTCCGAGCGGGTGCAGCCTAGGACCCTGCCTTGTCCAGCGAATGAGTTTCCAATTGCCCTTCCGCACCACCTGGTAAAATCCGAGGAACTTGTGGGCATACTCCACGCTCGATGGACTCACATACATAGTGTGCGGAGCGTGTAAGGAGAGATAGAGGAAGAATGGTTTCCCTGCCTGCTCACGGCCGAAAGCACACGCCGCATCGGTCGTTGTTTCCTCGTGGGACCGAAAATCCTTCAGTCCGGAACCAAATCTCCCGCACCGATGAATGCCCCTCGTGCTTCCCTGTCAGAAATGTCGCCCGCGACGGCGCGCACATGTGGGCGCCCGCGTAGCAATCCGTGAACCGGATGCCTTCGCGCGCCATCCGATCGAGACAGGGCGTCCGAGTTATCCGTTGTCCCTAGCAACCTAGATCTCCGTAACCGAGATCGTCCGCCATGATCCACACGATGTTGGGCGCAGTACTTTTCATATTCATAAATCGTCTATCTGCCGACCCTCCATTCTGGAATTCCGCTATCGTGCATCATTTCGGTTACCTGTTCCGGTTGTTGAGCCGGATCAGCCCGGCGAGGCTTTTGGCGTGTGGTTTGATGGGGCCGGCGGCCTTTTCCCAGTTCGCGACGGCGGCGGCGGATATACCAATGGCGCGTGCGAATTCTGCCTTGCTCATGGCGGACCGACGCCGTAGTCGTGCTACTGAGCGGGCGGATGGTTTGAATGGCAAGGCCTTCTGAGTTCGATGTGTCCGGGATTTGGCGACGGGCTTCTTTTGCTTAGTCTTTCGTTTCGACTGCCGACGTTTGGGTACTGCGAATGGGACTTCGTCCGGCGTGTCGTCCAGCTCGACGCCAAAGACGTTCTCGAGATCTTCCCCGGAAAGCGATCGACGCCGGGCACGATGCGATCCAGCGCCGGCAATCGCGTCGGCGGCGGTATCAGCTGAGATCAATTCCTCGTGGTCAACGCCGCGAAGCAAGAACAGCAGATCCGGTTGCGTATCCAGCCGTGCGCCGATTCCGTAGATTACGGCTGCGATATGTTTGCACATGCCTGCCCAGTCTGGGCAACTGCAGGAATACCGGATCTCGCCGGGCAGTGGAAAGAGCCCCTGCTCCCGGTCGATCACGTTGCTCATGATTTCTTCGGAAAGTTTGCCCTGCAGCAGTTCGATGAGGGAACCGATCTTGCCCATGCAGCGTCGTTTCAGCCTATTCCACCTCTTCATCTTCAGCGTCGTGATATCGACGGTAACGCGATAGAGTTCCGACCCGGAAACCATGGCCTCGACCTTTCCCTTCCGGATGCCAAGATGGCAGACGGATCCGTTGCGCACGTAGGTACGGCCTCGCGGCAGGCGGTTGCTGTAGTCTCCGAACGATTCCAGGTGCGTGCACCAGCCCTTGCCCCAAAAGCTGTGGGCGATGGTGCGACCTTCTATCTCAATCGGATGTATGTCTTGGCCCTTCTTGCGAAGTCTTTCCACCTCTCGCTTCGCCTTCGCGCGCCGCCGTGCTACCGGCACGTAAGGCGACCACCCCTCATCGTTCTCGCTATACCATCGTCCACTCATCGCAATCAGACCTTCGCACGTTCAAGATCCAGTGAAACCATATCGAGTATTTCGTCATCGCTCATTTCCGTTAAAGATCTCTCGGCGCCGCCATCAAGCAGGGCATCGGCCATATCCTGTTTTTCTCGGATCAGAGCATCGATCTTCTCTTCTATCGTGCCCCGCGTCACAAATTTATGGACCAGCACATTGCGTTGCTGACCGATGCGGAACGCGCGATCGGTGGCCTGGTTCTCGACCGCTGGATTCCACCAACGGTCGAAATGTATGACATGCGAAGCGGCCGTCAGATTCAGTCCCGTGCCTCCGGCCTTGATCGAGAGCACAAAGAAGGGGGGACCGTCTTCATGCTGGAAATCCGCCACTAACAGCTTCCGTTTCTTGACTGCGGTCCCACCATGCAGCACAAGCCCTTCGCGACCGAAGATCGTGGCCAGAAATTCGGCCAGCGGATCGGCAATTTCGCGGAACTGTGTAAAGATCAGCGCCTTTTCCCCACGCGACGCAATTTCGCCGCAAAGCGTCCCCAACCTTTCGAACTTGGCGCTCGCGGCCGGATTGTAGAAGGCATCCCCCGTAAGTTGGCTGGGATGGTTGCAGATCTGCTTGAAACGCATCAGATAGCTTAACACCAGACCCCGGCGCTGGATTCCGTCGCTATCTGTCTGCTCAAATGCTTTGGCCAGCGCGGTCACGCTCTCCTTGTAGAGAACCGCCTGAGGCTTCGCCAAGCCGCAGAAAACCTGCATCTCTATTTTCTCAGGCAGATCGGGCACAATCTCCGGATCCGTCTTCATTCGACGCAAAATGTAGGGTGCGACGAGATTGCGAAGAGGTGCGTAGTGTGCCTTTTTACGGCTCTCCAACGCTTTGGCGAAGGTCCTGAATCGCGAGGCGCTACCAAGCAGTCCGGGATTGAGGAAGTCGAAGATAGACCACAAGTCCCCAAGTCGGTTCTCAACGGGTGTTCCGGTCATTGCCACACGAGTATTTCCATTGAGTTTCTTAACCGCCTTGGTTTGCCGGGCGGACGAGTTTTTGATCGCCTGGGCCTCGTCGAGAATCACCCAGTCCCAACCGACAGAGAACAGCCAGTCGAGACGAGAGACCATACTGTAGGTCGTGATCACGAGATTAGTAGACCGTAGACAAACCGCCGGTTTAGCGGCAAGTTCGGACAGCGCCTGTTTGGATGTTTCGGAGGTGTGAGCGATCAGCAGATTCAAACTTGGGGCGAACCGGTCAGATTCCGTCTTCCAATTGCTGATCAGCGATGCCGGGACAACCAGCAGAGAAGGCGCTCCCTTACCCCCTTTTGTTTCCTGCTTGTTTCTCAACAGTGCGGCGAGCACTTGGACCGTCTTGCCCAATCCCATATCATCGGCCAGACAGGATCCAACACCGAGCCGCGAACAGAGCCAGAGCCAGTTTAATCCGGCGAGTTGGTAGTCGCGTAGCTTTCCGCGAAAGCTCGGAGGCGACGGTCCGTCCAGTCCGGCGGGCCTACGCAACTCGGCCAGCGTTTCTCGCAGGGTCGTTCCGGCCTCCACGAGCGACCAAGACACATGCTCATCGCTCGTCCCGTTCTCTTTCAAGTCTTTGGACGCGCCGGCCAGGAGACGCATGCCTTCGATGAAAGATATACCGGCAGAACCAACCTGTTGCTCGATTTGTTTCCAATGCGTCAGGGCTTCGCCCAGTTTCTCACTGTCCACTTCAACCCACTCACCCCGTAGCAGGACGAGTCCTTGTCTACCATTCAGAAGCGCCTCTGCTTCCTCGGCCGACAGATGCTCATTCCCCAGTGCCAGTGACATGTGAAAATCAAGTAAAGCATCTTTTCCCAATGTTGCATTCTTTGCGGTATCGAGGGTTACGGTTACGGTCGGCCGCGCCCGTTTGCGCCACCAATTGGGGACCTGGGCGAGAAGCCCACACTCTTCATAGAGAGGAATCTCTTTAAGGAACGCGTAGGCTTCACCAGGCGTCCAGGCCAGGGGATGAAAGATGTCGCCGGTATCTACCAGGTCAGCGATCAGCTCGCTTCGTTTGGCCGCGGTATGCAAAGGCGAGAGCAGTCTTAACAATTCGGGTTTCTTCCGCGCGCCCGCATATTCCCGAAGCGCACGCCCCAACGGAAGACGACTCATTCGCCCTCCGCGGGACAGACCGGCGGCATAAGTTGCCATGAAAGCGAACGGGTATTCCCCGTCTCCCTTGTTTTCCGCCAAATGCAACGTCACTCGTCCGACGCGGGACCATCGCGGCGCGTAGGTTGCTAGAAATGCACTCAGTCCCCCGCATTCGCCCACCTGCTCCACCGTCCAGTCCACCAGCCGTTGCCACACTTTGAGCAGTACTTCGGGAGTCAAATATTCTGCTCCCCGCATCGGGGGTGCGTTCAGAACCCACTCCGTCAGCAGGATCGTGGCAGGCGGCTCGATCGCGCTGTGTGTAATAAGGTCAGTCTCGGGCACATGGCAAAGCGATCGCAAGAAACTCGCTGCGATATCGTGCCAAAACAGAACGGATGCGTTTACGTGATTCGGCACACTCACAGCAGCCAAAGCCATCAGCCCCGCGGCTTCATGTTCCGATAAACGAGACGCCACTCCTCGTGCCCAGCGCTCGCTCCCATCGTAGCGCCGTGCCGCCACCAATCCGTGTGGCGTCATCCACAGTTCAAACGATTCCGTCTCGCCACTCATCTACCAGTGCCCCTCGCCTTGCGTGCTGCGGGCCATTCTCCGTCTGGTCGACCTGACGGAAGTGGCGAAATGCAAATCATGGATAAAGAGAATACCTCGCTCTACAGCATCGCTTCGATTTGGGAGATAGCAATCAAGCTGAAACTCGGCAAAATAGGAGTGTCGAGGAGGCTGGATAGCAGTTTCCAAGAGCTATTGGAAGCTAATGGACTCGATTCCCTACCCATTACCTTCAGTCACGTCTGCCGAGTTGCTCGGTTACCCCTCCACCACCGAGATCCCTTCGACCGATTGCTCGCGGCCCAGGTGATCGAAGAGAGAATGGCAGTAGTTAGGAGTCTGTCGGACGAACCTGGTCACTTGCGAAGCAATCGACCGTCAAAGTCCGACAGACTCCTAGCCGAAATATCTCATTCGACGCTTACAATGTCAGGCGCATCTGGTAGGGAAGGGAGAAATGCCCAACGGATGGGGAAACTGCACATGCCGAATCACCTCCGGCGATGCAGAGGCGGATCCCGGGACTTGAACCGCGGCCTATGATGTTAGGCGACCCGAGAGATCTGCGCTCCTACTTCTTCTTCTCTTTTTTCAATCTCCTTTTTTCCTTTGGACTCCGTTGGGCCTTTTTCTGTTGTTCCCTTTTTCCTTTATCTTTCTTTCCTCGATCACCCATTTCTATTTCTCCTTGCTTGAATATGAATCGCGCCGAAAGGTGACGGCGACACATCGTCTTCAGTCGTTCAGATTAGCAGAAGAAATCGTTTGGAGTCACGGACAATCGCCTCCAATCTGTCCGAATCTTCATCGAAGAATTGAAATACTCGCGGCTGTCACGGTAGATGGAGTCTTCTTCCGATGTGCCGCAGGTAGGCCTCGTCCTCCCGAGAGTCAACCGAGATGGTTGACCTGGATTACCCGCAATATAGAAAGATACCGATCATGAGTAACCTGCCTTCTGCCATCGCCGAACCACTCCTTTTTCACAAGAATCTCGGTGTTCCATTGCCGTCTCAAGGCCTCCTTCCACCGCGCACTAACGCCGACGGCCGACCGATCATTCCACTCACTCAGGAACAGAAATACGTCTTTGATATGAGGGGCCGGCATAGAAGAGCAAATCATGGATACTAAAAGACTGTCGGCTTGCAGCTTTCCCCTTAAGGAGAAGGATCTCGACTACGCACTAAGCGTGATCACCGAATCCGGTTTCGACAAAGTCGATCTGGTGGCCCGCATGCCGCACTTTTCCATGACCGACCCCGACTACAGCATCGACGCGCTCGAACAGCTTTGCGAAAAGTACGGTGTTCTTGTGGCTAACCTCGGCACCTACTGCGGGCGCGAGTTCCCAGCCGCAAGCCAATCCGCCAACCAGGCTTTAGCCGATGATTTGAACGCCACCCTGAAAACTGCCGCCAGACTCGGCGCCCGGACTATCCGGGTCGTTCCCGGAGACGGAAAGCGGTCGTCGATCGACTCCCTGGTCCCGTTCTTCAAGCAAGCCGCCGAAACGGCGGAGAGCGTGGGCATCCCCATGGGGATCGAAAATCACGGAACCGAGATTTCAGGTAATGCCGAAGCCTGCCTGGAAATATGCGAAAAGGTCGATTCGCCCTACTTCGGTATTCTCTATGATCCCTCCAACCTGATGGGAGGAAAAGCCGACTACCAGGAAGCCTTCGAGGTATTCAAGGACCACATCATCCACATTCACATCAAGGATGGCCTCTACACCAGCGAAGGGAAATGGGAGCGGACCATGATCGGCCAGGGCCAGATCGACCTAACCTGGATCGTCAATCAGATGGAAGCCCTGGATTATACGAGCGAATACGCCCTCGAATATGAGGTGAACAACATCGAGGCACCCGAAACCGGCCTGCAAAAATGGTGGAAATACTGGCGGGATCTGTAGGATTGAGGAAATTGAACCCCGGCGAGCCTAGATTCAATTTCCTCAATCCTCAGGCGGTTCGCCTCCTGGAGCCATCTTTACCAGCTTCGGATCGAACCGTGCCACTGTGTCGACCAATTCGCTCTGCGCGGCCATGACCTTTTCAATATCCTTGTAGGCCATCGGGATCTCATCCAGGCCCGCCGAGATCAAAACTACATCGCGCTCATGCAACAGTTTCGTCGCATCTTTCCAGGTAAACGACTTTTTTGCTGCCGTTCTGCTCATCGCCCGGCCAGCCCCGTGCGAGGCGGAGTTCATCGAGTCCACATTGCCCTTCCCGCGACACACAAATCCCGGCGTTGCCATGGAACCGGGAATGATCCCGAGCACCCCATCACCGGCCGGAGTAGCTCCTTTTCGATGGACGATGACGTCTTCGCCGAAGTGCGTTTCTTTCCAGGCAAAGTTATGGTGGTTTTCGATGTCGAGAAGCACCTTCGCCTGGAGCGATTGGGCGATATGATGATGAATGAGCTCGTGGTTCGCGGCCGCATACTGTCCCATCAGTTCCATCGCCGCCCAGTACTCTTGACCGGGTCCGCTATCGAGGTCGAGCCATGCCAGATGCCGTAACTCCCCCGGAAGTTCAGGATGCATTTCCATCGCTAACTTGCTGTAGTGCTGAGCCACGCCAGCGCCCGTTCCTCGACTACCGCTGTGACTCAGGAGCGCGAAGTAAATCCCTCCTTTGAGTCCGAGATCATCCTGCTCCAGCGTCAGCGTTCCGAATTCGACAAAGTGGTTGCCGCTCCCACTGGATCCCAGCTGCTTCCAACCTTTATCCCTATTCCTCTCTGTGATGGGACTTACCGACCAGTCCTCCTCCATCACGGCATGTTCTCTCTTGCGTTTGAAACCGGCCCCAACGCCGAATCTCGTCTCCCGCTCAAGCGCGTTCCGCAAATGGTCTTCCTCACCACGAATGGCTGAAACCGGCATGTCGAGCACCGTCATCTTCATGCGGCACGCAATATCCATGCCCACTGCATAGGGAATGACCGCGTTCCTCGTTGCCAGGACACCCCCAATCGGCAGTCCATAGCCGGTATGAGCGTCCGGCATCAACGCGCCCGCAACAGATACCGGAAGCCTACAGGCATTCTCGATCTGTTCCACCGACCTTTCATCGAAATCCGATCCCCAGCTCCGGTAGGGGGCCGGTTCCGTTCGCTCTTCAAAACGGGCTCGCGCTTTTTCGACTTCGACCAAAACCGAGGCCAGTTCCCCCAATTTTTCATCACCGGTGTACTCATTCGGCCTTCTGCAGAGATGCGTGAACCTCTCCCGCATTTCCTTTTTCGATACGCCCTCCTTGGCGAACTGCCTGAGGACACGATGGGCCAATTCCATCGCCTTACCCTTGGAAATACCCAAATTGTAGAGTTCCCGCTTCTTCACGATTCGACTTGCTCCCAATTCCCCAGCGCCATTGAGGTCGAACTCTGGAGGAGTTCGACCTCAATGGCGCTGAATCTCAATCACTTCTCTGGTAGTGATCGCGCGAACTTAGCCCCCCGATCGACCCAGGATTTTAGATCTGGGTCCGTCTTAATCCCCGCCGGCTTAACCAGAGCCCAGCCTTTCATCACCCGCCCGGTGACATCGAAAGTCTTGGTGTGCGGCTCGGAGAGCGTCTCTTCGTGCTTGGCTTTGTCCAACCGCACCACCAGCGATCCCTTCCACGTCCCCATACACATATTGCCGTTGATCATAAAACAGACCCCGCCGAACATCTTCTTCTCCGAAAACCCCTTGCGGCGCGCCAGCCTCGGGCGAACCCGGGCGATGAGCTTTTCGTCGTTGGTCATAGCTCGCTACATTAGAGAGTTTAGTTGCAATCCCGGCAAGCCGGGAAAAGCACGGCGATCGAATCTCTTCCCAGACTCTCCCGTAAGTAGGTTTCGTCCTATTAAAAAGGGTGGCCGCTCCCCGGACATTGCTTCATCCGAACCTGAAACTTCAATGCCCGTGCGGGATTACGGGCACGATGTTCACCGTTTGCGTAACCGGAGAATTGAGGCCCGCGGATGGCAGAACTATCCCACGGAATCCTGTCGGCTATTCGTTCTCCTCTTCATCCGCGGGATCGCTGCGCCATCCGCGGTTACCTCTCTTTCTGTTCATGTGCCTAACCCGATTCAATTTCGGCCACCCGCTTCTCCACCTCGAAAACCGACTCAATTCGATCCTCATTCACAACCGGTGTCTCGTGCAACGGGTCGATCAAAAGAGCCCTGATCCCCGCCGACTTAGCGCCCAGGTAGTCGGCTTCGTAGCTGTCGCCTACATAGATACACTGTTCCGGCGAAGCCTGAAGCTCTCCCATCGAGAACTCTCGCAGACTTTCCCGTGCTGGTCTGTCCAACTTCTCAAAGGCTTCCGACCACTGGGAAAGAAACTGGTCGTATTCGAGTTCAATTTCGGATTCTCGCAGCAGGCAGAATGTCCGCTCATACTCCTGTTCCCTGAAGTTCGAGGAGTATTCGACCAGGGTCCCGAAAAAGTCGAAGATTAGATGTGTTGTCACTGTCTTCCCGTTTATCGTTCTCGTTCTCGAAACCAACAAATCCTGGTCTGTCCGGCAACCCACCCCGCCCTTCGGGCACCCCTCCGAGGAGGGGAAGTTCCCAAATAGTGCGAATTCTGGACATTCCCCTCCTCGGAGGGGTCAGGGGTGGGTTGCCCGATCATGGAAAATCCAAACGGAGTTGAATCATCGCGCATCGCGGAAGACGAAATGCTCACGCATTCCGCTACGAGCTTCGATTCCGTAGGTAGCGGAATGCGTGAGCATTTCGATCTTCGCGAATCTCCGTGCGACACTACAAGGACGAAACCTGCGATCTCCCGCCTCGATAGAATGGCAGTTCCCTCCAGGAAACACCGATTGCACTGATCCCGTCCAGCGGGCCGAAGGGATGGGCACTGAACCTCTCATTCAAGTTCCCACACAGCTCGCAGCACGAAACGGCAACCTCCACCACCCAACAACTGCCGAAGCGACCAACAACCCTCCCGCTGCTATCAGCACGACTTCAACATCCACGAATTCCGCGGCCGCTCCTGCCAAGAGCAAACCAACCGGCCCCCCAAGAAAGCGGATTGCAGTCAACGAGGTAAAGACCTGACCTGCAAGGTGTCTCGGTGTTCGCTCCTGCAGCACCGTTTGCTCAAGAGGGTTCCCTGCACCCAACAGCAAACCTGCCATTGTCGCGGACCCAACGACTCCAAAATGGTTCGTGGCCAGAGCGCATAGAATGATCGAGGCTCCCGTGACAATGAGTCCGCTATAGAAAACGGCCGAGCGAGAGAAGATCCTTGTAAGCCTCGCGAAGGACAACGCACCTACTGTCGCAGCCAGGCCAAAAGCAGAAAGGCTGACCCCGAGTAGCTTAGAGCCCGTCCCAGTGGTGGAAACAATTGATTTTTAATGAGTTATGGGCAAAAAAAAGGCCGGATAGAGCTGCAAAAAGCTCGATCCGGCGAAAAAGGGCGCTTATGCTTGCGTTAGTCAAATACAAAGCACGCCCTTCTCATGAAAAATATTGCCGTACAAAGCTTCCTGCGTCCAGCCCTAACTCCAGTCATTCGATGCAAAGACTACACCGTGTTTCTGGAAACAATGGAGCGGATTGACCGGGTTTTGATCGACTCCTCGCTGGAAAGGGAGGCGATCGTAAAAGCCTTGGAAGGATGGGATGAAGCGGGAGGGAAGGATCGGGAGCGACGCGCTCTAAGAGCGATAAAAGCGCTACGGGTGGAGGTGGTGCGTCATTTACTCGGAGGGATATCCTTTCGTTGTCTGTCGCAGGAGTTGGGACGCAGTGAGCTTCTGGCTAATTTTTGCCGGGTGCGTGAGGTAGACGGGATCCGGAAAATATCGAAGAGCAGTCTGGAACGGGATTCGAAATTCTTCGACGAAGCGTATCTGAGACAGCTGCATGCAAGGATGACCGAGGTGGTGGGCAATGCTGAACATTGTGGTGAGGCAGGATTAGAGAAGCCGATCGATACGAGGGAATGCCTGATCGACGCCACTTGCCTGGAAGCGAACATCCACTGGCCCGTGGACTGGGTCTTGCTCAAGGATGTGGGAGCAACGCTGCTCAAGGCGATCAGTCTGATCCGGCAGGCGGGAATGAAACAGCGCATGCCCCAGGGAGCAAAGGGATTGGCTCGGGAGATGAACAAACGGTGCCTGGAGATGACGCATGCGCGTCGGCGCCGGGAGGCGGGCAAAGCGCGTAAAGGGATCCTGCGGCGGATGAAGCTATTGCTCAAGAAGATTGAGGGCCATGCCCTTCGCCACCGTGACTTATTGGAAGCTATGTGGATGCAAAGCGATTACACCGAGAAGAAGGCGAGCCGAATCATCGAGCGAATGGATGGTATGTTAGAGCAGATACCGCAGGTCATGAAACAGGCGCACGAACGGATCATAGGGGGGCGGCAGGTGAAGAATGAGGAGAAGATCCTGAGCGCCTACGAACCTGAGATTGACGTCATCGTGCGAGGCAAGGCAGATCGGGAGGTGGAGTTTGGCAACACCCTTTATTTATGCGAGAGCGCAGAGGGATATCTGTTGGACTGGAAACTGTATGGGGGGCAGGCCCCGAGCGAATTGAAGCAGCTTTGGGAAAGTCTGGAGAGGCAAAAGGGCTTCGCTTTAGAGGAGAAGATCGAAGCGATCAGTGGGGATCGGGGCTATGCCTCGAAGGCGGCCAGCAAGCGGCTCCAGGCAGAGGGGATTTTTGACGCCCTTACGCCCCGCAATCCACAAGAGCTCAAGGAGCGGATGGAGGAGCCGCGCTTTGTCCGGTTGCAGCGACGACGAGGGAGCACCGAAGGCCGGATCGGAGTGCTCAAGAACCGATGGCACGGGGGCAAGATACGCAGCAAAGGCTTTGACAACCGTAACCTTAGCGTGGCCTGGTCGGTTCTGTCCCACAATCTATGGAAAATCGCGCAGAGACTTGCGCAAGAACATGAGAAAGAGGCAACGCAGGCGGCATAGGGATCCAAGAATCGAGTCAGAGGCGCTTCCTTGGGAGAACTATCGACTCAAAGCGAGAGGAAGGGTGCTGGAAAGGTGCATAACGGATAAAAGGTAAGCTACCGAGGACGGAAGGCATGTCGTGGTCTACATAACGTGACGAAGATTGATATCGGTATCAGGCTTCCACCCAAATCCTCTCGGATTTGGGACAGCCTCTAGCTTAACGCTCTGAAACTTCTGGATCGCCATTACCGGAAGGAGTAAACCGAGAAACGGAAGAAGAACGAAGTTTGTCGCAATACCAACGATAGCCAGCGGCTTTAGCTGAGAGTCTCGGAAAAGGAATACGAGGCCGGCATGCCCGGTCCCCTCAGGATTCGGTCGCAAGGGCTTTCTCCGTCTCGGCACCGTGGCCGCAAATATCCCGGCACAGACGAGAAATGTCAGCGCATTGAGAAAGAATGCATTCAGCACCACAGCCGAGCGATTTGGCCAATTCTCGGCGATGACCGAGCGTCGCCCTCCGCCGTGCGATAGACAAGGTTCGAGACAAGGGTGCCTGGGTATTCCGAGATTCCTTTCTGATTCGATCAAGAAGTGTCCCTATCATTTACCCGCTTTGATCTCAGCGGAGCAAACCTCGTCTCGAACCTTGTCTCGCTCCCTCTCATCATAACCAATGATTGCGGTCAAACCAGCGTTCGACCTACGAAGCCGCGGCAATGATCGGATGCACCTCATGCTCCCAGTGCCCACCCACTTCCATCTCTTCGGCGACGCCGGCGGCGTCTTTGCCGCCCGTGAATCGGGTCGCATCGGGAATGTAAATGATGGCGAAGGCACGGCGCGGTTCCCTGGTGTGATTGGGTCCGGCGTGGTGAAAAGTGCAACCATGATGAAAGGTCACACCGCCCGCCTTCATTGGCATCGGCGCCGGATCGGGGACATCGACACCTTGGACCTCCAATTTATCAACAATGCTCTCACCTGCCACACCCAGTTTGATCCCCTCCAGCTTGCCGTGCCGGTGTGAGCCGGGAACGAAGTGTAGGCACCCATTCTCGACACTGACATCATCCACCGCAATCCATGCCGACAGTGCGCCCAACGGATCCATCGGCCAGTAGGGAGCATCCTGGTGCCAATTCGTCTCTTTGCTGGATTCGCCGGGTGGTTTGATCATGGCATGATCGTGGTAGATCCGGACATGTCGACACTGGCTCAGACGTCGGGCGCATTCGCCCAATCGGGTATCGAAGGCGATCGCTTTCGCTTCAGGATAGTCGGTCCACAAATTGACCATTTGATTGAACACCCGCTCGTAGTCCTCGGAACTCCGCCCGCCTCTTTCGGCTCCCTTGATACGCTCACGGTTGCCCGCAATGGCATCGTCGATCGCCAGACGCAGCGGAGTTATCTCGGCCGGAAAAAAAACTCCTCAAACTGAATGTAACCGTTCCGTTGGAAAAACTCTACGTCTTCCGCATTCATGAGAATAGAAATTGCAGCGGATGAAAGCACGGCAGCGGATGAGGTTCAAGCAATCCCGTGGTGGCGGCGACGGAGCACCGCCCTCCAACAGCTGGTCACAAGTGCACGATGGAGGGCGGTGCTCCGTCGCCGCCGCTGCCGTGATCCTGAAATCCCTCTGATCCATCAGAACCGCTCCATCCTCTGAGTAACTACGAGCGAGACCAGACACAGTCCGGCCCCGGCCAGAAAGATCACCTCATAGCCAAACAGATACCAGACGTACCCGCCGATCAGGGGAGCGGCGACGGAAGCGACGTGATTCATCGTCACCCCCATCGACAGAGAAGGGCGCAATTCCTCCGGCGTCGCGATCCGGTGGAGGTAGGTAGTCAATGCAATCCCTCCGAAAAATATCGCGTTGTCCACGCAGTAGAGCACATAGAGGACAGGCCGGTCTTTGACGAAGGCATAGCCCAAAAAGACGAAGAATAATCCGATGTAGCTGGCGCTGAGCATCCGGCGCTCCCCGAACCGATCGACCAGGCGCCCCAACAAGGGTGCGGTCACCATCACCACCACTTGGTTCACAAGCACGAGCACAATCGTAGTTTCAACCGGCATCTGGTGCACCTTGACCAACGCGAATATGGCGAAGGTGATAAACATCTGCTTGCGGCACCCCTGCAGGATTTGCAGCACATAGAAATAGCGGAACCGGCGCTTGAAAACGAAAGGCTCTTCTCGAACCTCATTGGCCCGTCGCGTCGTGAAGAGAAGACCCGCCCCCCCGATGATGGTCGCCGCTCCGGCCAATGCGAACAGACCTTCGTAACCCACGTAACGGAATGCGAAAAGGCAGAGCACGATCGCCGCGAGGCCACCGAAACCGCTAATGCTTCGCAGCTGCCCGAGGACCCGTCCCTTTTCACTGCCCTCCGAAAAAGTGAGGGCCATGGCTGACTCGAGGGGAATCCAACAATGAAACCCTATGCTCCAAATTACCGAGAATAGGGCCAACGTGAATACCGAATCAACCTGGGTGAACCCAATGATTCCGAGACCGAGTATAACAAGACTCCAGCAGGCGAACCGCGCCGGCACCACTGTGATCAGCATGGCTATGATAAAAGCGTTGAGCAGACCCGGAACCTCCCTTAGCGCCTCAATCACGCCCAGCTCGTGGGCCTCAATCCCCACTCTCTCGACAATGAAATTGTTGTAGAGGGTGAACAGTACCCCGACGAATCCACCCACCATCAGCACCGCGAAAGCGAGAAGCAGGAAATCCCGGTTCCATGCGGAGCGCATCGTCAGTTTCACGGGCTAAGAATCAGTCGGACGAGTTCTGCTAATTGCACAGCATTCGTACAACAAAGTCCGACAGACTCCTAACCCTACTTGACCAACTCAACTTCCGAAACGGTTTTTTCGGGGGTAGTAGGGCTCAGGAGGCGCATCAACAGTAGAGGTGGGTTGGCAAAACCGCCTGTAGTGTAGACCTACGCTCTTCCCAGGGCGGGATTTTTTCGTATAATGGTGGGCCATCATGTTTCTGAGGTGTAATCGTCGGCGCAAAGATGGCAAAGAGCACTACTATTGGAATATCGTTGAGAACAAGCGTGTCAGCGGGGGGCGGGTGGTCCAAAGACAGGTCCTCTACCTTGGAGAGATCAACGATAGCCAACACGAAGCGTGGCGCAAGAGCATCGAGATTTTCGAAGAGGGCAGGGAAAGACCCGAACAGGTGGCGCTGTTTCCGGAAGATCGTGCCCCGCCTGTGGGCGACGAAAGTATTGTTAGAATACGGCTCAAAGATCTCAGGATCGAGAAGCCGCGGCAATGGGGAGGGTGCTGGCTTGGGTGCGTTCTATATGAGCAGTTGGGACTGGGAGAATTCTGGCGGGAGCGTCTCAGACCCTCCCGTCAGGGTACCCGCTGGGCCCATGTGCTGCAGACCCTGGTGGTTTACCGGCTGATGGCACCGGGAAGCGAGTGGCGGCTGCATCGGGAATGGTATGAGCGAAGCGCGATGGGCGATCTGATGGGGGAAGACTTTGGGATCGCCGAGAAGAACACGCTCTATCGCTGCCACGATCGATTGCTCAGGCACAAGAAGGCCCTGTTCAGGCACCTGACCGAGAGGTGGAGCGATCTGTTCAATGCCCGTTACGAGATTTTGCTATACGATCTGACGAGCACCTATTTTGAGTGCGATCCGAACCAGGAGCCGGCGGCCTCGAGCCGACTGCGCAAGTTCGGCTACAGCCGCGATAAGCGACCTGACTGCGTGCAAGTGGTGATCGCCCTGGTGGTGACTTGTGAGGGCTTGCCGATTGCCTATGAGGTACTTCCGGGTAACACGCAGGATAAAACCACCTTAAAAGATTTTCTTTCTCGGGTGGAAGAGAACTACGGTAAGGCGAACCGGGTGTGGGTGATGGATCGGGGCATTCCGACCGAGGAAGTCTTGCAACAGATGCGCCAAAGCGAACCCAGGATCCACTATCTGGTGGGTACCCCGCGCTCCTGGCTGGGTCGCTTCGAGCAGTCGTTGCTGCAGAAGGATTGGAAGCAGTTGCGTCCCGGTATCGAGGTGAAACTCCTCAGCGAGGGAGGTGAAACCTACGTTCTGGCTAAAAGCGACGATCGGGTGCGCAAAGAAAAAAACATGCGCCTGCGTCGTTTACGCCGTCTTATCGAGGCGCTCAAGAAGCTGCGTGAGAGCAAACGGCGCTACCAACGCGATACCATCCTGATCAAACTGGGCGAAGCCAAAAAGGAGGCCGGTCCCCGGATCTTTGGATTACTCGACATCGAGATCGCCCCCAAGGGCGCCCCCACTGAAAAGCCGCCTTTGAGCTTCCGGTTGAACTTAAAAAAATACCGCCAAGCCTATCGCCGCGAAGGCCGCTATCTGTTGCGCAGCACCCTCAGTGCCGAGAACCCCGAGCAACTCTGGCGCCTTTACCTGCAGCTCACTGAGATCGAGCAAGTCTTCAAGGAAATCAAGAACGACCTTTCCATCCGCCCCATCCATCATCAGAGAGATGATCGCATCGAGGCGCACATCTTTATCAGCTTCCTTGCTTACTCTCTGTGGGTCACCCTGAAACGTCGACTCTACCCGATGGCTCCGGGACTGACCCCAGCCGAGGTGCTCTCCAAAATGGCGGCCATCCAAATGCTCGATGTGAAACTGCCCACCACCGACGGACGCACCGTTGTGCTTACCCGTTACACCGAGCCCGGTGAGGACCAAAAGCTACTACTGAACCGGTTACACCTCGAACTTCCTCCCCAACCACCCCCCCAAATCGAATCCAAATAACCCCTCCTGTAGTGTAGACCTTTGGCCCACTATCAACGACTTACGTCGAAATCAGGCCCCAGTTGAGAAAGACGGGCTAACCGTTATTGAAGGTCTCCACGAACTCTTCGACCGAAACACCTGCTTGTCGGATAGCGCTTCGAAGCGTGCCCAAGGCAAGCCCTCTGTGAAGGGGAATCACGCACCCGTGGTCGTCGCGGCGCAACACGACATGACTACCTTTCTGGCGAACTTGAACGAAACCGAGTGACTCAAATACTTTAATTGCCTCTCTTCCCGAAGTGCGGGGCAATTGGGGCATCAAACGGCAACCTCAAAAGTCGTCAAGATCGGGTACTGTTCCACGTCGGATGGGAATTCTTCGAGATATACCTCGGTAGCTTCCTGAAGATTCGCTACAGCTTCCTCTATGGTCGTACCTTGGCTCGCAGTCCCCACCTGAGGACATTCAGCCACATACCAATCGCCTTCCTTATGGACGACTGCCGCAAGAGTCTTTGTCATCACAGGAGATATGCCCCTAAGAGGGGATGGTTTCAATATCTATCTCGCTTCTTTGAAAGTCTCAATTGCAGCAAGGAAGTTGGATTGATTTTCCCGTCGTGTTCCCAATCCATTCGACTGAGCCATCCCCGAGCCTGTCGAGGGGGTCATTGCAGGCAGTGATCTGCAATCGAAAACCGAAACTCGACCGCGGCACACATTTCACCCCCGCCCGATATACGGCATCTTCGTCGCCATCACGGTCATGAATTGTACATTCGCGTCCAGCGGAAGACTCGCCATGTAGACGACGGCGCGGGCCACATCATCCGCGTTCATCCTGGGCTCGGGCGCAATGGAACCATTAGCCTGCGGAATTCCCTTTTCCATTCGCTCTGTCCTTTCGATGGCGGCGTTGCCGATGTCGATCTGGCCGCAGGCGATGTCATATTTGCGGCCATCGAGAGAGGTCGCTTTGGTCAGTCCCGTGATAGCATGCTTGGTGGACGAATATGGAGCCGAATTTACGCGTGGAGCGTGGGCCGATACAGAGCCGTTATTTACTATGCGCCCACCCCTGGGATCCTGATCCTTCATGATCTTGAAGGCCTCCTGGGTACATAAAAAAGTGCCGGTCAGATTGGTGTCGACGATCACTCTCCACTGTTCGTAGGTCAAATCCTCCAGAAGGGCACGAGGAGCGCCGATCCCCGCGTTGTTGAACAAGAGGTCGAGCCGGCCGAATATCTCTTTCGTTTTAGAGAAGAGCGCTTGAACGGATGCGGGATCCCTCACATCCGTCCCTACCACCAGAGCTCTCGAGCCTGCCGATGCCTCCTCTGCCGTGGATTCAAGCGCCTCCACTCTCCGTCCCGCTAGTACGACGGAGTACCCTTCCTTCAAAAGAGCGAGCGACGTCCGTTTGCCGATCCCGGAGCCTGCTCCTGTAATAATTGCAATCTTGCTCGTATCATTCATAGCAAATATCCTTCCACCTCATAAGCGTCTCCCGCGAAGATGCCGCCAAAAAAACGCACTCGCCCGTATATTAGTGCTCATTTCATTGCCACCTGCAGACTGTTCCAATGAATGCTCGAAAGGGCCAGCCAATTTACATTTCAGGCACACGGGTGTGCCTCGCTGAATTCCAGATCGAAGACTACAAACCCTACTACGAGACCTGGAAAGATCCCATAACTCAGAGGAATTTCAATTCCAAACACGAAAGGCAGACCTTCGAGGATTTCCTTGCCTTCTACACCAACCCGGAGAGGCCGCCCCAAAGACTCGATGCTACAATCCTACGGCTGAGCGGCGACCAACCGATTGGCAGAATCAGCCTCGCCCCCAAACACCTTGAGCCCGACCTTGGTATTTGGATCTACCAGCCTTTCCGATTCCAAGGCTACGGTACCGAGGCCGTATCATTGGCCGTCGAATACATCTTTGAGCACTTTGACCTCGAATACATTGTAGCCGGAATCTACGAACACAATTCTGCCAGCATGAAACTGTTCAGAAAAGTCGGATTCCGCCGGACCCCTGAACTCGATGAGGAAGAAGACGATGTTTTCGATTCCGGTACCATCACGCAATTTGGTTTTCGCATAGACCGATGAAGGGACTCCGCTCACAAAACCAAGATCTGTAGGAGCGAGTTCCCGACTCGGCGCAGTTTCGCCCCGCAGGACGAAGACGGTTACCTCACGATGTGGCAGGCTATTTCTCCTTTTCCAAGCACTGCTGAAGAAGCTCCAGAGCGGCGGCGGCGAACGCTACCATGTTCGAGCATGGTTCTTCGGATTCCGTCGTCACCACCATGGTCGAATCGCACTTCCCCGAAACACCAATCGCGCAATGCCCTGGCGGTTCCCCATAGCGATTCCCGGTGGGTCCGGCTGCGCCCGTCTCGCCGATCCCCCAGACCGCTCCAAGACGCTCTCGTGCAGCCCGCGCCAAATCCAAGGCATGGGGCTCTGTGGCCGCTCGGTCGGCATCCATCCGCTCTTCCGAAACCGCCATCAGGATCCTCTTCGCGTCGCGCGTATAAACAGCCCCGCCCCCTTTGAAATAGGCCGAAGCACCCGGCACGGCCAAGAGCGCGGCCGAGATCAACCCACCCGACGAGGATTCCGCCACCGCAATTGTCTCCGACCGTGCTTTAAGAAGCTCACCGACTTTGAGAGCCATTGTGCCAATTTCATGTTCCATAGTATTTTCGTTTCGAAGTTGAAGATTGTAGATCACCTACTGAATTGGAACAAACTATCTAAAGATTTCCTACCAATCTAGGCCAAAGGATGGCTCCTTAAGATATTAGACGCAGCAAAACAGTCACGTTCTCCAAGAAAGACCTGCCAACACTGGTTCGAAGTGCCAAATCGGGTGATGCTGATGCATTCGGCGAGCTTGTGATTCGCTTCCAAGACATGGCCGTGGGATATTCCTATTCCAGACTTGGAGACGAACATTTGGCCGAGGACGCAGCCCAAGACGCATTTCTTGCCGCTTTCAAATCAATCCTTCAGCTGCGCGACGACTTCGCCTTTCCTGGTTGGCTGCGGGCTACCGTTCACCGCAGCTGCGAACGGATTCAACGGAAGCGGCGTTCGCACCTTCCTATAGATGCTGGCCATCCCATTGCACCCAACAATCCAAGGACCGACCTAGAAATCCGCCAACTCCATTCCAATGTGCGCAGTGCGATTGAGGAACTGCCCAAAGAGGAGCGAATTGCCATCACGCTCGCCTATATGAGTAACTGCAGTCACCGGCAGATCGCTGAATTCCTCGACATATCCAATACTACGGTAAACAATCGGCTGCGCTCTGCCCGTCAGCGTCTTGCTGCCCGACTGCGTAACCCCACTCGAGATTTTCTGAGGGCCCGAGCCCCATCAACGAATCGGAGATTTCAGAAAGCGGTACGAGATATGATTCAACCGATTGAATTCAAACAGACGCAACCTCAGGAACTCCCCGGCGGCTACAGTTCCACCACCACGGAGATCTGGCAGATGCTCAGCGCATGCCGCGAAGGCGATCTTGAAACAGTCCGCCATCTTGTCGAACGCTGTCCCGGACTGATCCACTGCGAATTCAACTACACCCCGCCGATCCATTTCGCGGTGCGTGAAGGTCATGAACACCTGGTCCGCTACCTGCTCGAGCACGGGGCCAACACGACCTACAAATCCTACTTCGGCGACACTCTCCTGCAGATCGCTCGCGAACGCGAATTCGATCAGATTGCGGCCATCATCGAGGAATCCCTTTCCAATCAATTCCCAATATCAGACGACGTCCCCGATCTGCTGAAGGCAGCCGGCGAAGGAGAACTCAATCGCGTTCAACAGCTTCTGGATTCAGATTCCCAGCTGGCTCGCGCCAGCAACGAGCTCGGCGAAACGGCCCTGCATCGCGCCTGCGAAGGCGGGCACGCCGAGGTCGCCAGGCTCCTCCTCGATCGCGGTGCCGATTCCGACGCCGCCAAGGGCGACGGATTCAAACCGATCCACAGCGCCCTCTTTCACAACCGGCAAGGCTGGGTTCGTGGCCAATGGCCTGCCGTGCGCAAGCGCGGGCAGAAACCGGAGGATGGTCTCCGCGCGGGTCGACTCGTCGGCCTCCTTCTCGAACGCGGGGCTAACTACAACATTTATCTCGCCGCGGTCTTTGGGGACACTACCGCCGTTAAGGATTGGCTCAAAGAGGATCCTTCCCTTGCAAATTTCGAGGACACCCATCTTCGGCGGCCGCTCTCTGCCGCCGCCTGGCGAGAGGACATCGAAATGGTGCGTCTGCTTCTGGAACACGGCGCCGACCCGAACCTGCCCGAGAGCGACTGCCCCCGCGGTCACGCTCTCTGGATCGCGGCGTTTCGCCACAATATCGAATTGGCCCGACTGCTCCTCGAACACGGTGCCGATCCCGAAGGGACGGCCGAATCCGGGGGTCGAGCATTGGGTCACACCCGCAACCACTCCAAGCTCTACCAGTTGCTCCTCGATCATGGCGCGAAACCCCACGACTCTCCCCGCGACCAGCTTCACGAGGCCATTTTCGACAATGATCTCGAAAAAGCTGAAGGCCTTCTCCGAGAACACTCGAGCTTAGTGCACGACCCTGCCATGTACTGGGGCGAGGGCATCCTCGTCTGGCCGGCAAAAAACGCCCACTGGAAGATGATGGACCTCCTCTTTCGATTCGGAGCCAGAGTCCCCGATGTCAGCAAGTGGGGATGCAGCTACTACCTCAATAAATTCGAAGTCGCGAAACACCTGCTTGAAAAGGGAATGAACCCCAACCACATGAACTGGCATCGCACAACCCTCCTTCACGATTTCGCCCATAAGGGAGATATGGAGAAGGCCCGTCTGCTCGTTGAGCACGGCGCAGATATCAATGCCATCGACGAAGAATACCGCTCCACCCCGCTGGGACTAGCCGCTCGGGCCGGGCAAAAGGAGATCATCGAATTCCTACTGGAGAAGGGAGCCGACCCAACCGCCGCCGATGCACCGTGGGCAACACCGCTGGCCTGGGCCCGCAAGCGCGGGCACGAGGGGGTTGTGGCGATGCTCGAAGAACAAGAAAAGAAATAGCGCTGGGCGGAGACGGATCAAACAAACTGTAGGTGCCCATTCAACCACGAGGTTGGAGGGGCGAGGGCCCTCGAGCCCATGCCGCAATCCACGAATACGCCAAATAATCCAACCTCCCCGCGAACCTGCAAAGCGAAGTCCGACAGATTCCTAGACCGGCCGGATCGCCGGGGCGCCGTGCTCTTCACACCATGAGGCCAGCGGGCTCTCCCCGCCGCCCGGCCGGTACTCCGCGGTTTCTTGGAATCGCTCTCCCACGAGATACCTGCCGACACCATCGAGTTTTTCAATCAACTCTGGATCTTGAACTCGATAATCAAACGGCATCACCCAGCGATACCCATAACCGATCATGACCGCCTTTCTGGCGCGATCAGTCAGGTTCGCCGCCGCAGCGTGGGCGGTCCGATTCTCAAACAAGAGACAGTCTCCCGCTTTCAAAGAGGGCTCGATCCAACCATCGGGATCGGACTTTCCTTCCGGAATCTCGATCGGATTGCGGTCCTGATTACTACCGGGCACCACCAACGTCGCACCGGAATTCGGTTCGCGAATATCCGTCAGATAGAAGCCGCATTTCACCACGATCCGCGGCACCTGTTCCCCCAGCACTTTCCTGGCCGCACCATAGTCGCGGTGCCAACCGAATCCACGCGAAGTCGGTAGGGTCCCAGGAGGATCCGGAAGCTTGTAGGCAAGATGGGAAATCATCAGCTCCACATGCGCACCCAGAAGCTGCACGACGGCCGAAAGCACCTTCGGTTGGGTGAGCAAGGGAATGAAGACATCGTCCATTGCGATGCAATTGCGAAACCCATCATACAGCCCATCTTCGCTGCGGAAGCGATCTTCTTGGCGATCGCTTGCAATCAATCGGTCGCCCACCTCAATGATTCGATCAATCATCTCCCGATCGAGCACATCTCGAACGATGAGAAAACCTTGTTCGTCAAAGTGGCGTATCTCGTCATCCGAGAGCGCATGCCACTCCAGGTCGATGGTTGCCTCTGTCGTTTGATTCATCGAGATCCGTTCTCAGGTAGGATCAAGAAATGGTTTAAGGACTAATTTCGACTTCGGGACAGTGGACTCTTTGCGGCTGACCTACGCCGAAACCAGCGCAGCAAACCTCGCCTGCCTCGGCAGAGCAGAGCGACGACGGGTCTCGAACCTTGTCCATTGATTGTGCCTTCACTCCCCCGACCCAAATGTCGTCACTTGTCCAAAATTGCTAACCTGCGAAGCTTCCAGATTCACACCCATGCAAAATTGCTAACATCCAAATCCCGTTACGAAGAATATCGCTCATCGTCTCTCCAACACAACCGCCTGTGGCCGCCAAGTCTCGGGATGCCCCTCGATCCCGTGACCCATAACTTCGATCCAAATCGGTTCGACTCTGATTAGAAGATAGTTATCCGGAAAGTGAGGCCAGAATCTCTCGAGCGAATCTTCATCGAAGAAGTTCTTCTTCTCCTTGGTGTCCAAATCGTCGTGCAAGGTGGCTCGACCCATTACCGATACGTAGCTCGATTTTGCGTCGTCATTGAAATAGAGCGCGACTTTATCGTTCTGTTGGATCTGCTTCACCTTTCTCGTCGATGGGCGAGTCGCTATCCATATCGTCATGTCTTCCTCGGGGGTTGATGCTCGAACCGTACGCACCCGGGGTTGGCCCTCCGGATCGATCGTGATCAGGGCGCAGTTCGGATCATCTCCAATGATTGCTCGAGCCGCAGCCAGCATGGTTGTCTCGTCATCCGCCTTATAGAGCTCTTCGTCGCCTGCGTTGACCGTTAACACGACAAGGCTGATGGCGGTTAGACCGAATGTTATTCTGCCTGGCATGTTTTAATCAATGAATGGCCTCTTTTGGCTGGTCAGCCAAAAAGGTAGCTGCAGCCAACTATCCTGTCCTGCCGAAGGGCAATCAAGCCGTTGATTGGTATTGAGGAAGCGGGGGCCGCAAACAGCAAGAGCCCGCCAACCGTACTTGCCAGAACGTTGCGTGTTTTCAAACTTTGTCCCGTTTTAGTTTGGGAGCATACAGGAGATTTCCGAACCAGCTATTTCAACAGATTTGAAGCGAGTTTTCAATTCAATTCGGTGAGCTACAAGGACGGCGGCGGCGACAGAGCACCGCCCTCCAATCTTCACGAGAAACCGTTAGGTGGAGGGCGGTGCTCTGTCGCCGCCGCCAATCGGAGAGATAATCAGAATCGCTGTCTCCTAATCCCCCACGCTCGTCGTGGGGTCGTTTTAGGCTTCCAACCTTGCATCTCCGCGTTCCTCGGTACAATGCTCTGCACAGATCAAGAGCAACGAAGTAATATCGAGCAATGAAAATTACCGATGTCAAAACCTACCTCACCGGCCAGGCCTGGCCTGATAGAGAAGGCATACGAAACTTCCTCTTCGTCCGTGTCTACACGGATGAAGGAATTACCGGAATCGGAGAGGCAACATCGCTTCCTGCCATCGAGGCGGAGCTTCGCAATAAAGGCGCCCTTATCATCGGCGAAGACCCGTTTCAAATCCAGAGGTTGTGGAGCAAGATGTATCTCCAGTCCCACTTCATGACCGGAATCGCCAGCGGAGGAGCGATCTCGGCAATAGAAACGGCACTCTGGGATATTAAAGGAAAGGCGCTCGGACAACCCGTTTGGAACTTGCTCGGGGGCAAGATGCGCGACCGGGTGCGCTCCTACACTCACGCCGACACCCCGGAGGAGTCGAGAGCCCTCGTCGATCAAGGTTACACGGGACTGAAAATGGGCGGGACAAAAACAGCCGTTCAGCGGGTCCGAGCCATGAGGGAAGAAGTCGGAGACGACATCGATATTATGGCTGACCTTCATGGCCCCCCATGGATGACGACCGCCGACGCAATCTCTGTCGGCAAGGTGTTGGAAGATTACGGTCTTCTCTTCTATGAGGAACCGGTGGCGCCGGAAAATATCGAAGCTTTGGCTAGAGTTGGAAAGGCGGTAAATATCCCGCTCGCATCCGGAGAACGGCTAGCCTATATCTACTCCGCCCGTGAGCTGATCGAGAGGGAAATTGTCGACATCATTCAGCCCGACGCCGGACGGTTCGGAGGACTGACCCAGATGATGAAACTCGCTGCCATGGCGGAGGCCCACTATATCCAGATGGCGCCCCACGACGGGTCGCTCGGCCCGGTTGGTGAGATCGCCTCAATCCACCTCTGCGCATCAATCCCAAACTTCCTCATTTGGGAACACCGGACCGGTGATGTCCCTCTCCGCTATGAGGTAATGCAGCCACAGCCGGAAGTTAGGGACAGCTACATCACCGTTCCCACCGCACCCGGCCTCGGTGTCGAACTCATCGATGATGTGCTCGAGGCCCATCCCGGCGACCTCTCTCCCAGCGGCCACGCCACCAACGACAAATACGACTACCAGTTCATCTACCCCCAGCCACGGCGAGCCAGCTGGTTGAAGGGAAAGACCGAGTAGAAGTCTAAAAAGTCACACCTCCTACATACTGCAACTAAAACTGATCCGATCGGATCAGTTTTAGTTGCAGTATGATTTATAATCTGTTTATTTATAAAAGGTTACGAATAGACTTCTTTGCCATCAGAATTCCCAAGTATACCCTTTCTACTGTGATGCAGTGGATCTCACGACTGATGATTCCTCGGGCGAACTTCATGCCGGTCCCGGTGGGTCACCTACTCGCCGGATCCTGTTTGGCAGCTTCGGCCAGAAACTCGGCGATTTCCGTCTCTCCAAAATTGCGGGCCCAGCCTTCAGCGGTTCCGTTAAAGCGGGGATCGGTGATGGACAGGTCGTAACCGCGCGAGGCCAGATACTTGACCTGTTCCAAGCGGCCGGTCATGGCGCATTCGTGCATGATGCTTGCCGGTTCGTGAGTGCTCCAACGGGTATTGATATCCGCCTCACGCTCGAGCATGAAATTGGCGGCCTCGTATTCGCCGTTCATTACGGCCCAGGCCAAGGCCCGATCCAACACATCTTGAACGGTCACCGTCGGATTCTGAACGGGAAAGGGATTATGTCGTTTCAGATCACCCAATTTGGGACTACCGTCTTCATCAAACCACTTTCGAATATTCGGCCAATCGGCCAGCCCCGCCGCCTGAGGCAATCCATCGGGCACCGGCCAGATACGAGTTAGATGAGGAACGTAGTAGGCGAATCCGTATTCGATGGCATAGCTGACCGCGGCCGATTCCGGCGGTGGATCTGCCTGAAGAATCGCCGGATTCCGCTCAAGTAGGGCCACGATCATCTCTTCTGCGTCCCGACTGTAGGAAGCGAGCTCCAGGAGCTGCACCTGCATTGAGTTAAATGCAGCCTCGAGGACAAAGGTTTCGGTCGCCATGATGTCTCTGAATGCTTCCGCATTACCCTGGTCGATGGCCTCCGTAAGCCGGATCATCACCACCTTCTCCCAGATTATTCCCGCTTCCGAATCTCCCTGCCCGCCGAATTCGACGCTCCCGCGGTGATCGACAAAATAGTCAACGAAGGCCGACTCCCCACACCAGGCATCGATTCTTTCCGAAAGTGCGGGGACCCGCTGCATGCATAGTCTTAGAAGGTATTCTGCGGCCTCGCGCCGTGCCAAGCGAACCGCATAGAGAAACGCATCGGCGATGACTTCGACATCATCGTCGGGATCCGGCCAATGGTCGGCCGCACCGGTGTAACCGTTTCGCAGCGTCCGGTCCGGCCGTGCCTTGGCCATCACTACGCCGTTCTCGTCAAAACAGTCTCGAATGCCCTCAAGATCGCCGATAGCGGCAGCGACCCGGAGATTTCGGGGCATGATATCCTTCTCGGCGAACAGATCGAGCATCCTCGTGGATGCGGTATCCATAATCCGGAGGTATACGCGGGAATCAACCGTGGCCCCCGCATCAATTAAGAACTCCGCACAATCGCGTCGATTGTAGGTTTCCTCAAACTCTCCCGGAAAGTTGGCGTAGGAAGTCGTCGCCTCTAAGAGGACCTCTCCGTCGCGATCAGGATCGCGCCAGGACAAAAGTTCTGGATATTCGCCAACCAGTCCGCGCAAGCGTTCGAGGTCATTGGCATCGATTGCCCGACGGGCCTCACCGGCGGCCCATTCCAATCCTCTCCCCGATCGTTTCAATACCTCGGCCTTCAGATCCGGCCAACCGTTGTAGCCATATTCGCGGGCCAACACGAGTTGAGCTTCGCGCAACGAAATCGGAATCTCACAATTGGGCAGTTGATCCCGAATCCGATTGATTGCATCTGTCTCTTCCGCCTTTACTGCCTTCACCAAGGCCTTGGCCTGTTTCTGTTCGAAGTCGAGAGACGCGACTTCAGGGAGCGTCTTGAACGCTGTCATGGTTGCCTCCATTTCTCACACCTGTGGTCCGCTGAGCATCAGGCCAAACGAAGGGTTCAACCGAAGGTTCCTCAATTTTGCAGGTGGGACATTCCCTTGCCGCGGACAGGAGGCGTCCTACAACGCACTGACCCTATATCGGCACCAGAATGCTTCACGGTCAATCCCATTGTTTCGAGAAATGATGGGATCAATCTTTCGGCGGGGGATAAAGTATGTAGTTGGAATTCTCCGGAATTTCCTCCACCGCATAGCCAACCTTCTCCAGTTCACCCAATCTCGAGCAATTGAGGATTGTCCCTGTGATCCTCGAGGCTCCCGGTGGTTCCGCTCACTTCGTCAACCAGGAACCGTGCCGTCCCTACCCTTTCACTCATCGCAAATGGGACCAGATGGCAGTTGGATAGGTGGTTTCTTCGAATCGTTTTCTTATCAAGGTCAGCATCTCGTTTAATCCTGCGACAGACCCAATCGGAAATTAGGAACTCCAGGCCATTTGCGGGCCAGCGAATCTACAACATTTGAAGAGCGGATACCGTAGAGCCCGTCCCAGTGGTGGAAACAATTGATTTTTAATGAGTTATGGGCAAAAAAAAGGCCGGATAGAGCTGCAAAAAGCTCGATCCGGCGAAAAAGGGCGCTTATGCTTGCGTTAGTCAAATACAAAGTACGCCCTTCTCATGAAAAATATTGCCGTACAAAGCTTCCTGCGTCCAGCCCTAACTCCAGTCATTCGATGCAAAGACTACACCGTGTTTCTGGAAACAATGGAGCGGATTGACCGGGTTTTGATCGACTCCTCGCTGGAAAGGGAGGCGATCGTAAAAGCCTTGGAAGGATGGGATGAAGCGGGAGGGAAGGATCGGGAGCGACGCGCTCTAAGAGCGATAAAAGCGCTACGGGTGGAGGTGGTGCGTCATTTACTCGGAGGGATATCCTTTCGTTGTCTGTCGCAGGAGTTGGGACGCAGTGAGCTTCTGGCTAATTTTTGCCGGGTGCGTGAGGTAGACGGGATCCGGAAAATATCGAAGAGCAGTCTGGAACGGGATTCGAAATTCTTCGACGAAGCGTATCTGAGACAGCTGCATGCAAGGATGACCGAGGTGGTGGGCAATGCTGAACATTGTGGTGAGGCAGGATTAGAGAAGCCGATCGATACGAGGGAATGCCTGATCGACGCCACTTGCCTGGAAGCGAACATCCACTGGCCCGTGGACTGGGTCTTGCTCAAGGATGTGGGAGCAACGCTGCTCAAGGCGATCAGTCTGATCCGGCAGGCGGGAATGAAACAGCGCATGCCCCAGGGAGCAAAGGGATTGGCTCGGGAGATGAACAAACGGTGCCTGGAGATGACGTATGCGCGTCGGCGCCGGGAGGCGGGCAAAGCGCGTAAAGGGATCCTGCGGCGGATGAAGCTATTGCTCAAGAAGATTGAGGGCCATGCCCTTCGCCACCGTGACTTATTGGAAGCTATGTGGATGCAAAGCGATTACACCGAGAAGAAGGCGAGCCGAATCATCGAGCGAATGGATGGTATGTTAGAGCAGATACCGCAGGTCATGAAACAGGCGCACGAACGGATCATAGGGGGGCGGCAGGTGAAGAATGAGGAGAAGATCCTGAGCGCCTACGAACCTGAGATTGACGTCATCGTGCGAGGCAAGGCAGATCGGGAGGTGGAGTTTGGCAACACCCTTTATTTATGCGAGAGCGCAGAGGGATATCTGTTGGACTGGAAACTGTATGGGGGGCAGGCCCCGAGCGAATTGAAGCAGCTTTGGGAAAGTCTGGAGAGGCAAAAGGGCTTCGCTTTAGAGGAGAAGATCGAAGCGATCAGTGGGGATCGGGGCTATGCCTCGAAGGCGGCCAGCAAGCGGCTCCAGGCAGAGGGGATTTTTGACGCCCTTACGCCCCGCAATCCACAAGAGCTCAAGGAGCGGATGGAGGAGCCGCGCTTTGTCCGGTTGCAGCGACGACGAGGGAGCACCGAAGGCCGGATCGGAGTGCTCAAGAACCGATGGCACGGGGGCAAGATACGCAGCAAAGGCTTTGACAACCGTAACCTTAGCGTGGCCTGGTCGGTTCTGTCCCACAATCTATGGAAAATCGCGCAGAGACTTGCGCAAGAACATGAGAAAGAGGCAACGCAGGCGGCATAGGGATCCAAGAATCGAGTCAGAGGCGCTTCCTTGGGAGAACTATCGACTCAAAGCGAGAGGAAGGGTGCTGGAAAGGTGCATAACGGATAAAAGGTAAGCTACCGAGGACGGAAGGCATGTCGTGGTCTACATAACGTGACGAAGATTGATATCGGTATCAGGCTTCCACCCAAATCCTCTCGGATTTGGGACAGCCTCTACCGTAGGAATCGTCCTCGTTCTCGAACAGGTCTCTTGTTCATTGGGAGTTTTGGTCCCGCGGATGGCAAAGCTAACCCACGGATGCCTGACGGCGAATCGGTCTCCTCTTCATCCGTGGGATCGCGGGGCTCCCGCTCAGCGGGATGGGCATTTCTCTTTCCAAGCGACCATCGAAATCATCGGTTTCTACTTCGATCGATCCGGCAGGCGTCAGCGTGCGCAAGAGAGCTACATTCTTCTTATCTCTCAACCCCGCCCAGTAGCGCCACCACTCGATGGAGAATCTCATGGGCGGCGTCGATCTTACTCATCAACGGCAGCGCTTCTTGTTTGCCCGAGGGATGAAGGATGGTGATGCGGTTGGTATCCACGCCAAACCCGGCATCGGATGCGGACACGTCGTTTGCGCAGATGAAGTCCAAGCGCTTCTGTTCCAGTTTAGCTCGAGCGTTCTCCAGCAGATCCTGCGTCTCAGCGGCGAAACCGACCTTGACGAAGGTGTCAGGCAATTCCAGCAGAAAGTCAGCATTTTCTACCAGTTCCAACCGAAAATTCTCACCTTGCTTCTTGATCTTCTGAGCGGCCGGTCGAGCAACCCGATAGTCCGCGACAGCCGCCGCCATGAGAAGCACATCCGCCGATCGGCAAGCCGAGAGGACGGCCTCACGCATCTCAGCCGTGGTCTCCACTTCGAGAATATGCTCATAAGAATCGGGCTTCGGCGGCGGCATGGTCGTTATCAAAGTGACACGCGCGCCGCGCTCGCCCGCTGCATCCACCAAAGAGAATCCCATCTTGCCCGACGACCGATTCCCGATAAACCGAACCGGGTCGATCGGTTCTCGGGTGCCGCCCGCTGTTACCACTACATGTCGTTCCTGTAGATCCATTCCTTAGTGCTACAATCGGTCCGAACTTGATTCTACCATCAATTCGTCGATTCAACGTAACCATAGTAGCTGGCGATCGCCAAACCGCCTGCGATTCCTGTAAAAGGGTCAAACTCGATCAGCCGTCCCGAGAAGAGTTTCTCTAACAAGCCTTGCACCGGGAGCAGTCTTGAAGAGCCCCCGGTACAGATTACGCAGTCAACCGAGCCATAGTCGAACTCGGCAGATTCTAACAATTCCTCAATCCCACTTTCAATCTCTCCCAGGATCTCTTTCATGTAGTTCCGAAGATCACTTCGCGTGATGGTGACCTGCAACTCCAGCTCCGGCACATCGATAGTCGACTCCTGATTTGAAGTGAGTTCTCTCTTGGCCTTTTCGATCGCTTGGAAAAGCCGAAAGGAAAGATTCAAAGAGATCAACTGCAACAATCGCCACAACTTCATTCGCGTACTTCCAGTCTCACGCATACCGTGTCCAATCAAATCGCGCAATTCATTCTGATTCAGCTCGTGAGTGTGCTGCCAAGTGAGCAGTTGTTCTGCAAATTCGCCGAATCGAAAAGGGACCTTCCCTGTTTCACCGACGTCTCGGCTCGCAACCAGAGCACCCTCACCCAGCTCAGGAAAGACAGCTTTGCGATAGACCAGTTTATCGACATCATCGCCTCCCAATTCCATCCCTTTCGTTCCAATAATACGAAACCCATTTGAGTTTCTCTTCAGTAAGCAGAGGTCAAGGGTGCCGCCGCCGAAGTCGAACACAAGGTAAGTCTCACCCGGCTGAGTCTTGCTGCGGTGCAGGTATCCCAAGGAAGCCGCGACCGGTTCAGGCAGAAACGAGGGTTCCGAAAACCCTGCATGAGAACAAGCCTCCATCATCCGGTTGAGTGCAACCTCATTTGCATTCGGTGAGCTGCCGTGGTATTTCACCGGTCGACCGAAATGAGTTACGATTGGTCCTGCAAATCCATCAGTTTCGAGCTGCTTGCGGAACCCGGCAAGGATTGGTGTCACCAGGGCCACAATTCGCAGCGACCGGTCGAAGACTTTAACGGTATCCAGGGACTCATCCCCGAGCCACGTTTTGATGCTGCGAAATAGGCGGCTGGGAAGATTCGAGTCCGTAAACGCATGCACTTTGACCCAATCCTCGTAATAACCCGCCATGGTGTCGATGCTGAGAAGGAATCCGCCTACCTCCTCCTTCTCCATCTCGATCCTTCGCCCGACATTGTCTTCCAAATAGGATTCTATCGCTCGGTTTCCAATACGAGGGAGAAACATGCGATTCAGATAGAGGGCGGTTGGAAGCACCGCCGAAGACATCACAGCAGGATCCAGATCCAGCATCCGAAGGTCCTCTCCGCTAAATAGCGCGACGGACGAATTTGTCGTTCCAAAGTCGACGCCTATCCCGATTCTACCCGATCTCCGAGAGGGTTGAAACTGGTCCCATAGCTCCATCAATCCAAGAATCTGAACCCATGGGATATAAGTCCGTCTACTCGAATTCCAAGCAGAAAATCCTATAAATATTTAACAACCAACGTCTTATATCCGAATCCTACCATTCGATCAGCTCTCTTGTCAAGTCCCCTTTTTAAGGACAGAGGAGCCTCCGGCTGAGCCATACCTAGCCCGAACATCTCACAAATCTTCTGCTACGACGACGGATCTCACCGCGTGCCAAAGCCTTCCCTTGCCCAGCGACCTCAGAGGGTCTCAACACACTGTCGCCCGCCGTGCTTCGGAAAGACATTGGCACGCAGCGATCTACGCCGTCTCGCTACGAAGTGTGGTCGCGGTAGGAATCCCCGTCGCCGGGGACCCCCCGCACAGATCCCGGCGAGCGGGACTTCCGCACCGGGCTCTTCCCTTAGGTTCTGACGCGCAAGCGTTCATTCGGATATGGATGGTAGATACGTGGCCGTGGGAGCCACTTGTCCGCGAGAGTATACATGCCAGGCCAGGTAATCTTGCTTTTGTCACTTCGCCGTTTGAGCGTCCGATACCAATGGCGCAGAATCCCCCGGCGGAATCGCTCAAGCAGTTCCATGTTGCCGGGTACAGCATGATAGCGGTTGTGTCCCATAATGACTGACCGCAACCAGCTGCCCACCCTCGGTATGGGTTCATGCATCCGTCGGCGGAGCTCTTCCTTGAGCTCCGCAAGTTTGGCCCGGAAGCGCTTCTTCATACTCTGCCTGCGAAGGGCATATCGCCCTCCCCGTTTCGTTCGACTACAGATATGGGTGAACCCCAAGAAGTCAAAGGTCTCAGGTTTCCCTTCTCCCCGCTGCTTGCGATTCGACGCCGCAAAGCGTCCGAACTCGATCAACCGTGTCTTTTGCGGATGCAGCGTCAGCCCGAAATGGGCTAACCGTTCGAACAGGGCGCTACGCATCTGTTCCGCGTCACTGCGATACTGGAAGCCCATCACGAAGTCATCAGCATATCTAACCACGATGACCTCCCCGCGACTGTGCTTCTTTCTCCATTGCTTCACCCACAGGTCCAGCACATAGTGAAGGTAGACGTTACTGAGCAGGGGCGATATGCTCCCGCCTTGCGGACTGCCTTCTTCGCTGCGGCGGTATTCTTCCTCTTCCAGGATTCCCGCCTTGAGCCATTTCTTGATGTGTCGGATGACCCGTTGATCCTGTATCTGGTGCTCCATGAAACGTACCAGCCACTCGTGGACCATGGCATCGAAGAATCCACTTATGTCTGCGTCGAGCAACCAATTCACCTTCCTTTGCGTGATGCCTACGTAGAGCGCGTCCAGCGCGTCGTGCTGTTTGCGTCCTGGCCGAAACCCATGGCTGAAGCCCAGGAATCGTTCTTCGTAGATCGCATTGAGCACTTCGGCTGTCGCCCGTTGCACGATCTTGTCTTCCAGGACCGGTATCCCGATAGGTCTCTGTCGCCCATCGGGTTTGGGTAGATAGTGCCGCTTTACCGGCTTGGCTCGATAGCTGCCGCGGCGGAGTCGCTGTGACAGGTTCTCGAGGTTGCTTTCCAGCTCATCCTGGTATTCCCGCCAGGTCCTTCCATCCACTCCAGGGGCGCTTTTGCGTTTGAGCCCGTAATAGGCCTCCCGCAACCGCCCTTCATCGTAGACATGGTGCCACAGGTTGGTGAACACCTTTCCTTTATCTTTCTTGGCCGCTTGCCGTACCCTCTCCAGCGCTTGTTGCAACCTTTCCCGATCCTGTGTTCGGCGGTTGGTTTGCTCTTGAGGATTCCCCTTGGGCAGGTCCCTTCCCTCCGGCCACTCCGCCAGTTGTGCCCCAGCACCCCCTTTGTTCGCCGCCTTCCACGGTACTACGCACCTGTCCGACTGCCGTTGACCGTTCATCGCCGCATTACTCCTTGGATTCGCGGCTCGGACAGCGTTGCCATTTGCGCTGCCGGTCCTCGGCTCTCCCGATTCCCGCTCAGTAAGCTTCCATGCATGCCCCGCTCTTCGACCGCGCAAAGGCTGGGCGGCTCTTCGTCTTTGCGATCCGCCCAGTGTTGCCTTCCCCATATCTCAAGAGGGTCGGCCCTCCATACGTTGCCCGACTTTCGCGGCTCAATCACGCAGCCTGCATCTTCCCCTCTCAACGCTTGCACCATACCCTCTCAGGTAGGACGCCATGACTCGGGGCCAGTACGGTTGACTAGACCTTTACTGTATGACTCTTTCATTCACTACTTACTGCCGGTTTTAATCGGCGCTATCTGAGATGTCCGGGCTAGGCGAAACAGGTGGTCCGTGTCCTCCGGACGCGGAACGTGCTAAGATGAACCATCGAGGTATCAAACCAGACTGCCGCGGTTCTCCGAAGAGCCACTGCAACGCCCCAGGCAGCTCTTTCTTCCATTGCTCCATCTCATGCCCACCTTCATGCACATTGAATCGAATCGTTCCGCCTTTGGAACTGAGCCTTTCAACAAATCGCCCGGTCGCATCAATCTGACTGACCTCCTGACGCATTCCACTCGGCGGATGCGAAATGCCGAAGTCGATCTCCTTCTTCCCGACACTCATCCAAAATCTTCCGTCGATTCGTTCTCCCATGTGCCCGGCCAACCATTCGCTGTTCCACCAAAAGGATCCTGGCTGCGCTGGGAAAATCATTCTTCTCGAGAAAATCCCACTTGTATTTGTGCTCCCGAACAGTCTCGGCGGTGACCTCCTTATAGTTCGGATGCATACTTCTCTGATCCACCCTTTCAAGACAGACTTCGAACGGACAATCGAGGATGAATATCCTCAGGTCGAAGTTTTCTATCGAAGCTATGAGCCTCTCGACATTCTCCCATGTCACTGCATGTCCCATGTTCTGATCGAGGATTATGCTGCATCTATTCTCTAACAATCGTCGTGCCATCGAGAAAAAGAGGTCGAATGCGATACCATAGTGTTCACGTTGGCCCCCTCGAAAGTCCGGGGACTCTCTGATACTCCGTGCCATCTGGTCGATCTCGAACACGGGAATTCCCATCCTCTTTCCGATTTCTAGTGCGAGCGTACTCTTCCCAGCTCCTGCGAAGCCCCCAATGACGATCAGTGTCGGATGTGACGCCATACCTGATCGAGAATCGGTCGAGAACAATACAGGCGCAATCATAGAACGATCTCCGATCGCAACGGAAGAAGCGCTCGATGTACGCTTCCTTCCCAAGGTGGGCCGAGTCCTCCCGCCTTCGTCCCGCTCCGCGGTGACTTCGGCCAGGTGTACCGGACACGGCATCTCGCACGAAATCCGACTCCGCCCCTACCGCGTCCGGAGTGACGGCGAGCGCATGAGATCACGGATTGCCGAACTAGCGGTCGACGAGGAGAAGTGGCGGAAACGGGCCGTAGCGGCGCAAGAACCGAATGTCGGCGAGGGAACTCCGGGCCCAGGCCTCATCCTTCTTCGAACGCCACGGCCCCCGCGCCCTCGCGGTGGTGTAAATCTAGCCTGTCGGACTTTGTCCTCGGATTGCTGTGCAAAAGGTAAACTTCGTCCGACAGGCTCCTAGCAAAAGGAATCTGTCGGAATCAACTTGGTCGCCACTTGGATCCTTCAGCCTCCGATCGCAGGTCCAGCCATGTTGGGAAGTGCAAAGTCCGACAGATTCCTAGGTCCGTGCGACCTTAACGAGACCGCCTACGAAACCGGAGATCGGAAGGTTGTAGACGCGGTCGGCCTGCCCTGAGCCTGGCCGAAGGGGTGACCGCGTAAGGCTTCGAGAAGAGGATGACTGAGACGAGTCCCGCCGGGGGTGAGCCGAACCGGTTGGCCCTCGCGTCGGCAATCGGGACAATTGATCGAAAACACACTTATTCCCCTCTCTTAGTCGATTACAATTAGTCGAATCACCTAGTCGACTTGATGCCCGCGCTTAACCGACTAAGTGTGTTCGACGAAGTGTATGGACTAAGCGATGTCCGGGCCTCGGAGTGGCCTTTTAAACAGGACGAAACTTACTTTGACGAGGGTTTGGGAAGAGATTCGAACGCAGTGCGCGATTGAGTGGACGACAAGAGGATTCCAGATGATTCCTCTGCCGTCGTGCACTGATGTCGGCCACCGAGTTTTCGACAGTCGAAGGGATCGATTGATTGCACCACCGGTGGACTTCGACTGGTATCATTGCGCTCGTCCACTGAATCGTGCACTGCAATCGAATTCGCCGCATTTCGGAAGTTTCAGGAGAGAGCAGCGACTAAGTGTTCGCCTGAACCCTGACACCTGATCCTTCTCACTCCCCTCCACCCGACGACTACCCCCTCGATCGATCGATGATCTCCTGCATCGTATCCAGATATTCCCGCAACGCTTGGCGGCCCTTCGAAGAGATGCGATAGGTGGACTTCGGACGCCGCCCAACAAAGCGTTTCTTACAAGTCACATAGCTCGCTTCTTCGAGTTTTCGTAAATGCATCGAAAGCGATCCATCCACCGCATCAAGCCGCCTCTTCAAGGTCGTAAAATCCAGCGGCCCTTCGATCTGCAGTGATGTCAAGACTCCCAATCGAAGCGGACCATGGACTGCAGAATCCAGGCCGTTGAAGTCGATCTCATGCTCCATGGCCTGAATGATTCGCTCGATCGAGCTGCCATCGCATGATCATTGCTGACGCCAACGTTCCGAGTATAACGACTGCAAGAACGAAAGGTATCCACAGATCCCTGGGGCAAAAGGGAGCTGCCAATCCTATGGCTATAATAGCGGGGCCGAAACCCAGGTAATATACCAGATTACGATTCCATAGGGGCAATAGGCAGAAGAGCAAGCCAACAGACACACCAATAACCGATGCCACCGACATATCGGGCAAGCCCGCTACGAACCCCCACTTTTTCAGGGCAAAGGCCGATGGTACAATGATGATTGCAAAAATAGCTGAGAATCGGCTCTCCTTTTTCATTCCTGCATTGGTCGCCCGAGCGAAAGCAAAAGCACGATGAATCATCCGGTATACCGAAATTGACCCTAATGTCGCCATGGGCAGGAAGGAAAACCATTCAGCTCCCTCCGGCCTCTCCTCAAGATTCACCAAAATTGGCAGAAGAAGGGATGCTGCTATGCCCAAAGTCAACCAGATGTCCTTCTCATCAAACGGCAAATCGAGATCCATCGCTCCCCGCAAGGTCTCAAGATCCGTCTGCACACGTTCAATGTTCGCTTCTTTCATTTTCGTATTTTGATTTCTAATTTATTAATTACTCAAATTTATTGAGTAAACCGACTGGGAGTCAACATTTTTCTCTGCTCGAATACCTGAATTCTGTTAGAGGATAGGGAGATTGAATGGTCTGCCTTTTCTGAAGAGTCGCGGGGTTAACCCGCTCCTACATCCCTTTCGGTAGAATCGCGGGATGGACGCGCATTCATCCCTCTCAGTTGTAGGAGCGAGTTTACCTCGCGATTGTATCGAATCCGACACAGCTACACCGCGATCCACTCACCCGTTCGGTTCGAATCATCGTGAGGCTCTCTCATAGAAAGTCCCAACGTCGAAGGCTCATTGCTCAAGTATCAGCTGCCTTCGGTATCATGGCGCGGATATTCCAAATCAAGGATGTTCGACAAAGCTTACGACGAAGCTTACGAATAAGAAAATCATCTGTGATACCACCCAATGAAGATCGAAGACTGGGAATCCGCCGAATCCATGCCGATGTTGTATCGGGAGCTTCAGCAGCTCGGCCTCGAGACCAACATTGCAGAACTGGAAGCCTTTGGTTTCACAGTCGTTCCGCCCGAGAAAGTGGCGCCGCCGGAGTTTCATGAGGAAGTAAAGGAAGCGCTTCTTCGGGTGGTCTCGGACCGTTTCGGCTCGATCGGAGATTCGGGCGATTTCTGGAATGAGAGCAACGAGAACATCCGTTTCATCCTCTGGGACGACCCGATATTCGAGAAAGTGGTTCTTCTCCCGGCCGTCCTGGGATTAGCCGAGTACCTGATCGGGACCAACTGCACTCTCAGTCTCTGTGACGGGTGGATGAACGGCCCCGGCGAGCTGCATACAGCAGTCCACTGCGATTGGACGGACCAAACCCGTCGGACCTTCCCGGGCGAAGCGAACCACGTTAACACGAACTACCTTCTCTCCGACTACTCGAAGGAGAACGGTTGTTTGGGCTTTGTCCCTGGCAGTCATCGGTGGCGGCGGGGGCCGTCACCCGAAGAATCGAAGGTCTGGGCGAGAAAACTGCATCCCATCGAGGCGCCGGCCGGATCCGCTCTCGTGTTTGGTGACCATGTCTGGCACGGCTCCTTTCCAAGGAAAATCCCCGGCCATCGTATGATGATCCTGAACGAATATTCCAGACCCCGTCTGCAAATGCAGGAACCCTTTCGGGACACAGTAACTCAAGAAATCCTCGATCGAAACCCAATCCGCTTCAGTGGCCTCATGGACATTTACGGAATGTTTCCCTTCGGCAAGAATGACCGGCCCCTGGAGAGATCGGAACTGGGGCCGCCCGGCACCGGAGCGGCATCAAGCGCGGACCATTACTGCAGCCTCTTTGACACCGAACCAGCCGCCGGCCGCACATCCCTCAGGCCCCAATCCGACTACTGCCAGCATGACGGCCTGATGAGAAGAGATCGGAACAAACAGTTCGAGGAGGCCAAAAAGTCGTGGCCGTTTACAAAGTCCTGCCCTACGCCAATCCCTTGATGGTGCAAATGATCTGGCGGGCACTCCTGCAACATGATGACGCCGGTGGGTGAGTAAAATGGAAAGACATAGGCCCGAATATGAGTGTGGTTGACCGCCCCCAGCGGTCGATTGCCGAAAATCGCGTAATGCCGGGATACTTCGAACCGGTCGGAATACTCAGCGGACATCGTTATTGTTTCTCCTTCGTGGGTGGTTGGATTCCGATCGGGATCGTGGATGTTTCGTCCGGCAAGGCAAGTGGAACCATTCAGGCGCAGATTTGACCTAGACCGCGGCACCGAGACTCGCCAACAGCTGCACGACAGCTCCAAAAAATCCTCGAAATTGCTCCAAGACTCCTCTCAGCTAGAGACCATGATTCAGGAAACAGACACTGCCACTAAATTGCGCCTCAATGGCGAGCAACTCGGATTCTACCACGCGAATGGCTACATCGTGGTTGAAGACCTGATCCCCGAGGACCAACTCAAAGGCCTCCGCTCGCGCCTTCGGGAATACACCCACGGCGACCGCAACAGCGATAAGCTCCGAATTCAGACCGAACCCCGCGTTACACGAGGAGAGCTCAAAGTGGACCACCCCGGCGACGGGATCCGCAAGATCGATGATCTGGTAGAGAACGACGACCTTTTCCAACGACTGGGGCTGAATGAAACCATCGTCGGCATTATTGAACAGATCCTCGGCTCCGACTTGAGGATGTTTCGCAATGCACTCCTTCTGAAACCGCCCAGTGTTGGCTCGGCCAAGGGTATGCACCAGGATTCCCCTTACTGGCCCATCGAACCGATGAGCCTTTGCAGCTGCTGGTTCGCTCTCGACGACGCCAACGAAGAAAACGGATGCATGAAAGTCCTGTCAGGTGGGCATCGCACAGGTTCTCTCCCCCATGTCAGGGTAACCGACGATTTCGTTGTCGAGGAGGGCGCCTACGATGCGGGGAAGGCAGTTTCGGCCCCCGTTCGTGCCGGTGGTGGTCTTTTTTTCCACTCTCTCGTGCCCCATTGCACCGCCCCAAACAGATCCGACATGTGGCGCCGAGCCATCGCTCTTTCCTACATGTCTTCCCGGTCAATCTACACCCGCGATGGAGAGGGTCCGGAATACTTTCCAGTTAAGGGAAGGACATTTTCCGGGTGTGTGCGGTAAACTCTTTCGCATCGAACCGTTTGGTGAACGGAACACTGGAGTTCTAATTTCCGCCGTCGATGCCTCGACGGTTCAAAACATCGCCACTCTTAGTCTCAGCACTTAGTCGATTCGTTTTGCAGAGACTAAGTGGAAAGATTAAGTGTTCCCGACGAAGTGTTGGGACTTAGCAATGTCCGGGCCACGGGTGGCCCTTTTAACAGGACGAAACTATGGTGTTTCAGGTGAGTTCGTGGTGTGCTTCGAGCTTCGATTACGCTTAAGATTGCGAGTTTCGATTACCTTTTACTGATCACCTTCTCCCCACAGTCGACCAGCTCCATCGCAAGCGTAATCGACCTCCGATCCTTCGAGGGTGACGTCCTATCCTTCCTGTAAAAAGAAAAATGGTGTAACCTCCTGAAAACAAAAATGTAACCAAACCGGGGCCGAAAGGCGGCCCCGAAAAACAGGAGACTACACCATGAAGAAGATAGCACCGAGTGAGAAGATAGAGCAAGAGCTAATGGAAGGAATCGCGAGCAGCACAGATCCACTGGGGGAGGCGGCCCGACGGGGAGCCCAGCTGATGCTGCAAAGAGCCTTGGAGATCGAAGTGAGCGATTTTCTGGGGCGAGAGCGCTATGAGCGCTCGAGTGATGGAGCACTGCGGGGCTACCGCAATGGCTATGAGCCGAAGAAAGTGCATCTTTGCGAAGGGACGATTGAGCTGCAGGTACCGCAGATTCGCGACGGGCTGGAGCCGTTCGAGTCGGCCTGGCTGGAAGCGATCGGACGACGCTCGAAGCGGCTTTTGGAGCTGGTGCCGATGCTCTATGTGAAAGGGATGAGTCAGCGCGATATCGAGACGGCGCTGATCGAGTCTTTGGGGGTAGAGCAGACCGGGCGCAGCGTGGTCAATGAGGTGTGCCAAAGTCTGAGGATGGACTTTGCAAAGTGGCAGGAAAGAGATCTGAGTGGTGAGCGCGTGCTCTATCTGTTTCTGGACGGGATCTATATGAGGCTGCGGCCCGAAGACAAGAGGGCAGTGGCGGTCCTATGCGCCTACGGGATGCTCTGGGACGGACGTAAGGTATTGCTTCATATGGCCGTAGGGGACAAGGAGAGCAGCGCCTGTTGGGAGGCCTTCCTGGAGGACATGAAGAGCCGGGGATTGGCCGATCCAGTACTCAGTGTGATGGACGGTAATTCGGGTCTACGCAAGGCGGTGGGAAGGAAGTTTCCGAACAGCCTGGTGCAGCGCTGCCAGGTGCACAAGATGCGCAACATCGTCAACAAGCTTCCAGAGGTAGCCCGTCCCACCCTCAAAAAGCTCATTCACAAAGCCTTTACGGCGAAGGGATACCGCGAGGCTGTAGAACAGGCTCGCGCCATCATCGAGGAATACAAGGGGAGCTTTCCAGCCGCCATGAAGTGCCTGGAGCGTGACCTGGAGGAATCGCTCACAGCGCTGAAATTTCCCTTCCTGCACCGAAAACAGATCCGCACCACCAATCTGCTGGAGCGACTCTTCGGGGAAGGGCGCCGTCGCACCAAAGTGATTCCCCGATTCCGCTCCGAAACGAGCGGACTGTGCCTGATCTTCGCGGTCCTGGTGGATGCCTCAGAAGGCTGGCGAGGAGTCCGCATGGAACCCTACCTGGTGGAACGACTCAAACAGATCTGGAGCGATCCGGAGAGCACCTGGGAGGATCCGGACCTGATGAAATTCGCTGCCTGAAGGGAAGAAAGTAAAGATAATCTAATAGAGGTTATGCCATTTCGATTTTACAGGAAAAGGCGGACTTGACCCCTTCGAGCTTCGATTACGCTCAAGATTACGAATGTCGATTGCCCTTTACTGATCACCTTCTACCCTCAATCGACCAGCCCAATCGTAAGCGTAATCGACTTACGTTTTCTCGAGCGCTCTGCGATCGGATTCGTCGAATCTCGGAAGTTTCAGGAGAGTGTGACTGACTGAACACTAAAACCGACCCCCGAAACATATGTATCTGTGTCAACTTTTCATCAGAATTAGACAATAACTAGCCGTACAAAACCCACCCATGAAATACACCCACCTTGGCCGCACCGGCCTTCGTGTCTCTCGTCTCTGTCTCGGCACCGTGAACTTCGGTCCCTATACGAGCGAAGAGGACAGCCATGCGATCATGGATGCCGCCCTCGAAGCCGGCATTAACTTTTTCGACACAGCCGATATGTACGGACAGATTCCCGGCAAAGGTGTGACCGAGAAGATCATCGGCAACTGGTTTGCCAAAGAAGGACGCCGCCGGGATAAGGTCGTTCTCGCGACCAAGGTTTTCAACGCCATGAATCGCGAAGGAGAGTCCGACCCCAACCAGGAACGTCTTCTCAACGCACGAAAAATAATCAGCAATTGCGAAGCAAGCCTCCGCCGCCTCCAAACCGACACTATCGACCTCTACCAGATGCATCGTGTCGATCGAGACTGTCCTTGGGACGAGATTTGGCAGGCCATGGAAACGCTCGTCCACCAGGGCAAGGTCATTTACGTGGGTTCAAGCAACTTTGCCGGTTGGGACATTGCCACCGCCTGTCAGACCGCTTCACATCGAAACTTTCTCGGCCTGGTCAGTGAACAGAGTGTCTACAATCTGGCCAATCGCGCCATAGAGTCGGAGGTAGTCCCGGCCTGCCGTCACTACGGCCTCGGCCTCCTGGCGTGGAGTCCCCTCTGGGGAGGGTTTCTCGCCGGCCCACCAACAGGTGAAGTTGGTGTTCGCCGGTCCTCGGATGGGCAGAAGCAAAGAAAGCGACAATTCGCCACTCAACTCGGAGACTATCGCGAAATCTGCCGGCAATTGGGTCATACCCAGGCCAACATCGCTCTCGCCTGGCTACTCCAAAACCCAGTCTTGACTGCCCCCATCATCGGACCCCGCACCATCGAACATCTCGAAGAATCCCTAGCCGCGCCCGACATTTCCCTCGATTCGGACGCCCTCCAAAAACTCGAGCAAATCTGGCCCGGCCCCGGCGGCGAAGCTCCGAGTTCATACACCCGGTAATCCTCAAACCAAGCGTCGCTTCCAGTGGATCACTTCACGCAAGCGACGGTTCCTCCCTAAGCGTTTTCTCGAACCGGCGGCGCTCGTGGGAATCGAGGATACGTTTGCGCAAGCGGAGGTGGCTGGGAGTCGTCTCCACATATTCGTCGACATCGATGTACTCGATCGCTCGTTCAAGGCTGAATCGGACTGGCGGTGACAGCATGATTCCCTTACCTTCCCCGCCGCTTCGCATGTTATCGAGCTGCTTTGCCTTCGTTGGGTTCACTGGCAGGTCCTGTTTGCGTGGGTTTTCACCGACTACTTGCCCCGGGTAAACCTCTTCTCCAGGTCCGATGAAAAGCTTTCCGCGCTGTTGCAGAGTATCGAGCGCGTAAGCCATCGATCGTCCCTTGTCCATCGAAACCAGAGTCCCTGTTCGCCGGATGACGATCTCACCGGCATAGGGGCGATATTCGAGAAACAAGTGGCTCATCACCCCCTGCCCGCTGGTACGGTTGACAAGGCTGGTCTCGAACCCAACCAACCCCCGAGTGGGGATCTCCGCTTCAACCGTCACCCCGCCACTCTCGTGGTGGAGGATATTCGTAACCCGGCCCTTGCGACGAGTAAGGCTCTCCATAATAGCGCCGAGATGTTCCTCATGAACTTCGACCCAGATTCGTTCGAAAGGTTCACACTGAACTCCCTCAATCATCTTCAAAATCACAGTGGGTCTTGACACCAGGAGCTCATAGCCCTCACGACGCATGGTTTCGACCAGCACTGCAATCTGCATGACGCCGCGGCCGGTCACTTCAAATCGCGATCCTTCTTCCATTTCACGGACCCTGATGGAAATGTTGGATTTCATCTCGCGCAGAAGCCTTTCCCGAATCTGACGGGAAGTGACTTTCCTGCCGTCCCTCCCGGCCAAGGGTCCGTCATTGACCGCAATTTCCATCTGTATGGTGGGCGGATCGATTTCCACGAAGGGCAAGGCCTCCGCCGATTCGTCAGCAGCGAGAGTATCGCCGATATCGATCTCATCGCAGCCCGCGAGCCCGATGATCTCACCCGCCCCACCTTCGCTGGCATCGGTTGTCTTAAGCCCGCTGTATGTCAGCAGTTTGGTGATTTTCACGCTTTCCCTTGAGCCATCTTTGCACAGAGCGAAGAGACTATCACCCTGACGAACGGTTCCGCCTTGAATCCGACCGATGGCTACTCTCCCGACAAATTCGTTCCAATCGATATTGCTCACGAGCATCCGGAAGGGGCCATCTTCCACAGCCGGAGGGGGCACGTGGTCGAGGATCGTTTCGAAGAGCGGCGTCATGTCTTTACGCGAGCCGTCGAGGTTCAAGTCCGCCCACCCTTCTTTCGCGCTGCTACAGAGAAAGGGAGCATTGAACTGGCTCTCGGTGGCGCCGAGTTCAAGGAAGAGTTCGAGGACTCTGTCGTGAACCCCTTCGGGATCGGCTCGCTTACGATCGACTTTATTGAGGACCACAACCGGCGCCAACCCGTGACTGAGGGCTTTGGAGAGGACATACCGCGTCTGAGCCTGGGGGCCTTCGAATGCATCCACCAGGAGAAGAACCCCGTCCACCATCTTCATCACCCTTTCAACTTCAGCGCCGAAGTCCGCATGTCCGGGTGTATCCACGATATTGATCAGGCAATCCCGCCAGCGCACGGCAGCATTCTTGGATTTGATCGTGATCCCCTTCTCCCGTTCCAAGTCCATGGAATCCATTACCCGGTCGACCACCGCCTGGTTTTCATGAAAGGTTCCACTCTCGCGCAGCAGTTGGTCGACCAGGGTGGTCTTCCCATGGTCCACGTGGGCAATAATGGCAATGTTTCGAATATGCGATGTTTCGGTCATCGGAAGAAGCCGATCTGGTTTAGGGCAAGGGCGCGCTTGTCTGACAGGACGGAGTAATCGGCCCAAGCGACGCTTCAACAAAGAACCGTGACACTCCCCCACGATACTCCAAACTCTCTCTCCTACATCCCCTCTTTCACAAACGCCACCACTTCGTCTTTTCCCTTGAGCTTTATCTCTTCTTCCTCTTCGGTAGTCTCGCCTACGTAGCGGGTGGCCGCCGCTGCCATGACCGGGAGATACTCCCGGAGATCCTTACTCTCATCCTTGCTCGTGACGTAAATGCTCCAAACTTGAGCAGGGACTTCGTCTACACCCTCGGACTGGTTCTCACGAGCCGTGACACGGAGATACTTCTCGTACTTCGTAACCGGTCTCTGTCGTTCCTCACTCCCCACAACCTCGCGCTCGCGCGGAACGTAGACTTGACGTTGCACCGGATAGCTTCCACCCCTCCCATTGCTGACCTGCTCTGTAACTGTCCTATGACGCCCTCCGCGTTCGACGATAATAGGCTCTTCATAGGTCTCGAGCTCCACGATCGGGTCACCGACGCCATAGGCGATATCCACGATCATATCTGCCCTATCCACACTCGGCGCCTCGTAGAGGCCCTTTCCTGAAAGCGCTGTCTTAACATACTCTGCCGTTTCCTTAAACCAGAGGTCGTCTTCACTAACCTCCGCATTCGAGCTGACGATCTTGTAGGATTGCAGTCCCTCGACTTCTGGGTTCTGCACCGCATTGACTTTGAGTGAATAGCTCTCTCCCAACTCGCAGCCGGCCGAGAGAAAAAATGAAAGCGAGAGGGCGAGTAGAATAACAGGATGTTTCCTTTGTAGCATGGTGATCCTTTCAATGTCTCGACGTAGTCTGTTCAAACGCCGATCGGGGCTGAGTCATCAATCTGGTTCAGGTCGATACTGGCATCGGCACAGAGCCAAATCAAGCGATTTCGCTACCGGATATTCTCCACGAAATTTGAGAGCTAGGAGTCTGTCGATATGAATTTGGTCGCCGTTTACAACCGTCAACCTGCGATCCGAAGTTCAGGTCTGTTGCGAGGTGCACTTGTCACGGCACAGCGAAGCGGCGACGGAAAGCCCGACAGATTCCTATTTCACTCGAAACCCATCTTCTTCCCGGACTCCAGCCTCGACCACCTCGGCATCAAGATCGTCGATGTAAATGGAACCATCATAAAGTTCAACCGTTCTCGAACCCCGTGCCCCCAGGAGTTGGTAGAGTGGCTTTCCCTCAATCTTCGCCGCCAGATCTCAGAGGGGGAGATCAACCTGTTGATCGGATTCGAGGGAGCCATTCGGAAGACGAAAGAGCTCGCCAACCGGCCTCCCCAGGAGCACTTCAGCACCTGATCGGTCGATATTCGACCATCCCACCCCGATGTATCCATTCGCCGTGTGAATCCGGACCACGGGATCAACCACCGTATCCCCGTGAGCGCCCTTTCTCGAATTGAACCCGATCTCGCGAGGTCGCGGAGTCTTTAGGACGATCTTCTCGACCTTTACAATGCAGTCGTCGAATGCGTCGGACATGGTTGGAATTTTCCTATTCTCTGATAGACCTGCAACCAGAAATCACGACAGCAACGATTCATCCACAAACTTTAACATCCACCTGGTCTATATTTTGTGGGCGGTCGTCACCACACGACCGCGTTTCTTAGGCTACCTGGTTAAGCCGCGCCGTCAAACGGTGACGACCGCCCACCGTGAAAAAGGCTCGCTGTTTCAATCCTGAATGAATATGGACCCGGAAGTTCGCCGGCATGTAGGCGGTCGTCGAAAAGCCTGGAGTCGGTCGCCCCGTATTTCACCAATACTAGATTCACAACCCTTGGAAGGACGCTCAGTGACAAGGCTGTCTCATCGCCTCCGTGCACCCTCTCAAACGGTGCTACCCAATGATCTATTCAACCGGAGGATCATAGTTTGCGAAGAAGACCCAAGAAAAGAGTAAAGAAGCGTCGAGGTGGTCGGCGCCGAGAACTTGAGAACCGCCTGAGGCGAAAGTACCTAAGGAAGTTTCCCGATCAGGAGGTCGTTGTCGGACTCCCAGACGGAGACGTGAAGATGTCTGAAGTTGTGGAGCAGTTTGTAGAGCCTTTCAAAGAGGCTGCAGCAACTCGGGATGCGTATCGAACGTTGCTTTTTCTAGGAATAATTGCCTGGAATACAACTTTCTTACCGGAAAAGCAGAGAAAGTCTGACCTTCAGATAGTCTTCCAGGAATTGCCCGACGAAACAAGAGATGATGGAAGAGAGATCGTTGATTACCTCATCAAAAGGAAAGAACGCCACTTCTCTCACTACAAGCGTTTGATCCTTGATTTCGATATGACGGACACCGGAGGAGATCAATGGCATCTTTCGGTCATTTCGTCCGCTGAACCAGCTTGAACTCCTGTGACATTTATTTAGACGATCGTGAAAATAAATGTCACCGAGACGCGTTGGTCCTAACGCCTATAAATAGATAAACTCTGAAGGCAGATCGATTCAATGAATCCTTGCTCCCCATCCGTTGCTGTGCTTTACCCGGCATGCCGGGATTGCATGTCATCCTCTTCCGCTTCCAAGATAGTGAGATTCCTCGAATCCGATCGCCTTCTCCTCTGTGAGAGACCGGGCAAATGATATCGTTCCGATTTCTGCTCATCAGGACCGCAGTAACGACTCGATTCAAACTCACAAGCCGGAATAAAGCGTCCGATCAGATTCGAAAGACCCTCCAGCAATACCTCGTACTTGCGAAATCAATCAGTTTCGAGGTCGGCCGGCGCGCTGTCCGAGTGCCCCCAATGATGGGGATTGATGAGGACATGCGCGATTGGTCCTTTTTTATGATCCTCGAACACAACGCCATCGTAAATCGTAGCATTTCCGGAAAAGTCCAATGCCTCGCGCGTGGCGAAGAACTCACCGGCGTAGCGACGATCGACCCGAAAACGGACGTCATGCCCTCCGCCAATCCTGGAGAGGAGCAAGTTGATGCATTCCGTTCGTCCGTGGACAATCACCTCGAAAGCGTTCAGGGCCTGCCCAACCTCCGACGAGGTCTGACCATGCGCCATCCCATATTCGGAAAATTGAACGCCCATGGCTGGCACTGCATGTTCGGTCTTCACCTCGAAATCCACCTCAAGCAAGCCGAAGCCGCCGTCGAACTGGCCTCTTAGACCAAGGTCGCCTCCGAAGTGTCCCTCTCATCCCCGACTTCCCATTCCCTCCTCCGAATCCTATGTAACAAATAAATCGACGGCCGTCGATTTATTTGTCACCTTAGTCTGGTACGGCTGACGTGTATTCAACGAGGGAAAGGTCGGGAGATGGCTACTAAAAGAAAGAATCGCGCGACTATTCGGCTCAAATTTGAAGATTTGCGGTCGAAGATTCAAACCGGGATCGATCAAGCAGAGCGCCGTGAGTTTGGTACTCTCACGATGTCCGAGATCAAAGCCCAAGCGCTTCGAAATGCAGTTTGCAAAAGAGAAGACCCTCGTGACGACGGACCACGAAAGGAATAAACGACCGTCCTCTAGAATCGCGGTCTGTCTTCTGCTCTTTGCAATTGTCTTTCAATGGACTGCGCTCCACAGTCAGCAGAATCAGACCGAACTCCCGATCAACCTGCAAGGTGATCCAATAGACCCTCTGGCAGACGTCACGTCCCGGGCCGTAGTACTGATCTTCGTGGCGGTTGATTGCCCAATCTCGAATCGCTACGCACCCGTCATCAATTCGATCGCCAAGCGGTTCGCAGATGACGTGGTCGCTTTCTGGATGGTCTATGCTGACCCGGGCACATCACCAGAGGCGATCCGGCGTCACCGAAAAGAATATGCCATCACCCTACCGGCTTTGCGAGATCCGGCGTATTTTCTCGTGCAGCGCGCCAATGCCGAAGTGACCCGCAAGTGGCGGTCTACCTTCCAACGAAGGATGACAACGGCGGAGGCCAATGGATCTACAACGGGCGCATCGATGATCAATATTTTGCATTGGGAAAGTGGCGTCTCCAACCCGTTCGGGAGGATCTCAAGGAGGTATTGGATGCGATTGTTAAGGGTTCTCCCCTGGAGCCTCGAACGACCACAGCGGTGGGTTGCTATATCCCTCCCAGGTAAGTTCGATCGCGGGGTCAACCCGCTCCTACATCTCTGACGGGTGTTCGATTGAAAATCGCAACTGTAGGAGCGGGTTGACCTACATTGCTCCGTCAACGTTGTAGTTTCGAATTCGAGTACTTAGTACTCAGTAATGACACCCGAGGAAAAGTATACTTTTGACGTCCGGGGCTATTTGATCGTGGAAAACGCGATCGACCCGGACTACCTGGATCAACTCAACAGCCGGTTGGATGCCTGGGAGGAAAGGGCCCGGAAGGAGTTGGCACAAAGACCGAAGGACAAGCAAACCAGGGGACCCAACATCGGGTTCTTTAATCTTCTAAATGAAGAACCGGCCATGTTGGACCTGGTGGCTAACCCGGTGATCCTGCCCTATGTCGACGCCCTCGTGCAGAGCCCCATCCTTGAGCAGTTCGGTGTCAATTTTCGCTGGAAGGGAGGACAGAGCACGGTGCACGGGGGCCCCATAAGGCCAATTTCTCCTGGCCCGGTGCCGGCCGCTTGGGAGAGCTCAAGAACGACCTCAAAGATCTCTCCGTCGAACTGCCGGTCAAAGCCGGTTCGGCGGTGGTCTTCACCCACGACATCCTCCACGCCTCTCTCAGTGTAAACGAAGGAATCAGGCGAGTGCTGCACCTAGGAATCTGTCGGGCTTTCCGTCGCCGCTTCGCTGTGCCGTGACAAGTGCACTTCGCAACAGACCTGAACTTCGGATCGCAGGTTGACGGTTGTAAACGGCGACCAAATTCATACCGACAGATTCCTTTTCTAGGAGTCTGTCGGACGAACCTGGTCACTTGCGAAGCAATCGAACGTCTAAGTCCGACAGACTCCTAGCCTGGAAATCTCACGAGATTTCCAGGCTAGACGCACCCGTCAAAACTCCGCCCAGCCACAAGATCATATTCGGCCTTTGGACCCTCTCCGATGAATTTGGACTGAGCGCTCATATAGGCCACGGTGAGACCAATGCGGCTGTTGGGGCTGGTATTCGGGTCCGTCCGGTGCATCGTCAGGCTGTGGTGGAATGTGCAACTCCCCGCTTTCAGGGAAACGGCGACCTCGCTCTTGTAATCGACATTCTCGTCTTCGACCCGAAAGTCCTCGAGGTGCTTATGTTCGATCACTCCATGCTTATGCGATCCGGGAATGAAGCGCATACAGCCGTTGCCTTCCGTAGAGTCGTCCAGAGCCATCCAGCAGGTGACGACGTCGGGCGGATCTATCTCCTTCCAGTAGGCCGAATCCTGGTGGGGTGGTTTCGCCGAACCCACTTTGGCTGGTTTACAGAGTGTCTGGTCCAGAAAGATTTTCAAGTCGGGCCCGATCAGGCTGGTCACGACGTCCAGGATCTTGGGATGCCGCGAGTACTCTACAAAAAGCGGATCGAATTTCGTCAGGTTCCATATTTTTCGAACGTTCTTAAAGCGTTCCGGTTCTGCCGCTAATTCGCCTTTGGCCACCCTCGGTTCGATCGTAACATACTTCTGGGGAAAATCGACGACCTCGTTGCCGATGTCTTCCAACCGGACATGCAGGGCCTTAAGTTCGAGGGAGGTCAGGACATCGTGGACGGCAATAAACCCGTCTCGGTTAAATCGGTCGATCTGTTCTTTGGTCAATGGCATGATTTCTCAGTATGATTCCTTCAGTCTACTCATTTGACAATCTGGATATGATTCCGTACTCGTCGTCAGCTTTGTCGAAATCTCTCTGGAAAGAGTGAGGCTGCGGTTATCATCGTGCCTCAGCTGATTTGCAAGAGGGGCTCACCAGTTTTTAGATTGTTCCGGTTTAGGTCAGAGTCGATCCACCTCCACGAACCGGGCATCGTTGCCCTCGGAGTCATAGATCAGAAACGTCTGTGGCTTACCCATAGCTGACAGCGTCCCTGGATTGGCGAGGAGCACTTCGCGCCTACCCACCTGCAACCGCACTTTGTGCTGCTGGTGGTCGTGACCGTAAAATACGGCATCGTAGGAGCCCGTAGCGGCCAAGCCGCGCGCCAGGCTGGGATAGTGCTGGACGGCAAGACTTCGGCCCCCAAGGGCGATCTCGGCGCGCTCAGCTCCATGTTGATGGAGGTTTTTCCTATCCGCAAACCGTGTTGACATCAAAAAGGGATCTCCGTCCACATTCCCGAGGACCAAGTGGACCTCGCCACCATACTGGTCGAGCAGATGCCCCAGGGTAAGCGGAGCGCAAACGTCACCGCAATGGATCAGGGTTTGTATCCCCTGGTCCCCCAGGTAGGCGCAAACCCGATCCAGGATGGGCCAATTATCGTGTGTGTCTGATATGATTCCGATGTGCAAGGCCAGGTCTCCTTTGCCTATATTGAATAGTCACCAATCCAATTACAGGATTCATTGTGAGTTTCTCTCTTGCGACAAGCTTTTTTCGGATACCGCGTCTGCAATGACGATTCCCTCATACACTACAATCGTTCTCACACTTTTCATCCGTGCCCGACGACCCGCAAAGCGCCTTGCCAAATTGGCCAAATCACGAAGTATCGAACCATCATGACTTCAGCTGAAGACAAGTGCTCTAAATGGACCTTCCTTCACGTGAACGACAGCCACATGGGTACACCGCGGTCGTATCGATTCCGGCCGGCGGTTAACCGCCGTTGGGCCGCCATTAAGCAGCAGATGGCGGCGATCGATGCAGAGTTCCTTTTGCATGGCGGTGACTTGACGCGGGACGGGGAAACTCACGAATACGAGTACCTACAGGCGCGTGAAGATCTCGATACCCTTCCCTTTCCCACTTTTGTTATTCCCGGCAACATGGACGTGGGCAACAAACACGCCAGCCGATCCGGTGAAGATAGGATTTGGGATGCCCAGGGCATAGGTTGGAACGATCCGGACTTAAACATGACCGGTCACCGGTTGGATCTATTTTCATCGTATTTCGGACCCGTACATTGGACCTTTCTTTTTCGAGGCGTGCGGTTCACGGGATTCTTTGCTGCTTTGGCTGGATCTGGGTTGCCTCATGAATATCGGTTCTGGCGGCTGCTCGAGCGCCTGCCTGAACTTCCCGCGGCCCGCCACCATGTAGCCGTGATGCATTACTGGCCATTCATGGAGGCTCCCGATGAGCCTGCTTGGGAAATTACGGATCCCAAACAGTACGACAACTGGTACTTCTCGATTGATCCGCCCCATCGGCAGCGGCTCTGGCAACTGCTTCAGGATGCCGGCGTCGAGGTTCTATTCTGCGGGCATATCCACACTGGACGACCGGTTCAGGTCGTGGATGGAATCCGACTCTACCGCACTATGCCGGCGGGCAATACGGCCCAACTTGCCGAACGTTGGCCCGATTCGGAAACCCGGTTCGGTTTTCATCGCTGCGCCGTAACGGATTCGGGAATCGAGGTCACCCCAATTATCGGCCATGATCAGTGCGAGGAATTCGATAGCTATGGACCCATGGGGCATCCTCCCATCGACCAGCGAGACTACTCTGCGGCGCGTGAATCGCCACCATTGAAACCTGTAGCACACAACTCCCCCACCAGAGGCTGAATCGAAACTTCAACATACATACGGAATTTCGAAAGGTTCCGAGAAGACGAAATCAACGGTGCATTCGTCGAAATGCTCATGCATTCCGCTACGAGTTGCCTCGCGGTTGTAGCGGAATGCGTGAGCATTTCGTCTTCTTGGGCGCCAATAGTTTCATACTCGATTGATCCGGATCCAAAGTGGCAACCGGCGGCTGGAGCTGTCAACTCACGTGCGCAAACTCTCCCACTCCTGAAGCCTGAACCCCGACACCTAGGCTCACCATCGACAGTAAAACTGCTCTGGGTACGCATTCCCGGGAGTCATATTCACCGCGTCCAAACTTGACCCGTTGGTATCCTTCGGCGATCCTTCAGAACTTTTCATTCGCTTACTAGGCGAAAGGAAACAAAACACCCGAATGAGGAGGGATTATGATTCCAAACCCGATTTCCACGTTTTCGTCTCCTAACCATCAGAACCGAAGGATATTCCTGATCTTAATCCTGGTCAGCTTTGCTTCGCTCTTCGGTTGTAGGCAGAGACCCGTTAGTCTGCTAATCGCATTTCCCATAAACAAAAGCGAACTGCGCGTTGTATTCTCGGAACCAGTAGATCAGCAGAGTGCCGAGCGGCCGGAGAGCTACACCACTGAGAATGGGCTTAAGATTCTAGGCGCCTCTGTAGACCCCAAAGATCCAAAGCGTGTGACGCTGAAGACAGAGCTAATGAATGGTGAAGCGATGCAAATAGACATCCTTCGAGCCACCGGTGTACGCACGGCATCTGGCGCAACTCTTACCGGCGATGAAAGTCCCAGATTTATTCAAGGAATCGCTTCCATCCCCGAAATCCAGAAATCCTCTCAGGAGAATTTTCCTTTTGCTTCTCGCTTTGTAGGTATCGTTGCATCCGCTTCCTGTGTTTTAGCATGTTACCCTGATGCTGTCATTGACGTTTTAGGTTTCAGCTTTCTACAGAAGGAAGTAGGAGGTCCTCTCAACGGTATTAAGATCGTCTCGCAAAAACACGTTCCCGGGTTTGAAGAAGCAGATTCCGAGTTACCGGAAGATCTGTCAGTTCATGTTCTTTGGGCAGGAGGCAATATCGAAACTGTAGATGGAGAGACTCAGCTCGTTGACACCGGATTCATGGAAGGTTCAATCATTGAACCTAATCCCTTAAAGTCGCCACCACCGCATCCAATTACTTCAACTGATATTTCAAAAGTAGCGGGTGAATCGTTGAAAGCGAAGAGTCTGCAAGGAGTTATTGTCCAATTTGAAAATGTAACAATCGAAAGTGTCTCAGAATCAGACGAACAGCAGCTGCGATCTTTCAGCTTTTATGACGACAGTGGCGAATCAGCATCCGGCCTGGCCTTGCAGACTGTGACTCGGAAGATAGCACCAGGTCAAACGTTCAAGTTAGTGCGCGGCATCATCCATCAACCTCGAGCTCGCGAATATGAGCTACTGGTGGTGACAGATCGAAGTTTGATCCTACCCTGACTGTAACCCAAGCGGATCGAATTTGACACGGTATTTTCAGAGGCAGTTTCCTCGCCTCGCCATCGCCGATATCGTAAGCTACGGACTTGCCGACGACTACCACACCACCTTTGCCGAGAGGATTAACTCCATGACCCTGGAGAAAATCAACGCAACGGCCCGAGACGTCGTCCGCCCTAATCCACTCGCAACTCTCCCCTCCCCACTCGTCTCGGCGTAGCGAGGCGAAGACGGATTCGTTGCCCTGTCTTGATTCGTTGCCAATCAAACCCAACCGCGACCAAACAGAAAAACTTGAATCCCAGTCTCCATCCGCTGCCGTCCTGTAATCCGTCAGGTCTTCACTTGATCATTGGGACTTGAGTATTCGATATTCGGTCTTCTCAGATATTGGAAAGAAATCCACAAAGCTCGCGACAAGGCTTACGACAAAGACCTCCGCAGTCGGCACTCGAAACTCGAAACCCGCAACTCCTACCGCCCCAGCGCCTCGACCATCCGCTTGAGGGCGAGCATGCCTTGCTCCAATGATCATTCATTCTCGAGTGGATAACAAATCAGCACTACGACCACCCGAACTGCCGGCCGCCCACCTTGACATCCGAATGCCCGACAGAAGAGGATTTGACAATGCCTAAGGCGAAAAGAAAGCGGATAATTGATCGAATAGCTTTGCTCCTTTTCCTTTTCGCGGTGGCGTTTCTAATTTTCTGCTACGGCTTCGCAGTCGGAAAATACAAAATCTTCCCGTATCGAATTTTCTCGCTGGCCAAAAAGGGGGGGGGTCGAGCTCAGAACGCAGTCACTTCGTTCTGGAGAACTCCATGAATGGGTAGCCGCGCCGCTACCCTTTTACTACGAACGAGTGAGGAAGATGAGTTCTGCACCGATTCGCAACACCAGTCAAGCCTACGAGGGCCTGAACCTGGTTACGAGAATCGCGGATGAGCTGAGGCTGTCGGCAGAGATTATTGATATGAACGGCCAGTTGGTTCACGCCTGGGACGTCGACTGGTTCGAGATATGGCCGGAGCCCGATCACTTACCGGAGGATTTCATTCCACTTTCGAAGCCGGGTACGCACATTCACGGGGCCGTTGTTCTGGAAAACGGTGACTTAGTCTTCAACTTCGAGGGTGACGTCCTATCCTTCCTGTAAAAAGAAAAATGGTGTAACCTCCTGAAAACAAAAATGTAACCAAACCGGGGCCGAAAGGCGGCCCCGAAAAACAGGAGACTACACCATGAAGAAGATAGCACCGAGTGAGAAGATAGAGCAAGAGCTAATGGAAGGAATCGCGAGCAGCACAGATCCACTGGGGGAGGCGGCCCGACGGGGAGCCCAGCTGATGCTGCAAAGAGCCTTGGAGATCGAAGTGAGCGATTTTCTGGGGCGAGAGCGCTATGAGCGCTCGAGTGATGGAGCACTGCGGGGCTACCGCAATGGCTATGAGCCGAAGAAAGTGCATCTTTGCGAAGGGACGATTGAGCTGCAGGTACCGCAGATTCGCGACGGGCTGGAGCCGTTCGAGTCGGCCTGGCTGGAAGCGATCGGACGACGCTCGAAGCGGCTTTTGGAGCTGGTGCCGATGCTCTATGTGAAAGGGATGAGTCAGCGCGATATCGAGACGGCGCTGATCGAGTCTTTGGGGGTAGAGCAGACCGGGCGCAGCGTGGTCAATGAGGTGTGCCAAAGTCTGAGGATGGACTTTGCAAAGTGGCAGGAAAGAGATCTGAGTGGTGAGCGCGTGCTCTATCTGTTTCTGGACGGGATCTATATGAGGCTGCGGCCCGAAGACAAGAGGGCAGTGGCGGTCCTATGCGCCTACGGGATGCTCTGGGACGGACGTAAGGTATTGCTTCATATGGCCGTAGGGGACAAGGAGAGCAGCGCCTGTTGGGAGGCCTTCCTGGAGGACATGAAGAGCCGGGGATTGGCCGATCCAGTACTCAGTGTGATGGACGGTAATTCGGGTCTACGCAAGGCGGTGGGAAGGAAGTTTCCGAACAGCCTGGTGCAGCGCTGCCAGGTGCACAAGATGCGCAACATCGTCAACAAGCTTCCAGAGGTAGCCCGTCCCACCCTCAAAAAGCTCATTCACAAAGCCTTTACGGCGAAGGGATACCGCGAGGCTGTAGAACAGGCTCGCGCCATCATCGAGGAATACAAGGGGAGCTTTCCAGCCGCCATGAAGTGCCTGGAGCGTGACCTGGAGGAATCGCTCACAGCGCTGAAATTTCCCTTCCTGCACCGAAAACAGATCCGCACCACCAATCTGCTGGAGCGACTCTTCGGGGAAGGGCGCCGTCGCACCAAAGTGATTCCCCGATTCCGCTCCGAAACGAGCGGACTGTGCCTGATCTTCGCGGTCCTGGTGGATGCCTCAGAAGGCTGGCGAGGAGTCCGCATGGAACCCTACCTGGTGGAACGACTCAAACAGATCTGGAGCGATCCGGAGAGCACCTGGAAGGATCCGGACCTGATGAAATTCGCTGCCTGAAGGGAAGAAAGTAAAGATAATCTAATAGAGGTTATGCCATTTCGATTTTACAGGAAAAGGCGGACTTGACCACTTCGAGCACCTTGGGATGGTTCGTCTGGACCGTAACAGTAATGTCGTCTGGCGCCTGCCTTACCAAACTCACCACTCGATTCATATTCACGACGACGGAAATCTCTGGGTATGCGGTCAACGGAGAAACTCACGGAGGAATCCAAGATTCCCCGATCGCAAACCGCCCTTCGATGAGTACACAATTTTGGAAGTGTCACCCCAGGGTGAAATCCTTCAGGAGTGGTCAGTTCCGGAGATTCTTTCTAAGAACAAACGGGCAGGACTGCTTGATTTCTTGCCCAACCCGGGAGATAGCAAGAACGGGAGCAATCTCGACGACCGGCTCCATCTCAATGACGTGGAACCATTCCCTACCAATCAGGCGGAGGGCTTTTTCAAGAAGGGCGATATCCTGGTGTCACTTCGCAACATCAATACGGTTTTCGTCTTCAACCGAGCCAGTGAAAAAATCACCTATTTCTCCATCGGCAGCTTCATCCAACAGCACGATCCGGATTTCATAGACGGCAATACTTTTTCCGTATTCGACAACAAGACCGCCTCAATGGGTCACTTTCAAAGCCGCATAGTGATCGTGTCGGCTCCTGATAACCGTTTCAGCGTCTTCTTCCAGGGAAATCAGAAAGTCCCCTTCTACACTGGCATCCTGGGCAAGCATCAGTGGCTTCCCAACGCCAACCTCTTGATCACCGAGTCCAAGAACGGAAGAGCGTTCGAGATTAATCGTCGAGGCGAGGTCGTTTGGGAATATGTGAATTATGTATCCCCCAATGTTGTCGGCCTGGTCGAGGAAGTGCAGAGGCTTCCATTGGAATATGGATCGCTTTGGAGCGGAGAAGGTACTTCCAATATTCAAGGAAGCCGGACTATTCCGAAAGCAGGAATCCCAGTTGCAGGAAACACGGGGGGAGGGTAATGGGTTGAACCCAATGAAACATGGTCTCAACCAGTAATTACCTATGCTTAACGTCGTAATGATACTCCTAATCTGCCTTGTGCCTCGATCCGCCTTGGCCTATGTCGGGCCTGGAGGGGGTTTGACGGCGATTGGCGTTTTCCTTGCCTTGGTTGCGGTTATTATCGTCGCCCTATTCGGATTCATCTGGTATCCCATCAAGCGACTTCTGCAGAAACGGAGAGAGAGGAATGAAAGGCGGAACAGGGGCGCAAAATGAGCTCCTGGATCGGCGCCGCCTTTCTTGTCCTCGGTTCGATCATTCTAATAAGGCTGTTCGGGCTGGTAGATAAGAGCGCCGATGTCGCTACCACCGCGCGGCGTGCATTAGGGGTGATTCGGAATTCCAACCTGAGCATCGAAACCAAAGAAACGGCGCTGCAAAAAAATGCGAAGGAACTGTTTGGTCTGCTTCTTGTGCTCACTCTCGGCGGCGCTGCAGCTCTCCTCATTCCCGTAGGTATCCTGTGGGTCTGCGATCGACTCGAGCGGGTCTCGCTGGATTCCGTCTTCTCGGTTGCTCTTTCACCTCTGTTCCTCATCACCAGCGGAGCTCTTGCCGTTATCGCTCTTTCTTTTCCCCGGATCATTATCCACAAGAGGAACCAATACTCTGCCCTGGACCGAGGCTTGCACAGGGTCGCCTTCAGGACGTATCGGGCGCAGGCTGCGCTGGCGGATTTCGAGGATCGTCTCTTTGCCGGAAAGCTTTCCGCTTGCCAGTCGGACCGGCCCGTCTTCATCACTGCGCTTCCCCGCGCCGGAACCACTTTGCTGCTCGAGGCCTGCGCCAAGCTACCGGATTTCGCTTCCCACTGCTACCGCGATATGCCGTTCATTCTCATTCCCTGTCTCTGGAACCGCTTCTCCAAAAAATTCCAACTCGCAGGCGACAAGCGTGAACGTGCCCATGGGGACGACATGCTTATCGATTTCGATAGTCCCGAAGCACTAGAGGAAGTGCTCTGGAAGACATCCTGGCCGCAACAGTACGGGAGCGATCGCATTATACCGTGGCAGATTCAAGAACACCCGGAATTTTACCAGTTCTTCCGCACCCACATGCGCAAAATCATCTTGCTCCGTCGGGGAAACTTGGCGCCGACCGCCCGCTACCTCTCGAAGAATAACCTCAACATCGCACGGGCCGGGTTGCTGCACCGGCTCTTCCCAGACTCAACCATCGTGGTTCCGTTTAGGGAGCCTATGCAACAGGCGGCATCATTGCTGGCACAACACCGAAATTTCCTCAGCATTCACCGTGAGGATCCGTTCGCCTCCGAATACATGCGGAGTATCGGCCACTTCGACTTCGGTCAGAACCTGCGCCCTATCGACTTCGATCGATGGCTCGACAAGCGTAGCGGACAGGACCCCGAACACCTCGCCTTCTGGCTCGAATATTGGGTCGCCGCTTACCGACACCTGTTCAAAGAAAGCGCGGATATCCTGCATTTTATTGACTACCAAGAGTTGTGCCGGGAACCGAAACTGGGCCTGCAGGTGTTGGCCGATGCAATCGGAACCCGCCATCCTGAAGAGCTGCTTTCGGCCGCTGCTTCAATCCGCCGGCTGAGGCACCGGCAGGTCGATGCCGGCGCTGTTCCACTCTCTATCCTCCAGCAAGCGAACGAGCTTTATGCGGGTCTGAAAAGTGTCGCCCTATCCTAGCCGGTGTTCGCGGTTACGATGATGGTCCCGGTTCAACTTGTATGAGGCTCCCCCGGCCCTGCGCCGGGGTGGCGTTGGGTTCTAAGCTAGACATGGATCTTCATTTTTTATGCCCCTCACCCGAGCCTTCCCCCAGACGCAGTCGCGTCTGGGGGAAGGCTCGGGTGAAGGGTCGGTGGAGGGTGAGCAATCTGTAGCCTCAGACCTCACTATCTTGCCCCTTTAAAGGAGCTATGCAATCGCAAGTTTAAATCTCGATTTATAGCCGAGTTGGAAGGTAATGGTTCGGCCCGAGCGGTCGGGCATCAGGAGCGGGTTCTGGTTGAGAGTCTGGAGGTACTCAATCACGACTTGCTGCAAATGAGGGGAATAGTTTGCGGTTGGGAATAGATGCGCTTCGACGGTTGCGCCCCTCTCTATGAGGGCGCCGTCGCAGTGAGTCAGATTGCGAAACAGATCGTGGTCGTCACGATAGTTGTCGTAGCCTTCTTTAAAGGGTTCAAACTGCTTGTAGAAACTATTGCGGGCGAGGATTTTCAAGGCATCCATGATGGATTTGTTGGAGGTGTCCAGGCGGACATAGTTCTGCTCAATGAGTCGCTCCAGGCGCGAGCATTCGGTCTCGATTTGCTCCCCTTCGAGTTGGAGGGCATTGAGCTTGTGATCGAGGCGAGCGATCATGGCGCTCCTTGAGGCGCTTTGGCCCGGATGGGCATGTTCGGCCAGGAGCAGTCTTTTCAATGCTTCGGTGGATTGGGTTTTCTGCTTCAGGAGTGCTTTAGCGGCACCGCTTTTCTCCTGCCTATCCTCAAGGTGTTGGGCTAAGCGCTGGTAGTGGATGGTGCGATAAGAGGTGATCTGATTAATCCCAAAGTACTTATCGAGGTATTTGAAATCATTCTCCTGAATCCAGCGACTGAACATCCCTTTGAGGACTGCTTCATCGGGGGCTTTTGGGTCGGTCCCTAAGATGCTCACCGTAATGGTTTGATTTCTGGGATTGGTCGCTTCCACCACCCATTGGGTAAGATGAGGATTCTTTTTCCACGGGCCCCGCTGATAGCAAAGATAATACTCCTGGAGATCTTCGGCATGGTTTCTGGGGCGCAGCAGGCGCAGTTGTCCGTCGATCCGTTGCAGGGGCTGGCCTTGAAACCTTTTTCCCAGGTGATGATTTCGAGTTGAGGATGCTCCAGGATGGCTTCGTAAAACCAGTCCGCGGCGATCGCCCGGTCCACGTAAATGCTCACCTTCTTATCCGCAGGCACCTCTACCAATTCGAGCATCGCTTCGCAGTTGGGGATAAACCGTTTCCTTATATCCTCGTAGTTGTCGGTGCTGGCAAAATAGACCGGAGAGCCCTTCAGGGTATGAATAAAATCGCTGTGAAGCGCTTTGTCGGCCAAACGGATGGTGGGACACCAGCCCGCCAGGAGCTTGCTCATGCCGGTGTAATGTTTGGTGTGCGGATCATAATAAAAGCTCTGCTCACAAGAAGCATTCAGGTTCCTCGCGTTCACCCTGAGGATCGCTCTTAAAAGCGCTTCATGGGCCAGGGCGCTGAGCCTTTGGCGTTGCAGATGGGGCGTATAGAGGACTCGCCCGATGAGCTTTTGCAGGTCTTCCAGATCGAGCAGTTTGCTCTGCTCGATATTCACCGCGGCCAACAGCGCGCAGGCCAGCCATTGCTTCAAAAGCCAGCCCTCTTCGCCATCTATCTGAGCCACTTGCCCGAGCCCTTCACTGAATACCAGCACCCCTAAATGTCGACACCACTGCACCGATTCGGAACTGCCCGTGGTAAAATCGGGAGACTCCTTGCGATTCTCCTCTTCGCCTTCGGCCTTGTTTTCTGCTTGCTCCTGCTCTGCCTGCAAGGGTGAACCCTTGGGAGAATCCCAGGCAGTCTCCCGATTTTGCCCCCTCCTCTGCTCGGCCTCCTTGGCCAAGGCCTCTTTGAGCTCCTTAAACAAAGGGCGCAGGGTTTCCCCACTGAGGCTGACTGCGAACACCTCCTCGATCTCACCGCGTATCTTCTTGCTGTAAGCGTACCGGCTCTGCTCATAGATCTCAAAAAAGCGCACCCGCACAAAACTCCGTATTTCCCGGGTCAATTTGCGATGCCACCGGCGCCCCGCCAACACCCGGCCCAGGGTTTCGGCATCGCCACTTTGCAGGGCCTCGCCCCACCGCTTCATCGTCTTGGGGTCAACCTCAAATTGTCTCTGTAAGCACCCTATCTTCAACCCCGCATTATAGAGCCGTCCCACCAGAATCTTGAATCCAACCTGCTCGCGATCGTCCCCCACCACTTCCAATAGCTCATGGCCGTAATAGACCTGCAATTGGCCTTTGCTCAGGTCCCGATAGACCGTCAGGCAGGGATTACGCTTGTCTACCCCAAGGAGGCATTGTTGGCAGGACTCTTCTTGCTCGGTAGGTTTCTCCATTTTCTTCGAATTAGTTCTTCGAAGGAGAAGCCTACCGTTTTCTTTCTCTCGTTAAAAGTCGGGAATTCTACTTGCGATTCTACCCACCCCGACAACCCGCATAATAGCGAGTTCTGAGGCTAGAATCAGCGCCACCCCGGCGCAAGGCCGGGGGAGCCGATCGTCGACAGACCGAAAATACCTTCCGATGATGTCATCGAAACTGCGAACTCCAACAATTATTACTCCGGCCATTTAATAGTAGCATCACGGATCATCGTTGAAACCATAGATTAGCGAAACAATGTGAACTGGCCTGCCACTATTTAGTGGTCGGAGTAATAGATGAAATCCAATAATTTGCTCCCTAACAAAATCGACCGCACACGACTCCCGTTCATCGGCTTTCTCCTCTCAGCAGCGGTTCTTCTCTTCCTCATAGCCTTCGCCTGGGGATTCATGTCCGCCAAGAACAAATCCTTCCCGCATGACAATATTCGCGACATGGCGGAGTCCATTCAGACCCTGAAGGAACTTTACAAAATCGAAGTCGCGACGGATCGCTCCGCCCACGAGATCATCGGCCCGGTAACAAGAGGCGGCGTCACGGTCAACAAACCGGCCTCCGATGACAGGGACTACATCTTCATGACCCTCTACAAAAGCGGCCAATTCACTGCCCAAGTGGTGGATCGTCGGGGCCGGATCATTCACTCCTGGCGAATTCCTTACAAAGAGCAGAAACTTTACACGGCCAGGGATACCCGAGTCGCCCTCTCCAGGAAGAATCTGACTATCCACGGCGCTTCCCTCGCTCAAAACGGCGACCTTTATCTTGTCATCGAATACCGTGGGCTGCTCAAGTTGAGCAAAGAGTCGGACCTACTCTGGGCAATCCATTTACCGGTTCACCACGTCGTTACGGCGGATTCGGATGGCCCGATCTGGACGCTCAGTCGCAGAAAAGTCCGCAATCGAAAGGAGTGGATCCCCCTCGCCACCCGTCCCTATTGGGACGACCAAATTATTCACCTATCGTCCGAAGGGGAAATTTTGGAGCAGTTCTCCGTTCTGGATATCGTCCTTCAGAACCAATATGAAGGAATTCTATACGGCGGCCATCCTGGAAAGCCGACCATTGCTCACGACGACCCCTTACACGTCAACGATATGGATGTCTTGACCAAGGAACAAGCGGTCCATTTCCCAGGAGTAAAGGAAGGAGATATCATGGTCTCCCTTCTGACCATCAGCACGGTGCTTGTCTTCGATCGAAGGACCCACGCCATCAAGTGGAGCATGACCGGTCCTTTCCACCGCCAGCATGATCCGCAAATCAGCCATGACGGGACACTCCTCGTCTTTGACAACCGAACGGCGCGCGGGCAAAGGGGCCAAGGCGCCAAGTACCTGGTTGAGCCCCAGGATCTGGGGTACTCAAGGCTGCTCGCGATTGATCCCGTCAGTCGAAAAATAGTCTGGCAGTTCCAGGGCACAAGGAAGAGACCCTTCTACACGTCCATCCAGGGAAAGCTGGAGATTCTGCAAAACGGAAACATCTTAGCCGTCGAATCCGAGGGCGGACGCGTCTTCGAAATAGAGAAAGGAACCAAGACCATCGTCTGGGAATACATCAACCTGATTGAAGAAGGCGTCGTCGGCCGAATTACCCAGGCGATTCCACTGTCCGAAGATCAAGTCGGCTTCCTCACCGGAGACGAGTGAGTCGCGATACCGCTGAGCGGGACGAAGGGATTGGTCGGGTATCCTCGAATTGAGAGTCTGCCACCAATATTCCCTCTTGGATACTTTTTCGCGAGCTCTCCTGAAACTTCCGAGATTCGACGAATCCGATCGGAATAAGAGAACGGAAGGGAACACCGACGGTCTTATCCTTTGCCCGCTCGATCCGTTGGGCATATCCTCTTCTCCCCATCTGTTGTTTTCGTAATCCGTTGGGAATCCGTTCTTCAGCGGAATCGACAAAGCTTACGACAAAGACCTCCGCAGTCGGCACTCGCAACCCGAAACTCGAAACCCGCAACTCCTACCGCCCCAGAGCCTCAACCATCCGCTTGAGAGCCAGCATGCCGGGGTCGTCGAGACCGATCGTCTTCTCCCCGAAAATCCGGGCCCGGCCCACTTTGCAAGGCTGGTCCCGAAACTGGTCTAGAGTTTCATCAACCGCCTGTTTGGCCTTTTCGATCATGGCGCCAGGATCGGCGAGTCCTGCGACCGCCTTCCCCACGGAATCAAGTCCATCCAGGATGGTCTTGTCACCCAGTTGGGCCTGACTTCGCTTCGACATCGCCGCCACGGCCTCGGCAACAAGGCCACCTGTTTCGCTCCAAGCCACCTCCGTCTGTCCCTTGGATTTCCGGGCCGCCGACATGAGACCGGTGGCGAGCAACGTACCCATAGTGGATCCGGAGACCCGCGTAAAGGCCTGGGCACATTTCATAAAAGCCATCCCCACATCCTCCGGAAGGCCAGGTAATTCCTCTTTCAATGTCTGGGTGCCTCGAACCATCGTCACCCCGAGGTCACCATCGCCAATAGCGCCATCTGCCCGGTTCAGCTCATCGGCCACCGTCTCAGTGTGGTCGATCACTTTCCCAAAGCCGGAACGCAGACTCGCCGTGGTCAGCCCTTGAGACATCACCCTACTCTCCAATGGGGACAGTCGCAGGGCGCCTTCAAGAGGCTCTCCAATTCATCGTCCAGCTTAATCAGGGTAACCGAGTGACCGGTCATCTCCATGGACGTGCAGTAACGGCCAACGACCGGCTCTACAATCGAAACTCCCCGATCATTCAGTTGGGCCGCGACATACCGGTAGACGATATAGAGTTCCTCGAGCGGGGTGGCCCCGAGACTGTTGCAGAGGACCGAGACGCGGTCGCCTTCGCCCAACGTTATGTCGTTCAAGATCATATCGAGCATCTCCCCAGAGATCTCATCGGCTGGACGCAGCGGGCCACGCCGGACTCCGGGCTCACCGTGGATGCCCATCCCGATCTCCATTTCGTCATCTCCCAGTTCGAAAGTCGGTTTTCCTGCCGCGGGAACGATACAGGGAGTGAGCGCGACGCCGGCCGTCCTCATCGAATCGACCGCTTTCTGCGCAACGGCCGCGACTTCATCGAGCGAGCCCCCCGCTTTGGCCTTGGCCCCGGCAACCTTATAGGCGTAGATGATTCCGGCGATTCCCCGCCGCTTCTCCCTCTCGTCGGGGCCGCCGCTGGCGACATCATCGCACCCGCGCACTGTGCGGGTTTCAATATCCTCCATTTCGAGCATTTCGGCAGCCATATCGAAATTCATATTGTCACCACCGTAGTTGCCATAGAGGAGCAATACACCTTTACCCCCATTAGCTCGCCGGATTGCCTCCGTCATCTGTTCCACATTGGGCGACGAAAATACCTCCCCAATGGCGCAGGCATCGATCAACCCATCTCCCACATAGCCGGTAAAGACCGGCAAGTGGCCCGAACCGCCGCCCGAGACCAAACCGACCTTCCCTTCCACCGGCGAACCCGGACGCGCGATCACGCGATTCTCGGGCCCACAGCGCTCGTAGTGGTCAGGATGCGCTGCGCACATCCCTTCCAGCATCTCATCAACATAGGCAAGCGGATCGTTCAGGATCTTTTTCATAATGTTCTAACACGGTTTCTATTATTCTCGTTACTCATCGAACCTACGAACACGACCGGATTAAGGAAAGCAAATTTGAGCTACACGGGATCGAAAATGAAAAGATTCCCCAACCGATTAGGAAACCCGAAGGTCTTATCCGTTGCTTGCTCAATCCGTTGGGAACCCTTCTCCTCTCCCATTCGTTGCCGTCCTTTCATTCGTTGCACTCTCCCCTCTCTATCCGTTGCCATCTCAATCTGCGTTTTCCCTTGACTCGGCGCAGGAAGGAGGAAGGAGACGGTCGCGCGGGATGAACCGAATTGGTAAACGAATCGTGGGTAATCTCCCGCAAGCGGCGTCCTACATCCTTCGATTTTCCACAGATCCCCACTCCATCATTCAGACTTGAGCCTCCGATTTTGGATATTTTCCTGCACACACTCCAAGTTCACCTCTGGTAGCCATACGGATTCGACAAATCTCATGACTAATAGAACGATCCCGTCCTGAATACCCACCTCGGCACTCACTCGTCACTCGCATCCCCGCGTCCCCGCGCCTCTCCCCTCCCTCGTCCCAATTTCCGCGGCTTTTCGCGTGATTCGCGGGCAACTTTCCCTTTCCCCCATCCCGCATTCCGCATCTCCCTCTGTTCACTGCTGAGCGAAGCGAAGTCCCGGCTTGCCGGGGTTCACCTAATCTGTTGGGCCCTCTTTGTCACTCCACTCGCAACCCGAAACTCGCAACTCTTGCTCCCCATCTGTTGCAGTCCTTTGATCCGTTGCTAAAATTGACCTATTGAGTATAAAGTCGAAACCTCCAATTGGACGCTTGGACTAATCCGTGAGTCGCAAATCCGTCGATCGCATCTGCCTGCTGTGCCGGACATCAGAGGGGCGACCCTTTTTCCAGGACAGCCGCGATTACTTCAGGTGCCCAACCTGCTCCCTCGTCTTCGTCCCGCCCAACCAGTACTTGTCCTCGACTGAAGAGAAATCAGCCTACGACCATCACCAGAACTCCGCCAATGACCTACGCTATCGTCGTTTTCTGGGACGCCTCTTCGTCCCGATGTCAAGGCTCTTGGCCCCGAACAGCTACGGTCTCGATTTCGGATCGGGCCCGGGACCCACCCTCTCTCTAATGTTCCAATCGGCCGGCCATCGCATGCAGATCTACGACCCGTTCTACGCTCCGGAAATCACGCCTCTGCAACAGCAGTACGACTTCATAACCGCATCCGAAGTGGTCGAGCACTTGCATCATCCGGGACGGGAACTGGACCGGCTTTGGTCTCGCTTGAAACCCAACGGCCTCCTCGGTATCATGACCAAACGCGTGATCGATCAAGAAGCCTTCTCACAATGGCACTACAAGAACGATCCAACCCATGTCTGCTTCTTTTCCATCGAAACATTTCAGTGGCTTGCGGACCAATGGAGCGCCACCCTCGATGTTCCCGATAAGGATGTTGTGGTCTTTACCAAAATGTGAGCGGATCCAGGCCCAGCGAATGTGGAATCGAAACAGTCGCGAGGTAAACTCGCTCTTACATTCCCTTCGATTGTAGGAGCGAGTTTACCTCGCGATTCTTACGACAAACAGCACTGAGTCATCTCCACGTCCCTCGGCCGGTCACGGTATAGTGAGCGAGGTCCAGTTCAACGGGATAGACCGATCCCCGCGTCTATCTCTTCTCCCTAGATTTTCCGTACTTTCGCGTGTTTCGCGGGCAATTCTCTCTTCCCCATCCGCTGCCGTCCTGTAATCCGCTGCAATTCCTCTTTTCCCCAATCCTAACCTGACGAACTACATTACGTAATGTTTCATTTTTCTGCCCGCCATTTGTCCCAACTCCGAATACTCAATGTTCAACTCTCAATTGCCTTCGGGTCTCCGTTAGGTCTTCACTCCAGCCCAAATTTCGCAGAAATTTTGGCTCCCACTTGATCATTCAGACTTGAGCCTTCGATTTTGGGCCTTCTCCCGCATCCACTCGCGGATATATTCTTCTACTCGCGAAATCGACAAAGCTCACGCCGAAGCTCGCGACAAAGAGTTTCGGACACCCGAAACCTGACACCAACTGCTCGCTCTTCGCCGTTCACTTCTCCCCACCCTCCACAATCCCCTTCACATCTGTAAACCCCGCCCGATCCGTCAGCTCAAGAACATCCGGAGCCAACCGGCTCTTGATCGCATCGGGTAGCTCGCGGGAATCCCGATACTGGAGCCGGTAGCGCAGGACCAGGAAAATCCGCCATCGATCCTTAGGCATCCAAGGAAGGGCGCCATGGGTGACGGCTTCGTTCATGACCAGAATGTCACCCGCTTTGGGAGTCACGTTCACGACTCCATCCGGAAGTTCCTCCAGACTCTCGATCACACCGTTGTTGAACAGTTCCGGGGGCCGCTCGAACATGCTCTTGTGCGATCCCGGCACCACCAGCAATCCGCCGTCACCCGGATGCACATCGGTGAGATAGGGAAAAATGACAAGATCGTCGCAAAATATCCGGCCATCCCGGACCTCATATCGCACCGAATCCCAGCCAAAGTCGTCCCGCGCGCAGTGCAGATGCAAAGCGCCGCTGTCCTCCGCCCCGGGCATGTTGATCATCAAGCTGCCGCTCGTAAGTCTCGGCTTGTTGTTGGTCAACTCCTTGATAATAGGCAAGATCGCCGGATGCAGCGCCAGACTTCCTAACGCTTGGTCAAAAGCGAAACCGTGCCCAAAGCGCTTCCCATCCACCACAAATCCCTCCGGCAACGCGTTCGAACCCGTCTCGGAATATCGCACGGCCGCCTCCCCCGCCGCCCCGACCTCATCATCCGACACCACACCTTTCAGGTGCAGGTAACCATGTAGGTCAAACAGGTAGCGCTGTTCGGGTGTCATCATGTGCCTGTTCTTCTCGATGTTATCCTCACTTCAAGGATCAATCCTTTCTATCAAGACCCGCATCCGAAATCCCACCCACCGACCTCCTTTCAAATCTTCGTCTTTCTCTTCCTCTTCGTATTCCTCTATCCCACCACGAAATAAGTGACCCTACGGATGAGACCTTCGGTCACCATACATTGTTTTCTAATCCGTTGGTATTCGACAAAGCTCACGACAAAGAGCCCAAATTATATCATGGCGACAGAAATTTAGTTCGGACATCATCGACGAAGCTTGCGACGAGGCTGACGCCCAATGGAACGATCCTATCCTTCACTCGCAACCCGAAACTCGCACCTTGCCTCTCCCCACTTGTCTCGGCGAATCCCGCTCAGCGGGAGAAGATGGATCCGTTGCAGTTCTTTTCCCGCCCGACGGGATTGCCAACTCTCCTCTCCCTGAATCCGAAAAATAGGGACAGACCCTATTGACCAACAGAAATAGAATAGAGAGTTGAAACTCCTACCAGAACCTACCGAGATAACAGCAACGGCCCATGAACAAACTCTCCAAAGACGAACTCCGCTTCTTCAAGCGCGAAGGCTACCTCATAAAACGCGGGGTAATGGACTCCGGCCTCATGGCACGGGCCCGCAAGCGCCTATGGGAAGGCGCCCCGCCTCGGCTGAAGGAGGACGATCCCGACACCTGGGTCGGCCCCTTTCCTGAAGAAGAAGAGAGCAAGGATGGTTCCAATGCTCGAGGCGGCTTCAGCTGGGCCTACCGAGAACCCGGGGATGAAGACTGGATTATCGAGATGCTCGCAACCAACGAAACGGTATGGGGCTGGGCCGAGCAGTTTCTGGGCAACGGGACCCTCGTCGAGCCACCTAGGATTCGCGGGATCTATTGCCGAATGTGCGAAGGCGACGCTCCTGAACGTGAACTGACCTGCCACACCGACGGCCATCCTTTCCATCTCGGTGTGGTCGGATTGATCGATCACGTCCCGCCCAATGGAGGCGCCTTCACCGTGTGGCCCCGGAGCCATCGGACCTTTTTCTACGCTTTCACCTGCCAATACCGCCACGATCGTGCCGAAGGTTACGACGAGCACATCGAACGTTTCAACCGGCAGCCTTCTGTCGACTGTCACGGCGAGGCCGGCGACATCGTCTTCTGGCACCACCGCCTCGCCCATTCCGCCGGACACAATCGCTCCCGCCAGATCCGCAAGGCGGTCCTCTACGACTTCCGTAAGAAGGACTGGGAAGAGACCCAGGACAACCCGATCCCCGAGGATATGTGGCAGGACTGGTCGGAGGAAATACGAGCCATCAATCTCGACGAATAATCGGTCGGGCAAGCGACCCGAAAATCGTCAGGTGGTGGCGAGTGGCCGCCGTCAGGCACACTTATTCCCCACCCTTAGTCGCTTACTCTTAGTCCAATCACTTAGTCGATCAGTCTTGGCAAAAGGACTTACACCGAGAAAGGAAAGGCCCAACACCGAACGCTCAAGTCTCAAGTGCCTCCGGAACTCCGTCAGGTCTTCACTTGATCATTGAGACTTGAGCCTTCGATTTTGGGCCTTCTCCCGCATCCACTCACGGATATATTCTTCTACTCGCGAAATCGACAAAGCTCACGCCGAAGCTCGCGACAAAGAGTTTCGGACACCCGAAACCTGACACCAACTACTCGCCGTAGCCAAAAAAATCAAACCCCCACGGCGCAAGTATTTCTGTCCAGTGTTTTTGTTCTCCTATTTTTCCTATTTTTTCCCTCGATCCGGCTCGACAGGACGACGATGGATCTGCCTGAAATGTTTCCGCGAAATAAGGATCGTCGCTCTCATCGACGACCAGGCGGCCATCGAGCGCATCCTGCGCCATCTCGGATTGTGGGAAGAGGGTTTGCGCGTCTTCATTCTTGCGTTCCCCGCAGCATTCCGACATGGTTATCACCATGAAACCGCTACTACCGGCCGGGCGAAACCGGCGTGTCTCCGTACTGCCTAAAAAGCCATTTCCCATTAGTGGAGATAGTATTATTCAGTGCCGATCCCTCTCTCCCACCACCCTGCCTGCACAATCCTTCCCAGCGCAATTCGGAGCGCGGACAATGAGTCGGGACACCCAGCACCTGATCGCCCTCGCAACTACTCTCCTCTACCTCCTGATCGGGTTCCCGGATTCGGCTCAAGCCGCGGTTGCCATCTGGACCGGTGGCTCGGGTGACTGGAGCGTCGACACTAATTGGAACCCGAACACTGTCCCGAACAACGGCGTCAACACCTTCAACGTCCTTATCGACGACGGAGACGTGGGTGCAAACTCCCGCGTTTTCCTGGACATCGATGCGTCGGTCGACAATGTCACCGTCGACTTAAGCGACCGGCTGATCCTCAACGATGGACGAACGCTCACGATCGATGCAAGCGGACTCGGCGGAACGATTGCGAACAGTGGACTGATTGATTTGACCTCCACAGGCACCGCCACCATGATGCAGGTCAGCGGCGGTGACGTGACCCTCACCGGCGGCGGATTCGTCACGCTGGCAAATGCCGGCAACGACAAGATTGTCGGCACAGCGGGGACGAACCGTCTGATCAACGAGGACAATACCATCCAAGGTCAAGGTCTGGTCGGCGCCGGCACTATGGGCATCACCAACCGCGGTCTCATCGACGCCAACCTAAATGGAGGACTCCTTCAGGTCGCCGTCAGCGCGACGGGAGGAGTCAACAAGGGAACGATGCAGGCTTCCACTGGCGGGTCTATGGAAGTATCGGGAACTTGGGGCAACTCCGGCGGGTTCATCCAGGCGCTGACCGACTCGGAGGTAAGACTGAGAAATGCGACGATTTCTGGCGGCACTCTCGCAACACAGGGCAATGGCGCTATCGTTTCAATCTCAGCCACTCTCGAAGACCTCACCATCGCCGGTTCTTTTCTCGGACGGGGACAGAGTATCACCGGGCTCAAGGGCACGATCAACAACACTGGAGACCTGGCCCTGGCAGGCGACGAATTGGAAACCTCCGCAACTCACTTGAGCGTCAGCGGCGACGTCACCCTCACCGGCGGTGGTACCGTCAGCCTCTCCGACACCGAGAACCAGATCATCGGCGGTGGACCGACCAGTCAGCTTATCAATCAAGGCAACACCATTCAGGGTGCGGGCACCATCAGGGCCACCCTTAACAACCAGAGCATGGTCGACGCCAACCTCACAGGGCAGCGCCTCAAGGTGGAACCGGAGTTCGGAACGGTTACCAACACCGCCACCATGCAAGCTTCCGAAGGCGGCATCCTCGAATTTCGGACCGGCACCTTCACCAACACCGGCGGCACCCTCCTGGCGCGCGACAACAGCACCGTGGAACTCGCCGGTTTCTCCACCATCATCGGTGGCACCCTCGACTCCGAAGGCACCGGCGCTATCGTTTCAATCGCGGCCACTCTCGAAGACCTCACCATCGCCGGTTCTTTTCTCGGACGGGGACAGAGTATCACCGGGCTCAAGGGCACGATCAACAACACTGGAGACCTGGCCCTGGCAGGCGACGAATTGGAAACCTCCGCAACTCACTTGAGCGTCAGCGGCGACGTCACCCTCACCGGCGGTGGTACCGTCAGCCTCTCCGACACCGAGAACCAGATCATCGGCGGTGGACCGACCAGTCAGCTTATCAATCAAGGCAACACCATTCAGGGTGCGGGCACCATCAGGGCCACCCTTAACAACCAGAGCATGGTCGACGCCAACCTCACAGGGCAGCGCCTCAAGGTGGAACCGGAGTTCGGAACGGTTACCAACACCGCCACCATGCAAGCTTCCGAAGGCGGCATCCTCGAATTTCGGACCGGCACCTTCACCAACACCGGCGGCACCCTCCTGGCGCGCGACAACAGCACCGTGGAACTCGCCGGTGGCGCCACCATCATTGGCGGCACCCTCGACACCGAAGGCACCGGCGCTATCGTTTCAATCTCGGCCATCCTTCGGGACCTCACCAATGCCGGGAACTTGCTGGGACGGGAAGGGGGCGAGACCGTCCTTGAGGGAACCATTAACAATACCGGGGATATCGGGATGACGAGCAACCCTAATTCCCCGGTCACCCGCCTGAGCCTGATCGGCGACGTGACCCTCACCGGCGGCGGCACCGTTAGCCTTGCCGACACCCAGGACCAGAGAATTGACGGTGGGGAGAATGATCAGCTTATCAATCAAGGCAACACCATCCAGGGCGCGGGTGACATCAGAGCCACCCTTAACAACCAGAGCATGGTCGACGCCAACATCGCAGGGCAGCGCCTGAAGGTGGATCCAGACTTCGGAACCGGAACCAATACCGGCACCATGCGCGCTTCCAACGGCGGCATCCTCGAACTCGCTTCAGGAGTCTTCAACACCCCGGTAACAATCGAGGCGGGTGGAGCCATCGTCGACATCCAGAACACCGCGACCGTCGTTCAGCACAGCGGCAGCACCCTGACGGAAGGCACTTGGCGCGTAATCGACACCGGCGAGGGAGCTGCGATCAATCTAGACGACGACTCCACCAACATCACGACCATCGGCGCGGATGCTTCTGTCCTGATGAGCGGCCCCAATGCGTCATTCGACCGGATCAACAACCTCGACGCAGTTGAGGGGAGCTTCAGCATCCTAAAGGGACGCGATTTCAATACTGCCGGCGACCTCGCGAACTCCGGCACGACCTCGGTCGGCCCCGGAAGCCAGCTCTTCGTCAACGGCGTTTACACCCAAACCGGGAGCGAAACGATCCTGAATGGTGGATCGCTCATATCGACCGGCGGATACAACATCCTGGCGGGCTCGTTTACCGGCAGCGGCTCGATCCGAGGCGATGCCACATTCCGGGCAAGTTCTGTAATCGCCCCAGGTTTCTCCCCCGGCATCCTCAATTTTGCCGACGACTTCATCACTGACGGCTTTCTGGACCTCGAGCTGGGCGGGCTCCTCGTCGATGGCCTGGCCCCCAACATCAACCTGTTGAACGTCGGAACGAATCCCCTATCCACCGAATTCGATCAGATCAACGTCTTCGCTCAGGCCAGTATATTCGACGGAGTGACCGTCCAGGTCTCGTTGATCGATGGCTTCGATCCGCTGGCCGGACACTTCTTTGACGTCTTCACCGCCGACAACCTCGTCACGGACCTCGACCTGCTCGATTTCGTGTTCCCCATTCTCGGCGGCGGACTCACCTTCGACCCGTCACTCGTCAGCTTCGGTGGTCGGGACGCGCTCCGGCTCACCGTCGAGCCGAGCGTCGGGCAGCCGGTTCCGGAGCCGTCCACGTATCTACTGCTGATCACAGGGTTCGTCCTGATACTGGTGTTAGGGAGGTTGCGACGGAGCGTATGAGCGACGCGAAGCCCCAAGACCATCAAGTTTTCGTTACTAGGTAAAGGGTGCAAGTACCTTTCTTTTGTTCTGTCCCTATTCACCTATTTGCAGTCACTGTCTGGGCTACAAGCAACTACCTCAACCGCTGTTAACAGTAATCTCTCGCTCCCTGCCCTCAAGCGGCAGTTGCACCCAAGCGCCGCCCCGTGCATGCGAGGCGTGAAAGCCAACGATGACCTCCAGAGTTCGAACCGCTTCAACGACATCGTAGGGAAAGGGGGCCTCACCGTCGAGGTTCTCGACCATCTCAGCGACCGCTCGATCCATTCCGGAGGTTTCCGATTCTGTATCCGACCATTCTTCTTGCGAGCCGCCCTTTAGCATGACCTTCACCCCGGATCGGCCGACCAAGGCACGGCCCTTGGTTCCCACCAAGGACAGTGACCCATCGACGAACCCGTAGTCGGAGGCGTCCACCAACCCGAGCAGCCCGCCCTCGAAGCGGATCATTCCCCACCCACCCGGATCCGTAAACTCGGGCCCACGACAGTCCGGCTTGCCAGCCAGATCAAGGAACCCGCTCACCGCTTCGATGGGCCGCGAAGTCAACATCTGGAGAGCATCGAACATGTGGGTCCCAACATTTCCCAATCGTCCGGCAGGCCATTGGGCCGAGACCGAGGTCAGTTCACCGAGACCACCATCGGCGATGACCTGCCGAAGTCGACGATGGCTCTCATTGAAGCGCCGCTGGTGATTGATCACGAGTAACGAACCTGCCTTTCTGCAAGCCGCGACCATTTGCTCCGCATCGGCCATCCGAGTGGCGATCGGCTTCTCGCAAAGAATCGCGCCAATACCCTTCTCCGCACAGGTGACGGTCATCTCTGCATGCTGCGGCGCATAGGTAGCGACGCTGACTATATCAAGTTGCTCTTCCTCGAGCATGACGCGCCAGTCCTGGTAGGTTTTTACACCAGCTCGGTCCTCGAATCGTTGGCGCCTTCCCTCGTCCCGGCTACTGCCACACACCACCTCGACTCTAGGATGATTGTCGTAGGCGTAAAAATGGGTGCCGTCCAGATCGACCACCTGCTGACCCAAAGCATCTCCGGAAACCTGATCAGCTCCCCCAATGAATCCAAGGCCGATGATCCCAGCTCTGTATTTCGTATCACTCATCACATCAACATTCAAACGTGAACATTCAATATTGGAAATTCTCCCGCATCTCGTAACCCGCAACTCTCAATCCTCCTCGCGATTCGACCATCAAACCATCACCTTCATCCCGAGTCGGTCTCCACCAACCGATACTGCCTTGCCTCCTTTCCCCCCTCCGGCACGCCGAGCGGCAGTCTCACATCCAGCAGAAAGGGACGCTTTTTTTCTTCTGTTACCTTCATTCCCCACGCTATCGCATCCCCCAATTTCTCTTCATTATCGACACACATCCCCTCCACCCCAAAGCCCTCCGCAATCTTTACCGGTTCGATCTTGTCTAGAACGACTCCAGCGTACTCGCCCGTCTCCTTCATCTTCGCTCCAGCACGCCCAAACGCGCTCGCTACGATCCCATAAGACCGGTTGTTGGGAATGACAAAGAGAACGGGTATCCGGTGATGAGCCGCCGTCCAAAGGCCCGAATCCGCATAAAACATCGAGCCGTCTCCCACAATGCCCACCACCGCTTGGTCAGGCGCCGCAAGTTTCAATCCCAAAGTGCCCCCGATGCCATAGCCCTCTGAACCACCTGCCGCCCAGATGTAAGTTGAGTTTCCGCTCCCATGGGTTTTGCCCCTGCTGTCCAAAGGCAGCGCATATTGTTCGACCATCGCCAGACCGCCTTCCTGACGCTCGAGAGCCTCATCCAATGCATCCACCAACACCGACGGTCGCACAAAGCCGGTCTGTTTCGCTGCACTCTGGGAGGCTTTTCTTCGCTTTGCATGCAACGAGGCCGCTTGCTTCTGTGCCAACTCCCGTCGGGCTTCAAAGTCAGAGGATTTATCGGCTCTAATCAAACGCTCGAGCGTCCGGCGTTCATCTGCAAGAATCGCGAGGTCCAAGCCCGGAAGGTTGGTGTGGTTTTGAACACCGGGTCCAATGGCCACAATGCGTCCTGCCTTGGAGTGCCGGTCAAAATCCTGAAAATTTCCCCGCCCGCCATAGCGCAGACCGAGGCAGACGATCAGGTCGGGGTTAATCGCCTCCGCCGCCTCATCAAACCGGCCACAATGCAGAGGGTGGGCCCTGGGCCCCCGGCGCATCTCATTCCAGCCTCCGGAAATTGGTACCCCGAACCGTTCCGCGAAGGCGACAACCTGACATTCGGCACCACTCTTCCACACCCCGTCTCCACAACAGATAATCGGCCGTTCGGCCTCGTGCAGTGCCTCGACCACAGCCTCCACATCTTCATCTGCCGGAGATCCGGATCGAGGGCTTGGCAGCGCCCCTTCGAGGATGTGCGTGTTCACCTGCCGGCGTTCGAGTAACCGGTCATAGATGGCCAGGTGCACCGGTCCCACGGGAGGGGTCCTGGCCACCCGCAGGGCCCGATCGATAGCATTCGGCAAGCCCTCCGGTTCAATCACAGTCCAGTTGGCCTTAGTAAAAGGCTCTGAGATGAACGTCGGCCCTACATCGTGCGACAGATCCAGTCCAATGCGGTCGCCAAAACTGCCCGTGTCGCCGGCAAAGGTAATCACCACCACCGGCAGGCCGCAATGCGAGACATTAATCAGCTGACCCAGACATTGTGCCAATCCGGCTCCCAGGTGAACCACCATCACGGCTGGGTCTAGTTTGACCTGCGTATACCCTCCGGCCATCGCTGTCACTACCCCCTCGTGAAGCCCCAGAATACCATGGATATCCGTGTGCGCATGGAGGGCATCAAAAAAGAGCGCCTCTCGTGATCCGGAATTGTTGAACACATACTTGACCCCTGAAGCGGCCAGTTGCTCCACAATGATCTGTGAAGGCGTGTCTGAAATGGGTCTCAGTTTCATGGCAATACTAGCCTGGGAATCGAATCGGATTGCCAGGCTGGTGGCGGATCAAAGCACGGCCACCGAAAAGGATCAAGGAATCGTTTCTAATCATCCGTCAGGTTGGCGAGGGCCCTCGCATCGCCACGCCGCAGGGCTCGGAGGCGGGAGCCCTGGATCGAACTGCGAGCCAAAGCCCTGACGATATCTGCCACTCTGCTGGGGCTCGAGGGCCCTCGCCCCTCCACTTCATAGGTTATTCTACACGCAAGTACCCAAATTCCGACACCCTGAAACACTCACGGGCATTGAAGTTCCCAATCAATTCTGCCGAATAACCACGAGTCGAACCGCCCGCAGTTCTACTCCGCTTCTGTGAAAAACTGAATGGTCCATTGATCTCGACGAGTCCGAACGATGATAGTCCGTTCAAGCGGAACGGCCGGGTTGAAGTTTTTATTTCCCGGTTGCGAAGCGCGGACATCCACGTTCCCGAGATCGGTGACCGTCATTGTTGTACCATTCAGGTCGGCGGGACCCGAAATCACTTCGAATATAACGGGGAGTCCACTCGATGCGCTCGCGACCAGCTCCATGAAACCGGCACCCAACGCAATATCGACTCCCGCACCCCAACGAAATCGACAAGGCTCACGAATAAGCTCGCGACAAAGAGAGCGCCGATCCCATCCCGCATCTCGCATCCCCGCTATACCTCAATCTCGCTACCCAACCTTCTGAGCGCATCCAATAATTGGTCCAAGTGATCCGCTGTAGTGAGCGGATTCATGATCGCCACCCGAAGGGCGCCGACGCCATCAAACTGAGTAGAGACAATGTAAAATTCACCGGACTCGATAAGGTGGCGCCTGAGGCTCAGCTGAAATCGCCCGATGCACTCGGGTAATTGACCGATCAATTTCTGCGGGAGATGTCGAAAAGCCACAATATTGCACTCCGGCTGATGGAGGGACTCAAAATCCGACGCCTCTTCGAGCTTTTCATAAAAAACTCTACCCAGATCGAAAGTCACATCGACCATATCGGAGAAAAGCTCAGGACCGAACAGCGCCCAAAGGCCCCATACTCCGTAGGCGGTGGCGCGCTTGGTACACTCAATATTCTTTAAGCCGGCGTCGTACTCTACCAGTCCCGGAGCGGATGGATCGAACAGGTAAGGCGCTTCCTGACGGAAGGCCTCAAATCGGTGCTCCCTGTCACGATAGAGAAGAAACGCACAAAGTGCCGGAACAAACATCATCTTGTGGGCATCCCAAACCACGCTGTCCGCGCGATCGAGCCCTTGAACCAAGTGCTTGTACTTGTCGCTGAATATGGCCGATCCCCCGTGGGCCGCGTCGACGTGTAACCACACCTCGTGACGGTGGCAGACATCGGCTATATCGGCGAGAGGATCGAAAGCGCCGATTGGAGTCGCACAGGCGCAGGCGACGACCGCAACAATCGGCTGATTCCGACTCCTCAAAAGCCTCAATGTTTCGTCCAGTCGGTCCGGATCCATCCGGCACCGATCGTCCAGCCCGACCTTCAGTACTTGACCAGTGCCCAAACCGAGCACAGCAACCGCCCGAGAGACCGAGTAATGGGCGTCCTGGTGCACTACGATAACCGGTGGCTTATCGGAGTCGTGTTGCGAAACTCCGATCTCCCAGGAACCTTTGAGCCGAACATTCCTGGCCGTAAGTAGAGCCGTCAGGTTGGCCAGCGATCCACCATGGGTCGTAAGACCTGAAAACGTTCCCTCTGACCAGCCAATCCGTAGGCCCAGACGTTCGATCACGGCTTCCTCGACTGCAGTTGCCCACGGCCCCATCTCATAAATCGCCATAACTTGATTCGTGATCGCTCCGATTGCATCGAAGAGTCCCGCGATAGGGGATGGAGCGGGTACTTGGTGGCCGATGTAGCGCGGATCGTGAAGATTCAGTCCCCGATCCAACATGACACGAGACAGCAGCCCGAATTTCTCAGCCAGCGCTTTCGGACTATTGTCCGATCCCAAGTGCTCCCCGAGCAGCGCCCCAGCCTCCTCAACATTCTCCTCCGGAATGCGCCAGGGAAGAACATCGCCACCGCATTTCACGACCTTCCCAAGATGATCTGAAACCTGGTCGATCAACCGGTGACCCAGCAAACGAAATCTGTCAGGATCGAAGGCACACTCAATCCTTTCCCGTGCCTCCTCTAGTGAACAATCCATTGGCATAGACGCAAAATGTACTCACGGATACTGCGGATTGAAAAGACTAAAACAGTGGTTGCAGATTTGTCGAACTGTGGGGTACTCGGTCTAGCCCGGACATCTCACACACTTCGTAGCGAGACGGCGTAGATCGCTGCGTGCCAATGCCTTTCCCAAGCGCGGTGGGCGACAGTGTGTTAGGACCCTCTGAGGTCGCTGGGCAAGGGAAGGCTTTGGCACGCGGTGAGATCCGTCGTCGTAGCAGAAAATTTGTGAGATGTTCGGGCTAGGTGTCAGGCGGTAGGGCGTGGCCGCCGGACGCGCCGAGAGTTTCGAAAAAATCGATTACGATAACAAGCACGAGACCGACTACAACGATCTCAAAATCCCCAGACGCCTTTCGCGTGGAGGGACGAGTGCCCTCGCCTGCCACGCCGCAGGGCTCGGAGGCGGGAGTCCCACAATCCTAAATTGCCTGAATGCCGTACGGCACACTTAGTCCTCACCCTTAGTCGGTTACACTTAGTCAATCCACTTAGTCGAAATTAGCGGCGAAATCGTTGAAATACTCATCCCACTCGGCGGGATCCTCGTCCTCGGAATTCTCGATGTAAAGAGAGGAACCGGATCTCCTGCGAGGTGAATCCTGGCCGGACCGAGCACGAGGACGAGAACAATTTCGGGGAGCATTCGGCAGGGCGAAGTCCCGGCTTGCCGGGGTTCACTCTTTTTCACTCTCCCCTCCCCCTCCTCTCCACCTTTCCATCACTCGATCCAATTCATCCAAGAAGGTGTTGATTTCTGATTCCGGCAGAAAGGCGGCCTCGAACGCATTGCGGCTCAGCTTGTAGATCTCCTCCGCGTTGAGACTGAGCGCCTGCTGAATGGCGAGGTAGACATCCCCAATGTAGCCATTCATGTAGGCGGGATCATCCGAGTTTACGGTTACCGGTATCTTGTTATCCAGCATCGTCCGGATGTTGCTTTCGTGCATGCCGCTATGGCCGCTCAGGTAGGCGAGAGGACAGACCGTGAGGGCGACATTCCGCCGTTTGATTTCACGGACCAACCATGGATCCTGAATGGAGTTCATGCCATGATCGATTCGGGACACATTCAGGATCTCCAGGGCCTGCCGGGTGTGAGCTATTGTGTCCTCCTGGTTCAAGTCACAGTGCGCCACTGTCAGAAAACCCGCTTCCCGCGCACGGTCGAACACCTCGCGGAATTTCACTGGCGGATTGCCATGCTCATTTGAATCCAGCCCTACGGCGATTAGCTGGTCCTTGTAGAGGAGAGCGGCCGTCAGGGTCTCCATCGCTGATTCCGAGCTCATGTCTCGGAGAAAACATAGGATCAATTTCGTCCGGATGCCCAGTTCCTTTGCCGTTTCAATCTACCGATGATTATGCGAGAATCCGGAAGGTGTCAAAGGCAGCAGATATAGCAATCGTCGGCGGAGGCATCTGGGGACTCTCAACCGCATGGCACCTCGCCCGGTCCGGCAGACGGGGAATCACCGTCTTCGAGCGAAACGCGCGACTGGCCTTGGAAACAACCCCCCGTGCAGCCGGACTCATTGGACAGATGCGCACCGAACCAGCGATGATCGGGGCGATCCGCTACGCCCTCGACCTCCTTTCCGGATTCAAGGCCGAAACCGGGCACGACCCGGGATTGCACCGCTGCGGTAGCCTCATGGTTGCCCTTACCGACCAAAGGATGCGGCAGTATGAATCACAAGTCGCCAACGCGCACCACTACGGGATTGAGGCCTCCTTCATCACCGATCGCGAGATCCTCAAGCTCGCGCCGACCATCGATGTCTCGATTCTCAAGGGAGCCTTCTTTGTCCCTGGTGACGGTTTCGTCGATCCCTCCGTCTGTGCTCGAGCTTACGCATCGGCCGCTGCCGATCTAGGCGTCAGAATCGTCACCGACGCCAGAGTCTCACGCATTCTCATCAACGGCGATGAGGCGCACGGCGTCGAAGTCGATAACCGGCCCTTTGCCGCCGAGCAGGTCGTAGTGACCGCCGGTCCATGGACCGCCGGCCTCGCTAGAGTGGCGGGAATTGACTTGCCCGTCGAAACAATCCGACACCAGCGCGTCGTAACGGCGCCTTGCACCGTTTTGCCCGATCATTTTCCCGTCGTTCGCGTCACCGACATCAGCTGTTACGTCCGGCGCGAAAAATCGGGTTACCTCTACGGTTTCTTCGAACCAGACCCGGAAGCGATCGACCTCCACGCCAAGCCCGGCACCTTTACCACAGACAGCATTCCCCCGCCAATCGAGGTCATGTACGAGGCTTCCAAACGTCTCTCCCCCGTCTTTCCGGAACTTGCCCGCCTGCCCGTCCACGAGCGATCTCAGGGAATCACCAGCTTCGCCCCGGACGGCGCCTACGTTATCGGTCGGTATCCCGGAATCTCAAACCTCTACTTCGCTACCGGATGCGCCGCTCTCGGCATCGCCGGCTCCGCCGCCATCGGAAAGTGGCTCGCCCAATCTGTCCTTTCGACCGCCGACGAAACCGATCTCAAACTTTTCGACCCCGCCCGCTTCTCCGATCGCGCCGCCGACAAAACCTGGATACGCCGAAAAAGTAGGGATTTCTACGCAAATTACTACGCCATTGAGTCCGGTCGGGCTTAGTCCCTGCAAAATCAATCGGCTAAGTGGATGGAGTAAGTATATTCGACTAAGAGTGGAGACTAAGCGTCCTGCGGAGCAAAAATAGAATAGGGACAGGACATCTATCTTTAAAATCACTTGACATTGCTACTCGATATTAGTCATTGCCTATCAATCGGTTATTACAGCGGCGGCGATCCCGGCAAGCCGAGATCGCCGCCTCCGTAGGCAGCACGAACGCTGAAAAAGCGCACACTTGGAGGCCAAACCGAATCCAGCCGCCAGCTTCCAGAAGCCAAACCGCCTGTTCATCACCCTCCTCCCACCGCCCTAAATAGCATCTCAAGAAATCGCTCCCTTGAAACCTTCGTCACAACCTCCACGTTGGGAGCCTTTCCAGTCACGTCCAATTGATCGACTACAGTCTGACCGCGGCACAATTCATCGGTGGCGATGGCGATATGGCGTATTTCAGATTCGAGCACAATGCCGGGATCCAAGGCCACGGCCATAGCGATGGGATCCGGCATATCGAAACCTCGAACGCCGGACAGTTTCGAGGCGAACTTGATCAGGGTCTTCTGAATATCGACGCAGAATCGCGCTAGCGGCGTGCCCACTGCCCGCAACCGTTCGGAATCCTCATCGTTGAAGTGGGCGAATTTTGTAGCGATTTCCCACCCCACCATTTTGAGCCGCATACCGGACTCAAATACTATCTTCGCGGCTTCGGGATCGACCCAGATGTTGAACTCGGCGACCGGCGTGATATTTCCAGGTCCACTACCCGTTCCGCCCATTATGACACACTCCTTGACGCGCTCCGTGATCGACGGCTCGAGCTGCAGTGCGGCCGCGATGTTGGTCAGCGGTCCCAGGGTCACCAGCACGATCTCTTCCGCCTCTTTCATCAAGCGGGCGCACAATTCGTTCACCGCGTGACCTTCATCGGGCTTGCGTCCGCTCAGAGGCAGCCCGATATCGCCCATACCGTCGTCCCCAAGGACATTCTGAGCGGTTTCCAGGGAGCGAAAGAGCGGCTTGGCGAACCCTTGGTAGAACGGCACCTTGCAACCACAGAGCTCCAACGTATAGAGGGCATTTTGTACTCCCTGGTCTAGAGGAACGTTTCCCGCAACCACTGTGACCGCTTCAATTTCCACCTCCGGATGATTCGCCGCCATCACCAGTGCAACCGCGTCATCCGAGCCGGTGTCCGTATCGATGATATACCTTTCCATGGCCTGGCAATGGATTACCATGGCGGCGACGGAGCCCTCTGGACCGGCTTTCTACTAACCGCTCTTCTCCTTCTGCCGTAGAAAAGGAGACCCAACAGACCACGACAGGTTTCCGGAGACGGTCGGGAAATACCTATGAAAACTAAGTTGACAGCAATACTCTTGCTTACATTCCTCCTCTCAGCATGTGCCAGGGATACCGTACCGCCCGAGGTGGTCAGAACGATCCCAGCCAACGGAGATCAATCGGTCGATCCGGCGCTGACGACCCTCTCAGTCACATTCAGCGAGCCGATGATGGACGGTAGTTGGTCGTGGGCCTACACCAAACCGGAGGACTTTCCAGAGATGAAGGGCGACCCGAGGTTTGAAAATGACAGAATCACCAATCTACTTCCGGTAAAACTCGAGCCGAACAAGCAGTACATCGTCTGGATAAACTCGGACAAATTCAGGAACTTCAAGGACAGGGCAGGAAACTCCAGCGCGCCGTACCGACTGGCCTTCAAGACCCGATAGGAGTCTGACGGGCTAGAAGTCTGTCGGACATTGACGTTCGATTGCTTCGCAAGTGACTAGGTTCGTCCGACAGACTCCTAGCTCTCCAATTTCTCGGAGAGGATACGCCATCTGGGTGCATTCGTCTCCAGCGGATGACTCCACCACCGTCAGATTCCTGATCGCTTTGACGGGCGGCAGAGCGCGGGATTATAATAGGGACAGGAAAGTTATCGCGGGAAAACTTTTTATTGTCGCCGGTCCAACAAGCGGCTATCATCGGCACAATGAGATTTCGTCTTTTTTCCACCATTCTTCGCACATTCATCTGCGTAGCAGCCGCAGTCGTCCTTCTCGCTCCCTCAATCCATAGCGCCCTCGCTCCCGTTCACACCGTGCAGCCAGACTTTCCCGAGGAATTGATGGAAGAGGGAATTGAAGGGAATGCGGTGATCAAAGTCACGGTAACAGCGGAGGGAACGGTAGGTGAATGTGAAGTCGCATCGTGCGATCACGAACTATTCGGCGAAGCGGCGATAGCGGCTGTCAAACAATGGACCTTCACCCCGCACGAAGTAAACGGGCAACCGGTCGATAAGAAAGTGAAGGTACCCTTCCGCTTCAGGCTGACGGAGGAGCTCAAAGCCGCCATGAGAAAGGAGCAGCTCAATAGACGATTTGGCCGGGAGGTATTCAAGCCTTTGGATCCGAAAATCCGAGTCTTTCGTGCCAAGACGCTCCCCAGAAATCAGCGCCCGCGAAATGTGATACCTTTGGTGCCTCTCTACCCTCCCGAGTTGAAAGGCAGCGGAAAAACGGGAAAGGTCATGGTGAAGTTCTGCCTGGACGTCGATGGCAAGGTGATCAACCCGGAGATCCTTAGCTCCAACGATCCGGCCTTCGAATCAACCGCTCTTATTTCGCTCCTCATGTGTCAGTATGAACCGGTCATAAGGAAAACGAAGCCGGTCTATGTCGAAATTCGCCGCCCTATTGTGTTCAGCGAGGATGGGAGCGAAGGGCCCCGCTTGGAGGCCGAGGAAGAGGGGACGAGTGAACAGTAAACAGTAGGGAGTGTTCAGGGGTTCAGGGGTTCAGCAGTTTTAGTTGCGAGCTCTATGGTTGCTTCCCTCCATCTCCCCCATTTTTTGCGATGATTCGCGTGTTTCGGGGGCAAACTCTCGCAACTCGTTACTCGCAACTCTCGACCTCCCACTCCCTCTTTTCACTTTTCACGACCCAAACTCTCCTCTGCACACCTGCCACGGCTACAAAGATCAGAACAGCGGCGAATAGGGAAAGCGTCCACCTTCCGGACCAATCCAGTCGCCGGCGCGTTTGCAGGACCAGTCCGAGGTCCCGCCAGAGTTCTACTTGAAGGTTCCGGGTAAAAGTGTATTCCCTCCCTTGCAGCGGCAGGCTGGCTCGAATCGCATCGGGTGAATCGATCACGGAGGTGTGCTGGCGGACGATCCTTTCCGCCAATCGGGTAAGTCCGTCACCCTCCTCGGCGGGAATGCCGCCCATGATCGCCTGGGCTTGCTGAGGAGTGAAGTTCATGGGATCGGCATCGCCTCTCGGACCCATGGCGCTCCCCTTCGAATCCGGAGCGAACTGTCGCTGCAAACGGTCGCGTCGCATTGCCAGGCCGACCAACGCCTGATTGGTGAGCAAATTGTTTAACTGGACGCGTGCGTCTTCGTTGAATGCCTCATCGTGACGAGAGAGAGAATAGGCAGACTTCAGTGCATTTCGGGCAGCCCGTTGGTTTCCTTCATTCGCAAGATCGTTTCCCGTTGTCAGCATTTCCTCGGCCCGCTGAATCTTCGCCGCGAGTTGTGTTCTCTCACCGTTGAGATAGGCCTCGAGATTGAACCGGTAGGCATCGGGATAGGCCCGATCTTCCCGTTTCATGGTGAGGTCCCCTCCATAGTCGGCCAGCCGAAGATGCTCCGGAAGATACACTCGCCAAGCGATATTTTCGAGTGGAAGATCGAATCTCGGTCCCACCAAGGGCACCTCGGTTTCGCCCCCAAAATGCAGATCGCCGGAAGACGCGTAAACAAACTCGACGGTGGAGGCGAATCCGCTTTCCAGCCGCTCCCCGAGGGGTATGAGAACGTCGTTGCGGTCACGCCAGGGAAGGGCGCTGTGATCATTGACAAAAGCATACCAGAAATGGGCGTCTGAAGGGATTCGGATGCGGAGGTGGCGCTTGTCTCCCGGGTGGAGACTGATCCTCGCAACCGTAAGAACCGCGCCTGCATCAGAGACAAGCGAAGTGAGGTCCGCACCTGTCACTCGAGCAGGCAGAACTTCGGCAGTTTGGTGACGCAGTACTTCGAGAGGCAGCACGAAGTCGGGAGTGAGAGCACGAAAGGCGAGAGTGGCAGGTTCGATCGCATCTGGGAGCAGATTACGAGGGATTGCCTCCCAATGCAGTGGCTGCAACGCGGATGGATGTTTCACACGAAGTTCCAATCGGCCCACGGATCGCAAGGCGAAATACCCGCGCTGAAGAGAAGCATCATGGGCGCGAATTCCATCCAGCGTCTCAGGAAAGTCATCTCCCCTGACAACTACCTGAAAAGACACCTCGAGGCGATAGTCACCGATCACCCGGCGGCGCAGCGCAACCGACCAAGAACCCGCACCATCGGAAACGGCCTGAGACTCCTCGATGAATTTGCCGGCGAATCGCACCCCGGTGGCATTGGTCGGTATCCACAGCTGAAGAGTCTTGATTCCGGCATTCTCAATCTTGTAATCGAGTACCCCGCGCATCTCGATGAGGCCTTCTCGAATGGTCGCGTCCTGGAGCGAAACCACCTCGATCCAGGGATCAATCTTCTCGACCTCGAACCCAAGATTCCAGTCGTTCCTCAGGAGGCGGAAAACTTGAACCCCATGACGTTTCACTCCGGCCTCTCGCGGGTCCACCTGAGTGAGTCCATGTCGATCGGCGATATCGAGTCGCATTCCCTCTTCGGGCACGATAAAGAAAACTCCCCTGTGTTTCTCTGACTCCCGTAAGACGAGACGCGGAGCCCTCAACAATTGATCCGTTCCCACACCGGGACCGATGAGATTGATGTGAAAGTCATGCTTCCCAATTATTTTTCCGGTGGTGTGCAAAGTGATCACCTTTTCGGCGTCGGATCCGGATTCCGTCCAGTGGCTGAGCGCTGATCCGGTGATGGTCTCGACCTCGAACTGATTGGGAAGGAGAAAGCTCAGAGAGAAAACTCCGGAACGGCTGATCGTCGCTTCAAGGTCCGTGGCCAGGACCGTCTGATCCTCACCCAGAGAGAGCGTTTGACGTACTGATGATCTGACCAGCGGTTCAATCGCCAGCGCTTCGAACTCCAAAGTGGCGGAGGGATCCGAGAATCGAAAGGCCCGTCGCAGACTCAGGTGCCGGCTCGCCACTCCTAAGCTACTCAACGGGTCCATGGGGAAGTCCTCGATGTTGATCGCCACCAGCCCCTCGCCCATGGACGATCCCAACTGAACGTCCGAGCTCGTCGCGATACCAACCAATCCGACTTCCCCAACAACTCTGTCGACCGAGATCATCCCAAGCTTGCTGCTATAGGGCAGACCCCCGGATTCACTTTGCGAGCGGATCTCGACTCTGAAATCGGAAGTCCGCGGCGACCCGAAATCTACCCTCAGGGACCGACCTTCCGGGTCGAACCGCCACGCCATCAGAGCATCTGCGGAAACCGAGGAGATCGTGAATACCTCCGGGACATGAAAGGAGAGTTTCCGAACCTCGCCTTGCGCCAACCGGAGATCGAATAGATGAATTCCATCGATGACACCGGTCGCCGGGAGAAAGAGATGATTCGCCTCGGCGAATACAACGGCGCTCTCCAAACGGGTTTCACGTTTCTTCGGCTGCCATAAGATTCGGGCGCCGCGGACAGGTGTGAGAATAACGCGGGCAGCGGTGGTCCCGGACTCTTGGTCGTCAGCCTCGACGATCATCACAGCATCCTCTGAGGCAAGCTCGAGATCCGCCTGGTCGATGAGGATGTTAACCTCGCTCAATAGGGCCGGCACCGTAGGAAGGTTGATCCGGCTGAACGAATCCTCTTCCTCGACGGGAAGATTGTAGGAATAAGCAACCGACAGACGACCGGAGCGTTTGGCCCTAATTATGTAAGAGGCCCTTTCGTTCTCGAAAACCCGGTCCAGTTCGAAATCCCGATCCGACTCACTTAGGCGCGTCAGTATCCCGGGAAATTCCAGAATGGAGAGGCTCTCGCCTCTCTCGGCGTCCCAAAGCATCACACAATCGACCGTGGCGCTCTCCTCATTGACAACAACACGCTGTTTGAGCGACTCCGCAATTCCACCCGCATCGAAATCCCGATAATTAGCATTGGCTTCGTGACCAGGCAGAATCCCAAGACCGAGCGCCGCAATTGCCAGGGTGGACCCGGCCTGTGAGGCGGACACCAACGCAGAATCGCCCAGTGTTTTCAAACGCATGGCTCGAGCGGCAGGACGGACGACGAACCACATAACAACGGTGGCGGTGAGGCAGAGCAGTGCGATCTCCCCGTAGGGCAGCTGCAATAATCCACTGAGGATCAGGGTCACAGGAAGCGCCTTGACTGCCGCGCGAGAAACCCAAACTTGCCCGCTGCAAGGCCCTCCTGCGCCCGACCATCCCCCGAAACGCCCCAACACGAGGTGGAGCAACAGGCCCACCGCCAATAAGCCTGAGCCGACGACGAAGTCCCACCCGACTAGAATTGGCCTGACCGTCAGCTCGATGTTCTCCAGGTAATCGGGTGGCACCATTGTCGCGGAGAGCTTCCATGTTGTCCGATCCACTCCCGAGTCCCCGAGTCCCTCCCATGCCAGCACAGCGAGAGCCGCCAGCGAGATTACCCCAAATAGGCAGGCCGCTCCCGATCTGAGGTATCCCGGCGAAGAGACGGACGCCGCTTCCACCGGTCCATTCGACCGTGGTCGCCTCAAGCAGAGTCCGCCCGCCACCGCGAATCCTAACGCAACGGCAAGCAAGACTCGATGGAGGTTGCCGCCCTCACCGGTAATCAGTCGCTGCAAACGAGTGATTCCGACCGGAGCGATGCCCTCAGTCCGGGCGTGCAGATTGCGATTGGAGACTTCTAAGAAATAACCGGACTCCGAGATAATCTCCCATTCCGTCAGGAGAGCCGGAACTTCGGCGGCGGGCGGTGTCACGAATATGCGCGCGTCTTGGTCCGGCAGCCCGGCAAGTTTCATTTCAACCGTTGTCATGATTCCAGGAGCCTTGTCCCGAGGTAGAGGAATGAGCACATCCTCACGGTCAGTCACAGGTACAACCTTTTGCCCGTCCACATTGGCCCACCAGAGTCGGGCCGAGTCAGGTATTCTCACCCGGAAATGGGAAGTCCCTTGACTCTTGATGAGGAACCGCGCCACCGTTAGGGTCTCCCCGCCTCCGGAGACTTCGGTCCGGAATCCGGCAAAGTCAATCAACTGGTCTACCCTCTCACCCTGCTGGAAGAGTAGCAGATGCAATTCCACGGCAAACGGACGAGCCGCATACTGAAAGGCCGTGAGAACCGGAGAATCCAACAGCAGGCGGTACTCGGCTGGTATCTCCTCGACATCAATACGAATCAGTTCCGGCGACACCCGTTCGTCCTTGAGTCCGAACTGGTAAGGACTCTCAACCACCACGGAACCCTGCTCGGACTCCGCATCCAATGGTTGTGCACCTGAAAAAGGGAGAGATTCCCCACCGTGTTCGAATGATGCATCGTAAGTCGCCAGCAATGTGTAGGGGCCTGCGACCGGCGAGTGCAAGTAGACCATAAATTCCTCCGGTCCTGCCTCCCAGTTGCGCACATCCTTACCCGTAAATTCGATGTTTTCATATCTCTCCGGAACACTGATTCGGAACATGGTTACGGGCGCTCCCGAGACGTGGAGGTTCATTAGAGAACTACCGTAAACCACCCCCTCGCCTATCGAATAGTGGTGGAAAATTTCCGCCCGAATTGAAGCCGGGAGACGCTCAACAGCTACCGAGACCCGCCAATCCTCTCCTTTGATTCGATAGGCCTGTTGCAGATCCGGATCGCGCCGCGGAAAGAATGCGGTTGCCAGCTCCGTGACACCGGCATGCGAATCCGATGCGAGTCGAATCCCCGGTTCCGCTTTTACGGCGAGATATCCCCGAAGCGATTTCACATCTTGCGGGACAATTCGCGGCAAGCTCCACTTCGTCCCGGACCAATCGTGATTCTTCTCCAACCGTAGATTGAGAAGCTGTCTCCCCTCAAGGGGTCGGGAAAAGACAAGGCGCAGTCGGGCCTCCGAATCCGTTTCCTCGGTCAGGAAATAGTCGCTGAGATGGGCAAATTCTATGGCCCCGATCGAGTAATCGGCGGGCACGAGCAATGAGAATTCTCTAAGCGGAGCTTCCCGGATCTCCAACTCCAGACCAACATTCGCGACGGTTTCGGTTTCCCGAAGCTCGAAGACCATCAGCGCCGAGGCCGTCACTTCCGGCAATACGTTGTCGGCCCTCATCGCCAGACGATATAGGGGAGTCGAGATGCGAAAGGCAAAGGCCTGAACTCCCTCTAAATCGAGCCCCGATTCCAGACCATCCCCACCATCGATGAGCCGCGAGAGAGACTCCGGGTTAATCTGCGACAGCCCCGCCCTATCAGAGACTTCGAGGCGCACCGCACCCTCGTTCATGACCAACTGGTGGCCCCCAAAACGGGTTGCGCCCACCGGCACCAATCGGAATACCTCGGCCACGACGGGAAACTGAGAAAGAGATGAGCGGGTGAATACGGTGAGACGGAAGTCCTCCTTCTGCGGAGGGTTCAACCGGACTCTTAACAACCGCGGACCCAATCCGACGCCGGGCAGGATATTCCAACTTACCAGACCCTCACCCTCGACCCGAGTGATCTCTCCATCCCCTTCAATGAGGAAATCGATGCTATCCATTTCGCCTTGCAGGATGGAGACTTCACACTCATGGACATGGCGCATCAGTCCAGGCGAGACGGTGGTCACAATGTTCGCGTCGACGGCATAGAAAAGCTTGCCCGAAGTGTCGGGGATATCCGGTCGCCAAATGAGCCTGAATCCTCTTCCGTGACCAAGATGGGCCATCAGGCTTTCGCCATTCCGGACCGGCCGCGTCGCACCTTCCAGCTCGACCTCCTCATCTTCGCCGAATCCAATCAGTTCAACCGGACGTATCGAAGCACCCACCACTCCGAAGCGCACCTCGTTTCCGTCTCCTACCCGCTTGACCGCCGCACGGAATCGGACGTTCACCGGAATACTTCCCGCCCGTTCAAACTGCAACAGGTAGGCGCCATTCTCGTAGGTGACTTCGACACCCTTCGCTTCCGGCATCTCCATCAGCGCCACCGACCCGGAGATCAATTCTAATCGGCCTCCCGATCGACCCTCGACTCGAGCTGTCCCTTTCAGTTCGAAACTGATGGTCTCCCCTTCGCGCGTTCCCCTGAGCATGAAATTTTTAAACTCCACCGGTTTCGCCACATCGATCCGAGCACCTGCTCCCAGGTCGAGACTCCCCGCTCCAAACGCGGCCACCATCACCACAAACCATCCGAACGGATGGATCCCGCTGAACTTGGGAAGTCCAGAAAACATTCCTAACAAATATGAGACTCTTCTTGATTTCATCATAATTCACTCCTTGCTCTGGCTAGAATCTTCAATATTTATGCTGGTTTTTGGGCGATGGATCTTCAGGAACTAGCCAGAGAAGCAACTCGGAGAATGGATGGGCGAGGGCCCTCGAGCCGTACCCGGGTCGACAAATCTGTTATTAATGTTTCTCTCCAGTTCGACCAGTGGCTCCCGCCTCCGAGCCCTGCGGCGTGGCAGTGCGAGAGCCTTCGCCCCTCCAATCATCCGGCCAACTGGACCCTTCAATGAGATACTATCCTTCTTCCATCTTCGGGATCGCTGCGCTAGCCACGGGCCTTTTCCCCCATCCTGCTTTCGATTGATTGACACCTCTTCACCTCTTGAAACTCGCCACCCGAACTCGAAACACTCACCTCACTTCCCCGAAATCGCCGCCGCCTGCTCGACCATCTCCCGAAGCCGCACCGGACCAGCATCCAAGGGAAAGGCTTCGATTACACCATTGAGATTCTCCAAAATCAGCCTCGGGGTGATCCCTTCCGCGTAGGGACTCTCGGCCAGCCATTCCCCAAACATGGTGGCGGAGACGGCCAGACGCAGCGAAGGATGGGCCTCCCTCAAGGCGGGCGCCTCGCGCCTGGCGGGGATATTCCACGAATGTTCGCGCACTTCCCTCGACGCTGGATCGCGGAAGCGCACCCGAACCGTCGCCACCGGCCCCACCCCATTCTGCTTTCGAGCAACCAGGTAGAGCGCATTGCCTGATTCCGCGCTGCCGATTTCCGCCGCGTCGACCGAGTCGTCGCGAAAATCCTCGCGATTTAACTGGTGCCGACGGTAGCCGATTTGACGGTAAGACTCTACCCGATCGGGATTAAACTCGACCTGCACTTTCACATCCGAGGCCGCCGTCCGCAGACTGCCCGCGAGTTTTTGGCTAAATCCCTCATCCACATCTTCCACGGAATTGAGAAATCCATAGCGGCCGTCACCGTTGCGAGAGAGCGCCTCCAGCATGGCGTCGTTCAGCCCATCCGCCCCGATCCCAAAACAGTCCAGGGCAATGCCCAACTTTCGGTTGGACACAACTTTCGATCGGAGATTGTCCGGCAGCACTTCGCCGAGGTTGGCGGCGCCGTCCGTCATCAGTACTACCCGGTTCCCGGCGTTGGCCTGGAACTGCGTCCTGGCCACTTCGTAAGCTAAATCGAGACCTCCCTCGAGGTGGGTAGCGCCACTTGCTTGGAGACCGTCTACCGCCCCCGCAACGTTCGACCGAAACTCACTGGAAACCTGATCGACCACCAGGCGCGGGGTGCGGTCGAATGCCACCAGACTTATACGATCTCCCTTTCGCAGGGCGTCCGCCAGCACCGTGACCGCGGCCTGCACGATCGACCGGCGATCGGCCCGTTCCATCGAACCGGAGTTGTCGATCAGCAGGACCAGGCTCAAGGGACGGGTGCGCTCCCGACCCTCCGACGCCGTCTGGACTGCAAACCTTAAGAACTCCCGATTATGGTGGAAGGGCGAACGCGCGCGCTCCCAGTGAAATGAAAGAGGTAACCCCCAAGTCGGAACGGGATCGTGGTAGTTCTGAGCGTTGAGAAATTCCTCGCTCCGTATCTCCGCCGGCGACGGCATCATCCCCTGCGCGAGACTAGCCGCCGCCAACCGAAAAGAGACGTCGCTCACGTTCAGAGAAAAGGTCGAGAACGGCTGCTCCGCCGCCACGATCTCCGGAAGCGGTTCGAAACGCCGCACCGGGACCTCGCGACCGATGTCTTTCTCTGCCTCTTTATTGATCGGGACTCGACGCAAAGCTTGATACTGTTCATCAGCATCAGACGCCTTACTTCGCTGACCAATAGATGCGCGCGCTGGATCAGGCTGTGAATCGTCTTCAACTAATGCGAAGACATCCATGACTTCGACCTCATTCGACTCATCGACCATGAAGGCATCATGGACACTAGGTTTTCCGGGTCCGTCGACTGGCGGCGCTCCTGCATTTTTCTTCAACTTCCCATGTCTAGCCAGTTCTTCCCCTACATTCGTAGTTTGTGCTCTGCGCCTGGCTTCCTCATTGAGCCTCGCCCTCTCCTCATCCGTCACTGGATATCTACGATATATCCCTGCAGTTTCTGAGCCTGTTACGTCCTCGCCAATTCCTACGATCGATCCCGCTTCTGCACCGCTTCGCAAACCCTCCGTCATCGCCAACTCCTCAGACCTTTGCGCCCGTTTCCTTGCTTCTATCTCTCGCATCTTCGCGAGCTCCTGCTGGTGGCCACGTTCCTGGGCAATCTCCTCCTGCTCCTTCCGCTCTTTGGAATCCGTCATTGCGCCGTATATCCCGCCAATGATAATGCCGGAACCGGTGCCGATTTCCGCACCCTCAGCAGTCTTCCCACTCTGATGACCAATCACGGCGCCGGATAATGCTCCGCCGGCGGCGCCGTCTTGCAAACCCTCACGGTCAGTCTTCCCGATCTGTGAAGCATCTTCGATGGAGACGGACGTTTTCGCCCGATCCCACCCATCTGAGGTGTCCATCGGGATGCTGCTTGGAAAGGCCTCTCCAAGTTCCGCGGATACAGATCGCCCTTTATTCTTACCGCGCATTTTCGGCCTGGATCTCCGCCCCCAGCGATTACCGCGTATCTCGAAAGCTTGGAGCTCCACTATCTCGGATTCCGAATCTTGAGAATCGGTCCTTCCATTCTTTTCCGCCTTCGAGAGTTTGCCCTGCCTACCCGGCCTCTTTCCGCGCGATCGCTTGTTTCCGCGTCCCGATCCTTGCTCTAGATCCTCATGAACAACGAAGGCGCTCAACTTTTTAGTTTCATCTTCGGATGGAATGCTTTCGGCAGTCGATTTTTCGGGTGCATCGGCTGGAACCGCGAATGTACCAAACTCTGCGTTCTCTTCGTTGGACTCCAAAAAATCGGAACCTTCTCGCTTGAATTCGAAATCGGATGTAAGGAAATTATCGTTAGCGCTATCGATGGAGAGTGACTCGTCTCTTCTGCGAATCTTCACGCCTTCAAAAGACACACGTTCATCACCATCCATCGCCGAAACTTGCCCAGCTGTTTCGAAGAGGTTTGAGGCTGCGATTAGAGGAGCAATCGCCACCACTTCGCTTTCTTCAGCCACGATGGGCTCCGCCTCACTGAAAAAGCCATTTTTAGCCGGACCAGGACGGTCCGACCATAGTTGACCTGCGCCCGAATTAAGGGCGCGATCCAACTCAACTAGGCTTAATCGTGAAGAATCCTCGAGGCTCCGTGGAATGCTCGGAGCCCTTGCGATTGTCTCCGATGGTTCCCGCACCGGACCTGACAAGGACAGGACATTGTTGATAGAATCCGATCCACCTACCTCTTCCGAGGAAACTTCCCTCTCTGCCAAACCACCGCCGATACCCGTGAGAGTTTCCGATTCAATGTGGGCAGATCGCACGCCGGATGTCCGAACAGGAGGCCCATAATTGTAGCTGACGAGACCACCTCGCTTCGATCCCACCGATAATGAAGTATCACCTTGGCGGACCCTCAAGTTCTCGTACGATTCATCGGCAACCGTATCCAAAGTAGATATGTGCTTTCCGATACCGACGATATCGTCGTAGGCGACTTCGGTAACCCCTTCGTCGAGCATGAACTGTTGCGCCGCAGAAGCGTACTGTCTCAAGTTATTGAGAATCGCCTTGTCTTGGAAACGGGCCCGAACTCTGTTAAATGCCGGAGTGGACATCGCCGCGACGAGACCAATACAGATCACGAAAACGGCCGCCCAAGCACCCCATCCGGATGGTATTTCGAATTGCTGCAATCTCGAAAATAAGCCGCTCCGCTCTCCCGATTTGAGCTTCGCCCGAATCGCCACGCGCCGTTCCAGACTAAGCTTCGGTCCGATCCCGGCTCCTTCCTTCACATCCGCTCCCACGACTTCCCGGACCACACCGACTGTCTCTTCAATCCGCCGGAAGTAATCCGCCAGTTTTGGATCCGCCTCCATGGCCCGGCGCAATTCGGCCTCTTCGAAATCGCTCGCCTCGCCTAGAGCCAGCGCCGTCAGGCGAACCTCCGTCTGCTCTCGTTCGTCCGGTTCCGGACGGTCGTTGATGTTTCCCTCCTTCATTGCAAAATCCCTGCTTTCTCCAATTCCTCGCTGATTGCCTTGAGGCTTTGATGCAACAGATAGCCGACGTGGCTGATGGTGAGTCCCGTGCGCTCGCTGATCTGTCGGTAGGAGAGCTCCTCCTCGAATCGAAGCAAGAGAACCTCCCGCTCCCGCTCCTCCAGTTGCTCGATCTGCAATCGGGCCAGACCGACCGCCTCAAGCCGTTCCAGCCGTTCGTCCGGCATCAGGTCCGTGCTCGCCAAGGTCTCTTCTCTGCTCTCTTCCCTGTCCCCTTCCGCAGGACGCTCCCGGGTCCGCCTTCGATGGTGGTTCATGGCCAGATTGTGCACCGTCCGGTAGAGCCACGGACGCGGCCGTTCCACTTCTTCGAACCGGGAGTGCAACCGAAAAAAAGCCTCCTGAACAAGGTCCTGCGCCACCTCACTGGATCGCACCAGCTGAATCGCGTAGAGAAGCAGCGGCGACTCAAGGGCCAGAAAGAGACCATCCAACGTTTGCGGCATCGTTTCTCCCTCTTTCCCCATCGAATCAGCCCGCGTCAATTGCACCCTCGCCTGCCCCCTGCCTGCCACCGATCGGTCCCCATACTCTTATAAGACACTTGAACGGACAGTTTCTTAGAAAAAAAGTGCGACCTGAGAGACAGAGGGACAGAAAGTCAGAGCTACGGAGCGGCCGAGGGACGGAACGACAGAGCTGCGGAACGTCGGAATCAAGAAATTCGGCGCCGTATTCGCAATTCTGAACCAACGATCTCTACGCGGTTCTCCGAGCGGTCGAATACTGGCTGATATTCGAGCCATCTCGAGGATTCCGTGAATCTTGGCGGCGCTGACTTGCATCACCTGGGTAGGCGTGCATGATTCGATTCTGAATTCGAGATTCCTTTCTCCATTTACGAGAAATGAAACCTAGTGAGATGTTCGATTTGTCGGAAAAATTCGCATTGGTATCCGGGGCGGCTCGTGGAATGGGCCGGGCCGCGTCGCTGGCCTTAGCGGAAGCGGGGGCCACTCTCATGCTGGCGGATATCAATGGAGAGGGAGTGAAGAAGACGGCTGAGGAAATCGGTAATCTGGGCGGCCAGGCGGTTCCGGTCGAATGCGATGTATCAAAACCAGATGAGATCCGCGCCATGTTCGATCGCCTGGACGAGGAGTTCGGGCGAATCGACTTTCTGGGCAATATTGCGGGCGAGGGATTGCGAGGTAAACCGGAGGATCTTTCCCTCGAAGAGGTCGAGCAGACCTGGCGCAATCTTGTTTTCGGGCGATTCTGTTGCTGCCAAGAGGCCGGGAGACGCATGCTGGCATCGGGTGGCGGCAGCATTATCAATGTAGGTTCATTGGCCAGCGTGACAGCATTGGGCCGTGGTCATATCGCTTACAGCATGGCCATGGGAGCGGTCGTACAAATGACACGGGAGTTGAGCACGGAGTGGTCCGGACGGGGTGTGCGAGTGAATGCGATCTTGCCCGCTCAGGTACTGAATCCTGATCTACGGGACCGGATCGAGTCCGATCCGCGCATCAAGGAAAAGTTCCTCAGTGGTATCCCGCGGGGCCGGTTTGGGCAACCTGAAGACATCCAAGGACTGGTGATCCTACTAGCATCCGATGCCTCGTCGTGGATCACGGGAGCCCTGATTCCGATGGACGGGGGCAATCTTGCCATGAATGCGGGCGGATCCGTGGGCACCGAAGTCTTCGTAGAGTAGAAACCCGCCGATTGTTGGAAGAGGACGTGCCCAACGGAATAAGAAAACAACGGATTGGGGGAGGGAATATGGAAGCGCCACCGCTAGACCTCGACAAGGCGTCGCGCCTCGGGCTCTACCGCGGCATGCAGCTGATTCGGCAGTGCGAACTGCGGTTGGCGAGATCTCATCAGCGTGGACTGATTCACGGGGCGTGCCATACCTATGTCGGTGAGGAAGCGATTGCGGTCGGAGTCTGCGCCCACCTGCGCCCGGATGACATAATTTTCAGCACCCACCGCGGCCACGGTCACGCCCTGGCCAAGGGCCTTGAACCCAAAGAGCTGATGGCGGAGCTGTATGGCCGCGACACCGGTTGCTCACGCGGACGTGGCGGCAGCATGCATCTTTTCAAGCCGGAGATCGGGCTGATGGGAACGAGTGGAATCGTCGGGCCCTGCATACTCCAGGCCTGTGGAGGTGGCTACAGCTTCAAGATCCTAAAAACCGATCAGGTAGCGGTCGCATTTTTTGGCGACGGAGCGGTTAACAACGGCGCCTTTCACGAAGGCCTGAACATGGCTGCGATTTGGAAGCTACCGGTTATCTTCGTTTGCGAAAACAACCAGTTCGCCACCGAAGTAGCGTTCAGTTACGCGAGCGGCAATCCCGATGTTGGGCGCCGGGCCGAGAACTACGGATTACCCGGACACGAAGTCGACGGAAACGATGCGGCTGAGATTCATCGAGTCTCCGGCGAAGCCATCAGGCGCGCAAGGTCGGGCGAGGGCGCGACACTGATAGAATGCAAAACCTATCGCACCCGCGCCCACGCCGAAGGCATGGCCGATTTTACCTATCGGACTCGAGATGAGGTCAACGTCTGGAAGGCACGCTGCCCCATCGATCGGCTCCGCAACTCTCTTAACGAAGGCGACAAGGAAGCGGAATCAGAACTGAATGCGGTTGACGAGGAAATCCGCCAACTGGTCGAGCATTCCCATCGATTCGCGGAAGAGAGCGCTTTCCCCGACGGCGCAACCGCAACCGATCATGTCTATTCCCGGACAGATTCCGACACCACCTTGGACGAACAACCGGCCGGAAGCCGTGAGACCACATTCGTCGGCGCCACCTTGGAGGCGCTGGATCACGCCATGTCGAAGGACGATTCCATTTTCGTCATGGGAGAAGGAATCGGGAAGAGGGGGGGCAACTTCGCGACCACTCTAGGATTGTTTGAAAAATACGGAGCCGATCGCCTCTGTGATACGCCCCTCTGCGAGAGGGGGTTTGTCGGTTTGGGTTGCGGCGCCGCGGTTTCCGGCACTCGCCCCGTGATCGATTTCATGTTCATCGACTTTATCAACGACTCCTTCGGCGAGCTCGTCAACCAGATCGCAAAAATGCGCTACATGAGCAGCGGGCGGCTGAATGTACCGATTCTCTTGCGCGGTTGCATTGGAATCGGCCATTCAGCAGCCACCCATCACTCGGGGAGCTACCATTCCATTTACTCCCACATACCGGGGTTGCGCGTGGTCCTGCCTTCGACTCCTTACGATGCGAAGGGGCTATTTGCCCACGCCCTGCGGTCTCTGGATCCGGTGCTTTTTCTCGAACATCGCGAACTCATGGCGATACGAGGACCGGTGCCGCAGCAATGGTACGAGATTCCTTTCGGCAAAGGAGTCGTGGCCCGACAAGGGAGGGATGTCACAGTCGTGGCTTTTGCATTGATGCGCCACCGCGCATTGGAGGCGGCAGGTCGACTCGAGAGTGAAAATATTTCCGTCGAGGTGATCGATCCGCGAACAGCTTCTCCCCTCGACCTGGAGACGATCCTGCAATCGGTGAGCAAGACGGGACGCCTCCTGGTGGTCGACGAAGCATTCGGACCGTGCGGCATTGCCTCGGAGATTGCGGCTCGCGTTGCCGATCACGGCTTCAACGACCTGGACGCACCGGTCAAGTGTATGAGCGGAGCCTTCACGCCTACCCCCTACAGCCCGACTTTGGAAACCGTATTGGTGCCGAATGTCGAAAGTATCCAAAGCGCCATTCGACAGCTTCTTGACGAATAGTGGCAGACCCGATCGCAGTGGAGATTGTCGTCCCCCGTCTCGGCTGGTCGATGGAGGAAGGCACCTTTGTTGAGTGGCTCAAGGAGGATGGCCAGGAAGTCAACATGGGCGATATGCTCTTCGTCCTGGAAAGCGAGAAAGCCGCTCAGGAAGTCGAATCCTTTGACTCGGGGATTCTCCGAATCCCGCCTGACGCTCCAGCTCCGGGAGATACCGTAAGAGTCGGCCGGCTACTCGGTTACCTCGTGGCTGACGGTCAGAAAGCTCCGTTTGAACGCCTACCGGAAGCGGGGAATAGAACAGAGGTGAAGCACGAGACGTCCCCTGAACCTTCACCGGAGAGGCCGCCTTCCGCATCCTCGCAAGGGGAACCCGATTCCCTTCCGGCGGCTTCCTCTCTAGGCGTCAAGATCACACCGCGTGCACGCCGCGTGGCCAGCGAACTTGGTATCGATTGGAGCAGCATCCGCGGCACGGGCGGTGGTGGACGTATCCGGGAGGAGGATGTTCGCGCGGCCGCGGGCTCCACAACGCAGCCTACGGATCCGACTGAGGAGGAAAGTGTTGCGCAGGCGGGTCGATACATTCCGATCACACGAATTCGGCGGACCATTTCTGAACGAATGTCGGCCGGCGTGCAAAAAGCGGCACCCTGCACTCTCTCGAGAAAGTTCGTTGCATCAAAGCTGGTCGCTCTGCGGGAGCGACTGAAGGTAGAGGCCAATGGAGATGTGCCGAGCTACACCGATATTTTCACAAAGCTGGTTGCTCTTGCACTCAAAGAGCACCCTATGATTGCGGCCCAGTGGCATGAAAAGGGAATCTTTCTTCCGAACGAAATAGACATCGCCTTCGCCGTCGATACCGAAGCCGGATTGTTCGCCCCGGTAATACGAAACCCAATCGAGAAGTCGCTGTCGGAGATCGCCTCAGAGTCCAAGGCACTTATCCGTGCCGCCCGCGACGGCCACTTGAAAGAAGAGCAAATGCAAGGCGGCGTATTCACCGTCACCAACCTGGGCGCACACGGTATCGATGCATTCACTCCCATAATCAACCTGCCTCAATCTGCCATTCTGGGCATCGGAAAAATCGTGCGTGAACCGATCGTTGAGGCGGAGGCAATCGAAATCTGCCATACCGTGTCGCTCAGTTTGACGTTTGACCATCGCGTGATCGACGGCGCGCCCGCCGCTCGTTTTCTGGATTGCATCTGCCAGATGGTCGACACTGATGAAGTGATTTCCTGACGTGATGACTAAAGATTCTGGTGTTCAATTGAGCGTGTAACTCTTTCCGGCCAAACGCAACCAATCACATCGTTGGAGACCATCTTTTCCATCGCCTCTACTTGGCGCCAGCCGCTCGCCGTCGGCGTTCTCTTTTTTCTGTTGGTGTGGGAGAGCGCGAGCCCGTATATCGGATACTTTCTAGCGCGGTCTGGATATCGTCTTCGTCACGGCGCCGCCAATATCACCTTGGGTCTTCTCAACAGCCTCGTCGTTGCGGCGATCTTCGTCCACCTTTGGGCGAATGTTTCGGAATGGAGCGCCGGCCACGGATTTGGGCTCCTGCATCTTTATTCCTTTGGTGGCTGGGTGCGGATGGTCTTAGCAATCCTCCTCCTCGACCTGTGGACCTATTGGTGGCATCGCCTCAATCACCAAGTCCCCTTCCTCTGGCGCTTTCATAAGGTCCATCATTCGGACCCTCGCATGGACGTCACTACGGCCAACCGTTTCCATCTCGGCGAAATCGTTATTTCCTCACTCCTCCGCCTCGCCCTGATCCCGATATTCGGTGTGACCCTAAAAGAACTCGCCCTCTTTGAGGCCCTCATGTTCACCAATACCCAGTTCCATCACGCCAACGTCGGCCTCTCAGGAAAGATCGACCAGCTGATGCGCCTCATCTTGACCAGCCCCAACATGCATAAAGTGCACCATTCCGCCTGGCGACCCGAAACGAATTCCAATTATACCGCCCTCCTCTCCATCTGGGACCGGATCTTCCGCTCCTTTCGTCACAATTCAGATCCCGCATCCATCACTTTCGGACTCGAGGATACCAACCATCCGAATCAGCAGACCCTCGCCGGGCTCGTGAAAATGCCGGTCGTGAAGCAGGTGACCGAGAGAGGAGTGGAGCGGGAAGAAAGCGGGTAACTTCGAGTGCCTTCGGGGTTCCGGCAGGTGTTCACTTGGACATGGAGCCTTGGGCCTTCGATATTGGATATTCTGCCACAACATCCAGGCCTGTTCCTTCGTCCTTGCCCAAAGAAAAAGATCCAACACCGAAGGCTCAAGTTTCAAGTGCCTTCGGTGTGCCGTCAGGTCCTCACTTGGACATTGGAACTTGGGCCTTCGATATTGGATATTTTCTCTCTCGATCTGCGATTCTCCCTGTGCCGTCATTATTACTGCCACGATTGGCTATTTAGAGCCCGTCCCAGTGGTGGAAACAATTGATTTTTAATGAGTTATGGGCAAAAAAAAGGCCGGATAGAGCTGCAAAAAGCTCGATCCGGCGAAAAAGGGCGCTTATGCTTGCGTTAGTCAAATACAAAGCACGCCCTTCTCATGAAAAATATTGCCGTACAAAGCTTCCTGCGTCCAGCCCTAACTCCAGTCATTCGATGCAAAGACTACACCGTGTTTCTGGAAACAATGGAGCGGATTGACCGGGTTTTGATCGACTCCTCGCTGGAAAGGGAGGCGATCGTAAAAGCCTTGGAAGGATGGGATGAAGCGGGAGGGAAGGATCGGGAGCGACGCGCTCTAAGAGCGATAAAAGCGCTACGGGTGGAGGTGGTGCGTCATTTACTCGGAGGGATATCCTTTCGTTGTCTGTCGCAGGAGTTGGGACGCAGTGAGCTTCTGGCTAATTTTTGCCGGGTGCGTGAGGCAGACGGGATCCGGAAAATATCGAAGAGCAGTCTGGAACGGGATTCGAAATTCTTCGACGAAGCGTATCTGAGACAGCTGCATGCAAGGATGACCGAGGTGGTGGGCAATGCTGAACATTGTGGTGAGGCAGGATTAGAGAAGCCGATCGATACGAGGGAATGCCTGATCGACGCCACTTGCCTGGAAGCGAACATCCACTGGCCCGTGGACTGGGTCTTGCTCAAGGATGTGGGAGCAACGCTGCTCAAGGCGATCAGTCTGATCCGGCAGGCGGGAATGAAACAGCGCATGCCCCAGGGAGCAAAGGGATTGGCTCGGGAGATGAACAAACGGTGCCTGGAGATGACGCATGCGCGTCGGCGCCGGGAGGCGGGCAAAGCGCGTAAAGGGATCCTGCGGCGGATGAAGCTATTGCTCAAGAAGATTGAGGGCCATGCCCTTCGCCACCGTGACTTATTGGAAGCTATGTGGATGCAAAGCGATTACACCGAGAAGAAGGCGAGCCGAATCATCGAGCGAATGGATGGTATGTTAGAGCAGATACCGCAGGTCATGAAACAGGCGCACGAACGGATCATAGGGGGGCGGCAGGTGAAGAATGAGGAGAAGATCCTGAGCGCCTACGAACCTGAGATTGACGTCATCGTGCGAGGCAAGGCAGATCGGGAGGTGGAGTTTGGCAACACCCTTTATTTATGCGAGAGCGCAGAGGGATATCTGTTGGACTGGAAACTGTATGGGGGGCAGGCCCCGAGCGAATTGAAGCAGCTTTGGGAAAGTCTGGAGAGGCAAAAGGGCTTCGCTTTAGAGGAGAAGATCGAAGCGATCAGTGGGGATCGGGGCTATGCCTCGAAGGCGGCCAGCAAGCGGCTCCAGGCAGAGGGGATTTTTGACGCCCTTACGCCCCGCAATCCACAAGAGCTCAAGGAGCGGATGGAGGAGCCGCGCTTTGTCCGGTTGCAGCGACGACGAGGGAGCACCGAAGGCCGGATCGGAGTGCTCAAGAACCGATGGCACGGGGGCAAGATACGCAGCAAAGGCTTTGACAACCGTAACCTTAGCGTGGCCTGGTCGGTTCTGTCCCACAATCTATGGAAAATCGCGCAGAGACTTGCGCAAGAACATGAGAAAGAGGCAACGCAGGCGGCATAGGGATCCAAGAATCGAGTCAGAGGCGCTTCCTTGGGAGAACTATCGACTCAAAGCGAGAGGAAGGGTGCTGGAAAGGTGCATAACGGATAAAAGGTAAGCTACCGAGGACGGAAGGCATGTCGTGGTCTACATAACGTGACGAAGATTGATATCGGTATCAGGCTTCCACCCAAATCCTCTCGGATTTGGGACAGCCTCTATTTAGGGGCCTATCAGATTCCTATTGCAGTGTCTTGTCAGTTGGGATAGGCACATTGTTTTGGATCGTAGCGAACCAATTGCGGCCCTACGGGTCGAATTGGTCAGACAACCCAAATCTAACCCAAGGAACCAACCGATGCGCAGTCATTTTCTCAGCAATCTTTCTCTCAGTGTAGCGACAGTATTTTTCCTTGCGGTAACGGGGTTTGCGGGCGAGCACCCGAGCGAGCATCCGAGCGCACCGGCTGAAAAATCCGAGCACCCTTCGGAACACCCTGAAAAGAAGGCCAAGGAAGCGGCCGAAAAGGCGGAGCACCCGGAAGAGACAGCGAAGAAAGCAGCTGCAAAAGCGGAGCACCCCGAGCATCCGGAGAAACATGCAAAGGAAGCGGCTGGGAAAGCGGAGCACCTGGAGAAACATGCGAAGGAGGCCGCTGCAAAAGGGGAGCACCCGGAGCATCCGAAGAAACATGCAAAGGAAGCGGCTGGGAAAGCGGAGCACCCTGAACATCCTGAGCATCCGGAGAAACATGGGGAGGAGGCGACCGCGGAAGCGGAACATACCGAACATCCTGAGCATCCGGCGGAGAACCAGAAGCCCGTGACCAAGGCCGACATCGCGAAAGGGATCAAAGCGCACATCAAGAGCGCCGCGAAAGAAGGTGGAGGCAGGTATAAGTTGGGTCATAAAGGGACCGAGTTGTCCTTGAAGTTGAAGAAAGTTCACAAGGACAAACTTGCCCAGCTAGATAACGGACAGTTTTTCGCCTGCACCGACCTCAAAGGAAATGACGGCAATACCTACGACGTCGATTTTTTCCTTGGCGGCTCTGCCGGTGAAATGGATGTCACCGAGGCGGCGGTACACAAGATCAATGGCTCTCCACTCTACACCTGGCACCAGAAACCCGACGGGAAATGGGCAAAGATTCCCGCGGCGAAATAGCTTTCTTAGACTCTACCAATACCTATCGGTCCAACTAGATTTTGAATACTTCCCGGAGCGGCAGCGGCGGTGACAGAGCACCGCCCTCCATCGTGGACCTGCTACCGTTGGTTGGAGGGCGCTGCTTCGCCGCCGCCGCGAATCGTCCAAAATGCATGGTACGCGGCGTACTGTCTTGTTCTCTTTGCCTCGCCCTCGCAGTTTCCATCGCCTCCGCGGAGGTCCGCCCATTGACCGTATCCTCCGCTACCGTATCCGCCCTTCACTCAAGCATCCGCAAAAGCAGCGACTCATTCGAGTTTGTCTATTGTGCAAGGATCCCGGCGATTGAGGAGACCGCTTCACTCTGGCTGCCGGTGGCCACCTCCGACGCATTCCAGGAAGTGGAACTCCTCAACATCGAATCCACGCTGGTTGGACGTGAAATCGGAGATCGGGATTTCGACAATCGGCTCCTCTTTTTCGAGCTGAGCCCCGACGATGCGGGGCGCGAAGTGGTCCTGCGCTATCAGGTCAAACGACGCGAGAAAAGCCCTTACGAGTCCTCAGACTCCGAGCTGGCCAAATACCTTCGCTCCGAACGCCTTACTCCCTTGCATGATGAGTTCAAGCGCATAGCCGAGCAGGTCATTGAAGGCAAATCTGGAGAGCGAGAAAAGGCCCAAGCTCTTTACCAGCACGTCCTCGGCCGTATGCGCTACGATAAGAGCGGCGTCGGATGGGGCCGTGGAGACGCCCTTTACGCCTGCGATGTGAAAACCGGGAATTGCACCGATTTCCACGCCTATTTTATTGGGCTATCGCGATCCGTCGGCATACCCGCACGGTTCGCTATCGGCGCAACAATTCCGGCACAAGATAGTGAAGGATCGGTCGGTGGTTACCACTGCTGGGCCGAATTCCATGCCGACGGGAAATGGTACCCCATCGACATCAGCGAAGCATGGAAGCATCCCGCCCTGGCTGACTACTACTTCGGGCATCACCCCGCCAACCGAATCGAGTTCACCCGCGGGCGCGACCTCGTAGTCGACCCAGCTCCCTCCAGCGGCCCAATCAATTTTCTCATCTACCCTATTCTCGAGGTTCAAGGCCGCGAACAGATACTGATTCCCAGTCTGTCGTTTAAGAGGCTTTGAGTTAGTGACCAAACCTGGTGGGTCGAGCAACCCACTCCCGACCCCTCCGAGGAGCGGAAAGTCCAGAATCGACCATTCGCGGTGAGGTCCCGACCCGTATGGGCTTCCTCAAAATCAGGCCCTAATCAGGAACATCCCCTCCTGGGAGGGGTTCGGGGTGGGTTGCCTCGAAGTCAAGGACGAGCACGTTCTTCTGCTCTTTCGACCTTAGATCACGATTGAGATGCACGACGGTAGATTGAATCGGTACCCCTCTCCCTTCGTGAAAAAATCTTAAAATCGAGCTGATTCACCGTTTAACCTGTAGATCCGCGAATAATCCTGTCATTACACCCGATTTTTCAGCGCGATCTGCGGTTTCAGAGAACACCGACGCCTCAGATCTAGGTCAAGTCCGCCTTTTCCTGTAAAATCGAAATGGCATAACCTCTATTAGATTATCTTTACTTTCTTCCCTTCAGGCAGCGAATTTCATCAGGTCCGGATCCTCCCAGGTGCTCTCCGGATCGCTCCAGATCTGTTTGAGTCGTTCCACCAGGTAGGGTTCCATGCGGACTCCTCGCCAGCCTTCTGAGGCATCCACCAGGACCGCGAAGATCAGGCACAGTCCGCTCGTTTCGGAGCGGAATCGGGGAATCACTTTGGTGCGACGGCGCCCTTCCCCGAAGAGTCGCTCCAGCAGATTGGTGGTGCGGATCTGTTTTCGGTGCAGGAAGGGAAATTTCAGCGCTGTGAGCGATTCCTCCAGGTCACGCTCCAGGCACTTCATGGCGGCTGGAAAGCTCCCCTTGTATTCCTCGATGATGGCGCGAGCCTGTTCTACAGCCTCGCGGTATCCCTTCGCCGTAAAGGCTTTGTGAATGAGCTTTTTGAGGGTGGGACGGGCTACCTCTGGAAGCTTGTTGACGATGTTGCGCATCTTGTGCACCTGGCAGCGCTGCACCAGGCTGTTCGGAAACTTCCTTCCCACCGCCTTGCGTAGACCCGAATTACCGTCCATCACACTGAGTACTGGATCGGCCAATCCCCGGCTCTTCATGTCCTCCAGGAAGGCCTCCCAACAGGCGCTGCTCTCCTTGTCCCCTACGGCCATATGAAGCAATACCTTACGTCCGTCCCAGAGCATCCCGTAGGCGCATAGGACCGCCACTGCCCTCTTGTCTTCGGGCCGCAGCCTCATATAGATCCCGTCCAGAAACAGATAGAGCACGCGCTCACCACTCAGATCTCTTTCCTGCCACTTTGCAAAGTCCATCCTCAGACTTTGGCACACCTCATTGACCACGCTGCGCCCGGTCTGCTCTACCCCTACGGTGTTTTGATTCTCGGGACATTAGGTGATGATATTGATGGCCTTGTGTAGGTTGAAGGTGAAATGATCACAGAGGGCAGGGGTGGATTCGAAGCCCATGGTAGATTTGAGGCTAAGAACCAGTTGCCTGCAAGCAGCCAGGATTCTGGCTGCGTTATGGTTACGGATCATACATCGATCTTCATCGAAGAAGCGATCTCTGGGGTAGTGGTTTTTGTTTTCGATGGCCCAGTGGTTGCGGATTTTCGATAGGAACTGAGGAGGGCTCAAGTCGGTGGGATCGCGGCTGCTGACATAGTAGGAGCGTTCCGAGGAAGGTTTCGCTTTGTTAGGATAATGGAAGGTGCGTTGGACAGAGGCGAACTGACGAGCATGAGGCAAGCCAAGGGAGGGAGCGCTTAGAGGATGGGTTGCTATTTGACGAATCTCCAGGCGGCCATGGTCCTTATCTACGGTTTGGTGGACAAAAAGGGGGAGGGGCCGAAAAGATTCTTTGCGTCTTGATGCATGGTGGGTTGGTTGTCTTTGATCTGGATGATATAGTCAGCACCGAGTTCTTCGACCACGATGTGGGCCGTTTCTTTTTGGTTATGCATGGCGTCGAAGGTGAAGGTGGATCCGTCCATGGCCGGCATCTTGCGCAGGAGAGTTTGGGCGGCGGTGATCTCGTTGGATTTGTCGGCGGTAGCGACTTGGGCAATCGTTTGAGCGCTTTGATGATCGACCGCGGCCACCAGGTGCAAGGCCTTGGCCGGTTCTTTGTCAGTGCCTTTGAGAGTCTTACCGTCAACCGCAATATCGCGGGGCAAACGGCCCTCGGGCGAGGCTATGAATTGGGTGAGGATTTGATCGAAAAGCTCGGCCTCGACGTTTTGCAACACCCGGTAGAAGACATCATAGCAGGGGGCCTGAAAACGGCTTGTTTTGGGGTTTTTCCAGGAGCGTAAGGCGCGCAGTTGGGCTTGATTGAGGTGATGGGCCAGGCGCACGATCTCCTTGAGGTTGTGTTTGCCGCAGAGGGTGCCGAGCACAATCATACTCAAGACCGTGGCGAGTCGATAGCGACGGCCCGCTTTTCGACGGAAGTCTTCGATCTGGTGGAAGCGTTCCCAGAGGCTTGTCATCTGTTCCACTTTGAGGCAGACCGCATGGGAGTTGTCGTTGGCATTGAGGGCCTCACGGTGTGCCTTGGGCAAGGGCCCTGGCGAGCGCAGCAGTTGCAGAGCATCAGCCCGCAGGGGTTTGACCCAGATCTGCTTGGGGCGCTCATGGCGTTCATAGAAATCTTCCCGCTGTCGACCATATCCCGCGCTCAAGCCCAAAGGAGTCCACCCGCTCGCCTTGTAGCAAGTGCCTCGGTGGATCTGTGGGTCCACGAAAGTTTCCGCTACCAAGGGGCGATAGGCAAAGGCCTGCTCCCAGTGATCGGCCAAGACTCTCAGGCACATCGCCAACGTCTTGGAGGCCAGATTGGCCAGCTTGAGCCCGGGCAGAATGAGAAAACGCCGGTTCTGCACCACCAGTTTCAAGCGCGCATGCCGTCGCGCCCCATCCCAGCCGATCCAGCCGTCTCGATCCTTCAGCCGGTAGCTAGAGGCTGTCCCAAATCCGAGAGGATTTGGGTGGAAGCCTGATACCGATATCAATCTTCGTCACGTTATGTAGACCACGACATGCCTTCCGTCCTCGGTAGCTTACCTTTTATCCGTTATGCACCTTTCCAGCACCCTTCCTCTCGCTTTGAGTCGATAGTTCTCCCAAGGAAGCGCCTCTGACTCGATTCTTGGATCCCTATGCCGCCTGCGTTGCCTCTTTCTCATGTTCTTGCGCAAGTCTCTGCGCGATTTTCCATAGATTGTGGGACAGAACCGACCAGGCCACGCTAAGGTTACGGTTGTCAAAGCCTTTGCTGCGTATCTTGCCCCCGTGCCATCGGTTCTTGAGCACTCCGATCCGGCCTTCGGTGCTCCCTCGTCGTCGCTGCAACCGGACAAAGCGCGGCTCCTCCATCCGCTCCTTGAGCTCTTGTGGATTGCGGGGCGTAAGGGCGTCAAAAATCCCCTCTGCCTGGAGCCGCTTGCTGGCCGCCTTCGAGGCATAGCCCCGATCCCCACTGATCGCTTCGATCTTCTCCTCTAAAGCGAAGCCCTTTTGCCTCTCCAGACTTTCCCAAAGCTGCTTCAATTCGCTCGGGGCCTGCCCCCCATACAGTTTCCAGTCCAACAGATATCCCTCTGCGCTCTCGCATAAATAAAGGGTGTTGCCAAACTCCACCTCCCGATCTGCCTTGCCTCGCACGATGACGTCAATCTCAGGTTCGTAGGCGCTCAGGATCTTCTCCTCATTCTTCACCTGCCGCCCCCCTATGATCCGTTCGTGCGCCTGTTTCATGACCTGCGGTATCTGCTCTAACATACCATCCATTCGCTCGATGATTCGGCTCGCCTTCTTCTCGGTGTAATCGCTTTGCATCCACATAGCTTCCAATAAGTCACGGTGGCGAAGGGCATGGCCCTCAATCTTCTTGAGCAATAGCTTCATCCGCCGCAGGATCCCTTTACGCGCTTTGCCCGCCTCCCGGCGCCGACGCGCATGCGTCATCTCCAGGCACCGTTTGTTCATCTCCCGAGCCAATCCCTTTGCTCCCTGGGGCATGCGCTGTTTCATTCCCGCCTGCCGGATCAGACTGATCGCCTTGAGCAGCGTTGCTCCCACATCCTTGAGCAAGACCCAGTCCACGGGCCAGTGGATGTTCGCTTCCAGGCAAGTGGCGTCGATCAGGCATTCCCTCGTATCGATCGGCTTCTCTAATCCTGCCTCACCACAATGTTCAGCATTGCCCACCACCTCGGTCATCCTTGCATGCAGCTGTCTCAGATACGCTTCGTCGAAGAATTTCGAATCCCGTTCCAGACTGCTCTTCGATATTTTCCGGATCCCGTCTACCTCACGCACCCGGCAAAAATTAGCCAGAAGCTCACTGCGTCCCAACTCCTGCGACAGACAACGAAAGGATATCCCTCCGAGTAAATGACGCACCACCTCCACCCGCAGCGCTTTTATCGCTCTTAGAGCGCGTCGCTCCCGATCCTTCCCTCCCGCTTCATCCCATCCTTCCAAGGCTTTTACGATCGCCTCCCTTTCCAGCGAGGAGTCGATCAAAACCCGGTCAATCCGCTCCATTGTTTCCAGAAACACGGTGTAGTCTTTGCATCGAATGACTGGAGTTAGGGCTGGACGCAGGAAGCTTTGTACGGCAATATTTTTCATGAGAAGGGCGTGCTTGTATTTGACTAACGCAAGCATAAGCGCCCTTTTTCGCCGGATCGAGCTTTTTGCAGCTCTATCCGGCCTTTTTTTTGCCCATAACTCATTAAAAATCAATTGTTTCCACCACTGGGACGGGCTCTAGCTAGCCGCTCCCCACAGCAAAAGACACACCCATTGCCCGTCGATCAAAGCCACATAGCGCAGGGTCTCTCCCGCGCTCCCCGCACTGTGCAAATAATGATGTTGGATCAAAAGATCATTGAATCGCTCCTGCTCTTCGGGCAAGATCAGACGCAGAGTTAGACGATCTATCGAAGGAGTCAGATGGTAAGATCTTTTGTCTTTCATACCATCTTGGCATGACTGATTCCCTCGGGTTTGTCTAGCTCTTTTTTTATCTTTTTGCCTATCAGCCACTTCCTCCCCAGAAAACTTTCACCCTGGCTCTACCCCCAAAGACTCGATCAGCGCCGTCTCGATATCGCGCTGACTCATCCCTTTCACATAGAGCATCGGCACCAGCTCCAAAAGCCGCTTCGAGCGTCGTCCGATCGCTTCCAGCCAGGCCGACTCGAACGGCTCCAGCCCGTCGCGAATCTGCGGTACCTGCAGCTCAATCGTCCCTTCGCAAAGATGCACTTTCTTCGGCTCATAGCCATTGCGGTAGCCCCGCAGTGCTCCATCACTCGAGCGCTCATAGCGCTCTCGCCCCAGAAAATCGCTCACTTCGATCTCCAAGGCTCTTTGCAGCATCAGCTGGGCTCCCCGTCGGGCCGCCTCCCCCAGTGGATCTGTGCTGCTCGCGATTCCTTCCATTAGCTCTTGCTCTATCTTCTCACTCGGTGCTATCTTCTTCATGGTGTAGTCTCCTGTTTTTCGGGGCCGCCTTTCGGCCCCGGTTTGGTTACATTTTTGTTTTCAGGAGGTTACACCATTTTTCTTTTTACAGGAAGGATAGGACGTCACCCAGATCTATGGACACGCTTTCCGGGATATAGAGATCAGCTCCAGCAGCCGGCTACCACTTCGGAGCCGGATCAATCGGGGTAGAAACCTCACCCGAAGGCACCATATATCCACCTCTTGGAAGTATCGGAAGATGGCCCGGAAACCCGCATGTATATTGAAGTTTCTAGTCAGCCCTCCCGGCCATGCGGATCAATTCTGCCGACGACTCCATAAACCACGCAACACCCTTGGCTCGACCTGTGCCGCGTCTGATAGGAGGCTGCATTGACAACCGACAACGAATATCGACTGAATATCGCATCATTGGATGCGGAGCAATCGAACTGGAGTCTGATCAAGCGGCTGCTGGAGTTCAGTTGGCAGTTTAAAGCTCACTGCATACAGTTGATCTGCCTGCAGATCGTGCTGTTGGCCATCGGCCTTTCCGGCCTCGGGCTGACCGGTCTAGCCATCGATTACCTGCGCTTCGAGACGTTACCGGGCGAGAGCCCGCCACGATGGCCTTTTGGGTTGGTTCCGCCGGTGCCGTGGAGCCCAATCGCGGTGATGCTCGCGATCGCCCTCAGCATCGTCTTCCTGGCCCTGATTCGGTCGTTTCTAAATTACATCTATACGACCTCAATGGCTCGGCTGGTGAGCGCCAAGATCGTCGCCAACTTGCGATCCCGGGTCTACGACAAGCTGCAGCGGCTGAGCTTCCGTTTCTTCGATGCAAACGCCAGCGGCACCCTAATTAATCGCGTCACCAGCGACGTCCAGTCAGTGAGGCTCTTCATCGACGGAGTTCTGGTCCAGGTTTTTATCATGGTGTTGTCACTGGGAGTCTACCTGGCCTATATGCTCAATATTCATGTCGGCCTGACCCTCGCCTGCCTCGCCACCACCCCTCTACTCGGATTCATATCGGTCGTCTTCTCACGGATTGTTCGCCCGGCCTACCGGGAGAACCGGAGGATGATGGACGAGTTAGTTCTGTCTGTATCGGAGTACGTCCAAGGGATCAGCGCGATCAAGGCATTCAACCTGGAGGACCACACCGTCGATCGATACGGCAGGGCGACAGAGGCCATCAGAAAGCAGCGCTTCGGTATTTTCTTCAAGGTGACCACCTTTACGCCGCTGGCCGGAGGTTTGACCCAAATCAACCTGGTGCTGCTCCTGCTCTACGGAGGGTACTTGGTAATTCACCAGGATCTTCCCATTGGCACAGGAATCGTCGTCTTCGCCGGTCTCCTGCAACAATTTTCTGGACAGGTGGCAAGCATGGTAGACCTGGCCGACAACGTCCAACAGAGCCTGATCGGCTCCCGGCGTGTTTTCGAAATTCTCGACACACCGCTGGAGAGCACATCGAAAAAAGGAGTGAGTCCAGATCTGAATCTGGCTGGAGAAATCCGGTTCGATAACGTCAGCTTCCGATATGGTGAAGCCGGAGCCGTGCTCGTGAATGTCGATTTTAAGACTCGTCGAGGCGAAGTGGTGGCGATCGCCGGAGCGACGGGTTCAGGAAAGAGCGCTCTTCTCAGCCTGATTCCACGATTCTACGACCCCTGCGATGGGCGTATCGTGATCGATGGGGTCGATCTTCAAGATGTCTCGGTCACCGCACTTCGGAGAAATATCGGGCTGGTGTTCCAGGAGAATTTCCTCTTCAGCACGACCGTCGCGGAGAACATCGCCTTTGGATGTCCCGAAGCTTCTCGGGACCAGATCGAAAAGGCAGCTCGGATAGCAGTGGCGCATGATTTCATAGAGGAGCTGCCGCAGGGTTACAACACGGTCCTGGACGAAGGCGGATCGAATCTTTCGGGAGGGCAGAGACAACGCCTCTCCATCGCCCGGGCGGTTCTACTGGAACCATCAATTCTCCTCCTCGATGATCCGACCGCTTCAGTCGATCCGGAAACCGAGCACGAAATTCTGGACGCGATCGAAAGTGCCATTCAAGGGCGTACCACGTTCATAGTGGCCCACCGGCTCAGCACCCTAAAGCGCGCGGACCGCATCCTAGTCCTACAGAAAGGTCGAATCATCCAAGAGGGGGATCATGACACCCTGGTCAGGCAAGAGGGCCTCTACCGAGACGCGGTTGAGCTACAGGCGGTCGATCCGGTGAGCCTGCGAATTCTCGAACAGAATCGGAAAATGCAGAAAACCGTAGCGTGAACGGTTCCGACACAACGGCCCTCACTCGCCGGCGGCAGCGGGACAATCCGGAGGAGGAGAGTCTAAAGGACCGACCCCTCGACTGGGGGATTTTAGTCCGACTATTCGGCTTCACGCGACCTTACGTTGGGAAGCGTAACTGGCTCTTCGGCTTCGTCATCCTACGCGCCGTTCAGATGCCGATCTTGGCATGGGCCGTCTCCGCCGTGATCAACGGACCGATTACAAACCGGGATCAAGAAGCCATTCTTCAAGCCTGTCTCGCTTTCGCTTTGTTCGGCCTTTTTGCCGAGATCACGATCCATTTCCGGCATAGGCTCGCCATGGAACTGGGAGAGATGGTAGTGCGAGATCTTCGCAACGCCATCTATCAGAAACTCATGACGTTGCCCTTGAGTTATTTTCAGCGCACCAAAGTCGGTCGCATCATAAGCCGTATTACCTCCGACGTCGAATCGGTCCGGAATGGGGTTCAGAACATCTTCTTCGTTTCCATTGTGTTGCTGGGACAGATGATTGGGTCGGCCGTCTTCATGCTCTACTACAGCTGGGAGCTATTCTCGATCCTTCTCCTCATGGCTCCCCTCCTTTGGGTATTGAACCGGCACTTTCGCGCCAAGATCAGTCGTGGATCGAGGCAGGTGCAGGAGAGCATGAGTCTGGTCACGGCCACGATCGCGGAGTCAGTCAAGGGTATCCGTGTGACCCAGGGATTCTCGCGGGAGGAGGTCAACGCAGGGATTTTTCGCCGGATGGTAAAGGATCATGCCGGTTACCTCATCGGCCTGAACCGCAATGTCGCGATTTACCTTCCCCTGATCGACCTGAACTCCCAGTTTTTCATCGCGGGCACCCTGCTGGTGGGAGGTTACGGAGTCCTCCACCCTTCCTTCGACATGCAGGTGGGAGATCTCATCGCCTTCCTTTTTCTGTCGAATCTCTTCTTCGGTCCCATCACTTCTCTCGGCCGACAGTTCACCCAGGCGCTGACCGCGATGGCCGGCGCCGAGCGCGTCTTCCGGCTTCTCGATGCCGACCCGGACTGGAAGGACCCCAAGGATGCGGTGGCTCTTCCATCTCTGAAAGGTGGTGTCGTCTTTGAGAATATCTCGATGGAGTACGACCCCGGTAAGCCTGTCCTGCATGAGATCAATTTCACGGCCGAACCGGGTCAGACCGTCGCCCTGGTCGGCCATACCGGATGTGGAAAGAGCTCCATCATTAATCTGATCTGCAAATTCTACCTTCCCAGCAGCGGGCGTGTGTTGGTTGATGGCCACGATATCGCCAATGCCCGGTCCTCTTCCCTGAGGCAGCAGCTCGGGCTGGTTCTACAACAGAATTTCCTCTTTCAGGGAACGGTTCTCGAGAATATCCGCATGGGGCGTCTGGGAGCCACCGACGAGGAGGTCATCCAGGCGGTGGCCAATCTCGGCGTCCTCGATATCGTGGAATCGCTGCCTAACGGTATCTACACGTCCGTAGGTGAGCGCGGGAGTGGCCTCTCTCTAGGCCAGCAACAGTTGATCTGCTTCGCCCGAGCTTTTCTCGCCGACCCAAAAATCCTCATTCTCGATGAGGCCACCAGCTCGGTCGACACCATTACCGAGGCCCGACTGCAAACCGCCCTCGAGCGCCTCACCCATGACAGGACGTGCGTCATTGTGGCTCATCGCCTCAGCACGATCCGGAACGCGGATCTCGTCCTCGTGCTCGACCAGGGCCGGATCGTAGAGCGGGGATCCCACTGCGAACTCCTGAGTCAGGGCGATCTCTACGCCAACCTTTACGAACGGTTTGTGCAGGAAGATTCCTGATTCAGCGCGGCCGACGGTCGCGCTGAGAGGGGGAACGACCAATCCTGGTGTTTCTGACAACCCACCCCGGCTACGCCACCCCTCCGAGGAGGGGAGGGTCCAGAATTCCGGCTTGTAGTTTGCTCCCCTCCTCGGAGGGGCAGGGGGTGGGTTGTTCGATTACCCGGATCAGTACTTCCCAATCCTCTTGCAAGGTAAGTTGCTGTAGGTACCATCCCCGCATGGAGATTTTGACAGCGGTGCTCTGTGACTCGGCGGAGGACTACAACGGGAAGCTGTGCATCCTTGGGACCTTCGACTCAATATATGTCAGACGACTGCCCATCAGACACCCACAATGCTGCATCGCCTTGCGAATACTCTTTGAAGAGGGGGACGTGGGCGCGCATCGGTTCTCCTTTCGGATGATCGATGCGGACGGAAAGAGCATCTTTCCGATCGAGGAGATCAAGGCAGAAGTGAGGATCAAAATGATCCCGGAAAACACCTACTTCCTGACGAAAAATCTGATCCTGAATCTCTCCAATCTGGAAGTGAAACACACGGGACAGTATTCCCTCGATGTCCGGATCAACGATGAGATGGTGCGGCGAATCCCTTTTCAGGTGATCGGGATGAAGGAGAGTGGGGAGGAGTAAGAGTTGCGGGTTTCGAGGGGCGAGTGGGGAAGGTGGAGAGTTGCGGGTTGCGGCGACAAAGGTGTCAGCCGCCGTCGCTCGAGAGCTTCCGCCTTCGTCCCGCTGAGCGGAACACTGTCGTGACAAGATGGCGGGCCAAGGGTTTCGGGTGTCTGCCACAAGGGTTTCTGTGCTCAGGAGGGGAAAGCCAACGTCGTCAATTTCTGAATTCCGAATCCATGAACATCCAACATCGAACGCCCAACATCCAAGGTCGAAGTGGGGACTTTCGGTTGCCGATCGCACTGAGTAGAAACTTCACTGCCGAAGCGGGATTTCTGGCCATTGAGCCGCCGAAAACAGTTGGACAATATGAAACCGAGTGAGGAAGTTTCTAACCCGATTGATCCGGTTCCGATGTGGAACCGGCGGCTGGACTGACACCTGAAACCTGACACCTCTCCGTTCCAGCCTCTGACGCCCCTTTTCACTGTTTACTGTTCACTCTCCCCCCCACCTATCCTTTGGCTAGGCAGATCCAGACGGCAGAAAAGAACGGCGGTATCGCTTCCGATTGCGCCCATTGGCTTCGGGATTGGCGGGCGCCAGGGGTAATACTCGGGGCGATCCTGCTTTTGGCACTGGGGGTGCGCATTGCCTATCTCGTGGAGGTGTCCGAATACCCCAATTTCAGGACGCCCTACCTCGGCCTCGACGCGGCTCTCTACCACGACCTCGCGAAGCGCGTGGCCTCTGGAGATCTGCTTCTGGGCGACGAAGTATACGGCTATTCCCCTCTTTACGCTTACTTTCTTGGGGGACTCTATGCGGTATTCGGCGAGAGTCCATGGGTTCCGCGTATCGGAAACATTGGGCTGGGTCTGGGAACGATTTGGCTCGTCTATCTGCTGACGGTGACGCTCACCGGAAGCCGGCGATGGGCTCTTATCGCTCCGCTCGGAGCCGCCCTTTACGGACCCTACCTGGTCTTCGATACAAGCGCTCTAAAGACCTCCTTGCAGTTGTTTCTCTGTGCGCTATCGCTCTACCTGATTCTCAGAGGACGAGCGAGCAGCAGGCTATCCTGGTGGCTCCGGGTCGGGTTGGCCCTGGGACTGACCCATCACGTTTTCGAACAGATTCAACTGTTTGTCTGCTCCGCATTCGCGCTGCTGCTTCTTGATCCCATTATGAACGGGACGACTTCCTCAACAAAAGGAAGGAACCGATACACCGGTGCGGTAGCACGCTGCGGCCTGCTGCTCCTGGGGCTCGTCGTGGCGCTCTCACCGTTTTTCCTACGAAACCTCGCAGTGGCGGGTGAGACCGGTTTCTTTAGGTCCGACGGTAGCTTTCTGTTTTTCGTGGGGAATCACCGGAGTGCGTGGGGAGGCTACGCCAAAGTGCCTGGAGTGCGGGCAAATCCGGCCGGACATATCAGAGACTCGCACCTGATGGCCGAGCGACAGGCCGGAAGGAAGCTCACCAGCGGGGAGTCCGGTGCTTTTTGGAGGTCGCAAGTCATTCGTTTTTTCAGGACCCGCCCCGATCAAGCGTTGCGCCTGATGGGTACGAAGTTCCTGCTTGTGTTCAATGCCTATGAGGCTCCGAACAATGAAAACTACGGCTTGCTCACCGATCGTTCGACCTTACTGAGTCTTGCCCTGCGGTTCGGTTGGATCTTGCCCTTTGCAATGGCAGGTATGGTCCTCGCCGCTGCGCGCTTTCGGGAGTGGATGCCGCTCTACTTTATTTTTGTGAGCGTGGCGGCTGGGCTGCTGTTGATTTTTGTCAACTGGCGCTACCGCATTCCCGTCACGATCGTATTCTGGACAGCCACGGCGATGTTCTTCTCTCAGATCGCGATTCTGATCAGTAGACGTCGGTCATTTGAGATCATGGGGACTCTGCTGATCGCAATTGGATTCGCTCTTTTCTCCCGCCTCGACGTCGTCTCTGAGGAACAGAAGCCGCGGCAACTTGTGCACGCGAATGGCAAAATGGGAGCGGTGAAAGCGAAGCAGAGGACAATGAAGCAGCTGAGTCTTCCCGGTAACCAATCGCCCCGAGTGCGACCCCGACTCTGGCTCCAGATTTCTCGCTATCACCGGGCTCAGTCGGACGCGGAGGGTGCGATCAAAGTGCTACAGAAGGGGCTGGCCGAGTTTCCCGATTCGGTGTCTCTCAAGCGCGAGTTGGTTACGCACCTGAAGAGGCTCGGTGAATTTGAGGCCGCAGCCGAGATTGACGTGCCGGCATCGCAGCGGCTGCGGCGGAGATCCAGGGGTAGGAGATTGGAGTAATTGGTGGCTACAGCAACCCACCCCAAGCCCCTCCAAGGAGGGGAATGTCCCGTGTTAGGGTTTAGGTGGTAAGCTCTATCGCCTCCGGGATTCGGAAAACCCACCCCCGACCCCTCCGAGGAGGGGATCTGACTAATCCACCGAATCAGGACCCTCCCCTCCTCGGAGGGGTGCCCCCGCTCAGCGGGGGCGGGGTGGGTTGTCCGAAAACAGGAAGGATTGCTTCAGCGACTTAGCAAGCACCACTCCTCACCGAGCTAGCCCGTTAGCCTCCATCCAAGCTTGGGCCCCGTCGGGGTCGGAGCGTTTCCACTCAAAGGTAATTCGCCCGATCCATCTTCTCCGGATATTATCATCGATGATGGACTGGGCCCAGGAGAGGGCGCTCTCCGGATCGTGCTTTCGGACCTTCTCGATGTAAACGCTCACGGGAAGGTCCAACTCCTCGGAGGGCGGGAACTGATTGAGCCACTCTCCGGCATCTTGAGGTTTGTGCAGAGCCCAGTTGCGAACAACCCCGGCCATGGCCTCCGAGCGAAGCTCGCGGTTCTGGATTCCAGCTGCCCAGGCCGAGGCTTCTTCGGCATCTTTTCGGCCCCATCGCTCGGCGAATCGCGAAACCGATCGCTTTTTCTCATCTTCGTCCGGCAAAGAAAGAACCCATTCGGCCGAAACTTCAGGCTCCCGATGGGCGAGGAGGTCAACAAGGAGGGTTCTGGCTTCGTCGCGAAATTCCCCTGGCGGCAGCTTTTCCGCCCATCGAATAGCCGAGCCCGCATCGCGGTCGATGAGGTCGGTGAGGACAATGGCGAGCCCCGTCTTTCGCGCGCCCGGTTCCTTGGTCTCGCTGACCAATCTGATAGCGTAGGGAAGATCGGATTCCGCGATCCCTCGGAGGATCTCCTTGAAAAAGGGCGAGGAACGTCCTCCAGCCTTTTCCAGACTCCACTTCACCGCCTCTCTCGGACTGCTCCGGGCCCAGGACTCAACCGCAAAGTCCATGCCCCACCTCCGGAGCCTCGGGTCGGTAACATTTTCGAAGTATTCGAGCGCCCCCTTCCCGTCGAAATTGACCCAGGCTTCGACAATAAGAGAGAGTTCACGCTCCCGAGCAAAACCATCCGGCTGATCCACCACCAGTTCGATGGCGGCGAGGATGTTTTCCGGACTCATGGCTGCGGCGCTCTGAATGAGCTTGGCCATCCGCAGAAGCCGGTCTTCGCTCTCCATCGCTTCGACCAGAAGATCCGGTGCCGACTCGGTCGTAATCGAGTCGAAAGAAACAGGGCGATTTTGGGTGGGGCGCCTCCGGGGTAGGGTTCGGGCGTCCTGGCGGGGCGCCGAATTGGATTCGAGGCGATCGACTGAGTCCTTGGCGATTGGAGCTGCTTCAGTTAGGGACTCGTTGGGGGTTGCGCCAACTCCGCCCCTTCGCCCGACATAGTAAACCGCGACGAGAGTCGCGAGCCAAAGAGAGCAAACAATGATGGAGCTTTTCCTGGAGGAGAACATTGAGAACAGGAAGATATTGGAAGTGGGAGACTGGTCAAACGCGGAGATAGTTTCAAGAGACGGATGCTGAACTGCGGAGAGCGCGGAGAAAGAATGCCCAATGGTTCGAGGAGGCAAGAAAAGCGGCGTGTTCGGTAGACCTCGGAGAAGTGAGTTGAGAGGAATTCTTGGAGTCGCCACGTGAGACGATCACGCCTTAATGTGACATTTATTTTAACGATCGTCACAATAAATGGGTCGAGTTGCGTTGGATTCGGGCTCTTGGGCGGACGGCCCGGCGGTTCTTCCCTACTTTCTCTCTACCTTCGTCGCGGTCCTCGAGATAGCCTTTAAAAAGTCGGGGCCGGCTGAGTTCAGCCGGCCCCTTAAATTGGCTCTCTTTGTTGGTGGCCGCGATCTGAAGCGACGCGGGCGCGGTTGGTTTGCCGTCTCTATTCCTACAGAGGAATCCCGGAGCCCCCGCAGGACCCGAATGGGTCGAAGAGATCGTTCTCCGGATCGATAATCAGGATATTGGGCAGATTCGGACCGATAACAATAGAAAAGGACCCGCCATTCGGCACTTGATCAGCAGAGGGACACCCGGAGAATACGTCGAAGCCGGTTCGCAATATCGCAACCTGAGCGCCTGGGGCGCCACCGAATAGAGCGAGTGGAGCCACAATTCGAACCTGGTTGTTTTCTTCGTCGACCAACAGATCGGTGGTCGCAACGATGTCACCTGTAGCCGTATCAACGAAATTACACAAATCACCATTCTCATAGCTGTGAGTGCAGGTCCCTCGAATATTGGTGTCCAAACCGGTAGGTCCATCCGGCAGGTTGGGTCGCTCATCGATTTCAGAGCCATCGCCGTCTGGGCCTCCATCGAGATCGAATTCGACAAGGATCTGATCGATACCGGCCACTCCGATACCACCCGGGCCGTAGGTCTTGATTAGAGTCAGATTGGTATCGTCGTTGACCGGATCCACTTGCACGATATCACCCACCGGAATCGGCGGGCGGACAACCACCGTGACTTCCCGGAAATCACCGTGGGTGTTGATATGACAGCCGTCCTCGGGACCGGCAAAGCCCTGCAGGAATCCTCCTACCCTAAATACGAAAACGTCGATAAAGCAATCCCCTTGGGGAACGCCGCCGCCGCCCTCGCCTTCATAGCCTCCGCCTTCATAGCCTCCGCCTTCATAGCCTCCGAAGCAGGATCCATCGTCCGGTAGGATGACCATTCCGTCAAGAAGGGGGTTACCGACGTTTTGAGGTGTATTTCCAAAACAGAACCCGTCGGGGGCGGTAAATCCGCCTCCAAGGGGGGCGCCGCCGGCGTTGTTAATATCGACGTTGGCAAACTCAACCGGTGCTCCGCTCTCGTCCACCACCGTGACTTTGATGGTCCCGGTGCTGGTCAACAGGAAATTCCAGACATCGACGTCGCCCTGGTGGTCGATCGAGGCCTCATTGCAGGACCCAACCGGCCCGAAGGGACCACAGGGGTCGACGAAGAAATTCTTCTCGACGAAGGTGGGCGGCACGGTTGGGGTCTCGAGCTTCCCATTAAAGAATAGCTGGAGGTCCACACCGTTTCCGGGCGTCAGCGGGACGTCGGAGAAGCCGTAGCTTCCGTCCGGACCGGTCTGCGTAAAGGTGCTGGATCCGGGAATATAGAGGTCGATATCGGCCCCGTGGGCGGTATCAGGATCGGGGTCCGCTTCCTCCGTTTCGTAGATGGGAAGGGTGACAAAGGGACTGATGCTGCTCAGCTTGAGGGCCCTTCCCTTTACCGTTCCGAAAATACCCTTCTTGATAACGCCGACATCGCAGATGCCACCGGGAACGGCAAGAACCGTTTTCGAGATACCGATTTCCTCGCCCTGGATTCCGGGAATCCCGTTCATCTCCATGTGGGCGCTAGCCGTGATGGAGAATGGGCGAATGTTGCACAAGAATCCATTGGGCCCAGCCGGAACGCCAAAGATGCAAAATTCGCCGTTTTGATCGGTCCTTACCGGGCCGACTCCGGGTACGGATACGAAGGCGCCGCGGCAGGGTTCGCATTCAAGAATCGCATTGGTGATCGGATGTCTGGAGATCACCTTTCCCACTCTTCCGACCACCTTGGTCCGCAGACAGGGATTTACCGGCACATCGACGTGGTACCAGGCAAATTCAAAGGGGTCATCGACGGTCGCCTTGAGCGTCGGCCCAACGACGCCCGTCGCACTCGGGACATAGCCGCCGAAGCCGTCGGGTTCGATGACCGTGATGAATACGAGCGGCGTGAATACCCCGTTGGTGATGCCGGCCAGAAACGGCTGGTCAGGATCGGTGCTTGGGTTATCAGTGTTGACGAAGCCGTCTACGTTATCAAATTTCGTCATGATCACCGGACCCGTGCCCGGGCAGTCGAGAATCGTGCCCCCCGGCTGGTAGGTGACGAAGATGGTGGAGGCGAGGCCCGGCGGCATCGGCACCGGGAGCATCGAGGGATCCACGCGCGTGATCGAGAGTACGGGATCTTCGCCCGCAGGGAATTGGGCGGTACAGCCGGCAGGAATCATCATTTCGACGCCGGCGTTCCCGTAACTCACATCCTCGCCGAGGGTACACGTGAACGGGGGTCCGCTACATGTGGCGCCAGAGTCCGGGTCACTCAAATCCACCGAATTCGTCAGGTCCCTCTCCGGAAGCGACATATCGCGAAAGGCATTCTCTATCCCTCCGTTGATAAAGATCGGCTTGTTCGGAATGGTGGGGTACTGGCCGCTGAGAAAATCCGGCGTTGGGTCGGATGCAGTAGAGCCGTTAAAGGTGATCACATTGTCGCCGAGATAGTTGGGCGGGATCTGAAGAAAGAAGAGTCCATTCTCATCCGATGTGCCGGTAAGGGTGTTCGTCCCAATCTGAACTTCGACTCCCTCGAGCGGATTCCCGATGCCGTCGAAGACGCGGCCTTGCAGGGTAGTCGGGTCGGTAGGGGCCTGCTGCAGGAAGCAGCCAAAAAGGGCGAGAAGATCGTGGATGTCGACTTTATTGGCGCTGATACCGCCGGGACCGTTTGGTTCCACCTCATACCCATCCTTCCACCCGACGACACCCGAAACCAGCCCGAATTTGCTGGCCAGGAAGGAGAGGTCGAGGATGTTGACGACTCCGTCGTCGTTGAGGTCCATTTCGGCGCAATTTGGCTGGGCGCTGGCCGGGGTGCCGGCCCCCATCAAGAGAAGCAGAACGGTGCTCAGACCGCCTCCGATTAGGAAGCGTTTCATTCGACAGATCGAGTGGGTTCCCGGAATGGATAGGCTATTCATTGCTTGTTCGCTTAGTTCTTGTGGACAACGTGTTAGTTAGATGGAGAATCGACGGTCGTTTTGCAAATGGGAGAGTTAAATTTTCCAAATCTCAGCTTCTGTACCGGCGGTAACCGACCACAGCCAGACCGGCCAGTCCGACGCCCAGGAGAATGATCTCGGAGGGTTCGGGAATGACGGCTCCCGTCGTGGTCACCGTAAGAGGAATGAGACCGACACCACCGACAGGTGCCCCCCCCTGCGAACGAAGCCGGTCCTCCGGCAAATGGAAGCGCAGCTATGAAATTGATAGCGCCGGAGACAGCAGGCGCCATAAAGGACAGAGTATAGACATCGACAAAGGGCGCGAGCGGAGCTGGTGGCCCAATAAGCGGAGGGCTCGCAAACGCTCCCAACGTGCTTATAAGAACCGTGCCGCCAAGAAGTCCTGGAGGAGGCGCAACTATAACAGGTGTCACCGCAGTCACTCCAGGAATCACCGGCGCAGCAGGACCTGAAGGTTCAAAGGATCCAGATCCGGCGACAGGCGCTAAACCTGCAAGGCCGCCCCACGGGTGACGTCCTATCCTTCCTGTAAAAAGAAAAATGGTGTACCCTCCTGAAAACAAAAATGTAACCAAACCGGGGCCGAAAGGCGGCCCCGAAAAACAGGAGACTACACCATGAAGAAGATAGCACCGAGTGAGAAGATAGAGCAAGAGCTAATGGAAGGAATCGCGAGCAGCACAGATCCACTGGGGGAGGCGGCCCGACGGGGAGCCCAGCTGATGCTGCAAAGAGCCTTGGAGATCGAAGTGAGCGATTTTCTGGGGCGAGAGCGCTATGAGCGCTCGAGTGATGGAGCACTGCGGGGCTACCGCAATGGCTATGAGCCGAAGAAAGTGCATCTTTGCGAAGGGACGATTGAGCTGCAGGTACCGCAGATTCGCGACGGGCTGGAGCCGTTCGAGTCGGCCTGGCTGGAAGCGATCGGACGACGCTCGAAGCGGCTTTTGGAGCTGGTGCCGATGCTCTATGTGAAAGGGATGAGTCAGCGCGATATCGAGACGGCGCTGATCGAGTCTTTGGGGGTAGAGCAGACCGGGCGCAGCGTGGTCAATGAGGTGTGCCAAAGTCTGAGGATGGACTTTGCAAAGTGGCAGGAAAGAGATCTGAGTGGTGAGCGCGTGCTCTATCTGTTTCTGGACGGGATCTATATGAGGCTGCGGCCCGAAGACAAGAGGGCAGTGGCGGTCCTATGCGCCTACGGGATGCTCTGGGACGGACGTAAGGTATTGCTTCATATGGCCGTAGGGGACAAGGAGAGCAGCGCCTGTTGGGAGGCCTTCCTGGAGGACATGAAGAGCCGGGGATTGGCCGATCCAGTACTCAGTGTGATGGACGGTAATTCGGGTCTACGCAAGGCGGTGGGAAGGAAGTTTCCGAACAGCCTGGTGCAGCGCTGCCAGGTGCACAAGATGCGCAACATCGTCAACAAGCTTCCAGAGGTAGCCCGTCCCACCCTCAAAAAGCTCATTCACAAAGCCTTTACGGCGAAGGGATACCGCGAGGCTGTAGAACAGGCTCGCGCCATCATCGAGGAATACAAGGGGAGCTTTCCAGCCGCCATGAAGTGCCTGGAGCGTGACCTGGAGGAATCGCTCACAGCGCTGAAATTTCCCTTCCTGCACCGAAAACAGATCCGCACCACCAATCTGCTGGAGCGACTCTTCGGGGAAGGGCGCCGTCGCACCAAAGTGATTCCCCGATTCCGCTCCGAAACGAGCGGACTGTGCCTGATCTTCGCGGTCCTGGTGGATGCCTCAGAAGGCTGGCGAGGAGTCCGCATGGAACCCTACCTGGTGGAACGACTCAAACAGATCTGGAGCGATCCGGAGAGCACCTGGGAGGATCCGGACCTGATGAAATTCGCTGCCTGAAGGGAAGAAAGTAAAGATAATCTAATAGAGGTTATGCCATTTCGATTTTACAGGAAAAGGCGGACTTGACCCACCCCCGCCGCCAACATACTTAGTATTAAGGATTTTTTCATTTTAATCATTACCCCTTTCAATTTGTCTAATCAGGAATTTCGTAGTTTCGGAAATCCGGTCCTTAGCTAGCCCTGTACACGCTGAATGACGCAACCTTTACAGCGTCGTCCCCGTGCGACTTACCCCCTATCACAGAAATCCAATTTTTAATCGTTATTGTAGTTGTTCCTTTTTAAAGAACAGAAAAGACTTTAGATGTTTTTTACATGGAGGCAAGGAAATTTTCAGGTACTTTTTACGAGGCGGAAGAAGGCTGAGTTACCGGTGGGTGAATGCGAAACCCATGACAGGTTAATGCAACCCATTGATCCACAATATCTTACGCCTCACCGATGGAGAATCGTCTGTCATGATCAGAAGGGCGAAAAGGCGTGCTTTGGCGTTTTTTCATGGATTCTTGACAACCTAACCGCGTTAGAATTCGACTGCGTCGAATTCTGGATTTCGAGAAGACCTGTAGCGCCTTCGCGCGCGAGGCTTCGCCCATGCGGGCCACGCCGAGGCGGGCGCATTCCGCTCCGACGCGGGTAAGTCTATCGAAGTCGAGGCTAGGAATCTGTCGGGCTTTGCATTTCGTAACAAACCTAGACATCGGATCGTAGGTTGAAGTTTGTGATTTGCCACCAACCTCATACCGACAGATTCCTTTTGCTACTTCTCCAAGATATCGATGTCGGCGAAATAGGCGTTCAGGGGGATCCCGGAACCGGCAACGGTGGTTTTGTTGGGTATCAGGGCGGCTGTAGTGGTGCTGTATCGAAGGGGAGCGTAGGAGAAGGTTCAGGGTTCAGAGGTTCACGGTTCAGAGTTCAGCCGCCGCCGTCCTTCGGACTGTGGCGGGCCAAGGGGGTTTGGGGTGTCGGGATTTTGTCAGCCGTAGGACTAAGTGGAAAGACTAAGTGTTGTGGACTAAGGGTGAATCTTCTGAACGCTGAAACCCTTGGCCATCTTGTCACGACAGTGTGCCGCTCAGCAGGACGAAGGCAGAAGCTCTCGAGCGACGGCGGCTGACACCTGAAACCCGTGATAAGGGACCAATCCTGGTGAGTCGAGCAACCCACCCCCGACCCCTCCGAGGAGGGGAAGATCTAGAATCGACCATTCATGGAGGTGTCTCGAACCGTATGGGCTTCCATCGATTCAGGCCCTTATCAGGACCATCCCCTCCTGGGAGGGGTTTGGGGTGGGTTGTTCGAGATCCAGGATCAGCACTTTCTTCGATCCGTTCGACTTTAGATCACGATTGAGATTCACGATGGGAGAGGCGCTGGGCTTGACCCTCGTTCCCTCCTTCGTCGTAAGCCTCGTCGCAAGCTTGATCGAATCTTCGGCCTGAACTTTGCCAATCAGAAAGTGCTACCTTATGGCCCGCGCCTTTCGACGAAGTTGACGACCCGTCTTCGCAAGGCTTCGCCGAGGCGGGCGAGGCTTACGACGAAGAGTTTCCGAAAGAAGAGATTTTCCACCGGGACAAAAGAGTGGTTGCCAAGGGGAGGAGGAAGGCTGATAATTGACTTAGGCCAAGATGGGAGATGAAGGAATTGAGGGGGAAGGGAGTGACTCGCTGAGGGCGAGGATTTTCTTTGAACTGCACCCGAGCCGTTTCATTCCCAATCTCATCGCGGGGATTGTTGTCAGCATTATCGTGGTCATCGTATCGGTCTCGCTGGCGACGCTGATATTTGCAGGAGAGCTTTCGGAGTATCTTCCCCGGGGGATCGGGATCGTGCTCTTCTCGGGCATCATCATTACCGGGGTAACTTCGTTGGCGAGTTCCTATCCGGGGATGATCGCCTATCCCCAGGAGAGAGTGGCACCGATCTTCGCGGTGATTGCGGCCGCTATCGTCAGTGATCTCTCAGGCCTGGCCCCGAAGGAAGAGATTTTCCTAACGGTGGTAGCATCGATCACGGTGGCGTCGTTGGCCAATGGTCTCTTTCGGTCAAGTCCGCCCTCGGGGTATTCAATCTAGGGGGTCTGATCCGATTCATCCCCTATCCTGTGATTGGAGGCTTTCTGGCGGGCACGGGATGGCTCCTGGTCCGAGGGTCGATAGGGGTCATGACCGGTATCCACCTCCATGCCTCCGACCTGCTTCTCTTGATGGAAGGGGAAGTCCTGCCAAAGTGGACCCTTGGCGTCGGCTATGGTATCCTCATGGTGTTAATCTCACGGCGCAGCAGTCACTTCATGGTGATGCCGACCCTACTGCTGGGGGGAGTGGCCCTCTTTTACCTGGCGGCACCGGCGATGGGTATTTCGATCGATTCGATTCGGGAGGGGGGCTGGCTGATCGGGCCCTTCCCTGAGACAGAGGCATGGACTCCTCTCAGTTACGCCGCCCTCACCCAAGCCAATTGGGATTCGATTTTGGCACAGACCGGGAATCTCGGGACGATCCTTCTAATAAGCGTCATTTCGGTCCTTCTCAATTCGGGCGCCCTGGAACTGGCGGCGGAGGTCGACATCGACCTGAATCGCGAGCTGAAAGCGGCGGGCTCAGCCAATTTTCTCATCGGTCTCGGGGGAGGCACGGTTGGATTCCATTCCCTGAGTATTTCCCGCCTGGTTCTCAAAATGGGCGCAAGGAGCCGGATCGTAGGCGTGATCGCCGCCTTGGCCTGTGGCTTGATGCTCCTCCTCGGTCCCAACGTGATGTCGTTTCTTCCCAGGATCGTTCTGGGCGGACTCCTCTTCTTCCTTGGGATGCATTTTCTAGTGGAGTGGACCTATGAAGCATGGTTCCGGTTGACCAGGGCGGACTACGCCATCGTCATCATGATTCTGTTTTTCGTCGCCGCTCTTGGCTACTTGCACGGTGTGGGGGTTGGAATCATTGCCTGTATTATGCTCTTTTTGATCAACTACAGCCAGGTAAATGTCGTGAAATTGGCCATATCCGGTGCCCATCAGCAGAGCAATGTGGACCGGCCGGCGCCACATTACCGCCTTCTCAACAGCGAAGGTGAACGGCTCAACATATTCAAACTGCAAGGATTTATCTTCTTTGGCACAGCCAACAAACTGCTCAATCAAGTGAGGGCTCGGCTTGCCGATCATGAGCGGGCGCCCCTACGCTACATGCTGCTCGATTTCAAACACGTGACCGGGATCGATTCCTCATCAACCCTCAGCTTTCTCAAGATGCGGCAACTGGCCGAGAAGAATGACTTCACTCTCATCTTCACTCAGCCATCCGCCGAAATCAGGAGGCAGCTCGATAAGGAGGACTTCGATCAGGTTTCGCCGGAGGTCTACCAGACTTTCGGCGACCTGGACCACGGTTTGGAGTGGTGCGAAAACCAGATTCTGGCGAGCAAGGAAATCCCGGAGGAAGACCTCGAGAGAATCAGCGTGAGAAGGCAACTCGGGGAGGAATTTCCCAGCGATTTCGACCTCGAAAAGCTCCTCGGCCACTTCGAACGGATGGAAGTCGAGAGGGGTTACGCCCTCATGCGCCAAGGTGAACCATCGGATGAGCTCTATCTCATCGAGGAGGGTCAGGTCACGGCCTCGGTCCAGTCCAACAAGGACGAATCGATCCGGCTTCGCACCCTTCGCGCCGGGACCATCGTGGGCGAGATCGGACTCATCCTGAACGAACCGCGATCGGCAACCGTGACGGCGGACCGTCCCAGCGTTCTCTACCGCCTCTCCTCCCGCAGTCTTTCCGAAATGCAGAGGGACGATCCCGAAACCGCGGTCCAGTTCCATCACTTTATTACTCGCCTCTTGGCAGAGAGGCTCTCAACCACTAATAATACGATACGAACCATTCTTGCCTAATTTCTCGGGAATTGTACTTAACATTTGCAACAGGTATTCTTAGTTTTCCTTCATGGGTAATCGTATTACTCGCCTGATGCGATATGGCGGCTGAGTTAACAGGTAGTAGCTCAAACGAAGAAACATTAGACGGCATTCTCATCCTGATGACCGATACGGTCGATCTATCCGCACGGATGGAGGAGGATGAGGAGGTCGCATCTGAGATGTTTCAGGAGGAGATGGAACGCATCTCCTCGATTTGTGAACGGCTAGAAGGGAGGGTCCTGAAGTCGACCGAATCGGGTCTTCTGCTGGCGTTTAGGAAGCCGCTCGACGCGGTCTACTGTTGCCTCGAGGTCCAGAGAGAGCAAGACGGCGAAGGCGAAGGGGTAGAGGTGGTGGACGAAGATGCACCCGAGCCGCTGAATCACCGTATCGGAATGCACCTTGGTGAGATCGACGGTTCGAAGAACGAGCTCTCCGAGGAAAAGATGACCCTCCTTAACAGGATAAAGGCAGCCGCTGACCCAGGCGGCGTCTCGCTCTCTGGCGAAGCCTACAATGTTTTGAGGCAGGAACCGACCCTTCCGCCTTCGGTCTTCGACGAGGAAAATGTGGAGATGAATGGCGACTTGCTGGTCGTCCATCATCTGCTGGTGAGGAGCACCAGGCTGCTGAGGGCGCGAGATGAAGCGGCCATGGCGCGAGCCGAAGCACAGAGGGAGGCCTCGGCCAGGAAGGCAGCGGAGGAAACGGCCGCCTCCTACGTTAAATTGGAACAGGAGGCGGTGGAGGCCCAGGCCAAAGCACAGCAGGAGGCGATGGACGCCAAGATGCGAGCGGTGCGCGAGTCGATGGCTCGGGAGAAGGCGGAGAAGAAGATCAAATCCGAGGCAGCAGCGAAGGATCGCCTGGCCAAGCAGATGAAGCACTTCCGCATCGCCGCAGCCGCGATCATCTTCATTCTGATCATCGTCATTTTCTGGCCGAGAGGGGATGGTCCTGGAAGCGAAGTCCCATCCGCGGTCGAGGAGGAACTCGAGAATTCGGCCGACAAGGTAAAAGGATCGAGGGACCAGGTTGTTCCGTTGCAACCGGTCCAGGGAGCGAATGAGGAAAGAAACCCGGCGCCGGCAACAAGACCGCCCACCCCACCCAGGCAACCAGTGGTTGAGAGACCGCGGACTCCGGTTCGAGAAGAGCCGAAACCTCGACCGAGACCCAGGGAAGTCGAGGTCGCCCGTCCCAGACCTGCCCTTCGAGAGGAAGAGCCGGTCGAGGAATTTATCCAAGTTGAGATTCCGGTGGAGCCACTGATCCGTTCCGGTAGAGCGCCGGCGCGGAAGGGAACGCTGAAGCCGGTTTTGACGGTCGCGGGAAAGGTCTTGCCTCCTGCCGCGGCAGGAGCGGTGAGGATTGAGGTCGATGGGAATCCGGCCAGTTTCAGGGACGGCCTGGTAAGCGGATTAAGTTCGGGAGGGCACCGAGTTACGATCAATCACCCCGATTTCATGCCTTGGAGCGGCACCGCCCGGGTCAACCAAAATGAGGCAGTCGAACTCATCGCTAACCTCACTCCGAGAACGGCGCCGCTCTTTCTCACAGTAACTCCCGCCGCAGAGTACACTGTGCTCGCCAACGGTCGGGAGTTTTTCGTCGTGGAGGGCGCTGTCAACCTTCCTACCGGCGTACCGATCATTCTCGAGGTCCAAGCGTCACCTTTCAAACCGCACCGCCAAAAGATGCAATTGAAGGCGGGCCGGAAGCATAGACTGGATGTACGATTGCGGCCCGACGTGCCGGCAATTTCGGAATTGGACGAGGAACCGAGAGTCTATCGCCGGCCCAACCCATCCTACCCAACCAAACTTTGGAAGGACGGCACTACCGGCTCGGTGGAATTACAATTTATCGTATCCCGGTTGGGCCATGTGGAAGAGGCTTGGGTGATGAATTCCGCGCATCCGGATCTAGCGAGAGCCTGTGTCGCAGCGATGGAAGAGTGGAGGTTTGAACCCGGCAAATGGGGAGATACCCTCACCATATTCTACACTTCAGCGGTCTTTGAGTTCCCCCCCAAGGGCAGGGCGCTGTGGAGAGAAGCCACTCTAGAAAAGGGACTGAACTCAGATCAGGGAAGGATCAAACCGCCTAAACCGGTCGAGACAGAGATGCCGCTCTATCCTCCAAAACAATATAAATGGCTGGGCGGGGTTACAGACCTGGTCCGCGTTACCCTGACCGTCGATCAGAGTGGCAACGTGAGCGATTTCTACGTCCATGAGACGGTGAACAAGAGTTTCGCGGACGAAATCGAGGTGACCATTCCCAGTTGGCGATTTGAGCCTGCCACCAGGCAAGGGAGGCCGATAATCTCGAAGATTACGGTTCCGCTCGAGTTTAAGGAACTCTAAGGATGCTGTCGGGGTTCGCTTTGCGACTTCGCAGTACACTTGTGACCGTTGGTTGCATTCGCCGCTCCCAGCCGATTCCACCACCGACATCATCCTAGTCCTCTATAGAAGGCTTCATATTACTTCCATCCGCCGCCTTGCGGGCGACAGAGTTATTCACTTACTTTCATTATGATTTCGGGGGACTCTTACACCGGTCTGTCCGCACAAATGAACTGGAGTTTCAGGTCGGAAGACCTTTCGACTGTAGACATTGCATCGGTACTCGACACAGTTGAGGAAATCCGACGGGAGCTTTTCCCGAAGGCGGACGGAGAAATCGTCCGGGCGGTCTTTGCTGACGTGGAGGCGATGTTTGCGGGCACTCACTGGGAATACGAAGGCATGGACACGGTGTATCATGACCTCGAACACACTCTGCGAGCCACCCTCTGCTGGGTCCTCCTGGTGGGCAATCGGCACCTCCATGAGGTCGAGCCGAGACTATCGGCAAAGAGTTTCCTGCAAGGCCTTTTTGGGATTCTACTGCACGATGTCGGCTATCTGAAGGAGAGGGATGACGCGGATGGAAGCGGAGCCAAGTACACCTTCGTGCATGAACAGAGAAGCTGCGAACTGGCGGAGCTCTACCTTGAGAGGAAAGGCTGGCATATGTTCGACATCTTTGCCGTCCAGCACCTGATAAGCTGTACCGGGCCCAGAAGCATACCGGACGCGATACCCTTCCGCGATGAGCTGGAGCGCCTGCTCGGCGAATCAATCTGCACGGCAGACTATCTTGGACAGGTGAGCGATCCTCGATACATCGAGAAGCTACCGGCTCTCTTTACAGAGTTCGAAGAGTCCGATGACTATCGCGAGGTGCCTCACGATCGTAGGATGTTCAAGAGCTGCGAAGAGCTCCTGCGTTTGACGCCTCACTTCTGGCGTAGGATCGTCCTACCCAAGCTCGAAGAGGAGTGCCACGGACTTTATAAATTCCTCTCAGATCCTTATCCCGACGGAACCAATCCCTATCTTGTCCGTATCGAACAGAACATCGAGAAGCTGAAGTCGGAGGCCAGGAAAATCGGAGAATTCGAAAGGTACTTTGGGAAACGAACCCTGAATTTCTGGATCTAGAATGGAAATCGCCCGCGATTCCCATTCTAGATCCATTCGACAGCGCCGATCTCTTCGAGCAGCGCGTCCTCGCTAAAGGTACGGGAGTTCCGGCCCCGCTTTAACCATCGCAGGCGAAGCTTCCTATCGAGGATAAAGACACTGGGAATGATCTCCCGCTCACTCAGGCGAAGGTTGAGCATTTTCGCGATGGTGAGCCCCTTGTCCTCAATGAAAGGAAAGGGAAACGCCGTCCGGTTTCTGATCGCCTTCAATTCGTTATCCGGTCCTGGCGACAGTACAAGAAAAGTGATCCGATCCAGATCGATCCGTCCCAGATTCTCTTTCAGGCGATGGAGCTGCTCCTGACAGACCTGGCACCAGGTTGCCTTAAGTGTGACCACCACGACTTTTTTGCTGCGAACCAGCTTCCTCACGTCGATTTCGATCCCGTCGATGTCAGTGACTTTTCCAGGAAACGGATGGAAAGGCAGGGTCTCATCGCCCTCGAGAATGGGTGCGAGGAAGAAGAGACAGAGCAAAAGAGCGACTCGTTTATTCTGACCAGGGATCAATAACTGGATTCTTTAACACCTTTACTATCCTGGTGGCAAGCGGAGTCCCTGCTCGTTAACGAAGACTCCTCTCGCGACGATATGTGTGAAATGTCCGGGCTAAGTATCCAGCAGATTTTTCGATGGATGCGATCTCTCCTTTAAGAGCTCGTTGGCCGGAGGACTCCAGTGAACAACGCAAGAGCGTCAAACGTGCTCTTGCGCAAGATCGCTTGATGGAACCGATTTGGCTCTTGATGACGGGGAAGGTGGGAACAGCATGAGACGGAACCACCACAGCTCCGACTCCCCCGGTTCCGGCACCTGTGGTTAGGCTGTCTGAATCTGACTTTCCAAGGATAGGCCGCTCCTCCTCGTTCCCATTCCTCAATCCAGTTTGTGGATCGGCTTCAACGTTGGGCTCGTGAATCAGCCGATCTTCCAATTCCCGAATTTTGTTCGAGAGGCTCTCCACTTCCCTCTTCAGGTCGTAACGAGCCTTCTCGGTTCCCGCCTCAATTTCTTTGAAGCGGTTGATGTCGCCAATCGAACCGATATATCCGATGATTCGACCACTCTCATCCAATTCGGCCTTGATACTGACCCAGACCCAATTGACCGCGCCATCAGCGGTAAGATAGCGAAGCTCAACTTCGTAGGTTCGGTTCTCCGAGGTGGCAGTGTACCACTCATCCGCAATTCTCTGGCGATCCGAAGGGTGCACTGCCTGCCACCAGTCCATCCCGAAAGCGTCATGAGACGGAATCCCGGAGATTGCACTCCATTGACTATCCGTGGAATGACAATTGCCCACCACATCTGTCCTAAAGATCCCAACCGTCGATGCTACCTCCAGAATCCGGTAACGATCCTCACATTTTCGGAGGGAGCTCTCGAGTTCCTTGACCAAGGCAGCATCTTTAAATCGATCGCGGAATTCTCGAGTCAAGAATAGGCTCACAATCATCCCATTCAACATTACGGCAATGTCTCTAAATTCGTTGAACATCCTCGCATTCACCTGGACTTCCATGTTTCCGCCGGTAACGGCCCGTATTCCCTCCGCGAGGCCGGCGACTGAAGTGGCAACGCCACGATTGATGACATAGATGGCCCTCCCAACCACCCCGATTCCGAGGATACTGGATAGTATTACGGTCAGGAAGGCATAGTTCTCCGATGGAAAATTCGGGTTTCGCTCGGGAAGGAGCGTTTCGGATTCGGAATCCGGGACCCGTTTGCGGACGAATGATTGAATCTCCGTTTGAACCGTCTGGATGCCCTGAAGCAGGGAAACCTGAGTATCGGCCAGATTGAATAGTTTCTCTATACTCTCAGCGATCGCATTCTCGCTCTCAGAGAGACTTTTCGGAATCTCGGAATCTTCCCCCGGTGAAAAATTCTCCCGATACCGTCGGACGGCAAGGGATAGCTTCTCCTGTGCACCCTGGATGCGTTCGACGTCTGAGAAATCCGGGCTGATGAGGTACTTCCGGAAATCCGCCAAAATCCCCCCTAATGCGACTTCGACCTCCAAAGAAGCAATCTTCCGAGCGATCAATGAGTGCGCTCTTCGAATCGCCTTGTCCCGAAGAGACTCATTCAAGAGATCTTCGAGTCTTCCCACTTCCTTGATCAGGACCGATGCATCGAGAAGGCGAAGTTCCACCTCCTTCATGAGCTCGAGTCCGGATCTATGCAGATCACCATAGGCCGAGGTCACACTTTGAAGGACCGCAATTGTGGGGGCGCTCGGTTCCTGATCCAGGAACTCACTTTCCGACTGCTTAAAGGAGAAGAAAGCATCCGCGATTACTTCGGCATAGGCGAAGAGGGCCAGGAAAGTTTTCTCGAGTGATAGGATGACATTCGCGGCGTTGATGGAGAGTTCGATCGACCGGTTGGCGTTTTCCTCGAAACTGAATTCGCCCTTCCATTCCAGATCCATCCTCAATTTCGCGACTCCACCTTCGAGGGCCTCCATCTCCCGGTCCTGCAGGGCGAGATTTGTCACGATTCTGCTGGTCGATTTGCTCAACTCCTCAACCTTTCGACCAATCTCTGCCACCGCATCGTGATCGGCATCGGACCGGGCTAGTGCGGAAAGTTCCGATAAAAATAGCTGCGAATCGGCGCGGCTCCTCGACGCTTCCGCCAAGAGAGATAAGGACGAGGTTCGAACTCCTTCGAGAACACCGTCAACGGTCCGATTCGCGACGGTCTCGAGCCTCTTCAGAATATCCGCACGAAGCACGGTAAGGTTGAGTTCTTCGCTCGCCGAATTCCTGCTGGTCCAAAACTGCCGTAGCGCAATCACCACAATTACCAGATAGGCGATCGACACTGTACAGAGAGCAACCATAAGCTTTCTCTTGATGGAAAAATTCATATCACTGATTCCTCCTAATCGCTACGAATGACCGGAATTTCGGAACGTCTGTCGTGCCCAGATCTTGGAATTCACTATGCTCGAAAGTTTGCCGGAAGAGCGGGCTAGGCGGAGGCGGGGAATGCTCCTCTGGTCCGGCCTCGCTGTATCCCTCCTTTTAATTTTCACAAGTCTCATGGTATTCGTTCCAGGTTCAAGTTTTAAGGGTGCCCTCCCCGACCTGTCTCCTCGACAGGCTCGGATCAGGGATGAACTGGAACGTCACGTCCATCACCTCTCGATTGGAATCGGCGAACGCAATATGGGCCGCTACAAACAGCTGCAGAAGGCCGTCCTCTACATCGAGAGTCACTTAAGACACTCAAACGTTGGGGTGGAAAGGCAGGAATACACAATCGACAATCGCTTGTGTATCAACTTAAGCGCCGAAATCAAAGGCCAGCTTGTTCCGGAAGAGATCGTGATTGTAGGCGCTCACTACGATTCGGTAACGGGGAGCCCAGGTGCGAACGACAATGCCAGCGGCATCGCAGCTCTCCTCGTTCTGGCCAACACATTCAGAACCGAGAAGATCGACCGCACCCTTCGATTCGTCGCCTTTGCCAACGAAGAGCCCCCGTTTTTCCAAACTCCGCAGATGGGAAGTGTGGTCTATGCGAGGCGCTGCCGAGAAAGAAAGGAGAACATCTCGGCAATGCTGGCATTCGACGGGCTCGGCTACTTCACCGATGAAAGGGGATCTCAGCGCTACCCTTTTCCCTTGAATTTGATCTACCCGTCGCAGGGAGACTTCATCGGCATCGTGGGAAATCCCAGATACCTCAGGCTCTTCCGCGAGGTGGTCGGTAGTTTTCGAAAGGAATCAAAGTTTCCTTCAGAGGCCGCCATTCTGCCCTCATTCGTCCCCGGCGCCGGCTGGTCCGACCACTGGTCGTTCTGGAAGGCGGGATATCCGGCTGTTCTTGTCACAGACACCCTGCCCTTCCGCTATCCATCCTACCACAGTTTCGACGACACTCCCGATAAGCTGGATTTCGAAAGGTTTGCCCGAGTGGTCGATGGAATCGAGAGCGGTTTGATGGCGCTGGTGGATAGGGGCTAGCCCGCTTTTCTCACAAACTTTCGAGGACCCGTTAGCGAAGTGATGCCTCATCCATTGAGTGGCGGTAGGTCGAGGACAAAAAGCGGGCTATCCAACAGAATGACACAGAAGATCTTGAGGAGTATCACAGAACTGGCATTCTTTCTTGGCGCAAACCCAATACGATAGGTTGAAGTACAGACTGTCGCAGCGAATGGCTGGGTGCTTCTTCGAGATTTATCCATAAGACTTTCCAATTCAAGACCTTCTGTGTCATTCTGTTATCAGCATGGAAATCTTCTGAGATTTCCATGCTAGGAGGCTTTGTGCTTCGATTGCTCTGCAAATACGAAAGTTCGTCCGACAGCCTCCTAGCAGGAATCTGTCGGCATGGACTTGGTCTAGATTTGCACCCTTCACCGTTGAATCCAAACCTCCGCGATGTTGCGATATTCAAAGTCCGACAGATTCCTATCCCGCAGTGCGACGGAGGTCGCCCTGGGGAGCATTCAGCTTTCTCGGCTAAAGAAAACGGGCACTGAGCAGATCCTCAAACCTGAACTCCGAATTCTAAATTCCAATCCCTAGGGCCTCTCCCATTCTATCACCGTAGTGGGCATACAATTCCATACTCCTCCGCGTATTCTCGACAAGGTCCTCCGCCAAGACCACCCGACCTGACTCAAACAGCGTGATAATCGCAGATCCCCCAAACTCGAAGTAGCCCTTCTCCTCGCCCCGTTTCGCGGAGCCGTCCCGACCTCCAGTCTGACGAATGCTGCCCACGCAGGTCGCTCCGATCTCCACCATGATCACGCATCCGATGTCAGGATTTTCGATCCGGGTGAGAAATCTGCGATTCGAAAAAAGCCTCCAAATTCCTTTTCTCAATGCCAGGGGACTCACCGAACGCAGGGGTCCATCCAGAGCCACTTGGGTGTTCGTCTCCCCCGATACCGGGTAGTGGAATCTGTGACAATCGACCGGACACAGGCGCGAGATTACCGCGCTCCCTTCCCTGAATCTCTTCCCCAGCTTCGGATCAAACAGCAGAGTCTCCACATCAAACCGCTGACCCTTGGCATAGATCCCATCCACTTCGGATAGATTGGGAAACCCTATGTGACGCCCATCCGCTGGAAATACAATATCTCCATCGTTACTCTCGATCGGGCGCACTTCGGCCTTCAACTTGCGAACGAAAAACTCATTAAACGAATTGAAAGTGTCGATTGGCGAAGCGAATTCCGAAATATCGACCCCATACTTATCGCAGAATTCAGAAATGCGGCCGCGACTCCTCCGCAGCCCCATCCGCCAACCATACCATCGGGAAAAGAGCCCTCGCTTGACAATCGCCCATAGTAAGAGTCGCCCTGCCAACGTCCCATACGTCCATCGCAGCCAATCCTCACCGTAGACCGATTCCGTCTCAATCGCACCGGAGTACCGGTTGAAGTATCGAATCGCCTGCGTCACCCTCTTGAATCCCCCCCCTAGGCAACCGATTGCCGAATCGCCAAACCAAGGCAACCGAATTCCTAGCCTGGAAATCTTCTGAGATTTCCAGGCTAGGAGTCTGTCGGACGAACCTGGTCACTTGCGAAGCAATCGAACGTCTAAGTCCGACAGAAAACTGAGGTGGTCCGTCAAGGGATTTTTTAAAATAGTACTCATTTTCTGTTTAGAGGGCGTGGCCGTTTAGTTGCTGGAGTCTATGCCATACCGGTGAACCGCGCCTTTGGAGTGATTGGAGGTATCTGTGCTCGTCGTAATTCTGGTTATTTTGCCAGCAGCGAAAGAGAATGCGGGTCCACTTCAGAGCGAGCGCTCGAAGGATGGTTTGGCGGGATTTGCCCTGTTCTTTTTTAATTTGATAGTAGGTGTTGGCCCAGTCGCAGTTTCGGATCGAATGGGCGGCAAATTCAACAAAGCTCTGGCGGACAAAGGTGGGCGCGGACCACCGCCAGGTGACCAGTCGTTTTGCCTGGCTGCTCTTTTTGTGCTGACCGCTGCTGATGGTGACTGGAGCCGAACCATTCCACTGGGTCATGTTCCGGGCTGTTTCGAAACGCGATCGATCGGTCCCAAAGGCGCACAGCAGCCGAGGGCTGAGGGCCTCGCCGGCTCCGGGAAGGCCGCTGAACACAGGGGCATCGGGATGGGTGCGAAAAAGTTCCCTGATACGCTCCTCGTAGGCCTCGATCTGCGGTTGCAGGGCCAAAAGCTGTTTGGCCAGAGTCTGCGCTTTGCGACTGTACGCCTCCAGAGTCGCAGGATCCTCGGTCAAGGCCTCTTCCTGGTCGATCAACTCCAGGCGCTCCTGGATTTTCGCGGCGCTGCGGCTGTTATGCTTATAGAAGAACTTTCGCAACCCTTGCGCCGATGCGCTCTTGACCTTCTTAAGCGTCGGCCAGCGTAGAACAAAGCGCAGGCACAGGGTACACTGCCCAAGTCATCGAACAGTTTCAACAACAATGGGTTATATTGCTTAAGACTACTGCACAATTGCTGCTCGAAGCGAGTCGCCTGATCGACGAATCCACGCCGGTCCTCACACAGCAGATTCAGCTCGCGCGTCTCCACACTGTCCGGTCTCAGACACTTCTCAAAGTGCTCGGGATGTTTGAGAAAAACCTCCGCGTGCAATTGCGCATCGACCGGATCGCTCTTGGCCCTGGAAGGATACAATGCCTGTCGATAATCCTTCGCACTGGCCGCATGCACCGGATAGATATCGACAAACTCCAATCCGATCAGAAAATTGATCAACCCGCCACGCTTCTGATCCACCACGATGGCGACGCGCTTTCCCTCACGCCCATACCTTTCTCTCATCTCTACGGCAAACCCATGCAACGCTATCGCATCCTGAGCCACCTGCCGGTGACACCCTCCTGCCGTTTCCCTCTCGATCATCCAAAGATCATTTTTCTGATCCGCCCAATCGATCCCTATAACCACACTGTATGGATTAGTTTTTTCGCTTTTCTGCATCCCTTTGATCAATTACCTTCCCTTCTGTTTTATTCGTTTTGTGGTTTTCAAAGGCGCTGGATGTCCAGGCGAAGTTCTTATAGTGGATCCTGTTATGGGGATACAAACTGAGTGTTCGTTATCGGTCATCCAGGCAAGCCGTCCACTCGAAATTCTGTCGGAAGTCGTCTCACGACCGCCTCCTAAGTTCGTAGTGGACGGCCGCCTTTGAAAATTAACTCCTCTAGAGAAACAAACTCCTTGCCCCATAGCCAACCCAGCTTCTGCCAAGTTACTCACAATGGGGCCTCGCCGAGTTACTCCTTCGGCTCCACTCGGCCCCACTGATGAATAACTTGGAGCTACTATAAGACTCCTAGGCTAATTCTCGACCGCCACTGAGCACCGCACTCCACCCTTCCGATCCCGATGCACGATGGAGGGTCCGGCTCAGCGGGATCGCTCAGAATCTCGGGTTCGTACGGAAGTTTTCATGGCAGGGCTTCAGATCGAAATCCTTCCGGATTCCGCTACAGAAATAGTATCGGCGCCGGTAGGTGTGGCGGAAACCGGAAGGAATTCGAAATTCCGAAGAAACGAATACTCGCTTCCGTCCAACCGACCTACCCGGAGACACGTCCCTCTACGTCATCACGAGGTCACCGTCTCTCACCTCGAACCTCACGGTGCTCCCTTCCGCGACGTCCCCCTTGATCAAGGCGCGGGCAAGGCGCGTCTCCAAGTTCTTCTGTAGAAATCTCTTGAGGGGACGGGCGCCGTAACCCGGGTCGTAGCCTCTCTCCGCCACCCACTCTCGAGTACCGTTGTGTAGTTCGATCGTGATTCCTTGATCTTCGAGACGATGGTTGAGATCCGCCACCTGGAGGTCGACGATATGAGTGATCTCGTCGAGACTGAGCGGTTTGAAGAGGACGGTATCGTCGATCCGATTCAAAAATTCCGGCCGGAAGGCGTGACGCAACTCCGCAAAAACCGACTCGCGAACCGATTCGGGAATCTCTTCACCGACTACACCTTCTTGTAAATGCCGGCTCCCAAGGTTCGAAGTCATGATGATCACCGTGTTCTTGAAGTCCACCGTATGACCCTGCGAGTCGGTGATTCGTCCATCATCCATGATCTGGAGCAATACGTTGAAAACATCCGGATGCGCCTTTTCGATTTCGTCAAAGAGGATCACGGAGTACGGTTTTCTCCTTACCGCCTCGGTCAATTGGCCCCCTTCATCGTACCCAATGTATCCCGGCGGAGCACCGATCAGTCGAGCCACAGAGTGCTTCTCCATGTATTCCGACATATCGAGTCGGACCATGTTGCTCTCGCTGTCAAAAAGAGACTCAGCCAGGGTTTTGGCGAGTTCCGTCTTCCCTACCCCGGTCGGCCCGAGGAACAAGAAGCTACCAATCGGCCGCTGCGGATCCTTGATCCCCGATCGCGCTCGAAGAATGGCTTCGGACACGGACTCAACCGCCTCCTCCTGACCCACCACCCGGCGATGCAGAACATCCTCGAGCCGGAGGAGCTTCTCTTTCTCGCCTTCGAGCATTCGGTTAAGCGGAACGCCCGTCCATTTCGAAACGATCTCCGCAATCTCCTCGGCCGACACCTCCTCTTTGAGCAGACGCCCGTTCTGCTCAACGCCTTCCAACGCCGCCAGTTCCTCCTCCAGCCTGGGCAGCTTGCCGTGCCTCAGTTCGGCGAGCCGGTTCAGATCATAGCTTCGCTCCGACTCCTGCATGGCGAACTTGGTCTTCTCGATTTCCTCCCGCACTTTCTGAACTCTACCGATAGAGTCCTTTTCCGTATCCCACTGCCGTCGCAACTGATTGGCCGATTCCCGCGCATCGGCGAGTTCCTTGCGCAACTCTTCAAGCCGCCGCTTGCTGGCCTCATCTTTCTCCTTCTTCAACGCCGCCTCCTCGATCTCCAGCTGCATCACCCGGCGGCTTAACTCGTCCAATTCCGTCGGCATGCTATCAATTTCCGTCCGGATCATCGCACAGGCCTCATCAACCAGATCGATTGCCTTGTCTGGCAAGAACCGGTCCGTGATGTAACGGTTGGACAGGACCGCGGCGTTGACCAAAGCGTTGTCCTGAATGTTCACGCCGTGATGGACCTCGTAGCGTTCCTTCAAACCCCGCAAGATGGAAATCGTGTCCTCCACGTTGGGCTGTTCCACCATTACGGTCTGGAATCGCCTCTCGAGGGCAGCATCCTTTTCGATCTGTTTCCGGTACTCGTCTAAGGTGGTGGCGCCAATACAGTGCAACTCCCCCCGGGCCAACATCGGTTTGAGCATGTTCCCGGCATCGATCGCGCCCTCCGCTTTTCCCGCGCCCACCACTGTATGCAGCTCGTCAACGAAGAGTATGATGCCACCCTCGCTCTCCTTGACCTCCTTGAGAACCGACTTCAAGCGCTCCTCGAATTCCCCTCGAAACTTCGCTCCAGCCAGCAGCGCGCCCATATCGAGAGCAAAGATGGTTCGCTCTTTCAATCCTTCCGGAACGTCGCCTCGGACGATTCGCTGCGCTAGACCTTCAACGATCGCCGTCTTCCCAACCCCGGGTTCACCAATTAGGACTGGGTTATTCTTGGTCTTTCTGGAGAGGATGCGAATCACCCGTCTGATCTCCCCGTCGCGACCAATAACCGGATCCAGTTTCCCACGTTTGGCCTCTTCGACGAGATCGATACCGTACTTTTCGAGTGCCTCATAGGTCGCCTCCGGACTCTTCGACGTCACCTTCTGATTTCCCCTCACCTGTTTCATCGCTACCAAAATCCCGTCTTCGTCGAGACCGAATTTTTCAAAGAAGCTCCTCCAGTTCTCGCCCCCTTCACTCCCGATCAATCCCAGAAAAAGGTGCTCCGTGCTGATGTAGTCATCCTTTAGGCGACTTGCTGCCTCCTCCGCTTTCGTGATCGCGTCCTGAACTGTTTGCGTTACATAGATTCGTGAGGCATCGACATCTCCAGTAACCGATGGAATACGGTCGAGCTCCCTTTCCAGAGCCAGTTCAACCGCGCTTGGAGTCACTTCCAGCTTCGTCAGAATACCCGGAACAACACCGTTTTCCTGCCTCACCAGCGCCTGTAGGAAGTGCCAGCCATCGGTCTGCTGGTGATTCTTTCGCCTCGCGATTTCCTGCGCCTCCAGCAAGGCCTCCCGGGACTTCTCCGTCAGTCGTTCCAAGTTAAAATTCATCGCTGCTTCCTTCCTTTCGTCTTCATTCGTCGGAAAATAATGCATAATGCATTCCATGGTGAGGAAAGGGGCTCGCGGAGAAATCCTATCCTTAAGTTGTTCAATACCAAACCTTTGCAATACGTTTCGAAAACTCGTCAGATTGATATGACGATTCTTCGTGGGCCATCCTAAAAGCGAGAATTCTCTACTTGGGACATTTTGTCCCATTCCCCATCCCAACGCGATCGTCAGAATGGCGATTCTAGTAGCAGTCTATCCCGCGCCAGCGCGGTCCTACAATCATTAGACTCGAAATCATTAAGGCCAATATTCCCCGAATGTTGGCCTTTTTAGGAAGCTGTCGGTGGACGTATCTTCCGCTCACCAAGAAAGCACCAGAATCTTCCAATCTACTGCGAGATCGAAAAGGAACCGACAGATTCCTAGGCTTTCTTCGTTGTCACGGGCTTCCTTCGGCGAGGATAGCAGTTCCGACAAATCTCACAGACGGTGCCGTCACAGCCGCGGGCGGTGCAGTGTTCTCTTCCGTAGAAGATAATCTGAAGGTGCAATCGATTCCATAATTCTTGAGGAAAGATCGCTTTCAAATCGTTCTCAGTCTGGACGACATTGTTACCCTTTGAGAGTCCCCACCTTTGGGCTAGTCTGTGGATATGCGTGTCCACCGGAAAGGCGGGTATTCCGAAAGCCTGAACCAACACTACGGAGGCCGTTTTGTGCCCGACTCCCGGCAATTCCTCAAGCTCGCTGAAAGTCCTCGGAACCCGGCTGCCATGTCTGTCGACAAGGATACTGGAGAGATTCGAGATCGCCTTCGCTTTGTTCCTGGAAAGCCCGCAGGGCCGAATCACTTCTTCGATTTGCGCGACCGCCAGTTTAGACATCTTTTTCGGGGTATCGGCTAAACTGAACAAGAGAGGAGTCGTCTGATTAACTCTGACATCTGTGCACTGCGCGGAGAGAAGGACCGCAACGAGCAGGGTATATGGATCGCGATGCTTCAACGGTTTCTCGGGTTTGGGATAGTGACGTTCCAATTCCTCGAGAATGTAGGTTGCTCGCTCCTTCTTCGTCATTACTTGCTCGATGAATTTTCAGTTCCTGAAAAATCGCCCGAACCATGGATTCGATGGGAATCGCTGTCAAAAGCAGAAGGTTCGTGAATTGTTCCGGCTTGGACAAAGTTTCTCGTAGGAAGGGACCACTCTCGCTACGATTTCCCTGAAATGAAGGAATCTGTCGGTATGAAGTCGATCGCAACTAACGACCGTCAATCTCCGATCCGAAATTTAGGTACATTGCGAAGCGCACTTGTCACGACACAGCGGAGCGGCGACGGAAAGTCCGACAGATTCCTAGGCTACGACCCTGCGTCCCTCCCCCGCGAGCTGAATCGGCATTACATCGCGGCGGACGACGACGACATTGCATCTATGCTGGCGACGGTTGGGGCGGACTCCCTCGAAGAGGTATTCAGTCACTTACCGCCGGATTGCCTCTTTCAGGATCTTCCCTCGCTTCCGGAGGAGATGCCTTACCAGGATATTCAAAATCAATTGGAAGCGATAGCAGGCAAGAATTCTCTCAAAACTTCATTTCTCGGCGATGGCCTGCCTCACTACGAAGTCCCCGAGATTGTCCCCTTTGTCGCCTCCATACGCAATCTTACCACCACCTATACCCCTTATCAACCTGAACGCAGCCAGGGGACCCTGATGAGTCACTGGATCTACCAGTGTCTGATGAGTATGTTGACAGGGTTCGAGGCCATAAACTCCTCCCTCTACGACAGAGCGACCGCGATCTACGAGGCGATTTGCGCCTCTATACGATTGAGCCGTTCGGCCGACACTGCGATCGTGCCCGAAGCGCTCTTCCCCGGCGACATGGAAGTACTCGAAACGCTCGCGACCGATACAGCGGTGCGAATCGTCAAGCTTCCCCTGGATCCATCCACCGGCTGCATCTCCCTGCAACAACTGCAGAGCGCCACTGAGGAATTCGGAGATTCCCTGGCCTGCGTCGTATTCCCTCAAATAAACTCGCTCGGACTACTCGAGGGTGTCGACTCCCTCACGGATCTCTGCCGCGATTGCGGTGCGCGCAGCATTGCCGTGGTGGACCCCGTGTTGCTCTCTACCGGCGGTCTCAAGCCTCCAAGCGAATTCGGAGCGTCAGGAGTCGATTTCGTCGTCGGCGAAGCCCAACATCTGGCGACTCCTCCCAACTTCGGCGGACCCGGACTCGGCCTCTTCGGGGTTCGCTTCGATGCACGGCACGGGAAAGAAGTGCGGGTCACTCCCGGCCGCTACGTCGGAAAGGCCAAGGATCTCTCTGGGCGCGACTGCCGAGTGATGGTCCTCTCCACCCGCGAGCAGCACATAAGGAGAGAAAAGGCCACCTCCAACATCTGCTCGAACCAGGCATTTATCGCAACCGCTGTCGGAGCTGCCATTCTCGCCCGAGGGGAGGCGGGCATGGCGTCGGCTTGTCGCAAAGGACGGGAGCAGGCGCGCCGGGCGGTCGAGCGTATCACTTCCGTCAACGGCCTCTCCCTCGCCTTTCCCCAGGCAGATTTTTTCAATGAGTTTGTCGTCGAAGTCCCCGAGCCGACCGAAAATCTGATCGAAAAAGGTAGGGTCTCTGATCTGCACATCGGGGTCGATGTGTCTGATCGAATCACGAGCGGCAGGAGAAACCTCCTGAAAATCTCCTTTTCGGATAGGGATTCCGAAACTGAGAAGCTGGCTCATTTTTTCCAGGAGCTCTACGGTTCGGGAGGCGGCGGCGTCTCTGTTTCCGAGATTCCACGAAAATTCCTCCGAACCCAACCAGTCGGCCTGCCTCAGCTCGAAATCGAGACCATCAAGTCCTACTACCAGAAACTCGGCGAGCTCAACGTCAGCCCCGACGACGCCTGCTATCCACTCGGCTCCTGCACCATGAAATACAATCCCTACCTCAACGACTGGGCTGCGTCCCTTCCAGGTTTTCAGGAGATCCATCCCCAGGCGCCAATCGAGGACGCACAGGGCTCACTTCAGGTGCTCTACGAGATTCAAGAGTGGTTCAAGGGCATCACCGGACTAGCCGCCGTCACGACTCAACCGGTCGCCGGCGCCCAGGGTGAATTGGTTGGCCTCAAGCTCTTTCAAGCCTATCACCGGGATCAGGGGAACGACCATCGTAATATCATCTTCATTCCCGAAACCGCGCACGGCACTAATTTCGCGACCGCCACCATGGCTTCCTTCGGCGCTTCCTTCGAAAAAGGTGAAGAGTCGGGAATCGTCCTTTTACGAACCGGAAAAGACGGCGTCATCGATCTCGCTGATCTCCGCCAGAAAGTCTCGAGATACAGCGACCGGATTTGCGGGATCATGTGCACCAATCCCAATACATCAGGCATCTTCGAGAAGGAGTTCAAGACCATCGCAAACTGCGTCCATCAGGCCGGTGGCCTCGTCTTCATGGATGGAGCGAACCTCAACGCAATCGCCGGTTGGGTTGACCTCGGCACGGCGGGGGTCGATGCCGTCCATAGCAATCTGCACAAGACCTGGACCATTCCGCATGGAGGAGGAGGACCGGGTGACGCCATAGTCGCCGTGAGCGAGTGTCTCGTCGATTTTCTACCGGGAATGCAGATCGAAAAGAAGGATGACCGTTACTCCCTTTTTCGGCCGCCTAAAAGCATTGGATCCTTTCATCGGCACTGGGGAAACTTCGGCCACAAAGTCCGGTGCTATACCTACCTCCTCCGCCTCGGGAGGGAGGGGATCAGGCGCATGTCCGCGATCGCCGTTCTCTCGGCCCGGTATCTCTACGAGAATCTGAGAAGGATCTATCCGACCCTACCGGATGGAGCCGAAAACATTCCGCGAATGCACGAATTCATCCTTTCCCTCGAACCTTCCGACTTTGAACAACTTGAAAAGGTCGCCATTCCCAGAGCCGTGGCCATCACCAGGCTTGGTAAGCTCTTCCTCGATTTCGGATTCCACACCCCAACCGTGGCCTGGCCCGAAGCCTACGGCGTAATGATCGAGCCAACCGAAAGTTACAGCAAAATGGAACTGGATCGCTTCGCCGAGGCTCTGAAAGCAATCCTGAAACTCGTTCGTGAATCCCCCGAAACCCTTGTTGATACCCCCTACTTCACTCCAGTCGATCGCATCGATGAAGTGGAGGCCAATCGGAATCTTTGCCTTTCCGAAACCCTTACCTCCCTCCCCCCGCTTCACGAAAACCGAATCCCGCCCCGAGACCTCGCCCAAATGTCCATCGACGAAATCTCCGACAGGATTATCGCGGCCACGAGCTCAAATGCTCCGCCCACTCCTCAGTGACAGATAAAGGGCATTCGGGTTTCGCGTGGAATATTCTAGAAAATAGGTGCCCCTGTCCCCTGCGTCAGCCCCTTTGTCGTAAGCTTTGTCGATCTCCGAATCTTCGTCGTAAGCTTGGTCGCAAACATTGTCGAGGGCATCTGCTCGAAGAGCCTCAACTGGCCCAGTAAAAGGACGCGATACTCCGTTTCTGCAGCTGCGACGAAGTTGACGACCCGTCGCCGCTACGCTCTGCCGAGGCAGGCAAAGTTCGCGACGAAGCTTACGACCAAGGCACAAACAGGATCGATTGCAAAACCCGGACGCCTGTCCCTGACGACGGCCTTCGTCGGACAGGCTTCTAAGTATCACAGGACCGGCAAATAAGGGCCAGCCTTGACCCATCCGCCGCCGGAATCATTGTCTCAATATCCGTCCGCACTCGAACATTCAGACTCCCGCAAAAGTCGCACTTCCCTCGCGCATCATAGGGTGATTTTCCCGCCAGTAGAGATGCCATCTTCTCCCTTTCGATTCTCGGCGCAGCGAATTTATCGACAAAGCGGCGGACCTGTTTGTCCTTCTCCCGCTTGAGGGCGCGATCGATGAGTGTATTCATGGCCGGATTGCTCGGACAGCCTCCGTCTTCCAAGGTATGCCATGCTTTTCGCCGAACCCGAACATCCGAATCCTCCATAAGCCGGTAAAGCGCATCCCAGACCGGCTCAATCCGCCGACGGACACGGCAGGGACACAATGCTTCTGCCGCCTCCTCCCGCTTTCTCGGATCGGTGCTGTTGGCGAGTTCGAGCATTCTATCGATCTCGTCTCGCCGCACCCTGCGCTCACCCGGTCGATGGGCCGCTTTCTGGTGCCGGTTCATCGTCTTTTGGACCTTCATTCTCAAACTCCTCCGGTTCCAGGTAATCGATCATCGTGAACCAATTGCATATCGTGCAATACTCACCCGGATGCATCCAATTGTCACTCCAATTCGGGTCATTGAAAGTGACGCCCTTCGCTCTGTTTCTCTCGGAATTCGGCAAGAGCTCGAAAAGTTGTGCGAAAAGCTCACATGAGAGGCATGCAGATTTCTCCGGGCTTCCGAAGCCTCAGAAAGTAATGCCCAACACCCGCGGCTCCGTAGATGAAATCGGCAGAGAAGAGCCCGGGTTCGTCTGTAGGCCAGGCATCGCCTTCATTCTGCCACGAACAATCCCACCTCTTTCCGAATCCGAATGACTCCCGCTTCCCCCATTTTCTTCTCTAGGAACTCCTGAAATTCCGGCCTCCTATTCGTGATCGGATCCGAGATCCTCTTGCTCGAATAGAAATACTCAACCAGCGGTTCGACCTCCGTGATCCGCAGCTCATCGTCGTAGGCTACGAACTCCACCTTTCCAAAGTATCGGGAAAGGATGGCCTTCCCGTTGTCGATCCGGAATTCGTAATCACCGTTATCAACCGGAACAGGCACACCGAGAAACTCCGACATCAGGTGCCAGAGTTTCACCATGTGGTTGATGCCATTCGTGGCCGCGTAGAAGATTCCGGAGGACTTGAGGACTCTTCTAACCTCGCTTAGCCCTTTTTCCAAGTCAGGCACATGATACAACATGTGATTCGCGATCACGCCGTCAAAGGAGCCATCGCGAAACGGTAGATCTTGGATATCCGCTAGTTGGAAATTGAATCCTGAGACCGATTCAGAGAGATCCGCCCTGGCTTGCTCAAGCATACCTGAAGAGAAGTCGGCCAAGGTTATGTTCCACGAACGCTTCACCCTCCGGCAGTTTTCCAACCATAGTCTGCCCAGCCCGCAGCCTATCTCTAAAACTGAAACCCCTTCCGGGAATTGAAAATGGCTGAAGACCCAATCATGCCAGTTTTGTCGATTCGTCGAGAACCTCGCATGGAGCTTCGCGCGCGCGTTGAAATTCACAGGCGTTTTGTACTGCTCCTTTAAGAGGGTGTTCTGGTCGCTAATTCTACCCATTTCGCTTCAATCCGCGGCTTTCTCTTGATTCTTCCTGCTCCGCTGGACTGCGTCTCCGACGCTTGAGGTCAGCCGTGACGTTCCGAGAATCTGCGGCTCAAAACGGATCCCGAGAACACCCGAATTCCGTTCTCCCTTCATCTTTAGCCTCTCCTCCAGGTTCATTATCGATAATCCCTGCCCTCACGATGTGGAAGCCACATTTTCGATATAATCCTCTGTGTTTCGGATCGAAGACTACCTCGATGCTCTTAATCCCATCCGCCGTCAGATCTGCCACCGCCCTCTTCACAAGTGTCCGCCCGAGACCCTGACGCTGGTATTCAGGATCTACAATCAGATCCACGAGAAAGGCGTTACCAATGCCGTCACTGATAACATTGACAAACGCAATAAGCTTCCCGATCTCCCGAACCGTGAAATGTGTGTAGGAATTGGGAAGAATCCGATCATACTTATTCTCAAATCTCTCCCAACCGACCGCTTCCCGCAGGTCCTCAATTTCCCTGGCCGTGACCGGATCGTCCCGCCTTACATCGGGATCAAGTGTGCCCCTGTCCGATGTGGAGGATTGGGCAATTCGTGGAGCGTTTCTTCGGCTCGGATCTTCCGCTAGTTCTTGCTCCCTCCTCTCCAGCTTCCGCTGTTTGCGTTCCAGCTGCTTTCGCTTCTTCTCTTTTGCGATATCCTCGATCGAAAGAATCGTTTCGGGCCGATCCTTCCTAAATCGTTTGAAATAGAGATCCTCAATAAATATCGGCAAGGGCGCCTTCCACGGTTCCTGGTCATGGTTCGCCAGCTTGCCGAATTTCTTCGGATTCATGCCCAGCTCCCGCGCCATCTGGATGTGCCCGTGTGATAGTCGGAACTTCCTTCGGGCATCGACCCATACTTGGAACTTTGGAGTTAGATTTTTCTTCTTCGCCATGAGAAGATCTACGAGGGAGAAAAGAGAATATGGCAATGGATTAAGTGAACAACGGAGGGTCCCGAGGTTGGGTTATCCGATCAAAGAGATAGCCACCCCCACTCGCAACTCGCAACCCGCAACTCGTAACTTTCCCTCCCCCTCTCCCCGTCTCCCCCTCCGCTCCTCTAATTCAGACTACGCCGAACTAGGAGTATTCAGTCTCATCCGCACCGCCAACACCGGAGGGATCTCCGGCATGTCGTTCCACTGAACCCCGGCCCGCTGCTTATCGGGTTTTGGGAATGCGGGTTCCTCGATCCCGTCCATGACAAAGCCGGCGGAGAAACAGGACTCCAATAGCAAATGAATCGGCCGGTGGAAGTAGAACTGTGGTTTGGGCTGACCGATGATCCCTTCCGTCCTTTTGGCAAAAGGAGTCAGATACGAGGACACCTTGATCCCGTTGCGAATGATATGCCTTCCCGCCTCCTCCTCGTACATCTCGAGAAACCGCTGGTTTACGGAGGAATGAAAGCAGGGGTGGGTGACAGAAAAAACGAAGATACCCCCAGGCTTCAAGACCCGCGGAAGAGTCCCCATCAATGAGTCTATCTCCGGAATATCCATGATCGCCATCGTGCAGACTGCCTTGTCGAATCGTCGCTCGCCCAGTCCAAGCAGCGCATCAGGACTGCTCCCATCCAGCACATGATACTCGATCGGTGCATCCGAGGAAGTGCGCTTCCTGGCACGTTGGATAAACTTGCCGCTATAATCGAATGCAGCAACAGTCGCTCCGAGCTCTGCCATTCGCCGCGCGAAACGACCCGCTCCGCAGGCGATATCAAGAATCACGTCGCCGGCTGAAACGGCAAGGAGCCGCTCGGAGGCAGGCTCGATCAGCACCTTCTGGTGGTCGTTGCCATCGCCGATCTTGTCATCCCACCATTCGGCATTGGCATCCCAAATCCGCCGATTCTCCTCGGCATGCTCGGGGAACTCAGAGTCGGGTCGCTGGCTGGTCATCGTGAACTAGACAATGGTCATTTTGGCCTCTCGGACCGCTGAAGCTACCGGGACCAGTCGATTCTGAAACTGCAGCGCGACCAAAGAAACGTAGGTCAACCGTCTCGGTTGCGGCGAGCTTTGCCGAACCTGGTTGACTCAGGGCGAATCTGCATAGGAAGTCGAGATCTCACTGCTACATAAAGGAGGTCATGTAGATTGAAGTTTCAAGTCAGCTCTTGAGCACTTTCCCATCCTGAATCGCAAAAACCTCACTCCGTGTCGAATGGGATGCTCTTCCTGATCAACGCGATATCCACGCCGTTCGAATAACGGGCGCGCGACGCAGCTGACTTCCGAGAAAAGAGTATCGACTCCCTTTCCCGACGCTCGCTCCTCCAGCTCGTCAAGAATCGCCGTCGCGTAACCGCGACGAGCGTGGGCCGGGTGACAATAAAGGTAGGCCACGTGATCCTCCGGGTTGAGCTGGCCAAACGCAACCGGGGCGCCATCAACATCGGCGCACAGAGTGAGCCCCTCCGATAGCTCAACTCGAAACGCACCGAGGTTTTCAGGATGCCTGGCCCATGCCTTCGTTTGCTCTTCCGTATATTGCTGGCGCCCGAGATTGAGGACCGCATCGCGAAAAAGAGCGACTATGGCCTCAGCATCGGAAGGGTGGTAAGTTCGGAGTTCCATATTCTGAGGCGACGGGTTACTCGCCGATATTCGAGCAAATTGATCTAATCGCGGCGGCTCCAATGCGCACGTTTAACCGCTGGTTGGAGGGCGGCGCTTCGTCGCCGCCGTTACAGAAAGATTGAAATCCGACTGATTCAGCAAGCTTCAGCCCGACAAGTGGTCCCACATTAGCTGATTCCGTTCCTTCGCATAGGACCACGACCGAAACTAAAGCGTGATCACTCCAGAGAATCTAGGTAAATCGTTTTCGGATTCACCCTTGGGAAGAATGCAAATAGGTGCACTTCCTCGTCTCCGATGTTTCGAAATCCGTGTATTTGTCCTTCCGGTATAAAGACTGTTGAAGGCGCTTGCAATACGACACTTTTGTCGCCACAGAATACTTCCACGCTTCCTATTGCGAATGTAACCGTCTCTTCGCAGTCGTGATAGTGTCGATTCACCTGTCCTCCTGATTCCTGCACCTGCTCCCACACCTCGCAGCTCTGCGAGCCTGTCGCTTCGGTGACGATCTTTCGGCTCTGAATCTGGCTGGTAGGATAGCTCTTCCCCTTCCTCAAGGGAATGGCATCATGGCGGATGAGCTTTATGTCCCGATGTTGCATTTCAACTATCTCAGCTGTCATTCAGAAACGGCGCATCTTCCTCGTCCTTCTGTCCTGTCGGCTGTAAGAAAGTGACGGGAATCGCCAATTCTTACACTTAGTCACTACACTTCGTCGGATACCCTTAGTCCTTCCGCTTCGTCCCCAACACAAGATCAATTCACTACGTGGTTCGTCTAAGCGTAAGGTCAAGTCCGCCTTTTCCTGTAAAATCGAAATGGCATAACCTCTATTAGATTATCTTTACTTTCTTCCCTTCAGGCAGCGAATTTCATCAGGTCCGGATCCTCCCAGGTGCTCTCCGGATCGCTCCAGATCTGTTTGAGTCGTTCCACCAGGTAGGGTTCCATGCGGACTCCTCGCCAGCCTTCTGAGGCATCCACCAGGACCGCGAAGATCAGGCACAGTCCGCTCGTTTCGGAGCGGAATCGGGGAATCACTTTGGTGCGACGGCGCCCTTCCCCGAAGAGTCGCTCCAGCAGATTGGTGGTGCGGATCTGTTTTCGGTGCAGGAAGGGAAATTTCAGCGCTGTGAGCGATTCCTCCAGGTCACGCTCCAGGCACTTCATGGCGGCTGGAAAGCTCCCCTTGTATTCCTCGATGATGGCGCGAGCCTGTTCTACAGCCTCGCGGTATCCCTTCGCCGTAAAGGCTTTGTGAATGAGCTTTTTGAGGGTGGGACGGGCTACCTCTGGAAGCTTGTTGACGATGTTGCGCATCTTGTGCACCTGGCAGCGCTGCACCAGGCTGTTCGGAAACTTCCTTCCCACCGCCTTGCGTAGACCCGAATTACCGTCCATCACACTGAGTACTGGATCGGCCAATCCCCGGCTCTTCATGTCCTCCAGGAAGGCCTCCCAACAGGCGCTGCTCTCCTTGTCCCCTACGGCCATATGAAGCAATACCTTACGTCCGTCCCAGAGCATCCCGTAGGCGCATAGGACCGCCACTGCCCTCTTGTCTTCGGGCCGCCAGCCTCATATAGATCCCGTCCAGAAACAGATAGAGCACGCGCTCACCACTCAGATCTCTTTCCTGCCACTTTGCAAAGTCCATCCTCAGACTTTGGCACACCTCATTGACCACGCTGCGCCCGGTCTGCTCTACCCCCAAAGACTCGATCAGCGCCGTCTCGATATCGCGCTGACTCATCCCTTTCACATAGAGCATCGGCACCAGCTCCAAAAGCCGCTTCGAGCGTCGTCCGATCGCTTCCAGCCAGGCCGACTCGAACGGCTCCAGCCCGTCGCGAATCTGCGGTACCTGCAGCTCAATCGTCCCTTCGCAAAGATGCACTTTCTTCGGCTCATAGCCATTGCGGTAGCCCCGCAGTGCTCCATCACTCGAGCGCTCATAGCGCTCTCGCCCCAGAAAATCGCTCACTTCGATCTCCAAGGCTCTTTGCAGCATCAGCTGGGCTCCCCGTCGGGCCGCCTCCCCCAGTGGATCTGTGCTGCTCGCGATTCCTTCCATTAGCTCTTGCTCTATCTTCTCACTCGATGCTATCTTCTTCATGGTGTAGTCTCCTGTTTTTCGGGGCCGCCTTTCGGCCCCGGTTTGGTTACATTTTTGTTTTCAGGAGGTTACACCATTTTTCTTTTTACAGGAAGGATAGGACGTCACCCAAGCGTAACCGACTAAGAGTGAAGACTTAGTGTTCCAAAGCAGAGCACACGGTTCCGAGTCTCGCGCTTCGACCAGAACCGATAGAATTTTTCGCAATAGCGTATCGCGTCCCCCTTGACGTCCGCGGCAAAGACCCGCGCATCGAAAGACACCGAGTTTCGGAGAGGCGAAGCCTGTGGGGCAGATTTTCAATCTGCCCTCTCCCTGTTATCCCGCTGAGCAGATTGCAAATCTGCTCCACAAAAGACTCCGTATTCCGAAGGGCCGAACGCATTCAAACACCATTTTAAAATCGGCTATCGACCGCTTCGCTCATAACCCTATCTCGCTAAAGAGAGGTATCTTTCTCTTCTAGAATCGTCTCTCGATTGTACACATACTCCCTATAATTGTCCCGCTCTTCTTCCGCCCCTGTGGATCTGTAGAGTTCCTGCGCCGGAACATTGTCATCCTCCGTGCCGACCCAGATTTCCTTAATCACCCCTTTCCCCTTCAGCTCCTCATGCGCCTTTTGGATATCGTCCACGGCAAGGGCAATACGCCCGCCCAGCACGACCTCCGGTAGCTCGACGCCACCGTAGAGCGTAAGGGTGATATTCCCGCAATCGAACTCCGCCCACTGCCAATCCTCTCGATACTCGGTCTGCTGAAGACCAAGAGTGTCACGATAAAAGGTAGCCGCCCTATTTAGATCAGATACGAGGTAGGCTACGAAGTCTGTTCCTCTAATTTCCATGGTGTGGCCCTTTGAGGGGTTGGTGCGTTCTAACTCGGATTTGCCCTGCAGACAAGGTCATCTGGTTGCGCCTCTGCTGCCCTAGATCCCTTTTTGGTTATCCTCTTCTTAGCACTGAAAGGGATTGCAGCACCGTTTCTTTCGGTTTCAATCGCTCTGCCAGAGACTTTCCGACGGTCTCGTAACAGGCATCCCCGAAAATTCCGTACATCAACATATTGGGGTACTTTTTTAGCAGGTCCATCCCTACCTTATCCGCGACACGGATGGACCGATGATTCTTCTTGTTGATCAACGAGACCAGCAAGTTTCTCCCCATCTCCTCGAATCCGTATTGGATTAGAGCCTTTGCAGCTTCGGTGGCGAATCCTTGCCCCCAATGTTCACGTGCAATCAAGTAGGCCACCTCGCAAAACTCCTCCCCCTCCAGTTCCTGATGGAGATACCCGCATCGCCCGATCAATTCTCCGTTCTCTCGTAAAATCGTGGCGTATAACCCATACCCGAACTTTCCCCAATGCTTCGCGACGTGAAGAGCGATCCGCCGTCCCTGCCCTTCCGGTGTCAGATCCTCTTCTTGGAAGAACTCGACCACCTCCGGATCCGAGTAAATCCTGGAAAGATTCTCGGCGTCGTCCTCACAGAGGGGCCGAAGGAGTAGTCGGTCAGTTTCGATGGTTGGCATGTTTCCGTTCTAATCCGTTGGGAATTTTCTCTCCACCATCGGCCTACGCAGCGTAAACGACTGAAAGCGCAATTTCCCCGAATTGACCACGTGAAAGTCTATAACTTCCAAGACCTCAGTGACGAACCACTCCATCTGATCGTCGGATCGATGAGAAAAGAATCGGGGAGGAGCGTGCCAGTCGTCAGGGGCAACTCCTTCGAACGGGTCCCCGCCGTAGACGCCAAGGAAAAAAAGTCCTCCTGGAACGAGGGCTTCACGAATTTCGGTCAGCACCTTTGGAAAATCCGCATTGGGAACATGAAGCATGCAGTTCAATGCGAAAACGGCGTCGAAGGATTCTGGCGCGACCCCCAGATTAAGAAAGTCAGCCCGGCGGGCCTCCAGCCCTTTGGCGCAGCAGCGCGCAACCATTTCGGGCGAAAGATCAGTTGCCAACACTTCCAAGCCGGCCTCCTCGAAAAACAAGCTGTCCTGACCTGTACCGGCCCCGATTAGTCTGGAAATTGCCTGCAATTTCCAGACTGGCTAGCCGATCTTGGTCACCCAGTTGATGGCGTTGGTTTCGTCCCGGAACCAGCGGTTCATATAGGCTTCGCCTTCGTTCTGGTAGGGCTCTCCACCACCGGGCAGATCCGGCGGCTGGTCACCCGCCAACCAGGCAAAGCGCTTTAGTACGCTGTTGTACTTCGGCACAATATTCTGCAGCCTCCAGTCGTCGATTTCTCGAGCCGCGCTCGATCGAAACTGCCGGACATCGATCATTATGCCCTCGGCGCTCTTCTCCACCGCCGTGTCGGCCAAAACAGTCAGAGTCCGCTTGAAGTCGTCAGTCGACATATTCTCGGTTTCGGGCAGCCAATCTAACCGCAGAAAATTCAGTCCGGGTTCATGAGAGATCGTTCCGTATCCGTCTCTGTCTATCGTGTCCATAGATCGTTCTCCTGGATGTTATCGGATATCTTTCCCCACGCCTAATGCCAATATGAATAGTGGAATCCTTATCCGATGTCTTGTCGATAGGAACGTTCGTGTATCAGGCGCAGAACTTCCGGAATCTCATTGATACAACTCACAGTCCTTTCAAAGCATTCAGGCGGGCCGAAGTTGTCGTTCCTCATCCAAACTGCCCTCAACCCGGCCGCCTTAGCCCCCATCACATCATCTTCCGGATTGTCTCCGACAAAAATATCCTCTGCAGGTCCTGACCCGAGTTCCGAAAAGTATCGTAGAAAGATCTCGTTGCCCGGCTTTTTCATGCCTTCTTCGCCCGATATCTTGATTGATCCAAAATGACCTCTAATACCCAAACTGTCGATCTTTCGATTCTGTGTTTACCATTACGAGTAAGCCTCAAACTAATCCTGCCCCAACCCACCAACACTTGCTGGTCCAGTCAATTCTGAAACAGTGGGCTCTCTCGAAGACGAAATGCACACGCATTCCGCTACCCACCGGGGCGCAGTCTGTAGCGGAATGCGTGAGCATTTCGACGATCGCGCCATTGATTTCGACCCTTCCGGACTCGAGATAGGGGGAACGGGCAGCCCACAAAACAACATCAGATATCCTGCCCGAAAACCAAGTCCACACCATTGGGGTCGCACACCGTGAAATCTCTGATTCCGTAGGGGCGGTCTCCCAGTCCCACCTTCACTTCAGCGCCTCGATCTACGATCTCTTTATGGTACGCATCCACATTGCGAACCCACTGAAACAGATGCAGGCCTTTGGGACCCTGGTCACCTTTTACAAAGTGAATGGCGGAATTGTCCCGCCAGACGACGCTATAGTTTTCGTCCTCGAAATCCCACTGAAATCCTAGTACGTCGCGGTAATACGCGGCTGTTGTCTTCACTTCGGGCACGTGTAGTACGGGAGCGCCCTGAATGAACTGTTTCGGGTCAGAAGTTGGGTAATTTGGCATGATGGAATTCTCCTATAGAGATAACGGCCCACGTCAATGCGGCCACGAATGCGATAGAGAAACCGATCCTTACCGCATGTTGAACTTTTCGATATTGCCGAGCCAGGTACACAGTAGGCAAGCGAGGAGGCCGGCTCCAAGAAACGGATACAACAGGTCACCGGCCACGAATAATCCGGCGAATCCGGTAGCGAATCCCAAGACACAGGTTATCGTTCCGATCGATCCGAAGAGGACCCGCCCGAAGCGTGATTTATTAGTAAACGTCATACTGAACGGGATCGAGGAAGCCAGACATCCGAAGACGATTGGGAGAAGAATCGCAGGGGAGACCGCGATCGTGCCCACCAGGAATACGATTCCCATGAAAAAGGCTCCTCCCACGAATACAGCTTCCCGCTTTTCGTCGAACTTGAGGGCGTGACGGGCAGAACGGTCGGTGAGAACGATAAAGCTGCCGATCCCTGGAGCCAGCCATCCCCAGAAGACGAAGAGCAGATAAGCAAAGCCGAGGGCGATGGATAGTGAGGGATGGATGACCTCGAGAACCGGGCGCCAGAATTTCACGGCCAGAAACAATCCAATCACGATTGCCCACCGAGAACCGGCGCTGAATCGCTGCATGAAGAAGCTATATCGAAGAAAAACACGATAAAAGGCGGAGCGGGCTCGGAAGCAGTCGACCAGGCCTTCTCGTGCCCCATCGAAGTTTGGATCGATTCGCAATGCTTCACGGAAGTGTTCCTCAGCCCGCTCTCGATCCCCTCGCTGCAGACACGACCACCCGGCGTTGTAATGGGTCAGCTCATTCTCCGGATTTTTGGCCAACAATCGCTGAACTTCGAATTCGTTCTCCCAAGGTTTGTTCTGCACCCGCAGGACCGTGGCCAGGATGTTGGCGGCAGTATCGTCATCCGGGTCTTCGGCGAGCGCCCTACGCAGCCACTTCTCGGCTTCGGCCCACTTCTCCAAACCGGCGTAGGCCTGTCCCTTAACACGTAGGTGAAAAGCCACTGCCGGATCGATTGCCAGCGCCTGATCGGCCGCTGTCAAGGCTTCCTTGGGCCGATCCAGGCGAGTCAGCACAATCGATCTAACCGCGTGGTTGAACCCTGAGTCTGGATCCAGCCGGATTCCCTCCTCAATCGAATCGAGGGCGTCCCTATCCCTATCCTCTATATGGAGCTCGCAGAGAGCTTTCTCTACGTAACCCGTAGGGTCCTCAGGATCTGAGGCGATGGCCCCCTCAAACAACCCGATAGCATCCTCGTATCGTCCGTGTTCACGAAGCAGCCGGCCTCGATCCAACTGTGCTTCGTAGAGATCGTTACTACTGTCCATCAGATGTTACCCTTTTGAACACGTTTTTTCTTCGTGAACTGTACAGTGCTTGTATTCAACGTCGTGCTGGTGTCCTGCTCAGCGGGATCGAGACAAAGTTACTACGCAAATTAGAACCACCTTCTCAATTCGATCAAATATGCCCTAACTGTAGATCCGCTCAGAACTCAGCGGAGCAAACCTCGCCTGCCTCGGCAGAGCAGAGCGACGACGGGTCCCGAACCTCGTCTCGAACCTTGTCCATTCATTGCCCCAACGCTGTTCCATCCCCCTCACTTCTTCATTCCAAGGTATCCCAACACCTCATCATAGAACCCACTCTGGTTGGCATAGAGGGCGTAGTTCTTGGCGCTCTCAAACCACTTCAGTGTCGATGGTTTCACCTTCTTCGCAGCCGCCACCAGCGCCTTGGTCGAGAGCGGGATGAGTTTGCCTTTCTTCATAGCCAGCGCCAACGCGTCTTCCGTTGCCCGGTCGAAAATTGCTTTAATATCGGCTCCCGAAAAGTTCTTACTCACCGTAGCGATCCGGTCGAGATCGAGGGACTCGGTCGGTTTGTCCTTCGCCTGGATCCCGGCGATCTCCCGGCGTGCTTCGTGGTCCGGGGGCGGAATGAAAACGATCCGGTCAAAGCGGCCCGGACGAAGGAACGCGGAATCGAGATGCCACGGGGCATTGGTGGCACCGAGAATAAGGACATTGTCGTTGCTGCCTATGTTACCGTCGAGCTCGGCCAGAAATTGGTTGATCAAGGTTCGTCCGGCGGAGGTGCGCAAGTCCTTCCGGTCCGCGGCCAATGCATCGATTTCATCGAAGAAGAGAACCGAGGGCGCGTGCTTGCGGGCCAGTTCAAAGATCCCATGGAGCTTCTCCTCACTCCCGCCGATCCACATATCGAGAACCTGATGGAGGCCGATGGAGAGGAAGTTCGCCTTAATCTCCCCAGCAGTGGCCTGACTGATCAGGGTCTTTCCGCAGCCCGGCGGTCCATAGAGCAGCACACCCCCACCTGCTTTCTTTCCGTAGGCGGCGAAGAGTTCGCTGTTCTGAAGGGGATAGAGGATCTTCATCCTGATATCTTCCTTCACCTCCCCCATGCCGCCGACCTGGGTGAAGTCGATCGGATCTCCCTGCTGCATGAACTCGAGTTTCAACGACTCATCGTTGTCAAAAGAGCCGGGCATTTCAAAGGCTTCATCATCGTCTTTCATTGCACCCGCACCCCAACTTCCTGTGTCCACTGCGATCGGACCGGATTTCTCGTCTTCCGTCTCTCTCGCTAGTGGACCCAAACGCTTCTCGAATTCGGGATCTTTCAGGGCCGGGTCCAAACCGACCGCACGTTCGTAGTGTTTGCGGGCTGCATCCAACTGCCCTTCGCCAAGAGTCGCTCCGGCGAGAAAGAACCATGCCTCAGCAAATTCCGGTCTCCGGCGGGTGAGATGCTCCGTGCGCACGATCGCTTCCGACGTCTTTCCTTGAAGATGTAGGACCCGTGCCGTCCCCAACGCGGCAGCGTCGTTTTCCGGCTCGCGTTCCAGCACTCGATCATAGGTTGCCTTCGCCTCATCGAGCTCAAATGCGTCCGTCAGCGCCTTTGCCAACAAAATGAGCAAAGGCACGTTGTCGGGTGACACCTCAATCGCCTGGCGTAGTGCTTCGAGATCCATGGTAATGTAACGGCTCGAACACAGCAAAAACGGCCCAAGGATGCAAGCGGCGTGAATTCCGTCCCGAAGTTCGAATCAGAGCGGCAGGAGGATGCGCCGAACGCGGTTAGGAGCGGTGGTCCGTGGCCTCCGGACGCGGAATGACTTAGGATGGATCATCGAAGTTAAAATTCTCTCGATGTGGAATGGGAGGGGGAAATATCCGCGGATGGGAGCAGGATCCCATTCCGTCGAAGGATTGCGGTCAGCCGCCAGATCGCGGCATTTTTAGTGCGTCTGAGAAGCTATTTGCTCTCACGCTCCCGCTAGATCGGACCTAACTGCCTCAATCAAAATGAACACCGGCAGCGTCTTAAGAAACTCTCGATCAATTCGCTCTGATTCCGATTGGTGCGGAGGCTCGTGCAGCCAGGAAACGATCAAACCAGCTTCACTCAATGCGTTGATATAGCTTGAAAGGCTGCGATGATAATGATTGTGGCCACCGAAGGAATTGATCCGCCAGACTTCCTCAACCAGATATCCCGTCACCTTCTTGTACCACTTCCCCGATTCGTCCTGACAGCTCTTTTGGTTGAAGAAGCACGGATGCGGCAAAGTCATCAAAAAACGGCCGGTTGGCCAAAGGACCTCGAACACATTGCGGAACACCCGATCGATCCTTGGAAGATCCATCACCACCATGTTTGAGACGACGAGGTCGAATGTGCAGTCGAAATCCGCCAAGCCCTGAACCAGGTCGAAAACGTGAAACTCGAGGTGTGGGTACAGCTCTCGAGCGCGATCGATCAACCGATCGGAGCCATCCACACCAACCAGGTTGGCTCCCCGTTTAGCGAGATGATCGCACAACCAAGCCTGCCCACAACCGAGATCGAGAACCGATATACCGCTGCAATCTCCGATCCGGTTCAGAAGCGGTTCGACCATTTCCTGTCCTACACTGCCCTCCTCGATTTTCTCACTGTACTCTGAAGCGATGCGATTCCAGTCTTCGATGTCGGAATTCGAGCTCATGATTCTTAATCGAACGTCTCCTGTGCAACAGACTAGCAAGCGCCGCTTCCGCCCTGCCCCGAAACATCCTTTAAACCGGCGATCCACATGAACTCGGAAACCTTCTTCATGGGGCAAACCGGCTGCGATCCGCTTCTTTCCTGGTCGTCTTCGGAACGGACACCACCTCCAGCTTGACCAGGTTTCCGCCTGGTTCTTCCCAATATGCTTCTCCTTCACGGATTAGCTTCAAGGCCCTCCTCTTCCTGATCTCATTTCGAACCCTTCGTCCTCTCAACTGCCCGGAGCTGGTCGTCGCCGAGAGAAAGAAGACAGCTTTCTCGCCCTTTAACTTCAACTTCGGAAAAAACGCGAACCCCCATTCGCCGTAGACCCATTCGAAAAAGTACTTTCCCCCCTCCTCCACCATCCGGGGCCTCTCCTCGAAATACATGGGATCGTCCAGCGAGATTCGTCCTGCGGCAAGAGTAGCTGCGGCCGCAAGGAAAATCAGTATCAAGGCGAGCGGTGCTTTGGTGTTCATCTTTCCTTAATGAGGTTCGCCTGAACTTTCCGGTCTGGCAAGTCCGACGAGTCTGACGCGTCCGATACTAACGACCCCCCAGAAAGACGAGCTACGCCGCCTTACGCTCCTTGAGCATTTCGTCAATGATCTCGTGGATCGCCACAAACCGATCCAACAAGGCCAGGACGTCGCCCTCAAAAGTCTGATCATTCAGTTCCATCCACCCCTGCATGAGAGTCTGAGGACCATAGTCCGTGCTCACATTCGGCCAACCCTCAGCCGATCCCCGAAACTTCCGTCGAAAACTGTCAGCGAATTCCCGAGACTTGATCGTGTATCCCGTCAAAGACCGGAGCTTCAGGGCATGAATGTTGTAGTTGAACCGATTCTTCTCAACGTCCTTCTCGCCGACCCAAACCGAAAAGAAAATGCCGTCACCAAATCCTTCATCCGTCCACGAATCCTTCTGGAGCTTAATTCCTGCGGAATCAATCCACTCTCCCACTGCGCACCGTAGACGATGTTTCTCATATAGCTCGGCTTCGACTCTCTTCCGAACGCGTTCAAGGGCCTTCAGACATGGTAAGTATGGTGTCATTCTTAGATTCTCGAAACTAGCGATTCTCGTTTTTCTCTAATACTGTAATCGTGTTTCCGCTACAGTCTTCGAAATGGGTCATAGTAGCTCCCAGGACTGTCGTTCGGGAGGACCGGAAAATTGGACGCCCCTGGCTGTGAATTCCTCATAGAATTCACGAATATCGGACACCTCCAAACTGAATCCTAAGTATCGACCGCTTTCGAATTCCTCTTTCTCCTCCTTTTCAATGTGGATTGCGGCATTCTCCAGACGGTAACCCACAAAGCCACTCTCTGCCGATCCATACACCTTATCCAATCGGAGGGTGTTGGTATAGAAATCCTGCGATTCGACCAGATCTCTACAAGGGATTCTCAGTGTGTTCACTCTCATCGTCCCAGCTCCTTTTACTGCAACAGATTCGTTAATGCAACGGATAGAGTTCATGTAAAAAGCTTCGCGATCTCCAATTCATTCTCCCTATTCCTTGCTGTCCCTTGATTCGTTGCTACCTTTTTCGCCTTCGCCGACCCCAAAATAGACCACCCTAATCCACCTTCTTCGTCATCCTTAGAAACTCATATACTCCACCGTTGGTCTTCTGATCGAATATTTTCTCCGCGGTAAACCCAGCGCGCTCATAAACGGTGATCGCTCGCTGATTAAAGGTGGCCACGTCCAGCCTGAGTGCATTGGGTCGGAAGGCCCGCTTCCCATATTCCATTCCTGCCCTAACAAAGTCTTCACCGAGTCCTTTTCCCGAGTGATCCGGATGCAATCCGAGTCCGAGCACCAGCTCCTCATTCTCCCGCTTGAACCCGAAAAAACCAACTAACTCTTCGTTCTCGTCCACTACCGCAAAGGAGGAATTTCCCCAGGTGCTCTGGTCAAAAAACTCCTCTCGATCATCGAGATCCTCGTCCAGGTTGTAAAAGCGGTAAATTCCATCGTAACGCCAGCCGTCGATCTGCTGGGCATGATCCAAAGTCATCGGTTGGAAGTGGAATTGCATCAGGAAGTTCAAAGGTTAGAATGGTTTCAGGTTTCGGGTGTGAGGTGTCCGAACAACAGCAGAGCGAATCGACTAAATGGTTCGACTAAGAGTAACCGACTAAGGGTGAGGACTAAGTGTGGGGAGCAACGACCCTCATGGATTATGTGTGCTTGTTGGCAAATTCTCGAGGTTTGTCTGATTCCACACTTAGTCTTCCCTCTTAGTCTCAACACTTCGTGGATTACTCTTAGTCCCTCCATTTAGTATTTTCCGGCGGCTTTCGATCCAGCTCTCACCTTTGCAAATGGTAGCAATCCGATTCGAGGCTCAACCGACCACGCTTAGGACAAAGACTCTAAGGTCTCCCTGAATTCGCCCCACGTCCTCACCGTAAAACACTCCTCTTGCGGGCTTTCGTCGCCTCTGAAGTTGTACCACACATAGCTGATATTGACGGCAACGTTCACAATAAAAAAGGCCAGAAACTCATGCATCAGACGGTCCCGGTTCCCACCCTTCATTTGCCGCCCATTCATCGGCTCTCGCAATGATCTCCCAGAGTATCCCGCTCTTGGAATCCGTGTACTTCTCTCTCTGGTTTCGGTACCTTTCCGCCAGCTCTCTTTTCACAAGCTCATATCGTTCACAGTCCTGCTTGTTCGTTCTCATATAATCGCGAAACAACAGCGGAAACTGCTGGTGCCAACTACCGAACTTTCGCACATGCACGTGGGTTCTTCTCATGCCATCGGTCTCTCGGAAATAACGCTTCGTCTTTTCGTACTTCCTCCCGCTTCTCCAGTAATACCCCAGGCCTTCGAGTGGTTCCAGGAATGGCTTCACCGGCTCCAAACTCCCAACCGAAATCTGAATGTCTATGATCGGTTTCGCGGCCAGGCCCGGAATCGAGGTGGACCCGATATGATCGATCCGGACTGCTACCTCTCGCAACGCTTCTCGCATCTTCTTTCCGATCTCAGTGAATTCCTTGACCCATTCCGGATCGTAAGGATGTATTTCGATCGCTTCTGCCATATTCAGCTTCCTGAATCCGAATGCTTCCGCGCCACGACCCCAAAAGCAAGATCTGAGAATCTCCGAGTCTCTACCTCGAACCCGATCCGCCGAAGATTTTTCACGGCATCATCAAGGAACCAGAAAAATTCCTCCCCGATATCCTCGGCCGTGCTGTTGTCCCCCTTGCTCTTGTACTCATTGATCTTGACCCGCATGTGCCCTGCGCTTTTGAGCATCAGGTCGCCAAAAGCAGCCCTTCCACCGGGCACCAGATGGTCCCAGATTTGCTCGAAGAGCACGACCTTTTCCCCTTCCGTCAAATGGTGGATCGTATAAGTACTGAGAATCGCATCGAATTCACCGATCTTCTCCTCGAATACATGCAAGATATCATCCTGGACAAATCGTCTGTTATTCAAGTGACCGAGCTTGCGCGCCGCAATCGACTCCATCTTTTCCGATACGTCGACGCATAGAATATCGCTGCACGGCCCGAGTTTGCCGGTCAAATTTCCCGATCCCGATCCCAGTTCGAGGACCCGTGATTCGGGGTGAATCTCTGCCGACTGCGCAACCCACTCCAGAGTCGCTTCATAGCCGGCGCGGATCGGATCCTGCTCGTTGCGCACGATCGTGTCGTAACGAGGAGCAGCCCCATCGTGATTGAAATCATCTGCGTGTTTGCTTCGCAAGTGACCAAGTTCGTCCGACAGATTCCTAGGTAGAACAAAGCCTCAAGTCTCGTTTTCCTGAATCAGCTCAATCGGTTCCTTGGCGGGAATACGAGATCTGCGGAAGTCCTTAATGTCTCTTGTAGCAATGTACTCCGCGCCGTGATGAGAGGCAAAGCCTTCTAATATCGCATCTTCGAAGTCAGCAATCTTACTTCCAAAGCTACTTTCGATAATCGCACTGTCCAGCCCGCCAACCTCAAAGATTGCCAGAAGTTCACGTATCAGAGTTCTCACAGGCCCATCGCCTAAGACTCTCTTGCCGAGGTAGTGGAGAGTCGTGATCGAGGTAGGACTAAGCAATCCATCGATTCTCTTCTCTTCAGCCATCGCCATGAGCGAAACTGAGGCGTGCCAAAACGGTTCTCTTCGAAGCCACACATCAAGGATAACGTTTGTATCGAAAAGCACTTTCACAGGTATTTGCTCTCCAGATACTTACGGTACGAATCCTCGTTTACAGTATCCTTCGAACTCTGAAGCACACCGACCATCGAGCGCGTCCTACGCGGCAGGTCGTGTTCGCTCCCATCGCCGTCGAGAGCGGCGAAATAGTCGGAGACAATTCTAGAAACGGACGTTCTCCTCTTTTTTGCTATTCGCTTTGCCTTGCGGATGATTCCATCCTCCAGCCTCAAGGTTAACTTTGTCTGCATGACGTATAAACTGAACCATAATATACGTCATGTCAATCAGCGTTACGGAGATCGGATTCTTCGCTCAAGCCACTTGCGCAGTTTCTGCTCCTTGCGCGGCGCAGGGTTCCAAATCGCCTCCTGAATATCTGGCGGTATCTCTTTATCCACCATCCACACCCGCACCGCTTCAGAGTCAACCCGAGCCCACTTCTGACCCACCTCGATCAAGCTGGCTCGCCGCATCTCCGGATCGAGAATGGACTCAGACCAGGTGATAGCCGCCTCCGGATCGTCCTCGGCTGCGCTCCGAGCGTATTTGTCGACCGCCTGATCCAGGAACGGGCTGGATGGTTGATCATTGAGATAGTCTCCTACGGAATCCGGATCCGCCTCGAACCACCGGTCAAGTAGTGCAACCGTCCCCTCCTCCCGGGACCTGCCGTCGGGAAGTGTGGCGAGCCAATCAGCGGCGGCCCGAGGGTTATCAAGAGTCGTCCACCGATCGACCAAAATGGAAACCGCCTTGGCCGCGAAATCGGCCTCGATATACTCGCCCAACCAATCCGCCGTTTTTTCGGGTGCGAGCGTTCCCCAATTTCTTGCGATCGTCGCCATCGCGACCTCCTTGTTGTCGGGGTCTTGCAGTGACGCGATCCAGTCCTTCATAGCGTCGGTACCCTGAGTCATATACTGAGAAGCGATCCGCTGAATTGCTAGGGTCCGCCGTGGACCTTCTGGAAGTGACGTCGCATAGGTGGCCGCCTCCGTGATGTTGTTCGTCGCCCAGCCCAAAATAACCGCTGCCTCCATGGAAAATGCGCCTTCCCTCCGGTCATGTTCTTTTGACCAGGCGAGTGCGGCATATGGATCGTTCGCCGCCCAAACTCTTAGAGCTTCAACGGCCGCAATCTTGCCGGACCGTCCACCGACTTGATTCAAGCTGTAGTCCAAAGCTCCAAGCGGGTCGAATCCCGCCCAAAACCGCATCAGGATCATGGAGGCAATCGTCTTGGACACCCCTTCAGGCAACTCCTCGATCGCAGCCGTAGCCGCCGAAAGATTGCTCGGGTCCAAATCGACAAAGTTCTGAATCAGCATAATCTGCTGCTCACTAGGATCTGTCTGATTCAGGGCTTCGCGAATCCTGCTCCCGAAGCTTTCACGCTCCGCTTCCTCGTCAACTTCCTCGAACACCTCTTCCTCACTCCGGCTGCTCTCCACACCGGGAATCCTCCGTTTTGCGACAGCCGTTTCTTCCTTGGCTTCTTCCGATTTCAAACGATCGCCTCGTCCTGAATGGAACGGAGAAAGAATCGCACCAATGATGAACGCGACCACGATCGACGAGATCAAAATGGCAAGCTGCGGAATGCTGAGGCGACCGTTCATCATATACGAATCTCAGTATCAATATACATCAGTTTATTAAATCCGTTGGGAAATCCCCTCCTCGGAGGGGTGCCCGCAGGGGGGGGTAGGTTGTTCTCCTTCTTCCTTGAATCTGTGGTTGATCTTCCTCTTCGCGCAAAGTCCGTTTCAAGTCTGCTGCGCCATTACGAATCATAGATCCCCATCAACGATCTCAGTAAGACATTCCCCTCCGAATCCTGCACATCCGTCGAATCAACGAATTGGAAAATGCCGCCGACATCTCTAGGCAGCGACCTGACCCCGGGCGACTTGACCACACCATGAAGTGCGGTCACGAAGCGCTCCGAATGCGGAACCAGGTAAGGCCGGCCGTGAAAGGGCGCGATCCTCACCTCGACCGGCTCGGCAACCCCCAACCGGTTGTGCATTTCGCCGAGTTGAAGATAGCTCTTGTTGAGCCCAGCCTCTCGCTCGCGCCACTCCCTCGCATTCAGAACCTCGTGGAAAATTGGATTGAGATCATCGGCACATTCCAGTCGCGCAAACGCCGTTCCGAACCACTTTGAATAGGGAGCGTATTCGCGCTCCATGAGGAAGGCCAGTCGCATCAGCTCGATGATCTGCCGCGCCCCGATCTCCTGCGTTGCGTCAATGCCCAGATACTCTGCCGTAAATTCTTCAATCGAACTAACCGTCACGCCATGGTTGATTGGGCGCTCGGTCCTGTACTTCAGGAATCCTCCATCGGTCTCCGGCTTGTCATAATGCGTGGGGTATCCCGCAACTTCGAAGGGCAATTCACGAGCCATCAGATCCATGATGGAAGGACCTACGGAATCAAGGTCCGCTTCCGGCAGGAACAGCGTGACCTTGGGGCCCCAATGGTGGTCGCGCGACCGCTCCGTATCATATCCCAGGACATCCGAACCCCGTTCGAGGTGCCCAGCGGAATACTTCAACGAAGGATAATGCGCCTCAAGTATCGGATCAACCGCCTCTTCAAAGAATCGCTCACAGAGTTCGAGGCCATGGATGAATGGCGGTAGGTCGGTCACAGATATTGCTCCTAACGGTCAACATCAAGAGGAGACGCAGCAATGCGACATACAAATCGACGGCAGTCGATTTATTTGTCACATTGGAACTGAATAACGAGCTCCGTACCTTCTCCGTAGATCTCTCCTCCATAGCCGCCCCAACGACTGACGACCTGAAATCCATGCGAGTTCACCAGATTTTCGAACTCGTCCGGATAGTAACACCGCATAGCAATCTTGAGGATTGTTTCGTCCTTCAGGTCTTCGCCCTTGTAACGACGATAGATCAGCTCAGGGTACAGTACGAGCTTCTCTGGATCGATCCGAGCTCTTCTGTCGTAACAAAGAATACGATCTCCATCGATGTTCACCTCCCAGGCTAGATTCTCAGCCTTTGAGCTCCAGTCTCGACGAATTGATTCCGGGTCCCGGTTGGGATTGAAAACATTCAATATACAAGTGCCGTCTGGGCCGAGGTGCTTCCGAACACAACAAAAGAGACCATCAACTTCCGCGTCCGTTTCGAGATTCTGGAGGACTCGAAAGGGAGCGGTGATTAAGTCAAACTTTCTACGAAGATCAAAGTTAGTGATATCACCGAACTCCACCTCAGCTTTACTTTGCGAGATCTTCGCTGCCTCTAGCTTCTCCCTGCATATAGTGAGCATCGCCTCTGAGGAATCGATCCCATGAATGTAACCGCATGCCTCCACCAGAGCTGAGAGCACCCGACCCGTTCCGCAACCGAGTTCCAAAATCGCAGTATCCGGAAATGGGATCATCTCCGTGTAGAAAGGGATATCATCAGGATGGCCTGGATTGAGATCATAGTACCGTGCCGCGTCGGCTCGGATATCAGCTGTCATGGAATCGAAACGCACGGAGCAAAATCACTACCGCGACGCAATCAAACCTTTACTTCCTTAGACTTTCCCAGTTCTCCTCTTCCGATGCCGGCTCGGCGCGGCCGCCAAGGTATTTGGCAAGGAATTGCTCCGCGGCAGCGTAGAATTTGAGACGATTTTCCGGACGGGCAAAGCCGTGCCCTTCATCCGGGAAGAGCAAGTACTCCACTGGCTTGTTATTCTTCCGCATCGCAGCGACGATCTGATCACTTTCTACCTGCGTCACCCGGACGTCATTGGCTCCCTGTCCAATGAGCAATGGAACTCTGATCCGGTCCGCCTTAAAGAGCGGGGAGCGTGACTCAAGGAAATCAGCTTCAGTCTCCTCATTGCCTACTCGATGGCGGATTATGGGCATAGAATTGGCCCAATAAGGTGGAGCATTCTTCAAAAGGGTGACGATATTGGAGGGACCGAAGCCATCGACACCGCAGGCAAAGACATCCGGTGTGAAGGTGAGACCGACCAGGGCAGCGTATCCGCCATAGCTCATGCCGAATATGCAGATCTGATCGGGATCCGCTATCCCCTCCCCTATGGCCCAGTTGACGCCATCTATGAGGTCGTCGTGCATCTTACCTGCCCACTCTCGATTCCCTGCATTCAAGAAACGCTTCCCAAATCCGGCCGACCCACGAAAATTCACTTTGAGGGTCGCATACCCACGATTGGCGAACCACTGGGATCGCGAGTTGTAGCCCCACCTGTCGCGTCCCCAGGGCCCTCCATGGACATCGAGAACGAGCGGCAGATTCCTGGACTCTTTTCCAGGCGGCAGAGTGAGGTAGCTCTGAAGACTAAGACCGTCGCGGCTTTTGATGACCACAGGCTCGATTGGTACCAGAGTATAATCACTGAGCGCAGAATAGGCCGTGAACATGTAGGTCGCCTTTCGAGTCGCACGATCGTATAGGTAGTAGACGAGTGGTTCGGTGTCCGCCACATACCTCACCAACCAACGTTCGTCGGCAAGGTCTCGACTGACGATGCTCATCTCCCCGGGATGAACGGTTTCGAGGACATTGAAGTCTTCGGCAATGGATTCGTCGAGAACCCTCCAGCGGAGTCTATCTTTGTACCAGCCGACTGCTTGAAGGTGGTGCTCGGTCGGGTGCATCAGCACCGGTCCGGTATCGGCATCGGGATCGTGGGAAATCGCCTTTCTGATTTTGTCGGCAATGTCGATTTCAAAGAGACGCGTGGTATCCGATTCGACACTGTCACTAAGGTAGAGTCCCTGATTGTCAGGAGTAAAACCGTAGACATTCTGCCGGTCCTCCGGGCCCCAGGTGAGAAAGGGCTCGAATTCCGACTGTGTGTCTTGGCGAAGCAAGAGTTCATTACCCCCATCGCCTACGGCCGCGAATGCGCCGCGAACCTGGAAGTCATGGTCAGGGATCCACCCCAGATATCGCCCGGGATTTCCGGCCTCCAATTTGATTCCACCGCTCGTGAGATTACATCTATAGAGATCGAAGATCCGTTCATCACGTAGGTTCATCCCGAACAGGAGTTCGTTCGGAAAATTCTCATCGGTCAAGATCTGGCTGACCCGTATTCCCTCGAAAGGGCTGAGGTCGCGAATAGCCCTCGAATTGAGATCGACAGAGTAGAGGTGCCTGTTTTCATCTCCGTCCCGATCCTGTACGTAGAGGATGTGCCGGTTGTCCTGGGCCCAGAAGTAATTTCGAATGCCGCGCTTGCGGTCTCGGGTTACCACCCGATCGTCCTCCTTGCCGATCCCGCGGACCCAGACGTTGAGGACCCCATCGTCTGGGGCAATCCAGGTCAGCATCTTGCCGTCGGGCGAAAGCTGGGGATTGGTCTTTTCAGGGTTGCCGAAGAGTATCTTCCGAGGGATCAGTACCGGTTCCTCTGCTGCTGATGGAGAGACCCAGATAAGAAAACACACAGTGCATAAACCTGCGAAGAATAATTGTCTAAGTAGCCTCGTCATTATTCCTACCCCGTTATTCGCACTACCAATCGATCTCATCCAGCCTGTTCAGTGCCATCTCAAGAGCTCTCCGAATCGCCGGCTTGTTTCCTCGTCTCAGCCGCACTTCAGTATCCAATCTTGACCTCAAATGTCCACAGCATTCGGAAGCAAAATCCAGGGCCCAGAGCCATTCCGCCATAGCCGGAACTGACAGCATATCTGGGTCTTGATCGGAGTATGCTTCCGCATACCCGTCCGAGAGACAGCCCAGCACTTCGGCATGTTGATCAAATCGATGACGAAGATATCGAGGTGCTTGGTTCAACGTGGTAAACAGAGTCGATAACAGTGCAAAAAGTTTCCGAAACCTGATCACCAACGGTTCAATGTCTGCAATCATAACCCTATAGGCATCGTGCCAGGCACCTGAACCGATCCGCTTCCATTCGTCGGAATCCTTTAATCCGGGATAACCGAAGATTTCCAGCGCACGATTCAAAGTCTGGCGCAACTCCATCAAATCACCAACCGGGATAGATTTGAGACTTCAGTGCCCCTGCCGTCCAACAGGCTCACGGTTTTCAACGGATTTCAAGTCAAGGCATCCGATTTTTCCCATCGAGCCGTGTCCTTCCTTATTTTCTAACTTTCCGACAATAAAGAACTCACTTCCTTGGCCAACGCCCTGCCAAGGTCCAGATGTTGCTCCCGATCAAGATGGACTCCGTCCACTTTGCTTGTGGCCGTGACTGAGCCGGCATCGAAAAATCGACAGTTGCAACCTGCCGCCACTCCTTCGATTGCCGCCGTCAATCCGGCCGCCTTTACTTCCGCCCCTCCAAATTTCGCGGCCATCTGCCCTTTGGCTTTTTGAATCTTTGGAGGTGCAACAACCAGAATTTCCGGAATAGACATGCCCGGTTCAATCGGAGCACGTCGAACTGCCGCAATGATCGCGCCGATACCCTGGGCGCAATGGACCGCATCATAATGATGCATCGATTGAAAATCATTGGCGCCCAGAAAGAGGATCACCAGAGACAAAGGCGAATTGACCTCGATTCGTTGCTCGACGCCGGTGATCCCGTTTCTCCCCGGTTTGAAGGGATCATCCCAAACCGTGCGCCGCCCGTTCAGACAGTCCTCTATGACTCGCACCTGCAGACCCATGCGAGCGAGTTCTAGCTCCATCACACCAGGCCACCGTTCCTCAAAGGGAAAACGGTCACGCGTGTCAGGAATGATGCCCCAACTGAGCGAGTCACCGTATACCAGTATCTGCTCCATGATCCAGTTACGTGATTTTGAACTTCAATGTTTATACGGATTCCCGGCAAGTCCGCGCACGCCTTTCTTGGGCGGAAAACCTTATAGTCGAATCTGATCTTCCTCTTTCTCTTCGTCTTCCTCTTCCTTCTCAAAGTATTTTCCTACTATTTTTCCTGGACTCACGATATGGCTCCTGAAGCAGGCTATAGTACCAAGGGAGCCCTGCCAGACCAAGCGAAATCGGTGGATTTTACAGACGTGATTGTAGCTCCTTTCATTTCCCCTCTCGCCAATCCGCTTCCCAACGATCCAACCGATCCAGAATCCCTAGACAACAGTGTTCCGATCAGGACCGCAAACCACAAGGAAGGATGGCGGAGTCCTCGCACATCAACCTCGAAACACAGGCGATATACAACCCAAAGAAAAACAACACCCAGCACCAAGCGCATCAACCTTCCAATTGGTCCTGGCGGATCGATCGTACCCGGGTCCTTATAGCTGTACTCGGAATCCTCCATAGCTAACTCCTGCCTTTCTGGTCTTGTCTCGGTCTGATGTTCGTTCTCTCCAAATCGGAATCTGATCTTCAGTGCTGATCGTCATCGACTTTCCCCAAACACGCCGGTTTTCCAGTCGGACCGGAAAGGCCAAGATTAGCGGAGCGATCGTCGAAATGCTTACGCATTCCGCTACAATCCGAGTCGATGCATGTAGCGGAATGCGTGAGCATTTCGTCTTCGGGGACGCCGACTGTTCCACCGGCCGATTGATAAGGCAGGCCAGAGCGGATCGAATGGCCGCACTCAAATCTCAATTTCGTGCAGCAGATATTTGCCCGACTTCCCCTACAGGGTAACACTGAAACTGTTACGGCTCTCGACCACTCTATCGACCAGCTCGTAGGCGCTTTGAGATATCAGTAGCTTCGTCCCGAACTCCTTATTCGCAGCCTCTGTGCGACTGGCCATATTGACCGGATCTCCAATTGCAGCGACTTTGTTCATCGCGCCTATTTCGAAGTTCCCGATTATGACCCTACCGAAATTGCTCCCCGCCCTGATTCCGAAAGACTGAGAATACATCTGATCGAGATAACTATTGAATTCCCAATAACCTATATCGTCGGCTTTCGCGAGTTTTCCAATCACCTTGTTCGATCAGAAGTGGAGGATGCGAATGTGGTCTGTGAATTCTGCGGCACGTCCATTCCTCCTCTTCTTGACACGCCTGATCGTGACGCATAGTTCTCGGTTGGTCGGACTTGCGGGAGTAAAGATAAAGCCCGCCGAGACGGAGCGATCATCGATGGAACGCAAGCTGAAGCGTTTGGAAATTGCTAGGAGCATGTTATGGTTCGCCACCATGACGTTCGTCATCTTGGCGCCGACCGCGAGCGGATTTCGGGTCGGCGAGCGAGCATCGGCAAGACCGCGGGCAGAGGAAGCTCCTCCACCGGCACCTCCGGAGAAATCCTCAGTCGCGGTGCTCCCCTTCACCAACAGAAGTACCGATAGGAAGGAAACCAGATTCTTCTCGGAGGGGATCCACGACGATCTGCTGACCGCCCTGGTCAAGATTCCCGACCTAAGAGTGATCTCCAGGACGTCGGTCATGGGGTATCGAAACAGCTCCAAGAATATTCGCGAGATCGCTGAAGAATTAGGGGTGGCTACGGTCCTGGAGGGCGGCGTGCAGCGAGCCGGCAACCGGGTCCGAATCAATGCCCAACTGGTCGACGCTCAGAATGATCGACACCTGTGGGCGGCGACCTTCGATCGGGAGCTTACGGTTGAGAACATCTTTAACATTCAGAGTGAGATCGTGCAGCAGATCGCTCGCGCCCTGGAAGCCCAGTTTGCACCGGAGGGCAGTGAGCGAATCCTCAGACAACCGACGGACAATTTGGAAGCCTACGACTACTATCTGCGCGGACTGGAATATTTCAAGCGAGTGGGAGAAGAGATCGAGGATCATCTGAACGCTCAGCGGCTCTACGAACGGGCGGTGGAAGCCGATCCCGAATTCGCCTTGGCCCATGCCCGGCTCTCCGAGATCCATTCATTTCTCTATGTCCACCACGATCATAGCGACGAACGTCTGAAAAAAATGCGGGTTTCCGCGGAGCGCTCGCTCTCCCTCGACCCCGATCTGCCGGAGGGACGCTCCGCCCTCGCCTGGTACTACCTGGCCTCCAAAAATGACGGTGAACGGGCCCTCGAGGAGTTGACCAAAGCTCAGCGAGTCTCTCCCCGGAACAGCGAACTGCTGGAAGATCAGGCATGGATACTGGGAATTCAAGGAAGGTGGAAAGAGTCCTTATCAATCTTTGAAAGAGCGATCACTCTCGATCCCAGGAACCCGGCCCTGCTGTGGAGTTTCGGAGAAGTCAATATGGGACTGGGCCGTTTTGAAACGGCTGAGGCAAACGCCCAAAGAGCGCTCGAGTTGGCTCCCGATTCCTATATCGCAGGTCTCCTCAGCGCGCGTATTCCACTCTATCGTTCCGGCGACACAGGTCCCCTCCGCACCTTTCTTGAAGGCCGCCCATTCAAGGAGGCGGACATCGCCTTTCTCCTCTGGCAATTGGAGCTCTGGGATCGAAATTTTGATGATGCCCTTGAAACTCTCACCCGAACAGATCGCGAGTTCTGGGCTTTCGACACCGGTTTTTATCCCAAGCCTCTACTTCAAGGTTTCGTTCACTATTGCGCCGGTGACGCCGAAGACGCCGCCAACGCATTCGCATCCGCCCGCCAATTCCTCGAACCGAGATTGGCCAAGCGTTCGAAAGACCCTTGGCTACACAGCGCCCTCGGCCTCGTCTTCGCCGGTCTCGATCGCAAAGAAGAGGCCATCCGGGAAGCACGCCGCGCGGTCGAACTGATGCCCAGTTCCAAGAGAGGGATTCTTGGGCCCTGGTATATTTTTGAACTGGCCATGGTCTACACCATTCTGGGCGATCATGAAAATGCCGTTGCGCAGTTTGAACTCTATTTCTCCCAGCCTTTGTCCTTTACCATCGAGTTCCCCCTTCTCGATCCGCGGATCGATCCGCTTCGTGAGGATCCGGAATTTAAAACGCTTGTGGAGAGTCTCCGATCGGACGGCCGTGGGGACGAATAATAGATTCCTGGGAATGGCGACTCTTTATTGCCGCCGCCATTCCCAGGAATCTCCCCACGCGACTTTTCTCGCTCGCCTCCAATTCTCTTTATCGCTTCGCGCCACCGTAATTGTCTCCAACCCCTCTCGAGTGCAGAGCGGTATGTGTGCATGGCCGGAACGTCGCAAGGGGTGACGTATGACCCGCGCAACTGCCCGCTCGACAGGGTGTTTCGAAGCGACGACGTAGGAGAACTTCTCGTCTTCGTATCCGAGTAAGCCGGACTTCATGCGCCGGTGCCTCGGCGACCGCTCAACACGCTGCGAAAAATGGCACCAATCGTTCGCCGTCACCGGACAGACGTCGTGATGCGGACATGGGGCAACCACGTGGCCCCCGAGAGCAATCAGATCGTCGCGCAGCCGCCGGATCCGATTGAATCCCCTCATCGTTCCCGGCTCAATGATCACGATTGCTCTTCCGGTCGCAGCCCAAGCCGCATTCAGAACCCCGCGCGCAGCAATTTCTTCCATCTCGCTCAGGACATACGAACAAACGACCAGATCGTGTAGGTTGAAGGTCCGGTCCCCCCGAAGATCTGCATGGGTCCAATCGGCGTCTTCCAGGGCGGTGCATTCTCCAGAATCAGCCAATGACCTCCCTATCTGAATCCAGTCCTCATCCTGTTCGACAAGAGTCATCTCCTTCACCCAATCAAACACACTTAGCGCCGCCCACCCGGCCGTACCGGGACCGGCTCCAAGATCGAGCAGCGTGGAGACGCATTCAGACGGCATCAGCTGCCGTGCGGTCGTGAAGACGGCGTGGGCAGCAGCGAAGGTCGCCGGCATCCGCGCCGCAAGGTAGGCATACCGGTGCGCCGGCGTAAATAGAAATCTGCTTTCAGCGGAGTTCTCGGAGCGATATCTATGAGAGAGTTCACTCGTCGCCGTCGTCAACGATCTGGGATCGCAGCGAGCGGTTTCAATTACTATCGCCCTCGCGAGTTGCCGTGGTAGTTGCATAAATAGTCGCCCCGAATTCAGGGATAATTGGAGATTCGGCGGCGCTCGTCGTACTTATATCTCCAGCGCTGATCAGACTGTCCCAACCACACTTTTTATTTTTTGGGCTGTTCTCTGGCTCTCCGAAACGCCTCTAATTGCACCGACACACGGTCGGATTTGCAACGACAGATTGCTTCATCCAAACTCACCCATTCGTATCGATCGTGTTCCTGATCTAATATAATGGGAGCGTCCCCTCGGTAGCGAAACTCGTAGACAAACCAACGCTCATTTCCATGCTCCGTCCTTTTCGGTTCTCCCCGTAGACCCGTTTCCTCCTTAAGTTCCCGGGAGGCTACCTGATCGATGTCTTCGCCCGGCTGCCTCGCCCCAGAGGGAGGCGTCCAAGCCCAGTCTCCCTCGTAATCGGCTCCATCATGGGCGCGATGGAGGATCAACAGCTCCAGACCGGATTTCCCCTCTCGATACACGATGATGCACGCACCGATCGGATTATTATCGGCGATCGGCAATCCGTCCCATGTTGTTTCGGTCATTTGATCGGAGAAAGGTGACGTCACCAGGAATGACTCCGTTCATCCTTCCTCTACCCTCAATTCTTTCGTAAAATGCAGGGCCAGGTCGTCGTTGACCGTGACCTGCAGTCCCCATTCTGTAAACTGGTTGTTCCCATGAGAGAGTCCTCTCCCATCCGGAACATATCCACGCAGCACGTACATTCTCTGGGCAGCGCCGTAGTCTGGGTCCATCGCCACACCGATCCCGACTTCCTGAAAACCCGCGGCTGCCACTCGATGCTCCGCTTCATCCATCAGAGCCGTGCCAATCCGACGTCGCCGATACTTCGGCAACACATTGAAATCCTCCAGCTCCGGAATACCCGCCTCTCGAAAAGTAACGTACTTCGGTTGCCAGTTGATCGTAAGATACCCGGCAAAGGTCCCATCCAAAGTCGCAACCAGAACAGTCCGCTTGCCCGACGCCTGTTCTTTCAGGTAGCGCTCATATTGGGAAGCCGGCTTTTCCCAACCAATCTCAGTGAACGCAGCGCTGATCGGCTCCGGGTCCTCCGGTTCAAGCAAGCGGATATCAAGGTTCATGGTCATTGGTCTGAGCGAACGATTCGAACAGAGAATCAGAGGAAGAGGCGACCTGGGAATCTGTCGGGCTTTGCACTTCGCAACAGTCGTGAACTTCGGACCGTAGGTTGATGTTCGTAAATCGCGACCAACTTCATACCGACAGATTCCTCTGCTAGGAGTCTGTCGGACGAACCTGGTCACTTGCGAAGCAATCGAATGTCAAAGTCCGGCAGACTCCTAGCCTGAATGACTCCACTCGTTGCAAGACATTACCACGAGCAGGGGCGAGGACCTTCGAGCCTTGGAACGAATCAATAGCAAACACCCTTATCAAATCGAATGTTGCGGCCAGGGCTCGAGGGCCCAGACTTCGCCAAGGCTATGACCGGCAAGCCTCGCCCCTTGTATATTGAAACTCACGGCACCCAGTAAGTCGTCGTATTACGGAAGGTAGCAAAGTTGCAACGGATGGGGACCCGAAAGTCTTATCCGTTACTCACTCAATCCGTTGGGCATGCCTCCCTTCCCCATTTCGCTGCTCAAGGAATTGTCCTGGTCAGATTCTACTCGTTTCTCTCCTCCAGCAAGTCGACATATGCCCCTCGAACCAGCTGCGACTCATCGATTCCAAACCTCCGCATGAGATTACGGGCCTCTCGCTCTCCCTCACTCGCATCTTCCGATTCCTCGAGAACCACTTCCAGCTCCATGATCTCAACGTTTCTGGGCATATCTAACCTGGAAATCATGAGAGATTTTCAGGCCGGCTCGGATCTCTCTCATAGTTCAGCAACCTCAACAGGTCCTTGAATCCGCATCCGTGGTAGAGCCTCCGGGCCGGTTCATTCCCTTCCTCATAGCCCACCTTGATGATTTTGACTCCCTCCTCCTTCAGCCGTCGAATCCCCTCGCAAAGAAGGGCCGAACCCAGTCCACGGCACCGATATGCATCCATCGTCCTCATAGGTTCAACCAAACCGACCTTGGTGATGGGATCCATCCAGAATACCTGCCTCTCAGGAATGGCAGCGCTGTCCTCCCGCACCACCACTGGAAATCCGCCGCTTCGTAAAGACCCGCGAACGGATCCTCTTTCCTGATGCTCTGGGCCAGTGTCGTAATCGCGGTCAGGTACTCGAGGCCTGTTAGGTATGTCTTAACCAGTTTCACGTTACGATCCCGAACGATCTGGCTGATTCGCAGCGGCGACAGAGCACCGCCCTCCAAACGACGGTTACAAGCATGCGTTGGAGGGCGGTGCTCTGTCGCCGCCGCTGTGGCCGGATTGAAATCCGATTAATCCGGCAAGTAATATCGCGCCACTGGAACAGACCGACCTTCTGCATCCCCCAACGGATCTCATCCAATCACACTCGCCCCGAAAACAGCGCCGCACAACCCACAACCTCGACATTGACATCGTGCAGGTGCTCGTAAAGCGCTCGTTTCAGCCCCTCAAGGTCGTCTTCTTCATTACAAAAGAATCCTCTCCTGTTATAAGCTTTCAGGAGCCGCTTGGCCAACCAAGTTCGCTCCACCCCTCTCTGCAGGAGGGAGGCGCCGAAGATGACCGCGTCCGGGTTCATCAAAATTTTGAGGTTCTCGAAGACCACCGACTTGCTCTCAATCGTTCCGGGCAGGCAGTGGAGAAGATAGTTCGCCCCAACGGAATCGAACCCCGACCCATCGATCGAGATCGGTTCCAACACATTCCTCCGAAAGCTCTCCGGACTGTAACGCGCGATCCGCCGAGATGCAAACTCCAGCGAATTCGGATTCAGATCCATCAATGCCACCCGTGGCGCCGCGGATGGAAACCGGCACCGATCGAGAAAGTAGCCCGTCCCCACCCCGACATCCAAATGATTCGCCGAAATATACCGGTTGTAATGCTCGAGCAACCGCTTCGTCGGACACTTCCAAGCAATCCCATTCGCAACCCCATGCACCACAAAGTCGTAGAGCGCGAGGTTTCTCCTGGTATAGATCCTCTGCCCAGCATCGACCTGTTCAGAGATCTCGGATATCCCTTTGTCCGTCACTCCGCTGTGAAATCGTCCGATATTTGCAACGAATCAAAGCACGGCAACGAATACGGTAGATTGGAAACGCGCCGCGGTTTCAATCTCCGTCTCTTCATTCGTTGCTGTCCTTGGATTCGTTGCTCTTTATTGCATCCTGGATCCCGTCTAAATTCCGAGAAAGAAAAGTCCCAACACCGAATGCTCAAGACTCAATTTTCAAGTTCCTTCGGTGCCTCCCCTTTTCACTTCGTCATTCACACTTGGGCCTTCAATATTGGATGTTCCTCATTGGTTGTCATCCTGTCATCCGTTGCGCCTTGACAGATAAATTCTTCACTCCTCAATCGGATGCCGATTTTCAACCAGCTCTACAATCGAATGGACTGACATTTGCAGCCTGTTCCCACTCTGCGGAGGGAGACCCGTAAGTGCATGATAGACCCACACGGTGCCGATTCCTAGCTCGCCCGCCGGTCGTATGTCATACTCAAGATCATCTCCGACCATCCATGTATCGGATGGTGAAGCACCGAGTTTCTCAAGTGCGTATTGAAAAACATGTGGATCAGGCTTCCCAGTTCCAAATTCGCCCTCGATCAGAATCAAGTCGAACAAGGGGGCAAGGTTGAATCTCTCCACTTTTCCCCGCTGGCCCGACGCCGAACCATTCGTGATCAGCCCAAGCCGGCATCAGCGCTGCCGAAATTCCCGGACCGCCTCCATGGCGCCTTCATACGGGCGAACCAGCTCCTCCCTACGAACTGTGAAAGTATCGGCCAGTTGGTTTCCTAGCTGACCGGTATCGACACCAAGCTCATCGAATGCCCGGCCGACAATCACACGGCGACACGCCTTGAGACTTCGAAGCGACTTGACTTCATGCTCTTTGAGGCGGGCAAGAATCTCCTCCTGAGTCGGAATGCTGTACCTGAGATCCCTGTCTTCTCCGAAGTATCGATGAATCGTCGTAGTGACACTTCAGCGGTTCGTGATAGTACTTCTCCTTGACTGTCATCGGTAACATTTCAAGCGGCACCGGTTCCGATTCCTGATTCCATGCAGTCTGCATCGCTTCCACGGAAGTGGCATCACTCTTTCTTTCGAGCCCATCTGTTGCGGAAAATACCTCGCTGCCGCAGAGAGACTGAAGGACGGAGAATACAAACAGTCGACAACAGGATCTCGAGATCATTGTCCTTGTTTCAAGGAAGCACCTTCCAGCGCGGAAGAAATCGTTATGACCGGTTGGGAGCGTCTCCTTTGAAGAGGGACTTCCATTTATTGGATAGCTGCCCGAGAGCGCTGCAGTCTACTCAGAAGATCCATTCACCTTCGATTCCCGCAAGGTATAGAAGATACACACCGAAATAGTACAGCGGGCCTTCACTAGGAGACCACTTGCTTACGAAGTGATGTTTCCCATTTCGAATCAGCTCAAATGCCGATGTTGAGCCGTCGAAGCCCGACTCCTCGCTAAGATCGAACGCCTCCATGGACAAGAGATCCAATCCATATAAGAATTTCTGAACTTGCTTCACTTCAAAGTCTCGCAACTGTCGATCCTTCTCGTAGTCAAATCGCCAGGCATCTCCCCTCTCGGTGATATCTCCCACTTTCACATACAAATGCATCTTGCTGCCACGCAGGAGCTCGATCCGCACAATGATGGGAGGGTGAAGAGATCGAAGATATATAAAGCGATACGCCTCCGCTCTCTGCACCCGTTCCTGAATCATGATGTCACTCCAAGCATAAGGTTCTTTATCCTCGGATTGCTGCGGCGCTTCGGCCCCTGTCAAACGCTCAATCCCAGAACCAAGCAGTATTGAAACCTCAAGTACCTCTATTCTCACCTGCCGGCCAATCATGCTAACGGAATGGGAATTGAAGAACTCTCTGAACGTCAAAAGTACTCTCGATTTGATGGGTAAGTTGCCGCATCACCGTTGATTGCTACAAAGGCGTTGTTCTGCTGCCAATTCGCCACGCTACCGCCCGTGCAAAAGCGGACTTATCGATTCCACCCGTACGTTTGGAGACTGATACCTGACTGGAGGCGGGGACGAATTGGGACCGGAAGTGACCATTGGATGCCGTCATAACGGTTGCAACGCCCGTTTCCCGAAAGTTCGGAGCTCCGCCAAGAATACATAGGAAATCCCCCCTGCCGCACCGACTCCGCTCCCGTCACTGCAACTAAAAGTGATCCGATCGGATCACTTTTAGTTGCAGTGAATTGGAAGAACTCGGCGAGAAACCCTTTTCTCTCGATTCCTCGAAATGCTCACCCGTCTTCGCAGGAGGCTCCCAAACTCCGTAGCAAAGCTACTGCGGAGGACGGGGCGCCGAGGAAAAGCGCATTCCGCTAAGAAATCTCCGCCGTCCTGTTAAGGATTCCTTTGCGCGTTTGCGTGAGGCTTCACTCCTGCGCCAGTTCAACACTCCCCAGCAGATCGAGCTCCAGCTTGAGGCACATCTCGCTATGGACGGGCGAGTACATGATTTTGCCTTTGTGTTCGATCTTATCTGAGCCCCTGCTCAAGCCTTGGCCGATGTTAGTGACGATATGGTAGTAGAGCATCTCGATCCCGAGATATCGCGCCAGGATGGGATTTATGGCGTCCCCGGGGCTGCCGAAGACGGCTTCGTAACGAGTCCCAGGTAGTCCCTTGTAGCGGTTCAAAGTGCGGAAACTCCAGGGGAAGACGAGATCACCGGTTTTCACCGCATCGGGTCCTTTCCGCCAGTCGGAGGTGCCCGAGTTTCCCCCGGCAACAAGGATTCGGACCCCCGCCTGAAAGCCCAAAGAGGACTGCCTGTAATGGAGGCAACCTGGGCCGACGGTCCCCGATACCCGACGTTCCCGTCGAAGACAATGCTGAAGTCGATGACCTTGTCATCGCCGCGGATTTGCGCGGTGAAGAGGAAAGCGATAAATGTGGAAGTGAGAAGTCGGATACTAGCCGATACCTGCATCTTCCAGAACCGATGTCTCTAGGCGGGCGAAGCCGCAACTAAAAAGAGGGAGGAGGAGAAACGCAGACGGGAATCCGTCTTCTCCCGCTGAGCGGGATCGGGACGAGGTTTGCTCCGCTGAGATCTATACTAGTCGGCGGTGAAGCCTGCCGAACCGGTAATTAGTAGGGACCTCTTTTGATCGAATTAGAAAGGAATCTTGGAACAGCCCGGTAACCTTGCATGTCACGGAAAAGCGGAGCGACGACGGGTCTCGAACCTTGTCTATCGCACAACATTGATTACCAGCATCCCGCATCTGGTTTCTTCCCCCACCTCACTCCCGCACACGTTCGACCCCGCTCAATACCGTTTCCTCCTTCCCGTCCACGGCCAACACATCCACATTGGACCTACTCTTTCCCCCGGCTCCTCGACCCTCAACCCGTTTCCGCCAAAGATTAGCGATGTCATCGATCATGAGGTAGAGGGAGGGGATCAGGAGAAGTGTGATGAAGGTGGCGAATACGATTCCGAATGCTAAGGAGACCGCCATGGGGATAAGGAACTTTGCCTGGAGGCTCCTTTCGAGCAGCATTGGCGTAAGACCGAGAAAGGTTGTCAATGAGGTCAGGAAGATGGGGCGAAACCGCCTTAATCCCGCCTCCTTGATTGCTTCGATCTTAGGATGTCCTCGAGCTTCATAGCGGTTGATAAAGTCGACCATGACCAGGCTGTCGTTAACCACCACTCCGGTCAGGGCGATGATTCCACAAAGTGAGAGGATGCTGATCGGCATACCCATGATGAGGTGGCCAATCGCCGCTCCCACGATACCGAAAGGTATCACCGACATGATTATGAGCGGCTTGATGTAGGATTTCAAAGGCACCGCCATGAGCGCGAAAATGATAACAATCGCTAAACCCGCTCCTTCGCTCAGACTGCTGAGAGCCTCCTTTTGCTCGCGACTTTCTCCCTCTAAGGTGTAGCGCACACTGGGATAGCGAACGAGCAGATCGGGCATGAACTCACGACGAACTTCCTTGATAACCTCCTGGGGCCCGATCAGCCCCTTGTCGACGTCGGCGGTGACATTGACTACCCGCTTCCGATCGACTCGCCTGATTCCCGAATAACCGCGGCCCAGCTCCGCATCGGCGACGGATGAAAACGGAACCTCATCTCCTCCCGGAGTTCGTATCCTCATGTTCTCCAAGTGCCCGAGGGAACGGCGGTCGCTCCTGGGGTAGCGGACCATCACCCGCACCTCATCCTGGCCTCGCTGGATTCGCTGCGCCTCGGCCCCGTAAAAGCCCTGCCGTACCTGCCGCGCGAGATCATTCAAAGTCAGTCCCAATGCTTCGGCCCCCGGCTTGATGTTCAGCCTGACTTCCTGCTTACCCCGGCTCTGCGAGTCCCTGATGTCAAAGACCCCTTCATACTCGGCCAGTTTTTCTTTGAGCCGCGCCGCAGCCTCGTTCAATCGAGCGTAGCTGTTACTGCTCAATTGAAAATGGATCGGCCTCCCGGAATGGGAGATTGTGCCTGAAAATCTCAGATCGATCGCACCCGGAATCTCGCCTACCAGATCCCTCCACCGGTTCGTTATTTCGACGGAGCCCACTTCACGATCCTCGCTCGGCGTCAACTCGACGATAAGGGAGGCGTGAGTGTCGGACTCGATCAAAGTGAGCACGTGCACAAGTACCCGCTCCCCTTCCTCCGCGAAGATCTCGTCGTCAACCCTCTGAATGGCCTTTTCGATTTTCAAAGCCTCCACCTGAGTCACCTCGCCTGGCGTCCCCTCCGCCATCGATAGTTCGACCGCGGGAAAATCCGTTTCGACATCGGGAAAGAAGACGAAGCGCACCACGTCGCCCTTGATTACGCCATAGGTGAGAATTAGAGAGGCAACGAAGAAGGCGATGGTCGTGTAACGATTGCGGAGAGACCGGTCCAAAAGGGGGCGGTAATGGCGTTCGACAAATGCCTCCAGCCCATCCGCAATGCTCCGCTGGAACCGGGCCAGTCGTCCCATCTCACCCTTCTCCAAGTCGGACACCTTCATATGGCCTAGATGGGACGGAAGAATAAGCTTGGACTCGATAAGCGAAAAGACCAGACACAGAATAACCACCATCCCGATACCACCCCAGATCTTTCCGTTGGGTCCGGGAACCATCAACATCGGGATAAAGGCGGCAACCGTCGTCAGCACTCCGAAGGTGGCCGGCATCGCCACTTCCTGAGCCCCCTTAATCACATTTTCGAGAGTATGGCCCTCTCTCCGAATGGTAGCGAAAACACTCTCTCCGATGACAATCGCATCGTCCACCACAATACCGAGTACGAGAATAAACCCGAACAGGGTTATCATGTTTATCGAGATGTCGATGAAGGGAAGAGGCATCAGCCAAAGTGTTCCGAGAAAGCAAACCGGCAAGCCGACTATGACCCAGAAGGCAACTTTGAATCGAAGCAGCAGAGTGAGGGACAGAAAGACCAGGAGTCCTCCGAAAAAGGCGTTCCGAATCATGAGGTTGAGGCGGTCTTTCAAGAGCCTGGCCCCGTCCGCCCAGGCGCTGATCTGGACACCCTCCGGGAGTTCCTTCTGCTTTCGAATCACATACTTCTTGATCGCCTTCGCTATCTCGAGCGCGCTCTGCTTACCTACCCTGGAGATCTGAATCGAAACGCTCTCCTTCCCATCAAACCGAACTCGACGATTCACCTCCTCGAAACCATCCACGACCGTGGCAACATCCCCCAACAAGAGGCGGGTGCCGTCCTCCCGCGTTATCAGGGAGAGCCTCTCAAAATCCTCCTCATCGTAGGCTTGACCCTTGGTCCGTAAAAGAATCTCGCCGCCGGCCGGCAGATCGAGGGAGGAACTGCGGACTGCCCTGACCACCTCATCGAAGGTGAGACTGTATTGGCGCAAGTTTTCCTCCGAGACCTCGATCGAGATTTCGTAGCTCCGATCACCGCGGATCTGAGCCCGGGTCACCCCTTGGAGGGCGACAATTTCGTCTCTGGCATCTCGACCCATCTCTTTTAGGGTGCGTTCATCAATATCCCCGTAGATCTGCACCCACATTACTTCGATTTCGGTTGTCTCCTCGTAGATCACCGGCTTTTCGGTGTCCTCGGGGAAGGTAGAGATGGCGTCGATGCGGAGTTTGATCCGATCCAGTAGCATCGCCACGCTGTGGTCCGATTCCACCTCAACCATTACCGTGCCAATCCCTTCGTCGGCCCGCGACCGAATCCGCTTGATACCGACCAGATCCTGAATCGCCTCCTCGACCTTGATGCAGACGCCCTCTTCAACCTCCTGCGGCGCAGCCCCAAGATAGGGAACTCGAATGACGATGACGTTAAGCGAGAATTCGGGGAAGAATTCCTTCTTAATGCTCAGGGCCGAGAGCGTTCCGAGGAAAAAGATGCCAGCCATGAGGAGATTGGCGGCAACAGGATTCCTCGCGAACCAGGCGATGATCCCTGAAGCTCTCTCACTCATCTTCTTCCGGCTTCCGAATCGCAACAACCTCGGCTTGAGGAACGTCGACCGAAATCGGCTTTACTTGCATCCCGTCGACCACGTACTCCAGCGCGGTGAGACAGACTCGTTCTCCCTCCTCGATTCCATCCCGTATGAAGACCCTCTCTTCATCGGCCCGAATCACATCGACCGACCGCGTCTCGAGAGCGTTGTTCTGATCCACCACCAGGACCGTATTCCGGCTGCGTAAGGCATGTCTCGGCAGGACCACCACTTCCTCGATGGTGTTGCCTATGATTTCGGCTTCCACGAACATCCCCACCTGAAGCGGCGGCTTGTTCGGATCCGATGTCTCGGCGTAGGGGTCGCTCACCTGAGCAATGGCGTAGAGAACCCGACTCTTCGGATCAATCGTCCCTTCGGTTCGGACCAACCGTCCCACCCAGGAATGCTCACCGCCCCCGAACTCGGCCCTCAGATAGACCAACGGTCCCTCCTCGCGCCGGTCTTTGCCTCGATAGGTGTAGGGTAGTTCAAGATAAGCGAGCTCCCGGTTGGGAATCGGCAACCGGACTTCCGCGATATCGATGGCAAAGATATCGGCGAGCCGCGTCCCGGCAACGACATGCTGCCCAACATCCACCGATTTCTTATTCACCATACCGTCATAGGGAGCTGAAACTCTTGTTCGAAGCAGGTCTCGTCTCGCCTTCTCCAAATCCGCCTCCGCGGAGCACACTCTCGATTCCGCGTCGAGCAATTGGGGGGTACGCAGGACCAGATCGGTCGGCGCGCCGTTGCCCAAAGCCTCCCAATCCTGACGCGCTTGTTCGGCCTGTGCATTTTCCGTAGCCAGATTGAGTCTAGCCTGGGCGAGGGTCGCTCCGGCACGTATCGCGGCCGCTTCGTAATCGCTGGGATCGATTTCGACGAGGACTTCGCCTTTTTCGAAGAAGCCGCCGGCGTAGAGGGAGTCAGAGATCTGGGTAATCATCCCTGAAACCTGTGTGATGAGTACGGTTTCGGTGCGAGGGGCCACCGTCCCTTGAGACTTCACGGAAAGAGTCACGGTCTGCCGGATCGCCGTCACAACCTCAACCGCAGTCGGAGAAACAGTTCTCTCTTTGCTCTCGGGCTCCGGCCGCAGAAGAACTAGCGTGTAGCTCGACAGACCTGCAATTGCCAGGATTGCGAGGGGAAGAAATATCTTCATTCGAGGGCTCATCAGACTGCTAGGAATCTACCGTATCTTAGTGCTGTTGTTCATCTGTCAGGTTCAGAACCACAGAATCCTCCCAGTGAGGTTAGACGGCTTTCTTCCAGAGAATGTTTCGGATATCTTCTTGAATCACTTTCTCACCGACTCTCGAGATAACTTTGGAATACCGAAGGGCATTACGACGTTGCCTTCCAATTTCCTAACTAGAAGGATGAAATCCGCAATGATGAAGATCTATCATACCTCCGAGCAGACACTGCTAAATCGGGAGGACGATTGGTACCGTTTGGACGCATTCTCGTTCGACGGCCTGTTCCGCGCCGACACGCCGAATGATCGGTTACTCGATTTGGCAAAGGAAGACAGCAGAATCGACCCGCAAGATCATTCCCTCCCGGAGATTCTCCTTCCCCCTGTCGAGAGCCAGGAGATCTGGGCCGCTGGGGTTACCTACTTCAAGAGCCGGGAGGCGCGCATGGAGGAGTCGGAATCCGCAAAGGGCGGCGACTTCTACGACAAAGTATATTACGCCGAACGACCTGAGCTCTTTTTCAAGGCAACCGCGCATCGCGTCGTGGGCCACGGCGATCAAGTCGGCATTCGCAGCGACTCCTCATGGAACGTGCCCGAGGCGGAACTCACCCTGGCAATAAATCACCGCGGCCAGATTTTCGGCTATTCAATTGGCAACGACATGAGTTCCCGAAGCATCGAGGGCGAGAATCCACTCTACCTTCCCCAAGCCAAGGTCTACGAGCGGAGCTGCGCCATCGGCCCCTGCCTCTGTGTCCCGGAGACCCCACCACCGCCCACCACGACGATAACCCTACAGATTCTGCGTAACGGCAGGGAGGAATTCGCCGGTGAGACAACGCTCTCCCAGATGAAACGCAAACCGCCCGAACTGGTGGAATACCTCTTTCGACAGAACCCCTTTCCAAACGGCGCCTATCTCATGACCGGAACCGGGATCGTTCCCGAATCCGACTTCACCCTGGCCAGCGGAGACGAGATCTCCATGACCATCGATTTCATCGGAACGCTGGCGAATACGGTCGGGTAGGAATCTGTCGGACTTAGCTCCGGAATTCTTCGGAGTGATCGGGTCATTTGGGTGCGTTCCCGGATCTCGGCCGATTCCACCAGCGACATCTTCCTAATCAGCGAAAACCATTTTGACAAAGAACCGAATCCGGTTTCTGCGCCCCCTGAACCCTTCCCTCCCTTCACTGCTCGTTCCAAACCTCCGAACCCGGCAAAAACGCCAGCACAGCATCCTCGAATTCCCCGGTCCATTTGCCGAGATTCTCGACCGCGAAGACGTTCCGCGGCAGGGGGACATCATATTCGGATGCGACCACGACAGCTATGGTAACGGTATCCGTAAGATGATTGACGATCTCAAATCGCCGATGACGTATCTGCGTCGGATTCCCTTCCAACACCGCACTATGAGCGGGCTGCCCTCAGAGTTTTGTACATCCGATCCTTCCGGTCGTAGAATTCGATCATGACCAGTCGGCCATCATCCTTCGCGAAATAGAAGTGTCTCTTTTCATAGTTGCTCATGCTCTGCTGCCGGCGGTCGGCGTATCGAGTTTCAATCTGGCTGCACGGGATTCCGCTGACGGTTTGGGTGCCGAGGAACTTGTGGGTGAGATCCTCCTTGTCGTCGTCCAGCATGTCTTCGAAGTTCCAGTCCGATTCGGGTAGTGTGCCTCGCAATTCCTCTCCGGCCAATTCGATCACGCGTCCCACGGCGGGATCGAACCGATAGAACTGCTGCTCCTCCCCCTTTCTCTGGATCATAAGAAGAGTAAATCCCGCCAGTTTGCCGGTTCCCAGATAACGCACCAAACTCCGTGCTCCATCGTCGAGTATCTGATAGATCACCAAGGTCTCGGTTATCAGCACGTCGCCATCCTTGGATACACGAACGCTCTTGAGAATCTCGACCTGTGAAGAGACGTCGAACGAAGCATCGAACCTCGCCACTATTCCGTCCGCGGAGAATTGCGGCTGTCTGAAACCCACCAGGAACAGGCAGACCAGCCCGCCCAAAGCGCCTTTCAACAGTCGCCACCGAAACCCACCTTCGGGTCGACAACTTAACTCGACACCTAACCAACTAATACATCGGGACCGACACATCGATCCATTTAAGAGTTACTTCCCTTTCCTGTCAAACTGCGAGAGAAAGGCACACTCTCGGCCTGACAGAGTAGGCTATCCTGAAGGCGAAAAGACCGGTATTCGGTGGCTAACTCTCTGAGGTTTGGGACGAGGTTCTAAATTGGAAACAGATCTATTCGGACAGATTCCTTTGGTTCCGAAGTCTTCGGTCGCTGAAGAGACCGGCTAGGAAGAAGGCGGACTCTCCGGCAAGGAACCAGATTCTCGAAGCCACGGATATCCCGGCGGCTTCGCTTAGTTCGAGGCCCGCGGAGTAGAGGATTCCTGTGATTACGGCCTCGCGAACACCCAGCCCACCAGGAAAAAAAAGGGCCAGAATCCCGACCGTCGCGGAGAGTGGAAAAGCAGCGACCAAGACGAGAGGAAGCGGACCCGAGTGGAGGCTCACGGCCAGGAAGTAGAAGCCGATTCCATGTAGGATCCAGTATACGGAATAGCAGATCGCCACCTTCGTTATTCTCCTTCGCGGCAGAAGGCCGGGACTGACGAAGCTCGGGATCAGTCTCCCAAGGAGCCTACCGAGCAGTGCGATCGGTAGTTCCAAGAATATGACGAGGCCCAGGCCCAACCAGATCAGGACTAAAAGGAAGACCCATTCCGCCCCGATTTCGGATTGAATAAGGGCAGAGGCGCCTATCATGAGCCCGCACCAGACAGAGATGATCTGGGAGTTAAGCGAGAGTCCGGCGAGGGGGATCAGAGGATCCCCTCGGCGTTCCGAGGTGTAGGCGGCCCTGCCTAGAACGACAAGGACTTTGCCGGGAACGTACTTGGTGAAGATGGAGAGCCCGGTGCCGGCCAGGCAAAATGCGAAGGAGAGTCGCCGTTCCGGATTTTTGGTGATGAATCTCCATGCAAGAACATCCCCAACGAATCCACCGCACAAGAAGAGCAACGAAATACCGAGGGTCGGCAGGGAAAGGACCCGAGGCAACTCGAGATAGTCCGCTCGAAAAAGAGCCACAGCAAGGAATGCGAGCGACCCATAAACCAAATACTTGTACCAACCAGTCAAGGAATGTTAGATATTAGATGTGAGATTTGAATGGAGTTCACTGGTGAAAGTCTCAATCGAAATTGATAAGCGATTAAGAGCCCAATCCAAAATCTCACATCTAATATCTAACATTCCTAGCTTCTTTCTCCCCCAGCGCCCATCGCAGGTTATTTCTCGCCAACTCGTAGTCGGGATCGATTTCCAGGGCCTTTCCGCAGGCGTTGATTGCCTGGTCGAGTTCACCAAGCTTTATAAAAGAGCTACAGATGTTATTGTAGGCCGGAGTGTAACGAGGCGCGAGCTCAAGAGCCCTTTCGGCGGTTCGTATGCATTCCAGATAGTTGCCGTCTTCGTAATGAGCAAGACTGAGATCGAGGAGATTCTCAGGTGTCGGTTCCGACTCCACCAAGTGGATCAGCTCACTCAATCTCGCCCTCCGACCCTCTTCCAGTTCCGCTCTAACACCATCGAAGAGAGCAAGCGAACCGGCATGCCCGGAACTCACTTCGAGGGCTTGTTCGAGCAAGGCTTCCGCTTCTTTCAACCGACCGCCTTCTTGGAGCCATTTGGCAAAGAAATAGTAAGCATCGGGAATCATCCTCCCGTATCGAACTCCGTTGCGAAAGTAGCGCTCCGCCTCCGCATCGTTATCCAGTGCTCCATTGAGAACACCGAGGTTGGTATGGAGGTAGGAATAGTAAGGCCAGATTTCGAGAGCTCGTTCAAAATAGGATCGTGCGACCGTAAAGCGCCCCTTGGACATTTGAGAGACGCCGTAATTCATCAAGCCCCTTGCGTTAAGCGGGCTCTTGATTGTGACGTCATGCCACAAAGATTCCCCGCTACCCCACACCTCGTTTCTTCTATGGGTTCCATAGGCATGGGAGAGAAGCACGGTTAAAAGGACCGCCCCCGCCGCCTTCAAGGCCCATCGACGACCCGAAAGGAGCGAGCGACAGGAGATCGCAAAGAGACCCAAGCCCCATCCGACACTCAGGACGAGGCCGACATAGGGAAAAAAAGTGCGATGATCATTCCCTACCTGGAACAGTGGGACGAAACTCGAAGTGGGAGCCAGCGCCAGGAAAAACCAGACCAATCCAAACGCAATTGGACGCGTCTTGATCGATGCAAAGGCCAGGATGGCGAGGGTAATGAGAGACCCCATGGCGATCAAACCCAGGATTAACCGGAAATCGAGGAACCCGACGATGACTTCGAAATCAGGGTCGGCGCTGAGATTTATGGGAAGGACGAAGTTGCCCAGATAGTGAGTGATGACGAAAAATTGAGTCGCGAAATAGTCGAAACGTGAGACTTCAGCATTCATCGACACCGTCGAATCCGGGGTGAAGAAGAACTGATTGACCACGAAAATCACCGTCGCAAGAACAGTAGCCGGCGCGGCTTGAACCGCGGATCTGAGTACCCGCCGAAGCCCCTCTTTCTGACCGAAATGCGCGAACTCAATCCTCTCTTCAAACAAAAGGATGTAGGCGAAGAGAATCGGCGCGAACATTACCGCCGTCTGTTTGGTATAGAGACCAACCACCAGAGCCAATAGGTAGACTTGGCTGCGACGCGCCGCCGGAATCTGATAGAGAAAGAGAGCGGCTACGACACCTAGAGTCGAAAAGGAATCCGAACGTGCAATGATGTAGTTGATGGTTTCTGCGTTCGCGGTGTGCAGAGAGTAAAATGCAACCATCGCCATAGCGATCGCCGAATTCCAATCGTGAGGATAGGAGAGATCCAGAATTCTACGATAAACGAAAAACTGCAGCACGCATTGGAGCACATAGGCAACGAAGATCGAAAGATGAAAGAAGAAGGGGTCGAGACCGTTACCCATCCAGTGGTCAATCGCATTCAAAGTCGTCACGACCGGGCGATAGGCATGATTCGCCGGCAGAGAACTGAAAGTCGACGCGTCCGTGAAGAACCTCGGGATATTGCCCAGATCCCTGATCGCGGCGTTGCTGACGATGGTGTGCGCATCGTCGAAGTAGAACCCATTGTCGAAGTGATTGGAATAGGAGAAAACCAGGACTCCAAGCAATATCAGGGCGAGGGTGAGCAGGAGCCGGTTGGACATCTTGCCGCCTTCCGTTTCGGGTTCGCGCAACATCAAAAACTATTAAATGGTGTGTCGTAGGTCAAAAGTCGAAAGTCAAAAGTCAAAGACTGAAGGTCGCAGGGTCTTCAGTAGCCTCAAGTCAGTCGGGCCTCCAGCGCGCAGAAGCCTTCCAGATCAATCGAGGGCTACAAGAGTCGGAACCAACACAGAATCTAATCCCCCAGGCTCGTCCTGAGGATACTTGGGTTTCACAGCTAAGATCATCTTGCAGCCAGAGACGAAGACGATAGACAAAGAGCAAGACAAGGATTCAGCTACGCCTGATTAAATCCTGCCAAAGGGCGATTCGCCTCTCCATCACTCCCCCCCCCACTCCATCGATCCTTTCCCGAATGTACGAGAACAAAAACATCTGCGTCGTGATTCCGGCTTATAACGAAGAAAGTCAGATCGTGAAAGTGGTGGAATCGATGCCTGATTGGGTCGACTCGATGGCGATCGTGAACGACTGCAGCACGGATCGGACAAAGCAACCGGTGGAGGAGTTAAAGTCACGCCACCCTTCCATTGTTCTAATTAATCACACGGAGAATCAAGGAGTGGGTGGAGCCATCGCTACCGGCTATCTCTGGGCCCGAGATCATAAATTTGATGCCGCCGTGGTTATGGCGGGAGACGCCCAGATGGACCCGGAGGATCTGCCTGCGATACTCCATCCGGTGGTCTCTTGCCAGGCCGATTACGCTAAAGGAAATCGACTGTTTACGGGAGAAGCTTACAGGGAAATCCCGAAGATCCGCTATTTCGGGAACTCCGTCCTCTCCCTCCTGACCAAGATCGCGGCCGGATACTGGCACGTGGCCGACTCCCAGTCCGGATACACCGCGATTGGCACGCGGGCCCTGCAACTGATCGATTGGGCGAAAACGTACAAGCGCTACGGTCAGCCGAATGACCTCCTTGTGCGCCTCAATGTGTATGATCTGAAAGTCCGCGACGTACCCGTCAAGCCGGTCTATAACGTCGGTGAGGTCTCAGGAATCAAGCTGGACCATGTTGCCTTCACCATTCCCTGGCTCCTTCTGCGACTCTTCCTTTGGCGAATGAAGGAGAAATACATCATCCGCAACTTCCACCCCCTCATCTTCTTCTATCTTGCAGGATTTCTCTTCCTCGTCGCCTCCATCGTCCTCTTCGGGCGGGTCTTCCTTCTCTGGCACCTCAACGGCCGCATCCCTCCGATCAACGCCTTGGCCGCATTTTTTTCCTTCACCAGCTCCAGCCTATTCACCCTCTTCGCCATGTGGTTCGATAGGGAGGAGAACAGAGATCTGCGTTAAGACGGAGAATCTGGTAGAGGAAAGGAGGGTTCAGGGTCTAAAATCCCCCGGCCTAGCGCCGGGGATTGTTTGGCTTCTCGGCTAGGAATCTGTCGGACGAACCTGGTCACTTGCAAAGCAATCGAACGTCAAAGTCCGACAGACTCCTAGCCGGCTTGATCCGCCTTTTTCTCCTCCCCCCCTTTTTTCACGAACATTCTGCGTACACACATATCGCGTGCCATCGTCCGCAGAAAGAATCACTAGCAATCCCTCCCCTTGCTCGATGTTCAATTCCCTATTCGCTCTTTTTCAAGAGCAGCGACTTTCCGAACAGCCCTGTATCTTCGGAGTAGATCAGAGACAAAAGAAAATAAGGAAATTCGAGATTTCGAGGAATGGCCGTCGGATCACAGATTTCATTATTCTCTCCTCTGTTGGGAATGCGCTCCTGGAGATTAACCAGAGTTACGAAAAGAGAATTCAGCAAGGCGCCGAAGTCCTGGTACCTTACATCCACTCCGCCGTCACCTAAGCGTCTCATCGCCTCGGCGAGATCACGATTTTGCCAGATCGACTTGCCGGGATCCCTGAGGCGAACCAGTGCTTCCTCCAACAAAGTCGTTGAACCGATTCCGATCAGTAGGTATCGGTCGGTCAGGGCATAGGCGAATTCGGGAGCATCGCTATCTCCGTCCCCACCCCCCCATCTCGCCTTTTGGGTATAGATGATATTGTCGAGATATTCGCGTTCATCGAATAACTCCGCTCCCCCACCGAACGTACTTTTCAGGGCCTCCAGCGCAATCTCAAACCCTTTTCGGTCACGAATCGCAACCGCCACCACACTACTCAGATTCTCAAGACCGGAGTCCTTTTCAGCAACGCGCCCTTTTCCGATTCCGCTGTAGGCCACAATCTCGTCACCGATGTTGTCAATCAGGTTGGAGCGCAAATCGACCCCGAGATTCGCATTCATCTGCTCGAGCGCCCCATGATACAGGCCGGCCAGCATCGGACTTGCCTTGAAAACGAGCTCCTCGAGACTTACCCAGAACTCACGCAAGCTGAATAGAGAAACGCCTGCGGTCAACGCATCTTCGGGCACGAATTCTGGACGCGTCAGTTTCCCCTCACGGTAGGCGAGCAATCGAATCAATCCCCTCTTTTCCGAGTAGAGCAACCCGGCATCGATTGTAGTCTCATCAGCATCCAGATTTATCGATAGGAAGATCCCTTCGAGGACGTCCAAGGCAAGGATATTGAGAACTTTTTGCGCTGAGACTCCGAAAAAGCTGGGCTGAGCATTCCGTTCTTCTTTCAGGACCTGCTCTCTGATCTCTTTCATCAACCCCTCCAAATTGAAGTAGGCCTCCAAGTCGCTGTCGCCGACCCGATCTTTGAATCTCCTGTAGGATCCACTCTCAGTAAGCGAATCTTCGGAACTTCCCACGCTCAAGCGCGCCACCGTTTCCTTGAGCAACTCGATTCGCGAGGCGAGCACGACGATCCCATCGAGAAGCGCGTATCCACGCGCAAAGCGCACTTGGTCGCCTTCCGTAACTTCCTCCAGAAAGAGTCGCGCCTCCAGGTATTTTTCCTCCAAGATGCGATGTTGGTTGCCTTCCGCTTCCGAGTCGAAACGGGCCGAGGACTCGATCATGTCACGCAACGTGCCCAGACTCCCGCCGTATTCAGTCAGATAGAGCATCTCCACAGGAGGCTCTTCTCCCTCCCCATCCTCTTCCGGAAGCTCACTCGGCAATGCCACTACCAGCTGCCCCGGAAAATACTCCAGTAACTCCTCCGAAGTTACATCCAACTCCTCAGTGAATTCATTGAGGATCTCCCCTTCCTCCGCTTCCTCCAGCAATGGTCTGAAAAATCGTTGAACATCCCGGTCTTTCCACAGCTCGACTACCGGATGTTCCTTTGTCTCTTCGACGATCCGGCGTAATCCGTTTATTTTGAAATATCCCAGGGAATCTGCCGGAAGAGCCTCTTCCAGATTCCGCCCGAACGAATTGAGGGACAGACATAGAAACATCCCCAAGGCCGCTCCCGAGAATCGGATACTTACGCCGTTCTGCTGTTTCAGTGAATCTGCCATGCCATAATTGATACTTACGTCATTTGAGTGGTAAAAAAAGAAATCCGCCGGCAGCAACGTGGCCGGGAATTGCTACTTTCATCCGTCGTCTTGAGGCTCAGCGAGTTTTCAAGTGCGACAGATTCCTACTCCAAACGTTCCTCGAATTCTGGCTCTCCCGATAGAGATCCTCGCCCAACTCGGCTGTCTTGAGCTGACCTTCCCCCTCGTGCATTCTCATCACAATCGAAACCCAGGTCTTTCACACCGCGAGATGGTATTCGGAATCCTGGCGGGCTAGGAATCTGTCGGACGAATCGAGTCACTTGCATAGCAATCGAAGTTCAAAGTCCGACAGACTCCTAGCCTGAGAATCTGCCGGCCTTTCAATTTCGTAATACCGTTGAGGTCCAGATCGAAGGGTGAAAGAAGCGAAAATAGACCAGGTTCATACCGACAGATTCCCTATTTGACCGTGATACTGATACTGTGTGACATCGCGGGACCGAGGGAGCGATGTTTCGCATCCGCGAACTGAAGCGTCAACATATACTCGCCCGGTTCCAATTCGAGCTCCGCTTCCGTCTGACCTCCTCCGAAATGCCGATTCACATCATCATTCGGTATCACAATTCCCTGCGGATACCGCGGCCCCATGTTTACCAGAATGTGATGGTGCCCGGTTCCATCAATGAGGCCCTCCGATATGGGCCGGATCTCCATGCCCTCGACTCCCATTTTAACATCTACCGGACTTTCGACGGTGGCGCCATCGGAAGGTTCAATAAAGAAGACTCGAGAGGACACCGTCTCTTCCGGCCCCTCTGTCGAGCAGCCGAGCGATAGGAGAATGATGACGGGGAAAATAGAAGCTATTCGAGATATTTGCATAATTATAAAATTGGGGTTTGCCTGGGCGTTTCACACACTTCGTAAGCGAGACGGCGTAGATCGCTGCCTGTCAATGCTTTTTCAAAGGAATAAGGAAATCATTCAATAGTGAAGCCGCGAAACGACGGCGGCCGGACTTCCGATCGATATTCGACATTCCTTATGAAGGGCTTAAGCTGCTCTACGATCTCACTCCGAAACTCCGACACTTCGTTCTCCCGGCCCTCCGCTTCTACCAAGACCCGTCCGTCGGACAGATTCTTAACATACCCCGAGACTTCAAATCCCTTTGCCATCTGCAGTGTGTGGTATCGAAACCCCACCCCTTGCACCCTTCCCGAAATGTGCAAAGTAACGTGATGGACGGTTTCACCCATGGAAAGGAGGCTGGGCTGCCATCCGAAAATTGACGAGATCAAAGTGTCGATCAAGGGGTAACGGGATTACAGGGTTCAGAGTTCAGCGGTCAGGGTCAAAATACGGGACGCGGATTTCAGGTTTCAGGAATTCTCCTGATACGGCAGTAGACCATGATTCGACCGAGCTCACGACGAAGAGGGTTCCTCGGAGGTTGAAGCTCACCAATACTCCTACGGTGTTTTGATTCTCGGGACATTAGGTGATGATATTGATGGCCTTGTGTAGGTTGAAGGTGAAATGATCACAGAGGGCAGGGGTGGATTCGAAGCCCATGGTAGATTTGAGGCTAAGAACCAGTTGCCTGCAAGCAGCCAGGATTCTGGCTGCGTTATGGTTACGGATCATACATCGATCTTCATCGAAGAAGCGATCTCTGGGGTAGTGGTTTTTGTTTTCGATGGCCCAGTGGTTGCGGATTTTCGATAGGAACTGAGGAGGGCTCAAGTCGGTGGGATCGCGGCTGCTGACATAGTAGGAGCGTTCCGAGGAAGGTTTCGCTTTGTTAGCCCTACTTGACCAACTCAACTTCCGAAACGGTTTTTTTCGGGGGTAGTAGGGCTCAGGAGGCGCATCAACAGTAGAGGTGGGTTGGCAAAACCGCCTGTAGTGTAGACCTACGCTCTTCCCAGGGCGGGATTTTTTCGTATAATGGTGGGCCATCATGTTTCTGAGGTGTAATCGTCGGCGCAAAGATGGCAAAGAGCACTACTATTGGAATATCGTTGAGAACAAGCGTGTCAGCGGGGGGCGGGTGGTCCAAAGACAGGTCCTCTACCTTGGAGAGATCAACGATAGCCAACACGAAGCGTGGCGCAAGAGCATCGAGATTTTCGAAGAGGGCAGGGAAAGACCCGAACAGGTGGCGCTGTTTCCGGAAGATCGTGCCCCGCCTGTGGGCGACGAAAGTATTGTTAGAATACGGCTCAAAGATCTCAGGATCGAGAAGCCGCGGCAATGGGGAGGGTGCTGGCTTGGGTGCGTTCTATATGAGCAGTTGGGACTGGGAGAATTCTGGCGGGAGCGTCTCAGACCCTCCCGTCAGGGTACCCGCTGGGCCCATGTGCTGCAGACCCTGGTGGTTTACCGGCTGATGGCACCGGGAAGCGAGTGGCGGCTGCATCGGGAATGGTATGAGCGAAGCGCGATGGGCGATCTGATGGGGGAAGACTTTGGGATCGCCGAGAAGAACACGCTCTATCGCTGCCACGATCGATTGCTCAGGCACAAGAAGGCCCTGTTCAGGCACCTGACCGAGAGGTGGAGCGATCTGTTCAATGCCCGTTACGAGATTTTGCTATACGATCTGACGAGCACCTATTTTGAGTGCGATCCGAACCAGGAGCCGGCGGCCTCGAGCCGACTGCGCAAGTTCGGCTACAGCCGCGATAAGCGACCTGACTGCGTGCAAGTGGTGATCGCCCTGGTGGTGACTTGTGAGGGCTTGCCGATTGCCTATGAGGTACTTCCGGGTAACACGCAGGATAAAACCACCTTAAAAGATTTTCTTTCTCGGGTGGAAGAGAACTACGGTAAGGCGAACCGGGTGTGGGTGATGGATCGGGGCATTCCGACCGAGGAAGTCTTGCAACAGATGCGCCAAAGCGAACCCAGGATCCACTATCTGGTGGGTACCCCGCGCTCCTGGCTGGGTCGCTTCGAGCAGTCGTTGCTGCAGAAGGATTGGAAGCAGTTGCGTCCCGGTATCGAGGTGAAACTCCTCAGCGAGGGAGGTGAAACCTACGTTCTGGCTAAAAGCGACGATCGGGTGCGCAAAGAAAAAAACATGCGCCTGCGTCGTTTACGCCGTCTTATCGAGGCGCTCAAGAAGCTGCGTGAGAGCAAACGGCGCTACCAACGCGATACCATCCTGATCAAACTGGGCGAAGCCAAAAAGGAGGCCGGTCCCCGGATCTTTGGATTACTCGACATCGAGATCGCCCCCAAGGGCGCCCCCACTGAAAAGCCGCCTTTGAGCTTCCGGTTGAACTTAAAAAAATACCGCCAAGCCTATCGCCGCGAAGGCCGCTATCTGTTGCGCAGCACCCTCAGTGCCGAGAACCCCGAGCAACTCTGGCGCCTTTACCTGCAGCTCACTGAGATCGAGCAAGTCTTCAAGGAAATCAAGAACGACCTTTCCATCCGCCCCATCCATCATCAGAGAGATGATCGCATCGAGGCGCACATCTTTATCAGCTTCCTTGCTTACTCTCTGTGGGTCACCCTGAAACGTCGACTCTACCCGATGGCTCCGGGACTGACCCCAGCCGAGGTGCTCTCCAAAATGGCGGCCATCCAAATGCTCGATGTGAAACTGCCCACCACCGACGGACGCACCGTTGTGCTTACCCGTTACACCGAGCCCGGTGAGGACCAAAAGCTACTACTGAACCGGTTACACCTCGAACTTCCTCCCCAACCACCCCCCCAAATCGAATCCAAATAACCCCTCCTGTAGTGTAGACCTTTGGCCCACTATCAACGACTTACGTCGAAATCAGGCCCCAGTTGAGAAAGACGGGTTAGGATAATGGAAGGTGCGTTGGACAGAGGCGAACTGACGAGCATGAGGCAAGCCAAGGGAGGGAGCGCTTAGAGGATGGGTTGCTATTTGACGAATCTCCAGGCGGCCATGGTCCTTATCTACGGTTTGGTGGACAAAAAGGGGGAGGGGCCGAAAAGATTCTTTGCGTCTTGATGCATGGTGGGTTGGTTGTCTTTGATCTGGATGATATAGTCAGCACCGAGTTCTTCGACCACGATGTGGGCCGTTTCTTTTTGGTTATGCATGGCGTCGAAGGTGAAGGTGGATCCGTCCATGGCCGGCATCTTGCGCAGGAGAGTTTGGGCGGCGGTGATCTCGTTGGATTTGTCGGCGGTAGCGACTTGGGCAATCGTTTGAGCGCTTTGATGATCGACCGCGGCCACCAGGTGCAAGGCCTTGGCCGGTTCTTTGTCGGTGCCTTTGAGAGTCTTACCGTCAACGGCTATATCGCGGGGCAACCGGCCCTCGGGCGAGGCCATGAATTGGGTGAGGATTTGATCGAAAAGCTCGGCCTCGACGTTTTGCAACACCCGGTAGAAGACATCATAGCAGGGGGCCTGAAAACGGCTTGTTTTGGGGTTTTTCCAGGAGCGTAAGGCGCGCAGTTGGGCTTGATTGAGGTGATGGGCCAGGCGCACGATCTCCTTGAGGTTGTGTTTGCCGCAGAGGGTGCCGAGCACAATCATACTCAAGACCGTGGCGAGTCGATAGCGACGGCCCGCTTTTCGACGGAAGTCTTCGATCTGGTGGAAGCGTTCCCAGAGGCTTGTCATCTGTTCCACTTTGAGGCAGACCGCATGGGAGTTGTCGTTGGCATTGAGGGCCTCACGGTGTGCCTTGGGCAAGGGCCCTGGCGAGCGCAGCAGTTGCAGAGCATCAGCCCGCAGGGGTTTGACCCAGATCTGCTTGGGGCGCTCATGGCGTTCATAGAAATCTTCCCGCTGTCGACCATATCCCGCGCTCAAGCCCAAAGGAGTCCACCCGCTCGCCTTGTAGCAAGTGCCTCGGTGGATCTGTGGGTCCACGAAAGTTTCCGCTACCAAGGGGCGATAGGCAAAGGCCTGCTCCCAGTGATCGGCCAAGACTCTCAGGCACATCGCCAACGTCTTGGAGGCCAGATTGGCCAGCTTGAGCCCGGGCAGAATGAGAAAACGCCGGTTCTGCACCACCAGTTTCAAGCGCGCATGCCGTCGCGCCCCATCCCAGCCGATCCAGCCGTCTCGATCCTTCAGCCGGTAGCTAGCCGCTCCCCACAGCAAAAGACACACCCATTGCCCGTCGATCAAAGCCACATAGCGCAGGGTCTCTCCCGCGCTCCCCGCACTGTGCAAATAATGATGTTGGATCAAAAGATCATTGAATCGCTCCTGCTCTTCGGGCAAGATCAGACGCAGAGTTAGACGATCTATCGAAGGAGTCAGATGGTAAGATTTTTTGTCTTTCATACCATCTTGGCATGACTGATTCCCTCGGGTTTGTCTAGCTCTTTTTTTATCTTTTTGCCTATCAGCCACTTCCTCCCCAGAAAACTTTCACCCTGATCTGCCTCTTGGCTCCAAGGAATCATTCTCGACATCCAAGTACCCCTCCGCATCCTGAAAGGGAAGCTCTCAGGTCATCCGTGAACAAAACCTACACAGCCGCTGTTATCGGCCTCGGCCGAATTGGAAGCACCTTCGATGACGAAATCGAGCAAGGGGGAGCGATCCACCTTCCCTACTGCCACGCCCCGACTTACGCTGCCGCGCCCAATGTCGAATTGATTGCGGGAGCCGATCCTCACCCAGAGCAGAGACAGATATTTGGTGAACGCTGGGGCATCTCCAGCGAACATCTCTACGATGACTACCGCGACCTTCTGGACCGCGAAAAGCCCGATCTGGTGAGCATTGCGACGACCGCCAGGGTTCGGGCCGAAATTGCCATCGCTGCCGCCAAGTCGGGCGCCAAAGGGATTTGGGCGGACAAGCCGATCGCCCTGAGCCTCGATGAGGCTGATGCGATGGTCGCCGAATGCGAGGCGAACGGCGTCCCCATGGTAATCAACTGTGGCCGACGTTACAGCCCCTCTTTCGTGGAGACCCGGCGAATGATCGATGAAGGCATCCTGGGAGACATCCTGCAGGTCACCGCCTACACCCAGTGCGGCCTCTCCCATAACGGTAGCCACGCCATCGACATCATCCGATACTTGGCCGGCGGAGACGTGCAATGGGTTTTCGGTGAAATGGAGTTCGATGAAGCCGCATCCAGGGAAGAGGACCTATCCGGTAACGGCTATCTTGCCTTCGACAACGGTGTTCGAGCCTACCTACGGGCAACATCGTGTGGCGTCGCCAATTGGGAGATCGACGTCATTGGGACGGAAGGTCGCGTCCGGTCGATCGCCAACGCCCTGGACTCCGAATGGACTTACCTCACCAGCGGGGGCCCCAGAGGGCGCGGCATCCCCGCTCGCTCTCCCCTCGCCACACCGGCCCGGCCCGAAGGCTGTGGTCTCACCCTGGTTCGCGATCTCATCGAGGCCATCGAATCGAATTCACAACCTAGGTGTTCCTTATACGACTCCCGCGCCGCCCTCGAAATCGCCATCGCCCTTCGAGAGTCTCACCGCCGGGGTTCCGTCCGCGTCGATCTCCCCATCGAAGATCGATCGCTGAGAATCCTCTCCGCCGAAATCCACGGGGACGACAAGCCGGCCCGAATTCGCCGCCTTGAGGCGGCGAATTAAAGTCTGAAAAATCGAAGATTTTCCAGACGATGGACATTCTCCTCATTTCTCCTCCGGTAGCGAATTTCGGCCAGGCCACTTCCGGACTCTCCGTGCTTACCGCCTATCTGCGTTCGCAAGGCTGGGACGCGCAGCAATGGGATTTGGCCATCGATTCCTTTCACCACTTTCACTCGCCGGGTTTTCTGGAAGGCTGTCGCCAGCTGATCGCCCAGGGGTCGAATGACCCCGAACTTCGATCAACAGCCGATCGCGTAGTCGCGGAAATCGATAGCGCCAAGGATGCACTACGCACTGCTGGCATCGAATCGGACCACGAGAAGATGCGCTGGGCCTTTGAAACCATCAATGACGCCGGCACAATGACGCCGGCATCGTCATGACGGCGGTTTCCCGCGGCCGCTACGAGCACGATTTCCGCCACTTTGGAGTCAACGGCGCCTTTCGTTCCTTCGATAATCTGGAACGCGCGCTCGCAGATCCCACGGCGAATCCCTACCTCGAATATCTGGAAAATCACGTCTTGCCCGAAATCCGAAAACGCAAACCGCGGGTCGTCGGAGTGAGCATGACCTACTTCTCCCAGGTGATTCCGGGTTTCTCTCTGGTGCGCCATATTCGAGAACAGTTGCCCGAAACCAAGATCGTCGTGGGCGGCGCCTACCTGACTGCCGTGGAACACGATATCGAACGGATACCGGCGTCGCTCCTTCCGGCCGATGCGATCATCGTGCACGATGGCGAGGCGGCCCTCGCCCTTTGGCTTGAAGCAATCTTGCGCGACCATGGAAGTGTCGAATCGGTTCCGAACGCCTATCTGCCTGAGGGAACCTTTCGAAAGCCTCGCTTGATATCTCTAACTCACACCGACCCCAACGAGGTCCCAGTGCCTTTGTGGACTTCGGACGGTCTTCAGCTGGAGAAATACCTCGTCCCCAAGTACCCGATACCTCTCCCTTTCTCACGCGGCTGCTATTGGGGTCGTTGCTCCTTCTGCAACATCTCCTGTCAAACCGTCGCCACTTACCGCACTCGCCCGGTTGAAATGGCCCTTGAGGACATGCGCCATGCCATTCGCGAGACCGGTTCCAACTGGTTCGACCTTCCCGTCGATTCATTTCGGCCGCGCGAGCTACACGAACTGGCCCTCGGTATCATCGATTCCGGCCTGGAGGTGGAATGGGGAGCGGAAGTCCTACTCGACCCTGGGTTTAAGGACAACATGATCGCCGATCTGGCCCATTCCGGGTGCCGCACACTGCGTTTCGGCCTCGAGAGCGCCTGTGTGAAGACGCTCGAGGCGATGAACAAGCCGACGCGCCCGGATAGTGCGCGGCGCATCCTTAAGGCATGCACGGATAACGGAATTCAGACTGCCGTCATGCTGATCGCCGGATTTCCGACGGAAACCCAACGCGAGCTCAACATGACCTTCGATTACCTGGTCGAAAACCGCGACCGCATCGACTTTCTCACGATCCATCAGTACAGTCTCGTGCCCGGCTCACCGATGGCCCATAATCCGGCAGCCTTCGGACTCTATTTGCATGAGCCGGAAGCCGTTCTCTGGACCAGTCTGCCCTTTGAAAACACGAACCCGGTGGGTATGAAAAACGAAGACCTCCCTCGGGTAGTCGCAGCCATGAAAGAGGGCCTCAAGGAGTACTATTCCAATCTGGGCGAGCTCTGGACCGTCGCCATCGGCGGCTGGATGACCTTCCCCGCCTGCTGCGGCCGCCGTGAAAAGCTGGTCCACCCGATGGCGGGAGGGTAGGAATCTGTCGAGATCAGCAGCCGGAGCGAAGGCGTCCTGCTGAAACTATCGGCATCCTGGAAGACGAAATGCTTACGCATTCCGCTACTTTCCGAATCGATGCATGTAGCGGAATGCGTGAGCATTTCGACGATCGCTCCTCGGCTCCGTCGTTTTCCGAATCGTCCAAAAGTCCGCATGCACAGTGAACTGTCAGCACAGGTTGCGGTAGCTTCTTTGCTCAAATCTGACCCATTCCCACCAACGCCCTCGCTAACTCCGCTCGGCTGAATTCTCTATCGCCGCGAAAGGCGCTTCGATTTCGACACTCGGTGCGTTCCAACCACTCCTCGCGATCCTCGGCTGTGAGGAGTTGGGCCGGCTCAAATTCCAAACGCGTGTCCATCCCACCATACCCCCCTGCCATCACCAATCGCTGAACCGCCTCAAATTCCTCACTGCCTACCGGTACATCAATGAGCCAGCAAAGCGGCACGCCTTCGCTGACCAATTCATTCTGAAAGGCACGTAAGAGCGACTCGTCTTCACGGATCTCTTTCGGCTTTCTGCTCTGCTCCAAAGCAAACGCGGCCACCAGCCCCGCCGCCTCGCCGACGTTCCACTCAACCGGATGCAAGCGATAGCAACCATTGGTGATATGCGTTGTGCCGATGTTCTTGTTAGCCGCGATGAGATTCTCGACCCGCACCGGGATCAACGCGCCGAGTGGAATCTGAAACGGCTTGGTTCTTGTGCTGGTGCCGACCTCGTCCTCGCTCACCTGATGGATATCTATCGGGTACCAGCCGACCCCGATGGAATCATGGAAGTGGGCCGCACGCGGCCCTCGCTGATGGGCCACCGCGAGCTCCTGTTCGACGATCGTCTTGAGTGCTCTTATCCGCCGGCACTCGCGGATGTAGGGATACTTGCTTAAACCGTCGTCGTTGCCCATGACATCCGGACGCAAGAGAAGATTGGCAAAGCCGGGTTCCCCATGTGGATTGAGTGCTTCCGTCTGCAACCAGTAGGCGAAACCCAAGCTCACTCGTTTGGCATCCTGAAGCGCTTTCGCCAGAACCTCTGGAGGTTGGTCCACCAAGGGCACATCACGGTAGTCATTGCCCGGCCAGTTGAAGAGGGTAAGGTCGTTCTCAAAACAATCCGGAAACTGCGCCACGTCCACCAACCGGCGGTATCTCCAAAGCGGTCCCTTCGTCCCCTCCGCCTCCTCGAAAACCTGGTACTCCAACCATCCAGTCGTCTCTCCGTAAATCTCACCGCCATGCACGTGAATGCGCACACTATACGGTTGGCGGTCTCGATAGTGCTCGTACTTCGTTGGCTTCGCGATACAGTGGACCTCACTCTCGGGCCTCCTCTCCAGCGCAAAGGTATAGGTGCAGCTCTGCACACAGTGTGATTTTGGATCGTCAGGCTGCGCGTGGGGCTCTGAAGTTTCGCCGACTGATTCGGCCCCCACGACATACTCGGTGCCTGTCAGCGGAAGCAGGTCACCCAGCTCGGTTGCATCCAATACGTACTGAAAGGCAAACCTAACCGATTGGCAGTCGTCGAGGTTGTGCGCCGTGATGGAAACAACACGGTCGCCATCCATTTGCGCTGCGGTCGCCTTCGTGCGCAGATAAATCCTCAACCGCCCTGCCTCGACCTGCGGCGAAAGCAGCTTGTCGATCGCATTGACCGCTACCTTCGGCTCAAATGCCAGTCGACTGACCCAGCAGCGTCCCGGATTCAATGGCGTTTCGGCGTTTGGATTGCTAACCAGTTCTCGATAGTGAGCCAGGATGGTTTCGCAGAGCTCATAGTAGGAACGCGTGCCGCCAAAAGCCTCGATGTGCTCATGCTCATCCAGAGCTGCGACCCCCTGGCTGGTCATTTGCCCCCCAAGCCAATCGGTCTCCTCCAGGAGGCATACGCGATGTCTCCTTCGGGCCGCTGCCCACGCCGCCGCCACTCCGCCCATCCCGCCACCAACGACGAGGACGTCGCACGACTCTTCACGGTCGGGATCTCCGCCCCCAACCGCAACCACCGCACTCATCGGATCGCCTTCCGCGGGAACCCGCATTACGTCAACCACCGCCTGCAGTTTCGTGCTACTATCCATCAGAACTCAGCGGAGCAAACCTCGTCCCGAACCCTGCCGTATTACGCAACCTGAAAGAGCGAGGAAGATCACACATTCGAGGTCTCCCGGTCCCGCGAGACTAGCCCGCACAGTTGTGATTGCACCTATATCCCCCACGCTCGTCCATGTCCAATTGCAGGCCCAGCACCCGGCTGAGAATCCGGACGATCTCCCTGGTTGCCTTGGGGTTGGGAACATTAATTGCAAACTATCCCGACCTCTACTTCACGTCAAGCAACCGGCGAACTTGCCCCACTAGGTAGAATGGAATCGAGACCAGATCGAAGGATTGGTCGGTCGATCCGGGCAAGGCATAGTTGGCCCGATGCCTGGAGGGGGAGGCGCCGCTCAATCGCACACCGGTCTTTTGTCCTTTGGTCTTGAGGAAAACCTGCAAAGATTTGAGGGTGCCTGTCCTTCCCGCCTTGACCTCGATCGGGATGATTCGGGACCCCATGCTCAAAACGTAGTCAACTTCGGCATTTGAGGAGCGCTTTTCCCGCATCCAGCAGAACAGCTCAGGCTTGACGAAGGAAGGCTGGGAGTAGAGCAAATGCTGCCCAACAAACTGTTCGCAGACACTTCCTTGATTCACTTGAAGCATGTCCGTTACGCTCGCAAAATCCAGAAGGTTGAGGCCACAGGCACTTGCCATCAAGCCGACGTCGAGAAAGAGCGGCTTGAAAACCGTTTCCTTCATTTCCGCACGAAGAGGGATGCCGTTGCAGGAGCTGTGATGCACACGCGAGGCGACCAGCGCCTTGCACAAGAGCGAGAGGGCATGCGCCAGGTTCCTCGCCTGATCGTCCCGGTCAATGTTGGCATATTTCAGCCTTTGACCGATCAACAGGGGAAGACGGGAAAATACCCTTCTGAGTCGGTTGGGGTCGACCCTGGAGGCGTATTTTCCGAAATCCTCGATGAACGTTTCCAAGATTGACTGTTTCTCGGACTCTGTATCGGCAAGGGAAGCGGACCTGTTGTAGGCAGACACACTGCCCGGCATACCCCCCACCACCAAGAACTGCCTTACAGCGTCCAGCATCTGGTCGTGCACCGGGCCAGGAATGGTGGCAGGGAACTCAAAGGAGTTAAGGAAGGATACCAATCGGTCTTTACCCTGCGCGAGCAGGAACTCCTCGAACGTCATGGGACCGAGGTACATGTATTCAACTCGTCCAACAGGGACCGAGAGAGACGGCTCTCCAAGAGCGAACTCGAGCAATGACCCCGCCGCCACTATATGGACATCCGGACGCTCTTCATAGAAATATCGAAGCGCCTCGAAAACCTCTGGTGCGGCTTGGATTTCGTCCAGGAATAGAAGCGTCTCCTGGGATCTGATGACGGTGTTATGCTGCAACTCAATCAACGGAAGAATTCGATCCGGATCTTTGGAGACGAACAGTTCCGCCAATTTCCGTTGCTTCTCGAAATTCAGCTCCACCAAATTCTCGAAGCACTCACTCGCAAATTGCCGAATCAAGTGGGTCTTCCCCACCTGCCGAGCTCCACCCACCACCAACGGCTTTCGCCTTGGCTTGGTCTTCCAGCTCTTCAAGTCACGAATGTTTGTTCGAAACATACCATCTTATATGCATGTTTAATAGGTATCACAATATTCAATAATGAATATTGTAACTCTGTAATTGTATGCATATATCACCTGCCGTCAACAGGGAAGTTCGAGCATTCCATACGCACTTCGAAAGTCGGGAAATAGAGCATTCGCCTTCTCGTTATTGGCTATGGCAGTATCGAAGTCCTCAAACTGATAGTTCATATTTCCTTTTATGAACTCAAAGACAGGGCTTGTACCCTGCTGAGGGTGGCTCTCTAGCAATCTTAGGCCTCCTTCGACATCCCCTGATTCTATAAGCTCTCGTACCCGTTTTAAAACCTCACACTTCCTGTCCCTCCAAGGTGCGGAACGAAAGAATAAGGATCGGCAATATGAGGTATTTCATAGAAAATGCGGCGATCCTAGACCGTATGCAAATCAGCCTCAATCTTTGGTTTCACCGAACGACGAAGGTCACTGGCGGCAATGGAGCGCAGCGGAATTGCCGTCCGGTGCAGCGCTTGTTAGCCAAGATGACAAGCTCTTTCCTTACTCTACCGTTCTGACTTAGATGAGCCGAACAGCCTTAGTTCCCGAAGAAATTCATCGATCGCATTTGCTGCAATTGCATGTCCATCCGCGTTCCAGTGGCCATCATGCGGGAACTTTACACTGGCCCCTTTTGATTCGAAATACTCGTCAAGTTGGAGATATGGGATGCTCCCTTTTTCCGCAATCTTCTGCAACCAAGTCCTTTTCTCCACATTCATCGGAATGCTTACAAGCACGAATTGGGAACCTGCCTTCCTGGATAACTCATTCATGGCTGTGATCAGGTGATGCGTTACATCATACATTGTTTGTTCGCCCACCGAATTCTTTTCTCTGGTCGCCACTCTCCTGCTCTTTATCATGCTGTTCACTAGAGATTTAAGCCTTCTAAGCGTGAAATAGAGTCTCGGTCCAAGATAAGTTCTTCCCAGAAAGAACCTGTCAAGTCGCTGCCGAATGGTTGCCTTAGGAACAGGCACATTCTGTAACTTCAGATTTACGCCTTCAACGACAAAGAAAGGCTTGAAATACCAGTATTCCTTCGCGTGAATATTGTTCTCAAAATCGTTTTCGTAGAACAAAAGCAATACCACATCAGGTTTAAAATCTATCCCTTTCTCTTTCAAAAACAGGAAATTCTGATCAGTACCATATCCACTCACCGAGGCGTTGATGATTTCCCAATCAGAGTGTGTATTCTCCAGAATCTCGCTAAACCGTTCTTGGTGTCCTACACCAAATCCCCATCCAAATGAATCGCCGAGAACAAGCATTCTTCTCTTTTCGGTTCGTTCCATGAAATATTCGTCATCGCGCATTCCATAGGAGTTGATAACGACATCCACCGAAAAGTTCTGATGATTGAAGAGGCCTCGCTGGTTAGGTGAGTGCTCCCATCCCAGAAGCTCACTGTAGGTCCAGAACACCACTCGTTCTTCTCTGGCAGGAGCCCATTGGGGAAAGAGCATGCGTGCCGTACTCTCCGCCAAGATGATCGCTACCACGCATCCGAAAAGCGCAAAGGCCGACAACGTCAATTTGGGATGCCGATCAAACCAGCGCCTGGGTACAGTTCGTCCATTCACTTTTGATACCTTACCACTTAAGGGTGTGGGTAACTAGAGATAGATTGCGTTTACGCAATCGGCGTTTTGCAAGTTAGAGGCTGTCCCAAATCCGAGAGGATTTGGGTGGAAGCCTGATACCGATATCAATCTTCGTCACGTTATGTAGACCACGACATGCCTTCCGTCCTCGGTAGCTTACCTTTTATCCGTTATGCACCTTTCCAGCACCCTTCCTCTCGCTTTGAGTCGATAGTTCTCCCATGGAAGCGCCTCTGACTCGATTCTTGGATCCCTATGCCGCCTGCGTTGCCTCTTTCTCATGTTCTTGCGCAAGTCTCTGCGCGATTTTCCATAGATTGTGGGACAGAACCGACCAGGCCACGCTAAGGTTACGGTTGTCAAAGCCTTTGCTGCGTATCTTGCCCCCGTGCCATCGGTTCTTGAGCACTCCGATCCGGCCTTCGGTGCTCCCTCGTCGTCGCTGCAACCGGACAAAGCGCGGCTCCTCCATCCGCTCCTTGAGCTCTTGTGGATTGCGGGGCGTAAGGGCGTCAAAAATCCCCTCTGCCTGGAGCCGCTTGCTGGCCGCCTTCGAGGCATAGCCCCGATCCCCACTGATCGCTTCGATCTTCTCCTCTAAAGCGAAGCCCTTTTGCCTCTCCAGACTTTCCCAAAGCTGCTTCAATTCGCTCGGGGCCTGCCCCCCATACAGTTTCCAGTCCATCAGATATCCCTCTGCGCTCTCGCATAAATAAAGGGTGTTGCCAAACTCCACCTCCCGATCTGCCTTGCCTCGCACGATGACGTCAATCTCAGGTTCGTAGGCGCTCAGGATCTTCTCCTCATTCTTCACCTGCCGCCCCCCTATGATCCGTTCGTGCGCCTGTTTCATGACCTGCGGTATCTGCTCTAACATACCATCCATTCGCTCGATGATTCGGCTCGCCTTCTTCTCGGTGTAATCGCTTTGCATCCACATAGCTTCCAATAAGTCACGGTGGCGAAGGGCATGGCCCTCAATCTTCTTGAGCAATAGCTTCATCCGCCGCAGGATCCCTTTACGCGCTTTGCCCGCCTCCCGGCGCCGACGCGCATGCGTCATCTCCAGGCACCGTTTGTTCATCTCCCGAGCCAATCCCTTTGCTCCCTGGGGCATGCGCTGTTTCATTCCCGCCTGCCGGATCAGACTGATCGCCTTGAGCAGCGTTGCTCCCACATCCTTGAGCAAGACCCAGTCCACGGGCCAGTGGATGTTCGCTTCCAGGCAAGTGGCGTCGATCAGGCATTCCCTCGTATCGATCGGCTTCTCTAATCCTGCCTCACCACAATGTTCAGCATTGCCCACCACCTCGGTCATCCTTGCATGCAGCTGTCTCAGATACGCTTCGTCGAAGAATTTCGAATCCCGTTCCAGACTGCTCTTCGATATTTTCCGGATCCCGTCTACCTCACGCACCCGGCAAAAATTAGCCAGAAGCTCACTGCGTCCCAACTCCTGCGACAGACAACGAAAGGATATCCCTCCGAGTAAATGACGCACCACCTCCACCCGTAGCGCTTTTATCGCTCTTAGAGCGCGTCGCTCCCGATCCTTCCCTCCCGCTTCATCCCATCCTTCCAAGGCTTTTACGATCGCCTCCCTTTCCAGCGAGGAGTCGATCAAAACCCGGTCAATCCGCTCCATTGTTTCCAGAAACACGGTGTAGTCTTTGCATCGAATGACTGGAGTTAGGGCTGGACGCAGGAAGCTTTGTACGGCAATATTTTTCATGAGAAGGGCGTGCTTTGTATTTGACTAACGCAAGCATAAGCGCCCTTTTTCGCCGGATCGAGCTTTTCGCAGCTCTATCCGGCCTTTTTTTTGCCCATAACTCATTAAAAATCAATTGTTTCCACCACTGGGACGGGCTCAAGTTAGCACCAACGCGAGCGACAGTCAAGAAGCCTGGCAATGTCGCTTGGATTCTAGGAATCTCGTACATCGGAGGCCAAAATTGACGCATGGCAAAATTTGCACCTGCGCAATATAGCTCGATGCATGAGTGCAATCTATCTTGGAAAATCGTTGCGTCTACGCACTCCAATAGTAGGCGCCAGCAGCCGGACTGACCAAGTAAAGGCAGGTTCGGCGTGAAAGTATGGGTAGGCGAAGAGCTAAAAGAGTTCGAGCTGGGGGTCTTTGGACGAGGTATTGGGGCGGCGGTGGGGGCGGATGAGGCGGTTTGCTTTGGCTAGGATGGTGACGGTTTGGTCGGTGGTTTCCGGAATTCGGCGAGATGCGTCGAGATCGATGGCGTTGCGGATGTGCTTCAGATCTTCGAAGAGGTCGCGGCCGTGATGAGCACTCCACATTCGAACCTGTGACCTTCAGATCCAGTGCGACCGCGCCTCGTTGCAGATTCCTCCTCCTTTTGATCATCGCGAAGGTACGGGGTTTTGGTAGTTTTGGGGGTGAGTCAATAAGCAAATGTTATCCTAGGTCCATGAATGACTGTACTAGGCCTTATTAGCCAAAAAAAGCGACGATTGGCACGCAGAATTTGGCCAAGTAGTGGCCAAGCGTGCGAACCTGATATCGACCTAACCTACGTAAGTCGTTGATAGTAAATGGCTGCTCGGGCAGGATTCGAACCTGCGACCTGGTGGTTAACAGCCACTCGCTCTACCACTGAGCTACCGAGCAATTCCCTTTCGACTTGAACTATTGCGACCTGGTGCTTAATCCCGGCTCGCCGGGACTCTACTACTGAGCTACCGAGCATTCGTGAAACGGGCGAATAAAGATCACACCAACATTCCATGTCAATCTTTTGGTAGGTGGGACGGTTTGCCTTGATCACCCATTTGTGAAGGACGCCCGAACATCCGCACCTTCGGTCTCAAGCACACTCCTTGATCTACTAAACAGTTCTCACTCGGTATTTTCGGATATTCCTGTCCTTCGTTAACAGCGTCAACTTCTCGACTGTGGCCTGTCAGATGAGCAATCGAACAGATACCTCACCGCATGTACTCCTCGAACTCTTTCAACGGCCCGTCGTAGTCCGGAGATATCCACTCCACAATCCCTTTTGCTCCTCCCGGTGTTCTGGGCTTCTTCGCCCCCGGTACAGGCACGAGCTTCACCACCGGCTCCTTACCCTTTGATACGATGATTTCCTCTCCGGCCACGGCTCTCCGAATCAATTGGGAAAGATGTGCCTTCGCCTCACGGATTGTCACCTTAGCCATAACAGGTTCAACCATAGGTCGACTAAGTTACATAGTAAAGTCATCCTGCCAATCCGGTGATTCTGACTCGAATTTCAAGACCTCGATCATCGATTGCGTTTACGACTACGATACTCGAATACTCGGGGTTCGGATCACCATCACATCCAATCGAAATTCGGAATCTCAAGCGCAATCGGAAACCGCTGACTGCCCTGAGCCCGTCGATGGGATTTCTATAATCCTCCTGTCGGCCCCTCATCAGGACAAAATCCATTGGGATCTCACAGTTCATTCAATCCGCGGTTTTCTCGAATCCGTGGTAGCAGCAGAAGGATTCGGAAATGTTCGGGCTATAGCATTCGAACAACCAGATCCCCGACCAAGTAAGCAACGATCGCCACTCCCAGACCGACGACAAACATATCGATTCCGCTTCGGAAGAGGCTCCGCCCCGTGAAGATACTCCGCGCTGCTCCGACCGCAAAATGAGAAAACATGGAGATCGCGAAAGAGGTCACGATCGCGGCCGGACCGTCGAGGAAGAAAAACGGGGCCACCGGTATGAGAGCGCCCACCGCGGTGGCGGATCCGGTAATCCATCCTTCCTTAAGCGGAGTGGTGTGGGGGTCACCAATTTGAAGTTCCTCTCGGACAAGCTCTTTAAGGGCTCTCTCAGGATCCTTCATGACCTCGGCAGCCAGTTCCCGCGCCCTCTCCTCATCCATACCCTTGGCCTGGTAGATCAGGCGCAATTCCTCCTCCTCCAGTTTCGGCATGAGCTCGATCTCGTCTTTTTCTATCTCGATCTCATGGGCATAGACTTCCTGTTCAGTCTTGGCCGCAAGGTAACCGGATGAACCCATGGAAAGTGCATCCGCGATCATTCCGGCGATCCCAGTAACGAGAACGAAGCTAAAGTCTATCGAGGCCCCGACCACGCCGGCGACGAGCCCGAAGTTCGCGGTCAACCCATCGTTAAATCCGTAGACAATGTTGCGAACAAAACCGCCCGATTCAATCTGATGCCAAGGTTCGCCCGAAATGTCTGCGATCTTGGCAAGGGTTTGCGCGTGTTCGGCGGATTCCTTGGCCAGGGTAAGCGCCGCCTCCTTCGGATTTGCCTTCTCGCTTTCGCGGTAGAGAGAGAGGTAGCCCTTCACTTCCTGGCCTTCTTCTCGCAGTAGCATATTGAGAAGCGATCCCGGTCCGAATCGCGAAGCCATCCAACTCAAGAAACGGGCGCGCAGGGAGGGGCTCGTCTTCGGAGCCTCAAACCCTTCCTCGACGATGAGATTTCTCCAGATCTCGGTATGCCGGTCCTCGACATCTGCGAGACGAAGATAGACATCCGACTTGTTCGGTTCGGCTTCGAGCTCCGCCAGCCTTCGATAGAGGAAGGCAGCATCCGCCTCGTCCTGAAGGTGCTCCTTCCAGACCGCCAGATCCCTTTTCTCGTTCACTTCCATTGTTCGAGCAGCGATCCTCGTTCTCCTCCGAGAGGATCGCTCTGGGGTAGAGGAACACGAGCGATATTCTCATCCGCCCGCGGTCGTTCGCCCTTCTTTCCGTAACACATATCCATCTGTTGGCCCCGTGGATAAGCACCCACCACGCCGAAACCGAAACTTGATCCGAGATTTTTGTGTGCCACACCCGCCGGGATCACAACCGCATCACCGGCACCGACCTCCTGTTTGATCCCATTCTCACCACCGAACTGAATAGTGGCGCTCCCACTGTAGACTCCCAAGACCTCGTGCGCGGTAGAGTGATAATGCTGGTAGCTATAGACCCCGTTGCGCCAACCGTCCGTCCAGCCGTTCTCGGCGAACAGCTGCTCAAATGCTTCGGCCGACACTTCCGACGACGGCTGAATCGCCAGCCGATAAAAGAGCAGTGGCAGCCGCTCGTTATTGGGAATCGTCCCATCATCCCGGAGGGGGAAGGCGAGGACGTCAAATCTGCCGGTGCTCGTTCGCATTGAATTGGCTTCCTCTAGTCCCAGATAGGGTGAACTTTCTGCATCCGAAACCCAAAGAATGCCCTTCTGCTGGCCGGGGTCGCCAGCCCTCTGGGGGCGAAAGATCTTGTTGCGTCGGCGATTGAATCTGGAGGCTCGAGGGCCCTCGAGCCCAATCTCCTTCGATCGTATTGATAAGTGCTTTGGTTCTTGATTCGTTCCAGGGCTCGAGGGCCCTCGCCCCTCCAACCTGACGACAAACCGACCAGGTTCAAGGGGTATTGTCTTTTTGTTTCATCCGACGGCATTCTTCTCTCCGATCGGACTAACGACGTCATCTGTTTCACTCTTTCAAGGCGGGACGAACCTCGCCCATCACTCACCCCGCCTCTTCAATACGCTGCCTGAACTCGCTCGCGCCTTCAGCCAACCAGCCCCCGACACCGGTTAAGACGAATTTGACTCCCGCAGACACGTAGTCGGCGACGTTACTGTTGCTCGCCATCGCGCCGGCCGGCCGCCCAGCCGCCTGAATCCGTTCGATACTCTTGAATATCGTCTCCTGCACCTCAGGATGGTCCAGATTACCGATGTGCCCCATCGAGGTCGCCAAATCAGAGGGCGCCACGAAGAACACGTCAATGTGGTCGACGGTCAGGATCTCGTCGAGATTCCTCACAGCTACGATGTCTTCAATCAAGGCGACAAGCAACGTCTCATCATTTGAGATTTCAAGGTAGTTGCCTACTCCGAAACCCTGCCGGCTAAGATACATCCCCCGTCGCCCGATCGGCGCAAATTTGCCGCCCTCGACGAAATTCTGCGCCTCCTCCTTGGTATCGACATGGGGAACCACGATCCCCTGCGCACCCCGGTCCAAGGTTCGATAGATCAGACCCTGGTCGTTGCGGTTGATTCTGACCACCGAAGTCATACCCCAGATATCGCAGGCCCGCGTCAAGTTGCCCAAGTCCGCTGCATCAACCGCACCGTGTTCCCCTTCCAACCAAACACCATCAAACCCGTTGGGCCCGAAGGCATCGATATCGTCCGGGTGAGTAATTCCCGATACGACGCAGGCCACCTCCCCTTGCGCAATTTTCCTCTTTATTCCGTTCGGACGTATCTCCATGAAATCTCCTTCCGCCTAAGGTTCAAATTCAGCCGCATGGGCTGCACATTTCGGAATATCATCTATTCGCGCCTTGAGGGAAAGGGATTTTTTCTTAATCTTTATCCTCACCGACTAGCCGGTTCGTGAGAAACCGTCAGTCGAACGAATCGCGTGGCCCTACGGCCGTCTTTCTCCTCTGGCCAAAGAAGTGCCACACCTCCATCACGGGCGGAAACTCCGACACTCCAATCGGCTTTTCTCGGCAACTCGATACGCCAACTCTGTTCTTCTAGCCGATTGAAATTTCCTGGAAGATCTAGCCCGCTTTTCTCACAAACTTTCGAAGATCCGGTTGCGATTTGATGCCTCATCCTTTGCCTTGCGCTACGTTGTGGTCAAAAAGCGGGCTAACCAACGGAATGACACAGAAGATCTTGAGGAGTTTCTCCATTGGACATTGCTTTCGGCGGCGAACCAATAGGGTGGGTTACACTACACATTGTCGCAGCGAAGGGCCGAATACTCATTCGAGACCTATCCATAAGACTTTCAAATTCAAGATCTTCTGTGTCATTCCGTCAAAAGCCTGGAAATCCTGTAAGATTTCCAGGCTAGGCCAGGACTTTCTCTCAACTCTTAGAGTTCTATGAGCACTCTACAGAATCCCTACTCTCACTCCCATCCCGGTATTCTCGCATCATTTCTGCTCATCTGCCTGTCTTTCACCGGCCTCCCGGCAGATCCAACGAAGCCCGATGTCTACGAAGACATCAGAATGATGCGCTGGGCGATCGGCGAAAGGCCCGAAAATGAGAAAGAAGCTTTTGCTTACCTTGACGAACACTGGAAGGACACCTTCGTCCCAATGATTCTAGATGTGCTCACTTTGGGACCATCGACTCGTACCGAACAGCGCTTTCTCAGGCTTCTCAAAAGGAAAACGAACCGGAGGTTTGGTAGCGACCCGGATGATTGGTTCAAATGGTGGTGGAGCGAAGATCGCGAGCAACACACTTTTTACCCCACCTTTAAGAGGTCTCTCTACATGGCCATCGACTCTCGATTCTCCGCCTATTTTGCTACCTCGCATCCAACCAAGATACGACTCGATGAAGTGCGATGGGGAGGAGTCGTGCAGGATGGTATTCCTCCATTACGCTTTCCCAAGATGGTCAAAGCCGGCGAGGCGAGCTATCTCAGGGACCGTAACGTCGTCTTTGGACTCGAAATCAACGGAGATGCCCGAGCCTACCCCAAACGCATACTCGCCTGGCACGAAATGTTTGTCGACGAAGTCGGAGGCCTACCCGTGACGGGTGTCTACTGTAGAGCCCGTCCCAGTGGTGGAAACAATTGATTTTTAATGAGTTATGGGCAAAAAAAAGGCCGGATAGAGCTGCAAAAAGCTCGATCCGGCGAAAAAGGGCGCTTATGCTTGCGTTAGTCAAATACAAAGCACGCCCTTCTCATGAAAAATATTGCCGTACAAAGCTTCCTGCGTCCAGCCCTAACTCCAGTCATTCGATGCAAAGACTACACCGTGTTTCTGGAAACAATGGAGCGGATTGACCGGGTTTTGATCGACTCCTCGCTGGAAAGGGAGGCGATCGTAAAAGCCTTGGAAGGATGGGATGAAGCGGGAGGGAAGGATCGGGAGCGACGCGCTCTAAGAGCGATAAAAGCGCTGCGGGTGGAGGTGGTGCGTCATTTACTCGGAGGGATATCCTTTCGTTGTCTGTCGCAGGAGTTGGGACGCAGTGAGCTTCTAGCTAATTTTTGCCGGGTGCGTGAGGTAGACGGGATCCGGAAAATATCGAAGAGCAGTCTGGAACGGGATTCGAAATTCTTCGACGAAGCGTATCTGAGACAGCTGCATGCAAGGATGACCGAGGTGGTGGGCAATGCTGAACATTGTGGTGAGGCAGGATTAGAGAAGCCGATCGATACGAGGGAATGCCTGATCGACGCCACTTGCCTGGAAGCGAACATCCACTGGCCCGTGGACTGGGTCTTGCTCAAGGATGTGGGAGCAACGCTGCTCAAGGCGATCAGTCTGATCCGGCAGGCGGGAATGAAACAGCGCATGCCCCAGGGAGCAAAGGGATTGGCTCGGGAGATGAACAAACGGTGCCTGGAGATGACGCATGCGCGTCGGCGCCGGGAGGCGGGCAAAGCGCGTAAAGGGATCCTGCGGCGGATGAAGCTATTGCTCAAGAAGATTGAGGGCCATGCCCTTCGCCACCGTGACTTATTGGAAGCTATGTGGATGCAAAGCGATTACACCGAGAAGAAGGCGAGCCGAATCATCGAGCGAATGGATGGTATGTTAGAGCAGATACCGCAGGTCATGAAACAGGCGCACGAACGGATCATAGGGGGGCGGCAGGTGAAGAATGAGGAGAAGATCCTGAGCGCCTACGAACCTGAGATTGACGTCATCGTGCGAGGCAAGGCAGATCGGGAGGTGGAGTTTGGCAACACCCTTTATTTATGCGAGAGCGCAGAGGGATATCTGTTGGACTGGAAACTGTATGGGGGGGCAGGCCCCGAGCGAATTGAAGCAGCTTTGGGAAAGTCTGGAGAGGCAAAAGGGCTTCGCTTTAGAGGAGAAGATCGAAGCGATCAGTGGGGATCGGGGCTATGCCTCGAAGGCGGCCAGCAAGCGGCTCCAGGCAGAGGGGATTTTTGACGCCCTTACGCCCCGCAATCCACAAGAGCTCAAGGAGCGGATGGAGGAGCCGCGCTTTGTCCGGTTGCAGCGACGACGAGGGAGCACCGAAGGCCGGATCGGAGTGCTCAAGAACCGATGGCACGGGGGCAAGATACGCAGCAAAGGCTTTGACAACCGTAACCTTAGCGTGGCCTGGTCGGTTCTGTCCCACAATCTATGGAAAATCGCGCAGAGACTTGCGCAAGAACATGAGAAAGAGGCAACGCAGGCGGCATAGGGATCCAAGAATCGAGTCAGAGGCGCTTCCTTGGGAGAACTATCGACTCAAAGCGAGAGGAAGGGTGCTGGAAAGGTGCATAACGGATAAAAGGTAAGCTACCGAGGACGGAAGGCATGTCGTGGTCTACATAACGTGACGAAGATTGATATCGGTATCAGGCTTCCACCCAAATCCTCTCGGATTTGGGACAGCCTCTACTGTACCCTCTGTGGTTCCATGATTCTTTACAAAAGCGTCCATGATGACACTCACTATGAGCTGGGAACGAGCGGATTCCTCTACCGTTCTAATAAGCTCATGTACGACAAAGGGACGCAATCGCTCTGGAACACGATCTGGGGAAGGCCGGTGATCGGTCCTCTCGCCGAGAAAGATATCGCGCTCGAACGACTCAGCATCGTCACAACGACCTGGGGAGCCTGGCGGCGTCGACACCCGGATACCCAGGTACTCTCTCTGAAGACAGGTTACAGAAGGGACTATTCAGAAGGCGCCGCCTACCGCGAGTACTTCGCCACCGACAGGTTGATGTTTACGGTTCCCAAGTTGGATCGAAGCCTGAAAAACAAAGACGAAGTCTTGAGCCTCCTCTTCAGTCGGTTTCCGGATCAACCTCTTGCCATCTCCCAAAAGTTCCTTCGCAGCAATCCAATTTATCACGACCGTATCGGAGATATGGACTTCGTCGTCCTGACCGACCACTCCGGCGCCAATCGGGTCTATGAATCCGGTGAGCACACTTTCACGACCTGGGACCTCGATTCCATCGCCATTGATCAGAGCGGGACCTCCTGGACCTTGCACGAAGATCGCCTTCAGGCTTCCGATGCCCGCACCCTTCCCCGCCTCCCCTCTCACCGCTCCTTTTGGTTCGGATGGTACTCGGCCCATGAGAACACCAGGCTCGTAAAGTGAGCAGGAATTCTGCGTGGTTTCACCTAGTTGCCTCCACACCCTCTTTCGGTTTTCTCCACCATCTGCCAGGCGTCTATATTCCGGTTTGCTGTAGAAAGGTCGCGCCGGCAAGATAGTAGAATGGATCATAGAATCCACAATACTAAAGTATGAAATACACCGAACTGGCAGGGTGAAAGTTTTCTGGGGAGGAAGTGGCTGATAGGCAAAAAGATAAAAAAAGAGCTAGACAAACCCGAGGGAATCAGTCATGCCAAGATGGTATGAAAGACAAAAAATCTTACCATCTGACTCCTTCGATAGATCGTCTAACTCTGCGTCTGATCTTGCCCGAAGAGCAGGAGCGATTCAATGATCTTTTGATCCAACATCATTATTTGCACAGTGCGGGGAGCGCGGGAGAGACCCTGCGCTATGTGGCTTTGATCGACGGGCAATGGGTGTGTCTTTTGCTGTGGGGAGCGGCTAGCTAGAGGCTGTCCCAAATCCGAGAGGATTTGGGTGGAAGCCTGATACCGATATCAATCTTCGTCACGTTATGTAGACCACGACATGCCTTCCGTCCTCGGTAGCTTACCTTTTATCCGTTATGCACCTTTCCAGCACCCTTCCTCTCGCTTTGAGTCGATAGTTCTCCCAAGGAAGCGCCTCTGACTCGATTCTTGGATCCCTATGCCGCCTGCGTTGCCTCTTTCTCATGTTCTTGCGCAAGTCTCTGCGCGATTTTCCATAGATTGTGGGACAGAACCGACCAGGCCACGCTAAGGTTACGGTTGTCAAAGCCTTTGCTGCGTATCTTGCCCCCGTGCCATCGGTTCTTGAGCACTCCGATCCGGCCTTCGGTGCTCCCTCGTCGTCGCTGCAACCGGACAAAGCGCGGCTCCTCCATCCGCTCCTTGAGCTCTTGTGGATTGCGGGGCGTAAGGGCGTCAAAAATCCCCTCTGCCTGGAGCCGCTTGCTGGCCGCCTTCGAGGCATAGCCCCGATCCCCACTGATCGCTTCGATCTTCTCCTCTAAAGCGAAGCCCTTTTGCCTCTCCAGACTTTCCCAAAGCTGCTTCAATTCGCTCGGGGCCTGCCCCCCATACAGTTTCCAGTCCAACAGATATCCCTCTGCGCTCTCGCATAAATAAAGGGTGTTGCCAAACTCCACCTCCCGATCTGCCTTGCCTCGCACGATGACGTCAATCTCAGGTTCGTAGGCGCTCAGGATCTTCTCCTCATTCTTCACCTGCCGCCCCCCTATGATCCGTTCGTGCGCCTGTTTCATGACCTGCGGTATCTGCTCTAACATACCATCCATTCGCTCGATGATTCGGCTCGCCTTCTTCTCGGTGTAATCGCTTTGCATCCACATAGCTTCCAATAAGTCACGGTGGCGAAGGGCATGGCCCTCAATCTTCTTGAGCAATAGCTTCATCCGCCGCAGGATCCCTTTACGCGCTTTGCCCGCCTCCCGGCGCCGACGCGCATGCGTCATCTCCAGGCACCGTTTGTTCATCTCCCGAGCCAATCCCTTTGCTCCCTGGGGCATGCGCTGTTTCATTCCCGCCTGCCCGATCAGACTGATCGCCTTGAGCAGCGTTGCTCCCACATCCTTGAGCAAGACCCAGTCCACGGGCCAGTGGATGTTCGCTTCCAGGCAAGTGGCGTCGATCAGGCATTCCCTCGTATCGATCGGCTTCTCTAATCCTGCCTCACCACAATGTTCAGCATTGCCCACCACCTCGGTCATCCTTGCATGCAGCTGTCTCAGATACGCTTCGTCGAAGAATTTCGAATCCCGTTCCAGACTGCTCTTCGATATTTTCCGGATCCCGTCTACCTCACGCACCCGGCAAAAATTAGCCAGAAGCTCACTGCGTCCCAACTCCTGCGACAGACAACGAAAGGATATCCCTCCGAGTAAATGACGCACCACCTCCACCCGCAGCGCTTTTATCGCTCTTAGAGCGCGTCGCTCCCGATCCTTCCCTCCCGCTTCATCCCATCCTTCCAAGGCTTTTACGATCGCCTCCCTTTCCAGCGAGGAGTCGATCAAAACCCGGTCAATCCGCTCCATTGTTTCCAGAAACACGGTGTAGTCTTTGCATCGAATGACTGGAGTTAGGGCTGGACGCAGGAAGCTTTGTACGGCAATATTTTTCATGAGAAGGGCGTGCTTTGTATTTGACTAACGCAAGCATAAGCGCCCTTTTTCGCCGGATCGAGCTTTTTGCAGCTCTATCCGGCCTTTTTTTGCCCATAACTCATTAAAAATCAATTGTTTCCACCACTGGGACGGGCTCTAGCCCGTCTTTCTCAACTGGGGCCTGATTTCGACGTAAGTCGTTGATAGTGGGCCAAAGGTCTACACTACAGGAGGGGTTATTTGGATTCGATTTGGGGGGGTGGTTGGGGAGGAAGTTCGAGGTGTAACCGGTTCAGTAGTAGCTTTTGGTCCTCACCGGGCTCGGTGTAACGGGTAAGCACAACGGTGCGTCCGTCGGTGGTGGGCAGTTTCACATCGAGCATTTGGATGGCCGCCATTTTGGAGAGCACCTCGGCTGGGGTCAGTCCCGGAGCCATCGGGTAGAGTCGACGTTTCAGGGTGACCCACAGAGAGTAAGCAAGGAAGCTGATAAAGATGTGCGCCTCGATGCGATCATCTCTCTGATGATGGATGGGGCGGATGGAAAGGTCGTTCTTGATTTCCTTGAAGACTTGCTCGATCTCAGTGAGCTGCAGGTAAAGGCGCCAGAGTTGCTCGGGGTTCTCGGCACTGAGGGTGCTGCGCAACAGATAGCGGCCTTCGCGGCGATAGGCTTGGCGGTATTTTTTTAAGTTCAACCGGAAGCTCAAAGGCGGCTTTTCAGTGGGGGCGCCCTTGGGGGCGATCTCGATGTCGAGTAATCCAAAGATCCGGGGACCGGCCTCCTTTTTGGCTTCGCCCAGTTTGATCAGGATGGTATCGCGTTGGTAGCGCCGTTTGCTCTCACGCAGCTTCTTGAGCGCCTCGATAAGACGGCGTAAACGACGCAGGCGCATGTTTTTTTCTTTGCGCACCCGATCGTCGCTTTTAGCCAGAACGTAGGTTTCACCTCCCTCGCTGAGGAGTTTCACCTCGATACCGGGACGCAACTGCTTCCAATCCTTCTGCAGCAACGACTGCTCGAAGCGACCCAGCCAGGAGCGCGGGGTACCCACCAGATAGTGGATCCTGGGTTCGCTTTGGCGCATCTGTTGCAAGACTTCCTCGGTCGGAATGCCCCGATCCATCACCCACACCCGGTTCGCCTTACCGTAGTTCTCTTCCACCCGAGAAAGAAAATCTTTTAAGGTGGTTTTATCCTGCGTGTTACCCGGAAGTACCTCATAGGCAATCGGCAAGCCCTCACAAGTCACCACCAGGGCGATCACCACTTGCACGCAGTCAGGTCGCTTATCGCGGCTGTAGCCGAACTTGCGCAGTCGGCTCGAGGCCGCCGGCTCCTGGTTCGGATCGCACTCAAAATAGGTGCTCGTCAGATCGTATAGCAAAATCTCGTAACGGGCATTGAACAGATCGCTCCACCTCTCGGTCAGGTGCCTGAACAGGGCCTTCTTGTGCCTGAGCAATCGATCGTGGCAGCGATAGAGCGTGTTCTTCTCGGCGATCCCAAAGTCTTCCCCCATCAGATCGCCCATCGCGCTTCGCTCATACCATTCCCGATGCAGCCGCCACTCGCTTCCCGGTGCCATCAGCCGGTAAACCACCAGGGTCTGCAGCACATGGGCCCAGCGGGTACCCTGACGGGAGGGTCTGAGACGCTCCCGCCAGAATTCTCCCAGTCCCAACTGCTCATATAGAACGCACCCAAGCCAGCACCCTCCCCATTGCCGCGGCTTCTCGATCCTGAGATCTTTGAGCCGTATTCTAACAATACTTTCGTCGCCCACAGGCGGGGCACGATCTTCCGGAAACAGCGCCACCTGTTCGGGTCTTTCCCTGCCCTCTTCGAAAATCTCGATGCTCTTGCGCCACGCTTCGTGTTGGCTATCGTTGATCTCTCCAAGGTAGAGGACCTGTCTTTGGACCACACGCCCCCCGCTGACACGCTTGTTCTCAACGATATTCCAATAGTAGTGCTCTTTGCCATCTTTGCGCCGACGATTACACCTCAGAAACATGATGGCCCACCATTATACGAAAAAATCCCGCCCTGGGAAGAGCGTAGGTCTACACTACAGGCGGTTTTGCCAACCCACCTCTACTGTTGATGCGCCTCCTGAGCCCTACTACCCCCGAAAAAAACCGTTTCGGAAGTTGAGTTGGTCAAGTAGGGCTAACAAAGCGAAACCTTCCTCGGAACGCTCCTACTATGTCAGCAGCCGCGATCCCACCGACTTGAGCCCTCCTCAGTTCCTATCGAAAATCCGCAACCACTGGGCCATCGAAAACAAAAACCACTACCCCAGAGATCGCTTCTTCGATGAAGATCGATGTATGATCCGTAACCATAACGCAGCCAGAATCCTGGCTGCTTGCAGGCAACTGGTTCTTAGCCTCAAATCTACCATGGGCTTCGAATCCACCCCTGCCCTCTGTGATCATTTCACCTTCAACCTACACAAGGCCATCAATATCATCACCTAATGTCCCGAGAATCAAAACACCGTACCGAACTGGGAAGGACAGGATTAAGAGTTTCGAGACTTGGTCTTGGTACGGGCGGTCACTTCTGCCTGGGTCAGCGGGACGGTGTTCCGGAGAAGGAAATCCATAAGCTTATCCATGAGGCGTTGGAGATTGGATATAACCTCTTTGACACTTCTCCCGGTTATATGGACAGCGAACTGATCCTGAGACGGGCTTTGGTTGGAGTGTCTCGAGACCGCTACTTCTTAAGCGACAAGGTGGTGGTCAGCGATGAGGAGCAGGGGGTCCCGAGTCAGGAGGAAATCAGGCGATCCGTTGAAAGCAGTCTCAAGAGGCTGGGGGTCGACACGGTGGATATCCTGCTGGTGGCCGGTTCATGCCTCACCCGACATTACGAAAAAATGAGGGACGAACATTTTCCAATCCTGCGAAGAATGCAAAAAGAGGGGAAGATTCGCTTCATCGGCTCATCCGAGAAATCATCCGTCGACGGAACCCATGAGTGGCTCTCCAAGGGGCTCAAAGATGACCTCTTCGACGTCGTCATGGCGGGGTACAATATCTTCAATCAGGTCGCGGACAGGAACATTTATCCTCTCTGCCAAAAGAACAACGTTGGGGTGCTCAATATTTACACCGTGCGCAACGCGTTCAGGGATGATCAACGGCTAACGGAAACCATCGATGACTTGAAGGCTCGGAATCTCCTGGACGGCAACTTCACCACAGAGGAATTTCTGGCATTGATTCCGGAAGGAGAAACCCCGGCCAGCACAGCCTATAAGTTCGCTGCCGCCCATGACGCCGTGTCGACGATCATGGTAACCAGCAGCAGCATCGAACACCTTCGACAAAATGTCACTTCCATCGAATCCAACCCGCTTCCCCAAGAGGTCATTTCAGAGTTTCGGGAGCTATTCTCCAATATAGGGGAACCCGTGGGCATGTGATCTGTTTGGAATCTTTCCCTTGTATCTGAATTCGGAAGAATTTCGTTGACCGGACCGATCAGGCAAACGAACACGCAAACAAAATCTCGGATCGGACGGGGCAATACAGACAAATTCGAGATGCAACCTCAATGGAAAGGAAATAACACGTGAAAATCACAAATGTTAGAACCCTTTTCGTTAACCCTGGTGGGATCGTTGACTACGGAACGGGTTTCAACAGAAGCTGGGCTTTTGTAAAGATTGAGACTGACGCGGGAATCACTGGAATCGGCGAAGCCTTTCATAGCCTCGATGAATTGGTCGACGGAGCTATTACGAAATACAGGCGTTGGCTTGTGGGACAGGATCCGGCGCGGATCAATTTTCTCTGGCAGGGGATCTACAGGGGGCTTCGCTATCCATTGGGCACGGCCGAGCTGTCTGCCTTGAGCGCAGTAGAACACGCCCTTTGGGACATCAAGGGTAAATTGCTCAATGTGCCTGTCTACTCCCTGTTGGGCGGCCCCACCCGCGACCACATCCGCCTGGCAGCCAATCCCCATATGTTCGGCCGTGGAGACGAAGGATCGGAAATGAATGACATCGTGGCCTGCATGAAGATCCTGAAGGAAAAAGGATTCACCGCAGCCAAGTTCTCACCTCAGCCGGAGGGTTGGGAGAGGATGTCAGCTTCCGAGGTCGTTGCCCAATCGGCCCTCCGGATCAAGCGAATCCGAGAGGCGGTCGGAGATGAAATCGACCTCTGCCTGGACTACCATGGCCGTGACCTGAATCCGGCCACCGCCATCCGGTTGGCAAGGGAGCTCGAGCCCTTTCATCCCCTCTACTACGAAGAGCCCGTGATGAGCCAATCCTCGGAGATGATGGTCGAAGCGCGGGCCAAGATTAACATCCCCATTGCGGCAGGGGAACGGGCTGTAACTCGCACCCTGATGAACGACCTCATCGTCAAGAAAGCCGTCCATATCATCGAGCCGGAGCCGACCGCCAACGGAGGCATTTGGGAGACGCTGAAGCTTGCCGCAATGGCCGAGATGTTTGACTTGCTGGTGGCGCCTCACCAGGCCCAGGGACCGGTTTCTCTCATGGTCTGCGCCCACATCGACGCCTCCATCAACAATTTCCTTATCCAGGAGTTCAATGACACCATCAAAATGGAAGGCTCCTGCTACCGCGATGTGTTCATCGGTGGTCCCGTGATTCGTGACGGACATCTTGTTCTTCCCGATGAACCCGGCCTCGGTATCGACATCAACGAAGAGGCGGCCAAGGATTACCCCTTCAAACCTTACGACAGACCGATCATCTTCAACCCCGATGGCTCGGTGGGGTTGGAGTGAGTACCACCTCCAGTAGTTGAAACGACAGTCCGGGTAAGTTTTCGGCTTTCTGCCGACACCGGCTTGCCGCCGATTCGTTCCAAAGGTTATTGAACTCGCTGGGATCCTTTTCCAGATTGTAGAGCTCTCCCAAGCCGTGTCCGGGGTGATTGACCACTGCAAGCTGCGGGAAATTACCAAGTGAACCGGTAATTATAGCATTGTTTTTGACATATAAACCGGTTGTATTATCATGTTAAGATGAACCGAGATGCCATGGCGGATCTGGAGAAGTGGCTCGAAAGGCCGGATCGGAAGCCCTTGGTGGTACGCGGTGCTCGGCAGGTGGGAAAAACCTGGCTGATTCGCGAGCTGGCTGCTCGCACCGGAAAGCGGCTTCTGGAGCTGAACTTCGAAAGGGAACTTCAGGATGCCAGTCTGTTTGCCGATCGGGATACGGCTGCGATGGCGCGGCGTTTGGAGGCACGGTTTGGCAGGCGGATTGACCCGGCTGAGGACCTGCTGTTCCTTGATGAGATACAAGCGGCGCCACAAGTATTTTCCAACTTGTGGTGGTTTGCGGAGGAAATGCCGGAATTGCCCGTCGTAGCCGCGGGGTCCCTGCTCGATTTCGTGCTGGAGGATCACACCTTCAGCATGCCGGTTGGGCGCATCAGCTATCTGCATCTGGATGCAATGAGCTTTGACGAATTCCTGGCTGCGATAGGTCAGGAAGGGCTTCCACAATACGGGTCGAGGTTCACCTGGGGCGAGGAGATCCCCGAAGCTCTGCATGCACGAATGCTGTCGTGCTTTCGGGAGTACGTATTCGTTGGCGGGATGCCCTCGGCGGTCGGAAGCTGGACCGCGGTTCAATCCCCAATCGAATGCGCCGAGGTGCACCACCGGCTGGTGGCAACCTACCGTGATGATTTCCACAAGTATCGCAACCGCGTGCCGACGGAGCGCCTCGTCCGCGTGTTCGACGCAGTGCCCAGATTGCTGGGGCAGAAGTTCGTCTGTAGCCGCGTTAGGCCAAACTGCGTACTGAAGGGCGGAAAGCACTGAACTTAGAGACGTTATTATTCGTAAGTCGTTGATGAGCAATGAAGGTTTGTCCTGTATTGATCGTGTAGGGACTATAAGTTTCAGTAGTTCTTGACTCTCCCTATCTGCCCGCCCAGACTGGCGGGATATGTTTTTCCGTCTGAAGCATTCCAAGAGCGGCCAGGTCCTCCAACTGCTTGAATCTTACCGCAACAGCGAAGGTAAACCGCGACAGCGAGTGGTGGTCTCCCTGGGCGATGGGGCCATCAGTCGACCGGACTTTGGACCCATTGCCAAGGCGGTGCAAAAGCAGCTCTACGGGATCGAGGAACTTCTGGCCCCTGAGTATACGCGTCGACAGCAGAACTGGATTGAACTGATCCTGCGGCGGATTGATGGGGAGGGGCGGTGGCGAGGACTGCGCCAAAAGGCCGAGGCTTTTGCAGAGCAGCAGAACGCAATTGATGGGGTCTTGGCCGATAAAGTGGAGCATAGCGCCGCGGGAGTTTTATTGGGACCGATTCTGCTGGGGCTTAAGGGGTGGGAAAAGCTGAGGATGGATGAAGCCTTGCAGGAGGTGGGCTTGAACCGGGCGCAAAGGGATGCGGCTAAGGTATCGGTGATCAACCGGCTGGTGGATCCAGTGCCTGAGAACGCCTTGCCCCAGTGGGCCAGGCAGAGTGCCCTGGGAGATCTTCTGGGAGTGGCGGCGGTGAAGTCGGATCGGCATCGCTACTACCGGGTGAGCGATCGGTTGGTGGAGAACCGCGAAAGGATCGAAGAGCATATGCGCGAGCGCCAGGGGGAACTGTTCAGTTTGGATCGGACGGTACTACTGTATGATCTTACCAATACGCACTTCGAAGGGGTGGGTGCGAGCAACGGCAAAGCGAAACGGGGAAAGAACAAACAGAAACGCCACGATTGTGTTCAGATTGTGGTGGGGATGGTGTTCGATACCGAAGGCTTTGAGTTGGGACATCGGATATTTGCGGGCAACCGCCATGACGCGACGACCCTGTTGGAGATGATCGCTGAATTGGAGAAAGCGGTGGGGGCCCAGGGCGAGCGTGAGAAGACCCTCATCATCATGGATGGAGGGATCGCGAGCCGGGAGAATGTGCAACTGTTGCGCGAGGAGGGATTCGGCTACCTGGTCAACCAGAGCCGCCGGGGGCGTAAGGCTTATCTTGCAGAGTTCCAGGAGGCTTCCGGTTTCGAAAAGGTAGAGGGGAGGGATTGGGACCGGGAAGTGAAGGTGAAGTGGATAAAAGAGCAGGTGGGAGAAGAAAATGAGAGTGAAGGGGACCAGGAGACAACGCAGGAGGAGTCGAGGCAAGCAGGCGAGGAGTATGTGCTGTTGTGTCAGAGCGTGCGCAGGCGGGCCAAGGAAGAGGCGATTTATTCAGGGGCCGAAGAGCGCTTTATGAAGGCGCTCGAGGGGCTTCAGAAAAGGGTCGATCAAGGCCATTTAAAGGAGCCCGCAAAAATCCATACCGCGATCGGGCGCTTACAGGGGCAACATTCCCGAGTGCAGCGCTTCTATTCTATTGAACTGGTCGAAGCCGCCAAGGGCTCTAAAGAGAAAAAGTGCGGCCTTTGCTGGACTCGAAGGGACCAGGCCTGTGATGAGAATGCTCAACTGTTGGGCTGCTCTGTGCTGCGCACCAATCGGCACAACTTCAGCGGGGCCCAGCTGTGGCGCCTCTACATGACTTTGACCCGGGCCGAAGACGGCTTCAAAGCGCTCAAGAGCGACTTGGGCCTCAGACCCAACCACCACCAGATTGAACCGCGCGTTGAGGGCCACGTCTTTATCACCATTTTGGCCTACCAGCTTTTGCGCTTTATCGAATACACCTTGGAGCGGCACGGGGACACCCGCTCCTGGCAGACCATCAAGCGGGTCCTCCAAACCCATACCTATGCCACTGTCATATTGCCCACTCGACAGGGAGAAGTCTATCGTCTGCGCAAAGCGGGCATTCCCGAACAGAGCCACAAGCAGATTTACAATCTCTTCCAGATCCAATGGAAGAAATTGCCCGTTAAGAAGAGTATGAGCAAAATAAAAATCGAACCGATTTTGTAGTGCCTTTCAAAAACGCGTGTTGATTATCAAGGACTTAACTTATAAAGTGCGAAACTAGGGTTAGCCGTGAGGAACGCTCGGGGCAGATCAAGCAGGCTTTGGATTTGCTGTGCAAGGCGCGCGTGTCTACCTACGTGCGGGCCAGTCGCGGAACGGGAATCCCGTTGGGGGCCGAGATTCGTGAGCGGGTCTTCAAGATCTTATTCGTTGATGTGGGGCTGGCCACAGCCTCCCTCGGGCTGTCCCTCGTCGGCATACAGTCCCTCGAGGAGATCGAGCTTGTCAACAACGGCGCCTTGGTGGAGCAGACGATCGGCCAGGTGTTGCGGGCGTCATTGCCTCGGTTCATGGAGCCGAACCTTTTCTACTGGGCCCGTGAAGAGAGGGGCGCTGAGGCCGAGATTGATTACCTGCTTCAGTGCGGGACGGAAATCGTTCCGGTCGAAGTGAAGGCCGGCAAGACCGGAACACTGAAATCACTGCACCTATTCATGGCGGCTCGTCGTCTACCTTTGGCGGTTCGAATGAAGACTCCCCGCAGCAAGCTGCGGGGTATCCGACTTTAGCATTCCTCGCACTTTCTCACCATAGCATCAACTGCCGTAGTTCTGCCTTCGGTTTTCCTTGTTCGCGCACATATGCTTCCACCGTCGCCCAATCTCCTCTCTCTCCCACTGTCCCCACGTAGTAGCCGTCCGACCAGTATTCTCCTCCCCACTGCTCCTTTCCTACCCACGGCTCCCTCCGAAAGACCTCTCGCGCCGTTAGGCTCTTATATATCTGCACTATCCTCCCAGGCGCCAACTCCGGATGCGCTCCACACAATAGGTGGGCGTGATCCTTATCGCATCCCAACCCCTCCATCTCGATCTCATAGCGCTGCCCGATCCCTTCTGTCGTTTCTTGCAATACCCTCCTCACTCTCTCCTCGATCAATCCCTTCCGATACTTTACCGGCATTACGTAATGATAATGTATTTCCCAGACACAGTGCCAACCTCGCTTTAGTCGGCTTTTTTCCTTCCTCTCTCCCACCCACTACTCCTAAAAAAGCTAGCAACCCCGTAGCAAGCTACGGGGAATGACCAAGTTCAACGCGGACTTGCCCTCCATCACGCCGGTGAACGTCCGGACCACTACAGGACTGTCGGCCAAGTACAAGCTCCTGTCGTTGCCCTTTTACTTGAGCGGTCAAGTGCGCCGTCTCGTCGGAAGCTAGAATGCCTTAGATTTCAAATATCCTTCCGGTGGCAACAATTCCGCACCCAAACGCCGAAAACGATTCATCTTGTGCTCAGAATAGACTTTAACCATACGTCATCGAACCCAACGAATCCCATGAAAATCACGAAGGTCAAGGTCTTCCTAATCAATGACGGCAAGAGAGTGTCGTTCGGCACCGGCTGGGGAAAGAACTGGGTCCTCGTCAAGGTCTATACGGACGAGGGAATCGACGGAATTGGAGAGGCCTTCGGGACCGGTAAGGCGAAGACTACCGAGGCAGCGATTTACGAATACGAACGCTGGCTGGTGGGCAAGGACCCGACCGAAGTGATTCGCAACTGGCAAGCCTACTACCGGGGCTCGCGCTACCCCCTGGGAACAGCTACCATGAGTGCTCTCAGCGCCGTCGAACAGGCGCTCTGGGATATTTCCGGAAAGGCCTGCGGACTTCCTGTCTATAAGATGCTGGGAGGTCCCTTTCGTCGTAAGATCAGGGTCTACGCAAGCGGTTACCTTTGCCAACCGAGCCATTTCGACAGGGGCGACTCCACTCTTGTCCAGGGTGCACGCCAGGTCGTGGAGAATGGTTTCACGGCCATGAAATTCACGCCCCAACCGGACGACTATGAGCAGAAAACTCCCGAGGAGATCCATCGCGACGCAGTCGAAAGGGTGCGCTCTGTCCGGGAGGCGGTCGGTAGCGACATCGACATCTGCCTGGACTACCACGGCCGCAGCTTCAGCCCGGCGGAGGCAGTAAAACTTTGCCGCGAGATTGAACCGTACAATCCCTACTTCATCGAAGAGCCCGCCCTCACCGAAGCCCCTGAATCGCTGCATGAAGTAAAGTTGAAGACGAGCATTCCTGTCGCCGGCGGCGAGCGCTGCATCAGCCGAGATCGGCTGAAAGACATATTACAGAAGGAAGCTCTCCACATACTCCAACCGGAACCGACGGCGAACGGCGGCATCCTCGAGACGATAAAGTGGGCCGCAATGTGTGAGCTATTTCACGTCACGATCGCTCCGCATCATGCCTGCAGTCCGGTCTCCCTCCTCGCCTGCGCTCACATCGATGCCTGCATACCGAATTTCCTCATTCAGGAGTGCAATATCGATCTTTCAGAACAGGTGGTCAAAGACTGCTTTACCGGCATACCGGTTGTTGAAGGAAGCTACCTCCAACTACCGGATCGCTCCGGTCTGGGTATCGAACTCAACGAGGGAGCGGCTGCGGCGTATCCTTTCAAACCATTCGATCGACCCGTTATCATACAACACGACGACGGCATCGGTTTGGAATAGGCAATGATCTATCGCACCCTTGGCCGGACCGGACTGCAGATGCCCATCCTGGGCATGGGGTCAGGAGGAGGACCGGACCCGCTCGGACAGGCCAGTGGAAAACCGGAGCACGAAGTGCACGCACTTCTCCATCGGGCTTTCGACCTCGGCATCACCTTTTTCGATACATCCCCAGGCTATATGGAGAGTGAGGTCATCCTGGGAAGGGCCCTCAAGTCACTCCCCCGTGAGAAACTTATCCTTTCCACAAAGATTCCACTCGCCGGACTCACGCCGGACGAAACTGTCCAGATCATGCCTGCAGAAGATATCAAGGTGGAGGTGGATCGCAGCCTGAGCCGGCTCCAGACAGAATATCTCGACATCATGTTGATTGCGGTGGCGGGACCGGAATACTTCGAGGTGGTAGCCAATGAACACCTTCCGGTCCTCCAGGAACTGCAGCGAGCGGGCAAGATACGGTTCATCGGATCCAGTGAACTATCCCGCTCAGACGGCAGTCATGAATGGCAAAAGCGTCTCCTTCCGTCGGGACTCATCGATGTCGCCATGGTAGCCCACAACATGATCAATCAATCTGCCCAACAAACTGTATTTCCCTATTGCGCGGAAAACGACATTGGGGTGATCAATATCTTTACCGTACGACGCGTTTTCGGAGTTCCGGGAAGGCTCGAAGAAGTGCTCGCCGACCTCATGCAACGCAGGGTTATTGCCGAGGAAGATGTCGACCTCAGCCGGCCGCTCGATTTCCTCCTCGAAGAGGGAGAGGTCGGTTCCCTGATTGAGGCAGCCTACCGCTATGCCGCCTACACTCCTGGGGTGACTACGGTCATGAATGGGGCCAATGAGATCCCTTGGCTGGAAGAGAACGTGCGCAACATCCAGAAAGGTCCGATTGCGGAAAAGAATCGTGAGCGGCTCAAGAAGATCTTTGCCCGGGTCTCCGAACCGATTGGAAACTGAAAGTTTCATCTCCGACCCTTCGCAACCAGAGCGCGGATCCAGATGAGCGGAACTGCAACCGCAGAAAGGCCTGTCCCATTCTTTTCAAGCGGCTAATCCCGACAGATTCCCCAGCGGCTTGGATTAATCCCCGGAGCCTCGGTGCTCATGCCCATGGGTTTGTGGGGTTGGACCCACTCCGCGCCGGTCGAATTCAGGCTCTTGAGGAAGGGCTTGGCAATTTCCGGCGCCGCCTCAACGAGCTGCGGATCCCATTCGTCCACGGGCTGAATCGGTCCCGCCCAAGCCGGGCGGTAACCGAGCTGCACCAGCTCACGAGGCTGTGAATCCTTGTTTGGGTGACTGCCATGCAGAAGCAGGGAAGGAACCGCAACGGCGGTGCCCGCCGGCGCCACAATGGTGATCTCTTCCGGATGCGACTTGTAGCGCACGTAGGGACTCGCCTCGGCATGAAAAGAGAGATGAGAACGAGGGATGAGCCGGAAGGGCGCGCGGTCCGGCGTCAGCTCATCGAGATAGTAAAGCACACGTAAGAGACGCGGGCAGGTTCCCTCATACCCGAACAGATCAGACCCGTGGGGTTGGCCGTCCGTATGCATCGAGATGCCAGGCGACCCGGGCAGTGTGCGTTGAAAGAAGCCCCGCGTGAAGATGATTTCCGGGCCCATAAGGTCGGTCAGGAAGTCAATCATCGGTGGAAATCCGATCAACTCCGCAACCGCCCGACTGGTCCACTGGGGTTGGGTCGTGGCACGGGCCTGATTGACGCTGTAGCTCGCATGGCCCATTTCCGCGGTGGCCAACTGCTCCTTCATCCAACCAATCACTTCCGCACTCAGGATTGCAGGAAACACGACGTAGCCTTCCACTTCCAAATGGCGAATCTGCTCAGGTCGACTCATCGACCGGAAGTCAGTCTCGTCCAAGTTCATGAATCCGATCTCTTCTTCGGCCCCTATCTTGTCCATTGCTTTCTCCCCTGTCTTGTATTTCAGTCCTCGTCCCATTTCTCGGAACCGACACCCCAGTCTTCCATCCAAGCCGATTCTCGAACCGTTGCCAACCTCTAAGCCCAGCCTCCTCTCTCCGCTCCCTAATTTCGCGAACGCGAAATGACAAGGAATTCACCGTCTTCGGCGAATTCCTCAGCAGTCCGGCTCGAAGGTCACCCCCTCTTCGACATCAAAGTCGACCTCGACCGAGTGGGCCGCATAGTCCTGGTCACCTCGCTCGCTCTGGAAGACCTCTTCACCCTCCAGGCAAATGGGAAAGGTGTGCCACACCCGCGCTTTCAAGCATACGCCCAGGCTACCGTCCGAATGGAACGCGCGAATGTTTTCCGGACTGATTGATTCGCTTATCGGCGCGACCATGAAGACAGATGGTTTGTGTCTGCTGGGATAGAACGACTGCCCGGCGTCGGTATGGTAGGCGAAATGAGCATGACGTCGCTGGGACGAGGAGACTGGTATCTCCTTCCGCCGAAGACCGCCCTTGATGATTTCGGGGTGGGTCTCTTCGAACGAATGGATGATCTCACCGAAGGGAGCGAAGGCTCCTTCAGTCAGCGGTTCTACCGGAACTTTGATGATTTTCATATTCCTACATGTCTTCAAACCCTCAGTTCTTCAGTAAGCCGCCGCGTCAGGGGTTCCACATCCTCCTCCTTGAGACAGACCGGAACGATCAGCAACTTACCCTCGCCAAGACGGCCGTGGCTGACATAGATCGGCGGTGAACCGCTTCGAAGCCGGCGGCAAACCTCGAATGCGGACTTCTCCAAGGAATCCTCATCCACGTCAATTTCCAGTAGGGGCGGGCATTCATGGTGTCGGCCTTCAATCAAGTTGGCTGCAGCCAAAGGAGAACCCATGCCTTCGGCGACTCTCTTCAAGAGTGCAGCACATCTACGGCCATCGTCATCGTAATCGCCTGATACGAAAAGCTCGAGAGCTGTGAGTAAGGCTACGATCTCCTCCTTGGACACTTTTAATCCGCGACCGATTCCATGCCGAGGAAGACCCTTCAAGTGTTCACGTCGGATAAACTCCGACGGCGGCTCCCACAGTTCGAAATGTTCGTCCATATCCAACATCTGGAGAGCGGCCGCGGAGATCGGATCCTTGCGTCCGCAAAGAATACCCGTCGACTGCGGGCCGCGAATCGCCTTCCCTCCGCTGAACGCAACTAGGTCGGCTCCTGACGCCGGGATCGCCTTCAGGTTTTCACGGGGTGGGAGCTCACCGGCTGCATCTACCAGAACCGGGATCTTTTGCTCGTGCGCCAGCTCGACAACTGCGCCGAGGGGCGGCTGGGAATGGGGAGATTCAACATAGAGAATTCCCGCCGTTTCCTGGGTGATTGCGGTGGCATAATCGGCCGGCTCCGTGCGACGAACACCGGCCCCCGAAACCACCTCGTTATACCCAACTTCCACCATCTCGGCCCCGGCTGCACGCACTGCGTGGTCGTAACCACTGCGCTGATCCCGAGATATCAAAAACTGGCTCGGGAATCCTTGACAGTCGGGCAGCGCATCCATGCGTGCGGTGTCGTGCCCGGCCAGTATGGCGGCTGCACCCAAAGTCAGGGCTGCTCCCGACGCCCCTGTTGCAACGAGGCCCGCTTCCGTTCCCGTGGCCTCTGCGATGCGCCGGGATGCAACGCCCTGCAGCTGTTCAAGAAGGACCCACTCCCCGGCAGCGCGACCGAATGCATCCACGACCGCCGTCGGCATCGGGGTGCCGCCCAGTCGCGTGACCCCTCCTGAAGCATTGATGATGGGTTCGAGACCGAGTTCGCGGTAGATGCTCATCACGGCGTCACGACGGCCAAACCTGCTTCTTCCGCCAATTGATACTGCCTTCGGTCGTAGCTTACGAAGCAGTCGGCGCCGATCAGTCTTGCACAGACCACGTGCAGGACATCCAGGGTCCGGCATCCCAGTTTCTCGGTGTGCTTGCCGATCTCATAGAATCTGGGCAGTAACTGTGTTCGATCCAGTTCTGGGAAATAATAGAATCCGCCGCGCTTCCTCCCCTTAAAGATTCTAATCTGAACATTCGCCTCATCTTCGCCAAGTTCCTTTCGGAAGACCTTCAAACGCAAGGCATTTACGAATTCAGCCTCCTGCAATTCCCAAATGGGAAGGGCATCATCCTGCGCAACGATGAATTCGTTTACTTCCCTCGATCCTTCCTCAATGAGGTAGAGCTTTATCAGAGCGCTCGTATCCAGATAGATCACCAGCGCCCTTCACGATCATCAATAATCGTCTCTGCTCCCGATTTTCCTCTTACCTCCAGCGCTGTTTCAAGATGATCAATCCACTTGAGGATCTTTCTCGGACGCGCCGCTACCAGACGAACCGTAGGCTTACCCCGATTCAGCACTTCAAACGTCTCCCCCTCTGCCACCTGCCGCTCGATTTCAGCCCAATGAGCCTTCATTTCTCGAACTGAGACGCTTTTCATAATCCAAAATGTAATCTAATGTTTTTCAAAATGTAAAACATTTAATCGACGGTCGTAGGCCCACCTCCCTCCGACATTCGGTACATCTCAGGGTCGGCATCGATCCCTTGCACAATTGCAAGGACAATTGAAACTGAGCTCATCCTCGATCCCGATATCCCAGACTGCATCCCACGGAGGGTTGACACGCCACCGAAATGGGGATTTCGAAATGAACCGTTGTTAGGGCAACCCACCCCTGTCCCCTCCAGGGAGGGGAACTTACGAACAGGCTCCGATCATGGAACATCCCCTCCTCGGAGGGGCTTAGTGCTGCTGTTCATAAATACGGTGTCGTTTGTGGGAGCGCGATTGGGGGTAGTGCAAGGCGCCCAAACGCGGATGGGTCGGGAACCCCCTCCGCGTTTGGGTAACGCCGCAATACCCCCAATGCCGCCCCACCGCTTTACGGCCTGGCGATTTTGGTCTTGAGCGGCGTTAGCTTTGAGTGGCAGGGTGGTTAACCCAGCCCACTCAAAGCCGCCTTGCTCAAAGCCAAAATCGCCTAGGCAAACGTCATCGTATTTGTGAACAGCAGCACTTAGAGTGTCCTGCTTACCAGGAATGGTCAGTGGACCTCCAGCTTCCACTTAAGACTGTCCATGGCGCCCTGGGACCGCACTCGAAAACACCATACTCCCCTCGTTTGAGGTGGACAATCATCCTCCACCCGATTCTCGTTATCGCGACGCAATCACCTCGTGCCCTCACCATGGCCGCCAAGGAAATCCCCTTCCCCGCCCTATCCCCTACCCAACGTCTTCACCTCGACATATACGGCTATGTCATCGTCAAAGATCTATTCGAAGAGTCCCTAATCGACACCCTGCTCAACCGCATCAGCGAGATCGAGGCACGCTATCGCGAGACCGGAGAATTGCCCGCCCCCTCCTGCCATTTCAGTGCCACTCAGGAAGACTATTTCAGGGTCGATAACCTGCCTCATCTAGATTCAGTGTTCTTCAAGTACCTTACCCATCCTCGAATTCTGGGAATGGTAGAAGAGATCGTCGGTGGTGAAGTCCGGCTGGAGCAATCGGATGCCCATATCCGACGCCCAGTCGCTGACCCGAAAGAGCAGCAGTACGGCTTTCACCGGGGCGTCAATCCAGGTTTCAGTTACACCAAGAACGGGCTCTACCACTTCACTTTCGTCAAGACTCTGACTAACCTGACCGACCTGGGCCCCGAGGACGGTGGGACGGCTGTGATCCCGGGTTCTCACAAGATCACTACGGACGTCGAACAGCAGGCCATTATCGACGCCGCCCTGCAGGACCCCGAACTGATTCACCAAGTCGTCGCCCCGGCAGGCTCCACTCTGCTGTTTTTCGAATCGCTGATCCACTCGTCCGGCATCATTCAATCCAATCGAGATCGGGTCCTCATCATTGGCGGCTACACGCCCACCATGTTCCAGACTTGGAAGGGCTATGAGCCCGATCCCGAATTCGTCCAGTCCGCTCCCGAAGAATTCCAGCCTCTGCTGACGGGAAGCGCCCGCTACCGTTGGGAACGCAAGCTAAGGTCGCTGGAGATGCCTTTGGACGAGTGAAGGTGTCGACAAAGCTTACGACGAGGCTTACGACAAAGTAACGCTAACTTAGCCACTCACCGTGGTGGTATCAATCGGACCAACCCAAGATCGATCATGCCAAAACAACCCAATCTCCTTTACATCCACTCCGACCAGCACAGCCCGTTCGTTACGGGCTGTTACGGAGACCCCCTTGTCCAAACCCCACACCTCGACTCCCTCGCCGCGGAGGGCGTCGTCCTCGACAATGTCTACTGCCCCTCGCCGATTTGCGTCCCCTCCCGTATGTCCATGCTGAGCGGCCGGCACCCGTTCGAGAATCGCGTCTGGACCAACAGTCACATTCTCAGTTCGGGAATACCCACTTTTGCCCACGCCATGGGAGCCGGGGGCTATCGTCCCGTGCTCATCGGGCGCATGCATTCATTGGGGCCCGACCAACTCCACGGCTACGCCGATCGATTGGTCGGCGACCATGGCCCGAACCAGGCGGGTGGCGGGGGCGGCGCCGACCGCGGCGAGCTCCAAGGTTGCGCCGGCCCGGCCCGCGTCAGTCTGACCAATTCAGGCCCTGGGCAGAGTTCCTATCAAGTACACGATGAGGACGTCACCGCCGCCACCGTCGATTACCTGAACCGGCTCGGTGTGAAGAGGCGTTCCGGTATCGGTTATGAACCATTCTCGGTGTCGGTCGGATACATGTTGCCCCATCAGCCGTTTGTCGCCCGTCGCGAGGATTATGATCTCTATGAAGGCAAGATGCCCATGCCGCGCACGCCCGAACCCTTCTCCGACGATCTGCACCCTCACATCGCTAACTGGCGGAAGGCCACTGAAACGGTCGCGGACGAGGAAATACTGCGCGCCCGTACCGCCTACTGGGGGCTGGTCACCCGTATGGACCTGATGATCGGCGAAATCCTGGAAGCGCTGCGCCGCAACGATCTGGCCGACGATACTATCATCCTCTACATGTCCGACCACGGTGAGCAGGTTGGCGAACACGGCCTGTGGTGGAAGCAGACTTTCTACGAAGACTCGGTAAAGGTGCCGGCCATACTCTCGTGGCCCGGTCGACTGCCGGCCGGAGAGCGCTCCGACCGTGTCATCAGTTCGTTGGACCTCAACGCTACCATGATCGACGCCCTCGATGGGCCTCCCCTGCCGAATTCGCGGGGCCGCAGCCTACTGCCGCTCTTGGGCGATCCCGGCGCCGACTGGGACGATGTCGCCTACTCAGAATTCTGCCTCGACGCCGCCGGCTCCGGAGGACCCTTTCCCGATCAAGGCGTGATTCAGCGAATGATTCGTCGAGGAGCGTGGAAGCTCAATTACTACCATGGCATGCCTTGCCAGCTGTTCAACCTGGAAGAGGATCCACGCGAAATGGACGACCGCGCGCAGGATCCGGGCAGCCGGCAGGTCCGCGACGAGCTCCAGGAACTGGTCTTGCAGGACTGGGACCCCGAATGGGTCATCGCCCAGATGGCGGCACAAAGGCAGGACCAGACGATTCTCGGCCAGTGGGGTCGCCATGTTCAGCCACCTGATCGGTACCGCTGGCCGTTGTTGGCGGGAATGGACTATCTCGATCCAGCCGATCCAGCGGACTGAGCAAAGGCCTCTCCGGCTAGTCCAGGTTTCGAAGAAAGCTGGGCTTCGCGGTCTCCACCCACCGGCCGCAGCTGACCCTTGCCCGTGACGGAGTACTTCCGCCCGTCCTTCTCCGGATCGGTGCCGTGACGATCGTACCAATCTTCCAGAACCGTCCGCAGTTCTTTGGCACGTTCACGGTAGCCGGCGTCCGATGCCAGATTAGCACGCTCGTCCGGGTCCTCGGCGAGGTGGTAGAGCTCGTGCGGTCCTTCCGGATAGCGGTGGATGTACTTCCAGTCGGTGGTCCGCACCATTCTCGTGACGCCATACTCGCTGAAGCACGCGGGATCCGTGCCGGCAACGACATACTCACGTCCCGCGCCGCCCCCCGAATCCGCGGTTGTTTCGTCACTCAGCATGGGCAGGAAACTACGCCCCGGTAGATTCCGTCCCTCCGGTATTGGACACTCGGCATACTCGAGCAGGGTCGGGAGAAAGTCGTAGGAACACACCAGACCATCGGCGACGTTTCCTTCCGCCACGACGCCGGGCTGACTCACGATAAACGGCACTTTGACCGAGTTCTCATACATGTTCAGGGGAGAGGTTCCATTCCCCTTACCCCAGAATCCGTGGTGGCCACAACTGAAGCCGTTGTCACTCGTGAACACCACCAGAGTCGATTCGCGAATGCCGCGCTCTTCGAGCTTGTCGAGGATCTTGACCACACCCAGATCCATCGCCGTCACCGCCGCGAAGTATCCCTTAAGCATCTCCCGGTTGCCGAGACAGTTTCGCGTCAGCTGCTGATCCTTTGCCCATTCGTGAACCGGCTCCTGCGGGCATGACTGGAACGGACAACCGTCATAGGAGTCGACGATCTCTTGTGGGTGACCCGTCCACGGACTGTGGGGGGCGGTGTAGTGCACGCTCAAGTAGAACGGCCGGTCCTCGCTGGCATGTTTATCGAGAAATTTCAAGGCATCCGAAGTGATTGCATCGGTCACGTAGCCCGGCTCATCGATCAGCTCGCCGTCCCGGATCATGGGCGCGTTGTTGTAGTCGCCGCCACCTTTCTGGTGGACATACCAGTGGTCGAAGCCGTGCTGCACGAGCTGGCTGTGCCCGAGATGCCACTTCCCGCTGATGCCGCAGATCCAACCCTCTCGTGACAGCACGTCGGTGTAGGCAGCTTCTCCTTCGAGGTAGCAAGCGGCCTCCGGCCCGGTATTGCCCTCGCGGATCCAATCGTGCACCCCGTGTTGAGAAGCGATGCGGCCGGTTAGAAAGGTAGCCCGGCTCGGCGAGCACACCGGTGTCTCCACGAAAAAGTTCTCGAAGCGCACGCCGCTTTCGGCAATACGGTCGATCCCGGGCGTGCGGATCTCCGAGTTTCCGTAACAGCCGGCCGCCCAGACTCCCTGATCGTCGGTCAGGATGAAGAGGATATTCGGTTTGCTCATGACATACTTCCTCTCTCGTATCCCGTTTCGCTGCGATGTTCTTAAGACGAGTCTGGAAGCACAAGCACAATAGCCGCAGGTTTGGAGACAAGGGGCGAGGGCCCTCGCCCCTCCAAATATCATTGCCGTGCTACTCAGCCCTAACGATCTTAAGCGTATATTCGATCCTTGACCCAATTACGAAGTCGATGCGGGTCCGCGGTCCGGATACGGTGACCGGCATCTTCCTGGACCTCCCGTCATCCGTATTCGTCAGAGTCATTTCGTAGTCCCCTTTTTCGAGGAGGTAGAGCTCCGCCATAGCAGGATCGCCCGTGCGTTGCCAATAGAGCAACACCGGCAGGATCGCCCGTGGAAGGTAGACCGTGTCGCAAGCGCGCTTGGAAGATCGGTCCACTCTCTCCGAGGTAAAGTAGGTACTCTTGAACTGCAGGTGGCCGCACTCGTTCCGCCCCGTCCAGAGATCCCGGAACCTGTTCGCCAGCCGTGTCGATCGGCGAATGTCGGATTTGCCCAGTATCTGATCAATCCCTCCCCGGGGGATCGCTAGATTCCTTGGAAACCAACTTCACATCCGTGATCCCGACCTGGGATCTGGATTGCCCGATCCCTCGAAGGTACGGTTCATGCAGCCAACTGCGAACAGCTTCCGACTCGAACCCGGATTGCAGGAGACCCTCCCTTTTTTTGTCGGCGCTCTGCTCTTCGCCAAACCACGCCACTTCCTCTTCCTTGTGTCCCTTCGACTCATTCCCTTTGTATTCGGGGTAAGCATAGACCCGACAGAGATCGCCGATCTCGCTGACCGGGAAATCGCCGACGTAGCTCACCCAAGGTAATTCGATACACAACTGTTCTTTGAGGCATGCGTAGAGCTGTTCAATGACATTATCATCGTCGGAGCCGGCCACCTTCTTCTCGGTCTGGGCGCTCCCGCCGGGAAGGGACCACGTTCCGTCGTCCGATTTCAGGAACAGCACCTTGCCTCCCTGCTCCAGGAGCAGACGGGTCGAGGCGATCAGTCCATCACTATGGTTGGCAAGAAGATCGCTGCCTCGGTCTTTGAATAGTTTGAAGTTTGAATCGCTGAAAACGTACGGACCGCAACCTGGCGGAGCGTTCGCCGCCATGTATTTGTTGTAAACGCCTATTCGAGTTCGATCGGAGCGGTTCTGATGCGCCTCGTGCCAGGTAAACATGTGCATGAAGAGAACGTCACCTCTCGTTATTTCCGTGTTCACAAAGTCCGGAATTTCTGTCCCCTTCGCGCGCTCCACTTTCGTAACCCGTACATCCCCGTCGATGATCCGGGAGCAGCGGTGGGAGCCGGGAGACACCAGAAGGGGACCAATGTCGTCCGTGTAATCGACCAGCGGGATTATGGTAAACATCCAGTTGAGAGAGGAGCCCACCGGTCGGAACGGCTTGTAGTCGCAGTGTCCGGTATCGAGGGTGCCCTGATAGTCCCCGATGGTGCCCTTCCAACCGGGTCCCTTGAGGTGAATCGAAAAAGCACAGAGACGCGAGGGTCCGCCAAGGAGATGCTCGACCGGCCCAACGATGTTGGGATGATCCACGATAAAGTTGATTCCTGGATCCGGCAGGGAGTCCTCCATCAGGGTCGAGTATTCGGCAATCTGTCCCGTCTTGGGAGGGCTGAGATTTTTCAACCGACCCTGTTCAATCTCCCGATCGACGGCTTCGGCGAAACGGTCGAGCTCATCAGGGCTCAGGATTCCCCTGACCTTGACGAATCCGCTCTCCCAATAGGAAGCGATCTCCTCTTCAGTTAGCGTACGCGATTGCATTGAACATCAGAATTATTCCTCTACCGAGTAGCAGGGAATTATGCCGAGGCGATTGAGGGCGAATCAATCTGAAAGATATTGATCGCGAGATAAACTCGCTCCTACAGCCCACGGGGAGTGTCGGATTGGTTTGGAATTCTCGATTACCGACAGGCTGTAGGAGCGAGTTTATCTCGCGATGGGAAGTGCCTCACGGCCCCGATAGACACTCACCCTGCGGCCGCGGTCGTGGCCGCTTCCAAGAGGCCGCAATCGGTGCAGACCCTTCGCAGCTCCTCGCGCTGAGCCTGGGTGCACTCGATCAGGGCCGGGCGCATTTTCCCGCCTGGGAGCCCGATCATTTCCTGCAATGCTTTGACGCAGGCCCAGTAGCGTCCCGTCTGCTTGGTCACGTTGAGGTAGGGCAGATCCTTTTCCTTAACAATTTTGAGAGCTTCGTCTCGCCGGCCCTCGACCAGGTGGTGGTAGAAATCGATCTCCCATTTAGGCCAGATATTGCCGAGGCCGGTGAGAAAGCAGGGCGATCCAAAGTCGTAACCCCAGAGGTAGTAATTCATGCCGGAACTTCCCATGGTGGCCACTTTGCCCTCAAGCAATTCGCTCACCTGCCGGTAGAAAGGAAAGTTCCCCGATGCATCCTTGAATCCCGAGGCATGGCCGTTGCACGACTCCGCCAAGTCTACCATGAGCTCGGGTTTGTCGATGAAAGCCCCGACTTGGGGAAGCACCGCGCCGCTAAAGTAAATCACGATGCCGGCCTCGGTGGCGCTGCTGACCACATCGTAATGGTGCTGCAGATTAGGAACTCCTCCCCCGTTGGTCGCAGCCAGCGGAGGCGTCAGCATGACACCGTCGGCGCCCAGTTGCTCGGCAACCTTGGTGTGTTCAATGCTCTGCAGGGTAGCCATGTCCGAAACCCCTGCTATCACGGTCATTCCACTGCCCTCGGCGGTGTCGATTACCGTCTTTTGCACGGCCTTTCGCTCCTCATGGGTGAGAGCGCCATACTCGCCCGTGCTGCCCGTGACAATAACGGTCGGTACATTTACCTCGACGTAGTACTCCGTGAGGCGTTTCATGGCGTCCAGATCGAGCGAAAGGTCGTCCTTGAAATGCGTGGTCATGGCAATTACAGGACCCTCGAGTCTCTCTCTCAGCTGTTCTGGTGTTGTCTTCATGTTACTCTCCTTATTCCTCCCAGTCTCATACGGTTAAAGGCCAGCATGGATTCACATTCGTCCTATCGCAAGTCAATGGGTTTCTCCCAAGCGAATCACTTAAGACTGGAGGGGCCCGCCTCCGAATCCTGCGGCGTGGCGGGCAAGGGCTCTCGAGGCCGTCGATTTTCTAAAGGCGCTCCAGTCTTTTAATGAGTTCCTTCATAGATGGTGTAGGTATGTCGCGGAGGTAATCTTGTAGATTTCGGATGAGAAGCTGCCGAAAGGAATTTATCTGCTCGTAGATTTCCTTTTCACTGGTTCTCGAGTCGAGGGAGAAATTGCACGCCTCCTCGCTTAAGGGGGCGCTGGCGATACTGAAGAGCAATGCCTCCGCGTCCATTCCCGCATCGACCTCCTTACCCATCGATATGAGGTCTGCCATTGCCACTTCCTCAAACTCTCCGAAGAGCCAGATAAGATCGTATAGGTCCTTTTCTCCACATCGCGAAAGAAGAGCAGCCGCTTTCATCTTAAGCAGGGTTGGCAAATCGGCGACTACAATTCTTTCACCAGCGGCGTGATGGTCGCCGACTCGAAATATGTTTGCGTCCACCACGACATCAAGGGTGAAAGGGTGGCCCTCAAGTTCGCACAACGCATGGTAGTATTCCTTCGTCCGCTGAACTTCAGTTAGTTCAACGCCGATATTGGGCAACCGGCTGCAGCTGCGTTGCACGCCCTGAAACGAAGAGTCGTTCCTAACAAACAGATCAAGATCGTCCGAGCGCCGATGCAGTCCGTAAAATCCGCTGAGAGCGGTTCCTCCAGCCAACATGCATCCCTCTATTTCCTGCGAGAAAATCCAGTCGAGAGCCTTAAACAGAGGAGGTGGGAGCACCCGACGGGCCCCCACTAAGTCCGGTTCACGTGCAGCGCCCATACTAACTCACACTTTCTGCGCTGAGGCGGCGCGATATATTTGGCATATCTTTCGAACTCCCGCCACACGACGTTTCCCACGACTTTGGCCGAACGATAGAGACCCCATACCTGAGTGAGGCGACCTATGGCGCGCAGATCGCCGCTGGAAAGGGCCAAAGCAAAGGATTCCAAATCCGGATAAAGCCGGTCCCACAAGAATTGCGCCCGGTATTCGCGAGCGGACTCCAACTCCGGCAGTTGCCTCAGCAATTCATCAGGCGAGATATCCAGTCCCCGGCACAAGCGATCAAGGCTCCTCGATCTGACGTCAATGAATTCCCCTTCCTTTTTAAACCACAGCGAGACCGCCTGGCGGGATATACCCGCTAGACGGGCCAAATCGGACTGGTTCAGCCTCCTCTTCTTGCAAAGAAGATTCAGGTTTCTCCGCAGCATTCTGATCATTCTTGCCCACCTCATTGCCATGTCAAGTAAAATTGACACAGGGGACGGAATCAGAGTAACGAGCTCGTCGAATACGTAATCAGAGGTGAGTAAACGACCCTCCCAATCCCCCTGGTCATCGGCAACCGTCTCGTGATCCGGATCCCCCCTATTGAAGAAGGCAAACCACGCACCGGTATCGACGAAGATCTGCTCCATCAGGATTCTCCATAGAGATAGGTGTCGTGGTCGCGCCCCTTGGTTTCACCGTCGCGGAACGAGCCAGAGGAGCAGGAGGTCGCTGACCAGGGTGCTCATGACCCTTATCCCACTTTTCTCACGAATTCTCGGGGACTGTTTTGCGACAGGATGAGGGACCGCAGAGATCGGGCGGGCGATGACCTTGTCAATGGCCTTCTCTAATTCGGCTCAGTTCCTTGGTGAGTTTTCGGGCCGCACCCTTCATGAAACCCTCAACAGATTGGGTGGCGGCAATGCTACCGCCCAATGCCCAGCTCTGTTTATCAAGCTTCATAGAGCCAATCTCCGAACCGGTCTTATTGTCTCTGAGTTGCACCTTAGCGTCGAAATACGAGCTCCCCGCACCCAATCCAATCATGAGTCGGGCGGCGGCATCGCCCTTTTGGTAGCGAGTGATCGCGCCCGATATTACGAGGGCGTCCTCGGTCGTCGGATCTCGAGTCACCTCATCGAAAAGTTCAGCTGTCCGGATCTCCACGGCGATTTGATCGGCCAGGAGCTTCTTGGCAATCTCCATATCCTCCTGATGTCGTCGGATCCTTTTCGCCTTCTTTGACTTGAGCGAGGTCGAATCCTCGAAATCCAAGACAACAACAATCGAATATCCGCTAAGATCGATCTTCTGCCCGGGCGTGGCGGACTTAAGCGGTGTAGTTTTCCGTAGCTGGATACCGTCGCAAGTGAGACTACAGCTACGAGGAGAGTTATCTGTTTCGTCAGTGCGTACTTCATATTTCTGCCAATTGTGGCACTGCATAATTCGTTGGTCAACGGATTTAAGGACACCACGAAGGATCCTGAATTGACTTCAATGCTGATGCGGGTTTTCGGCCCTCGATTATTCTGGAATTGCTATAGAAAACAGGCTCAGAAATGGACAAGGGGCGAGGGCGGGCCCTCACCCCTTGTCTCCAACCTGGCGGCCTATTGGACCCCTTCGATACAATACCATCCTTACCCCATCCGCGGGCTTCTCTCTCTTCGAGAACACAATCGCTATCTTCAATTTCAAACTCGATTGATCCGGGCTGGACAATGCTTCGCGGTTGAATGGAATAGCTAAGGGCATAGGATACGGAGGAACGAATTGGCTAGAGACACACCGACACCCACCGTCACATCTGCGAAACTCAGAGAGCTCCTCGACCGGGTCCAGCGGGTTTCCCTGGCTCATCTACCGACCCCCCTGGAACCGTGTTCGCGACTCACGAAAGATTTGGGCGGCCCGCGGATCCTGATCAAGCGCGAGGACTGCACAGGACTGGCGTTCGGCGGCAATAAGACCCGAATCCTTGAGTATGTCCTTGGGGAAGCGATCCGTATTGGAGCGGATTGTGTCGTTCAAGGCGCAGCCGAGCAATCCAATCACTGCCGGCAATTGGCGGCGGCCGCGGCAAAGCTGGGGCTGAAAGCGCATCTGGTCCTTCACAAATACGACCCGAACACGGAGGTTCAGGGAAACTTGCTTTTGGATCACCTCCTCGGCGCCGAGATCCATCTCACCGATGCTCCCCTCGGTAAAGGGATGGAAGAGGCCAAGCAGCAGGTCGGCGAGCAACTGCGAAAGGCAGGACGACAACCTTTCGTGATCAACAGACAGGTAGGAGAATCACTGGCTCCCCTAGCCTACGTTGACTTCATTCTCGAACTCCGCCGGCAAGCGGAGGCGGAAGGCATTCAACCCGATCACATCTACTGCTCGAGTGCCGGAGCTACCCAGGCCGGAATGGTGCTGGGCACGAGAGCTTTGGGCCTTCCTTGGCAAATAACCGGGATAGCACCAATTCAGTGGGATGAGGACCATTGCGTGATTCTCGCACGAACCGCGAACAACGCCGCAAAAACGTTAGACCTGAAGATGAGTCTGAAACCCGAAGACTTTATCAACGACAACGGCTACATCGGCGAATCTTACGGCGCAACTTCCCCGGGCGGATTGGAAGCACTGAATCTTATGGCCCGGACCGAGGGGATCATTCTCGATCCGCTCTACTCCTCCAAAGCCCTCGCCGGACTGATCGACCATATCAGAAAAGGAAAGCTCCTTTCTAACGATATTGTGGTATTCGTCCACACCGGCGGCACCCCTGCCCTCTTTGCCTACAATCAGGAGGTTTTGTCTGACCTTTGACGCAATCTCGTCGAACATCGGACTATTCGCCGACCCAAGCCGATCACCGGAGGATGGTGGACCGAGCTTGGGCGGGATGTTCTCAGCCGGGATGTCGAGTCTGGTTCATCCCGCGCAACCGACTCCGGCCTTCGGCCTGCGCCGTGTCAAGAGCGTGGTCCTACAGCTCGGTATGTAGCGGAATGCTTGAGCATTTCGTCATCCAGGATGTCCGAAGTTTCACTCTCGACTGATCGCGCATGTGGTGAGCGTCGAACCCACGAGCAATAGCGCATCAGAGGGCGGACGGATCTATACTCCTTAGATTCATTTGGGACGCGTATTGACCAGCATCATCATACCGCGGTCCTCGTGCCGGAGGATGTGGCAATGATAGACCCAGGAGCCGTAGACATTTGCGTTCTCAACCACCTTAAAGGCGCTGTTGGGGTCGGATGTGTCGACGGGTTTTTGGTCCGGGATATTGATCCACGTCTGCATTTTTACGTAGAGGCTGTCCCAAATCCGAGAGGATTTGGGTGGAAGCCTGATACCGATATCAATCTTCGTCACGTTATGTAGACCACGACATGCCTTCCGTCCTCGGTAGCTTACCTTTTATCCGTTATGCACCTTTCCAGCACCCTTCCTCTCGCTTTGAGTCGATAGTTCTCCCAAGGAAGCGCCTCTGACTCGATTCTTGGATCCCTATGCCGCCTGCGTTGCCTCTTTCTCATGTTCTTGCGCAAGTCTCTGCGCGATTTTCCATAGATTGTGGGACAGAACCGACCAGGCCACGCTAAGGTTACGGTTGTCAAAGCCTTTGCTGCGTATCTTGCCCCCGTGCCATCGGTTCTTGAGCACTCCGATCCGGCCTTCGGTGCTCCCTCGTCGTCGCTGCAACCGGACAAAGCGCGGCTCCTCCATCCGCTCCTTGAGCTCTTGTGGATTGCGGGGCGTAAGGGCGTCAAAAATCCCCTCTGCCTGGAGCCGCTTGCTGGCCGCCTTCGAGGCATAGCCCCGATCCCCACTGATCGCTTCGATCTTCTCCTCTAAAGCGAAGCCCTTTTGCCTCTCCAGACTTTCCCAAAGCTGCTTCAATTCGCTCGGGGCCTGCCCCCCATACAGTTTCCAGTCCAACAGATATCCCTCTGCGCTCTCGCATAAATAAAGGGTGTTGCCAAACTCCACCTCCCGATCTGCCTTGCCTCGCACGATGACGTCAATCTCAGGTTCGTAGGCGCTCAGGATCTTCTCCTCATTCTTCACCTGCCGCCCCCCTATGATCCGTTCGTGCGCCTGTTTCATGACCTGCGGTATCTGCTCTAACATACCATTCATTCGCTCGATGATTCGGCTCGCCTTCTTCTCGGTGTAATCGCTTTGCATCCACATAGCTTCCAATAAGTCACGGTGGCGAAGGGCATGGCCCTCAATCTTCTTGAGCAATAGCTTCATCCGCCGCAGGATCCCTTTACGCGCTTTGCCCGCCTCCCGGCGCCGACGCGCATGCGTCATCTCCAGGCACCGTTTGTTCATCTCCCGAGCCAATCCCTTTGCTCCCTGGGGCATGCGCTGTTTCATTCCCGCCTGCCGGATCAGACTGATCGCCTTGAGCAGCGTTGCTCCCACATCCTTGAGCAAGACCCAGTCCACGGGCCAGTGGATGTTCGCTTCCAGGCAAGTGGCGTCGATCAGGCATTCCCTCGTATCGATCGGCTTCTCTAATCCTGCCTCACCACAATGTTCAGCATTGCCCACCACCTCGGTCATCCTTGCATGCAGCTGTCTCAGATACGCTTCGTCGAAGAATTTCGAATCCCGTTCCAGACTGCTCTTCGATATTTTCCGGATCCCGTCTACCTCACGCACCCGGCAAAAATTAGCCAGAAGCTCACTGCGTCCCAACTCCTGCGACAGACAACGAAAGGATATCCCTCCGAGTAAATGACGCACCACCTCCACCCGCAGCGCTTTTATCGCTCTTAGAGCGCGTCGCTCCCGATCCTTCCCTCCCGCTTCATCCCATCCTTCCAAGGCTTTTACGATCGCCTCCCTTTCCAGCGAGGAGTCGATCAAAACCCGGTCAATCCGCTCCATTGTTTCCAGAAACACGGTGTAGTCTTTGCATCGAATGACTGGAGTTAGGGCTGGACGCAGGAAGCTTTGTACGGCAATATTTTTCATGAGAAGGGCGTGCTTTGTATTTGACTAACGCAAGCATAAGCGCCCTTTTTCGCCGGATCGAGCTTTTTGCAGCTCTATCCGGCCTTTTTTTTGCCCATAACTCATTAAAAATCAATTGTTTCCACCACTGGGACGGGCTCTACGTAGCCGTGCGGAGGGATGAGGATCACGTCCCACCAGCTGTTCTCCACCCGCTTGAAGGGCGAGTCGGTGTCGCTTAACTTTTTCACGTCCCAGGAGCCGTCGCTGTAGTCCAACTGGCCGATCCCGGTCACGAAAAACGGGCTGATGTGGATATGGAAGGGATGGAAGATATCCGAGTTATTGATCAGGAGCCATTCCTCCGCCGTCGTGGAAACCGGTTGGTTCGGGCCGTCAAGCCCGGTCACGCTCTCATATGTTAGCGGATGCGGATGCGCGTAGTCGTAGGTGTACTGGGGACTCGAGGATGTTCCCTCATTCTTCACAGGGACATAGTAGCCCGGATTGGTGAAGACCATATCGTCGCCGACCGCGTTCGTCCACCAGACACTGTTGGAAGGGAAGGCCCCGTTTGGGTTGTAGCGACCGAGCTCCGGATCGACGTTTTCGATGGGCATCTGGATTAGTTTCTCCGCCTTGGGATTGCCAAGGAAATCCATCAGGTTGAATTGGCGGCCGTTGAGCCAGAACTGCCTGAATTGGAGGGTCGTGCCACCCTCCGGCGTGTAGTCGAAACTGATCGCCGACCGGTCGAATACAATCACCTGACGACCATCAAACTTCCGGGGGAACTGCGACACATAGCTGGGAATGCCGGAGGCAAGCTCGCCCCGCTCGTCGACGACTTTCTTGAGCAACGACCGTTGGGCGTCTCCGTTGGGGCTCCGCCTGTTCAGCCGGGCGTTTAAGCGAGCGTCCCGAGGCATTCTGGGACCCTTGGGAATGCCGCTGATATCAAGGATAATAAGGTAATCCTCGGTGACGGAACCCCCGCCACCGGCGTCGCCCATAGGCTGCCATCCCACCGCCCCTTCCTTCAGCGTCTCCGACCGGACACGAGCTGCCACTCCGTTGGTCACAGGATCCCTCTCGCCGGCAAGCAACGGCCCCACAGCCACCTTTGCGTAGGATGCCGCCTGGCCCTGACCGGCATTATTCGCCCACTCGACCTCAAAGCCGCTGTAGTTCGTGTTCAAAGCGTAGGGATCGGTGAGGAGGTTCGCCTTCGACGGGAAACCCGTCCCCTTGCTCACGGTAAAGACTGCGGAACCATTTGCAGAACCCACCTTTCCCTTCGTCAGCGCCGCATATCGCCACAGAGCCGCATCGCCCTGAGCAGCCCCAAACAGTTCGGGATAGGCCTCGGCGAAGCTCTGAATGGGAGGTGCGGCGGTAGGATAGCCCTTGAAGACGTAGTGGATGCCTTGGGCATTTCGATGGGGCTGAATCAGAAGGTCATTGCGGTTGCCGGCCGCCGCGAATGTCGGGGTGTCCATCGTGATGGGAACGGCTTGGCTGAAGGTCACGCCATCGGCAGCGATCATCCTCACCCGACCGGGGAACGTCCCGTAGGTGGCGCTATCCCCGGCCGAAAAGAATCGCTTTCGATCGGCGTAGGAATCGGAGGCGGCCTTAGTCGTAATTTTCGCGACCTCTCTCTTCAAGGTCCTGTTCAGTTCCACGGGCATCACCACTCTTCCGACCCACAGATAACTCGCAGTCCGGTGGTTGGCGCCGGCCACGATGAAACGCCAGCGCTCCAACTGTCCGGCAGGGAGCTGGAGCTCCGGCTGGTGCTGCCCGTTGACGGTCAGATCGGGCGTATTCAGCGCCGTGACTTGCCCCTTTTTCGAGTGCCCACGTCCGCGACCCTGTCCCAGGCCGTAGTTGGCGATCTCCTGAAGAACCAGAACGCGATCATGGCCCGTATCCCATAGTCCGGGGATTATGCTATCCGCGTCCTCCCGCGGGCGGATAACCAACGTTCCGGCCATGCCGTTTTCGACGTGGGTGGAGGTCGCTCCGTGCTTGTGGGCGTGGTACCAATGGGTGCCCGGCAGGTGGTCGGCCGGAATTTTGTATCCGTATTCCCAACTCCACCAGCGGTCGATATCGGGTATCAGGCGCTGTAATTCGGGCACGTAATTGCTCGGGTCGTCGTCCTCGGGGAGGATCAGGAGGGTAACATTGTCCTTCTTCGGATCGACGTGCAGGCCGTGGACGTGGAGGTTGGTGTTGTCCGCGTTGTGAGGGATGTTGATCTCATGCGGCACCTGCTCGTCGATGTCGTCGTCACTTCCAGGTGGAGCGTCCGGAATATTGGTCTGGAAACTGTTCAGCCATGGGTTGTCCGAACGGTTGAGATAGTTATTGAGCTCGATACTCAACCAGTCGTCCGGATGGAAGACGAAAGTGGGACCGGGAATCTCGTCGGTTGGGTCGGTGGGATCGGGAGCCGTCAGGCTGTAAACCCGGGTCCAAATCGTCTCGATCGGGTTTCCGCTGGAATCGACCGCGCCGGAGATTTCTGCCTTTCCGAATACAACGTACAATTTGGACTCCAACGTACCGTTCTCGGAGATTATTCGCGTCGGTTCCCTCAGTACCTCGGCCACCGCAACCGAGGGAACGAGGCAGACGAGGATGATCGTTATTAGAGACCTTTCGAACTTCATACTTCCATCCTTCTGCTGGGTTATTCGAAGACGATTTGGAGTTTTAGAGCGTGGTAGTCAATGGATCGGGGCTTGAGTATCTCAAGTCGAGCCAGCGATCACTGTAGCGCTGATACCGTATCCCGTAAGTTCGCACCCCTCTGATTGGCCATCCGGCTGGAGGGACGAGGGCCCCCGAGTTCGTTAAAAGTCGGTAATTGTGTTGAAGTTTCGAGTCGAATTCGCGGGCTTTCCTTTCCCAAACTCAGCCGTCATTGTATCCCCCGAGGCTGAACATCAAGTTGCTGGAACCGGATTCCTGCCAGACCAGCAGGAACTGCTCCCCATTTGAGGAGAGGGCGATTCCGCTGGTCGGATCCAGCTGGACCGCCGTCAGTTCTTTTTCGAGTGTCCAACCAGCCTGGTCCATCGTTCCGTACCCGTTGCTCAGCTAATCACCGGCGGTGTAGATGCCGGTCAGGCCGAAGACTTCGCTGAACGCGTTTGGCGTATCTTCGTAGGCCCCGCGATGGATCAGATGCATTTCACCTTCAATCGATCCCATCGCCAGATTTCCCAGCGCCTGGTAGTCATTTTGCAGCGCCGCCATTTTCTTTGCAAAATGCCCGACATAGAAATCGGCCGGTGCCCATCGGTGCAGAGAAGTATCGTTCTCTGGCGCGGGTTCTCCATTGAATGCAGTCGCTTCGAATGCGTTGTAGGGCGCAACGTTGAAGGAGGTCATCCGCAGCTTTCGAGTGTTGCGTTCCTTGTAGACGAGATACAGCGACGCTCCCATCTGAGCCAATGCCATTGGGCCGTCGGTCAGCTGTCCCACCGCGGAAGCTTCACTCTGCCACTGACCGTTCTCCGAGATCAGCGAACTGATGAAACCGTTTTCCGTCTGCCAGCACAGCATGATTTTCTGCTGGCCATCTTCCTCATCAAGGTAGGATGTCATCGCGATGCTGCCGGCGGTCACCTGTTGCAGCGGCTGCGGATCAGACCACCCCGAGTTGCTCTTCCAGGAGGCGAAATTGAGCTGACCGCCGTCACCAGTCAGGACTGTATGAAGACCGCCATTCAATGCCACCATCGTGATCGGGCCCTGCGAAGAGAGACCGGTCTCCTGAGGACTCGACCATGTGCTGTCATGGAAACCCGCCGATTTCAGTTTTCCGGTAGCATCGGTGAAGAGGAGGAGAAACTTGCCGTCTGCGTAAGCTGAAGTGAGCGATCCATTGGCGCCGATTCCCGTTGCCGCTGGTTGCGACCAGGAGAACTTCTGCTTCCATAGCGAGCGAATCCAGTTAGCGGCGCGATCGTTTTTGCCAAGATCGCTGAGCCCGAAGTTCCGCTCGATCGTTTTGATCAAGCTATAATGGTTGAAAGGAGTGGGATCGCTTATTTCCGGGGTAATCATATCTCCGAGCAGGACGGTATAGATCTGGTTGGGGCCATCGTAGTTCGTGTCGTATCCCTCCGCGTCATAATCCGCCTCGTCGAACGTGATGACAATCAAAGTACGGTCGGGAACGCTCGACTGCTTCCAAGCAGATTGCGGATCGGTCAGGAGTAAATCGACGTTCAGATTGAGGCCCAGGTTGGCCTCTCCTGACTTTGCGCCGCCCTGGACATTATCTGCATCGATATCTCCCAGGAAAACATACTCGAGCCAGGCTGAAATTTGGGGCACCAGCTGAGTTCGAGGATTGGTATCAACGTGGGTGTTGTGCAAGTAGTGTCCGTCGTTCCAGATATCTGGAGTGAACCAGCTGTATTCGGCCAGCGTGCATTCATCTCCGCCCACGTCCTTCCAGAATTCTGCGTCGCTGACGATCCTGTTCCAGCGGCCCTCGTCGGCCTGAATAGTGTGGAACGACGCGAATGCGTTGTGCTTCCTAAAGTATCGCGCGAGGTCCGGATCGTTGTTGGGGTACTCATTGAGCGGCTGATCCGATGGGGAATAGTCCGGATTCTTCCACGATGCTTTCCATGGATCACCGGGATACCCTTCCATGTAGGCTTTCCATGAGACGCCGGCGGCCTCGAGCAAGTCCACTAATGTCTGCTGTAACAGCGGCGCCTGTGGCGGCTCATCATTCGTGACAGAGCAGATCTCTCCAGCCAGAGAGGCAAGATAGTTGGTCTGTGACGGATGAAAGGCGCCGAAGTAGTTCGTCATGTTTGCACCCCCCGCCGCCAGCTTCTTCATGAACCGGTCCTGCATCACATAGGCGCGATATTGGTTTTCAAACATCACGATAATGATGCGATCGAAGGCTCTTTTCCCCATGGTTTCCCTACTTCAGCCGCTCGATCTTCGCCAAACTGTCGTGGAGAACCTGATTGCGAAAACAGATCGTTCCACCGCCGCGTTTCTCCTGGCTTTTCTGCCGATTGATGTCCGCCACGCACACCCAATCCTCGCTTTCCGATATGGCCCACTTGGCGTGGTCCTTGGTGTAGTGCCACTCGTAAGGAATCCCCAGTTCCTCGAGGTTAATATTGAGTATGTCCGCGGTGTGGTGGGTTCCGTCACTGTCCTCTATGCTTGGAACCGCGCCGCGCCTCCAGGTTTCGACATCGATGTCTGTTTTCAAGTGCGGCCCGACATGATCGATCCAGAAGTCTCTGTTCCAATGCCGGTTCTTTGCCAATAAGCGGAAATCCTGTCCTCCACTGGAAAAGAAAGTAATGTCGCACGGAGGATCGGTTTCATTGACATCGATCGCATTGGCCACCCTGTAAAATATGTCGTCGGTTTTGAGACTCTTCGGAATCACACACTCGTAGGTCTGGGGTTCCTGACGATGGTACATCTGCTCGACGATGTAGCGAGCGGTTTCGACGCTCTGAAGGGACACACAAAGATACGTCTGTCCGTAATCCCACGAGGCGAGCTTGCCCGTCTTGGTATCGGGAAACTTCGGCCAGGAATGGAGTAACCAGAACGCGGTGTCGGAATCCAGGTCAAACGCAAGAATGCCTTTCGAATGGCCTTTGCGTCCGTCGTTGTTCTCAGACTGCGGGATCTCGTCGTTATAACAGATCCAGCCCAAAGATCCGCTCGAATCGAGGTCCGGATTATATATCTGCTGCAATGTGTTGTGTAATGCCCCATTCTCCTGATCGAGGGTCTTCTCTGAGAGGGCGAGAGAGCCTTCGACCGCTGGGTCGTAGTAAAGATACTCCCATCCGGTGGATTTTTTAGCGGATGCAGGTGCTCCCTGCACGGGATTGACGCCATGCGGCAGCTTGTAGATGAACCACCAATCGACCGTTTCTTTGCCGGAGTCCCGGTATGCGCTGAGTGCCATGATTCAGACGGATTCAGGTTTGATGGAATACATCCTGGTATGCCGAGTGCATGAAATCGTGGATCTCTTCCTCGGATGGGTGATTGTCTCCGATCAGTTCCGCCAGCATTTCGGCGGCCAGCCGGTGCAGATCGTTGATGTGCGCCTTTTCGGGGAGAGGATACTCCAATGGCGCGACGTCGGGCTTGTCGAGGCGCGGGCCGTCCAGAGTCAGAACGCAGCTTAGATCCGACGCTTTCGCATCCCGCTTCGTCAAGGGGCTGTACTTTTCCAAATCGAAACAGACCTGGATCGATTTGATGACGCTGGTGTGGTCAAATGGCGTCCAGCCTGCCGGGCGAGCGACGGTTCCGCGTTCGATCAGCGGCGACACAATGACCGTCGGCACACGGACGCCAAACCGATTGAAGCGGTACCCGAATTGTCCGTGTTCGCTGGCAGTATCAGGAGTTACAGCAGTGGCGGTTGGCACGTGGTGATCGTAACAGCCGCCGTGTTCATCATAGGTGATAACAAACAGGGTCCGTTCCCATTTCGGAGAATCCTTGAGCGCATTGTAAACCTTCGCAATCAGTTCTTCTCCGGGACGAATGTCAGCGGGTGGGTGCTGGTCGTTCTGAAGAGTTCCCGAGAGCTGCGGCTCAAGGAATGAATACGACGGGAGGTCGCCGTTCGCCGCCTCTTCGTAAAATTCGTGCAGCAGTTTGAAGTTCGGGTCGAACTTTTTGTCCTGAATCCGCTTCATGCATAGTCCAACGAGAACGGTGACCACTTCTTCGAATTCCGGTCCTGCTGGGTTCCGCTGAAGACGCGCCAACTCAAATCCTCGCGCCCGGCTTCAATCGCTTCTTGAATCTGATTGTAGACGGTTTGGACGTCGCAGATATTGTCCGGCTTGTTGTTCGTATATCCGCAGGAAGTGGCGGCATGAATGAAATCCCGGTTGGGTAATGTCTGGCTGGGTACCGAGCAAAACCACTCATCGCAGACCGCAAATTCCTTTGCCAGCATGCTCAACACAGGAGTTTGTGCCGGGGTGTAACAGGTCATAATCTCCCGGGGATCTGTCGGCGCGTCCTGGAACGAGTATGTTCCGTAAAGCATCGCGTTCTTGTAATTCTCCACATATCCCAGTCCGGTCGGCTCGGGAGGATAGACGTCATCAACCAGGTAGTTGCCATAGAGTTGATGGGTTGCATCACGGTATCCCTCTCCTGGGTCCGGGCTGGGCAGGGTGTAGTCGACTTCCCCCTGCATTGCCTTCTTGCCGATCTTGAATTGGTGACCGTTCTTGCGGATTCCCACTTTCTCGGTGAACGGATTGCCATCGGAATCAATATTGTTCAGCGGATTCCAAAGATCCCAAGAGAGGCCTTCGAATTTTTGGCCGCGGGGCGGTTGGTTGTCGCCTTCGTAGAGCCAGCCGAGAAGATTATCGAACGAACGGTTCTCGAGCATTAGGACAACGATGTGATCGATGTTCTCCTTCAGCGTCTTCGGGCGCGGCTGCAGGTACTGCGTGTCCTTGGATGATTGCGTCATGATAGTATCTCAGTTGCCTGCTACAGTTGGAACGAACCAGGGGCGGCGCTTGTGCTGCTCCTGGTGGGGCGGGAACATAGCGGCAAAGAACTCCGTCCAGCCGCCCATGCGAACGCGCACAAGCTCGTACCTCTCCGGTTCCCTTTCAGCCGCGGCGTAGGTGTCCGGATCGCCGCAGGAGACGGTGATCAAATTTGAACCGACGCCATCGCCATTGGCGTAGCGGGTGATGAACTCGACCAGTTCCTCTTCAGGAAAGTCTTCGCGAATATTCAGATCCACCGGCGCAGCATTGGTGATCTGGTGATAAATTGCCGGGTTGTTCCAACTCTCCATCGACTTGTAGAGGTGACGATAAGAGTCCGGCCGTGGCTGCACCGCGTCTAAATCCTGTGGGATGGGATCAAGGTCCTGAGGCACCGGAGTTGGGCTGAAGTCTGAAGGGTAGGGTTGACTCCAGCGCCTGCCATCCGCGGATGCCGCGCTGTTTTCTCCGGCGCCCACGTATTCCTCGAAGGTGCCGATTCCCGGTGTCATATGGATGCTTGCGTTGTAGTTCTCTTTAATGTTCTTAAGCGTCTCCGCAAACAAACCGGGGGGATTCTCCATTATCTCCTTGGCGATCTTGCAGACGCTGTCCGCCAGCCAAGCGCCGAGTTCGTCCACCTCGGAATCGCCTGTGCCGAATTTGGGTAGTTCGAGCGTGACCTGGCGCAGATCTTTAAACCACTTGCCTTTGGCATCGGCGCGTTCTTCACCGGCCAATGTGCTTTGAAACGGCTCCGTAAAGCGGTGGCCCCAGTCGCTGCGCAGGCATTCGAGCAATTCCGGTAGAGTCGAGATTGCAGTATCCGGATCGTAAACGAGCTTCTTGATTGCGTAGAGAGAATCGATCGCTGTGCTCATCCCGGTGAACATCGGTGCGATCAGATGGTAGCGCGCGCCTCCGCTATAGATGTCAGTGCCTTTCTCAATACAGCCGTCCATCATCGCGGAGAGCAGCGGCCCCGGACTCACCTTGCCGATGTTCCCGTAGTTGACCAGGATACCATTGAAGAGTCTGACAATCAGCCAATAGAGATGCTTTTGCATGAGCTCCTGGAGCTCTTCGAACGATTGAATCTCTTCGGGCTCCGGCGAGCGCCACCCTTGTTGCAAGCCACGCAAGTGAACAACCCCTGACCCCATGATCGTGGCGCCCTGGTTCATCGCCATCTCCAGCGCATCGAGGGGGGCCACGCTGCCGAACGCGAACTCCGTCTTCCCATTAATCATCGGCTCGTAACAGCCGTCGCTGGCATAGTCCCGGGCGTCTTCAATCGGGAAGTTGCTGAACTCATGGAATCCGGCCACCATTCGGTCATCTTGAAACAAAATCGGGTGCGCGCCGCCGCTCAGCAGCGCCTTAGCCGCTTCCTCAAGGTGGGAATGTGGCATGCCCGGATAGACCCTGAGAGACAGACACGGCGCATTGAATGGAAGCCGGCGAGAAGCTTTGAGACACAGCAGGGTGACGGCATTGCAGCCGCCGGACCCATCACGCTTGTAGCCCCCCACCGTAACTTGCTGAATCCATTGATTGATCGCACTTCCCTGGGGAAAATTCCCTCCAGAGTATGGAACTGCGGTCATTCCGTAACCGAGGTGATCGGTGATGTAGTGACGATTGTGAATCGCCTTCTCATCCAGCTTCACCCAGAGCGCATCGATCAGCTCTTGCGAGGCATCTTCCGTGATCCCCGGATCGTTTTCGAAGAGCTCTCCGAGGTATTGATCGAGCCTGCCAATGGCGACGGGATTTCCAATCAAGTGGAGGCAGCAGTGCATCATGAAGACAAACTGAACCCCTTCCGCGAATGTCTCCGGTTTTTCGGTCGAAAGCTTGCGGGCGCGCTCCGCCAGTTCCAGCAGGTTCTCCCTTTCATGCGGCAACGAACCGGGTGTTTGGGCGGCCATTTTCTCCGCCCGGGCAGCGTAGTTCAGGCACCATCCCTGAACCCCTTCCAGGGCATGAATCACCGACTCGTAGAATTCCTTCTTAGCAACTTCAGACGCGGCCTCCTTCCTCTGAGAGACTTCCGTAATAAATGCGCCAATCCCTTTCTTCAGTGTCGCCGGATGGTCGGGAACCACGTGTCCCGCCATGCCCCATTCGTCGACACCCAAAAGGTAAGAGGTGATTCTTTCGTCTCCCTCGTCGAGGTATGGCATCACTTCCTTGCCTCGCGCCAGGGATAACTCCGGCATCACGCCAAAGAGCAAATCCATCGGATGAATGCGAAAGGTGTCGGCTTTCCATGCGTAAGTCTCCGGATCCAGCGGGTACTCGGGTTCCGAATGGGTGTGAACCTGAGTTAAAGACTTCTTGATCGCCAGGCCCTTGCGGATCGTGACCGACGCCTTCAGAACCTCCTTTTCGTTATCGCTGAGAAACTCGCTCAAGTGTGGGATCTTGGGAATGTCCCTAAGCTGATACCAATTGTCCCGCCAGCGTGAGAATATGTTCGCCGTAAGTTGCAGAATTCTGTCGCTCGGGGGATCACCGGGTCCATATTTCCCGGTTGACATCGCATTGATGTAGTCATTCCCATTGTAGAACATGTACCCGTTCTCGCTGCGCTCTTCCCAGAACGCCGCCGGCTTAAAATCGCTCGCTCTCAGACCGGAACTTAGGCCCAAATCGTTCCTGCTTGGCACGAACCAATAACCGCCGGACTCGGCTTCGACGAAATTCATCAGCTTGTCCGGCGCCGGTCCGTTTCCGTCGCCGACCATGTTGCGAAGGATCTCCTCAACCACATCCGTCGAGCTCGCGAAACTGACGAAGTAGATTCCTTTCTCGCGACCCTGTGCGCTGTCGGACATTCCAAATGGCAGTGCCTGCCGAAGCAATTTGAGATTATCCTGATTCCCATCGAATACGCGTGCCCGGCGAATGTGGCTGTGCGGATCGTCGTCGGGAATTATCGCTCCGTCGCGACCGCGCCCGATCACGTCCTCTTTGGCATCGATGCTCTGGGGGCCATACCCCTCCCATCGAATCACAAATTTCTGCGTCAAGACCCACGTGCTGCCGGCTAGTGGGTCGTCGCCGTTCATAACGATCGGCCCGACCACACCAATCGGGTCCGATGGACTGGTGACGCCGTCATTGAAGTGGTGATCGAGCACCTTGCCATCCATCCGCTGGTTCCCGAGAGTCTCAGTGACTTCTCTGATCAATTGACCCAATTCAGTCGTGACCGTATTCTTGAGTGATTCGCATTGTTCAGCCGTGTCAGATTTTAAGAACAGCCAGAGATGGTCTTGACCATTGCTATCCCTCAAGTGCGGTGACGTCTTCAGAATTGAATCGGAAGGAGGCTTTCCGGACGGTTCCTTCCCCATCCATTGAGCCCAAATCCGGGCATTGAATGCGGCGACAAAATTGGATGGGTGACCTGAATCTGTCAGTGTCCGGGAAGTCTTCTCAAGGCTTTGCAGCATCCCTAAGACAGCATCTTTCGCCCCACCTGAGGTATCGGTCAGCCCAACACTCACAAACAAGCCGCACTCGGGAAAGTACATGAGGCCGGATTGAGTGCGATCGAGCGTGTTCTTTAGGTTTAGTGGATCGTTCGCATTTGGGTCCATAAAATATGCCGGTGGTGAAGGTTGGCTACTCCGCACTCGCCGGAACAGTGCCTACCAAGGAACCGAAGATTTCGCTCCCCGCCCACTGGAGAGATGCATTAATTCCCACAAATGCCTAGGTCCTGATTTGGAGTTTAGGAGAATCGGCGAAGAGTTGGCAACCTTTCAGCCCGTTTTCTTTTTTCGAGGAGTCTGTCCGACAGATCCCTAGAGGCGCTGAAACGCTTCGCCTAAGGATGCGAACGTCCGCTCCAACTCTCGATCGGTATGCACGGCGCTCACATACCATCGCCCGTCGGGCAGGGTGTGGATACCTCCTTCGAGCAATGCGAGGCGAAAGCGTTGATAGTTAGCCGAGTCAACTTCCAGTATGTCGGTGTAGTTGCGAGGAGGATTCTCGAGGCCGAAATGAACATGGAAGACGCTGCCAACTCCATTGGTCACCAAAGGTATTCCCTTTTCGCCTGCCAGCTCTTCGAAGCGCTCTCGGATGGCCATTCCATGTTTCATCATGCCGGGATACGGAGCCAGAGCTTCAAGCGTCCCGAGGGTGGCGAGAGCGGCGGCGAGGTTGAACGAGGAGCCGTTATAGGTTCCGGCATGGATCGTTCTCCCGTCCCGCAGGACGTCGAAGATCTCCTTTCTTCCGCCCACCGCTCCCATGGTGAAGCCTCCGGCCATCGCTTTCCCGTAGACCGAGAGATCCGGGATGACTCCGAAAAACTCACGCGCCCCTCCTAAGGCGATGCGGAAACCGGTGATGACCTCGTCAAAGATGGAGACCGCCCCAGCGGATCGACAGAGATCGATCACGTCCTGCAGGTAACCGTCATCCGGCATGCATGAACCGGAATTGGCCAGAATGGGTTCCGTAATGACGCAAGCGATTTCATCGCCTTGTTCCTTGAGCAGATTCTCCAGAACTTCACGATCATTCCATTTCAAAGTTAAGGTGTCACGATACTCACTGTTCGGCTGTCCTCCGGTGGAGGCAGTGGGAGATCCTAACTGTTCTCTGTGGGGATGGTAGCTCACGAGAACGTTATTCAGCCATCCGTGGTAATGTCCTTCAAACTTGACCATCTTACTGCGACCGGTGGTGGCGCGGGAGATGCGGATAGCAGCCTGGACCGCTTCCGATCCGGTGTTCGAAAAGATGACCTGGTCAACGCCCGGCAGAACCTCCACTAGCTTTTCGGCCAGATCGATCTCGAGCTGATGTTGGGCGCCGAACGTGTAGCTCTTTTCAATCTGCGCCCCTACCGCCGCGTTAATCGCTGGATGATTCGAACCCAGAATCAGTGGCCCCCAGGCGAGCGTGTAATCGACAAACTCGTGGCCATCGACATCGTAAAAGTAAGGCCCGTTCGCGCGCTCGAAGTAGAGTAACGGCTCCACCGATTTGCGTAGAGCGCTGGACACCCCAGTGGCCAGCACCTCGCAGGCCCTCTCATGGCGAGTTTGCGATCCTGTCGTATCCAGCATGTCTGTGCTGTCTCTGAGTTGGAAAATTGGACTGACTAGCCTGGAAATCTCACAAGATTTCCAGGCTTATAACAGAATGACACAGAAGATCTCGAATTTGAAAGTCTTATGGATAGGTCTCGAGGGAGTATTCGGCCATTGGCTGGGACGGTCCGTACTGTAACCCACCCTACTGTTTTTACGCCGGGAGGCAGAGCGGGGGCTCAATTGAATCGGCAATAGGGTTCCCGGTCTCGTTTATGCCATTTTTGCCTCCCCATCGGTGACAACATCACGTCCCAACGAACCTGATCCTCAACCCGGCACAACGATCCTGCAAGTCGCAAAGTGGCAACAGACCTTTGTCGAATAACCCCAATTCTGCACCTCAGGAAAGGAATCTTCTCCTGAGACTCACGATCAAAAGCGTGCCGACAGCAGAGAGGGCGAAAACGCTGGGTTCCGGAACCACTTCATAGGTGATAGCCGCCAGGACGGGGGTTACCGAGGTGCCTTCTGAAACAAACTCGATGCTCTCGACAAATGTCTCGGGATTGGGGTTGGGAAATACGAGTTCACGCAGAAGGGATTCCTTGGTATTTTGAGGAGTAGCCTCTTGAAAGGCAATGGATGCCATGGGGAGATCTCTCTGCCTCCAGTTGCAACAATGATCGTCGATGTTCCAATCGGACGAACCCGAATTGCTGTTGAGGATGAGTTCCAACGTCGAGCCGTCGTCATAGCGGAGGACGTATCTACCAATGTCGTCAAAATTATTGGGAACTCCAAAATGGATCTGACCGACAAAATGGAACGTCGCGACGAAATCCTGGATATCGATGTCAATCCCCTCAATGTTCGCTATGACGAGCTTATTGGCGCCGTTTTCGGAAACCTGATAGGGCGTATTTTCGGTAAGTGTGTGGAGCGTCGTATTGGTCGGTAAACTGTCATAGGGATCCGCCAGACCGGTGAGGCCATCATTGTTGACGACTCCGGTTAAGTCGACGAATACAAACTGCGCCAGCGAAATTCCGGGAAATGGGAACAAAAGGAACGCAGCCATGAAGCTAGTTGCTCTCAACCTCACGATTGAGAGACTATGGGAGTGTGCCGGACAGTCAAGGCTAAGACCGAATGAGGGGAAAACCCTGGCGGAGCAAGGCCTGTACAGTGAAGTTCCAAGAGGGCCAAAGCCGTCTCGAACAGTCCCCGTTTCGGGATTGATCGAAGAGGTCGTCTCCCCCATCGTTCTCAGAACTTGATGAGAATCATCGAAGTCACTGCCATGGTACTGCGCCTGCCCGAGGTCACTTCGGCCTGCGACGGGACCCAAGACACGTGTCTAATCCGGATCGATACGGACGAGGGCGTCACGGGTTGGGGCGAAGTCGATTCCTGCCCGAGCGTGGTCAAGGCGATAGTCGATGCACCCCTCTCCCACCAGATCTGCAATGGCTTGAGGAACACCTTGGTCGGCGCCGATCCCTTGGCCATCGACGTCTGCACGGACCTGATGGAACAGACCACCAACTACTACGGTAGAACCGCCGCAGGCGCCCACGCCAAATCCGGGGTCAATCTGGCCCTCTGGGATATCACCGGAAAGGCCTGCGATCGACCCGTCTATCAGCTCCTCGGCGGACCATTCAAGCGGAAGTTCCGCGCCTATTGCTCCATCCTTTTCGGGGAAACTCCCAAGGAGACCGGCGAGCTGGCCCGTCGATTCGCCGACCAGGGGTTCACAGCCATAAAATTCGGATGGGGACCGATGGGCCAAGACGAGGCCACCGATATCGCCCTGGTTCACGAAGCAAGGAAAGGGGCCGGCGAAGATGTCGACATTCTTATTGACGCCGGTCAGGTGTGGGATTGGAAGACGGCCCTCAAGCGCGCGAACCAGTTCATGGAATTCCACCCCTTCTGGCTAGAAGAACCCCTCCATCCCGAAGATGTTGTCGGCTACGGTAGGCTGACTGCCGAGAGTCCATTGCCTATCGCCGCCGCCGAAGCGGACGCACGCTACGTAGAGTTTGAACGTCTCGTAGTGGAAGGCGGTCTCGACTGGATCCAACCCGATCCCGGAAGGTGCGGCATTTCGGTCTTTGTCGAAGCGGGAAAGATGGCCTTCCGGCATCACCGAAGGGTGGTGAACCACAGTTTCAAGAGCGGCATCACCATCGCCGCCTCCCTTCACGCCCTCTCCGCCGTTCCCAACACCGAGGTATTCGAATTCTGCATGGCGGACTCACCTCTACGGCACGACCTGACCAACGAACGCTTCGAAATCAAAGACGGTTATGTCGAGCTCCCCGAAGGCCCCGGTCTGGGCGTGACCATCAACCACGCGACCGTTGAAAAATATCGGGTTGCGTAATGCCCACCGATTTCCTGGATTAGGGAAGCGGCAACCAAAGAGAAGACCCGGACAGCCGCCAGAATAGAGTCCCGGCTTGTCGGGATCGAGCCCATGAGCAAATTGACAACCATCAACGTATTTGGATCAGTCGACGTTCCAGGGCTCGAGGGCCCTCGCCCATTGTATATTTCACTACGACCTTACCGAATTTCATCTCCTTCAGGCTGCTCAAATTTCCTCTTCCCTCTCCCCACTCGCAACTCGATACTCGTGTCCCTAATTACTGAACCCTGTCGCTGTCACCTGAAACCTTTTCTAGAAATTCCCACATCCCCAGCATAAGGATCATGTACCGAGTCGGCATCATCGGCTGCGGCCGACCTAGGACCCAGGAAGGCTCAACCGGAAACGGAATCGCCCAGCATCATGCCGCCGGTTACGATGCCTGTGGCGACACTGAAATCGTCGCGGTTGCGGATATCGTGCGTGAGAATGCGGAGGACTTCGCCTCCGAACACGATGTGCCTAAGATCTACGAGAGCTACCAGGAGATGGTCGATAAGGAGGATCTCGAAATCGTTAGCGTCTGTCTTTGGATCCCTCTCCACGCACCCGTCGTCAACGACGTGGCCACACTGGGCGTGAAGGCAATTCACTGCGAGAAACCGATGGCGCCCACTTTCGGCGAAGCGAAGTCCATGGTGGACTCGTGTCACAGAGCCGGCGTCCAACTCACTTTCAATCACCAACGTCGGTTCGAAGAGGTTTTTCGCAAGGCAAAAGAGATCTCTCACTCCGGCGCCATAGGGGAAATCCACCGTCTAGAGGGTTATTGCAGCAATATCTTCGACTGGGGAACTCACTGGATCGACATGATGTTCTTCTACAACAATGACGGACCGGCAGAGTGGGTGATGGGACAGATCGACAGCCGGACGGAGAACGAACTATTCGGCGTGGCCATGGAGAATCAGGCCCTCTGCCGGATCCAATTCAAAAACGGCGTCACCGGCCTGCTGGAAACTGGAACTGAGAACGAAACCTGTGCTCTCCGGATCATGGGCTCAGACGGCCTCGTTGAAGTGCGGGTCACGGATGGCCCCGAACTCCGCTTTATGGCGAAGGGAGACAAGGGATGGCAGGAACCCGAGTTTAATGAGCCTCGGGGCGGACATATCTCGACCGTATTCACTTCCGCCATCATTGATCTCGTCGATGCCCTCAAAAGGGGACGGGAACCGGAATTGAGCGGCCGGAAAGCCCTTCAAACGACCGAAGTTATCTTCAGCGCCTATGAATCCAGTCGTCGCCGCGCCCGTATCGATCTTCCCCTCGACATTGACGACTCCCCTTTCCTCGACATGCTCGAACGCGGTCTCGTCGGACCCAACTGCTATCCCCAGGAGTCTGTCGGACTTTGACATTCGATTGCTTCGCAAGTGACCAGGTTCGTCCGACAGACTCCTAGAAATAAGAAAATGAAACTGAGATTTGTGGAGAAGGGCACTTCTAACTCGTCCGGTGGATGGCGCTGTGCCAATCTGTCTCGGATGTCTGAAGAGCCTCAGACTTCCAGCGTCAGGTTCTCAGAATGCCACCATTAGCTATGACAGACCGTCTCAAATCTCAGTTTCATTTTCTTGAGAGGAATTTGTCGGTGGTTGAGTCGCCGGCGATTCACGAATGCACACGGATCTCGGTGCATTTCAGCAGGATTCGCAAGCTACGCCCGACAAATTTCTAGCATCGCCTTCATGTAGCCGATTGTATAGGCCCGTCCCCGATGGCACCAATCGGTATCATCGATCATACGCGGGACATGATCAGGGATCATAAAACCATTGAATCCGACCTCCTTGAGGGTTCGGATGACCTCGCCAATGTTGGAATTGCCTTCCCCAATCCAGCACTCGGTGAAATCTTCTACGTGCCCTTGAACATCGCGCAGATGAACGTAGAAAATCCTCCCCTGCCCACCGAAGTGCCGAATTGCGTCCAGAATCCCTTCACCGGCTCGCATCTCTGACCAGCAGCCGTGGCAAAAATCCAACCCGTGCATGGGACTGTTGAATTTCCTCATGGCGCGATCGGAATTCTCGAAATTCCGAAAAAGCCGTGCCACCCCGCCCAGAGGATAATCGACCGGCGGATCGTCCGGGTGCAGCGCCATCCTCACATTGGACTCTTCGCAGACCGGAAGGATGCGCTCCATGTACCAATCGTAGTTTTCCCACATCTCCGCTTCCGAATACTCGCGATCGACCGTGCTGCTTGTTTTCTTCTGGAACGACTTCGCATCGCCGGCGGCCGCGACTTCCAGGTTGAACGCAGTCGTTTTCGCGCCCCCACGAATCGACGTCGTTCGCGATGTTCGCCAAACCGCAGTGGGCATGAAGTGGTAGCCCAGAATCGGAATCCCAGCACGTCCCATGTTCCGCACCGTCTGGCACATGTTCTCCACTTGCTCTTCCCGCCCTTCTAAACCGAGCATGATCTTGTCGCAAAATTGATGGGGCACATTTTCCAGAGCCATCAGCCGCAGCTTGTGTTCCTCCGCCATTTTGCAAAGGGCAGCTAGATCCTCGTACTCCCAGCGGTTCTCTCCCGAAAGCCGCGCCGTGTTGAGGAGAAAATCATCGACCCCACATTGTTTGATAAATTGGAGTCTTTCGTCGGTTGCTTCGTTGAATTGGCCCAGCCCAACGCGGATGGGCAGCTCGTTGAGATCAGTCGCGGATGTCATTGTTCTTTATGATGTCTCTCCAAAAGTCTTGTCCGAGTTCAGAGAATCTTCTGACACGGCACGAGGGAGGAAAATTTAAATACGATTGAACCAGTGTCCGAGGCGATTGCAATCGCTTTAGAAGAAGACGAAATGCTCACCTCCCGCCGTGGTGCCGCATGCCGGCCACATTAAAGCGACACCTCCGAGCGCTGTTGACCCCGAATGTCAAACCAACATAGTGATTCAGCCTAGATGACTGGCATAGACTTCGGGCACAGTCGGGATCGAAAACGAAGGAGACCGAACAACCTCCGCTGGCGGGTCGGCTATGCCGAAGCTGATATCACCCCGCGCCCAGGAGAAGCCTTCATGTCGGGCTTCGGAATAAAACGCTATGCTCGAGGCACGCTGGCGCCACTACGGGCCCAAGCCGTGTCCTTCGAGGATGCCTCCGGGAAAAGGGCCATTCTGGTTGCGGCTGACCTGCTCGGTTACTCCAGAGTTCAGGTGAACGCGATTCGAGTGAAGATCGAACAGTCTTTTTCTGTCCCGCCGGAATCAGTCACGCTCTCGGCTTCCCACACCCACTGTGGCCCAACGGTGAACTATGGCCTTAATTTCGCAGTCGGCGGTCTGAACGTCTGGTATCTGGCTCGCCTCGAAGACACGTTGATGAAAATCATCGGGAAAGCCTTGCGTTCTCTCTCACCTGCGACGATCGGATACACGGATTTTGAGGCCCAGATCGGATTGAATCGGCGGCTCATTCGCGAAGGGAAAGCGGTCGCTATGGGACCGAATCCGGATGGCGTTTACGACCGGCATACCCCGGTTATTAGAATCAGTCGCCGTCGTTCACCCAAGGAGGTCATCCTTGTCTCCCACGCTTGCCATCCCACCAGCTCGGGCCCCTACGACAAATGGTCTCCTGACTGGCCGGGCGCCCTGCGGACAAAAGTCGAGACCAGTTTAAAGGACTGTCGAGTCATCTTCGCCAAAGGGTGCGGCGCCGATGCCAACGTGGTTTACCGGAATCGCCTTACCGGAAAGGTTGCTTTCTCGCGCGATCCGGTTCGCAGCCGGCGAGCCGGAAATCAGCTGGCGGAAAAGCTATTAGCCCATTACTCCGGCACCGAGCCTAACCCACTACATTCAAGCCTCTCCTCGACCATTGCATGCGGGCAGCTCAGCCTGCAGAAGCGGAAGAGTCTTAGTGAGATCGAGGCGATGGCTACTAAAGGCGACATCCGTAAGCACGCAACCTGGTGGGCCCGACAATCCCTGGCCTACCCCGATGCCCGAACCGCGGTCGATTACGATGTTCAAGCATGGCGGCTGGGCGAACTCACCTTGTTTCTGCTCGAGGGAGAAGTCTGTGCGGATCTCGGAATCGCGGTCCGTCAGCTGATCGATGGTCCCACTGTTTCAGTTGCCTATACCAACGCCTGTCCGGGCTATATCTCGACCGCGCGCCTCATTCGAGAAGGCGGGTACGAGGGGGATACATCGCACATGGCCTACTTTCTGCCCGCGCCTTTCGCCGAGAAGTCGGAAGACGAATTTCTCACCCTGTGCCGAAAGGCCGCGCGCGGCCTGCAGTAGGTTTCTGCCGGTCAAGGGCCCGTCAGAAACCTACACTGATATCTCCCGCCAACCCCTTTTCGGACCTGGTGGCCGATCCTTTTCATACCGTGTGGTGTCGATACACCCCTTCCCTGTGCGCTCGCGGCAGCACACGCAGACAACCGTTCCCGGCATTTGTGTCAACCAGCGGAATCCAGCATGTGACAATAAGCTCCCTATCGCAGTGGAGACTGAAATAGCCCGAATCCTGATGCCACGGGACCACGCCGCGCTCATAGTCCGGCATCTTTGGCCGTATGCGATAGACAGAAGACCCAACAATCTCCGCGCCAACCAGCGATTCCACTTTTACCAAGATGGCGGGGTGAGTGATGAATCGGAAAAATTCAGGGCCGCTGTGACCTCCTCCGGCTCGGCCCACTATCGGCGGAAGGATCTCTGGGGTCTCTGCGAAGATCCGCGTAAGTCGGGTCTCAAAAGGCTCCTCTTCGAAGGTCCGGCTCAACTTACCTTCCGCCACCAGACGAAGAGCGGTCTTGTGGATGACTTCTGTAAGCTCCCGCCGCACCGGTTCGAGATCCCCGTCCGAGAGGACATCCGGAACCATCACCCACCCCTCCTCGAGGAATTGTGATTTCTGCGCTTGAATAAGACCCTTATTCCCCATTGTTGTCCCGCTGAATATTAGCAGTTGCCTATCCTATGGTGTGAGGTAGATCCTCTTCAAGTTTCAACCTTCGGAAGATTGCTGACCGCAATCTAGAAAGGGCTTAGTGCAGCGAAGCCGCAACCAAAGAATCGGAGGAGGGGAGACGCGGATATGGGAAGGCAACGAATAAAACGACTGCATCGAATGGGGAGAGGATTGCCCAACGGATTGAGCGAGCAACGGATAAGACCTTCGGTTCCCCATCCGTTGTTCACTTGGACTGTTGGGAACCTCTCTTAGCACATAAACAAAGATGGATTTAAAGTATGCATTCATGAGCTTCTCCTGCCCGGAACTGACTTTTCAGCAGATCCTCAAACTGGCACGGGACCTCGGATACGCCGGAGTGGAGCCTCGCCTGAGCAGCAACCACCGGCACGGCGTCGAAATCGACACCAACGCGGCTGAACGAGAGGAGATCAAGAGACAAGCCGCCGAATCCGGTATCGCCATCTGCTGTGTCGCTACTTCCTGCCGATATGCGGATCTCTCAACCGCGGATGCAGCCGTTCGGGATACTCTAGCGAGCATCGATCTTACCGCCGATATCGGGTCGCCCCGCCTTCGAGTATTCGGGGGCAAACTCGAAGAGGGCCTCGGTCGCGAAGCCGCCATTGAGCTGGTCGCGAAATCACTGCGCTCCTGTGCCGGCCGCGCCGAGGAAAGGGATGTCGTTCTGTGCGTCGAGACCCACGACGACTGGTGCGATCCGAAACATGTGGCCGAAGTCATGAAACGAGTCGATCATCCGCATATCGCCGTCAATTGGGACATCATGCATCCCGTTCGCGTCGCCCGCTGCACCATGGATGAAGCCTATGAAGCGATGGCCCCTTGGATCCGACACGTCCACTTTCACGACGGAGTTCAAGTTGATCGAAAGCATGAGCTCCGGCCAATCGGTGAAGGCATCGTAAACCACAGAAGGGCGATCGAGATCCTCAAGAACGCGGACTATGACGGTTATCTCAGCGGGGAATGGATCGGCTGGGAACCTCACGAAATCCATCTCCCGCGAGAACTCGCGAAGATGAAGGAATACGAGAGCGAGATCGGTTCGAAAACCCACTGATTCAATGAACATTCTCATAATCGGAGCGACACGTGGAATCGGAGCAGAGCTCCTGAATCAGGCGCTCTCGAAAAAACATCAAGTCACCGTCCTCGCTCGCGATCCCGCCGGAATTCAAAGTAATGAAATCGATCTCCGCCTAATCCGCGGCGACATCCTGGACGACGACGCGGTCGATTCGGCCGTCGAAGGCCAAGATGCCGTTTGCCTAACCATCGGTCGAGGACCCACACGCAAACCCGTCACGCTGTTCTCGGAAGGGACGCGCAGTGTAATTTGGGCGATGAGACGTCATTCCGTAAATAGGTTGATATGCGTAACAGGGATCGGTGCCGGCGACAGCAAAGGACATGGAGGATTCCTCTACGATAGGATCATCAACCCCCTTCTGCTGAAAACAATATACGAAGACAAAGACATACAGGAGGCATTGATACAGGGTTCAGATCTTGAATGGGTGATCCCACGCCCCGGATTTCTTACCGACGGACCTCGAACGGAGAGCTACAAAGCCTTGACCGAGCTGCAAGGCGTTAAGGCGGAAAAAATATCCCGTGCCGATGTAGCTCACTTTATGTTGTCCCAATTAGATTCCATGACGCACCTAGGTAAAACTCCCCTACTGACCTACTGAACGCTCGATGAAATGCCTTATCCTCGCCGCCGGGCAGGGATCCCGACTCAAGCAAAAAGGCGAGATCAAGCCAATTGTCCCCCTCCTCGAAGTTCCCTTGATTGAACGTGTCATCCGCAGCGCCATGGATGGCGGAGCCAACGAATTTTACGTCGCCACGGGATTCGAAGGAGAGAAGCTTGGCGAATTCCTAACGCAACTCTCCGGACGGCTGAAAGTTGCAATTACGACAATCGAAAACAGAGATTGGCAGAAAGAGAATGGCTATTCTGTTCGGCGGTCTAGGAACCACCTGAACGAGCCTTTCTTCCTCTGCACCACGGCAATTTTCAAAGCCTCGAAGATGCCGGCAGGATCCATCATGATACCTCCCTTTCCGCCGGTGTTCGTGTTCTGTCGGAAACCAATCATGCCCTCTCCCTGGAAACCGATCGGTTCTGGATCGAGATCGACGATGAAACCGCCTACAGGAAAGCGGAAGCAGCCGTCTCGAATTCGGTTTCGGCCTGAATTGACCTAGCCTGGAAATCTCATAAGATTTCTAGGCTAAAAAACAAAAGGGCACAGAAGATCTTGATGTCGAAAATGTTGTCGCATGATTTCGAAGGCAGATTCGGTCATTCCCTGCGACAGTTTGCTCTGTCTCCCATCTCATTGGTTCTTCTTCGAAAAAGGAAATCAGATCTTTGAACGCCTCCAAGATCTTCTGTGCCCTTTTGTTAGATAGCCCGCTTTTTGTGGCTGGCAGGCGGCAACAAGACGGGAGGAACATTCAGCCGCAATACGATGCTCGAAAGTTTGTGAGAAAAGCGGGCTAGCGCCTACCGTACCTTCTTGTCTCACCGGCATACCCGCGGCAGCATCGAACTCCATGACGCGCGACTTGAGAAGAGACAGCACCCAGCTCTATGTGGAGGACCGCGTCCAGACCTTCATCGACAATCTGGTGATTGAATCGGTTCAGGACATCACACGTCGCTGGCACACTCCGGAGAGATTTCAAAACGGGCCCGTGCTCAAGAAAGACCGGCCCTGGGAGGTGCTTCCCTACCTCAGTTACTCGACCTACTGCGTACTGCGTGATCCTGTGGACGGGCTCTTTAAGTGCTGGTACGAACAAATGACCGGCGAGCCCAATAAGAAGCTGATGGCGTTGGGCATGGAGTCGCAGCAACTCTACGCCGAGAGCGAGGACGGCATACACTGGAAGAAGCCGGAGTTCGATCTATTCGAAATCGAGGGACGCAAGACAAATATCGTGATGGGGCGTGGTGAACACGGTACGAGCGTCCTCATCGATCCCCACCCTCGTTCAGCAGATGAGCGCTTCAAAGCTTTCTATACTCGCATGTGGGACAACAACAGCCGTCGTCAGAGCCAATGCGCCCACTCCGCCGACGGCATTCATTGGCAAACCTACGACAAACTGCCCCGACTGGGGATGGCTGGACCCAGGCTCTGCGACGTCACGATTCTCTCCTATGATGAGGATGCCCGCGAATTCGTCCAAAACACCCGGCATATCTTCATGACCGCGACCGCAACCCGGTCAGAATGGGTCCGCGACGAGTCCTTTGCGCGACCCTACGAACCGGGTTATTTCGCCAGCTACAATCAGCGCCGAATCTGGCAGTCGCGGAGCTCGGACTTTCTCAACTGGAGCGAACCGGTCCTGGTGGCGGCCTGTGATGAAGAGGAAGACAATCTCGACGAATCCTTTTACGGCATGCCTCAATGAAGACTCCCCGCAGCAAGCTGCGGGGTATCCGACTTTAGCATTCCTCGCACTTTCTCACCATAGCATCAACTGCCGTAGTTCTGCCTTCGGTTTTCCTTGTTCGCGCACATATGCTTCCACCGTCGCCCAATCTCCTCTCTCTCCCACTGTCCCCACGTAGTAGCCGTCCGACCAGTATTCTCCTCCCCACTGCTCCTTTCCTACCCACGGCTCCCTCCGAAAGACCTCTCGCGCCGTTAGGCTCTTATATATCTGCACTATCCTCCCAGGCGCCAACTCCGGATGCGCTCCACACAATAGGTGGGCGTGATCCTTATCGCATCCCAACCCCTCCATTTCGATCTCATAGCGCTGCCCGATCCCTTCTGTCGTTTCTTGCAATACCCTCCTCACTCTCTCCTCGATCAATCCCTTCCGATACTTTACCGGCATTACGTAATGATAATGTATTTCCCAGACACAGTGCCAACCTCGCTTTAGTCGGCTTTTTTCCTTCCTCTCTCCCACCCACTACTCCTAAAAAAGCTAGCAACCCCGTAGCAAGCTACGGGGAATGACCAAGTTCAAACTCGGCACCGTTCATCTCGCCACTCCAGGCGTTTTCCGATCCGTGGAGAATGAGATGGATGTTCAACTGCTGGTCAGTCGAGACGGACTGCGTTGGGATCGCACCATGAAGCGGCAACCTTTTCTGGCTCCGCGGGGGGAGAGCCATTGGGATGCACACATGGTGTCCATGACGAGTCCGCCAATCGAAGTTGGCGACCAACTATGGTTCTACCATGGAGGAACCGACTTTCACCACGACTGGTGGTTGGTCGGCGCACGGGAAAGAATCGATCACCCCGAGACGATTGATCCCCTCGGATGCGGCGCCGGATTCGGTCTTGGATTGGCGACCCTTCGAAAAGACGGATACGCAGGCCTTTTTGCCAACCGCTACCGCACAGGGGTACTCATTACGCGGCCCCTCATCAGCACGGGTACCCAGCTCGAGGTAAATGCGAGGTGCGCTCCGGGTGGATCGCTACGAGTAGAAATCACCGACCGCTTCGACCGTGTTGCCGAACCGTGCAGTCGAGACAATTGTGATCCCATATCCGGCGACCAGGTGGCCCAAATCGTGACGTGGCTGGGAAGTCCCAAGATTCCGGCTGGTAGGGACCAGGGAATGTTCTGGCGCAAAGTGAAATTCTATCTCCAGAACGCGGAACTGTTCTCCTTCCGTTTCAAGGATCTGGTCGAAGATGAACAAGGGTTCAAAACCGAGAAGGAGTGGTGAATCTTCGAACATCCATCGCAGATCCCGCAGTCGAAAGCAGGCAGGGCACTTTCTTAATGTTGTGGGAAATCTAAACCATCAATTTCCTGAAAGTGCCTGTCCCTGGTCAACAGGTCAGCTCCCTCTGACAGTGTATGGGCCGCCACCCAGACGTCATTGGTCGGAATCGGCCTCCCCTTCCTTCTCAGTTGCTCCATGACCATTGCATAACGTTCACACACAGACTGGCTCGCTGGATGAAAGCTTACATACTCTGAGGCGAGAAAATCTGAGAGTTGCCGCCGGTTCTCAGGGTTCCGTCTCCCTAGGCGAAAACCGTAGAGCAATTCGCCCATCACCACAGCTGGAATGTAGATATGATCCGCGCCACGGACCTCGTCCGCCGCCCACTCCTCTCCGCGCATTAAGCCAGAATAGGCGTTGGTATCGAGCATCAACTTCACCCCATTGTTTCAAAAATTCGAGAAGTGATGAAGGGCAAGGCGCAGTTCGGAAACCGCGTCGGGCGCGTAGTCTTCTACGTAACCGAGCGGTTTCCGGACTGGAACGCAGCTATTCGCGCTTGTCGGATTTAGGCTTCTTAAGGGCATTCTTGTATCCTCACATTTAGTGCCGATTGAGTTTCACCGGATCTGCATCATAACTCTTTCATAACAAACCAATTATCACCCGCCTTTAAGAAGCCGTTTGAGACTTTGGGGTTCAATCCCACATCTCCTCATCAATGCTCTCAAAGGCCTCCTCGATGCGACGATCAAAATCGTCGGCTTCTTTCCTTTTCCACGTGCCGATAAACGCATCCAGTCCGTTTCCAATACCCGCCCGCTCCGCCTCACCTCCCAGCCCAGCGCCCTGTTTCAATAGGTGGATCGCTGCCTTGTTTTGCGACCATCCTCGCTCCCGGGCCAGTGATCTGATCCTCTCCTCAATCTCTGCAGAGAAGCCTCGAATCGTAAGTTGAGTCATAATGATTCAATATGAATCACCTGTGTAGCTTCGTCAAGTCCGAAGGCCCTCAATTCTCCCTTGAGGCAGGGTGAAAGTTTTCTGGGGAGGAAGTGGCTGATAGGCAAAAAGATAAAAAAAGAGCTAGACAAACCCGAGGGAATCAGTCATGCCAAGATGGTATGAAAGACAAAAAATCTTACCATCTGACTCCTTCGATAGATCGTCTAACTCTGCGTCTGATCTTGCCCGAAGAGCAGGAGCGATTCAATGATCTTTTGATCCAACATCATTATTTGCACAGTGCGGGGAGCGCGGGAGAGACCCTGCGCTATGTGGCTTTGATCGACGGGCAATGGGTGTGTCTTTTGCTGTGGGGAGCGGCTAGCTACCGGCTGAAGGATCGAGACGGCTGGATCGGCTGGGATGGGGCGCGACGGCATGCGCGCTTGAAACTGGTGGTGCAGAACCGGCGTTTTCTCATTCTGCCCGGGCTCAAGCTGGCCAATCTGGCCTCCAAGACGTTGGCGATGTGCCTGAGAGTCTTGGCCGATCACTGGGAGCAGGCCTTTGCCTATCGCCCCTTGGTAGCGGAAACTTTCGTGGACCCACAGATCCACCGAGGCACTTGCTACAAGGCGAGCGGGTGGACTCCTTTGGGCTTGAGCGCGGGATATGGTCGACAGCGGGAAGATTTCTATGAACGCCATGAGCGCCCCAAGCAGATCTGGGTCAAACCCCTGCGGGCTGATGCTCTGCAACTGCTGCGCTCGCCAGGGCCCTTGCCCAAGGCACACCGTGAGGCCCTCAATGCCAACGACAACTCCCATGCGGTCTGCCTCAAAGTGGAACAGATGACAAGCCTCCGGGAACGCTTCCACCAGATCGAAGACTTCCGTCGAAAAGCGGGCCGTCGCTATCGACTCGCCACGGTCTTGAGTATGATTGTGCTCGGCACCCTCTGCGGCAAACACAACCTCAAGGAGATCGTGCGCCTGGCCCATCACCTCAATCAAGCCCAACTGCGCGCCTTACGCTCCTGGAAAAACCCCAAAACAAGCCGTTTTCAGGCCCCCTGCTATGATGTCTTCTACCGGGTGTTGCAAAACGTCGAGGCCGAGCTTTTCGATCAAATCCTCACCCAATTCATAGCCTCGCCCGAGGGCCGTTTGCCCCGCGATATTGCGGTTGACGGTAAGACTCTCAAAGGCACTGACAAAGAACCGGCCAAGGCCTTGCACCTGGTGGCCGCGGTCGATCATCAAAGCGCTCAAACGATTGCCCAAGTCGCTACCGCCGACAAATCCAACGAGATCACCGCCGCCCAAACTCTCCTGCGCAAGATGCCGGCCATGGACGGATCCACCTTCACCTTCGACGCCATGCATAACCAAAAAGAAACGGCCCACATCGTGGTCGAAGAACTCGGTGCTGACTATATCATCCAGATCAAAGACAACCAACCCACCATGCATCAAGACGCAAAGAATCTTTTCGGCCCCTCCCCCTTTTTGTCCACCAAACCGTAGATAAGGACCATGGCCGCCTGGAGATTCGTCAAATAGCAACCCATCCTCTAAGCGCTCCCTCCCTTGGCTTGCCTCATGCTCGTCAGTTCGCCTCTGTCCAACGCACCTTCCATTATCCTAACAAAGCGAAACCTTCCTCGGAACGCTCCTACTATGTCAGCAGCCGCGATCCCACCGACTTGAGCCCTCCTCAGTTCCTATCGAAAATCCGCAACCACTGGGCCATCGAAAACAAAAACCACTACCCCAGAGATCGCTTCTTCGATGAAGATCGATGTATGATCCGTAACCATAACGCAGCCAGAATCCTGGCTGCTTGCAGGCAACTGGTTCTTAGCCTCAAATCTACCATGGGCTTCGAATCCACCCCTGCCCTCTGTGATCATTTCACCTTCAACCTACACAAGGCCATCAATATCATCACCTAATGTCCCGAGAATCAAAACACCGTATCCCTTGAGGCGAGGAAGGAGCAGGAAGATGTCGGTGGTCGAATCCCTAAGAATTAACGAATGCACTCTACTAGCAAAGTCTCTCCGCGAACTCGGAAAATTAAGCCCGCAAAATCCATAGATCGGGATTTTACTATTGACCGATTAGGAGCAATCTCACACTGAGACCCCTTTTCAGAGGAACTGCGTTTTCACGCTTCCTGGCGCCGCGAGAGCCCGGCCCCAGCCTGATCAGGCATGCGGTAGCGACGCGCGCCTCCAAAACAAGACCAGAACGAGTCCGCCGAGAAGAACCAGGAGAGTAGTGCTGGGTTCGGGTATGGGAGCGAAGTCGAGCTGGACGGAAGAGATTCGCACCTCGTCGATTTCGCCGGCCATCTCCACTTGCCATGAGTCAGTTCCGATCAGACCCGTTGCATAGTTCGTGTTGATTCCTCCGGTGTAGGGATTGGTGCCTTTCAATTCGCCGTCGATCCAAATTTTGACTCCGTCAGGTCCCCAGGTTCCGGCGTAGTGGTGCCACTCTCCAATAAGGTCCGCCGGGTCCACCCCACTGGTGGCAAACTGCCAACCCGGCGCCCAAACACCAAAGAGGACCTGATTCCCCGCGCTACCGTGCCATCCAAAGAGAATCGGGTCGTCGAAGAAGCCCCCGAAATCATTGCCAAGTGAGGCAAAGGAAAAAACCTCGTTGGCCAGGCGTGCCCACATTTCAAAAGTTCCTTCACTACCATCGATGACCGGGTTCTGGTGGACGTTCAAAATTTTGACGTAGTCGCTTTCGCCATCGACGCTTAAGGCCTCACCAAAGACTCCTTTGCTCCCCGACGTGATGAAAGCATCTCCCAAGAGTGTCCCGTCGTGATTTCCCGTTGCGTCGGGCGTGATACCGTCCCCAGAGGTATCAAAGTGATACAGAGCAATTGTGTTTGCATCCGGCGAATAGAGACCCGGGACGATTTGCCCGTGGGATTGCGACGGCCAAGCAAAGAGCATCGCGATAACTCCGATGATACCTCCCCGGTTCAGATTTCTACAAATCCTCCTCGTCTCAAGCATTCGGAATAGTTCCACGGTTGCTATTCTAGTAACATGAATCCGACTGTCAAACCAAACTATCCGAAACAGTTGACAGGTTGCCCACATTCAAACTGACGGATCGTCAGTTTGAATGTCCATGGTTCGAGATTATGGTGAACACCTTCTTCATCTCGTTTCGGGCGAATTTGGCGGAAAGCTCCCTCATCACCGCTCCTTTATCTTCGGAGAGTTTGATTCCCACCTTCTCGTACTCTTCCAGAACTCTGATCCTGAAACTCATCTCACCGCCGACCTTCGAAATGCACTCCTCAATGTGCGCTCTGAAGCCGGAGATTTCTCTCTCTGTATAATCTTCCAAGAGCAGAGGGAGCAAAGCCTCGTAGGTTAGAGTGTCCTCCGTCTCCAATAGGTTCCAGCAGGTCATTTCCACCGCCGCCTTGTTGATACCGGTGGCCCAGTGCATCTCCTCGACCGATTCGGGTTTACATTTGAAGAGCACGTACTCTTCGGATTTCGGCTTCACGTACCAGACCGTTCCCTCCGTGCCCTTTATCTTGTCATCGTCACCCTTCTGGTTCTTCTTTTCGCTTTCAGCCCTGAATCTCTGGTATTCGGCAACGGGGTCATTCTCGGCCAGGAGCTCCGCATGCAGCTCGGCCGTGGGGACGTCCAGAGTTTCCAGTTCTTTAGGTGATCGGACTCTACCTTCGCCCGTCACTCCGAAAAGCAGCGCACAGGCCAGTGGAGTTTCATAGAGGATCAGATGGGCATTTTGAGAACCATAGAGTTCAAAGCTGATCGAGCAGGAATTCGCGGAGGGCAGACTCGGGATACTGGGATACTCCTCGAGTATGCCTCTCCACATGTCAAGGAACGCGCCCCACTTCCCATTCCGCAGGATCGGGTACAGTCTCAGCTTGTAGGTCAGGTACTCTTCCCCGTCATCATCGTGGTAGCGATAGGCGAGCACATTGGTCCCATCCAGTTTTTCATAGATCAACAGCGACTCGATGGGGGGGAAAAGGAACTCTCCATTCTTGTTGAACGGGTAGTGAAGTTTGGGTGTTCCAAGAATCAATTGGGGCGCCGCGGCCTCATTGACCCGGGCTATGGCCAAGGCTCCATAGCGGTGGTCGGGCTTAAGGGAGAGGAAGCCCTCCAGCCGATTGCCGTTGAATGGATCGACCACATCAAATTCCCGAAGCCACTTCTCTTCGAGCGATAATAGGTCTCGCGCTGTTCTTAATGATTCCAACTTTTCTTACCCGCGTATCCCAATACTTCAATTTCTGACCGCTATTTACACAACACGATTAAGTGATTCTCTGTGACATCTGTTTTTACGATCGTCACAACAGATGTCACAGCTTCAGATCCTTTTTCTTAATGTTGCATTCGTCGGGAATTGTGCTTTTTCTCGATTTCAATACAGATCGACCAGGGGCGGTCCGATCAGATGTAGAGATTCATCGACCGCTACCTCACGCACACTGACTATGTGGTCTCCTTCAACCTCTACTTCGACGCCACACCGTTCCGCGATATACATTCGACATGGGAACTCAATCTGTTGGTTATTTCGGGAGAACCATGCGCGTTATAGTTTCTGAGAACAAGATTGAATGTGGGACAAAGGCAGCCGTGGATGGGGCTGAGCTCCTCAAAAGTGCGATCGGGCAAAAGGGTGCGGCGAACATCATCCTGGCTACGGGCGCCAGCAGATGGGAGAAGGATGGTTTCCCTCTCTCGAAGACGTGCCGAAACAGGCAGTCTCAATGAGCATCAGGCAGATCATGAAGTCCCGATCCATCATTCTCACAGTGCCCGACCAGCGCAAGGCGCGAGCCGTCAAGGAGACCCTCGAGGGCGAAGTGAGCAACGGAGTTCCCGCCTCGATTCTTCAGGCCCACGGCCAGACCTATCTCTACCTTGACAGGGAGTCTGCCTCTGAATTGAACAAGAATCCCACCTGATCCGGAATGCCAAAAAGATCCTTAGAGCCCTCCTTGCCTAAGCAGCGGCTCCTCTACCTTCACGCCAAAACCCCAAGCGTATTTTCCGAGTTGCTTGGCTTTACCCTCATTGAGCCGAAAAAGGGATACCGGGCGGAGATCACAGTCGAGGCCGAAGAGTGGCCCTATCAATCGGTCCACGATGCCATCGTTGACGGCTGGCAAGTTATTCAGTTTCCTCACAGGCAAGCTCCTTTCCACAATCACGATCTCGATGTAGTGGGATACGAATTCATACTTCAGAAAATGGAACCTTTGAAATGAGCAACCAGCGCTATCTACTCTCGGACCCGGAAGTGGCACGTTTTATAGTCAACGGATACCACACCGTGAGACCCCGCTTCCCCAAGGGCCTTCACGAAATGATCGCTTCCAAGTTGGACAAGCTCAGAAAGAACCCAAGTGACGCGATTATCGAGGCGGTTCCCGAGCTCGAGCAAATTGTAACTCACTCGGTTGTTAACGGAATACTCCTGAGTCTATTGGGGAGAGACTACGAACTCCAAGCTCATCGACACTGGCACCTCAAGCGTCCTCGCTCCGGCTACATGCAGTGGCATCAGGACAGCCGCAATCAGCGAACGGCAGGCATCAATCGTCTGCTCGCCCTCTACTATTCCCGGGATGTGACTGCGGAGATGGGACCAACCATGATCATACCCGGAACTCACTTTCGCAATGCCCCGACGGACCGGATGGCCACCTACACCAACGTAAGGGGGCAAGTCGCTCTTACTGTTAAAGCAGGAACGATCGCTTTCACTCACTATGATCTTTGGCACGGCACCGCTGCCAACAGATCAGAACAGAAGCGGCACATGGTGAAGTTCCTCTTTAAGCGCACTTCAGAGAACTCCGCCCCGACTTGGAATCACCGACCTGATGCGCTAGACCGACCAGCGAACTGGGACAGAAAAGAAAAGGCAGGGGATGCTCGCAATATCCTGACATTCTCCAAACCTTTGAACGTCGGCCAAAGCGATCACTACAAGGAGCGCGCCATGCGCAACCAGTGCTGGAAGTTACTAGTGGGTGAGGCGAAGGAGGGTGAAGCTACGTCTCTATTTGTATAGCCCGCTTTGCCCGCAGGTTTCACAGTGTCGTTACGGCCGCTGAATCATTCTCTCGACACCGCACCTCTCGCCAGCGACGAAAAGCGGGCTACTACCACTTGCTCAAATCCAGCACCACGCCCAAATACGTTTCCTTCTCCCTAAGAAGGCCGAAGTAGGCTTCACTCGCCTGGGCGGCGACCTTTAGTGCCTGAGGTGCGACTTCCGGATTGCCGGTTGCTTCGACAACGATCTGGCAGCCTTTGCCTCCCGTCAGCTCGTCGATGCATCTACTCACGTCTTCCGTCAGCGGATTCACACAATGTTCGATTCCACATCGTCTAGAAGCATCAAGGCGTTCCGTTACGGTATCGATACCTACTACGCATCACAGCCCGACCCCACTACAAGCACCTTCCCAACCGCAGTATATCCAGGGAGAAAGGGGTAGCTGGCATAGCTAAAATCCGGGTCCTTGAAACCCACGTGGGACTCCGTGAACATGGCGAGCTCCGTCCCCGGACTGATCAACCCAAAAAGATGTTTGACGAGAATCTCGCCCTCACCTGGATCGTCAGGAATCTCGACTTCCTCGATCTCTACCTGCTCTTTCCCCGGAAATGTCAGCCGCTTCGCTTTCATCTACAAATTCTCAATCAATTTCGCTGGCTGATCAACTTCCCAAGAAAAATCCTCCGAAGATCCCGAATCCGGACGCATCGGTGGAAGGATGGCGGAGTTCATCAGAATCTGACCTTTCCCGTCCAGCCTGATCCGGTTTCGGGAATGCACTGCTGGCATCAAAAAGTCAGGGTCGAGAAAGCGCAGTCGAACGACCGAAACGGCGACGTCGAGGTCGATACCAAAAAGTCATTCGAGATTCACGAGGAGTGGCTCGCCCTAGACGAGGCTCCGACTTCCACGCCGGACAATCTTCGCCTCCCTCCCTGGCTGGCCCGAACCGTTAAGCCGAGCGAAGAGGCATATCGGTACCCCGGTTAAACCGAAGATTTGACCTATCTTCGGACTATCGACATGGGTAACTCCCATCAGATCCCAACGGATCCGATGAACCACCAGGTTGACGATCTACGGCTTTACATCACCGCCCGCTTTCTTAGATCTGACTCTGTCTGAACCCGTCCTCCCGTCCGGCAGGAAGCGAATGTCAAGGCTATCAGATTCCCCACTAGATCCTGTCATCTAGACCAAGTCCATACCGACAGCCTCCTAGCCCAACTTTCCGCCAAAGTTGGGCTAAGTCCGACCGATTCCTTTTTCAGGTTGTCGGGTATCCGGTGTCCGAATACTTTGCGAAAATGCCGAAGAACCCTCTGGTGGCACCGACGGATGGGGCATTGCTCACAACCTTCTTGAGTCAATTCGGCTTGGCAGCGAGTCGCGATCGATGGAATCTCCTGCGATGGGTCGCCCGGACTTTCGCCTGTCTCCCTTACGAGAATCTGACCAAGGTCATCAAGATCCAAGAGGAGGGTTCACCGGAACGGGCCCGGAGAGAGCCGAAGGAAGTGCTTGGGGATCATTTCAGGTTCGGCACGGGCGGAACTTGCTTTTCTTTATCTGCGACCCTTTTACACTTGGTGCGCTCGCTCGGATGGAAAGCAGCACCGATTCTGGCGGACAGAAAATACGGTGACGATACTCACAGCGCCATCATCGTCTGGATCAACGAAAGACCGCATCTGCTTGATCCCGGCTATTTGATCGTTGATCCCATTCCCCTCGACATAAAGGAACCGCGAAGAATCCGAACTTCCTTCAACGAACTCATCCTCATCCCTCAACGGGGAGGAGAGGAAATCTCTCTTCACACCGTGCAGCAAGGGAACCGGACCTACCGACTGACGTTCAAAACTCAACCGGTCGAGCCAGGTGATTTTCTCAAGGTCTGGGATTCCTCATTCAAATGGGATATGATGCAATACCTCGTTCTCACTTGCATCCGAGGGCAGGAACAGCACTACCTGCAGGGCACACGGTTTCAGATTCGAAATCACGATAATGTGGTGCGCCGGGAGATGAAGCCGGAAGAGATGGCTGAAAAAATGGAATCGGGCTTCGGAATCGATCGGGAGGTCGTGGCGAGGGCGATGGAGATAATGAAGAGGGAGATTTGAATGATGCGCGATACCGAAGACTGGAAGATGGGGAATTCGTGGCTCGTCGGCTACGCCAAGGCGCTCCTCAACGTACGCGATCCGATTTCACGATGAGGGCGCCCGGTGGATGAGGATGCCCGGTGGGACTCACGCACTGCATACTTTCCTTAATGTCGAGCCCTCGTTCGAGACCTCGTAGTCGGTTTGGTAAATGAATCCCACTGAATGCATTAAGCTCCCCCAACCAACGGTTGGCCTCCGAGAGGAGACTATTTATCGACGCGTCTTGCCATGTCCAAGCGTGGTTGACAGCCTCCGGTTGGAAACTGCGGTACTGGAATTGCTGGCGATATGAGCCGGAATGGAAGTCTTCGATCCGCATGAGTTGAAATATGTGAATTTATATTTCAATTTGGACGCTTAAATTGAAGTATGTGAGCCCTTAATTCGATCTCAAGCATCCTTATCAGCGTTACACAATCGAGAGCCATCAGAATAGCCATGCCGTGGTGTATCAAACTGCAAGAACCGATCTACTTAAGCTCGTTCAGCTTGGCCTGTTGCAACGAAAGAGGCAAGGTCGCGCCTTCGGCTTCCTTGTCCCAACGGACCTGCCGGATCGCCTGGAAGTACTTTCTTCAGAATGATTAGACGCAGAATAACGCGCTACATCATCTACGGAGCAGGGGGGATTGGAAGTTCGATGGGAGGGCATCTCTTCCGAACCTGCCATCAGTCTGTCCTCATCGGGAGGCCCGGCCATGTCGGCCGAGTAAATAAGAGCGGGCTTCAGCTAATCACACCCCAAGACAGCTATTGCATTGAGATACCGTCGGTAACCACTCCCCAGGAAGTCGAATGGCGCCCAAACGACGTCGTCGTACTCTGCATGAAGTCCCAGGATACCGAAGCAGCGCTTCGAGCGCTTGTTCAGGCCGGGGTCGATACGGAAAATCTACCTGTTCTATGCGCCCAAAACACCATTTCGAACGAACCGACCGCGGCTCGCTACTTTGAACGCGTCTACGGGGTCATGGTTGGATTCACCGGGATATACCTGGAGGACGGGAAGGTCTATAACCCGGTCGAGGGAAATGCAGGTTACCTCGAAGTCGGCGACTACCCAACCGGTGTCGACACCCTGGTTACACAAGCGGTGTCGGATTTGACGGAAGCGAGCTTTGCCGTTTTGGAAAACCCCAACGTGATGGCCGCTAAAGGCGCAAAGCTGGTCGGTAACCTCGGCAACGCTTTGAGCGCCATCTGCGACGGTAAGGGTGACTTAGATCGCTATAACGAGCGCACTCGAGAGGAGGCCGAGCGGTGTTTGCGCGCCGCAGGACTGCCCCTCGAGCCGCGTTCCGCCCTCGCCGGAAGGACCAAGTCACGCCGTGGAGTCAACCGGCTACCCGATAAGGTAAGGAACCGTGGGTCCACTTGGCAGAGTCTCATGCGAAAACAAGGCTCCACCGAAGCCGACTACCTCAATGGTGAAATCGTGCGCCTGGGCAAAATCCTTGGCATCCAAACTCCCTTCAACCGGCTCCTCCAACGCATTGCCGGGGAAATGGCCCGCAACCGAGAAGCTCCCGGCAAATACTCCGCGGATGAACTCTACAAAATCGCGGATGAAGGACGCTCGTAGCGAAATCCGTAACCTCCTCCGGAGCCGTTATGGCGAAGGAGGGGACGGATTTCGATAAACCAAAGGCGAATCGCGACAAAAAATGAACAAGCAGCCTACCCTCTTCCAGCTCCACTTCCGCAATCAGGAGTTCACTCAGGACGATCGCGGGTACTACATCTGGAAAATTCGGGAGCGGACTCAGCCTTGTCCTGCAGCAAACACCGCCGTCCTGCTCTGCGACGTCTGGGATAACCACCCTTTTCGCGGCGCGGTAGAACGACTCGAATCTATGATTCCGAGAATGAATGCGGTTGTCGCAGCCGCTAGGCGGCAGGGTGCCGCCATCATCCATGCTCCTTCCGATACGATGGAATTCTATGCCGACTCATCGGCACGCGAACGAATCCTTTCTCTCTCGCCGATCGAACCGCCCGCCAATCTCGAACACGACGATCCTCCCCTCCCCTTCGACGCGAGAAAGAACGGCTCAGATACTGGAGAAACAGAAGGCAAGAGCAACTGGACGCGCCAGAATCCAGGTATCGCAATCGATCAGGAACTCGACGTAATCTCCGACAATGGCAAGGAGGTTTACACCTTTCTCCAGCACCGCGAGATTGAGTGGCTTCTGATCATGGGCGTTCACACCACAATGTGCATTCTGCATCGGACATTCGCCATCAAGCAAATGGTGCTCTGGGGAGTGAATACCGCCCTCATTCGCGACCTCACCGATGCGATCTACAACCCAGCACTCCCTCCCTATGTCGGCCACGACGAAGGCACCGAACTTGCCATTGGTTTCATTGAAAAGCATTGGTGCCCGTCACTCCACAGCGACGATCTGGTTCAATAGAAAAGGCGTAGAATCTCTTCGAACAGGCACCAAGTGATGGCTTCGACCTTTCCATGCGTCTCTTTTGAGGTCAACCGGCGTAGGTAGAGCCCGTCCCAGTGGTGGAAACAATTGATTTTTAATGAGTTATGGGCAAAAAAAAGGCCGGATAGAGCTGCAAAAAGCTCGATCCGGCGAAAAAGGGCGCTTATGCTTGCGTTAGTCAAATACAAAGCACGCCCTTCTCATGAAAAATATTGCCGTACAAAGCTTCCTGCGTCCAGCCCTAACTCCAGTCATTCGATGCAAAGACTACACCGTGTTTCTGGAAACAATGGAGCGGATTGACCGGGTTTTGATCGACTCCTCGCTGGAAAGGGAGGCGATCGTAAAAGCCTTGGAAGGATGGGATGAAGCGGGAGGGAAGGATCGGGAGCGACGCGCTCTAAGAGCGATAAAAGCGCTACGGGTGGAGGTGGTGCGTCATTTACTCGGAGGGATATCCTTTCGTTGTCTGTCGCAGGAGTTGGGACGCAGTGAGCTTCTGGCTAATTTTTGCCGGGTGCGTGAGGTAGACGGGATCCGGAAAATATCGAAGAGCAGTCTGGAACGGGATTCGAAATTCTTCGACGAAGCGTATCTGAGACAGCTGCATGCAAGGATGACCGAGGTGGTGGGCAATGCTGAACATTGTGGTGAGGCAGGATTAGAGAAGCCGATCGATACGAGGGAATGCCTGATCGACGCCACTTGCCTGGAAGCGAACATCCACTGGCCCGTGGACTGGGTCTTGCTCAAGGATGTGGGAGCAACGCTGCTCAAGGCGATCAGTCTGATCCGGCAGGCGGGAATGAAACAGCGCATGCCCCAGGGAGCAAAGGGATTGGCTCGGGAGATGAACAAACGGTGCCTGGAGATGACGCATGCGCGTCGGCGCCGGGAGGCGGGCAAAGCGCGTAAAGGGATCCTGCGGCGGATGAAGCTATTGCTCAAGAAGATTGAGGGCCATGCCCTTCGCCACCGTGACTTATTGGAAGCTATGTGGATGCAAAGCGATTACACCGAGAAGAAGGCGAGCCGAATCATCGAGCGAATGGATGGTATGTTAGAGCAGATACCGCAGGTCATGAAACAGGCGCACGAACGGATCATAGGGGGGCGGCAGGTGAAGAATGAGGAGAAGATCCTGAGCGCCTACGAACCTGAGATTGACGTCATCGTGCGAGGCAAGGCAGATCGGGAGGTGGAGTTTGGCAACACCCTTTATTTATGCGAGAGCGCAGAGGGATATCTGTTGGACTGGAAACTGTATGGGGGGCAGGCCCCGAGCGAATTGAAGCAGCTTTGGGAAAGTCTGGAGAGGCAAAAGGGCTTCGCTTTAGAGGAGAAGATCGAAGCGATCAGTGGGGATCGGGGCTATGCCTCGAAGGCGGCCAGCAAGCGGCTCCAGGCAGAGGGGATTTTTGACGCCCTTACGCCCCGCAATCCACAAGAGCTCAAGGAGCGGATGGAGGAGCCGCGCTTTGTCCGGTTGCAGCGACGACGAGGGAGCACCGAAGGCCGGATCGGAGTGCTCAAGAACCGATGGCACGGGGGCAAGATACGCAGCAAAGGCTTTGACAACCGTAACCTTAGCGTGGCCTGGTCGGTTCTGTCCCACAATCTATGGAAAATCGCGCAGAGACTTGCGCAAGAACATGAGAAAGAGGCAACGCAGGCGGCATAGGGATCCAAGAATCGAGTCAGAGGCGCTTCCTTGGGAGAACTATCGACTCAAAGCGAGAGGAAGGGTGCTGGAAAGGTGCATAACGGATAAAAGGTAAGCTACCGAGGACGGAAGGCATGTCGTGGTCTACATAACGTGACGAAGATTGATATCGGTATCAGGCTTCCACCCAAATCCTCTCGGATTTGGGACAGCCTCTAGGTATCGGGTCGGACCTTATCCAGTCGTGGTCATATGTGTTGACGGATGCGCCGAGGAGCACCTTTCGGCGGCCCTGGCCCATCGGGAAATGCGTACCATTCGGGCTATGTCCCGCCAGGGCTACTACGGATTGGCGCGAAGCGCTCTCCCTTCTTTCACCAATGTCAACAACTGTGCCATCGTGACCGGAACCCCGCCTTCCCAAACGGGAATACCCGGCAATTTCATCCTCGATCCGGTAACAGGCAGAGAGTTGATGACAAACGAACCCGAATTCCTACGAAACGAGACCGTTCTGGCGAGGGCGGCAAGGGCCGGTCGTAAGGTGGCTATGGTCACGGCAAAGGATAAGCTCCGGCGATTGCTCTCCAAGGATCTCGATGGCATCGCCTTTTCTTCGGAATGCGTCGATCCGGAGTCGCTGAAGGAGGCTGGAATCCTCGACGCCTCCCCGGACCTTGGCCTTCCCCCGAAGATTTACAGCGCGGAGGCCAGCCTATACGTGCTGCGCGCCGGAGTCGAAATTCTGAAGAAGGCTCGCGCTGACTTCCTCTACCTGACAACCACGGATTTCATGCAGCATAAGCATGCACCCGACGAGGACGAATTGCTGGATTTCTACCAGCATTTGGACGATCTCATCGGTGAATTGCTTGAACTCGGCGCGGTCGTTGGAATTACGGCCGATCACGGTATGAACGCGAAGTGTGATCAATCCGGTAAACCTCAAGTGATTTTTCTCGAGGCCCAGCTGGAAGAGAGATTCGGTCCCGGGTTTCGAGTCATCTGCCCGATCACCGATCCCTATGTCGCCCATCATGGTGCACTCGGTTCGGCGGTTCTGGTTTACTTACCAAATGAATCTGACAGTTCCGAAGTAGGCGAGTGGATCCGGCGGCTCAAAGGCGTCACCGAAGTCCATGATCGGGATAGCGCAGAACGTCTCCTCGAGCTCCCCATGGACCTGATCGGTGATTTATTCGTCCTCTCGGGTCGAGACTGGGTCCTGGGACGCAGAGCCCAGGATCATGACCTCTCCCAGCTCGCCGGATCCCTGCGCTCACATGGAGGTCGCTATGAGGAGATGGTTCCACTGCTCACCTCTTGCCCCTTGACCGAAGCTTACCGTCGGCGAGCCATGGGCGACCCCCGGAATTTCGACATTTTCGATTTCGTCTGCAACGGCCTTCAGAGTTCAAAGGCAGGTTGAAGACCTTACCGAAGGTAGTTCGTAAGGTTGGTCCGTTAGAACTGGGACTCGATCAGTTCGGGAAGTTCCTTCACACTAGGAATGACGTGCGTATGGCGGTAGATTCCCCATGCCTCAACCGGACGAGGGCCACTTAATACGCCGACGATGCCGCGGCATCCCGCATTGTATCCTTCGAGCATGTCCGCGGGAGTGTCACCAACTTTGATCACCTCGTGGACCGACTGGACATTAAGCTCCGCCATGGCATGGAAGATCATGAACGGCGCGGGCCTGCCGCGTTCTTCCGGAACATCCTCAACATCCACCGAGAGGTCGATCAAACCGTCGCGCAACCACCCCAATCCCTCCATGATGGCGCTGGTCACGTCATGATGAAACCCCGTATCGGTGGCGATCTTGATTCCCTGCTCCCGGCACCATTTGAAAGTGTCGCTTGCCCCGGGAATCTCTCGAACCTCGTTCTTATAGTGATTGATCATGATCTCAGAATAACGATCAAACACTTTAACCGCTTCTTCACGCGTTTCGGGATAGATTCTTCTTTCGAATTCCTCAATACTCACCTCCCTGCCCTGTGACCGGGCAATCAGGAACTGGTAGAGATGGATTTTGTTCGTTCCCATATGGAGCAGGATCTCGTCAGGCGTTGTCTCGAGCCCGAACTCCACCGCCGCCTTATAGAGGCAGTCCCGCACCCCAGTATCGTCGTAAACCGTCGTCCCGGAGAGGTCGAACATGATCATACTGATTTTGCTCATTGTCGGCTAATCCATTCTACTTGGTCTCTTCTTCACTCCTCTGAGTTTCCGCACTCTATCCCAAGCAGGACCCAACTTCAATACCCGCAACGAGAACGGCATACCATCGCTCGCCGATCCATTGAAACGATGGATCCCTCTTGTCGCGACCGCCTCGGGACCTGCGCCTCACATCTTTAACCCGACCCTATGTGCGCCCGACGAAAGGGCGTACTCGAACGATTCGTTGACGGTGTCTAAATCAAACTTGTCATGGACGAGACTCTCAAACGGGAAGTCCATGTAGTGCAGCTCCATGAAATCTACAGCGGTGACAAGGTCCTCTTGATTGTAGTTATGCAGGCCCTTTACCAAGTGCAGGTTACGCACCACGCTTTCCGCATTGATTCGCAGATCCCGCTGCGGAAAGGTAGCGCCCACCCATACCGCTACACCGCCGATACCCAACAAAGATAGACCCAACTCCATCGTCTCCGGAATCCCGCTGAAATCCAGAGCCGCCTGAATCGGCTCCCTATCAATGTGAGGTGCCAGACGCTCCTTCACGGTCGATCCTTCCTCCTTCAGGTTCACGGTAATATCGGACCCAAATCGCCGCGCCGTCTCTAGCCTTTCCTCGTCGATGTCCAACCCAATGACCCTTCCCGCCCGGCCTATCTTGCACATAGCACAAGCGATGATCCCCAGCATCCCTACCCCACTCACAAGAACCGTTCGGTCCTCGATCGCTCCCGCCAGTCGAACCGCCCCCGCAACGGTCGCGACCGAACAGTTGAGCAGGGCGATCACCGGTAAGGGGATGGGTTCCGTTATCCGGATTATTGGAGTATGTTTTCTCAACAGACAGTATTCACTCAACCCGCCATGCAAGTGATTGTCTTCTCGGATTTCTTCGTGGCCATACTTGAAGAGCCCGGCGCCTTTCTGGGGAATGCCCATCTTGGAAAGATGGCTCTCAGGATCCGAAGCGTAGATCCCCCACGTCACTCGATCGCCTGCCCGCAACGCATCCCCGCGACAATCGTTCGCCGGCGCTCCTGGTCCCATCTCTTCGATCCGTCCGACAATCTCGTGCCCAAGTACCGTCGGTGTCTTCTCTATGCGCTTGCCCGTGTAGGTCGTCAAATCGCTGCGGCACAGCGTCGTGTACTCGTTCTTCACAAGAATCTGCCCGTCCTCAAGTTCCGGAATATCAACCTCGTCCATGGTCAACGGACGACCCTTACCGTGGAAAATTGCCAATCTGCTTCTTCTCATGATTATGCCTCGAGGAACGTCTCAGGCGCGATTCGGAACTTCCCACCCGCTCCACGTCAATCGCTATTTCGATCTCCTTCCGTTTTCCAGTCCTTCATCCCTTGATTCCTGTCAGCGTGACGCCCTGGATAAAGTACTTCTGAGCCAGGAAGAAGACGATGATGACAGGTAACGTCATGAGCAGGGCCGCTGCCATGGTCAGAGCGGGGTCGTTCTGCACCTGAATTGCAAAAGCGTAGAGCCCGAAGGCCAAGGGGTAGAGGCGTTGATCGGCGATGTAGATCAAAGGGCCCATGAAGTCGTTCCAGGTGCCCATAAATGTGAAGATGGCAATCGCCGCCAAGCTGGGTTTGATCAGTGGCAGAATGATGTGCCAGTAAATACCAATGAAGCCGCAGCCATCAATCCGGGCCGCATCTTCGAGATCGCGAGGTATGCCTCTCATGAACTGCCGCAAGAGAAAGATGAAGAACGCGGTGCCAAATACCGGTCCCAGCCACAGCGGAGTCAATGTGTTGTAAGCACCTACGTTTTTCCAGATGAGAAAGTGCGGGATCATCGTTACCTGGGGTGGAATCATCATCGTCGCCAACATCAACACGAAACAGAACTCTCGTCCCGGCCAGTTCAGCCGCGCAAATGCGAAGGCCACCAGAGAGCTGAACAGCAATGTCAGCACAATGTTGGCCACCACGAGGAACACGCTGACGTGCAGGTATCTCCAAAAGGGCATGTGGTCGAACACACGATCGTAATTGAAGCGCGCCTTATTAAGAACGGCCCGGCCCTGACCCGCCCGTCGCAACGTGAAGGTGACAATCATCTGGTCCGGCCGGAGTTGCGAAGGTCGTTTCACAAACGCAGATTGCCGCCGGGATTCCTTCAGGGGCACCCAGGTCTTAATCTTCGTCGAATAGTCGTCGGAACTCGGTTTCTGCCAGGCAAGGGTGATAGGGGTGAAGTTTCCCAAGGGAACGTGCCGCTTCGACTGGTAGACGACGCCGCCTGCCAATTCGACTGTACAGTAGAGGCTGTCCCAAATCCGAGAGGATTTGGGTGGAAGCCTGATACCGATATCAATCTTCGTCACGTTATGTAGACCACGACATGCCTTCCGTCCTCGGTAGCTTACCTTTTATCCGTTATGCACCTTTCCAGCACCCTCCCTCTCGCTTTGAGTCGATAGTTCTCCCAAGGAAGCGCCTCTGACTCGATTCTTGGATCCCTATGCCGCCTGCGTTGCCTCTTTCTCATGTTCTTGCGCAAGTCTCTGCGCGATTTTCCATAGATTGTGGGACAGAACCGACCAGGCCACGCTAAGGTTACGGTTGTCAAAGCCTTTGCTGCGTATCTTGCCCCCGTGCCATCGGTTCTTGAGCACTCCGATCCGGCCTTCGGTGCTCCCTCGTCGTCGCTGCAACCGGACAAAGCGCGGCTCCTCCATCCGCTCCTTGAGCTCTTGTGGATTGCGGGGCGTAAGGGCGTCAAAAATCCCCTCTGCCTGGAGCCGCTTGCTGGCCGCCTTCGAGGCATAGCCCCGATCCCCACTGATCGCTTCGATCTTCTCCTCTAAAGCGAAGCCCTTTTGCCTCTCCAGACTTTCCCAAAGCTGCTTCAATTCGCTCGGGGCCTGCCCCCCATACAGTTTCCAGTCCAACAGATATCCCTCTGCGCTCTCGCATAAATAAAGGGTGTTGCCAAACTCCACCTCCCGATCTGCCTTGCCTCGCACGATGACGTCAATCTCAGGTTCGTAGGCGCTCAGGATCTTCTCCTCATTCTTCACCTGCCGCCCCCCTATGATCCGTTCGTGCGCCTGTTTCATGACCTGCGGTATCTGCTCTAACATACCATCCATTCGCTCGATGATTCGGCTCGCCTTCTTCTCGGTGTAATCGCTTTGCATCCACATAGCTTCCAATAAGTCACGGTGGCGAAGGGCATGGCCCTCAATCTTCTTGAGCAATAGCTTCATCCGCCGCAGGATCCCTTTACGCGCTTTGCCCGCCTCCCGGCGCCGACGCGCATGCGTCATCTCCAGGCACCGTTTGTTCATCTCCCGAGCCAATCCCTTTGCTCCCTGGGGCATGCGCTGTTTCATTCCCGCCTGCCGGATCAGACTGATCGCCTTGAGCAGCGTTGCTCCCACATCCTTGAGCAAGACCCAGTCCACGGGCCAGTGGATGTTCGCTTCCAGGCAAGTGGCGTCGATCAGGCATTCCCTCGTATCGATCGGCTTCTCTAATCCTGCCTCACCACAATGTTCAGCATTGCCCACCACCTCGGTCATCCTTGCATGCAGCTGTCTCAGATACGCTTCGTCGAAGAATTTCGAATCCCGTTCCAGACTGCTCTTCGATATTTTCCGGATCCCGTCTACCTCACGCACCCGGCAAAAATTAGCTAGAAGCTCACTGCGTCCCAACTCCTGCGACAGACAACGAAAGGATATCCCTCCGAGTAAATGACGCACCACCTCCACCCGCAGCGCTTTTATCGCTCTTAGAGCGCGTCGCTCCCGATCCTTCCCTCCCGCTTCATCCCATCCTTCCAAGGCTTTTACGATCGCCTCCCTTTCCAGCGAGGAGTCGATCAAAACCCGGTCAATCCGCTCCATTGTTTCCAGAAACACGGTGTAGTCTTTGCATCGAATGACTGGAGTTAGGGCTGGACGCAGGAAGCTTTGTACGGCAATATTTTTCATGAGAAGGGCGTGCTTTGTATTTGACTAACGCAAGCATAAGCGCCCTTTTTCGCCGGATCGAGCTTTTTGCAGCTCTATCCGGCCTTTTTTTTGCCCATAACTCATTAAAAATCAATTGTTTCCACCACTGGGACGGGCTCTACAGTAGAGTTCGTGCCAGGTATCGTCGGGCCTGATATCCAGCGAAACACGCTTGAACCCCCTGGCATCGAAGGGAAGGTCGACCACGCTGCTGAGCCGGACCTCGTCTCCCCTGGTGAAGTTGTAGCGCACGACTGCAAGCGGCAGTTGGCCCTCTAACGGCAGATCTTCAATGGTAGCTACGGCGGATGTCTCGTTCTGGAATCGTTTGCTGACCGGCTTCCCCACGCCGATCTCCACTTCGGCGAGTTCGGAGCTGCGAACACGAGCCGGACCGATCCGAAACTCACGGTAAATGCTACCGAATACGCTCGCAACCAAGGCGCGGTCCACGCGCTGTTGGATTCGTCTAAACAGCCGTCCCATTGCTTCAGTCTCGGGCATAGGTTCTTCTACGTACTCGTTCAGATCGTTCTTTGGGTCGCTTCCACCGACTCCCCCAACCTTCGGTATCCTTCTGACACCGCGCCAAACATGATCGGGCAGCAGGTTTCGTAGTTTGCGATACAGACCGCGGGCCGTCTCATTCACAGCGACGTCAGGATCCACGGTGTTCGGGAACACGTAACCCGATGCAATCACCAACTCACGCAAGCGGGGAAGCACCTCTGATTGCCGCGGACCCCGTAACTTGGCATAATACTGGGTGTCCACATATGGTCCCCGTAACATTGGCCGCGGGATCAGTGGCACAATATCCAGGTCAGAACCCTCCTGGGCCAGTAACTCCCGCTCCACCTTCACACTGGACGAGAGCATCCAAACGAAAGGGAAAATAGACACGGCCGACCCCGCGACAAGGAGCGTGTAAGCGACAATCCGCACTATGAATCGAGGTCTTTTCAATTGGCGTTATATTGCTGTTACCCAGTCGCAGGGAATACCTCGCCCGCATCCACCGAAATTACAGATTGCCCGCGACATCTCTCTAGGCTTCGTAATGCACCCATCGCTTCGAATATTTGAGTTGCAGGGTGGTCAGTAGCAGCACAATTACGAACAGCACCCAAGCCATGGAACTTGCATACCCCATCTCACCATAGCGAAAGGCGTTGTTGAAAAGGTAATAGACGTAGAACAGCGTCGAATCGCGCGGGCCACCCTGAGTCATGATGAAAGCCTGCCCAAAGATCTGGAAAGTGGAAATCAGACCCATAACTAGATTGAAGAAAATGTAGGGGGTGAGTTGTGGAATGGTTATGTGCCAGAACCGCTGCCAGGCGTTGGCACCGTCCACGCTGGCTGCTTCGTAGAGCGCCGGACTGATGCTCTTGAGCCCGGCGAGCCAGATGATCATACTCGCGCCAGCGCTCCACAACCCCATGAGAATGATCGAAGGTTTTGACCAATTTTCATCCTGAAGCCAATTCGGCACGGGCTTGTCAACCAGGTTGAGGAGCGGTTCCAGCATGCTGTTGAGTGCCCCGCTAGTCGGGTTGAAAATCCAGATCCAGAGCACGCTTGCCGCCACCAGCGGCACGATTGCGGGAAGATAGAAGAAGGTTCGCCAGAGCGCGATACCTCGTATTTTCAAGTTGAGCAGCATAGCGACGAGCAGACTTGCGATTATGCCGATAGGCACGCCCAGAAGCATGAACACCGTATTGCCCAACGACTTCCAGAAGAGGCGGTCATCCACTAGACGGATGTAGTTCTCACCGCCATTGAAGCGGGGCGTGTTGATCACGTCGTAGTCACACAGGCTCATTACAATGGAAAAGAGCATGGGCCCACCGCCGAATACGATGAAACCGAAGACCCAGGGTGAGGCACAGATGATCCCCTCCCTCCACTGCTGGCGAAAATAGCCTCCCCGCGCCCCTCGGATGACCCCGGCCGTACCTCCGAGACCGAAAGGCAGCAACCTTGAGAGTGTTTCCCTCATCCGTACATTCGTGTCCCACCCGTAGACCATCGCGCCGACGGCGACGATCAGCACCCCATAGAGGATGAAAAACCAGTTCCACGTAGGAATCGGCCTTCCGGATTTTTCGGCGTAAAAGCGGTCGAGGTCCTTCTGTACGCCGTGGGGCAGAAGCGTCAGGTAGTCGAGCGCGGCCTGGGGATCCTCGCCGTAAAAGGCGTTCTCCATGCCTCGCACCTGAGCATTCCACAGTTTCTGACCCACCGGTGTAACCGGGCGAAAGCGCGAATACGGAAGCAGGCTCTTGAATACCTTGATGGCCTCTTGGAGTCGTGGCGGCAAAGTTGGGGAGGCCACGACATAATCCCGGTAGAACTCCTCGTTGAGCCTTTTCACCGGGCACTGACGTGGAATATAGGGCCTGCCCTTGGCCTCATCGATGAGCCGTTCGGCCTCGGCCTTGATCCGCATCCCGCGGTCCGAAGACATGAAGCGGATGAGATTCCAGGCGGCCCTCTTGTTCTTAGAAAGCTCGGGAATGGCCAGCGCCCACCCCCCGCTCCAGCTCATGGTCAGGTGCTGCTCTCGCCGTTCGGCGGAAAGCTGTTCGAGCCGGTGTTCAGGCAGCGGAGGGGCAGCGATCCCGAAATTCACATCCGCGCCATACACGGCGAGCCGCCGGAGCACCCACGAACCGTCTATCTTCATTGCCAACTGTCCCCGGATGAACGGATCGAGGTCATTGCGACCAAAACCGGCCGCAAAGCCGGTGGCGTTCTCATACCCACCGAGGTCGTCGTGTAGATCTTTCATGAACTGCAGAGCATCGGCGATACGGGGATCGTTGAGCGTACAAGTGCGCCCATCGTCACTCATGAATTCCCCTCCGTTCATCCAGCCGAACATGTAGAGCCAGCCATTCGTATTGCCGAAGAGGTGGGGCGGAAAGCCCATGACCTTCAACCTGCCCTTTTTCGAATCTTCCCACTCGGTAAGCCTTCGGTTGTACTCGCGCAGTTCCTTCCAAGTACGGGGCGGCTTTGCTTCGCCTTGCCTGGGGCCGTCGGTGTAGACGAGCCCCGCCTTGATGAGGAGATCCTTGTTGTAGAAGAGGGCCCGATTATCCACCGAAATGGGAATGCCGTAGACCTTGCCGTCATAAATTGCCTCATTCCAACAAGCCTCATAGTAACGCTCCTTCCGCGGATAATCGGGTATGGGCAGCGGCTCACCAGGTGCGCCCATTGCTGCAGCCATCGCTGCGTATTCAGATCCTTCCTCTTCAATGAAGGCATCGAGCGGCGCAAACGCGCCCCGACCGGCCCACTCGGCCACGGCGTATCGATCGAACCAGATCACATCTGGCGGCACTCCGCCGGCCACCGAGAGAAGGAATCGCGTGGGGTCGGCTACCTGATCTCGAGCAGCGTTCTGCCCGGCTACGACACGGTATATCGGATGACTGGGGTCTTTGGCGTTCAGCGCCCGACTATCGGCCTCAAAAGCATGCACCACATCAGCCAAGGCGTCCTTGAGCGGTCCGCCAGGACCCATAAAGACAATTTCCGTGATGTCATTCTCCCCCGGATCATCGGGCCCGAGCCGGCGCTTGGGGAACAACAGACAAACCCCCAGTCCTATCGCGATGAGAACCCCTAACTGTTGCCAACGCTGCACCGGCCGCAATCTCTGTTAGCTATCTCACTCCCGCTACTGTAGTTCTGTCCCGTCTGTGCAAACAATCACACTTGCAGCTGGCCGAAATCTGTTTTGCTGGCAGGATCAATGATTGACTGGTTAAGATGGTCACATTTCGGCAGCAAAGAAAGGAATGATGAGGAGGAATAGCAGAACGACTCTTGGCATCGCCTTGGCAGCGCTGCTCCAGGCACCAGCTATCACTGGCAGCTTTGCAGCGGAGAACTGGTACAAAGGAAATACCCATGCCCATACCGTCCTTTGCGGGCACGCGGATTCCAGCCCCGATGCGGTGGCCAAGTGGTACCACGACCATGGCTATCATTTCCTTATCCTAAGTGAGCACAATATCTTCATCGACCCGGCCACAGTAAATCTTCCGGCCGACATGCGCGACGACTTCCTTCTGATTGCGGGTGAGGAGATCACGGGTAAGCGAAATGTCCACAGTACGGCAATGAATATTGACTCCCTCATCGACTGGGAGTTCGAAGGCGATTCGGTGGCGGCGGTGATTCAGAATCATCTTGATACTACGAAAGCAATCGGGGGCGAGCACATACTGAACCATCCCACCTGCAAATTCGCGGTGACGGCGGCCGACATGACACAGGTGGAGGGGCTGCACCTCTTTGAACTCCACAACGCTCATCCCAACACCATCCAGCATACCCACGAAGTACCGGCCGGCAAAGAAACAACCGAATCGATGTGGGATGACATGTTGACCTCGGGGATGGTGGTCTATGGCGTTTCCTCGGATGATACCCACATCCTGAAGGAATTCGGCGCCACATTCAGCAACCCGGGAAGGGGCTGGATCATGGTGCGATCCGACGCCTTGGCCGCGGACGACATAGCTGCAGCGATTTCGCAAGGAAGCTTCTATTCCACAAGCGGCGTCATACTCAGCCTAGTAGAACGTTCTTCGAGTGCCTATGAAGTCGAGATCGACCTCTCTGCAACCATCGAAGCTATATCCTCTCCCTACGTGATCGGCTACAGCAGATCCGAAGCGGCGAGCGGGATTCTCATTGAATTCATTGGCCCCGAGGGCAGAGCAGTGGCACATTTCCACGGTCCCAAGGCTCGCATGGAAGTGCCGCCGGACCTTGCTTATGTGCGGTGCAATGCCAGTTACACCCGCCGTACCGACAGCGGCTTCGAGACCTTTTACGCTTGGGGCCAGCCGATCTTTACCGATGGCAGGATAGAGCGCCTACGGAATCCACGGTGAGAAAATCCGTCCGCAGCTTCCCTTTCTATCAAGGTTTATGATCTCGACCTCGATCGAAGGGATCCGGGTCACGAAGAGAAATACTCCTCGAAACGCGCGCGCCCCTGACTTCCGAAAATTTCCTCACAGGCTTCGAGTATGCCGGGGTCTTTCCGGAGTGCATCCATCGATACAATGTGAGCGATCCTTGTCCGACGCCGCAGAAAGTCGTCGAGCTTGACAATCATCTCGTCGCGCGCGGCCCAATGAATCTCACAGCGAAGGAATTCAGTTCCTTCGATCAGGACTTGAGCCATCGCCTCATCGCTGGCGATTGCCTCCAGCATCGGAACTGCGTCGCGACCGTATCTGCGCCACAGGCGAAGGCTGATGGGCTCGGAGAAGTGGTCGGGCGTGCGAGAGTCGATCCCTAGTTCGGCTGCCCTCCGCTGAAAGGAGGCGAAATCGGATAGCGGCGGTTCACCAAACCAGTCCCGGTTTCGATACCGAAGTCCGATCTGCATTGCGCTGATCTCACGGACTACCTCATCACCGACATTCAGACAATCCGTCAGTTTTCCCCCGAATATACATAGATGCCTACGATCGCGATCAATTTCAATCACGTGTTTTCGCGACAGTGAGGACCAGTCTCCTGAATCTATGTCCCTTCCCTCGGAGTCGACCACAAGTGGGCGCACTCCACATCTTTCGCTGATAATGTCGGCTTCCGTGAGGGGCGGATTCAAAGCCAGCCGGCGGTTGATATTGCTGAGTACAAAATGACGATCTTCCGGCGTTACGGTGGCGGATACCTCTTCCACACGAGTATCGGTCGTGCCCAGACAGGATGCCGAGCCCATCGGTATGATGAAAAAGAGACGGCCGTCGCTGGCGAAAAATGCAAGAACCCGACTCCCGCTGGTAGAGCGCTTGACGATCAGGTGGATGCCTTTGGAAAACAGGTGGCGGTGACGGGTGGCGATGCCAGAGCGACTATTATACTCATCAACAAACGGACCGCAGGCATTGATCAGGGTTTTGGATCGAATGGTTCCATCCTTTCCGCCGACCCTGTCCCGAACTCTCGTAATCCAGAGCTCTTCCTTCCAGTGCGAACCGAAAGATTCGAGATAATTGATAGTGACGCCTCCGTTGGCACGCGTCTTCAGAACGAAATCAAATACAAACCGGGCGTCATTTCCGGGGAGGTAGGCATCGGAATACTCAAACCCGCCCGCACAGGTGTCCAATCGAACATTGGGCTCACTCTGCGCGATGTCGCGTCGGGATAGGATTCTGGGCCTGTGGGTGAAGCCTCGCCCGATCAACCAGTAAATCCAGGCTCCCAGATAGAGGGCCAAGGGGTGATGTCGGAATCCCTTCTCCACTGTGGTCAGAAACCGAATCTCACGAACATTCGTAGGGTAGGCCTTGAGCAACTGGTTGCGCGCCCGACAGAGTTTCCACACCAGACCAAACTCAAAATTCTCCAGGTATTTAATACCTCCCCATATTAGATTTGAGCTCTCCTGGCTTGTCAGCGAACCGAAATCCCCCTGATCAATGAGGCAGACCTTGCCCCCTTGGGCGCTTAAGGCGGCGCTCGATGCAGCTCCATTGATACCGGCCCCAATGATGAGCGAGTCGAAGACGCTTTCCCGCAGGGCATCGATCGCTTCTTCCCTCACTACGGACTCCAAAGAAGAATCATTTTTCGAGCTCACTCGCCAGCCATCGCGGCCGATCGGTGGTAATGCCGTCGATACCGGCACGCTTCAAATCCCTGGCCACGGCCGGATCGTTGACGGTCCACACAAACGCCTGAAGACCGGCGTCTTTAATCTTCGCTATAAGTGCCGCATCGATGGAGTCGATCGCCTTGAGGTCTAATCCATCAGCGCCTGCGCCCCTGGCCTTCTTGATGAGATCCTCGACAACCGGTTCCCATGCCCGGGTCTCCTCATTCCTCTCAAAACTCGAAAGCGCGTAAACGCAATGATAAGGAAAGGCTTGTTTAGCCACCGAAATGGTCTCCCAGTTGAAACTGATCATAGCGATCTGTTCCGACCTTAGGCCGGACCGAGCGAAGGGTTTCGCCAGTGCTGGGATAATCTCGGGCCCCACCTTGATTTCGACAAAGAGAACCCCTCCGGCGGGAACCGTTGCGAGCACTTCATCGAGGAGCGGAATCCTTTCTCCCTCCCATTGCTTGCCTTTATGGCGTCCCGCGTCGAGCTCACGCAACTCCGAGGCGGTCTGATCTTTCACCTCCCGGTCACGCCCGAAAAGCTCTTTGGTATTGAAATCGTGCAGAACAACGACCTCACCGTCAGCCGAGAGACGGACGTCAATCTCAACTGCCGGGGCACCTTTCCTCCAAGCCAGATTGACGGATGCAAGGGTATTTTCAGGCGCATCGTAGGAGGCTCCGCGGTGGGCGATAAGAAGGCATTCCTGAGCGCAACTCATAGGAGATGAAAGAGCCGCAAACAAGAGAGCAAAAACGGTTCGTTGTTAAATCCCAATACAGAATGAGAATTCGCGCCACCGAATCCAGTCAATGGTATTATCGATCAAAAGACATGAGGCCTTTACTTCCCTTTTGCAGGATTACACGATTACAGGACAGAGTACACCAGGCAATACCCCCGCACCTGTGGTCTTATGGTACGGTGTTTTGATTCTCGGGACATTAGGTGATGATATTGATGGCCTTGTGTAGGTTGAAGGTGAAATGATCACAGAGGGCAGGGGTGGATTCGAAGCCCATGGTAGATTTGAGGCTAAGAACCAGTTGCCTGCAAGCAGCCAGGATTCTGGCTGCGTTATGGTTACGGATCATACATCGATCTTCATCGAAGAAGCGATCTCTGGGGTAGTGGTTTTTGTTTTCGATGGCCCAGTGGTTGCGGATTTTCGATAGGAACTGAGGAGGGCTCAAGTCGGTGGGATCGCGGCTGCTGACATAGTAGGAGCGTTCCGAGGAAGGTTTCGCTTTGTTAGGATCAGACCTCACTATCTTGCCCCTTTAAAGGAGCTATGCAATCGCAAGTTTAAATCTCGATTTATAGCCGAGTTGGAAGGTAATGGTTCGGCCCGAGCGGTCGGGCATCAGGAGCGGGTTCTGGTTGAGAGTCTGGAGGTACTCAATCACGACTTGCTGCAAATGAGGGGAATAGTTTGCGGTTGGGAATAGATGCGCTTCGACGGTTGCGCCCCTCTCTATGAGGGCGCCGTCGCAGTGAGTCAGATTGCGAAACAGATCGTGGTCGTCACGATAGTTGTCGTAGCCTTCTTTAAAGGGTTCAAACTGCTTGTAGAAACTATTGCGGGCGAGGATTTTCAAGGCATCCATGATGGATTTGTTGGAGGTGTCCAGGCGGACATAGTTCTGCTCAATGAGTCGCTCCAGGCGCGAGCATTCGGTCTCGATTTGCTCCCCTTCGAGTTGGAGGGCATTGAGCTTGTGATCGAGGCGAGCGATCATGGCGCTCCTTGAGGCGCTTTGGCCCGGATGGGCATGTTCGGCCAGGAGCAGTCTTTTCAATGCTTCGGTGGATTGGGTTTTCTGCTTCAGGAGTGCTTTAGCGGCACCGCTTTTCTCCTGCCTATCCTCAAGGTGTTGGGCTAAGCGCTGGTAGTGGATGGTGCGATAAGAGGTGATCTGATTAATCCCAAAGTGCTTATCGAGGTATTTGAAATCATTCTCCTGAATCCAGCGACTGAACATCCCTTTGAGGACTGCTTCATCGGGGGCTTTTGGGTCGGTCCCTAAGATGCTCACCGTAATGGTTTGATTTCTGGGATTGGTCGCTTCCACCACCCATTGGGTAAGATGAGGATTCTTTTTCCACGGGCCCCGCTGATAGCAAAGATAATACTCCTGGAGATCTTCGGCATGGTTTCTGGGGCGCAGCAGGCGCAGTTGTCCGTCGATCCGTTGCAGGGGCTGGCCTTGAAACCTTTTTCCCAGGTGATGATTTCGAGTTGAGGATGCTCCAGGATGGCTTCGTAAAACCAGTCCGCGGCGATCGCCCGGTCCACGTAAATGCTCACCTTCTTATCCGCAGGCACCTCTACCAATTCGAGCATCGCTTCGCAGTTGGGGATAAACCGTTTCCTTATATCCTCGTAGTTGTCGGTGCTGGCAAAATAGACCGGAGAGCCCTTCAGGGTATGAATAAAATCGCTGTGAAGCGCTTTGTCGGCCAAACGGATGGTGGGACACCAGCCCGCCAGGAGCTTGCTCATGCCGGTGTAATGTTTGGTGTGCGGATCATAATAAAAGCTCTGCTCACAAGAAGCATTCAGGTTCCTCGCGTTCACCCTGAGGATCGCTCTTAAAAGCGCTTCATGGGCCAGGGCGCTGAGCCTTTGGCGTTGCAGATGGGGCGTATAGAGGACTCGCCCGATGAGCTTTTGCAGGTCTTCCAGATCGAGCAGTTTGCTCTGCTCGATATTCACCGCGGCCAACAGCGCGCAGGCCAGCCATTGCTTCAAAAGCCAGCCCTCTTCGCCATCTATCTGAGCCACTTGCCCGAGCCCTTCACTGAATACCAGCACCCCTAAATGTCGACACCACTGCACCGATTCGGAACTGCCCGTGGTAAAATCGGGAGACTCCTTGCGATTCTCCTCTTCGCCTTCGGCCTTGTTTTCTGCTTGCTCCTGCTCTGCCTGCAAGGGTGAACCCTTGGGAGAATCCCAGGCAGTCTCCCGATTTTGCCCCCTCCTCTGCTCGGCCTCCTTGGCCAAGGCCTCTTTGAGCTCCTTAAACAAAGGGCGCAGGGTTTCCCCACTGAGGCTGACTGCGAACACCTCCTCGATCTCACCGCGTATCTTCTTGCTGTAAGCGTACCGGCTCTGCTCATAGATCTCAAAAAAGCGCACCCGCACAAAACTCCGTATTTCCCGGGTCAATTTGCGATGCCACCGGCGCCCCGCCAACACCCGGCCCAGGGTTTCGGCATCGCCACTTTGCAGGGCCTCGCCCCACCGCTTCATCGTCTTGGGGTCAACCTCAAATTGTCTCTGTAAGCACCCTATCTTCAACCCCGCATTATAGAGCCGTCCCACCAGAATCTTGAATCCAACCTGCTCGCGATCGTCCCCCACCACTTCCAATAGCTCATGGCCGTAATAGACCTGCAATTGGCCTTTGCTCAGGTCCCGATAGACCGTCAGGCAGGGATTACGCTTGTCTACCCCAAGGAGGCATTGTTGGCAGGACTCTTCTTGCTCGGTAGGTTTCTCCATTTTCTTCGAATTAGTTCTTCGAAGGAGAAGCCTACCGTTTTCTTTCTCTCGTTAAAAGTCGGGAATTCTACTTGCGATTCTACCCACCCCGACAACCCGCATAATAGCGAGTTCTGAAATTCGCGACTTCACTCACGCCCAGGAATTTCAAGAAGACGAACACGAACCCGTTCTACATTCCCAAGATTTTGGCCGCCTGTTAGCGACAGATAAGGCAGTTTTGCGACATTAAAGGACAATAAACGACAAATAGAGCCTTTTTATGTCGCAAAATCCGCTTCACGACATATTAGTAATCTATGCCCAAGAAGGTTCCAGACGCCGAGCTCGATGCGATCGCCACGCTCGTTGCGCATCATCCGGACGGTGTCCGCGTCGACGTTATCCGCGCGGGGCTCCATTACGCTCTGCCGGCCCGAATGATGCAGCGTCGCCTTAACCGCCTCGCCGAAGCGGGCCGAATCGTCGGTAAAGGAAGCGGGAGGGGGAAGCGCTATTTCCCGGGAACCACACCATCGAGGGAAGTTCAGGCCCCGAACTTTGGCGTTACCGCGCTCGAAACGGGCGGGATCGGGCTCACAGAGGACGCGGAGGAGGTCAGGAAACAGGTCAGTCGCCCCCTTTCGGCACGCACCCCAGTGGGCTATGAGAGTGGCTTCCTCGATTTCTACGAACCAAACGTAAGCGAATACCTTTCTCCGAAGATCCGCTGTGAACTGGCCGCGATCGGAAAGGTTGGAATGACGAACCTGCCCGCGGGCACCTACGTCCGCCAAGTGATGGACCGCTTACTCATCGACTTGTCATGGAACTCAAGCCGGTTGGAAGGGAATACCTACTCGCTTCTCGAAACTCAGCGCCTGCTTGATCTCGGCGAAAATGCGGAAGGGAAAGCCACTGAAGAGGCCCAGATGATCCTGAATCATAAATCCGCTATCGAGATGCTCGCCGATCAGGCAGAGGAGATTGGATTCAACCGGTACACCATCTGTAACCTCCACGCCCTTCTATCGGACAACCTTTTGGCCGATCCAGCCGCCTGCGGACGTTTACGTGCACGGCCAGTCGGGATCAGTCAGACGGTCTTTCATCCCCTGGAAGTTCCCCAGCAGATCGAAGAGCGATTCCTCGAGCTTCTGGCGAAGGCGGGAGCGATTGACGATCCGTTCGAGCAGGCATTTTTCGTAATGGTGCACTTGCCGTATCTCCAGCCCTTCGAAGACGTCAATAAACGCGTTTCGCGATTGGCGGCGAATATTCCGCTGATTCGGTATAATCTCTGTCCGCTTTCCTTTATCGATGTGCCGCAGGGGGACTACATAAAAGGAATCATTGGAGTTTACGAACTGAACCGTGTGGCGTATCTTCGTGACGTCTTCGTCTGGGCCTATCGACGCTCGGCCGCTCGCTATTCCGCTGTCCGGCAATCCTTGGGAGACCCCGACCCGTTCCGGCTGTCGTATCGAGCTCAGATCGGCGAGTTCGTGAGGGGAGCCGTTCAGGGCAAAATGGACAAGCGCGAAGCCACGCACTGGATTGCCGAACAGACGGAACAAGAAATTCCTGGAGACGACAGAGCAAGGTTCGTTGAGGTCGTCGAAACGGAGCTCAGCAGCCTTCACCAAGGCAACATCGCGCGCTATCGGCTGCGCCCGGCCGAATTCAACGCGTGGAACGACGGGTGGAAATAGTCATGCCGCATCCAGTCTTGTCCGGTAGAATTAACCTGTCAGATTCGCGACCTACGAACTCGCCCCGTTGCGGAGAAAACGGCCGGGCCGCAATTCCCGCTCGATCTCGAACACAAGAGGATCCGGTTCCCGTTTCTTTTGGCTGCCCATGACGCTATTACTCTTTGCCACGCGGAACGGTATCGAGGGATTGGAAATGCAATAGGAATCGACATTGATGAGTGAAACTCGGGAAGGGAGAATCAGGACTTCAAAGGCATTTCGCTTTGCCCGTCTTCATTCACGGAGGCAATGTCGAAACCCTTCTGAAGGCCGGCAACGCGGAAATTGATCTTCCCGTCCTTTCGCAAGTGCTCGCAATAGACGGAGAGCGTCTTATCATCCTCGGTCAAGAGAACTCTGGCATCCTGCTCCACGGCTTGGGCAATGATCTTGAAATCGTCCTTCACAGCATCCCGTTGCCCCGCGCCGTATTTATTGCGGTAGTAGGAGACATTCAGCTCCGCGCAGCGCTTGGCATCTCCCAGGTTGAACGGCAACACTCGGAAATTGCGGAGAGGCAGGTCGGTTACCGGCTGTTTCACCGCAAACTCAGCGGCCACAATCGTGGAGAGGAACATCGTGACTCCGTTCTCAAGAAAGTATCTGTAGTACTTTCTTGCCGCATCATGGCAGGGCCGGTTTCGGTCCACCAGACTGATAAGAAAACCGGTATCGAGAACCGCGCCGTCACTCATCGAAGCTCCCTCGTTGCTCTCTTACCCAAGCTGCGCTGTCAGGCACGTCCGACCAGGCGCGCGTTCCCTTCTCGATGAGCGCTTCAAGTTCCCGTTCATCGTAGGATGGGCCCTCGCCCACAAATGCCAGAAGACGAACGTCGCGCAGTTCCCCGGTCTGGATGTTCTCGTGGGCGGCAATCTGGAGTTGCACTTTGTGATACAGATAGTTCTCTCGTTGATCCCGCAAGTACTCCTCCGTGCTTGTCGCCTTGATCCGCTTTCCGGTGTCTTCAAGCACGAGGTGAACATTGGCTTCGGTGCTCCCCCCAATGTCCACGACACGTCCCAACACATACCTCTCCACTGCTACCCACCTGTCCTGGTCGGCCGCGTGATAGTCGGTTTCGCGAGAAATACGAACCGGCTGCAAGGCGCTTTGCAGCGATTCAATTCTTACTTGGTATCCATCTTCCCGTCGTGCTCGTTCCTGCCAGCCCCTTACTATTTTCGCGCGCCGGGCATCTATTTGGTCGAGAGAGTCCTCGGCTTGCAGCCGTCCCATGTCAGGCTCAACCGTCGCGGCAATCAAGGCCGGCAGCATCACGACGAGGCGATAGGAGCCATCCTCAACGGATACATGGGCCTCGTCAAGCGACACGCCGCGCTCACTTCCGGCGATGAAATGCTCGACCTCATGGTTGAAGCGGTTGAACAGGCTGAGCCCTACGGTTCGCGACGTGATTTCCTTTCCTGCAACCCGGGCCTTCAATTCGAAGGCAATCTGAAGTGTCTCTGCCATTTCCCAACTATCATGGTCCGTCGCCACGAATCCGTCAATTCCGATGCTTTGGACCAAACGTGGCCTCGGCATTCTCCCCGCCACGGTTTCTTCAGCTCACACAGAATTCCAACGAGTCGAACGCTCAATAAGGGACTCGGTGCCGAATTGCGAAGATCATCACGCTCATCTTGAAAATACCCTTGAAACCGTTTGAACATGCCGAAAAGACGTCCTAAGTTGCTTACTTTCTCCCTATGTTCGTTCTCCGGTATATCGCCCCCTTCCTCGAGGTTTCCAAACTGGCCGTTCTCGCAGCCTGAACTCATTCCGCTACTCCCCTGACCACTGCCTTGAAAACCGAAAAAATCACTCTCGCCGAGCTCGAGTCCTTCCTCTTCAAGTCCGCCGACATCCTGCGCGGGAAGATGGACGCCTCCGAGTTCAAGGAGTTCATCTTCGGCATGCTTTTCCTCAAGCGCTTGTCCGATGAATTCGACCGCAAACGCGCGGCCATCAGGAAGGATTACGCCCACCTCGCCGATCAGCCGGAACTGCTCGCCGAACTCCTCGAAGACAAGGCCACCTACGGCGAGACCTTCTTCGTGCCCGTCCGCGCCCGCTGGCATGAGTCCTGGACCGATGAAAACGGCGACGAGGTTCCCGCACTCAAGGATCTCAAGCACGACATCGGCAACATGCTCAACAAGGCCATCGCTGCCGTGGAGGATGAGAACGATGCCCTCGCCGGCGTGCTGAAAAACAACATCGATTTCAATGCCGTCAAGGGGAAGACCAAGATCCCCGACCAGAAGTGGAAGGACCTGCTCGATCACTTTAGCCGGCCCGGCTTCGTGCTGGTGAATGACAACTTCGAGTTTCCCGACCTCCTCGGCGCGGCCTACGAATACCTGATAAAATTCTTCGCCGACAGCGCGGGCAAGAAGGGTGGCGAGTTCTACACCCCCGGCGAAGTCGTCCGCCTGCTCGTGCAGATCGTCAAACCCCGGGCCGGGCACGAGATCTACGACCCCACCATGGGCTCCGGAGGCTTTCTCATTCAGAGCCACCAATACGTTGAGGAGCAGGGCCAGAACCCGGACGACCTTGCCCTTTTCGGCCAGGACTCCAACGGCACCGTATGGTCGATCTGCGTGATGAACATGATCCTCCACAACATCACCCGCTTCACCATCGAGAACGGCGACACCCTGGAGGACCCGCAGATTCTGGACGGCAACACCGTCCGCAAGTTCGACCGCGTGCTGGCCAATCCGCCCTTCTCGCAGAACTACAGCCGCGCCACGCTCAAGTTTCCCTCCCGCTTTCGCGAGTGGTGCCCCGAGACCGGGAAAAAGGCCGACCTCATGTTCGTCCAGCACATGCTCGCCAGCCTTAAGGCCGGCGGCCACGCCGCCACCGTTATGCCCCACGGCGTCCTCTTCCGCGGCGGCAAGGAAAAGCTCGTCCGCGAGCTCTTCATCGAGGACGACGTCATCGAGGCAATAGTGAGCCTGCCGCCCGGGCTCTTCTACGGCACCGGCATCCCCGCCTGCGTCCTTGTCCTCAACAAGAATAAACCCGACGCCCTGCGTGACAAGGTTCTCTTCATCAACGCCGACCGCGAATACACCGAGGGCAAGAACCAGAACAAACTCCGCCCCGAGGACATCGAAAAGATTGATTTCGTCTTTACCCACAAACGCGAGCTGCCGAAATACAGCCGCCTCGTGGGCAAGGCCGAGATCGTGCAAAAGCATGATTACAACCTCAACATCCGCCGCTACGTCGACAACACCCCCGAGCCCGAACCCGAGGACGTGCAGGCCCACCTCATCGGCGGCATCCCCGAAGCGGAGGATGTAGCGAGGCAATGCACCTTCGGCAAGTTCGGCGTCACAGCGGACACCCTGTTCCTGCCTGAACGACCCGGCTACCTCGCTTTCCAGGCTGCCATCACAGGCAAACCCGCCATCAAGACGACTCTGGAAGCCGATGCGGCCCTGCAAGCGACCTTTACCCGCCACGGCGAGGCCCTTCAAGATTGGTGGGAGATTGCCCGTGATGACTTCGCCCAGCTCCGCGAGGGCCGGAAAATGCCGGAGGTCCGGCAGGAACTCCTCACGAGCCTGAAGGACCGCTTTATCCCCCTCGGCGTGCTCGACGAGTTCCAGAGTGCCGGCGTCTTTGTCAACTGGTGGCAGCAGATCCGCTACGACCTTAAGACCGTCATCTCCACCGGCTGGCACCACACTCTCATCCCCGACGACACCCTCATCGCCGCGTTCTTCCAATCCGAGGCTGATGCCATCGAGGCCCTGGAGGCCAAGATCAGCGAAACTCAGAGCGATCTCGCCGAGGCCGTGGAAACCGCCCAGGAAGTCGCCGCCTACGAACCCGAGGAGGGCGAAAACGTCACCGCTGCAGTCATCAAGAAAGCCCTCAAGGCCCTCATCGACGACCTTGTGGACAGCACCGGCAAATCCACCCGAACGGAGTTGAAAATCCTGCAATCCCAGCAAAAGGCCATCACCGCGCTGGAGAACACCATCAGGGAAAGCAAGGCCGCCCTCAAATCCCTGAGCGATGAACTGAAACTCAAGCTCCAGCTCAAACGCCTCGGCGCCGATGACTTCAAGGCCGAGAACCAGCAACTCCTCCAGCAGGTCCAGTACAAGCTCGCCTCGCTCGACGCGGCTCAAAACGTGACACAGGCATTCCTGCCTGTGCCCGGCGCCAAGGCGAAAGCAAAGGTCCGCAACGCCCTCAAGAAAGACCAGGCCGCGCTCGAAGCCCGCCTCGCCAGGACCGACGCCCTTTTCACCGAGATCGGCGGCCAACTTATCGATGAGGAAGCCAGGACCCTCATCTTGAAAAAACTCCACGATCTCGCCAGCCACGAACTCGACCGCTACCTCAACGCCGCCAAGCGTCACCTCATCAAGTCGGTCGAATTCCTCTGGGACAAATACGCCGTCTCCAGCCGCGTCTTGGAAACCGAACGCACCGAAACCCTCAACGCGCTGGATGGATTTCTCAAAGGATTGGGATATTTGAATTCATGAACACATTCACCCAAAGTATCCCCAAAGATTGGAGAATCTCTAGGTGGGGTCACGTATGTGAGAAAATTCAAGATGGAACACACTTCTCACCGACGACGGACTCGACTGAAGAGTTCAAGTATCTAACTTCGCGGAACATAAGGTTTGGACGTGTCGATCTGGCACAGATCCAATATATAGACAAGAAGCAACACAACGAAATCTACAAGGGCTGCCCCGTCAAGAAGGGAGACGTTCTTCTGACAAAAGACGGAGCAAATACTGGCAACGCTGCCGTCAATCCATTGTCAGAGGAGTTTAGCTTACTATCGAGTGTGGCATTCATGCGGCCGCACAGCGGGGAGTTATCGCCTTTATTTTTGCTCCAGACGATACTGAGTGAACACGGGCAGCGAATGATTAAGGACGCAATGTCCGGTCTCGCGATTACTCGAATCACACTCGAGATAATCAAGGAGTTCCCAATTGCCCTCCCTCCCAAACCCGAACAAGCCAAAATCGCCGAGATCCTCTCGACGGTGGACCGTGCGATTGAACAGACGGAGGCCTTGATCGCCAAGCAGCAACGCCTAAAGACCGGCCTCATGCAGAACCTACTCACCCGCGGCATCGACGAACACGGCAACCTCCGCTCCGAACGAACCCACCCATTCAAAGACTCCCCCCTCGGCAGGATTCCTGTGGAGTGGGAGGCGAAGTCCATTGAAGAGATGATGAATGACGGCACCGTTTCTGATGTCCAGGACGGAAACCATGGTGAGTTACACCCAAAGAGCAGAGATTTTGTTGATGAAGGCATCCCCTTTGTCATGGCTTCCGATATTGCCGAGGGCGTCATCAACATCGAGAGAGCTAAGAAGATCACAAACGCTCAGTATCAAACGCTCAGAATCGGATTTTCCCAACCTGGAGACGTGCTTCTGAGTCACAAAGCCAGCATTGGTTTTGTAGCGCTGGTTCCTGAGGAAATCCCGTCGATCATGCTCACTCCTCAGGTTACCTATTACCGAATTGGAAACATGAACGCGCTTTTCCCTGAATTCCTGACACAGATATTTCGTGGACCCCAATTTCAAAATCAACTCAAAGGCTTAGCGAAGCAATCGACCCGAGACTACATTGGTATCTTGGCTCAAGAAAAACTGTGGGTTGCTTTCCCGCCTACGCTTGATGAACAGAAGGCCATCTGTGCGCTTCTCGATTTGCAAGACACCGAGGCAATCCATGCGCAGCGAACGCTAGCAAAACTTCGCGCCCTCAAAACCGCTCTAATGCAAGACCTGCTGAACGGTCGCAAGCGCGTCACGGCCTTGCTCGACGAAACGGAGGCTGGAACATGAATGTCTCAGAAGACACCTTTAAGAGCTGGGCGAAAGGACCAAGCCAAACAGAATCGGACAAGTGCGAGAACGCTGAGACTGCGGTCAAGAAAGCAGTCAAAGCCGATGACACCCTTGCCAACCTCGACATCAGCGTTTTCGCCCAGGGTTCCTATCGCGCTCGAACCAATGTGCGCCAGAAAAGTGACGTCGATATTTGTGTCCGCTATAATGGGAGCTTTTTCCCAGATTACCCAGATGGCACGACCAAAGAAACTTTCGGAAATATCGACGGAACCTTCCCGTTTGCGGATTTCAAGAATCAGTTGCAAACCGCGCTTGAGGAATACTTCGAGAAAGATGGGGTAACGAGAGGGAACAAGGCATTCCAGATTCACGAGAACTCCTACAGGATCGGAACGGACGTTGTCCCGATATTCGAGCATAGGCGTTACACAGGAAAATTGAATGCCGATGGAACCGACCAGATCATTTACGGCGTAGCTTTCAAACCTGACAAGGGTGGGCTCATCAAGAACTGGCCTCAGCAAACTTACGATAACGGCGTTTCGCGAAATACGGACACGGGTCGCAAATACAAACGGGTCATCCGCATTCTGAAGCGCCTTCGGGGCAAGATGCTGGATGAGAACATGGCCGAGGCCGAACCGGTGCCCTCGTTTTTGATCGAATGCCTCGTGTGGAACGCTGACGTAGAAGCGTTTCCCAAGGATTCATACACTGCCATCATCAGGCACGTAATCGCAGACATTTGGAATCGAACGCGAAAAGACGAGGAGTGTAGCGAATGGGGCGAGGTGAACGAGCTAAAGTATCTATTCCGCGATTCTCAACCTTGGGTGCGTCAACAAGCGAATGACTTCATGCAAGCGGGTTGGAACTACATCGGATACAAATGAAGAACCTCAAGATCAGACCTTTGGCTCTCGTTTTCTTCGGCCTGTTTGCAGTTTGCTTCATCGCATTGGCCTACGGAACCGGAACCTCAATCACCGACATTGAGTCCGCTCTGAAACTTGCCTACAAGACGGTTCCCATTCTCATCCTGATTTGGTTCGGTTTCGCGGCGTTTGCGTGGAGATGGCGGATATTCAAAGGCTGGTTGGTGCCGTTCCCTGATCTCGATGGAACGTGGGAGGGCACAATCCAGACCACATGGAAGGATGCTGACGGCAATGTCCCAGGACCCATCCCGGCCATCGTTACGATCAAGCAATCTTTCGGCCAGGTAAGTTGCGTCATGCGAACCGCTGAGATGAGCAGCTGGAGCTATCTGGCAGATTTCTGGCTCGATTCCGACGAGCAGATCCGGAAGCTGGGATACTCATACTCGAGTTCTCCTGGTTTGAATGTTCAGGAAAGAAGCGCTCCCCATGATGGGGCAATGATTCTCGAAATCATCGGCGACCCGGTCAAAAAACTGAAGGGCATCTATTGGACCACCCGCAAGACCACCGGTGAAGTGGTTCTCACCAAGCGATGCAAACAACGTCTGGACGACTTTCCCGACGACTTTGGTGAGCATCCAATGACCGAAAAATGAGTAAGGTTACCACCGCGAATGCCCTGAAACTCGACGAGCGCAACCACATCGAGAAGCCACTGCTATCTCAACTGGAAGGCATGGGTTGGAAGATCATCGATCTGGATGCCAAACAGAAGCCCGGCGACAGCCGCCGTTCAAACTTCACCGAAGTCGTGATGCTCCCAGTGCTCCGTGAGCAGTTGAAGATAATTCAGTCCTGGCTGGAGGACGACCAGGTCGAAGAAGTGATCAAACAGAAACGGATCGCCGGGAGGGCGCACGCGACGACCTGAGAGAGAAGGAATGAGCCTATGCAGCGTAGGTCCCGCAAATCGGAAGCCCTGAGAACGACACTCGATTTCGCCGCCTTGGTGGATACCATCCGGCGGGTGCATGATTTGCGGAAACATCAGGTCCCGACGTGTGATCCATCTCTGCTTTACGCGTATGCTGCCTTTTTCCGCGCCTATCCTCAAATCCAGGCGGTAGCGGCTCAAACATGGCCGCAGCCTTTGCCGCCGTACTTGGAAATCAGTGAAGAGATTTTCCGGTCACTGACCGGAAAATTGGGCGTTGCGGAGGATGAAGTGCTCGAACATGGAAAAGTCCGGACAGCGTCCGCACAATTCGCAGTGGCGGGCGGCAAGCTGCTGTCCAGCCTCTCCTACAGCCACTTCGAAGAGCTTGTCGCTATCGAAAACCCGCTGAAACGTGCCTTTTACGAGATCGAGTGCATCCGGGGAAACTGGTCGGTGCGGGCCTTGAAGCGGCAGATCAGTTCCTTGTATTTTGAGCGCTCCGCACTGGTGGAATATGCCCTCCCCAGCATGAACAACCGGCTCTTCGTTTCCAAACACCAACTGGAACTGCCCAGCACGGAAACCCCTCAAGAGTTCCTTGATGAAAAACGCAAAGAGGTGGGTAGTGAGATCTAAACTCCTGATCAATCTCGAAAACCTCCTCCGGCAGCGGCAGGTGGAAGGGGAGCGGATTGAATACAAAGCGGGCTGGAATCCGGACGCGATCCTGCGGACGCTCTGCGCCTTTGCCAACGACTTCGAGAACCTGGGTGGCGGCTACGTGGTGATTGGTCAGGACTGTGATGCCTCGGGGATGCCGGTGTTTCCACCCGTGGGCGTGCCCGATGACCAACTCGACAAGATTCAACAAGAGCTATTGGGCTTCTGTAATCTAATCCAGCCGCCGTATTTCCCAAGTGCTACATCGAACGTTTTGAAAGGAGAAACCTCATCGTGCTCTGGGCGCCGGGTGGACAGAACCGTCCCTACAAAGCGCCAAAGGCAGTGACCGCCAAAAAGAAGGAGTATCACTACTACATCCGCCGCTACGCCAGCACGGTCGAAGCTAGGGGCGAAGTCGAGCGCGAGCTGATCAGCCTCACTGCGACAGTTCCGTTTGACGATCGCTTCAACCAAAACGCGAAAGTCGAAGACCTCTCGCCTCGTTTGATAAGCGATTTCCTGAGCGAGGTGCGTAGCGACCTAGCCGACGAAGCTCCCGAATTATCGACCGAAGCCATAGGCCGCCAAATGAATGTGGTGGGTGGACCTACTGAAACCCCGTTGCCGTTAAACGTGGGCCTTCTATTTTTCAACGAAGAGCCCCGACGGTTCTTTCCAGCTACCCAGATCGACGTGGTCTATTTCCCGGAAGGTCCTGGCGGCGATCAATTTGAAGAAAAGATCTTCGCGGGTCCGCTCGCGCGGATCACCCGTGATGCCATCTCGTTTATCCAACGCAACTACCTGAAGGAAACCGTAATCAAGCACCCGGACCGCCCGGAAGCGGAGCGACTTTGGAATTTCCCCCTGGCCGCCATTGAAGAGGCGGTGGTCAACGCCGTCTACCACCGATCCTACGAAATCCGCGAACCCGTCGAGGTGAGGATCACCGGAGAGGATCTGGTGGTATTGAGTTTTCCAGGACCCGACCGCTCCATCAAAATGGCAGATCTGCGGACGGGCAGAGCGGTAAGCCGCCGCTACCGCAACCGTCGGATCGGCGAATTTTTGAAAGAGTTGGATCTCACCGAGGGCCGTTCCACCGGAATCTCCAAAATCCTAAAAGTCACGGCAGCCAATGGCTCACCAACTCCCGAAATCGAGACTGACGACGACCGGACCCATTTCCTGATCCGACTGCCGGTGCATGAAAAGGTGGCGGCGGAAACTGAGGAACCTTCGGAGAATGGTTCGGGGAAAATCTCGGTAGAAACTACCCAGAAAGCTACCCAGAAGACTACCCAGAAAATCATTGAGCTTCTGCGGAGTAATCCGGCTCTAGGGCGCAGGGAGATCGCAGAAATGCTAGGAGACATTACCGAAGACGGCGTGAAGTATCAGCTGAATAAGCTGAAGACGGCAGGTCTTATCAAACGCATCGGCCCCGACAGAGGCGGCCATTGGGAAGTAACGTAAAAATGATGAGCGCCAAAGGCACAGCCGCGCAGATCAAACTTGACGAGCGAAATCACGTAGAAAAGCCAATGCTCGATCAACTGGAAGGTCTAGACTGGGAAATCATCGATCTGAATGCCACGCAGCATCCCGACGACAGCCACCGCTCGAGCTTTACGGAGGTGGTCTTGCTGCCGGTGTTGCGTGAGCAGTTGAAGGTGATTCAGCCCTGGCTTGAAGACGACCAGGTCGAGGATGTGATCAAGCAGCTGACGGCCAGCTTTCCCGGAGGCAACCTGCTCCAGAATAATCAGTACGCCTTCCATCTATTGCTCGAGGGCACGAGTGTCTCGGAGAATCGCCAAACCGGCGAAAAGAGCCCCACGGTCCGGTTTATCGAATTCAAACATCGAGAGAACAATCGCTTCATCGCGGTCTGCCAGTTCAAGGTGCGGATCCTCGGGACGGAGCACCACATCATCCCGGACATCGTGCTCTTTGTGAACGGCCTGCCGCTGGTGGTTGTCGAGTGCAAGTCGCCCAAGGTGAAAGAACCCATCGCTGAAGCCATCGTTCAACTAATGCGCTACAGCGAACAGCGCGGCGCCAAGGGGGAAGGCAGTGCACCGTTATTCTATTACAACCAGTTCCTGGTCTCGACCTGCCGACAGGAGGCGAAGTTCGGCACCATCACGGCCCACGACGAGAAGCATTTCTACCGCTGGTCGGATCCCTATCCCCGCTCGATCGACGACCTCGCGCACGGAACCAGCAGCCCGAACGACCAGCAACGCCTCGTGGCCGGGATGCTCGATCACCGCAACCTGCTGGATATCCTCCTTTCTTTCACCCTATTCGGCACCAACGACAGGGGCGAGTTGATCAAGATTGTCGGTCGCTACCAGCAGTTCCGCGCCGTGAAGCTGGCCGTGAATCGGCTCCTGGAAGGCAGGAACCCGCGCGAACGCAGCGGGATCATCTGGCATACGCAGGGCTCCGGCAAATCACTGACCATGATGTTCATGGTGCGGGAGATGTATCGGCACGCGTCGCTGTCAAAGTGGAAGGTTGTTTTCGTCACCGACCGGACCCAACTGGAGGGTCAACTGAGAGAAACGAGTCAGAGCATTGGTTTCACCGTCAAGGTTGCGGACAGCATCCGAAGACTGAAGGAGCTGCTGGCCGGCGAAGCCTCCGATCTGGTGATGGCGATGATCCACAAGTTCCGCGAAGCGGATTTGACCGAGACATTCCCGGAGCTGAATGCCAGCCCGCACATTCTGGTGATGACCGACGAAGCCCACCGCTCCCAGTATTCCAAACTGGCGGCCAACCTCGACAAGGGCATCCCCCAAGCCACCCGCATCGGGTATACCGGCACGCCCATCGACAAGACGGAGCGGGTCTTCGGCGACTACATCGACAAGTACACGATGCGCCAGTCCATCGCCGATGAGGTGACACTGGAGATCGTCTACGAGGGCCGCACTCACAATGCTGAGGTGCCGGACAAAGCCGGGATGGACACCCGGTTCGAGGATGTTTTCAGCGACTACAACCTGAGTGAGCGCCTCGAGATTCTCGGCTACGGCTCACGACAGGCCTATCTTGAGGCGGATTCCACGATCGAGGCCAAGGCCAAGGATATGGTGGAGCACTACCTGAAACATGTCTTTCCCAATGGATACAAGGCGCAGATCGTGGCCACTTCCCGGGAAGCCGCCGTGCGTTACAAGAGACACGTTGATGCTGCCCTCGCCGATGCCATCGCCGAACGGGAACAGACGACGCGAGATGCCCCGGAACTGGGGACCCTCAAAGCGCTCCAGAGCGACGTCGTTATTTCTGATGGGCACAATGACGAGCTGCACCTCAAAGCCTTCACCGACCCGTCGAAGCACGAGACAACCATCAAGAGCTTCAAACTGGCCTTCGACGCCGAAGACGAGGGCGTGACCGGCGAAATCGGCATCGTCATTGTGAACAACATGCTGCTCACGGGATTCGACGCACCGGTCGAACAGGTAATGTATCTGGACAAGGTGATTTTCGCGCACGGACTGCTCCAGGCCATTGCTCGGGTCAATCGGGTAGAAGGCGAGGCGAAGGACAAAGGCTTTGTCGTCGATTATGTCGGGATCGGCCACCACCTCAAGAAGGCTCTCGATAACTACGACGAGCGCGAGCAGAACGAGGTCACTGAAGCCCTGAGCTTTCCGGAGGAAGAGCTGCGGGAACTGAAGGCCAGCCACGACGCCCTCATGGCGCTCCTGGCAAAACACGGCCTGACGGATCTCACGGATCATGATGCGTTCTTCGATGTTTTTTACGACGAGGATCTGCGCTTCGAGTTCATGAGCCTCTTCAGGAGCTTCACGAAGAATCTGAACCTCCTCTTCCCCGCCAAGGAAGCACTGGACTTCATGGGGGACTACAACGCCCTGATGGAAATCAATGTAATGGCGGCCAAGCACTTTCGGGATGACCGCTTGAGCATGAAAGGGATCCCGCCCAAGCTTCGCACGATCACGGACGCCTTTCTCGAATCACGCGGCATCGACGTGAAGGTTGAACCCATTTCCATCCTCGACAAGGATTTTCAGAAGGAGGTTGGGAAACGCGGTCGGAACAAGACGAAGGCGGCGGAAATCGAGCACGCCATCCGACACCATCTTGATGTGGAACTCGATGATGATCCCGAACTGCAAGCCTCGTTTTCGGAAGCGCTGAAGAAAATCTTTGAGGGATTCGCGAACAGCTGGAAGAAGATCCACGAGGAGCTCGAGAAGCTCCGCCGGCGTATCGTGAACGCCGGCAAGGAAGCGACCTACGGGCTCCACCGCAAGAAGCAGATGCCGATCTTTCGTGTTTTGAAAAGAGAGATCTTCGGAGAGGAAACCGAAGGTGCACGATCGTCACGTGCAGCCGAAGAAGCAGCGCCGTACGGGATGAGCGAGGAGGACCGGATCAGTAACATGGTGGCTCTCACTCAAGAACTCTACAGCGAGATTGAGAGGGAGCTTCAACTGACTGGGTTCTGGGAGAGCATTCCGGCCAGAAACAAATTGATCGCCGATCTCCAAAGAGTCCTTCTGCGACCTGGATACGCCCAACTGCCGGGGTTGGTCGCCAAGCGTAAGCAGGTCATCAGTCGCTTGATGGAGATTGCGGAGAAGAACAACGACACCATTCTCTACGCCGCCTGATGGATCTGCCCTACCAGATCGTCCGCTCTCCGAGACGCCAGAAACTCACAATCACCGTCGAACGAGACAGGTCTATCGTGGTTCACGCGCCTCAAGACGCGACGGAAAAGGCGATCCGCAAGGTCGTGGAAAGCAAACGACAGTGGCTTTTCGAGAAAGTCCGCCACGCCCAGAAATACCAGGACCGACCGCATGCGCCCGGTAAGGAAGTGGCAAATGGCGAGTCAGCCCTCTACCTGGGAAGCGAATATAGGATCGAAATAACCGAGACCAAGAGTGGAGGCGTGGAGTTCTCGCGTCGCTTTCACGTGCCTCCGGCCCAGCAGGCAAAACGTAAGGAAGTTCTGAAGGATTGGTATTTTCAGCGGGCTAAAGAAGCAATCCTACCGCGAGTCACCAATCACGCTCGAGATTTGGGTGTAACCGTTGCAGCCGCCAATATCGTGGAGAATCGCTACCGCTGGGGTTCCTGCACGGTACGGGACCACCTAAATTTCAACTGGCGACTCATCAAGGCCCCAATGTTTGTCATCGATTACGTGATCGTCCATGAGTTGGCTCACCTCCTGGAAGCCAATCACACCCCCCGGTTCTGGAACATCGTTCGAGCCCAGTCAGCGAAGGCGGAAAAGGCGAAAACCTGGTTAAAGGAACACGGAGATCTGCTGGAGGAGGACATCTGATTTTCAACCCATTCCCGATCGACGCCGCAATGGCAAATACTCCTCCTTTTCAATGTCTCGGTCCCCACCTTTAATGAGCACCTTACGACTCTCTTCGAGGCTGGAGAAATAGTCCGGCACTGAAACAGCGAATGCGCGAAGGCGATCATAGTCGGCGAAGTTTGCGGATCAATTCCCTGAGCAAGAGATTGTTGCGACGCTGTCGCGACAATTGAGCTGGAGTCACTTCATGGAGATCCTCCCTTTCGGCGATGATCTCAAACGGGATTTTTATGCGGAGATCTGCCGTGTGGAGAAATGGAGCAGTTCATCCTCGAGTTGGGGTTGGATTTACCTTCGTTGCACGTCAGAAGCGAATTCAGGTCGATGAAGATGGCTACTATCTGGATCTGCTGTTCTACCACCGGAAGTTGCGGCGACTGGTGGCAATCGACTTCAAACTCGGCAAGTTCAAACCGGCCTACAAGGGCCAGATGGAGCTCTACCTGCGCTGGTTGGAGGAATACGAGCAGGAACCGGGAGAGGAGTCGCCGATCGGCCTCGTTCTCTGCGCCGGGAAGTCGAAAGAGCAGATCAAACTTTTGCGGCTGGATGAGGTAAGTATTCGGGTGGCCGCCTACATGACGGAGCTGCCTCCGCGTCCGGTGCTGAAGAAGAAGCTGCATGAGGCCATGCGGCTGGCACGGGAGAGGCTTCCTCGCCGACTCAAGGAGATTGGCGATTCAGGAGAGCGCGGGGTATCGCAATCAGCAATCCCGCCACTTTGAAAGGCTCAACGTCCCCCCGAAGCGTCCGTGGCATTCGTCGAAATGTTTACGCATTCCGCTACTTTTTGAATCGTGAACGGCAACCGGATTTATGATTCCTCTTGTTCTCAAGGGGTGGACAAGGTATCCCTCATTCGGCTCAACCTATCCTTTCATGGACCCACTCAATATCGGATCCCGCCTCGAACTTTTCGTCGACGATTACCTCATTGAGGGGACGTCCGGGGAAGCCGCTTTAAAGCTGCACTCCCCCCAACCCAAAGAGGTCGCTTTGGTCTTCGACCAGCCCTGGGAAGGGAACACCTGCGGCTATGTGACCGTCTTCCGCGACTTCAACTGCTTTCGAATGTACTACCGCGGGTCGCATGCGACTTATCTGGCGGATGGTTTTGTCAGCGGACCGTCATATTCCTGCATGGCTGAAAGCCGTGATGGAATCAACTGGCGACGGCCCGAGTTGGGAATCTATGAGGTTAACGGGAACCGGCGAAACAACGTTGTATTGACGGAAGCGGAGGAAGATGGAGGTACCGCGGTACACAACCTTTGTCCTCTCGTCGATCCAAGAAAAGACATCCCTGAGGCGGAGCGCTACAAGGCGTTGGGCGGAGATAAGAACAACCTTCGCGCCTTTGTCTCCTCCGATGGGGTCCATTGGAATCAATTGGGGGATTCGCCGGTCATAACCGATGGTTACTTTGACTCCCAGAATCTCGCCTTCTGGGATGGGGAGAGGGAAGAGTTCCGGGCCTATTTTCGCGACTTCAGGGAGGGCCGGGACATCAAGACTTGTACTTCCCAGGATTTCCGGGAGTGGACGGATCCGGAATGGTTGGAATACTCGCCGGATCGAGTCAGCCAGCTCTACACGAACCAGATCCAACCCTATTACCGCGCGCCGCACATCCTGTTGGGCTTTCCTACTCGCTATGTGGAACGTCAATGGCAGGCGACGACCGACTATCTTCCGAATCCGGAGTACCGGCGCACCCGGGCGCGAAACTCCCTGCGCGAAGGCTCGGCGGTGACCGACGGCATGTTCATGACCAGCCGGGATCGCCACCACTTCAAGGTTTGGGAAGAGTCCTTCATCCGCCCCGGCCTTTGGCGACGGGAAGGTTGGTTCTACGGTGATAACTATCAGAGTCTCGGACTTGTGGAGACGCCCTCCGATCTCGATCCCGGAATCACGGAACTCTCATTCTATGTGAGCGAATCCAGCCATCAATCCGCCTGCTTTGCCCGGTTGCGGCGCCACTGTATTCGTGTCGATGGTTTTGTATCGGCAGCGGCGCCCCTGCGTGGGGGGGAAGTGCTCACCCATCCACTTACGTTTGCCGGAGGAAAGCTGTTAATCAACTTCTCGACCGGCGCAGCGGGCTCGATTCGCGTCGAGATTCAGGATGGGGACGGCAAGCCGATTCCCGGATACACTCTCGACGAGGCCGAGGAACTCTTCGGCGACTCGCTCGAACAGCCGGTACTATGGCAAAACGGCGCCGGCGTCTCATCTTTAGTCGGCAAACCGGTCAAGCTGCGCTTCGTCCTAGCGGATGCTGATCTGTATAGCCTCCGCTTTAGCGACTAGAGTCCAAATTTCCTTGAAATTTGGACTAGCTTTCGAGTGCGGTGGCTCGACACCGCTTTCGATGGCAGGCAGCTTGATGCCTGCGGGTCTGCAATCCGCTTATTCATGGGCGGCCGAGTCAAGCCTCGCCCGGGAAAGCGGTGCCAAGCCACCGCACTCGAGATATTTACAAAAGCGAAAAGGCTGCTTATTGCCGAAACCGGTGCCCCCCAAAATTGACGCCTATGGGCTGAGCGGGATTGAGTATTGGGCGTTGTGTCGTTATCAATTGTGACTATTGGTCTCTTATACTCAAGATAACTGCATGAAAATCACCCAAATCGAAACCATCCCACTCCGAGTCCCCTACGAGGCCCGCATCCGGAAGCGGTATTACCACTTCCCCATGGATGAACGGCTGACGGTTTACAAATTTCATACCGATACCGACTTGGTCGGTCTGGGGGAGAATGTAGGTGCGCCTTTTGAGCAGGACATGCTGGACGCCTATGTCGGCACCGATCCATTCGATCACGTCATGAGCATCGGTCGATTCAACCTCGACATGGCATGCTATGATCTGATGGGCAAACACCTCGGTCTGCCGGCGTGGAAACTGATGGGTCAGCAACGTCGAGAATGGGTGAGCATGGGGTGGTGGATGCCTTGTATGTCGCCCGAGGATTCCGCCGCCGAAGTGCAAGTGGCAGCGGAGCGCGGCTACCGTGGTCTCAAATGCAAGGCGCGGGCCTTTTACGACGTCGTCGAACAAGCCAGGGCCATGCAGGAAGTCGCACCGCCCGACTTTCGCATCGAATTCGATTTCAATGGCGCCCTCGTAAATGTTGAGAGGGCGTTACCTATCCTTCGGGAGTTGGAGAAAATCCCTGTCGTCAAAGGGATCGAGGAGCCCATCTTCGCCAACGACGTCGAAGGCTGGAGGCGACTCCATCGGAAAATCCGCATCCCCTTCTACCTTCACGGCGTCGGCACCGTGCTTGACGGACCTGTGCGCCAACCCGCGGGGGCATGGCTGGGTTTGCGTGCCGGCGACTTCGACGGCGCCCTCTGTAGTCACGAAAACATCCGCAACGCCCTGGCGGCATCCTGGGCCTTTGCCGCCGCCAATACTCCGATTCTGCTTCAGTATGTCGGAACCGGAATCACTGCTGCATTCGCCTGCCAGCTCGGCGCCGTAATGCACACCGCGACCTTACCGGGCGTGACCGCAAGCCATTCCTATGAAGACGATATGATCGTGACTCCGCACCCGGTTCAGCGGGGGTTTATGAAGGTGCCCGAAGGTCCTGGGCTTGGCGTCGAACTCGACGAGGATGCGGTCGAGCGCTATAGCCAGACGCCCGACCCGAATTGGCCACGGCACTACTCAGTGGTCACACTGCCTGGAGGTTATGAACACTACTACCGAAATCTCCCACAGGCCGAACGCCTAATGAAACAGGGCGTGGATGAGCCCTTCGCACCCGGTATCCGATTGAAAGAGCGGGAAGATGACGGTAGCGAGGAGTTCAATCGAATCTGGCAACGCCTCCAGGAAACCGATTGGCCTATTTGGGAAAGGAATCTGTCGGTATGAACTTTTTCGCAATTTACGACCGTCAACCCCCGATCTGAAGTTCAGGTCTGTTGCGAAGTGCACTTGTCACGGCACAGCGAAGCGGCGACGGAAGGTCCGACAGATTCCTAGCCCAAATCGACACCGAATTTCTCTCCCCATTCTAGAATCTGTCTCCAAGTTTCATCCTCGATAAAGATCCCTTCCTCTTCGCGCTGCCCTTTGACCTTTGTCTCAATCTCGCCGGGGAGCAGGATCTCTTCGAACCCGGCCGCGGGCGGTGAGGACTTCACGTGTTCGATGAAGATGTCCGCTTCCCGGTAAAAATCGTCGAGCGGTAGAAACTGCGCGATGTCGAGGGTAATGAGGAGCACGCCGTTGCTGATCTGCTTAACCTGACCACCGACACATCCGGTACCGCTCAGAACCCCTGCCAGGAGCTCGATGGCGACGTTGAGTCCGTAACCTTTGTGGCCCGCAGTGGTTCCGCCGAGCGGTAGAATGCTGCCCGGAGGATCTTCATAGAGCTTATGTGGAGCCCGTCCCAGTGGTGGAAACAATTGATTTTTAATGAGTTGTGGGCAAAAAAAAGGCCGGATAGAGCTGCAAAAAGCTCGATCCGGCGAAAAAGGGCGCTTATGCTTGCGTTAGTCAAATACAAAGCACGCCCTTCTCATGAAAAATATTGCCGTACAAAGCTTCCTGCGTCCAGCCCTAACTCCAGTCATTCGATGCAAAGACTACACCGTGTTTCTGGAAACAATGGAGCGGATTGACCGGGTTTTGATCGACTCCTCGCTGGAAAGGGAGGCGATCGTAAAAGCCTTGGAAGGATGGGATGAAGCGGGAGGGAAGGATCGGGAGCGACGCGCTCTAAGAGCGATAAAAGCGCTACGGGTGGAGGTGGTGCGTCATTTACTCGGAGGGATATCCTTTCGTTGTCTGTCGCAGGAGTTGGGACGCAGTGAGCTTCTGGCTAATTTTTGCCGGGTGCGTGAGGTAGACGGGATCCGGAAAATATCGAAGAGCAGTCTGGAACGGGATTCGAAATTCTTCGACGAAGCGTATCTGAGACAGCTGCATGCAAGGATGACCGAGGTGGTGGGCAATGCTGAACATTGTGGTGAGGCAGGATTAGAGAAGCCGATCGATACGAGGGAATGCCTGATCGACGCCACTTGCCTGGAAGCGAACATCCACTGGCCCGTGGACTGGGTCTTGCTCAAGGATGTGGGAGCAACGCTGCTCAAGGCGATCAGTCTGATCCGGCAGGCGGGAATGAAACAGCGCATGCCCCAGGGAGCAAAGGGATTGGCTCGGGAGATGAACAAACGGTGCCTGGAGATGACGCATGCGCGTCGGCGCCGGGAGGCGGGCAAAGCGCGTAAAGGGATCCTGCGGCGGATGAAGCTATTGCTCAAGAAGATTGAGGGCCATGCCCTTCGCCACCGTGACTTATTGGAAGCTATGTGGATGCAAAGCGATTACACCGAGAAGAAGGCGAGCCGAATCATCGAGCGAATGGATGGTATGTTAGAGCAGATACCGCAGGTCATGAAACAGGCGCACGAACGGATCATAGGGGGGCGGCAGGTGAAGAATGAGGAGAAGATCCTGAGCGCCTACGAACCTGAGATTGACGTCATCGTGCGAGGCAAGGCAGATCGGGAGGTGGAGTTTGGCAACACCCTTTATTTATGCGAGAGCGCAGAGGGATATCTGTTGGACTGGAAACTGTATGGGGGGCAGGCCCCGAGCGAATTGAAGCAGCTTTGGGAAAGTCTGGAGAGGCAAAAGGGCTTCGCTTTAGAGGAGAAGATCGAAGCGATCAGTGGGGATCGGGGCTATGCCTCGAAGGCGGCCAGCAAGCGGCTCCAGGCAGAGGGGATTTTTGACGCCCTTACGCCCCGCAATCCACAAGAGCTCAAGGAGCGGATGGAGGAGCCGCGCTTTGTCCGGTTGCAGCGACGACGAGGGAGCACCGAAGGCCGGATCGGAGTGCTCAAGAACCGATGGCACGGGGGCAAGATACGCAGCAAAGGCTTTGACAACCGTAACCTTAGCGTGGCCTGGTCGGTTCTGTCCCACAATCTATGGAAAATCGCGCAGAGACTTGCGCAAGAACATGAGAAAGAGGCAACGCAGGCGGCATAGGGATCCAAGAATCGAGTCAGAGGCGCTTCCTTGGGAGAACTATCGACTCAAAGCGAGAGGAAGGGTGCTGGAAAGGTGCATAACGGATAAAAGGTAAGCTACCGAGGACGGAAGGCATGTCGTGGTCTACATAACGTGACGAAGATTGATATCGGTATCAGGCTTCCACCCAAATCCTCTCGGATTTGGGACAGCCTCTAGCTGCCGAGGCGCCCGATGTGATTGGAGTGGCGTACCCCAATCGCCGACAAGCCGTGAGCGCGAGCCTTTTCCAACCCGACTTGAACGGCACGGGTCATCGTCACCTGACCAAATCCCCAATTCCCGTCCACGATGGCCGTCAATGGGTTTTCCAGAATGGTCTCCACCTCGGCGTTGGGGACCAGGCCTCCTTTTTCAACCCCCTCGAGATACTGCGGTATGCGGATCAGTCCGTGAGAGTCGTGCCCGGTGCAGTTGGCATCAGCCAAGAGTTCGGCCACGATTCTGGCGTTTTCAAGTGAGGTTCCCGCACCAACGAAAACATCGGTGGCGATACGGATGAGCTGTTCTGTGTTGAAAGTAGGCATGCAACGGATCAAAGCAGGGCAACGAATGGGGATCAAGGTTTCGGTGAACCCTGACTAAGGATCCAGGCGCATCGGATGACAGGACGGCAGCGGATGAGGATGAGGATGAATGTGATCTTTCCTGAAGCAGAATATATTAAGAACTATAGTTCGTAAGTTTCCACTTCCCTTCAAATTCCTCGATTTTCTAGAGCAGATTCACCATAAGTAATTGCCCGCCGCGTTCGGTTCGATTATGAACTGGGTCATGAATGCCGCATACTCGGCATAGTATTTGAGCTCTCGTCCGCCGTCCTCGGCAAGCTCATATGTGTAGAGGCTTGCCCCTCTTCGCGCTAGTCCCGAATGCGAACACTTGAGAAGAGTAAACTTCCCGTTTCGTTCTTCTCCTGAGATTGGCAATATGTACTCAAGTCCTAGTTTGAAATCCTTCAATCCGATGGATCGGTAGCATTGATCCCAAGTAATCGCTATCTGCTTTCCAAGTTTCCTTCCCTTTAGTACTCTGACTACTCTCAGGACCACATCCCTTCCGGAGGCCGCATGTGTCAGACCCGTCACGTCGATGACCTTTACGTGCAGCACGATGGGGTTGGTTTTGATTGCCTCTCTAATCGAGGCAATTCTGTCACATGAGCAAGCAGACACTTCTGATCCAAACGCGAAAGTAAGAAGAGAAATGGCAATGGTGAAAACAACCTTCATTCCATTCCTCGGAGGATAATGTGTCTATCGCCAAGCCTAGCCAGTGCTGATACCAGCCGCCTGGTTCGACAATTCGATTCGGATTCTCTTTCCGAGGGCGTTTGCCGCCTTGTGCAATGTCTGCAGAGTGACGGACACATTCTCCGGATCCATCAACCGATTCAACGCCGCACGACTGGTTTGCATCTTCTCCGCCATAGCAGACTTAGTAAGATTCTGCTCACGCATGAGCTCCCGAATTTGATACGCAATAACCCGCTTTATTGCAACGGCTTCAGCCTCTTCAAGAATCCCCTCTTCATCGAGAAACTCATCAAATCCACTGCCTACATGTTTATTCTTCACTTTCTTGCTCCAATTGATTCCGCCGTCGTCTCGCAAGCGCGAGATCATCCTTCGGCGTCTTCCGCGACTTCTTGATGAATCCGTGCAACAATACTATCTTATTCTCCCAAAGAGTGAATATCACCCGTGCTATACGATTCTTTAGCGTCGATCGGACTTCCCATAGCTCCGTCTCCAATTTCCGAACCAAAGGCATACCTAGCGGCCAACCAAATTGCACAGTTTTTATGTCTTCACCGATGCATTTCCGATCTGACTTGCTCAATCCTTTCAGCCAATCTCGAACTGGTTCCCTACCGCTCTCCATTCGGAAGAACACGACCCTGAGCGGCCGATCAGAATTCATCCAAACAATGTATCAATTTTGATACGCCTGTCAACTGACATTTTCCCCCATCCGTTGCTGTTCTTTCATCCGTTGCTAATGTCTCATTCAAAACTTGGCTGTGCAGCAACTATGAATCCGTCGATAGGCACTGATTATCAATGAGAATCCGCTCCATCGGATCAGTCCTCCTAGCCCCGGTTCCCTGGGTGCTTGTCAAAGTCCGAACCGATGAAGGTATTATCGGAATCGGCGAAGCCTACCATGGCGCAGGGGTGCACCAGATCGCGGTCGATGAGCGTCTGACCAAGGCGCTGATCGGTCAGGATCCGCGAAACGTCAATAAGCTCTTCCAGGACATGATGGCCTCGATGTCCGCCTCCGGATTCTATCAGGGTGCTGTGATGAGCGCTATCAGCGGGATCGAGATGGCCCTGTGGGATATTACCGGGCAAGCCATCGGGGCGCCTATCTGGCAACTGCTTGGAGGCAAGTTCCGGGACCAGATTCGAATGTATGCCAGCCTCGGCGTCACGCCGCACACCCCGGAGAGTTGGGTCGAAGAGGCCCTGGCAGCGGAGTCTTTGGGTTTCGACCAGGTGAAGCTGGGAATCGAATACGTTCCGGATTTGCGCCGTGATCGTTACAACCGATGTCTGAGCAACGAAGAGATCGCCTACAACGTCGAGGTCATCACTGCACTACGTAACAATCTCAATCCCTCCACGAATATCGCCTTCGATTGCCACTGGGCCTACGCCCCCATCGATATCCTCAAACTGGCCCATGCCGTAGAGGACCTCGGTCTGGCCTGGTTGGAAGACCCGATCCCTCCCGAGAACGTCGCCGCAATGGTCCGATTGAAACACTCGACCCGAACCCCTATCACCACCGGAGAACATTTCTACACGCTTCACGGATTCCGTGACCTGATTGAGAATCAGGGCGCCGATATCATCTCACCCGACTTCGCTAAAGCCGGTGGCCTGATGGAAGGTCGACGAATCTGCGATCTTGCGAATCTCTACACCATCAACGTCGCCCCCCACCACATCGGCAGTTCGATCCAAACCATGGCCGTATGCCACCTCTGCGCCGCCATCCCCAATTTCCATGCCTTCGAGTACCACCATCCGGCCCCGGCCCTATGGGACGAATTGATTGAAGAGAGTCCATTGATACATCAGGGTCACATTACTGTCCCCGACCGGCCTGGACTGGGCGTGACCCTGAATGAGGAAGCCGTGAAAAGGGGGACGAAGGAGAATCTGGGATTTCTGGATTGAGCGATCAATCCTTCTCCATTCTCACCTGCCTCTGCGAACTCTTGCTCAGGGGCAGCGGAGACGGGGCCATTCCCATCACAATTCGTCAAAGTCTTTTTCTTCGTCCGAATTTTACCGCAGATTTAGCAGATTACCCTGATTTTGAATCTGCGTAGTCTGAGTAATCTGTGGTCAACTACTCCAATTCCTCGAAATACGTCAAATCCGCGCCGAAGTTATCCATCGCTACAACCGCATCTCCCTGCATTTTCACCTGAATCGGATGAACATGTAGTTGCTCGTTAAGAACGATCTGTGATTCCTTCAACGGGAAACGCACTTTGATCTCCTGCCCCGCTGAATTTTCAGGAAGAAAAAGGTATCCGTTCGTCCAGATCGGCTCGCCTTCCTGACCTTCAATCCGGATCAAGTTGCGATCAACCCAGGGAGGGATACGCACAAACAGCGGCCCGGATTCTTTTGATTCGATACGCAGGCAGTCTTGCGTGTAGGGAGACTCTATCTTAATGGCGCTGGTCTCGTGATCAAAAAGCAGGTTGACCCAGTGACCCGTCGTCTCCGACCGTGCCACCTCCCGGTAAGCTGCGCATAGCGAACCCACCGCACCCCCGACGATATCCATATTGAAGGATAGGTTGGCGCGTCCCTTGCCGACGGACTCATGGCCGTAAGGTGTTGGAAAACCAAAAGCGCCCAAATGGCGGTTGGCCACATCCCGCAAACCGTCCACCCCATCCGGATTAGGAGGATCGCTGATAAAAGAGATATCTCGAAGTTGCGAGGGTAGAAGGTGGCATCGGAGGATACGCTCTGCGTCGTGATAACACTGCGGGTATCCCCAACGGCCCAAGATGAGTGCCGTCTCCAGAACATCGCCCGTATTATTGGCTTCACCGTGGTCGCTGTCCTCCTGGCTTGTAGACTCCGGTGTCCATCCGGTCTCGTCGCGCATCTTCCATAGGCCGTTGTCGTAAAAGGCTTTCACCCGCATCAGGAGTGTGCTGTCGCCGAGCAAATCCGCAAGTTGGGCCAACGAGGAGAGGACACAGGTGATGGAATGTACGTGGGGGGTGACGAACCGATCCGGATCGAAGGAACCGTCTTCCAGATAAACTTCGCTGAGGGCCTTCTCCTTCACAGTCAGCGCCAGCTCAAGGGCCCTCCCGTAGCCGGTGGCCCGGTAGTATTTGACCAGCGGCCCGAGCATTCTTGCCTCCCCGCTGACAAAGCTCGGGCTCTCCTGATGGTTCAGCCCCAGGGCACTCAGGCGCTCCGCATCCCATCCGCGATCCGGGTGCCAAAGATCGAAGATGGCGGAAATGCTCTTTTCGGCGATACTGCGGGCCTCGTCATCGTCACGGAATCTCGCCAAGGCATACAGGGCATGGAATCCCTCCCGGAGATTGTGAGGAGAGAAATTAACCAACGGACCCCCACGTTCCTCACGGTTCAAGGGGAGCGCGACCGAACCACTGTAGGACAGAAAGGCGGCCCGTCGGTGATTGTCCACCGCCTCTTCAGTAATCTCGACACCAGTAGCATCCTCAGCCTCCAATAATCCGTTCAGGTGTCGCCCGGGCACGTGGGCTTCACTGTGAACCGAGCTGAAGCTCAAGGCGGTCTCCGGCCGGATGGTTGAACGAAAGAACGGAACATTGTCGTCGTCGGCATCGAAGACGCTCTGCATGGTCCGGCATCCCAACCGGATCGCGTCGGCGATGTTCGTGGTGTTTACTTGCTGGAGTTTGCTCATAAGAATTCGTTCGGATTTTACTGCGTTGCGCGTCTGAGACTCGGCGGTCGATTACGCTTACGATTACGATGATCGATTTTCGTAATCGAACTTCCGATGGTCGATTACATTTCCGATTCGGTATTTCGATTATTGGTGGATCGGAGCAGCCCCTGGCAATCGAAATCCGCAATCTTAAGCGCAATCGAAGCTCGAATCTTCTGAGTACCGTGTCAGCTTGTGATTCGGATTGGATTGGATATCCGCGGCGCGTCCGGCGGCCACGCCCTACCCCCTGCCGGTGGATCGGTCGCCTAACAGCATCCAAGCAGTAGGCGTGAAGCAATTTCCGTTCAACCGCAAGGTGGTAGGGGGTGGCCGCCGGACGCGCCACTCTTCGATTTGCCGACCCGGCTCCTTACAAACACAGAACCTCCCAATCCGCTATTTTCTCAAACCCTTGGGAAGCACTCCTTGAATCAATCCGCGGTTGATCCTCTTCCATTAACGGCAATTAGGGCTGATCAGCGGCTGCACTTCTATCTGCTCAGAGCGATTCCGGCTATGCTACTCTTGGCTACTCCTCGTCTGGAACGCAACACGCAAAATCCGCGGATTCGCTTGACCCTCCACCGGTGAGAACATCTATTCTTTCGTGGGCGCGGGCAGAAAGGTTCGTGGGCAAAGAAACGAAGGAGAAAAATCATGTATATCGGTACGCAGGGTGCATGTCGAAACGACACGGAGATTGAGGTACTGGCGCAGCTTGGGGTCGGTCATGTCGACCAGACGCCCAGCGAGCTTTGGATGGAATGGACCACGGATACCCTGAAAAGTATGCGGGACCGCTTCGACAAGTACGGCATTAACATGGAGATGATCCACATCCCCTTGGGATCAAATAGCGCATTCGATAATGAAGCGGGCGCGATCTTCCTGGGGCCAAGCGATGACCGCGACCGCCAGATCGATCGCATGAAGGAAGTCGTTCGCATGGCCTCGGAAGCGGGGCTGCGAGGCCTCAACTACAACATCACCATTCTCGGGCATATGCGAACGCCGTCATCCAGGGGCAGGGGCGGCGCGACCATTTCGACCTTCGAGTACGAAAAACTGGATCAGTCGACGGGTGAATTCGAGGGAGGCGCCGCCGACGAAGATGAGATGTGGGAGCGTATCAGCCACTGGCTCCACGAGATCATCCCGGTGGCCGAGGAATACAAGATCCAGATGGCCTGCCACCCATCCGATCCGGGCATAGGCTACGGAACGACCTATCGGGGCGTGGCGCGCCCATTGGGCATGCCGGACGGTTTCAAGAAATTCATAGCACTCTACGACAGCCCTTACAACGGTCTGAATTTCTGCCAGGGCTGCATGTCGGAGGCCCTCGGAAATCCCTCAGAGGAGATCTTCGATGTCATTCGCTATTTCGGAGAGCGGAAGAGGATTTTTAATGTCCACTTTCGCAACATCAAGGGCGGGCTGAACAACTTTGTGGAGGTTTTCCCCGACGAAGGGGATGTCGATATGCTGAAGGCGCTTCGCGTCTACAAGGAAGTCGGCTACGAGTACATGATCATGCCCGACCACGTGCCCAATATCTCCGGCCCGGAGGCCCACCAGGTCGGAATCGCCTTCACCTACGGCTACATCCACGCTCTGCTTCAGGCGGTGAATGAAGAATGAATTCCTAGTCTGCCCGAAGTGAGCTAGTCGAACCGGTTGGGCCGCCCCTCTTCGATTCTCCCACAAAGGAACCCGACGCAGCGAAGACGCAAGCATCGTTTATGATGAGCGGGATCGAGACGAGGTTTGCTCCGCTGAGATCTAATCTAGTAAAAGGTAAGGACAATTCTTGATCGAATTAGAAAGGAATCCCTGAACACCCTGGCAACCTTGTCTCGAACCTTGTCTATCACACGACATTGAGCATCGGCATGTTCCACTCCAAAACGCATCAAAAAAGTCAAATTTCGGTAGATAGTATTGGGAAAGGAAGGAAATAAGGAATAATGGAATACCGCAAGCTAGGCCACAGTGATCTCGACGTCAGCGAAATCGGCATGGGCTGCGTCACCTTCGGCCGGGAGATTGACCCTGTCACTTCCTTTGCCGTCCTCGATCGCGCCGTGGAGCGAGGAATCAACCTTCTGGACACCGCCGCCGCCTACGGTAAAGAACGTGCCTCGGAAAAGCTGCTCGGCGAATGGTTCTCGGACCGGGGCAAACGCGACTCCTTGGTCCTCGCCACCAAGATGAGCGGCGATATGAGCGCGGCTGCTGTCTCCGCTTCGGTTCAGGAGAGCCTGCGCTGTTTGCAGACCGACCGGATCGATCTCTTTCAGCTCCATCATTGGCCCAGTGAAGACCACCCGGTCGAGGAGACACTGGAAGCGCTCGATGGTTTGGTTCGACGCGGAGTCGTGCGCTATGTAGGGATCAGCAATGCGTCCGGCGCCCAGCTCGAGACCTCACTTCGCATTCAGCAAGAGAGCAACTGGTCCAGGTTTGTCTCCATTCAGCCGCAGTTCAACCTCGTCAATCACCGGGAAATCGAAGGCGATATCTTCCCCGTCTGTCGGCGGGAATCCTTGGGCGTGCTCGGCTACAGTCCCATCGGCGCAGGATTTCTCACCGGCAAATACGGCCGCGACCGAGTAATCCCGACGGGGACTCGGTTCGAGGTTGTTCCCGGCCACGACCAACCCTATTTCCATGACCACGGTTTTGCCGTGCTCGATGATCTGCGCAGCCTTTCGGATTCGAGCGGGCGCTCCATGATCGATCTGGCGCTCGCCTGGACTCTCGCCCAGGGCGATGTCACCACAGTTCTGATAGGCGCCCGTCACGTGGGCCAAGTCGACCAATCTTTTCAAGCCTTGGAAAACGGGCTCACAAAAGAAGAGGAAGACGCCCTCGATCGGGCGGGAGAAGAGTAACTCCGTGGTAGACGAAATGCTCACGCATTCCGCTACCAACATCGATTCTGGGGCGTAGCGGAATGCGTGAGCATTTCGATGATTGCCGAACAGCCGCCAGGTTGGGACGAGGCTAGCCGGTCGTAGCCTTGACGAAGTCTGGTCTCTCGCCTGCCACGACGCAGGGTTCGGAGGCGGGAGCCCGCCAACGAATTAACGACCAGCGCCCGTATCAAATTGATCGATGCGGCTGGAGCTCGAAGGCCCTCGCCCCTCCAGATTTGATCACCGCCGCAGAGAGATCCAAGTTGCGATCAGCACCATATTAGGATAAACGTGTTTGCTACAATTGTGTCTATCGAGCCTGGAAATCTCACAAGGTTTCCAGGTTAATTAGCAAAAGGGCACAGAAGAAATTGATCCCAAATAGATCATTGTTCTCCAACAGAAAACCGGCTCTGATTAAGAAAATCAACGGCTCGTCCCCTTCAATATCTTCTGTGCCCTTTTGTTGCTTAGCCCGCTTTCCGAGGCCGCAAAGCAACCGCGCGGCGAGCGACAGATTGTGCCACGGCAGGCTGGTCGGAGATCTGTGAGAAAAGCGGGCTATTGACGATGAATAGAATCATCGACTGGTTCGCCCGGAACGGTGTGGCCGCGAATATCCTGATGTTCGCCATCGTGATCGTCGGTGGCTACGTGGCCTTCAACAAGATCGTACTGCGCGAATTTCCAGACTACCCGAGACGCGAAATCGAAATCTCGGTGGCCTACCGCGGATCCACTCCCGCCGAGGTGGAAGAGGCGATTGTCATGCGCATCGAGGAAGCGGTCAACGATGTCGCCGGAATCGAGGAGATAAGCAGTAATGCCCGAGAAGGTTCCGGAAACGTCGAGCTCGAAATCGAAGATGGATACGACATGGGTGAAGTGCTCGATCAGGTGAAGGATCGGATCGACTCCATCAGTACGTTTCCGGTCGAAGCAGAACGCCCTAGAGTGAGAATGCCGTCTTCCTTTCACGAGCGTTTAATAACGGTCGTCGTCTCGGGCAATCTGAACGAGTTTGATCTGAAACGGCTGGCGGAGATCGTTCGCGATGATCTCCTCAGTCTGCCCAATATCAGCATCGTGAATCTGAAGGTCTCGAGGGCCTATGAGATCGACGTGGAAGTTTCCGAATCAACCCTCCAGGAGCACGGTCTCTCCTTTGATGAAATCGTTCAGGCGGTGCGCCGATCCTCCATCAACCTCTCGGCAGGAAGTATCAAGACGGAGGGCGGCGACATCCTTCTGCGAACCTCGAACCAAGCCTACAACTTCGAAGACTTCTCCAAGATTGTCGTCTTGTCGCGGGAAGACGGCACCCGCCTGACCCTGAGCGAAGTCGGCAAGGTCAACGACGGTTTTGACGAAGCTCCACTCATTTCAAACTTCAATGGGAAGCGCTCGGTTGTTTTGGACGTCTACCGGACCGGCAACCAGAACATGATTCAAATGGCCGACGAAGTGAAAGGCTATTTGAAGAAAGCCCAAGAGAGAATGCCTCCAGGTGTTGAACTCGGGTACTGGTCGGATGACTCTGAAACCATCAAGGCGCGATTAACCCTGTTATCGGGCAGCGCTGTCTTTGGATTCATTCTCGTCATATCTGTACTCTCTCTGTTCCTGCGCCCGTTTCTCGCCTTCTGGGTGAGTCTCGGCATTCCAGTGGCGTTTTCGGGTTCGTTCATCGTTCTCTACCTCTTGGGCGCTACCCTGAATCTGACGACCCTCTTCGCCTTTATCCTGGTCCTCGGAATCGTGGTCGACGACGCCATCGTTACGGGGGAAAACGTCTTCCGGCATATGCAGTCCGGCAACACTCCCCTGGACTCCGCCATTCGCGGAACGCAAGAGGTGGTCGTCCCGGTCTTTTTCGGTGTTCTCACCACCATACTGGCCTTCTACCCGCTCTACGCCATGTCCGGGTGGACAGGGAACAACCTCAGGAACATTTCCATCGTCGTTATACCGGTCCTTCTCTTTTCGTTGGTGGAATCCAAGTTGATCCTTCCGGCCCACTTGAAGCATTGCACACGCATCGGTCGCGGCGCCGCGCATCGGCGAGATCTGAACTTCCTCCTTCGTCTCCAGCGCTCCATTGCCGACGGCCTCGAAAACGGCGTTCGACGTTACTACAGCCCAACCCTGGACTGGTGTCTCAAGAATCGCTATCTGACCTTCACCCTCTTTTTCGGGATCCTGGCCGTAGCGTGGAGCTTGGTCCAGACTAACCGCATTGAATCTAGTTTCTATCCGCGCGTTCCCCGCCATCAAGTCACGATCCGATTAAAGATGCACGCGGGCACTCCGTTTGAGACCACCTACGCCCACGTCAAGAGAATGGAACGCATTGCCCTGGAGTACAAAGAACGGGTAAACGCCGAAAGCGGCAAAAGCTTGGTCCGTAATGTCTTCGCCACTGCCGGTGGGCAACCCATGGGTTCAACCTGGGGTCGGCACAACGTCGGAGTGCCTGAGTTGGGAGAAATCGTCATCGAATTAACACCCGAGAAGGAAGACGGTGTTCGCCTGGACAGTTCCAAGGTGAGCGCCGACCTCCGGGAAGCGATCGGCGAGATTCCTGATGCTGAACAAATGGGATTTGGCTATTGGTATGGAGGCGGCCACGGTATCTGGCTCCGCTTGACCAGTCCGGATTTCGATGACCTGCGGGCCGCATCGAAAAAGCTGCAAGCAAAACTGAAAGAGTATGAGGGCTTGAATGAAATCTCCGACTCGTTCGAACGCGCCAAGTCGGAATTCGAACTCTCATTGAAGCCCCAAGCCGAGCATCTTGGCCTCACCACGGGCGATCTGGCACGTCAGGTAAGGCAGGCCTTTTTTGGCGCCGAAGCGCAACGCATCCAGCGGGGACGCGACGACATACGGGTCATGATCAGGTATCCCGAGGAGCAACGAAAGTCCCTCGCGACCCTTGATTCCATGATGATTCGCACTCGGGATGGCGCCGAAGTGCCCTTTGATGCGGTGGCGGAGATAAGGCCTGGCAAGAGCCTTCCTTCAATTCGCCGCATCGATCGCAAGCGGCAGATTACGGTTACGGCCAATGCGGAATCCGACGAGCTGGACGTTGAAGCGATTGTCGGGGAATTGGAAAATGGATTTCTGCCCGAGCTTACCAGCCAGTATGTGGGTATGAGCTATGCCAAGTCCGGCTGGGCCCAACGTAGAGTAGATGACGCGAAAAGGATCAAGTTCTACTCCTTTCTCGTCTTCCTCGGACTCTATGTCCTCCTTGCGATCCCGTTTCGCAGCTACGTGCAGCCCTTCGTCGTCATGCTCATCATCCCGTTTGGTTTGGTGGGAGCGATCATAGGACATATGATCATGGACTGGGTCCTGGGCGTCTTCCGGGACGACAATATCACCTTCAACCTCATGTCGAAGTTGGGCTTCCTCGCCCTCTCCGGAGTGGTGGTGAACGACAGCCTCATTCTGGTCCATTTCATCAATACCCGGTTGCGGGCCGGGGACTCTGTTGGAAAGGCGGTACGCACCGCCGGAGTCCGCCGTTTCCGGCCCATTCTCCTCACTTCCTTGACTACCTTCGCGGGTCTGCTCCCCTTGATGTTCGCGGAGAGCAGACAGGCCAAATACATGATACCGATGGCGATTTCCCTGGCCTTCGGTGTCATCTTCGCTACCTTTATCGCCCTTCTGTTGGTTCCAGTGAATACACTGATCCTGGAGGACATCAAACGTGGTCTGAAATCCTATTGGCGATGGCAAATCAATGGCGCCCCAGCCGCGGAAGCGGAACCGGAGGAGATGAAGGAGCCGGAGACTTTGGGGGATCGGCGGTGATAGGAGTTGAGATCATTCAGACCACCCGCTGTGTCAGAAGCAAGTAGGACAGGTGGTCCGTGTCCTCCGGACGCGGAAAGAGTTAGGATGGAACATCGAGTTTCGATTACGCTTGAGATTGCGACCTTCGATTGAATCTGACGGACTTCCTCCTCCTCCGGTAATCGACTCTCGTAATCGCAGTCGCAATCGACGACGCTTACGATTGCGAATTTTGATTGTAGCCTGAATATCCGATCATCCAACACCGTAATCGTAAGCGCAATCGATCATCGTCTTTTCAGTATGATAGATTCGACTCCACAATCAGATACACCTTGCGTGGATCCGACATTCTAGGCGAGACTGAGTAGGATGAAAATCACCAACGTCATCCCCTACCCGGTCTGGGTCGGACACCGCAATCAGCTCGTCGTAAAAGTAGAAACGGATGAGGGTCTTTACGGTCTAGGCGAATCCGGCCTCTCCGGCCGTGAGCAAGCGGTGGTCGGGGCGATCAAACACTACCGGGAGTTCCTCATCGGGCGGGATCCGAGGAAGATTGGTGCCCTCTGGCAGGAGATGTACCGCGGCCAATACTTTGAAGGCGGCCGGGTCCTCACGGCGGCCATCTCCGCCATAGATATCGCTCTGCACGACCTCGTTGCAAAGTCTCTCGGAGTACCGGTCTATCAACTCCTTGGGGGCAGACAGCGTGACTATGTTCCCTGCTTCGCGACTTGCGGAATGCCGAGCCAGGAAGAGCTGGTTGAAAATGTGAATCTGCTTCTGGAAAAAGGGTGGAACGTGATCCGAGTGATGATGGCGAACCCTAGAAATGCGGATACGAATATCTTCGAACCTAGAGAGTCGATCGGTCTCACCGCTGATCGGATGACAGCGTTACGGGAGAAGGTGGGATCGGGACCGATATTGGGCGTTGAATATCATCACCGGTTGTCCGTGGCAGAAGCAGCCTCCTTCTGCCAACGCATGCCGTCCGGCACGCTCGACTTTCTTGAGGAGCCGATTCGAGATGAAACACCTGAAGCCTACGAATCGCTCCGAACCATGACCGATATTCCTTTCGCAATCGGCGAAGAGTTCTCGAGCAAGTGGCAGTTCATGCCTTACCTAGAGCGCGGCATCACCAACTTTGCCCGCCTCGACACCTGTAACGTTGGAGGATTCACCGAATCAATGAAAGTCGCCGCCGCAGCCGAAACCCACTACATCGATCTGATGCCCCACAATCCACTCGGGCCCATCTGCACCGCAGCCAGCGTCCACCTGGCCGCCGCGGTTCCCAATTTTGCCTGGCTCGAGCATCGAGTCACTCCGACAGAGGCGGGCCGCTTCCTCGACGAAGATCTGTTTCCTTCCCAACTCAAATCGGAGGGCGACCGAATCGCGGTTCCGGATACGCCAGGTCTCGGGGTCGAATTCAACGAAGAGTTGGCCAAAGAACAAACCTTCAAGTTCTGGGAAGCTCAACACCTGAAGCGGACCGACGGATCCTATACGAATTGGTGATGAGCCAATTCAATAGTTTCGTTGGAGGGAGAAATGCCTATCCCGCTCAGCGGGAGCACCGTGATCCCACGGATGGGAGTAGCATGATATACCATTGAAGGTGCTCGATCATCCACCCGGCTGGAGGGGCGAGGGCCCTCGAGCCCCATGCCGTAGTCGCCCAAATATCCGCTCTCTGTTTGCAGGAATCAACTCCTGTAAAAAAGAGATGGGCACCGGAAAAAAAAGTTGGATCCGGGGGCTCGAGGGCCCTCGCCCCTCCATTTCTAAAGTTGTCTTCCCCGCCGAATCCCGACATTCATGGTCCGTGAGCCCGCACGGGAATTGGCATCTCACCAGTTAGAAGAAGCAAACTAGCATGAATGAATACCAACCCTTAGATCTCAACTCGCTCTACAACGTCGGCACCGACCTCCTTGGCTCCGATGTCCTGCTCGGACACCAATCTCTTCGTGGCCTTCCTTTCCAATTTGGAGAAAATCCCGCGCGATGCGTTCTATCCTGTGGCGGGGAGAAAAGCGCTGAGACGATTGAAATTTCCCTCGGACTCGCAGCGAAATGGCTCATCGTCGCGCACCGCCTGCTGGAGTCGGGCATCGGGGATAACGGGCCGGTGGGAGAGCCTGTCGCACAGTATCGCTTTCACTTTGACGATGGTCAGGTGAACGAGACGGTTGTTCGGGACCGGTTTGAGATCTCAACCGTTCCCACCGCTAATGGCGCTGCTCCTTTCGTCGCCGTCTCTGACAGCAACGACGAGCTTCTTCCCCGCTGGAGCGGCGACTGGTCCGAGGCGGGCCGGCGCCAGACCGAAGTCGCTGGAGGTAGACCCTCGCACTTCGTTTTGTGGGCATGGCAAAGCCCTCACCCGGACAAGGACCTGGAAAAGGTCGAGATCATTCCCCAAGGACCCGCCTTTGTCATCGGCGGCATCACCGTTAGTAGCATCGAGGAGGAACCCATCTGCCGCGAAGGCACTCGAGAGTTGATCATCAACCTTCCTCAGAAAGAAGATGCAGACAAATCATTCAATTTGGAAGTGGAAGTCGACCGGGGCATCAACACTTATCCCTATCCTCTGCCTGCCGATTCGAAGGAAGTATTTCTCGAAGGGCGCAAGGGCTGGGGTGAAGCCGAGAATCCGGGCAGCAGTCCCTCCTATGCGGAGGTAGCGGCCAATCCTTCCGCCACCGTAAAAGTAAAGCAGGGCGGCAAGATCCTGGGCCAAGCAAACTGGGGAGAAATGCGGGCAAAGGGTAAAGTCGAAGCATCCGAACGGTTACATCTTCAGGTGATCGACAGAGGACGGAACTGGGTCCATACCACCGTCCTCGACGACACAACCGGCCAACCCATCCCCTGCCGCATTCACTTTCGCTCGCCCGAAGGCATACCCTACGCGCCCCATGGCCATCACGCCCACGTCAACACCAACCTGGGGACCTGGCATATCGACGTCGGTGGCGATGTACGCATGGGTCAGATAACCTACGCCTATATCGACGGAACTTGCCAAGGCTGGCTGCCTTGTGGTGAAGTTGTGGTGGACGTTGCGCGGGGATTTGAATACGAACCGCTCCGCACCCGAATTGAAGTCAAGCCAGGCCAAAGCAACCTCGAACTGAGGCTCAAGCGTTGGTGCCAGATGAACCAGGAGGGCTGGTACAGCGGCGATTCGCACGTGCACTTCCTCTCCGCCCAAGGCAGCCTTACAGAGGCCCAGGGCGAGGATCTCAACGTAGTCAATCTTCTCCAATCGCAATGGGGCGGGCTCTTCACCAACACCGAGGAATTCACCGGAGGTGAAATGGCCTCAAAAGATGGCGACTACGTCGTCTACGTTTCGCAAGAGAATCGCCAACACTTCCTGGGACATCTGATTCTCATGGGGCTGAAAAAGCCGGTCATGCCATGGTGTTCAGACGGACCGGGCGAAGCTGAGATGGGCGGCACTCTCGAAATCACCATGTCAGACTGGGCCGACCAATGCCACTCCCAAGGAGGGAGCGTCGTCATCCCTCACCTTCCGAGTCCTAATGGCGAGCCGGCAGCACTCATCGCCACCGGTCGCGCCGATGCCGTGGAGATGCTGCGCCACGGCAGGTATGTGCACAACGAATACTACCGCTATCTCAACTGCGGCTACAAACTGCCTCTGGTCGGCGGCACCGACAAGATGAGCAGCGACGTGCCGGTGGGAATCTACAGAACCTATGTCCGGATTCCGCAGAATGAACCCTTTACCTATGACAACTGGTGCAAAGCTATGGCGTCAGGTCGCACTTTCCACAGCGGCGGGCCGCTGATCCGCTTCAAGGTGGAAGGACGTGACATCGGCGATACGGTGCAGCTGCCCGGCAACGGCGGCACCGTAGAGGTCGAGGCCGAGGCTGAGTCGGTGGTGCCAATCCACACCCTGGAGGTTGTCCAGGAGGGTCGAGTGGTGGCTTCCGTGGAGGAGTCGAAGGGGACCCGCAAGCTGCAACTCAAAGAGAAAGTAGAGGTCAAGAGCCACTCCTGGCTCGCGGCGCGCTGCAGCGGCCCAGGCTACTTCAACGGAGTGCCACACTACGACGGTTGGGGCCGCGGCATCATGGCCCATACCTCACCGGTTTACCTGGCCTGCGGTGAGGAGTGGTGGATGTTCGACCAAGACACAGCTCAGTATATGCTCACCCTGGTGGAAGGTTCGCTGCACTACATGCGCCACAACAGCCGGCAGCACCTCGACAACAGGGTTACTCACCATCACGGCGAGGAGGACCATGCCGCCTACCTGGAGCGACCCTTCCTCGAAGCGCGCAAAGCAATCCATGATCGGATGCACAAACTGGGGATCCGGCATTAGCCCGGACATCTCACACATTTCGTCGCGAGACGGCGTAAATCGCTGCGTGCCAAGGCTTTTTCGAAGCACGGCGGGCGACAGTGTGTTGAGACCCTCTGAGGTCGCTGGGCAAGGGAAGGCTTTGGCACGCGGTGAGATCCGTCGTCGTAGTAGAAAGTTTGTGGGATGTTCGGGCTAGGGATTCTGGCGGACATATGGTTTCAATATATCTGCAAATGCCAGGACAAGTCCGCCAGAATCCTAACATTATTTTCATCATGCCCGATCAGCTGCGGCACGATTTCCTCAGCTGCTACGGGGCCTCCTTTATACAAACCCCGAACATCGACGCTCTGGGAAACCGAGGCATCCGATTCCGAAATGCTTATTCCGAGCACCCGGTCTGCGTGCCCGCTCGCGCCTCTCTCCTGACCGGTATGAACGCCATCAAGACCGGCGTGCTCGACAATGCGCAATTCATTCGTTCGGACTACCGGGCGTGCGGACTTCAGACTTGGCCCGAATTGCTGAACGACGAAGGGTACTACACAATAGCGACCGGCAAGATGCACTTCTACCCGTGGGAGAAGCGCTTCGGTTTTCAGCGGCGGATCATCGCCGAAGATAAGCTCTGGGGATTCATCGAGGACGACTACCACCACGTCCTACGCGAGGCCGGCTACTCGAAAAGAGACTTCGTTGAGGTACCTGAATATCATGAGCACCACATGGCTTGCATCAGTCCGCAGCCGTGGGAATACAACGTCGATCACTTTGTCGGGCGCGAAACGGCACGCTGGATTGACCAATACGATGGGGACGCACCCTTTGCCCTAATGGTTGGCTTTCCAGGACCCCATTCCCCCTATGACCCGGCAAAGGAGTACATGAGCTTCAAAACCGTCGATATGCCCGAGCCGCATCCGGAGGTCAACGAGGACACGTCCATGATGCAGGCTCGGAACCGAATGCGCTCCAATTCGAAGCGGGAGTCATGGTATGCCGTGCGAAACGATAATCCACCCTCGCTCGAGACTTTCCTCCGGCAGCGCGCCTGCTATTCCGGCCTGATCGCTCAGATCGATCTCGAGGTTGGCCGAATCGTCGAAGCTCTTGAGAAAAAGGGTCTCCTCGATAGCACCGTCATCATCTTCTCTTCAGACCACGGAGACTATCTCGGCGACCATGGCTTGACCGGCAAGGGCTCCTATTATGAAGCATCCTGTCATGTACCGATGCTGGTGTCTCACCCTGCCATCACCAGCGCCGAAGTGTCTGATGAATTGGTCACACTCAACGACGTCACCGCCACGTTGCTCAGCCTGGCCGGAGTCAGGATTCCCTCCTTTATGGATGCACTTCCCCTCCCGGGACTGGGCCTGCCGGACAAGAATACTCGCGATTTCGTTTTCGGCGCTTTGAGAAATGGGTGGATGCTCTTCGACGGCAGATGGAAACTATGCAAATACCCGCAAGGCACCCATCTCTTCGACCTGAAAGAGGATCCTGGGGAACAACACAACCGGTCCTCCGATCCCGACTGTGGCGAAATCTTCCACCAGTTGGACACAAGACTCACCACCGAGGTCATGCGCTCAGCCAATGAGGCCGCATTCCCCGGCCGGATCGACGCCTTCATCCATTCCAGCAGCCCCGAATTCGGCCGCCCAGGCTCTGATCGCACCTATCCCATGCCCTGGAGCAAAGCCTACGGAGATTAGAACCTACTGAGTACCAGGTAACGATAGTGTAGCCGCGGCCGCAAGGACGCGGACGGAGCATCCAAAAACTACAGACGAATCATCCGCGTCCATGCGGACGCGGCTTCATCTCGGTTTGAGACTCCGTACGAATCCCAGAACTGCTCTGATCCCCGTTGGCGGACAGGTAGAAGAGGTGGGCCGTGACCTCCGGGCGCGGCATCCGTTCTTGGTGGCTGTCTCCTCATTCCGCGTCCGCTACATCTCGGCGAAGCCTTGGCGGAGACGGAAGGCCGCGGACCACCTCTAGACGGCCGAATCCGACGGATTCTTCACCCGCTCCCACTGCCATTCCTTCCTCGTCCCATAGTAATCGTCAATCTTTCGGTACGGCTCGGTCTTTTCCGCGAGCGTCTTGGAGTAAATCAGAAGGTCCGTGTAGCCTTCTCGCGACCGAAGCCGATCTTTCAGGCACGCCTCTTCCGTGAAGCCCGTTAACTCAGCCAGTTTGCATTGATTCCGGTCGCATTCCGCAATCGGAATCTGGAGCGTCCGGATCGAAAGAGAAACTGCCCGTTCCGCAACCGCATCCAAAAGCTCCCCCACCTGTTCCTCGTACTCGATAGTCGCTCGGAATACCAAGGTAGCGACGTGCTGCTCTACAAAAGTGTTGGCACGTTCCATCGCTGCCGCCCCGACCACATGCCCATCGGGGTTCTCTAGCACGAAGTAGGCGCCCCGCCCATCTTCGATGCGTCTCATTATTTTCACGAAATGACTTTCATAGCGCGTCTCCGAATAGGACTGTGTCAAATGATCCTTAATCATCCAATTCGGTTCCGGGTGGTTGTAGAGTGCGGATAGTTCGGGCAGGTCTCCCCAAGTCGCCTCTCTTACCAGCGCCCGGCCGCAGTAGCTCCAGTAGGTGTCGTCGAAATCCTGTGCCTCCGGGGCCAGGTATCGCATGCCGTCACCCACGTGGTACCAGAAACCGTGCCTCTCGTAAAGATGGCCCGCGATGGGATTGGTGGTGCACAAGTAGAGGGCCTTGCCCCCATCATCTCTGAACCGACCTATCAATTCTTCCATGAGCGCCGTCGCGATGCCCTTGCCTCGATGGCGTTCATCGGTCTGCACGAATTCCACCACACCAATACCCCGCTTCTCGGTGTCGACATAGTAGCTCATCGAGCCCGCGACTTTGCCGTCTATCTCCCCAATAAAGTAGGGAGTAAACAGCCAGGGCACAAACTCCCCTCTGAGAAGGTCTTCCCGAACGTCTCGCCAACAACCCACCTCCTTGGCATACTTTCCGAGAGGTGGCTCAACCACTCGAATGACTAGCTCTTCGCCGGACTTTAAGGCTACCGTTTTCTTCACTGTCTTGTGGATCGAGATTAACTAGAGCCCGTCCCAGTGGTGGAAACAATTGATTTTTAATGAGTTATGGGCAAAAAAAAGGCCGGATGGAGCTGCAAAAAGCTCGATCCGGCGAAAAAGGGCGCTTATGCTTGCGTTAGTCAAATACAAAGCACGCCCTTCTCATGAAAAATATTGCCGTACAAAGCTTCCTGCGTCCAGCCCTAACTCCAGTCATTCGATGCAAAGACTACACCGTGTTTCTGGAAACAATGGAGCGGATTGACCGGGTTTTGATCGACTCCTCGCTGGAAAGGGAGGCGATCGTAAAAGCCTTGGAAGGATGGGATGAAGCGGGAGGGAAGGATCGGGAGCGACGCGCTCTAAGAGCGATAAAAGCGCTGCGGGTGGAGGTGGTGCGTCATTTACTCGGAGGGATATCCTTTCGTTGTCTGTCGCAGGAGTTGGGACGCAGTGAGCTTCTGGCTAATTTTTGCCGGGTGCGTGAGGTAGACGGGATCCGGAAAATATCGAAGAGCAGTCTGGAACGGGATTCGAAATTCTTCGACGAAGCGTATCTGAGACAGCTGCATGCAAGGATGACCGAGGTGGTGGGCAATGCTGAACATTGTGGTGAGGCAGGATTAGAGAAGCCGATCGATACGAGGGAATGCCTGATCGACGCCACTTGCCTGGAAGCGAACATCCACTGGCCCGTGGACTGGGTCTTGCTCAAGGATGTGGGAGCAACGCTGCTCAAGGCGATCAGTCTGATCCGGCAGGCGGGAATGAAACAGCGCATGCCCCAGGGAGCAAAGGGATTGGCTCGGGAGATGAACAAACGGTGCCTGGAGATGACGCATGCGCGTCGGCGCCGGGAGGCGGGCAAAGCGCGTAAAGGGATCCTGCGGCGGATGAAGCTATTGCTCAAGAAGATTGAGGGCCATGCCCTTCGCCACCGTGACTTATTGGAAGCTATGTGGATGCAAAGCGATTACACCGAGAAGAAGGCGAGCCGAATCATCGAGCGAATGGATGGTATGTTAGAGCAGATACCGCAGGTCATGAAACAGGCGCACGAACGGATCATAGGGGGGCGGCAGGTGAAGAATGAGGAGAAGATCCTGAGCGCCTACGAACCTGAGATTGACGTCATCGTGCGAGGCAAGGCAGATCGGGAGGTGGAGTTTGGCAACACCCTTTATTTATGCGAGAGCGCAGAGGGATATCTGTTGGACTGGAAACTGTATGGGGGGCAGGCCCCGAGCGAATTGAAGCAGCTTTGGGAAAGTCTGGAGAGGCAAAAGGGCTTCGCTTTAGAGGAGAAGATCGAAGCGATCAGTGGGGATCGGGGCTATGCCTCGAAGGCGGCCAGCAAGCGGCTCCAGGCAGAGGGGATTTTTGACGCCCTTACGCCCCGCAATCCACAAGAGCTCAAGGAGCGGATGGAGGAGCCGCGCTTTGTCCGGTTGCAGCGACGACGAGGGAGCACCGAAGGCCGGATCGGAGTGCTCAAGAACCGATGGCACGGGGGCAAGATACGCAGCAAAGGCTTTGACAACCGTAACCTTAGCGTGGCCTGGTCGGTTCTGTCCCACAATCTATGGAAAATCGCGCAGAGACTTGCGCAAGAACATGAGAAAGAGGCAACGCAGGCGGCATAGGGATCCAAGAATCGAGTCAGAGGCGCTTCCTTGGGAGAACTATCGACTCAAAGCGAGAGGAAGGGTGCTGGAAAGGTGCATAACGGATAAAAGGTAAGCTACCGAGGACGGAAGGCATGTCGTGGTCTACATAACGTGACGAAGATTGATATCGGTATCAGGCTTCCACCCAAATCCTCTCGGATTTGGGACAGCCTCTATCTACAGTGGGTATGAAGGCCGCGGATCTCCTGAAATTCGCGTGGAAACCAACATCAGAATTGGGCTGCTCGAATCGTATACCATCCTTGTCCCATCCGCGCGATCGCCCTGCGCTCCCGCTCAGCGGGACGGGCCCCTCTCTCTCCCAACCAAGTATCGAATTGTTAAGTTTCAGCCCCGATTGATCCGGCTCCGAAGTGGCAGCTGGAGCTGATCATGAATCTTGCATTTTTCGCCGTGTACGGTAGCTACAAAGCCCAGCGCACTCTTTCCACCCGAATTCGCGCGAGGCTTCGCTGAGGCGAGGTATTTCCGGGGGAGCCTCAATCAACTCAAGCAAGCAAGTCCAACCAGAGATTCAGATTTCCATTCACAACGGAAGCGAAACAATGCCCAGCGTCAAAGTAGCCCTGATCTACAGCGAAGAACGGGACGCCGATTATTTTCGAGACAACAAGCCTCCTGCTGTCGATCTAGCGACCCTCCCCAATGGCGCCTCGCCCGACCAGATTGACACCGCCATCCGCGATGCGGACATGATCGTCGGGAATGTGCCGAGTGACGATCTGGATACAATCCGTTCCTACACAAAACTGCAACTTGTCCAGTCGTTGGGGGCCGGGACCAACAACCTTCCCGTCGCCGAGCTCGCGGAGATAGGTATCCGGGTGGCCAACAATTGTGGGGGAAATGCAGTGGCAGTGGCCGAGGTGGCAATAGTCCTGATGGTTTCGACCTACCGCCATCTCATGGTGCAGTGGGATCGGACCAACAACAAAGGCACCTACATGGAAGGGTTTGAGGACCGATGGGATCGATTCCACGAACTAACCGGCAAACGCGTTGGGATCGTCGGACTCGGCCAGATTGGATCGCGGGTGGCGAAGCGGCTCCAAGGATGGGAATGCGAAGTCGTTTACACCGACATCAGGGACTTTGATCCGGAATATGAAATGGCGTCCAATGCCCGCAAGGTCGATTGGGAGGAGCTCTTGAGCACCTCCGACGTCATCACTCTGCACGTGCCTCTCGACCGGAAGTCGGAAAAACTGATCTCCGACCGCGAATTCGACCTCATGAAACCCGGTGCCGTACTCATTAACACCTGCCGCGGCCCCGTAGTTGACGAACCCGCACTCGTCCGAGCTTTGGACTCGGGCAAGCTCGCCGGCGCCGGTCTCGACGTAACCGAAGTAGAGCCAATCCAGCGCGACAATCCTCTTCTCGGGAGGGACAACGTGGTGCTCCTCCCCCACCGCGCCGGGGGAACGATTGAAGCTCGAGAAAAGAGCATAGACACCGCCATTCTGAACGCGCGCCGCCTATCGGAAGGAAAGGAACCAGCCGGTATCGTGGCGTCGGTCTGAACAGGCGAAAATCAGCTTTTATTCAGTCCCAACCCTTCCAAGTTACGCCAATGAAAATTCTCTACTCCCGTCTCGAAGATGATGAACTGGAAATCGTGCGTTCCATAGCGCCAGGAGTCGACTTTATGCCCATCGACTCCGACGAGCAGTTACCCCAGGAAATCGAGGACGCGGATGCTCTCTTTGGGCTTAGACTGACTCCGGAGCTGTTGGAAAAGGCAAAGCGGCTGCGATGGCTCCAGATTACTGCCGTGGGATCGGAGACACACCTCTTTCCCGAATTCCTCGAAAGCGATGTCGTCCTGACCAATTCGAGAGGCACGACCGCGATCAACATTTCGGAGCACGTTTTCGCCCTCATCCTTTCTTTTACCCGAACGCTTCATATCACCCGCCTGCGCCAACAGAAGAAACTCTGGGAGGGCCGCCCCAATCTGCCTGTCGCTGAAATCTGCGGGGAGACGATGGGGATATTCGGCCTCGGAGGGATCGGTTTGGAGGTGGCGAAGCGGGCTCACGCGTTCGGCATGCGGATCCTTGCGGTCGATCCTACCCCGGCAGGGAGGCCGGACTATGTCGAAGGCCCCTGGGGACCAGATGGGACAAACGAACTCCTCGCTCAATCCGACTTTGTTGTCGTCTGCTGCCCCCACACTCCCAAGACGGAAGGAATGCTCGGCACCGCCGAGTTCAAAGCAATGAAACCATGTGCTTATTTGATCAACATAGCTCGGGGAAAAATCGTCGATCACCCCGCCCTTGTCGAGGCACTCGAGAATAATGAGATCGCGGGCGCCGGACTCGATGCCTTGGATCCGGAACCGTTACCCCCAGACAGTCCTCTCTGGGAAATGGAGAACGTCATCATCACCCCGCATCACGCGGGACAGTCTCCCAAGGCGCGCCAGCGGGTTTTTGCTCTCTTTTCCGAAAATCTAAAACGGTTTACTAACGACGAGCCACTGCTCTCCGTTGTCGATAAGAGACTTCACTATTAACCCGACCACTTGTACCCGGTTTAACAATTCAATCTACTTGCGTTTTTCCGGACGATCCGGAGAGGCCTAAATCAACGGCGCGTTCGTCGAAATGCTCACGCATTCCGCCAAACCTAGCGTTTCGGTTGGTAGTCCCGCTGAGCGGGATGAGCATTTCGTCTTCGTGGACGCCCTTAGTTTCCAACTCGATTTATCCCGCAACTGACTGCGCCGGCGGCGGGCGCTAAGAAGCATCAAACACCCTCCGTCGGGCCCGGTCCGGCTGTGCTTCGGCCTCCTTGTCCACCCGCTCGACTTCCGCTACCCACGCCTCGGCGTTCGGCGTCTCCAGCTCCGGATTCGACCGGCACCGAGCCACGAAACCGGGCACGTGCCAGCGACCGGTGGGCTGCCCCAACGCCTGATATCGCAGATCCATGCTCCAACGCACCGTATCCGTCTCATTTACCAACGAACCATGCGGCAGCATGCTGGTGAACATGACCATGCTCCCGGCGCGCATCGGCAATTGCTCCCGCTGCTCTTCGGGTACTTCCTCGGGGAATAAATAGAGTCCGCCCTTCTTACGCCATTCATACCGAAGCACGCCCTCCTTGTGCCGCTTTCGTGCTACCCAAAGACATCCATTTTCCACCGTCGTGTCCACCAGCGGGACAAGACACGCCACGATCAGGGTCTCGTCTCCGTCCGGCAGATAGAAGGCCGCATCCTGATGCGGCAGGGTATGCCCACCAGGAAGCCTCGGATGCACATTGTAGGAAGGATGGCAGAGTATGTCGGACCCCACCAACGCCTCAACGCGATCCAGGATCTTAGGATGCTTCATGAATGCGAATAGTGCTTCCCCCTTATGCGCACGCGTCTGCAACGCCGCGGCCCCTTCCGGGACCACCCCTGCTACCTTAGCCAACCGCCGTTCGAATGGCTCTTCTTCGTAGAGATCACTCAATTTGCCTTCGCCAAGAAGCCGCTGCGCCTCCCTTTCCACCACCATACTGAATTCCTCTCTTACCGGACGCATGTCATCATTCGTAAACACATCCACCAGCTCGAGGCAGCCCTCTTCTTCAAACTGCGCAATTTGAGTTTTGGTCAGCACGGTATTCCCCCGGATTCTGAAGTCTTCGCCGCGTAGAAAGGATTCGCATGAAACCGACCCAACTCCTTCACGTCAATATCCGCATGGTACTCGTTTCTTATCAGCGCGGCCTCCGGTACAACCAGATAAGGTTGGAACAGGTGGTCCGTGGCCTCCGGACGCGGAGCGGGATCCGAACCTTGTCTATCGCACGACTTTTATTACCAACATGCTACAGTCCAAAACGTGTTCAAAAAACTATGTTTTGACGGATGCTTTTACGGCGATCCCACGGATGAAGAGAAGACAGAATCGCCGATAGGAATCCGTGGGATACCTATGCCATCCGCGGGCCTCGATTCTTCGGTGACGTAAACGGTGAAAATCGTGCCTGGAAACAAGCAGGAGTAGGGAAGTTTCCTGGTAGCGGTCAGCCCCTGGGAAAGTTCGTCCCATCCTCCGGCGCGTAACCCAACAAGCTCCTTGTATGCTCCAGTGCCAATCGGGGACGGCGGTGATCGGAAACGCCATTCACGATCGCGAAATCTACATCTTCGACATCCACACAGCGCCCGAAAACCTGGGCGCAGTCACGTGGGCTGCTGCCGCTCCTAATTGTATCCGCGTCCCAATCTCCTCCCTGGTCGAATCCGGGATTGGTCAATCGAACGCAGATGCAGGAGAGACCGTATTGCTGCGAGTAGACCCGGGCCAGAGCCTCGCCCCAGCACTTGGTCGCCCCGTAAATACCGGTGGGATACACCGGCCGACCCCACTCCACGTCGGCCTCATCAGCGTATCCGTCCACCGCACCAATGCTGCTGGTGAAGACAACGCGTCGGCATCCCGCCTCATGAGCTGCGTGAAACGCGTTGTAGGCCCCGATAATATTCAAATCGAGCAGAGTGTCATAGAATTCTGCTCCGTCTCCGGGGTATGCCGCTAAATGAACGACGGTGTCCATGTCCTGAGCAGCGGCAAGCATCTGCCCGTATTCCGTGATGTCGGTGCGCACAAAAGTCTCATGCTCGGCTAAGTTCTCCACGGTGCGGATGTCCGCCAACCGCAGTGAATAGCAATCACCCCAGTGCGAACGCAGAATGCCGCCTACCAGACCGGCAGCTCCGGTGATGAGGATCTTCTTCCTTTCCATATTCGATACTTAATAGATTCGGAACTCCGCCTCACAACGGTGTTCTGGTGGCGGGCAACTTCAATATTTATGCAGATTTGCCCACAGTCAATTCACAGGAATTCCCAAAGAAAACAGTCCCAGAAGTGGAGGGGCGAGGGCCCTCGAGCCCCTGACGAATCCAAGATCGACACTCTCCTCGACATGATCGAAGCGCGTAGGGCTCGAGGGCCCTCGCCCCTGCAATCTGGCAGCGGATAATACTCCGTAGAAGGTATGGTATCCTTTTCTTATCCGTTGCTTTCTCAATCCGTTGGGCAACTCTCTCCTCATTCGTTGCAGTCCTTTTCCCGCTCAGCGGGATTGCATTATAATCTCTGCGTCTACCCGTTTTCAGCTCTCCCTTTCGTTTCATCTGGTTGCGGCTTCGCCGCTCCAAGCTATGCCTGGGCATTCTTCTTTCCCAACCGACCACCAAATTCGTCAGATTCAAAATTGATTGATCCGGCAGGGACAAGGAAGCGGTGGCCGCCCATTAGCTACGAATTCACCGCGCCCAAGATCACATTCGTGGCATCCATTTCCCACGTCTCGTGGTAAACCAGTGGCTTGGGTCGAGGCGGTGGGTAGCCCTCGGGAGCGATTTCCGGATCTATCAGTTCCAATCGGTCTCGACCTCGCGGTTGATCCAGCCATTCTCGTTCTTCCGGTGCGGCTTCGACTTCCCGTTGCAGTATGAATTCGACGAAGTCGAAATCACTGATCGCCGCCTGAGCGACGAAAACCCGATCCACTTCGACTCCATTCCACGTCGCCAGATCGGGCAGCAACATCGGCCCCGTACAAATCTGAAACTGCGCCCCATCTACGTTAAGGTTCATGACATTAACCGGATACTCAGCCGTCACCGAAAAGCCCCGGTCCCGGTAGGTTGTGCGAACGTTGAGAATATCGTTGTTTAGAGTCGCTTTCGCGATTGCATCCGCATCCGTCAGTTCCTCAACCCCGCCAAACTCGCGGACATCGATCCAGTATTCTTTAAACCTCTCTTCCAAACTCTCGGCGGAAGTCGCTTCAGCCTGCGTGCTCGGTCGACTCGCAATTGTCAGCGCAGATCCAAGGCTGAAAGCCATCCGCCACTCACCATTCGGAATCTGGAAAAGATTCCGGCGGGCAATGGTGTACTCGCTTCGGCAGGGCGCACCGAGAAAGGACTCGAATACCGTTCCCGACTTTTCCTCTTTCACCACGCAAGAGGCCTCAAGCGCGAAGCGAACATGGTATGTCTCTCCCTCCTTTCCAACGAAACCTCCCATCCATTTATAGTATGGATCAGCCTCCTTCGGATGACTTTTCCAGGTAAAGCTCGAGCGAGGAAAGTTGATCATAGTTGAAATATCCGGGCAAAGGTTCCTCCCATGATCTTCGACCGATCATCAGGGCTTAGAAAGGCACAGTATCTCTCAATCCAATCGCGGGACTGACGGTAGGTGCAAAACCGATTTTGGAAGGGCATGTCCGTACCCCAGAGTAGTCGGTCCGCCCCTATCCTTTCAATCATCAACTCCAAAGTGGGCCAGACCTCACCATAGGGAAAGTCAAAGAGATCCCCAATCCGAACCGGGAAACAGACTTCCAGACTGAGCCTCGGGTTCGCGAACGGCTCCCAGATTTCATCCGGCAGTTCGATCCCGTCTCCCTGCAGAAAAATGCGCCAAGGAAAGCCGTGTGTCACGCTACATAGGGTATCCGGGTACCGTTCCATCCACGCCATCAGGATACGCTGTTCGGCCAGATAACCTCCTGTGTGCTCGGAACCAGTCGTAGATCCCGCCGCCGTCCCCGGCCCTGCCCCAAGAGTAAAAAAGACCGGCACCCCGAGCTCCGTCACCGCCTCCCAGAAGGGTCGATACCCACCGTCATTCCAAGGCTCTCGGGAAGCACTGTAAACCAGACCCGCATTAAACTTCACAGCGTGCAGACCGTGCTCCAAAATCGCTTTCCGAACCTCCTCAATCACAGCATCAGTATCGGAAAGAATCCGCCATTCATCCACCGGCGCCATCGCCCGAAGTCGATCGGGGTACCGCGCCACACACGCAGCCAAAAAAGCGCTGTCCCGTCCCAGCATTGGATTGCTGTGAAGCAATACCATATCAACGCCCGCATAATCCATCTCCGCGATCAGGCTATGCGGCGTGAACTCGAGGTTGCGCAGATTGGGAGGATAAAATTGCTTGGTCAAATCCTCCCCGTCAATTGTCCACACCACCCGTCCACATTCCCGATCAATCCGAAAGTTCACATCCGGCAACCGCGACCAATCCAGGGGTGTTTCCTTCCCCAATCCTTCGGATGAAGCCGGCGCCCGATCCCGTACCCGCCACGCCGGTTGCTGATGTTGGCCCTGGGAGGTCTGTATCCAGGCCAAATGCTCGGCCACCGTAGCATAGCCCGCTGATTCGTCACCCGGCGGAAAGCAATAGGCATGCGAATCGATAATCGTCACCCGGCATTCAGCGCTGCCAGGAGACCCTTGATGTATCCCACTGCGTAAGCTACTCCTTGGATTGTTTCTTCGCCGTCGCCTTCAATGGGAGGACAATGGTCCGGTTGCAGACAGCCGTCGAATCCGACACGCTGAAGTTCCTCAAGGATATTGAACATATTCATGTCGCCATCGTTGAGCATGACCTCCTCGAATGCCTTAGCGGTGGCCAGGCTGCCCCGCACATTACGGAAGTGGACCATAAAAATACGTCCCTTGCGTCCATAGTTGTTGATCTCGTCGAGCACCAGTGACTGTCCACCGGCCTCGGCCCGCGTGCCACAGCAGTAGAGGTAGCCGACGCATTTGTTAGGAAAAGCGTCGATCAAACGGTGAAAGCCGAGACCTCCGAAAGGAGCTTCCGGACTCGGCGGGTCGGAGGGGTGCATGATCAGGCGCACCCCGTACTCCTCCGCGATCGGCACGAGCCTGCCGTAGGCGTGACACACTCGCTGCCACCAGAAATCCTGATCCTCCGGAGGAGGAGGCGTCAGATTTTCGGTCAGACTCTCCCCTCTGAATAGGTATCCCCCACGGTGTCCGGCCTGGTAGTGCCGCCGCATCCAAGGGAAGGTATCCTTGGCGAATCCGACCCGGCCCAACGGCATCCCGGATTCGCCGAGAACGCGCAAGGATTGACAGCAGTCCTCGAGTTCCTGCTCGGCGCCCTCCCGGTCCTCCACGTAGGCCTCCGACAAGTAAGGAAGGCTTACCCGGTTAATCTCCATACCAAAGGAGTGAATCTTCTTCTTGATCTTCAGCGCTTCGTCCAGATCGAAGTAGCCTCTTCCCGGCTCGTTCGGAATCGGCAGTCCGTCGATCGCATCAGTGCCCAACTGGCTGACGGTGCGGAGGTAGGAATCCTCGAGATCTCTACCCCATACTGCGACTTTCATCATGGCTAATGCGTTCCTGTGTGTGCGGTGGACCTGCTCCGTTCAGATTCGATCGAGCTCAATGAAGATCGTTTTCGATTGTGTGGTCAATTGCTTCCGATTAGGTTTCTCTCGGAAACTTGCTGGGCACTTCAGTTAGCATGCGGATATTAGAGTGGATCGGCGGAGAGGAAATCGATTGCCAGTTCGTCGAAATGCTTACGTCCCGCCCAGCGGGACTACGATCCAAATCGATGCTTGTAGCGGAATGCGTGAGCATTTCGTCTCCCTAGATTGAAGTATCTACAACGGGAAGCGAATTGATTTTCCTCATCCTCTTTCTCCTAACGATGACAACGAACCACAGGAAAGTCCGAATAGGCATGTATGGCGCGGGAGGCCATTGCGTAAACCAGCATCTGCCCAATCTCACTTCCTTCGATGAAGTCGAGGTCATCGCGATATCCGACATCGACGAGGACCGGGCCCGCAAGGCCGCAGCCGATTTTGGTGTTCCGAATTACTACGCAGACGGGCTCAAGATGATCGAATCGGAGACCCTCGATGCGATGTGGTCACTGGTCGCGTCGGGCGCCCGGCCGCGCGTCGAAATCGCCGCTGCCGAGAGAGGCATTCACCTGTTTTGCGACAAACCGCAGACTCTGGAGATGGGTGCGGCACTCGACATCGACGAGGCATTACAACGTTCCGGCACTATGGGAACGGTCTGCTTTCGCGAGCGCTACCGGCCTCTATGGCAGGAGGCGAAGCGACTCCTGGAGGACAAGGAGGTGGTGCATATTCGTTTTCAGAGCGTCGACCGGCTGCCCTCCCAGCAGCCCGAAATTGATACACCGGGCTGGGACCGAATCATCGAAAATCACACTGCATTCCTCGGGTGGGGACCACACGCCATCGACACCTGCCGTTTCGTCAGTGATCTGGATATCGTCACAGCTCAAGCCTTTTTCTGCGAACCCGCTCGCTACCACGTGCCGCTCTCGACGGCCTATAATTTTCTCATGTCGAACGGCGCTACCATGACGATGACTTTTCTACAGACTACAGGCACATCACCTTCGAACGAGCCCTACTTCCTGTTCTACTACGAGGGCGGATACGTCGCCCTCCACCAGGGTTACGGCGGAATCGAGATGAACGGCGAGCAGGTCTACGAAGCGGAAGAATTCCAACCCTGGAGAGAACTCGACCGCACTTTCGTCAATGCTATTCAGACCTGCGACAGCAGCGGCCTCTTGAACGACTTCCACGATGGCCTCAAGACCCTGGCTCCCTTGCTGGCCGGTTGGGAATCGGCGCGGAACGGAGGGACGCCCATCGATGTCGCCTCTTACATGAAGCGGTGATCGAGTCGAATCCGGTTGACGCTCGACTCGGCCATCTTGCCGCCTCTTAGAAGCCGCCTGAAATGGTAGGGCCAACACTACCTTCTTGACTTACAATTGGGCCGACCGTTGCCTACCCTTTGAAGGCGTTCTACAGCTAAGGAGAACTCGGAACCAATCGAAAGGATTTAGAAATGGTGATCCGCAACTGGAAGGAGGCGACTCCCTATGTCGGCCACGAAACGGCCATAATCTGGCCGATCTTTGTCGCCAAAGGCGCCCAAGGCCTGACCGCCGAAGAGGCCCCCCTCCTGGGCGCGACTGGGTTCACCCTACACCGGATGCAGAGCGGTATGGAAGGCGACTACCACGACCATCAGGATCGTGAGCAGATCTACTACTTCACAAGCGGGAAAGGAAAGATGAAGATCGACGACGAGATTCACCCGGTCCGTGAAGGCGACGCCGTCCATCTTCCACCTAAGACGATGCACCAACTGATCAACGATTCGGATGACTGGATTGAACACCTCATTGTCACGGCTGTTGTCCCGCAAGAGAAGCTTTAGGATACACGAATAGTGCCTCAGGATGTTAGGAGAAGAAGTATGATCAAGATTGCGGTGTCATTACCCCCGGAAGACAAGGTCGCGTTGATGCTGATGTCACAGTGCGGCGTCGAGCACGCCGTCTGCCATTCCGAGATACGGCCAATCCCAGGCTCCAGCGATGATGAGCAGCCATGGTCTGTTTCGTCACTGGGAAAGATCAAAGCGGCCTATGAAGCGGCCGGTTTCGAGCTTTCGGTCTATGAAGGGCGGCCGCCGATGGAGAAAATCAAGCTGGGCCTGCCCGGTCGTGACGAAGAGATCGATGTCGTTTGCCAGTTCCTGAAAAGCCTCGGTGCGCTCAAGATACCGGTCTGGTGCAGTCATTGGATGCCGATTCTGGGAGTGATGCGGACGGCGCGGGACATTCTTTCGCGAGCCGGGGCCCGTGTGAGCGGTTTCGACCATGATGCGTTGCGCGATGAGCCGCTGACCGAACACGGGGTCGTTCCGGAAGACGAGCAATGGGAGAACCTGAAGTATTTCCTGGAGCGTGTGGTGCCGGTTGCCGAGGAGGCTAACGTCAAGATGGCAATGCACCCTGATGACCCTCCGTTGTCGCCCATCAGAGGCGTGGCCCGGATTATGAGCAGCGTCGACAACTACCAGAGGATGATCGACCTCGTGCCCAGCCCGGTCAACGGCATCGGGCTTTGCCAAGGCAACTTTTCTCTAATGACCGACGATCTGCCGGGCACCATTCGGCATTTCGGCAAGCAGGAGAAGATCCACTTCGTGCATTTTCGCGACGTGCGGGGGAAACCTGAGAAGTTCCAGGAAGCGTTCCATGACGACGGGCAGACCGATCTCGTCGAGTGCCTCAGGGCCTACCGCGACGTCGGTTTCGAGGGCGTGCTGCGGCCGGATCACTACCCAAAGATGGGCGATGAGGACTTCAACGATGAGCAACGCTTGGCTCGCCTCTTTGCCGTCGGCTATGTCAAAGGCCTGCGGGAGGCAGTTTACGCCGAGGAGGTTCCTCTGTAGCCGGGAACCCTTAAACACCACGGGGCAAGCCCGTGGGATTCGAGATTCCGTGATTATCGAATAAGGTGCGGAAACAACGCCCTCAATCAATCCCCCACGCTTGCCGTGGGGTCGTGTTAGGTTTTCAGGCTAAAGAAGCCGCAGCCTAAATACTAATCCCCCAGGCTCGTCCCGGGGATACTTAGCTCCTAGCCGGAAAATCTAACAGATATTCCGGCTGGGAATCTGTCGGTATGAAGTTGGTCGCGATTTACGAACATCAACCTACGATCCGAAGTTCAGGTCAGTTGCGAAGTGCACGTGTCACGGCACAGCGAAGCGGCGACGGAAAGCCCGACAGATTCCTAGGCGACCGCATCGGCCCCAACATGCTCTTCGAGCCACGCCTTCAGGGGCACATCCTCGGGTTTTGGAGAAGTGTACCCGTGTCCACCCGAGTGACTGACACCGAGAAGCTGCTGTCGAATGGGGTCGCATCGATCGAGAATGTGATCGACGGTCATGTCGTCACGGGGTCGAAGCCAGCGATAGGAGTAGCCGTAAAATAGGACGCGTCTCGGTTCCGTCGAGTAATTCGCGCTCCCCGAATGCCAGAGACGGCGGTCGAATATCACTGCCGATCCCGCCGGCACCAGGACGGGAACCGCATCTTTAGGGTGCTCCTTGCGATCGGAACCGGGAAAGTCATTCTGCCTCTGGCTTCCGGGAAGAACGAAAAAGTTACCGCGTCCGGGGACCGACGTATCGGTCAAAAAGAAGGCCACTTTGACCGATACCATGGGACGAGGTTCGGTTTCGAGATCGCCGTTCAGCTGACCGGTATCCTGATGCCAGCCAAGGCTGAGCCCGTCTTTCTCCAGCGATCGACCCTCGGGTTCGGGCGGCGTGTAGGTCATGTGGCTATGGTAGAGCTGGATGTGCCAGTTGAGCAATCCCCACACCTTGGGAAAAGTCTTGTAATGATCGAGCAGCTCGAGAAAGGCATCGTCCCTTCCGATAAAGTCGAAATGATTCATCCGGTCGGTGGGGCCGTTGCCAAGGCGTTGCCGCTCCTCCTTATCGATCCGATCTACGACAACGACCAGGCGGGCGACATGATCCTGCTCGAGCACATTGTCGACCTTGAGGTAGCCGTTCTCCTTGAAGGCATCCGCCTCTGCTTCGGAAAGTTGATGATCGAGGCAACGTAGATCCATAGAAACTAGACAAACAACGCAGTCTTCTAAGTCAAGATTACGTCGGATCGTTCGTTAAAAACGCGACGCGATAGAATCGCACCGCCGGCGAACAGAGCTGCACCCGCCTGCATCATCAAATCAGTGGAGAGTGCAATTTGCTGTATCGACCATCCCAAGAGCGGGCCGACAGCTGACCCGAAATCGTAGGCGGTCGCGTATCCGGCCACCGTTCTCGGTCCAAGGGATCCCGCCTCAGCCATCAAAACGACCGTAGCGCCCACTCCGCAGACGAAAAAGAACACAACCGACACAACCAAAGAAAAAGGTCCGCTTGACGCACTACCAAACAGGAGGGCGAGGGCCCCTAGTACGTAATAGAGAGTGGCGCTCTTTTTTCGCCCCAGACGGTCGCTCATATGCCCCAACATTGGCGACGCCAGCAAGTCCGCCGTCCACCTACCGGCGAGAAGGAATCCGGTAAGGGTCGCGACCCCAACACGGACCCCCAGGAATTCGATTTTTTCACCTACTTCGCCCAAGAGAATCAGACCCAAGGTGGACATCATCAGTCCGGGTCCGACGCTTCCCACAACGAAACTGCAACAATATAGACCGAAAGGAGCACGATCGCCGCCTTTCGATCGCGATGTCCCTGATTCTCGCTCTACGATACGCCGCCTTGAGAGAATACCCAGCGGCACCGCGAACGCCGAAATCACAGCGAAGATGACCAGCGTCACCGAGAATCCCAGCAGATCGTGACCGACAGCTCCGGTGAGATTTCCCACCAACGACCCAGTACGCGAAATACCGGTATAGAGACCCATGGTACGCCCAAGACGACTTTCGCAGGCACTGTCCACTGCGGTCATCACTCCGATTTGCCGAATAAACGACCAACACAGTCCCCAGAGCATTCTGGCCACAAGAAGTAATGGAAAGCTGGCCACGAACGCGTAGCTCAACGTCGACAACGCTCCCAGCCCAAAGGCAGCGGTAGCCAGCACCGTGAGATTCAGCCGGTCGCACATGTGCTGTGCCAGTCGGTTCGTAATTAGCCGAATCCATCGATTGGCGGACAGGATCAGACCCACCTGATAGGGCTGCAGTCCAAGTTCCAAGAAATAGGTTGGAAGGACCGCATACAGCATCTGATCTCCGAGGAGCGAGAATGCGGTTGCCGACCCAATTAGAGCGACTGGGCCGATTTCTCGTTTTCTGTTTGCACCTCCTGTCATTACCCGTGGAGAGTCAAGAATCGGTTCTGAATTTTAAAAGGAAGCAGACTGTGAAAGGCGGAGATATACTCGTTGAATGCTTGAAGGCGCAAGGCGTGCGTGCCGTTTTCGGCATGCCGGGTACTCAGAATCTGCAAATCTATGACTCCCTCCTTCGTTGTGGAGTCGGCGTCATCGATCACTACCTCGTCCGCCACGAGTACGCGGCCACCCAGATGGCGGACGGTTACGCAAGGTCCACGGGAGAGATCGGTGTCGCTCTAACCGTCCCCGGTCCGGGCGCGAGCAACGCGTCAACCGGAATCCTGGAGGCAGGTACCGACTGTTCCCCGGTTCTGTTAATCACCGGCCAGAGCGACTCGAAATTCTATGCCCGCGATCCAACCAAGATGTTTCACGGGCTGGATCAGATGCGCTTTTTCGATGCCATCACCAAGTACTGCGCAATCGCAAGAACGGTCGAGGAAATACCCAGCGTCGTCGAACAAGCCTTTCTCGCCATGCGCACGGGACGCCCGGGACCCACTATGCTGGAATTTCCCATGGAAGTGGTTACTGGGGAGGGTGAGGTCGAAATCCCGCCACGAGTGGAGAGGGAGCCTCTGGCGGCAGCCGACGAGGAAGTCCTCCAGAGCGCCGTCGCGGCGATCGACAAAGCGGACCATCCCATACTGTTCGCCGGATCCGCAGTCTATCGATCCGATGCGCGCGGAGAATTGCAGAGGTTGGCGGAAAAACTCAATGCCCCGGTTGTGGTGTCGCGCTGCGGGAAAGGTGTTTTGCCCGAAGACCATCCTTTGGCCCTGCAGATCGTCTACGGCTACCCGGCACAACAGGCCATGGAAGTTGCGGACTGCACGCTCGCCATCGGTACCCGGTTCACCTCGATCGATACGCGAAATTGGAGCCACGAATATCCGCGGCCCCTGATCCAGATCGATGAGGACCCGGCGGAGATCGGAAGAGAATACCCTTGTGACGTCGCCGCTGTCGGGGATCTCAAATCGACCCTTCAGAGGCTGATCGACGAGGTGGCGGCCAAAGGGGATTCTTGGAACGAACCGCTGCAGAGAATCACCGACGAACATTCAGCCCAACCGCCTCTTCCGCTCTTGCCTGCGATTCGCGAGGTACTTCCACGGGAGGGAATCATCTCTGTTGACGTTCACGGGATCGGTTACTCGACCTTTGCCGAATATCCCGTCTACGATCCTCGGACTTTCCTTTATCCCAACATTGGAGTCGCCCTGGGGCACGCTTTCCCTGCCGCCCTCGGCGCGAAGGTCGCCTGCCCTGACATCCCCGTCGTCTGCTTCAGTGGCGACGGTGGTTTTCTGATGGGTTCGCCCGAACTGGCCACCGCAATGATGCACGGAATCAACGTAGTGACTGTCGTTGTGAATGACGGCGCACTCAGCGCGATCAAACGATCGCAGGAGAAGGGATACGAAGGGAGGACCATTGACACAGATCTGGCTAATCCGAATTTTGTCGATTTCGCCCTCTCTTTCGGAGCATGGGCAAAACGGGTGGATCATCCCGCCGACTTCAAGGGAGTCCTGCAGGACGCCCTCGCCGCCGGCCAACCCGCCGTCATCGAAGTCGCCATGCTGGATCGCCAAAAGGAAATCATGGACAATATTGTATGGCTCCAATCCGAGCCGCTGCGGAAGGAGTACCTTGGTTAGCCCGCTTTACGTGTGCGGTGTCCCGCTACGCAGGGGATGACGCATCCAATCGCAAAGAGAGTCTTCGAAAACCTGTGACAAAAGCGGGCTAGTGGTGATCCACCGTAGGTTCGATCGGGATCGTCCTGAATTCCTTGATCAGTTCCGAGAGTTCGCGCGCTGCTGCGGTGAAAAATCGCTCTCCTTTCTCAACTGTCCCGAGGGTGGCATCGCCGATCACACCTGAGTCGGAGATGCGCGACCAGATATCCATCATTCGCAGCGGCGAGGCTCCTTTTCCTCTCAGCGAACCACGCCAATAATAGCGCGTAACCGGGACCTTCACCTCCCGTGTCGCCTTGTCCATCTGCACGGCCTCTTCATTGAGATAAAGGTAGGTCGAAGTCTCGATTTCCTCGGCGTGGGAGGAGAGCTCCGACTCCGCGATCTCATCCGTGTTGACGCCCACTCCTCCCATGACTGACCCACAGTGGGCCTCGGTTTCGATTACAGTGCGTCGCGCAGCCAGTTCAAGGATCGGCGCGTTGGACCCGTGCCCGTTCACGATGAGAATCTTTCGGAAGCCGTGATGAGCCACGCTCTTGGTGATATCGAGGACAAAGTGAAGCAAATGCTCGTCACTCACCGTGATCGTACCCGGGAAATCCATATGGTGATCCTCGAAACCGTAGGGAACGGTCGGCAACAGCAGCACCTCGTCGGGAATCAGTTTAGCCGCTGCCTCGCATATCTCTCCCACCACGAAATGATCGACGTCGAGCGGCAAATGATGTCCGTGGTCTTCCGTCGATCCCACTGGCACCACCACCACCCGCTGCTCTGCGATGATATCGCGTATCTCCGGCCAAGTGTAATGGTCGTAACGATACGGTAGCCTCCGTCCTATCATTCTATACCTCCTGTTTCTTACCCTTCAACCCGCCTCTCAACGGCATTCTCCTCCACCCCAGATTCGGCCCCGCCTTGTCGAATTCATGAGCATGCCGGCACTACTCGCTCGGTCAACCACCCATTCAGACTGAACATACCCTCTTTCCGTCAGGCGAGTTTAAAAGTTCACGGCCGTGAGTTTTTAAACTCGTCTGACTGCTTCGGCGAAAACAGGTATCTGATCCAAGGAAGACTGCGGAGGATTTGACTGCGCACTGTAAGACCGGTTTCATCTACGCTTCATGAACACCCTCCTCTCACGGCAACAGCTGGAATCGTTTCATCGGGATGGTTACTTGCTGATCGAGGGCGGGCTACACGATGCCGATCTCCAGACAGTCGTCGATGAATACAACAAGGTGGTCGACGATCTAGCACGAAGACTCAAGGAAGGGGGTCGAATAGTGGATCTCCACGAAGCGGAACCCTTCGAAACACGACTGGCCAAACTATGCGCTGACGACGAGGCGACTTACCGCGATGCCGACAGGCTGGTAGACATTGACGCCGTTCTTTGAGAATCGACCTTTGAGTTCCTGAGGAACGGAAGACTGCTCGATCTGATGGAGGCAATTGTAGGTCCAGAGATCACCTGTTCGCCGGTCCAGCATGTGCGGTGTAAACTGCCCATGAATCTCTGGGACGGAGCTTCTTCCTACGTGGCTCCCTGGCATCAGGATGCCCAAGTCCACACCGAGGAGGCGGATGCCCATTTCATTCTAACGGTGTGGATCCCGCTCGTCGATACAGACGAAAAGAACGGCTGTCTCCGGATTGTTCCGGGCGTCCATCAGGAATCAAGGGTTCTCTGGAGCGAAGGATTCGGGATCAGTGAGTCAAACATGCCGGATCGTAAACCGGTAAGCTTGCCGATGCGTAGAGGAGACGTTCTCTTTCTGCACAAATTGACCCCGCACGGATCGGAGCTGAATCGAACCGATGAGATCAGGTGGAGCCTTGATCTGAGATATCAGAAGACAGGCACTCCCAGCGGCCGCTCCTGCTACCCCGACTTCGTCGCCCGCAGCCGCTCGAATCCCAAATCCGAGCTTACTGAATGGTCAAAATGGAAAGCTCGGTGGTCAGAGGCGCTGAGACAACATCCGACAAAGATCCCAAGAGCTTCCAAGCCGGACGCGCCGGTCACCCAGGAAATCCAACTGTAGGCTGCGCATGGCGGCGGCTGGTTGGAAACTTCAAGCTGCATGCGGGTTCTCGGAACATGCTAAGACGACCCAATCAAGGGCAAGTTCGTCGAAATGCTCACGCATTCCGCTACGAGCACGGAACCAAGGGTAGCGGAATGCGTGAGCATTTCGTCCTCTGGAACGCCGAAAGATTCGAACTCGATTAAGCCGTCTCAGCGCAAGCACCGCGCCATGACAGCTTAGGCAATCCCGTTTAGCGGGAGCGGCCGGAGGCCGGGGCTCACTACTCAAAGGGCCGCAGCTTTCGGATCGCCAGGACGTCGGCTGCAATTTCTTCGGCGGACGCATCCAGCATCGTCTCACCTTTCTCGGCCGTAGCCGGGCGCGGATCCCCCACCCCGCCGTGGCGCGTCCGTTGGTCGAAGCGGTGGTAGGAAGAGACACCCGGCACCTGCATACCGTCTTTCTGTCCGTCGGCATCGAAATGCTCGGGCCGCACGAGGTCGGGCCGCATGGCGAGGACCATAGAGGTCTCTGTCTCACCAGCGTGACCGGAGCCTCCGCCACCCAATTCACGGATGGAGTTGAGCTTATCCGCCGAGGCCCAAGCCCAGCGCGTGTAGAATTCGACATTACCGTCCGGATACCGCTCCATCAATCGTTGCAGCAGCACGGAAATGCCCGCGCCATTGCCACCATGTGAGTTCTGGATGAGAATCTTCTTGAAGCCATGACCGACCATGGAAGCGACAATATCCATCATCAGGAGGAGGTGGGTCTCGGAAATCGCGCTGACCGTACCGGGATAGCGAATATGGTGCTGCGAGTAGCCGAGCCACTGCACCGGCAGCACCAACACTTCGTCCGGTATGCGCTCATGCACCCGCCGTGCCACTTCTCCGCCGATCATGCTGTCGGTAAAGACCGGCAGGTGGGTGCTGTGTTGCTCGCACGATGCGACAGGTATGAGGACAACGATATCCCGCGGAAGGGAATCGATTTCGGGTGAGGTCATTTCCGCAAGCAGCATAGGTGTGACTCCTTTCTCTTAAAAGCATGGTATTGAATTGAATTCCAAAGCTATGGCAATGCCGGACTTCGAACTTCGTTCGAAATCCGGGTGATCGGGCCAGCTACTGAAAATCAACCCGCTGCAGGAAAGTCGAAATGCTCACGCATTCCGCTACAGACCACGAGGATAGTCGTAGCGGAAAGCGTGAGCATTTCTTACTGCAGGCAGGGACAGTTGACCCTTGGGAAATTCCGCGGTCCAATGAAGGAGCAATAAATCAATGACCCAAAACCAACTCAGAGCAGCATTCGAGGAGTTCGGCCTCGGGAGTGGTGATGCAGTCTTTCTACACAGCTCCTTGAGCAGCATCGGTCACGTCGACGGTGGCGCCTCAACGGTCGTTCAGGCTCTCCTCAGCGTCCTCACCGAGAAGGGAACGTTAGCGGCGCCGGCTTTCACTTTCGGAAACAAGGTCACTACCCTCGACTTGGCCCATGATCGGTCAGGGATGGGTAGGATCTCGGAAGAAGTGCGAACTCTTCCAGGGGCGAGGCGCAGTGCCCATCTTTACCACTCAGTGGCCGCAGTCGGTCCCAATGCGGTAGAGCTCACTCGGGTTCACGGCCCTTCGGCATGGGCCGCGGATGGACCTTTCTGGAAATTATGTGAACTCGATTTCTACATTCTGATGCTCGGACTCTCTTACGTGACCTGCACCCTCTTTCACCTCATCGAGCAGATGGTTCAGGTACCCTATCGTCGCTGGATCCAACGCGATGGTGCGCTGCGCGAACCCGATGGGGTCGAGCGGCCTCTTCCCACGCAAGCGTTCGTTCCCGAATCAGGCTTTCCCGGAAACGATTTCAATAAGCTAGGGCGTATTCTCGAAGAACGAGGTCTGGTTCGGATTGCACCCGTCGGCAATGCCATGGCGCGACTATTCAAAGCGGAGGCGGCAGTGCGGCTGGGTATCGAGGAATATAGGAGAGATCCGCTACTATTTCTAAAGAAGGGCGCAAATGTTTCGCCGCTTGAAGGCGGTATTCGCGTAGGGGAGGAGAAGTCGGTCGTGGATCCGAGTGCGATTTTTCGGAGGTCAGCGCGAGGAAGATCCTGCTGATTGGAAATTCGGCCCAGCTGGGCTAGTGCCGTTTTCCAGGCCATAAATCTCGAGAATCTACCAGGAGGATTACCTCATTAGTGGAGTGGCGAGGGCCCTCGAGCCCCCGGTTCCTGGTTTGGCTTCCGTTGCCGATCTATTTTCAGCAGGATGACACAGTCGCAAGTAGAAAACGGAAGTTTCCGGGTGCAGACGGCGTGGGGCTCGAGGGCCCTCGCCAACCTGGCAATCGATCGGGCACCTTTAATCCGGTTTAGAATCCTTTTGCACTTCGCGGTACCGCTCTGCCCGTCGCAGACAACTTCCCTTCCAGTCAGCCTTTCGAATGGGTTAGTTCCATTCTAGACTGATCCGTCTCCGTGACGCGGAGCGGGACTCCTTCCAGACTGGTTCCGCAATCCTCACCCAACACCAACCTGCTTCTTGAAATCATCAAATCCTGCCTCGATCCACGGCATTGGTACGGTGAGGAAGAAACGCGCTCCCAGAGACATGTAGTGTTGTACATTCCCGAGCGTGCCGACGGTCCCGGCAGTGCGACCCGCGGCGACAATGCGAGTAACGGCATCATCCACCGCCTTCTGAACGTCGGGATGTTCGATGTCACCGATGTGTCCAAGCGACTGGGAAAGGTCACCCGGACCGACGAAGAAAATGTCGATGTGATCGACTTTGATGATCTCGTCCAGGTTCTCAAGGGCCTCCGTCTCTTCGATGAAGGCCACGATCATGGTACCGTCGTTGGCGTGATGGAAATAATCGGGGTCCGCAATCCCGCGCCGACTGATATACATCCCGCGCTTGCCGATAGGTGAGAACTTCGCAGCTTCCACCACCGCCTCGGCTGTTTCGCGGTCGTTCACGTGCGGCACGGCTATCCCCTGGGCGCCAAGATCCAAGGTCCGGTAAATGAGACCCGGCTCGGCCCTGTTCACGCGTACGATCGAGGTTGCGCCTGCGAGGTCGGATGCCCGAGTCAAGTCGCCGATGTTGGATGGACCGACATCGCCGTGCTCCCCCTCGAACCACAACGCATGGGGGTTGATCGGCCCGAGCCGTTCAATGGTGTCGGGATGGTTGAATCCCGTCAGGCAGATCACGTGCCGGCCTTCAGCGAGCCGGGTCTTGGCTCTATTTTCTCGCAATCCGGTTCTCATTCAAAGTGCTGGTGATCAGGTTTCCGCTCGACGATTCATCTCGGCCAGACCGTTCGCGATCCAACCACCCAGCGAGGTAAGGATGAATCGGGCTCCGAGATCGTGATGGTGCCTGGCTCTCTCGTTGGATGTGAGGGCGCCTGCGGTTCGTCCCGCGGCTACGATCCTGCAAATCGATTCATCCACGACTTTCTGAACTTCTGGACCTCCGGAAAGGCCCATGCTCTGCGCGAGATCGCCGGGCGCAACGAAGAAGACATCGATGTGGTCGACTTTGAGAATTTCGTCCAGGTTCTCGACCGCGATGATGTCCTCCACCAAAACGATCAGCATGGTCTGATCATTGGCCAAATCCTGATAATTGGGCACTCCGATTCCCTGCCGGCTGGTGAAAGAGCCACGCATTCCAATGGGCGCGAACTTGCCCGCCTCAACCACGGCTTCAGCTTCCTCGCGCGTGTTCACGTGTGGCACAGCGATTCCCATAGCGCCCAGATCCAAGGTCCGGTAAATCACTCCGGCTTGATTTTGATGGACTCGCGCGATTGGAGCCGCCCCGGTTAGATCGACCGCCCGAGTCCGATTGCCAAGATTGGCAAAATCGACATCTCCATGCTCGCCTTCGAGCCAGATGGCATCCGGCTCAATCTCGGCCAGTTGCTCCAATTCATCGGCACCATGGTAGCCCCAGGCGGCCACACATATCGCGGTCTCTCCCAGGAGGAGCTTTTCCTTGGCCTTGTTCAGACGGAGTTCTGCCATTAGCCCGCTTGTTTCGCAGATTCTCTGGGTTCTTCCTGCATCTTGACTTCAGCTCCGTTGAACCGATTCGGAAAAATGCCGTTTCCGGGATTAATCTGGTCGCCCGGGTTGACTGTATTGTTCTGACAGTAGACAGGGCGGAATAGGCTCTGACGTTTCCGAGGCATGGTTTCAAAAACGGCCTCCGGCGGTTCCCAGGTATGCCATTTACTACCGACCGTATTGTAACAGTTGAAGATGGCGCAACGCTCGCGTTCGGAGCTCTTCCAGGCGACCGCGGAGTGCGTGATCGCTTCAGTGAAGAAAAGAACGGAGCCGGCCGGACATTCGTAGGTGTCCCAGAGCGAATGATCCTCCTGATCGGTGCACTTCGGCCGGTCGAACGCGGCTTTGTGACTGCCCGTAAGGAAGATGGTTCCTCCGTCCCCTTTGACAATCGGATTAAGCTCCCAGACGACCCGGGTCAGTCCGCTGTTGGCCCGACCCCGTTGGATGTGATAGGTATGGTGATTTCCGGGGAAATTCAGAAAACCGCTCCCTCCATGGGGTCCGAATTTCTTGTTACCCGGTCCCGATGGTCGAATGGTTAGAAAGGTTCCCTCGAGTCGAAAACCGTAACCGTCCGGCGAGGCGAGCGGCTCGTGGGCAACGAACTCATTCATGAAACCAACCACGGCAGGATGGTCGACTAGGTTTTGGAGAGGACCTCCTACGGTCGAGCGTTCGCTCTCCGGAATCGATTCTGGGTCCCGTGCTAACTGATAGGCGAATTCGCGCATTTCGGCGACCTCGTCGTCCTCCAGGAGGCCAGGTATGCAGAGCCATCCTTGGGTGTCGAAACGATAGCGCTGCTCTTCACTCAGTTCGGTAGCAGGAAGCCCATCCGCATTCGCGATTTCAGGCAGAATTGTATTCTCTGAGAGTCCCATTCTTTCCTCCTCCTCTACCGTAACCTCAATCGTTGCCAGACGAGAATCAATACCGTCACAGCGTAGATTCCAAGCACATAACAGTAACTTCTGTTCGCTCCCGTTATCACTCCAGTGGATCTCTTCAGGTTTCCAGGCTAGTTGCATACGCGGTAAGTATTTTACCGTGAGTAAGGCTCCCCCGGCCTCGCGCCGGGGTGGTGCCAGGTTTCCTGGCTACCTGGCTCCGTCGCACCAACATCCCACTCTCCGGCCCCCTTTCACACGGCCGCTCGGAGCGGCCGTGTGAAAGGGGGCCGGAGAGTGGTCGGACGGGACCGGCTGATCTAGTCGAGAACCCAGCGCCACCCCGGCGCAAGGCCGGGGGAGCCAGCGCCCGAAAGACGCAGAACGGACATCCGCGCGAGGCGGGAGAAGCCGACAGCAGTTGGAACGCCCAACATGCACGATGCGAAGCATGAGACTGATCATCCCATTCGTAGGCTGCGATCGCCAAGCGGCAGATCGACCCGGACATGGCCCTCCCGGTGAGACTGACGCAGGGCGATGGCAATTTCCAGCCCTTCGCGACCGAATTCACCTGGGCAGATCTGTTCCTCGCCCCGCTCGATGGAACGGCAGACTCCTTCGATTGCATCCACCATGGAGCTGCGGGGATACCAGGGTCCGGGGAAGGGTTTCTGGATTATTTCCTTGGTATCCGGAAGCTCGGACCACAGCTCGAAATGGGCGTGGGCATGACGCGAAATTATGCGACCCTTTTCACCGATGAATTCTAAAGTCCACGAGAAAGGCGAGGTTTCGCATCGAGTGTTCATAATTGCCCGCACTCCATTGTCGTAGACAATAAGTCCTGAGCCAGAGAGGTCTTTTTCTCCCTGGGCCGCTTTTTCGCTGTCCATGAGACCGAAGACCCACCTAGCGGGCGCACCGGCGAAGAGCCGAAAGAGAGCCAGCGTGTGGCTCTGTAAATTCGAGAGACTGGAGGAGCTGTGGCAGACCATGGAGCGAAGGGAGCCAATGACGCCGTCGGCGATCAGCTCTCGTCCTCGCGTGTACCAACCGTACCAGTTGAGATGGCAAGCAATGGCGAGGACGGTGCCGTGCTCTCGGCAGGTATCAATCATGGCATCGGCCTCCTTTAGCGACCGACACATTGGCTTGGTTGCGAAGATCGCCTTGACGCCCAATTCGGCCAGCCCCTCAACAACCTCGGAGCGCTCATCGGGTCCGGTTGTGACGGCGACCAAGTCAGGGCGTTCCCGGTCAACCATTTCACGGTAGTCCAGGTAGAGCGCTTTTACTCCCCAACGACGCTCGAAGTCCTTGAGTTTCTCCTCGTCGACATCGGAGGCGGCAACCAATTCGACGTTGCGGGCTTCAACAATAGCCGGGGCGTGAGCCCAAGGCCAAGGATAATGCGGCATTCCGATATGCTCGTCGTCAATGGTACTGCCCATGCGCCCACAACCGACTACGGCTGCGCGGTAGGTGCGGTTCGGTTTGCTCTCTTCAATAAGTTTGAATGCTTCCTCTTTGGAATCCTTCATGATGTTAATCAGAGGTTGTTCGACCGAAACCCTTGCGGGCATTGTTACCTGAGTCACGACGATTCGTGTGCTGACCTGACCAGAAAATGTCTGCCACCACCACCCGGATTTTTTGGGAAGTTGCCTGTTGATTCGCCCGTATCAGTGTGGTTGCATGCGCTCGAATTGGCCTAACTTAGGAGGTTTTATGGAAGTAGAATTTTTCACCATGCCGATGCATCCGCCCGAAGCGGACTACACGAAATCGCTCGATGCCGATCTGGAACAGCTCATCACACTGGACCGTCTTGGATTTAAGGAGGCTTGGATCGGCGAGCATTTCACCAGCGTCTGGGAGAATATACCCGCCCCGGATCTTCTCATCGCGTCTGCCATCCACCAAACCGAGAACATCGTTTTCGGCACCGGAGTAACCTGCATGCCCAACCACAATCCCTTCATGATTGCCAGCCGCATCGCCCAGTTGGATCACATGTGCCACGGCCGGTTTCAATGGGGCGTCGGCTCAGGCGGATTCCCAGGTGACTTCGAGGTCTTCGGCTTTGATCCCAAGACAGGTGAACAACGGGGCATGACCAACGAGGCTGTCGACCTCGTGCTTCAATTGTGGGAAGACCCCAAGCCGGGGCTATACGATCACAAGTATTGGCGATTCACGGTTCCCGAGCGGGACGAAGAAATAGGCTTGTGGTACCATATGAAACCTTATCAGAAGCCCCACCCTCCTATTGGAGTGGCCGGTGTCACCGTAAAGTCGGGTACCCTTGTTAGGGCAGGCGAACGCGGCTGGATTCCGATGAGCATCAATGTCGTGCCGACGCGAATCGTTCAATCACATTGGGAGCCGGTGACGGAAGGGGCTACGGTGTTTTGATTCTCGGGACATTAGGTGATGATATTGATGGCCTTGTGTAGGTTGAAGGTGAAATGATCACAGAGGGCAGGGGTGGATTCGAAGCCCATGGTAGATTTGAGGCTAAGAACCAGTTGCCTGCAAGCAGCCAGGATTCTGGCTGCGTTATGGTTACGGATCATACATCGATCTTCATCGAAGAAGCGATCTCTGGGGTAGTAGTTTTTGTTTTCGATGGCCCAGTGGTTGCGGATTTTCGATAGGAACTGAGGAGGGCTCAAGTCGGTGGGATCGCGGCTGCTGACATAGTAGGAGCGTTCCGAGGAAGGTTTCGCTTTGTTAGGATAATGGAAGGTGCGTTGGACAGAGGCGAACTGACGAGCATGAGGCAAGCCAAGGGAGGGAGCGCTTAGAGGATGGGTTGCTATTTGACGAATCTCCAGGCGGCCATGGTCCTTATCTAGAGGCTGTCCCAAATCCGAGAGGATTTGGGTGGAAGCCTGATACCGATATCAATCTTCGTCACGTTATGTAGACCACGACATGCCTTCCGTCCTCGGTAGCTTACCTTTTATCCGTTATGCACCTTTCCAGCACCCTTCCTCTCGCTTTGAGTCGATAGTTCTCCCAAGGAAGCGCCTCTGACTCGATTCTTGGATCCCTATGCCGCCTGCGTTGCCTCTTTCTCATGTTCTTGCGCAAGTCTCTGCGCGATTTTCCATAGATTGTGGGACAGAACCGACCAGGCCACGCTAAGGTTACGGTTGTCAAAGCCTTTGCTGCGTATCTTGCCCCCGTGCCATCGGTTCTTGAGCACTCCGATCCGGCCTTCGGTGCTCCCTCGTCGTCGCTGCAACCGGACAAAGCGCGGCTCCTCCATCCGCTCCTTGAGCTCTTGTGGATTGCGGGGCGTAAGGGCGTCAAAAATCCCCTCTGCCTGGAGCCGCTTGCTGGCCGCCTTCGAGGCATAGCCCCGATCCCCACTGATCGCTTCGATCTTCTCCTCTAAAGCGAAGCCCTTTTGCCTCTCCAGACTTTCCCAAAGCTGCTTCAATTCGCTCGGGGCCTGCCCCCCATACAGTTTCCAGTCCAACAGATATCCCTCTGCGCTCTCGCATAAATAAAGGGTGTTGCCAAACTCCACCTCCCGATCTGCCTTGCCTCGCACGATGACGTCAATCTCAGGTTCGTAGGCGCTCAGGATCTTCTCCTCATTCTTCACCTGCCGCCCCCCTATGATCCGTTCGTGCGCCTGTTTCATGACCTGCGGTATCTGCTCTAACATACCATCCATTCGCTCGATGATTCGGCTCGCCTTCTTCTCGGTGTAATCGCTTTGCATCCACATAGCTTCCAATAAGTCACGGTGGCGAAGGGCATGGCCCTCAATCTTCTTGAGCAATAGCTTCATCCGCCGCAGGATCCCTTTACGCGCTTTGCCCGCCTCCCGGCGCCGACGCGCATGCGTCATCTCCAGGCACCGTTTGTTCATCTCCCGAGCCAATCCCTTTGCTCCCTGGGGCATGCGCTGTTTCATTCCCGCCTGCCGGATCAGACTGATCGCCTTGAGCAGCGTTGCTCCCACATCCTTGAGCAAGACCCAGTCCACGGGCCAGTGGATGTTCGCTTCCAGGCAAGTGGCGTCGATCAGGCATTCCCTCGTATCGATCGGCTTCTCTAATCCTGCCTCACCACAATGTTCAGCATTGCCCACCACCTCGGTCATCCTTGCATGCAGCTGTCTCAGATACGCTTCGTCGAAGAATTTCGAATCCCGTTCCAGACTGCTCTTCGATATTTTCCGGATCCCGTCTACCTCACGCACCCGGCAAAAATTAGCCAGAAGCTCACTGCGTCCCAACTCCTGCGACAGACAACGAAAGGATATCCCTCCGAGTAAATGACGCACCACCTCCACCCGCAGCGCTTTTATCGCTCTTAGAGCGCGTCGCTCCCGATCCTTCCCTCCCGCTTCATCCCATCCTTCCAAGGCTTTTACGATCGCCTCCCTTTCCAGCGAGGAGTCGATCAAAACCCGGTCAATCCGCTCCATTGTTTCCAGAAACACGGTGTAGTCTTTGCATCGAATGACTGGAGTTAGGGCTGGACGCAGGAAGCTTTGTACGGCAATATTTTTCATGAGAAGGGCGTGCTTTGTATTTGACTAACGCAAGCATAAGCGCCCTTTTTCGCCGGATCGAGCTTTTTGCAGCTCTATCCGGCCTTTTTTTTGCCCATAACTCATTAAAAATCAATTGTTTCCACCACTGGGACGGGCTCCACATAGCGCAGGGTCTCTCCCGCGCTCCCCGCACTGTGCAAATAATGATGTTGGATCAAAAGATCATTGAATCGCTCCTGCTCTTCGGGCAAGATCAGACGCAGAGTTAGACGATCTATCGAAGGAGTCAGATGGTAAGATTTTTTGTCTTTCATACCATCTTGGCATGACTGATTCCCTCGGGTTTGTCTAGCTCTTTTTTTATCTTTTTGCCTATCAGCCACTTCCTCCCCAGAAAACTTTCACCCTGCCAATACTCCCCCCCCCCGACCAAAGACTGTTCGACAAAGCTCGCGACAGAGCTTACGATAATGACCTGAACAGCCGAAATCCGACACCGAACTCGAATAAGGTTGCCTTTCCCGGCCGAAATCCCAAATTCCTCATGCAGGAAGCACTCCTTATATTATAATGAGAAGCTTTGAGAACGAAGGTGACTTCGAAGGTGACTTCGAAGGCGACTGGGAAGAGAGAGGTGAAGTTGCTTGGGGAGAAGGCGATTGGAGGAAATACCTCTCCAGGACCGGGGACGAAGTCGAAAAGTTTCTAGCCTACTATCGGGAGTTCCACGACGACAGCGATAGGCTGGACAAGGTTGCCTGTCTGATGGGCTGGGACGCCGAAGAATGGCTGGATACGGAATCCATGCTTCCCTCCGGTTGCGGAAGAGATCCCAATCAACCCTACGGATGCGAGGAGGAAGAGCTTGTCGATGATGGTGACACGGATCCGTATACTCTCCACCGCCATCCCATATTCGTAGCTAGCCAGGCTCTCTATATCCAAATTCGTAAGGAGTGGGGACAGATCCTTGCCCGGTCCGCGGATAATATTCCACAAAAGACAGTCTGGGGAATCTCGGAAAGTCTGCACTTGGGTGAGTCCAATGCGATCTTGGCCGTGCAGGCCCTCGATATGGGGGATTTCGCGCTGACCGTTTGTCACCTGAAGTTGGCTCTCAGTGCGGTCAACGAAACTCTTAAGTTGCACCAAGGCCTTCCGCGAAAAGTGCTCTTTGAAAACGGCCCTTTTCATGAGAGCTGCTGCGCCTGCCTCTTCGATCTTCGTGAAGTCTGGCTTAGAACGATAAGAGACTCACGCGAACAGGCGAAGCGGTATTTCGGCGAAAGCGAATAGCCATTCGATCATCCAAATCACGGCGGCGACAGAGCACCGCCCTCCATCCCGTCTGTCCCGATTTCCACTTCAGCGTTTCGCCTCCACTCCTCCACCAGATCCCTGAGCCTCAAATCCACCAGGCCCACATTTGAGATCCAATCGACAACAGGTCGGGCCGCCTCGTAGTTCCGTGCCCCCAGCGCTGCCTCGATAAGGATCCTTGCGTCCGACGGTTCTTTCTGGTCCTCCCAATTTTCGGTTGCGGCCGTCAGGGTCGCCTCCGGGTCGTTCTTCAAATGAAGGAGAAAGCGCGCTTTGGACCGGCTGTGATCACTGACGCCCCGATGTCGAGCTGCCCATATCGTCCTTCGAGAGCCTTGATGGTTTCCCTCAGGGCGAAGCTACTCTGATCCAATTCGCCTTGGGCAAGAGCCCTTCTCAAGAGCAGATCGTGGACCGGATCTTCTCCTTTCAGTATCTCTATGACCTCTTCAGGCCGCTTTTGATCGAGAAGAAAGTCCGCATAAGCGCCGAGCAGGTAACTGTCCCGCCCTTCCAAGGCCAGCGCCGCTCTAAAATGCTCTTCCGCATCGGCCGATAAACCCAGCCGCGTGGCCATCTCCGCAAGGACAGTCAATGACCATCTCCGCACTTCAACACCGCCTCCATTCGACCGCTCCAGAGAACAGCGCAGGAGACGATAGCTTCTCTCAGCATCGACGCCCAGGCTGCCAGCGCTGCACAGACAGGTTGTGGCAGGAAGTGTGATACCAGATTGCATCAGCCGAAGTCAGCTCTCCATAGCCTCATCGACTCGCCCCTGAACCAGAAGTATCGTGGCTTTCGTCAGCCAAGCCTGGGCATGCCCCGGATCGTCCGCCAAAGCCAGGTCCAGGTCCTCAAGGGCCTTTTCAAATTCGTGCCGATTCTGGCGAATCGTCGCCCGCAAGACCATCACTTCGACAGGGACCTGCTGAATGTTCCACCAAGGCGCCAACACTGCTTGGGCGAAGCCCACATAGCGAGGATCCGAATCGCGCCTGCTCTTGTTCAAATATTCCCGCGCCAGTTCGATCGAGTTCGTCACATCGGCCGGGTCCTCGGCCACCTCTTTGCGCAACTCGACGATCCTCGAATCTTCCGCCTTCGAGCCACGAGAACGAACCCTCTCAAGTTTCACGTCGTCGCTCTCCGGAACGTATGGCTTCGAGACCACAATCCCTGGGCAGAGAAGCAAAGAGGCGCTCAAGAGATAACAGAGTACTGCCACGCATTTCATTTTCCCAATCCAACCTCCACATTTAGCTGTTTACACGGACATCTCACACACTTCGTCGCGAGACGGCGTAGATCGCTGCATGCCAAGGCCTTTCCGAAGTACGGCGGACGACAGTGTGTTGAGACCCTCTGAGGTCGCCGGGCGAGGGAAGGCTTTGGCATGCGGTGAGATCCGATGTCGTAGCAGAAGATTTGTGAGATGTTCGGGTTAACCCTTTTTTTGGCTCTGAACGAACCTGCCGACCCTCGCGGGAGCACTGCACAACCCTCCCATAGATAGAGGCTGTCCCAAATCCGAGAGGATTTGGGTGGAAGCCTGATACCGATATCAATCTTCGTCACGTTATGTAGACCACGACATGCCTTCCGTCCTCGGTAGCTTACCTTTTATCCGTTATGCACCTTTCCAGCACCCTTCCTCTCGCTTTGAGTCGATAGTTCTCCCAAGGAAGCGCCTCTGACTCGATTCTTGGATCCCTATGCCGCCTGCGTTGCCTCTTTCTCATGTTCTTGCGCAAGTCTCTGCGCGATTTTCCATAGATTGTGGGACAGAACCGACCAGGCCACGCTAAGGTTACGGTTGTCAAAGCCTTTGCTGCGTATCTTGCCCTCGTGCCATCGGTTCTTGAGCACTCCGATCCGGCCTTCGGTGCTCCCTCGTCGTCGCTGCAACCGGACAAAGCGCGGCTCCTCCATCCGCTCCTTGAGCTCTTGTGGATTGCGGGGCGTAAGGGCGTCAAAAATCCCCTCTGCCTGGAGCCGCTTGCTGGCCGCCTTCGAGGCATAGCCCCGATCCCCACTGATCGCTTCGATCTTCTCCTCTAAAGCGAAGCCCTTTTGCCTCTCCAGACTTTCCCAAAGCTGCTTCAATTCGCTCGGGGCCTGCCCCCCATACAGTTTCCAGTCCATCAGATATCCCTCTGCGCTCTCGCATAAATAAAGGGTGTTGCCAAACTCCACCTCCCGATCTGCCTTGCCTCGCACGATGACGTCAATCTCAGGTTCGTAGGCGCTCAGGATCTTCTCCTCATTCTTCACCTGCCGCCCCCCTATGATCCGTTCGTGCGCCTGTTTCATGACCTGCGGTATCTGCTCTAACATACCATCCATTCGCTCGATGATTCGGCTCGCCTTCTTCTCGGTGTAATCGCTTTGCATCCACATAGCTTCCAATAAGTCACGGTGGCGAAGGGCATGGCCCTCAATCTTCTTGAGCAATAGCTTCATCCGCCGCAGGATCCCTTTACGCGCTTTGCCCGCCTCCCGGCGCCGACGCGCATGCGTCATCTCCAGGCACCGTTTGTTCATCTCCCGAGCCAATCCCTTTGCTCCCTGGGGCATGCGCTGTTTCATTCCCGCCTGCCGGATCAGACTGATCGCCTTGAGCAGCGTTGCTCCCACATCCTTGAGCAAGACCCAGTCCACGGGCCAGTGGATGTTCGCTTCCAGGCAAGTGGCGTCGATCAGGCATTCCCTCGTATCGATCGGCTTCTCTAATCCTGCCTCACCACAATGTTCAGCATTGCCCACCACCTCGGTCATCCTTGCATGCAGCTGTCTCAGATACGCTTCGTCGAAGAATTTCGAATCCCGTTCCAGACTGCTCTTCGATATTTTCCGGATCCCGTCTACCTCACGCACCCGGCAAAAATTAGCCAGAAGCTCACTGCGTCCCAACTCCTGCGACAGACAACGAAAGGATATCCCTCCGAGTAAATGACGCACCACCTCCACCCGCAGCGCTTTTATCGCTCTTAGAGCGCGTCGCTCCCGATCCTTCCCTCCCGCTTCATCCCATCCTTCCAAGGCTTTTACGATCGCCTCCCTTTCCAGCGAGGAGTCGATCAAAACCCGGTCAATCCGCTCCATTGTTTCCAGAAACACGGTGTAGTCTTTGCATCGAATGACTGGAGTTAGGGCTGGACGCAGGAAGCTTTGTACGGCAATATTTTTCATGAGAAGGGCGTGCTTTGTATTTGACTAACGCAAGCATAAGCGCCCTTTTTCGCCGGATCGAGCTTTTTGCAGCTCTATCCGGCCTTTTTTTTGCCCATAACTCATTAAAAATCAATTGTTTCCACCACTGGGACGGGCTCTAGATAGCAATATGAGGGCCGGCAGGCCGACAGAAATCAGTTAACCGTGATATTCTGCCCGGTACTGAACTGAAAGAATTCCCGCGGCTTCGCGGTTCCTACGAAATAGAAAAGCCACGATTCGAGGTCGAATGCATAGAAGAACGGAAAGTTCGCCTCGCTGGTGTAGATCCAACTATTAAGCCCAATATCAAACAGATAGATGGCGTCACAGTTGGGCGAATTAGCCGCCGCAACGAAGTCGGAGAACTCACTGCCAGGCGCCGGGCGAACCGGGAACCGGTGCATTCAGGTAGGGGAAGACGTCCTGAAACATGGTGGCGTCGACGTGGGTTCCATCGGTGTAGGGCAGTTGACCGTCCGGCGCCACTTCCGAAGGAAGCAAAACACCCATCACCGCGCGCAAAGAGATATCGACGATATCATCTCCCAGACGACGACCGTTGGGAAAACCTGCATTGTCTCCACCAACCACACCGTAGTTATTCTGATCCCCGGCCACGACCGGATCGATCGCCGTGTTCAGTCGCAAGATCTCGCCCACACCGCCGTCGCTATTCAGTCCGTCCAACCCAGTCAGGTAGATTTCGACCAGATCGTCGCGAGGGAATTCTGTAGGCGCGGTCACACCAAAGAGTATCTCGATAATCGCGGGGAGAGTCGGATTCGTGACGTAGGTGAGAAACTGGGCATCGTTTACCGGCTCACTCGATATCCAGTGCGAATCCATTGAACTGCTCCTGGAAATTGAACCGGAAGGTCATGTCCTCCTGAACATCGCCACTATTGTCGATGTGGATCTCGTATCGCGCGTCGGGATCAAGTGCGAAATAGTTCGGGCCGCCCTTAATGATCTACCAAGAGAACAGATCGAAGCGATCGAACTGGCTTTCTTCAGGGGCCTCACCCAGACCGAGATCTCCGATCTCCTTCAGGTGCCGCTCGGTACCATCAAGGCGAGGATTCGCAGAGGAATGTTGCAGATGCGCACTATACTGGAGGGAAAAGAGTAGAATGCAGGCTTTCAGACTATCAATCATGAATCGACGGATGAGAAACCTCGCGAAATGACACCGGAGGAATTCAGAGAATCCATTCCTCTCTATTCCGTCGGCGCCCTCGATGGAAGAGAGCTCGAGGAGTTTGAGAGCTATCTAGCCGACGCTAGCGAAGAAGAGCTTCAGGAGTTAGCTTCGGTCAATGACGTCGCTGCATTCTTGATCGTCGCCCAGCCCGATCCCCGCCCCCCTCCCCCAGAAGTTAAGGCATCCGTCCTCAGGAAAATCAACCAGATCGAGACCGCGAACGAGCTACCTCCATCGGCCGAAGCGGTCCTCGAAACGGCTATGGCGAAAGGCATCTCTTTCATCATGGAGGAGCAGGGAGAGTGGCTCGAACTTCCCACCAAGGGTGCCCGCATCAAGGAGCTCTCCGTCGCTCCGTCTCGCGGCTACAACCTATTGGTCGTGGAGCTCGACCCCGACACCGACTACCCGCAACATGATCACGCCGGTCCAGAGGAAGGCTTCCTCCTCTCCGGCGATCTCCATATGGAGGACCGCGTCCTCAAACCGGGTGACTACTTCCATGCCGAACCCGGCAGCAAACATGGAAGAACCTATTCCGAGCACGGCTGCCGCCTCCTCCTGGTCAGCTCCACCGCCGACTATCATCCCAAATCCTTGCGGTTCTTCAATCGTATCCTCTCACTGATTAACAAAGTCAGAGAGGCGATCGGTTTATTTCTGCGCCGGCCGCGATCGTAACAGAAATCCTGTGTCGGGTTGCGTTCTCAAGAGCCTTGCGGATCTCCGTGTGGCAGGATTAGGGTCTTCCATATCGCAGATTACCAGATGGATGCTGCAGACCTTGACCGAGGAATATCAGACTGGTACTCTCTCCTGTCATCCGCAAATTCGAAAGTCCACAGAAGGGCGCCAAGTGACCCAACTTTTTCACGGTTTCGACCGGAAACTGCAGAAGGGTGAAAATTCCCGTTGATCGGGATCGGTACATGTAGACTGGGGAATTCCGATGAAACGGTATCGAAGAACACATTCTTTTCTTGGAAGGAGTCTGACATTCCCGTCGAGGGCGTGGTGCAGCTTCAAGTGTCTCCCGGTATTCGCGGCAATAACCACACTTCTGACGAACCAAGTTGGTGCTGAAACTGAGAAATTCATTGATCTGTCGAACCAGTTCGCGAATCACTTGCTTGGGCAGAAAGCACAGTTCGATCAGCTGATCTGGAAGAATGAGTTTCAGGCCCAGCGTTTCGAAAAGACCTTTACAGCTCTATGGGACAGTCTGCGCGGGAAGGAGAATCAGTTGGAGATTCTGTCGGGCTTTCGTTTCACTCAGCTCCGACTGGCGAAATTCTCAAAGACTGAATTGCTTGATCTGGGTATCAGGCGCAATCAGTTCAGCGGTGAAGGTAGGGAGATCAATCATTCACAATGGCTGTCCTTGATCAAGGAAGCTATCCAAGGAGGGTACCGACTGATTCAAAGCGAATGGCATCACAGTGAGTTTTACCCTTCCAACGGGGCGGAAGCGGCGCACTCTTTGGTCAAATTTGTGCTGCATATTGCGCGCGAGGAACCGGTACACCGAGTCATTATCAGGGGAGATCTTGAAGTTGAGTGGAAGGAGAGCCCGGACGTTGAGATTCCAATTCCCCACTCCATATCAGTGAGCAGAATGGAAATTCTGGATCGCCAGGAGCCTGTGATTTTCGAAGAGATATTTCAGGTCAAGTCGAATGAAGTGAAAGAACGCATCATGCCGCTGGCAGTCTATGATCTTAACCGAGATGGACTCTCCGAAATAATTGTTGGTGGGCAGAATCTGGTGATCCGCAATCAAGGGAACGGGAAATTTGTCGCCGAGCAGTTTCTTGCTGATGAAGTGTCTATCTTTGATTCTGCGATCCTCGCGGATTTTACGGGAGACGGGATGGTCGACTTCGTCGCGGTCGATGACAAAGGGCGACTGCTTCTCTTTCAAGGAGATGAGAACGGGGTGTTCGCGTCTCAGGGCAGAGTGATTTCCGATGCGCCCTTTACTTTACCAAAAGTGTTTACGGCAGGCGACATTGACCACGACGGTGATCTGGATCTCTACATAGCAAACTATAAGTTTCCTTACCGCCAGGGGCAGTGGCCTACTCCTTACTACGACGCGAATGACGGGTACCCGGCCTACATGCTGAGAAATGACGGAGAGGCCAATTTCTCGGACATCACAGAGGAATCCGGCCTTGCTGAAAAGCGTTTTCGTCGAGCCTTCAGCGGTTCGTTTTTCGACCTCGACGGGGACCTTGATATGGATCTGATTGTTGTCAGCGATTTCGCTGGGATCGATCTATACCTCAACGAGGGAAACGGTCATTTTCGTGATATCACGAACAGATTGGGTGACGATCGTTATTTTTTCGGAATGGGACACACTTTCGGGGACTATGACCTCGATGGCAAACTTGATCTCTACGTGATCGGCATGAGTTCGACGACCGCCAACCGGCTCGAAAAGCTGAAACTGGTTCGACCTGACAAACCGCGCCACAATACAATGCGACGCGCCATGGGATATGGGAATCGAATGTTCCTCCTAGGGAAGGATCTCGCTCGGCCGGAGTTCGATCATTCTGTTGCCCGAACCGGCTGGTCCTGGGGATCGAGTTCTTTTGATTTCGATAACGATGGGGATCGAGACATTTTTGTCGCAAACGGTCACTACAGCGGCCGAAGTTCACAGGATTACTGCACCACGTTCTGGACCCACGATATCTATACGGAGGGCTCTGACAACAGTTTGGCGAGAGACATTCTCTTTCAGGCTATCTCAAGCGACCTGCGCAGTGCCGATATCTCCTGGAACGGCTTTGAGCATAAGGTTCTGTTCATGAACCTCGAGGGTAAGGACTTTGTAAATATCGCGTTCCTGTTGGGTGCGGCCTTTGAGTATGATGGCAGGGCGGTGGTCGCCGCCGACCTTGACGCCGATGGACGTGTTGATCTGCTGGTGGTCGAATACAAAACGGCAGGTTACAATAAAGATTCCTACATCTTGCACGTCTATCGAAATGTCTATCAACAGGCCGGCCATTGGATAGGTGTCAGACTGCATGATTCATCCGATGGTTTCTTCACAACAGGGGCAAAAATCCGGCTCAAGACCGAGAACGGAGACCAGATAGCCCAAATCGTTACCGGGGATTCCTTCTCTTCTCAGCATCCCGCTACGGTGCACTTCGGGTTGGGCAACCTGACCAAAGTGGAAGCGATCGAAGTCCAATGGCAAAACGGTAAAACTCGTCGAGTGGAGAGGCCCGAGATTGACCAATACCATTGGGTGGTTCCAAAGGATAAATCCTCCACAGACAGTCGGGTCGGACAACCGGAGAGGCGTCCGGGCGATCAGACCGTCCTTTTTCAATCTCACCAAGACCGAGCAGCCTATCAATCCAATTGAAGGGAATGGGACCGTGACCGTGGCAACCTGGTTACCAAGCCCGCTGGAGCTATTCGCTTGAACTTTCGGGAAATCTGCGCCAAGCTTCGCCTATATTGAGAACAAACCTGAAAAGCGTCGCTTTTTGTGTGTTCTTGGGGGGGACTGTTCTAATAACGGCCGGATGCTCCGAGGCAGGAAAGGCGGGCAACACTCGTAGTCCCGAGGCCGAAGTAGCCAATTCGAAACTGAATCAGGCTCCTTCTTCCAAGCGGGTCCCCGTGACCAAGAATTCGGATGATTCCCATATTTCCATAGAGAGCCCAAGTCGGTCGATCGCCTCTTCCCATCCGAAGATCGATGAACCCTTAGTTGACGATGCCGGCCTGCCAATGGATCAATTCGAATCGTCGGAGACCGAATCCATCGATTCAGATCCGAACCTCGAGTCGCGGAGCCCCACACGGGACGATGTCGACCTGAGTCCATCGGTGAATGTTTCCGGAGACGCCACCATGGTCTACTGGGACATGGAAGAGGGCGTTGAATACGAAGAGATGGAAGTGATTCTGGCCCAATCGGACGGAAGCCAAATCAAGCAGCGATTCAAACCGGGAGAAGAGGTCTCATTTGCTGAGGACCTGCCTGATGGCACTTATCAGTGGGAAACTCGCGCCACACCCTATATTGATCCGGAGATTCGTCAGGAAATTCGCGCTGCACGCGAAAGTGGTGACAATGCAGAAGAGCAGAAACTGATCACCATGTATCGGGAGCAGGGCTATCTGCCTACAAGGGAGGAGATCGAAAGCAACTTTCAATCGGGATCGTTTACGATCCGAGACGGTTTGATCGTGAATGGAGCACTGCGTGAGTAGATACGCAACTATGGCGTTGCCTGTTCATCGAATTCGACCGGCACTTTTTGAAATGGAGGAGAGATTATGAAGAGATTCGAAGTAACCATTGGTCTGCTTGTGTTTGGTTTGCTGTATCCTTATCCCACTTACGCCGATCAGGTCATCCTTGATGATTTAATTGTGGATGGCAGTGCATGTGTGGGGATTAACTGTGTTAACGGCGAGTCCTTCGGTTTCGACACCATAAGAATCAAGGAAGACAACCTCAGGATCAGAGCCCAGGATACCAGTAGGACATTGAGCTTCCCCACCAGGGACTGGCAAATTACCTTTAACGATTCCTCGAATGGAGGGGCGAACAAATTCTCCATCGATGATATTGATGGGGGTCGAACGCCCTTTACGATAGAAGCGAACGCCCCAAGCCACAGTCTCTATGTCGGGAATGGCGGTAGAATTGGGTTTGGAACCAGCACACCGGTGGCCTCCGCGCATTTTAAGTTTGGTAATACTCCGACTGTCCGGCTAGAGCAGGACGGATCCGAGGGATTCACGCCGCAGACCTGGGATCTGGCTGGAAACGAGGCGAATTTTTTCATTAGAGATGCCACCAACGGCTCCAATTTAGTGTTCAGGATTCTACCCCGCGCTCCAGCTAACAGCCTGTATATAAAAGATAACGGTAACATCGGGTTTGGAACAGCATCACCAGAATCATCTGTCCATGTTCTAAGAACGGATGGAAGCGCCCAGCTGCTGATCGAGGAAACCAGCAGCACAGCTAGTGCCCGAACTCTTCTGCAGATGGAAAATAACGGAAGTGTTCGCCTCTCAATGGTGAATACTGCGATGGTAGCGGGCGTCGGTACATGGAACTTAGACGTCAGGGAAACCGGAGATTTCGTGATCAGCGGCGTCGGTACAGGAGGGAACGAGCTTCTAATAGAAGAGAACGGAGATGTAACGATTCGGGGCAGCCTGACAACCGCAGGAAACAACTATCCGGACTATGTGTTTGAACCCGAATACGACTTGATGCCTCTGTCAGAGCTGGGCAAGTACATCGAAGCACACGAACATCTCCCGGGTATCCCGACCGATGAGGATGTTAAACAGAACGGTGGGGTGAATATGTCGGAGTTGCAGTTGAAGCTACTGGAGAAGGTGGAAGAACTGACCCTCTACACCATTAATCAGGAAAAGAGAATCACGGCCTTGCAACAACAACTGGAGGTCCTGCATTCAGCTTCTCACAACTAACCGAATTCATCTTCTTTGACCGTGAGCGAATGGCTCTTATCCTTTCCACCTATCCTACCAAGAATACCAAAGGGTTCTACTACATCCTGAAGTGATTTTTCCCGCCATAGAAGGCTCACTAAAGAGCCCGTCAAACGGTCTGCAGAGAAAGGTTGAGGATTCTCTTCGAGCCTTCACATTTTGATTGGCTGTCCTCACCGCGGGCACGGCCGACGCGAGTAGCGTCTCACTGGGTTCCGATCTCTTTTCCACGCAACCCGGGGCGAGCGCGGATCTCTCAGGACTCGGTCTGGGTGTTGTTCCTGTGGAAGGCGTTCCTTTCGGTCCTGGGAATACAGATACCATCGTGCAGCGACAGCAGGGAATCAACCCGTTCTTTCCGCCCGGTGCAACGGGAACGGTGGATGTGGAAATTGTCGCCCTACACCTGAGGAGCGTCGATCCGGTTGATCTCACTGCGCTTGGTGGACCATTTATCGGGGTATTGGCCAATCTTCATCTGACGATCAATAAGGCCAGTCTCATCCTGGGCATTCCGCAGCCGGACGTGCTGGCGCCTTCTCTTGGGAAGTACGAAATCAGGCATGAGCTGGGTCCTCAGCCGGCCGATGACATTGGGGGCACTTTCGATTCCTGTTTTGGGGAAGTGGCGGATTGCGGAACGCTTGGGATAGGCGGCGGCGGGGTTTTCACGAATGCGATCTTCACTACGGTGGACGGAGATCCTTCGGACGCTGCCGACGTGTTGTTGTCGCAGCCACTGGCAAAATTGGTTCGTTCGGCGACGGATTCAACGTGGTTCCATGCATCGGAGACGGCGGATGCGCATGCGGGAGGTTTTTCCGCGGGAAGTTTCTTTGTCAACGAATCCACAGACGGCGCTCCGCTACCCTGGATTCCGGCGGTGATTCTGACCGCGACGATGGTCGACACGCTTGGGGCGCCGGGATCAGGGGACCTGAACAGTGACGGCGAGGCCGGTCCCGGAGATACTCTTAGCTACTCGGTAGAAATCGAATCCTTCGAGGATCTGACCAATTTCCAGTTCAGCGATACCATCGATGCGAATACGACACTCGATCCGTTGACGCTTCAGGTATCGCCCCTCGCCGTCGACGAGAGTTTCGAGACCTTGCCCGATACCCAACTCGTGGTCGGCGATCCGCTGCAGGGAGTATTGGCGAACGACTTGGAATTCAAGGGAGAAACGATCGGAACAGACCCCGCCAACGACACGGTGATCGATGACGGCGGGAGCGGGTTTCCGCTGAATTTCAACAGCAAAAGGGGAGGCAGTGTTTCGCTTAGCAGTGACGGCACCTTCACCTATGATCCACCGATTGGCTTCGAAGGCACGGATTCTTTTGAATATTCCCTAGTTGATCTTGGCGGTCTTTTAGGATCGGGAAACGTGTTCATAGACGTTTCGCCACCCCTCGCTTGCGACGGAATCGTAGTGAACGATACCTGCTGGTGGTTCAGCCAAAATAATGGAGATAGTTGCGATGACGTCTGTGCGCTTCACGGTGGTTACGATGAAGCAACCCGTACTTTCGCAGGATCGGACGGGAGCGACGCGAACTGCAACCAGGTGATGACGGCCCTGATCCCTCTCGGCGCCGGGGTTGACCCGGATGGAGCCGAGAATCAGTCAGGCGCCCTTGGATGTGCTCAGGATTTCTCGGGGACCGCTTTCACGGTCCGCTTCACGGACCCGACCACTTCTGCTGCGTCCGGGTTCAATATCCGTCGGGCCTGCGCCTGCAACAATCAGCCTCCGCCGAATTCGATATCCTACGCCAGCGATCCTTTCACATTCGATCGCGGCCTTGCAGTCAGCGAATTTCCGACCGTTGACGGGTTTGTGACCTTTTTTTCGATCAACCCACCGGTACCCGGGGGATTGAATTTCGGTACGGGCACGGGCGAGATCTTCGGGACACCGACAGTGAATCAGGCGCCCGCCAACCACACCGTGACGGCGACAAATGCGGGAGGGTTGGTGAATACCATGGTTTCAATCGAGATTGTAGCATTCCCTCCTCAGAATCTCTCCTATCCCGGATCTCCCTTTGTCGTAACGGAGGACGTTGCGATTGTCCCAATCCTACCGACGGTAACCGGAGCGGTTGATTCCTTTTCCATCGATCCGGCGCTACCCGGAAACCTCAACTTCGACACCGATAGCGGCGCGATAACGGGTATTCCTTTGAATATTCAGGGGCCGACAGATTACACGGTGACGGCCACAAACAGCGATGGATCGGACGACGAAATGATTTCCATTGAGGTGATTGCCGGAGTCGCGGCTTGCAATGGCGTTGTCATTGGGGGGGCGTGCTGGTGGGAGGGACAGCCCGGTGATTCTTGTGACGAAGTCTGCGCTCTACACGGCGGGTATAACGTGGCTACCGAAACTTACGCGGGTTCGAGCGGAACGAATGAGCGATGTGTTGAGGTGCTTCTGGGATTGGGGCTGAACCAGGCGACCGGATGCACCGATGCACTGCCGCGGTCCGCAGGTGGCCTCGGATGCGCCGCGGACTTCGATTCCCCCTCCGGAGATCTTGGATGCAGGACAAGCGGTTTAACCACTATCCGGTTCTATCGGGATACGTTTGCCACCTCATCATCGCTGGAGCCCGGCAGCGGCGATCCCTTCACCCACCGGGCCTGTGCCTGTAACGACCAGCCGCCTCCGAGCAATCTGCAATATTTGAACGCCCCATTCTCTTTCCCGCAGAGCGTGGCCGTGAATGAGGTACCCATCGTGACCGGTTTTGTGACCGGTTTCTCGATCTCTCCCCCCCTTCCGGCAGGGATGAATTTCAATACGACTACAGGTGCCATAACAGGGGCGCCAGCGAACCTGCAGGGACCGATTCAACATGAGGTGACGGCGAGCAATGCCGGCGGTTCCGAGATGGTTCAATTCACCATTGCCGTAGTTGGGGCTCCGCCGATGGACCTCAGCTACAAATATGCGCCCTTTGTGTTTACGATGGATCAACCTATTCGAACAGTACTCCCAGTCGCGGCTCCGACTATTTTCTTCACCCGCCCAACCGTGACGGGTGCCGTCGGCAGCTACTCGATTAGTAACAGTGACAATCTTCCCGCGGGTCTGATTTTCGACACGAATACGGGAGAGTTCCGCGGAACTCCGACGCAGACCTACGGCCCAGTGACTCACACGGTTACGGCGTCCGGTAGTGCTGATATTACGACCGACATCACAATCGAAGTTTCCCCTGCACCCACCTGCGTGAGCAACGCCAACGGCACCGGGGTTGTGATCGCCGGCTCCTGCTGGTACTTCAGAACAAGCTTTAATAGCGCCTCCGATGCCTATTCTTGCGACACGATCTGCGGGCTGTTCGGCGAAGTCTACGATACCAACACTGCGGACTTTGCCGGCTCAGGAGCCCCTTCCGGGGCTCATTGCGAGTTCGTCATGGCCGCCCTTAGAGATTCAGGAAATTTCGGAACTCAACCATTCAATCCGATCAATTTTACCGAGGAGTCGGTGTCGGGTATCGGATGCCATTCAGACTATAGCGACATCGCAAACACACGTTGGGCCAACTCAAACACATCCGGAGCTGCAGGTCAGCAGCATCACAGAAGGGCTTGTGCCTGCGGCGACTAGCTGATCAGGAACGGGGATGCACAAATACGAAAGAATCGTCTGTTCAGTTTTTCTGGCCGCTGTCGCTGTCCCTGCCGGACTTTCTGCAGCCGGTGAGCAATTCGACGTTCCTGACGCTCCTTTTACCTTTCCGGCGGGAAAAAAGCTTACAATCCTCTTTAATGTGACGGTGGATCCGGCCCTTCCCCACGGTCTGACCGTTCTGTCGAACCAGGGAGATGTGGCGATCGGTAATTTTCCGGACCTCAAGACGGGCGATCCGGACGAGACCAACCTCGCGCCGGGAGATCCGGAAGATGCGACCATCACAGGGGCGATCAACAATACTCCACCGGTTCTGGACATTTCCGCCTCTCCTGCCTCCGACTCGATTGATGAGGATATCCCGGATGGCATCAACACCGGCATCACGGTGGCGGACCTTCTTTCCCGGACCGGTCCTTTAACAGGTGATGGGGATGGTGATCCCCTTGGCATCGCAGTGACTGCGGTATCAAATGCTGACGGTGTGTGGGAGTACGACGAGAATGGCGGGGCAGCATGGACCGCGTTTGGGGCCCCGGCCGATGCGGATGCCCGGCTTCTCGCGCATACAGCGACGGTGCGCTTCAATCCCAATCCGGATTTCTTCAGCACGCTCGGTCTGGAGCCCAACCTCACGTTCCGGGCCTGGGATCAGGTGAATACGGTTTCACATGTCAATGGATCAACGGGCGACGCGAGTGTGAACGGCGGCAACTCCCCGACCGCTTCATTCAGCGCCGAGAGCGAGACGGCGACGATTGCGGTAAATGCCATCGCCGAGACTCCTTCAGTCACTCCGGCCGCCACAAACGAGGATATCTTGAGCACGAGCGACCTTGTGATCACTCCGGACGCAGCCGATCTTGGAGGGGTCACCCATTTCCGAATAGACAATATCGCAGGAGGCCAACTATTCCTTGGAGGCGGCGGGGCGGAGATCAATGGAGGAGATTTTATCACCACCGCCCAAGGTGGAGCCGGTCTTGAATTCCTCCCTGCTCCTCAACAGAACAACACTACATTACCAGGCGGATTCAGTTTTGAAGCCGAGGCGTCAATAGATGGAATCGGCAGTGGCCTGAGTGGGATTGCCACTGGCACGATATCCGTCGCTCCTGTAAACGACCGGCCGACCTTTGAGGTTCCAACTCCGGTAATTGACGGAGTGACTTCGGGCGGCGTCGTGACAATTTCGGGGTTCGTTCAGAACATTCTGCCCGGGCCGGGAGCAGCAACCGATGAAGGCTTCAATCTGGGTATGTTCATTCTCACGGAAACAAGCAATCTGATCTCACCACCATTGGTTCCTGCGCCTTCAGTAGATTTCGGATCCGGCGATCTCAGCTATACAGCTCCTGCTGTCCAGAGCACAGGACAGGCGACCTATGACCTTGTTCTCAACGACGGTGAGGGCATGGCAAACGGCGGATCCGAAGAGAGTTTTCCGCAGCAAATCAGCATAACATTCAATTTTCCGCCCACCATTGATCCCTCGCCTCTGCCGGACCAGAATGCCACTGCCGGCATTTCGCTCTCGCCCATCCCCTTCATGGTCGATGACTTGGAGTCGCCGGTTGACACGCTTACCTTGAGGGGAAGTTCCTCCAACCAATCGGTGTTGCCGGATGGAAATATCAGCTTTTCCGGTTCGGCCGCGGATCGCCTCATGTTCATGATTCCGGTATCCGATGGAGCAATCGTTGTGACGGTCAGGGTCATGGACCCGGATGGAGGATTCAGGGACGAGCCTTTCAACTTGACCGTTGCTCCGGCGCCGGATCTACGCATCCTGCGCGACCTGCCCAGGTTCTACATTACAGAGTTTCCATTCATGGTTAAGCTGACGGTGATTCCGGCGCCTGGAACCGGCGACTACACGATTACAGAAGATGTGCCGGATCTGCCCGTTGACTGGGCCCTCGAAGGTGTCAGCGATGGTGGCAGCGCGCTTGGGAATACGGTTAGCTACAATCTGAATGGCGAAGCGAATCGGCGCCTGACCTATGTCGTTACTCCTCCGGCGGCGGCCGTAGCGGTGCACGCGTTCGCAGGGGAGGGAAATGCCGGGGGCGGTCCATTGCCCACAGTCGGAGACACCACGATCGCTCCGATTCCGATGTTGGGCTACAGCGATTGGGCGGAGCTCTTTGGGGTGGGGTTGAAAACGGCAGACGAAAGCGGCGATCAGATCACGAATTTCGAGAGCTATGCCTTCGGATTCGATCCGACCAGAAATAACAGCAACCGTGTGCCGATGGCGGTTATGGATGGAGGTGATCTGGTGATGACCTATCGTCAGGCGAAATATGCCGCGGACGTTCAATACAGCATCGAACAATCCGAGGATGATACGATTTTCAGTGCGCTGGCGGATCCCCAGCAGACCATAGTGGGCGAGGACAGCAGCGCGTTTCTAGTGGAGGTTCGCGCGCCCGTTGTCGCCGAGGTCATGTTCTTGCGTGTCTCGGTGATCGATCTGGCACCTTAGAGTTTCAGGATAGCCCGATTCACCCGCTCCCGAACAAAAAGCCGACAGATTCCTACATCAGGCTATAGGCCACGGTGACTCCGGCAAGGGCGATAGAAACCATGCTCATCAACTTGATGAGGATATTGAGACTGGGGCCCGAAGTGTCCTTAAAGGGATCACCGACGGTGTCGCCGATAACGGTCGCCATATGTGCTTCGGAGCCTTTGCCCCCAAGGTTCCCTTCCTCGACGTATTTCTTAGCGTTGTCCCAGGCGCCTCCCGAATTTGCCATGAACACAGCGAGGACAAAACCGGAGCAGAGACCGCCGGTAAGAAGACCAATCACGCCCGCGGGTCCAAAGAGAAGACCCATCAATACGGGAGTTCCAATCGCAACCAGGGAGGGCATAAGCATCTCCCTCTGGGCGCCGAGAGTGGATATTTCAACACAGCGGGCGTAATCGGGTTCTGTCTCGCCGTCGAGTATCCCGGGGATCTCCCTAAATTGCCTACGGACCTCCTCGACCATCGAAGATGCCGCTCTTCCCACTGCGTTCATGGTCAGTCCACAAAACAAAAAGGCCATCAATGAGCCGATAAAAACTCCCACCAGAACCACCGGATTGATCAACGTGATTTGGAAATAGTTGATGAAATCATAGAAAGAGGCACTCTCCACGGGAACCTCCCCACCGTCCGGCATAATCAGCACTCCCCCCTCTTTTACCAGGGCCGCTTTCAGCTGCTCGATATACGATGCCAGGAGCGCCAACGCGGTCAGTGCCGCCGATCCGATAGCGAAACCCTTGCCGATCGCCGCGGTCGTGTTTCCCAGAGCGTCCAGCGCGTCGGTTCGCTCTCTAACTTGCGGATCCAGCCCGCTCATTTCGGCATTACCGCCCGCATTATCGGCGATCGGACCGTAGGCATCGGTCGCCAGGGTGATTCCAAGAGTCGACAACATACCAACGGCAGCAAATCCGATTCCATATAGCCCCATGGAAACATTGCTGAAATCGAAGCCGGAGGAGAACGAGTAGGCGAGGATGATACCTGCCGCCACCGCCACCACCGGAATCACTGTCGATATCATCCCGGTCCCGATGCCCGAGATTATAACCGTGGCGGGACCGGTCGCGGAACTCTCCGCAATTCCCCGAGTCGGCTTATAGGAGTGGGAAGTGTAATGCTCGGTCGCCTTACCAATGACAATGCCGACCACCAGCCCGACGACGATCGCAGCCCAAATCCCAAGACTGTTTTCAATGCCGAGAAATCGCAGCAGTGGATAAGAGCACACCACCACGAGGATTGCGCTGGTGTTGATACCCCGGTCCAGGGCATGCAACAACGCTCTTTGATCGGCCCCTTCTCTCACTCTTACAAAGTAGACCCCCAAAACGGATAGGAGCGCGCCTAGCCCGGCCACCAGCATGGGGGCAATCACCGCTTTAACCTGAGCCTCGGGAGAACCGATGAAAGCCGCCGCTCCCAATGCCGCGGTGGCCAGAATTGAACCACAGTAGGACTCGAAGAGGTCCGCACCCATTCCGGCGACATCACCAACAAAGTCCCCAACGTTGTCGGCAATGACGGCCGCATTTCTCGGATCGTCCTCCGGTATCCCTGCCTCAATTTTACCCACCAAGTCGGCTCCCACGTCGGCCGCCTTGGTATAGATCCCGCCACCGACGCGAGCGAATAGTGCCTGCAACGAAGCTCCCATTCCGTAGCTCAAAAGCGTGGTCGTCACGATTAGCAGATTTCCACTGCCCTCCTCCCCACCAACGGGGTAGATACTCGTCAGTATGGCAAACCAAACACAAATCGCCAACAGACCCAAACCGACCACCGAGAGACCCATCACGGCGCCGCTCCGAAAGGCCACGCGAAGTCCATGATCAAGGGAATTCTGGGCCGCCCGAGCGGTTCGGCTCGCCGCATGAGTGGCCGTCTTCATCCCGAAAAAACCGGCCAACCCGGAGAAAAATCCGCCGGTAACGAAAGCGATTGGAGCCAGCGGATGCAGGACCTTCAAGCCAAAGGCGAGAAAGGCAAACACGATCAGGAGCAGAACGAAGACAATCACCACTACTTTATACTGCTGCCGCAGATAGGCATGGGCTCCGGCCGTGACGTGGGAGGCGATCTCCCTCATGCGCTCGGTTCCTTCATCCTCGACTTTCATCTGCCGAAAGAAATTCGCGGCGCAGAGCAACGTTATCAAGGCAGAGGCGGGGGCAATCCAGAATAAAGGTTCCATCTGACTCACAGGATAGGGTTTTCTACTTCACCAATTCAGGATTCTCTGCGAATCCGGGAGAACACATGTCACCCGTGAACGTGAGGGAACGAACAATCTTCTCTCCCGATTTGTCAAGACAGTTCGGCCCCGGCTGCCACTTCGAAGCAGGATCAAACGGGGCTGAATCTTAACCTATCGGTTCCATCCTTCTACCTCTTGGAAGTATTGATAAGCAACCCGCGAACCCGCATCTAGAGCCCGTCCCAGTGGTGGAAACAATTGATTTTTAATGAGTTATGGGCAAAAAAAAGGCCGGATAGAGCTGCAAAAAGCTCGATCCGGCGAAAAAGGGCGCTTATGCTTGCGTTAGTCAAATACAAAGCACGCCCTTCTCATGAAAAATATTGCCGTACAAAGCTTCCTGCGTCCAGCCCTAACTCCAGTCATTCGATGCAAAGACTACACCGTGTTTCTGGAAACAATGGAGCGGATTGACCGGGTTTTGATCGACTCCTCGCTGGAAAGGGAGGCGATCGTAAAAGCCTTGGAAGGATGGGATGAAGCGGGAGGGAAGGATCGGGAGCGACGCGCTCTAAGAGCGATAAAAGCGCTGCGGGTGGAGGTGGTGCGTCATTTACTCGGAGGGATATCCTTTCGTTGTCTGTCGCAGGAGTTGGGACGCAGTGAGCTTCTGGCTAATTTTTGCCGGGTGCGTGAGGTAGACGGGATCCGGAAAATATCGAAGAGCAGTCTGGAACGGGATTCGAAATTCTTCGACGAAGCGTATCTGAGACAGCTGCATGCAAGGATGACCGAGGTGGTGGGCAATGCTGAACATTGTGGTGAGGCAGGATTAGAGAAGCCGATCGATACGAGGGAATGCCTGATCGACGCCACTTGCCTGGAAGCGAACATCCACTGGCCCGTGGACTGGGTCTTGCTCAAGGATGTGGGAGCAACGCTGCTCAAGGCGATCAGTCTGATCGGGCAGGCGGGAATGAAACAGCGCATGCCCCAGGGAGCAAAGGGATTGGCTCGGGAGATGAACAAACGGTGCCTGGAGATGACGCATGCGCGTCGGCGCCGGGAGGCGGGCAAAGCGCGTAAAGGGATCCTGCGGCGGATGAAGCTATTGCTCAAGAAGATTGAGGGCCATGCCCTTCGCCACCGTGACTTATTGGAAGCTATGTGGATGCAAAGCGATTACACCGAGAAGAAGGCGAGCCGAATCATCGAGCGAATGGATGGTATGTTAGAGCAGATACCGCAGGTCATGAAACAGGCGCACGAACGGATCATAGGGGGGCGGCAGGTGAAGAATGAGGAGAAGATCCTGAGCGCCTACGAACCTGAGATTGACGTCATCGTGCGAGGCAAGGCAGATCGGGAGGTGGAGTTTGGCAACACCCTTTATTTATGCGAGAGCGCAGAGGGATATCTGTTGGACTGGAAACTGTATGGGGGGCAGGCCCCGAGCGAATTGAAGCAGCTTTGGGAAAGTCTGGAGAGGCAAAAGGGCTTCGCTTTAGAGGAGAAGATCGAAGCGATCAGTGGGGATCGGGGCTATGCCTCGAAGGCGGCCAGCAAGCGGCTCCAGGCAGAGGGGATTTTTGACGCCCTTACGCCCCGCAATCCACAAGAGCTCAAGGAGCGGATGGAGGAGCCGCGCTTTGTCCGGTTGCAGCGACGACGAGGGAGCACCGAAGGCCGGATCGGAGTGCTCAAGAACCGATGGCACGGGGGCAAGATACGCAGCAAAGGCTTTGACAACCGTAACCTTAGCGTGGCCTGGTCGGTTCTGTCCCACAATCTATGGAAAATCGCGCAGAGACTTGCGCAAGAACATGAGAAAGAGGCAACGCAGGCGGCATAGGGATCCAAGAATCGAGTCAGAGGCGCTTCCTTGGGAGAACTATCGACTCAAAGCGAGAGGAAGGGTGCTGGAAAGGTGCATAACGGATAAAAGGTAAGCTACCGAGGACGGAAGGCATGTCGTGGTCTACATAACGTGACGAAGATTGATATCGGTATCAGGCTTCCACCCAAATCCTCTCGGATTTGGGACAGCCTCCATCTACGTTGAAGTTTCAGGTCCATTCGTTTTCTGAAAGCTCCACAAATCGGCGATTCGGGGCCGTTCGAGCGTTTTCGAAGTAGGGACCATTCGAATGCCGCAAGAAACGGCAGATTCGATTGTCGCTTGAGATAAAAGTTGGCGTCTCCCAGGTATATCAGTCTTTTGATCTAGGTCCCGAAGGTCCCACTTCGGCGTTGGATGTTGGATGTTCAATACCCGATCTACTTTCTGTCCAAGCAATTCCCACCTTTCACCTTACCTGCAGTCGAATTTCGCCGAGCTCACTGAACCGGGCAGTATACTCACCCTCCTCCGCCCTCACCAGTCTCCCCAAGGCTCCGGTCAGCAGCACCATCCCCGGCTCTAGGGTCCTGCCCTCCGACAGGATATGATTGGTAAGCCAGAGCGCCGCCTTCCAGGGATCCCCCATTGCCAGGGTGAAAGTTTTCTGGGGAGGAAGTGGCTGATAGGCAAAAAGATAAAAAAAGAGCTAGACAAACCCGAGGGAATCAGTCATGCCAAGATGGTATGAAAGACAAAAGATCTTACCATCTGACTCCTTCGATAGATCGTCTAACTCTGCGTCTGATCTTGCCCGAAGAGCAGGAGCGATTCAATGATCTTTTGATCCAACATCATTATTTGCACAGTGCGGGGAGCGCGGGAGAGACCCTGCGCTATGTGGCTTTGATCGACGGGCAATGGGTGTGTCTTTTGCTGTGGGGAGCGGCTAGCTACCGGCTGAAGGATCGAGACGGCTGGATCGGCTGGGATGGGGCGCGACGGCATGCGCGCTTGAAACTGGTGGTGCAGAACCGGCGTTTTCTCATTCTGCCCGGGCTCAAGCTGGCCAATCTGGCCTCCAAGACGTTGGCGATGTGCCTGAGAGTCTTGGCCGATCACTGGGAGCAGGCCTTTGCCTATCGCCCCTTGGTAGCGGAAACTTTCGTGGACCCACAGATCCACCGAGGCACTTGCTACAAGGCGAGCGGGTGGACTCCTTTGGGCTTGAGCGCGGGATATGGTCGACAGCGGGAAGATTTCTATGAACGCCATGAGCGCCCCAAGCAGATCTGGGTCAAACCCCTGCGGGCTGATGCTCTGCAACTGCTGCGCTCGCCAGGGCCCTTGCCCAAGGCACACCGTGAGGCCCTCAATGCCAACGACAACTCCCATGCGGTCTGCCTCAAAGTGGAACAGATGACAAGCCTCCGGGAACGCTTCCACCAGATCGAAGACTTCCGTCGAAAAGCGGGCCGTCGCTATCGACTCGCCACGGTCTTGAGTATGATTGTGCTCGGCACCCTCTGCGGCAAACACAACCTCAAGGAGATCGTGCGCCTGGCCCATCACCTCAATCAAGCCCAACTGCGCGCCTTACGCTCCTGGAAAAACCCCAAAACAAGCCGTTTTCAGGCCCCCTGCTATGATGTCTTCTACCGGGTGTTGCAAAACGTCGAGGCCGAGCTTTTCGATCAAATCCTCACCCAATTCATAGCCTCGCCCGAGGGCCGTTTGCCCCGCGATATTGCGGTTGACGGTAAGACTCTCAAAGGCACTGACAAAGAACCGGCCAAGGCCTTGCACCTGGTGGCCGCGGTCGATCATCAAAGCGCTCAAACGATTGCCCAAGTCGCTACCGCCGACAAATCCAACGAGATCACCGCCGCCCAAACTCTCCTGCGCAAGATGCCGGCCATGGACGGATCCACCTTCACCTTCGACGCCATGCATAACCAAAAAGAAACGGCCCACATCGTGGTCGAAGAACTCGGTGCTGACTATATCATCCAGATCAAAGACAACCAACCCACCATGCATCAAGACGCAAAGAATCTTTTCGGCCCCTCCCCCTTTTTGTCCACCAAACCGTAGATAAGGACCATGGCCGCCTGGAGATTCGTCAAATAGCAACCCATCCTCTAAGCGCTCCCTCCCTTGGCTTGCCTCATGCTCGTCAGTTCGCCTCTGTCCAACGCACCTTCCATTATCCTAACAAAGCGAAACCTTCCTCGGAACGCTCCTACTATGTCAGCAGCCGCGATCCCACCGACTTGAGCCCTCCTCAGTTCCTATCGAAAATCCGCAACCACTGGGCCATCGAAAACAAAAACCACTACCCCAGAGATCGCTTCTTCGATGAAGATCGATGTATGATCCGTAACCATAACGCAGCCAGAATCCTGGCTGCTTGCAGGCAACTGGTTCTTAGCCTCAAATCTACCATGGGCTTCGAATCCACCCCTGCCCTCTGTGATCATTTCACCTTCAACCTACACAAGGCCATCAATATCATCACCTAATGTCCCGAGAATCAAAACACCGTACCCCCATTGCCTCTTCTCCAATTCCACTGTTGACCAAAGCTCCATTCTTCACCAGCTGGACCCGGACTTCACCTGGATCAACCTCCCGATGAGGCATCCGCGGACCCACTATGAATCCAGCTGCCGACACGTTCGCGGCAATTAGATCCACCGCGGAAAGTTTTTGAGGATCCTCAAATCCTATGTCCGGCAACTCGAGCGCCGGCGCAATGGCGCTGATTCTCTTTTTCAACCGCTTCAACTTAGCAACCGGCCGTCTGATCGGTTTTCCCACAATGAACGCAATCTCGGTTTCGATCATCATTCGGCGATGATCGCCCAAGCGCACAATTGAGCGGCCCGTGTAGTCCATTGGGCGCAGAAGAATGCCGGACACCGGATCTTCCAATCCAAATCGCACCCTACTCGCTTCTGTCGTAAGCCCCGCTTTATACCCGGTTACGGCGCTCTCGCCTTGGATGCCTTCGACAAATCGTCTCTGAATTTCATAGGCCTCCGGTAGCGTCAGCCCCGGCTCGTCAAGCGACACCAATGGCAGAGGTTCTCTGTTCTTGTGCGCCTCAATCAACGAATCCACAAGTTCCTCCACCGAACCATCCAGCGGAGCGGCAAGCAGAATCCAGACGGTCGGAAGAATACATCCAGATCTCAAAACCTTTGTAATCATCGTGCCACTTAACGGAAATCTATAATAAAGGGCTTTATCAAGCATCTACGGTTAAAACATCAACCCACCCCTAACCCCTCCGAGGAGGAGAATTTCCAGAACCATTGGATTTTAGGTCATTCCCCTCCTCGGAGGGGCCAGGGGTGGGTTGCCCTAGGAATCTGTCGGGCTTTCCGTCGCCGCTTCGCTGTGCCGTGACAAGTGCACTTCGCAAGAAACCAGAACTGGAAGCTGTCGGTGGTCGAATCCCCGCGAACCGAATATTCACCCGGACTGCTGATACGGCAGATCGAGACGGCGAGTTTTAAAAACGGTAACCGACAGATTCCTAAGCCACCGACCGCGAGTTCATGAAAGACCAGCGTATGAGTATTTCTCGCAGCTCCCGCAGTACAATCGGCTTGCTGATGTAGTCATCCATGCCCGCAGCTAGGCACTTTTCTCGATCACCCTTCATGGCGTGGGCAGTCATCGCGATAATCGGTGTCTGCTGCCCATCTCCCTCCAGGCCTCGCATCGCGACGGTAGCCTCATACCCGTTCATCACCGGCATCTGACAGTCCATAAAGACCAGATCGAAAATCTGCTCCTCAAAGAAGTGAACTGCCTCCTTGCCATCAACCGCCACCTCGACCGCATGCCCCATCTTCTCCAATATCCGGGCAACGAACCTTCGATTGAATTCGACGTCATCAACTAAGAGAATCCTCAATTCCGCCAGATTGCTCTCCGCAATGGTCGCTCTCGTGACCATTCCGTTGCTGGGGAATTCTCCACTAACCCTAATTCGGCCAAATACGGTGGAGAGACAGGCATAGAGATCGGTCTGCTTGATCGGCTTGGTCAGATAAGCGGAGAACCCGATTCGCTTGAGACGGGCCGAGTCTCCCCTCTGATCCGTCGAAGTGACCATAATCAATTCAATATCCTTGAGCTTGCAATCCTCCTTGATCCTTTGTCCCAAAGTCTCGCCGTCCATCTCCGGCATCTGCATATCGGTAATCACGATATCGAACGAAGCGCCGTCCGTCTGGGCGCGTCGAATTCTCTCAAAAGCCTCACGTGAAGAACAGGCCTCTTCCGGAGAGCAGCCCAGTGCCTCCAGCTGTTTTCTGAGTATGACTCGGTTGATCGCATTGTCGTCCAGGATCAGAACCCGCCGACCCTTGACCTCCTCGGAGAGATTCAGCTCCCTGGCCGATCCAGATGTGGACTGCTTCTGCAAATTCACCGTAAACCAGAAAACGGAACCTTCCGATTCCCGACTCTCCACCCATATCGAGCCCCCCATCAGCTCGACCAACTGCTTGGAGATGGCCAGACCCAATCCAGTTCCTCCATATTTTCTAGTTGAGGAGGAGTCCACTTGAGAGAAGGCTTCGAAAATGTTGTCGATACTCTCTTTGGGTATGCCGATGCCGGTATCCCTCACCGAGAATCTGACCTTGGCTCGTTCTCCACTCTCCTCCTCCAAAGCCGCCACAATTTCGACCTTTCCCTTGTGCGTAAATTTGACGGCGTTATTGACAATATTGATTAGGATCTGTCGCAGCCTGCCGAGATCACCGAGAACATCGGTCGGAACCTCAGGATTGACGCGACATGCCAACTCGAGGGACTTCTGATTGGCGCTGAAGGAAAGCATCTGAACGACCTCTTCAATCGTATCCTTGAGATTGAACTCGATCGCCTCGAGGTCGAGCTGCCGGACCTCGATCTTTGAGATGTCCAGAATGTCGTTGATCAGGGACAAGAGGGTATCGGAGGATTTGCGCACGATCTCAGCGTACTCCCTCTGTTCCTCCGTCAGATCCGTATCGAGCTGAAGTTCCGTGAAACCGATCACAGCGTTCATCGGCGTCCTCAATTCATGACTCATGTTGGCGAGGAATTCACTCTTGGCCTGATTTGCCTTTCGTAAGGCGCTGGTCCTCTCCTCCACCATTCTTTCGAGATCCTCCATCTTCAATCGCGCCTTCCGTGCCAGCGCCCACTTTTCGCTGAGCGAGGAGACCAGCTGAAGCACTTCAACGTTGTCAAACGGCTTCTTCAGAATCAGGAATTTGTCAGACGGCCCCAACCGCTCCCGAATCTCCTCCCATGAATTATCGGAATAGGCCGTGCAGATAACCACTTGCAGTTCCGGGTCCTCTTCCCAGAGTTTTTCAATTGTCTCCAATCCATCCCACCCGGGCGGCATCCGCATGTCGACGAAGGCTAAAGCGTAGGGACGCCTCTCACGAATCGCCGATCTAACTCGCTCGAGCCCCTCCTCACCCTGAAATGCCGAGTCAATATCGACCGAATCCGGGCGGCTCGCCCTCGGTGTCATCCCAAATAGAAATGCCTCCGTGTCCGCCAATTCGTCTTCTCTGAATCTCTCGCTGAGAAGAATCTTACGGAAATCCTCATGGATGGCGAGATTGTCGTCAACGATCAGAACTCGCCTGTTTTCGTCCGTATAGGGACTGCTCATTTCTACTGTGCTTCGAGACAACCGCCGCAACCGATTCCGCACCGGGATCGGATTGGCTGCGTATAACAAATATCGGCCCGGGAGATACCGTTCTTTAACCCGAGGAATCTGTCGGTGGCGGAATCGGCCGCAATCCACGAACCCACCCAGATGGCACGCCTACTCAGAAGTATCGCAAAGCTAAGTCCGACCGATTCCTAGGCGTAAATTGCATTCCGCCTCTTCTCAACCTCGACCCGGTATGGAATCCCTTCGACCCCCTTCCGCTCCACCGACAGCGAGGCACAAGAATTTGCGAATTGCGCCGATTTGATAAAATCCCGCGAATTCCGGTACTCGACCAGAAATGCGCCTGCAAACACGTCCCCGGCTCCGGTCGGATCCGCTTCCTCCACCGTTTCCACCGGGACTTCAAAGCTCTCCCCACTATGGTAAATCACACAACCATTGGGGCCCGTCGTCTCCACTCCCAGTTTTGCTCCTCCCAGTATCCGTCCCAATTCCGCTCTATTCCCAAAAAAGTCCTCCTCACTCGCGATCACTACATCGATATTTCCAATCGCCTCCTCCAACAGTGGATGACATTCGTAGATAACCTTCTTGTGCCGATCCGTTCCTCGCAGCCATCCCTGAAGGGTGGCGCCGACCAGCGAGTCCGGAAACAATCTCGCCAAAACCGGACTGATTTCCTGCGCCATCGGGGCAAGATGAACAATTCCGGCCGATCGCCACTTCAGGGGAACATCGTCAATCGCCAGAGAACCGCTCACTGAATAGAGACTCTGCTCTCGCACGCCTCCCTGGTATCGATTCTCGAATGTGGTACTGCAAGAATCACTCATCAACTCGACCTCTACCCCTTCGAAAATATCGGTCGACGGAATGTCGGGTCCGGCTCGCGTGACCGCCGCCACTCGCTCTCCCAACTTGTGAGCCGTCACCCCGGAATAACTGCAAGTCCCACCCAAAATGGACCCTTCGGGCACCGCATCCTTGGTAACGTGACCAATGATCAAATAGTCTGGACTTTGGTCGTTCATGTTGTGTTGGCCAAAATCAGATCCGAAGAATCCTTTTCAGTTCATCAACCAGATCAACGCGCCTAACCTTGGTCTCATGACGTGTTTTCAAATCACGTGCTTTGATCGAATCCTCCTCCAACTCCTCGGAACCGTAAATCAATGCAATCTGGGCTCCCGATTGTACCGCCAGTCCAAACTGCTTCCCGAAATTGAGATTTCGGAACGGATACTCTACCCGAAAGTTCGACCTTCGCAATCGGGCGACATCCGCCAATGCAACTCTCCTCTCATTCTCGCCTCCCATGACGACGAAAATTTCGGGTGCATTGCTCCTATCGACAAAAAGCTCTCTCTCCTCGAGCAGATTGGTCAGGACCAAATCTCCCATCGCAAAACCCGCCGCCGGTAGATCTCCGTAACCGAGCTTCGCGAGCAAGCCGTCGTATCGTCCCCCGGCGAACAGAGACCGCGCTTCGCCCTCTCTTTCGAAGGCCTCAAAAACAAACCCTGTGTAGTAGGCCAATCCCCGTACAATTCCCAAGTCCACCTTGAGGAATGCCATCATTCCCATTGCCTCCAGGATACCCAGAAGATCCTCCCACTCCTCCAATCGTCCCTCGATCCTCTCCTGCGTCTCTGTCGAGGCAATCCGGTCCCGCAAAAATTCCCGGATTCCACCAACTGAATCGGATTTAACGAGCTCCCCAACTTGCGCCAGAAACTCCTCCGTTCGGGCGCCCAAATGCGGATCCAGTTTCTCGACGATCGTCTCTCGATCCTGTCTCTCGATCTTGTCGATGATCGCCAACACCTCTCCTGCACGATCTTCTTCAAACCCGAAAGCGGACAGGAAATCCATCCAAAGTTTCCGATCGCTCAACCGGATATAAAAGTCCGATTCCACCAATCCGAAGCTGAGCAGGCTTTCGATCCCCAGTGCGATCAGCTCTGCGTCCGCCGCCGGCCCCTTCTCCCCGAGGATGTCCGCGTTGAATTGATAGAATGCTCGAGTCCGCCCCTTCTGGGGCTTCTCGTAACGAAAGTGTTCTCCAACATTGAACCACTTGATCGGCTTCTTCAGACTTTGCTGCCGCGCCCCAACCAGACGCCCCAGCGAGGGTGTCATCTCAGGCCGCAATGCGACCTCCCGGCCTCCCCTGTCCGTAAATGCGAAAAGTTGCCCGACAATCTCATCTCCGCTCTTCTCAGTGAAAAGCTCGAGAGGTTCGACGAGCGGGGCCTCGTATTCCTCAAACCCGAACCGAACCGCCGCATCCTTCCACACCTCGAAGATGTGATTGCGCACCGCGCATCGGTCGGGATAATATTCTCGAAACCCCGGAATGCTTTCGAACATCAGCGGACTACTGAATATTAGCGCGGATCAGGAGGCCTGTCCCCATTCTCCAGTCCTTACTCCCCGATCCTATCAAGGTCGAGACGCTTGAGGTCCCCTTTCAACTCCTTGCCGGCCTTGAATTTGATAACCGCCCGCTTCGGAATGATGACGTCTTTTCCCGGCTTATTGGGGTTGCGACCTATTCGCGATTTCCGCACCTGCACCTCGAATACGCCGAAGTTTCGCAACTCCACATTTCTCCCTTTTGATAGGGCCTCGGCAATCGAATCCAACGTCAACTGTACCACTTCGCGGACTTCCTTCTGAGCAAAACCGGTTCTGTCGTAGATATTGAGGACAATGTCTCGCTTCGTAAGGTTCGCTGACATATTAGTTGTATTTTACACTCTTAGGGTTATATTTCGATAAAAGTTTAACTATCTGATACTTCTGTAAATCTGCGCCGTTCTGTCAACCCATTAATTATGAGCGAGAAAGAGCCCAAGAACCCCTTTGAAGACCTCCAAAAACAGATCCAGGACGCCCTTCGGAATCCCAACATCAGTTTCAGCCTCCATAAGCCCGCCGCACCCGTCCAGGGATCAGAAGCCGGTGAAGACGAAGAGGTTCCGGAATCCACCGAAGACGACGAGGTCGTCCTGAAGCGGATTCGGGAGTTCAGCCTGAGGCCAAGAGAGATTCGCGACTACCTCAACCGGTTTGTAATCAAGCAGTTAGAGGCAAAGAAGGTCCTCTCAGTCGCAATCTGCGACCACTATAACCATGTCCGCCAGTGCATTGAGAAGCCGGAGCTGGTCAATCGGGATTTTCAGAAACAAAACATCCTTCTTCTCGGTCCGACCGGGGTTGGTAAGACCTACTTGATGCGGTGCATAGCAAAATTGGTCGGTGTTCCTTACATCAAAGCGGATGCAACCAAGTTCTCCGAGACCGGTTATGTCGGATATGACGTCGAAGACCTGGTCAGGGACCTCGTCAAGGCAGCCAATGGAAATGTCGATCTGGCACAGTACGGCATCATCTACATCGATGAGATCGACAAAATCGCCTCAGTCGCGACCAGCCACGGCCGCGATGTATCGGGACGAGGAGTCCAGATCAACCTACTCAAACTAATGGAAGATACGGAGGTGAATCTCTTCAGCCCGACCGATATCATGTCCCAGATGCAGGCCATGATGGAACTATCCAGGGGTGGTCGACCAAGAAAAAAGTCGATCAACACCCGTCACATTCTCTTCATCGTTAGCGGCGCTTTCGATAAGCTCGCGGAGATCGTTAAGAAGCGAATCGACAATTCCCAGATCGGTTTCGGCAGCTCCCCGTCCGACTTCGACGACACCAAATCAAACTTCCTTAAATTCGTCGAGACGGCGGATCTCATAAAGTTCGGATTCGAACCCGAATTCGTCGGAAGGCTCCCAGTCCGCGAGATTTGCGAACCACTTTCCGTCGATGACCTCGCCAATATCCTGCTCAGTTCCGAGGGTAACATACTCGAGCAATACCGACTCGATTTCAAGGGCTACGGCCTCGATTTCAAGATAGAGGAGGACGCGATCCGGGAGATCGCCCAAAGGGCACACAGTGAGAACACAGGCGCCCGGGGTCTGATGACGGTACTCGAGCGCGTCTTTCGCAACTTCAAATTCGAACTTCCTTCCACTGCCGTGAAATCCTTCGCCGTCTCAGTAGACACCATTAAGGATTCCGATAAGGCACTGGGCGATCTTCTGAAAGAAAACGAGCACGCCCAAAGGGAAGTTCTGAAAGGCGACATCGACGCCTTTGCCAAACGATTTCAAGCTGAACACGGTCTCGCCCTGCACTTCGAAGAGGAGGCTTGCCAGGTCCTTATCGAACAATCGCTCGAATCGACGAAAACTATCAGGGCACTATGTGAGGAGAAGTTCTGTGATTTCGAGCACGGCCTCAAGATCATCTATCGAAATTCCGGAGAGGAAACCTTCACGATCTCGAAAGCGATTGTCGATGATCCCGATAAGGAACTCTCCCGTATGGTCGTTGCCAGCTTCGATCACAGAAACGACGAAAAACAGGAAGAATAGGAATCTCCCGGACTTGGTACTACCGTCTATCAAAGCCTAATTTCTTGAACGCGTTTTCTCGTTTGGAAATTCTCTCCGCGTCCCCCAGTCTCCGATTCTCCCCCTCCGCACTTTCATACCTACCCTATGCCCCAGGCGCGTGAAGTGAACGAGATGTTCGCCGGCATCGCCGAACGCTACGACCTCGCCAATCATATCTTGAGTATGGGGCTCGATTTTTATTGGCGTCTCGTATTGAGCCGACTAGTGGAGAAACGAAATCCCAGGTTGGTTCTGGACCTCGCCACCGGGAGCGGCGATGTCGCAATCGCATTGGCAAAGAGACTTGGAACGCCCGCCCAAATTACGGGAATGGACTTCTGTCTCTCAATGCTGCAGATCGCCGAACGCAAGCTTGAGCGGCATAAAAAACCAAGCTGGGCTCATCTCGAGTTCAGGTCGGGGGACTGTCTCGAACTGCCCTGCCGCGATCACTCCTACGACGTCGTGACCATCGCGTTTGGCTATCGCAATCTCGAGGATCGTAAACTCGGACTGCGCGAAATGAAGCGTGTCCTACGGCGCCCCGGGGGAACCCTTTTCATCCTCGACTTCAGTCAGCCCGTAACCTGGTTTAGCCCCATCTATTTCCCCTACCTCAACTTCGTCCTCCCCAAGATCGCCTCCCTCGTCACCCGCCGGCCCGACGCCTACCTCTACCTAGCCACCAGCATCGAGCAGTTTCCCGATCGACAGTCTCTCAAGCGTGAAATCGTCGAAGCCGGTTTCTCCCAGGTAAGCATTCGAACCCTCAGCCTCTCCACTGTCGCCATTCATACTGCCGTGCTCTAGGATTCCGGCCTGATAGACGGTTGCAACAAAGTAGATCCCTTGGACGCTGAAGCAGGTCCAACGGTCTATCAGGCCGGAATCCTATTGGAACGACCTCCCGCAACCGCAGGTCGTTTCCGCATTCGGATTACGGACTTCGAACCCCTTCCCATTAAGACCGTCGTCAAAATCCAGCTCCGAGCCCTTGAGATGTTCCAGACTGTCTGAGGCAATAAGAATACGAATCCCCAGACTCTCGATTTCGAGATCCCCCTCGACCTTCAAATCGAACGACATGGCGTACTCCATACCCGAACAGCCCCCTTTTTCAACCGACATTCTAAGTCGTTTCTCTGGATCGTCGACTCCCAGGGCCAATTCAAGTACCCGTTTCGCTGCTCGTTCCGTTAACCTAATCATCCATGCATCCTAGCGGTTCGATAGACTTGATCGAGCTTTTTCTCCTCCCCTGGGACCGTATTTACGTCATCTAGTACCTATTCTTGATCCCTTGTCGATCCTCTCCTCACTCGATCTCAGAGAGACGCATTGCCACATTTCCGAACTTTCCCTCTTAAATAATACACTTTTCAAGCGAATCAAAGTGTTATATATATCCGACTTGAATCCCCCAACTGAATAAACAAAACTCTACCCACGTGGCCGAGCTGAAGAAGCTTTTTTTTGAAATGCATTACGATCTGGTGCGCCAGATCGCATCCGGCGGGATGGGTGTTGTGTTCGAAGCCCGGCAGCTCGGGGTCGACGGTTTCTGTAAGCAAGTCGCCATAAAACTCATCCGGGAGGAGTTTTCCTCGATCACGGAATTCCGCAGCAATTTCGTTGGCGAAGCCCGTCTGGTGGCCGATCTCATTCACACCAATATTGTCCAGACCTACCACCTCGGGGAATTGGGAGGACAATATTTCATGGTCATGGAGTACGTGAATGGCGTGAATCTTGAAGACTTCCTTTACCAACACCGTTATCTTGGCCGCGACGTCCCCGTGGATATGGCCGCGTTCATCGTCTCTCGAATCTGCCGTGGGTTGGCCTATGCCCATGACAAGAGGGACAAAAGCGAACGCCTCCTGCATATCGTGCACCGAGACGTCAATCCGAAGAACATCATGTTGGCGCGCGAAGGAGATGTGAAGCTCACCGATTTCGGTATCGCCAAAGCCTTCGACCTAATGTACGATGAAGAGGGTGACGTGATTGCGGGTAAGGATGAATATCTCTCTCCGGAACAGGCACAGAGGGAGGTGACCGACGCTCGGGCCGACCTCTTCTGCTGTGGCATCGTCCTAGCCGAACTCCTCCTCGGGCAGAACATCTTCGAATCAGACGAGCCCGCCGAGACCAGGAAGAATATCCTGGAAATGGACATTCCCAACTTCACGGCTTTGCGCGACGGGATCGACGCGAAACTCAACGATATCCTTCAGAAGTCTCTGCAAAGGGCTCGAGACAGCCGCTATCAACGGGCCTATGATATGCTCACCGCTCTTGAACTTTACCTCTACAGCGACGGATACGGGCCCACCAATGAGAAACTCGCCGATTATCTCGAACATCTTTTCAAGGATGGGATCGCCTACCTGCCGGATTCGGAGACGGCCAAAAGTTCATCCGAGCTACCCTAGCCCGCTTTTTATTCCCGACGAGAAGCAACGCTGTCAGAAATAAGTTCCGCCTCGATAAATGGAACGGAATTCTGCGAGAAAAGCGGGCTCTCCCTAGTCGAAATCATACGACATGCAATTTCAAGGGCTCCAGCAGGTCCAAAGGCAGATCCAGACTCAGGTCCTGGCGCCACAACTACGCCAGTCCCTCAAGATTCTTCAGGTTCCGGCTCTCGATCTGCGCACCACCATCCTTGAAGAGCTACAAACCAATCCCACTCTCGAGGAACTCCCCATGGATGGCATCAGCATTGAGGAGAGAAGCGTAGAGGATCAGACTCCGGAGCGAGAGACGGATGGGAGGGAACTCGATTTCGTGGATGACCACAAAGCGCTGAATCAGCTCAATGAGGACATGCGGGAATACTATGCAGAAGAGAACGCCTTCACTCGCTATACCAGCGATGACGCAGAAAGAAGACAGCATTTCTTCGATTCTCTGACCTCCGAGACTTCCCTTCAGGAGCATCTTATGCGGCAGGCGGAAATGAGCGATGTCGACCCCAAAGTACTTGCCGCGTTCGAATTCATAATCGGAAGCCTTGACGACAAAGGCTTTCTCACGTCCTCTCTCCCCGATATCGCTCTCATGTCCGAGCTTCCGCTGGCAGCGATCGAGGGTGCCGAAACTCTTCTTCGAAGCCTCGATCCACCGGGAATCGGGTCCTCCGGAATTCGCGACTGCCTGCTCACACAACTAAAACTCGAAGGGAAGGAGAAAAGTATCGCGGCCCGAATAATAGCGGATCACTTCGAACTCCTTCTAAGGAACCGAATTCCGGAACTTGCCCGCAAAACCAGCTCCAAAGTCGAGGACGTACAAAAAGCCATCGAAGAGATCTCCGCCCTCGATCCAGCTCCCGGCCGGCGATTTGCGGAGGACTACAACCGCGTGGTTATTCCGGATGTCCGAATCTTCAAAGACAGTGACGAATGGGTTGTTACTTTGAACAGTGATTATATTCCGAGATTGAATCTGAGCGACACCTACAAAAATCTGATCGCCAAAGGGGGGCTGCCGCCGAAGGAGAGGGAGTACATTCGAGACAAGATCAAGTCCGGTCGATTTCTGATCAACTCGATCGAACAGCGACAGAATACCGTGGAACGCATCGCCCGGGAAATCCTAAGCTTTCAGAGAGACTTTTTCGAGAGTGGCGTTTCTAAACTCCGTCCCTTGACTATGAGTCGGATAGCGGAAGTCGTCGGAGTGCACGAGACGACCATAAGCCGCGCCATCGCCAATAAGTACATGGAGACGCCGCACGGCGTCCTCAGTTTCAAATTCTTCTTTACCACCGGATATACCTCTCACTCCGGCGAAACCGTAGCCAATACTTCAATTAAGGAACTTATCGCCAAGATCATCGAGGGCGAGGATTCGGCAAAACCCTACAGCGACCAGCAGATCGTTGCCCAACTGGCTTCACGAGACATAAAGATTGCACGTCGTACCGTGGCCAAATACCGGGAAGAATTGCGGATCCCACCCACTAATTTGCGCCGCCAATACAATTAGCGTGTGAGATGTCCGGACCGTACCCTTCTTCTCGACGCCAGCTCCCCTCAGGTACAGGTAGGCATCGTCGAAGAAGGACGATGGCTATCCCATTTCCAATCTGAGGAAGAGGCGCTGAATTCTGTCTTCAAGGGGGTCAGGGCCTGCCTCGACCAGACCGGGCTCGACCTCGCCGATCTGCGAGGGTTTGTGTTCTGTGAAGGGCCCGGATCCATCCTCGGGATCCGGATCACCGCCATGGCGTTCAACGGATGGCGAAGCCTTCCTTCCCATCAATCGATTCCCTTGTTCAGATACCAGAGCCTCGAGGCGGCCGCACGCCTCCTCATCGACGATGGTGTCACTCCCCCGTTTGCGCTACTATCCGACTTTCGAAAGGACATGTGGAACTACCTCCAGGTTGCTGAGAAAGGCAGCTTCTCAACGCTTCAGCTCATAAGCCGCGAAGAAGCCACCCAATTCTCGCATCGCCTCTTTCATATTCGCCAGCGAAACCTATGGCTTGATCCTCCCGAAAACGCTACCTCAATCCCCTATTCCCTCAACCACTTTCCACAGATTTTAGCCCAACAAAACCTCCTCCAGGAAATTCACAGCGCCGAAGCATACATGCCGCACGATACTGAGTATAAACGCTGGAAACCTCAGCGCCACCGATAGGAGCTGCCATTCGAGATTTCATCATCGTCCGCTCGAAGATCGGGAGTCGTAAGTATCATCCTCTTCCTCCCTCGATTGATCGGGCAAGCCCGTGCAGCCGGAGGCGGGACTAACCTGAAACTTCATTGTACATGCGGGTACTCGGGCGACAGTTCGCTTCCTGTAAGAGCAGGATGTATGAAACCTTCCATTGAAGTTTCAGCCTCGATTGATCCGGTTCCGAAGTGGCAACCGGCGGCTGGAGCTGACTTGAAACTTTGGGCGCAGCCCTCGGTTTAACCAAAACGAAACAGAATGACTGGGGACTACAGAGAAATCTCTCCTCGGAAGGCATGGGCGCCTCTTCCAAGTTCGGAATGGAATCATGGGGCTGCCCGCCACCTCCTGAATCGGATCGGTTTCTTCGCAGAACCGAAAGAGATCCAACGGTGCACTGATGAAGGTCTAGGCGCGACCATAGGACGCTATTTTGGAAAGGCGCCGGAAATGAGCCTACCCTACGGGATTGAAAAGCTGGTTGAGGAATTTCGAGGAAGATTCCGAAGAGCACGCGACCTCACCGACGAAGAACGAAGAGCTCTGCAGAGGGAATTTCGCGAAAAAGGAAATTCCGCTTACCTCGACTACGGGATCAATTGGCTGATCCATGCTCGTAAACCGGAAAATTCGCCCTTCGAGAAGCTCGTCCTCTTTCTCCAAAATGTCTTCGTGGTGGGACTGCCCAAAGTCCGAAACCCGTATCTCCTCTTTCAGCACCAAAAACTGTTGCGAGATAACGCATCTGCCGAGTTTGGCCGACTCTGCAAGCTAGTGAGTCGATCTCCGGCCATGATTCAGTATCTCGATCTTCAGAGAAGCCGGAAGGGAAGCCCAAACGAGAACTTCGCCCGTGAACTGTTCGAACTCTTCATGCTGGGGGAGGGAAACTACACCGAAAGCGATATTAAAGAAGCTGCTCGTGCCTTTACCGGATACAAGACGGACGGAGCTCGATATCGCTTTGCCCAAAGGCAGTTCGATGACGGTACGAAATCCATCTTTGGCAAGCGTGGCCGATTCACCGGAGACGATGTCATTGATCTCGCGCTCAAACAGCCGGCCGCCGAGACATTCTTGCCGAAGGAGTTTCTCAGCAACTACCTTTCGAGCGATATCTCCCTCGAGCCGCGCTACCTGAACGCCCTCGGCGTCAAGTGGCGACAAAGCGATTTTAACATCGGCTTCCTCATCTCGAAGATTTTCTCTAGTCGTCTATTCTTTCACCCGCAATTTCGCGGAAACATGATTAAGAGCCCGACCCACTTCTACATCGGTTTGCTGCAGGATCTTAATCTCGATGTGGCGCCCTTCCCCAACCGGACCCTCACCGGTCTTCGCAATATGGGCCAGCCCTTCTATGCACCACCGAATGTTCGCGGTTGGGTAGGAGGAAAACTATGGATCAACTCCTCCACTCTCGCGGCCCGCAGTCAGGCTGTCGAAAGGGTATTTTCCGAAGTCAACGAGGATCGACTCAATGCCGACGACTACGCCGAATTGATGGTCGCCCGGCTCGAAAATAGGGCCAAGTTGACTGTGTGTCGTGACCAGCTCGGTAAATTCGATTCTATGGGTGACTCCGCCGTCGTTGAGAGCGTTTCACAACGCTTGATCGCCGGTCCTGAACGCTCTGACCTCTCCAATCTTCTCCTTTCCCATCTCCGCCAGGGCGGAGGAAAACGGGTCCGTCGCATTGAGACGATTATTAAGGCGACCCTTCTCTCTCCTCATTACCATCTTTGCTGAAGAATGAACAATAAACCGATATTATATCCTTCCACTCGGCGCGAGTTCCTCCTCAATGGCGCCCGCGGGATCGGACTCCTCACCTTCAGCCAATTCGCGCCTTCCTTCCTCACCCATACTACCCTGGCAGGATCTCCTGGACCGGAAAAGGATCGAACCGTGCTTGTCCTTATCCAATTGGCCGGAGGAAACGACGGCCTCAATACCCTGGTTCCGTTTCAAGACTCCAACTATTTTCGCCTCCGGCCACGGCTCGCTCTCAAATCCGAGGAGCTCATCCCTGTCGGAGAAAATATGGCTCTCAACCCAGCCTTGAAAGAAATAGCCAACCTGCACCGGGATGGAAAAGTCGCAATCATTCAGAATGTCGGCTACCCGAATCCCAATCGCAGCCACTTTCGCTCTTCCGAAATCTGGGAAACCGCCTCCGAGAGCGACCAGTTTCTCTCCACCGGATGGCTCGGCCGCTACTTTGACAACCGCTGCAGCGGGCAACCCTCCTCCGATCATCCTCTGGCGATTCATGTCAGCAACCTGCTTCCCCAGACCCTTCAGTCGAGCAAGCCTCACAACATCTTCGGAATCACCCGAAGACTAGGCCGCAGAGGCAGCGGAAAATCGACCGACCTGCTCGAAAAAATCGCTGGAGCGCAGGCCGAAGGCGAGAACCTCAACTTCCTCCAACACACCTTGATGGACGCTATCGTTACCGAGAAACGAATCCGGCGCATCACCGAAGGATATCTGCCGCTTGTCGATTATCCTCAGTCCCGCCTCAGCGCCGCTCTCAGGGGTGTCGCGGCCATGATCTCGGGCGGCCTCGAGACTCGGGTATTCTTCGTTTCCCAAGGAGGATATGACACTCACGCCAACCAGGCAAATATTCATCGACGCCTCCTACAGGAACTCTCTTCCGCAATGGCCGCCTTCCAGAAAGATCTCGAGGCTCATCACCTTCAGGATCAAGTCCTTACAATGACTTTCTCGGAATTCGGCAGACGGCCGAGCGAGAATACCAGCGGAGGTACCGACCATGGCACCGCCGCTCCTCTCTTTGTCATGGGTAGTCGAATCAAGGAAACTGTGATCGGGACGGCCCCTTCTCTCGACCTTGATCGCAACCAGGACTTGCGATTCTCTACCGACTTCCGGCGAATATACTCAACAGTGTTGAAGAAATGGTTGCAATGCGACAGCCATCCCATCCTAAATCAGGAATACAGCCCTTTGAATTTTGTCTGAGCGAAAAAAATCCGAGCCCCGGAAAACTCCCTGGAGCCTCACCCAACAGGAGCGAAACGCCCTCACCGTAATCGCGATCCTCTGCGCCCTCAGCCTGCTCGGTCTGACTCTATTTTAGGATTTTAGGATTCCGCCGTCCCATCGGATTTCTACCTTCGATAAAACGGTGACGGAACTCGAAATACGCCAGACAATAATTCGAAGGGAATGGTACCATGTAATTGAACTGGCGCCTGGTATCCGCACACCAGGGCGCTATGATCCGGCGTCAAAGCTCGATATCATGGGTTTTCCCGAGGATTTCACCGGGAAAACCGTCCTCGACATTGGTTCCAATGATGGATTCTTCGCATTCGAGGCGGAGAAGAGAAGAGCAAAGTCAGTGCTTGCGACCGACCGCCACCCTCCGGACTCTGGAGGATTCGAAATCGCCCGCACTCTACTCGGCTCCCATCTCGAATACGAGATGACATCGGTTTATGACCTTTCACTCGAGAGGCACGGAACCTTCGATTTCGTCCTCTTCCCGGGAGTTTTCTATCATCTGCGCCATCCCCTCCTCGCTCTGGACAGGATTCATGCGGTCTGCAAGGGATCTTTCTTTCTCGAAACGCGGGTCCTGGACGAATCGCTGAAACTTACCACCGAGGATCTCCCTCTAGGAGATATTCATCCTTCCCTCGGCGAAGTCTGCCTAACCCAGTATTACCCCAATGACGAACTCAATGACGACGCTTCAAATTGGTTCGTTCCCAACCTGAAATGCGTCGAACAAATGCTGGCGACCTCCGGGTTTTCTCCCAAGCTAGTCGGAAAGTGGGGACATCGAGCTTCCTTCATCGCGCAACGGGAGGAGTTTTCGCAGCCGAATTGGTACTAGGAAGTCACCCCTGATAGAAAATCGGTGGGCGATGTAAAGTCGAAAGCGGAGAAGATCGACCTTAGAACACGATCGAGAGTCACGAGGAGCACCTCCCTTCAAAGCGCGATCCTGATTCCCCGACGCAAGTAGGTGGGAACATCGAGATCCTCGCCCTCGTAAATATTGGGATCGGTCTTTTCGAAGTATCCCCTCTGCTCTTCATCACGGCAGAAGTCGAACTCCTCCTGCTCATTAGCATTCGGATTCTTCTTCCGAATCAGCTTTGATCGGTGGACCGGTTTCAGCCACTCATCGGTAGCTCTCTCCGGATTCACGTCTTTAGATAGTTTGCGCCGGATCGGCTGCAAGCTCTTGGAGGGACGGTATCGGCCTCGGCCATCGATATCGGTCGTTCCAAGAACACAGATGCTCAGACTCCCCGACAGATTCTCATCGATCGTCGCCCCGATCAAGGTGCTCTCTTTGCTCCCGAACTTCTCTGCGACGATGGTTATGATCTCGTTGACCTTCGCCATCGTGAGATCGGTACCTCCTGCCAGATTGACGATCAGGTTATCGGCGCGTTTTGAGAATTCGGGTGTATGCAGCAGGGGACAGAGCATCAAATTGTCGATCGCCCGATTAACGAAATCCTCGCCCCACCCTCGGCCCATACCAAAGAGGGTCTTTCCACCTCGGGATCCCAATACTTTTTTGAGAGAGGCAAAATCGATATTGATCAGTCCAGTCTCAAACAACATTGAGCAGATTGAACGTATACCTTGGGTTATCCAGTCATCGACCAAGGCAAATGCCTCAAGGACCGTCGCATTCTCGTCTGCCTGTTGAAGAAGAATGTCGTTAGGCAGGGGAATCACAGCATGACAGATCTTTCGAAGGGAGGCCAGACTCTCCTCCGCTTGCCTATGCCGGCGGGCACCTTCAAGCGTAAATGGAAGGGTGACGAATGCGATTACCACGGCGCCCGTTTCGACCGCCATCTCCGCGATCAACGGAGTGCTTCCACTTCCCGTGCCACCGCCGAGACCGGCCATCAAAAAGACGAGTTCTGTCCCCGCAACGATTCTCTCAATGTCTTCCCGATCGGCCTCGGCTGCTTCTCGTCCTATTTCCATCTCGCCCCCAGCACCCAGGGCTCGCGTAATCCGCTTACCGATCATCAGTTTCTCTCCGATCGGAGAAGAAGCCAGCGCTTGGCCATCGGTATTGATAGCGGCCAGACTGACACCGGAGAAATTGTCAAGTTTGAGCCTATCGACAGTGTTGTTTCCGGCTCCCCCCACCCCGACTACCTTGATTCGAATGCATTCCCCCGCGTCTTTCCTTTCAATCATGGCCTTCGAATCCTCCAGATTTTCAATTGCCGTCGTCTCTCCCTCATGCAAAAGTAAACATTCGGGCGACCTTCTTCATCAATCCATCAGGCGGACTCTCCTCTGTCTCGGATCTCTGTGCCGTGAGTCCATAGTAGAGGAGTCCCAGAACCGTGCTGTACTCCGGTTCCCGTAGGTCCTCTCGCACCCAGGTCGGATTCTCCCCTACTCGCACGGCAACCCCCAGAATACTCGAAGCGACGGAAACGAGACCCTCCATGCGTGAGGCTCCGCCGGTCAGGATCACTCCGGCCGGCACCAGATCCCTGCTCAGCAGGAGACCTAATTCCCTCTTTAAAATGCTGAACAGCTCAACTCCCCTGGCATTGAGGATCTTATAGATTGCCAATTTCGGGATCGACCGGTCCCCAATCGTGAGATCACCAATCAGCCAGACGCAGTCTCTCTTGTCGGAATCATCGATCTTCGCATTACCAAATTCTACTTTGAGCCTTTCAGCTTGTTTGGCGCCTATGCGAAGCCCTAGACTGAGATCATTGGTAAAATGATCCCCTCCAATTCCAACCACTCCTGTCTTCTTGATTCTTCCGCCGCGGTAAAGAACAAAGTCGGTTGAACCGCAGCCGACGTCCAAGACCAACACTCCATGCTGTTTCTCCGCCTCCGTCGCGACCATTGATCCCGAAGCAATGCTCGAGACGATCATGTCCTCCACCGGCACCCCATAACCGTTTATCACATGGAGGTGATCGCTGATCTTCCTCTCATCCGCATGCAGGTGCCAATAGCATACATCGATCTGTTCTCCGCGCATGCCGACCGGCTTTTCGACCTCGCGACCATCCAGAAGATATCCGTTCTGAACGTGATGGATGAATACCCTCCCCGGTGGAAGCGCCTTTCTCTTCGCCTCCTCCTCTCCTCTCTTGATGTCCTCCACCCGAACGACGCTACTGGGCGCGCTTACGGTTACCGAACCTCGATTGGAAAATCCCTCAAGGTGGGAACCTGATTGGGAAAGATAGACTCCTTCAATCGGCGCCCTGGCACTTTTCTCGGCAGCGCTGATGGCGGCATGGGTAGAATTGCTTGCTGATCGAAAATCGGATATCTCGCCTTTCTTGATTCCTGCCGAAGTCGATTGCCCCATGCTGATGATATTCAGGCTCCTCTCTCCGATCAGCTGACCGACTAGAGCGACTACCTTCGAGGTTCCTATCTCGACCGCCCCTATAAACTTACTCGGTCTCATCGGCTAGGAATCTGTCGGACTTTGCACTTGGCAACATTGCTGGACGTGAGATCGGAGGTTGAAGGTTCCAATTGGCGACCAAGTTGTTTCCGACAGATTCCTTGCAAGAAAATGAAACTGAGATTTGAGACGAATTGTCATATTTTCTGGTTTCTTTCCGTGAATCTGAAGGTGGAAGTTTGAGGCTCTTCCGACTTCAGTGACAGTTTGGCACAACGATATCCATCGGAGGAGTTGGAAATGTCATTTTCCACAAATCTCAGTTTCATTTTCTTATTTCTAGGAGGCTGTCGGACGAACTCTTGTACTTGCGAAGCAATCGAATCACAAAGTCCGACAGCCTCCTAGCCTATACTCCCGGGTTCAGCTTTGGGTAAAACTGAACGATCACCTGATCGCCCATCGATAGATCCACCCGTTTCAAGGACCGGATATCCCACTCTCGCGCCCGTTTGAGGATCCGATTCAGTCTCTCAAGTTGGGCGGGAAAGTCTTCCGGAGAAAATATCATCTCCCGCACATCAGCTCCTTGAATTTTGATTGTCCCTTTAAAGGAGCTCTCCTCACCCAGGTAGTCGTCACAGGATACCACGAGCCATCGAGCGAATAGCTCAGGATATTGCTTTCGCGTCAGATCGAGCAGCTCGGCGATTCTCTCCAATCCCGGCACCCGCAGAGTACTGTTTTGGTCTCGAAGGAATCTTACCCCGCCGACAAATGGAATAGAGTCAATAGTCGCCGGCGGATAGTTCCAACCCTTGTATACCACACCATCCCGAGCAACCAAGAGATCTTCGTGATCGAGATTCTCTCCTTGAACACGCACCCGTAGAAACGGCTTCCTCTCCTTGACCACGATGTGAAGTTCATCGGGAAAACTGCGGGACACGACCGCAGACTTGATCTGCCGGAAATCCTCTAATCGCCCTTTGATCTCGTATATGTCCACATTCATGATTCCGGTTTCCGATTTGATCCGGACCAGCCGATCCGCCCATTCCGAGTTCAAGACCCCGTCAGAACCGAACTTCACGCTCCGAACACTCTCGGAAGGACCCGCAACCACAACATCGGTGCCTTTAGAGAAAATGGAAATCCCACCGAATCCGATTCCCGCGATCACCCCGGCGGCGACCAAGGTGATGGTTCCTTTTCGCAAAATGGAGGCCAATCGCCTCCGCCTGGCGAGGCGGGTACTCAGCTCTCTTCCGGCGGACTGCTTAATGTCCCGCCAGGATCTCACTTCGAGAATTCCCTTCCCTTCCGACTGCTTCTTCCTCATGCCGTTTACTCCTATTCCTGCCGTGTTCCGTTACAAAACCTCGTCCCAATCCCGTCCCAGCAGGAGCACTTCGGGCTGCAGATCGATGCCTCGATTTCTGCGCACCTCTCCCCGCACTTCCCTAATCAGAGCAATAACATCGGCACATGTAGCATCACCGCGGTTGACGATAAAATTCCCATGTAAAGTCGAGATCTGAGCCCCGCCAACGCACCTTCCCTTAAGCCCGAGTTCGTCGATGATCTGTCCAGCGAATCCATCTTCCGGATTCTTGAAAATGCATCCCGCATTCCGCCCCGCGGGCTGTGACTCCCTCCGCACACGTGAAAAGCGATTCAACTTTTCACGAATTGCCTCCTCTCCATCAGTTTCACGAGCCCGAAGAAGGGCGCCCACCACCACCGCATCTTTCAATTCGCGACATTCCCGGTAGCCGATGTGGAACCGATCGCGGATTTCGCTGCGGAGCTCGCCGTCAGGGCGCATGTATTCCACTTCCTCAACGAGATCGAAGATCCAATTTCCCATGGCGCCCGCATTCATGACCAATCCACCACCAAGAGTTCCCGGAATACCTTCAAGGAATTCGAAACCCGACATCCCTAGCTTGCACGCGGTCCGACAGATCTCTTTCAACCTGACGCCACCTCCGGTCCACAATCGATTGCCTTTCTTGGGGCGCACCTCCCTCCACGATTTTCGATTGAGCCTCACAATCATTCCGTCAAACCCCTCGTCAGGGACGAGGAGATTTGAACCCCTCCCAAGGAAGAATATCGGGCATTTCCACTCTCGGGCTCGGGCAACCGCACTTTGCAGGTCCTTGACTGATCCGGGTTCAACATAGAAGCGCGCTTTTCCCCCCACGCCGAAGGTAGTCATCTTCGCCAAGCAGACGTCTCGCTCCAGACGCGAATCGGCGCTCAAGGTGCTCTGGAGTTCCTCCCACCATTCGCAATCCGAGTTCTCCTTCTCATTCATTAGAGCAGCATTTCAAACTCGGGTGTGATGATACTCTAGGAATCTGTCGGACTTTGCACTTCGTAGCGATCTGCTCGAGGTCCTCCGCGATCAAATCCGACGGATTTGGGTCACCCAGCCTCTCGAGGTTGCGCCGCAGCTCCCCGAGGAGCTCGTCATTGAGGATCAAATCCAGAATCCTGCCGGTCAGTTTCCCGATATCTTTCTGCTCCAAAACAACACACCCTCCGTGCTCTTCGAGAAAGCGGGCATTTGCGATCTGATGATTCTCCGCGGCATGAGGATAGGGAATGAGGATTGACGGCGCTTGGCAGAGAATCAGCTCGGCGATGGTTCCTGCCCCCGCCCTGGAAACGACAACATCGGCGCTGGAAAGAACCTCCCCCATCCGGTCCGTGAAAGGAGTGAAATAGGCCTTAGCCCTGTTTCCGTTTTCACCATCACAATCCCGCACGCCCTCATCACCTTTCCCTAGTCCCGTTACACAAAAGATACTCACTCCTTCAGCCGCAACTTCCTCGAAGCAGTTCAGTGCCCACTCATTGAGCACTTGGGCTCCCTGACTCCCTCCGACCACCACGATCAGTCTCTCCGTATCTCCGACGCCGATCCCCTCCCGGGCCTCTTCTTTGGAAACCTTCCGAATCTGTCTCCGTATCGGGTAGCCGAAATTTCTCACCTTCTCGGGATCGGCACGCCTGAGCATGACCCCATCTGGAAGGTAAACTCGAGTAGCGCAACCGGCTAGAATACGGGTCGCTTTCCCGATAATTCGATTGGCTTCATGAAGCACGAGGGGGCACCTTCGAAGGATCGCGGCAGCAGCAATTCCGCCGGATACGAACCCTCCAAACGCGATCACCGTGTGGGGCTGAACCCCCCGAAGGAACCGGAAAGCGAACGCCGCCAGATGAATCTGCTGAAAGATAAAAGAGACGAAACCAAGAGGGCGCCACGACATCGGTGATCCTGGCGCCCGCACGAAGTTGAGACCTGGATAATTCTCAATCAGCCGGGCGTCCACCTGCTTTCGGCTGATTACGAGCCAACAGGTATGCCCGCGACCAATAAGCGCTTCCGCGATCGATATCCCCGGAGCGAGATGCCCGCCGGTGCCGCCGCAGGATATGACGAAGCGACTCATAGATTCATCGGTTTGATCGGCGGGGTCCGACTCCAATATCGGAAACAGTTCAAAAGAATGCCTACCATAATGAAAGTCGCCACCAAATTGGATCCGCCATAGCTGAGAAACGGCAGGGAAAGACCCTTCGTAGGGATGCAACCGGTAGCAACCGCGAAGTTTAGAAGCGCCTGAACCGAGATCATCAGGAGGACGCCGACGGCGAGGATAAAATAGAAGAGATTCGGTGCCCTTCTCAGCTGTCGAAATCCCGTCGCGAAGAATACCAGAAAAACGACAACGATCCCTGCCGAAAAAATGAGGCCCAGCTCCTCCCCGACGATGGGAAAGATGAAATCCGTCTGTGCTTCAGGAAGAAAGTCTCTCTGTTGGCGCCCGTTTCCTATGCCCACTCCTCCTAACCCGCCCGCCGCAAATGCAAGCATCGCTTGCCAGACCTGGTATGTGGCATCCGCCTTGTTTCCCTCAATATCGAAGAACGATACCAATCTCCGCAGCCGGACCGGATCCATAGCAATGGCGGCGAGAAAGAAGAGCAACCCGATGACGACCGATGGTAGGAGATGGATCAGTCGAGTTCCACCAATGAAAAGGAGAGTAAAACCAACAAGCGCGACAATGAATGCGGTTCCGTAATCCGGCTCCACCAAAATCAGCGCAAAGATAATTCCGATTATGCCAACCGGAACCAAGAATCCTTTCCGAAACGACGCCAACCGGCGCTGGTTTGTGGCTAGATAGTGCGCCAGAACGAATACGAGCCCGATTTTTGCAAAGTCGGAGACCTGCATATGCATGAGCCCCAGATCCAGCCAACGCCGCGCCCCGTTCACACTCACTCCAATACCCGGGACCAGGACAACGGAGAGCAGAATCATTAAGACGCCGGCCTGGATCCATGTCACCTTGCGCAATTCCTCCAGATCGAGGAAATATGTCACGGCTCCCAAGAGCCCCGCTACCATTACCCAGATTGACTGCTTACCGACGAGGAAGTATGATCCTCCATGGGAACTCTGAGTCACACTCGAAAGTATGATGAGACCGAAAAGGGTCAATCCGAGGGCAGAGAATCCGATAATGAGACTGGGGAGTTTCATTCCCACGGCTCGAATTTGGGTATCAGAATTGATGTGCATCCTCTAGCCCGCTTTCCTCACGAATTTTCGAGGACCGTTATGCGACATGATTTCCCTGTCGGCTTCCCCGGCCTTAGACACGTCAAACATGGAGGAACGGGACCGGCGGTGGCGACACGCCGATAGTGCCAATTGCACAGGACAGATCAGAAGCGATGAAGTAATCGAAAACATCACTTTTCCTCTTCCGGCCGGAGCGGAACCACCGGAATAACGATTTCATCGTCTCTTGTGTCGAGTTCCTCTAAAGTAGGAGGCAGTTCGACCACGGGCTCGATTTCAGGCGCCTCGGGTTCTTTTTCCTCAGTCTTTCTGAATCCCGAACGTATCCGGCTGAAGAAAGAAGGCGACGACTCCTCTTCTTTTGCCTTAACAACCAGTTTTTGCCCGACCTTGAGCTTGGTCGCGTCCGTGATCCGGTTCCTCCTCATCAATTCGGAGGTCTCCATTCCATATTGGGCCGCAATCCCACTGGGCGTTTCACCCTCGACCACGATATGGGTTGCTTCACCTTCGCTCGGCCCACGCTCCTTCCTTTTCTCTCTCACCGGAGCCGGGGCGTTAAGGCTCTCCTTGGACGTTCCCTGTGGCAGTGAGAGCTTCTGTCCCGCGTAAATCGTATCTCCGGTCAATCCATTGTCCCACTTCAATCTTGCAACCGTGATTCCTGCCCGTGATGCAATACCGGAAAGGGTGTCTCCACTTTGCACCTTATACTCAACCGAGTATTCACCCGCCGTTGTTTGGCCTCCGAGAAAATCTCCTTCCGACAAACTCGAGTAGACCGGAAGGTAAATCTCATCCCCTACGAAGATCATCTCGTCCCGATCAAATCCGTTGGCTTCGAGCAACTCGTCGAGCGATATCCCATGGCGATCCGCAATCTTCCAGAGGTTATCGCCCTTTTTTACCTTGTAGGTCGTCAGGGTCGGTTCCAACTCCCCGCCCAATGGTTCAAGTGTACCCATCTCCGAGTCGAAGGGTGTGAAGCCTCCCTCCGGTCGAGTTGGAGGATACCGTCCTGACCGGCCCGAGGAGGGCGATTCATCGGGCAGTCCGGCGTTGAACGATGGATCCAATTCCCCACTTGGTCTGCCTTCTGGAGACGGCTCATAGCTATTCTCCGACCAACCAGTGGAAGCAGAAGAGCTCTCCGCCTCCTTCGGAGTCGTCTGACAGGCCGGAAGAATGAAGAGGATACTGATGACGAACACATGCAGTCCGAACACCAGTCCGAATATTCTGATCAGTTTCATGGGTCGATTCTATTAGTTTTTCTGGGTTCCCGATAGTCTAAAAGTTGAACGAGACGGCAGCCAAGATCGGACATTTCACACGCTTCGTAGCGAGACGGCGGTATCCGTCCTCGGGGCCGGCCGATATTTTAAACTCGACACCGCATCCTCGAAACATTCTCCCCGGTCAGCATAGTCGCGAAACATATCGAAACTCGAAAATCCCGGACTGAAGAGGACCACGTCGCCCGGAACAGCCGTTTCGAAGGCTGAACAAACGGCGTTAGGGAGCGAATTGTAACGATTCCAATCAACGCCGCAACCATCCAGCACCGAACCGACCCGAGAAGCCGTTTCGCCAATCAGGTGGGCTCTTTTGACCCGCGCCGCCATCGCTTCGACGAACCTTTCAACGTCTCCCCCACGAGATTCTCCACCTCCGATCCAAACGACCGGCTGCCCGAAGTTGCCCGCTGCCGCCAGGGCGGCGGAAAAGTTGGTTCCCTTGGAATCGTTCCAGAATTCTACACCTTCGATCTCTCCAACCTTTACCAGTCGGTGCTTCCTTGCCGGAAAGCGCTCCGCCGCATTTCGCAGCGCCCCTTCCGGAAGTGATTCAATCCCCCAATAGGCTTTCGCCATCGTCAGGTTTTCTCTTTGCGGATTAAAAGAGAAGACCGACCCGCTCGGCAGTATCCACTCCTCTCGATCCGGGCCATCGACAACGGTGGTGAACTCCGGAAGCTTAAAGCCGAATCTTGCAGCCGCCTTCGCGACACTCGCTCCAGCCAGAAAGAAAGAGTGCGAGAGCCGTTCGACAAGATTCCACTTGGCCTTGAAGTACTCCTCCTCAGAGCCGTATCGATCGAGGTGATCCTCGTGGAAATTCGTCCAGATCAAGGCGTCCGGCTTAAAAAACTCGAGGGCTCCAGCCTGGAATGAACTGACCTCGCAGATGGCCAACACGTTTTCCGAATCGACTCGTCCACAGATTCGAGAAAGCGGAAACCCGTTATTGCCGACGGCCACGGCGTCGATTCGATAGCGCTTAAGGGCGTAGGCCAGAAACTCAGTCAATGTTGTCTTCCCGTTTGTTCCCGTGACCGAAATCGCCTTCCCCTTCCAAAAGAGGGAAGCAAAGTCCAGCTCCGTGAGACATCGGCACCCCGCCTCCCGGGCTTCACGCAGCCAAAGGTGATCCTGGCGAAATCCGGGACTGTATACCACGAGGCGGTGAACCTTCGCAACCCTCGTGTCGAACCGGGTGCGCACTCCCGGCCCCGGCCTTTCGTCGTAGCATAGGTAATCGATCTCCAGTGAACGAAGGAGACTCGCCACCGCATGGCCGCTCACTCCATTTCCGAGGACGGCTACCGGTTCTTCCAGTAGCGGCGTGATCGCGTGAGGGACTAATGTCATCGTTTTCATATCCTACCTGATTTTCGATTTTTTCTCAATCCTCAGTACTCCAATTCGAGTACTGAGTATGGCGCGGATCTTCACCGCAGCTTGAGGGTGGCCAGTCCGGAGAAGGCGAATATTAGAGAGAGGATCCAAAATCGAACCACCACTTTAGATTCTGCCCAACCCGCCAGTTCGAAGTGATGATGAAGCGGCGCCATGCGAAAGACCCGCTTCCTCCGAGTCTTGAATGAGACCACTTGAATGATGACGGAAAGGGCTTCCAAAACAAAGATTCCCCCCACCATAACAAGGGTCATCGGTTGATGAATCATCAGCGCGACAACACCGATAAGACCTCCTAGAGCGAGTGAGCCGGTGTCGCCCATAAAAACCTCGGCGGGATGGGCATTGTACCAAAGAAAAGCGAGACTCGCACCCACGGTCGCCGCACACAGAACCGCGAGTTCACCGGTTCCCGATACGTTGCTCACCAGGAGATAGTCGGCGATTATGGCATGGCCGGCAGCATAGGCCATGATCCCGTAGACAAGGAAAACGTTGATGGTGCATCCGATGGCCAGCCCGTCGATCCCATCCGTAAGATTGATCGCATTGCTTGAGCCGGCCAGCACGAGAAAGAAGAAGGAGGCGAGGAGCCATAAGGGCGCACTTTCGAGGAGAGGCATTTTCAGGAAGGGAATCCAGATCTCTCCTATCTTCGAGGAAGAGAGCTCGTTTGCCAGAAGTAGACCAAGGGCCGCGAAGGTGATGACGGCCTGAGCGATGAGCTTGATTCCGCCCGGCACCCCTCTGCTGCTTCGCTGCGTCACCTTCTTGTAGTCGTCGATGAATCCAATCAGAGTCAGCCCGGCGAACACGAAAAGGGCCACTAGCACGTATATATTCGGCCTCGCCCAGAGAACCGTGCTCACCGTAAGAGAAAGGAAAATCAACAGGCCCCCCATCGTAGGAGTGTCTCTCTTCTCTGCATGGAGTTCCGCCAGCCTCCCGACTTCCCTGTCATTCCGGAGCGTCTGAGCCAGTCCGAATCGTCGCAAACTGGCCAGAAGCCAGGGTCCTATCGCAAATCCGATAGCGAGGGCGGTGGCCGCAGCCATGACGCTTCGCAGAGTAATGTAGCGGAAAAGCCGGAGAGGACCGAAGAGGGCATCGTATTCTGCCAGATAGCTTAACATGCTTCCTCCTCTGGTTTCTCCATCCCCCTGGCCCCTTCCGGGATCAGTCTTTCCAATCGATAAACTCGGCTGCCTTTCAGGAAGACGGCGCCGCGAAACGATTCCAGGACCGCATCGATTTCCTCCAGAGAGTCCGGGATCTTAATCTGCGATTCGTGTGCACCGGCCGCGATCATTCCCTCCTTGAAATGCCCGGAATCGTCCCCCAGTAGCACGGCCTTGTCTTCCATCCTCAACTGTAGCCGGCCCCCGACCTCACGATGCAGACGCGGGGAGAGCTCACCCAATTCCGCCATGCACCCAAGAATGTAAAGTCTCGCCTTCTCGGGAGGAGCAAAGAGAGAGAATGCCGAAAACGCATCCTCCATCGAGGCCGGATTCGCATTGTAGCAATCGATATAATAGAGTTGGTCTCCGTGAGATCGAAATTCACCCCGAAAGAGGGGAGGCTTCCAACTTCGCAATCCCTCGCTTATTTCCTCATCGCTCCTCCCAACGACTGTAGCCACCACAATCGCTAGGGCGGCGTTGGCCAACATCCCCGGACTAAAAAAGGGAACTTCGAACCGTCGCGGAAAAGAAGGCGGCTGCCGGAGTTCAATCCGACAGCCGCCATTCATGGGCGTGTGGCGATATTCAGTCCAATAGACTACTTTGCTATTGAACTGTGGAATCGGTTCCGGAAGGGAATCCGGAACCAGAATGATTGATGTGGCTGAAAAATCCTCGAAGCAGGAGAACTTCGCACAGGAGCCGGGAAAAATCACGTTTCCGTCCGACCGTGTATACTTTCCCAATTGCGCCTTCTCGGCTGCGATCTTCTCGACCGTTCCAAAGTTTCCAATATGGGCCGGTGCTACTCCCGTGATGAGACTCTCGTTGCAATCTATCAGCCTCGCTAGAACCTCGATCTCCCCGGGGGAATTGGATCCGGCTTCCACCACAGCAAAACGGTGGCGAGAGGGATCGACCTCCAGAAGAGTCAGCGGCACCCCGATCTGGTTATTGCTGTTCTCCTTCGTGCGATGCACACCCGTATCACCCAGCAGCTTCGCGAGTAATTCTCTCGTCGAGGTCTTTCCACAGCTACCGGTGATTCCGATGACCGGGTTGGGGAACCTGCGGCGCCAGGATGCAGCGACGTTCTGGAGGGCGCCGAGCGGATCACCCACCTCCAGTTGGGGTAGCCGAACTTGATCGTTGACCGCCGAAACCAACGCTCCCGACGCTCCTCGTGAACGCGCCGATTCGAGGAAATCGTGACCGTCCCGCCTCTCCGTCTTAAGCGCAACGAACAGGTCGCCCTTCCGCAGCTTGCGGGTATCGATCGAGAATCCAGATACCAGATCCGGACGGCCCTGAAACCAACGGCCCGATGACCACCCCATCAGCTGCTCTGCACTAAATTCGGGCATATTTGGATAGGTATCTCAGGATACTCGTCGAGTACTGCCTTTTACTAGAAAACGAAGAGAACCACGGAGGGACTAGCGCAGCGAAGCCGCCCCTCGACGGACTAGGGGCCCTGAGGTTCTCGAACGGGCAACCAAAAGTGCGCGAAGAGAAAGACGAACCACAGAGGGCACGGAGACACGGAGGAAACTTTAGAGCGGTTTTCATTCTCTTCTCCGTGCTCTCCGTGGTTATTCTCTGTGCACTTTTGGTTGCAGCTTTGGAGGGGCGAGGGCCCTCGAGCCCAAGGCATACAGCCGAATGGGTCAGGGCCTCGGCTCTCAGTTCGATCAAGGGCTCGAGGGCCCTCGCCCCTCCATCCTGGCGGCCTCTAGGACATCCTCGAAAGCTATTCTTCCCTCGCCCAATCCGCGTTTTCCCCTGGCTCGGCGAAGCGAAGCGAAGACGGCTCGAATCCGCGGTCAATCCCTCTTCATTCGTGTCCATTCGTGGTTTTTTTTTCAAAGTCAGGATCCCACCCCCCCCTTCGCTTCCACCAGTTCCCGGGCCACCATTCGATCGTCGAAAGGCACAACCGAATCGCCGAATTCCTGGAAAGTCTCGTGCCCTTTTCCCGCGATCAGAAGAGAATCACCCTGCTCAGCCTGATCGATCGCGAGACTGATTGCCCGACGCCGATCCTCCACGAATTCGATCCGGTCCTCCTCGACTACACCTTTCCTCATATCAGCAAAAATGGCCGCAATGGATTCTCCGCGCGGATTATCGGAAGTGGCCCACGATCGGTCGCAGTTCTTGTTAACGGCACGGGTCATCAATGGTCGCTTTTCCCGATCGCGGTCGCCGCCACATCCGAAAACGACGAGGACTCTGCCCTTGGTAATCGTTCGCAGCATCGTCAGCACATTCGAGAGCGCGTCATCCGTGTGAGCGTAGTCGACCAGTAGATTGTAGGGCTGTCCGGCTTCTACCCTTTCCAGCCGGCCGGGTACGCCGGGAAACCGTTCCAAGCCGGCCGCTAGGGTCTCGAGATCAAAACCGAGGGCGTAACAGATCGCAAAAGAGGCGAGACAATTATTCACGTTAAAGCGACCGAGGAGAGGCGCGTTCACACCCTTTCTACCTTCGGGCCAACGGAGCGTGAAACGACAGCCACGGTCATCGAGTTCGATGTCTCCAGCGCTCAGGTCTGCCGAGGCATCCTCGCCGATTCGAATCGTCCGGATTTCGCTAGGGATATCTTCGATCAAACGCTTACCGTAGGGGTCGTCGACATTGATCACGGCGATTTCCGGAGCGCTACCGATTCCGCCGTTAAAGAGCCGTCGTTTGACTTCGAAATATCTCTCCATCGAAGAGTGGTATTCGAGGTGATCCCGAGTGAGATTGAGGAATGCGCAAACCTGAAACCCAATACCATCGACTCGCTGTTGTTCGATCCCGTGTGAGCTCACTTCGAGAATACCGTAGCCGCAACCCGACTTCCGCATCTGGTCCAGCATGGAATGGATCTCGATGGGATCGGGGGTCGTTCTACTCGCAGGTATTGTTCGCTGGCCGAGGTCGTACTTGACGGTTCCGATTATTCCCGCCTCGGCCTGCGCCTCCCGCAATAGAAAGCGGGTCAGAAAAGAGACTGTCGTCTTTCCGTTGGTGCCGGTTATCCCGACCAATTCCAGATCCTCCTCAGGGTTGCCGAAAAATCTGCGGGCCACCTCCGCCATCACTCTCCGGATATCCTCGACTTCGAGAAACGAAAGGTTGCCGATTTTCCCGGCTGGGCCCTCCGTCACGATCGCTCGCGCGCCCCTGCCGATCGCCTCTTGGACGAATAGATTCCCATCTGTGTGCAACCCTTTGATAGCGAAAAACAAGGCCTCCGGCCCCACTCTTCGGCTGTCCGAATTGATACCACCCACAGCCGTCTTCCAGTCACCTGAAAAAGATCGCACGGGTAGATCTCTGAACAGAGATTTCAGATCGTTGGCCATCAGTCGCGGAATTACCCACTCATCTACGGCTCGGAATCTGCTAGGAGCCTGTCGGAGTAGGTTTACATTCTGCACAGCAGTTCGAGAACAGAGACCGACAGGCTCCTAGCCTCAATCCATCGCTCCTTTCCAAACGTACAGCTCCTTCAAACTGCCCTCCGGTTTGATTCCATAATACCGAACCAGACTTTCAGCCAGGGACTTGAAAACTGGAGCTGCAACGCGACCGCCATAGGCTACACCCTGAACTCGAGGTTCATCAATCATCACGCTGATCAGGAGTCTCGGATTCCGGGCCGGAAAAAAGCCGATGAAGGAGGCAATGTGGTGGTGCGCCGAATAGCGTCCGTTGACGATCTTTCGGGCGGTCCCCGTCTTTCCGGCGACGTCGTATCCTTCCATCGCTGCCTTCGACGCCGTCCCCTCCGGCGAGACGACCTCTCTTAGGACCTGGCGCATCGTCCAAGCCGTAGGCTGACTGATCACACGCCGGCGGGCTCTTGGTTCGAATCGCGCGACCGTGTTCCCCCCCTCGTCAAACACACGCCTCAGTACTTGGGGAGTCATGAGGATTCCGCCGTTCGCAATAACCGACATCGCGAAGTGCATCTGCAGCGCCGTCACTCCAACTGCATGGCCGATCGGAAGGCGGCTGATGGTCAGCCTATCCCAGTCGCTCACCTGATGCAGAAGCCCCTTTACCTCTCCTCCCAATCGAATAGTCGTTTGCTCCCCGAATCCGAAGGAGGAAGCGTACTGACGCATCTCCTCCCTGCCCAGAAGCATCCCCAACTGAGCCGCACCCCGGTTGCTCGATTTTGATACGATCTCCCGGACCGTGAGGATTCCAAAGGGATGATCGTCAACCGGCAATTCCACCACTTGTCCATGATAGAGGACAGCCTCCAAGCTGCAGTCGAGTCTCGTTCCCGGCTCCACGATCTCTTCATTCAGGGCTCCGCTCGCCGCGACGATCTTGAAGGTGGAACCCGGTTCGAAAATGTCGGCCAGGGCTCGATTTCGATGGGTGTGGATAGGGTGTTTCCAGAAGCGATTGGGATCGAAAGTGGGCGTATTGGCCAGGGCGGCAACAAATCCCGTGGCCGGTTCGCTCACAATGATGGTTGCCGAACTCGGGTTGTAGGTTGCCACCAGGTTCTCGATCTCTTCCTCGACCAGGTGCTGGACAAAAGAGTCGATGGTGGTCTCGACGTTGAGCCCGTCCCGCGGTGAGACTTCCCTGAACCTGAAGTGGGGCAACTCGCGTCGCCGCCCGTCCCGCTCCGTTTCGCGCCACCCGTCCTGACCCCGAAGGTAGAAATCCATCTGCTTTTCAATTCCGATCACCGCGCGGTCCTCTTTGTTGACAAAACCGACGACGTGCGCGGCCAACGTCCGGCCCGGGTAATAACGCTCGAACTCCCGATTTCCGTAGAGGCCGCTGATTCCGAGCTGCATAACCTCCTGGTAGCTCGCTTCGTCGATTCCCTCGGCCAGCTTCCTCCATCTAACCTTGCCGCGCGTTTCTGATGGGTCGGCCTCCTTGTCCGCTCGGGCCCTTTCGAAAGTGCGACGCAACTCCCCTGTCGGAACACCCGTGATATCGGCGAGTCGAGGAATCTTCGTGACGTCCGATGGATCCAAACTCTGTGGATCGATTCCGACTTCGACCGTTGTGCGGGTAGCGGCAAGGACACTTCCCCGAGCATCGTAAATAGCACCTCGCCGGGCGGTAAGCACCTCCACATCGATCCGGCTTCGTTCAATCATGGACACCAGCCTGTCGCCCTCCCAAATGTGGAGGTAGTAAAGGCGGACCAGGATGCCCAGAAAAGAGACAAGGATCCCGAGGGCCACCATTCTCACCCTCCAGTTCGTCGGGTAGTCGCCGCTCACTCTTGGAACCTCTCCCCTTTGATCGATTCCATCAGAGCAATGTCGAAGCTATTGCTCTCGGTCTGCTCACGACTCCAAAAGGGAAGGGTCTGCTCTTCTGCGGGCAATATATAGAATACCTGTTCCTCAACCGGCCAAGCCAGCCCAAGTCCGTGCTTCTCATTCAATCTCTTGAGGTATTCCGGTTGGTGCTTCGAAGCCGTCTGGGCGTCGAGTTCCTGAATCCGCCTATCCAATGCCGCCAGCTGCAATTCATACTCGGCACTTCGCAGGGCGGACTCGGAGATCTGACGCCGTTGCCATACGACGATCAACCCGCTCCCGACCGCGACCATGAGAGTCAACATAACCAGGGTGAGCGCTCGGTAGAGGAACAGCCCGCTACCAGGCTCACCTATTGGACCTTCTGAATTACCATCCATTCGAATCTACTTGATTGTTATCTGATTCGGTTTAAAGTAGGCTTACTTAGAACTCGGCGGAGCAAACCTCGCCTTCGCCTGCCTCGGCATAGCACAGCGACGACGGGTCTCGAACCTTGTCTGCCTCGTCCCACTTCGCGCAAACAGCGACGAAGTGCGAATCTGCTCCGGCTTCGCTGCACTCAGGTCTGCCATCATCGATTTATTCCCCAATCACCGTTAGACCTCAGTCCCCATCCGTCCTCCTAACCGCCCGCAGTCGCGCGGAACGGCTTCTGGGATTCATACCCACCTCTTCAAGCGAGCTTCGGATCGGCCGCTTGGTCAGAAGTTCGGCCCTTTTTTCCTTCAGTTGCCTAGGCGTGGCATCACCTTTATGCTCAGCCAATCCCGCCAGGCGGCGAAAGTATCGCTTTACAATTCGATCTTCCAGGGAGTGAAAACTGATCACCGCCAGGACCCCGCTAGAACGGAGCTTTGCAAAGATCTCAGGTAGCGTAATCCTCAAATTCTCCAGCTCATTGTTCACCGCAATGCGAATCCCCTGAAATGTCTGAGTTGCGGGATGAATCGGAGACCGGCCCCTCCTCCCCGTCCCTCCCACCGCGTTGCTCACCAACGCCGCCAGCTTCGCGGTATCTTTCAGAATCCCAGTTCCTCTCGCCCCCACGATCGCCTCCACGATCCGGCGCCAACGCCGCTCTTGCCCATACTCCCGGACCGCCCGCTCCAGCTCACCTCGGTCTCCCCGCTCCAGGAATTCACTCGCGGAGAGGCCCTCTCTGGGATCAAAACGCATGTCGACCGGGCCCGAATGCTGGAAGGAAAACCCTCGCTCGCGCGCCTCCAGCTGATAGGTGGACAATCCCAGATCAAGAATCGCGCCGGCGAATTCGGACTCCTCTAAGCCTCCGACGTCCCGAAAATTCACATCATGAAAACGGAATCGAGAACCGAATTCAGCACTCACTATTTCCGAACGACGCCCTGCCTCCGGATCACAGTCCAAGGCCACCACTTCCGTCTCCTGTGTCGCCTCCAGCAGAGCTCTCGTCAGGCCGCCTCCCCCAAAGGTCGCATCCAGAAAGCGATCTTGCCTCTCTGGTTTGAATAGATCCAACACTTCACCCAGGAGCACTGGAATGTGTTCCGACATAATGCGGCCAAACCGAAACTCAGTGATTGCGAAGAACATTAACAAGAGCTCGATGTCTTCTCGCGGCATCCGGGGAGATCATTCCCTCTTCCATCACCTTTTCCCTATCCGGAAGAGGTATCCCGGGTAGATTCCCTTCTGCATACCCCACCTTCCAATCCGAACAGTGTCGCGGCTCTCCCTTCCGCAGTATCCCGTTTGCAACCAACCTCTGACCCAAGTTTAGGAAGCTCCTCATCGCTCAAATTCCAAACTCCCGCATCGCCGATAACAGGTCGAATTCCTCTTCCGCATGCGCCCGATACCCCTCTTCGCTCCAGATGTTGAAACTCTCCCCCAACCCAACCAGAACCACCGCCTTCGTCAGCCCCGCTAACCCCACCAGAACCTCGTGCAGCTTAATCCTCCCCTGCGAGTCACACCCAAACTGGTGCGCCTTCCCAAAAAGCCGCCTCAGTATCCCCTGGCCCTGCCTGTCGCTCTCTGCGATCCCTCGGATCCGCTCCCGAAACTCCGCGATCTTCTTCGGAGGATACACCGCAATATATCCGTCGGGATGCCCCCACCCTACATAGATGTCATTGTCATCACCGTAAAAACGCCACTTCGACGGTATCGTCACCCGATTCTTACCGTCCAGACTGTGCCGAAACTCTCCCACGTAAAACGGCTCTCCCTCAATCCCTGCCATCCCTCTTTCCGTATACTAGCGACATTATTTGACATTTCTTGACATTTTACCCCACCATGTCAAGCGCTTTACCCGAAAAAGTTGTTCACAACTTATTCGCAACCTTTAGGTTACGAAATGCAGGCCGCCACGAAAAAAAGCAAAATAATCTCCGGGTTTCCAATTCGAGGAGGCTCTTACCGTCTAATCGACCTTTGATGCGGGAAACCTCAGACGCGGCCGCACTCCTCAGGCTTGTCCTGGAGATACTTAGTACCTCACTTATGAAATCCCATCATGTTTGCGCAACATTTTTGGTTCCTACTACGCCGGGTTGGGTTTCTTTGTCGTGAGCTTTGGCGCGACAAAGGTTCCCTCTCGGGGATTAGGTTTTAAGGCTACGATCAAGGTAAAGACAAAGACACGAGACAAAGATTGGGAAGGGCCATAGGTCCTCTCAATTTCCTCCCTATTTCCTTCCTTGTCGCGACTCATAATCGTGCTCTAAAATCGAGTTACAAGGAATCGGCAATACTTCACTTCGACGATCGATTGCGTTTACGATTGCGAGAGTCGATCACATCAGCTTCTAATCCAAACCCTAGGATCCAAGATCTCTACCCGTCTCGACTCGATCCTCGTCGCCCGTGGCCTTTGTGAATCCCGCAGTCAGGCTCGTGGACTTATCATGGCCGGAAGGGTTCGCCGTGGCACGGAAATTTTGGACAAACCCGGTAAGAACTATCCCGCGGACATCGAGCTCTCAATCGCCGAGCTCCCCCGTTTCGTCAGCCGGGGAGGTGAAAAGCTGGACGGATTTCTCGATCAATTGGAACTTCCCATCGCCGGCGCTACCGGGCTCGACGTCGGCGCCTCGACCGGGGGTTTTACCGACTGCCTCCTGCAACGCGGCGCCTCATCCGTCACTTCAGTCGACGTTGGCCGCAGCCAACTTCACCACCGGCTTGTCAGCGATCCCCGCGTGACGAATCTTGAAGGTCTCAATGCGCGCCGCCTCACTTCCGATGCCCTACCGAGATCCGCCTACGCGATCATTACGGTCGACGTCTCCTTCATCTCCCTCAAATTGGTCCTGCCCTCTCTATGGCCTCTTCTTGAGGAGTCCGGCACTCTCATTGCCCTCATCAAACCCCAATTCGAGGCCACCAAAACCGAAGCCGACAAAGGCAAAGGCGTCATTCGCGATCCCTCCATCCACCTCCGCATAACCGACACCATTCGTGCCTTCGCTTCAGAAAACCTGCCCGCCTCTCAGGAGATTGCATTCGCCCAGTCGACCCTTCCCGGCAGCGATGGCAATATCGAGTTCTTCCTCGCCCTGCGGAAGCGGAGAAAGGGCAGCAGCTCGTGATTCTCAATCAATCCCCTCATGGGTCGAGAGTTTCAGGAGAAATGCAGACAACCCGTCGTGACAGACCGACTCATCATCTACCAAAACGGACTCCCCCCGGCCCACTTCGAAGCGGCCGCCGAGCTCTACGAATCCGCCTTCGGCGACAAATTCTCACGGGCCATCGCGGAACGTGAAAGGAGAGTCTCTTTGATCCGCAATGGAATGAAGACTCCCCGCAGCAAGCTGCGGGGTATCCGACTTTAGCATTCCTCGCACTTTCTCACCATAGCATCAACTGCCGTAGTTCTGCCTTCGGTTTTCCTTGTTCGCGCACATATGCTTCCACCGTCGCCCAATCTCCTCTCTCTCCCACTGTCCCCACGTAGTAGCCGTCCGACCAGTATTCTCCTCCCCACTGCTCCTTTCCTACCCACGGCTCCCTCCGAAAGACCTCTCGCGCCGTTAGGCTCTTATATATCTGCACTATCCTCCCAGGCGCCAACTCCGGATGCGCTCCACACAATAGGTGGGCGTGATCCTTATCGCATCCCAACCCCTCCATCTCGATCTCATAGCGCTGCCCGATCCCTTCTGTCGTTTCTTGCAATACCCTCCTCACTCTCTCCTCGATCAATCCCTTCCGATACTTTACCGGCATTACGTAATGATAATGTATTTCCCAGACACAGTGCCAACCTCGCTTTAGTCGGCTTTTTTCCTTCCTCTCTCCCACCCACTACTCCTAAAAAAGCTAGCAACCCCGTAGCAAGCTACGGGGAATGACCAAGTTCAATCCCGACTTCGCCATTACGGCCTTCAACTGCGATCGGCTGGTCGGGCTGGCAGGCTATCATTCACCTGATGGAAGTCTCACCGATGGAATCACGGCGCGCGCAATTCTCCGACGGATCGGTTTTTTCAAAGGCATCAAAGCATGCTTCATTTTTAGCTTTTACGATCGGAAGCCATCTCCCGGAGAGCTTGTAATGGACGGAATCGTGGTTCACCCGAGTTGCCGCGGCCAAGGAATCGGAACCGAGTTGCTGAAGCGCATCGTCTCCTATGCCGAGGACCGCGACTACAATACCGTTCGTTTGGATGTCATCGACTCCAACCCTTCCGCTCGGAAACTCTACCAGCGTTTCGGCTTCAAGGTCACCAAAGAGGAACGATTTCCCTTCCTCGCCCCGATCTTGGGCTTCAGGGGTTCTGCGACGATGGAGTATCAGATTGCTGAGTCCTGAACTGGGTTGGAGGGGGTTCAGTGGTACACCGTTCGCGGTTCAGGGTTGGGAGTGGTGCAGGTACTGCAAAGAACCGCCGGTTTTTTCGTCGTAACCCTAGTCGTCAGCTTCGTCGTCTTCGGTTCCCAAACTTTATCGTCGGCTTCGTCGTGAACTTCGTCGGTTCCCTCAATCGCCTCGAAAAACGCGGTAGAAAGTGAATGTAGGGAAACTGGTACTAGCATGGATAGCGGGGTAGTTATTGGGCTCGTTTTCGGAAGTGGGGCAAAAGCAGAATCCAGCTGAAACTGAGAGCTGGCTTAACGGGGTCGGAGCTGGCTTTTCGGGGTCGGACCACAGTTATCTGTTGAAATTTAGCTACTTACCTCTGTTCAACGTCTCAGATATAGCCTTAAAGGCGATTTTCGAACCCGATAAACAGCTATAAGCGGCTCCTACTTCCTTCTCCCTTGCAAGGTCTATTCAATCGGCCGTTTATAGCTGTCGCTTCTCAGCTCTTCAGAAGACGAAGACAGGATCAAAATACAGTTTAAGGCACTCCTACTGGCCAGATAATCCTGTAACCGATTGGCTAGTAAAAGGTTGTTGTGGTCCGACCATGGAGCAACGACGATCGTCAAAACAAATGGGTACTCCGCCTCTCCTATCGTGAATCTTAATCGTGATCTAACGTCGATCGACAAGGCATGCGACAGAGTGCCAGCGGCGGAATGATCACATTCCGACGTATGGTCCGAGGCTTTTCGAAGGAAGGGCAGGAGACGGACCTCGGCAGTTTTGGCACTCTATGATCTCATCGAAAGCGAGAAGGTCATTATGATCGGTACTATCCGCCAGGAGGTCCTTTCCGGACTGCGTGAAAAGAGCAAATACGAATCGATAAGGAGAGAACTTCGCAATTTTCCCGATCAAGCTATCGGCATTCCCATCTACGAGATGGCAGCCTCCCTTTTCAACCTTTGCCGAAGTCGAGGCATCCAAGGTTCACGTACGGATTTTCTCATCTGTGCCTGCTCCGTATCCTGGAAGGCGCAGATTTTTTCGAAGGACAGGGACTATCTTCTTTACCGAAGATTCGTCCCGATCGAACTTTTCTGACTTCCGGCCATTTACTATTTGTAGCGATCTACGCCGATTGGCTACGAAGTCATGAAGAGAACTCCGGAGGTTTCAGGGTTAGGATTGGTTCCAGGGGACATTCGGTTTCAGGTGTCAGGACAACCGAATCCTGAAAACATCACTATCCTTGAAAGAAATAGGTGGGAGATCTGTGATACATCCGCCTTAACGCTGATGGCAAACACGCCGAATATATGTGTCGTTGTGTAATCGAACCCGCCTGCCAAGGAGAATATACCAATGACGACACTGCAAAGCACTTTTCCGCAGATAAACATGAATTCGGATACTGAACCTGATTGGAAAGCCTCCATCGCGCTTCGTAGACAGGATTGTGTCGGCTATGCGATTGTCGGATTTCTCGCTTTTTCGGCTGCGCTCTTATCGGGTCCAGGCCCAACCGAACTCGGTCAGGATCAACTTCGGCTCTATATGATTGTCATATCGGCTCTGACTTTTCTTATTGGAATCGGATTCTCTCTTGAATCGGAAAAGAGCCTCATGAATCAAAAGGAAAGGATCCTTCTGCCTCTTTCCAAAAGAAAGAGTGCATCACGCTTGTCACACTTTCTGGGAGCAACTACTGTGGCCGCCATCTATGCAGTTTCGTTCTACGTCTTCTACGTCTCAAATTGAAAATCCGGTCCAGACGCCCTAACCGCGTTGGCGAAAAAGCAATGAGCGAAATCGGAGTTATCCCGAGGGAGCTCGTTTCCGCAGTAATACATTAGGCCAATCTTTTGCTCAGACTCGGCATGGCCCTCTTCGGCGGCCATTCGAAACCACTTGACCGCTTCGGTGAAATCCTGATCGACACCCATTCCGAGGCGATAAAACTGGGCCAGCCTGTGTTGGCCCTACTTGACCAACTCAACTTCCGAAACGGTTTTTTTCGGGGGTAGTAGGGCTCAGGAGGCGCATCAACAGTAGAGGTGGGTTGGCAAAACCGCCTGGAGTGTAGACCTACGCTCTTCCCAGGGCGGGATTTTTTCGTATAATGGTGGGCCATCATGTTTCTGAGGTGTAATCGTCGGCGCAAAGATGGCAAAGAGCACTACTATTGGAATATCGTTGAGAACAAGCGTGTCAGCGGGGGGCGGGTGGTCCAAAGACAGGTCCTCTACCTTGGAGAGATCAACGATAGCCAACACGAAGCGTGGCGCAAGAGCATCGAGATTTTCGAAGAGGGCAGGGAAAGACCCGAACAGGTGGCGCTGTTTCCGGAAGATCGTGCCCCGCCTGTGGGCGACGAAAGTATTGTTAGAATACGGCTCAAAGATCTCAGGATCGAGAAGCCGCGGCAATGGGGAGGGTGCTGGCTTGGGTGCGTTCTATATGAGCAGTTGGGACTGGGAGAATTCTGGCGGGAGCGTCTCAGACCCTCCCGTCAGGGTACCCGCTGGGCCCATGTGCTGCAGACCCTGGTGGTTTACCGGCTGATGGCACCGGGAAGCGAGTGGCGGCTGCATCGGGAATGGTATGAGCGAAGCGCGATGGGCGATCTGATGGGGGAAGACTTTGGGATCGCCGAGAAGAACACGCTCTATCGCTGCCACGATCGATTGCTCAGGCACAAGAAGGCCCTGTTCAGGCACCTGACCGAGAGGTGGAGCGATCTGTTCAATGCCCGTTACGAGATTTTGCTATACGATCTGACGAGCACCTATTTTGAGTGCGATCCGAACCAGGAGCCGGCGGCCTCGAGCCGACTGCGCAAGTTCGGCTACAGCCGCGATAAGCGACCTGACTGCGTGCAAGTGGTGATCGCCCTGGTGGTGACTTGTGAGGGCTTGCCGATTGCCTATGAGGTACTTCCGGGTAACACGCAGGATAAAACCACCTTAAAAGATTTTCTTTCTCGGGTGGAAGAGAACTACGGTAAGGCGAACCGGGTGTGGGTGATGGATCGGGGCATTCCGACCGAGGAAGTCTTGCAACAGATGCGCCAAAGCGAACCCAGGATCCACTATCTGGTGGGTACCCCGCGCTCCTGGCTGGGTCGCTTCGAGCAGTCGTTGCTGCAGAAGGATTGGAAGCAGTTGCGTCCCGGTATCGAGGTGAAACTCCTCAGCGAGGGAGGTGAAACCTACGTTCTGGCTAAAAGCGACGATCGGGTGCGCAAAGAAAAAAACATGCGCCTGCGTCGTTTACGCCGTCTTATCGAGGCGCTCAAGAAGCTGCGTGAGAGCAAACGGCGCTACCAACGCGATACCATCCTGATCAAACTGGGCGAAGCCAAAAAGGAGGCCGGTCCCCGGATCTTTGGATTACTCGACATCGAGATCGCCCCCAAGGGCGCCCCCACTGAAAAGCCGCCTTTGAGCTTCCGGTTGAACTTAAAAAAATACCGCCAAGCCTATCGCCGCGAAGGCCGCTATCTGTTGCGCAGCACCCTCAGTGCCGAGAACCCCGAGCAACTCTGGCGCCTTTACCTGCAGCTCACTGAGATCGAGCAAGTCTTCAAGGAAATCAAGAACGACCTTTCCATCCGCCCCATCCATCATCAGAGAGATGATCGCATCGAGGCGCACATCTTTATCAGCTTCCTTGCTTACTCTCTGTGGGTCACCCTGAAACGTCGACTCTACCCGATGGCTCCGGGACTGACCCCAGCCGAGGTGCTCTCCAAAATGGCGGCCATCCAAATGCTCGATGTGAAACTGCCCACCACCGACGGACGCACCGTTGTGCTTACCCGTTACACCGAGCCCGGTGAGGACCAAAAGCTACTACTGAACCGGTTACACCTCGAACTTCCTCCCCAACCACCCCCCCAAATCGAATCCAAATAACCCCTCCTGTAGTGTAGACCTTTGGCCCACTATCAACGACTTACGTCGAAATCAGGCCCCAGTTGAGAAAGACGGGTTGGGCTTCACTCTCTCCTTGTTCGGCCGCCTTCAGATACCACTTCAGCGCCTTAGCCCTACTTGACCAACTCAACTTCCGAAACGGTTTTTTTCGGGGGTAGTAGGGCTCAGGAGGCGCATCAACAGTAGAGGTGGGTTGGCAAAACCGCCTGTAGTGTAGACCTACGCTCTTCCCAGGGCGGGATTTTTTCGTATAATGGTGGGCCATCATGTTTCTGAGGTGTAATCGTCGGCGCAAAGATGGCAAAGAGCACTACTATTGGAATATCGTTGAGAACAAGCGTGTCAGCGGGGGGCGGGTGGTCCAAAGACAGGTCCTCTACCTTGGAGAGATCAACGATAGCCAACACGAAGCGTGGCGCAAGAGCATCGAGATTTTCGAAGAGGGCAGGGAAAGACCCGAACAGGTGGCGCTGTTTCCGGAAGATCGTGCCCCGCCTGTGGGCGACGAAAGTATTGTTAGAATACGGCTCAAAGATCTCAGGATCGAGAAGCCGCGGCAATGGGGAGGGTGCTGGCTTGGGTGCGTTCTATATGAGCAGTTGGGACTGGGAGAATTCTGGCGGGAGCGTCTCAGACCCTCCCGTCAGGGTACCCGCTGGGCCCATGTGCTGCAGACCCTGGTGGTTTACCGGCTGATGGCACCGGGAAGCGAGTGGCGGCTGCATCGGGAATGGTATGAGCGAAGCGCGATGGGCGATCTGATGGGGGAAGACTTTGGGATCGCCGAGAAGAACACGCTCTATCGCTGCCACGATCGATTGCTCAGGCACAAGAAGGCCCTGTTCAGGCACCTGACCGAGAGGTGGAGCGATCTGTTCAATGCCCGTTACGAGATTTTGCTATACGATCTGACGAGCACCTATTTTGAGTGCGATCCGAACCAGGAGCCGGCGGCCTCGAGCCGACTGCGCAAGTTCGGCTACAGCCGCGATAAGCGACCTGACTGCGTGCAAGTGGTGATCGCCCTGGTGGTGACTTGTGAGGGCTTGCCGATTGCCTATGAGGTACTTCCGGGTAACACGCAGGATAAAACCACCTTAAAAGATTTTCTTTCTCGGGTGGAAGAGAACTACGGTAAGGCGAACCGGGTGTGGGTGATGGATCGGGGCATTCCGACCGAGGAAGTCTTGCAACAGATGCGCCAAAGCGAACCCAGGATCCACTATCTGGTGGGTACCCCGCGCTCCTGGCTGGGTCGCTTCGAGCAGTCGTTGCTGCAGAAGGATTGGAAGCAGTTGCGTCCCGGTATCGAGGTGAAACTCCTCAGCGAGGGAGGTGAAACCTACGTTCTGGCTAAAAGCGACGATCGGGTGCGCAAAGAAAAAAACATGCGCCTGCGTCGTTTACGCCGTCTTATCGAGGCGCTCAAGAAGCTGCGTGAGAGCAAACGGCGCTACCAACGCGATACCATCCTGATCAAACTGGGCGAAGCCAAAAAGGAGGCCGGTCCCCGGATCTTTGGATTACTCGACATCGAGATCGCCCCCAAGGGCGCCCCCACTGAAAAGCCGCCTTTGAGCTTCCGGTTGAACTTAAAAAAATACCGCCAAGCCTATCGCCGCGAAGGCCGCTATCTGTTGCGCAGCACCCTCAGTGCCGAGAACCCCGAGCAACTCTGGCGCCTTTACCTGCAGCTCACTGAGATCGAGCAAGTCTTCAAGGAAATCAAGAACGACCTTTCCATCCGCCCCATCCATCATCAGAGAGATGATCGCATCGAGGCGCACATCTTTATCAGCTTCCTTGCTTACTCTCTGTGGGTCACCCTGAAACGTCGACTCTACCCGATGGCTCCGGGACTGACCCCAGCCGAGGTGCTCTCCAAAATGGCGGCCATCCAAATGCTCGATGTGAAACTGCCCACCACCGACGGACGCACCGTTGTGCTTACCCGTTACACCGAGCCCGGTGAGGACCAAAAGCTACTACTGAACCGGTTACACCTCGAACTTCCTCCCCAACCACCCCCCCAAATCAAATCCAAATAACCCCTCCTGTAGTGTAGACCTTTGGCCCACTATCAACGACTTACGTCGAAATCAGGCCCCAGTTGAGAAAGACGGGTTGGGCTTCACTCTCTCCTTGTTCGGCCGCCTTCAGATACCACTTCAGCGCCTTAGCATGGTATCGAAAAATACTACACCTCTGGAATATATCCTACCGCTTCGGTGGTTGCTGAATAGGTAGATCTTGTCGGGATCGAAAGAAAAGTCCCTAATGTAGACTTCCTGCTCCAGCAACGAATCGGAACCGAAGTTTAATTTTACTCCGGGCTCGACGTTTAGCTTGTCCATCAAGGTCCAGGAAGCGCCCGCTCGTTCCCGGTGACGGAATTACCAATGTTTGCCCCGCAGTCTCGCCGTCACCCTCAGATTTACCTCTCTGTCAAGGTTGTTATAGCCTTCTCTAAATCCTTGATCTTCTTCCGCCTTCTCGTCACCCAATCTATAACGGTAAAGATTATAATCCCGGTCTGCGCGGCGGACCGAAGGGTCAAAAACCTCCTCCTCATTACCGGGCGCGAGGACAAATATTGCTTCCGCGGCAGAGATCCAGTCGAGTCCGTAGATCCAGTCGGAGTGCTTACCAATCCTTACCTCCTTGACCAATCTCATGCTCTCCAAGTCGAGAACGATCAAAGAGGTGTGAGTACCGCGGTCTCGAAAGGTGGCTAGTCTTGTCCCGTCCGGCGACAGTAGGTGAGGATGATACCTTTCAGTATCGGTTAAACGGATGACCGACACATCGGTCGGTGCCTTGTTCAATCTCTTGGTTTCTTCCCTGATCGAATAGACCTCGATCTGATCGTTTCTTATCTCATTGCCCTCAGAGAATACGTGGAAAGCTCCCACTGTCTCAACAAATTCGGATGTCTCGATGGTCAACCTCTTCGATTCTCCTCTTCTCAAGGTTCCGATCGTCTTATAAAAGAGCATAGCGTTTCCGCTCACCAAATATGGAAGAATACCGTAGCAAAACTTCAGATCTCTGTCTGCCGTAACCTCGACCACATACTTGAATGCTTTCCTGTTTATCCTCTGAACACGCTCGGCCTTCGCAGGTCTCCCCAGTTCCTCTTCAATAACTTTTAGCCTTACTCGACCCTCGCCAAATGAACCCGTTTCCTTGACGTCTGTTTTCTGATACGATGCCGCTTTCCGCTTGCCGTCGATCAGCACATACGGCCTTTGCTTGTCGATGTAATAGGCCGGCAGCATTTCTCCCTTGTAGTAGACAAGAAGCTCGTTCTGGGCCCTCAGTCGGTGCGCGGCGCTAAAACAGAGGAAGGCGATTAGAATCGTGACGATTCCGATCTTTTTCCATTGGGTCTTGGCCGCTTATCTCTACATTCTAGGCTGTTTTTACAAGCTGCGGCAGAATCAATAACAAGGAGGAAATCATGCTGACTCGAAGAGAGTTTCTGGAGTTGAGCGCTTCCGCCGCGACCAGCGCCGCGCTCATGCCCTCGACGATATTAAGGTCAAGTTCCCAATCTACCGGTATCTGGGTAAACGACATTCACTCGCAGCTCAATCGAACTCGCGTAGACAAGATCGTGCGGCCGGTCTCGATCGAAGCCCTTCAGGAAGTACTACGGGGCGCTCGCTCCGAAGGTCGGGCCGTAAGCATCGCAGCCACGAAACATGCCATGGGTGGGCAGCAGTTTGGTTCAGATACGATCCTTATCGACGCCAGGGAGTTGAACGAGGTGCTGGATTTCGATTCTGAAAGGGGAGAGATCGAAGTTGGCGCCGGAATCCAATGGCCAGAGTTGATTAAGTACCTGCTTCGTGAGCAGCGTGGAGAGGAACGGCAGTGGGGAATCATCCAAAAGCAAACCGGAGCCGACCGCTTAAGCCTTGGAGGAGCTCTCGCCGCCAACGCCCACGGAAGGGGTCTCCGCTACAAACCGATTGTAGACGATGTTGCTTCCTTCACCCTGGTCGATGCAAATGGAGAGACTCGACGGTGTAGTCGGACAGAGAATAAGGAGCTCTTCCAGCTTGCTATTGGAGGGTACGGGTTATTCGGAATCATCGCATCCGTGCGTCTTCGCCTGTCCCGGCGTCGGAAGATCGAACGGGTTGTGGAAGTGATCGATACAGGAGAGCTGGCGGCACGTTTCGAAGAACGGATCGAAAAGGGATTTCTCTACGGAGACTTCCAGTATTCCACGGACCTCAATTCGGACACTGGTTTGCGAAAGGGCGTCTTTTCATGCTACCGCCCGGTGCCGGACAGCACCCCAATTCCAGAGAAGCAGGCGAAACTCCTGGAGAAAAATTGGGTCGAACTGATCCGCCTTGCCCACGTCGATCGTGGCCAAGTGTTCACTCGGTACTCAGAATAGTACCTCTCCACCGCGGGCCAGATTTACTGGTCTGACACACACCAGATGAGTGCCTACATTGAGGACTATCACGAGAAGCTCAGCGGACGACTCGACGCGCTCCAGAACGGAACTGAGATGATAACGGAGATTTACGTCCGACGCCCGGCATTAGGAGATTTTCTCGAGGATGTTCGAGCCGATTTCCTGGAAAACGATGTGAACCTGATTTACGGGACTATTCGACTCATTGAAAAGGACGATGAGACCTTTCTCCCTTGGGCTAAGGAGCGCTATGCCTCTATCATCTTCAATTTGCACGTTCGACACGATGCCGATGGTCTACGGAAGGCCAAAGAAGATTTTCGGCGACTGATTGACCGCGGAATACAATACGGCGGTAGCTACTTTCTCACCTACCACCGATGGGCAACTCGCGAGCAGGTCCTCAAATGCTATCTCCAGTTCCCTGCCTTTCTTAGACTGAAGAAAAAATACGACCCTGAGGCCCGCTTTCAGAGTGAATGGTATCGCCACTATGAAAATATGTTCGCGGTCGAGATCGTAGGCTCAGACCTCACTATCTTGCCCCTTTAAAGGAGCTATGCAATCGCAAGTTTAAATCTCGATTTATAGCCGAGTTGGAAGGTAATGGTTCGGCCCGAGCGGTCGGGCATCAGGAGCGGGTTCTGGTTGAGAGTCTGGAGGTACTCAATCACGACTTGCTGCAAATGAGGGGAATAGTTTGCGGTTGGGAATAGATGCGCTTCGACGGTTGCGCCCCTCTCTATGAGGGCGCCGTCGCAGTGAGTCAGATTGCGAAACAGATCGTGGTCGTCACGATAGTTGTCGTAGCCTTCTTTAAAGGGTTCAAACTGCTTGTAGAAACTATTGCGGGCGAGGATTTTCAAGGCATCCATGATGGATTTGTTGGAGGTGTCCAGGCGGACATAGTTCTGCTCAATGAGTCGCTCCAGGCGCGAGCATTCGGTCTCGATTTGCTCCCCTTCGAGTTGGAGGGCATTGAGCTTGTGATCGAGGCGAGCGATCATGGCGCTCCTTGAGGTGCTTTGGCCCGGATGGGCATGTTCGGCCAGGAGCAGTCTTTTCAATGCTTCGGTGGATTGGGTTTTCTGCTTCAAGAGTGCTTTAGCGGCACCGCTTTTCTCCTGCCTATCCTCAAGGTGTTGGGCTAAGCGCTGGTAGTGGATGGTGCGATAAGAGGTGATCTGATTAATCCCAAAGTGCTTATCGAGGTATTTGAAATCATTCTCCTGAATCCAGCGACTGAACATCCCTTTGAGGACTGCTTCATCGGGGGCTTTTGGGTCGGTCCCTAAGATGCTCACCGTAATGGTTTGATTTCTGGGATTGGTCGCTTCCACCACCCATTGGGTAAGATGAGGATTCTTTTTCCACGGGCCCCGCTGATAGCAAAGATAATACTCCTGGAGATCTTCGGCATGGTTTCTGGGGCGCAGCAGGCGCAGTTGTCCGTCGATCCGTTGCAGGGGCTGGCCTTGAAACCTTTTTCCCAGGTGATGATTTCGAGTTGAGGATGCTCCAGGATGGCTTCGTAAAACCAGTCCGCGGCGATCGCCCGGTCCACGTAAATGCTCACCTTCTTATCCGCAGGCACCTCTACCAATTCGAGCATCGCTTCGCAGTTGGGGATAAACCGTTTCCTTATATCCTCGTAGTTGTCGGTGCTGGCAAAATAGACCGGAGAGCCCTTCAGGGTATGAATAAAATCGCTGTGAAGCGCTTTGTCGGCCAAACGGATGGTGGGACACCAGCCCGCCAGGAGCTTGCTCATGCCGGTGTAATGTTTGGTGTGCGGATCATAATAAAAGCTCTGCTCACAAGAAACATTCAGGTTCCTCGCGTTCACCCTGAGGATCGCTCTTAAAAGCGCTTCATGGGCCAGGGCGCTGAGCCTTTGGCGTTGCAGATGGGGCGTATAGAGGACTCGCCCGATGAGCTTTTGCAGGTCTTCCAGATCGAGCAGTTTGCTCTGCTCGATATTCACCGCGGCCAACAGCGCGCAGGCCAGCCATTGCTTCAAAAGCCAGCCCTCTTCGCCATCTATCTGAGCCACTTGCCCGAGCCCTTCACTGAATACCAGCACCCCTAAATGTCGACACCACTGCACCGATTCGGAACTGCCCGTGGTAAAATCGGGAGACTCCTTGCGATTCTCCTCTTCGCCTTCGGCCTTGTTTTCTGCTTGCTCCTGCTCTGCCTGCAAGGGTGAACCCTTGGGAGAATCCCAGGCAGTCTCCCGATTTTGCCCCCTCCTCTGCTCGGCCTCCTTGGCCAAGGCCTCTTTGAGCTCCTTAAACAAAGGGCGCAGGGTTTCCCCACTGAGGCTGACTGCGAACACCTCCTCGATCTCACCGCGTATCTTCTTGCTGTAAGCGTACCGGCTCTGCTCATAGATCTCAAAAAAGCGCACCCGCACAAAACTCCGTATTTCCCGGGTCAATTTGCGATGCCACCGGCGCCCCGCCAACACCCGGCCCAGGGTTTCGGCATCGCCACTTTGCAGGGCCTCGCCCCACCGCTTCATCGTCTTGGGGTCAACCTCAAATTGTCTCTGTAAGCACCCTATCTTCAACCCCGCATTATAGAGCCGTCCCACCAGAATCTTGAATCCAACCTGCTCGCGATCGTCCCCCACCACTTCCAATAGCTCATGGCCGTAATAGACCTGCAATTGGCCTTTGCTCAGGTCCCGATAGACCGTCAGGCAGGGATTACGCTTGTCTACCCCAAGGAGGCATTGTTGGCAGGACTCTTCTTGCTCGGTAGGTTTCTCCATTTTCTTCGAATTAGTTCTTCGAAGGAGAAGCCTACCGTTTTCTTTCTCTCGTTAAAAGTCGGGAATTCTACTTGCGATTCTACCCACCCCGACAACCCGCATAATAGCGAGTTCTGAGGCTAGGAATCTGTCGGACGAATCTGGTCACTTGCGAAGCAATCGAACATCAAAGTCCGACAGTCTCCTAGCCCGCTTTTTTGGCGGCCGAACAACCGCGCGGCAGGAGAGAGACTAAACCCCGACAAGCAGGTCGGAAATTTGGTGAGAAAAGCGGGCTTTACCTGCTTTCTACAGGAGCCACTCCTTCTTGGGGGAGAGGAATGAACCGGCCCATTGCCTTCACCACCTGATTGGGTGTGACGAGGTCGAACCAGCCGTCGCGCTGGATGGCATCGCTCTCAAAACCCGCGTAGTGGAGGATGGTCACCACGGCCGTGGAACAGATGTACTCGGTGCTGATGTCTTCCTTTTCAGTTGGCTTCAGGTTCGCATTCCAAAGGGCGAACATACCGGTGAAGTCGTAACCCGTCAAATGGCCGGCGGCATTCCGACAGTGATCGACATACTGGTTGAAACGCTGCTTGTCGATTCGCTCCCACCGATCCAGCCGGTAGGCATCCCAGTTGTGAGTTTTGAGAGTGTCGAGGTCCTCGTCCACATTTACTCCTTTGAAGCTCTGGCTGGTAAAAAGGACTTTCATGCCGGGATCGACTGGGTCCGCCACCACGATGGCCAAGTGGCCGTACTTGAACAGGCGGTAGCCGACCAAAGCCAGGTCACCGCGTAGGAAGATCTCCTTTCGGGCGCTCCACTTTTCCAGTCGATAGGCGATAACGTCACCTACTTGCAATTGGTCCCTGATCTTTTCCCAGGATGCCTTGCTGATTTCGCTCTCTTTCGCCCCCTTGCCAAGGAGCGCCACGCAAACCAGTGCCAGAAACACGGCGAACGAGATCCCCATCACGGAAATGAGGATCGTCCTCAACCTCAACCGACGTTCGTCCGACCGTTGCACGGGACGCAGCAAAAACCACAGCAAAACGACGAAAAGACCAAGCGATCCAAGTATCGAGGCGTCCAGAGTGGGGTTGGACATTACCCCATCGTAGGAAAGAAGCTCTTCGAAAGAACCACGGTCCTCCGACGCCGCCAAAGAGGAGGGACCTTCCGACGCGGGCTCTTCCATCCAGGCGAGAATGCCCCACCCGGTCGTGTTCGGTAGAAAGACCGTGTGGACGATCTCGTAGACCAGCAGCACGCTCACGAGGAAGGTGAGCACCTTCAATATTCGGATCGCCCAGACCTTCCCAGTCGCAAAGATCCAACTACGAAGAATGTCAACGCCTCTTCTCACGATCTACAGACTAGAATCGGACCAGAGCAAGATCAAGCAAGTCTTGACGAAGCAATGTCCGGGCCGTGGGTTGGCCTTTTTAACGCGACGAAACCTACCTCATATTGCGTAATGTTCGATCAACATCTGTGCTTCCCCTATGACTGCAATCTCGCTATGTTCCAGCAGAAGGGAGGCGCCGCCGCATTTGCATCCTTTAATCACAGTCGTCGGATAGACAACCATGAGGACGCTGACCATGACCACAATTGTCGCGTTACTCGCAGCCATAGTATTGATCGGCTGTTCACTCGGGCAGGATACGGTTGCTTCTGCGCCAGAGGGCGAGCCTCTGGTGGTATTCCTGGTACGTCATGGCGGGAAGGCCGACCTCAGAGTAGATCCCACAGCACCCTCTCGAGGAAGGTGAGCACCTTCAGGATTCGGATCGCCCAGACCTTTCCGGTCAAAGCTATCCAACTGCGCGAAAATTAAAGCCTCTTCCCACGAACTGCAGGCTATACAGAACGACAAATTTAATTGCGCATACGAGAGATGGTGTTATGTCCTTTCTTTGTTATGCGTGCATTAACTATCACAGATTCCGAGGAAATGATCTTGGTTTTACAAGATGAAATTCGTCGCAGCGAGCAATCTCGTTACGACCATCGCCTCCATGGCGTCTTATTGGTGGCCCAAGGGTTGAGCGCCCATCAGGTGGCCGGTTATCTTGGCGACAGTCCGCGCACGGTGCAGTATTGGGTGCGCAACGTCTTAATCAGGACGGGCTGAGCGGTCTGGCCGAAAGCCCAGGGCGGGGCCGACCCTCCCGTTTGAGTGAAAGGGAACTGAAGCAGTTGGATGGGATTCTTCGGGAGAGTCCCCGCGAACACGGTATGGCGGTTAACCTGTGGGACGGCAAGACGCTGTCTCGGTGGCTTAAAGAGAACTGGCAGATTGAGCTGAGCGTACGGCAATGTCAGCGCCTCTTCCGACAGTTGGACTTTCGCCAGCGCAAACCTCGTCCGGTCCTTGCGCGGGCCGATCCGGTGGCACAACAGGCGCATAAAAAAAACTCCGTCGACTAGCAAAGGACCCTGAGATAGATCTTTGGTCTTTAGATGAAGTGCATTTCCAACAGTACGGTTCGCGTTGCCGCATGTGGGTGCCTCCAGAGGTGAAGGAGCCGATCTTAATGCATGCGCCCACGCGCGAGAAAGTCGGTTACTTCGGCGCGGTCCGTTTGCGCGACGGCAAGTTTATCTATGCCAGAGAAGAGGACCGCTTTAATGCTGACAGTTTCTGGGGATTCTTGAAGCTTTTGAGACAACGGACAAGCCGTTCACCCGGGAAAACGGTACTCCTCTCAGACAATGCGCGCTACCATCATGGGCTTCTGCATAAAAGCTGGCGCGAGGAATGCGCTGATGTATTCGAGCAGGACTTTCTGCCTCCTTACAGTCCGGAACTCAACCCCATTGAACGGATCTGGAAACTGACCCGTCGACTCTGCATTCACAACCAGTACTTCGCCTGTATCGATGAAGTCTCCGACCGGGTGGAAAGCAAGTTTCAGGAATGGGCAACGGGGAACGAAACCCTCCGAAAACTCTGCGGTATCATCTAAGCCGTTATGCGCAATTATTTATGGCACCGAGTATAGAATCAGCCGGGAGCAAGATTAAGTGACATTTAGATCGACGGCCGTCGATTTCGATGTCACATGGTTGGCGGCCCGAAGGATGCCCGATTGAGCAGGAATGAGGAGTCCTGAATCCCGATTCGCAAGTCAACCGGGTCGGTTGACTTCACGACAATGGAAAGCGCGGATCTCAATCTTCTAGCTGGATGGATAGGCATGCTCGGTGGTGTTACTACGGGAGCTATAATTGGTTTATATTTCCACCGGGAAGGATGGTTGGAAGGTTATTCTTCCTTTCGCCGTCGGATGACACGATTGGGCCACATTTCGTTCTGGGGGCTTGGCTTCGTCAATATGATGTTCGCCTTTAGCCTGAAAGCTGTAGAGCTCCCTTCAGTCTACGTGCAGTTTGCGTCGCCGAGCTTAATTCTTGGTTTAATCACGATGCCGTTGATCTGCTTTCTCACCGCATGGCGGGAATCCTTCAGGCTTCTATTCCCGATCCCAGTGATCTGCGTCCTGGTTGGTGTCTGCTCCTTTCTGATCGGATGGGCAGCACAGTGAAGATCGGTTTTATCGCAATGATAACCGCTTAAAAAAGAGGGACGCCTCTTACAAGAGAACGCAGAGAGAAATTTCGGCATCGCCGGCGCAATAGGCGCCGACTTAGGCAAGAGCAAGAAGAGGAGGCAAAGATATGAGTAAAAATTGGATCAAGCCACTGTTCATTACCGCAGGGCTGTATGATGGCATATTGGCCATCGCATTCCTATCAACTGCAAACAGCATATTTCAGCGGTTCGGGGTCGAACCTCCCAATCATCTGGGTTATGTCCAATTTCCGCCCTGCTCTTGTTGATATTCGCTGCCATGTTCTTCCGAATCGCCAGTGATCCATTGAAGAATAGGGAACTCATTCTCTATGGAATCGCATTAAAAGTCGCCTATTGCGGAACGATATTCTGGTATCAATTCACTCAGGGAATACCCTTCATGTGGATTCCGCTGGCCTGGGCGGACATTCTCTTTCTCGTGATTTTCCTCTTCGCATGGAAAAGCCTTGCTCCCGCCCCAAGCCCGGACGACAGCTGACCCGATCTGCCTTGCGCATTGATGAAGTCGAAGCGTAAAGCCGCTGGAATAGCCGGCAAGCTGCTCTTCCGAGCGACATGCGTGGTACTTTGGCTTTGGTGCATTGGCGCGATCTGTTACAGCCATCTGGACGGCATGGCACTGCGTGCCGGACTCTGCGCTCTGTTCGCCTTGGCCTTTCCGGTTGCTTGGTTCCTGGCTAAGAATAGAACCCTTGTGGCGATCTCCTTTTTCGTTGTGGCCGTCGTCATTGTGGGATTGTGGCAGCTGAAGAAGCCGAGCAATGAACGCCTCTGGTCGCCGGACATGGCGCTGCTGCCTTATGGTGAGTTCGAAGGCGATCTCGTTCACCTCTATAACATCCGACACTGCACCTATCAGACGACCGAGAAGTTCACGGTCAAATACTCCGACAGAACATTCAATCTGGACGAGCTCCGGACCGCCTACTTCATGGTTGAGCCGATCGGAAAGACATTCGACGGATTGGCTCACACCCTTGTAACCTTCGGCTTCGAAAACAACCAATATGTAGCAATCTCCGTGGAACTTCGCCGGGAGCAGGACGAGCATTTCAACCCGATCGCTGGTATGTATAAGGAGTACGAACTCATGTACGTAATCGGTGATGAGCGCGACCTGATCAAACTTCGCACCAACTTCCGGAAAGACGTCGTCTACCTCTATCCCATCACCGCACCGCTGGAGATTCTTCGAACCCTATTCGTGGACATGATCGAACGAACTAACCTTCTTCACGATAGGCCGGAATTCTACCATACCTTTCTCAGCTCTTGCACAACCAACATCGTGGATCATGTGAACCGAATGGTGCCGGGGCAGGTACCGTTCAGCTATAAAATCCTCCTCCCGGGCTATTCCGGCCGGCTCGCCTACGATCTGGATCTCATTGAAACCGATATCCCTTTCCAGGAATTGCAACAGCGCTACCGAATCGACCAACGCGCCCGCGCCATAGGTGACGATCCGCGTTTCTCTATCCTCATCCGAAAGCCCGAGTAGGTGCGTTCAGAGTCACCCAGAAGGAACGCTCAGTTGAATGAGGATTTCCCGGACTTCGTGGTAAACCTGGTCGTCAACTTCGTCGCCCCCCCCACTCCCAATCTCTTCTGAAATTGAGTTGCTCGCTGGAGCTGTGCGAGAGTTGACATCGATCGGGCGTGTTGAGCAGTCGTTGGATGGTTGGAATGGTAGATGACCTTGCACTTATTGTAAAATAGTCTCTCCTGAAACTTCCGAAATACGACGAATCCGATCGCAGTGCACGAGAGCGACATCCCTTACGGTATCTCGTCCCGTCGTCCACCTAATCGTCCACTGTAAACGAGAACTCCGAATCGACTTTAGGGCACGATTCAGGGAACGACTTCGGCGACCTTACAGATGCCTCCACTCCGCTCGTCCACTCAATCGTGCACTGCGGTCGATCCCCTCCTGGGAGGGGTTTGGGGTGGGTTGCTCCGATGCCTGATTCCTCGAATTCCGGGACTCGAGGGGGTTTCTCGTTGAGTAATTGAAATCCCTGTAGCCCCTTCCGAGTCCGGAGGACACGAACCACCCACTTCGCCTTTCAACGATGGGCCGGGTCCTCCGGACACGGCATTGATTCCGATCTCCAACCCAGCCCCTTCCGCCGCATTCGAAGTGTTCTTGTAGACAAGAGTGACTGAAATCCGCTCGCCTAAAAAAAGGAATGCTTCTCTACGCTGATCTTGAGCGAGAGGCCGACAGGATTAAGTCTTAGGAGGTCCTGGTGGGATTCGTTGTAACCTGCTCCTCCACAAAGAAGATTCGCCGCAACGCTCAACCAAAGGAAACTCAGAAGAGAATACCGTCGTCTAATCTTCTTCATTCCTTGGCATCGATTACATTGCCGATATTTCCTTCGAGCAGATTGGAATTTCCCGAAGTTAGAATACCAGAGAGTGAAATTTCTTCCCGACCATCCGCTTCGCGTTTCCTTTCTTTGGTGGGCCGTGACCTCCGGGCGCGGCATAAACACCTTTCACGAACAATAACGTGAAGTGACAAGATGCAGATTTACATGTAGCTTTGGGGCCGGCGCCGCTGCCACCCTACCTTTGGGATTTCGGAGAAGATCGTTCGATCCCCTATGAGGTGGGAACCAAAAACCCACGGGTCTTCTTCGACGCCCTCACAGAGGAGAGATTCGAAGTAAACTGACTAGGAAGAGTCTGCTGCGTTGCAAAACGGATAAAAGGGACAGAACAATTATATGCACGACCCGCGCGGTGAACGGAGAGTTTCTGTTGCACGAAGTGGCAAGGGAGCGGCTCCGCACACAGATGTGGCAGGTAGCGGATTTCTCGGGAGTGGAGGTATTGACTTACTGTTTGATGAGCAATCACTTCCATATCCTGATCAGGGTCCCGAATAGAGAAGAGGTAGTGATTTCGGACCGAGAACTGGTTCGGCGCTTCACGGTGCTCTACCCGGAGCCGACGCAATATCAGCCGATGACGGCCAGATATTTAAGAGCTATTCTGAAGAAGGAGGGCAGAGAGGCGGCGGTGTGGAGGAGGCGCCTTTTAGCGCGAATGCACGATGTGTCCGAGTTCATGAAGACCCTGAAGCAGCGCTACACGATCTGGTATAATCGCACCCACGAGCGTTATGGGACGCTCTGGTCAGAGCGATATAAGAGCACCGTCGTGGAAGGCACGGAAGCAGCATTGCGGATCACGGCGGCATACATTGACCTGAATCCCGTCAGGGCCGGTCTGGTGTGGGATCCGAAGGACTACCGTTGGAGCGGCTACGGAGAGGCGATTGGGGGCAGCAGCGAGGCGCGGGAAGGGATTTCCGAGGCTATAAGGGGCGATTTCGGAGGATTCCCAAATTGGCGAGAAGCGTCCCGGGAATACAGGCGCCTGCTCTACTGCAAGGGAGCTTCAGGATCTCCGGGAAAAGCCTCTTCCAGGACCATTCCGGTGGAAGCCTGGTTAAAGGTCATGAAGGAAGGCGGAGAGCTTCCGGTGGAGGCGGCGTTACGGTGTAGGGTGCGCTATTTTACGGATGGAACGGTGCTTGGATCGAGGGAATTTGTTGACAGTGTATTTCAGGCCTATCGGGATCAGTTCGGGAAGCGCCGACGAAGTGGACCGAAAAGAATGCAAGGCAGCGATTGGGAAGGGCTGATGGTCATCCGGGATCTGAGGAGAGAGATTTTCGGTTAGAGACTCGAAGCCGACGCCGAAGATGGAATGCACCCTACCTTGATCCTACTGCCTGGCGCGGCCTACCTCTTGCTCACTCTGGGTATTTCTCGAGGGTCAAACTTCAGGGAAATCTCGGAGGGCCTGATCAAAGCGCATCTTATCCTGTTTACCTTCGTTACGGTCTCTGTGGAGGTCCTCTCATTAATCCGGGCGGTTGCCTTTCCGGCCCTTTTGACCGCCTGGTTACTGGTTCTCCTGGTCTGCTTCAAGGCTGCCGCATGGCGTCTGAAGCGGAGACAACCCTGTTTCGGATTGCCTGCGTTAAGAATCACAGGTCTTACGACGGTGTTCCTGGTGGGAGCGCTACTCTTCATACTTGCCGCGACCTTACTGACCGCCGTCCTCTATCCCCCAAATACCTCAGACTCCATGGCCTATCATCTTTCCAGAGTTGTCCACTGGATCGCCAACAAGAATGTGGCATTCTACCCGACCGGGATAGAGAGACAGAACTATATGATGCCACTCGCCGAATTCGCAATCATGCATCTTCAGATACTCACAGGTTCCGACCTGTATGCTGGGCTTGTTCAATGGGTGAGTTTTCTCGTCCTTATCTGCATCGGCTCCCGAACCGCTGCCGAACTTGGCCTCGATAAAAGGCAGAATCTGGTTACGGCAATCATCATCGCCACTCTACCGATGGCGATCCTCCAAGCATCGAGCACACAGAACGATTTGGTTGTATCCTGCTTCGTCACGTCCTTCGGGCTGTTCATGCTTCGCATTCGGAAGAATCCCAGCGTTGAAAATCTCTCTCTTGCGGCAATCGCTTTGGGGCTCGCTCTTCTGACGAAAGGAACCGCATACTTGTACTGCAGCGCAATCGGTATGGCGCTAGCCATTCCAATCCTGCTGCAGAGCAGATTCAATTCCGCTCGTCTCTTAAGGACCGCAGCCTCGCTGGCATTGGTGATCCTCGTCGCCCTGCTGTTGAGTGCGGGCCATTTTTCCAGGAACACCAGACTTTACGGTCATCCCTTCTCCGGGAAAGGCGAGCGATATCGGATTGCCGATTTCTCCGCATCCGCATTGCTCGGGAACGCCGCGAGGAATGGGGCAATTCACCTCGGTACACCTTCCGCTCGTATCAACCGCTATGCGGAACGCGCCATACAGTCGGCTTTGGGTTCGCAGTTGAACAACCCTCAGACGACATGGGCCGGTACCTCATTCAAAATTGTCTATAGCCTTCATGAAGACTTTGCCGGGAATCCGATCCACTTATTAATCGCCCTTTCGAGTCTGTTCGCATTGCCGGCTGCATGGCTTAAAGGAGATTACCGACGAACTGTGTGGTACGCGATTGGAACGATCCTCGGTGCCCTGCTCTACTGCTGGACACTGAGGTGGCAACCATGGGCAAGCCGTCTCCACACGCCAATTTTCGCGATGGCCGCGCCCCTACTCGCGATGACGATCGCGCGAGAGTTCCGTGGTATCGGGAAGCTTATTGGCGCAGCGTCCGTCATCTGTTTGGTCGTCTACGGTTTGGTTTTCACCTGTGCCAACAAAAGTCGCTCGCTGGTCTCCCTCGATTGGCTCCAAAAAGACCGTTTGGAACTCTACTTCGCTAACCGAAAACATCACTTTCAAGACTACCAGGCAGCAATGGAGATTGTCCTGGAAGCAGCTCCTCGGGAGGTCGGACTCTACCTCGCCGAACCCAACTGGGAATATCCATTTTGGGCCTTCGCACAGCAAGCAGAGGAAAACGGAGGAGAGATAGGATTCAGGCATGTCGGAGTGAGTAACGTCTCGAAGAAGCTGGAAAAGAGTCCCCTCCTTCCCCTGTATGTGATTGCCGGCAAGAAACCGAACAGCTGGGAGCAGGCGACAGAGTACGCCCCGGTATTTACATCCAAATTCCTTAGTGTTTTCAGGAAGTCGGAAAGATCTCCACTGTGATCTCCAGCCGATTCTTGATTCAGGCGCAAAGTTTTCGGCGCCGCCAAATGCAGCCGAAGAGAGCGATCAGGCCCGAAGCCATCAGAATCCATGAACTCGGCTCAGGGATGATAGCCGTACTCGTGATGATCACGTTGTCAACATGGGCGAGGGATCCGCCACCTGGCTAATCGGCAAACCGAAATCCCCGAAATCGGCAGTGCTCGACTTATCAACTATTCAATACCAGACTGACCGATTCCGTTCGATATTGTCTAGCCTCACCAGTTGCCGTGCTTCGATCCGTTGCCAACTTTGCGTCCATTTTAGGAAGAAGACGAACTAACCATGGATGAGATTCTTCCAGGGCTCCACCACTGGCGCGTGATCTGGTCCGGTATCTGGTCGCTCGAATGCTACTTACTTCGGACCGAGTCGGGCGCGGTCATCGTGGATCCGATTGAGAGCGGCGACCTTGGACTCATTGATACGACGCCCGACATCCGTGCTGTCGTCGTCACCTCGGGTTGGCACGAAAGATCAAGTCGCCTCTTTGGGAAGAGAACCGGCGCCCCGGTCTTTGTGCCGGAGGAGGATCTCTGCATGTTTGAAGACCTTGGTCCCCATAAAACCTACAAGGATGGAGACACCCTTCCCGGCAACCTCCGAGCGATCGGCGTGCCCGGACTGACCCGCGGTGAACAAGCTCTCTTTTCCGATTCCAACGGGGGCACCCTTTTCGTCGCCGACTGTCTCGGGACCACCGCCAAATGGGCCCCAGGCGGGATGCCCTTAGGCGGGCATCCCAATGGGCACCCGGTCCCGAAAGAAACCCTCTCCCACCTCCTCGACCTCGACTTCATCAACCTCTGCCCAGCCCACGGCGATGCCCTCCTTGGAGACGGAAAAGAGAAGCTGGTCGGGCTCTTCGATTCAGGGAAGTCCACTTCCACTGGGCCACCGAGGGTCACGTATTTCCCGTTGTCAGATACTTGAATCAGGAAAAGCCCTAACCTGCCCGTCTGTGTGGCCCGTTTGAAGGCCGAGGATTGGACAAAGCTCGCGACTAAGCCTACGACGAGGCACGACCAAGGGTGGGTGGTCGGCAGTGGTCGGACCGTTCCCAAGCCCTCCTGAATCTTCCGAGATTCGACGAATCCGATCGTAGTGCACGACAGCTACATCCCTTCGGGTATCTCCTCCCGTCGTCCACCCAATCATCCACTGCGGTCAAATTTCTACCCCAACTCGCAAACCGGCCGGATCCCGCATCTCGAGACACATAACTCGAAACCCTCAACTTCCCCGCTCCCCCCTAACGATTCGCTGGCTCTCCGAGTACTGACAGTCTTATGGCCTCTCAGTCATCCGGCCGCCAGATTCCCAATTCAATTGAAGATATCAACCCTACAGCGACACATGTTGACAGACCCACACTAAATCAGATAAACTCTGTTTTCGCTAACAGCCAGTTCAAACAGGAGAATCGAGAAATGCGAAGAGCCGGACTCCCAGTCAATTTTACGACAACAACTCTCTTGGTCGGCTTCCTGCTCTGCGCAACCACGACCGACGCCGCACCGATTACCCATCAAGTGACGGTCCAGCCCATCCAGATCTGCGATGATCTCGGCATGGACTGTGCCATGACGGGATTTTCCGAGGCGGAAACCGACAAGATCTGGGCCCAGGCCGGAATCGACATCAATTTCCTCGCTCTCACACAGTTCAACAGTTCTCAATTCCTTGATATTGCTGATATTGCCGAAGCATTCAATCCTTTAGGCCTAATTCGCGCGGGTGGAGACGCCACTCGACACCCCGATCCCCTGGTCCTGAACATGTGGTTTGTGGAGGATCTTCTCAGCGATGTGATAGGCACAACATATGGATTTGCCCGTATAAATGGAAACGGAATGATCATCAGCGATGAGATCTTCGACTTCAACGGAGGGATCGGCCGACTGGACACAATAGCACACGAGATCGGGCACAATCTTGCCTTGGGACACGACGGTCCTGGAATTGTGAGTACGGATAACCTCATGGCCTCTCAAGCATCCGGCCGTATGGTGCCGAGTTCGATCAACGACATCAACCCTTCGGGATCGCAGCTGGACAAACTCACCCAGGATCAGATCGACCGAGCATTGCAGCGAGCGTTCGTCCGACCCGTCCCGGAGCCTTCGGATGCGGTGCTACTTGTAGCGGGAGCTTCGGTCACGGCTTGGGTGATTCGAAGGCGGCGTTTCAGCGTCAGCGACTAAACTCGTCCGGCCAAAGGCCGCGGCTACTATAAGTTCGTAACTGCATCATTTTGCCTCTAGGAATTCTCCACGTCCATGAAGGGTTACCGAAGCCTCCTACGCGTTCTTTCCTTTTTCGGCCTCGTCTGTCTCACTGCCGTGGCAGTCTGGCTATGGATGGGGAATCGGCAGATGCGGAATGAGATCCAGAAGCTGCAACGCATCATCACGCAACTCGACCGGAGCACCGAAGAGGCGAAATCAAGCTTCGCATTGACGAGACCGGACAACTGATCCGAGAGGAGTTCGAGATTCAGCCGCCGGCCGACGGTGGAGGCTGATTAGCATCGCGGTCGAGTACCTGTTTAGCGTGTCTGAGGCTCCCCCAGCCTTGCGCTGGGGTGGTGCTGCTTCTAGGCTATAGAAAGCTCACCCACCAGCCCCTCATCCCGGCCTTCCCCCAGACGCCGCGGCGTCTGGGGGAAGGCCGGGATGAGGGGCATGAATCACAAAGGGCCATTTGTAGCTCGAAAACCAGCACCACCCCAGCGCAAGGCTGGGGGAGCCAATAGCCGGCAGCACGGCAAATACATACCCGGCCCCAGCCGCGATGCTTGCCTTGACAATAGGAGCGCGAGCCTGGATTTTCCACGCGACGTCCCAAACTAAAGTGTCCAGCACTTAGCAATTTCCGACCACGGCCAATTTTGAACTCGATCCGTTCAGTCATCTTTGTTGTCAACCAGAACAAGGAGGGAGCAGAGTCATTGGCCGCCTCCCTCCAGCAAGCTGCCCAGGCAGAGATGGTGGCCTGCCGCACCACGACCCAGTACCCGCTGCCCCGACAGGACCTCGAAGGGGTCGATCTCTGCTGTGTGATCGGAGGCGACGGGACGCTCCTCGGTGTCGTCGAAAGCGCACTCGAAGCCCAGGTTCCGGTACTTGGAGTCAATATGGGCAAGCTCGGGTTCCTCGCCACCTATTCGGCGAGCCAGGTGCAAGACAATTTCCCCGCCCTATTGAGCGGCGAATACCGCGTCGCCCCCCGCACAGTTCTGGAATGCTGCGATGCCTCGGGCAAAAGGGCTTTTGCCCTCAATGATATCGTGGTCAAGAACTACTCCGCCGGTCTGATCTCTCTCGACCTCTACTCCAACGAACGGCACGTTAACGAGTATAACTGCGACGGTCTCGTCCTCTCCACCCCTACGGGTTCGACGGCATACAATCTCTCCGCCGGCGGACCTCTAATCCATCCAGAGGCCAAAGTTATCGCACTGACACCCATTTGTCCCCACACTCTAAGCAACCGTAGCGTAATCTTCGATCAGGACACCGGACTCAAGGTGCTTCTCCGGGAACACCCGGAATCGGTTCACCTCAGCATAGACGGCCATGAGGCTTTTACCGAAAAGGTGGAGTTTCCCCTGACTATTACCATTGCATCGACGACCTTTCTCCTCGTCGAGCACCGCGAATACGATCACTTTCACCTCGTAAGATCCAAGCTTCGCTGGGGTAATGAGACCAACCAGGATTCTTTCGGAGCTAGGAATCTGTCGGACTAGGAATCTGTCGGGCTTTGCACTTCGTAACAGATCTGAACTTGGGATCGTAGGTTGACGGTTCTAAATTGCGACCAACTTCATACCGACAGATTCCTTCCAAGACCGACAGATTCGTGGCTCCGATAGAATGCTGTTAGATTTTCCTTGATGAAAATTGTGAAAAGCGGAAAATTATCGGGTGCCTGAAGAATACTATATTCGGCAACCGGACTCCGAAGAAGCGAGGGGTCCTTTCTCGGTCGATAAGTTGGCATCGTTGGCGGAAGCCGATCAAGTGGACACCGAGACGCTCTACTATGTGGAGGACTCGGAGGAGTGGCTCTCCATAGTTTCGAACGAGAATCTTCGGCTTGAGGTTTTCCCGGAGAAGAAAAAGCTGACTCTGAGACCGAAAACCTCGGAAGACTTGAATCTAATCAATGTCGAGGAAGATGAGACTCCCGCGGTCACGGTTGAGGAGATGCTGGCCGCGGCCGAGGGCGCGACCGACGAGACGAAACACGTCAAAGAGCGAGTCCGCCTGCGGGAGAAAGCCGCGGCACTCTCACTCCCTGCTATCGGGCTGATCATGCTTCTCAGCGCCTTCAACGCGATGTTTCCTAATTTCGATGTGATTACACGGGTGATCGACGAAGAGGATTACATGGCGCTTCTCCAGTACCCCTTGCTCGTCGTGGGTCTCTTCGATTTGGCAATGGCTGTATTCCTCTTTCTCTCTGTCACTGAGATATTCCCAATGTTGCGATTTCGGGCCGCCCTCGGGTTGGGTTACTTCGGCTTCTTTCACTGGGCCCAGTGGCACACCGGCGATCCCAATTCTTTCTTTCTAATGGTCACCGCTGTGGCCGGTTCCTTGGGCATATTTGTCTGCACTCTGACGCTCAATTTCCTCCTCATGGTCGTATCCGCCTTTCTCGGAATTGTCGGAATGGGGGGTTATGCCTATTTCATGTTTTTCGCCTCCTAGGAATCTGTCAGCAAAATTTCCTGACGGTCGATTCAGATCGAGGCGTTACCCCCACCCGGGAGATTCTCTACATCGTCGACTGACAGTTTCCTTTTGAGCTTCCCGATTGCAAATTCGCTCCAGGGATTCAGACAGAGCGCCGATCGATTCCTTAATAGAACGATCTGGCAGACTGCCGCACTCCACGACAAGACCCTGAAGGGTCGCCTTTACTCTCTGTTGCGGATCCTCTCAATCGTTATCGGCGGTCTCTCCAACAACCGACTCCTCAGTCGGTCCGCCGCCTTAAGCTACTACTCTCTGATCGCCCTGGCCCCACTTCTCGCGATCGTGGTCATGATTTCCGGTTTCATTCTGCACGGAAACGATACCAACCTCGCCGTCAGCAGCCTCACTAGAATCATCCGATACATAGCTCCTCCGGTCGATCACCTGACCAACCTCGAGACATTGGGTGACGCACCCACAGCGACCGACGGAAATACAGACGCTGCCCGACCGGCCGAGGGAGAAGGCACACCGCCCCTGAACGAGGAACTCGTCGAATTGGTCAACCATATCATCGACAGTGCGAGGTCCGGTGCAGTGGGCCTGATTGGTGCTCTCCTTCTGATCGTTATTGGAATACAGCTCCTCACCTCGATCGAGAGCACTTTCAATGAAATCTGGGGAGTGCGGAGGGGGAGGAGCTGGATTCTGAGGGTCGTGATCTATTGGACCCTGATCAGTCTGGGCGCAATTTTGGGGTTTGCCTCCGTCACTCTCCTTTCGGCTGCGACCCTGGTCCAGATCTCCGGTTTTCTCCCCTTCAGCGATCTATTCCCACGTCTCATTTCGTTTGTTGGACCTCTCATCTCATTCCTCCTGGTGATGGCACTGCTCTACGGGTTCTATAAGTTCATTCCGAACACGAGGGTGAAGTGGCGGCCGGCCCTGGCCGGCGCATTCTTCGTCACCCTCCTATTAATTCTGAATAACTACATCTCATTTATTTACGTGAATCGCGTAATCACCCAACAGAGCCTCTACGGCTCACTGGGAATCTTTCCCGTACTTATGATCGGTATCTACATATTCTGGTTCTTCGTCCTCATTGGAGGGCAGATAACCTATTCGGTGCAGAATGCCGACACCCTAACCCATAGGGAGGCATGGAACGATGCCAGTGTCCACACTCGGGAGGCGCTCAGCCTAGCGGCTTTCACCTTGATCTGCCGCCGGTTCAAAAATTGCGATCTTCCCTATTCCGCGCACGAGCTGAGTGAATTGATCCGAGCCCCTGGCCATATACTGAATGAGAGCCTAAACAGCCTCAGCGACCTCGGCTTGATAAACAGCATCTCAGAAACTGAGGATGACGGGGATATCCTCCTCCGCTATCAGCCGGCCCGGCCTTTGGACTCAATCAGTCTGGGAGACTTCAAGAACGCTTTCGAGGGCTACGGAAACAATGAGGGTGCGGAGCTGATTCACGAGGTTGACCCTCTTATTGACCTCTATCGTAATGAATTACGCAGATTTACCCAATCTGAACTCGGGAGCCGCACATTCGAACAGCTTCTTTCAAGCGATTCAAATTCTTGACAGAATTCCGCCGTGTCTTCAAACCATGACGCTAAATAAGTAGGCAAAGAATGATCGCTTGGACACAGAAGTACGTCATCAATAAATGGTTCTTTCTTATTCTCCTCGCCGTCGTTATCGTTGCGTTCGTTCTCACCATAACCCCGGCTGGAAGCGGACTCACCCGAACGGGCGAAGTCATACGGCGCAGAGACTTTTTTGGAATTAACCTGGCTTCGCGTAAGGAAGTCCGGCCCGTGATCGCCACCGCCACGGCAAGCGCCTGGCTTAACACCGGGCAGCGCAATTTCATCCAGTCGCGCCTGCAGGACCTCCCCCTCACCCGGGCTGCCTACCTCCACTTCGCAGATGAAATTGGCGTCCCTCTTCCAAGCGATAAGGAATTGCAAGAGTACATCAGGTCGAAGCGCGTATTTGCGGGCGAGGATGGATCCTTCAGCGAAGAAGCCTACGCAGGATTCAGGAAGTTGGTCGACGAAGATCCAGAGATCACGCAGGAGCTGATGATGCAGGCGCTGACTGAGGACATCCGGGTTGACAAACTCAGCGCTGCGCTTTCCGGGCCCGGCTATGCCCTTCCCTTCGAAGCGAAGAAGCAAGTGGAAAATTCCAAAACGGTTTGGTCGGTCAATGTAGCTAACTACAAGTATGAACAATTCGAGCCGGAAATTGAAATCGATGAGGCGGAGATCACGAGCTATTACGAGAGCAACATGGCGCAGTTTGAGGAGGGCGCCAAAGTCAGGGTCTCCCTCGTCAAGTTCGATGCCGAAAGATTCGCTGACCAGGCGACGCCGACTCCCCGAGAGTTGCTCGAATACTACGAATCGAACAAAGAGCAATTCAATAAGGAGCCTCCTTCCACGGTTGAGGAAGATCAGTCGGATCCCGCTCCCGTGACTTTCGAATCCGTAGAGGAGAGGGTTCGAAAGGTTGTCATCGCGAAAAAGACAATCCGCTTGGCTGCCGAAGCCGCCGATGCGTTTGTTTATAGACTCTTCGACGAAAAGATAGGGCGTGAATCAAAGGACAAAATCGCGGGGCTGCTCGATAAGGCTGGAGTCGACCTGGTCGAACTACCGGCCTATTCTCGCAGCGATCCGCCGAATGATACAGAGGTGCCGAGGAGAAGCCTGGAAGAGGCATTTGCCCTGACCGACCGTCGCTACTACTCCGACGTGATCCAGACCAGGAACGGCGCCGCGGTCCTCTTACTGGACGGGATCGAAGATTCCCGCATCCCTTCCCTTGAAGAAGTGCGAAGGAGAGTGGAAGTGCTATATCGCGCCAACGAGAAAAAGAGGCTCTTTACGGAAACCGGAACCGAATTGAAAGGGGAATTCGAGTCCGCCATCGGGGAGGGTAAGTCATTTCGCGAAACCGCGGAGGCTGCCGGCCTCGAAATCGAGACCTTCGAGGACTTTACCAGTCGCAATCCTCCTTCCGAATTCGATCGCCGACTCTTTACTCAGAATTCCTACCTCGAAGTGGGACAGATCTCTCCCATGGTCATTCTCACCGAAGATGGGAAGTTCGTCCACATCCTCAGCAAAACGCTCCCGGAAGAGGACTCCAACCTATCAGATCTTGGAGATCGGGAAGACGCACTCGAGAGGGTTAACTCCTACTATCAAGCCACTAACCTGATCGGAGAGATTGTGGGGCGGGAACAGAAGAAGTCGGAGGTCGAGTAGGATATCGCCAATCGCGTGCTTGGTTAATCGGAGCTCGAAAATCGGCGGGTCGATTGCGCTTGCGATTACGCTGGTCGACTGGGGGGGAAAAGGTCCGGTCACGGCTGATCGCAATTCGTAATCTCAAGCGTAATCGAAGCTCGAAAGTCGGCGAGTCGATTGCGCTTACGATTAGGCTGGTCGATTGAGAAAGCCTACAAAGAAGTCATTTCCTCTGACCTTCTCTTATTCTTGAAACAAATCCCCAACTCCCACTCTCTCCTCTCCCTTCAAAATCACCTCTCGATCAACCGGGATCTGTTTCCTAATCCACTTCAATTGTCTCTTGGCCAAGGCGATCGAATTTCGAACGATCTCAACCTCCAACTCGCCCCTCGTTAGGCCTTCGTGCAAGTAAGCGATGGTTTCGCGATAGCCGATCGCGGAAGCGGCGCTCGGATTTGATTCAATGCCCTTCGACATCAACTCTCGCACTTCCTCAATGAGACCCATCTCCAGCATCGATCGGGTCCGATCCTCTATCCGCAATTTCAATTCTTCCGGACTGCGCATAAGGCAACACACTCTCTTCCGGTTGCCATGAAAGGGCGATGGCTTTTTCGAAAACGAATCCTTAAGATCAACCACGGTTCTTCCGGAAGCAAGACAGCGTTTCAAGGCATTCGCAGCTCGACGCGGATTCTTGGTGTCCAGGTCCCCGAGCCCCAAAGGATTCAGGCCCCGAAGTTCCCCAACCAAGCCTTCCAGTCCCTCATCGGCCAATAGGCGCTCAACACGATCCGAAAGTTCCTTAGGAATCTCCAGGTCGTCCACAACGGGCGCGAAGAAACAACGGAGATAGAATCCGCTTCCTCCTACAACCAGAATCTTTCTCCTTCTCTCGGAAATCTCACGAGTGGCCTGTTTTGCCAGCTTAACGTAATCGCCGACTGAGTAAACTGTCACGATATCACTTACATCGACTCCGTAATGCGAAATCCTCCTCCGTATTTCCGGCGAAGGTTTCGCCGTTCCAATATCCATTCCACGGTAGACGAGGAGAGAGTCGCAGGAGAGAATCTCCGCTTCATTCGACTCCGCCCACTCCATCGCAATTTGCGTTTTCCCAACCCCTGTCGGCCCGGTGAGGATGTGGATGGATGGGGACATTGTGGACAGAGGGTTCCAGTTTCAGGCGTCAGGGTGCCCTTAGTCGGTTACACTTAGTCTTACCACCAGTTTAAACCGGATCCGGACTGACCTGCGGTCCGCGCTGACCTGAGAATAAGTCCACCAAAAGCCGACAATCGGTGCCATATTGCGACAGAATGTCTCACTATCTCTGAACCCTGATTGCTTGAGTGGTCTGAACTACAGAAACTTCGCCGCGCTCGGCTCGATTTTTAAAAAATCGAACAAGTATATCCATAACTAATTGAAAATTAAATACTTATGTTAAATTCAAGGGTTTCAAAAATAAATGTACTCATCTTCTCCAAGAGTCTGGTGCGAAGAGTCGGCCCAAGCTGGAACCTTACCGCTAACGTAGAGCTAACGGAATCAGGAGCGTGTGGATAACTTGTGGACAATCCCAACCCGGTTGGAAATCTCATAAGATTGGCAAGCCAAGCAAATAAGCCAACTTTTCGGAGAGAATAGTCAAAATATGATCCGGATCCGATGGGTCAGAAGCGACACAATTGACCAGGGCGCTTCCCACGACGAATCCGTCTGCGAAGGAGGAGACCGTTCTGACATGATCGGGGGTAGAGATTCCGAAACCCACTACCACGGGGAGGTCGGTGACTTCCTTGATTCCGCCGACTGCTTCTTCAATACTGTCAGAGAGTGTCTTGCGCTCCCCAGTCACTCCTTCCCTTGAAACGTAGTAGATAAAACCCGAGGCCGCTTCAGCAATCAATCGAACACGCTCCTTAGGAGTGGTCGGTGCGACGATGAATATATTCTTCATGTCGACTTTCCGGCAAGCGCTCAGCAGTTCATCAGCCTCCTCCGGAGGCAAATCCAGAGTGAGAAGCCCGTCGACACCGGCATCCTTGGCCGTCCGCACGTACTCATCGATCCCCTTGGCAAAGACCAGGTTGTAGTAGGTATAGATGACAACCGGTTTGTCCGTGTGTTGCCGAAGATCACGGATCAATCGAAACACTTGGCTATGATCCGCACCTCCCTCCAATGCCCTCTGCGCCGCCAACTGATTCGTCAGACCATCGGCCAGGGGATCGGAAAAGGGAACCCCGATCTCCATGATATCGACCGGACTCCCGGCGAGAAACCGGCAGATTCGAAGAGAGACCTCGAGGCTCGGATCACCCCCGCAAACATAACTCAAAAAACAGGACCGTTTCTCATTCGAGGCTCTCTCAAATGCGTGAGCAATCCGATCCATGGTCCTGTCTGTAGGGAAATGTCGGAAGTGCGACAATGAGAAAAGGGCAAAAGTTCGACCGGAGAGGACGATTGAGATCCACGATGGTTGAGCGACTAACCGATCAATCTCCTATCGTCTATCTCAATCGTAATCTAGAGTCGATCGGGCACAGAACCGAAGGTTCCACAATCACCCAATCTCTCAGTTTTGTTCTCCCGAAACGGAGATCAAAGCTAATTTTTTCAAGATCTCTCGTTGCCGCTTCAGGAACTTATTCTCCTTCTGCACACGCTTGAGCAATCGCAATAGTTGCTCCGCACTCAATGATTCAAGTTCGGAATTCTTCAAGGTGGGTACCTCTGTATTTTGCCGCTGCAATGTTTTTAGGTTCGAGACGTCCACGCCAAGCTTACTGGCAGCATCCTGAATCGGCTTTCCGCTGCCGTTCAGGGACCTAACCGCACCCTCGTTAGACGACTCCGGTTTCCTTCTTTTTTTCTTATCCTTCATTGATGCGCGATATAAACATATACTTGGGTCAAGCCGGTCTCAGTATCCGGTGCGTCGTAGACCACTCTTCCCCTGCCGTCCGCCAGGGACCTTTCAGTTTTGGAGGCGCCGGGTCCATCGATTCTCAAGCTGAGCTCCCTTGCTTCGCCTGCAGGAACGTCCGTCAACGCAGTTGAGACCACCCGAGAACCGGCAGGGAGAGGAGTAGAACCATCGAATTGATAGTTTCTTCCCTTCGCCGTGGCGGGATCAGCGGTGGTTGATCCGACGGAAATGACACGGGTCTGATTCTGCTGATTCGATCCCCCGCTGGCTCTCCATTTTCCGGTCAAAGCATTGAAGGCCCAAGTCGCTCCGGCGGCGGCATAGGGATCTCCCTGGGCTCCAATTCTCGCTGAAAATCGCTGTTCCAACATGCCGGTCGTGATAAGAAGATCATCGACTCTCGACTTGTCGTGCGTCCTCGGTACGGTGCCAAATTTTGCAACGAATTCGGTCGTCGCCGCTTTCACGCTATCGATGTCCATCATGGTCTCATTGACGCGCGAAGTAGTGATAGCGGCAAAAACCCTCGGCAGAGCCACAGCCAGGAGAACCGCAATGATCGCAACTGCAACGCAAATCCCTGTCAGACTGAAACCGACTTTCTCAATGGATTTGTGCCTAGCCGGCCGATTCTGATAACCCCGGTTCATCTTCCCTTTCATCAAGACTCCGCGAATTTCTCCACTGCAATGGTCGCACGGTTTCTCCGTCCCAACCTATTTAAACAATCGCGAATTACTCTGAATTCTTTAGCCCAAACATTTTATACACTCCTCAGGGAGTGAAAAAACCGCTCGAATAGCCGACTTTTAATAGGGCCGGAAGTCTTGGGTTAGACACGACCAACCGGAAAGGAAGAAATTGAAGACAATATTGCGAGATTCATCTGCTGTCCACTCTCCCTTTCTTCTTTCTCCCGGGCGCCGAGGATACGATCCCATTCGAGAAGAGATTCAGACCCGAGAAATCACTGAACATGCGAGAGAGAGTGCATCCTATCACAGGCAACGCCACACGCCCGATCTGGAGAACTCTACCCAAGGTGCGGTCGAGGATCCTCTCGGACCCGCGATAAAGCCGGATTCCATCCTGATTGTCGACGATTCCCTCTCAACCTCCACTCTGCTCAGGCGGATTCTAATCAAGGCCGATTACGAGAAAGTAAAGATAGCTCCTTCCGCAGAAAGCGCGCTTGATATGCTCTTTCGAAAGGACGGTCCCCTTCCGGATCTCATTCTGATGGATTTTTATATGAGAGAGATCGACGGGGTCCGCGCCATCGAGATTCTTAAGAATGACGATCTTCTTGGGAAAATTCCCGTAATCATGGTTACGGGGAAAAAGGACATGAAGAACCTCGAAGCCGCCTTCACCGCCGGCGCAATCGATTATATCTCCAAGCCGGTAAAACCCCTTGAGTTGATCGCGCGAGTCCGTTCAGCCCTCAGACTCAAATTCGAAATAGACACCAGGATAAGCCGCGAAAATGAACTGAAGGTCATAACCCAGGAACTTGAGAAAGCCAATCGAAGGCTTCATCAGCTTTCAACCGTCGATAGCCTCACAGATATCCCGAATCGGCGTCTTTTCGACGAAACTTTTCGGAACGAGTACCGCAGGCTAATCAGGGGTAGGCTCCCTCTGGCGCTGCTCATCGCGGACATCGATCTGTTCAAAAAATTCAACGACACATACGGGCATCAAGCGGGAGATACCTGCCTCCAAATGGTGGCTCGGAAACTGAAGCAGGCTCTTTCGAGACCCGGAGATTTTATTGCGCGCTATGGAGGGGAGGAGTTTATCATGATCCTTCCCAATACCAGCGAGGAGGGCGCTCTCACGGTCGCGGAGCGCGCTCACAAGGCAGTTGCCGAGGCGAGAATTCGACATGCGGCATCGCCCCACCTCGGAAGTCTGACCATCAGCATCGGAGCATGCACCACGATTCCTCAGAAGATAGAAGAAGCTGATATCCTATTCAAGACAGTGGATGACGCCCTATACGAGGCGAAGCGGGCAGGTGGAAATCGGTCAGTTGTCCTTAGTCAATTATGTGTGGCGTGAGGAAGAGGACTAACTCGCTCTTATTTGATGTCTCGAAACTTCCGGTGAATAGGCGGCCCAAGTATGGTATATCTCCCAGCAGTGGGATTTTCCTCACCGTTTCCGAAGACCGATCTTGAACCAGACCTCCCATTACGATCGTCTCTCCGTCGCGCAGCCGGACAATTGAAGAGGCCTGGCGGACATCGATAACCGGCGCGGTTGACCCGGTGACCGCAGATACTTCAGTGCGCACGAGTCGACTCACTGCCGGCGATACATCGAGCGTGATTAGTCCGCTCCTCGACACTTGTGGAGTAATCGAGAGAACCGTGCCGATAGTCACGATTTGGATCTCTTCAGTGCTCGTAATTACGGGAGGTGTACCGGGAGCTGAAGTCACGGTCTGAAAGAAAATTGGTAAGTCCTGTCCAACTCGAATCACGGCCGGTTGATTGTTGAGAGTGCGCAGCCGCGGCTTTGAACCCACCTTCAGTTCGCCCTCCTGTTTGAGCGCCTCAAGAACGGCGGCGGTTCCACCTCGATCGTGAGAAATCGTGATCGTGTTCGGACCCGGAGTCGTACCAAAAGCTACTTCCGATACGATAACGCTTCCTGAAAAAACAGTGTCGAGCGAACTCGCGACTCTGGACCAGTCAATACCCAGGCTGTTCTGAGAAGAGTAGTCCAGTTCGTAGATTTCGACTTCGAGATCAATCTGGCGGACAACATTCTCACTGATTCTTTCAAGAAAGGTTTCGATTTTGGTTACATTGCGATGATGGTCCGTTACCGAAAGGGCGCCCGCCAGACTATTGATCGAGAAACTCCCATCCGCGGAAATCAAGTTCTCGAGTTGCTGCTGCATGTCGCTCCAGAAGTCGATCGTCGAGTCAGCAGATACGAGCATGGTTGATCCCTGTTCTTCGCCTCCTCCCCCACCTCCTCCGGATCCTACACCTGAACTGATCTGAACTAGATTCGATCCCTGCCCGGATCTCCTAATCCTCATGTAATCGATCTCAAAGAGCCGCGTTTCCATATTGCGAACGCGAATCAGATTGTCTTCCCTTTCGAAATAATACCCGTGGGCGTCAAGTATTGCCTCCATCGCCAATTCGAGCGGGAGATTCCTGAAATCGACGGTCAGAGAACCAACGATATCAAGATCGGGTATTATATTGAGCTGGTTTGCCCTAGCGAACATCGCCAGAACACGCTTCATATCCACATCATCGGCACGGAAGGCGAATAGGCGGGTTCCCTCATCCTGTGAGATCGCAAAGAGTTCAGCATTCTCCACTTTCCAATTCTCTTCCCCGGATACCTCTCTTTTTTGGGAAGGAGGCTGCCCTTCTCCTTCCATATGGACCGCTGAAACCGAGATTGCCAAAAGCACTGTCAGAGAGGCCGCTCGGAACTGCGCTCTCCGAATTCGGAAGCGGTGTCTCAAATTTGGTCCGGGAAGACTCTCTGTCGTCCTCAAAATACTGCAAGGATCGTGCATTATCATCTCAGATCAGGGTATGCGCTGACTACGACTCATCTGAATATCTTCGGTATACTCCGCATTCACTTTCACCGCAGGCAATGGGATTTCCAGCTCTCGACTCTCACCGATTCCAATGAAAATTCTCTCTCTCCCATTGGAAAACCACGCTCCATCTTCCCCTATTTCGTCGATCAGTATATCCCCGATTGTGTCCCCCTCCTCTGATATTCGATTATTCGCAAGAATCAGGCTGGCACCTTCCTGGATCCAGATCGCCGAGAGAGTAATATTCGCTTCCGGCCGAATCGAATTTTCCGTGGCTACTTCCGTTGCATCGCCCCGCTCAATACCGAAGGTAAAAGGGTCTCGACTTTCGTCCGTCCCCCCGATCAGGGCGAGCTGAGAGAGTCGCTCCTGGCCAATCTCCAAATCTCCCGCAAGAACATCGTAGTCAATCTCCCCAAATTCCCCGAAACCCTCAATAGGTCTCTTCTCTGTAATAGAGAGCGCAATGACCACAGCGCCCAAAACGGCCAACGAGACGCAGGCGAACATTTTGTTTCTGCTATTCCCCATAAGGAACCATGGTTGAGAACCGCAGTAAGAGTTCAACCTCCAGGATCTGGTCCTCTACAGCCTTAATATCGAGATGGACTACCGTCACCTCCTTCTCCAGTTTATCGACTGCTTTTAGGAACTCTAAAAGATTCGTATAGGAATCGTTTACCGGCCTTTGTGCTCCCGAGTTAACGAGGCGAAATCGATAGAAACTGTCCTCCATTGGTGAATCTTCGTCGTTTTCGCTCACCGCCTCAGCGTCAGCCGAAAAACTAGGCTTCCATCCGAGCATTATTGCTTCCGCATTGAGTTCCTCGAGGTAGGTCTGGGAGCGTCCTGGCTCCGTCAAAAAGAGCACTTCCGCATCCCTTGAACGATTCTCGTAGTCTGCTACCTGCTGGTCGGAAAAAGCCAGTCCGAATCCTTCGATTTCGGTTTCCATTGAAACGAGATCGAGATGCTTCCTAAGCAATCTTCCGGTCAACGCCGAATGGATACCAAATGTCCAGGTAGTCAGCGCTATGCTCGCTATCAATGGAGCCATCCAAAAAATGTTATAGATCCTGCCTCCCGTCCCCTTCTCTGGCGATTCAGGTAAGGATGAGCCCGGTTTGCCGACTTCCCGGCATCTGCTTTTATCGCTAGAGCTCAAATAAACTTCCTCCGAAAGAGAAATTCGTCGAATTGAGTGGGAAGCGTCGGTAGCGGATGCTCTCCAATTCGTCCAGATTCGAAAGGCCGATTTTTGCCTCGAAGGGACCTTCAAGAAGCTTTTTCTCAAATCTCCTTAGAGAATTGAGCGAAGTGTCGAGATTCGCGTCACTGACTCCTTTGAGCCGGTCAAGTCCGCCTTTTCCTGTAAAATCGAAATGGCATAACCTCTATTAGATTATCTTTACTTTCTTCCCTTCAGGCAGCGAATTTCATCAGGTCCGGATCCTCCCAGGTGCTCTCCGGATCGCTCCAGATCTGTTTGAGTCGTTCCACCAGGTAGGGTTCCATGCGGACTCCTCGCCAGCCTTCTGAGGCATCCACCAGGACCGCGAAGATCAGGCACAGTCCGCTCGTTTCGGAGCGGAATCGGGGAATCACTTTGGTGCGACGGCGCCCTTCCCCGAAGAGTCGCTCCAGCAGATTGGTGGTGCGGATCTGTTTTCGGTGCAGGAAGGGAAATTTCAGCGCTGTGAGCGATTCCTCCAGGTCACGCTCCAGGCACTTCATGGCGGCTGGAAAGCTCCCCTTGTATTCCTCGATGATGGCGCGAGCCTGTTCTACAGCCTCGCGGTATCCCTTCGCCGTAAAGGCTTTGTGAATGAGCTTTTTGAGGGTGGGACGGGCTACCTCTGGAAGCTTGTTGACGATGTTGCGCATCTTGTGCACCTGGCAGCGCTGCACCAGGCTGTTCGGAAACTTCCTTCCCACCGCCTTGCGTAGACCCGAATTACCGTCCATCACACTGAGTACTGGATCGGCCAATCCCCGGCTCTTCATGTCCTCCAGGAAGGCCTCCCAACAGGCGCTGCTCTCCTTGTCCCCTGCGGCCATATGAAGCAATACCTTACGTCCGTCCCAGAGCATCCCGTAGGCGCATAGGACCGCCACTGCCCTCTTGTCTTCGGGCCGCAGCCTCATATAGATCCCGTCCAGAAACAGATAGAGCACGCGCTCACCACTCAGATCTCTTTCCTGCCACTTTGCAAAGTCCATCCTCAGACTTTGGCACACCTCATTGACCACGCTGCGCCCGGTCTGCTCTACCCCCAAAGACTCGATCAGCGCCGTCTCGATATCGCGCTGACTCATCCCTTTCACATAGAGCATCGGCACCAGCTCCAAAAGCCGCTTCGAGCGTCGTCCGATCGCTTCCAGCCAGGCCGACTCGAACGGCTCCAGCCCGTCGCGAATCTGCGGTACCTGCAGCTCAATCGTCCCTTCGCAAAGATGCACTTTCTTCGGCTCATAGCCATTGCGGTAGCCCCGCAGTGCTCCATCACTCGAGCGCTCATAGCGCTCTCGCCCCAGAAAATCGCTCACTTCGATCTCCAAGGCTCTTTGCAGCATCAGCTGGGCTCCCCGTCGGGCCGCCTCCCCCAGTGGATCTGTGCTGCTCGCGATTCCTTCCATTAGCTCTTGCTCTATCTTCTCACTCGGTGCTATCTTCTTCATGGTGTAGTCTCCTGTTTTTCGGGGCCGCCTTTCGGCCCCGGTTTGGTTACATTTTTGTTTTCAGGAGGTTACACCATTTTTCTTTTTACAGGAAGGATAGGACGTCACCCTTTGAGCCGGAACTTCCATATCTCCGATTCTGGCTGTTGATCGATTGCAAACTCCGACAGTCGAAGCTCCGAAGGCAATACGTGTGCCGTAAACTTGAGAAAGCTCAACGCGATGGGAGGATGATTGAGCCGATCGATCTCCCTGATTACTCGCAGGTTTCTGATTGCACGCTCGTTTCTCTTTTCCAAGCTTTCCCACCGCACCTCCAGGGACTCAACGTGCTGCCGAAAGACCTCAATTCTTTTCTTCTGAAGCCCGAGGTCGCGTTCCCGATCAAGACTTGCAAAAAGGGAAACGGAAAAGATCAGCCAACAACAACCAAGGAGAGAATAGCGCGACAAGAGCCGCCTCCTCCGTTCTCGATGATACGCGGCAACGAGACCTGTCGAACCACCTTGGGGTAGACCCGCGGCCGCGGTCAGCCAAAATCCGGGTTCGACCTCTTTGCTTTGTATCGAAAATGAATCCCCCACCGTTGACTCTAATCTTCGACGACCGTCCTTTCCACACTCCCCTAAAAGCTGAATCTGGTTGACTGAGACGAGGAACTTCTGCCGGGCGTAAAGAAGCGACCGATTGATCTCCAGTTCTACTCTTTCTGGATCTTTCCTCCAGTCCGTTAACAAAGTCCGACTGAAGTAGACCTGACCGTCCTTCCGACCTACAACGATCTGCACCGCGCTCCCTAGTCCCATCGCAACCAGCAGTACGTCCGTATTCGAACCAGGAGACTGGCTGACCACTTCCTGAGTGAGCGCCAAGACAGGTACAATCCGAGTCAGCTTGAGTTTAAGCCGGGTGAGAATTCGAACCAACTGAACAACCGTTTCGTTGTGCAGCAAGTGGAGGATGACGTTGTGGTCCTTCTTCTTCGCAAGAGCTGGTCGATGCTCCCACAACAGACTTTCTGATTCCTCTTCGTACTGCTCTACACGCCTCTTCAGAAATCTCCGCTGAACCGATTTTGAGGCAGGGGGAATCGACTCAAGCTGGTGTCTGAAATCCTCATCCTCATAGACCAGTACCACATCTTTTCCGCGAAAGTTCAGTTCCGAGCGCGCGATTTTTACGGCGCCCGCAAAGGCGTCCAGACTCCTCACAGGCCGACTCTCGGTCCATATCTCACTGGACAACCCGCCCCGAATGATTCCCGCTCTGAACTCGCCATGCAGCCACGAAATACTGAGAACCTGACCCCTGGGTTTCCTCCGAGTTAGTACGGCCCTTCCTCTGTCCTCTTGAGCGCTCGTGTCTACGGCAGAATCGAGCACCCCTCCCCCCGAGGGTAAGTCTAATGAATTCCGGTCCCTGCTTATAGTGAGATTCATTGAGTCGGATTCACTGCGGGATCCAATTCGACCCGTCGAAGTCAAACGACTTTCCCATCCTACTGATGACGTAACTGTAGCCCAAACTGAAACCTCCTACATCCCGGTAGAGATTAATCCGCTCTCCTTTCTGGAAACCGGTAAGAGGTGCGGAAGTATTCGTGGGCAGATTGACCAAAGGAAGAGAGACACCTTCCGAATCAACCACGTTGTAGCTACAGGAGACTCCTGAAAGGTTGTTGACCGTGATTGTGAAGGTCTTGAGTTCGGTTAGATAAATGCTCTGCAAATTCACCCTTTCAATGAGCAGGTACTCCTCCGCCCTATCGACACTTGCCCAACTGCCCCAACCGCTCCACGAGGATGAAGAAGGCACGTCTCCATTCTGCGTGTTCCAGACATCGTCGAAGCCGGAAGCGCCTAAATCGCCTTCCGACGGGAGATCCAACCCGTCGCGCATGCTCGAGAGAATAAGTACTCTGACTACGGGCGCTTCTGAAGTGTCCCTGATGTAGGACCGAATCATGAATCGCCGGTTCTTCTCGATCTCCTCCTGATTCAAGTCTGAATAGTCAGCCAAGTCCGTAGCCCAGCTCGACGGCGACGGAATCGACCCGGTATCTCGAAGACGCAGCTTTATCTGCTCCCCAAGCACTTCGAGATTCTCTCCTTCACTTCGAACTGCAACCCGATCGATTGACCGAACCACGTTGGGCGCCATTACGGCCGAGAGAATCGCAATAATGGAAAGCACACCAATGACTTCCAGTAGCGAGAACCCTTTCCACTGACGATCGGTCCACACCCATCGGGTGATCGGTCGGCAGCTACCCGAAAGATCCTCACTCATAACGTCACACCCTCTAGCACAGGGCTTCCCTCTTCCTTAAATCTGTTGTAGACAGCGGTTACCGTTTCCCTTTCATCCAGGAAAAGCCCAGTCAGCGATGGTTGGAAGTGGTGTCCTGATTCTTTTTCGATATACTCGAACGCTCTATCGAGCGACCATGGCTCTTTATAGGGTCTCTTTGTGGTTAGAGCATCAAAGACATCGACAAGAGCCATAAGCCGTCCTTCAACCGGGATCTCATCTCCCTTCAAACCCTGGGGGTAGCCTTTGCCGTTCCACTTCTCGTGGTGAGTCAATGCAATCTCAGCGCCGAACTGCAAAAGTTCCGATTTGCTGCCTACCAGGATCCGATGTCCGATTTTCGTGTGGTTGCGCATTGTCGTCCACTCCTCCTCCGTCAGTTCCCCCTGCTTGTTTAGAATGTGATCGGGAATACCGATCTTCCCAATATCATGCAGGGGAGCCGCGGCCTCAACGGAACGGGCCCACTCTCGATTTACCCTCATCCGGCCAACGAGGATTCGGATATACCGGCTCGTACGCCGAAGATGACTCGCGGTCTCGTTATCCCGAGTCTCCGCCGCGAGGCAGAGTCGATATACGGTCTCCTCCTCAGCAGTCCGCAACCTGTTCTGTAATAAGGCATTATGGAGGCTAACACCAATTTCAACGGCCAACGCTTTTCCCGCCACTTCGAGCGATCGTGGAAAGGGCATAATCCCTTTGTCGCCTCGATGGTTGATCAACTGAAGGACTCCGACCGTTCGATTTTCATTGCCTAGAAGCGGCAAAACAAACATGGAGCGACTTCTAAATCCTGTCTCTTCGTTGATCGTCCCGGCGAACCGGAAGGGGAGATCGGAAGGGAGGTTGTAAACGTCATCGACAAACACGATTTCACCGCGCCGGGCTACGTATCCGGCCACCGAATCGTCAGTAAGTTCGATGCGGCATTCCGGTAGGAGGCCGGCCTCTCCACTTGCTTCTAACACGAGATTTCGCGCCACTCGAAACTCCAGTACATTATCCTTCACCACGTAGAGGCTGGCCGCTTCCGCCCTCATAATCTTCAGCGCGTAATCAACCGCGGTAGCGAGAAGATGATCCATTCGATCCAATGAACTCAGCAACCCGAGGCCGGCATCCACCAAGAGGCTGTACTGTTCGCGACTCAGTCCCGAGTCTTCGTTCTCCAGTTCGTCTGCCTGACTGGAGACCGGCCCGCTCTGCTCTGCACACACCTGTGACACAGTCCTCATGCCATCTGCCAAATCTGCATGATCGGCAGTATGAGGGACGCAGCAACCGTTCCCACCATGCCGATCAGTGTGAGCATTACGGTTGGTTCGAAGACCGAAAAAAGAGCCTTTATCTGCCTTGGAATGACATCGTTGTAGTAATCCGACAGGTTCTCGAGAGCGACGTGAAGCTTCCCGGACGCTTCTCCAGTGGATACCAGAGTCACGAACGTGACAGGAAAGACTTTCTCATTCGCCATTGCTGAACTCATCGTAGACCCTTCTCTGACGCCTTCGTGGACTTTCATCACGGCTTTACTAACTGCCCGGTTGCCAACCAGGTCTTGGCAGATTTCAAGTGCCTTGAGTATCGGGATGCCCGCCTTATACAACATCGCTAAGTTGGTACAGAATCTGGAGAGCGCGAACATTTGCAGAAGACCGCCAAACAAGGGCATCTTCATCAGTATTCGATCGAGGAGAACACCGGCCGATTCAATTCTTCGACAGATTCGGAAGATCAATGGAAAAGACGCCAAAGCGAGAATCCAGATGTACCAGCTCGACTGGACAACTCGACTCACTTCCATCACCAACTGGGTGATAAGCGGAAGTTCGAGAGACAAACTTTCGAAGAGATTTGCAAACCTGGGAACCACAAAAGAGAACAAAAGAATCATGAAGGTGAGCGAAGCCAAGAGCACAATTAGAGGATAGATCAGCGCCTGTCTGACTTCAGCAAGGAGACGATCCAGCCACTCCATGTAAGTGCGCAGATCATCGATTACTTCTGGAAGTTTCCCACTGACCTCACCCGCCTCGATTACGGCTCCCATCTGCGGCGTGAAAACCCGTGGATATTGTTGCAAAGATTGAGAAAAAGGATTCCCTTTCTCGACCTGCTCCAAAATCCCGCCGACCACGCTGCCTTCAGGCGTCGACTCCAGATCTTTGGCTAATCTCTTGAGAGACTGGGGAAGGGTGACCCCAGATCGCAAGAGTAGGGACAACTGCAAGAGAAACCCGATGAGATCACGGCGGCGAACCTTGACTTTTCCGTTTCCTCCCCGGATCTGCCTTCCTCCTCGCAAAGACGAGACCCTTCGCGAACTTACCAGCCAGATCCCTTCGGCCTTCAGTTCGCCCTCCAGAATCGCTTCGCTCGCCGCCTCCATCCAGCCGCTCACCTTCTTTCCGGCGTCATCGACACCTGTGTAGCTGTAATTAGGCATCCTTCAAAAGCATACTCTTCGATTTCATGATTTCGTGAAGACTACATCGAGACTCGAAACACCTCCTCCAAGGTGGTCTCACCCTGAAGTGCCCTGGATACTCCTTCCTCAAGGATCGACTCCATTCCCTTTTCACCTGCAAGTTTTCGAATCATCTCGACATCCCCTGCCGGAAGAAAGGGTCGAAAATCCTCGTCAATTTCGAGAAATTCGTAGAGGCCCATTCGGCCCCGATACCCAGCTGATCCGCATTCGTCGCAGGAACCGGATCTACAGATCTGAGATACGTCCCTACCGTCAGGGGATACCCCAAACTCAGCCAGAAGGTTGCTGGGATCCTCCACAGGCTTACGGCAGGACTGGCAGAGCCGGCGAACGAGGCGTTGGGCAATCACCAGGTGAAGGGTGGCCGGGAGAAGAAAGGGCTCCACACCGAGATCGATGAGCCTCGGAATTGCGCCTATCGCGTCATTGGTGTGTAGAGAACTCAGAACCAGATGACCCGTCAATGCAGCTCTCACCATAAGCTGCGCCGTTTCCAGATCACGGGTCTCTCCGACCAGAATAACGTCGGGATCCTGCCTCAGAAGAGTCCGTAGCCCTGCTGAAAAACTCAGTCCAATCTTCTCGACTATCTGAGTCTGGCGTATTCCGCTAAGTTGATACTCGATTGGATCCTCTAGAGTGAAGACACTGCGCTCGGCGGAATTCACCGAGTTGAGAGCGGTATACAGGGTCGTCGTCTTTCCGCTTCCTGTGGGTCCGGTGACCAGAAGTATTCCGTGAGGACGCCCGACCGCTTTGAGTATTGAATCCTCTTTGGACGGAACCATTCCCAAACTTGCCAACTCATGCACGACAGCCCCGCTGTCGAGGATGCGTAAGACGATACTCTCACCGAAAGCGGTCGGTAGGGAGGATACTCGAAAGTTCACTTTCTTGCGGCCGATCTGTTGACTCATTCGCCCATCCTGGGGCAGGCGGCTCTCCGCTAAATCGAGATTGCCCAGGACCTTCAGTCGCGCCGTAACGGCGTCCTGAAGGTCTCTCGGTATGAGAAGAAACGGCTGCAGAATCCCATCCACTCGCATCCTGATCCGGAGTATCTTTTCGTCCGGCTCGAAGTGGATGTCGCTCGCATTCATCTTTATCGCCTTCCGCAGAATCTCCTCAACGAATCGAATCATCGGAGCGGTGTCGTCCAGACCACCTTCTTCGACCCCGATCTTCATCAATTCGTCGATCGTTTTTTCCAGAGAATCGCTCTCCTCCAGGTAAAGCGTGTTTATCTTCTCCAGGATATCCGGCGCTGGGGCGGTCAATACGCGAAGTCTTAGGCGCGTTAACTGCTCGATTCGGTCGATCGCGATCACGTCGAATGGATCCGACATCACGACTACGAGGGTGTCGCCCTTTCTCTCGAAGGGAATCAGAGTGAACTCTCTTGCCAGCTCCTGGGGAATGAGATCTGCCAATTCCCGATCGATCTCAGCATAGAGAATGTCAATGGCCTCTGTATGGGCGTCCTGAGCCAGAAGAGATGCAATGTCCTGCTCCTTGACGAACCCGAGCTCCTGCATCGTTTCCCCAATCAGCTGCCCTGACCGCCTCTGCTCTCGAAGCGCCAACTCCAGCTGGTGAGGTGTGATCAGACCGGCATCAAGTAGCCGATCTCCAAGCTTCTTCACTGGAGGCGATGCGTTCATGGAATCAATCCAAAGTCCGGCCCTGCGGAAACGGATGGGATCCGGCGATTGTTCACGTATTCCCGGTTCACTATCAGGAGTTTATCGGACATCGAGAGAATCTCCTAACGAGAGATTCCAACGAGGAATGTCCTCATTTGGGCCCGGGCGATCTCTGGACCATTGGCCCGAGAAATCTACCCTTAGAAGGCGGGGCAATCTCTGAGCCTGAAGGCCCGAAACGATTTCTGAGACTCAATCGATCGACTCGAGTCCGACCGTCGGCCTATCACTGGTGCGCCACATACACGTAGACATCGGTCAGACCGGTCTTGGCATGAGGCGTGTTGTAAACGACCTTTCCCTTGCCGTCGGCTTCGGTCGTGTCCGCACCGGAGGAACCCGGTCCATCAAATTTCTGGCTCAGTTCAAGAGCTTCCGCGGCGGGAACCCTCCGTAGGATTGCAGAGACAACCCGTGACCCGGCAGGAAGCGGAGTAGAACCATCGAATTGAAAGTTCCTTCCTCTCGCCGTCGCCGGATCGGTTTTATTCGATAGGGCCGAGACGACTCGCGTCTGCTTGTTCTGATTCGAACCACCTGTTGCTTTCCATGCGCCCGCCGTCTTGTCGAAAGCCCAGGTCGCCCCGGGAACCGCATAAGAATCACCTTGTACTCCGATTTTCGCGGAAAATCGCTGGTCCAACAATCCAGCGGTGACCAGGAGATCGTCGATCCTCGATTTGTTGTTTGTCCGAGGAAGGGTGCCATATTTTGCCACGAAGTCTGTTGTCGCCGCTTTGATAGAGTTGACCCCCATCATGGTCCCATTCACCCGGGAGGATGTGATTGCAGAGAATACCTTCGGCAGTGCCACCGCAGCGAGTACAGCAATGATTGCCAACACGCCTATCATTTCAATGAGGCTAAAGCCGATTTCCGCATTACTCGCGTTCCTAGCGAGCCGATTCGATTGCTTTCGGTTCATATACATCTGTGCCGGACCAAGTGAATTCCCAATCTCGGACTAGAGTAGACTATCGTTACACAGGAGGGCTTCTTTAGATTTTTTCGGCGTCGTTCTGCAATGATCGGCTCAAATCTGCAATGATCGGATTAAAATGTCCTCCATATCGACCGATATCTCTCCCTAGAGATAGAGAAAAGGGGTGGGTCTCTTCGATCAGGAACCAACCGGGTGAAGCATAGAATACACGGGGACTCAGCTGACCTGAAACTTCAATGTCCAAGCAGGTTTCAGGGCGACGTTCGAAAGCAATAAACACGCAGGAAGATGATGCAGGTCGATGAAGTTTCAGCCACGTCTGACCCGGCTCCGAAGTGGCAGCCGGTGGCTGGAGCTGACCTGAAACTTCAATGCCCAAGCGGGTTTCAGGGCGACGTTCGAAAGCAATAGACACGCAGGAAGATGATGCAGGTCGATGAAGTTTCAGCCACGTCTGATCCGGCTCCAAAGTGGCAGCCGGTGGCTGGAGCTGACTCGGAATCAGTCGGCCCACTTCCACAAGGAAGAAAGATGAGAAAACTATGTCCGAAAGTGATGATGTCGGCATTCAACTAAAGGCAATCCAAGAGGCCGAGAACCTCCCCTCTCTACCCACGGTGGCAATTGAAGTCCTTCGATTGAGCCGCGACGACAACGCGGAAATCGACGATCTTGGGCGCGCCATATCGAGCGATCCTGCGCTCTCAGCCAAAATTCTCAAGGTCGCCAATTCCGCTCAATATTGCAGCGGATCACCGATCACTAGCCTCAATGGCGCGATCGAGCTTCTCGGTATGAAAGCCGTCAATCTGATGGCACTCAGTTTTTCCCTTGTTGATGATCTTCACGACAGCGGATCAGACGATCAATTTGACTACGCCAAGTTCTGGCGCTACAGTCTTACCACCGCTGTCGCCGCTCGCTCCCTCTCAAATCTCGTCGCAAGCCCCTACCACGATGAAGCCTTCATATGCGGGCTCCTCGGACGCATCGGCCAGCTTGTCATGGCGAAATGTCTTCCCGATGAGTACTCAAGGGTCATAGCGTTGGCATCTAGTGATTTGCCCACCGCGGAGCTCGAAAGAGAAAACCTTGGTTTCGATCACCTCCAAGTAGGGGCAATGCTACTCAATTCCTGGCAGCTTCCGACTTTGATTTGTAGTACCCTAGAAAGCCAGGAATCTGATCCACACACGGAAGAAGAGGATGATGGACCGGAAAGCAAATTCAAGAGGATCTTCCAAATGGCTCATCACACGACGAGACTAATCTGCGCCGAGGACAAGGGAACAGCACTGCAGACACTGTATGATGCAGGTGCCGAACATTTTAGTCTTTCTCAGGCGGATATTGATTCGTTCATTCTCCAACTCGAGGTAGAGATTAATGATACAGCCGCCCTCCTGAAGTTCGATCCACCGAATACCGAACAGTATGAGAGGATCATCAACGAGGCGCGCAATCAGATGGTCCAGATCAGCCTTGGAGCCGCTTTCGAATTGCAGAAATCGAATTCCCGTTCAAAGGAACTTGAGCTGGAACGCAACCAGCTCGAGATCCAAGCAAACACGGACAAACTCACTGGGATTCCCAATCGCGGGTCCTTCGACCAGTTCCTGAAAAAGGAAATTGAAGCAAAGTTCAACAGCTCCGAATCGAAGCCGATCGGCCTTCTCCTCCTCGATGTGGACCATTTTAAGAAGTTCAATGACTCCTATGGGCATCTATTGGGTGACGAAGTACTGAAGCACGTCGCGAAATGGATCAAGGAGGTGACGCGAGGCAGCGACTTTCCCGCCCGCTATGGAGGAGAGGAATTTGCCGTCATTATGCCCGGATCGAATCTCGCCTCCGTGAGCGCAATCGCGGAACGAGTTCGAGACCGGATCAGCCAGGGAAGGGTCGAACACAATGGAGAGTCACTAAGCGTAACGGCGAGCGTCGGAGGCGCCTGCCTCGAGGAGGTCAATTCTTCGGATGAAGCACAAATCCTGCTGGAAGAAGCTGATCGGTGCTTGTACGAAGCCAAAGATTCAGGACGTGATCGCTGCATCTGTAAAGTGCTTCAGACGAACAAGGTCTAAGGGTACCGAGGTTCGCCTTTGGCGCGTCAACTGTGTCCATCCATTGAATTGGCACAATCCGGGCGGCCCGAGGTAGCGGTCAGTCGTAAAAAGCCCGAGCTACCAATATCGTTTAAGGCTACCTCGGATCCGACGATCTCCCCAGAGCTGTCGGACATTGTGCTTCGATTGCTCTGCAAGTACGAAAGTTCGTCCGACAGATTCCTAGCACTCACTCTATTAATCGGCCATGGATCCATGTTTGGGTCAGACGACTGGCCACAAAAGAATCTCGCCCGTCTCTATTTTGCGACAAATCTGCAGCGCTATGACGAATCCGCCGATAAATTTGTCGGCGATTCAGACATGATGGCGCTGATTGATGATGATCCCGTTACTCGGTGGAATCCACCTGTCGGTAGGAGCTATCTCCTCCTTACCTTTCCCGAAGCCCAGCTGGTCAGCCGATTTTCGATCGCCATGCAGGAAGCCGGGGGACGGATCTCACTCTACACCGGAGATACTGTCGCGATACCAGAAGGAGATTCGTGGAAGCCCCTCTTGCGAGACATCGAACTGGAGACTCTCCCTCAAATGCAGCAGGACCTCGTGCTTGATACTTTTACCCGCTATCTCCTGATTGAGACAAATCTGAATAACACGGCGGATTGGTACGACGTCTCCGTCTACGGAGAACCGACTCTTGACGGCTACAGGTTTCGACCCAGACCCTCGAGACTGGCGTCTTCTTCGATCCACCGGTCCTCAGGCGAAGTCAATCGCGCATTCAATCTCACAAGAGCCTATGCCGGCGCCCGTGCCTACCTGATCGCAGAGAGCAGTTCTGCCCAAGGAGCGCTAAACATGGTCGACGAAGATCCGCACACGTGGGCTTCCCTGGTGCAGCATGAGGATACCCCGAGCCTCGCAATCGATCTGGGAAGCGAACGAACAATATCTAGGATCAGCGCTATCGGAAAGGATAGCGACGCAAACGGTGTCCTGAAAATTCAGCTCCTCAGTGACTCTCAGTTTGGGAACGAAGAAGAGAGCGTCGGACCTTCCCCCTTCCGCTTATTGGGGAAAGGACCAACTTCTGATCGAAAGGGGACGGGGGAAGCTGATCCCGAAAACGGAGGAGCAACTCTTGACGTCATAGTCTCGAAGGGAAGGTGCTTCGAATCCTTCAAACCGGTTCCTAGTAGGATTGTGCTCCTCTTTTGGAATCCGAATCAAGAAGGACAGCCCTTCGACGTTGCGGAGTTGGCTATCTTCGGCGATATCCGCATCGAAACACACCGCCTGGAAAGGGTGAGGACCGGTGAATCGGCGAATTCAACGAAACTCAGCCAGTCATTCCGAATCGATCTGATTCCACAATCGTCGCCCGTCAGCTACTAGGAGGAATCTATCGGAACTGCGATGATCCCAAGCTCACTGAAACGGTGGCGACAGAGCGCCGCCCTCCAAGCTAGTCCTGAATCCTTTAATTGGAGGGCGGCGCTCTGTCGCCGCAGCGTGACTGATATACCCGTCCCAGGCATTCATGTTCCACCCGGAGATTGATGATCGCCTTCAAACGTAAGCACCTAATCGGAACCCTTCTGGTGATCTTGGGGGCGCTCCTGCTCATCGGGATCGTTCCCGTCTACAAGCTCTTCAAGAACCACCGAGCCGAAGAACTCGCCGAGGCCTCTGCTCTTCTCTTCGAGGAAGGAAAATGGGACGGGGCCGCAAACGAAGCCCAAGCGGCGCTCCATCTCAACCCCGAACTCCCTTCCGCCCTCAGGATCATGGCGCACCTGCACAATCGATTCGATTCACGTGAGGCCTTTGAATACTGGGAGCGGCTGGGCCGCTCCGGCGACATGGAGGTCGAGGATGCCTTACAGTATGTCGCTCTATCTCTGCGGCTGGAGGAACCAGAGCGGGCCGAGCCTATCATCCGAAAGCTTTTCTCAGACGATCGACCTGAACGGCGGGTAGTCCTTCTCGGTGTCCAGCTGAAGGAGCAGTCCGGTGACATCGCAAGCACGGTCCGATTGGCGCGCAAAGGAGTGGCCCTGTATCCGGAAAGTTCCCAAATTTCCCTCCAACTGGCTCGAATTCTGGTCGACTACGGCGATGCGGAGGATAGGAGGGAGGCCAAGGCTCTCCTACAACGGCTGCTGGAAAAGCCGGATCTGGATACTCGGGCCGAGGCCGGGCAGCTTCTTATCGGTTATTTCGAACTCGAATCGGAAGACCTGGAATGCTTCGAAACGCTCCGCTACAAAGAGACGGAAGACAGTGAGGAGCGGCTCCTCCACAATGAATGGGCCCTCCGTCTCTTCCCGGATCAGGAGGACGAAATCGTTCGTGAAATCCACGACCAATTCGAACTGTCAAATAACGCCGACTTGATCCGCGCAGGCCGAATCCTTAATCGCAACCACCTCTATTCCAGATCGGTCGATCTGATTTCCCGGGAGGTCGCGGTCACGAATTGGGATCTGCTCGCCATTTACCTCGATGCCATGGCCGGGCTTGATCGATGGGAGGAACTTCGGGATATACTCGATCGCCCTCTCCTCCCCGTCCCGAATTGGCTCCGCGAACTCTACCGAACCCGACTCGCCCTCGCCCTGGACGACTCTCGCCATATGAATGCCCTTTGGAATCACACGCTGGCCTTGGCGAATGACGACCCTGCCGCACTCTTTTTCCTGGGTGAGTATATGGAAAAGCTCGACCGAACCGAGATGTCCATGGAGGCCTATTCGGCGGCTCTGAACTACCCATCGTTCGGAACCAAAGCCGGTCGCCGGATAATTAGAATGGCTGAGGCAAGGGAAGATACGGATGCCATAAGAAGAGCATTGAAGAAGCTTGTAGCTCTATATCCCAATGCCCAGGCGCCTCGAAACGATCTTCTCTACGTCAGGCTCCTGCTCGAGGAAAATGTCCAAAGGAGCATCGAAGAGGCCACCGAACGGGTGCGAACCGATCCTGCCATGTTCGCCTTCCGGACCACCCTCGCTCTCGCCTATCTGAGAAACAGAAAGTTTCGCGAGGCGGCTGCGGACTATGCCCATACCAGACCAAATTGGCGCACCGCTTTACCTTCCTGGAAAGCAGTCTACGCCGCCGTCCTGGAGTCGAACAGGAACTGGATCGACGCGAAAAGATTCGCCCAGGCAATCAGCCTCGATCGCCTCAAACCCGAAGAGAGAAAACTGATTGCGAATCTGCTCTGAGGGGTCACGTGGGTTTCGACAGAACGACTCGACCTCAGTGAGGATCGAAAAGTTTCCACTTTCCGCTTCGTCCCGGATCGAAACATGTAGCGGAATGCGTGAGCATTTCGTCTTCGACGATGCCCTATACTCCTTTTTGATTGGTCGACTATGAATCGGGAGTCGACCAACTCGGCTGATTCTCGGCGGCGACAGAGCACCGCCCTCCACCCACCGGTTGCAAGTGCAAAATGGAGGGCGGTGCTCTGTCGCCGCCGCCCTGCAAGTCAGACATCCGAATAGTCCCCATCCGCGATCCCACCCAGTGGGACGAATCCGTGTTCAAACTCTCCTGCTGTCCTGACCTGCGCCCCGCCTCTCTCCCAACTCGCCACCCGCAACCCGAAACTCGAAACTCCCCGTCCTAACGGGGTTCACTGTTCACTTCCCCTCTCCCCAGCCGGTACCACCTGGACCGTGAGCGAACTTTCCGGGACTAAGTACTCCCTCGCCATGCGGTTCACATCCTCGACCGAGATGCTGCTATAGTCGTCGACCATGGAGAGAGCCCAATCGAGTTTCTGCGGGTGTTCCTGGGAACTGCCCAGGACGGTGCCAAGCCAATAGCGATTATTCCGCACCCATTCTTTGAGTCCATTGAGGAGCGGCCGCAGAGTCCGGTCGAGTTCATCTTGATTGGTCCCGTTCGCCTGCAGATCGGCAGCGATATCATTAACAAGCGTAGCCACCTTGGCACCCTCCTTTGGGTCCGTCACGCTGACCGCATAAAAGGTGCCGTATCCGGTGAAGGTGTCGCTCGGCCGGCTGTAGGCGTCCGGACTGTATGCCTCGCCCAGCTCCTCCCGGATCTTAACCCGCAGCCTGTCGGAAAATACGTTCGCCAGCATACTCAGCCGTCGTGTGCGAGTAATGTCCCAGATATCGTCCGTGGGCCAATAGACCACCGTGAGACCTTTTGGAATCTCTGAATCGACTGAGAATTCCCTCTCCCTTACGCCGTCTGGAAACGAAATAACTCGCTCATCTGTGAATATCGGCTTCTTCTCTTTTCGGGAGGGAAGGCTGCCCAGAGTACTTGCAACCCCTTCGATGGTACTCTCCAAGTCAATATCCCCCACAATAGACACCTCCATATATTCCGACTCGAGTGGTTCCGAGAGCCACTTTTTAACCTCCTCGAGGTTCCGTTTCAGCAACTCCGACTTCTCCGGAAATCCGAACCGAAAGTCGCCTCCTGCCAGAAAACGCCCGACTTCGTTTTCCAGTACCCCGCGAGGCGTCTGGGCAAGTTGAAGGTAGAGTCGATCGAATTCTCTCCGTGCCTGAATAATCGCCTCATCGCGGTATCCCGGAGCAATAAGGTAAGCGCGTACCAACTCCAACTGCTGCAGAAGGTCTTTGGGGTTTGTCCTTCCCCTCAGGACAAACGCATCGCTGCCCACCGAGAAACTGACCCCGACCGTCTTTCCCGCAAAGATCCCTTCAATCTCGTCCCAGCTGTGCTCGACCAATCCGCCGTTGACAAAGGTTGCCGTAGCAAGAAAGGACAGCCCCGGATGCTCCTCTGGCGCCGTTAAGAGACCACCTCCAAAACGAACTTGAAAGTGGACCGTGTCTTTTTCGAATTCGCTTCTCTTCAGATTGAGTCGCACGTTGTTCTTGAATCGGATCTGAGTGATATCGAGATCCTCCCGGTGGGCCCGTGTTTCAATCGCGCCCGCCTCCTCGCCCACCGAGTAGGCGAATGCCTTGAGCGACGTCTCCTCGGGCCGCTCAACCGGTTCTTGCAGACTCTGTTCATACACCGCCGCCACCGCCGCCTTTCCATTCTCGACTTCGAGATTACCCGCAACGACGAGGGACAGATTCTCGGGGTTCCAGGCCCGCTCAAGTGCCTTTCGACATTCTTCCGGTGCCAATTCCTTCAGGATCGGTCCGGCGAATTCGAGTTCGTGCTCCGGGCTCGTAAAAACCCGATCATGACTGATGCTCCCCACCAACGTCCTCGCCAGGCGCCGCGAATTCCGGGTCGGCGCCTCCCGAACCGCCTGTTCGTAGGCGTTGAGAATCTTCGCCTTCGCCTCCTCCAATTCCGCGTTCGTGAAACCAAATCGGAGAGCGCGACGACTCTCCTGCTCCGCCGTTTTCATCGCTCTTTCCCAGTGCTCGGGTCTTGTCGTCAGCTCGATACCCGCCACATCGACGAAATCGAGCCATGTGTAGGCATAGGCAGATCCCTGAGAAAAGGCGGCGTCTTCCGCCTTGGCGAGAATCTCGAATCGCCTTTCGACCATACTCGAAGCCACCTCGCGCAGCAGCTCCTCCCGTCTCCGCTTCGTCGTGTCCGGCTGAAACGAGTAGGGTCGCAAAGTCTGGATCGAGACCGTGGCGGCCGAAGCCTCGGGCTCTCTGATGAGCTCGGACCTCCGCCCGAATTCCGTCACCTTCCCACGGTCGGGGTCTCGACGCGTCCGGCGAGCCCTGAGCGAAGAAAAATGCTCCCCGATCTGCTTTTTGACCGTTTTCGGATCAACGTCGCCGACCGCCACCAGTACCATTCGCCGGGACGAATACCAGCGGCGGTAGAAGCGGCGAAAGTCCCTCCGATCCAGCTCATTCAGGACCGCCTCTTCCCCGATCGGAAGCCGCTGGGACATCAACGCATTCGGTAGCAGAAAAGCGATCTCCTTCTTGAAAAGCCGGAATTCAGCCGAATCCCTCGATCGCTTCTCGCTCAGGATCACTCCCCGCTCCCGATCGATCTGCTCCCCCTCCAAGAGTAGCCCATCCGCGTAATCCCGAAAAATCCGCAACCCCTCGTCCAGCGTCTCCTCGTCGTTTCGCGGGAGCTCGAGGTAGTAGACCGTCTCGTCCCATGACGTGTGGGCGTTCGTATCGGCGCCAAAACTCATGCCCAGTCGCTGCAGGTACTCTACCAGCTCACCCGCCGGGAAATTCCGCGACCCATTGAAAGCCATGTGTTCCAGGAAATGGGCCAGTCCTTTCTCGTCGTCTCTCTCCATCAGCGAACCCGCTTCAACCAACAGCCTCAAACTCACCCTTCCCGGCGGCTCCGGATTCGGCATTATTGCATAACGTATACCGTTCCCCAGCACCCCCCAGCTCACCGCCTCATCAGGCTTTAAGTCGCTATGATCATGCGGCCAGATCTTCCCTCCCAGTCGCGGCCCCAAAACGACGAAAAGGACGATTCCGAGGATCCATGTTTGGTGTCTTTTCATTTTCTATTCCTACTAAGGGTTTCTGGAAATATCCCGCAACAAGCCATTAGACCCGCTTCATAGCACAAAACCTCTAAACCGTTCGAGTTCATGGAGCGCGTAGTGAGTATTGATGGGGACTACCGACTCTGTCGATTGCAACAATGAACTACAGCCCGCATCCAGTTCGCCTCATGAGTCGTTTCCCAGATTCGCATCCTCCCAATCCCTCTTAGAGTGTTTACAGTCTCGTTTCCTTCCGCCCAATTCTGAAAGTTCTCATCCCGAAATCCCAAGCCTGGAATCCTCACGAGAAATGCCCGCTCTTGACGAAGCAAAGGGTCTGTCGGTATCAACGTAGAACAGACCACTGAATTGCCCGTCTATCTGAACCCCAATGAAATCGCGAAGCGATATAGAATCTGTCGGTGGTCGAAGCGGCCGAACCGCACAATTGCAATTTGGGCCACTCAGTTTCCGGATATCCCGATAACTACCTCCGACAGATTCTTCTGATTCTTGATTTGGCTCTACCGCATCGTCTTTCTTCCGGCCCTGGCCTTGGTTCTCCCCTACTATCTCATTCGGATGTGGAGGCGGGGAGGATACGGCAAGGGATTTCGCGACCGGTTCGGACTGATACAGGTTCCGAAGCGGGAATCCTCGGATGTAAAGCGGATCTGGATTCAGGCCGTCAGCGTGGGAGAGCTGCTGTCGATCAGACCCATTCTTGAGTTTTTCGCATCCCAACCGAAGACCGAAGTGGTCCTCACCACCACGACCAGCACGGGACTCAATATCGCTCTCGAGATTTACCCTGGCCTTACTACCGGTATCGGTGTCTTTCCGCTGGATTTCTGGCCCTTCAGTAACCGGGCCTGGAATCGGATCGAGCCGGACGCGGTTCTGCTGACTGAAAGTGAACTCTGGCCGGAGCATCTTCACCAAGCGCGAAGCAGGGGGGCCACAGTCATTCTGATTAACGCTCGGCTCTCCGATCGCTCATACAAAAGCTACAAGATCCTTCCCGGTCCCACCACAAAATTCCTCAGCCAGGTCGACCGAATTCTGGCCTCCTCCAGGCATGACCAGGATCGGTTTCTTGAAATGGGGGTCGATCCTGAAAAGATAACTCTCGCGGGAAATCTGAAGTGCGACATCCAGGTCGAGACTCACCTCTCTGTAGATCAATTGCGCGATCTAAAAGAGAACTTTGGATTCCTGTCCGACACCGAAGGAGCCGGGGAACCCCTCATTCTCCTCGGCGCTTCCACCTGGCCTGGAGAGGAGCGTGCCCTCTTGCTGACTTTCGAGAATGCCCTAGAACTTGGAATCGACTGCCGCCTCGTTCTCGTGCCGAGACATGCAGAGAGAAGAAAAGAAATCCAATCTGACCTGGAAGAACATGATCTTTCCTTCCACTTTCGCTCCGAAAACATAAAGTCTCTTCCAGGAACCATGGTCTACGTCGCCGATACGACGGGCGAACTTCGGTCCCTGGTTCAGGCCGCCGATCTCGTCTTCGTCGGCCGAAGCCTTCCTCCTCACATAGAGGGACAGACCCCAATCGAGGCCGCCGCTCTCGGAAAACCGATTCTATTCGGTCCCGGAATGCAGAGTTTCCACGATATTAGCCGATCACTGGTCGGTTGTAGAGGTGCTGTCCAAGTCGAGAGTCCAGCCGAATTGAAAGTTAAGGCCATCCATCTTCTGGGCTCCAGCGAAGAGCGCCAGAAAATGGGAAATGCGGCAAGGGAATGGCACGCCGCTAACCAAGGCGCCGCTCAGCGCACGATTGATGAAGTGATGAGGTTTCTGAGTTGAGAATCAATATCCATGCGAGTCTCCGGGCGACAATGATTTCCTCGATCGAGGCCAGAAACAAAAGGGACCGATTTTAGGCACTCGAAACCATCACGGCTTGACTTGAAGGCACTAAGCGCCTACATTGCCTTCACGCTTCGAATAGAAGATGCAGTATACGATCCGAAACGTACCTACGAGAGTCGACCGTGCTTTGCGCAAACGAGCACGGGACGAAAGAAAGAGTCTTAACCGAATCGCTCTTGACGTCATGGAGAAGGGCCTGGGGCTAGCAGATCAACCGGCTCGCTATCACGACCTCGATGAACTCGCAGGTAAATGGGTTGAAGATCCGGAATTCGATCGCGCAATTGAGGAGATGGACGAAATCGATCCCGAACTCTGGAAATGAGGCTCCTGGTCGACACCAATCGCTACCGGGATTTCTGTGCCAATGATCAAGAAGCGGTTGACCGATTTCAGATGGCGGACCAGATATTTCTACCATTCGTTACACTTGCCGAGCTCAAGGCCGGGTTTCTCTGTGGAACAATGGCCAAGAGGAATGAGGCTGGATTAGTCCGATTCCTGAACAATCCCCGGGTCAGCCTTCTTTTTGCAAGCGAGGATACCTGCGATCACTACAGTCGACTTTACCTTCAACTTCGGCAGCAGGGAACACCGATTCCAACCAACGATCTCTGGATTGCGGCATTAGCGTCTGAGCACAATCTCGTGCTATATTCTAGGGATGTCCACTTCGATCACCTCCCCCAACTTTCCAGAGCCTGACTCCGTACCGATTGGGAAATCCCTCCTCAGGTAATCTGATGTTGATCTCTTCTTCGTCCACCCAATTCGGTTGCGTCTGCGCTACTCTACCTTACTTCTCGTCCCATCATCCCCAATCCCCCTCAACCTCCTCACCGCTTCGATGACATTCTCCCCTTTGTGCCGCTTGCGAAATCCTTCGTAGCGCAGCTTGTCCCGGATCACATTCTCGTCGTCGATCAGAAAAATGGTCGGATGCGGGATCCCTTTCCCACCCTCTTTGAGTACACCATAAGCCTCGATCGTCTTGCTTCCCGGATCGGAGAGGAGAGAATATCCGATTCCCCGTTGCTCGGAAAACCGCTCGAGGACCTCTACAGAGTCATAGCTGATCGCGACCAACTCGACTTCCGCCGCCCTCAGCGCTTCCAGGTTTGTTTGCAGCTCAACTAGCTGCTTCTTGCAGATCCCTCACCAGTCAGCCGATCGGAAAAAGAGAAGCGCGGTGATCCCTTTGCTCGATGAACCGGTCAGCGACCTCAGCTCGTTACCCTGGTCAAATAGCTCGAATTCCGGGGCGATTGCTCCTACCCTCAGGCCAATCTCCCCTGGGGCGCTCTCGGGACTCTCCCCCGCCAATCCCACGCCGGTCGCCCAGAACGCAAGCGTAGTCAGGATCGCGAATAGAACTCTCATTGGTTAACTCAATTTGTTGTTTCACATGGAAATCCTGTGAGATTTCCAAGCTAGGAATCTCTCGGACTATGAATATCGCAACATCGCGGAAGTTCGGATTCAACCGTGAAGGGTGCAAATCCGGACCAACTCCATGCCGACAGAATCCTTGCCCATCTTACTTTGTCCGTTTATTCCCTTAAGGAGTCACATGTCAACTTTTGACTGGAACGGGGCGCCCTGAAGAGGACCTCTGTCCGATTGACATCACGCTGGCCTCTCAAGTGAATTTTGCCCTCATGAAAGACTCCCCATCGACACCTATACGAAGCACTCTGTTCCTCCTGTTCGCGTATTCTTTGCTCACCCTTCCTCTCTTTGGTCAATCTCACCATCACCACGATCCTCGCGCCCTGGCTGAGGATCCTCGGCTGGCTCAAGGACAGATCGCACCCCTCTTAGAAGGCCTCGGTGAGCATCACCACCCAGTAACGACAGAATCGGATAGAGCACAGATATTCTTCGACCAAGGACTCAAGCTCACCTACGGATTCAATCATTTGGAGGCCCTTCGCGCCTTCAAGGAAGCGGCAAGACTCGATCCGGATTGCGCCATGGCCTATTGGGGCTGGGCGCTTGTTCTTGGTCCGAATCTGAATCTGCCGATGCGCCCTGATGTCGCCGAGCAGGCCTGGCACGCCGCTCGGATGGCAATGAAGCATCGGAAGAAAGCCTCGAAGCAGGAGCGCGGATACATCGAGGCAATCGCGGCCCGCTACGCTGAAGATGCCGATGACGATCGAAAGCCACTCGATCAGGCCTATGCCGATGCCATGAAAAAGCTACATGAGAGGTATCCCGAAGACAACGACGCTGCCACTCTATATGCCGCCGCCCTCATGAATCTCTCGCCCTGGAATTATTGGACGAGAGACCGGCGCCCGAAACGACACACTGAGGAGATACTGAGTACGCTCGAGCAGGTGGTGGAGAAGGATCCTCAGCATGAGGGCGCTCTTCACTATTACATACACCTAATCGAACCAGTCGACCCGATGCGGGGAGAGGCGGCGGCGGATGCCCTTCGAGGCCTGACCCCAGGAGCCGGTCACCTCGTCCACATGCCGTCTCACATTTATATGCAGCTCGGGAGGTTCGCGGATGCCTACGAAGCGAATACTAAGGCTGCAGAAGCAGACGAGGGATACATAACCCAGTGCCGCGCCCAGGGCATTTATCCCCTCGGGTATTATCCTCACAACATTCACTTCCTCGCTTGGGCCGCCCTCATGCAGGGAAAAAGCGAGGCTGCTCTCGCGGCGGCACGAAAAGTTGCTTCGAAAGTGCCCCAAGATCTCCATGGAGACGATTGGGCACTCTATCAGACCTTTCTCAGCATACCCCTCTACACTATGGTCCGCTTCGGTATGTGGGACGAAATTCTAGCCGAACCTCGGCCGCGGAATGATACCCCATTCTGGACTGCAATTTGGCACTACGCTCGAGGATTGGCCCACATCCGGAGAGCGAATCAGAAGAGAGCACGTCGGGAACTTGCTGCCGTTCAGACGATACGGGAGGACTCTTCCTCAGAGCAGGATTTCATCGGCTTCAGCAGAGCCGAAACTCTCCTATCGATCGCGGCCGAACTGCTCCTCGGGGAAATCGCGACAAGCACCGGACGTTACGGGCAGTCGATCAGCCACCTCGAAAAAGCGGTCCGGCTTCAAGACAGCCTCCCTTATAACGAACCTCCCGATTGGTATTATCCGACACGACACACACTCGGTGCGATACTCTTGGAGGCCGGATTGCCCGAGGAGGCGGAGACCGTCTATTGGCAGGACCTACGTAAGAATCGCGAGAACGGATACGCGCTCTTCGGAGTTTGGCAAAGCCTTGTGGCTCAAGATCGCGACACTGATGCGGCCGAGATTCGGAAGCGTTTTGACATAGCCTGGTCGGCCGCGGATGTGAAGCTCGCCTCGTCGAGATTTTAGCCCGTTCAGCCGCTTGGATGGAGTCCCGGCTCGCCGGGATCGAGCCCCGCGGAATATACACCAAAAAGATCCCCTTCCAGATTCGGGGAAGTCATTCTGCTCAGGACCGATCGAAAACAGTAGCCCATCTGGGTTCAGCCCTCGAGGGCCCTCGCCCTCCAATACTGAGGTCATGTTACACGAAGGTTCCCGAAGATCCTTGGCTCGGAAACTCGTATGGGCATTGAAGCCCCTAGGAGGCTGTCTGACTTTGTGCTTCGATTGCTCTGCAAGTACGAAAGTTCGTCCGACAGCCTCCTAGCAAAGGAATCTGTCGGCATGGACTTGGTCTAGATTTGCACCCTTCACCGTTGAATCCGAACCTCCACGATGTTGCGATAATCAAAGTCCGACAGATTCCTAGCCCTACTTGATCAACTCAACTTCTGAAACGGTTTTTTTCGGGGGTAGTAGGGCTCAGGAGGCGCATCAACAGTAGAGGTGGGTTGGCAAAACCGCCTGTAGTGTAGACCTACGCTCTTCCCAGGGCGGGATTTTTTCGTATAATGGTGGGCCATCATGTTTCTGAGGTGTAATCGTCGGCGCAAAGATGGCAAAGAGCACTACTATTGGAATATCGTTGAGAACAAGCGTGTCAGCGGGGGGCGGGTGGTCCAAAGACAGGTCCTCTACCTTGGAGAGATCAACGATAGCCAACACGAAGCGTGGCGCAGGAGCATCGAGATTTTCGAAGAGGGCAGGGAAAGACCCGAACAGGTGGCGCTGTTTCCGGAAGATCGTGCCCCGCCTGTGGGCGACGAAAGTATTGTTAGAATACGGCTCAAAGATCTCAGGATCGAGAAGCCGCGGCAATGGGGAGGGTGCTGGCTTGGGTGCGTTCTATATGAGCAGTTGGGACTGGGAGAATTCTGGCGGGAGCGTCTCAGACCCTCCCGTCAGGGTACCCGCTGGGCCCATGTGCTGCAGACCCTGGTGGTTTACCGGCTGATGGCACCGGGAAGCGAGTGGCGGCTGCATCGGGAATGGTATGAGCGAAGCGCGATGGGCGATCTGATGGGGGAAGACTTTGGGATCGCCGAGAAGAACACGCTCTATCGCTGCCACGATCGATTGCTCAGGCACAAGAAGGCCCTGTTCAGGCACCTGACCGAGAGGTGGAGCGATCTGTTCAATGCCCGTTACGAGATTTTGCTATACGATCTGACGAGCACCTATTTTGAGTGCGATCCGAACCAGGAGCCGGCGGCCTCGAGCCGACTGCGCAAGTTCGGCTACAGCCGCGATAAGCGACCTGACTGCGTGCAAGTGGTGATCGCCCTGGTGGTGACTTGTGAGGGCTTGCCGATTGCCTATGAGGTACTTCCGGGTAACACGCAGGATAAAACCACCTTAAAAGATTTTCTTTCTCGGGTGGAAGAGAACTACGGTAAGGCGAACCGGGTGTGGGTGATGGATCGGGGCATTCCGACCGAGGAAGTCTTGCAACAGATGCGCCAAAGCGAACCCAGGATCCACTATCTGGTGGGTACCCCGCGCTCCTGGCTGGGTCGCTTCGAGCAGTCGTTGCTGCAGAAGGATTGGAAGCAGTTGCGTCCCGGTATCGAGGTGAAACTCCTCAGCGAGGGAGGTGAAACCTACGTTCTGGCTAAAAGCGACGATCGGGTGCGCAAAGAAAAAAACATGCGCCTGCGTCGTTTACGCCGTCTTATCGAGGCGCTCAAGAAGCTGCGTGAGAGCAAACGGCGCTACCAACGCGATACCATCCTGATCAAACTGGGCGAAGCCAAAAAGGAGGCCGGTCCCCGGATCTTTGGATTACTCGACATCGAGATCGCCCCCAAGGGCGCCCCCACTGAAAAGCCGCCTTTGAGCTTCCGGTTGAACTTAAAAAAATACCGCCAAGCCTATCGCCGCGAAGGCCGCTATCTGTTGCGCAGCACCCTCAGTGCCGAGAACCCCGAGCAACTCTGGCGCCTTTACCTGCAGCTCACTGAGATCGAGCAAGTCTTCAAGGAAATCAAGAACGACCTTTCCATCCGCCCCATCCATCATCAGAGAGATGATCGCATCGAGGCGCACATCTTTATCAGCTTCCTTGCTTACTCTCTGTGGGTCACCCTGAAACGTCGACTCTACCCGATGGCTCCGGGACTGACCCCAGCCGAGGTGCTCTCCAAAATGGCGGCCATCCAAATGCTCGATGTGAAACTGCCCACCACCGACGGACGCACCGTTGTGCTTACCCGTTACACCGAGCCCGGTGAGGACCAAAAGCTACTACTGAACCGGTTACACCTCGAACTTCCTCCCCAACCACCCCCCCAAATCAAATCCAAATAACCCCTCCTGTAGTGTAGACCTTTGGCCCACTATCAACGACTTACGTCGAAATCAGGCCCCAGTTGAGAAAGACGGGCTAGTGATTGGAGGTAGTGGTGTATCCCCGACAAAGCTCGCGACAAAGATGCGCACCAACAGAAGTCCTGAAACTTAAGTGCCCATGGGGAAAGATCTTCCTCTTTCTCTTCTTCATCCTCTTCCTCCAATCCCGCGCAGAGCTACGAAAGAATCCTCGCTTGTAGCTCGCTCGGTGACGAGCGGGACGGTGAAGATCGAAAAGCTACAGACTTCCCTTCGGTCTGTAGAGGAATGCGTGAGCATTTCTTCTTCTGCAGAGGCCGTCCTTTCAGCCTCGATTGATCCGGCCCGCGGCGAATTTGAATCGAAGGTGGGCCGTGACCTCCGGGCGCGGCAGAAACCCGACAGATTCCCAGTCAGGAAATCTGCGAGATTTCCTGGCTAACGGTAGGCGTCTCGTCTCTCGTCAACCGACAGCACGGAAACCATGTGTTCTTCCTGGTCGATGAGATAGAAAACTCGGTATCCGCCGATCCGGTACCGCCAGGTCTCTGGCTCGTATCCTCTGAGCTTCTTGAAGTTTAGCCCGAAAAACGGATCCTTGCGGAGCTAAGGGTAGACGTACTCATCAAGCTTTCGTCGGAGGAAGCCCGCCCTAACGGCAGGAAGCTTGCTCAACCGCTTCTGGAACTCCTCCGCCTCAAAGATGCGAAATTCAGACGAAGCGTCCGCGCCCTGCCTTGGCATCCATTATCCCACGTCTCAGACTACGACTCAATTCGGCATTGTGCCGGATCTCCTCCATCTCAAACTCGTCCACGAATTGCTCGGATTCGACATATCGTGAGGCCGCGGTTTCAATGAAGTTGAACAGCGGACGGTTGTCACGTTCTGCAAGGGTGCGGAACCGCTTGTAGTTCTGTTCGGAAAGCCTCAGCGTGACTGTCTTTGACATCTCGCTGGCTATGTTCTTGTGTATTCTGATTCCGTCGACGGAAAAGTAATCTTCTTTCAATAGGGCATCCCTGAAATGAAGCAAGGAGGCAACATGAGCACCAACGGCAACAGTATCCCGCCCAAGGAAAACGGCGAAACACGCGTCGTCTACCTTGGTGGAGACCAGCTACACAACCACATGGGGCAGCGGCAGGCGATTCAGAGCGTCCTCGGACCCACCGGGTGGAGGTTGCTGTTCACCCAGGACGCGCGCTACGTCACGGCGGATGTCGTAAGGGATACCGATCTGCTCGTGATCACGCGTTGGGGAGGCCCCATCGAGGGATGGTGCCCCGACCCCTTTCAAGAAGGGGCGATGCAGAACGACGGCTACATGAGTGCCGAGCTCGAAGAGGCGATCGTCGACAACGTGGTCAACCGCGGCATGGGCTTCATGGCCCTTCACTGCACCTGCTGGTCACCCGATCTCAAGAAGTTCAACGAGATGATGGGCATCGACGGGATCATGCACGGCCCGGTGCAGGACGTGTCCATGTACAACTTCAACCCCGATCATCCGATCAGTGCCGGAATCGAGGATTTTGTCATGCCGCTCGACGAGAACTTCGGGGTTGTCCTGAAGGATCCGAGAGCGGTGCCGCTCTACGAGACCCTCGGCGCCCAGGACAAGAGACACGACATCGCCGGCTGGGCCCTGGAGACCGGCAACGGCCGCGTCGTCGGTCTCGTCGCCGGTCACCACTTCACCGTCTGGCGTCACAAGACCTACCAGTCACTGTATTGGCGCGGCGCCCACTGGGCCCTCAAGCGAGACATTCCCGAAGTCGAGTAAAGCGACAGTAGATCACACGCTGCAGCCGAGCCGCAACTAACTGAGTCTGCTGAAAACGGGGATAGCACGGATGATGGACCCAAGAGCGCCCAAAGGGGAGTATCAACCACGGAGGACACGGAGACACGGAGGCGAAGATTTTGAGTAATGCAATGATCATTTTTGAAACAGTAGACTGCCGCCGATAATGAGGTCCCCAGATTCTGGTGTACTGCCCTGTATGACAGTGTATTCGAGAGAAGGATGGGTCGGCACTTCTCTCAAGAAACCTCCGTGTCTCCGTGCCCTCTGTGGTTATTCTTCGTGCACTCTTGGCTGTGGCTTCGCTACACCAAGGACTCCGTGGTTTTCTTCGAATCAAATTCAAAGTGTCCGGTTTGTAGCATGAAACAAGCCTCCGAAGAAGCTATGCCCGAGATAGAAACAAGGCCCGTCCTTTCCGCCGCCGATCACGAGCACTTTCTCGAGCATGGTTACATCATCGTACCCAACATCGTCTCGCCTGAGACGATTGCCGAGATCCTTCCCGTGCTGGAAAAAGATCAGGGCAAAAGCAACGACGGTCCCGAGTTGCGGGCGTGCGCGAGCGAACGGCTCATCGCTGCCATAGGGGAGCTGTTCGGCCAGGGCCTGGATCCGGTTTGCAAGGAAGCCGGCAGAGATATGGTGCGCAGGTACGAGCCCGACGCAGAGTGGGGAGACCAGTCGGCTCATGTCGACGATGCGTATCCCACGATCATGCCCAACGGCTGGGCCATCGGATGTTTTCTCTTCCTCACCCGCGTCGTATCCGGTGGCGGCGCCTTCATCTACTTTCCCGGCTCATTCTGGAGGATTCGCACCCTCATGGAGCGCAATTGGCAATGTGCTAAAGATGCGGTGGCCCTGCCGGCGAATTCCGGCCCACCGCACGAATGTCTCGCATCTCCGGGAGATGCCATTCTCTTTCACCACCTCATGGGACACCGAGGTTCCCCTAACATCGACGATCCCGAAGTCACACGCCATGCTATACTGTCGCGCTGGCGGCCCGAGGCTCGCCTCGTTCCCGGCCTCAAGTCATTCGCGGATATGACGACCATCGAGAAGGCGAACTCCGCGCGTTACGCCGCGTTTCGGTCGGAGGGTGAATTGCCGTCGCCAACGGAAGAGAGCAACGATGCGTCGACCGTCCTCCGGGAAGGTCTCTCCGGGCTCGGGCACGTCAACTCCTGCGCACTCCTCTACTTCGGCGGAGGCGTCCACATTCTCTACCACAACGGCAAGGATCCCGAGTCAGGCAAGGCGACTATCCAGCACCGGTTCACCGAAGACCTGATTCACTGGCGGCAGGAGGCCGTAGCGGACGTCGACGCGCGAAATGTGCGCACTCTACAGCTACACCAGTACGGCCTGGAGGTGGTGCTGGCGGTTACCTCGATCGATGGGACAGCTTCTCTCTACTCATCGCAAGACCTGGAGACATGGGAACCGATTGGGCAGATCGAGGATTGCGTGACAGCGACCCCCTGGTTCACTTATTTCAAGTACGCGAGCAAGGTGGCGTCGGGTCACACCCTGTTTACCGTCTCCAATGAGCGTGCGGACGAGATCGTCTGTTCCTGGGGCGAGCGCTGGGAAGATGCGGGCAGGTGGAGCGAGCGGCCCGTAGCTGCGCGCGCGCCGACCGGCCACGAAGTTGTAGATTTGACGGTTGCAGCGCAGTACTCGGAAAAGGACTGCGCCTTCGTGGCGGATCTCGCGGCGAAGGGCGAGCCAACCACAACCCAGCCCCATTATGCGCTGACCAAAGACACCGCAGTCGCCCGCGAGCGATTAAGACCGCTGCGGTTTGTTGGAGATACTGCGCCGAGGTGCATCCGCATACTGAATCGTGCCCAGAACTACTGGATGGTAGGCTATTTACAGCGCTCGAACGAGGGGGAGGACGGGCTCTTCTGGGGCGCCATCGACTGGTTGGACGACTCACCCACCTTGGTTCAGCTGGTTAGCCCCAACGAGCTCGACCGGGCTCGGGCGATTGTGGGGTTTCTCTAATCGTGGTGCGACGACCTCTTCGGCTGGGGAAGATCTTGATCATCTGATCGACTTCCTTGCATCCCCCTCCCATCGGGGAAAATATGCTTGTCCTGATCTCCCTCTGTTTGACTCACTTTCCTTTGACACAAGGGATGGAAGGAGAAACACGGGTGTGGAGGTCGAGGCAACAGAGCGAACCGATTCATACCAGCTACATTGTGCGATAGAGCTATCTCAACCGCTCCCCAGCTCAACGCGAGGTGAATTTCCTCGGCACCGGCGCACCGGTACCCCTGACCGAACGGAACGCGAAATTCAGACCTCACTATCTTGCCCCTTTAAAGGAGCTATGCAATCGCAAGTTTAAATCTCGATTTATAGCCGAGTTGGAAGGTAATGGTTCGGCCCGAGCGGTCGGGCATCAGGAGCGGGTTCTGGTTGAGAGTCTGGAGGTACTCAATCACGACTTGCTGCAAATGAGGGGAATAGATGCGCTTCGACGGTTGCGCCCCTCTCTATGAGGGCGCCGTCGCAGTGAGTCAGATTGCGAAACAGATCGTGGTCGTCACGATAGTTGTCGTAGCCTTCTTTAAAGGGTTCAAACTGCTTGTAGAAACTATTGCGGGCGAGGATTTTCAAGGCATCCATGATGGATTTGTTGGAGGTGTCCAGGCGGACATAGTTCTGCTCAATGAGTCGCTCCAGGCGCGAGCATTCGGTCTCGATTTGCTCCCCTTCGAGTTGGAGGGCATTGAGCTTGTGATCGAGGCGAGCGATCATGGCGCTCCTTGAGGCGCTTTGGCCCGGATGGGCATGTTCGGCCAGGAGCAGTCTTTTCAATGCTTCGGTGGATTGGGTTTTCTGCTTCAGGAGTGCTTTAGCGGCACCGCTTTTCTCCTGCCTATCCTCAAGGTGTTGGGCTAAGCGCTGGTAGTGGATGGTGCGATAAGAGGTGATCTGATTAATCCCAAAGTGCTTATCGAGGTATTTGAAATCATTCTCCTGAATCCAGCGACTGAACATCCCTTTGAGGACTGCTTCATCGGGGGCTTTTGGGTCGGTCCCTAAGATGCTCACCGTAATGGTTTGATTTCTGGGATTGGTCGCTTCCACCACCCATTGGGTAAGATGAGGATTCTTTTTCCACGGGCCCCGCTGATAGCAAAGATAATACTCCTGGATATCTTCGGCATGGTTTCTGGGGCGCAGCAGGCGCAGTTGTCCGTCGATCCGTTGCAGGGGCTGGCCTTGAAACCTTTTTCCCAGGTGATGATTTCGAGTTGAGGATGCTCCAGGATGGCTTCGTAAAACCAGTCCGCGGCGATCGCCCGGTCCACGTAAATGCTCACCTTCTTATCCGCAGGCACCTCTACCAATTCGAGCATCGCTTCGCAGTTGGGGATAAACCGTTTCCTTATATCCTCGTAGTTGTCGGTGCTGGCAAAATAGACCGGAGAGCCCTTCAGGGTATGAATAAAATCGCTGTGAAGCGCTTTGTCGGCCAAACGGATGGTGGGACACCAGCCCGCCAGGAGCTTGCTCATGCCGGTGTAATGTTTGGTGTGCGGATCATAATAAAAGCTCTGCTCACAAGAAGCATTCAGGTTCCTCGCGTTCACCCTGAGGATCGCTCTTAAAAGCGCTTCATGGGCCAGGGCGCTGAGCCTTTGGCGTTGCAGATGGGGCGTATAGAGGACTCGCCCGATGAGCTTTTGCAGGTCTTCCAGATCGAGCAGTTTGCTCTGCTCGATATTCACCGCGGCCAACAGCGCGCAGGCCAGCCATTGCTTCAAAAGCCAGCCCTCTTCGCCATCTATCTGAGCCACTTGCCCGAGCCCTTCACTGAATACCAGCACCCCTAAATGTCGACACCACTGCACCGATTCGGAACTGCCCGTGGTAAAATCGGGAGACTCCTTGCGATTCTCCTCTTCGCCTTCGGCCTTGTTTTCTGCTTGCTCCTGCTCTGCCTGCAAGGGTGAACCCTTGGGAGAATCCCAGGCAGTCTCCCGATTTTGCCCCCTCCTCTGCTCGGCCTCCTTGGCCAAGGCCTCTTTGAGCTCCTTAAACAAAGGGCGCAGGGTTTCCCCACTGAGGCTGACTGCGAACACCTCCTCGATCTCACCGCGTATCTTCTTGCTGTAAGCGTACCGGCTCTGCTCATAGATCTCAAAAAAGCGCACCCGCACAAAACTCCGTATTTCCCGGGTCAATTTGCGATGCCACCGGCGCCCCGCCAACACCCGGCCCAGGGTTTCGGCATCGCCACTTTGCAGGGCCTCGCCCCACCGCTTCATCGTCTTGGGGTCAACCTCAAATTGTCTCTGTAAGCACCCTATCTTCAACCCCGCATTATAGAGCCGTCCCACCAGAATCTTGAATCCAACCTGCTCGCGATCGTCCCCCACCACTTCCAATAGCTCATGGCCGTAATAGACCTGCAATTGGCCTTTGCTCAGGTCCCGATAGACCGTCAGGCAGGGATTACGCTTGTCTACCCCAAGGAGGCATTGTAGGCAGGACTCTTCTTGCTCGGTAGGTTTCTCCATTTTCTTCGAATTAGTTCTTCGAAGGAGAAGCCTACCGTTTTCTTTCTCTCGTTAAAAGTCGGGAATTCTACTTGCGATTCTACCCACCCCGACAACCCGCATAATAGCGAGTTCTGAAATTACGACGCGAAATTAGAACACCCATAAAATCTCGCATCCCCGGAACTTGGAGATCGTCAACGGCCGTAGCCCAGCGATTACGGGCGGTCGTCGGGAGTATTGAGTCCAATGCGGCAACGCGCAGTGCTGTTTTCCTAGTCCGGGCTCCTACGGCAGGTCTTCCGGGTGGTAGATGACCGCGGCACCGTGGATGCCTATGGTCTCCGAGCGCGCTCCGCCGGGAACGACCAGCCGATTCGAGTAGTAAACGGTCACAACGGTGCCGTCGTCGCGCTGGATGCTGCTCGGGTATCCCTGATCATTCCCGGCGTCGGCGACGAGGAACAGCTTGTTGTCCTCGTCCCAGGTTTTGCCGTCGTCGTGGCTGACGAGGCCGAATATTCCGCAAGGCGTCGTCCGCCTGCCATAGGTGAGGAGCACGCGTCCATCGGAGAGCTTGATGGCGTCGCCAGGATGCTCAGCAGGCTCGGTAATCCGCACCGGGTGGGACCAGTTAGCGCCGTCGTCGTCGGAATGGGACTGCGACAGCGCGCCTTTCCCGTCGGCGCGGGACACCGCAAGGAAGTTACCGTCGCCCAGGTCGCACAGACCGGTCTCGTTGTAGCCACCGTCGGCGATGAGGTTGGGTGCGCTCCAGGTCCGCCCATCGTCATCATCATGAAGCGCTGTGTCGGTAGCGGGCGATAGACCCCGCTTAGGTTGTGTAACGGCCGTCGGTAGTACATTATGTCCCTCCTTCGCTTCTCAGCCAACACAATGTCCTTTACACATCGATTTGGATTCTCTTGTTTTCGAAAAGTATCCCTTTAAATATCAAAGCGTTTCGGAAGCGGTTTCGCCACCAGTCCGGTACCGAACGGAGTGACATCTTAAATCTATTAGAATTCCAGACTAATTGAAAGCTGGATAACGCTAGAACCTATCTCATCTTCGAATTTGAGATAAGTTCTAACACTCTCAGGAGGCTACGGTGCAGGTTACTCAGACGAACCAGAAAATCGACGTCGAGCACGGCGTCGTCAGTTCCTTTCCAAACGACTTCTTCGGCTACTTTGGTTGGCCTACCCTAACCCGCATGGACGACGGCACGCTGGTGGCTGCCGCCTCCGGGCTGCGCAACGCCCACGTCTGCCCGTTCGGACGCAACGTCGTCTGTTTCAGCCGAGACGACGGCCGCACCTGGACCAGCCCGCGGGTGGTCAACGACTCGCCGCTGGACGATCGCGACACCGGTGCCGTGCCGGTGGGGAGGGACGGCCTGTTGCTCACCTGGTTCACCACCGACAACCGCGAGGATTTGTCTCGCGCTCCCGCCGCCGACCTGCCGCGACGGGAAGAGGCCGTCGCCCGCATCACCGAGGAAAACGCCGCCGCAAACGTTGGCGCGTGGGCATGCCTGAGCCGGGATCGCGGCGAAACCTGGGAAACACCGGTCAGAGTCCCACTGACCGCCCCGCACGGACCCATACGCCGCCACTCGGGGGATCTGCTCTATCTCGGCAAGGAATTCACCTCCAATATGGAGGGCTTCAAGGTGGGTCGCGGCGCAATCGCCGCCATGAACAGCACCGACGGCGGCGCCACCTGGAACGAACTGGGAGAGGTCCCCCTGCTCCCAGGCACCAGAGAGGGCAACTACCACGAGCCACACCTGGCCGAGTTGCCGGATGGCAAGCTGGTAGGCATGATCCGCATAGAGGAGTGCGAGGGAACCCCTGCCCTGAAAGAATCGGAGGTCGTCCACTTCTCCATGGTGCAGACCACATCCGTCGACGGTGGCAAAACCTGGACGACGGGTGAACCGCTGAACTTCCACGGTTGCCCGCCCCACCTGATGGTCCATTCCAACGGCACCCTGATCTGCGCCTACGGTCGCCGGCAGGAACCTTACGGCGAGCGCGTCATGATCAGCCGCGACGGCGGCGACAGCTGGGACTACGATTACGTGCTCAGGGACGACGGTCCTGACACCGATCTGGGTTACCCCTCGACCGTCGAGTTGAGGGACGGCAGCCTGCTGACCATGTACTACCAGAAGTCCGATAAGGTCGAGGACAAGTGCAGTCTGTTGTGGTCGCGCTGGCAGTTGCCGAACTGAGTAGTCAAACTCACGGCCTTCTCGATCGGACGCGAGTGGTCAAATCGACACGCCGGTGTGTATCAGCAACCGAGCACCGGAATTAGCCGCATATTTGAAGATGTCGCGACGCTCGGTGCACCGCTTTGGCGCGAACCGAGTTAAGTAGATGAAAAAGAACTGGTTGGAAGATGTCCTCTACCTACCGATTTCTTCGGATCTTTGCGATCTTTTTTGCCATGGCAGTCTGCTTTCCTTTAAATTCGCCCCATCGTTTCAAACGTTGGGGTTCATAAACTTCTGCCATCTTGCTGCCTGATAGGAGCACATGCAACAAGCTGGCGGGATTTCAGTTTAAAGGTACGATCGGATACCACTTAACCTGGCCTGACAGCCAACCTTGCGGCGGCGGCAGAACACCGCCCTCCACCCAACGGCTTCAAGTGCATAATGGAGGGCGGTGCTCTGTCGCCGCCGTGAATCGTCCAGATTGCTCGATTCGGGCTGCAAGATCAATCGCCCGATAACCCGCCAGATTGGAGGGGCGGGGACCCTTGGGCCCAATGCCGTATTCACTCGATATATCCGCTCCCGACTTGCCGGGATACCATCCCACTAAAGAAAGATCTGCAAAGGAAAACGACCTTGGTTCTGGGGCTCGAGGGCCCTCGTCCTTTGTATCCGGGCTGTATCCTGCGAAAACTGCCAGCATCCATCGCCCAGAGACCCGGATGTCTATTGAAGTCTATGATCGATCACACACCCCAGGGCAACTTCGCGCCGACATAAACGGCACGATGCCGGTTGTCATCGAAGGCGAAGTGCAGGAAAGACCCATCCCGGCTGACAAAGCCATCCGGGTAGTTGAGCCGACCCTCAAGTCCATCACACGACTCCGCAACTAGCACGCGGCGGTAGGGCCATGTGCTCAAGCCGTCATAGCTTACCCACAGTGCCAGGGGACTTCTGTGTTTCGGATTAGGATTGTGCAGCAACGCAACAGAATCACCACCAAGACCGTAAAGCGCAGCCTTCGATCCCGGATTCGGAATCTCCGTCTTGCGTGCAAAAGAAGGCCAAGTGCGCCCGCCGTCTTTCGACTCGGCATAGAAAAGAACCCCGCCCAACCGGTCGCCGCGAATGAGCATCGCGATCGTTCCGTCTCTCAATTCGACGATGTTGTTCTCCGCCCAGCCATGGTAGTTGTCGTCATCCGTGATGCGGATCTCTCCGTGCGTCGTCCAACTCTGCCCGTTGTCCTCGCTCATCAGCACCCCGTTCCGAGGATCGGTAGGGGCTGAAAACAGCCGGCCCTTGGAGATTCTCCTCGGCGGACTCTGAACCCGACCATAATGCTGAAACGGCAGCAGAATGCGACCATCACGCGTGACAATGTGGTTGCGGATAAAAGTACGTTCGTGCAATCCGCAAGGCACCGGTTCGAGCTCGGACCAAGTCTTGCAGGAGTCATCGCTGTGAGTCATCCACTCCTTCCATTCTGCGAAGGTCCCATCATGGGTGGCGACGAACAAGGTGCAGCGCCCGCCGTGAACCATAAGCTCGCTCGGGACCAGGGCGGTATTCGGATCCTTCTTCTTGATGCCGAGATCCACCGGCTTCACCGAGGACCAGGTCCTTCCCAGGTCAGTGCTCCGGGTCAGAAATATCCGATTCTGCGGCAGCGGTTCGGTATGCCCACCCCCAAGCATCACCATCACCCACGAACCATCCGGCATCTCCCTCAACGTTGTATCACACGCCAGCTGATCCGGAGGCTGGCCGTCAAAGATGACCTGAACGATGTCCTGCCCGGTGGCCGTTGACTCACCGCTCACTGCGCGAAACTCCCATCCCTCATTTCTAACGATGTTCCTGCAATCATTGTGTGTCTCGAGCTCCCCCGGCCTCGCGCCGGGGTGTTGCTGATTCTGTGCTACAAAAAGCTCGCCCTCCACTCGTTACGCACCCGCCCCTTTCCCCAGACGCGGTGGCGTCTGGGGAAAGGGGCGGGTGCGTGGCATGGACTTCGAATCGGCAGGTGTAGCTGGAAACCCAACGCCACCCCGGCGCGAGACCGGGGGAGCCCCAGACACGGGGACCAAGTACGCACAGGAGGAGGAACACGGAATTGAGAGATTGAAGCTATCTGAAATCCTCCGCATTCCCCACCGGCTCGAACCCCAACACTTCTCGGGCGTGATCCATGGTTCGGTAACTCCACGGATTGTTCGAAACCACGTAGAAAATGTGGAACTTCACCTCGTCCGGAGCAAACACGCAGGCCTCCACCATTCCCCCGATATTTTCGTGACTGCAATAGTTTGAGAAGTGTCGCGGCTCGCCTGACCGACGTCGATCTTCGGTAGGGACAGCACCGATGCGCAAACAGATGAAGGACATATCGTAAGTATCCGAGAAGTGCCTGGCCAAAGCCTCGCCCCACACTTTTGTGCAGCCATAGATTCCCCTGGGCCAGGTCGCCACCTCTTCAGACAATTTTTCCCAACTCTCAGGCGCCTCGTCATACCGCCCACCCGCGATCACATCGTAAGGCTCCTTCTGTTCCCAACCCGCCACCGTCGAACCACTGCTGGCAAAGATGACGCGTTTAACACCCGCCTCTCGAGCCGCCTCAAACACATTGTAGGTTCCCACAACATTCGACTGTATGTATCCCTCAATATCGGCCCGAATCGCAGCCGACAGGTGAACCACCACATCGACACCTTCGAAGGCAGGCCGGATCGCTTCCAGATCGGCAATATCCGCCCTGTGGCACTCCACTCCCTCAACGTCACGCCGATTCAGGGCACGCAACTTACAAGCGCCTTCCAGACGCCGGCGAACAATTCCCCCGATCAAACCGCTCATGCCTGCTATTAGAACCGTCTTTCGCATTTTTCTCTCCTCCTTTGCATCTCCTTCCGCCCTATCCTTGGTAGAAAAGAAAACGAAGAGGATCGGTACCGCAACCGCGTTCGGTCGCCAGGATAAGCTCTCGACATCCTTCGCGCCGGTCTCTTACCGCAGATTACCCAGATTCTGTATCTGAGTAATCAAGGTAATCTGCGGTTGATCTTTTTCTTCATTCGCTCCTGATTAGAAACTTCAACGTACACGCGGATTCTCGAGCAACCTTCCGGTACATCCCAGAAATAGAGATACGAAACCTTCAATTGAAGTTTCAGCCTCGAATGATCCGGTTCCGAAGTGGAACCGGCGGCTGGAGCTGACTCGAACCCATAACGGTCATGTCCAAAAAACTCGCTCACGGAATCTGGCCTGCGCTCTGCACCCCATTCGACGACAGCGGCCAACATCTCGCTGAAAAGCGGGTCGCCCCGCTCATCGAGGCACTCTTAGATGCTGGGGCGAATGGACTCTTCGTCTGTGGAAGCACGGGTGAAGCTGCCTTCATGACCTTGGACGAACGCCGCCGCATGGCCGAATCGGCGCTCCAGTCGGTGGCCGGGGCGGTACCGGTCATCCTCCACGTCGGGGCCACCAGCACCGACGATGCAGTCGATCTTGCGCGCCGTGCCGCCGGGATCGGGGCTGACGCCATTGCATCGGTCGCCCCCGTAGATCATCCCAACGATCTCGAAGCCGCCGCCACCCACTACGCCGCGATCGGTGCAACCACCGACCTGCCCTTCTACGTCTACTGGGTAGCTCGAACGGCGGACAGCACGGTTGCGCCGGAACAGTATCTCGAAGCGATGGAACGGGTCCCGAATTTTGCTGGGTTCAAGTTTACCGATACGAATTTTTACTTGTTTCAGCGGCTGGTCGATTTGGGCCAAGGCTCCCTAAACGCGATCACGGGCCCGGACGAAATGTGCCTCGCCGGCATGGTAATGGGGAGCGACGCCGCGATCGGTTCCTGCTACAACATCATGCCCCGAATCTTTCTGAAAATGCGCCGCGCTTTTGAGAGCGGTGACATCGCTTGCGCAATGTCACATCAAAAACGTGCTAACCGAGCTATATCCCGGTTGCACGATGTCGGCGTCATGGGCGCGATCAAAACGATCCTCCGATGGCGCGGTCTACCCGTCGGCCCGCCTCGATCCCTCGATCAAGTTCTCGACACAGCCGCCGAAAATCGCTTGCGCAGGAACCTCGACGCACTGGGTTTTGACGTTGAGTGAGGATTGGAATTCTCCAGCGCAGCCGGAGGCCTCCGGCCGCGCTAGAGAATTTCAATCCTTCGCCGATCCGCCTCCACCGCCTCAAACCAGTTCTCCAGCTCGCGTTTCATCCGACCCACACGATCAGGATCGGTTTCCGCCAGATTCACACTCTCATGCGGGTCCTCTTCGATATTGTATAGCTCCGGCTTTCCAGCGAGCGCCAGATCACGTTCAACCGGAGGATTATCCACATCCATCATAAAATGCGGCACTTCGAAGTTCCGTAGAAAAGGCGGACCGTCGGACTTTAGCTTCTGCATCGCTTCCTCAATCCGCGGCCAGGTGAGTTTCCACTCTCCATCACGCATCGCCGCGTTGCAGTTCCCCAAGGGATCGTAGCGGTTGAATTGCCAGAACCGCTTCGTGGGGATCTTACCTTTTTCTCCCTGTAGCGCCGCCATCACATCCATTCCGTCTGACGGGTAATTGGGTTGAGCAGCGATCCCGCACGCGCCCAGCAGAGAGGGCATCCAGTCCGTAAAGTGCAGCATTCCGTCAAAGCTTGCTCCCTTCGGCAGCCCCGACGGCCACCGAATCAAACCAGGCACCCGGATCCCCCCTTCCAGCACATCGTATTTCATTCCGCGGAAGGGACCATTGTATCGCATCTGATTCTCTTTTCCCGTTCCTCGAAGCACCGGTCCGTTGTCGCTCGTGTAGAGCACAATCGTATCCTCGGCCAAACTGTTGTTTTCCAGCGCCTCAAGGATCCGTCCAATTCCGGTATCCATCCGCCGGATCATCCCATAGGTCAGACTGACCGCCCTGGTAAACTTCCCCATCTCCTCAAAAACTTGCACATCCTCTTCCGGCGCTTCCAGCGGACCGTGGGGAGCATTGTAAGCAACATAGAGAAAAAAGGGCTCGGCCTTATGCCGCTCGATGAAACCGACCGCATCTTCCGTAAATACATCCGTCAGATACCGTTCGTCCGACCATTTCGGCTGACCATTGTACTCGATGATCCAGTCCCAGTAATTCATCCCGCCGTTGAGGAATCCGGCAAACTCGTCGAATCCCCGTTTGTTCGGATGATACCGCATATCGTGCAGACCGTTGTGCCACTTCCCAATCATTCCGGTGGCATATCCGCCAGCCTTGAAGAGATCCGCAATCGTGGATTCTCTGAGCGCAATCCGATCCAACCCCCTATTCGACTCTACACTCAACGCACCCACCCGGTGATTGTAACGACCCGTCAGAAACGAGGCCCGCGCCGGCGCACAGATCGGCGACCCAGAGTAGTGCTGATTCAGACACACCCCTTCCCGCCCGATCCGGTCAATATGAGGCGTCTCGAGATCCGGATTTCCGTAGATCCCGAGATCCCCGTACCCCTGGTCGTCGGTTAGGAATACAATGACATTTGGTTTCTTTCCGGGCATGTCGGGAGTTGCTATACGATTCGCTAGGCAACTATTCGAAAAGCTTCCGTCCCGCCCAGCGGCACTACATGCTCAGATTCCAACCGTAGCGGAATGCGTGAGCATTTCGACATTCGCCTAATTGGTTGACCCTATTCCTTGAGACCAGAACATCTGAAAATAGAGAAGATTGAAAGCAAGTCTGCCGAATCCTTCCTCACTTCTTGTAGCATCACTCCCCTCACTTCCTCCTCGCAATCGTCCTCGGATCCGCCGGCCCGCGGATCACGTCGACTGTCAGTCGATCCTCCGAATCCGGATTCACCGCCCAGAGCATCTCCGGATCATATACCCGGGGAGCATTCGGAGGCTCCGCGGGCATTTGCCAATCGAACCGGAAACGTCGAATGAGTTCCTCGGCGTTCTTCCAGGCAATGCGGTCCTTGAGGTCATCCGAAATGGGCGCCGACTCGATTTTGTTCTGAAGATGGCGGAAATCATAGTACGGTTGGTCAGCACCGTAAATGATACGACCCTCTCCCACAGCGTTGGCCAGGGCCTCGAAATCCCATTCCGTTCCCCGCCCGTCCGGGAACTGAACAACCTCGAATACAAGGTTGTCCAGACTAGCGAGATGCTCCGCCGCGTAGCTGCTGGCGTGAACAATAAAGGTCAAGCCCGGAAACGTATTCGCGATCTCGCCCATCAATGGAGTTTTGCAGTGCAGATTGCATAGACCACCGTAGGCGGCCGCCACCTCGATTAATGGCAGAGACGATTCGTTGAAAGGGGGGTGGTCGACGAACCCGTCGAGCTCGAGATCCTGAAAAGCGCGGTCCAATTCATCGATTCCGGCTTCTCCGAAACGGACTTCGGAAATCCCAAGGACGATAGGAAAGATATCGGGAAAAGCCACTCGTGCACCCGCCGCCATCTCGTTGATGGCACGAATATCGGCCGCCCCATTGAGAATCGGACTGCCGGTGGCCACCGGCATGGAGATGCTGGCCACGGTGTTGGTGGCGGCGTTGCGGGCCAGCGCCATGGGAACGTTCACACCGACCGTAGGAGCACGGTTAATGGTGCGCCCGAAGTGGTGGTGCATGTCAATATAGGGACGTTCGGGTATGGTGTATGCGATCATGGTACTATGAGTTCTGAAGGCGTAGGCTCGAATGGGCAATCAAAGATCGTCTTCGACCTCACCGTGCGCTTCTTCGTCGTAAGCTTTGTCGTCAACTTCGTCCTATTCCCCTGAGCCAGAATGATGCTCTTTTCTCGGGATGTGACGGTAGTAGACTATGATTCGACCAAGTTTGCGACAATGATTACGACGAAGGGGAGGATTGCTTGGAGGTAGAATCTCATCTCAACTTGGTCGTAAGCTTCGTCGTCAACTTCGTCGATTTCCCATACGTCAGATCAGGATCTAATCTCGGGTTTGAGACGGTAGTAGATCTTGTTCGACTAAGCTTGCGACGAGGCTTACGACTAAGAGAGTGTGGTAGTGCGCATCATGACGTTTTCAACATTGCCGCCACTGAATCAATGAGTGGTCTTCATCAGCAGAGCATGACTCAAAAACCTCCACCCAAATCCCTCATGGGCGATCCCTCCCACCCATTTCCCATCGGCACCGAATACTATCGAGCGCCGATGCCGCCACAAAAGTTCTGGGATGAGGACTTTGCCGCCATTCGAGCCGCGGGCATGCGGATCGTGAGGACCTTTTCCTTCTGGAATTGGATGGAGCCGAGTCCAGGAGAATACGAGCTCGACGATTTCGATCAGATGTTCGAACTGGCCGAAAAACACGACCTGAAAGTCTGGTTTGATATCACGCTGGCGACCCACGGCTCCTGTCCTGAATGGATGCTTCTCAAGCACCCGGAAATAAGAGTAGTCAAGGCCAATGGGGAAGTCGCCATGCCGACTGCGAGCCGTGCCATGCCGCAGGGAGCCCAGATCCATTGCTACGATCACCCGATATGGAGGGAATACGGGGAGGGACTCCTCCGCGCCTTAGTTTCGCGCTACAAGAACGCGCCCAACCTCATCATGTGGGGCATCTGGGACGGTGTCTCCCCTTCGGGCCTTGATGGCTATCCGTGTTATTGCCGCAACACCATCGATCGCTACTTGGGATGGCTGAAGAAAAATTACTCCCTTGACGAGCTGAACGACAAATTCCTCCGCCGCCACCGCCGCTGGGAGGACGTCCAGCCTCCGCGAAATTATAACAACATCGTTGAGATGTTGCTCTACCGGCAGTTTCACTACGAAAATCTGGCGGAGGCTCTGAGGTGGCAAGTCGAGGTCGTCGAAAGCATGGACGATCAGCACGAGGTGCGGGCGCATGGCGCCCATTACCCGCGACCATGGGACGAAGTTTGCAGTCGGGAAGTCGACAGTTACGGCATGTCCATGCCCTCCAACAACCTCCTCACCAGCGACGACCCCTATCAGATCAGCGATCGCTATTTCAGCTTCGACTGGAATCGAAGCATTGGGAAAAACGGAAGATGGTGGAACGAGGAGATCTACTCGGGTATGAGCCCCGCGGGTGTGACCTGGAACAAGCAGTCCGACCCCGCCGAACTAACTTCGCTTCTCTGGATGACCCTGGTTAGCGGTGCAGCCGGCTGCATGTTTTGGCAATACACGCCTGAATACATGAGCTTCGAAGCTCCGGGTTACAGCCTCGTCTCTCCCGATCGATCCCCGACTACCAGACTTGAAGCGGTCATCACAGCGATCGCCGGAATCGATTCGCTCAAAGAGTACCTTCCCATAGAAATCCCTAAAGCCGAAGCAGCCGTAGTTTACAGCCCAAAGAGTCACGAAATCTTCACCTACGGAGGCGAAAACGAGCGCTACCTCAAAGACCTGCGTGGAGTCTATCGTACTCTATGGGAGAACAGTATTCCCATGGACGTGATAACGCCGAGCATGGATTGGTCCGGCTACAAGGTGATCTATCTCCCCAACGTCGCCCTCCTGGATGAGGAGACAATCGCGAGGATCCGAGAGTCCATCGAGGACCCGAACGGCGCCCACTTAGTCGCGGATGGAAATTTCGGCAGCTACGTCGGGACCGGGTACAACAGTTTCGCTCCGCCGGAAGGGTTGACCGATCTCATCGATGCAGGGGTAGCCGATTACTCGAAGGTGACAGATCGAGATATCAGAACCGGAAAAAGTGTCCTGGAAACAGGCTACGGAGACATCGCGATCACGAGTGAATGCGGATACTCAGTGATCAGGCCAAGAGGAGGAACGAGGCCAATCGCTACTCTCGAGAACCAGATCTTGGGTGTGGAGACGAATGAACGAAAGCTCACCTGGTTTGGGCTATCCCTATCCGCTGCCTTTGGCGACCTGGGGACTCCGGATCTCATTCTGCCTCTGTTCAACTCCTTCGGCATCTCACCACCGATCGAATTGAGCGGAGACAAGCTGATCGCTATGCGCCGCCCGTCCAAGCTCGGGGGATGGCTGGCCTTCCTCTTCAATCTCGAATTCAAGACGGCGGAGACAAAGGTAAACTTCAAATGCACCGTTTCCGAGGCAACAGATCTATTGCAGAGGGAAAGTCTTTCTATCTCCGAGAACGTCTGCCAAGTGAAAGTAGATCCGGGAGCCGTGAAGGTGATCTATTACACCTAACCCGAAGATATTCTTAATTTTTCGGGTTAGACCAGAAATCTAGTAAAATGTACCTGTTCATCGTGATTGAGGCTCCCCCGGTCTCGTGCTGGGGTGGCCGCCCGGTTTCCCAGCTACAAGGCGCGACCGGAACAACTCCAGTACGAAAGGAATCATGTTCAAACTCGAATTCGGAATCGTTCACAACAACTGTCCCACCAATCAGCTGTCGCGTAACTTCCCCGACGTGCACTTCACCAGCCCGGGCGGATTCATTATTCGTCCAGGACTCGTCGAAGAGGTACTCGTTATTGACGATGCCTCCGACAGGATTGTGGAGGAGGTGATGCACTTCCTCAATAATACCGAGGGCTACGAGCTGTGCGAGCTCCTCGAGCGAACCCCCGACCGCGCTTTCATTCGCTGGCAGGCCTCATGCACCCCTGAGGCATTCTGCTCCCAAGTCGTGGAGAAGAACCGGGCTTTCAAAATCGGGAACGAAGTACAGCACGAAGGACTGGAGCGATGGACCGTCGCCTGCTTCAGCCGTGACCAGGCCGAGCAAATCGTCGAGGATCTCAATGCCTTGGGGGAAGTCAAAATCGCAAATATCACCGAGACGAGCTGGGCCGAGGTGTTGGATTGATCGAAAGCAATCTTCCTCTATCTCTTCGTCATCCTCTTTTTCCACGACGCCTAAGCGGTCGCGGACCGCGCCTACAACCTTCGGATCTCCAGAGTCGCAGGTGGTGTCTAGCCCGCTTTTCTCACAAACTTTCGAAGATCCGGTCGCGATTTGATGCCTCATCCTCTGCCTTGCGCTACGTTGTGGTCAAAAAGCGGGCTAACCAACGGAATGACACAGAAGATCTTGAGGAGTTTCTCCATTGGACATTGCTTCCGGCGGCGAACCATTAGGGTGGGTTACACTACACACTGTCGCAGCGAAGGGCCGAATACTCATTCGAGACCTATCCATAGGACTTTCAAATTCAAGATCTTCTGTGTCATTTCGTCAAAAGCCTGGAAATCGTTTGAGATTTCCAGGCTAGCGCGACGGGTTTCACGTTCTTGTTAGTTAAATCTGGGGGGCGAGGTCTCTCGCTTGCCACGCCGCAGAGATCGGAGGCGGGAGCCCTGTCCCCACGATCAATCTGAGACAAACATCCGTTGTCAGCTTTTTCAGGGGCTCGAGGGCCCTCGCCCCTCCAGCTGATCCAAACTAACGACAAAAGCAAAACTCACTCCCGCTCTCTGAAATTCCCTGCCCGGCGCAATGCCGCGACCCCTGACTCACCCATCGAAACCGGAAATTGAACGGGCTGATTGCCGTTGAGCTGAGACTGATAGATGCCCATCACCATCTCCAGGGAACGTCGCCCAATGTGGCCATCGCTCCGTAGAGTACCCCGTCCTTCCAATGCGTCGACCAACTCTCCGAGAGCGAGCACATAGGTCGAAACCGGTTCGGGGTGATCGACGTTTTGCGGCTGCAACGAACTCCATTGAAAGCCGCTGTCGGGCTCATACATATCCTGCCGGCTCTGGAAGAGTTGAAGGCGCTCGGGGGCAAACCGAATAACCCCTTCGGTCCCGCGCAATTCAAAGGCGTGATCGGAGTAAGTAGTCAGCTCCGCTCCGTAGATTACACCGGTAACTCCGCTCTTAAACTTCATAAAGGCAGCACTGAAGTCCTCCACCGCCCAAGGGCGACTACGCTGCTCCGCCGTTCCGCACAACCATTCGACTTCGCCTGCATAGAGGTCCATCAGATCGAAATAATGGGTGAAATCATGAAGCAGGGGGCCTTCGTTTTCGCTGCGCCATGATGGAGCCGGTTTGCCGCCATCCATGTAGCAGAAGATCATGTTCAGATCGCCGATCGCTCCCTCCTTGAGCAGTTTCAGTCCGAGATTCCGTTCCGGATTCCAGCGCCGGTTGTGATTGATCTGAAGGAGAACACCTGCCTTTTCACAGGCCGCGATCATCTCATCGCATTCCTTTAGTGATAGCGCCATCGGCTTCTCGCAGATGATCGCTTTGGTCGAGGGTCGGGAGGCGCAGCCCTCCACCATCTCGCAGTGCAACTCAGGGTGAGTCGCGATGATGCAAATGTCCGGCCCGACCTCCTTCAGCATCAGTTCATAATCATGATACAGTGCATCAATCCCAAACCGTTTGCCGAAGGCGTGGAGTTTCTCTTCACCCCGATTAACACCGGCCACCAGCTTACAGAACTCGCTCTCCTGCACCGCCTCGGCGTGATTGTCCGGCAACCCGCCAAAGCTGAACTGATAGCCCACCCTCCCCGTTCCAATGAGAGCCACGCGATAGTTACTTTCAGTACTCATCTCTCTTGTACTCCACTGCGGAAACGAGACTCCTCTTCAACTCGCTGCCCGCAACTCGAAACTCGTCTACTCCCTCCCGTTGTCTTCTCGATCGCGTTGATATGCAAGACGGATCGGCTTGGATATCGCCCGCGAAGAATTTCGAGTGCGGTGGCCTGGCACCGCTTTATCTTCGGCGAGGCCTGCCTCGCCGTACAGGCTCAACGATTGCTTCGATGTCGCCTACGTCGAACCGTCGGCTCGTGAAAGCGACGTCAAGCCCGCCTGCACAATAAGCGACGTCGAAGGGCCGCAAATCATTGCATTCCATCCCCCTCATTCCTAACATTGCCCCGGATTCTTCTTCGGCACCGAACAACGCCGGCGACCCATGATCGGCCAGACCTTCTCGAAGTACCGCATCACCGACAAAATCGGTGAAGGCGGCATGGGCGAAGTGTATCGGGCCACCGACACCGTCCTGGAGCGGGAGGTGGCCCTCAAGTTTCTGCCTGAGGAGATGACTCAGGATGACACAGCCCGTCGGCGCTTCCTCCGAGAAGCCCAGTCCGCCGCCGCCTTGGATCACCCCTACATCTGTAACATTCACGATACAGGTGAAATCGACGGTAAGGACTTCATCGCCATGGAGTATGTCGCCGGCCAGACCCTTCGGGACAAGCTGGCCGCGGGAACGCCGCCTGTTGAGGAGTGCCTCCAGATTGCCTCCGAGATCGCGGAAGCCCTGGAGGAAGCGCACCAGAACAGGATCGTCCACCGGGACCTGAAACCCTCCAACATCATGTTGAGGCCCGACGGGCACGTAAAAGTGATGGACTTCGGTCTGGCCAAGAGAGTGCAGGCAAAGGAGGAGGGCGGCCAGGAAGCGACTCTGACAGCCCTGACCGGGGAGGGAACCGCCATTGGTACCGTCCCCTACATGTCTCCCGAACAGCTCAAGGGAGAAGAGGTCGATACACGGTCAGACATCTTTTCGTTAGGCATCATTCTCTACGAGATGCTGGCCGGCGCGCACCCCTTCAGAAAAACCGAACCGGTGGAAACCGTCTCGGCGATTCTGACAGCACAGCCTCCGCCATTGGCTCCTCATCTTCAGGAGTTTTCCAACCTCTTCCAGCACGTCCTGGGGAAGATGCTGGCCAAGGACCCGGCCAACCGATACCAGCTTGTGCACGAGGTCCGCACCGATCTGCGGGCGCTGAGTCCCGCAGCAGCGAATGGTGAACGGGGGACGCCTACTCCAGAAAAAGAGCCGCCATCGAAGACCCCTCCCAGGCGAAGAAGGATCTTGATTCTTACGGCGTTGGGACTGGCAGCAGTCGTATTCAGTTTTCTGTTCTGGCTGCGACCGACGGAAAGTCCACAAGCCCCTCCGGTTAATGAGCCGGCAAAAGCCAAAGAGGGAACAGGGCCATTCGAAACTCGCGTCTCGCCCCTCGCCACTCTCCAGAAATCCATCGCCATTCTCCCTTTCGAGAATCTCAGCGAAAGCAAGGAAGATGCCTACCGATCAGACGGCATTCACAATGAATTGATCACAGCGCTCTCCCGTATCCGGGATATCAAGACGATCGGACGTAACTCGGTCATGGCTTACCGCGGCACCACAAAGCCCAGCGGGACCATCGGGGAAGAGTTGAGAGTAGCCACCCTGCTTACGGGGACTGTTCAGTGGGCGGGCGATCGTATCCGCATCAACGTTCAGCTGATCGATGCCGCCGCGGACGCGAATCTGTGGGCTGAAAAATACACGCGAGTACTCACGGCCAATAATATCTTTGAGATTCAGAGTGAAATTTCCACTGCCATAGCGAGGGAGCTGAAAGCCGTTCTTTCGCCCAGGCCTGCGTCGGTCTGGCCAGATCCTATCTGGCCAGGACCACTGGCGGACGCGTCGATCCCAAGCTGACCCGGCAGGAGGCATCTGAGAAGGCCCTCGAACTGGACGAAAGCCTGGCCGAGGTCCATGCCCTCCTGGGAAGAATCATACTTTTTCGCAGAAGGGACCTCAAAGACCGCAATGAGGCACGGGTGTTCTACCAGCGGGCCCTGGAGCTCAATCCGAACTATGCCCAAGCCTATCGTGATTATGCGGAAATTGAGGAGGGCGAGGCAGGATTGAAGTTGATACGTAAAGCGGTCGAACTCGAGCCGGGAGATCCGGATCATCGGTATATGCTTGTCATTGCGCTCGCAAGCACGAATCGGCGCGATGAGGCCGACGTGGAGGTCGATCGGCTCATCCGGCAGCATCCTGATTACTCCCGCACTTACCGTCAGAAAGCGTGGCGTCACTTCTTTTTCGAAAGCCGTCTGGACGAGGCTGTTCTCTGGCTCAGGAGAGGCTTGGCAGTCGATCCGAGGGAAGCGTTTAGCTATTATTTTATCATAAATATCTACCGTGTTTTGGGAGACGATGTAGAAGCGGCGAGATGGACAGAACGCCTGTTGGCTCTCAGTGAGTATCAGTCCAGGCATTACTGGGAGGCCGAGATTCATGCACTTCGCGGCGAGGAAGATGAGGCACTACTGAAATTCCGCAGGTTTATCCAGGACAGTATCCAGGAGAGAGAAGTATGGTTTCCTGGGGGTCACCGGGCCCTTCGTTATCTTCTCAATGCCGATCTGCGCGCGGGCCGCATCCACGAGGCCCGGGCACGCTATGAAAGCAGATATCCAATTATGTTTGAGGAAGATCTCGTAATCAGCAAATTCGGCCAGCAGACGAATAATCCCCGTCTCGCCATGCAGCTTGCTGCCGTCCTTACGGCGACCGGCGAGACCGAGCAGGCGAACCGGCTCCTGGACCGCGCGCGGGAAACATATCAAAGAGGGTACCAGTCACGGTGGGACCATAATGATGTCTATGGGATTCGGGATGTGTGCATGTATGCCCTCAGGGGCGAAAGGCGGCGGGCGCTGGATACTCTGAGGGAAGCCGTCGAAGAGGGCTATCGGGATCGATTCTGCCTCGACGCGGTGGAACTGGACCCCCTCCGCGACGATCCCGAGTTCATCGCCATGATGAAGGAGGTCGACGACGATCTCGCCCTGCAGCTCGCCAATGTCCGCCGCATGGAAGCCAACGGCGAATTCGCGGAATGGCCGGGTCTGGGTGACAAGTCCGAAGAAGAGTAAGGACGCACTCGGTATAGCACCGTATGGCATTTCGAGTGCGGTGGCTTGACACCGCTTTTCTTCGGCGAGGCCTGGCTCGCCGTCCCAGCTCAACAGTTGGAACTATGTCGCCGGCGTCAAGCCACTCGGCCTGCCTTGAATGGCCTGATATCAATTATCGGATTTCTGATTTTAAGGGGCCTACGGATTCGCGCCAGCTCTTCACTCCAGCACAAATTTCGCAGGAAATTTGGCTACCACTCGATACTTCAGACCTGGGCCTTCGATATTGACAATCTGTTTCCAAAGCTATTGCTTTTTCATTCTCAAATTCGAGCCATAGATCACCGGACAAACCGAAGGATCGTCAACAAATCGCGCCAGGCCCGCACGCTGGTTGTCGACCGGCCTGCTCTTCCCCGTTCGAAGATGGATAGCAAAGCTCCGACGAGGGCGCCGTGAAGTATTGGCCGAGCTGCCATGAATCGTCAGACAGTCATGCAGACTGAGCCCACCGGCGCGCATCAGGGCCGGGACCTCGGTCCGACATTCGCCATTCGGCACATGCATCTGCGAGCGGATCGCGTCGAGATCCTGACCGGAGAAATCGCTTCTTCCCTCAAGGTAGCCCCATCGATGCGAGCCCACCACGAACCGCATGGGACCACAGTCTTCTTCCACGTCGGAGAGAGCGACCCTGGCGGTGAGCAGTTCGCTCCCCTCCTCCCAAGTACCCCAGTAATTGCGATCTTGATGCCAGCCGACATGGACCTTGGCCGCATCGGTTGCCTCACCCGTCGGCTTGAAGAGAAGCTGCACCCACCAGACCTGGATCCAATCCGCGCCTGTGACATCGGCCGCCAACCTTCCGATTTCGGGCCGGCTGACGAGATCGAATACGCCCCGGCTGGCCTTCTGAGGCTGTTCGATCTTACAGAGCGTATTCGGGTCATCACCTGGATTCCATCGTGAGGGTTCGGGGGGTTGCCCGCGATCGTACTCGCCACGGCGAATCGCATCCATCCCTTCAGCTGACCTACGCACAATGTCGTTGGTCAAGACAGGATCCTGATGAATCACGAAGCCGTTACTTTCATAGGTTTCCCTGGCCGTTTCGCTCATACCTGGTAGGGATTCAACATTGTGAAGTAGACAAGGTTCGAGACGAGGTTACTACGTGAATCAGAGCCACCTTCTCAATTCGATCAAATATGTCCTTACTGTAAACCCGTTCAGAACTCCGCGAAGCAAACCTCGTCTCGAACCTTGTCCCGAACCTTGTCTACTTCTTTGCCGCTCTCCTGCTCTTGGTCTTTCCGAATCCCTCACCCACTCTCCCCATCTCCGTGTCTCCGTATCACCCTCTCCCTCGTGACTCTCAATCGTGATCTCTCGTGTATCCCCTCCTGGGAGGGGTCTGGGGTGGGTTGCCGTATTCACTAGCCCGGACATCTCACACATTTCGTCGCGAGACGGCGTTGATCGCTGCGTGCCAGTGCCTTTCCGAAGCACGGCGGGCGACAGTGTGTTGAAACCCTCTGAGGTCGCTGGGCAAGGGAAGGGGTTGGCACGCGGTGAGATCCGTCGTCGTAGCAGAAAGTTTGTGAGATGTTCGGGCTAGGATCGGTTGGATATGCTCGAGCCGCCTAGAAACCCAAAGATTTAAAGACCCGAGACAATGAGAAAGACAAAGAATCCGGGAGCCTTAGTCTTACTCTTTGTCTTCGAATTCCCTTCCCCGTCGCAACTCGAAACACGCAACTCGCAACTCTCACTCAAGCCCCCGCCAAAACCCGTCTGATTCCTTCTGCCACAAGCAGATCCTCACCATCATTCAGCGTATGAACGGAGACATCGAGGGTGTTTTCCTCTCCTACCCTGACCCTAATCCTCGGATCTCCTTCGTATAGTTCGTCGACAACATCCTCCACAGATCTGCCCAGCGACTCCTTATCGAACACGACATACACTGCAACCCCCGGATGTCGGGAGGTCTCGACCTTCTTCACTTCAATCACGTTCATCCTACCCTCGAGTTCTTCGATCAAGGTCGCGATCTTCGCGTCGAACTCCGCAAACCTGGCTTCGTGATCCATTGAGAACCAATCCTCCACGCCTGTAAGCAGCCCGACGATCTCGGGCACATTCAGCTTCATGGCCCGACCCAGCGGTTTCTCATCGACGAACCCATGGCGGGAAACGGCCCGCACCAGATCCTTTTTCCCACACACGAAACCCACCGTTTGAGTCGCTCCGAAATACTTTCCCCCGAAACAGACCAGGTCGCCGGATTGGGCTACCTCCTTAAAATAGTCGAGCGGCCAGATGCGTGATGCCGCATCGACGATTACGGGAATGCTGTGCTTGCAAGCAACGCGAACAGTATCATTGAGAGAAAGCTCTCCCGCTTTCGGTTGCTGCTGAATGTAATAGGCGACGGCTGCCGTATTTGCCCCGATCGCCTTCTCCAACTGCGCCTCCGAGCACCCGTTTTCGTCGCCCACCTCGATCAGCGTCCCGCCCGAGATTGTGTAAGCTCGATCGAATACATAGCACTGCGCCTTCTGCAGGATAATTTCGTTCTTCATCCCCGACGTGTCCGGCAAGCGCGCCAGTTTCTCTTCGTCATTTCCGGAAAGGCAAGCCGCCGTGCTGAGGGCGAGGGCGGCGTAACATCCTGCCGTCACATAGGCCGCTTCGACTTCAAGCAGCTCCGCGATCCTTGCTCCCGTCGCATCGATCAGGTCCTGGATTTCGACCCAGGTATCCTCCACCTCCGCCATCGCTCTCTTGACCGATGGCGTCTGAGTGGATCCCCCGTCCGTAGTAACATTGCCGGCGGCGTTGATTAAAGGTCTGATCCCGAGTCTCTTGTAAACTTCTACTTCTCCTGGGCTTGTCATAGGCTAGCGCTCCTCCAATTGATCAAGTGAATGTCCCACTTTCTTAATGTCCAGATCATAGAGAGTTTCGCGGGATAAACCCGCTCCTACATTGCATTCGTGTCTCGTTCAAACGTCTGGGATGATCCGTAAACCGAAGGTCCCCACTTCGACGTTGGATGTTGGGCGTTGGATGTTCGATGTTCTCTTTTTCGAGCCCACTTACGTTCCCCACTCGTCACTCGCAACCCGAAACTCGCAACTCGCCTCTCCCCATTGTTCACTGATTTGTCGCTGACACCCGAAACCTGACACCTGTAACCCACAGAAAAGTACCTACTCTTCATCACTGCCGGAGATCGCGGATTTGGAGCTTTCATCAACCGATCGGCTTCTTCCATCACGAAACCCGAGGGCCACAGCGACACCCAATGCTGGAAAAACTGTGAAGAAGAGGAAACTCCGCTGGTATGATTCGATGGTTGAAAAGGATCCATCGAGATTGTGTTGAAGAATCACACCCGCCAGGGCGGTTCCAATGACGGACCCGAGGAAGCGAAACATGCTGTAGAGCCCGGCCGCGGACCCCATCTCCGGTTCGGAGACGTCGTGCATGACGGCGCGATGCAGTGCCGCAAGCATGAGTCCGCCGCCAAGGCCGTAGAACATCAGGTTAACTGCCACCGTCCAGATCGGCGCACTCTCCGGCAGCTGCGAAAGGATGAGAATTACGATGCCCAGAGCACCGAGTCCGATCGTCGCCGGCCAAAAGCTGCCCGAACGATCTGCCACGCGACCCCCAAAACGGACGATCAGGGTCATCGCTCCTGAGCTGATGAGCAGGAATCCTCCCAACCCTAACGGTCCCAGTTGGTGTATGTCGACCAAGTAGAGAGGGATCAAGAAACTGACACCACCAGTACAGAGCATGCGCATGGAGGCACAGAATGTTGACCGGAAAAATGCAGCGTTTCGGAAAATAGAAAACGATACAAACGGTTTTTCGCGGCCCTTTTCCCACCGCCAGAAAGCGAATAGAAGGACGAGAGACAAAACCAACAACCTCCAGTCACGAAGCGAAGCCACACCCGTGACCGCACGACTCGATAGGAAGAAAGTGAAGCCAGTTAGAACGAAGCTCAAGAGGACGGCACCGCCCCAGTCAAACGATCCCAGAAAGGTTCCGGACGGAAGATCTGCATCCGAAGAGTAGGCGGGACGCTTCGCTCTCGGAGGAACGCCTCGGTAGACAACCCAAAGCGCCACGATCCCGAAAATCAATAGAGGCGCGAATCCAGCGCGCCAACCCCAAGCGCCGATTAGAAAGCCCGCCAGCGGAGCAGCCGCGAAACTGGCGGCTGGGCCCACCACACTCCAGTTACCCAGGGTTCTGCCTCGGTCTTCCGGACGGCAGACGCTGGATATCAGCGCCATGCTCAAAGGCGACATGCCGGCAAGGCCAATTCCCTGAATCACCCTCCCCAGCACCAGCCGGTTCAGGTTTTCTGCCGAAAGGACCGTACAAGTGCCAATAGCGAAAAGGAAAATCCCCGCTAAGATCAGACGACGCTTTCCCAATCCGTCACCCAATCGGCTATAGAGCGGCATCAGAATCATAAACGGCAACGAGAACGCCACCGATATCCATGCCGTCTCATCCGCCTGTATATGGAAGTCGTCCCGGATGATTGGCAGAGCCACCCGCGTCACCGAGGATACCATCGGCATCAGCATCGATGGAAACATCAGGCTGATGACTATTCGCCGGATCGCACGAGGCGACGAATAGCCTCCAAAATTGCTCGAAGGGACGTCCGATTCGGAATCGATCCTTTCAGTTGGTCCTGAATCCGACACTAAATTGCGGGCAGCAGGATATGGGATGGATACCTCCTGCTGTGGTATACGGTCTGGTGTGCAGTCCGCATTTCGGAATCTGTTCCCAAGGCGTTTCCGGTGTTCAGGTTACGGTCAAACCGTGGGAAATTTGAAGAGGAAATCTCAATCCGAATCCGGTGCCCGCGAAGAAACACATTGCCCGTCACTCCGAGATCAATGCGATATTCGTAAACCTCGCCTGGCTCGAGCAACTCCGCTTCGCTGCGGCTTCTTCGGAAGCGCGCCCGAATGATTCCGTCACACAGATTTTTCGCATATCCCGTCGGCGAGACATCGACCAATTTGACTGTCCAATCGGTATCGACGCCGTCGGTTGCGGCGTAGATCACCGCTTCAATCGGTCCTGTAACTTCGATCTCCTCTTCGAGCGGCGCGCTCGTATAGCATAGCACATCCCCGCGCATTTCCACGGGCCGCTGATCATACGGTCCCCAAGGAACAATATGCGGCGAACAACAGTTATTACCTCCCATCGTCTGCACGGGGTGTTTCGGATCGTAGACAAACATGTCGTGCTCCGCTTCATTTGCAGGACTCTCGGCAAGGACCCCGTCTCCCAGGAGGCTATTCCCGTTGCCTTCTGAATCGAGATACCACTTCTGCCAACGGGTTCGCGCCAGAGGCCATTCGTGCTCGTCGCGCCACTGGTTGATGCCCATGATGAAAAGCCGTAGAGGGGCCTCGTCGGCGATCCCGTTTTCATTTTCTCTGAGCCAATAATCGAACCAGCGCAGTTCCAGTTCATCGAGATCCACCATGGACTCGGATCCGAAATCAATATCACCCGTTTGCGTCGAAGCGCTTAGAGCATGGGGCCAGGGGCCAACAATGAGCTTGCTCTGGCGCGACTCAGGGGTGCGGCCATTTTGTTGAAGGCCGTTGAAGTTGATGAAAGTGTGCGGAGCGTAGAGGTCATACCAGCCCCCCATATTCAGTGCCGGCACGGCCATTTCACCCCACTTCCTTTCATCGTTGAATTCTTCCCAATAGGAATCGTAGCTCGGGTGTGCGACCCAGTCCTTCCAGAATTCCAAAGAGCGCCCCGCCTCTTCGTCCATTTCCTTCAACGGAAGGGCTCGAAATGCTTCCGTCCAGTTGTGGTAGTCGATGCTTTGAGCGGTGCGCCCGTTGGTACGCATTCCCCAGGTCATCATCACGTTGAGCTGGAAAGCGCCTCCCGGATAGGCCAACCCGCCGTGATAGTCGCAGGTAATGACACGGGGCGCAATGCAGCGGAGGAACTCGCTGCGGTAGGGCGCGCTCTGCCACTGCACGAGACCCACATAGGACCCACCGGACATCCCGATCTTGCCGTCGCTCCAATCCTGTCGACCAATCCATTCCTGCGTGTCGAATCCGTCTTTCCCTTCCCGAAATGGATAATACTCCCCGTCCGAATCCCAACGACCACGACAGTCTTGAGTGACACAGACATACCCTTTCTGAGCCAGCCAACGCCCCTTTTTGATCACCCCGTCCGAGTTCTTCCCGTAGGGCGTTCGGACTAGCACAGTTGGGAAGGGGCCGCTCTCTCTCGGCAGGTAAATATCCGCCGACAGATTCACCCCGTCCCGCATCGGAACCTTTACGCCCAATCGCATATCTACATCGTAGCTGGTCTTCATAAGTATCTAGTGGGAATCGAATAAGCGGTCGCGCCGGTGTTTCGGTCAATTGAAAACGGTAATGCGGACCCGATTAAGAAAGGTGGTCCGTGGCCTCCGGACGCGGAAATAGTGAGGACCGAAACTCGCCTTCGCTCCGCATAAAGCAACCGCAAGACTGGGCGTTGGGCGTTGGATGTTGAGCGTTGGATGTTTTTCCTTACTCTTTTTCAGAATGAAAGTCTGTCTCGTCGGTGAGGGCGCCCAAGGGGTGACTCACATTGAAGCCCTTAGAAAACTTCCCGATGTCGATGTGGTGACGCTGGCCGGTGGACTTCGGTCGGCCGCCGAAGCGTTCGCGCACGAGCACGGCATCGGCCATGTGTCGACAGACCTCGAGGAATGTCTTGACCGTCCGGGAGTGGAGGCCGTGGTCATTACAAGCCCGAGCCAGTTGCATAGTGAACAGGCGGTGATGGCGCTTGACCGGGGTAAACACGTGCTGCTCGAACTGCCGATGGGACTGTCTTTGGAGGAATCGCAGAGAGTGGTCGAGGCCGAGAGGCGATCCGGTAAAGTCGCCATGATGTGCCACACCCAGCGCTTCAGCCCAAGTATGCGGAAGATTCACGATGACGTGGCATCTGGAATACTCCGCCTCCACCACATCGTACAGCAGACTTATTTCTTCCGCCGAACGAACGAAAACCGATTCGGCGAACCGCGCATCTGGACCGACGATCTCCTCTGGCACCAGGCCTGCCACATGCTGGATATGGTCTATTGGATCCTCGATGATTCGGATATGCGAGCATGGGGCCAATGCGGACCATTACACGGGACATTGGGAATTCCGATGGACATCACCATCGGCCTGAAAGCGACAAACGGTTGTCTGGTAAGCGCCGCCCAATCTTTCAATCACCATGGCGGGATCAAGGGATTCTACCGCTTCATCGGCGAAGAGGCGACCTACGTGTCGAGCGGCGGTGTGCTGACCGATCACGAAGGAAACGAAATCCCGGTCGATGGACCAAGCGGTGTCGACGCACAGGATGGGGAATTTTTCAATGCCATTCGCGAAGGGCGCAAGGCCCTGACAACCTGCTCCGAAGTTTTACCTGTGATGGAGTTGATCGATCGGGTGCAGAAGGCGATGAATGGCGGAGAAGGGGCGCCATCGGCAGGGATGGTGGAACGGCCTTGCAGGGACTAAGCAAAGTCCGGGCCGCGGGTGGCTTCGTGGAGTGCTTCGAGCTTCGATTACGCTTAAGATTGCGAATTTCGATTGCGCTTTACTGATCTCCTTCCCCACAATCGACCAGCCCAATCGTAAGCGTAATCGATCCCCGTTCTTTCGAGTGCACGATTGGGTGGACGACGTGAGGAAATACCGGAAGGGAGTAGGTGAGACGACTCCATCCTGAAAACTCGTTGAATTGTGACACCCACTCAGAACGGCTAACACGAACACCTTCAGAATAAACCATGCCCATCCTCTCCGAATCCGACCTCCAAAGCTTCCGCAAAAACGGTTACATCGTTCGCTCTGATCTCATCTCTTCTCAGGAGTTACAGGCGTTTCTCGAGATCTTCGACTCGGATCGCGAAGCGCACAAGTACCGCTGGCATTCCTATGGCTATCATCAGTCTGCCAACTATGACGCGCTCGTCACATCACTGGAGTACGACGAAATCATCCGGCACCCGCGGATCCTTGAGGCTGTCGTCCAACTCATGGGCGGTTCCGTCTGTTTTGGAGAGATCGGCGCCAGGCATATGGAACCGTACAACGGTGAGCTGCACCGCTCTTGGCATCGTGATCGCCCTCACTGGCCCGAACATCCGCTCAAGATGGACTACATCCAATCCATGGTCTACCTCACCGAGGTCGACGAATCGACCCACTGCTTTTCCATTTCACCCGAACCGATCGATCAGCAGGTGATTGAAGACAAAGAAGCGCAGCTCGCCGAGAGAGGCATCGTCGATATCCTCGGTAGAGCCGGAACGGTCTGCCTCTTCAACGTCGCTGTCCTCCACACCGCTACCACTCGCCACACCGAGGCGGAGCGAAAGACAGTCCAAACTTACTACGGCCACCGGGATCGAAAGTTCCTGGCCAATGATTCAATCATTCCACCACGTCTCTGGAAACACCATCCCGATCCCGAAACCCGCGCCTTCTACGGCAATCTGAACGATGTCTCCCGGATCTATAATCGGGCCTTTGGGGTTGAGGAAGTGGGCTGAACCACTAGCTGGAAATACGATTTTCACCTCCTGATCGAAATTCGAAATCTTAAGCGTAATCGAAAATCGAGAAGATTCAGATCAACCCTTTTCCACCTCTCCGTCGTGCATCATAATCGTGATCTAATGTCGAAATGATCGACCGCAGTGCACGACTGGGATTCACAATAAGAGGAGATTCCGTCCCGCGATACAACACACTTCGTCCCCACTCTGAGTCGGTTACACTTAGTCGATTAGCGCTACCGATAGAGACTAAGTTGAGGGACTAACTGTATCAGACGAAGTGTAGAGACTAAGAGGAAAGACTAAGTGTCTCGAACCCCAAAAACGAAGCCCACAGCCCACCCTCCTCCTCATATTACCCGCCCCGCCCGCACCGTCAGCACCGGTTCCCAGCATCCCCCGGGACGTTCTACCCCTTCGACATCCTGCAGCGGCAGTGCCTGGTCGTTCCACCGCAGCACGGTGAGATCGGCGCACGACCCGGGCGCAAGAGTGCCCACCCCTCCGGCAAGTCCCAGCAGCTCCGCAGGCCGCACCGTCACCCGAAATAAAGCATCAGCCTCCGACATTCCCGCTGCGATCAGCTTGGACATCGTCCTCGGAAGATCGTGCTGAGGATTGCTTCCAATATGCCGGGCGTACTGATCGGTCGAGATCGTGTCGGGCAGGAAGCCCTGACCGATCGCTGCTTCCGCCACCGAGAAATCAAACGAAGCCATTCCGTGACCCACATCAAAGAGAACGCCCCTTTCACGTGCCTCCCAGACCACATCCCGGATCAGACCGCCATGCAACAAATTCTCCTCCTTCGAATTGAAACAGTAAGTCATCACATCGCCGGATCGCAACAGCGGCAACTGCTCGTCGAGCGGCCAGTCCGACTGCATCCGGCTACCGAACAACAGGGGCCGCCCCGTCTCCTCGGCCACTTCGAGCCCGCGCGACATGATTTCCCGCGGGTCCAGCTCGTCGCAGGAACCACGGCTCGTGTTAACCGCAATTCCCCAAATCAAGTCTCCTCCATCCCGAACCGCGGAGATGCAGGCTTCGACATCAGCATCATCAAGACTCCCGAAACAGCGCTTCGGAACCGACTCACCCCTACAACACAGATTGATCGCCAATCGTACGCGCGTCCGAGATTTTCCGATCACCTGATCACAATAGTCGGCCCAATTGTCAGCCCCGGCATCACCTTGCGAAAGCACCGTCGTAACACCGCGAGGCAGAAAGTGCACATCCGGATCCACTCCATACTTGGATCCTCCCCGTGCCGGATGCGCATGCATGTCCACCAGACCGGGAAGAAGAAGAGCATCTCGAAACTCCAAATTCTCGCCCGCTGGTCCTTCGACTCCTTCACCCGCCGCGGCAAGTCGCCCATCGCGCACCGCCACTCCACCCGGACCATCCAGTCCGCTCTCCGTGCAGTGTACCCGATCACACTTTATCACCAGATCATAAGGCTCATCATCCTTCATCAATGCACTTCAAAAAAACCCGCGTCGTCCTCGAATCCGTTGGGTGTCCCCCCCTTGGAGGGGTGCCCGAAGGGCGGGGTGGGTTGTCCTTCCTCCGTTGGGAATCCCTCTCCAATTAATCCGCGGTTTTCTCTTCAGCACGCCTATGCGCGCCGCTGCGCGCTGAAGCGTGTGAATCCGCGGTCATTTCTTCTTCATTCGTCGCGTTCAGCCGACCTCTTCAATGAATCCGTTGTCTTCTGGAATCCAAGGTCAATTCTCTTCGTGTCTCCCCGTCTCCGTATCTCCCCCTCCGCTCCTCTCGTTGCCCCCTCTCTCCTCACCGATCCCCCGCAAATCGCCGCAATACATTCTCCATAATCCGCGAGACGTTATTGTCCCCATCATTGTAAGAGAGACAGCTGCACCAACTGATCGAACCGACCGAAAACGTCGCGCCTCCATTCGGGCCCTCCATGAACACAATGTCAGACCGCACCATCGAATTCTTCGACCCGCCGGTATTAGGATTGCAGCAAAGCTGATCCTCGATCGATATCTGGTAGAGATCGGTAAATCCATCCGCGGTAGCGAGCAGCAAGGCGTGGTCCGGGGTTCCAAGTGAATGGTCCATCCGATCGATTTCGAATCCTCCGGCTCCGTGCTCCAAAACCAGGGCAGGAAAATCGCCGATCAGCTCGTCCTCCCCAATACCCTCGAAGATAAAGGCAGCCTTAGGGTCGAAGCTGTCGGGCTGTCTCTTATAGGGACGATTGCGGCCGGCCCCCTGTGAGGTGAATCCGACACCTACCATTTTCTGCGGCGCCCGGTTTCGGAACCGCCAGATCCCGCCCATCTCTCCGGTTGTGCTATGGTAGCACTCACCCGCTGCGGCCTCCCAGGCCCGAGTTCCGCGCCAGCGCCGCACTTCCACGATATGGGGTCGTTGGGGATCGAACGAAGTGATCCAGTAAAAGCCGTTTCCACCCAGATACATTAGGCGTCCACCTTGCGCCTGATATGAATCCATTCCTTCGAGCATCTGTGCGGTCCAGTATTCGGGGTGGGTGCCCGTCAATATCACCTGGTATGGGGCAAGCAATTCCCTACCTTCACGGTGGAGGTCATGGTCCGTGATGACATCGTACTCGAACCCTTTGGTATCGAGCCAATGCAGGAGGTGCATATCGCCGTTCAGATGGCGGGGTGAGCATGCCGCCAAGGACTGCGAGGGCATCCGGTAACCGGGTCGAAAATTGAGAAACGGCCGTAGCCGGGAGGAATAGCAGGTTCCGCTACCGTCACTATGGAGATCATAGCCGCTCAATAGACCCTGTTCTTTCATGTATTGGTCCTGAGGGGTGGTTGCTTCAGTCCCCTGCCGGTCAAGCATTGCGCGGGCCAAATCGATGTAACGGTGATTCGCGTAGACCTGGTAGGTCAGGGTCGGGACCAGAAACGCGATGCGGGAACGGGCCTTCTTGGGGACAACAAAGAAGGTCACATAGTCTTCCGAGCCGGCGGTCTGCAAGTGTGCTGAATAGACGCCGCTCGGCCAGTCGTCGGGTACGATCCACTCGAAACCGACCTCCCACTGTGCATCCTCCAAGTCGTCATCGTGAAAGTGAATAGCGGCGTACTGGGAGGGGGCCGCTTTAAAATCCGACTCTTCGCCATTCCAATTGTGTCCGGTCACCGCCCGGGTCGGAAGATTTGCAGCGCGACCGTGGAGTTTGTTGGGCCCGGTGTCACCGATTCTGTCAGACCCTATGTCCTGAGAAAAATCCCAATTGGTGATGAGATCGTCAGAGCTGCGTGGCCCGGGCTCAAGGGTTTCGAGGACGCATCCGTAGAGGCGTGGGTTATCGATCTTCCCATTGAAGAAATTACCCACCGCCGGGTCGCCGGAAGCCCGGTTTTGGCCGGCCGCAATTAGGAAGTCTGCCTGATTTGCTAGGAAAACCTCGGGGCGAACCGTCTGCCGGACATCTGCATCCGCGTCAGGCAACGGCCATCGAGTCTGTTGTTTCTGGTAGAGCCGGACCTCGCTGACGGTTGGATCGTAAGAGGCAGCTACGAAATACCAACGTCCGGATTGCAGGGCAACGCCGCTACGCACCTTCTCCAATTGATCGCCAGCCCCCAGCCACAGCGCGAGAGAGCCATCCTCGTCGATGGTGAGTCCGTAGCCCGATTCGCCCGTGCTCGAAAACTTCGTCAGCAACCCCTGCACACCTTTGAGCGGGGTGGTGGAACATATCCACGCCTGAAGGGTGAATCCGTCTAGGCAATTCAGTGAAGCATGATGCGGCACCACCGCATAGGACCCTTTGTGAATCGGCTGGAGAAAGCCTGAGTATTCTCCTTCGACCGACGTCTCGAGTGCCTCCGTCTTGAAGCCTGGGCCTCTGGGACTGCCATCGGTGTGCCGCAAGCGCACGATTTCGGCCCGATACTCGGGCTCTTCGCTACTGACCATGAACCGAATGGTCTCGCCCGGCCGAACACTGAAACGATCACTGTAGCCGACAATCTTCATCTGCAAATGAGGTTGGGTCGTCAGTCACTGTTATTCGAAAACCGTTGTTGTAAGCGTAATTGAAACTCGAATAGCAGAGGATAGGCATCCAGTCACTGCTAATCGGAAACCGCAATCTTAAGCGATCCCAGCGATCTTATGTGGTGCTCTCAATCGTGATCTCCAGTCGATCGGTTCCCAGTAAACCTAGGCATGTGCCAAGAGTCTCTGAGCTGCGGGCTCCCCCGCCCTTGCGCCGGGGTGGCGTTGGTTTCTATGCTAGAGTAGACGCACCTAACCACCCCCACTCCCATCCACCTTCCCTCGGCCGTTCTAGCGGCCGAGGGAAGGTGGATGGGAGTGGGGCATGTTGTCCAAGTCCTGGTGTGTAGATTGGGAACCGGGCGCCACCCCGGCACGAGGCCGGGGGAGCCCCAATCAAGGCAAACAGATGCAAGCAGGGATTCCAGGTTCATGAACACCAGCCCTCAATACTCTTGGTCGCATTCAACTGACCCATTATTTATTGAGAAACGGTTGCCATGGCACTCGATCTCTGACGATCTGTGACGCTGATTCGACTAAGAAAGAAACCAATGACAAGAGACGAATCCATCGCACATCTTGATGAGCACGGCTTCGTCATCCTTGAAGGGGCGCTGTCCCCAGAAGAGGCCACCGAGCTGAGACGGCGCGCTGCCGATCTAATCGCCGAAGAACGCCCCGCCGGTGCGGAGCTTTATCTGGATGGCAAGTCCCAACGAGTATGGAACCTTGTAAACAAGGGTTCTATTTTCGAGGAGATGATCCAACTCCCCAAAGTTCTGGAATATCACGAGCATTTGCTGGGAGAGGATTGCGTCCTCAGCAGCTTTACCGTCAACCTGATAGGCCCAGGTTCACCCGCAGGCAATTTTCATGTCGATTCCCCCTTGGGAAAATTCCCCACACCCTATCCGCAAGCCGCATTCTGCGCCAACACGATCTATGTTCTCGACGATTTCACGCCCGAGAACGGCGCAACGCGAGTAGTCCCCGGAAGCTACAAGCGCGGTCGAATGCCGGAACCGAATCAGGAGAACCTCGACGCTATCCAACTTGAGGCGCGAATGGGTGATATCGTCATTCTGCACGGCGCCACCTGGCATGCCAGCGGCGCCAATCAAACCCAGATAGAGCGCATGATCCTACTCGGATTCTTCACCCGATCGTTCATGAAGCCGCAGCAGGACCATTTGAAACTCCTCAGCCCCGAAGTGATGGAGCGCGCTTCCCCTACCCTGAAAAGACTCCTGGGCTGCGATTCGCAGCCGGGTTCGAGGACTTAGGATTATGTCGGATATCTTTTCCGTCGGACTTGTCAGACCTCGTCCGACGGAATCCTAAAACTTGCCTCGCATTGCTTCGGGATGAATACTTCTCAATCTTTCCTGCAAATCTGATTTGGTACAGTCCTACTGGGACTCGGAAGCACGAAGCTCGATGAATCTCCCAAAAGACCCTCCACGCATCGGCATTCTCTACCCCCACCACTCGGCGGAGGACGACTACCCGCGGCTGGCTGAACTCATGGAGCGGCCAGCCGAGGTGCACATCGCCCACACGGAAGGCCCGGACGTCCACCAAATCGAGTCGAGCCTGGTCACGGGAAGCGATGAGATGCTTGCTACGGGCGCCGAAGAGTTGAAAGCCCATAATGTCGAGGTCTGCATGTGGGCTTGCACCAGCGGGAGTTTTGCATTCGGTGTAGCGGGCGCCCGGCGCCAGGCCGACAAAATCGGGGAGCTGCTGGGAGTTCCAACTTCGAGTACTTCGCTAGCGTTTCTCAGCGCTGTGCACGCGCTTGGATTGAAGCGTGTTGCGATTGCCGCAACCTACCCGGAAGAACTTTCAGGAGCGTTTCGCGCGTTTCTCGAAGAAGAAGCAGTGGAGGTTCTTACCATGGGTTGTCTGGGGATCTGGTCGGGGCGAAGTTGGGCAAGTAAAGAAGGAAGAAGCCTTACGTTTCGCGTTGGCAAACGACCACTCGGAAGCGGAGGCGGTCCTGATTCCGGATACAGCGCTCCACACCGTGGCCTTTCTCACCGAACTCGAGAATCTTCTGGGCAAAACAGTTTTGACCGCCAACCAGGTGACCTTCTGGGAGGCACTCCGACTCGCCGGTCGGCTAAAACCGCAGACAGGTCTTGGTCGGCTTTTTGAGGATGCGGTTGGAGGATCATGATGATTCGAGAGCTTCGGAAATCCCGCGCAACCGTCTCCGGCCTTCGTCCTGCGCCGTGTCAAGAGCGCGGTCCTACAGTTGGCGACATCGTATCGGCAACGGTCCGACCTATGAATCTGTCGGACTTTGAATATCGCAATATCGCGGAGGTTCGGATTCAACGGTGAAGGGTGCAAATCTAGACCAAGTCCATGCCGACAGATTCCTTGCAAGAAAATGAAACATCTACGGATCGCCCCCTGCTTACGACATCGAGATAAAGCATACTCCATGACACCTAACACGTAGGATTAAGGAGAATAAGATGACACGGAAAATCGAAATCGAATTTGCGAAACGCCAAGTGCGGTGCGTCGCCGAGCTACTGGACGACCTGGCGCCGAAGACCTGTGAAGCGGTTTGGCAAAACCTTCCCCAGGAAGGGGGCGCCTACCACGCCAAGTATGCCAGCAACGAGGTCTATATTCTGGTTCCACCCTTTGCCTCGGAAGAGCCGGGGTTGGAGAATCCGACCATGACCCCGATCTCGGGGGATCTGCTCTATTTCTATCTTTCGCCGGGCCTGGTCAAGCTTCCAGAAGTTCGCGAGGTGGCGGACCGAACCGGAGTCGTCGACCTGGCGATTTTCTACGGTCGCGACAATTTACTCATTTCCCCTTCGATGGGACCCGTCCCCGGCAATCGATTCGCCACCATCACGGAGAATTTCGATGAAGTCGCACAGGCCTGCGACAACATCTGGCGGGAGGGATTTGCCGGTGAACGGCTGATTTTTCGGCGGGTGGAGTAGCACTTCAATGTCGAGATGGGTTCTCGGGCGAGATGCTCAATTTTTCCGACGGCGAAAACTACCTGCTCGAGGGATCTCAATTCGTCCTCGTCCTCGAATCGAAATGCTTACGCATTCCGCTACAGGCTTCGAATCGGTATGTAGCGGAATGCGTAAGCATTTCGATCTTCCTGGACGCCGACAGTTTCAGAATCGAATGATCGGGCCCTATCCTAAGCCTATGTCGAACGAGCAAGTGTAAGCGCGGCGGCAACCCGACTGACATGAACCTCAGCAGGCAGCACCTCGACGCCATCAACAGACGCCGTCGTATCATCTTTCAGGACGACGTCCTGGCCAATTCCGTATTCAGGTCGGAAGAAGTCGGCCCCGAGCGACTGGCCAAGGTCATCGCCTTTTACATGAGCCGATTGGATGCGGAGCACAATCAGATCGACAGCGTTTGGCACGAATGGGGTGAGGGAAACACCGCGGTATGGCCTAGCCAAATCCTCCCGCGCACCGAGAACGTGTTTCCGAAATGGTGGGCCGCCGGAATCGATCCCATCCAGGACCTTTTAAGCGAGACTCGAAAACGGGGACGCGAGGTCTTCTTCTCCTACCGCATCAACGGGTCGGATAACGATCGCATGTTCGATCCACCGCATCCGCTCCGGGAACCGATCCCAGTCAAGGCAAAACACCCCGATTGGCTCTTCCGCAAGTGGCACGCCTATTGGGATTTTTCCTACCAAGAGGTACGCGAATTGAAACTGCGGATCTTGCGGGAAGTGGCGGAAATGTACGATTTCGACGGCATCAGCGTCGATTTCGCCCGCGTTCCTGTCTTGTTCCCGGAAGGGCAGCAATGGGAACAACGGGATATTTTGACCGACTTTATGCGGCAACTCAGGTCTGCGCTCCTCGAAGTGGGCAGGCAGAGGGACCGGCCCTTCTTGCTCGCAGTTCGTATTCCGGAAAACCTTGTCGGATGCCATTTCGACGGGATGGATGTCGAAGCCTGGGTGCGGGAGGAACTCGTCGACCTCCTGGTGATCGGCACTCGAACGGCAAACGCAGATGTGGCGGGCTATCGAAAAATCACTGCAGGGACACCGGTAAAGATCTACCCGAGCTGGGACGACCACCACTCCTCCGACGGGTATCGACATCCCTCTCTCGAAGTCTGGCGCGGAGTCTGCGCCAACTGGTGGCGCCAGGACCCGGACGGCATGCATACCTTCAACCTGATGATGGGCTCGCCCGAGTCGGAACGGGCTCTTGGTATCGAGCCGGCCCCGAGGCACCGCGGCGGTGAAGCCGATGGAACCGATCTTCTCGATCAATGGCACTCACAATGCCGGATTTTTGGCGAAATCGGCGCTCCCGATACGCTCCAACGCCGTGATAAGATCTTCTTCATCGAGCGGCGAGGCGGGGGACATGGCCAAGAAGTGGTACCGGAACCTGACAATTGGTACACTCCACGGCACATGTATTTTCAGACCAATATGCAGGCGCCGCTCCCAGCCGATCTTGTCGACGATGGTTCCGCGGATACACTGCTCGAGCTGGATGTTGCTGACGACGTCAACGCCCTGGCCCAGAACATCGAAGATATCTCACTCCATCTGGCCTACTCAATCGGCGAGAAGGCCGATTCCGTAGAGAGGCAAACCGACAATGAGTCGGAAATAGCCTTGGAGGTACGAATCAACAACCTGCGCCTGGATGACCCTCACCTGGAGAGCGGGATCAAAACAGCCCTGAACGTCAATTTCAACAACTGGCTGGTGTTCGACGTATCACCGCGGCATCTTGCCTTAGGCTCCAACCTTATCGGAGCCAGGCTCCGCCACAAGCCGGTTAGTCTTCCCGGTCCGGTTCGCATCGAAAAGCTCGAACTGCACGTGCGCTATAGGTAGGAGTCGATTCGCCGTCGACCTATTGAAACACGGAGTCTTTCGTGGAGCAGATTTGCAATCTGCTCAGCGGGGTGAGGGACAGAGGTCAGATTGCAAATCTGCCCCACAGGCTGCGCCTCTCCGGGTTCGATTCTGGCTCGACGGAAAAGAGACCCTCACCCCATTCCGGCAGCTGCACCGGAACCTTCGAAGACAGACTAGCATTTATCTGTCAGCCGTCATCTGTCATGCCTCACTGCCAAGACAGAATGTCGAATTACTCACATTTAATGCTGCAAACACTCGATCATTCACTTATCACTTTCAGTCCATCGCACAGAGCGAGAGGATTGACCTGATGTTCATTCATTAAGAATAATGAACCCAAACCCAGACTCACACCTAGAAACCGCGAAACGGATGGCGGAAGCCGCCGATTCCTTCCTCGGTTCCCTGGCGGGGGACCAGAAAAGCAAAGCCGAGCTCAGCTTCGCCGATGAAGAGGAGAGGAGGAACTGGCATTACATACATCGCGAGCGCCAAGGGCTCTCCCTGAAAGAGATGGACGGTCGACAAAGGGAACTGGCACGGAAACTGGTGGCTACCGGGGTGAGCAAGGATGCCAACGAGAAAGTCGACTTGATTATACGCCTGGAACCCGTCCTCGCCGAAATCGAGGGTCCAGGCCGGAAACGCATTCGGGATCCAGAACTTTACTTTCTCAGTGTATTCGGTCAGCCCGGTAGCGATGCTCCCTGGGGATGGAGATTCGAGGGACACCATATCTCACTCAACTACACCATCGCCGGAGGAACCGAGATCGCTGCTCTGCCCACATTTTTCGGCGCCAATCCTGCCCACGTCCGCCACGGCGATCTGAAAGGGGCCCGGGCATTACGCGATGAGGAAGAGATGGCCCGCGATCTACTCGCCTCCCTCGACGGTGAGCAGAAAGACTGCGCCATCATCGACTCGGAGGCACCGGCCGATATCCTGACCCGCAACCTCCCTCGGTTGGAGGGTAAGCTTGTTCCCGAGGGCCTTCCGGCCAATGAGCTGACGCAGTCGCAGGCAGATCTGTTGCGCGCGCTTGTCGAGGTCTACATCGGACGCCTGCCCGACGTCATAGGCAAAGGGCAACGCGAGAAATTCGAGCGCGCCGATCCCGATTCCGTTCATTTCGCTTGGGCGGGTGGGGAGTCCAAGGGTAAGGGCCATTACTACCGCCTGCAGGGAGCAAGCTTTCTAGCCGAGTACGACAACACACAGAACGAAGCCAACCACATCCACGCCGTCTGGCGGGATCTCGATAACGACTTCGGGGACGATATTCTCCGGCGACACTACAAGCACGGACACCATTAGGAAGCTGTCGGATCTGGCTTTCTGAATTCGCGGAATAGTCCTGCGTCTGGTTGTATGGGTGATCAACCGCGGATTTAACCACCGGCATCTTCCTAGCCCCGGCAAGCCGGTTTCGGTTAATGGCTTAAGGAATTTCAGAACTCGCTATTATGCGGGTTGTCGGGGTGGGTAGAATCGCAAGTAGAATTCCCGACTTTTAACGAGAGAAAGAAAACGGTAGGCTTCTCCTTCGAAGAACTAATTCGAAGAAAATGGAGAAACCTACCGAGCAAGAAGAGTCCTGCCTACAATGCCTCCTTGGGGTAGACAAGCGTAATCCCTGCCTGACGGTCTATCGGGACCTGAGCAAAGGCCAATTGCAGGTCTATTACGGCCATGAGCTATTGGAAGTGGGGGGGGGGGGACGATCGCGAGCAGGTTGGATTCAAGATTCTGGTGGGACGGCTCTATAATGCGGGGTTGAAGATAGGGTGCTTACAGAGACAATTTGAGGTTGACCCCAAGACGATGAAGCGGTGGGGCGAGGCCCTGCAAAGTGGCGATGCCGAAACCCTGGGCCGGGTGTTGGCGGGGCGCCGGTGGCATCGCAAATTGACCCGGGAAATACGGAGTTTTGTGCGGGTGCGCTTTTTTGAGATCTATGAGCAGAGCCGGTACGCTTACAGCAAGAAGATACGCGGTGAGATCGAGGAGGTGTTCGCAGTCAGCCTCAGTGGGGAAACCCTGCGCCCTTTGTTTAAGGAGCTCAAAGAGGCCTTGGCCAAGGAGGCCGAGCAGAGGAGGGGGCAAAATCGGGAGACTGCCTGGGATTCTCCCAAGGGTTCACCCTTGCAGGCAGAGCAGGAGCAAGCAGAAAACAAGGCCGAAGGCGAAGAGGAGAATCGCAAGGAGTCTCCCGATTTTACCACGGGCAGTTCCGAATCGGTGCAGTGGTGTCGACATTTAGGGGTGCTGGTATTCAGTGAAGGGCTCGGGCAAGTGGCTCAGATAGATGGCGAAGAGGGCTGGCTTTTGAAGCAATGGCTGGCCTGCGCGCTGTTGGCCGCGGTGAATATCGAGCAGAGCAAACTGCTCGATCTGGAAGACCTGCAAAAGCTCATCGGGCGAGTCCTCTATACGCCCCATCTGCAACGCCAAAGGCTCAGCGCCCTGGCCCATGAAGCGCTTTTAAGAGCGATCCTCAGGGTGAACGCGAGGAACCTGAATGCTTCTTGTGAGCAGAGCTTTTATTATGATCCGCACACCAAACATTACACCGGCATGAGCAAGCTCCTGGCGGGCTGGTGTCCCACCATCCGGTTGGCCGACAAAGCGCTTCACAGCGATTTTATTCATACCCTGAAGGGCTCTCCGGTCTATTTTGCCAGCACCGACAACTACGAGGATATAAGGAAACGGTTTATCCCCAACTGCGAAGCGATGCTCGAATTGGTAGAGGTGCCTGCGGATAAGAAGGTGAGCATTTACGTGGACCGGGCGATCGCCGCGGACTGGTTTTACGAAGCCATCCTGGAGCATCCTCAACTCGAAATCATCACCTGGGAAAAAGGTTTCAAGGCCAGCCCCTGCAACGGATCGACGGACAACTGCGCCTGCTGCGCCCCAGAAACCATGCCGAAGATATCCAGGAGTATTATCTTTGCTATCAGCGGGGCCCGTGGAAAAAGAATCCTCATCTTACCCAATGGGTGGTGGAAGCGACCAATCCCAGAAATCAAACCATTACGGTGAGCATCTTAGGGACCGACCCAAAAGCCCCCGATGAAGCAGTCCTCAAAGGGATGTTCAGTCGCTGGATTCAGGAGAATGATTTCAAATACCTCGATAAGTACTTTGGGATTAATCAGATCACCTCTTATCGCACCATCCACTACCAGCGCTTAGCCCAACACCTTGAGGATAGGCAGGAGAAAAGCGGTGCCGCTAAAGCACTCCTGAAGCAGAAAACCCAATCCACCGAAGCATTGAAAAGACTGCTCCTGGCCGAACATGCCCATCCGGGCCAAAGCGCCTCAAGGAGCGCCATGATCGCTCGCCTCGATCACAAGCTCAATGCCCTCCAACTCGAAGGGGAGCAAATCGAGACCGAATGCTCGCGCCTGGAGCGACTCATTGAGCAGAACTATGTCCGCCTGGACACCTCTAACAAATCCATCATGGATGCCTTGAAAATCCTCGCCCGCAATAGTTTCTACAAGCAGTTTGAACCCTTTAAAGAAGGCTACGACAACTATCGTGACGACCACGATCTGTTTCGCAATCTGACTCACTGCGACGGCGCCCTCATAGAGAGGGGCGCAACCGTCGAAGCGCATCTATTCCCAACCGCAAACTATTCCCCTCATTTGCAGCAAGTCGTGATTGAGTACCTCCAGACTCTCAACCAGAACCCGCTCCTGATGCCCGACCGCTCGGGCCGAACCATTACCTTCCAACTCGGCTATAAATCGAGATTTAAACTTGCGATTGCATAGCTCCTTTAAAGGGGCAAGATAGTGAGGTCTGAACTTAGTACCCTGCGCCACCCCGGCACAAGACCGGGGGAGCCTGACACGCAAATCACCTACTCCTGAGGGGCGTCACGACGGTATGGCGAAGAAAAGATGAACTCCGACTCGATGCGAGGCTACCTGCTTCATCTCTTTCATCGGGAGGGAAAGAGCTTTACGATATTCGGGATTGGTCGGCTAGAAAATGACCAGACTTTTGGGCTCGTTGACACTCGCTTTGCCCCGACCTTCTACGTCCGAGCATCGGAAATCGATGCCTTTCGTAAGGCAATCTCGAACGTGGAGAGTCATATTGAACCATCACCTAAGACGACCATGGACCGGGAACAGGTTATGGCTGTTTCGGCGACAAGGTTGGGCAGTCTGCGCGACGCCGCTCGTAAGGCTTCGGATCTCGACCTGAGGACGTATGAAGCTGACCTCAGCCCCAGCCGACAGTATGCTATCCACCGAAGCCTGAAGGGAGCGGTCGAGATCTCTGGGACCTGGCGAAGGGGAGAACACGTCGATCGTATCTACGACGATCCTGATCTATCTCCGACCCATTGGACCCCGTCTCTCAGAGTCCTGGCCCTTGACATTGAAACTACCCGGGAGGCCGATCTGGTGCTGGCCGTATCACTGGTCTCCTTCGGCGCCGGGCCAGCCGTCGAGGAGCTGTTCTTGGTGGGATCGTCGGCAGCGTCGGATCCCGCCCACGTCATCTGCTGTGACCGAGAGGCGGTTCTACTGAGCGCCTTGGCTGAACGAATAGCAATACTTGATCCTGATATCCTCACAGGCTGGAATCTCATCGACTTCGACCTCCTGGTGCTTCAGCGGCGCTTTCGGGCGCACAGGATTCCGTTCAACCTGGGACGAACCCGGGACTCAGCTTGGCATCGGGACGGTCGTTCCTTCGGAGATAGCCGGATGGTGGTCCCCGGAAGGCAGGTCATCGATGCAATGCGCGTCGTCAGAGCGATGCCTCAGACATTCGATGACTATCGCCTCGACACCGTGGCTCGGGAACTTCTCGATCGCGGGAAGACGCTTCAGGCTGAAAACGATGAAGAGATACCGGAAGCCATCCTTCGAGCGTACGAAGAGGATCGGTCTGCATTCTGCGAATACTGCCTGGAGGACGCCCGCCTGGTTCGTGACATTCTGCTGAGCAATGGTCTCCTTGACCTGACCCTCCAAAGGAGCCTGCTGACTGGTCTCCCTCTCGACGGCGCATGGGGCAATATCGCGGCATTCGATTTTCTATATACTTCCGAGCTGCATCGCCGCGGGATGACGGCGCCTACTCTGGGGGTTGACCAGACCTCCAGAGCAGGAGCTCCGGGCGGAATGGTGATTGCACCTCGGGCAGGTCTGTATCGACACGTGTTCGTATTCGACTTCAAAAGCCTCTACCCATCGATAATCCGCACCTTCAACATTGATCCACTGGCCCATCTATCCGCTCGAGAAGCGGATGACGTTATCACCGCTCCCAACGGGGCGGCCTTCAACCGTGAGACCGCGATTCTCCCCACTCTCCTTGATACTTTCTTCGCGTCGCGGGAACGAGCGAGAGAGGCCGGAGACGGTCTGGCTGCCTTCACCTACAAGATTCTTATGAACTCCTTCTACGGTGTTCTCGGAACAAACTCCTGTCGTTTTGCATCACCTAGCCTCGCCGGTGCGATCACCGAATTTGGGCACCAAATCCTCCGTTGGACCAAGGAGCTGATCGAAGCTGAAGGAGCGCGAGTGCTCTATGGCGATACGGATTCGGTTTTTGTCGACGCATCGCTCGCACCTGAAGTAGACGAGCTGACGGCGAGGGCGCGGGGGACCGAACTCTGTGACCAGGTCAATTCCACGCTCACCTCCCAAATTGAGAAAAGATTCGGTCTGGCATCCAAGCTCGAACTGGAATTCGAGAAGTATTACACGCGCTTCTTTCTGCCGACGATGCGAGGGAGTCGGGATCGCGGACGAGCAAAGGGTTACGCCGGTTTGAAAACCAGTCACGGATCAGAAACGTTGGAGATTGTCGGCATGGAAGCGGTGCGCCGGGATTGGACAAACATGTCGCATGACCTGCAGCGCACACTCCTAGACCTGGTTTTTCACGACTCGGAGGTCGGGGAAATTCAGACCACACTGAAGGACTGGGTCGAGCGGGTAAGAAGCGGTGACATGGACGCGGACCTCGTCTACCGGAAGGGACTTAGAAAATCCGTCGAGTCCTACACCCGCACCAGTCCACCTCACGTCAAGGCGGCGCGTCTATTACCGAATCCACGAGGAGTGATTAGATATGTGATAACACAGAAGGGGCCGCAGCCGGTTGGACACGTTGACTCTCCTCTGGATTACGAGCATTACGTCGAAAAACAGATTAGGCCGATCGCGGAATCGATCGCCCAAGTCTGCGGTATTGACGTGAATCGGGCTATCGAATCCGAACCGACGCTTTTTGATGATTTCGGCGTCGAGTAGAACGAACAGTTCATTTGATTTTTTTGCGGTATCCCAGCGGCACCGTGCTCCCCCGGCCTCGCGCCGGGGTGACGCTGGATCCTCTTGCTACGATACCAGCGACACAGTTCCCCACTTCCTCTGAGGGACGCTCGCGGCCGCGAGGTACCTGATTAGCGTGTTTGAGGCTCCCCCGGTCTCGTGCCGGGGTGGTGCCCGGTTTCCAGCTACCATACCCGACTGGGTCAGAATACCCCTCCCCCGGCCCTTCTCCCCCCAGTCCCGGCGGCGGCGGGACTGGGGGGAGAAGGGCCGGGGGAGGGGTCGGTGGGGGTGCCCATTTTGTAGCACGGAACCCAACGCCACCCCGGCGCGAGGCCGGGGGAGCCGGCGACCGAAAGGCGCTAAACACGTACGCCGCGAGCGTCCCTCAGGGGAAGTGGGGAAGAAGGTAGTGAGATCGTCCCTACTAGCTTAAAAACCAAACGATCCCCGGCGCGAGGCCGGGGGATTTCCGGATGCGCTGACCCGAAGATCCCACACATCTTCAGATTTTGAATCCCGCTGCTTGCCCGTTCGACCAAGCTCACGACAGGACAGAGGGCTCCAGATTGGCTAAGCACGAGGCTATCGGATCCTCCGACTCCACAACATAAAAAGCCCCTGCACGAGGCAGGGGCTTTTAAAATAGGGTTCTAAGCTACCGGATTGGCAAATTAGAATCTGAAAGAGTTGGTCACGAAGATTTCCGTCGGTTGGCCGTTGCGAACCGCCGCCAGAAGGCCGTCCGGATTGATCACGACCGGAATATAACCACTGTCTCCAAAGGCGTTGCGGATATTCAACTGGACCTTCCAGTTCAACTTGCCGTCCCAGAGCGGGCGCTTATAGCCAACCCAGACGTCGCCGTTGAGCCGCGAGGGACCGAAGAAGGCATTGTTCAGATCGGGAATCACGGTTGCAAAAGTGCAGGCACCCGAGGCAGGACATGCATTGGGATACCCGATGGCATTTCCAGACTGGTAGCGAACACCGCCGCCTACTGAAAACCCATCCAGGAAGACCTGGCTGAAATCGTAGGTGGTCACGGCGTTGAACCGCCACTTGGTCAGCTCCAGTGTCTTCTGGCCCTCCCTGGCTGTGAGGGCGCCCAGCGGGGCGCCGACGATGGCGAGAAACCGCGACGCGAAGCTCTGTCCCTCGGTGATTTCGGGCGAGTCGATCCAATTCCCAATGGGGGAAGCATTGATGCTGTTGGTCACCTCAAGGGCGATCGCTTTCATCTGCACGGCGACATTGGATTCCACCGCTTCGGCCTTGGCGAGATTCATGAAGAGGCGCCAGTTGTCGGTAATATTGGCGACGAGATCGACTTCGAATCCGGTGGAAATGAAATCGTGGACCCCGGTTTCACCGAGATTGGGCTCAATCTCGACCATGCCGGTGGTCCGGTCGATACGGAGATTCCGCGCCGCCTGCGCCTGCGCGGGCATCCAGGAATTGATCTCATCAAGGACATCATTGACAGACTGGAAATTAGGATTGTTGAATTCGCCGTCACGGCCCTGGTCAAGGCTCGACTGTATAGCTGTATCGAAGATCGCTTTGGAATTCGGATCACAAGTGCCGTTTCCATAGACTTCACAGGCGCGCCACCAGCGGCCCATGAAGCCCCCGAGCCACCCGTCGTAATCGAAGGGATTGCCACCGGGCAAGGAGGCACCGGCGGCCGCGGTTTCATACCAGTTCAGACGTGCCGACACTCTATTATTGAACATCGTGACGGTAAATCCGTATTCCTTGGTAGTGCCGCTGGGCGGCCCGAGAATGTTACCAACCGGGTCGCGTCGGGTGGCGGACGGTTGGAAGTTCTCCGATTTGCCGTAGTGGCCGGAGAGCCCGATTCCAGAGTCTCCGAGCCACTTTTCGGGCGCATGGCCAACGACGCTCCAGGTGATGGTGTTGCCCGAAGCGACATCGGTCGGCGAGTCTTGGATCCGGGCAAAATCGGGATTCAGGAGCCCATTCGGATGGACATTGTCGGTTGAGAGATCGCCATCCAGTTCCTGGGTTATGCCCAAAGCGTCACCCTGTGCCCCGGTGATGTTTTCCCAGGTGGTGGCTTCATCTTTGCGCCAACCGAACAGGCCCACGATATGGTCACCCAAAATCTTGCTCGAGGTGCTGAACACGTAGGTTTCGATCTCGTTCTGACGGCGTGAGCGGCCCGACAGGACCTCATCGAGGACAACAGAGCGTTCTTCAAAGTGCCCAATTTCGTCCGGACCGTCGTTGTCAGTGTCCCGATCGTAGATCAAGGCGGTAAATGTATCGCCTGCCTGGGGCATCCGGGTTTCGATCATATTCAGCTGCACCTGGTTTGCTGGGACCCCAATGACCGACGGGCCGAGATAGACTTCCATGACCATCCTTGGTGTTCGCACTCCTCTGGCGTTAAAAACGTCAGGCTCCGCGAAGCTCCAGACGTCTGTCCCGGTCTGGTCATTTACTGCATGAAATATACCTGACGTGTTGTAATTGAAGGTATTGATCCTCTGCTTATTGTAGAAACCGGTGAGGGTATGGTTGCCCAGCAGTTTCCATATGCCGCCGTCGCCGAAATCCTTGAAATCCACCTTGTAGAAGCCGGTGAACCGATAAGACTCGCGGTCGATTTCCCCGTACTGCTTATCGGGAACCGAATCGGATTTCATGTGAGGCCGGCCCAGGTTCGGATTGGGTGCGCCGTTGGCCAGATAGGCGTTGGTGTCGATCACGACGTCGCCGTTGCCGGTATCACCGATGCTCTCCTGTTCGGAGAACGGGATGGTTGCAAACTGGGCGAAGTGCTGCTTGTCATAAACAAACTCAATACCACCCCGCCAGTTGAACAGGGGCTGCTCGAAGGCGAATTGCATGGTATCGAAATTCTGCCTACGCTCATTGGTCAGGCCCTGGATCATGGCGTTTTCATTATCCCACACATTCGTGTCGAGAATGACCGGGGTGGTGAAGTTCGGGATTTTTTGATCGTTGCGGTTACCCATGAAGAACGAACCCGATTCCACGTAGGACCAGAGAGGGGCGGCGGACTGATGGATCCTGTTCTGGTCGACACCGCCGACTTTGCCGAGATTGTAACCCTGGTAACCGAAGACGGCATCAGCGGTGCCGCAACTCGCCGTGCAGATGAGGATGGCGCCCTGGGTGGTCTGGAAGTTTGCCAGATTATCCAGCTGACCCGCACCGGTTCCGGCAGGCAAACCAGAATCTATATAGACAGGCACAAAGCTTGAAACTTCCTCTCCTAGAGGACCTACGAAGTCAGCCCTCTGTAGGGGCGCGCTGTTGGCATCCACCTGGACCAGATGGGTCCCGGGCGCACCCGTCATGAGCCCATGCATGAACTGGTAGGGTGCTCCAGAGCCACCCCAGTCCTGGGCGGTGTCACCGTTGTACTCGTACTTGAGCTTGCCCCGGTGGAAGTTGCGCTCACCGATGAAAGGCATATTGCCCCGGTTCCAACCGACACGGTTGTCGAAGGTCTGCCAGGGTCTCCACTCGACATAATCGTATTCCGGATTATAACGCGCCGGGGTCCCCGCCAGTGTGGCCGCGGGGCCGAAGTAGTAAGGGGAGATCTCCACCCCGGGGGTGGCCTGCAGGGCCGGAATATTCGGCGGTTCTATGAAAGAGGAATAGCCGTCGTGCGGCGGGACCAGAATGGGAGGTGTACCATCGATGGTCCCGAACTCGAAATTACCTCTGAACATGCTCTTTCCCAGGATGTTGGAATTCTCATTCTTGAGAATCACGGCTTCGAAACCAATCGTGGCCCGCTCGTCGATTTCGAAAGCCGGCCTCTGCTGGTATTGCGTGTCTTCATACATTCCCATGACCCGAACGGCGAGGCGTTCCTGGATGACGGAGGCGTTAATATCCATGCTTGCGCGGTAACTGCCCCGCTCGCCCACGCGCATGCTTAATTCGCCCTTATTCCCCACGTCGGCCGACGCCTGAGTGAGGGAGTTATTGATGATCCCCGCGGGAGCGCCGATTCCAAATAGAAGGGAGTTGGCACCGCGGTTAATTTCCACGCGGTTCGAATTGTAGCTGTCGAAGGGGATGTCGGTAAGGAAGAATCCCCTCGTCAGGGAGGCCGAGGAAAGTCCACGGACACGCTGCGAGCCCTGCGGATTTAAGCGCTGGTTGTCCTGCTCAAACCGCCCGTTGTGCCTTTGCCCGGGACCGTCGGCAAAGTTCCCCTGCACCCCGTGCACCTCCATGCCGGTGGCGTAGCCCAGGATGGTCTCGGCATCGGTGGCGCCGGTATCATCAAACAGTTCCTGCGTGAGCACCGTAATGGAGGAGGCCAAGTCCTTGAGCGGGGTCCTGAGGCGGGTGCCGGCAAGGGTGTTGGCCGCCGCGTAACCCGTATCTTCATCTTCGCGAATGACGAAGGAACTCAGAACGATGATTTCATCTTCCGACTCTGCTTCAGTTGCTTCATCTTGAGCGAAGTTGACCGATGGCAGGGCCAGCATCGAACCGACCGCAAGTAACAGTGTGATTTTCAGTGTTCGTGGAATAATCATGGTTATAGTGTTTCCTCGATTCAGGATTCGTAACATACTCTGAAGGTTTGAGGTATTCATTGTGAAATTTCCTGGCTTGATGTTGGTATAGATTTCCTAGTGACCTGGAGTCGCGTGAAAACGCTACGAATGGTTCCCCTCGACGATAGCAAGGGAGACAGAATGAGGATCCAAGTGCAGCGTGAGGGGCTCACGTCAAGTCATGGAGTTTGGGATAAGAAACATATATGCTAGATGAGAAATTTCAACCATAGCAAGTGGGTTTTTCACCTTTTTTTAACCTCCTCTCGGAGGGGAAAAGGCTTAGGTAGCGGGTTTAGGTTGCCGCGGCCGCAAGGGCGGGGAGATTTTGTCGATAGCTGCGAGATCGACCCTCCGCGTCCTTGCGGCCGCGGCTACGGTAAGGATTCTGTGTCGGATCTGTAGCGGAATGGGTGACGGAGTTCCGCGATATCCCCGCCTGGCCGAATGAAGGGACCATTCGATTCCTTGAGAACGACGATCACCGTTTCAGGAAAGTCAGGAGCGGATGCCAAACCCTACCAAGAAAAAGACGTTAAGAAAGCAATCGACCAATCAAAATCATGAAACCTTCAGATCACTACCTAGAGGCTGTCCCAAATCCGAGAGGATTTGGGTGGAAGCCTGATACCGATATCAATCTTCGTCACGTTATGTAGACCACGACATGCCTTCCGTCCTCGGTAGCTTACCTTTTATCCGTTATGCACCTTTCCAGCACCCTTCCTCTCGCTTTGAGTCGATAGTTCTCCCAAGGAAGCGCCTCTGACTCGATTCTTGGATCCCTATGCCGCCTGCGTTGCCTCTTTCTCATGTTCTTGCGCAAGTCTCTGCGCGATTTTCCATAGATTGTGGGACAGAACCGACCAGGCCACGCTAAGGTTACGGTTGTCAAAGCCTTTGCTGCGTATCTTGCCCCCGTGCCATCGGTTCTTGAGCACTCCGATCCGGCCTTCGGTGCTCCCTCGTCGTCGCTGCAACCGGACAAAGCGCGGCTCCTCCATCCGCTCCTTGAGCTCTTGTGGATTGCGGGGCGTAAGGGCGTCAAAAATCCCCTCTGCCTGGAGCCGCTTGCTGGCCGCCTTCGAGGCATAGCCCCGATCCCCACTGATCGCTTCGATCTTCTCCTCTAAAGCGAAGCCCTTTTGCCTCTCCAGACTTTCCCAAAGCTGCTTCAATTCGCTCGGGGCCTGCCCCCCATACAGTTTCCAGTCCAACAGATATCCCTCTGCGCTCTCGCATAAATAAAGGGTGTTGCCAAACTCCACCTCCCGATCTGCCTTGCCTCGCACGATGACGTCAATCTCAGGTTCGTAGGCGCTCAGGATCTTCTCCTCATTCTTCACCTGCCGTCCCCCTATGATCCGTTCGTGCGCCTGTTTCATGACCTGCGGTATCTGCTCTAACATACCATCCATTCGCTCGATGATTCGGCTCGCCTTCTTCTCGGTGTAATCGCTTTGCATCCACATAGCTTCCAATAAGTCACGGTGGCGAAGGGCATGGCCCTCAATCTTCTTGAGCAATAGCTTCATCCGCCGCAGGATCCCTTTACGCGCTTTGCCCGCCTCCCGGCGCCGACGCGCATGCGTCATCTCCAGGCACCGTTTGTTCATCTCCCGAGCCAATCCCTTTGCTCCCTGGGGCATGCGCTGTTTCATTCCCGCCTGCCGGATCAGACTGATCGCCTTGAGCAGCGTTGCTCCCACATCCTTGAGCAAGACCCAGTCCACGGGCCAGTGGATGTTCGCTTCCAGGCAAGTGGCGTCGATCAGGCATTCCCTCGTATCGATCGGCTTCTCTAATCCTGCCTCACCACAATGTTCAGCATTGCCCACCACCTCGGTCATCCTTGCATGCAGCTGTCTCAGATACGCTTCGTCGAAGAATTTCGAATCCCGTTCCAGACTGCTCTTCGATATTTTCCGGATCCCGTCTACCTCACGCACCCGGCAAAAATTAGCCAGAAGCTCACTGCGTCCCAACTCCTGCGACAGACAACGAAAGGATATCCCTCCGAGTAAATGACGCACCACCTCCACCCGTAGCGCTTTTATCGCTCTTAGAGCGCGTCGCTCCCGATCCTTCCCTCCCGCTTCATCCCATCCTTCCAAGGCTTTTACGATCGCCTCCCTTTCCAGCGAGGAGTCGATCAAAACCCGGTCAATCCGCTCCATTGTTTCCAGAAACACGGTGTAGTCTTTGCATCGAATGACTGGAGTTAGGGCTGGACGCAGGAAGCTTTGTACGGCAATATTTTTCATGAGAAGGGCGTGCTTTGTATTTGACTAACGCAAGCATAAGCGCCCCTTTTCGCCGGATCGAGCTTTTTGCAGCTCTATCCGGCCTTTTTTTTGCCCATAACTCATTAAAAATCAATTGTTTCCACCACTGGGACGGGCTCTACCTAATGATCATCGAATGGATCGAAGATGATCAGTGTTATATTGGACGCTGCCCCGGATTGATGCTGGGGGGCGTACACGGAAAGGATGAGGAATCCGTATATCGCGAGCTGTGCGAGGCTGTCGAAGAGTGGATTTGCATCCACAAGGAGGATGGATCCTCTTTACCCCCACCAAGCGCCGGAAAAACCTAACGCGGAAAGTTCGTTTTGAGAATCGGTCAGGATCTCCACGAAAGGCTCTCTTTGAAAGCTGTCGCCGAAGGTGAAAGTCTCAGCAACTTCTGCAAGAAGCAGCTGAAAAAATCGTTGTAAGATACCGGCGAAGGCAGAGAGTCAGTGAACGCAGATAAAGAAATCCGTCTTAAGCCGATCCGCCTTGAGTGTACCATGAACTCAGTCTCCAGATTTGCTCTCATCTGGCTTCTCCTCATCGCGCCCGCCCTTTGGGGGCAGAGCGGTCGCCCCCCAAACATTGTCCTCATTATGGCTGATGACATGGGGCGCGAGGCTTTGGGCAATTACGGAGGGGCTTCATATGAGACGCCGGCGATGGACAAGCTGGCAAAAGAGGGGGTTCGCTTTACCCAGGCTTACAGCCTGCCCCTGTGCACCAACACTCGCGTCTCCCTGATGACCGGAAAGTACAACTTTCGTAACTGGAAGGCCTTTGGCATTCTCGATCCACAGGTCAAGACATTTGGGCACTGGTTTTCCGAAGGGGGATACCATACCTGTATTTCCGGAAAGTGGCAGCTCCAGAGCTACAATCCGATCGATTTCCAGCCTGAATGGCGGGGAAAAGGGATGCGGGTCGAGGATGCGGGTTTCGACGAATATTTTCTCTGGCACAGTGAACATACCGAGGACAAAGGGTCCCGCTACGCCGATCCCCATATCAACAGCAACGGCACCTACCTTGAAGATACGGAAGGGAAATATGGGCCGGACCTCTACGTGGACTACATCAACGACTTTATGGAGCGGCATCGCGACAAACCCTTTTTTGTCTATTACTCGATGGCTCTCCCGCATGGCCCTTTTAATCCCACCCCGGACCACCCCGATTGGCGAGTCGACCGTTTCGCCAGCGACCCGAAATACTACACATCCATGGTTGAGTACGTGGACAAGAGCGTGGGCCGGATCCTGCAACAGATCGATGCACTGGGACTGCAAAAAGACACCCTGGTGGTCTTCTTCAGCGATAATGGGACCCCGGAAGTGGTCACCTCGAAGATGGCCGACGGTAGCGAAGTTTCGGGTGGAAAGGGGCAGGCGAATCTTCGTGGAACCCACGTTCCCTTGCTCATCCAGTGGGCTGGAGCATCCAGGCATGGTCACGTCGTGGACGAACTTGTGGATACCAACGACATCGTTCCAACTCTCTTCGATGCGGCGGGAATCTCGCTCCCGAAAGGAGAAATTTTTGATGGGGAGTCTTTATTGCCCCAGGTTCGTGGAGAGTTGGGCAAGCACCGAGACTGGCTCTACTTCTACTTCGATCCGCACCCTGGCGCGGGCAAGGAGCGCCGGAAAAAACGGGTCTGGGCTATGACCCGAGGTTACAAGCTAGCCGACGGAGAAGGAGGCGCCCTGTATAATCTGTCGGAAGACCCTGACGAGGGGCACCCGATTTACTCCGGTGACGATTCGCGGGAAATGAAAGCCGCTCGCAAAAAGCTTCGGAGAATCCTAAACCGATTTAACAGGCAGATGTAGCTGATCCTTTCCTGCAGAGAGACTTGATCCGAAAAGTGCACGATTGGAAATTTCTGCTCTCGTGATCCTCATCCATTAACCTGCAGGCCGTGAATTGGGCTCGACAATGGGACCGAGCTTGCGCGGGATCCTCGATCGTGTAGCCGCGGCCGCAAGGACGCGGTCGATTGGAACGAATATACGGGCCCTGCTGTCCGCGTCCTTGCGGCCGCGGCTACATTGACGTCTCAATCCGATCAACAGCAATTTCGACCATACCATGGATCCGTTAAAGAACATCGTCGACTGTCACTTCCATCTCTGGTCATCGGACCGGGAGCGTTTCCCCTTCATCCCCAACCCACGCTACGCCCCGGACTATGTGAGCACGGCGGACCAGTGGGAGCGCGACCGGGTGGAGGCCGGCATCGCCATGGGCATCTTCGTATCCGGAGCGCCTTACGGTAACGATCCGAGCTTCCTTTACCACAGTCTCGATCTTGCGCCGGACTCTATGCGAGGCGTCTGCCTGGTGGACCCGAATACCAAAGATAGTGTGGCAAATTTGGAGCGAACGGTGGCCGGAAGAAAGATCGTCGGCGTCAGGCTTCAAACGAGTTGGCTTTGGGAGATGGATTGGGACTCTCATCATCTGACCGCATTTTGGCAGCGGATGGGAGGGTTGAATCTCGTGCTACAGATGCACCTCGAACCAGAATGGATTCCACCATTTCTGAAAATGGTCGAGCGATTCCCTGAGACTCGTGTGGTCATCGATCATCTGGGCCGCCCCCGGAACGGGACAGCAGTGGACTTCATGTTATTCAAGAGGGTCGCGGTTCAGCCCCACGTCTACATGAAGCTGAGCTCGTTTGACACTGAGTCGCAGGAAGACCCGCCTTACTTCAAGGTGCAACCCTTGGTGGAAGAACTGGTCGAGTGGTTCACTCCAAGCCGCTGCGTATGGGGTGGTAACAACTATCGTGGCGGGATGGGTTCAGAGGCCTACCGAGAACTCTTTCTTCACGCCCAAGGGCTCCTGAGTTTCCTATCGCCGGGAGAACTCCAGCAGATATCTTGCGAAAATCCGTATCGGTTGTACAACCTGAGGTAACTCTTCTTAGTGCTGCTGTTCGAAATGGTTGGTCTCGTCGAATGGCGAGCGGGGGGACGGCAATGTCCGGTATTCGCCATCATTGAGTCGATGCCCGCAAGAGATGCCGGGAGCATTCGGAATCAATCGATTTGACACCCTCGAAGATCCTGACTAATCCCCCCCGGTCATGTGAATGGATTCTCTAATGGAGAAATCAGACATGAGAAAAGCACTAAGCGAAGCGGAATGGCAGCAATTTGAAAAAGAGGGCTACGCCCGGCTGGGCAAGCTGGTCGCGGATGATGAGTTAAGCGCCCTACAACGGCGAATCGACGACATCATGATGGGCACGGCCGCGGTGCCCTATGACCGGATGATGCTGCAGCTGGATACTACGACGGGCGAATACAAAGATATGTCGAAGCAGACCTTGGGCCATAAGGGAGCGACCCTGGCATATCGGAAAATGCAGGGGTTGAAACTCGATCCATTGTTTCTGCAATACATGCAGCAGCGTCTTTTCCTGGACATTTGCACACGCGCCTACGGACCTGACATTCCCATCACCATAACGCGTGCCATGTTCATGAACAAACCGGCCCGACAGGGCACCAAACTGCCGTGGCACCAAGACTATTTCAGCCATGTGGACCCATCGCCCACTATCACCGTGTGGATGGCGATGGATGAATCAATTATTGCTAACGGCTGCGTGAAAATTTTGCCCGGTTCCCACCAGCACTTCCCAGACGAAGAACGCTTCAGTTTTCTGAACGAGGAGCAAGTTGCCGAAGTGCTCGAGAAATACCAACCGACTACGCTCGAATGTGATGCCGGCGACGGGATACTGCTGCACAATCGGCTTCTGCACAGCTCCGAAGTCAACTCCACCGATCGACCACGACGGGCGTTCAGCGTCTGCTATGTGGATGGTCGTGCGAAAAATCGGGATGGCTCGGATCTCTCGTTACCGTTAATCTTCGGAGAGGGCGCCTTGCGCCCGGAGGAAGTGGGAACGGCGCTTGTGGCCTAGCCCGAACATCTCACAAATCTTCTGCTACGACGACGGATATCACCGCGTGCCAAAGCCTTCCCTCGCCCAGCGACCTCAGAGGGTCTCAACACACTGTCGTCCGCCGTGCTTCGGAAAAGCATTGGCACGCAGCAATCTACATCGTCTCGCTACGAAGTGTCTGAGATGTCCGGGCTAGGACATCCAAGAAACAGCCATACAGTGAAAACTGGCTGTACTTGCTCAACTTCCCCTGACCTCCAGCGAATCCCCGATACTTTTCTGCCATTTCTCCATTTCCTTGGTGAGCTTGGCGATGGTCTTTCGGTAGCGACTCATTGAGTAGAGATTCTCCATCTCATGCGGATCCTTACTCAGGTCATATAGTTGTGAAACATCTCGATCTCTAAGGCTGAGTTTGAGTCCCTCGGGAGTCACGATGGTGCGGGCGTTGACATCGGCCGCGGAGTCCGCCAGCTCGCGATCCATAAGACCTTGATCAGCCAGTTTGTGCATTCTTCCGGATCTGACGGCGTGCCACTGGAGGAAAACCGATTCCGGTTTCGCTGAACCTTCGAGGTAGCGACGCAGACTCCTTCCGGGCAGGCCGTCCGCTTTTTCAGGTACACCCAGCAGATCCAACATGGTCGGCGTTAGATCGATATGGCTGACATGATGTTCGATCCTCCTCCTTCCGAATCCCTTCTTGGGCAACTTAATCAGGGTGAGAACACGGGCCGACTCCTCATACATGACGGACTTATAATAGAGACCGTGTGCTACCATCTGTTCGCCGTGATCACTGGTGTAAACGATGATCGTGTTTTCCTCCAAACCCCACTTTTCCAATTCCCGAAGAATTCCCCCCACCGCCATATCGACCATAGTGACCAGTCCCCAGTAGCGGGAAGTCTCGCGGCGTACATCCTTCTCCGTTATCCCGCGGTCGATCTCCGCATATTTTCGCAGGTATTGATACCTGATGGGCTCGCTCTCATCGGGATAGTCCTTCCAGTTTTCCGGAAGATTGACCTCGTCATCGGGATGGTAGCCATCGAAGGGGCCGAAGTTGGGATCATGGGGCTCGAGGAAATTGACATGGAGGAGAAATGGTTCATCTCGATGCCTCCTGATAAAATCCCTCGCCTGATTCCGCAGGAAGACGGGTTTGCTGAATTGTAGAGGCAATCGAGCGGCAAACTGGCGCGAGAACACCTTGTGTACTTCCTCCCGAACCAGATCGGTTTCGAATCCGTTTTCAACCAGGAAATGGTGATAATCGCTGCGCTCGTTGCGGTCCCTTCCCTGACCGTAAAATCTGATATACAACTCCTCGATCGCCTTCCACTCCTCGAATCCGCGCTGGGCCCAAATCTCGTTACCGAGGTGCCACTTGCCCATGTAGGCTGTTCGGTAGTCGGTATCGTCCAGGAGTTCAGGATGGGTGAGGGCATCCGGAGAAAGGGGAATGTTGTTGCGGATGCAGCCGTTCTGGGAGGGCCAGAGACCGGTCAGGACCGAACTGCGGGAAGGTGTGCAGACCGGTTGAGTCACATAGGACCGCTCGAAAATAGTACTCTCCGCTGCCAGGCGATTGAGATTCGGCGCGTGGATTCGGGAATTGCCAAACGCGGCGAAGGTATTCGGTCGCTGCTGATCGGTCCAAATAAATACCAAGTTCGGTTTATCCGATCGCCGTCTCCAAGTTAATATCGAGGGAAACGCTTGTTGGGCGAGAGATAGACCGGCAAGTGATCCGGTGGTTTTCAGGAAGTCTCTGCGAGTCTGTTTGGGGGCGCTGGGCATGATGGGAGGTGGGTATCAAATCGAGTTCTCGCTGTCAATCGGCGGAGTCATCCAACGGCGAAGATGGAGCCGAGGTTGCCGTTTCGGGTTCACGGTTCACGGTTCACGGTTCACGGTTCACGGTTCACGGTTCAGGTGGCAACGGACAAAGATAAACTCGTTGTCAATCCTAGCCCGAACATTTCACAAACCTTCTGCTGCGATCACGGATAGCACTGCATCTCAAAGCCTTCCCCCACCCGGCGACCTCAGAGGGTCCACACACACTGTCGCCCGCCGTATTGCGGGAATGCTCTGATATGCAGCACTCTACGCGGTCTCGCGACGAAGTGTGTGAAATGTCCGGGCTAGTACATTGTCCGCATTAAATATTCGTATTGTATGATTTTCGTATTGTATTATTGGCAACTCTTAGGAAAGGAGGTTGCCATGGCAAAGCGATATCGGATTGAGCTTATCGCCGAAGAACGGTTTGAGCTCGAATTGTTGACCAGGAGGGACAGAGTCGGAGCGAAGAAATTCGTTCGCGCACGAACATTGCTGTTGTGTGACAGTGGTCATGAGGGTCCAGCGTGGACGAGTGCCCGCATTGCCCAAGCACTCGGGGTAACGTCGCGCACGGTAGAGAATACGAAACGGCGTTTCGTCGAAGGCGGGATGACAGCGGCGCTGGACCGCAAGAAACGGGAAACGCCCCCGGTGCCGTCGATCTTCGACGGTGAAAAAGAGGCAAGGTTGCTGGCCTTGGCTTGTTCCTCGCCACCGCCGGGGCGCAAACGATGGACAGTGCGGCTTCTGGCCGAAGAACTGGTGCGTTTGGATATCTTCGAGCAGATCTCAAAGTCATCAGTGCAGAAGGCATTAAAAACAACGAACTTAAGCCTCACCTGAGGAAGTGCTGGAAAATTCCGCCAAAACAGAGTGCGGCTTTTGTCGCGTGCATGGAAGACATCTTGGCGGTATATCATCTTCCCTACGATCCGATGTATCCTCAAATATGCATGGATGAATCGTGCAAGCAGCTCGTCGATGAGGTCAAGGTGCCTATTCCAACGGCCCCCGGAAAGCCAATGCGCTACGACCATGAATACGCCCGAAAGGGGGTCGCTGAAATCTTCTTGTTCGTTGAACCGTTGGGAGGCTGGCGCCACGTCAGCGTCACCGCAAGAAGAACCCGCAAAGACTGGGCCCTGCAGATCAGGGAACTGTTGATTGTGCACTATCCCGAGGCCGCAAAGGTGATTCTTGTGATGGACAATCTCAATACCCATTCAATTACCTCTCTCTACGAGACCTTTGCGGCCCCCGAAGCCAGAGCATTGGCCGAGCGATTGGAGATCCATTATACCCCCAAACACGGTAGTTGGCTCAATATCGCAGAGATCGAACTCAGTGCCCTGAATAGCCAGTGCCTGGACCGAAGAATTCCGGACGTGGCTAGCATGTGCAGAGAAATCTCAGCATGGGAAAGGGATCGCAACGGACGCCAGTCCAAGATTGATTCGCGCTTTACGACCGATGATGCAAGGATCAAACTCAAGAAACTATATCCGAATATTTAGACGGGATATTGTACTAGGCCGCAAGGACGCGGACGAATGAACCCTCCATTTTGCTCCCATACTCCGCGTCCTTGCGGCCGCGGCTACAAATCCTCGATTTTCGGAAAATAAGGCTGAATCGACATACGCAATCGAAAGCCTATACTGTGCCCGACCGACCCAACCCTGAACCCTGAACCCTGAACCCTGAACCCTGAACCCTGAACCCTGAACCCTGAACCCTGAACCCTGAACCCTGAACCCTGAACCCTGAACCCTGAACCCTGAACCCATAAAATCACATCGGTGCAATCCGCCTGGACCCGACATCCGTCGTCAAAACGACATGGGCATTGAAACTCTCCAGGATAAGCTGGTCTCTGATCTCACGGTGAGAGGGATCGTCCCAAAGGTTGCTGAATTCCCAGGGATCCTCCTGCAGATCGTAGAGTTCCCCGAGGTTAGCGTCGTGATAAAGGGACAGTTTGTAGCGATCGGTCCGATGCATGGTGGCGAAACTGCCGCTGCCCCCGGTGAATTGCGTATCGAGGGCATCGAAATACTCGCAGCGCGCATAATCGCGAATCCGTTCGCCCTGTTCTTCCCCTTTCAGAATCGGCAACAGATTGATACCCTGGTGATAATCCGGAATCTCGACACCAGTTAAGGCCAGAACAGTGGCGGACAGGTCGAGCAATTCAACGAGCCCGGAAAGCTGTCGCCCGGCGGGAAATACTCCAGACCAGGAAAAGATCAAAGGCACCCGTGTCAGCCCTTCGTAGAATCGGCAACCCTTCGCAACCAGTCCGTGATCACCGAGGGTCTCCCCGTGATCCGAAGTGAAAATGATGACGGTATTTTCACGTTGTCCGGACTCTTCCAAAGCCTGAAGGATGCGGGCGAACTGATCGTCGATCTGTGCGATCATGGCGTAGTATTTGGCCTGAATATCCTTGGCGCCATGCTCTTCGGGTGTCCGCACTTCCCCTTGGAAATCTACCGATTTGAGATTCGCCTGATTCTCGAGATCCGTCGCCTCGAAATAGGGTCCGGGCATTTCTTCGGCGGCAAACTTTCGAGCGTATGATGCCGGCGGAATGAAGGGCGGGTGCGGGTCGTAAACATTGATGTTCAACAGCCATGGACCCTCGCGTTCCCGAGAGATAAAATCGATCGCGCGATCGGAAGCCCACTTAGTTTGGTGGACTTCCGGGGCAACTCGATCTTCAGATTCTCTCATCTTGTCGAGATCGTAGCCCTGGGCGCGCACCCAATCGGCGTAGGCGTGCGTTCCTTCCGGCCAGTCATCCCTCGGCGCATGGGAGTGTTCCCAGGTTGTGAAACCGTCATCCAACCTCGGCTCCGGCCTGTGACCGCCGCTGACCAGATGGAATTTCCCGATCAATCCGCACTCGTAACCCGCCTCGGCGATCAACTTCGAGATCAGCGGAGGCTCGGGTGGGAAAGTATCGTTGCCATTACGGGTATTATGCACCCGGCTGGGATACAGTCCGGTCATGAAACTGGCACGACTGGGGGTGCAGATCGTGCTCTGACAGTAAGCATGGGTAAAGGCCGAGCCTTCCTTGACCAGCTTGTCGAGAACCGGCGTCCGGACGTGCGGATTTCCGAGGGCTCCGATGGTGTCGAATCGTTGTTGGTCGGTGCAGTACCAAAGAATGTTGGGTGGGGTCATGAGGATTTCTCGGTTGATTGCTAACTGTAGATACTCGCCACTATGTTCAACATCATATGGGGTGCCCGCTCCCCCGGCCTCGTGCCGGGGTGGCGCTGGTTTCCCAAGCCAAAGTAGCGGTTCTACCCCCACCCATTCCCACCCGACCGAACCTCGCGTCGACCTCGCGTCGACGCGAGGTTCGGTCGGGTGGGAATGGGGAATGTGTTTGGAAGTCTCTATCTTAGCCTAAAAACCTAATAATCCCCGGCACAAGGCCGGGGGATTTTTCATATCATCAACTAAATGCACCTTAACAAATCTTCAGCCTAATTATACTTCGCAACCGGTGGCAGCTTATCGACAAAACTAGCATCGGTCCGTTTCAGTTCGGCGATTGCTGCGCGGCGGTAGGATTTCAGCACCTTTCCGTAGTTACAGTTCCAGGCCAGATTGACAAGCTCATCCGGATCGCTGATTCGGTAATAGAGTTCCTTGGTTTCTCCGGTGATCTGATCGTCGGTGTAGATGAAGAGGATATTGGGCCGATCGGCGGCCGGTAGAAACGTGGCGGAAAAGAAAACTACAAGGCAGCAGTGGAGGCGTATCATTGTTCGTATGGGTTCAATTAAGGCCGAAGTTTGGAGTATAGCAGAATTCGAAATGCTTACGCATTCCGCTACAGACTGCGCTATGCTCGGTAGCGGAATGCGTGAGCATTTCGACGAACTCGCCTTTGAATACGTCCCCGCTGGTGCGCCCAATCAACAATATGAATACTAAGGTCCAAAATTGGACTCCAAACCATGGATTCGAAACTCAATACCCGTAATCCGCAACAGCCGGCATGTTGTCCACGAAGCCCGCGTCGGTGCGTCGCAATTCATCAATGGCAGCCAACCGATAGGACTCCAAGGTGTCCTTATAGCTTCTGTCCCAAGCCAGGTTTCTAAGTTCCTTGGGATCGCTGACTCGATCGTAGAGCTCCTCGGTTTCCCCTTCGATCAGGTTCCGGATGTATTTATAGCGCCCTTCGAAAACCATCACGTACCACGGTGCGACGCGAATCAACTTGTGGTGCCCCTTGGGAGGGATGGTGTCGGTATCGGATCCAAAGTAGTCCGCCGTATGCACGAGAAAGGCCGGGTGGTCCCAGGGCGCGGCGGGATCTTTCAACAGCGGGGTCAAATCGTGGCCGTGCATCTTCCAAGGAAGCTCAAGCCCCGCGAAAGAGAAATAGGTTACGGGGATGTCCACTCCGCTCACCGGCGTGTCGATCACGATTCCCCGGCTCCGGTTCGCATCCGCCATTTTCTTGGGCAAACGGAAGATGAGCGGCGCCGCCAGTGTGTCGTGGTAGGCCGCCACCTTGCTCTTGAAACCGTGTTGACCCCAGGCAAAACCCTGGTCGGATGTGAAAACGACCAGAGTGTTCTCGTCCTGACCGGACTCCTGTAATGCTTCGAGGAGTCGCCCCACCCCTTCATCGATGGCCAAGACGCCCTGGTGATATTGGCGTATCCAACTCTTGAGGGTGCGACCGGTATTGTCCACCTTCCCCACCAACGGCCCCTGCTTCCCCGGCTGTGGTGGTTTCGGAACTTTCTTTTTCTCCACTGGGTCACCGTCGGGCCCGGCGACCCATCTCTCCATAATACTGGCATATTCAGGCTTTCCCGGCCGTGGAGGGTAGATGTCGGCGATACGGGGAGTGGTGACATCCCGATAGTCGTCGAGATGACGGTCAGCCGGAGTAAATGGACCATGTACCGCTCCGTAGCAAAGCCACAGATACCAGGGTTTGCTCTCGTCACGATTCTCCCCGTTGATGAAATCGACTGCCCAGTCGGTGTAATTGTCGGTGCTGTAACCCTTCACCAGGACGGGCGGCTGTCCGTTGAACTCAATCAGCTGATCGTAGTAATAATTGAACTGGTTCTCCTGATACTGGGGGCGGTTCCAGACCGCCTGGTAATCCCAGTCTCGGCCATATCCTGTATCCACCCCGGTATGCCACTTGCCGATCTGCGCCGTAGTGTAGCCCCGCTCGCGGAATACACTCGGCCAGAAAGGGCATTGCTCCGGATCGTACTCGCCACCCGGGTATTGGCCGACCATGCGCATGGATTCGATCCCGTGCTGCTGGTGCCCGGTAAGCATACTCGCCCGCGAGGTCATGCACCAAGCTCCGATATAGGCCTGATTGAATTGAATACCCTCTTTGGCGAGCGCATCAATATTCGGCGTATGCGTCCAAGGGTAGGCATCAGGATAGCTGCTGACGGTTCGAGTAGACTGGTCGTCGGTATAGATGAAGAGGATGTTGGGCCTATCGGCAGCCGACAGGAGGCCGCCGGTTAGTAGAAGGGGGAGGAAGAGAGGGTATCTGACCATCTTTGTCGTCTCCTGTATCGTCATAATTTCTCGTGCATCCGGAGCAGGATCAACAACGAATGTTCCCACGCTCTGTCCCTGCCTTAACGGGTCTGCGAAAGAGTCTTTAAAATCCGCGGCCTCGCTACGAAGTGTGTGAACTGTCCGCTCCAGGTCACGACAAAAATTGAGAGGGTCTGCGGGATGCCCAACAGGCAGACCGATACCGCGGATGGAAGAAGGGGATACCCTCAAGTGGCGATACCGCACCCACAGGTCGGTCTGTCCGGGCTAGAAAGATGGATTTCTAGATTATTGCGCTCAAGCCGAGAAACCTAGTCGCCTTCCCTCGCAATCCCCCACGCTTGCCGTGGGATCCCTTTAGTACCTCACTTATAAAATCCCATCATGTCTGCGCAGCATTTATGTTTCTTTGCGCTCTAGTGGCGAACGGGAATTCCCAACGGATTAACAAAACAACGGAGGGGGACCTATTGAGCTGAACTTTCTCCGGCACACCGATTGCAGGCGACCACACATGGGCGAACCCTGCAACCTAGAGGCCGGGGCTTTCCCCGCGTTCTGACAAGATAACCTCCCAAATACCGTACTGCCGGTAATCAACCCCGGCATCGGGAAGGAGGTTGTCCTGGGGATGCTTAGGCTTCGCTGCTAAGACCAAGCTAAAGAGGCCGAGCTCTGCGCCCAGCCTCAATACCCGTAATCGGCCACCTTTGGCATACCATCAACAAACCCCGCCTCGGTACGTCTCAGTTCTTCGATCGCGGCGGCGCGATAGGACGCCAGCGTTTCACTATAGTTTCTGTCCCATGCGAGATTGACCAGTTCGTCAGGGTCACTGATGAAGTCGTACAATTCCTCCGTTTCCCCTTCGATGAAATTCCTGACGTACTTGTAGCGGCCTTCCGCCAGCATCGCATACCACGGTGAGCCGCGCATCAACCTCGGATCCCCCTTGGGAGGAATCGTATTAGTTTCGGATCCGAAAATGTCGGCTGTGTGAACCAGAAACGCCGGATGTTCCCATTCAGCGGCAGGATCCTTCAACAGCGGAGTCAGATCATGCCCATGCATGCTCCAGGGGAGGTCCAGGCCTGCCATTGAAAAGAATGTAACGGGAATATCAACGCCGCTGACCGGATTTTTGATCACTGTGCCCCGACTCTTATTCGCCTCCGCCATCTCGGCTGGGAGACGGAAAATCAACGGGGCCGCGATGGTGGCGTGGTAGGGGGCAACCTTTCCTTTCCAGCCATGTTGCCCCCAGGCGAATCCCTGGTCCGAAGTGTACACAACCAAGGTATTCTCAGCCTGACCGGTCTCCTCCAAGGCTTCCAGAAGCCGTCCCACTCCTTCATCAATGGCCAGAACGCCCTGGTGATACTGGCGGATCCAGTCCCGCAAGGTACGTCCCGGAAGGTCGACCATCCCCACCAGGTCCTTCCCGTCCCTTATCTTCTTTTCTACTGCTTCGCCATGCGGACCCGCCTCCCAATGCTCCTTCTCATCGACATACTTCGGTTTCCCCGGACGAGGCGGGTAGATGTCGGCGATCTGCGGTCTCGGAACATCCGGATAGTCATCGAGATGGCGGTCGGCCGGAGTGAAAGGCCCGTGGACAGCACCGTAGCATAACCACAGGTACCACGGCTTACTGGCATCGCGATTCTTTCCGTTTATAAAGTCGACTGCCCAGTCGGTGTAGTTGTCGGGCGTGTAGCCCTTGACCATGATCGCATCCTGTCCGTTGAACTCGGTCAGTTGATCGTAGTAGTAGTTGGGTGCGTTGTCCTGGTACTTCGGTCGGTTCCATACGACTTGGTAATCCCAGTCGCGTCCATACCCGGTATCATCACCGGTATGCCACTTGCCAATTTGCGCGGTGTAATAGCCCTGCTCCCGAAACACTCGCGGCCAGAATGGACACTGTTCGGGATCGTATTTCGCACCCGGATACTGTCCCTCCATCCGCATCGATTCGATTCCGTGCTGTTGGTGCCCGGTCAGCATGCTGGCACGGGAAGTCATGCACCAAGTTCCGATATACGCTTGAGTGAAAAGAATCCCCTCCTTGGCAAGCCGATCAATATTGGGCGTGTTCGTCCATGGGTAGGCGTCCGGGTAGCTGCTGACCGTACGTGTGGACTGGTCGTCGGTGTAGATAAAGAGGATGTTGGGTCGTTCCGCGGCTGAAAAGAGGGTGCTGCTCAGAAGAACAAAAATAAAAAAGGTCAAAGGGTAGCGCGTCATGTACATCGTATCCGGAATCTAGTTTCGGAATAGAACATTTGACAAGTGTTAGTTCGAAGTCTCGCCGAGCCTTTCGACAAGACACGCAGAAGAATCCGGACTCCACGAAAGACTCAGAGTTTCGGAGAGGCGCAGCCTGTGGGGCGGATTTTCAATCTGCCCTCCACCTGCTACCCCACTAGCCCGCTTTTCCCACAAACTTTCGAAGATCCCGTCGCGATTTGATGCCTCATCCTTTGCCTTGCGCTACGTTGTGGTCAAAAAGCGGGCTAACCACCGGAATGACACAGAGGATCTTGAGGAGTTTCTCCATCGGACATTGCTTCCGGCGGCGAAACATTAGGGTGGGTTACACTACACACTGTCGCAGCGAAGGGCCGAATACTCATTCGAGACCTATCCATAAGACTTTCAAATTCAAGATCTTCTGTGTCATTCCGTCAAAAGCCTGGAAATCGTGTGAGATTTCCAGGCTAGGCAGATTACAAATCTGCCCCACAAGAGACTCCGGGTTCCGAAGAGGCAGACGCGGAAATCCACTCATGGAAGATGCATCCCTTATGTCCTCAAAACTGTCGAAGGAGACGAAGATGAAGATTAATTCGACCTAACAGGTCGCCCGTTCTCATACTGTGCAAGACACTGCAGGATGAATTCCGACAGGCTCCTATCCTTATTTGCTTGAGCTAATCTCAGTCCTTCTCGAGCCGTCTGAACCGCCTTCTCGAACTCACCATTCTCGGCGTAAGCAGCGGCCAAGACATGACAGAAATCGGCATTATCCGGAAGACGTTTCACCGCCATCCGGGCAAAGCGAACCGCTTCGGATCCATTGCGAAGATTGTAGTCCTTTGCCGTTGCCATACTCCATGCAAGTTCGCGAAGCATCTTCACGTTTTCCGGTTCTCGCTTGAGCCCTTCCCTCAGAACTTCGGCTGCCGCTCTCCGTCTTCCGGCGACATCGAGGGCGAGGCCGAGGACGGAGTAACCCTCGACAATCTCCGGATCCGCGTGGAGCTGCTGTCTCAAAAACCTGATAGCCCTATTGATACGGCCCTGCCGGAACATAATCTTCACGTATTTCGAGCGGGCCACGACAAAATCGGGATCCAGTAGAATCGCGTGTTCGTACTGTTCCGCCGCCGCCCCAAACTGTTTCTGTTCCACAAGGAGATCAGCGAGCATACCGTAGCCTTCGGAATTTTTCTCTTCGGTCCGGATCCATTTATTGGCTTCCCCGATCGCAGAATCGAGGTTCCGTTCTTCTCTGAAAATCCGTATGATCTGCTTCCGCGCATCCGAGTGGCTGCTGTCGATCCTGACCGCCTCCCGAAACTGCTCAATCGCGCGATCTATCTGTCCACTCTCCAAGAGGACGAGACCGTAGGCGAAACGGGTGTCAGGATCCAGTGGATGATCGGCAATAAGGACTTCGCCGTAGCGTTCAGCTTCCTTGAATTTCTTCTGCCCATAGAGGAGCCTCATGCCCTCAGATCGCACCTCGATGGCGTAAGGGTTCAACTCGAGGGCGGCCCGAAAGTGTCTTCGTGCCTCTTCGACGTCCCCACGGTCTTCAGCGAGCAAAATCAGCTCCATGTATGCTTCGCGATCAAAAGGGTAATCGGCAATCAAGGACTGCAGCATGTCCCATGCCCTCGACTTCTTCCCGATCCGTTTGAGCAAGAGGCTGAACCGGAATCTCAACCTCGGGTCCGTCGGCTTGCGCGACAGGACCTCTTCATAGTTTCTCCGGATTTCGTCCAACGCTTCAACATCGAGCGCTCTACTTAATTTCACGATTTCGCGCTTCCTCAGGCTTTGACGCCGGGCGTATCCAAGTTGATTCGTGAACGGAGGCTTGCTCAGAAGTGCATCAGCCAGCATTTCAAGCAGCCCAAATCGATCCCATTCGGTAAACGCCAGAAGCTCGGCGGTTTCGTCCGCGGCGGGAAGGTCCTTTCCCATGGGTCCGGATCTGGCGACTATCTTCTCGGCCAGAGCACTTGCCACGACATGATTCCCGAGGAAAGACAGATGAACATGATCGTAGAAGAGGGTGTCACCCGGAACGCCCTGCACCGCTTCCGGATGATCGGCCAGAATCCGGGCGCTGTCCACCAGCTCAACGTTCTCGCCGGATCCACCTGCTGCGACTTCGCGGATGATCGTATTGACTCTGCTGTCGGCACGAAAACGCAGCACATCCAGATCCCTCGCCTGGGCGAAGGCTTCTCGAGCAAGCCTGTCTTCATCGTGCGACAGATAGCACTGGCCAAGCCGGTAGTAGTTCTCAGCGTAACCTCCGTCGATTTCATTGGCGGCATCATAGGAAGCGATCGCATCGCGGAATTTCCCCTCAGCGAAGTCCTCTCCGCCTTCGCTCAGATGTTTTTCCCAAAGCCTCCTCTGTTCCTCGGTCAGATCCCCATCGTGCACGGAAGCGAACGGCGGATTGTCGAGCAGGTTGACCCCTACTGTGGAGAGAATAACCGGGCAGTCGGCCGATTCGGACGCGTTCAGGATGTCTCGAAGGTTGCTTCTCAGGTGCTCATAGGATCGTAGAAGCCGAGGGTCGGTACTCTGAATTGTATTCTGCAAAAACATCTGCATGCCTCTCCATCCACCGGTCGGCGACTTGTGACTTCCCATGGCGAGCGAGAGGAGTTGGGAAAGCCGCGTCGATCTGATGGCCGAGCCGAGCCGGATGAAGGCGAGACTGCGGCTGAATTCTGCAAGCACGGTCCCAGGCCCAAAAGGCCCGACGACTTCGTTGTTGCCTAGATACAGGACGAGAAAGTCCGGATCGTACTTCACACAGGCATGCGCGATCGTAAGTACTACGTGCGAATTGATCGCCGTAATAGCAGCGTTGATCACTTCAACTCGGCGTTCTGGAAAGGCCCTTTCCAGGAGCACCTCGAGCTGGCCACTGATTCCAAACTCGGAACGCGGGAATCCCTGCGCCGCGGAGCCGCCCAGGACAAAGATCCGCAGTGTTCCCTCCGGTTTCTTCTCAGCAAAGCGGACCGGGAGCATTGGTCGGGCCATAGACCAGGGGAAATACCTGAATGTGAAGGTCGGATTGCTTCGCACCGTACCTTTCTCTTCAATGAATACCTCCGAAGAAAAACCGAAGCCGACCACTCGGAGGGTACCTTCGACTAACGCTAAAAAGCAAAGCGGCGCAAGCACCGCTATTGCAAGCTTGAGAAGGGCTGACTTCAGACGTTTCATGTCTCCAACGGCCTTGTTCCGAAATTCTTAGAGATTTCTGAAACAAGGCCGTTGGAGACAATCAATCAGGCTGATTTTTCAACCAGTGGTTACTGGGATCATACGGGAACTGTTTATCGAGGTCATCTACGAGTTCGACTCCTAGACCCGGACCCGATGGAACGTCCGCGTAACTATCCTTGATCACAATCGGCTCCTTAAACATTCCGCCGCGGAATGGATTGTAGTGTCTACAGGACTCAAGCACCTCACGGTTGGGAATCGCCGCGACCAACTGAATATTCGACATCCATCCTAAATCCCCATGCCAGTTGTGGGGGATGCACGATTTCCCATGCAAGTGCGCCAATTGGGCGACATACCAGGCCTCGCTTAATCCGGTGGTGTCGCAATCCGGCTGCACGATGTCGTAGGCATCCCGTTCGATCCACTCCTTGAACTCGTTTTGGTCGGTCATGGTCTCTCCTCCTGAAACGGGAACCGGGGAAACGGCTTCGCGGATTTCAAGGTACTCGTCGATCGCCTTGGGAATGTCGTCCCGCGGGTTTTCCTGGCCCCGAATTCTGCCCCAACGACTGACCGGTTCCTCAAGCCAGAGGAATTTTAGATCGCGCAGAGTCGGCGCCAATTCCAGCACCTGGGAAAGGTCGACCCGCATATTGAGTTCCTGAATGAGACCGAATTCGGGTCCCACTGTCTCGCGCAGCCCCTCGAGAAAGGGAACGTATTTTGCCATTGTCATGTTGGTTTCAAAATGCTCTGCCAAACGAAACTTCATGGCATAGAAACCCTCTTCACGGTAACCGAGGGCCTCGTCGTAGAGATCCTCCGGCCGCTTTTCGAAGTCGTAAATCGTGCCGGCGCTTGCGTAATGCTTGATTCGCGTTTCGGGCACACAGTTGGTCGCCAGAATTTCGTAGACCGGCCTCTCCTTGACCTTCCCGACAATATCCCAGCAGGCGACATTGATACCGGACCACGCCATTGCCTTTTTCTGTACCCGGTGGCTCGCCGCAATGACCTCAAGATCAAATGGGCTGTGGCCTACGATCTGCGGCCTAATGTGAGTCTCCGTATACTCCTTGACAAACTCTGGACCACCATAGGAACTAGGCCCGCCTATACCCGTGATTCCTTGATCGGTCATGACCTCAGTTAGAATCGCCACTCCTCCCCCATACCACCACCTTTCCTGGGGCACCTTGCATGAAAAGAGCCGGACTCTCACATCAGTAATCGCGATTTGTTCTCTCTCTATTCCGTCAAGTGGATGGTTCCGAATTTGAGTGGATGCATTCATTTGCTAAAGGGATTCAATTTTGCGACTTTCACTCTCGATGGTAACTATGGGCAAGCGTATATCCCACGGGCTTGTCCCGTGGTGTCTAAGGTTTCCAAGCCACCTACCGCCTTGACCCACTCCTACCATGGATCCCCCAGGCTCGCCCTGGGGAGCATTCAGGTTTCTCGGCTAAACCACGACACTCCGATTTTTACCCTTTCTATCTTGGAGAACCCGGAATAAAACAAGACCCTTAGCTCAATATGCCAGATCAAACCATTTGGACAGAAGCGCGCGATCAGGAAGTGCTGGTCAATCACGACGGCCTCCGCGAATATGTAAAGGCGTTGTATGTCGCTGCCGGCCTACCGGACTCGGACGCTGGAAAGATAGCCGATCTTCAAACCGAAACTGATGTTCGGGGCGTTCACTCGCACGGAACACGTGCTGCGCCCAACTATATTCGGCGAATCCTCGACGGTCAGACGAATCCGAATCCAAACATCAAAGTCATCGATGAGGGCCCAGCTTTCGCCATCATCAACAACGATGGGGGCATGGGGCATCTGGGAGCTGTTCGGGGTATGGAGGCGGCCATTGAGAAGGCGGCGGAATCTGGAATCGGCGCGGCCACGGTGATTCACAGTCGCCATTTCGGAGCCGCGTTCAGCTACCCCATGATGGCCGCGGAACGGGATATGATTGGGTTTGCCGTCTCCAGCAGCAGTCCTGGGGTCGCTCCCTTCGGCGGCAGCGCCCGTGTCCTGGGAAACACCCCAATCGCCTACGCCGTGCCCGCCAATGAAGAGTTTCCCCTCGTTTTGGACATGGCCGCAGGCGTTTCCGCGTGGGGCCGAGTCGGAACCATGCGGATGTATGGGAAGAAGCTAACCGAGAATTGGGTTCTTGACGAGAAAGGCAACCCGACAGACGACCCCAATCTTGCTGAAGTCCTCCTTCCTTTCGGGGACGCGAAGGGTTCCGGATTCGGGATCATGATGGACGTGCTGGCGAGCGTTCTACCCTTCAACCTGTCCACGCCTCACCGTGTCGGTCCCGACTACGATAGCCAGTTTGACGCGAGCCATTTTCTTCAAGCGATCGACATTTCAAAGTTCACCTCGATTGACAAATTCAAAGAGGAAATCGACCGCATGAACCAGACCATCCGTAACTCACGGCGGCAGTCCGACACCGATCGCATCTACCTGCCGGGTGAGATTGAATGGCTCAAAAAAGAAGCATGGCTCAAAAGCGGTATCCCCCTCCATAAACACCACGTCGAATCTCTTGAGGAAATTGCCGCCGAGCTGGGGATCGAGGGGAAGGTGCCGTTGGTTGGCGGGTGATTCGGTTTCTATAATTGACGGTCACGAAAGCTCCTGTATCAGCGAAACCGCAAATAATGGACAAGGTTCGGGATAAGGTTACTACGTAGATCGAAGCCACATTCTTAACTCGATGAAGTATGCTCTCGCTGTAAACCCACTTGGAACTCAGCGGAGCAAACCTCCTCCCGAACCTTATCCCGAACCTTGTCCACTTTTCCGCGCTCAACGAAAACCACCCTATGGCCTCCAACTATCTGCCACTGGCCACTCCTTGACTCCATCCTCAGGTTCGTAGCCGATGACTTCCCTGGCGTGTTCCAGATCCCGGTAGCGAAGGAAATTGTCGGAGACTCCGTAGAAGATATCGAAGAGAACTTCCGGTGGCGCCTCGACGCAACGACGCACAATCTGGGCGGCATCACGATGACTGAGATAGACAGCGGCCTCTCGAGAACTCATGGGACGGTTCTCGGGCCGCACCCTTCCCAAGCGAACGCATAGGACCGATATGCCGTCGCGTTCTGCCAAGGCGCAGCCGAGCGCTTCCCCGAAAGTCTTGGCGACACCGTAAACTTCACCGGGTCGCACCGGATCCTTGTGGGTCACGATTGGACGCATTTCGGGTACATCATCAAGACGGACCTCCACCATCGCCTTGATCGGCTCATACTTTTCGAGCGCCGATTGCACCGCGCCCGAACTACCGAACACAATCCGACTGACTCCTGCATCGCGAGCAGCCTCAAACACATTGTAGGTCCCCCCTACGTTGACCCTGATCTGCTCTCGCTCGTCGACACCCAAATAAGCCGCCATATGGACAACCGTGTCGATGTCATCGAACGCCGGTCTGATGGTGTCGAAATCGTTGATGTCGCCCTCCGTCGTTGGAACGCCTTCGACCGGGCGCCGGTTGAGGGCACTCACGGTGTAATCACGGGCCAAATCACGGCCGGCCAATCCTCCGATGAGGCCGCTCATTCCGGTTACGAGTATTTTCTTTGCCATGGTTGCTGTCTGGTCTGTGCCTGATATCCGTACAAAATCTGTTTTCTCAATTCGTCTTGGAGTCTAACATCTCGATACTCAAAGTCGTGCTGTATTCTTCGCGTCTATGTTGCGCCATAGAATTCATGAGGCTGCTGACCTCAGTGACAAATTCTCTCTCCTTGCCTCAACCAAGAGCGTATCCACGTAATCCCTAATCTGAAAACATCGGCAATCGGCATCTCCAATTTTACCTCTGTTCAATCGCCCAATTTGATCCCACTTGGCGCCCGATTTCTCCCGGTCAAGACCGACATACGCAGCCTCAGGATCACCTTTTCGAATTTCGTTCCAGAGCATCACTTCCACGAGATGCACATAAGTTGACGTTTCGTAATCCACCCCCAACATGAGGAGTTTTCCCGATTGTCGGTAGGCCCGCACCATGGGCGAATTAGACCCGTAGGTTCTTCCCCAAGGTGGTTCGTCCCATGGAGAAGGCCAGCCTTCATTGCTTTTGTGATCGGCCACGAACGCTGCCGCACCCTGGCCCCGGGCCGCAACCGAATGAGAATAGTGGTCGGACCGGTGCGTTCCCGGCATGAGACGGAAATATTCGGTCAGCCAACCAACCGTGGAAGGAGTATTCTCCAGGTCCCAGGTCTCAGCCCTGCGATTGCGTTCCACCAAGTTGAAGGAGGGCATGAGGATAAGCCCCGCCGGTCCGACCGCATTTTCCAACGCTTCGATGACTGTGCCGGCCCCGCCCGCAACAGGACCCAGACTCTTGAAGGAAGAATGGGTGAAGAGGGTATCGGAAGGCGCGACACCGAGTTCACCCAGATCTTTCAACAGGGAGGGGGCGTTATGAGGATTGTCGCCGTTCATCCCGCTATCGCATCGATGCTCATAGGAGGCATTGACTCACGCTTCTTTCCTCTAAACAGTCGAATCAATTCAATGGGTAGGACCGAACTGGGAGGATGAGTATCATGGCGTACCGCGCAGGAGTGATTGGACGAACAGGCAGGGGAAACTATGGACACGGTCTCGACCGTGTATACCTCCAGATGGACGATGTTGAAATCGCCGCCGTCGCGGATGATGACCCACAAGGTCTGGCAGAGGCGGGAGAGAGACTCGGTGTTTCCAATCTCTATCCGGACTATCGAGAAATGCTGAAGAAGGAGCAGTTTGACATCGTCAGTGTCTGCCCTCGCTGGGTCGCTCCCCACCTCGAAATGGTGCAGGCGGTCGCTGAAGCGGGCGCTTGCGTATTTCTGGAAAAGCCAATGTCCCAAACCTTAAGCCAGGCCGACACCATGATCGAAGCCTGCGAAAAGGCGGGTGTCACGATCGGGATCGCTCATCAGGGAAGGATGCACGCTGCTGTCCATCATGCCAGGAAGCTTCTGCAGGAGGGAGCGATCGGAGAGGTCCTCAGCGCTCGTCTACGAAGCAAGGAGGAAACCCGAGGAGGGGGAGAGGACATGATGGTGTTGGGAACACATCTTTTTGACACCCTCCGGTTCTTGCTTGATACGAACCCGGCCTGGGTCTTTGCCCATGTCTCGACGGCGGATGGTCGGCCCGTGACCAAAGCCGACTCCTTGAATGGACCCGAAGAACTGGGCCTAATTTCGGGCGACCGCATCCATGCGCTCTATGGTTTTGAGAACGGAGTGACCGCTACCTTCGAATCGCGCCGAAACCAAACCGACGCTTCCGGCCGCATGGGACTGCAGATCTTCGGCAGCGAAGGTATCATGTCGGTCTACCAGGGCTCCCAGCAGATTCGCATCTACGAGGCCCCATTCTGGCGCCCCGATAGGACTGCTCCAACTCGCGATATCAGCGCGGAAGCTATGGAATCCTTGCCACCGGAGCAGAGCCGGGATACGGCAGACCTCCAGATGGCGGCTAACGTAGCGATCGTAAAAGACATTTTGAAGGCCCGGGAGGAAGGACGACGCCCCATCAACAGTGGGCATGACGGGCGCTGGTCGATGGAGATAATTCACGGCGTTTACGCCTCTCACCTCGAAGGGCGAAAGGTCGAGTTGCCGCTTGCCAATCGCAACCACCCTTTGGCTTAGCTTTCCGAGACTGCGTTACGGAAAGCTACGATCTGCCCGATGGGGCCCTTCTGAGCAGGTGGCACAAGGGGACGCCGGGTCGGTCTCGTTCTTCGCTTCTCGTTTAGTCGGGCTGGGATCGACACACCCCCTCCAGAATTCGCTACCGAAAAAAGCAACTCCTACCAAGGCAGCATTGGATGATCCTCGTATTCGCCCCGCTGATCCTTTCGCGCCAGCTGCAGGCCAATCCCGTCCGGGCCGCTGAAGGTGAAAATGGTGCGGCCCGACTTGGGCTGATAAAACGGTTCGTGGCGGCCCTCGATTCCCTTCGTCGTCATCTCCTTCGCATCCTCCTCCACCGTTTCGGTGAAAAACGCGATGTGATTCAGACCCGGCTTCATATCGCCGTGAACGGCATCGAGTTGAATCTGCAGAGGTCGATCCGGATCATCGTTCTTGAGCATGACGATGTCACCGTCATCGAGCGAGCCCTCGACTTCGAGTCCGAGTTTCTTGAAGTACTCGGTGGCCGATTGGATATCGGTAACGTTGAGAGTGATGTGGTCTACGTGTCTTAGTTTCATGTTGTCTGTTCGTTCTGCTCTCCATTGCCCACAATCGACTATCGAAATTCCGAGCTTCGATTACGCTTAAGATTGCGGATTTCGATAGGATCTGAAGTTGATCCCATCAACCAGTAATCGAATCTCGTATTTCGCCAATCGTAATCGACGATCGAGAGTTCGATTACGCCGTAGACTACGAATTTCGATTGGAGGGCGACGGACTACCCATCGGCCTGTAATCGATCTCCATAATCGTAAGCTTAATCGACCAACGAATAGTTGAGTTCCGACTGCACTTGAGATCCCGGGTTTTTTGATAGTCAGGATTACGGCGATCCCCTACCTTGGCACCATGGCAACGATTCAGTCTTCCGATCTCCTACCCTTTGCACAGGCAATTTTTGAAGCAGCCGGCCTGCCCTCTGAACAGGCCCATGCGGTCGCCGATCACCTAGTCGATTCGAATCTCGTCGGGCATGACTCGCACGGGGTCATTCGGATTCCGTCCTACGTGGAAGGCTTGTCGAAAGGAAATGTCAAAGCATTTGGCGATCACGAAATCGTTCGGGAGACGGCCGCATCACAGGTGGTCGACGCCAAGAGGGCCCTCGGTGTGCCGATGGCGAAATATGCCATGGAGTGGGCCGTCGCCCGTGCCAAGGATAGGACTTTTGGCGCCGTGGCAGTCCATCATGCAGGACACATCGGCCGCCTCGGCGCCTACCCTCCCATCGCCGCGAGAGAAGACTGCATTGGCATGGTGCTGCTCAATGGCGGCGGACCCTTTGCTGCACCCTTTGGAGGCACCGCTCAACGCCTCCCTCCCAATCCAATCTCGATCAGCGTACCCACGGATGAAGGAGCGCCGTTGATGTTGGATATGACAACCAGCATGGTCGCAGGGGGCAAGGTGAGCCTTTACCACGCCATCCAGAAGCCCTTGCCGCCGGACTGGTTGATCGGAGAAGACGGACAACCGGTAACCGATTCGAATCTCTTCTATGAGAAAAAAGCGGCCATGCTTCCGGTTGGAGGATCGGTCGGACACAAGGGGTACGGCCTCGCGGTAATGATCGAAGCCATCGCGGGCGGCCTATCATGGGCAGGATGCACGGCCGACCCACCCACCCGAGGAGGCAGCGGATTTTTCACTCTGGCCATCGACATTGCCAGCTTCATCGATGTGGCGGAATTCAAAAAGGAGATCGCGCGCCTCTCCGATTGGATCAAATCCTCCCCGAAAATTCCCGGAGTGTCCGAGATCTATCTCCCTGGAGAAATCGAGGAAGCCCGTCGGAGAGAGCGGGAAGCCGACGGCATTGAAATCGATGAGGTCACTTGGGGGAAAATCCTGGCGACAGCGGAGGAGTTGGGGGTAGAGAAGCCTGGGTGAAGATTAGAATTCATCCTCCCTCTCTTCCTCGTTCTCGTTCTCGGAAATTGACGGCGCGTTAGTCGAAATGCTGTCGCATTCCGCTACAAGCATCGAATTAGTATGTAGCGGAATGCGTGAGCATTTCGTCTTCTGCGATGCCCGTAGTTTCCCTCCGTCTCCCTATCGGCAAGCCTCACTGACCGGAAGAGATAACCGGACAATTACACGAAACTGCTTGCAGTACGATTACGGCCCCACTGGAATCAAATAGTATCGGAAATGCTCCGCAATTCTTGGAACCAAATGAACTCGGAGGTCAAGTCACTCTCCGAAAACCGAAGAAGAAAATAGACCATGGACGTACAATTCGAAAAGCTATTCAGATCATCCTACAGTGCACCCAATGCCGTTCAGTCGACCGACGACGGGGTCTGGTTGGTGGACCAGATCACCGATCGAGCGGCATTGATGGATCCCAACGAGGTCAGCGATCATCACAGCGTTCCAAAGCTTCTCAGGGAGGTACCTTCCGAATCCTCCAACACGAGCGGTATGGCCGCCGGCGAGGGGTCCCTCTGGCTGGTCGCCAACGGAGGCTCCAATTGGCGCGAGTCACGGCCGGCCGATACCAAGTCAGGAGGCACGATTTTCAGGGTCGATCCCCAAACCGGTGAGACCCAGAGCCGCAATCCTGTACCGGGAGGCGGAGGGAGCCACGGGATGGAGTACGACAATATCGAACCTGGCAATCTCTGGCTCACGACTCTGAAAGACCAGACCCTCACGAAGGTGAGGATAGAAGACTGGAGTGTTCAACACGTCATACCTTTACCACTTAAGAGGGGTCATGGCGTCGTGCGGGTTTCGGACGGTGTCTGGGTCGTACACACGGCCGATCGGGTCATCGTTAAACTCTCTGTTGAGGACGGTTCGAGGATAGAAGACTGGAGTGTTCAACACGTCATACCTTTACCACTTAAGAGGGGTCATGGCGTCGTGCGGGTTTCGGACGGTGTCTGGGTCGTACACACGGCCGATCGGGTCATCGTTAAACTCTCTGTTGAGGACGGTTCGGAGCTGGATCGAATCGAGGTGGTGCAACCGAACCCTACCCCCCACGGTCTTTCCGCATTCGGCGATGACTTCATCTACTGCGACGCCGAGTCGGGGTGGGTGGTGAAGATTGTGTGCAATTAGCGTGAAAATCTCCTGAGATTTTCACGCTAGAAAACAAAGAGCACAGAAGATGGACCTTCTGTGCTCTTTGTGATTGAGCCCGATGGTGCCGGCCACCGGTATCCGAAGAGCTAAAAAGGAATTCCTGTCCGAAGCAGCCGATCGAAGATCTGTGAGAAAAGCGGGCTCACCCAACATACTCTTCCTCATGGCGGACCAGATGCAGGCCCGGGTCTTGGAACAGGATCACATCTGCCAGACACCCTATCTCGATCGCCTGGCGGCAGAGGGGACTCGCTTCACTCGGGCCTACACACCGAACAATATTTGCTCGCCTACCCGCGCCAGTCTCATGACCGGGCTGATACCGCACAACCACGGCGTTCTGGAAGTCCTCTACCCGGGCGTCCCCGATCTCCATGCCCTTCGGCTCGAAAAACCGCACTTTGCCCAACGGCTGGTGGATGTCGGATATCGGACCGTCTATTTTGGCAAATGGCATGTCGAGCGAACCAACGACCTGAGCAAGTTCGGTTGGCTAGTGGACGGGGGCGGCGGCAGCCCACTCTATCGGGGCCTGGTCGAGGAGATCCTGGGATCGGCGCCACTACAGCCCGAATGCGATCCCGCTGTTTACATCGAGGAGCCTCATGGTTACGGCCCTCATTTGCTCTGCGGAGTGACCGAACGCCATGCAGACGAACGGGCCTTGGGGCTGACGACCACGCTGGCTCTTCGCTACCTGAAGGAGGCGGTAGAGCGGGTGCATCCCTGGTGCTGCTTTGTCAGTTTTCAGGAGCCGCATGATCCCTACATCACGGACCGCGAGCACTACGATCGGTACGTCAGAGAGGATATTCCGCCACCTCCCAATGCCGATGATGATCTGGCGGACCGGCCGGGGCTCTACAGGCGGGCCCAAGGAATCTGGCGTCAGCTCAGCGAGGAGCAGAAGCGGGAAGCACGGATCTGCTACTTCGCGTCCATAACCGAGATCGACGCCCAGTTCGGACGGGTGCTCGATTTTCTGGAGGAAGCAGGGAAACTCGATGAGACCATCGTAATCATGTGCGCCGACCACGGCGATCTACTCGGTGCGCATGGTCTTTTTTTCAAAGATATTTCGGCATTCGAAGAGGTCTTCCAGGTTCCGTTGATCGCAAGGGGTCCGGGGATTGCGAAAAACTCGGAATGCGAAGGGCGAGTTGGTCTGCACGACCTATGTCCAACCCTCCTTGATCTGGTCGGATGCGAAACCATCGGAGAGCCCGACTCCCGGTCTTTCGCAAAGCTGCTTCGTGATCCTCAGACCGCTCGCGAAGAATGGACTCGCGGGTACGCCGAGTACTTTGGAAACCGGCACCGGCTCACCCAGCGAGTGGTTTGGGACGGCGACTGGAAGTTCGTATTCAATGGCTTCGATTTCGACGAGCTCTACAACCTCGAAGACGATCCTCTCGAAATGAAGAACCTGGCCCCCGATCCCAATCACCGAGAGCAGCTGGAAAAAATGATGCGCCTCTACTGGCGCTACGCCAAGGAAACCGACGACAAGCCCCTGGTTCGGACTCTCTATCCCGCCCTGAGGTTGGGAGTCGTCGGACCACTGGCTGAGGAGTAGGTACCGAACCGTAGCGAATAAGCAGGATGGGCTTTTCAGATCACCGTGGACCTTGGCTCGATGTTGCTTGCAGGATCAATCGAGGATGAGACATCGGACATCGAGAAAGACGAAATGCTCATGCATTCAGCTACAATGCGATTCGAAGTCCGTAGCGGAATGCGTGAGCATTTCGACGAACACGCGGTTGATTTGGGCCTTGCCAAACCGCCGGAAACCCCTCGGAGAACCTGAGCATCCCGTAGGGCGCGCACATTAAACCATTGCCTAGACCGAATATCTCAGGATTCTGGATCAACCGCCTAATTGCCTCCAAGAACTTAACACAAGGAAATCCTCCGCCATGAAAGTCACAGCCATCAAACTATCCATTCTCGAGAGTCCGTCCGGAGACAGCATCTTTGGGCTCCACAACGTGCCGGGGATGGCGCGGATCCGATGGACCCATGATGTGACAAAGACACGACCGGGATTCGTACAGGTACTTCACGTTGAGACGGACGACGGCATCGAAGGCATCGTCACGGCCAGCCCAACAGGAGATCACGAAGGCTCCTACCTGCGCGCCAACCTGGAGCAATTGCGAGCGTTGGTCATCGGGGAAAACCCCTTGGACCGGGAGCGGATCTGGCAAAAACTACACCAAGGAACACGCTGGGTATACCGTGAGCCGGGTTGGTTCGGGGCCCTGGACAACTGCCTGTGGGACATCGCAGGGAAGGCGGCAGGAATGCCCGTCTACCACATTATCGGCCGGGTCCGAGAGTCGATTCCCTGTTACCTCAACATAGGCGGCGCGACCGTCGAGGAGGCGGTCGAAGATGCTCAGAAGGCGGTCGATTCCGGGTTCCCGGCGACCAAGGACCATTTCTACCACGATGTGGCAGAAAATATCCGTTGGCTTACCGCGATCCGTGAGGCCGTCGGTGAAAAAATCGACTGCATGCACGATCCCGTTGGCATTTACACTTTCGAGGAAGCGGTTCGGATCGGCCGCGCATTGGAAGATCTACACTACCGTTGGCTCGAAGAACCCCTACCGGAAAGGTTACATAAGAGGATGCAGCAGCTCTGCAGCACTCTAGATATCCCAATCCTTGCGCCCGAGATGATGATGAACGATGTCGACCTCTCCGCCCAGTGGTTAATCTCTGGCGCCACCGACCTGATCAGGGTTTCGGCCACATACGGAACCACCTCCGCTCTGAAACTCGCCCACCTTGCCGAAATGCACGGGACGACGGTTGAGATCAACGGACCCGGCGGCCTCTACGGTCTGGTACACGCCCACCTTCTGTCAGCAATCTCGAATACCAGCTACTACGAGTATTTTAAGGGTGGAAGGCACGACGAAATGGGAAAAGAGATTGGATTGGAGAATCCGGTCGTTCCGGATAAAGGTCACATCAGCGCTCCCGATGGTCCCGGCTGGGGCGCAGTGTGGGATACCGATCGGTTTCAGAAAAAACTGGTGGCGACTTATTGAAAACGAAAAGGCTCCAACCGACTTGGAATTCCTTCGTCTAGCGATCTCGAATTTGTCGGCACCCCAGAAGACGAGAGTCCCGTTGGTCTCATCGTATCAAGACCTCCTGGAAGCCAGCGTCGTCACTGAAGTATTAGACTCTTAATGCCCGACCTACCCAACATCCTGGTCATCATGACCGACCAGCAGCGGGCCACGGCCAGCCATTTATACGGCAATTCGTTCTGTGAAACTCCCGCCATGGCTCGATTGGCCGCGGAAGGGGTTCTTTTCGAAAATGCAATCACGCCTCATCCATTGTGCGTGCCGGCGCGTATTTCCTTCTGGACCTCACAGTATCCCCATTCCCACGGAGGAAGGCGGAACCAGACGCTCATGCCCGAAGGCGCCGTCCATGCCTTCCGGATCTGGAAGGAGGCAGGTTATGAGACAGCCATGATCGGCAAAAACCACTGTTTCGAAAGCGACGATGACCTACGACTCTTCGACGTCTGGAACAGTATCATGCACGCCAATCGAGAGACTGAGCCGGCACGCGGCATGGATTGGTTAAGGCCCACCGCTGGTCGCAGCCGAGTGCAGGACCGTTTCAGCCAAATGAAGCCGCAAAGCCACCGATTCGGCTACGACGTTTCCGACCTCCCCCTGGAGGACCACTCATCGGCGTTGATCGCCGGTCAGACCGTGCGCTACCTGGAGAAACACCGCAACGATCCATTCGCCCTCTGGGTTTCATTTCCGGATCCGCATGAGCCATGGATGGTTCCGGAGCAGTACGCCTCGATGTTCCCTCCCGAAAAGATCGACCTTCCGCCTTGGCGCGAAGGGGAATTCGACGACGAGTACGCCCCGGAGCGCAATCGTGTGCTCTATCAGATGCTGAGTCTGGAGGGTGAGGCTAGAGAGGACATTTATGGAATGACTTCAGTCTACTTCGGCATGGTGCGCTTCATGGACGACAGCTTGGGGAAAATCCTCGATTCGTTGGAAGGATTGGGTCTGCGGGAAAAGACGATCGTTGTCTTCTGTTCCGATCACGGCGATTTTATGGGTGAGCATCGGATGCAGTGTAAGGGCGGCGTCTTCTACGACAGTCTCACGCGAGTGCCTCTCATCGTTTCCTGGCCCGGGAAGGTACAGACGGGCATGCGCGAGGACAGCATGGCCAATCTGATCGATGTTGTGCCGACCCTTCTGCAGTTGCAGGGCCTTGAAATTCCCCGCTCCATGCACGGCCTGCCCTTGCCGATCGTAACAGACACTGCGCCCAGAGACGCAACCTTCTCCGAATACGGTGCCGGCGGTCCCCCCTTCCGCATGGCTGATCTGGACCATTTTCCCAAACCTTGGGGACGAAATACCCTGATCGATTCCCTGCAATGGCGCGAAGCCGAAGGAAGACGCAAAATGGTCCGCACCCGAGAGTGGAAATACGTCCACGACCCAATGGGAGACCGCGACGAACTCTACGATCTCGTCAAAGATCCGTGGGAGCTGGAGAACGTGGCGGACGACGAAGATAACAGCGATATACTCGCTGAAATGCGCCTGCGCCTGGCCGACTGGAGTATCGAAACCGAGGATTCGCCGCCCGTGCCGTTGCCGGATGCGGAGCACTATCGTCTCGAGTGATCTTACGCCATTCATGCTCTTTCTCCCATTGATTGGGGCCGCTGGGCCACCCCTCTAATCAGCAGACCGAAAGTGTGCTTCCCCAGAAACTCCGTGATCCGGAGGGGCGCAGCCCGTGGGGCAGATTTTCAATCTGCCGTTTCATTTGCGCCACGCCTTCGCGGGATACCCAATCACGTATCGCTTCGGCTTCCTTTGGACTCACCGCGACGGGGAAAATACTATGCTCCGTGCGATCAGACTGCGCTACCACTGAACCGTCACGAACCAGGCGTTCAATTACGCCTCGAACCTGCTGAACTCCCTTTTTCCGATTCGATGCCATCATTGCTCTTCTCAGTTCTTCCAGGCGTGAATCACCTTCATCCCGACTACGATCGTCATCGCACTCATTCATCCTTCCTAGAAAGCCCAGCCAGTTCTTGAAACGCCGATGGCGGCGGTCCTTCTTCCAGCCGTTTCCTTATCGCCTCAGCGCACTCCTCTGGGCTGAGAATAGATGTGTCCACCTCAAGATCATAGATACCGGGCTTATGCACTTCGCTCTGAAACAAGAGGACCGGCCGAGGTATCGCCTCGTCCTCTGCAGCTTGATCTTTCCATGTCTTTCTTCTGCGTTCCATAATGACTTCGATCGGACAACGGACCCCAACAAAAAGAACCGGCAGTCCATTCAATCGCCGGGCACTGTCGGTAAGGATTCCTCGGGGTTTTGAGTAGCAGTCATGGTGTCCCACATCGACAACCACGTTTAACCCCAATCGACTGTGGGCAGCAATCGATTCATACATGGCCGCGTAGAGCACGACAATGAGTGGTTCGAGGTCCGGACGCTCACCTCCCGGTCGGAGTCCAATCGCAGGACTGTAACGCTGCGGAGTGATGTGTTCCTTGAAGGGATCAACTCCCAGGTTCATCCAAGGGCCCTCAAAGCTCTCCTGAATTTCCTCGGCTATGCTCGATTTACCTGATCGCGGCACCCCGTTCAGTATGACGATTTGTCCTGGTTTCTCTTCTGTTTGTGACATTGTCTCTGAACCTGTTCGTTTCCCGTGACTTAAGAATCTAAGGTCGCAAATGCGACCTCTAAGAGCAGGCATTTAGCCGAGGCTCTTCTCCGTCCACTAATGAAGATCGAAAAGCTTCCGCTTTCCGCTACAGTCTTGAATTCGGATGTAGCGGAAAGCGGAAGCTTTTCGATCTTGCGTCCGTCCTACTGACCCGCCAACACGGAAAGTCGCTTGCGCGAGTGCATTGGTCTGACATACAGTAGAGTGCCTCGCAACAACCGAGTGTTAAATGTCCCTGACTAGCGTGACTGAATCTCCCCCGGCCTTGCGCCGGGGTGGCGTTGGCTTCGAAGCTACACACGGCGTCTCAAACTTCAACCCCTCCCCTGTTCTTCTCCCCAATGCGATCGCATTGGGGAGAAGAACAGGGGAGGGGGGCCGTGCATCCCGTAGCTGGGAATCAGCCCCACCCCGGCGCAAGGCCGGGGGAGCCACCTGCTGGCAGGATGGCAAGTGCTGATTAATGACGGCGCCGTATTCACGATCAGCCCTCGCCCAGGGCTTTAGAAACTTGGGCGTCGAAACGGGTGACACTCTCTTCGTGCACTCCTCATTCAAGAGCCTCGGCGCGGTCGGAGGCGGGGCAGGGACTGTTGTCGGAGCATTGGAAGATGCAATCGGTAACGACGGCCTGATTCTGATGCCTTCGTTCCACTTGGTAGCGGTCACGGATCGGGTGAAGACCTGGGACATCGAGAGATCGCCCTCGAGCGTCGGGTGGATCACCGAGTTTTTCCGGCTCATGCCGGACACTTACCGTTCGGACCACTGCAGCCATTCAGTGGCGGCCCGGGGAAGAGAGGCTCGGGAAGTCACCTCCGATCATCGCCTCCGTAAGGGTCTTCGCTCTCGCTGGGATCGTGGACATCTTGGCTTCGCTTTCGGCGACGGCTCACCCATGTGGAAAGCCTATCAGCGCGGCGGGAAGATTCTCATGCTCGGGGTCGACTACCAGTCCTCGACCTATGTTCATATTGCGGAGTCGCTTTACCGGTCCAGAAACCTCGACAAGGAAGGACAGCAGGGCCGCCACCCCGTAACTCATCTCACCAAAGTGGGAGAGTTCTGGGAAAGTGTCGGGGAAATCAAACGAGGCAAGGTTGGCGAGGCCACCTGCCGGATGTTCCGAATTCGCGAGTATGTTGACACTGTCGTCAAAGAGTTTGACCGCAATATCGGTGCCTACGTCAAAGACTATCTCACCCCACCGGATGATGTGATTGGGCCGTAGTCCCGTTCCGCCACAATGCTTCCAGCGACAAAGCGGACGCCGCGCGCATCATTGTGGTAGTAGGTTACAAGCGCCGTGCCATCCTGCAGCGGCAGGACATGCGGATATCCCAGATCCTTTGTCTTTCCATCGTCGCGCAGCACCAGCTCCTCCGCATCCGCCGGATCACTGCATTCTGCATCGAGGAGTCGCGCACGGACTCCCAAGGGATCAAAGCGATGACCGTAGGCTAGCAGAACATTTCCGCTGGACATTGGGGCGGCCTGGTAAGGGTAACCGCGGACCTCCTGCCGCTGTGGCGGCGTCCAAGTGGATCCCAGATCGGTCGATTCAGAAATGTGGAGAGGCTTCTCACGCGCCTTCTCTGCTCGCATGAGTGCCACCAACTTTCCATTCGCACACTGATAGACTCCGGCCTCATTGAAATAGTCTTTTCCTTCGGGGTCATGCGCGATGCGCCCTCGGGGAGCCCAGGTCTCTCCCTCGTCTGACGAAGTCATGAACCAGACGCTGGTCGCTTCTGTGTGTCTGTCGATAAATCCGTAAACCGACACTCCTACAGTTCCATCGCTCAGGTTAATGGCCGATGAGCGCAGCCCGGCCGGCGAAGGCCATCCTGGAAGCAGTGGCTCACAGTCGGGGATCGGGCTGACAAAATACGGTCCCTGCCAACTGCGTCCTTCGTCGGTCGAGCGCATTACCTGAACTCCGTGTGAACCAGTCGCCCAACCGAAGTCCTCGTTACGACGTCCGCCGAAGTTGGATTGTTCTTTCAACATTCGCGCGTAGACGGGGAGAGGGAGCAGCTCGGAACGCTGCGTAATGCAGAGCAACGAACCATCGGGTAGGAGTGTCAGATTCTGATTGGTGATGTTGCCGGCAGTGAAAATCCTCGGCACTGACCAAGTGTGGCCCCCATCAAGGGATTCAGTTAGACACCCTTCAGTGGAAGGATGCTCATGCCCCCAAATACCTTCGGGAACCCAGTTATAGGCACGCCGAAAGGCGACCAGAATCCTCCCGTCAGAAAGCTGCACCGCCGAGGGACCGGGCCCGCAATAATAGCGCTCGTTACGATAGATGAGAAAGTCGCGTACTTTGGTCAGCTGAGCCATGGATAGCCACCAAACTAGACCCGCTTGAAGCGAACATGCGTTCGAATCAGTCTACCCTCAACTTCCGAACTAAGGTGGGCCGGGTCCTCCGGACACGGCAGGAGTTCGCACTCCGACTTAACCTTTCTTCCGCGTCCGGTAGATCTCGGCGAAGCCTTGGTGAAGACGGAAGGCCGCGGACCACCTTGAGTTTGCAGGATCAAGGGAAGATCCCACTTCAATTCGCCAGTATTGGGCTCAGCATCATCCCGCTTCATGAGCCTTAGGTATTTTCGTCTTTCGATCATGTTTCGACTCTCAACTTGACCCACCTCGTATCCGTGATCCCCCCAGAAGTGCACCAGAAATAGGTCAGCAGATCGCCATCCGGCAACCGCACCCCGGCCGGTCTTCCGAAACCGATCTTCATGTGCTCAGCGAGGAAATTCTCCGTTTCGGGATCACCGAGAGTAGCTTCAGCACCCGCGTCCCACACCACCACTTCGTTCTCCACATCGAAATGCTCGAGGTCCTCGCTCAGAGCGATGTGAATACCTTGGGGCTCATGTCGATAATTGTAGATCGCAGCCAAGCGCCCGTCGGCCAGGGCGATCGGTGAGCAGACTTGGCCTCGAAGGTTGGTGGGCCGAGGTTCTGACCAGGTACGGCCTTGGTCTTCCGAGACGGTCCAGTGATTCGGCAGATCATCGGATGTACCGTAAAGGTGCGTCCAAATCATCGTATAGATCCTGCCGTCCGGAAGAACCGTGTTCATCTGATCCCACCAAAGAAGCCTCCCTGAGGGATCATCCGCAACTACGGTAAACTCTCCCCATGTACGCCCCTGGTCAGTGGAGAATACCATCCCTGCTTTCTGATCCGGAGGACCCTCGGCCCCTTCCGGCATCCAGGTCTCCAAAGGGTAGGCCCAGCGTTCCGGAGAGAGCTGCAACAAGACCCCGGCGCAGTTGCAGGTGTACTTCTCCTTGGGCAAATCTACCGGGACAACCTGTGGCGCCGACCAGGTCCGCCCCAAATCACTGGACCAGAAAACCAGCATCTCGGGTCGTTGCAACGCCTCGGACTCAAGGTCGAATAGGTTTTCGCCGCCCGTTTCAAAACGAGTCGCCTTCATCACCAGACGACCGTCCGGGATCACGCTGATCTGCGGTCCGCGGTAACACCAACCGTCGTCGGGAGCGCCTCCCGGATGAATACTACCTTCATTGCTCCACGTCGCCCCGCCGTCGGAGGACCGCAGAACTTCGATGTGGTTGTCCGTCGTGCCAAGACCTCGTCCCACATGTTGGGATACAATGAAGCTGCCGTCCGGAAGTGGAGTGATGGTGGGCATGAAGGCTCCACGCCCGGACTCGCGAGAGATAATGCCGCGGTCGATGATTTTTAACATGGTTCAATTAGCCGTTAGGTTGGAGACAAGGGGCGAGGGCCCTCGCGTTGCCACGCCGCAGGGCTCGGAGGCGGGAGCCCTCTCCCCTACACAGCCGGAACATCCTTCTGGCTTGCAAGGATGTCAACATGCCTAAAAAAATCTGATGCGGGAGCCAACTTTGGTTCAGGGGCTTGAGGGCACACGCCCCTTCACTTCTCATGTCACTGCAATTTCTAAACACCAGCACTATAAATCGTCTTCCCCTAAATCCCAGTCTCGAGCAACTCAGAAATCAGGCCAAGGACCTGCTCAAGGCTTATGTAGCAGGAGAGTCTGAAGCGCTCAAGACATTCGACGAGTTTCACCCTCAAGGGCCGCCGCCCAATGAGGCCAAGCTGGCCGACGCCCAATTTGTTTTGGCTCGGTCTTATTCCTTTTCCAGTTGGCCCCGTCTCCGATTGTCTGTGGAATTAGCCAAGGCCGTCTGGGACGACGACGCCCCGTCCCTCCGCCGTCTCGTCACCGAAAACCCTGACCTGCTCGACGAGCAGGTCCGCGGGGAGGATTCGAGCTGGGGACCACCTATGTCCTACGCGGCCAATATGGGAAAGACAGAGCTTGTCGAAATGCTGGCCGGTCTGGGGGCTGATGATCTCGATTTCGCTTTCGACCGAGCCGCCCTCCAGGGAAAAATCGAAACGGCCCGACGCCTGAACGAGTTGGGAGCGAAACCAAAGCGCGGCATCATCATGGGGGCTTGTGAAAACGCAAATGGTGAAGGCCTGGAGTTCCTCGTCGACGAGATGGGTGCCGAATTGGTAGATAAGCACGGCGATCCTGATGCTCCGGTGGCCTTGGCTCTAGAGACCTATAGCCGCTCGCCGGAAGGCAAACACAGATGCCTCGAGCTCTTCGTTCGCCATGCCGTGGAACTGCCGGATTCACCGGCAATGGCCTTTCATCGGGGACGAATCGATCTTCTAGAGGATCATCTTGGAAGAGATCCGAACCTCCTTTCGCGGCGATTTTCCTACTCCGAAATCTACCCGCCAAAGTACCGTCACAGCGAAGACACGGGTCTGCACGGCACACCACTGGGCGGAACAACCCTGTTGCATATGGCGATCGACTTTGACGAAGCAGAGATCTTTGACTGGCTCCTGGAAAAGGGCGCCGATGTCGACGCTCGGGCCGAAGTCGATCAAGATGGATTCGGTGGGCACACTCCCCTCTTCAACACCGTCGTCTCCCAAGCCGTTCGCTGCGGGCGCCAGAAGGATGCAGCGATGGCACGCAGCCTCCTCGAGCGCGGCGCCGATCCGAATACCCGCGCCTCCATTCGAAAAGCTCTGAAATTCATGGAAGACGAATCAGTCCACGAGTATCAAGATGTCACTCCTTTGGGATACGGAAGACGCTTCCATGAACCCACCTGGGTGAACGACCTGGCTCTGGAAATTATCCAGGAATTCGGCGGGTAGAAGACGAAATGCTTACGCATTCCGCTACAGATTGCTTCACGGTTCGTAGCGGAATGCGTGAGCATTTCGACGATCTCGCCGTTGATCTCACTCTCTCCGAACGGCACCTAAACGCTAGCCCGTTCAATCACAGGCCAAATCCGGGACGGCGGCGGCGACAGAGCACCGCCCTCCACCTAGCGGTCAATTGTGCATAGTGGAGGGCGGTTCTCTGTCGCCGCCGAGATTCGCGATGGGGTATTAGGCTTTCCACGCATTCTCATACCCCTATCGTCTCTCTCAACCTACCGGAGTTCGGTTTAGTTTCGCGTCGGACTTCAGGCAGAGGAACATCACACCCATGAAACTCAACTGGAACGAAATCGACCGCTTCCTCTTCGGTTCCGCTTGGACCGACTCTCGGGTTGCCGAGCGCGTGCAAATGCTCTGCGAGGAGATCGGGCCGCGCTGGGCTACCTCACCACATGAACGTCAGGCGGCTGAGTATATTCGTGGTCAGTTTGAGGAAGACGGACTGGAGAAGTCGGTCTTGGAGGAATTTGAGCTGGCCACTTGGGAGTATGATAAGGCCGAAGCCGTGCTTCTGGAGAGGGATCTTCTGATCGACTTACTGCCCTTCAATCGCTGCCCTCCATGTGATTTGGAGGCACCGCTGATGGACGCGGGTTACGGCACGCCTCGTGACTTTGAGGCCCTCAACGGACAGTTGTCAGGGACGATAGCCGTGATGCACCTGGCCTTGGAGCCCTTCACACCTCCGGAACCTCTAGATGTTCGCCTGGAGAAGTTGGCCGATGCCGGAGCCTCCGCAGTGGTCTGCATCGATCCAAAGGACGGACGCCGAGTCGAGTATCACAATGCCGGCGACTGGCGGGTGCCGGAATCGGCGGAGGCGCCGCTGCCCTGTATCACGACCTCGCGCGAGCACGGATCCCTGCTGCGCAGGAGTTCCGGTCAGCGGCTGAAGATGGTGGTGGTGAGCCGCTTTTATTCCTCGCCGACCCAGAACGTGACCGCACACCTGACGGGTGCGCGCTGGCCGGACCAACAACTGATCCTCGGTGGACACCACGATTCGGTATTCGGCGCCGCCGGCGGCAATGACAATGCTTCCGGAACCATCGCCGTGATGGAGACGGCGCGTGCCCTGGCCGCACTCAAACAGGCTCAAGGTGTGGAGCCAGGTTGCACGGTTCGCTTCGCAACTTTCAGCGCCGAAGAGCAGCGTCTGGCGGGCTCAGCCGAGTATGCGCGCAGGCATTGCGGGGAGGACAGCCAAACCAGACTCGTGATCAATCTCGATGAGCTGTCGACCGGCCATATTAAGGGTGTCGTGCTCGCCTTTCCGCTCCTGCGCGAACTTGTGCAAGCAAATCTCGACGCTATGGGCGACGGGCTCAAGTGCCACGTCATGGCTCAGCTCGATTCCAGCTCCGACCACTTCCCTTTTCTGCGCCAAGGAGTGGATGCAGCCCACCTGTGGCGCTGGCGCTTTCATGGCCGCCACGCCGATTCCAACTACCACCACGAACCCGCAGATACAGTGGACAAGCTCAATGTCCGCGAGTTGAAGGAGTACGCTGGACAACTGGCCCGACTCCTCCTGCGACTCTCCCACGTGGTCCCAGAAGACTGGCCCGAAAACCCACAGACCGTGGAGGCGGTGAAGAAGCGCCTGGAGGCTGAGCGGGGTAAGGTGATTCGGGTGTTTTGACGCAGGACTTCAATGCCCTTGCCCTTCGGCAGAGCCTGTCCCGAGCTTGTCGAGGGGCTCAGGATCTCCGACGGGTTTTGGACGCGATGAATACTGCAATTGACGCCGCAAGAGGAGAGATGAAGATCATGAAAGGGAGGGGAATTCTGCCTGGAATCTTCGTCTTGATCTTTGCCTCGATTCTTTGTCTTTGCCTTGATCCTAGTCGTGAAACCCAAGCCGGCGTAGCCGGAACCAACAATGTTGCGCAAACATGATGGGATTTCATAAGTGAGGTACTAAGCATCCCCAGGACAAGCTTGGGGATTGGTTTTGGGGCTTCGATTTCTGGAGCTTGAGAACCTAAAACAACCCCACGAAAAGCGTGGGGGGATTGAGTGAGAGCGTGGTCTCCGCCTCTTCTGTTATGATCGGATAATCTTGTATCCCACGGGATCTTGACACGCCATAGTCCCGCAGGGCGACGGCGGTTGCCCGGTGGATTCTAAGGTTTCCCGACTACCCCACAGCGCTGCTCCCTCTCTAAAATGATCCCCTAGGCTCGTCCTAGGGAGGTTTCAGGTTTCTCGGCTAGTTCGATAGCGCCCGCTAACCACCCGTTCCCGCGCCCGGGCCCGCTCCCAAGCATGTGGGAAGCGGGGATTGGAAACCGTGTTGGGACCGGGTCGATAGGGAAACTTCTCGGCAAAGTCGTCCACCAGTTCAACGCCGAACCCGGGCGCATCGGTGAGCGTGATGATTCCATTCTCCGGCCGGTAGGGTTCTTTGAAGAGACCATAGCGGAAACCCGACGGGTACATGAAGAACTCAACCATGTGGCCGCCGGTGCCGGCGACCAGGTGGGCGTTGCACATCGTGCCTAGACTGGTGCTCCAGTTGTGAGTAACGATCTTGGTGTTAGTCTCGCGTCCCAACTGCGCAACCCGCCAGTTTTCGGTCAAACCGAGATGCAAGCAGTCGGATTGCACCGCATCATAGATTCCCTGTCGCATCCACGGTTCGGCTTCTCCGAAACTTTGAAAGCGCTCGCCGCCCCATAGCATGACCCGCGGCATCAATGCCTTGATCTCCCGGTAGTCGTCGAACTGGCTCGGCCCCTCGTCACCCATGGGCTGCTCGAAAAAATAGAATCCGAGATCGTTGATGATAGGCGCCATCTCAAGGCACTCCTCAAAGGTCCACGAGTCGTATCCCTTTTTTTCCAGACCCAGTCTAAATTCGGGGCCTACCGCTTCGACCAGCCAGCTGCAGACTTCGCCGAGCTTACTCGGGTTGATCCCGGCCTCTTCCCAATCCGTTCCAGGCCGCCATTTGAACGTATCGAAGCCCTGATCTTTGTAGCTCTGAGCCTCTTCAATGAGCGCATCGACGCCGTACGGTTTACCGTCTCCCCGATCGTAATAGGTCCACATCACTCCGCCGCTGGAGTAGACATGGACCCGAGGATCGGGCGCGTGATCGAGGGCGAGTAGTTGGTAAACCGGTCGCTCCTTGGCGCGGCCCACGAGGTCCCAGAAAGCCACATTGAGGCCCGGCGGTAGATCAGAGTCGAGCAAGTCGAAGGGGTTCCGGCCGATCAGCGAATCAAAGTCCTTTTCGGCGTCGGAGGGGGATCCGGGGCCAATTCCCTTCAGTCCCTCCGCCGTCCAGATCTCTACCACGGCTTCGTCACGCTTGCTCAGCACCACAGGACCGCATTCGTGGATATAGGAACCGTCATCCGGTTGGTAGGTGATCAGCGTCACCTTGATCCGGTTTATGGTCAGCGTTTCGCGGCCGAGACTGGCAGTAAGATCCGATAGGTTGAGCACGGTTTTAGAAATGGTCTTTTTCGTGCGGTAGTCTAGAGAATTCACCGTAGTGGTGATCCGACATCCGTAAAGGGGAATCGGTCAGTCCGCCTCGGACCTTGACAGGCTATTTTTCGGGGAGATCATCGATCGTCCGAGAAGAGCCTGTCGGACCATAAAATGAAGCAAAAGACCTCATTCACTTGGAAACAAGCAGTGATGATAGGCATTATCACCGCCCTCGGAATGGTCGGAGGGAAGTTTGCATTCAACTATCTTTCCCATGAAAGTATCGCAGATGCCTCGAGAATAGACCAATCACTCATTCAGACTTCGCGTGAAATAAACAAAATTCTACCCCTCATCGTGGACAGTGTGACACGGCTGGATACTACCGTAGCCCTGCCTGGTAACCAATTCGGCTACGAGTACACATTGCTCAATCTGGATTACGACAAAATTGATCTTCCAGAGCTCAAGAAAGAAATGAGATCCAAACTGATCGCGTCCTACCAGACGAAAGAAGACATGAATGCTTTCAGAGAAATGAAAGTAATATTGAACTACTCATACAAGAAGGTATCGGGAGAGGAGCTCTTCGAAATATCCATTTCACCTGATGATTTCGAGCCTGAGCAGAGTCTACAATGAGCTCAGAACAGATCTAGCCGGTGGCAGCAGGGAACTCCGAAGGTACATCTCTGTGTAACTGTCCTCGACATTTGGAGAACCGAACATTGCAGGAAACCATACGAACTAAAGTTCGTATGGTTTAGAAACGAAGAATATAGAATGCAGGCCGTTCCGGCCGGAAATACCTTGATCCCAATTCGTTGCACAGTGCTCTTCCCGCCCAGCGGGATTGCTAACCTCCGAAGGACATCCGCATGCGTGTTACACATTCTTGGACAGACGAAACCGCAACCATAAGCATCGCAGGACTAACCAAGCCGATTCGTATGGTTCACGTCACGGATACCCATGTGGCCCTTATTGACGAACGAGATGCGGAACACGTGGACGCCTGTCAGGACTCCTGCGAGAAATTTCGAACCGAGCGCAGGACCGAGGACGGCAGAACAATCCCGTCCGAGACAACTTTCAGCGAAATCATCGACGAATTGCGTCGATTAGGGCCGGACTTCCTCGCCTTTACGGGGGACATAGTTCATTTCCCATCGCAGGCCTGTCTCGATCATGTAACGAGCGCCCTCGATAGCCTTGACATTCCGATTATATACACGGCTGGAAACCATGACTGGCGCTTTCCCGGGGTCGAGGGGCGGGCCGAATTGAGAGAAGCCGGCTGGCCGCTTCTTGAACGTTTGCATCGTGGCGAGCCGGCGATAAGCCACCATACCGATGGTCACGTGCAATGGGTCTCGATCGATAATTCCACCTACCAGGTTACGGAGGAACAGCTTCGGGCTGTTACGCAACTTCTCTCGAACTCAATGCCCACAGTCCTGCTGATGCACATTCCTCTGAGCCTGCCCACCTTGCGTGATGATACTCGGGCACGTTTCCTAGCCCCGATTCTGGTAGGCGATCCTGACTGGGATATTGAGAGCCGCGAAAAATGGGGCGCCGGCGAAGACCTCCCGACAACGCTCGAGTTTGTCCGGGTCGTAACATCGGCCCCAAATCTGATCGCCATTTTCTGCGGCCACATACACTTCCCTCACGTGGATGCCATCGGCCCGACAGCGGTTCAGTATGTTGGGGCTCCCGGATTCATGGGGGCGATGCGAGTAGTTGATTTTCAGCCGTTGTAGCCCGCTTTTCTCACCGGTAAGTGGCTGCTGGACGAGATGGAGATTCCCACGCAAGACCGTGCTTGAACAGTTTAGAGAAAAGACGGCTAGATGAGCCCAAGACGAAAGAAGGAGTGGTTTGACGATAATGCCTATTGGCGTGAGCTCTACCCTTCCATGTTTACGGAGGAGCGCTTCGCTGCTGCTCCCGAGCAGATCGAAAAGGTCCTGGCTCTGGCAGAGCCCATCGGCAAAGCCGCGCTCGATCTCTGTTGTGGGCCCGGGCGGTGCTCGATTGCTCTCGCCCGAGCCGGATTCCGGGTAACCGGAGTGGATAAGACGAAGTTCCTCCTGGACAAAGCGCGGGCCAAGGCGAGAGCGGCCAAGGTTAAGATTGAATGGGTGCACGCGGACATGCGCGACTTTGCCCGCCCTGAAGCCTACGACTTCGCTCTCAGCATGTGGACCTCATTCGGCTACTTCGATGACAAACGTGAAGACATTCAAGTCCTCGAAAACATCCTGACGAGTCTGAAGCCCGGAGGGGTTGTGCTATTGGAAATGATGGGCAAGGAGCGCCTGGCAAGGATGCTCCAACCGACGACGTCAGACGTTTTACCCGATGGCTCACAGTTGATCCAGCGTCACCAGATATTCGACGACTGGACGCGTATCCGAAACGAATGGATCCTGATTCGAAAAGGGAAAGCCAGGAGCTTCAAGTTTCATCACACAATTTATTCCGGTCAGGAACTGAGAGATCGAATGGAGCGGGTTGGTTTTGTCCACGTAAGGCTTTTCGGGAATCTTGACGGTGATGCCTACGGCCAGAATGCATCACGACTGGTTGCGGTGGGAAGGAAAGCGATCTAGGATTTCCTGCCACTAACAACCCCGAAAACTCGATCCTTCGACCATTTCCCATTCACCCATGCCACGATTCGCACGAAAAGGGATCTTACTGTTAGCTCCTGTTCTCACCTTCGCGGGCCTGATCGTATTTCTCCACTTATGGGCGGTCTGGTTTCGGCCGGCGATTTCTACGGATCTACCTGAATTTGATCCTGAGGAAGTAGCAGAGGCAAAGAAGCAGCGTCGGGCCACGATTGATCCCGATAATCCAGTCGTAATCTGGCAGGATGTTGACTACAGCGAGGGAGAAACTGCGACCTGGTGGCCCAAGGGAGAGGCGCCTGTCCTCTCCGCCCTGGTGGAGAGCGGCCTACTCCCTCCTCTGGAAGAGCGGGTCGGGCCGGAACCGGTGGTTCTGGAAGGGGTGGACGGCATTGGTCGCTACGGCGGAAGCTTTGTCATCGCCGAGACCGCTTCGACCCAAGAGCTGGTATCGCTCTCCCATCGCAACAGCGCGAGCTCCCTCGTTCGCTGGTCGCCCTACGGCTACCCGATCGTGCCGCACCTGGCCAAGAGCTGGGAGATCAGGGACCAATACCGGGAGTTTATCTTCTTCCTCAGAAAGGGCGTCCGTTGGTCAGACGGGCATCCTCTCACGACCAAAGACATCATCTACTATTGGGAACACGAGGTCGGTGATTCGGCTCTCAACATTCGGCCTTCGGAAATTCTCGTTCACATTGGGAAAGAGCCTGTCTTCACCGCGATCGACGATTACACACTGAGCATTCGATTCGAGGACCCCCACCCCGCCTTCCTCGAAAAGCTGGCCACCCAGAAGGGTCAGGAGTTGCTGCGGACTCCAGCTCATTTTCGCAGTCGTTATCACCCGACGTTGGGCGACCCGGAGTTTCTTCGCGATGCGATGAGCCGATTCGGGACCCCCAGTGGAGAAATGCTCTACCAATATATCAAGCGCTGGAACAACCCCGCGCACCCCCGCCTCTGGCCGTGGGTATACCGCACCTACAAGGCGAATCCTCCTCACGTATTTGTCCGTAATCCCTATTACTACGCCGTTGACCGGGAGGGGAATCAACTTCCCTACATCGACCAGTACATCATGCGCGAGTACTCGGGTGAGATGGGATTGGTGGCTGCCGTCAATGGGGAACTCTCCTTCAGTTCGACTCTCTTCAGCAACTATAGCCTGGTCATGTCGCAACGTGAATCCGGAGGCTACTCTGTCTACCACTGGGATCCCCTCAATCGCTCCGACTTCGTCATCTATCCGAATCAGAATCTGAAGCCCTTGTCGAAGGATCCGGTCGTAGTACAGAAGCGGGAACTGATTCAGAACAAGAAATTCCGGCAAGCCATGTCGCTGGCTATCGACCGAGAATTTATCAGCCGGGTGGAATACAGTGGTCTGATGGAGCCGGCTCAAATGGCGCCCTCCAAATTCTCTCCTTACTACGAGGAAGCTCTTGCCAAAGCCTTCGTTGAGTTCGATCCGGATCGTTCCGGCCGGCTACTCGACACCATCGGCCTCGAACAGTGGGACGAGGAGGGAATGCGGACGCTGCCTGACGGATCACGCCTGACCCTCTACCTGGACTACCTGGCATTCGCCAAGCGCGATGTGGCAGAGTTGATCGCCGAATATATGAGGGCCATTGGCCTCCGGGTTACCGCCCGCTACCGAAACAATAGAATCTGGTACGTGGAGCTCGACGGCCTTGCCCTCGATTTGGGATTTGGAGCCCGGGGAGGCAAACTCAACCTGTTCGTGGAACCGCAGAATTACGTTGCCATGGACGAGTCGCATTGGGCTCGTGGCTATGGCCGATGGTATTCTCAGGGCGGACTCTACGGTGATCCCGGCGCCACCAAGACGGGTGGAATCGAGCCCCCTTCCGATTCCCCTTATTATCGGGTCATGGAGATCTATGACCGGGCGGCGAGTGCGCCGACCCTCGAGGAGCAAAAAGAAATCGTTCGCGACGTCCTCCTTACCGCTGCGGACCACCTCTGGACAGTGAACGTCGGAATCGTTCCGCCCTTGACTATGATCGTCAAGAATGGGCTCAATAACCTGCCACGCCTGGCCGTCCAGAACGCGGACTTTCAAGTCCCCGGCAACTGCGGAATTGAAACATTTTTCTGGGACGAATCCGGAACCATGGCGACGGATGCTGAGGCGCTGGAAGCGGCCTTGACGCGTATCACACCCATGCCGGGCAGCGATACCGAAGGCAGCCGGTCGGAGTCCACCCCGGGATCGCTTTTCGGCCGTATCCTGGCCCGTATCCTTTGGTCCATCGTCGGTCTTGGCTTGATTCTTGTGGGGCTGAAGCACCCCTTCATCGGCCGACGCTTTCTTATCATGGTACCCACACTGCTCGTGGTATCAATTTGCGCCTTTGTCATCATTCAACTCCCGCCTGGAGATTTTCTTACCTCGCTCATGGCTCAATTGGAAACGAAGGGCGAGGAACTCGACATGAGGAAAATCGAAGATCTGCGAGGCATGTTCGAACTTGATGATTCGGTTACAGTTCGTTACCTCGAGTGGATCGGATTGCGTTGGTTTCTGACTTTCAAAGAGGAGGACCGAGGCATGCTCCAGGGAGACATGGGGCTGTCCATGGAATCGCAGAATTCGGTGAACGATGTGGTTGGGGATCGAATCGTTCTCACACTGATCATTAGCCTCTGCGCGATTCTCTTCACTTGGGCGGTGGCCCTTCCCATCGGAGTGTATTCCGCGGTGCGTCAATATTCGGTAGGCGACTACCTTGCCACCTTTATCGGATTCGTCGGGATGTCGGTCCCCAATTTCCTTCTCGCCCTCATCCTCATGTATCTGAGCAATCTATATTTTGGTGTCCCGATCAGCGGGCTGTTTTCAGCTGAATTTGCCGCCCAATCTCACTGGAACTGGCCCAAGTTTCTCGACCTGCTCAAGCATGTTTGGGTCCCGGTTGTCGTTCTCGGCGTCACCGGGACGGCCGGCATGATACGCATTATGAGGGGCAACCTGCTGGACGAACTGAAAAAGCCCTATGTCATCACGGCGATGGCCAAGGGAGTCCGTCCTCTTAAGCTGTTGGTCAAGTACCCTGTGCGTCTGGCTCTGAATCCATTCATCTCCGGCCTCGGCGCCCTCTTCCCGCAATTGGTCTCCGGCGGCGCCATTGTGGCCTTGATTCTCAGCCTCCCCACGGTAGGACCCCTGCTCCTTCGTGCCCTCCAGATGGAGGACATGTACCTCGCCGGTTCGATGCTCCTGGTGCTGAGCTTGCTCGGCATCCTCGGCACCCTCGTCAGCGACCTTCTTCTACTCGCTCTCGATCCGCGCATTCGGATGGAGGAAGCCGGCTCGCGCTAGCGCCGCCCCGCGGCGCTAGCGCGAGCCCGAGTTTCGGGTTTCGAGTTGCGCGGCGCTCTCGATTCATCTTTGAAGGAACCTCACAATCTGTAACGGATTGATCACTCATGGCACAGGACAGTTTGGACAATTTTGGAGCGTACCGGAAAGCTAACCCGTCTTTCTCAACTGGGGCCTGATTTCGACGTAAGTCGTTGATAGTGGGCCAAAGGTCTACACTACAGGAGGGGTTATTTGGATTCGATTTGGGGGGGTGGTTGGGGAGGAAGTTCGAGGTGTAACCGGTTCAGTAGTAGCTTTTGGTCCTCACCGGGCTCGGTGTAACGGGTAAGCACAACGGTGCGTCCGTCGGTGGTGGGCAGTTTCACATCGAGCATTTGGATGGCCGCCATTTTGGAGAGCACCTCGGCTGGGGTCAGTCCCGGAGCCATCGGGTAGAGTCGACGTTTCAGGGTGACCCACAGAGAGTAAGCAAGGAAGCTGATAAAGATGTGCGCCTCGATGCGATCATCTCTCTGATGATGGATGGGGCGGATGGAAAGGTCGTTCTTGATTTCCTTGAAGACTTGCTCGATCTCAGTGAGCTGCAGGTAAAGGCGCCAGAGTTGCTCGGGGTTCTCGGCACTGAGGGTGCTGCGCAACAGATAGCGGCCTTCGCGGCGATAGGCTTGGCGGTATTTTTTTAAGTTCAACCGGAAGCTCAAAGGCGGCTTTTCAGTGGGGGCGCCCTTGGGGGCGATCTCGATGTCGAGTAATCCAAAGATCCGGGGACCGGCCTCCTTTTTGGCTTCGCCCAGTTTGATCAGGATGGTATCGCGTTGGTAGCGCCGTTTGCTCTCACGCAGCTTCTTGAGCGCCTCGATAAGACGGCGTAAACGACGCAGGCGCATGTTTTTTTCTTTGCGCACCCGATCGTCGCTTTTAGCCAGAACGTAGGTTTCACCTCCCTCGCTGAGGAGTTTCACCTCGATACCGGGACGCAACTGCTTCCAATCCTTCTGCAGCAACGACTGTTCGAAGCGACCCAGCCGGGAGCGCGGGGTACCCACCAGATAGTGGATCCTGGGTTCGCTTTGGCGCATCTGTTGCAAGACTTCCTCGGTCGGAATGCCCCGATCCATCACCCACACCCGGTTCGCCTTACCGTAGTTCTCTTCCACCCGAGAAAGAAAATCTTTTAAGGTGGTTTTATCCTGCGTGTTACCCGGAAGTACCTCATAGGCAATCGGCAAGCCCTCACAAGTCACCACCAGGGCGATCACCACTTGCACGCAGTCAGGTCGCTTATCGCGGCTGTAGCCGAACTTGCGCAGTCGGCTCGAGGCCGCCGGCTCCTGGTTCGGATCGCACTCAAAATAGGTGCTCGTCAGATCGTATAGCAAAATCTCGTAACGGGCATTGAACAGATCGCTCCACCTCTCGGTCAGGTGCCTGAACAGGGCCTTCTTGTGCCTGAGCAATCGATCGTGGCAGCGATAGAGCGTGTTCTTCTCGGCGATCCCAAAGTCTTCCCCCATCAGATCGCCCATCGCGCTTCGCTCATACCATTCCCGATGCAGCCGCCACTCGCTTCCCGGTGCCATCAGCCGGTAAACCACCAGGGTCTGCAGCACATGGGCCCAGCGGGTACCCTGACGGGAGGGTCTGAGACGCTCCCGCCAGAATTCTCCCAGTCCCAACTGCTCATATAGAACGCACCCAAGCCAGCACCCTCCCCATTGCCGCGGCTTCTCGATCCTGAGATCTTTGAGCCGTATTCTAACAATACTTTCGTCGCCCACAGGCGGGGCACGATCTTCCGGAAACAGCGCCACCTGTTCGGGTCTTTCCCTGCCCTCTTCGAAAATCTCGATGCTCTTGCGCCACGCTTCGTGTTGGCTATCGTTGATCTCTCCAAGGTAGAGGACCTGTCTTTGGACCACCCGCCCCCCGCTGACACGCTTGTTCTCAACGATATTCCAATAGTAGTGCTCTTTGCCATCTTTGCGCCGACGATTACACCTCAGAAACATGATGGCCCACCATTATACGAAAAAATCCCGCCCTGGGAAGAGCGTAGGTCTACACTACAGGCGGTTTTGCCAACCCACCTCTACTGTTGATGCGCCTCCTGAGCCCTACTACCCCCGAAAAAAACCGTTTCGGAAGTTGAGTTGGTCAAGTAGGGCTAACGATCTCATTATTTCGCGTGCATCGGCCCGAGAGACCAGAGGACGCTATCGCAGAATGGAACATTGGCTGGAGTCCTCCGTAATCGAAGACAGAGACAACCGGTACGATGATATCATCGGCATCTTGACGAAGGTCATTAACCGGATGAAGGACGGCTAACGATGGCCGGTGTGTTTCCTCACAGGAGTATTCACCGAAGCCAGCGAGACTGACCAGATGGACGATTCTAACGCAAACCCTCCGTGCGACACACCCAACGCGCCCCTCGAAACTCGCCACCCCCAGAGCACAGCGCACAACTCGCAACCCGAAACGCGCAACTCGCAACTCTGGGAAAGCGATCTCGGATCGCTTTCCCAGTGGCGGCTCATCCGTCTGCGCTTCATGCGGCATAAGGCGGCTTTTGTCGCCCTGAACATCATTTTCGTTCTCTACATGGTGGCCCTGCTGGCCGAATTCTTCGCTCCCTATCCCACAAACTGGCGCAATGCCGACTACATTTATTCGCCGCCGCAGTTGCCAAAATTCAATCTAGAAGCCGGCATCCATACGGACCGCCTCAACCTGCAGACACACCCCGTCAATCTCCGAAAATTCTACACGCGGGACAGTGAAACGACGGTGCCGTTGGGGTTTTTCGTTGAAGGCAAACCCTATCGTCTATGGGGACTCATTCCCATGAAAGGTGACGTCCTATCCTTCCTGTAAAAAGAAAAATGGTGTAACCTCCTGAAAACAAAAATGTAACCAAACCGGGGCCGAAAGGCGGCCCCGAAAAACAGGAGACTACACCATGAAGAAGATAGCACCGAGTGAGAAGATAGAGCAAGAGCTAATGGAAGGAATCGCGAGCAGCACAGATCCACTGGGGGAGGCGGCCCGACGGGGAGCCCAGCTGATGCTGCAAAGAGCCTTGGAGATCGAAGTGAGCGATTTTCTGGGGCGAGAGCGCTATGAGCGCTCGAGTGATGGAGCACTGCGGGGCTACCGCAATGGCTATGAGCCGAAGAAAGTGCATCTTTGCGAAGGGACGATTGAGCTGCAGGTACCGCAGATTCGCGACGGGCTGGAGCCGTTCGAGTCGGCCTGGCTGGAAGCGATCGGACGACGCTCGAAGCGGCTTTTGGAGCTGGTGCCGATGCTCTATGTGAAAGGGATGAGTCAGCGCGATATCGAGACGGCGCTGATCGAGTCTTTGGGGGTAGAGCAGACCGGGCGCAGCGTGGTCAATGAGGTGTGCCAAAGTCTGAGGATGGACTTTGCAAAGTGGCAGGAAAGAGATCTGAGTGGTGAGCGCGTGCTCTATCTGTTTCTGGACGGGATCTATATGAGGCTGCGGCCCGAAGACAAGAGGGCAGTGGCGGTCCTATGCGCCTACGGGATGCTCTGGGACGGACGTAAGGTATTGCTTCATATGGCCGTAGGGGACAAGGAGAGCAGCGCCTGTTGGGAGGCCTTCCTGGAGGACATGAAGAGCCGGGGATTGGCCGATCCAGTACTCAGTGTGATGGACGGTAATTCGGGTCTACGCAAGGCGGTGGGAAGGAAGTTTCCGAACAGCCTGGTGCAGCGCTGCCAGGTGCACAAGATGCGCAACATCGTCAACAAGCTTCCAGAGGTAGCCCGTCCCACCCTCAAAAAGCTCATTCACAAAGCCTTTACGGCGAAGGGATACCGCGAGGCTGTAGAACAGGCTCGCGCCATCATCGAGGAATACAAGGGGAGCTTTCCAGCCGCCATGAAGTGCCTGGAGCGTGACCTGGAGGAATCGCTCACAGCGCTGAAATTTCCCTTCCTGCACCGAAAACAGATCCGCACCACCAATCTGCTGGAGCGACTCTTCGGGGAAGGGCGCCGTCGCACCAAAGTGATTCCCCGATTCCGCTCCGAAACGAGCGGACTGTGCCTGATCTTCGCGGTCCTGGTGGATGCCTCAGAAGGCTGGCGAGGAGTCCGCATGGAACCCTACCTGGTGGAACGACTCAAACAGATCTGGAGCGATCCGGAGAGCACCTGGAAGGATCCGGACCTGATGAAATTCGCTGCCTGAAGGGAAGAAAGTAAAGATAATCTAATAGAGGTTATGCCATTTCGATTTTACAGGAAAAGGCGGACTTGACCCCATGAAACGTCACTTCTTTGGTGTCAATTCGCAGCGTTACCATGAGCGAAATCCTAGTGCCAAAGGTCCCGAACCTGTGTTCATGTTTCTGGGTTCGGATCGGTACGGCCGAGACATTCTGAGCCGTCTCGTATCCGGTTCACGTATCAGTCTATCGATCGGACTCGTCGCGATCGGGATGACCTTCATTCTCGGCGTCGTGATCGGCGGCGTTTCCGGTTACTTCGGCGGCAAGACCGACCTCCTCATCCAGCGCTTGATTGAGATGATCAATTCCTTTCCCCACATCCCTCTATGGTTAGCCATTGGAGCTATTCTTCCTTCCGACTGGCCGCCTCTCCGAATCTATTTTGCCATCACCTTGGTTCTGAGTTTTCTGAACTGGACGGGATTGGCCCGAGTCGTTCGGGGAAAAATACTTTCCTTGCGAGAAGAGGATTACGTCATGGCTGCACGCCTCATCGGCGCTGGCAATATTCGAATTCTATTCCGCCACCTGGTCCCGGGGTTTACCAGCCATATTATCGTGGTCCTGACACTTAGCGTCCCTGCCATGATTCTGGGTGAAACAGCCTTAAGTTTTCTCGGACTCGGTCTTCGCCCTCCGGTCGTGAGTTGGGGCGTCATGATGCAGGACTGCATCAATCTCCAGGTACTCAGCGACTACCCCTGGCTTCTCATGCCCATCGTCCTGACGGTCGTCTCCGTTCTAAGCTTTAACTTCCTGGGAGATGGCTTGCGAGACGCCGCTGACCCCTACGCTGCCGTATAGCCCGCTTTTCTCACAAACTTTCGAGCATCCAATTGATCGGCTGCGGGCTTCGCCGGAATGGGAGAAGAAAGGGTGGTCCGTGGCCTCCCGACGCGGAAAGAGTTTGAATGGATCATCGAGTGTCGAAGACGAAATGCTTAGGTCGCGCCGAGCGGGACTACATGCACCGCCTCTGAAGGTAGCGGAATGCGCAAGCATTTCGACGAACGCACTCAACGTAGAAACGAGAAGCCCCAAACAATTGACAAGGTTCGGGACGAGGTTTGCTCCGCTGAGTCACGATGGACTGCTGTAGGAAGTACTAAGTCCAACGAAAAAGCACGCCAAGGACCTCCTTAGGATTGTCCGCCATCATGGTGTAGGCTTGCTGACAATTACTCGGCTCAATTTCGTGGGTAATCAAGTGTGAGATTGGCAGCCGCCCGGCCGCCATTAGATCCATGACCAGCTTGCGCTCACGATCCTTCGTAAATCGGTAGTAGATATGATCGTCATTGGGGGTTTTTGGCTGGTGCGCCCCGAGGATGCTGACTTCCCGGGTGTGAATATCAGTGAAGAAGTCCATCTCCACCGAGCCACGCGGAGAACCGACCGCTACCAGCCGACCCCCCAGACAGGCGAGGGAGGTGGCCAAAGGGTAAACTGCCGGTTTACCTGTGCATTCGAGTACTACATTGGCTCCGTCTTCCTGACAGCTGCCGGAAACGTCCGCCCTTAAGTCTTCGACATGGGCGGGGTTGATCGAGATGTCGCAACCGTGTTTGGTCGAGGCATCAACTCGGAAATCATCGATATCGACGCCGATAACCGGAACCCCGCCCGAAACGCGGCTTAGCAGAGCACAGAGCTGGCCGACCAATCCCAGCCCAAGGACCACCACGGATTCTCCCAGCTGAATCCGGGCGACCCGCACACCGTGCAGGGCAATCGCTGCCATCACCATGAAGGCGGCCGATTTCGATTCGACCTCTTCGGGGACTTTAACGAAGCTCGAAGCACTTCGTAGAATGCCGTGACTGGTGTGCTTTCCCTGTCCCGCAATCCGGTCGCCCACCTCAACACCATCGACGCCAGAGCCAACCTCCAGAACTCGACCCACATTGCAATATCCTGTCGTTCTGGGAAAGATTGCTTCACGACCCGGTTCACTTCCCGCGATCCAGTTATAGATCTCCGTTCCTATCGATACGGCGGTGAACTCGTTCTCAACCAGAATGGCATCATCGGGAACCTCCTCTATCTCAATATCCTCAACCTCGATCCTGCGGATCTCGGGAATTGTAAACTGTTTGGCTTTCATACTCAGGAAGATACGAGCGTATCTCCTTCTAACAGATCCTTTGGAACAGTCTCAAGTCGGAAGAAGCGACCTTCGAGATCTAGACATGAACCCTACACAATAATCAGCGGCACGCACATTTCATCGTGCGAGAGTCCTCCATGGCGCCCAATCGATTTTTCTTCCAAGCTCTCGCCAGGCGGGAGGTATCCGATGATCGCATTGTCCTTGGCAATTCCCACAAAGTCGCCGAAACGGGGCCGCAAACGTGCCTCGATCTTTCCTGGGCCGTACAATCCGGCCTTTTCGGCATCCCCCAATGTCAAAAGCACAAAAGATTCCGAAAATCGATCATGGAATAGGGCAGCAAATTCCTCTCTTTGGTCAGCAGACACATGAAACACTGGAAAACGAGTTTCCCCTGTCGGCGGAAATCTAAGAGTTCTGATAAATGGATCTTCATCAGGGAGCAGGTAGCGCTTTTCCAACGGCACCGCGATCTGGCCGTGATCGGCCGTGACCACCAACCGGGTGTCTCTTCCCAGGTTTCGTGAGAGGCGCTGGATTTCTCCATCGATCAGTAGCGACAGCTGATCAACTTCGGCTTCCTCAGGCCCAACTTCGTGACTCAGTGTATCCACATGGTGAAGATAGAGATAAGTGTAACTCGTGGACCTCGCCTTCGCCGCCGCCGCAATCGCGTAGTCGATTGCTTCCGATATTGAGGAATATCCGATCGCTTCAGTTTCACCTCGGAGATGTCTCGATGTGGCGCTGTCAGAGATCTCTTCCGGCATGATGGACAAGGGTGTATGTCGCATCTGAGGCATCAGGACCCTTTGCGGAAATACGGATTCCACCGCGATTCCCAAATCCTGCAATGGTGTCCCTGAAGCCGTCTCCTCGAAAGGAAGAACAGTAGCTGTTAGCCGATGTTCCGGGAGATGGGTGTACCATCCCGCGATACCGCTCTGGGAGGGATAGAGGCCGGTTGCAAATGCCGTGATCGCGCAAGCCGTCGTCGATGGAGTTACGGCACGCAGTTCCATTGCCATGCTCGACCGCAGAAAGCTCGACTCCGGAAGTCGCTCCAGGATGCTTAGTCCGAGGCCATCGATAATGACGAAAACAATGTGATCGACGTCACCGATGCGCTCGCGCAGGGTGCGAGTCCACTTGGACTCTTGGATCCCCTCAATACCGGCGATCATGGCCAGTGTCCTCGCCAGATCGATGCTGTTGGGTGTGTCATCGATTGCAGGAACAAGCGAACCCGATGCGAAGAGACTTTTCAGTGGGTAATCCATGAGAATGGGTTACACAGATCGCTTGGAATTGCATAGTCAACCGTAAGTCCCCAGGATGACTCGCGCACACAAGGAATTTCGGAGTACGGTAAAATGACAATCGCGATCACTGAAAAGCAGAAGCATGAGTTAAACGACCTTGGGTGGACGGTGTTGGAAAGTGTCCTAACCAAGGAAGAACGGGAGCGAATATCTACCGCAATGGACGAGGTCGCTGATCAGCTTCGTCAGGAGCGAGATCTGGATCCCGATGAGAGCGTAGGCTGTCGCAACGCGTTGGCCCGCCATGATGCCTTTGTGGATCTTCTGGACCACCCCAGGGTTCTCCCCTTGGTGGTCGACGCTTTTGGCTGGAATATTCAAAATCGCGACTGCCCCTTTGAACACGGCGCACCGCAGCCCAGGGGCACCAAACCCGATACGTTGAAATTGGGATGGCATTTTGACTATCAGCAAGAGTTTGCCGGCACCACAATCGACGGCATCATGCCTCTTTTGGACTTCAAGGTCGGCTGGTATATCTCGGATCACACGGAGCCTGGCCACAGCAACATCCTGATGGTACCCGGCAGCTACAAGTGGAACCAAGAGCAACGGGCCACCTGGGAGGAGTGGCTGGATCCCGACGAGATCGTTAGAATTCGAGTGCCGGCCGGCAGCGCCATGCTCTGGAGGCCAACGGTCCTTCACAGCGTCACTCCGAATCTATCAAAAAGTGTCCGCAAGGCATTCTATATCAGTTACACGCCGCGATGGATCCGACCGAGCGGCTATATCGAACAGGATCCTGAACTGATCAACCGCAGCTCGCCCATCCGCCGGCAACTCCTCGGAGCGATGGGTCACGGCGGCCACCCACTCGGCAGCGATCCCTCCGCCAATCCATCTTCACAGTATTGGTTCACCGAGGACTGGGATAGCGTTCCACTCAAAGCCTGGGCTGAGGAAAAGGCGGGCGAAGGCCCTTATGACTGGGGACTGGGCTACGGGGCCACCTTTTCGACCGGACCGGGGTTCGAATTTACCCAGGTGAAAGTTCCGGGGAGCAAAGGGTTGTAGGTTCATGGTTCACCGTTCACAGTTAAGAGGTTCAAGAATAGGGAGGTTTCAGGCGTCGGTGGTTCATCATGCAATCGAAGACCGAAACCTCTTCTCTCGTATCAACCTCCATCGCCGAATATCCAACGTTGAAGAAGGAACCTTTTGTGGTCACGATCCCGACACCCGTCCCTCCGTGAACCGTGAACCGTGAACCGTGAACCGTGAACCGTGAACCGTGAACCCTGAACCTCGATGATCCAAACCCACGTCGCCATTCAGAACGTCTGCGCCTGGCCGAATCTGCAGCGGCTAGAGGATGGAACCCTCATTGTTACGATTTTCAACCAACCCTGCCACGGGCGGTGGGAAGGGGACCTCGACTGTTGGGCCAGTAAGGATGAGGGCCGGACCTGGCGATTTCGCGGGCGTGCCGCAGCACATGAACCGGGTGTGGCGCGAATGAACTGCGCCGTTGGTCTCGCGAATGAAGGCGATCTCGTGGCGCTGGTCAGTGGGTGCGCCCACCGAGGTCCGCCTTACTCCGTCCCGGAAAAGCCGAAAGTCGACAAAGTCATGAGGGCCTGGGTGTGCCGCTCATCCGATGGCGGAGCTACCTGGGAAATCGGATACGATTTTCCCGAGTCTCTGGAGGAGTCCTACCTAGCGAAGGACAATGCTTTCATTCCCTTTGGAAATATTGAGCAGGCCGACGACGGTTCATTGTGCGCCTCCGGCTACTTGCGACGAGGCGTCGAGCGGCAGAGCTATCTATTTCGCAGCCAGGACGACGGCCGAACCTGGGGCGAACGAGTGGTTCTCAATCCTGTGGGAAACGAGACTGCGATCTTGCACCTGGGAAACGGTCGTTGGCTGGCCTCTTCGCGTAACAATCACCGCAGCCGGCATCGACAGATCCTGGAACTGTGCGTGTCCGAGGACGATGGGAAGACTTGGCGGCGAGACCAGCCATTGACCTTGCCGGGACAGGTAACGGGCCATCTAGCGCGTCTCGACGATGGGCGAGTGCTGCTGAGCTACGGCAATAGGAATTGGGGCAACTACGGCGTCGACGTGCGCTTCAGCGAGGACGAAGGAAAAACTTGGGGCCCTCCGGCGCGGATCGCGGATGCTCCCTTTTCCGATTGCGGGTATCCCAGTTCGGTCCAACTACCGGACGGCCGAATCGTAACGGCGTATTACACCAAGATCTCGGAGGACTACCACTACGAGATGCGGGTAGCGCATTGGGATCCGGAAAGGTTTAAGGAGGTCTAGGATCATGTCGAAGGGTGTTGGTAATTGCGAAGCAATCCGATCATCTTGTCCGACATGATCCTAAACAGCCTTAAACCTATCAAGCTTCGCTTGCAGCTTGGGCTTTTCGAGGACTTCCTTGTTGACCACGTAATCCGGGATCTCACCCCGGGCGATCTGGGCTGCCTGTCGCAGTTTGCCGCTCCAGGCTAGCATGTAATACTCCTCGGTGTGGCAGAGCGAGTGCGGTGCAACTACAACGTTCCCCATTTTTAGGAGAGGATTATCGGGATCCACCGGTTCCTGCTCAAAAACGTCGAGGCCGGCCCCGCGGATCCGTCCGCACTGCAGGGCATCAATCAACGCCGGCTCGTCGACAACGGGTCCGCGTGAGGTGTTGATCAGATAGGCCGAAGGCTTCATCTTGTTCAACTCAGTCTCACCGACCAAATGACGGGTCTGGTCGCTAAGGGGAACGCTGACATTGACGAAGTCGGACTCGGCCAGCAGGCGATCCATTTCGACCAACTCAACTTCGGCATCGGACACCGCATCCTGTGTGACAAACGGATCGCAACCAAGATGACGCATCCCAAACGGCTTGGCCAAGAGGAACATCTCATGACCGATATTGCCTACCCCGATGGAACCGAGTGTTTTGCCAGTCAACCCCTCGCCGCGGTATCGACTCTGCTCCTCCCAGCGACCTTCTCGAGTGATCCGGTCCTTGTTGATCAGTCTTAGGGTAAGAGACAGGATGAATGTGATGATGATTGAGGCCATGGGTCGGCGCACCGCATCGGGTGCGAAGCAGAACATCACATTCGCATCAGTGATTGCGTTGACGTCTATATGATCGTAGCCGACTCCGGTGTAGAGCAATGCGATGAGTTGATCGTTTCCAGCGAAAGAATTCCTATCCCATCGCGTCCCGCCGGAGATAACCATATCGCATCCTCGCACTTGCTCGGGAGTCACTACCGAAAGATCTTCGTCGAACACCCGGTACTCGAACCCCGGCATCTCATCGAAGAGTTTCAGTCCAGGTCCGGGAAGAGTGAGTTTGCCTTCCGCATCGAAAAATTCGCGGGTGATTCCAATGACGATCTTATCGCTCATAAAAACTCCTTTGTTCCTACCGTTGTCCCCCATGAGATGGTTTCATGAAAACTCCCTGGTGAAATATGGGCGAGATCTGAAAGCTCCGCGCCGCTTCTCGATTTTCCATCCCGCCTCATTCGTTGCATCTCTTTAATTCGTTGCTTTCTCATCTCCCCGTCTCCGTTCCTCCCCCTCAGATTCTTTGGTCGCGGCTTCGCTGCTCCAACCTATCCGTGGTTCTACTTTCACTCAGATCGCCCGATCGCCCAACAGTTCATACGTTCGCTGAGCCGTATCCTTCCAAGTCTGCAACAGCAAGTCGCCGTCAAACCCACAACTCATAAAGGTCGCGCCCCGGTCGGCCCAATGCTTCACCTCTTCCGGTCTGCCGACGTGTGGCCCCCAGGCAACACGATTACTCTCGCAGGCCTTGGCGATGCGTTCCATGGCGTCCGTGAAGCGGGTGTGCTCAAATTGGCCTGGAATGCCGAGACTGGTCGTCAAGTCGGAAGGTCCGATGATGATCGCGTCGAGTCCCGGGACGGCTTCAATTTCGTCGATATTCTCGACTCCTCGGGCGCCCTCCACCTTGACGCTGGCGAGGATTTCCCGGTTCATAGCAGCCACCCAATCACCCAGATCCACTTCTTGGAATTCGGTCAAAGCACCGAGACCCAACATGCCACGTGTTCCCGATGGAGGGTAGCGACAAGCACTGACAACAAGCCGAGTCTCATCCGCATCGTTAACATGGGGCGCGATCACGCCCATGGCTCCGTTGTCCAGAGGGCGAGAAACAAGAAAGTCGGTAATGCCCGTCGATCCCGCAATCGGCGCCACCCCGGCGAGCTTCGAAGCGACGCAAATTGGATCAATCGCATCCACCGGCAACCCTGAATGTTCCATGTCGAAGTAGAACCAGCAAAAGCCGGCCTGGCCGACAATTTGCGCCACCGCCGGGCAGGGAAAAGAAATGCTGAGGGCGCCCAGACAGACCTTGCCTTCGCGAAGACCGCGGGTCAGGGGATTGGCCCATACGGTGAGTGGTGCTCTTCGATTACCTGCAGTCATTTGATTCGATCCAATCCGCCTAGCCCCAGATAGTTGTGCTACCCTTTCCTTTGTCAACATCTCCAAGGTTTGGCGCGCAACTCGAGGAACTATTCTGAATGGGATGCACTCAGTCGAGGACAGTCAGCCGATACTGCCCTGCACAAGAAAGCTCATTGGAATGTCGACCCTAGTCGCACACGAGCAGCCTCTGTGTTTCAGCGTCTTTAATCAGATTGACTCCGCTATTTGCAGTTCGATCATTTCACCGCTCTATCAAACACCAATCTGACTCTTTCTGAGATTCAAAAGAAACAGAATTCAATGGGACGCACCTACAACCTTTCGCTCAGCGTCGAGCAGCGAAACGGGAAGACGGAAACAAGAGTCATATATGTCAGCATGCTCGCCAACGAGATATGAAAATAACCAGCGTCGATACCATTCGAGTCCAAGTGCCCTGCCCGGAGGACGAGCTGCGGGCTGGGAAGTATGGCGACGTCGGTTTCGTGCGAATAGAGACTGACGAGGGGCTCACCGGCTGGGGTGCGGGTGAGGTGCGCGAAACACTCCTCGATTCGCTCGTCCGTCCGTTGCTCATCGCCAGCGATCCGTTTCGAATCGGAGAGTATGTTTCCAAAGGACTCGGGCGCGCTCCCAGCGCAGAGCACGCTCTCTGGGATCTTCTAGGGAAAGCGACCAACTTACCGATCTACCGGCTTCTTGGCGGACCCTACCGCGATGAAATTCAATTGTACGCCACAGTCTGTTGGCCGACCCTGCAAGACACGCCTATTGAAGTGGAACTGGAGGACACGATCAAATACGTGGAGACGGGTTACCGTTCCATCAAACTGCAAATATGGCACGCCAACCCATTCGACAATATCGAGATGTTTCAACATCTGCGCGATCGGTTTGGAGGTCCCGAAAAGGTCCAATTCATGTTCGATCGAACCGCTTCCTTTCCCGGGAGTCTGTGGGATGTCGAGACCGCTCTAGAAATCGCCCGCGCTCTTTGCTTCTTGCAGGCCGAATGGCTGGAAGAGCCCCTTGAACACGGCGATATTCACGGTTACGCCCGGCTCTCGGAATCGGTCGATCTTCCCATCGCTGCGGGAGAGCGCGATTTCGGACTCGAGCCCTTCATCCGCTATGGAACTCACAAGTCGCTCGATATCTGGCAGCCCGATGCATACTATTCCGGTGGCATCTTGACGGTTCACCGCATTGCTGCCCTCGCTCAAGGATTTCACATTCCCCTCATCATGCACGGGGCCAACCATTTTCTTTTGGCCCCCGTGATTCAGCTAGCCGCATCTATCGAAAGCTGCCGCATGCTCGAAGTGGCGATGATCACTCCACCATTTCGACCCGAAGAGCAGTGGGAACCCCTCCTGAAACTGGTCAACACGCCCCATCTCTTCGAAGTTGAAGGCGACGTGGTTAAGATCCCCACCTTGCCGGGCCTCGGTCACGACCTCAACGAAGATGCGATCCTTGAGTATCAAGTCCCGCCGGGAACTCCCAGACGACCCGATCCTTACGAGATTGTCAGGCCTATCTTCATGCCTGACGATCACGTGCGAATGGGGCTGTAGTAACGGGACGCAAAACCGTGACAATGGATTGGAACTGATCTTCCTCTTCCTCCGTTTCCTGCGCCCACTCACACACCTACATCGAACTCCAATGTTGGTGCGGGATTCCAGCCGGATCAACAGCAGGGCCCGCCTCCGGTATCGGTGAGCAACTGTCACATCCAGATGTGCGGCCGCACATCTGGATGTGACAGTCCTGCAGACTAAGAGGGAGCGACAAAATAGATAAACCCGGCCAGTTTCGTGCGCCGGAGTACTCGTGAAATACAGACTCGTCAGCGGAACCAAGATCGATCAGGTTACTCAGGAGCTTCGGTGGCGGCACGCCCTGCGGTCACGTCCTTCCCCACCTTGGAAATCGATGCGGGTGGGCAGGGACGGACGGCAAGGCGGTCCACATGGGAGGCGAAATCAACCGAGACAGACAACCGTGACCTACGACTGTGAAAATCGGATCTTCGACTGCCCTCCGACTTTGACGGATTCCCAGGTCCTGGATTTCTGCCGCAAAGGCTTTCTGATGCTCCCAGGCGTTGTGTCCGATGAAGTCAATCGGCTTACCTGCGATTACCTCGACGGAAAACTCCAGGCAAATCCGAACTATATTCCCGAGGGAATGACCGAGGCGGACTTAGAACGCATTAGGACCTCGCACGAACCCAGCGGCATATTTCTTGAAGACTGGTTCCTGCAAAATGTTCTCCTCAATTCTAAACTGGTGGGCATTATGCGGTCTCTTCTGGGGAGGAAAGTCGGCCTGCCCGTTCTGGCCAGCCACCACCACGTCGAATGTCCCAACACTGCCCAAGCTTGGCACCACGATGCGGACCGGGTCTTTGGCCCCGAGTTGGAATTCCTCGAAGTATTCTACTTTCCCCAGGACACGCCGATCGAGTTGGGACCGACAGAGATCGTGCCGGGTACCCATCACCGAATGACCCCGCGAGATCCCGATGAGGGAGGCGAATTCGCGGCGGGCCCGGCCGGAACTTTGGGCATTCACCACCAGAGCATCCTCCATCGGCGCGGCGCTTCCACCGCCACCGGCATTAGACACATGCTCAAATACAACTACTGGCGCACGGCGCCACCAGAGCGGGACTGGATAATCGAGAAAGATTTTGACTTCCAAACCGCCTATTACGGAGGGCACAACGAGGCCATCTACGTGGGCTACATGTTTTACTGGCTGTGCGGCATGGAGGATGAATTCCGTCTCATCGGCGGCCAGGGCTGGCCATGGTCGACGCCGAACCAGATAGGACCCTCCTACGGTTTCCGCGGTCGCGGCAAGTACCTTCCTGACTGGCGCAAAGGTAACCCGGACGGTTATTCACGGATCGAAGAATGAGTGAATCGCTCAAACTCGCATTCGTCGGATGCGGTGCCATAGGTCCATATCACCTTCACCTCGACGGTATCAGGGAGCACGCTTCGCGCATCGACGTTACCGCATGCATCGAACTCGACGAGACCAGGGCCGGGGACTTCGCCGAGAGAACCCGAGGTCGACCCTTCGCCTCGGTCGAGGAAGCCTTGGCCAAGGGTGACTTCGACGCGGTCGATATCATGCTGCCTCACGACCTTCACGAAAAGGTGGGCATCCAGTGTCTCGAGGCCGGAAAGCACCTGCTCCTGGAAAAACCGATGGCGCCCACGTGGGAGGCGTGTGACCGACTTCGTCCGACAGAATCCTATAAGTAGGAAAACCAAACTCGGATTTTGGGGTGACAGAACCTGCCACTCCACAGTTGGATCAATCGGGAATGAAACTTCCGGTCTCCAAGAAGACGAAATGCTTACGCATTCCGCTACCCACCGCCATGGTTCATTGCGGAATGCGTGAGCATTTCGAGGAATCCGGAACGAATCTACTTCAAGTGTCTGTCGAAGAAACCAATTGCTTTAGACCAAGCGTCCTCGGACTGTTCTCTGCGGTAGCGATCGTTGTTGGTAAAGTCCTGAAAGCCATGCCCGGCACCGTCGTAGCGGTGAAACTTGTGAGGTATCCCGGCATCCTTCAGAGCCGCTTCGTAATCGTTGACGTCATCCGGCGACGGGCCTCGGTCTTTGTTTCCGAATATGCCCAAGATCGGGCACTGGATGCGTCCGGCTTGTTCGATGGGTGGCGTTCCCCCATCCGCTAAGGGGATCTTGATACGGCCACCGTAGAAAACCGCACACGCCTTGTAATCGGGATTATTGCATGCCCCCAGCCAAGCGACGCGCCCGCCCCAGCAATGTCCCAAAATGCCGATGTGGTCAGAATCAACGGTTCCCAGCTCGGAGAGAAATTGATAGGACGCGCCCAAGTCAGCAATCGTCCAATTGTCCCGAAAGGCGTCGCGCTTCGCTTCCATGGAGTCCTCTTCCGGCCACCAGTGAAAGAGGAAAGGGATGACGCAGAGGTAACCGGCGGCGGCGTATCGTTCACCTACATCGAGCGTGAATGGATCCTTCTCGAGACCGGCATGGGCAACCGGAAGATGCTGCGCGATGATGAGCCCCGGATGCGGACCCGCCTCTTCCGGCTCGAAAATGAGCGTGGGCATGGAATTTCCCTGGACGTTTATCGATTCTGAACGATACATGAGATTCGGTCTCCTCTCCACATCAATTCAAACATATATCGGATCCGCCATAAATGAACAACGCCGAACGACCGGAACAATCGACCCAGATCATTTCCGTAAGAAAGATCTGGGATCGCGGGAAACACAACGCATTTACCGATCTGATTCGGTTTGAAGGCAGATGGTGGTGCACGTTTCGAGAAGCGGAGAGTCACGGCAACTCGATTGGCACGGTACGCGTCATCGCCTCGGGTGATGGGGATGATTGGACCTCGACAGCAGAACTCTCCGAGCCGGGAGTGGACCTGCGCGACCCCAAAATATCTGTCATGCCGGACGGACGACTCATGTTGTTGATGGGAGGAACCCTTCACCGAAACGGCGTTCCCGTGACGCGCTCGCCCCGGGTTGCTATTTCCGATGATGGGCATACCTGGACGAAGCCGGCACGGCTTTTAGCCGAGGACCACTGGCTGTGGCGTATCACCTGGCACGGCGACGTCGGTTACTGCGTCTCCAAATCCGGCGAGGGAAAGAATCCGCGGCGGGGTTTCCTCTATCGCACGAAAAACGGCCTCGATTGGGATTGGGTCACCGAGTTCGTCCTTCCCAATAACCACTGGACGGTAAGCGAAACGACGCTTCGCTTCATGCCCGACGAGGAAATGATCGCCCTCATCCGCCCGAACTGGATCGGGACTAGCCGCCCGCCCTACGAGGACTGGTCATTCACTCAAATTGAGGCAAACCTCGGCGGGCCCAACTTCATCCGCCTTCCCAGCGGCTCGCTCTGGGCTTCAGCTCGGGGATGGAAAGATGACGGCAGCCCCATCGCCGTCCTGGCTCGGATGACGCGCAACAGTTACGAGCCGATCCTTACCCTCCCCAGCGGAGGGGACTGCTCCTACCCGGGAATGGTCTGGCACGAGGATATGCTCTGGATCAGCTACTATTCGTCACACGAAGGGAAAACGAGTATCTATCTGACGAAGTTGGAGCTCGAGTAGCAGTGATTTGTTGTTCCCACCCTTAGTCCAATACCCGTAGTCGCCCCGCTTAGTCCTCCTCGCCGGGTCCGATTGACTAAGCGTTCTGACGAAGTGTAAGCGATTAAGTGTGGGGACTAAGTGTATGGACCTGCGAAGATCTTCCTCTCTACGATCGTGAGTCCCAATCGTGATCTGTGGTCGATCTTGGAGGTCCGGGTATATCGACAAAGCAATGTCCGGGCCGCGGGTCGCCTTTTTAACAAGACGAAACTATTGTGTTTCAGGTGGGTTCGTGGAGTGTTTCGACCGCAGTGCACGATTGAGTGGACGACGGAAGAGGACGACTCGCAACGGTTAACTCGAAACTCTCTCCCTGTCTCCCCTCCCCGTCTCCCCTTCCCACTCGCTACTCGCAACCCGTAATTCGCAACTCTCTCCCCCCCTACCCCCTTGAAGGTTCCGCCATCTCCGTGCGCGCCTTGGCGCTCAATTCCGCCAGATGTCCGTCATTCGCCATGATCTGCTCCAAATGGACCATCCGGCCCTCACTCGCAGTCGCGACCATCTTCTCACCGTAGTTGCGGTCTAGCCAGAATCGGGCTCTGGCCGCAATGTCCTGCTTGAGAAGATCTATCTGCTCCTCCGCAACTCGTTGGCAGCAATTGATCGTGAACATGCGTCGTCGCGCGCTTCCACCGAAAGCGGCGTGCTTCAAGTTGTGCTTAAAAACGAGAATATCACCGGGTACGGTCTCGAGCGCAGTCGCCGGTACCTTTTCTCCACTGATCCCCCAACGATCCTCCGATTCTCGGACTTCGCTTTCGAGGACTTCGGAATACCCCTCCCCGAGTCTATGGCTTCCAGGTATGACGCGAAGGCATCCTGTCTCACTTGTGAGTGATTCGAGATAAAATGCGATCTTCGCGTAGCGGATGGTCTTGGTGAATCCGTCCGAGTGCCACTGCGTATCACCCGCGTAGTAGTTCCCATCCGAACCTGCGTAGTTGAAATCGTCACCCAGTAAACTGCTCAAAAGCCCCTCAATGCGCGGATCGTCCAGGAGGGCGCAAAGCCTCTCATGCTGGTCGATGAAGGGTACAATACAGGATCGTTGTCTGCCGTCATGGGGTTTCCCATCGTGTCCGCCACCGTGTTCGGTCCATACCTGTTCGAACGCATCGATGATTTCGTCGATGGCATCGGCCAAAAGTCCGGGCAAGGAGAGATAGCCGAAGGTATTGAAATAGTTGACCTGGACCTCGGAGAGGAACCCGTTAGATCTGGCTTTCTGCTGCATAATTAAAGTTCGAAATATCAAGGATGGAAGTATCGGCCCGGACAAAGTTCATGTCGATAGATTGCTGTCACGAATCTGTTGGAGGGGGCTCACTAGACCTCAATCAGATCGAACGGCATCGTGCGTCACAGTCCAAACCCGGTAACCGGCGAGCCGTGCCGAATTCGTCCTGCATGCGTACATTACTACGGTGGTCCGCGGCCTCCGGACGCGGAAAGAAAGAACGATTTATTAGAAATACCAATGCCGCGCCCAGAGGTCACGGCCCACCACTTTTTCTTGTTTTGGCTCATGGAAAGTCTTCCGTAGAATTCGCCCAATTGGGACTAGCTGAGAAAGCGGCTCAGGACATTGGCGGTAATCTTCGACACGGGCTCACTCACGAGGAGCGAACTGATATACGTGATCGAACCGGTCGAAAAGACGGCGCCTCGACTCGATGTTTCGTGCAGCACCATCTCTGCACCGCCCTCGTCCACGTTTGTTCCTTTAGCCAGCAACTGCACCCCGGGTGGGGAGAATCGCGGTGAAATCTTGTCCGTCTCATGACCTGACGCACCGCCCGGAACACGCATGTGGAGGGACTCCGTCCCGAATAGATCCCCGTTCTTGAGACCCGTTCCCTTGAAGACCCAGTGTTCCGCATCCACGGAGCGGTAGGGCGCCGCCGTCATGATTCCGGGGTCCGTGAACACTACCCCGAGCAAATTGGCCTCGGATTCCTGGCGCATGTGAAACCGACTTTCAAAGCCCTCATCGCGCTGCCGCCTTCTGTCCCCATTCTGCACCACCATAGTGGACTCATCGAGGAATTCGACTTCACAGTTCAGCCCGTTCCCGCCCATATACATGAGACGCCCTCCTCGATTGAACACCCAGTCCTTTAACTCGAAATACATCTTTGAGGACCAGTACTCCGGGTGGGGACCGAGGACGAGAACTTTGTAGTTGTCCAGATTGAATTTCCCAAAATGAAACTGAGTTTCCGACCACAAGTCATAAGCGAACCCCTCTCGTTCCAACCAACCCAGGAGCCTCCACTCCGCCGGTGCAATATGGTTAGGCGATCGGCCTTCGATAGCATCCGTGACCGTTACCTCCTCCGGCACATGGTTAATCGGCTCCGGCCGATCGAAGGAGAGCGGCAGATACTCCTCGGCGTCGTAGTTGATATGCTCCGGATCGGTATAACGCTTCAGTTCCAGACGGGCGTTGATCGTAGGAGTCGGCGGCATCCTGTCGGGATGAATGTAATTACTTCGCCCGCCGAAATTGTTGTAGCAATTCCAATTGATATCTGAAGCCAACACCGCGATTTCCGCAGCAGGCTCCCTCGGAGCCACCACCCAGGGAAACGAGAAAAATTGACCGGCCTGCGTCTTCGCATGAAGATAATAAAGACCCGATCTCTCCGGCGCTTCCAGGTACTGTTTGTGATGCGGACTGGTGTAGCCTACTTTGTTCCACTGCACTCCAGCCTGAGTATAATCCCCATCCGGCGTGATCTGCACTGTCGCTCGAGGTCCGTGTTCGTCGTACCATCCGATCGGCCGCATCAGCTCCTTTCCCCAACCGTATCGCCAGAGCTCGAGCTTGTACTCAGCGTCTGAATGCACCCGGAATTCCGACCGCTCTCCTGCCTGCACACACTTGGGCCACATGTACCCCATGAGACAGTCCACCAGCAGGCGAAATTGGTGCGGCTTTTCCTCCGAGACCTCCATTTCGACGATCTTGGACCCGAAACCATCCCGAGCCAGGGTCACACGATAGGGTCCCGGTTGCACATCCGCATACACCGCTCCAGAGGCGCTGGAACGGGCCAATGTCACGCCGTCATCATTCTCGAACTCCAGCGAAACATCGGAAAGAGCGACGTAGCGCTCGTCACTTACGTACCCTACTAGCATCTAATCTTCGATAGTTCCCACAATGCCCACAAGGTCAACCCAGTCGAGCCCAACTCCCCCCTATCACCCCACGACTTCGATTCATCACCCATTGTCCTCCTCCGCACATACTAACACTAAAACTCACGGCCGTGAGGTACGTGTTTAGCGCCTTTCGGTCGCCGGCTCCCCCGGCCTCGTGCCGGGGTGGCGTTGGGTTCCGTGCTACAAAATAGGCACCCCCACCGACCCCTCCCTCGGCCCTTCTCCCCCCAGTCCCGGCGCCGCCGGGACTGGGGGGAGAAGGGCCGGGGGAGGGGTATTCTGACCCAGTCGGGTATGGTAGCTGGAAACCGGGCACCACCCCGGCACGAGACCGGGGGAGCCTCAAACACGCTAATCAGGTACGCCGTGAGTTTTAGTATTAGTATGTGCATATGCGAGTATCTTCTCTAGGATGCATAATGCTAGCGGATGCTGTGGTCACCGCAGGAAACTCTCTTCATAGAAATCCGCCTTGCCGCATCCGCCCGAAAGTATGATATTCGATGAGTGGCCTGGGCACAGGCACCATCCCTATTAATTCTATTGATTTACTGCATCAGGCAGTTGGTATGATGACTTCGGAACAGCGCTACTTCTTCGACACTTCGGGATACCTCCACCTCGAGGGAGTACTCCAGGGCTTGGAGCTTCGGGCCGCGCAGGAGGCTGTCCAGCGCTATATCGATACCCCTCCCGGCGAGCTACCGCCCGGCTTCGAAGCGAAGGATAGGAATTACAGCCACGGGTTCGCATTCGACAAGTCACTCGAGGCTTTGACAGTGCATCCTCGCACGTGGTCCATCGTAAAGGAACTGACCGGTGGTAAGCCGCGATTCGCCAGCGGCTCTTTACGGGTGAATACTCATGAAGACAACACATTTGGCGCTCTTCACTGTGCCCGCGACGGTTGGGGACCGCAAACCCCTCGCTACTTTATCGAGGACGGCCTCATCTACTGCGATTATTTTGTCGTCTTTTTCTATCTGACCGATGTCCATCCCGGAGATGGCGGCCTGGTTGTCATCCCTGGTTCGCATAAAGGAGAGTTCAGTCGGCCGGAGTCTTTCTTTGCCTCCGATACGGAAGGACTCGATCCCGCTCCTCATCCCGCCGTCCTCAACCTGACGCCGAAAGCCGGCGATGTAGTTTTCATCTCCGAGTTGCTCACCCATGGAGTCCTGATCTGGAGGCCCCGGGATCGCGACCGGCGTTTTCTCATGCTCCGCTACGTTCCTCAATTCGTGGGTCCGACGGACGACAACCTTCCTTTTCCATTTCCCGATGAGATCCTGGAACGACTCTCGCCCGAGACGCGGGAGCTCATCGAGTTCGCGCCGCGCAGTCGGACCAAGAAGATCGTAGGGCAGGAGGTTGTCACCCTCAGCTAGAGCCCGTCCCAGTGGTGGAAACAATTGATTTTTAATGAGTTATGGGCAAAAAAAAGGCCGGATAGAGCTGCAAAAAGCTCGATCCGGCGAAAAAGGGCGCTTATGCTTGCGTTAGTCAAATACAAAGCACGCCCTTCTCATGAAAAATATTGCCGTGCAAAGCTTCCTGCGTCCAGCCCTAACTCCAGTCATTCGATGCAAAGACTACACCGTGTTTCTGGAAACAATGGAGCGGATTGACCGGGTTTTGATCGACTCCTCGCTGGAAAGGGAGGCGATCGTAAAAGCCTTGGAAGGATGGGATGAAGCGGGAGGGAAGGATCGGGAGCGACGCGCTCTAAGAGCGATAAAAGCGCTGCGGGTGGAGGTGGTGCGTCATTTACTCGGAGGGATATCCTTTCGTTGTCTGTCGCAGGAGTTGGGACGCAGTGAGCTTCTGGCTAATTTTTGCCGGGTGCGTGAGGCAGACGGGATCCGGAAAATATCGAAGAGCAGTCTGGAACGGGATTCGAAATTCTTCGACGAAGCGTATCTGAGACAGCTGCATGCAAGGATGACCGAGGTGGTGGGCAATGCTGAACATTGTGGTGAGGCAGGATTAGAGAAGCCGATCGATACGAGGGAATGCCTGATCGACGCCACTTGCCTGGAAGCGAACATCCACTGGCCCGTGGACTGGGTCTTGCTCAAGGATGTGGGAGCAACGCTGCTCAAGGCGATCAGTCTGATCCGGCAGGCGGGAATGAAACAGCGCATGCCCCAGGGAGCAAAGGGATTGGCTCGGGAGATGAACAAACGGTGCCTGGAGATGACGCATGCGCGTCGGCGCCGGGAGGCGGGCAAAGCGCGTAAAGGGATCCTGCGGCGGATGAAGCTATTGCTCAAGAAGATTGAGGGCCATGCCCTTCGCCACCGTGACTTATTGGAAGCTATGTGGATGCAAAGCGATTACACCGAGAAGAAGGCGAGCCGAATCATCGAGCGAATGGATGGTATGTTAGAGCAGATACCGCAGGTCATGAAACAGGCGCACGAACGGATCATAGGGGGGCGGCAGGTGAAGAATGAGGAGAAGATCCTGAGCGCCTACGAACCTGAGATTGACGTCATCGTGCGAGGCAAGGCAGATCGGGAGGTGGAGTTTGGCAACACCCTTTATTTATGCGAGAGCGCAGAGGGATATCTGTTGGACTGGAAACTGTATGGGGGGCAGGCCCCGAGCGAATTGAAGCAGCTTTGGGAAAGTCTGGAGAGGCAAAAGGGCTTCGCTTTAGAGGAGAAGATCGAAGCGATCAGTGGGGATCGGGGCTATGCCTCGAAGGCGGCCAGCAAGCGGCTCCAGGCAGAGGGGATTTTTGACGCCCTTACGCCCCGCAATCCACAAGAGCTCAAGGAGCGGATGGAGGAGCCGCGCTTTGTCCGGTTGCAGCGACGACGAGGGAGCACCGAAGGCCGGATCGGAGTGCTCAAGAACCGATGGCACGGGGGCAAGATACGCAGCAAAGGCTTTGACAACCGTAACCTTAGCGTGGCCTGGTCGGTTCTGTCCCACAATCTATGGAAAATCGCGCAGAGACTTGCGCAAGAACATGAGAAAGAGGCAACGCAGGCGGCATAGGGATCCAAGAATCGAGTCAGAGGCGCTTCCTTGGGAGAACTATCGACTCAAAGCGAGAGGAAGGGTGCTGGAAAGGTGCATAACGGATAAAAGGTAAGCTACCGAGGACGGAAGGCATGTCGTGGTCTACATAACGTGACGAAGATTGATATCGGTATCAGGCTTCCACCCAAATCCTCTCGGATTTGGGACAGCCTCCAGCTAGGAATCGCACTGTGTCGTTCGATTGCTTCGCAAGTGACAAAGTTCGTCCGACAGATTCCCAGCAAAATAGGCGAACAGTCCCAAAACTCTCGCCAAACCGTGCATTTCAAAGGTGGTCCGCGGCCTTCCGGTGGCTCCGCACATTGGTCAGGGTCAGGCTGTTTACACGGCCGCCACTCTCCACACGGCGGTTTCAGCAAAGACGCTTCAAGTCGTTGAGTTTCAGCCGACCCAAGTCGACGTCGCGGACAGGTTTTTTACCCCATCGCTGCGACCCAGCAACGGTTTCTACACATTGCCCAATCAACTCGGTCTCGGCATTGAGCCGGATCTGGATGCGCTTCGACCGTATGTCGTGTCGTGAGACCGATCCCGTGGAATCTCACAGAATCGGATTCGCCGGCCGTCGGGATTGCGCCGGACTGTCGAGGCGGATCCCGAAATGCTCACGCATTCCGCTACATCAAGTAACACCACTCGTAGCGGAATGCGTGAGCATTTCGACATCGGTGAATTCGAAGAGTACGACTCCGATATCTAAGGGATTCGCACTTACACTTGAGTAGGTTCAACCGGTGCCTTTCCTATCCGCGTCCCGCCTCGGGCCGATTTCCTCAAAAGGAATCCGTTGAAAACCGAGGGAAAAGGCGGGCGATTCGTCTCGCAGTCGGAAGTCGAGGGTTTCCACATCGACGAATAGCGGGTCCTGTTCGAGCGAGGAATCTCGCAGTTCGCCAAAAAGAAAATCTATTTTCGCTTGCCTTGCACTGGGAATACAAATTCGATTTCGCCGTCTTGGCTCTCATACAATACCTGGTACTAATGCTGCAGATCTGGTTTCTCCCCCTGAAATACGTCAGCTCGAATCGAATACCACCGATCTTCGAGAAGGGCGTGGGGTAGTTGAAAATCTGCTCGCTCCTTGATTCTGCGAGGACTGGCCCAGTGGGTCAGGCGGGCGAACATTTTGTATTTTTCAGTGCCGTTTGGTCCGACGAGTTAGAAAACAGACCAGCTCGGAGTGAACCGTGTTTTCGATTTCCGCATCTGCCTCACCTGAAACTTCAATGCGCATGCGGGTTTTTGGGTGACATCCTGATACCTTCCGTTGAAGTTTCAGCCCCGATTGATCCGGTTCCGAAGTGGCAACCGGCGGCTGGTGCTGACTCGCGTGCGTCCGCTTCCGCCACGAGGCCAAAGTCAGCCGGGCCAAGGCTCACCCGATTCCGATTCACCGCCTCTGCCCGGCTCGCCCTGGCGTAGTGAATCACACTATCCGCATGCAACGCTACCTAGCCCTACTTGACCAACTCAACTTCCGAAACGGTTTTTTTCGGGGGTAGTAGGGCTCAGGAGGCGCATCAACAGTAGAGGTGGGTTGGCAAAACCGCCTGTAGTGTAGACCTACGCTCTTCCCAGGGCGGGACTTTTTCGTATAATGGTGGGCCATCATGTTTCTGAGGTGTAATCGTCGGCGCAAAGATGGCAAAGAGCACTACTATTGGAATATCGTTGAGAACAAGCGTGTCAGCGGGGGGCGGGTGGTCCAAAGACAGGTCCTCTACCTTGGAGAGATCAACGATAGCCAACACGAAGCGTGGCGCAAGAGCATCGAGATTTTCGAAGAGGGCAGGGAAAGACCCGAACAGGTGGCGCTGTTTCCGGAAGATCGTGCCCCGCCTGTGGGCGACGAAAGTATTGTTAGAATAGAGGCTGTCCCAAATCCTCTCGGATTTGGGACAGCCTCTATCCTAACAAAGCGAAACCTTCCTCGGAACGCTCCTACTATGTCAGCAGCCGCGATCCCACCGACTTGAGCCCTCCTCAGTTCCTATCGAAAATCCGCAACCACTGGGCCATCGAAAACAAAAACCACTACCCCAGAAATCGCTTCTTCGATGAAGATCGATGTATGATCCGTAACCATAACGCAGCCAGAATCCTGGCTGCTTGCAGGCAACTGGTTCTTAGCCTCAAATCTACCATGGGCTTCGAATCCACCCCTGCCCTCTGTGATCATTTCACCTTCAACCTACACAAGGCCATCAATATCATCACCTAATGTCCCGAGAATCAAAACACCGTAGGCGCAGGCCGAGGCGATCCAGTTGACGCTCGACAACGCCGACGCCCGCCTCAACCCTCTCGGCCTCGCCAGGGACGCCTTAAGTTTCGATATCTCGCCGTCTGAGATCGACGACGGAATGACTCACTTCGAGCAGGTCTTTGACCGTGCCGTCGGTGTGCTCAGCAATGCGGTCTTCGCCTTCGACAATGCCAAGCGGTCCACCGAGTTCCTGCGCCAACAGGAAAATAGCGTGGCCGGACAGCGCGCGGCCATCGAGGAACAGGAACAGGCGTTTGAAAACGAACTGATCGAAATTTACGGGACACCTTACCCCGACGACATCGGTCCGGGGAAGACCTACGCCCAGGGTTACGAAGGTCCGGACCTTCTTCACGCCCAGTTGATCGACGAAGTCGAGCTGTTCTTCAAGCCTGGCGATGAGGTAACAGAGATCGAACTGCCCCTGGACCCGCAGTTCGTTGAAACCAATTCTTCTATGCTCGACTACGACGCGGACGCCGATGGCGAAATCGACGTCGATGCCGATGGAGTTCCCGTCCAACCGACCGTCACCTTCTCCCTTAACAGCTCGGGCGAGTTCATCAAGCCACCTGAATGGACAGGCAGGCGGTCCTCTCCCGGGCGGATCCAGACGGCCATTTCAGATCGGCTCTCGGCCCGGATCGAGTTGAAAGGGGCGGCGGATTCGTATGCCGCCGTCCTGAGCTGCATGAAAGATCTGCTGCGGGTCTACCTCACCCAAGTGGACGCACGGACCAAATCTGTCTCCCTGACAGAAGATGTACAAAGGGAATCCAACGGCCTGCAGTCGGGCATCCTGGCGGCCAATCTCATCGCCAAGGCAAGTGAGATCGCCCGTGATTTAACCGGAGATGGTGGCGATGCGGTCGCAGAAGCGTTGCCCTTAAGCGCTGGGGTATCGAGCGACGTGACTTCTGCTGCCCGCGCAGCGGCTAAGACAGTTGGTACGGTGGCCGCCACGATTCTTGGCATAACGGAGGTTATTGCACTGAGCACCGCCGAGGGGCTGCAGCTGGTAATAGACGTCTTGCAGCGTGAACTCGAAATCGATCTCGAGGAACAAGCATGGACGGCCGAGAACCGCCAGCTTATCCGCGATCTGCAAGTCGAACTGGCGGGCTTCCGTGATAAGCGGGTGGCCTTCGATGTGGCTTTGCGCCGCTTCGATCAAGCCCAGAGGGACTTGACCGCTCTCATCGCTGAAGGATTCACCGTGCAGAGGACCCGCGAGACCTTCCGCAAGCGTGCCGCTGCCATCATCCAGGGATTCCGCACCCGCGACCTTGCCTTCCGCGTCTTCCGCAACGAGGCCCTGGAGAAATACAAGACTCTCTTCGACCTCGCTTCTCGCTACACCTTCCTCGCCGCCCGCGCCTACGACTACGAGACGGGCCTGCTCGATTCGTCAGGCAGCAGCGCCGCCGCCGCCTTCTTTGATGGCATCGTACGGAGCCGCGCCCTCGGTGTGGTCGACAGCGACGGCAACCCACAGTTCACGGCCTCGACGACCGGCGATCCGGGCCTGGCCGGGGTGCTGGCGCAGATGCAGGGCGACTGGGCGGTGGCGAAGACGCGGCTCGGCTTCAACAACCCGGATCGATACCGCACCCTTTTCTCGTTGCGTGAAGAAAACTACCGCATCATCCCAGGCGAAGAAGGCGACCAAACGTGGCGCGACAGATTGGCGGCCTCCCGCATGGACAACGTCCTCGATGACCCGGACGTGCGCCGCTACGCGCTACAGATCGCGGACGACGAAGGCCTGCCGGTGCCCGGCCTGGTCATCTCCTTCGACACCACCATCGTCCAAGGATTCAACTTCTTCGGCCAACCGCTGGCGGGCGGCGACCATGGGTTCAGCCCGACTTCATTCGCCACCAAGATCCGCGCTTCCGGGATCGCCTTCGACGGCTACATCGGTATGGATTCGCCGACTTCCAGTGGTGGCATACTCGAAGACATCGGCGCGCAATCCCCGGGCGACCCGGACGAGGGATTCCTCGATCCGCAGGCCTTGAGCGCGACACCTTTTATCTACCTCATCCCGACCGGGGTCGACTCGATGCGCTCACCGCCCCTGGGCGACACCTCGACGGTGCGCAACTGGGCGGTCGACGACCAGGCGATCCCCCTGCCTTTCAACATCGGGAACACCGATTTCTCAACCAGCAGCGGATTTATCTCCAGCGACTCGTTGAGCGAGGAACCCTTCGCGATCCGCAAGCACCAGGCCTTCCGGGCCGTGCCCAGCGGGACGGTGTTCAGCAGCGCCCCGGGATTTACCAACAGCCGCCTCATCGGCCGCTCCGTCTGGAACAGCCAATGGAAAATCATCATTCCGGGCAGCACGCTCCGCAACAACCCGGATGTCGGGCTGCAGATCTTTATGGATACTGTCAGGGATATCGAACTGTTCTTCGAGACTTACTCTTACTCGGGGAATTAGGGATTGGTGTGATGTTATGATTGGTGTGAACCTGAATGGCCGCCGAGCCTTGAATATGCCAGCCTCCGGAGAATAGCCGCATCGTTTCTTCCTTCAACCATCTTTCCCCATAAGCCCATGAAACCACATTTCCAAAATCACACCCCTCACCCAATCCCCCCCATCCCCACATCACACCAATCACAACATCACACCAATCACACCAATCACACTAGCCATAGTGGCCGTGCTGAGTACGGCCACGATGGCTTACCCCCCGGCCCCCCACCACGAGGTTTACGGTACGCTCAGGGACGAGCGTGGTCACCCGCTCTCGCAGACGGGCTCGGTCCACATGAGCGACGGGGAAGGGCAGGAGATCACCCGGGGGCCGGTCGACCCCACAATTGCGCCGGGGGTCAATTATTCTCTGAAAGTCCCTATGGACGCCGGTATCCTCGCGGAGCTTTATCGGCCTACCGCGTTGCTCCCGCAGATGCCCTACACTGTCGAGGTTGTGATCGGCACCACCATTTATGTTCCGATCGAAGTCCAAGTCAGCGGCAAACAGATCGGCGAGCCTGGCGAGCGTACCCGCCTCGACTTGACACTCGGTGTCGATAGCGACGGTGACGGATTGCCCGACAGCTGGGAATTTGACGTGATCGACTCCGACCCCAACGACGGCATCGAGACCTTGGCGCAAGTTGACCCGCAAGGCGACATCGATGGTGATGGGATGAGAAACGACCACGAATATATCGCCGGCACCTACGCCTTCGAAGGTCAGGACCTGCTCACCTTGGAGATCGCTGAGGTCATCAACGGCATCGCGCGCTTGCGCTTCCTGGCCATCACCGGACGCACCTATACGTTAGAGGCGACCTCAGACCTCGAGGCCTACACCGCAGCCAGCTTTTCCGTCAATCCCGACGGTTCAAATGATGTGCTCGCATACCGGGCGAGCGGCGTGACTTTCCAGGACATCTACGTCCCGAACCCCGAGGACCACCCGAGTCAAATTTTCCGTCTCCGCGTTGAATAAACGCTACTGGTCCTTCGCTGCCGGAGGCTTATTCGTAATCGCGATCGGGCTCATGATCCTGTTCCGGCCGCGCACCGAGAGTCCGGTCTTGGCCGAGCGGACCCGCTCCGAGCTCGATCTGCGCGACGGCGTCTTGTTTCCGGTAGACTCGAATGAGCCTTTCGAAGGCACCCTCGTCGAATACTATCCGGGCAAGGTCAAGAAGGCAGCAATCGAGATCCGAGGCGGGCGCGCCCATGGTGTCACTCGGGGTTGGTTCGAGAATGGCCAACAGGAGGTCGAAGAGCATTTCCGGAACGGGGTCTCGCACGGCCTGCGTAGGCGCTGGTATGCCGACGGACAAAGAAAGTCCGAAACCAAGATCGTCGAGGGCGTGGTCTCCGGCAGGTATATCAAGTGGCACGAGAACGGTGAAAAAGCGATTGAGATGACGCTCGTCGATAGCGAAGCGGACGGCCTCTCCCTAGCCTGGCACCCGTCCGGCAAGCTTAAGTCTCGGGCCATCATGGATGAGGGTGAGATCGTTGAACAGGAGTTTTTTGAAGATGAGGGCGATCGGTCTCTGCCGTGAATTGAGGCCGCGACAGACGAATCACGGAGTCTTCTGTGGGGCAGAATTGTAATCTGCCGATTACGGCGCAATGGAGACGGCAGATTGCAAATCTGCCCCACGGGCTTCCACCCTCCGAACCATGGAGCAATTAGGGATGGATACATTTTGCAATGGACCGAGAGCCGAGTCACTTGCAGGATGCGTCAATTGCGAAAGTGGGCGTGTTGCCCGCAACACAATTGGCACATAAACCAAGGAGAGCTCCAATGTTTTTTGAATTACGACAGTATCGGATCAAAGACGGACGAATGGGTCGAGTTCATGGAGAAGGAGATCATTCCATTTCAAGTGGCAAAAGGAATGGTGGTTCTGGGCAGCTTTGTCGGCGAGGAGGAGGAAGACCTCTACATCTGGATTCGACGTTTCGAGAGCGAAGAAGAGAAAGATAGGCTATACAAGGCGGTCTACGAAGACCCTCACTGGACCGAGAAGTTGAGTGATAGGGTGGGCGAGTTAATGGACCGGGAGAAAATTGTGGTCACTCGCATGCTGGCAACGGATTGGGAAGGAAACGAACAGCTGTTGAGTTCTCGATGATTACCCGATCGGCCGCAGAGTTTAAAGAGCAACCCCGCTGAGCGGGAAAGCGACGGCAACGGATGGGGAGAGAGAGGTTCGAGTTCCGTGTTTCGAGTTGCGAGGTACTCTTCGAATGGGCGGATGCACCCACAGGCAGGATACTTTCCGTATTTTTGCCAACCATATTTTTGCCTTCAGGCCATCTCCACGGTGTTTTGATTCTCGGGACATTAGGTGATGATATTGATGGCCTTGTGTAGGTTGAAGGTGGATCCGTCCATGACCGGCATCTTGCGCAGGAGAGTTTGGGCGGCGGTGATCTCGTTGGATTTGTCGGCGGTAGCGACTTGGGCGATAGTTTGCGCGCTTTGATGATCGACCGCAGCCACCAGGCGCAAGGCCTTTGCCGGTTCTTTGACACAATGGCCCAACAACACGCTGCTCACCTACACCTTGCCCGCGGCCGGTCAAGGTGAGGGAGAGCGTGGGCGTTGGACGAAGAATATATTGGAAAAATATCGTACAGGTCTTAGGCTGAGAAAATGAAATCTTCGCTGGAAAGTGTCAAAATCAAGGAAAATTACGTTGTGCATCTCCAGTTTTCGGACGGGTTGGAAGGAGAAGTTGATTTTTCCGACTACGCGGGAAAGGGAGTATTCAGCAAATGGTTGGATTACCAGCAGTTTCGGAAAGCTAGTATTGGGGACGATGGCGAACTGGTTTGGGACGGTGACTTAGATTTTTGCCCGGATTCTTTGTATATGAAGATCACCGGGCAAAGGCCCGAGGAGTATTTCGAGAAGTTAGCCAAGGAACATGCCTGAAATCTGTCGATTCTTTGGAATACGGATCAGGATGTATTTCGGGGACCATTCGCCACCGCACTTCCATGCAAATTATGAAGGGAATGACTGTGTTCTGAATATCCGGACGCTGTCTGTGATCGAGGGCGGATTGTCACCTCGGGCAATGGGTTTGGTGATCGAGTGGGCTAATCTGCACCAGAAAGAATTGATGCAAGCATGGAATCGAGCTCAGGCGCATCAAGATCCCGGGAAAATCGAGCCATTGAAATAGACCGTCCAACAATGCGAGGGAGGTAACGCCTGCAGGCGCACCTCCTCGCTGGCGTTCACATGAGGAAAAGAAAGCCATGCTATCGGTATCACCACTGAAAGACTATCTACGCAGCCACCCTGATGCGCCTAGCGACTTATGACGAACCTTTTGCTGAAAATCATTTGATGTTTCTGGATAATAAACCACACTTTGAAATGCCCTTTGACCCCGATGAAAAAGACAGGAGGTTCGCTGCTAAGGGCGATTGACTCCAACCGGCTTAAGCACCTCGAATCTCTGGCTTACAAACTGGGTCAATCCTGGTTGGAAAACTCCCTGATGACGGTTGCCGACAACGGCGGAGGGATCGGCTTTGTGTTTGGATCTGCCTTCGCTGGCTGGAAAAACCTCAACTTTCGAAACCATTCCATTTGTCTGCAAGTGGACGATCATCCGGCCGCGGAGAACTTTCTGGGTGATATGCGATGTGACCCATTGCAAGCTATGGCGGACCTGATCAATCACCTTTCCGCTAGAGGGATCTCCATGAAAGCAGGTGACTTCGTCTCAACCGGCGCGGCAACCGTGCCGCAAGCCTTTGCCCGTGGCTCCTGTGTGACCGCAGATTTCGGTATCATTGGAAAAATCCAACTCACCTTCGTCTGAACCTGCTAGGAGTCGGACTTTGACGTTTGATTGCTTCGCAAGTGACTAGCTCCTTCCGTCAGACTCCTAGCAAAAGGAGTCTGTCGGATTCAAACTGGTCGCCAGTCAGCCCCTTCAACTTCTGATCGCACGTCCAGCCATGTTGCGAACCGCAAAGTCCGACAGATTCCTAGGGTAAGAATCTCATGAACAAAAAGAATACCGACATTGCCATTATCGGAGCGGGAGGCATGGGCGCTCTCTTCGGAGCCATCTTAGCTGAGAATGGGCTTGAGGTCGTCCTCATCGATAACAACGAGAAGCATGTTGAAGCCATTAATTCGGAGGGTTTGAAGATAGAAGGTTATGAAGGCGTTCAGACCATGATGATTCCAGCGACTTCGCGCTTCTCAGATCTGGAATCTGCCGACCTTCTCTTTTTCCAATGCAAGGCATACGGAACTCGTGATGCAGCCAGATCGGCCCGGTGTTTCTGCCATGAAAACAGTGTCTGCATCAGCTTCCAGAACGGGCTGGGTAACGAAGAGATCATTGCTGAAGAGTTAGGGTCCGACAGGGTGCTGGGAGGGTTGACGACAATGGCGGGCATGCTGCTGGAGCCGGGAAGAATTCGTGATTTTTCACGTTCGCCATCGCTTCCCAACGGTGTGCCTTCCTATATTGGAGAGATGCAGGGTGGGGCTTCAGAGCGAGTGGCCGGAATTGCTGAAAAGCTCACTAAGGCCGGTTTGCAAACGCATGCCTCAGACGACATCCGTCTGGAAATTTGGAAAAAGCTGATGGGAAACATCGCGATGGCCGCCATGTCCGGTCTGACCAATCTCACCATAGCCACGGCGTTAGGTATTCCTGAACTGAAATCAATTAGCCTCCAGGCCATCGATGAGGCCCTCGAGGTTGCCAGGGCCTGCGGTATCATGCTGGATCGTGAGGCAGTCCTGAAGGGCTTAGAATTGATCTCCATCCCGGGAGGGACGGGGGACAACAAATCTTCCATGTGTGTTGATCTTCTGAACCGAAGACCATCGGAGTTGGATTTCATCTACGGCAAAGTCATCAGGCTCGGGGAAGAAAAAGGAATCCGAACACCGACGCTGAAGACCCTCCATGCCCTGTTCAAAGTCGCGGAATCGAAATTTGAGCACTGAATTCTTGAGCGCAGAAGAGGCGGTTTCCATGGTGCCGGATGGAGCAACCGTCGGGCTCATCGGCGGTGGTAGTGGTCTGGTGGAGGCTTCGCTTCTTCACGAGCACATCACCATCGACGGCAAAGATTACCTGCGTTATTTACCAATACCGATCGATGTCGCGTTGCTCAAAGGTTCAAGTGCGGATGAAGATGGCAACATTAGTCTCGATGAGGAACCGGCCAATGTCGATCTTTACGCGATGGCTGTAGCCGCGCACAATTCGGGCGGAAAGGTGATCGTACAGGTCCGGCACAAGGTTCCCGCAGGTTCGCTGCCGGCCAGGGCGGTTCGGATTCCATCGGCCATTGTCGATGTCGTGGTGGTCGATCCGGAACAACGACAGAGTTATGATCCGGTTTACGATCCTTCTATTTCAGGGGAGCAAAGGGATGATTCTTTCGAACTAAGTGCTCGAACTCGTAAATATGATCACGTATGCCGAGGCGATTTTGGATGCAGGGGGAGGCGTTCGGGTCGAGCCAGGCTGGAGCCCTTGCTCGACTCGAACAACGCTGCCCAGCGCCGAAAGTGCCCGGTCCCGAAGGGATGGGGCGGCATTGGGGGTATTGCGGCGTTGCCCAAACGCGGAAGGGGTCACCGACCCTTCCGCGTTCGGGCGCCTTGCACTACCCCCAATGGCGCTCCCACATACGTGGCCCTATTTGCGAGTTCGAGCACTAAGTCCACTCGTGTTTTCCATTCGTCTGGTCATTGCGAGAAGAGCCCATAAAGAATTGTCTAACGGCGCCGTCATCAACTTTGGATTCGGCATACCCGATCATGTCGCGGCGATCATTGACGCGGAGGGTCAACAGGATCGTTATTACCAGACGATTGAGCATGGGACTTATGGAGGAAGCCTTCTCACCGGATCCAAGTTTGGCTACGCAAGGAATCCGAGCTGCATGATCGACGGCCCCTCGCAGTTTGATTTCTATTCCGGGGGAGGATTGGATATTGCGTTCCTCGGGTTCGGACAGATCGATCGCGCGGGAAATGTCAATGTCTCCAAACTGGCCGGAACCACGGTTGGCCCTGGCGGGTTTATCGATATCGCGCAAAATGCTCGCAAAGTCGTCTTCTGCGGAACTTTCGATGCCAAGGGAGCGAAGTACAAAACGGGTCAAGGCCGATTGGAAATCGTACATCCTGGCAAAGTGCGTAAACTCGTTGAGGCAGTCGACCAGATTACTTTCTCCGGTAAGCAGGCGCTCCTGCAGAACCAGGAAGTCATCTACGTGACCGAAAGGGCTGTGTTCCGACTCGCCCCGGAGGGATTGTTGCTAACCGAAGTGTCGCCCGGCGTCGACCTGCAGAAGCATATCCTCGACCAGATGGATTTTACGCCGACTATGCCGCAACCACCCACGTTGATGGATACTCATTTCTTCCAAAACACGAATCGTGGATAAAGTAAGGCTGGCTTTAATCGGAGCGGGATTCATAGGCCAGCGCCACCTGAAATCCATCTCCGTTGTGGAAAGGGCGGAGTTGGTAGCCATTGTCGACACCAATCCTGTGATTGAGCAAATGGCTGTTGAAACAGGTGCCGCATTTTATACCGAGACCGGGGCGATGCTGAAGGATATTGAGCCTGAGGGGGTGTTCGTATGTACTCCAACCGACCTTCACCTTCAACCGGTTCTTGAATCCCTACGAGCAGGTGCACATGTGCTGGTTGAGAAACCCATTACCTCCACAATGGACGAGGCGGAGGAGATTGTCGATATGTCCGAAAAGTCTTCTCGGCATGTCCTCGTCGGCCATCACCGCCGCTATTACGAGAACGTCAACGAAACCAAAAAGCTGATTCATGAAGGTGCTTTGGGGAAACTACTGGGAGTGTCCGGTCAATGGACAGACAACAAACACGATGCCTATTTCGAACCGGAGTGGCGAAAGGTACGTGCCGCCGGGCCGATATTGACCAATCTGATACATGAGATTGATACGCTACGATACATGTGCGGAGAAATCGCATCTGTCTCCGCCAAATTGCAAAGCGGGTTGCGCGGCCATCCCAAGGAAGAAACCGCGGCCATACTATTGAATTTCGAGAGCGGTGCGCTCGGTACATTTTTGATATCGGACGCGACGCCCTCACCCTGGACATGGGAACATGCAACCGGGGAGACACCGTATATTCCTCATTACGGAGAGAACGTCCTCCGGTTTGTCGGTTCAAAGGCCGCGCTGGATTTTCCGAATCTTAGACTGTGGAAACATATCAGTGAAACACCAGACTGGTACCACGAATTAACGCCACAACCGATTGACAATCAACTGTGCAATGCGTTTGAGGCCGAGTGTGCCGACTTCTGCGAGGTGATCGCCGGTCAACAAGCTCCACGAATAACGGCTGCCGACGCTGCGCGAAGTCTCGCCGTCGTATTGGCCATCTTTGAAGCGGCAGATTCAAGAAGCGAAGTCGAAATTAGCCCGCTTTTCTCACAAGTTCTCGAGGACCCGTTTGCGATTTGATGCCTCATCCTTTGCCTTTGCTACGTTGAGTTCAAAAAGCGGGCTAACCAACGGAATGACACAGAAAATCTTGAGGAGTTTCACCGGCCGCGCTGGACAACCGGCAGGAGGTGGTCCGTGGCCTCCGGACGCGGAACAAGCTCGGTTCAATGTTAGAGGCTTCTGCCGTGTCCGGAGGCCCCGGCCCACCACTAGCTCTCACTACGATCTTGGCCGGATCAATCGAGTTTGAAACTCTCTACGGCGGCTCGCGACAAAGAAGACTAATAGGAGACGTCTCCTGTATAGTCTGAAATCCCACACGAAATCCGGAAGAAACAACATTGAATACCCTGAAACACATCATCGTCCATTGTGATGGTCCCCTCATGCGGGTGACTATCAACCGGCCGGAAGTGCTCAACGCACTGAATCCGTTAGCGCATTATGAACTGGCCGAGGCATTCGACGCGTTTGCCAATGATGACCGTCTACACGTCGCTACGATCTCTGGAACGGGTGACCGTGCCTTCTGCGTCGGGACCGACCTCAAAGCGAGGGCGGAATCGGGCCGGGATGAGCATCCCCAAACGGGTTTTGCCGGATTGACGGAATGTTACGACCTCAACGAACCCGTTGTTGCACTGGTCAATGGAGATGCAATCGGGGGCGGTCTTGAAATCGTTCTTGCCTGTGATCTTGCCATTGCGGTGTCGACGGCAAGATTCGGATTGCCGGAACCCAAAGTCGGCCTCGCGGCAAGCGGTGGGCTGCATCGACAGGCTCAACGGGAGCAGAATCTAAAATGCCTGGAAGAAGCGGCTGAGTTGGGCGTGCGATCCGTTGTTACGATCACCGGAGGTCTGAATTCGGCCTACGATAATATGGCGGCGGCCCGGGAGGCAGCGGTTCAGGAACTAAGCCGGCTCATCCCGACGGCCAGGGAATTGGGACTGTTGATTGCCCTGGAACCGCTTCATCCTATGGTCTGCGGGATGCGGTCAGTTATCTCCACACTCGACGAGGCTTGCGGAATCCTTGACACATTGGACAGCGACGATGTTTTGCGGCCCGTACTCGACTCCTACGCTGTATGGTGGGATGCGGACCTGCAGTCACAAATCCTCAGAGCAGGCAATCGCATTTCTAACTTTCATGTTTCGGACTGGCTTCCGGATACCAGGGACCTTCGCTTGGATCGGGGAATGCCAGGCGATGGACTGATCGACAATGCCTTAATCCGATCGTGGGTGGAAGAGACCGGATATCATGGCCCCGTTGAAGTCGAGATCTTCTCGGACCGAGACTGGTGGCTCAAGCCGCCAGACACCGTCGTCGAAACCATTCGCAAGCGTCTCCCCTTCCTGTAAATGCAGAGATTTGCCTTGTTCGGTGCCGGTAGAGCCGGCGCCATCCACGCCCGAAACATCGCCAACCACCCGAACGCGGAATTGGGCTATGTCTACGATGTCGACACGACAGCGGCAGAACGAGTCGTGGCATCGTTTGGCGGGCGCCTGGCAAGCACCCAGGAGGAGGTTTGGTCTTCGGACGAGGTCGACGCGGTTGTGATTGCCTCATCTACGGACGCCCACGTCGATCTGCTCCGTCGCGCGCTACAGGCCGGATTGCCGAGCTATTGTGAAAAGCCATCGACAGGGATATCGACAGGGTCAAACGGATCGTGGCCGAAGCGGAGGAGGCGGATCTGCCCGTCTTTATCGGATTCCGCCGCCGATTTATGCCCGACCTCCGAATCATGCATGACAGCATCCGGAACGGTGACCTGGGACGGATCGAGACCATCAACATCGTCGCCCGCGACCATCAACCGCCGTCGCTTGAGTACTCTGAGGTTTCGGGCGGTTTTCTGCTGGACAAAATGATCCACTACTTCGACCTAGCCCCCTGGTTCGCGGGTGAACGCCCGAGCGAAGTATTCGCGGCCGGTTCCTGTCTTATCGATTCGGCCATAGGCGACCTTGGCGACATCGACACTGCCATGGTGATTTTGCGCTTCCCAAGCGGGACGCTCTGTGTCATCGAAAATGGCCGTCGCTCCATCTACGGCGTTGAAGAACGGATCGAGATCTTTGGTGCAAAAGGCATGCTCCAATCAACACCGCCTTACGACGACCAGGTGCTCCGTTATACCGAAACCGGGGTCGCACGGAGTAGACATGTCGACTACGCGCAGGAAAGCTTCGCGTTCGCTTTGGATGCCTTCATCCATTCCCTTCAAGCGGGCGAACCGGTGTCACCATCGTTGCGGGATGGGTTGCAGGCCCAGCTCATTGCGGAAGCAGCAAACGAATCATTACGGACGAATAAGGCCGCGCAGATCACCTACGATCTGTGATGTAGTCGCTTTGTGTATTGCCAATGGTCTCGGCGGCATTGACCTTCACCATGGACACTTTCTCCCGCGGATCCTGGCCCTGATCGATTTCCCGGGGAGCCGAATAGTGCTGCAGCCCGTGGATGGCCACTAGCGTGGTCGTCTCATCCTCCGCCTCGTCCATATACTCCTTCCGCCAGGCGCCGCGCCAGGCCGAGTTCCAGTTGGCAAGGGTCTCCATCACGTAATTCATCTCCTCGCTCATCTCTTCGGCAGAGTAAACCTGCTCCAAACGGATGTAGCCTTTCGCACGGAAAGACGCCACCTGTTCACGGGTCAGCTCTTTCATGCAAACCTCCTTCTACGTGCGCTGGCTGGCCCCAGACTGTGCCAGCGGACGGAGCTCGCCTAGCAGGACGGGGACGCGACCTGCAAAACTACTACCGCCGCACTCCTGAAGCCCTTGGTCGGGAATCCAGTCTGCTCGGCGTCATCTTTCGCAAGGCCCAGAACAAGATTGCCAATCCCGCAAACCTTGAGCGCGTCATCAAAATGATCGAAGATGAGCACCGGTCGGCGATCGACATCGACATCGACATCAAGGGTGAAATTTACGAGGGCCTTCTCGAACGCAACGCCCAGGACGTTAAAGGAGGTGCCGGACAATACTTCACGCCCCGGCCTCTAATCAGAGCGATCGTGGACGTCATGAACCCGCAGCGGCGGTTTTCTCTTCGCCGCCCACGACCACATTCTCGCCAATCACAAGCTCGATCGCGACCAGTGCAGGAATCCAGCCACCCAGGCACTCTCAGGCGTCGACATTGTCGACAGCGTCTGCCGGCTTTGCGCCATGAACCTCTACCTCGACGGCATCGGCTCGAGCGACGGTCAACCACCAATCTCAGCTCGAGACGCACTCGCGAGCCCGTCGAGCGACCATTACGACATTGTCCTCACTAATCCGCCCTTCGGGAAAAAAGGTGGCTTCGTCATCATCGGCGAGGACGGCAGGGCGACCACCGAGAAGCACAGTTACGAACGAGACGACTTCTGGGCCACCACGAGCAACAAGCAGCTCAATTTCCTCCAGCACATCGTCAGCACGCTCAAGATTCAGACCTCACTATCTTGCCCCTTTAAAGGAGCTATGCAATCGCAAGTTTAAATCTCGATTTATAGCCGAGTTGGAAGGTAATGGTTCGGCCCGAGCGGTCGGGCATCAGGAGCGGGTTCTGGTTGAGAGTCTGGAGGTACTCAATCACGACTTGCTGCAAATGAGGGGAATAGTTTGCGGTTGGGAATAGATGCGCTTCGACGGTTGCGCCCCTCTCTATGAGGGCGCCGTCGCAGTGAGTCAGATTGCGAAACAGATCGTGGTCGTCACGATAGTTGTCGTAGCCTTCTTTAAAGGGTTCAAACTGCTTGTAGAAACTATTGCGGGCGAGGATTTTCAAGGCATCCATGATGGATTTGTTGGAGGTGTCCAGGCGGACATAGTTCTGCTCAATGAGTCGCTCCAGGCGCGAGCATTCGGTCTCGATTTGCTCCCCTTCGAGTTGGAGGGCATTGAGCTTGTGATCGAGGCGAGCGATCATGGCGCTCCTTGAGGTGCTTTGGCCCGGATGGGCATGTTCGGCCAGGAGCAGTCTTTTCAATGCTTCGGTGGATTGGGTTTTCTGCTTCAGGAGTGCTTTAGCGGCACCGCTTTTCTCCTGCCTATCCTCAAGGTGTTGGGCTAAGCGCTGGTAGTGGATGGTGCGATAAGAGGTGATCTGATTAATCCCAAAGTGCTTATCGAGGTATTTGAAATCATTCTCCTGAATCCAGCGACTGAACATCCCTTTGAGGACTGCTTCATCGGGGGCTTTTGGGTCGGTCCCTAAGATGCTCACCGTAATGGTTTGATTTCTGGGATTGGTCGCTTCCACCACCCATTGGGTAAGATGAGGATTCTTTTTCCACGGGCCCCGCTGATAGCAAAGATAATACTCCTGGAGATCTTCGGCATGGTTTCTGGGGCGCAGCAGGCGCAGTTGTCCGTCGATCCGTTGCAGGGGCTGGCCTTGAAACCTTTTTCCCAGGTGATGATTTCGAGTTGAGGATGCTCCAGGATGGCTTCGTAAAACCAGTCCGCGGCGATCGCCCGGTCCACGTAAATGCTCACCTTCTTATCCGCAGGCACCTCTACCAATTCGAGCATCGCTTCGCAGTTGGGGATAAACCGTTTCCTTATATCCTCGTAGTTGTCGGTGCTGGCAAAATAGACCGGAGAGCCCTTCAGGGTATGAATAAAATCGCTGTGAAGCGCTTTGTCGGCCAACCGGATGGTGGGACACCAGCCCGCCAGGAGCTTGCTCATGCCGGTGTAATGTTTGGTGTGCGGATCATAATAAAAGCTCTGCTCACAAGAAGCATTCAGGTTCCTCGCGTTCACCCTGAGGATCGCTCTTAAAAGCGCTTCATGGGCCAGGGCGCTGAGCCTTTGGCGTTGCAGATGGGGCGTATAGAGGACTCGCCCGATGAGCTTTTGCAGGTCTTCCAGATCGAGCAGTTTGCTCTGCTCGATATTCACCGCGGCCAACAGCGCGCAGGCCAGCCATTGCTTCAAAAGCCAGCCCTCTTCGCCATCTATCTGAGCCACTTGCCCGAGCCCTTCACTGAATACCAGCACCCCTAAATGTCGACACCACTGCACCGATTCGGAACTGCCCGTGGTAAAATCGGGAGACTCCTTGCGATTCTCCTCTTCGCCTTCGGCCTTGTTTTCTGCTTGCTCCTGCTCTGCCTGCAAGGGTGAACCCTTGGGAGAATCCCAGGCAGTCTCCCGATTTTGCCCCCTCCTCTGCTCGGCCTCCTTGGCCAAGGCCTCTTTGAGCTCCTTAAACAAAGGGCGCAGGGTTTCCCCACTGAGGCTGACTGCGAACACCTCCTCGATCTCACCGCGTATCTTCTTGCTGTAAGCGTACCGGCTCTGCTCATAGATCTCAAAAAAGCGCACCCGCACAAAACTCCGTATTTCCCGGGTCAATTTGCGATGCCACCGGCGCCCCGCCAACACCCGGCCCAGGGTTTCGGCATCGCCACTTTGCAGGGCCTCGCCCCACCGCTTCATCGTCTTGGGGTCAACCTCAAATTGTCTCTGTAAGCACCCTATCTTCAACCCCGCATTATAGAGCCGTCCCACCAGAATCTTGAATCCAACCTGCTCGCGATCGTCCCCCACCACTTCCAATAGCTCATGGCCGTAATAGACCTGCAATTGGCCTTTGCTCAGGTCCCGATAGACCGTCAGGCAGGGATTACGCTTGTCTACCCCAAGGAGGCATTGTAGGCAGGACTCTTCTTGCTCGGTAGGTTTCTCCATTTTCTTCGAATTAGTTCTTCGAAGGAGAAGCCTACCGTTTTCTTTCTCTCGTTAAAAGTCGGGAATTCTACTTGCGATTCTACCCACCCCGACAACCCGCATAATAGCGAGTTCTGAGATTGGCGGTGCTGCGGCCGTCGTCCTTCCTGACAACGTGCTGTTCGAAGGTGGCACCGGCGAAACGATCCGCCGCGAACTGCTCAAACGCTGCGACGTCCACACCCTCCTCCGACTCCCGACTGGAATCTTCTACGCCCAGAGGGTGAAGGCAAACGACCTCTTCTTTGAGCGCAAGGGCGCCAGCGAGGAGCCCTGGACCAAGGAATTCTGGATCTACGATCTGCGCACGAACCAGCATTTCACCCTAAAGACCAATCCCCTCAGAGAAGCTGACCTCGAAGATTTCGTGGAGTGCTTCAAGTCCAGTCAACGGGCCAAGCGAAAAGAAACCGACCGCTTCAAGAGATTCACCTACGAAGAAATTGTTGCCAGCGACAAAGCCAATCTCGACATCTTCTGGCTCAAGGATGAATCCTTGGAAGACACCAAAAATCTCCCCCCACCTGCCGAATTGGCTTCGGAGATCGTTGAAAGCCTCGAAGCGGCGCTGGAGGAATCTCGGGGTGTCGAGGACCTACTCGACAAATCAGCGGGCGCAGAACAGCCGTGAACCGAGGTCCTTACAACCTTAACTCACCGAACTCCATTCGCAAGCCATGCGACCTATCGGATCTTGATGCTTGGGTAAGGAATGAACTTCATGTGCTGAACGACCCGACTCTCAAGCGCGTCATCAAACTCGTTCTGGAGTCGCAAGGTAGTTTGGTTCAATGGCCAGAACGTGCTTGCTTGCTATGGGATGGTTGTGACCGGATCAAAGAACCGGGTCAGAAACTGAAACATCACCAATATCCATTGGAGATTAGACGATTGGGAAGGCCCACCGAGCTCAAACTGGACACCCGACCGAATGGTCCTGCTATCGCAGCGTTTCAATTCGCGGGAGGAAACCGTCCAAAGCGGTTCGGAACACAGAATGCGTGGAACATACACCATCTCTATTCCGGCAAATTCGAGTACATAAACCGGAATGACACGCTGCATGCGGTGAAGGACGGAAAACACTTTACTCAAAGCGCCGGTTTGTTAGCGGCTCACCCCGTCGCTGATGCGCTATTCGATGAATATCCTTTCTTCGCCTGGTATTTCCCCGCGCTCTCCTTCCAGAAATTCGGCTATGATCCCGACAACGTTTTCCAGGATGGTACCGTCAATCAATACGGGTTCTCAGATTGGATCGTTCCGGAGGTGTTCTACTTCGAGGATTCTCGTGCGTCCCTGAAGAACGATTTGTCTGGGATCGAAAAGTCCGAAACGAATCCTCGTATTGTCGTAGGAGACAATTGGAAGTCCAGACTCACTATCGTAAACTGTGGCAAGACGGTTTCCGAGTTAAAAGCCGGTTCCTACGTTTGCCCGAATAAGCAATCGGCCTATAGCCATCGACGCACCCGTTTCCTTGGAGCTTACACGGGAAACAAGACCGTTTCTTTGGTCGCCGAAATCCATGGAAAAGTGTCTGTTAGTCCCGATTTTTCCAATCCTTCGGTTGATTGGAGTAATTCCGGAGAAGCCGACGAAGCCCTGATCGCCAGAGCTAGGGAAATTGTCGGCCGGGGTGAGCTCGCCTTCACACATCCGCAGGATCTGAAGGAAGTAGATCTACAGTTTCTCCTGATTGGGGATCTCTACGACACTGACTTCGTCAAGACGTCCCGAGGGCCATTGAGGGGCTCAAGGATATACTTTCATAACATCGTCCCTGAGTTGAATGCCACGAGTGCGCAAGAATTGGCAAATCTTCTGACGGACCGGACTTGGGAGGAACTCAAGAAAATTGTGTAACTCCCTGAATTTCCCAAGGATTCGCATTTGCGAAAAGGCAATCTACTATGCCCAAAATATTTACGCAGAGTAATCAGTTAACTATCCCCGCCAGAGTTCCACTAGGGTTTTCCCAATGAGATCGGCCCTCGTCGTCATGCAATTCCCTGGAGCCATTCAAAATGGAAGTCAGATTGCTGGGAACTGTCATAGGTGAAGCTTTACCATTTCACTTTGACTCGCGTTTAAAACCGTCATTCGAAATCCTCATCAATAAGATATCCCGTCCGTCCGCGACAGGGATGGCCACTCGGATCTCTATGGGGACGCATCTTCCTACTCTTGGTGCTCCTCCGGAACGGTCTCCCGCAGTAAGCGCACTCGACAGTGTAAACGATCCCACTGCCTAAACGAGCACCTGTAATTGTTGCTGAGGTTCGCGTTCTCGAGCGCGAACGGGAACCGAAAGGTCGACCAAAATACCCTTCGGCAATGTGTTCGCCAGCCTTGCACAATTCGATCGGAAACCGAGGCTTAAATCTCTCCTGGGTTGGACAAATCCGTCCGATCTTCGGATGAATCATGCACTTCAAGCCAGGTCCGGTTCTCCCACCAACGAGATCGTAGACGTACAGGTACTCTCGGGCGACACCGTCCTTGCGACGCTTGAAGACAAGCGAGTAAGGCTCTACGCGTCTTAAGAATCCGTCATACTCCAGCTTAAGAATGGTCTGTTCCCTCCCTGCTTTTAGTAACGGGGTACGAAGATCTGCTGGAAAGAATCCCGACACTCGCCCTGCCTGACGAGTGTTCTCAAAGACCTGCTGAAGTCCCGAAGTGAAAAGATCCAGTGCCGAATCAAACCCGACCTGCGATTGAGAAGGGCAGACGATGTATTTGCCCCAGGCCTCACGGAATAGCTGAAAGGGCAGCTTTAGGAGTAGGCCTACAGCTGCCCCAGGAGATTCCCCAAAAATCGTCTTTCTCAAGAAAGTCGAGGCGATCTCACGCTTGCTGACATCCATGTCCTTCGCCACGAAAACGGAGTATACAAAGTCAAAGAGATCTGCAGTGTGTACCCGCTGGAGGAGACATTTCAGTTTATCTGCCAACAGTTCCTCGAGCTTCAAACATCTGATCTTTGCAGCGGCCGCTCGGCAATCGCTGTAAGGATGGATAAGATCCCGATCCTGAATCGGCAGCACGATTTTGGCGAATTCGAGCACATCGACGCGCACACTGATAATGATTGAGTTTGGCTTCCCGTAAAAGTCCTCGAAGTATAACCGAATCTGGAATGCTTGTCTGTCGCCCTCGGCGTGTTTCTTTTTGCGAATTGTGGTCTCCTCGATCTTGAAGATCACGCCGCAGTTGTCGCTAGCATACTCGCAGATCCGCCTAAATCCTAAAAGGATCTGATGGGGATCGATCCATCCTGGAGTCGACAGATCAACATCCTTGGAGTATCGCGTTGTTGGAAAGTAGGCCTTCCTAAAGCAGTTTCCTCCTGTTAGAACCATTTGTTCGGCCAAGTTACTTGCCCTGTATAACCCGGATAACAGCCAACCGATCACGTAATCGCGCTCCACGTTGGCAACATGAAGGCCAAACTCCTGGGCTTTTTCGTCAATCTCGTCCCGCGAGATCATCTTTACAGGAAATAGTAAGGGACCGAAGTGATATACTAGTACAATGTCCCGTCTAAATATTCGGATATAGTTTCTTGAGTTTGATCCTTGCATCATCGGTCGTAAAGCGCGAATCAATCTTGGACTGGCGTCCGTTGCGATCCCTTTCCCATGCTGAGATTTCTCTGCACATGCTAGCCACGTCCGGAATTCTTCGGTCCAGGCACTGGCTATTCAGGGCACTGAGTTCGATCTCTGCGATATTGAGCCAACTACCGTGTTTGGGGGTATAATGGATCTCCAATCGCTCGGCCAATGCTCTGGCTTCGGGGGCCGCAAAGGTCTCGTAGAGAGAGGTAATTGAATGGGTATTGAGATTGTCCATCACAAGAATCACCTTTGCGGCCTCGGGATAGTGCACAATCAACAGTTCCCTGATCTGCAGGGCCCAGTCTTTGCGGGTTCTTCTTGCGGTGACGCTGACGTGGCGCCAGCCTCCCAACGGTTCAACGAACAAGAAGATTTCAGCGACCCCCTTTCGGGCGTATTCATGGTCGTAGCGCATTGGCTTTCCGGGGGCCGTTGGAATAGGCACCTTGACCTCATCGACGAGCTGCTTGCACGATTCATCCATGCATATTTGAGGATACATCGGATCGTAGGGAAGATGATATACCGCCAAGATGTCTTCCATGCACGCGACAAAAGCCGCACTCTGTTTTGGCGGAATTTTCCAGCACTTCCTCAGGTGAGGCTTAAGTTCGTTTTTTTTAATGCCTTCTGCACTGATGACTTTGAGATCTGCTCGAAGATATCCAAACGCACCAGTTCTTCGGCCAGAAGCCGCACTGTCCATCGTTTGCGCCCCGGCGGTGGCGAGGAACAAGCCAAGGCCAGCAACCTTGCCTCTTTTTCACCGTCGAAGATCGACGGCACCGGGGGCGTTTCCCGTTTCTTGCGGTCCAGCGCCGCTGTCATCCCGCCTTCGACGAAACGCCGTTTCGTATTCTCTACCGTGCGCGACGTTACCCCGAGTGCTTGGGCAATGCGGGCACTCGTCCACGCTGGACCCTCATGACCACTGTCACACAACAGCAATGTTCATGCGCGAACGAATTTCTTCGCTCCGACTCTGTCCCTCCTGGTCAACAATTCGAGCTCAAACCGTTCTTCGGCGATAAGCTCAATCCGATATCGCTTTGCCATGGCAACCTCCTTTCCTAAGAGTTGCCAATAATACAATACGAAAATCATACAATACGAATATTTAATGCGGACAATGTACTAGCCCTTGTTGAGGAATTACGCATTGTTTTCGATGAGTCCATTCTCGACCACTTCAAGTCCGATACAGTTCGCAGCAAGGTAGAGAAGTCTGAATATCTGCCCACCACCCTACCCTACCGATTCCATCCGCAGCTGTAGCTTCTCAGTCGGCTTCGGATGGGATTGACGGCGCAGTCAAGAGACGCATCGATCGCCTTCGACCATGTTATTCCCAAAGTCTGCAAGGAGCTCGCCCGTGAGCGCTGCCGATTGTACCCCACACTTCTCCAAAGGAATGTGCCATCAGTAACGGGAAAAATCAGTGCTGACTATCCTTTACGTGGCTTCTTGCCGCCATCGCGTTCCCACGCGAGTGCAGCCTCTCGAGTAGTCTTTCTCCCGACTTGCCTAATGGTAGCGCCTCTCCAAGTCTGGCGATGTTCTGCTTCTCGGCGATTGAGGTCATCAGTGATACCACGATGGACGACCTTACGATTTTTCGTAGCGTGATACTTGTATGTGTCTCGTCTGGACTGTTTCATTTTTCGAAGATATCAGGATTAATTTTGTTTCGGTTATTACGAGGATTTCGTTTATTGACATTTGCAAGGAATTTCTTAGATTCTGAGAAAAAGGAGGAGGTACTATGGCATCAATCGAGACTCGTCTGGATCCATCGCTCTTGGATCGTGAAACCCTACGTGAGCTGAATGCTCTCGTTCTGGATGAGGAACGCCCTGCACTAGTCGGGCGTGAAGGCGTCAGGATCGATTTGCCTGACCCTATTTTCCATATGTTGGTGTTTGCGTTGCGAAACCTGGAAGAGGGTAAAGCTGTAGCTTTTTTGCCGGAAGACGAGACCTTCACGACGCAAGCGGGCGCAGACTTTCTAGGCATGTCACGACCCTTCTTTGTTAGCTTGCTGGAAAATGGCAAAATCCCCTTTCACAAGGTCGGCACCCATCGAAGAGTGTATTTAAGAGATCTCCTGGATTATCAGAAGAAGCGCGATTCCGTTCGAAGCAAACGGCTAAATGAGCTGTTTAGATCGATTGACGAAGCAGGCGGCGCCGACGCAGATCTGCCGTCAACGGATGAGAGCTGATTACCGAGTCATCTTGGATGCCTGCACTCTGGCACCTGCGAATCTTTGTGAAATTCTACTCCGACTCGGCGAGACCCCTCGACTGTACAGTCCGCAATGGTCAGAGCACATTTTGACCGAGGTCCGGAGAACGCATATCGAAAAGCTCAATTGGCCGGAAAAACTCGCAGATTTCTGGCAACAGGAAGTTCGTCAATCCTTCCCAGAAGCGCTCGTAACTGGCTACGAACCCTTGATTGCGGTCTGCGATATCAACGAAAAGGACAAGCACGTGCTCGCTGCGGCAATAAAGGCTCGGGCCGAACTCATTGTCACAACCAACATCAGACATTTCCCATTGCAAGATCTCGACCCATGGGGCATCGAAGTCGCCCACCCTGCGAATTATCTGATTACGCTGTATTCGATAGATCCTGGTGTTGTAGTGTCCAAGATTGATGCTATCGCGAACAACCGTGGGATTACACCACAATCCTTTTTATCCAGACTCGGCCGAACCGTTCCAAGTTTCGCCCGTCACGTAGCGGATTCGCTCGGGTATACTCTGAATACTGATTAGTTTGGGTGCCGGGTGACGAGGGAGGGGTCGGGTGATGGCTTTGTATTTTAGTCCTAATGTTTATCGCATCAAGGTCCGTCCACGAGGGGAAAAATCAAGGCACAGACATAGCATACTTGTGCCCCTGTCCGGAGCCGAAGGACTAGCGCCATTGTTCAGAGCTTGATCGGGGATAATCCTGTTCAATCCCAGCTGATCAGACCGAGGCGAAGGAGATTCCGCTTCGATGGACTCGTAACCTTTACCGAAAGGCCGGATAAAGGTCTGGCTTTAGAAAATTGTATTCGACGCCTCGCGAAGTTAGAAGTCAGTCCCGCCTCCGGCCGCGCACGCTTGCCGGACCTGTCACGGCAGAGCGCTTGCGCAGAGACGGATCAATCGAAGTTGAAACTTGATATTACGATCTAGAGACAAAGAACCGAGACAAAGAGTAAGACAAAGAACTCACCACACCTTAGTCTTTCTCTTTCTCTTACTCTTCGTCCGCATCAGCCGTGGGATCGCTGTGCCATCCGCGGGCCCCAATCTGCGGTGTAATGGGCGGCAAAACTCGTGCCCGAAAACCCGTATCAGCATTGAAGTTTCTACTCAGCTATGTCCCGCTCGCCAGGTGGTCGTTTTGCTGAAGGGGTCAGAGAAAATCTCAATTTTGCCAATAATCTGAACAGTTTTGACAGGGGGCCATAAACTCGCTGGATTCCGATACCCCGGTTGCCAGCAATGTTACCGCGACTAACTCCGATTGGGATGCTTGTCCCGGTTTCAGCATCAAATGTCTATGGCTCTTACCCACGATCAAGTGCGTCTCTTCCGCCACAACGGCTACCTTAAATTGGACGGGCGCTTGCCGTCCGCTATGGTGGATTCGCTAAAAGAGGCAATTTGGCGAGACATGCGCGGCGAGGCAGAACCGGTCGTCCGCGATCTGCGTGAACGGGTCGTGCGCCTTTCGCAGATTCTAAATAGAGACCCCATTTTTCGGCAGGCGGCAGCCCATCCCCCGCTGCTCGACGCCCTCGAGTCCCTCCTTGGACCCAATATCGAAATCGTCAAAAACCGCCACAACCACGCCACCCTCAATCTGGCTCAACCCGACCAACCCGACGAAGTCGGAATCCATCGCGACTGCGTAGAGTGGAGCCGCAGTCTGATTTCGGTGCTCTTCTACCTCGAGGAAACGACACTGGACAATGGCTGCACCCTTATCGTGCCCGGCACCCATCTGCTTCCCGGAATCGAGGTACTGCACAATGTCCACGAAGAGGATTGGATCGAGGCGAGCGGCATTTTGCAGCAGGCCGTCCCCGTGCCCATGCCGGCGGGCGGCATACTCGCCATCGACGGACTGATCTTCCACCGGATCGGCGTCAACACAACCGACAGCACGCGGATGAGCATGACCATAGGCTACCACAGCGCCGATGAATTGTCCGATTTAGAAGACCCCAAGCGCCGGCTGGTGCGCGGCGAGCGGCGGTACAGGGGAAATGACAGGAAAAGCACAACATCGGAGCACCCTTCTATAGGGTGGCCGTGATTCTGGAGTTGCCCATCATGACCGAGTCCGGCTCCTACAATTGGCGCAAGACCCCGTTATTCACCCGCAATGCCGAGGGGTCTGTGATGGTGAGCGAGGTGAGTTTCACGGCCTAGGAGTCTGTCGGACTTGGAAGTTCGATTGCTTCGCAAGTGACCAGCTCCGTCCGACAGGCTCCTAGGCGTGAGGTTTGAGACGTTGACGGTTCACGGTTCACGGCTTTGGGTTCAGAGTTCACGGTTAGGTGGTGTCCGGGGAAAGTGACAGTCCTAGTCTGACATCCAGTATTCTAATCTCTAACCGAGAAGCATCTCATGTCTGATAGCCCTCCATTAAATGTCGGACAGATTGAATTCTTAAAAGCGCACAGCTAGAGCCCGTCCCAGTGGTGGAAACAATTGATTTTTAATGAGTTATGGGCAAAAAAAAGGCCGGATAGAGCTGCAAAAAGCTCGATCCGGCGAAAAAGGGCGCTTATGCTTGCGTTAGTCAAATACAAAGCACGCCCTTCTCATGAAAAATATTGCCGTACAAAGCTTCCTGCGTCCAGCCCTAACTCCAGTCATTCGATGCAAAGACTACACCGTGTTTCTGGAAACAATGGAGCGGATTGACCGGGTTTTGATCGACTCCTCGCTGGAAAGGGAGGCGATCGTAAAAGCCTTGGAAGGATGGGATGAAGCGGGAGGGAAGGATCGGGAGCGACGCGCTCTAAGAGCGATAAAAGCGCTACGGGTGGAGGTGGTGCGTCATTTACTCGGAGGGATATCCTTTCGTTGTCTGTCGCAGGAGTTGGGACGCAGTGAGCTTCTGGCTAATTTTTGCCGGGTGCGTGAGGTAGACGGGATCCGGAAAATATCGAAGAGCAGTCTGGAACGGGATTCGAAATTCTTCGACGAAGCGTATCTGAGACAGCTGCATGCAAGGATGACCGAGGTGGTGGGCAATGCTGAACATTGTGGTGAGGCAGGATTAGAGAAGCCGATCGATACGAGGGAATGCCTGATCGACGCCACTTGCCTGGAAGCGAACATCCACTGGCCCGTGGACTGGGTCTTGCTCAAGGATGTGGGAGCAACGCTGCTCAAGGCGATCAGTCTGATCCGGCAGGCGGGAATGAAACAGCGCATGCCCCAGGGAGCAAAGGGATTGGCTCGGGAGATGAACAAACGGTGCCTGGAGATGACGCATGCGCGTCGGCGCCGGGAGGCGGGCAAAGCGCGTAAAGGGATCCTGCGGCGGATGAAGCTATTGCTCAAGAAGATTGAGGGCCATGCCCTTCGCCACCGTGACTTATTGGAAGCTATGTGGATGCAAAGCGATTACACCGAGAAGAAGGCGAGCCGAATCATCGAGCGAATGGATGGTATGTTAGAGCAGATACCGCAGGTCATGAAACAGGCGCACGAACGGATCATAGGGGGGCGGCAGGTGAAGAATGAGGAGAAGATCCTGAGCGCCTACGAACCTGAGATTGACGTCATCGTGCGAGGCAAGGCAGATCGGGAGGTGGAGTTTGGCAACACCCTTTATTTATGCGAGAGCGCAGAGGGATATCTGTTGGACTGGAAACTGTATGGGGGGCAGGCCCCGAGCGAATTGAAGCAGCTTTGGGAAAGTCTGGAGAGGCAAAAGGGCTTCGCTTTAGAGGAGAAGATCGAAGCGATCAGTGGGGATCGGGGCTATGCCTCGAAGGCGGCCAGCAAGCGGCTCCAGGCAGAGGGGATTTTTGACGCCCTTACGCCCCGCAATCCACAAGAGCTCAAGGAGCGGATGGAGGAGCCGCGCTTTGTCCGGTTGCAGCGACGACGAGGGAGCACCGAAGGCCGGATCGGAGTGCTCAAGAACCGATGGCACGGGGGCAAGATACGCAGCAAAGGCTTTGACAACCGTAACCTTAGCGTGGCCTGGTCGGTTCTGTCCCACAATCTATGGAAAATCGCGCAGAGACTTGCGCAAGAACATGAGAAAGAGGCAACGCAGGCGGCATAGGGATCCAAGAATCGAGTCAGAGGCGCTTCCTTGGGAGAACTATCGACTCAAAGCGAGAGGAAGGGTGCTGGAAAGGTGCATAACGGATAAAAGGTAAGCTACCGAGGACGGAAGGCATGTCGTGGTCTACATAACGTGACGAAGATTGATATCGGTATCAGGCTTCCACCCAAATCCTCTCGGATTTGGGACAGCCTCCAGCTACCTCTCTCACGGCGGATCCATGAACGTTTATTCGACGCCTCGATGCGCTCTCTTTGCCCGGTGGGGACATACTTGTCGAAGCGAGCAAGCCTTCCGTTATGAAATCCCGGAAGATCTTGAATTCGAAATTCTTATGGAAAAGCCTCGAAGGAATATTCGGCATTTCGCTGCGACAGTATGTACCGTAACCCACCCTATTGGTTCTTCGCCGAGAGAGAACCTCCGGTCTGTGAAACTCATCAAGATCTTCTGTGTCATTCTGTTGGTTAGCCCGCTTTTCGTCCTCAACCTACCGCCAGTCCAAGGATGAGGCATCAGATCGCAAACGGTTCCTCGAGAATTTGTGAGAAAAGCGGGCTAGCACCTCCTCGTACAGGTTATGCGTCTCGGCCCGAGCGGTAACCCGGACCGCCCGCGGCGACATCGCCTCGGCTCGAACCACCCGGATCGTCCGTCACCCAGAAGGAGAAGAGTCGGCCGCTTCGAAGGTGGAACCGAAAACAGGACACTCGCCCAGACAAGCTGCCGAGACTCCTGGTCTTCCATCTCAGCTCCGCTCGGGTCGTGTCGGAGGAGATCGCGACGGACGACTCGCGTTCGAAACCGGGGATCGTGTCGCCCTGTTCGGTGAGAATTTCGGCCGTCAGCTCACCGTCGGGGCAGTCTACGTTCACGAATAGCCGGTCACCGGAGAACCTGACCGACCGGGTCGTCAGTTCGCCTGACGTGTCGGCCGTCATGGCTGCGAACCCGTCCCGGCGGAGTGTGGCGCGTCCCGTGCTGGCACCAGCATACATGGCGCGTCGGCTGCGTCCGGGATGACCCTCATCGCCGGGGCCGAGCTTCGGGGATTCTCCTGAAAAGGCGCCAAAGTAGAACTGCAACTCGTCGTCGGTCACGGTGCACAGACCGCCGGTTGCGTGGATGTAAGCCCTGTTCCAGTCGCCAATCCGCCGGGACGAAGCGATGAACGGCGTGCGGTCGGGTCGGCTGAAGTGAAAGCCGTCGCGACTGTAGCCAAGCTCCAGGTCGATCGTTTTGGGCACGCCTTCACGAGCGCAGATGGCGTTCTCAGGCCCGCGGAAGATGGCGAAAGCACCGAGCATCAGGCTTTCGTAGGGCGTGACATTTAGATCATACAAAGCCACCTTGTGATCCGGTCGCGCGGGGTCCGGTAGGTCGTATCGATCGCATCGCTGCCAGAATACTTCGTCAGAGGCAGGGTCCCAATCAGCACCATCCAGAAAGTCGTCCCGTTCGTGATAATACCGGACTCGCAGATTCCCCAGTTTCATGCTGGATCGCCGCACGCTCATACACCATTTCTTGCGGAACGGATTGTAAAAGAAGGAAGTGTTGTCGCCGACCGGTGTCGTTTCAACGGGATCGGACCAGTGGATCCCATCCGAGGATATGTGAAGCTGGCCAACGCTCGAGGTCGATCCATCGTGACCGGTAACCCTGTAAAACTGGAACATCTTGAATCGCTGGTCGCGGGTCCTTGCATCGTGGTCGAGCCAGACAAGACATCCGTCACGATCCGCCCCTTCGTTGTGTGGCCAAACAAGATTGGTGCCCGGTACGACATCGTAGGCCGGTCGATGCCATTGGATGCCGTCTTCACTGATGGCCATCGCCGTGCTGTGGAACCAGCCGGGCATATACCAGAGTTTATAGAGGTTGTCTTCCGGGTCGTAACAGATCCCGTCGTTGAACGGCGCGGCCATCGGACAGTTGCCATTGTCCAGTTCGTGCTCCGTTTCCGAGGAGAGGACCGGATTAGCGGGATTGAGTTCGGGTTTCACAAAGACGCGAGAGAGCGTGGTCTCCTCGATCAGGAAGTCGTCGACGAAAAGCTGGCGTCCCATGTCGATCGTGATGATCGCGGGTGGGTGGTCCAGGTAGGGGACGGGTAGCGGATCAGAGGATGCCTCGGGCATGTCGCGAGGCGGCCAGGGATCGCTAGGAAGGTTAGTGCTGTTGTTCATAAATACGATGGCGTTTGTGGGAATGACATGCCCAGCGTAAACGCGATTCGAGTGCAACTGATCCAGAACGGATTCTGCATTTTCCCGGAGGTGCTATACCCGAAAATGGTCGAAGCCCTTAGGCACGAGACGAATATAATCCTGGATGCAACCACGGAGGAACAAAGGAAGAAATCGGGAGGCCAGGGAAGCATCGTCGGTCTGCCCTATTTCCCGTCCGTCTTTTCCGACGCTTCAACGGGCGGTCGCTTCGGTGGCAAGGGTTGAAGAATTGTTCTTCGCTCAGGCGTCAACCGGGCAAGCAGTTCTTCTGAAATCTCATAGCCATATCGGTTCTTTGCCCAGTGTGGTCCATATCGATACAACGCGATACGTCGCGTTCCCGAGTTGGTCCGTCGAGCAGCGCCATGTGCCGAACAATCCACAAACAGAACGGCATCACCAGCCTTCAAATGCACTTCCGTTGCACCCGGCACCTCGTCCAGCGACAAAGGGCGCTCTTGAAAAGCCGGGTGAAGTAGGTTCGACTTATGACTGCCCGGAATTACCATCGTCGCCCCATCCCCTTCGCCAATATCTGTCAAAGCCATCAACACATTGATCTGCCCGCACCGAAAAATCCATCGTGGTACCGAAACTGCGTCCGAATCCGCCGTTTATGCGCTCCCGAATGCAGGGGCAACGCCTGCTCTAAAATGATGTATCCCCTCAAATCAAACAGATAGTCTTCCATCTCCGTCGGCATAAAAAGCCCTTTCCATATATTCGGTTACGCGGCAAGCGATGAATTCACTACGCTAATGCTCTTTCCTCCACACAATTTTTTTGGATCAATTTTATAACCAAATTCCGGCCCATCTGGAACCTCAAAATATCGATTCAAGCCACATATCATCGTGGGGGCGTTGACTCTCCCGCTCTTGATTCTCGGTTTTGTCGATTCCACTTGCGTGGGCTGCAAAAAGTAGAGACCGAATGGCACTTAGTCTGCCTCACTTATAACCTGAAGCGACTTTCCCACCACTTGGGAGCCGATGGGGCCGCGAAGATGGCATAACCGTCTCCGCCCTGAGGGCTGCGCCGAGTCGAAGAAGCAGACCCGAGGAGACCGATCGCCCGAATTAATGCGCCCGAGACGATAGAATCCCCGCTCTGCCTTCCGGCAGAGCACAAGGAATCTGTCGGTAGTGGAATCGGCCGCGCTCCACGAATACGCCAAATATTCCAACCCCACCGCGAAACCGCAATGCGAAGTCCGACAGATTCCTAGCCAATGCCTTCTCCGAATATTCTCTTCGTCTTTTCCGACCAGCAACGCTACAGCGCTCTCGGGGCCAACGGTAACGACGTCATAAAGACGCCCTTTCTCGATGGACTTGCATCCGAAGGCATGGCCTGTGATCGGATGTTTTCGAACCACCCTCTTTGTTCACCCTATCGATCGATCCTGCTGACCGGGCAGTATGGCTGGCGGAACGGCGTCATCGACAACGAATATCGCCCGCGAAGGGACATCCCCACACTTCCGGGTGTCCTGCGCGAACACGGCTACGGCACCGGACACGTCGGGACATTTCACCTGGGCAAGGGACCCTACTTCGAAGAGGATCGCTATGGTTTGGATTACCTTGCTGCAGTGCAGTTTGGAAGGGGCTACTTCGACGTCAGCTACTACGAGAACGAAACCGGCCCGACCGAATTCAAAGGCTGGGGGCCTGAAGTAGAATCGGATCTGGCGATTCGGTTCATGGAGCGCCACCTCGGGAATCGTCCCGACGACCCGTTTGCGTTATTCGTATCTTGGCGACCGCCGCACTGGCCTTACAAGCAATATCCCGAAGAACACGCGATCTATGACCCCGCCGAAGTCGACCTGCCGGGTAACGTACCGGAGCAGATGGCGTACTTCGCTCGACAGGAAATCGCGGACTACTACGGTTGCTGCACAGGACTCGACGCGCAGATGGGTCGCCTTCTGGGTGCGCTCGATCGTTTGGGAATCCGGGATAACACGATCGTCTGCTACACTTCGGACCACGGCGATCATCTGTCCAGCCACGGCTACGGCAAACCCAGCGACCAGTGGCTGCATCATTTTATGCGAGCATCCAAGGCCACACCTTACGAAGAATCGATCCACGTCCCTTTCATAATCCGCTGGCCGGGTCACACGCCCGTCGGCTTGAGAAGCAAAGACTTCTTCGGCGCAATCGACCTCGTACCCGGTTTGCTCGGCGCTTGCGACGTTCCTGTGCCCGATGATATGCAAGGCCGTGACGTCTCATCCGTCTGGCGAGGTGAAGGCTCTCCTCCCGATCCAAATCACGCTCCAGGCGGGTCAGAGTCAGCATACCTGATGAACATGGCCAACGGCTGGCCGAACCGCTATCGATGGGTCGGTCGTTGGCGCGGCGTTCGAACAGAACGCTACACTTATGCGCGCTGGTTCGACAATGAGCGCGGACCCTGGCTCTTTGACCGCGACTCCGACCCGCTCGAAATGAACAACCTAGCCGAATCAGCCGAAGCTCGAACCGCAGTGGAAGAGATGGAAGAACGAATGCATCGGTGGATGGAAGCCACCCACGACCCGTTCGAGTACGGCCATCGCGGCCCCCGTGGCTTCATCGAGGTCGGTCAGGAATGGGCGGACCCGGAGAAGTGGAAGGATTGGAGAACGAGTTGAAATAGGAGGAGGCACCCAATGACGGTTCCCCCTGAGCTGGAAACGGTACAGATCGACAGGAGCCCAGCCCACGGGCTGGGAGAGGGTGACGGCGTTGTGCGCTGGGATCCGAGCAACATCCTGAAGATCGGCGATCGGTACCACGTGTGGTACTCCCACGTTCAGGCAGGGCTGCATCGCGATGAAGTGCACGCGTCGAACGTCCTCGAAATCTGGATGGCGACGTCGGAGGACGGGCACCACTGGACCGAGCACGGGAACGTGTTGACGCCGAGCGCTCCGGGGGCCTGGCACGAGCTAGGCAAACACGCGCCACACGTGGTGCCGGGCGATGATGGCAGATACTACCTTTTTTTCAGTGCCATAACCGATCTCCACGGAAGAGACGTCTTCGCCATGCCGCCCGAAAAGCACATTGGACTGGCGGCGGCCGCTCAGCCCGAGGGGCCGTTCGAATACGTGCACGACACGCCGATCCTTAGCCCGTCTCTGGAGCCGGATGTATTCGATCACGTGCTGATGGACGATCCGTGCATCATCCGCCGGGACGGAAAGTACTGGCTCTACTACAAAGGACGGAGCTCGGAGACAAGTCAGTGCTGGCTTGGTTTGGCAACGGCGGAGAGGATCACGGGACCCTTCGAGAAAGCGCAGACCACGCCGGTCTGTCACGCGGACTGGCACACCGGCTACGTCTGGCCGCACCGGGAAGGCGTGGCGGGGATCGTGGATCGGAATTGCCTGGCCTACAGCGAGGACGGGCTCGACTTCCAACTCGGCGCCGAGATCGGTCACATTCTCGACGCCGGTGTTCACTGTCCGGACGCTTTCGATGTTACCAAAGCCGGAGTGGGTATCACCTGGGGGCTGGCACAGCAGGGAAACCCCACCTATCTCTATCGCTGGGACGCGGATCTTCGCGCTTCGTGACGGGGCGCTGGAGTTGCGGCAGCCTTTTTGTCCGATGCTGGCGTGGTTGACGCCAACGTGGCTCCGTGTGCTGGTTCAAGTTGCGTGCCGCAGGCCCAGATTACCTGTGCCGCTCCTCAAACACGCGCACCGCTGTCTGAACGGCCAGCATCGAAGTCTTCACCCGATCATCATACGGCCGTTTCGTTGTCGTCTCGATCGTGAACGATGGGCCATACTTTGCGGCACCGAAGTCCGCGAGATTCAGACCTTCGCCACGCTACTTGGCGATGAGCCAGAAGTAGTTTAGGGTCAGGAAGAAAATAAAATAGCTTGAAGGTAAGCCCAGAGCCTTTACTGATTCACAGAGGATGCGACTGGCACGAAAAGCAGAAATCGGTCGAACGTGGTTGCGTCGTCAACGGGGGCCCAGGTCACGTTGATGGTCTCGCAGTAAGTGCGGCCGTTCTGCAACAGGTAGGGGCTGCGCGGCGACTCTGTGGTTACCGGGCCGCTGTGCAATGCGTGTTCGGATGATCCCTTCTCGTAGACGATGGCGCGCGCCGCTAAAAACCAAATTCCTAGCAGTAAAACCCTTTATCCTAGCTGTCTTGCACTAAACCCGCCCTGGCGGCACATTCTATCGGCCCACACCGCAGGCCATACACACTAACCTTGGAGCACCCAATGTCCGTCCTCTTCGAAGAATTGACCCGCGAGCAAATCAAGGCCATCGCCCCCGACGCCATCGCCGTGATGCCCACCGCCGCCACCGAACAACACGGCCCGCACATGGCCGTCGGCACCGACACCCTGCTCTGCACCACCGTCGCCCGCCGCGCCGCCGAAGCCGCCGCCGACAGCGTGCCCGTCGTCGTCACCCCGCCGCTGGCCTTCGGCTCCTCGCATCACCACATTCCCTTCGGCGGCACCCTCTCGCTGACCAGCGACACCTTTATCGACGTCGTGCGCGAAGTGACCGTCGGCCTGGTCAAGACCGGCTTCCGCAAAATCGTCATCCTCAACGGTCATGGCGGCAATTCCGACCACGTCGGCGTCGCCGGCCAGGACCTGGTCAATCGCCTCGGCCAACAGGCCGCTGTGGCCTCCTGCAACTACTGGGATATAATCCGCGACGCCATAGTGGCGAAAGGCCTGATCGAAGGCTCGCGCGTCCCCGGTCACGCCGCGCATTTCGAAACCGCGCTGGTCATGGCGCTGCGGCCCGACTGGGTCGACGCCGACGCGCTGGCCAAGGTCGAAGACCAATCCAAGGCCGCCAGCGGCCTCGACGTGGCCCTCACGGGCGCGGTGGTGCAGACCTACGGCACCTTTCAGGCCGGACCTGGCCATACCGATAACCCCGCCGACGCGACCGCGGAGCTGGGCAACGCGATGTTGGAAATAATCGTCGAAGAAGTCGCGCAGTTTTACCGCGACTTCGCCACCATACCCGGACCTACGCTGGACTGAGCCATCGTCGCGGACCCGAAGGCAAAACCAAAACCCTATCAGGGTAACCCTCACCTGAACGAGACGGAGAGCAACGGAATGGCCAGGATCAACCGAGCGATCGAGCTGCTGCAGGGCCGGCATACGCTGATATACGGGGGCGCCGGCGAAATCAGCTTCGAAGGCGGCCGCACTGCTTCACAGACGGACAACGATTTCATCCTCCTCGAGCAGGAGCACGTCGCCTTCAACGTCACCGGCGTTCGCGATTTCATGGAGGGGCTGGCAGACGGCGGTCCAACCCGCAGCGGTCACCCGACGCCGCCCGTTCTCGTCACCCTGCCGACTCAGGGAACGAGCGAAGAGGTTGTGAGAGCCAACGCCTGGATGGTCGACCACTACCTGGCATGCGGGGTACACGGGTTTGTGTTGTGCCACGCAGAGACGCCGGGTGCGGTGCGAGCCCTCGTCGAGACGATGCGGTTCCCGTTCAACGATATTGGGGTGGGTGCAGATCTCGGCGCGGGGCGCCGGGGAGCGGGCAGTGCGGGCGGTCATGTATGGGGTCTGGAGCCTTCGGAGTACCTGCGTCGGGCGGATGTGTGGCCGCTCAACCCCGACGGCGAGCTCATTCTGGGACTGAAAATCGAGAACCGCCGTGCTCTCGAGAACTGCGAGGCGACCTGCCAGGTGCCGGGAGTGACCTACACCGAATGGGGCCCGGGTGATATGGGATACTCCTTCGGTCTGCCCGATGGCCACGATCCGCCCTACGGACCGGAGATGGCGGCAGCCAGAGCGCGGGTGGATGCGGCTCGACGCGCGGCCGGCATCGAGTTCTGTGACGCGATCACGCTCGACAACTACCAGGAACGCATCGAAGACGATGTTCTTATAAGTGGTGGGGGGGCTGAGATAGCCGCCGCCTGTCGGGCCTACACCAAACGCACGATGCCGGCATGAGCGCGACTATTGCCATACTGGCCAGAGACCTCGATCCGCTCGCCGCGGAACGCATTCGCTCCGTATCGGAAGAGGTAGAGCTGATCGTGGCCGACTCGGACGAACAGTTCGACGAGCTGCTTCCTCGAGTGGACGTGCTGATCGGTGAAATGCAGCCGCATCAGGTGGCGAGGGCAGCAAAGGTGCGCTGGGTGGCGTACCAGTCAGCGGGGATCGACCACATGATGAATGATGAGATCCGGGACAGCGAGCTCATCATCACCTCGGCCAAGGGATTTGTGGGCGTCCACCTCGCGGAGCACGCGTTTGCCCTCCTGTTGGGACTGACGCGCGACATTGCCCTGTGTGCGCGGCGGGGTACCTGGAATAAGACCGATGGCTTGATGGGGCGCGAGCTGATGGGCAACTGCATCGGCATCGTCGGACTGGGAGGAGCCGGCAGCGAGACGGCCAAACGGGCGCATGCCTTCGGGATGGAGGTCCTGGCCGTCGACCCGACACCGGCTCGGGTGCCGGACTATGTATCATGCTGGGGAATGGACCGTTTCTACGATCTGCTGGCAGCGGCCGACGTCGTCGTGATCTGCGCGCCATTGACAGCGCAGACAGAGGGGATGTTTGACGCCGAGGCCTTCCGGCACATGAAGCCTGGAGCTCTTCTGATCAATATCAGCCGAGGAAAGATTGTAGAGGAAGCGGCGCTGCTGGAGGCGTTGCAGACGGGAGCGATCGCCGGAGCGGGCCTCGACGTGCTGCCCACCGAACCCGTCCCTGATGACCATCCGCTGTGGTCGATGGAGAACGTCATCATCACGCCTCACATCGCCGGCGTATCCCCGTTGCGATTCGAGCGCTGGCTGGACACCTTCTGCGAAAACTTGAGACGGTTTGTAGCCGGAGAAGACGACCTGGAGAGCCGCATCGACCAGCGCCGAGGGTACTGATCCGACAGGCCGCCCCAGCAGGCGACGTGCATCGTCGTCGACGGGCGTGCGCCGCGCCCGTCAGCATTCCCGCTTCACAATTTTCGCGGGGCTGGCCCTCAGGTGTCAGTCCCGGGGACCCGATTGGCCGTCTTTTAAGACGGCGTAGGGTCAAATTATTCAGCCGACCCACAACTCCTTTTTGCACAAAGCGTTGTGACCTCCATGTTGAGCGGAAGTCTGCCTTGATTCAGCCCAAATTTTTCCCGCCTTGCGCCTGAGCCCCGACGTGAGCATCTAGTCATTTATGAACTTCGTACTCAAACCCTGGCAGCTGCTGCTCCTGATTCTGGCCGGCTGGATCAATCGACACCAACAGGACGCGATCGAGTATCTGCTGACTTTACCACGGTGGAAGTCTGGACCGTGTAATCCTCTTTGATCACGCTTCCTTGCGTCGAGCCCTCAGAGAGTTTGGCGAGCACTTTCACCACGAACGCAACCACCAGGGACTCGGGAACCAAATCATCGATGCGGGGACTGAAGTAGGCCCGACCCAGGGGAAAGTACAGTGCAAAGAACGGCTCGGTGGTCTGCTCCGGTACTACTATCGAAACGCAGCTTAACCGAAGATACTCGAGATATTGCCGTGGACCTCTGTGCAGGGGCTCGGGCATGGACGTCTCGGAGGGATGGCCTTTCAATCAGAACCGCAGATCCAAAATTCCCAGACGGAAGTCGCCTGAGATTTCAGGGTGAGGACGCAACCAAGGCCTTCTATTCAAAGTTCTGCAACACGACCGAGTATTTTCACCTTACGGGATTGACCCGCCGAGATCTGAACCGAGGGAGAGATAACTTAGCCCGGCCGCGAGGGCCGCGGCCCCTCCACCAGTCGAACCGCCCGGAGTCCGATCAAGATTCCACGGGTTATTCGTAGCGCCGTGGAGGCTGTTGAAGGCCTGCCAGTCGGCGAGCATGAAGGGCACATTCGTCTTGCCAAGTAGGATCGCCCACACACCATCATGCTCGGCCAGACTTTCGGCCACGACCGGATCGACGAGCGAATCGGCGCAAGCGGCATGGGTGAGCCCAGCGCTGTCCTCTTCATCTATGACTCTGAGTGAAGGTACACGGCTCCGGCCTCGGGGCTAGAGGTGGAACGCGCGGGAAGATCTGGGTAGGAGCATTCTTGATTTATGACGCTGAGTGCCGGTATACGGCTCGGACCGTACGAAGTGGTTGGGCTCATCGGTCAAGGCGGCATGGGTGAGGTCTACCGCGCCCAGGACACCACGCTCAAACGGGACGTGGCGCTGAAGGTGCTGCCGGACCTCGTCGCCAATGACCCGGAACGCTTAGCCCGGTTCCAGCGCGAAGCCCAGGTTCTGGCCTCGCTGAACCATCCCAACATCGCCGCGATCTACGAGCTGCTCGAATCCGACGGACGCCGCGTCCTCGTCATGGAGCTCGTCGAGGGACCAACGCTCGCCGATCGTCTCGACGCCGCGCCGCTCTCCATCGACGAAGCGACCGCGGTCTTCATTCAGATCGCCGACGGCCTGGAGGCTGCGCACGAGCGTGGTATTGTCCATCGCGATCTCAAGCCCGAGAACATCAAGGTACGGCCCGATGGCCGCGTGAAGATCCTGGACTTCGGTATCGCGAAACATGTCACCGTGATTGGATCGGCCGCGGGCCCGAAGGACGACACCGTGAGCGAGCCGTCGACGGCGCCGGGTGTGACCGCCGACGCCGTCATCCTGGGGGCGCCCACCTACATGAGCCCGGAGCAGGCGAGAGGTCATCCGCTCGACCGCCGCACGGACGTCTGGGCGTTTGGCTGTTGTCTGTATAAGGCGATCACCGGGCGGCCGGCGTTCGCAGCCGCGACGATCTCCGACACCATCGCGTGCATCGTCAGCGCGGAGCCAGATTGGACCCGTCTGCCCGACGGTACGCCACCAGCGGTGCGCCTCCTGCTCGACCGGTGCCTGCGGAAGGATGCCCGTAGGCGCTTGCGCGATATCGGTGATGCGCGGATCGAGCTGGAAGATCTCGTTGGCGGATCGCAGGCCGGCGGGTTTGCGTCACGGGCCAGCCAGGGTGGCGCGGGCTTCAAGGCCATCCTGTTCACCGGATCCACAATCTGGCCGCCGTGACCGAGCGGCTCGGCATGGCGGCGACGAGCCGCGGTGTCGCGCGTCACGACCGGGTGTTTCGCGAGTGTTTCGCACGCCACGGCGGGACCGAATGCGACCGCAGCGGGGACGGGTTCCTCGCCACCTTCGATCTGCCGTCGGACGCCGTTCGAGGTGCGCTCGCGTGTCAGCAGGAGCTAGCGGGGCTCGACTCGCCGGCGGTTTCGGTTGCCATCGGCATCCATGCGGCCGAGATTGACGACGCCGGTGGTCTCGCCGCGGCGGCGCGACCCGCGGGACTTCCCGTTGATACGGTTGCTCGCCTCACCGGACTGGCCCAACCCGGTCAGATTCTTGTGACCGGCGCCGCCTCCGAATCGGCCCGGCGCGAAGTCGCCACGGCGACCGATGGGACGCCCGTGCTCTGGGTCGATCATGGACCATATCTGTTCAAGGACCTCGAGGCGCCGCTCCAGATCGTGGAAGCGGGAGTCGTGGGTCTGTCGGCGCTGAGCCGCCCGCGCGACACCGAGACGGTGCGCCGTGCCCCAAAAGCGCGACCGTCGCTGGCGCCTCTGTATCGAACGAGCAAGCCCTCAACGCCCTAGTCCTAGTACTACTTGCCACTTCTTGACTGATGGCCCGTCCGAGCGATCTCCGGTGGGGCAAGGCTGAAGCCTTGCCAGGCAACCGTGAAGGGGTTGCCCCACGACGACATGACAGCGCCGCGCTTCAGATTTCCCCCTCTTGACTCACTGTATATATTTATTATATAGAGTAGTCGATGGATCCACGCCGCAGCATAACCATCTCGGCTATCTCGCCGGCTTCGCCGGGTCCCCTCTACGAGCAAATCGTCGAGGGGCTCAAACGGGAAATCGGTGAGAGGCGCCTGCGCCCCGGCGCCCCGCTCCCGTCGTTTCGCCAGCTGGCGGCCGAGCTGATGGTGAGCGTGATCACGGTTAAGCGGGCCTACGAAGAGCTGGAGCGCGAGGGCATCATCTATAGAAAGCAGGGGCTGGGCACCTTCGTGGCTGAAGACGGCCCCACGCGCAGCCGGGAAGTCAAACGCGGCCGCGCGCGGAAGACCTCCTGCGCGAGGCGCGAGAGGCTGGGCTCAGCGGCCAGGAGCTGCTCACCCTCGTCGAGGAGCTCGTCACATCGGATGAAGGAGGCAATCGATGAGCGAACCGGCCATTCAGATCCGCGGACTCGAGAAGTCGTTCTCGGGTTTCACACTCGGACCGTTGGATCTCACCGTGCCCGCCGGCGCGATCTACGGGCTCATCGGTCCCAACGGCGTCGGCAAGACGACGACCATCGATCTGATGCTCGGGATGGGGAGCAACGACGGTGGGACGATCCGGGTCTTCGGGCTCGACCACATTCGCGATGAGGTCGCGATGAAACAACGCCTCGGCTACGTGAGCCCGGATCTGAACTTCAAACCGTGGCGAACGGTCGGCCGCGTCGTCCGCTTCCATCGTGCCTTCTATCCCGATTGGGACGATGAGTATTGCCGCCGGTTGCTCGAAACCCTGCACGTCGGATGGGGCGAGAAGATCGTCAACTTATCCTTCGGCGCGCGCATCAAGCTGGCGCTCATCCTCGCGCTGTCGCACCGGCCCAGCCTGCTGCTCCTCGACGAGCCAACGGTCGGGTTGGACGTGAGTTCGAAGCAGCAGATCTTCGCGGAGCTCCTGGCCGCGGTGCAGGACGAAGATCGGACGGTGCTCATCTCGTCGCATGGTCTGACCGACATCGAGCGTTTCGCCGATCACGTCGGCATCATGAAGGATGGCAAGTTGCTGCTGGAAGGGGCGACGACCGACATCGTATCGCGCTTCCGGCTGGTGGACTTCCTTGCCGCGGAGGATTTCACGCCGGCCGCCATCGCGGGCGTCTTCGTCCAGGAGCAGCAGGCCGATCGGTGGCGGGTGCTGATGGACATCGAAGGACCGGCCCTCGAGCAGGTCAAGGCGCGGGGGGCGAGCGAGATCGCCGCATCGCCCGTCACACTCGAAGACTTGTTCGTTGGCCTGATGAAGGAGCGGCGCGATGTGGCAGCTGTTGCGTGACCAGCTCGAGCGGGAGAAGCTGGTCCTCCTGCTGAGCGGAATTCTTGTTCTCTTCTGCTGCGTGGAACTGGCAATCTTCCTTGCACCAGGCGGGACGCGGAACACGGACTTCGCCTTCTTCGCCATCGTATTGCTGGCGTACAACGTCGCCTCGATGGGCATATGGCCTGGGTCGATCCACGGCCGAGGATACGTGCGAGTGCTCCGAGCGCTGCCCGTGAAGTCGGCCGAGGCCGCCAGGGCCCTGTGGTTTGGCGTCGTCACACCCGGCCTCGTGCCTGGCGCGTTCGCGTGTGTCCTGGCGGGACTCCTCTACGTGGTCGCGGTGAGGTTCGGATGGCCTCCGTTCTCGTCGGTTGCCGCCGATGGAGTGGTGATTGTTGCCGTTGCCGTCGTCTGGGGCTCGGGCTTGGCGGCGGTCGTCTATTGGCTGTTGCTGGCGACGAACCGTCTGGGGCGGTGGGCCTACCTCGTGGTGATCGGGTCTGCCGGATTCTTGCCGCTCGCGTGGGCAAGTCCTCCCCGCGGCACCGGCCTAGTGAGCGTCGAACAGGCCGCGCTGGTCTGTCTGGGGGCTGTTCTCGCCATGACGTCCTTTCTTCTCTGCCCTCGGCTGCTGGCCGTCCGGCACCTCACGGGCACGGGCACCGTGTCGCGCCGGCCTGCGAGGTTCGCTTCGCCGGAACGCCACGATCTGGCGGCATGGTCGCCGGCGCTCGAACACGTGGTGCGAGTGGTGGTCGTCGCGGTGGCGGTGGCGGCGGTCGCGATTCCGACCGAGTGGATGTTTCGCCTCCGGTTCGATCGGACGATCGCGCGGTTCGAAAGCGGCAACATACTGATCCTGTACGCGCAGTGTTTCTTGCCCCTGGCTTGGCTGATCTGGTGGAGACCCGCCGCGCGAGCCCTTGGCTCGTTGCCGTTGTCGCGCAGGCGGTTGGCAGCGCTGCCTCTCGCGTCGGCCACCCTGTCATCGCTCGCCGGCATCCTCGTGGTCGTTGGTGTGGCGGTCGCGACGAAATGGCTGGTCGGCGGTTCTTGGCTGTGGCTGCTGCCCTTCTGCGCTGGTATGTCCTCGCTCATCGGAAGCGTGCACGTACGGTGGGGCGGCCGACCGGAAATATGGGTCGGGCTCTGTGGGGGGTTCTTTCTGTCCCTCTTTCCTCTGTCGGGTTGGGTCGGGCCGTCGACGGTGTTCTGGTTGGGGGTCGTGGGCGGGCCGACCTTGGCGGCGCTCGGTTACCTCATCCTGCGTCGTGGACTGGTGCTGACCGGTACGCCGTATCGCCCGGTACCGGCCCATCCGTGCTGGTGAACAGCGGGTTGCGAGCCAAATGTTGGAGTGCCATAGAAGATTGACCTGTCGTGGCGAGCACAGGCGACCCGTGGTCCATCGCGATGCTGAGCATTGGAGAAGAGTTCCCGACCTTCAGGCAGTCCTATTGGGAAGACAAGACTGCAAAAGATGTGCCTCTGACGTTGGGCAGAGTCATCGAATACGCTGGCATGCGAACAGCCATACTTCAGTCGATCGGCCCAATGTTTGCGAGATTCGGTCTCGAAGAATTGAACTTTTTCGTTCGCTCTCATGATTCCGAGCTCGTTCATCTACTCAAGGAAACGGGAGCGCAGTTCACCTACAACGATTCAGCATCCGGGACCTTCAAGCTGGTTAATTTCCAGCGGTTCATGGAGAAACTTCAATCATATATGGAAGAGCGTTTGAGCGAAGAGGAGCTAGAGTCGCTTCATTTCGAGCAGACAAACGGCAGCCCAAGGTCGGAAGACCGGTTCGTGGTTCGACTCGGTAGCGAAGAGCTGGTCACCAGCGATATCGAGCATCTCGTATTCGGGACCCACGGGAATCTACTCAAATCCTCTGATTTCACATCAGGTATCAGACAATTCGGCTAGTAGCCGCCCAAACTCTCGAGATTTATCGAATACAATGTCGAATCCATCTTGGGATGAAAGAGCATTGTGTGGAGCACGATATCGTTGCAATTTCAATTCGGACCCTTCGCAGATGGCATTCGATGGAATCGCTTTCTTACCTAGAAAGAGACCTAACCAAGGCATGCAATTTCCCACGAATCCTCGGTTCAAGTTTGGGCCAGTTCGCGACGATTTCGGATAGTTCGGGACACATCTGAACGGATTCGTGTGGGACTATCAGTGGGACATGGGACGATTCGTGTCCACTAAGTTGCTCATTTTCAGATATTTCCCAAGGCGTATCTGGGGGTTCGAGTCCCCGCCTGGGCACAATCTATAAAAATCCTCTTTCAATCAATCGATTTTCAGTGCTCAGAAGACTCGAAACGGCGCTGGAACGCAGTAGGGTGGTTGTGCTCTCGGGGCCGCGCCAATGCGGCAAGACCACGCTCGCACGCGAAATGCTGAGTGAGGAATCCATCAATTACTTCGATCTCGAGGACCCCGCCAGTCTTGCACGACTAGACGAACCGATGACTGCGCTGCAAGCGCTGGAGGAGCTGGTCGTCATCGATGAAGTCCAGCGTCGACCCAACCTGTTTCCCGTCCTGCGGGTGCTGGCGGACCGCAAGTCACCGCCGGCCCGTTTCCTGATTCTCGGCAGCGCTTCAGGCGATCTGCTCCGGCAGAGTTCGGAAAGTCTGGCCGGACGCGCGGAGCACATCCGACTTGGCGGATTTTCCCTCCGGGAACTGGGAGCGGAAGCAGCGGATAAATTGTGGCGACGCGGAGGTTTTCCTTTGTCTTACCTGGCACGTTCCGAGACAGATAGTATCGCATGGAGGAAAGCGTTCGTCCAGACGCTTCTCGAGAGAGACCTGCCGCAATGGGGGGTTCACGTACCGGCAATCGCCCTACAACGGTTCTGGACGATGCTTGCTCACTATCACGGCCAAACATGGAATGCCGCAGAGCCGGCCCGTGCCCTCGGCGTGAGCCAGACGGCGACCCGCCACTACCTTGACCTGTTAACCGACGCTTTCATGATACGCCAACTACAACCATGGCATGCGAATCTGAAAAAACGTCAGGTCAAAGCTCCGAAGATCTACATCCGCGATAGCGGTCTGCTTCACCACCTTCTGGGAATCGATACGCAAAAGTCCCTCCTGAGTCACCCTAAACTCGGCGCATCCTGGGAGGGGTTTGCAATCGAGCAAATCCTGGCGACCGAACCCTATGACGAAGCCTACTTCTGGGCGACGCACCAAGGGGCGGAAATCGATCTCATCCTACGTCAAGGAGACAGGCTCTTTGGCGTGGAATTCAAGCGTGCCGACGCGCCGCGCATCACCCCCTCGATTCGAATCGCACTGACCGATCTGAGCCTTGAACGCGTATCAGTGATCTACCCTGGCTCGAAGCGCTTTCCCTTATCCGATTTCGTGGAGGCCGTACCATTGGCACAGTTGAGCGCTGACGAGCGTTTGTTCCCCCTCGATGCTTCATGATATTTCGCATCTCGACCGCCGCGTCCGCGCTGCGCGGGAAGACGGCGGACGCCCAAACTTGGCGTCACAATCTGCGATCACCAGCCTCATATCCTGAGAGAATGAACCCATACGGGCAGTGGTGGCGAAACGATGATCCTACGGTGCATTTTGCAGATTTTTCTTCCGGCTGTCTTCTTGGGGGTGCTATTGCGCAGTTCGTCGAAGAGCAAGTTGGACTGGTTGTTCCAAGTACTGGTGCTGGGCTCCTTTCTCCTATTCATCATCTTAACCGCGCGTTGGGACTTTTCCAGTTACTATCTCCGCATTCTTGTGGTACCGCTTTTCGGCATCGCCGCTTACATAGCCTTCCGAAAGATTGTACCGGCTTCGGCCTCCGCGAACCAGTCGCCCCAATGGATCGGACTTGCCGTCAATGGCGCGCTATTACTCGTCGCAACCTGGCTCAACGCCCATAGCGGAGATAGCGCTTCGGGCAATGATTATGCGCTGGACATCGTTCGACTGAACGCTTGGGGCAATCGAGCCAAGGGGTAAAGATTGTCATCGCGCATTTTATGAATGGGAGTGTAGCCGTGAAAGCCGGGGGCCGGGTCGACCAGGGTCTGGTAATCGGCTGCGTTGGGAACTCGGGGATTTCGAGCCAGCCGCATTTGCACATTCATGCGGCGCGCGGGGGAGACCCAAAGGGCATTTGGGACGGCGAGGGTGTTCCCTTCCTCTTGGACGGGAAATTTCTAACTCGGAACCGTTTGTTGAGAGGGACGTAGGCATCGATTCGAGACTGCGCGCGGCGTTCTCCCGTGGTCTCAGTGTCCTCGTTCGACGGCCTCCTCCACCAAGAATCAGAACAAGGGATGCATATCTGAAAGAGATCCTCACCATAACCACGACGACCCGGCCGGATGGTGGTTACTAGCCCGTCTTTCTCAACTGGGGCCTGATTTCGACGTAAGTCGTTGATAGTGGGCCAAAGGTCTACACTACAGGAGGGGTTATTTGGATTCGATTTGGGGGGGTGGTTGGGGAGGAAGTTCGAGGTGTAACCGGTTCAGTAGTAGCTTTTGGTCCTCACCGGGCTCGGTGTAACGGGTAAGCACAACGGTGCGTCCGTCGGTGGTGGGCAGTTTCACATCGAGCATTTGGATGGCCGCCATTTTGGAGAGCACCTCGGCTGGGGTCAGTCCCGGAGCCATCGGGTAGAGTCGACGTTTCAGGGTGACCCACAGAGAGTAAGCAAGGAAGCTGATAAAGATGTGCGCCTCGATGCGATCATCTCTCTGATGATGGATGGGGCGGATGGAAAGGTCGTTCTTGATTTCCTTGAAGACTTGCTCGATCTCAGTGAGCTGCAGGTAAAGGCGCCAGAGTTGCTCGGGGTTCTCGGCACTGAGGGTGCTGCGCAACAGATAGCGGCCTTCGCGGCGATAGGCTTGGCGGTATTTTTTTAAGTTCAACCGGAAGCTCAAAGGCGGCTTTTCAGTGGGGGCGCCCTTGGGGGCGATCTCGATGTCGAGTAATCCAAAGATCCGGGGACCGGCCTCCTTTTTGGCTTCGCCCAGTTTGATCAGGATGGTATCGCGTTGGTAGCGCCGTTTGCTCTCACGCAGCTTCTTGAGCGCCTCGATAAGACGGCGTAAACGACGCAGGCGCATGTTTTTTTCTTTGCGCACCCGATCGTCGCTTTTAGCCAGAACGTAGGTTTCACCTCCCTCGCTGAGGAGTTTCACCTCGATACCGGGACGCAACTGCTTCCAATCCTTCTGCAGCAACGACTGCTCGAAGCGACCCAGCCAGGAGCGCGGGGTACCCACCAGATAGTGGATCCTGGGTTCGCTTTGGCGCATCTGTTGCAAGACTTCCTCGGTCGGAATGCCCCGATCCATCACCCACACCCGGTTCGCCTTACCGTAGTTCTCTTCCACCCGAGAAAGAAAATCTTTTAAGGTGGTTTTATCCTGCGTGTTACCCGGAAGTACCTCATAGGCAATCGGCAAGCCCTCACAAGTCACCACCAGGGCGATCACCACTTGCACGCAGTCAGGTCGCTTATCGCGGCTGTAGCCGAACTTGCGCAGTCGGCTCGAGGCCGCCGGCTCCTGGTTCGGATCGCACTCAAAATAGGTGCTCGTCAGATCGTATAGCAAAATCTCGTAACGGGCATTGAACAGATCGCTCCACCTCTCGGTCAGGTGCCTGAACAGGGCCTTCTTGTGCCTGAGCAATCGATCGTGGCAGCGATAGAGCGTGTTCTTCTCGGCGATCCCAAAGTCTTCCCCCATCAGATCGCCCATCGCGCTTCGCTCATACCATTCCCGATGCAGCCGCCACTCGCTTCCCGGTGCCATCAGCCGGTAAACCACCAGGGTCTGCAGCACATGGGCCCAGCGGGTACCCTGACGGGAGGGTCTGAGACGCTCCCGCCAGAATTCTCCCAGTCCCAACTGCTCATATAGAACGCACCCAAGCCAGCACCCTCCCCATTGCCGCGGCTTCTCGATCCTGAGATCTTTGAGCCGTATTCTAACAATACTTTCGTCGCCCACAGGCGGGGCACGATCTTCCGGAAACAGCGCCACCTGTTCGGGTCTTTCCCTGCCCTCTTCGAAAATCTCGATGCTCTTGCGCCACGCTTCGTGTTGGCTATCGTTGATCTCTCCAAGGTAGAGGACCTGTCTTTGGACCACCCGCCCCCCGCTGACACGCTTGTTCTCAACGATATTCCAATAGTAGTGCTCTTTGCCATCTTTGCGCCGACGATTACACCTCAGAAACATGATGGCCCACCATTATACGAAAAAATCCCGCCCTGGGAAGAGCGTAGGTCTACACTACAGGCGGTTTTGCCAACCCACCTCTACTGTTGATGCGCCTCCTGAGCCCTACTACCCCCGAAAAAACCGTTTCGGAAGTTGAGTTGGTCAAGTAGGGCTAGAGAAAAATGTTCCGTAAGTTTCGCCAATTAGCGACTGCGTGACCTCTGCTTTGGTTAAGCACGTCGTCCCCCGAATAGACCAGAAGGGTGTTATCACTCTTGCCATGATCGAAACGCTTCCAGTAATCGAGGCTCCGAAAGAAGGAGGCGTTTAACGTCTGCCCTGATTTAACTTCGATAGCCAAGCGCGAATGCCCTCGATCCAGTAGAAAATCGATCTCGTTATTATGACTATCTCGCCAAAAGAAAAGGTTGGAAGGCTCCGCTTGGTTGTATTGATGCTTGAGGATTTCCGAAAAAACCAGGGTTTCAAAAAGGTGGCCCCGTAGGGGGTGTTGCTCCAATTGAGAAGGCTCTTTGATTCCAAGTAACCAGGATACCAGGCCGGTATCCAAAAAGTATAGCTTAGGGGTTTTGACCAGACGCTTCTTATAATTATTATGGTAGGGCTTTAAGAGATGGATAACGTAGCTCGCCTCAAGCACCGATAGCCAACTCTTAGCCGTTCTGTAATCGATCGAAGCCTCGTTGCATAGCGCCCCTATATCAAGGAGACTGCCTGTTCGTCCGGCGCAAAGTCTCAGGAATGTTTGAAAGCTCGATAAATCGCGAATGTTAATCAATTGCCTGACATCTCGCTCCAGATAGGTTTGGACGTAGGCCCCGAACCATAGACGCGGATTGGCCTCGTGGATTGCTGTGGAGGGGTAAAGGCCTTTCCATAGAATCTCGTTGGAGTTGAGCATCGTCTCAGTTCCGACGAGCATTTCGCCATAACTCAAAGGCAGAAGTTTCAGGGTGCCCGCTCTCCCCGCCAAAGATTGGGTGATTTGTTGGTCGAGTAGAAATTGATGGGAACCTGTTAGGATGAATCGCCCGTTGAATCTATCTTTATCTAGCGCCCGTCCCAGTGGTGGAAACAATTGATTTTTAATGAGTTATGGGCAAAAAAAAGGCCGGATAGAGCTGCAAAAAGCTCGATCCGGCGAAAAAGGGCGCTTATGCTTGCGTTAGTCAAATACAAAGCACGCCCTTCTCATGAAAAATATTGCCGTACAAAGCTTCCTGCGTCCAGCCCTAACTCCAGTCATTCGATGCAAAGACTACACCGTGTTTCTGGAAACAATGGAGCGGATTGACCGGGTTTTGATCGACTCCTCGCTGGAAAGGGAGGCGATCGTAAAAGCCTTGGAAGGATGGGATGAAGCGGGAGGGAAGGATCGGGAGCGACGCGCTCTAAGAGCGATAAAAGCGCTACGGGTGGAGGTGGTGCGTCATTTACTCGGAGGGATATCCTTTCGTTGTCTGTCGCAGGAGTTGGGACGCAGTGAGCTTCTGGCTAATTTTTGCCGGGTGCGTGAGGTAGACGGGATCCGGAAAATATCGAAGAGCAGTCTGGAACGGGATTCGAAATTCTTCGACGAAGCGTATCTGAGACAGCTGCATGCAAGGATGACCGAGGTGGTGGGCAATGCTGAACATTGTGGTGAGGCAGGATTAGAGAAGCCGATCGATACGAGGGAATGCCTGATCGACGCCACTTGCCTGGAAGCGAACATCCACTGGCCCGTGGACTGGGTCTTGCTCAAGGATGTGGGAGCAACGCTGCTCAAGGCGATCAGTCTGATCCGGCAGGCGGGAATGAAACAGCGCATGCCCCAGGGAGCAAAGGGATTGGCTCGGGAGATGAACAAACGGTGCCTGGAGATGACGCATGCGCGTCGGCGCCGGGAGGCGGGCAAAGCGCGTAAAGGGATCCTGCGGCGGATGAAGCTATTGCTCAAGAAGATTGAGGGCCATGCCCTTCGCCACCGTGACTTATTGGAAGCTATGTGGATGCAAAGCGATTACACCGAGAAGAAGGCGAGCCGAATCATCGAGCGAATGGATGGTATGTTAGAGCAGATACCGCAGGTCATGAAACAGGCGCACGAACGGATCATAGGGGGGCGGCAGGTGAAGAATGAGGAGAAGATCCTGAGCGCCTACGAACCTGAGATTGACGTCATCGTGCGAGGCAAGGCAGATCGGGAGGTGGAGTTTGGCAACACCCTTTATTTATGCGAGAGCGCAGAGGGATATCTGTTGGACTGGAAACTGTATGGGGGGCAGGCCCCGAGCGAATTGAAGCAGCTTTGGGAAAGTCTGGAGAGGCAAAAGGGCTTCGCTTTAGAGGAGAAGATCGAAGCGATCAGTGGGGATCGGGGCTATGCCTCGAAGGCGGCCAGCAAGCGGCTCCAGGCAGAGGGGATTTTTGACGCCCTTACGCCCCGCAATCCACAAGAGCTCAAGGAGCGGATGGAGGAGCCGCGCTTTGTCCGGTTGCAGCGACGACGAGGGAGCACCGAAGGCCGGATCGGAGTGCTCAAGAACCGATGGCACGGGGGCAAGATACGCAGCAAAGGCTTTGACAACCGTAACCTTAGCGTGGCCTGGTCGGTTCTGTCCCACAATCTATGGAAAATCGCGCAGAGACTTGCGCAAGAACATGAGAAAGAGGCAACGCAGGCGGCATAGGGATCCAAGAATCGAGTCAGAGGCGCTTCCTTGGGAGAACTATCGACTCAAAGCGAGAGGAAGGGTGCTGGAAAGGTGCATAACGGATAAAAGGTAAGCTACCGAGGACGGAAGGCATGTTGTGGTCTACATAACGTGACGAAGATTGATATCGGTATCAGGCTTCCACCCAAATCCTCTCGGATTTGGGACAGCCTCTATCTACGACTCCCTGCAAATAGGAGAATAGCTCAGGCACCCGTTGAACCTCGTCGATGATCGCACCTTCGCTCAAGGTAGAAAGGATTCCTCTCGGATCCGAGAGCGCTGCTTCCCGGACGTCGGGATCTTCCATGGTCACGTACCGTTTCTTCGGAAACGAAGTCTGAGCGAGCGTCGTCTTTCCGGATTGACGAGGGCCTGTGATTGCAACGATTGGAAATGATTCAGCGAGCTCGGCACACGCAGTGGCTGCGACTCTCGGGACTAAATTGTGCATATTTGAGATTAAACTCCAATATTTACACGCGTCAACTGTATTTAGCTATCTACCAGATACTTCTCGGCGATGGTGTCACTGCAGGCGCCGCCGAAGGGCCCGCCCTGAGCAGGGTCGAAGGGCTGCGCCGCCAAAAAACCAAATTCCTATCAGTAATCAATCCAGGTACCGCCTGGCCAACTTCGCCACCATAGTAAACTTGGGGTCCACCATATTCCCCAGACGCATTTGCCCCACCTGACCCAGAAAGTGATAGGCCTTCAGACGATCGAAACCGTGATCGGTGACCAACCAGTCGATGAGCTCCACCCAGGCGATTCGGGCGGCCGCATCCAGAGGACGACCACTCCCGGCCACCATCAGAAATTCATCGCTGACGATTCTGGGCCACTGGATCGGGTACCCCTTTTTCAGCTCGAACGAGACCGTGACCTTTGCCGGTATCTCCAGGGCCACGCCGGTCAGCTCGCCGTCCCCCTGGCTGAAGTGGGCATCGCCGGTAAAAAAATGAGCCCCCTCGACCAACACGGGAAACCAGACCTCATTCCCGGGTGAGGTCTCGACACAGTCCATATTTCCGCCGTAATAGTCCGGGGTCAGTGTGTTGACAGCCTCGATTCTGGGAGCGACGCCCATGGTGCCCATGAATGGTTCATAGGGAATGACGCGTTTCTCGTCGAACCGAACACCATCTTCTTCGATCGGCAGAAACAGCCACTGTTCCTCCAAGGCGTCTTGCAGCATCGGATCGGGCTTGGTGGATGTGAGTCCACCGAAATAGGGTATGAGACCCGTAACCGCGTGGTCCCGGGTCGGCTCGATTGAATGAATTTCGACCACAAGCGTATCGCCGGGCTCCGCCCCTTCCACCACGATCGGGCCGGTCTGCGGGTTGAGAAAGGGATACGTGCAGACGTCCGCAAACTTTTCGACCTGGGGTGTCATCTTGTTCTCGAATGCGTCAACGGTATGAATACAGACCGTCTCCCCCACATGCACCCTGGCGATGGGCGGATGAAATGGCGAATAGGTATAGCAATAGGGCCCAACCTGGTGAATCTCGCGAATTTCAGAGCTCATTTTTTCTCCTTACTTGAGAACCTAGCCCGCTTTTCTGCCATTGCAGCCGAAATAAACTGGGCGCCGCAAAGGTGTCATGTCGATCTTTTTGATATTCGTTCGGTAACGGCGTTGGGAGGGTTTTCACCTTCCTCAAACATCGAGTCTTATCAGCTCCAGCCACCGGTTCCACTTCGTAACGGGATCAATCGAGTTAGAAACTAAGTGCTGCTGTTCACAATTACGGTGACGTTTGTGGGAGCGCCATTGGGGGTAGTGCAAGGCGCCCGAACGCGGATGGGTCGGGAACCCCCTCCGCGTTTGGGCAACGCCGCAATACCCCCAATGCCGCCCCACCGCTTTGCGGCCTGGCGCTTTTGGCCTTGAGCGGCGTTCGCTTTGAGTGTCAGGGTGGTTAAACCCAGCCCACTCAAAGCCGCCTTGCTCAAGGTCAAAATCGCCTAGGCAAACGTCACCGTAATTGTGAACAGCAGCACTAAGGCGGTCGATATCACGATCTTCGTCTTCCTCTTGCTCTTTCTCTTCGTCTCGCAAGCCGCGGTTCCCCCGAATTGCTGGACACGAAATCGCAGGAGAAAGAGGATGACGAAGAGGAAGATAAACTGGCTTCGATTTGCACGGTTTTCCATCCAGAAAGGCGTCCCCGGAAATCCGCATGGACATTGAAGTTTCAGATCAGTAATAGGCCTCGGCGTCGTCCTGCGGCTCGTAGCCCAGTTCGGCCCGTGTCTCCACCAAATCGAACACCCGCCGCCCATTATTGCTGACTACATAGAGCCCGTCCCAGTGGTGGAAACAATTGATTTTTAATGAGTTATGGGCAAAAAAAAGGCCGGATAGAGCTGCAAAAAGCTCGATCCGGCGAAAAAGGGCGCTTATGCTTGCGTTAGTCAAATACAAAGCACGCCCTTCTCATGAAAAATATTGCCGTACAAAGCTTCCTGCGTCCAGCCCTAACTCCAGTCATTCGATGCAAAGACTACACCGTGTTTCTGGAAACAATGGAGCGGATTGACCGGGTTTTGATCGACTCCTCGCTGGAAAGGGAGGCGATCGTAAAAGCCTTGGAAGGATGGGATGAAGCGGGAGGGAAGGATCGGGAGCGACGCGCTCTAAGAGCGATAAAAGCGCTGCGGGTGGAGGTGGTGCGTCATTTACTCGGAGGGATATCCTTTCGTTGTCTGTCGCAGGAGTTGGGACGCAGTGAGCTTCTGGCTAATTTTTGCCGGGTGCGTGAGGTAGACGGGATCCGGAAAATATCGAAGAGCAGTCTGGAACGGGATTCGAAATTCTTCGACGAAGCGTATCTGAGACAGCTGCATGCAAGGATGACCGAGGTGGTGGGCAATGCTGAACATTGTGGTGAGGCAGGATTAGAGAAGCCGATCGATACGAGGGAATGCCTGATCGACGCCACTTGCCTGGAAGCGAACATCCACTGGCCCGTGGACTGGGTCTTGCTCAAGGATGTGGGAGCAACGCTGCTCAAGGCGATCAGTCTGATCCGGCAGGCGGGAATGAAACAGCGCATGCCCCAGGGAGCAAAGGGATTGGCTCGGGAGATGAACAAACGGTGCCTGGAGATGACGCATGCGCGTCGGCGCCGGGAGGCGGGCAAAGCGCGTAAAGGGATCCTGCGGCGGATGAAGCTATTGCTCAAGAAGATTGAGGGCCATGCCCTTCGCCACCGTGACTTATTGGAAGCTATGTGGATGCAAAGCGATTACACCGAGAAGAAGGCGAGCCGAATCATCGAGCGAATGGATGGTATGTTAGAGCAGATACCGCAGGTCATGAAACAGGCGCACGGACGGATCATAGGGGGGCGGCAGGTGAAGAATGAGGAGAAGATCCTGAGCGCCTACGAACCTGAGATTGACGTCATCGTGCGAGGCAAGGCAGATCGGGAGGTGGAGTTTGGCAACACCCTTTATTTATGCGAGAGCGCAGAGGGATATCTGTTGGACTGGAAACTGTATGGGGGGCAGGCCCCGAGCGAATTGAAGCAGCTTTGGGAAAGTCTGGAGAGGCAAAAGGGCTTCGCTTTAGAGGAGAAGATCGAAGCGATCAGTGGGGATCGGGGCTATGCCTCGAAGGCGGCCAGCAAGCGGCTCCAGGCAGAGGGGATTTTTGACGCCCTTACGCCCCGCAATCCACAAGAGCTCAAGGAGCGGATGGAGGAGCCGCGCTTTGTCCGGTTGCAGCGACGACGAGGGAGCACCGAAGGCCGGATCGGAGTGCTCAAGAACCGATGGCACGGGGGCAAGATACGCAGCAAAGGCTTTGACAACCGTAACCTTAGCGTGGCCTGGTCGGTTCTGTCCCACAATCTATGGAAAATCGCGCAGAGACCTGCGCAAGAACATGAGAAAGAGGCAACGCAGGCGGCATAGGGATCCAAGAATCGAGTCAGAGGCGCTTCCTTGGGAGAACTATCGACTCAAAGCGAGAGGAAGGGTGCTGGAAAGGTGCATAACGGATAAAAGGTAAGCTACCGAGGACGGAAGGCATGTCGTGGTCTACATAACGTGACGAAGATTGATATCGGTATCAGGCTTCCACCCAAATCCTCTCGGATTTGGGACAGCCTCTACATAGGCCAGCATGTACTTCGTTTCCACCTCCAGCGCCCGCTTGTGAGCCGCCACGCAATCTCTGTGGCTCAAAAACATCGCCCGCAGGTAGTCTTCGGCCGGCGTCCCCCGCATGACCAGCGGCGTGTTCTCCGGCACGATCCACCCGATCCTGAGCCCCACGAACTCGATCCCGAAGCGTTCGCTGTAGAGCTTGCCGATATGCTCGCCGAAGAGCTTGGACACCGCGTAGAGCGAATCGGGGTTAGGCCTGTCCTCCAGCTTCATCCGCACCTTCTTCTCTGGATCAAGCGTCTCGGGCGTGGTCAGTATCGTGTCGCCGTGCTGCGTGTGGTTGGTCGACGCGAAGACCATCCGCCGGACTTCCGACCGCCGGCACTCCTCCATCACTTGGTACATCCCTTCCAGATTGTGCTCGCGCACCGCTTCCCACGCCGCCATCGGACTCGGATCCGCCGCCAAATGGATCACCGCCTCCAACCCCGCAAATGCGCCCTCGACTTCGTCCGCCTTCTCGAAATTGACGATAGTCGAGGGAAAATCCACCTCGCGCCGGGTAAACGCCGTCAAATTGAACTCCCCGGCCAACCCTTCCATCAACACTCTACCAACAGTGCCGTTGGCACCAGTGATCCCCACCTTCCTTATCTCACTCATTCGAGTTCCTTCTCGTTCTTTACCGATAAATAGAGGGCATTTACACTTTTCGAACAGCCTCTAATTATGCAACCGTTTCCGGAGGGCCGACCAGGGATAGTCACAGACCGACTTTCTCCCCCCTGATTTTGCCGGACAGCCATTCCGTTCTCCATTTTAATTCGATAAGCTGGGGTTTGCTATTGCCCATCTGCACTGGGAACACGAAAAGTGGGCTAACCAACAGAATGACACAGAAGGGACTGACGGAGGACAAATCCTTGCAGCAGAAACAGACAGCAACCATCCTTTCTACCAAAGTCATCTGTAAACAGCCCGATCGATATATCGGCTGGCCCACGATTGCCGAGGCCTCCAACGGCGACTTACTCGTCGTGTTTTCCGGCAACCGCGACACCCATACCTCCGCGGATGGCAAAACGCAAATGGTGCGCAGCGGCGATGGAGGAAAAACCTGGAACGGGCCCATTACCATTCACGTCACACCGCTAGATGACCGCGACGCCGGCATAATCCAAACCAAAAACGGAACAATGTTGGTAAGCTGGTTTACCAACCGAGGCGGCGGCGAATGGCAGGGACATTGGACCATTCGCTCCACCGATAGCGGCCGCACCTGGGAAGCGCCGGTCAGGACAGAGGTCACCACGCCTCACGGGCCGATACAGCTCCGCGATGGAAGGCTGATTTTTGTAGGGCAACGCCCCCATGAATCCCATTGTAAATTGCCCAACGGCAAATTATCTAACAGCCAAAAATTCGACGTCGGTATCCAAGAATCCACCGACGACGGCCGCTCCTGGCAGACCATCGGGACCTTTCCAGTGCCCGACGATGTCCCCATGTTGGCCTACGATGAATGCCACGTCACCGAATGCGCCAGCGGAAAATTAGTCGTATTATTCCGAGATTGTTACGGCGAGCATTATATCCGCCAATCCCAAAGCGACGATAGCGGTTATACCTGGTCGGCGCCCCATGTTACGCCCATTAGGGGATATCCACCTCACGTCATTCGCCTGCACAACGATTGGCTCCTAGTGGTCTACGGCAAAAGATGGCCTCCCTATGGCGAGTTCGCCTGTATAAGTAAAGACGAAGGCCAGACGTGGGAAGCGGAGAGCGAGATTAGACTCAGCAGCGCCCCAAACGGCGATCTCGGCTACCCGGCCTCGGTCCAACTCGATGACCATTCCATCCTGACCGTTTATTACCAAATCGACGAGCCCGATGAGAAGACCTGCCTCATGATGACCCACTGGCAGCTCGGTGACGACTCCGCTCCATAAAGGAGGCGGCTTCTCAGGCCCCGGCCCAAGCCAACCGAATTTCGACCAACCCTCGTCTAGGTGATTTGTACCACCTCCTCTTTGACGACCCTGACGCGTAAACGAGGGCTTGCTAAGATGACATGGGAGCCTTGTCAGGAGCGATCAAATCGCGAGAACTGACAAGGCTCCCATGTCATCTTGCAGTCCTTTCAAGTCTCGCGCGATTATGGCAAAGGGTGAAGTTGTCGAACGGGAGTTTTTCGATGATGAGGGCGATCGGTCTCTGCCGTGAATTGAGGCCGCGACAGACGAATCACGGAGTCTTCTGTGGGGCAGATTTGTAATCTGCCGATTACGGCGCAATGGAGACGGCAGATTGCAATTCTGCCCCACGGGCTTCCACCCTCTGTCACGCTCAGCGGGACCGCGGAGGACGGGGCGCCCCTTCGAACCATGGAGCAATTAGGGATGGATACATTTTGCAATGGACCGAGAGCCGAGACACTTGCAGGATGCGTCAATAGCGATGATGAACGTACTATTGAAACAGAACGGAAACCTAAGCAGAGGAGAGCTCTCATGTTTTTCGAATTGAGACAGTATCGGATCAAAGACGGACGAATGGGTCGAGTTCATGGAGAAGGAGATCATTCCTTTTCAATTGGCAAAGGGAATGGTGGTGTTGGGAAGCTTCATCGGCGAGGAGGAGGAAGACCTCTACATCTGGATTCGACGTTTCGAGAGCGAAGAAGAAAAGGACAGGCTCTACAAGGACGTCTACGAAGACCCTCACTGGACCGAGGTGCTGAGTCCCAAGGTGGGTGAACTCATGGATCGTGAACGGATCGTGGTGACATGCATGGTGGCCACGGGCCGGTCGACGATCCACTGATCCGCAAGTCGACTGAATCCCGACGCTGTGAAGGTTTCAAGTCTCCGGGACAATGGGCATGGAGCAGCGAATCCGTAACCAAAACGCACTTGAAGAAGAGATTGTGAGGGTCTGCAAAACGGAACTCCAGAATCAAGAGATGCCCAATAATTGAAGAGCGGATTTGAACCGTTGACCTCCATGAATCTTACGGCGCAATGTCGATGGACCGAGTCGGTCTCTGAAGCCTTTGCAATCCCTCTGGCGCAAGATAAGCCTCTCATCGGCGTCATGGATGGCGAGGGCATTGGGTGCGAGGTCATGGCCGCGGCACTCGCGGTTCTTCAGTCAGTCTCTGACTCCAGCGGGCGCTCCTTCGAAGTCCGCCGCTTTTCGGAGCCGGCGATTCGGACCAGAGAGAAACACGTTTCTTCAGATTTTCTGAGATTCTGCCGTTTGCTCTTCGCCGAGCGGGGCTCTCTATTATGCGGTCCGGTTGACGGCCGGTTTGTCTACGACTTGAGGCGGGAACTCCGTCTCTTCTGCAAGCTGGTACCCATTCGCGCCTGCCCCGAATTAAGTGGTGTGAGTCATATGAGTCCAAAATGGACGGAAAACATTGATCTTCTCTTGGTCCGTGAGAATGTCTCAGGCCTCTACCAGGGAGAGGGCAAACTGCGGGATTCTCTAGTTGACGGGCGGGTCGCCGAGTTTTGGTTCCACTACGGTGAGGAGGAAATCCGTGCCATCGTGGGAGTCGCTGCACGTCTGGCCGCGCGACGCAGGGGTCTGCTCGCTGTCATCGTCAAAGACGGCGGTATACCTTCTGTAAGCCGTCTCTGGCGCACGGTCGCAGGCGAAGTGGTGGCAGACATTGGTATTGATACCTCGTTCATCAATGTGGACCTGGCTGGTTACAAGATGATCCAGCATACCAGCGAACTAGACGTTGTGGTGGCTCCTAACTTTTGCGGCGACATTCTAGCCGATTTAGGCGGGGTACTGGTCGGATCTCGCGGTCTGACTTTTTCAGGCAACTATTCGCGGGAGGGCGCCTCTGTCTACCAGACCAATCATGGATGTGCGCTGGATCTGGCCGGTACCGGACGGGCGAATCCGGCGGGTCAGATCCTCAGCTTGGCCATGATGCTTCATGAATCCTTTGGAATGTTCAATGAGGCCAAGGCAATCGAAGCTGCGCTGCACAGGGTCTGGAGCGAAGGATGGCGTACGGCGGATATCCTTGAATCGGGATGCCGCGTCGCGGGCACCAGAGACCTGGGGGACTTAGTCGCCCATGCGGTGAAGAGAGAATGGCATCATGAAACCTACGCCTCTATTGACTGAGCGAGTAAATCACCACGGGTGCTGGTAATGACCTATTCCACTGAAACCCGAATAGGCTATTTCTGTGTTGGCTCGGACAGTCTCTCATGAACACAGCCCATCCCATCGGTTCTTTCCCCAAATCGGTACTCGAGTCTTCCGCTGTCGCTCGGTTTCGGCGAATGGTCGAAAGATATCCGCAGAGAATCGCTGTGAATGATGGAGCGCGGGGGATCGCCTACGAGAAGCTGTGGAACGATGGATGCCGTTTAGCGAATCGGATCTGTGAGCCGCAATATCATTCCGATACGTCTCCCGTGGCAACGATGTTGGATCACGACGCCTCTCTCGTCATTGGGATTGCCGGCATATTGATCGCGGGACGCCCTTACGTCGCCCTGGACCGGACTTTTCCGAAGAGAATGATGAGACGAATTCTGGGCGATTCCGGCGCGCGCGCAGTTGTGACCTCAGATCCAGGCGCCGAGGTTTGGAACTCCCTGCCTGGTCTTCGTGTTCTCGATATCCATGCAGAGATTTCAGCAGCCGAGAGCGGAACCGAGGCAAAGCAGTCCTATTCCGGCGATCCCTTCTGTATAACTTACACTTCCGGATCGGAGGGCATGCCCAAGGGCATTGTTCGCAATCATCGTTGCCTCTTGCACGCTACCCGCAATTATACCAGGTACCTGAAGATCACTCCGGAAGACGTACTCCTGCTTCTGACATCGGCCAGCTTTGCCGCCTCCCTCTCGCCCTTGTTCGGCGCCCTACTCAATGGAGCCTGCGTAGTGCCATTTGACATTCGGTTTCAGGGCCTACAGGCCCTGATTCGTCGAATCAACGAGGTCCCGATTACAGTTCTCCAGACTGTTCCCAGCATCTTTCGTCTCCTCGCCCGAAGTTTGGGTGGGACCGGCAACTTTCCCCTCCTCCGCCGCATCAAGCTGGGTGGCGAACCGGTCTTTGCATCCGATGTTGAACTGTTCCGCAGCAAGTTTCATCAGGATTGCGTTTTGATTAACGGGCTCGGAATGACGGAAGCCGGTAGTAATCTCTGTCATTTTGAAATCGACCGAAATACGCCAATCGACGGGATGATGGTGCCGGTGGGTCGGCCATTGGAGGGCGAAGAGATCACATTGCTAGACGAGGCAGGACGGCCAGTCGCACCCGAGGAGGTCGGGGAAATCACCGTCACCAGTCCCTATTTGGCCTCGGGATACTGGAGGAATCCCGATCGAACAAGGGCTCATTTCCAACGAGTTGAGGACGGTCGAGGAAGTGTTCGATTGCGCACTGGGGACCTCGGACGATGGCGAAAGGACGGCTGCTTAGAACACTTGGGTAGGAAGGACAGCCAGGTGAAGATACGCGGCTTTCGTGTCGAACCTCTGGCTATCGAAGCCGCATTAAATCGGCTGGAGCCTGTGGAAGAGGCGATCGTGGAACCGTGTCGCCGAGGGAAGGAGGAATCGCGGCTGATAGGATTCGTGCTACCCGCCACATCACCAGGACCCGATGCCGGGAGTTTGCGCCGTCGTCTGCGCCGTGATCTACCGGAGTACATGATTCCTTCCGCGTTCGTTCTACTGAAGGCCATTCCCCTAACTCCAAGCGGCAAAGCCGACAGGAAGGCGCTGCGACAGATGGCGGACAATCGTCCCGCCGCTCCTTCCCCAAGCTCGATAGAAGTGGGCGAATCGCTCGAATCGTTCTTAACCGGACTCTGGAGGAAGGCGCTCCGGGTTCCTTTGGTGTGTGAAAACGAATCCTTTTTCGATATCGGTGGAGATTCCCTTTCCGCCATAGCGCTGGTGGACGATCTGTGCCGGACTTTCGGAGTCAATCTCCCTGCCAGCATCGTGTTCGAGGCACCCACTGTGGAAGCCATGGCCGGAGTCTTGCGGGATCCATCGAGATGCGGCGCGTGGTCGCGCGTGATGACTCTCACCCAGACCGGGTCCCGCCCGCCGCTGTTCTGTTTTCCTGAGGGTGGAGGGGATGGGCTGATCTTTCGAGACCTCGCCCGTTTCCTCGGACCGAATCAGCCGATGTTTTGTCTGCGCACGGGCCTGCCCGAGGGCGACAAATGTTCTACCAAAACACTTGAGGAGGAAGTGGCCACGGTAGTCGACGATCTGCAGTCCATCCATTGCGAAGGCCCAATCTATCTCACCGGGGTATCTTTCGGTGGGATGGTCGCCTGGGAAACAGTTCAGCAACTGCAGGCACTCGGGCGGACCGTCAGTCGATTGGTCCTCATCGACACCTACGGCCCAAGTCTCGCAACGGAAAGATTCCGCTTCCTTCGCGGCCCCTATAGACACGCCTACATCCTATTTCAGAAGATTCGATTGCATGGGCAAGTGCTTCGATATCTGCGATCAACGGAACGGAGAGCTTATTTGGGATCGAAGATACGTCATCGGCTGGAATCTCTCCGACGGAATCACGAATCGTTGAAGCCGGATTCAGTTACCTATCGAGAGAGGGTCCTGGCAAATCATCAATCCGCCTATGAACGGTATCAGCCCTCGAAACTGGACTGCCCGGTAGCGTTGGTTCGGGCCGAAATCCAGTTCTCCGCAAGAGCGGCGCGAGACCACTTTTTCGGTTGGGCGAAAATGACCTCAAGCCCGATCGAAGTGCTCGCAGTTCACGGTTACCACCATCTCTTGCTTTATGAGCCGTTTATTCGTTATACTGGGGCCGCTATTCGGAACTGTCTGAGTCCCTAACAGTCTGTCGGACGGGCTTGGCTACTTGCACAGCAATCGAACGTCAAGGTCCGACAGCCTGCTAGGCTAGATGGGGTTTTAGCATGAAATTCCAAATCCTCTTTGCCTCCCGTGAGGCCGGATACGCTCGGCACCGGATTCCGGCCCTGGCGGTGAGCGAGCGGGGCACGGTGCTGGCCTTCTGCGAAGCGCGCCGTCACACCGGACACGATGACGATGAGATCGACATCTTGCTTCGGCGCAGTTTCGATGACGGAAGGACTTGGGGGCCTCGCCAGGTAGTGGTTTCCGATGGCCATCGGACCTGCGGCAATCCCTGTCCCGTGGTCGATCGCGACACCGGCGCGATTCTACTTCCGTTCTGCAAGGAGAATCAGCAGGTCTTCGTAACTCGCAGCGAAGACGACGGCGAAACGTGGTCTCCGCCCGTAGAGATCACTCAAAGTGTCAAGGACCCTTCGTGGACCTACCTCGGGACGGGGCCCGGCCATGGAATCCAACTTCAATGTGGCAGGCTGTTGTTCCCCTCCTGGTGCGACGAGAGTCCCGGTCCCGCCACCTGGCGGCCCGCCGCCTGGGGCAAGGTGCAGTCTTCGGTGGCCTTCTTCAGCGATGACCATGGAGAGACTTGGCACCGAAGTGAGAAGATGACGACCGATGCATCGGACGAATGTGAATGCGTCGAGTTGCCGGACGGCTTGGTCTATATGAATATGCGCAGCCGTCAGGATCGGAAGTGCCGCGCCTTTGCCCGGAGCCAGGACAGAGGATCGAGTTGGTCCAAGGTCGAATATGAACCCTCCTTGCCAGAACCCTCCTGCCAGGGCAGCATCGTGCGTCTCGACTCCGAGCGCGTCTTGCTCGCCCATCCTTCAGAGACCGACCGGCGCGCCTCGTTGACGGTGAGAATGAGCCTGGATGGATGCCGGACCTGGCCTGTTGCTAAGGTCCTTGCAACGGGCCTCGCGGCCTATTCCGACCTGGCCGTGACGCCGGACGGTCACATACTTTGCCTTTACGAGGCCGATGGTTACGACTACCTAAAGTTGGTACGCTTCGATGTGAGGTGGATCGAGGCGGAAACGTAAGTCATGGTCATTTCCGTGAGTGGGAACGCGAGTTATGGAATCGTGTGCTCTGTCGCCACTGAGGTTGACATCCTGAATCCCGGCGGAATGACTATGCGATATGCCAACAATACTATTCATCCGTGGTTGGCGGATATACTTCTATCCGAATGAAGGTTACGAACCGATTCATGTTCATTGCCGGAGAGGCGACTGCGAATGTAAGTATTGGTTGGTGGAAGAAAGTTTTGATCTTGAAGAAGAATATGCCTACAGTCTCTCTCCAAGAGATCGCAGGGAGATAAAGAGGATAATATTCGAGCAATTCGACTACATCGTCGAGCAATGGTACTTTGAAAAGGAAATACAGGACGGAAATGAATGAGCATCATGTAGTTACCGATGTGTCATTTGACGGAGACATCCTGAAATTGACAGTAGATGGGCATAAGAAAGAGTTTCCAGTATCTGGATTGACGAAACGGCTTCAGATTGCGTCCCAGATTCAACGATCCGAATTTGAAGTGACTCCATCTGGATACGGGATCCATTGGCCAATGATCGATGAAGATCTGTCGATCGATGGATTATTGGGGATCAAACACGCGCCACAAGGCAGAATCAAGACGGCCTAACATGTGCAGGAACATAAAGACCCTCTTCAATTTCGAGCCCCCTGCTACGGAGGCCGAAATTCGAGCCGCTTCGATTCAATTCGTCCACAAGATCAACGGGTCGACCAAGCCTTCGAAGGTGAATGAAGCTGCATTCGAGCAGGCGGTCGATCGTATTGCTGTTACGGTTGGAGAGCTGCTCCATTCATTGGTTACTTCGGCCACGCCGAGAGATCGCGAAATTGAAGCGGCGAAAGCCCGGGCTCGAGCTGCACAACGGTTGGTTGTCCTGAGTTCACCTAGCCGCGTCTAGCCAAGAAGAATGTGGGTTTACGATCCTCAATCTGGGGGACTAACCATTCCCAAGGCGATACAACCGCGGATACGTCAGTGTATATTGGACCACGCAGAAAAGCATTATTCCGGTCGGTACGAACGAATTGACGTCCGGTTCCGAAGGAACTTCTGCTACATTGATGCCTACACTGCGCCCTTTGTCCCCTCCGATTATGATCCAAAATTTTACGGGGGCATATCGCGAAAAGAACGCATTGCTCAGTTGCGTGAGGTGCCCACTCATCTCTGTCGGCTTCGCTACTTCGGCGATGAAAACAAGTGGTCGATGGCTTTTTACACATACAGCCATGAAAAGTACGAACCATGCATATTCGATAATGGCTCGTGGCACGGCACACCGGAGGAGGCGTTCGACACTTCCTCTATGTACCTGGTCGATTAGCGATTAGGTCGGACAAAAAGGAATCCAGCTGAGGAATCCTTGATCGCTATTCGTTGCCGTGCTTTCATTCGTTGCATGAGAAGTCGGCTCCTTGGGAATACGGGTGTTGCGGTCAGTGAACTTGGGCTGGGCACCTGCTTTATGACGGGGCAGGGCCAGGAGGGTGTGAACGAGTGTGTGGCCCGCGCCGTGGATCGGGGAATCTCCTATTTCGATACTGCGGCCAACTACGGCAATGGCAATGACGAGAGGATGCTGGGCGAGGCACTGAAGGGGCGACGCGACAGGGTCTTTCTGGCCACCAAGGTCGGATGTGTTGCTGACCCCGGCGGGCACCGCAAGGCCGAATCCCTGATGAGGCAGTTTGAAGGGAGTCTGGGTCGGCTTCAAACCGACTCTGTGGATCTTATTCAACTGCACGAGGCCGACCAACGAAAGTGGTGGTCGGACGATCCGGTGTCGGAGAGTGAGGCTTTGTCCCACGGAGGGCCTCTGATCGGCGCCGAGGAAGATTACGACTTCGCTGCCGCGCCCTGCCTGGAGTTCCTTCGCATGGCCAAGGAGCAGGGCAAGGCCAGGTTCATCGGTATCACCGGCAAGAATGCGCGGCTCCTCGCTCGCCTCGTCGAAGCGTTTCCGCTGGACTCGATGATGGCCGCGCACCAATACAACCCCATCTTTCGGAACGCCGCCCGCTTTCTGTTTCCATTGACCGAGAAACAGCGCCTGGGAGTGGCTGGAGGAGCGATGTTCATGAAAGGCTGGCTCGCAGTGCCGATGACAGAATGGCGCGGCGAACCTCCCAAATGGATGGATGAGAAATTCCATCGTGCCTATTTCAGCTACCTGGACATCCAAAAAGAATCCGGAGTGCCCTTAGCGGAACTCACCCTACGCTGGTTATTGGCTGAACGGCGAATCGACTGCATTGTGACCGGATTCAGCGTCTGGAGTGATATCGATTCGAATATCGAGGCAATCGAGCGGGGTCCACTTCCACCTGATCTGCAGTCCAAGATCGATGAAATCGGGATCGTGCATCCCCTGATCTACCAGGGGAGAACAACGATCTGACAGGCTGGAGCACGCAAAAAAAGAGCCAACCGGCTCACTGAGGCATGAGCATGCCAGCCCGAATTTGTGTCCTCGAGCGAACGGTTATCCGTTGCTCCAAGAGCGTCAGATCTTGAAATACATCGCCCTACAATGGGAAAATGACCGATTCCCGAAGGATGTAGGAATTCGCTTGCGAACGATCGACCGATTCGACTTCCCTGGCCGATTCATCCCGCGCAAGCGCGGTCCTACATGCGTGTCACCGGTGATCAGCAATTCTATGGTGCCTAACACCTCATCGCAGCGGAACAATAGTCCGGTTTGGCTGCCGATCCACGACCGTGACCTGGGCCCAGAATCCTAGCATGAAATATTACTATCCAGAGAACCTACGAAGATATGCCTGGGTGGATCGGGATGAAGTCCCAGCAGACTCCAGCATCGGAAGGGACGGCGATCCGAACGGCGCGGCTTACGCTAACTTTCAGACGCGTGAATTCCTGGAAGCCGTCATCCCGCTTTTGCATTTCAATACTTCTTCCCCAACGGTCCTGGAGTATGGCTGCGGTACGGGAGCGGCGGCATGCTTCCTGGCCGAGAGAGGCTTCGAAGTTCATGCTATCGACCTGATCCCAGCGGCCATCAAAACCGCAAAGTCAATGACGAGGGAACGCGGCCTCGATATTGTCTTTGAAGTAGCCGATGTCTGCGAACTCTCCCATGCCGGGATTCAGTATGACATGATCGTGGATAGCTACTGTCTCCAGCACATTGTGTTTGATATCGAACGGGCCAAGCTCTATGAAGCAGTGGGTTCGCGATTGCAGGTTGGCGGCTACTATGTTGTCTCTTCCGTGATCCTTGACAAACAGCATGAAGAGCCGATCTCGGAGGAGACGGTTGAGGATCCCGGTACCGGCATCGTCTATAATCGATATGGCACTGGGCTCATCGAATTAGGCAAAGGAATCGTGCTGCGTGCTTTCGAACCCAAAACGAACGAGCTTCCTGATCTCTGTCAGATTGAAGGCCCCACCTATTTGCCGTATAGACGTTATCTCTGTCCCGATGACCTGATAAGCGAGATTGAAGCAGCAGGATTCTCGTCTACGATGCGAGATGCGCGATTCCCAGGGAGCTTTTTCTTTACGCCAAAAGCGGACTGAATCATGAAACCGTGTCGAGAATGCGGGCAAGAGATATCCGAGCAAGCAACAGCTTGTCCCAGCTGTGGGGCCCCGTTCCCTGCCAAGGACAAATGGGATGGGTGGGGTTTTGAGTACAAATCGGAAGCCACGCTCCTAGGCTTACCTCTGCTTCATATTTCAATGAAGACTCCCCGCAGCAAGCTGCGGGGTATCCGACTTTAGCATTCCTCGCACTTTCTCACCATAGCATCAACTGCCGTAGTTCTGCCTTCGGTTTTCCTTGTTCGCGCACATATGCTTCCACCGTCGCCCAATCTCCTCTCTCTCCCACTGTCCCCACGTAGTAGCCGTCCGACCAGTATTCTCCTCCCCACTGCTCCTTTCCTACCCACGGCTCCCTCCGAAAGACCTCTCGCGCCGTTAGGCTCTTATATATCTGCACTATCCTCCCAGGCGCCAACTCCGGATGCGCTCCACACAATAGGTGGGCGTGATCCTTATCGCATCCCAACCCCTCCATCTCGATCTCATAGCGCTGCCCGATCCCTTCTGTCGTTTCTTGCAATACCCTCCTCACTCTCTCCTCGATCAATCCCTTCCGATACTTTACCGGCATTACGTAATGATAATGTATTTCCCAGACACAGTGCCAACCTCGCTTTAGTCGGCTTTTTTCCTTCCTCTCTCCCACCCACTACTCCTAAAAAAGCTAGCAACCCCGTAGCAAGCTACGGGGAATGACCAAGTTCAAGTATCGTCCAAATCGTGTCCCGGTACCGGCAAGAGGTATCTTCGCTATCGGTCAATTTGCCTGTGGGTTTTTCACTCTGTCCCAATTTTGTATAGCCTAAGCGTCGACTCGCAAAAGCGCTGCAATCTCCTCCGCCCCACAATGCTGCGCCCAATCCAAGGCAGTCGCGTCGTGTTGGGCATCGCGGACTTCGAGGTCGTAGCCTTGCTCGAGTAGAAGTCGAACCGCCGGCAGGCGCCGGGCTTCGATCTCCCTGATATCTGCCGTTTCTCCATAGCTCCCAAGCGCGGCGAGCTTGTGCATCGCCGTCGCATCGACGTCCGTGCCGATAACGAGAGCACTGGGATCTGCACCCCTCTCGATGAGATAGGCGATCACTTCTAACCGGCCGTGCAGACAGGCAAACATGAGTGCCTGTTGCACAATGAGTTCTCGTGTCCGGGCAGTGTTGTGGGGCCGGTCCGATTCAGTGCGGTAGGGATCAGCGAGATCGCCGGCTCCTGATTTCAAGCTACCATCGGGACGGAAGAAGGAACGCACGGTATCGAGCCGACCCAGCCCCGCTGCGAACCGCAAATCGAGCTTCGCTCCCTGCGCAGCCAAGAATTCACTCAGCTCCGTAAAACCGAAGTAGAGAGCGTAGCAAAGATTGATACCGTGGCCACCTGGTCCGTCGATCTCAGCACCGGCCTCAAGTAGCGCCCTGACAGTGCCCATCGCATTGAAACTGCAAGCACTGGTCATGGGAAGGTGGCCCTCGATCATGGGATCGGCGCCTGCGTCCAACAGGGCCTTAGCGAGTTCGTATTCGTTCCCCTTCTTGTTGCTGCCGTTAAAAAACGCTTCTGAAACGATGAAGAGAGGCACGGAGTCGTTGGCCACGACGGTATCCGGACCCGGTTCGAAGTTGCTCCTGTTTTTCTCGCGTTTCAGGTTTGGGTTTGAGTGGCTATACTCTCCCACCCAGTGTGGTTCCGCTGCGGCAAGGTCCTCGTCGAGAATCTCCCGCACTCGATCAAGATCGCCCACCTTGATGGCAGCAATGACGTCTCGCACATTAGGGTCGAGATGGAGAAAACTCTCGAACTTGTCCCAGCGCGCGTAGCCTCGATCCATTGCCCCGATCACGTGGGCGTCATGGGAAGTGAGCTCGCCGTCGGGATCAGGGTTCTCGAATCGGTCACTACGAAAGTAGGGTTCCTTCGCCTGCCGCACTTTTTCTCGAGTATTGGGGTCACCGCGCGACCACTTGCTGAGCAATGCTTCGGCCTCGCGATCCACGTCGTCAAGATCGTCGACGAAGCGTTTGAAACGAGGCCAGCTGGGAAATCCATGCTCGCGTGTCAACACCAGCTGCGCATCGGCCAGCACCGGTTTTCTAGGTTGAAGCAGGTCGGCAGCTGAGCGGGAGTATTTCGGGTGAACGGCTCGAAGCCGCCCAGAGGCAGTAGGTTCTCCCTCAGCGAGAGCTTTCAGTAATTCTCGTGCCTGTTTTCTTAGTTGTTCGAGGTTAGGACGGGTGGTCATATACAACTCCTTTCTGACGAAAAATCCCAAAGGTCCCCATTTCGGGAAGTGAGAAAGAAGGATGTTATGCCTCCAGTAATACTCGCCCGACGCATCGCCGGGTTAAAAGGGGGGCGCGGCCCTTTCCGGGGACTGGACGCTTCCTTAAGAGCGCTGACTAAGAGTCTCATTCTTCAGCTGCACCTTGTCAAGCCAGCTCTCCACAGGGAAACCGACTCCCCTCTGCCGGGTTCTGCATGTACCTTTTCTGCAGGTGTAAGGCTGCCCCGGTCTTGTGCCGGGGTGGCCGCGCGGTACACGGCTACAGTGCACGAACAGCACCTCTTACCCCTCCACCCTTCCTCTCTCGCCCCAGACGTGCTGCGTCTGGCCGAGAGAGGAAGGGCGGAGGGTTCGGTAGTTGCGCCCGACGTGTAGCAAGAAACGCGCGCCACTCCGGCACAAGACCGGGGCAGCCGGCAACGGTCGGCATGCGGCAACGAATTTCCCCTGAAAACGGCGATTTGGGGTACTAGAGAATCGAGACGAATGGAGTCCGGTAGCTGAAACCTTGATCTCTGTCCGCTGCCGTGCTTTCATCCGTTGCCACCTAGCCTCTCTCGGGCAAAGGAGATGACTCCGTAAGAGATGACTATCAAGCAAACGCATCATTCGACCCCCACCGTCCGCGTGGCCAACCTGTTGCGACAGGATGTCCTTAACGCCTTTGATCGAACCGCGTTCGAGCGCGAGGGATACTGGATCTGGGAGGGCATACTGACCGACGCCGGCCGCCGGCAATGGACCGACAGCCTGAGGAAACTTCAGGAGCTGAACGATCGTGTCCTTGTGGATACGGACTGGGGCGCGATCGACTTCGAGAGCAGAGGATTGCCGCCACCACCGCCGGATCAGATCACGGCGGAGTTCCTGAACAGCTGCTGTGGTGGATCGGAGCGAATGCCGGGTTTTCTCCGGACTGCTGAGTGCCGCGGCTACATGCACGACCACGGGCTCTTCGGCCCCAGTCCTGCTCTGGTCACCCGAGGTTTTGAATCGCAGGGAGTGATGCCGGAATACTTCCCTTTCGGCTATGACGAATTCATTCTGGATCTCATCACCGCCCACCCGCAAATGATGGAACTTTTCGGGAAACTCCTCGGTGACCGATTTGTGATCGACCACTGCTTTGCGCTGAATCGGACGTCCGGCTCGGGGCGGACCTGGCATGCCCACCAGTATCGGGCCGGACAATACGAGGTCGAGGACCCCATTGGGACGGGCAAGGCGGTCACTCCGGAGTTCCTCCAGCAGCAGTGTATACGGACATTGTGCTATCCCGAAGGTGCGTCTCTTAAGGATCGCGGTGAACTGGCCGTCATTCCCGGCGCCCATTTATACCGGATTCCATTCATGTGGAACACGTCGCGACCGGATGATGATGCATCCATGCAAGCCGGGTGGCTGAAGGGAAAGACACATGCGGTGAGAGGCGAGCCATTGGAAATTGTCCATCTCTCGATGCCGCCGGGAAGCATGGTCTCATTTGTCCACCACATGCCGCATCATGTCGGCTACCGGGCACCAGGGGCTCCTACCCGCTGGGGCCTGCTTATGGCGTACCGAACCCCAGACCCCGAGGCGAGCCCGGCAAAATGGTCGGAAGGGGTGCCACGGCATTGGGTCGAACGTTTCGAAGCGGCCGGAATGCTCTCCTCAGAAGCCCGTCAAGTGTTTGAAGGGGATGTGCCGATGAGATCATCATAGCCCGGATACTTCACACATCTTATTATCAGCAACTCCCGAATACTAGACCGGGCTTCTTTTGTAGAGGAACGCGTGAGCGTTTCTGTAACCAAGCTGCAAAGGTTGAATCTTAGAAATCCTCACGGATTCCTCTACGAGGTGATAGTTCGCAGGAAAACGCTGCATTCCCGCTTTATTGTTGAAACGGCAGGCAGACGTCACTAAATAAAACGCAATCTATCATGACGCCCGAGCAGATCCTCAAATGCGAACCACGGGTTCTTTCGCAGGAGCAGCGCGAGAGTTACTTTGCGAACGGATACCTGTTGGCCGAGAAGGTGATCCCGGATGAATGGGTGAACCGACTGATCGAGGTGACGGACGAGATGGTTGAACGGAGCCGTTCGTTGACGAAGTCGGACGCAATCTTTGATCTCGAGCCTAGCCATACCGAGGAAAACCCTCGTCTCCGCCGATTATCCAGCCCGGTCGAGCATCACCCCGTCTATTGGGAATTCGCTTCGGAATCGGTTCTGGCGGACGTCGCCGCTGACTTGGTGGGCCCGGATGTGAAATTCCACCATTCCAAACTCAATTTCAAATGGGCTAAAGGCGGTGAAGAAGTCAAATGGCACCAGGACATCAGCTACTGGCCCCACACCAATTACTCGCCTCTCACCATGGGCACGCTTCTCTACGATTGCGGTCCGGATCAGGGGCCGCTGGGCGCCATCCCGGGTTCGCATACGGGGCCTTTATTCGATCAGTTCAACGATGATGGGCAATGGATAGGCTGTTTGAGCGATGAGGACCTGGCGAAAGCCGATTCGTCCAAAGCGGCGTATCTGCCTGGACCCGCCGGTTCGGTCACCATCCACCACTGCCGGGTAGTCCACGGTTCGGCACAGAATCTCTCCGACTTGGGACGCCCGCTCTTTCTCAATGCCTATTCCAGCGCGGATGCGATTCCCTACACCTACAATCCACTACCCTCCCGTCACGCCGGCGCAATCGTTCGAGGTTCTCCGGCCAAGTGGGCCCACCACGATTCCCGCCCCTGTCTCATCCCACCCGATTGGTCTGGCGGTTACACCTCCCTTTACGCGCTGCAAAAGGAAGAGACTTGGGATAAGGAGCAGCTCGAGACTGTTCGCGGACAACACGAGCAGATCAGCGGGAGTGAGAAGTCGGGCTAGGGTTCTGTCAGAGGTTGCTTCGCAACATCACTGAGGTTCAGACCAACAGGCGAAGGAGACCCAACTTTCTTCCGAACAAAGATCGGCCATGGGAAAACGGTACTTGCCTTCGATTGTGGCGGCTTGAAGGCGCCGCTCTCGAAAGCGCTCTATCCAGTCTGGAAGGCTAGGAATCTGTCGGGCTTTCCGTCGCCGCTTCGCTGTGCCGTGACAAGTGCACTTCGCAACAGACCTGAACTTCGGATCGCAGGTTGACGGTTGTAAACGGCGACCAAATTCATACCGACAGATTCTTCTAGGAGTCTGTCGGACGAACCTGGTCACTTGCGAAGCAATCGAACGTCTAAGTCCGACTCCTAGATCTTGATTCCCATTCGTTGCTGTGCTTTCATTCGTTGCAACATTAGTTTCGGCGCATCCGACGAGAATGCCATGAAAGAGATCAAATCCGAAGACTTAGACCGGGCAGTGTTCGACCTATTCGACCAATATGTACACAGCCAAATCAACCGCCGTGAGTTCCTCGACCGCGTATCGAAGTACGCAGTGGGAGGCTTCACCGCCGCTGCTATTTTCAATTATCTCTCCCCGAATTACGCGGAGGCCGCACAGGTCGAACCCAGCGATGAACGGCTTCGGTCGGTATACGTTACTTACGACTCTCCGAAAGGCGCGGGTACGATGCGAGGCTACTTCGTGCGTCCGGTCGCAAAGGCAGGTCGATTGCCCGGGGTGGTCGTGGTGCACGAAAATCGTGGACTCAATCCCCACATTGAGGATGTAGCCCGCAGGGTTGGCCTGGCCGGATTTGTCGCTTTGGCGCCGGATGTGCTCACCCCGCTAGGCGGTTATCCGGGCACCGATGATGAAGGCAGGACGCTTCAACGCAAACGGGACCGGAACGAGATGCTGGAGGACTTTATTGCCGGCTATGGGTGGCTGGCAGCGAATAGCAATTGCAACGGAAAAGTCGGGGTGGTGGGCTTCTGCTTCGGAGGCCGGATTGCCAACATGATGGCCGTGCGCATCCCCGATTTATCAGCAGCAGTACCTTTCTACGGTGGCCAGCCCACTGAGGAGGAAGTCCTAAAGATAAAAGCGCCGCTGCTCCTCCATTACGCTGAGCTTGACCCGCGCGTCAACGCCGGTTGGCCGGCCTATGAAGCTGCCCTCAAGAAACACGGCAAGATCTTCTCGGCACATCACTACCCCGGAGTGCGGAATGGCTTTCACAACGATTCAACGCCGCGTTTCGACAAGGAGGCGGCCGAACTCGCCTGGAGCCGCACGATCGATTTTTTCAAGGAGAATCTGACGCATCGTGCTGAATGAGGTGCAGGGGACTAAACCCTCTCAGGCGGAAGATTCAAGGTGCTGAAGAGTTGAGGCCCGCGGATGGCAAAGCTATCCCTCGGATGCCCGGCGGTTGTTCAGCACTCTCTTCATCCGCGGGATCGCCTTGCGCCATCCGCGGGTCTTTCTCTCTCACGGCCAAGTATCGAAATTTCAGGTTTCACCCTCGATTGATCCGGCCAGTGGGTGCAACCGGAGGCGAGACTGAGTAGAAGCCTCGATGCACATGAGCGTTAGCGAGTCGGTTTGGAAAATCGAAATCAACGGCACGATCTTCGAAATGCTTACGCATTGCGCTACCTACCAGATCGGAGGTTGTACTCCCGCTGGACGGAACGGCAACTGTTAGATCCCGCATTCGTGTAAAAGGAATTCTTGATCCGTATCCGCTGCCGTGCTCTGATCCGTTGCACCTTTATTTTTGTCGTATCCAGAAAAGAAGAAACAGAACGCAAGAGGAATATCCAATGATTTCCAATCGAACGACAGGTGAGATATGAGTTTACAGGACAAAGTCTGTATTATTACCGGAGGCGGCAGCGGAATTGGCCAAGGGGCAGCAATGAAAATGGCGCAGGAAGGCGCCAAAGTTGTCGTGATCGGTCGAACCACCGAGAAAATCGAAGCGGTTCGGGACGAAATTGAGGCTGCCGGCGGCACCGCCAAGGCCATTGCGTTGGATGTGGCCGACCATGCTGCCGCTCATGAGATGGCGAAGGAGGTCCTCGAAGCATTCGGCCGCATCGATGTCTTGGTAAACAATGCCGGCCATAGCTCTCCTCATCGGCGGCTTCTGACCAGCACACCGGAGGAGATTCACAGCGTCATAAATTCCAACCTGGTTGGGACGATCTTCTGCACTCAGGCCGTGGCGCCTGCCATGCTGGAGGCAAAAGAAGGCACCATCATCAATGTCTCGTCCTTGGCGGCCGTCACGCCGGGGCCGTTCAGCGGCCTGGCCTACGGCGCGGCCAAGGCGGCCATAATCAACTTTACCCACTTCATCAACGCCGATCTCCCGAACACCGGAATCCGGGCCAGCGTCGTCATCCCGGGCGAAGTTGCAACCCCCATCCTCGACAAGCGGCCGGTCCCGCCGACTGCCGAAGCTCGCGAGCAAATGGTAGACGTCGAGGAAACTTCGTCGACGATCTGTCACATCGCCAGTCTCCCCCAGCGGACAAATATCCCCGAATTGGTCATTCGACCGACGATGCAGAGGGATACATCTCAGGAGATCGAGCAGGTGCCGTAGGAACCTGTCGGGCCCAGTGAATGGTATTCACTTTTCGCCCTGAGAGGAGGAGAGACAAGGTTCGAGACGAGGTTACCAGGGAAGTCGTTGTTGACTTCCAAATTCGATCGATAAGGGTCTCTCAATGATCCCGATCCGAATTCGGCGGAGCAAACCTCGTCTCGAACCTCGCTCCCGAACCTTGTCGAAAACTACAAACCCGACGGAAGATCACGATTAGGATACACGATCGTAAAGGGGAGCTCACACTCAGTACGGTCGGTTGGGTTAGAATCGAGACGAGGAAGTTGTAAGAGTAGCAGCCAATGACTCAAGATCTCGAACGAAACTCCGCCGGTCTGCCGATTCGTGAATTAGGCAAGACCGGGTTGAAGGTGTCGATTATCGGTTTCGGCGGAGGCCATTTCATCCGGCCGCACATTGAAGAGCAAATGTCGGTGCGGATTGTGCAGACCGGAATCGATGCTGGTGTGACCTTCATCGATACCGCCTGGGAATATCATGAGGGCGAATCGGAGCGCAGAATGGGACTGGCTCTGAAAGGCCGTCGCGACGAGGTGACCCTTATGACCAAGGTCTGCGCGCGCGACGCTAAGACAGCGGAGACCCAACTACATGACAGCCTGCAACGCCTTCAGACCGATGTGATCGATGTCTGGCAATTCCACGAGATCAACTACGATAACGATCCTGATCTGATTTTCCGATCCGGCGGGGCGGTTGAAACGGCGCTGGCAGCGCGCAAAGCCGGCAAGGTGCGCTTCATTGGATTCACCGGACACAAGAGTCCGCATATTCTGAAGAAAATGCTGGATCAGGATTTCGACTGGGACACCTGCCAGCTGCCCATCAACGTTATGGATGCGCACTACCGCAGCTTTCAAAAGGAAATCTTACCGGAGCTGAACCGCCGCAACATCGGAGCGATCGGGATGAAGAGTCTGGCGGGCCGTGGCCAACCGATCACCGAGCTCGGCTTGACCGCCGAACAGTGCCGTCGCTATTCCCTATCGCTGCCGATCAGCACCCTGGTCTGTGGTATCGAATCGCCGGAGAATCTGCAGCAGGATGTTAATATGGCCCAATCCTTTACACCAATGCCCGAGGCGGAGCAGGTGAAACTGCTCGACAACGTCTACGAAGAAGCCAGCGACGGCCGTCACGAGTGGTTCAAGAGTACACAATATTTCGACTCCCAGTATCATCGGGATCAACACGGGTTTCCGCCCATTGGGAGTGTCAGCCAAGTAGCGGCCGCGGCAGGAACGGATGGGGAGGAGCTTAAGGAATAGGGGTCGGGCGGCCGGTTTGCTGTTATTTTCCGGACCTGTCCCGGCGGAGATCTAGCCGAGAAACCTGATTTTCCACCAGGACAAGCGTGGGGGATCTCTCGTGAAAGGGCCGGTTTGGCTAGCTTCGATACCTTAGAGACCACGGGGCGAGCCCGAGGGATACTATAGTACCCCCAGTTGGAGTCGAAAATTGAGAAACCCAAATCACAATCCCCCACGCTTGTCGTGGGGTATTCTTAGGATTCCTGGCTACAATAATTAGAACCAGTGAAACGAATCCCCCAGGCTTGTCCTGGGGATCGTTAGGTTCCGAAGCGGAGGAAGTGGCAGACGAAGAGGAAGATTCCTACAATCTGCTTCCCGGCAACCGCTTAGTAATCCGATACCGACCCGTCCCGCAGCCGGGCATTGGGCCACTCGAATTGTTGATCCGTTGTCTGTCCGACTTCGATGGCGCGCGACTCGTTCACCTCGACGCCTAGGCCCGGACCCTCCGGCAGGGGAACGTATCCCTCGTCATCCATGACCCATGACTTAATGGCGACGTCCTCGGGAAGCCGTTTTGCGTAGCCCTCATGGATGAGAAACATGGGCACGGAGGCGGCAACGTGCAGGCTGGCGGTGGTGCCCAGATACGACATCGTGCAATGCGGTGCGATCGGCACGTAGTGTGCCTCGGCCAGAGCGGCAACTTTCCTCATCTGGGTGATCCCGCCACCATGGCCGCAGTCCGGCTGCAGCACATCGATCACCTGCGCTTCCAGGATTTCGCGCACCTCCCAGATGGTTCGATCCCGTTCACCTGTTGCCAGGGGCACAGGGACCGATTCTCTTACTTTCCGCATGACGTCGATGTTTCCGGGCACCCAGGCCTCTTCCAGGAAAAGCAGGTCATCCGGTTTCAGGTATCCAGCGAATTGTTTCACAATAGGCGGCGGCATGCAGCTGTGGGCGTCAAACATGACGGCTCCGTCCGGGCCGACCTTCTCCCTCGCCTCCTTTATCTTCTGCACCAGCCCTTCGATCTCCGCCGGGGTCCCCGCGAAGTTCTGCGGACCGCCCGGCCCGATCTTGATCGCATTGGGGCCGGGATACATCCAGATCTTGTCGCGGCACGGTCCTCCCAGCAACCGGTAGACGGGAACCCCGTGTAGCTTCCCGCAGATATCCCAGAGCGCCATGTCGATCCCCGAGATCGTGTGCATCATCAGGCCGCCGTTGCGGATGTTGCGGTGGGCCCTGAACATCCGTTGCCATAGATGTTCCGTCCGGGTTGGATTCTCGCCGATGATCAGCTCCGAAAGGGACTCCGCCAGAGCGCAGGCCACCTTCGTTTCCATGTTGTTGATCTCGCCCCAACCCGTTACGCCGGCATTCGTCTCGACTTTGACGTATCCCTTCACTCCCACCGGTATCGCGGTCAGGCCGCTTACCCGGATGCTTGACGCTCGGTCTTCGTGTTCGTTACTTACTTTCATTTACCCATCAACGCGAGATCACTGCACCCCACCGACCCGTTTGCGTCAACGTCGAATCTGGTGCCGGCCCGAATCCTTGACAGGCCGATCAGCCGGAATGAACATCGACAGTCAATAGAATCAATTGGTATGCGCAAACAGAGTAAATGAAGTATGCCATAGTCATCGAAAAAGGCGAATCCTCTTGGGGAGCCTATGTCCCAGATTTACCCGGCTGCGTTGCGGCGGGAGACACTCGGGACGAGGTCGTGCGACTTATCAAGGAGGCGATCGAGTTTCACTTGGAAGGCTTACGGGAAGACGGAGACACAATACCACTGCCTCATTCTGAGGCTGATTACGTCGAAATCCGGACCGCATAGCAGGTCGTACCATCGAATATAGGTTCATGACTGCCGTTTCAATCAATTCGGTTTGGCGGGGTATACCTCAGTCAAGCGTTCGGCACGATTAATATGCTGAAGATTGGATGCACAATCGTGCTAGCCGTAGCAAATTTGCAATGCGCGACGGTAGGGCAGAAGATGGATGGCAGTCGATGCGAGCTGGTTGGAGAGCCATTCCAAGTTCACGGACCTTTAAGCATCTAAAACGGCAACCTAACATGCAGGATTTGGATTGTAGGCACGAAGCGCATGCTGGGCGTAAAAGACGCTAGGGGATCAGAGTCGACAATCCCAGAGGAACTGTTGGAAATCCTCCGGGAAGATATAGACGACCGGCTTATCTATGCCGATTTCATTGTTTCACCCCTAACGGAATACGAAGAAGGGGTGATGCAGTTCGTGAGGGTCGAGAAAGCTTCGAACATTGTTGTGACCAGAAGTGACATGGAATTCCTCAGGCGTGTATCCAAAGAAATCAAAAGAAAAAGGCTTCCGCGTGTTGCCCGCGGATATTCCCAATAAGGGCATCCGATTTGTCGATCACCAGAAGCACGGTCGATCCGGTCACGGGGGCAACTGTCTGACGGAATGCCACAACGGCGATATCGTTGCCTTTTACAGCAACGTATCGGGTGAGATCGAGAAAGGCCACGGCGTGGCCGGCTGGTCGGAATACCGCCGATCCAGCGACGGCGGCAAGAGCTGGAACGAACCGGTCGTCCTGGATTACTCGAAACGCGCCTGGGAAGGGGAGGAGATGTATTCCGCCATCGTATTCGCGGCCACAACCGCACCCAACGGAACTCTGATTGCGTTTGCCAGCCGATTTGAAAAAGACCTTTGGGTCAAGAAACTGCCACCGGTCTGCCTGCTGAGCCCCGATCATGGCCGAACCTGGACCGAGCCACGCCCTTTGGATCCCCACACGACCGTGGAAGAGGTCTCACTTACTTTTAATGCGGTATTCACCCACGAGGATCAGGTCTTTGCAGTCTTCATGGGCGGGTCGGCCGATTACTGCGTAGGCCCCTATTCGCTCTATGTTTCGGCCGACAACGGTGAGACTTTTGAGCGCCGCAGTGTGCTGCCCTTCGACCACGAGAACTACTACGTGACTGCCGGTGTTCTCGATCGTGGCGACTTAATCGTCTATTCCTACCCTTACCGTAAGAACGCTGCTACCGATGAATACAATATTCCATATGTCACCAGCGTCGACCAAGGGCGGACCTGGTCCGAGGTGAAGACGACTCATTTCGCAAGGGCTATCCGCAATCCACAACTGTCACGCAAGATCGGAAATCTCTATTTTCTACACGGCCGCAGTGGCAGCATGAGTCAGGACCCGAGCCATTTGATTCTCTACCCTTCCCGGGACGGCATCCATTGGGATGAGGGCACCATTTTGCATCGTAAGGAGATAGGGGGCGGCGATGCCTACTCGGCAAATGAAGTCATCGGCAAATACGACCCGTCGGTGCCGAATCGGCTGCTCATCCAGTCCAGCATCGCCTACGAGGAAGGTAGCAGCAGGGTCAACGAGCATCACTGGTGGGTTGAAGGAATCGACGGGACCTGACCGGGAGTCTGTCGGACTTAGAGTCCAACAGATTTCTTCAGAAACGCTTACCCGTCTTCGCCCATGAAGGCTACGCCGAGGCGGAGCGCGTTCCTCTACCTCAGATACTTCTATAATCTGGCCGTGCCCTTCCGATAATAAACTTTCAGGAGAGGCTGCCCTCCGCAAAAAAAAGTATTTACAGCTCCAGCACCGGAAGTTTGACTATATGGGTCGCTCCGCACCTTGGCTGATTGCAGCGAGATCCTGTTGCTTGATGCGTTGGGGGGAATTTCCCTCAAACTGATCCACCGATGAATTGGTACTACCTCCTTAATGAAGAGCAAATAGGCCCCGTAACTGGCGACGAGATCCTGCAGAAAGCAGGAGAGGGCGTAATCACCCAGGAGACACTGGTGTGGAGAGAGGGAATGGCGGAATGGCTACCCTACTCGAAGGTGGCGAATGAGATTCTGCCGACCGAAGCGCCGGCGCCGGAAACGAGTGGAGCGGCGGCGAGGGTAGTAGACTGTCCGACTTGCGGCAGGCCGACGGCGGCGAACGAACTGATCCCAGTCGGTAACACCCATGTTTGTCCTTCTTGTAAGGAGGCCTATGTGCAGAGTGCGCGAGAAGGCGTAACGGTAACGGGCGAGCGGGAATATGGGGGATTCTGGATCCGTGCCGGTGCAACCATGGTTGACGGACTGATCACGGGCGCAGTCATGTTTGTCCTTATGTTCGCTCTCGCCTTCGGAGCGGGTGCTGCCGGATTTTTTGACAACGCATTGGATCCGGGAGCAGAGATGACATTCACCATTATTACCTACGTTGTGGTCTACGGAATCTACATCGCCTATTTTGTATTCTTCAACGGGCATCCGAAATACCAAGCAACACCGGGAAAGATGGCCTTTAAACTTCGGCTCATTGTCGCCGATGGGAGCCGGGTTACTTATCTGAGAGCGTTTGGGCGGTTCTTCGCCTATATATTATCGGGAATGGTGATGTATATTGGGTATATCATGGCCGCATTTGACGAGGAAAAGCGGTCCCTCCACGATCGAATCTGCAACACGCGCGTCATCCGGACCCGGTGAGATCCTCCCTCTGTTTCAAAATTTCGAGAAATGATGGAGAGCCGTTCCGAAGCCAACTGACGAGATAGGGTGAAGTATGCAAGGAAATGCTCTTGGGTGTGCCAGATGCAACACACCTTTTGATCTTTCGCGCTTTACCGAATACCGGGCTATCTCCTGTCCGAAGTGCCGACGTGTGCACGATTTATACCTCTACCCGGCCTATATTCGAGAGACCCTTCCGGTAGCGAAGGGTGAAGCGGTCCTCCTGGAGAGCGAAGCCAGCTGCTTCCATCATCCGGACAAACGTGCCGTTGTTTCATGTGAAAACTGCGGACGTTTTCTGTGCGATCTGTGTCGCGTGGAATTCGAAGAGAGAAAACTCTGTCTCTCATGCTTCGAGGTCCAGCGAAAAGAGGGGGGGCATCGAAACTCCAAAAGAGGCGCATCGTCTGGGACAATATCGCCTTCGCCTTGGCCGTAGTTCCACTCTTGATCTGGTTCATAACATTCATCACCGCGCCGATCGTTCTATACATTACGATTAAGTACTGGAAGGCAGGCCCCACCAGTATCGTTCCCAGATCACGCATCCGTTATATTTTCGCCTTTTCGATAGCGATCCTGCAGCTACTTGGGTGGGGTTTACTGATCGTAGGACTCTCCATTGGGGGATTTGCAAATCTATGAAGGCACCGAAAGAATATCGAAAATTGAGCGGTCCATCGAGTTTTTCGACCCAGCGCCTCTATGCTGGAAGTGACCATATACTGGCCGTCGATGGACAATACGAAGAGCATTACAAACGCTTTTTCTATAAGGATATCCAGGCCTTATGCATCTCCAGAACGAAGCTCGGAGCGATCTTTACGGGAGTCTTGTTTTGCTTCCTGGCGACTGCTACTCTCATGGTAGTGACCGGAGATGAATCTTGGAAGATCGGTGGATACATTCTCGGTACACCGGTTGTGATTCTTCTAATAATTCACCTATTGAGAGGACCCACCTGCGATTGTCGCGTCAAAACGGCAGTCCAATTCGAACGCCTTCGCACTCTAAACCGCCTGCGCAAAGCACGGCGTGTCGTAGAAAAACTCACCGAAACGATTCATGAGGCGCAGGGAGAGATCTCCCGAGAGGAACTATTGAGGCATGTCGACGCTCACTGAACAGCGCTGCTACAACCACGGGCAAAGAGAGGCGGTCGCTCGATGTCTTGAGTGCAACAGATTCTTCTGTCGGGAGTGCGTGACCGAGCATGAGAATCGAGTCGTCTGCTCCGGTTGTCTGTCCACGCTGACGGGCGAGAGTTCGCCCGACTTCCTCAGCGCCAGGCAAAGAGCACTGCGCTGGTGCATTGCGATGGGCTCATTCATGCTGGCTTGGCTCTCCTTTTATGGACTGGGGCGCCTTCTGCTCACCATACCGTCATCGTTCCACGAAGGTACTTTCTGGAAGTAGAGGAACCTACCGTTCATGCGAGGAGGGAGAGAGTCAGCGCAGACTCCTGCTGAGAAGGGAATCTCCGGAGGCGAGATAATTGAAGAGGCCGTGCACCTGTTACTAGGTGCTCCTGTGAAAGTGTTTGCTCCCTACCTCTTGGGAGTCAGTCCATTCTTCTTAGCCCGTCTTTCTCAACTGGGGCCTGATTTCGACGTAAGTCGTTGATAGTGGGCCAAAGGTCTACACTACAGGAGGGGTTATTTGGATTCGATTTGGGGGGGTGGTTGGGGAGGAAGTTCGAGGTGTAACCGGTTCAGTAGTAGCTTTTGGTCCTCACCGGGCTCGGTGTAACGGGTAAGCACAACGGTGCGTCCGTCGGTGGTGGGCAGTTTCACATCGAGCATTTGGATGGCCGCCATTTTGGAGAGCACCTCGGCTGGGGTCAGTCCCGGAGCCATCGGGTAGAGTCGACGTTTCAGGGTGACCCACAGAGAGTAAGCAAGGAAGCTGATAAAGATGTGCGCCTCGATGCGATCATCTCTCTGATGATGGATGGGGCGGATGGAAAGGTCGTTCTTGATTTCCTTGAAGACTTGCTCGATCTCAGTGAGCTGCAGGTAAAGGCGCCAGAGTTGCTCGGGGTTCTCGGCACTGAGGGTGCTGCGCAACAGATAGCGGCCTTCGCGGCGATAGGCTTGGCGGTATTTTTTTAAGTTCAACCGGAAGCTCAAAGGCGGCTTTTCAGTGGGGGCGCCCTTGGGGGCGATCTCGATGTCGAGTAATCCAAAGATCCGGGGACCGGCCTCCTTTTTGGCTTCGCCCAGTTTGATCAGGATGGTATCGCGTTGGTAGCGCCGTTTGCTCTCACGCAGCTTCTTGAGCGCCTCGATAAGACGGCGTAAACGACGCAGGCGCATGTTTTTTTCTTTGCGCACCCGATCGTCGCTTTTAGCCAGAACGTAGGTTTCACCTCCCTCGCTGAGGAGTTTCACCTCGATACCGGGACGCAACTGCTTCCAATCCTTCTGCAGCAACGACTGCTCGAAGCGACCCAGCCAGGAGCGCGGGGTACCCACCAGATAGTGGATCCTGGGTTCGCTTTGGCGCATCTGTTGCAAGACTTCCTCGGTCGGAATGCCCCGATCCATCACCCACACCCGGTTCGCCTTACCGTAGTTCTCTTCCACCCGAGAAAGAAAATCTTTTAAGGTGGTTTTATCCTGCGTGTTACCCGGAAGTACCTCATAGGCAATCGGCAAGCCCTCACAAGTCACCACCAGGGCGATCACCACTTGCACGCAGTCAGGTCGCTTATCGCGGCTGTAGCCGAACTTGCGCAGTCGGCTCGAGGCCGCCGGCTCCTGGTTCGGATCGCACTCAAAATAGGTGCTCGTCAGATCGTATAGCAAAATCTCGTAACGGGCATTGAACAGATCGCTCCACCTCTCGGTCAGGTGCCTGAACAGGGCCTTCTTGTGCCTGAGCAATCGATCGTGGCAGCGATAGAGCGTGTTCTTCTCGGCGATCCCAAAGTCTTCCCCCATCAGATCGCCCATCGCGCTTCGCTCATACCATTCCCGATGCAGCCGCCACTCGCTTCCCGGTGCCATCAGCCGGTAAACCACCAGGGTCTGCAGCACATGGGCCCAGCGGGTACCCTGACGGGAGGGTCTGAGACGCTCCCGCCAGAATTCTCCCAGTCCCAACTGCTCATATAGAACGCACCCAAGCCAGCACCCTCCCCATTGCCGCGGCTTCTCGATCCTGAGATCTTTGAGCCGTATTCTAACAATACTTTCGTCGCCCACAGGCGGGGCACGATCTTCCGGAAACAGCGCCACCTGTTCGGGTCTTTCCCTGCCCTCTTCGAAAATCTCGATGCTCTTGCGCCACGCTTCGTGTTGGCTATCGTTGATCTCTCCAAGGTAGAGGACCTGTCTTTGGACCACCCGCCCCCCGCTGACACGCTTGTTCTCAACGATATTCCAATAGTAGTGCTCTTTGCCATCTTTGCGCCGACGATTACACCTCAGAAACATGATGGCCCACCATTATACGAAAAAATCCCGCCCTGGGAAGAGCGTAGGTCTACACTACAGGCGGTTTTGCCAACCCACCTCTACTGTTGATGCGCCTCCTGAGCCCTACTACCCCCGAAAAAAACCGTTTCGGAAGTTGAGTTGGTCAAGTAGGGTTAGGTTTCCTCTTTTTTTGGGCCGACATGAGCAGGAGCGCTCTGGCCTTTCGCCACTGTTCCGCGGCTGCCTTTGGTTTGGCAGTGTTGTTTCTATGGATGAAGTGCTGCCAAGCGATCTTTTCCGCTCGTCTGCGGGACCACCTCTATAATGGGGCTCCCTCTCGCTGGTCCATCAACCGAACACTGGAATTAATCCGGACTCAGGCGATCTGGCAACCGACTGGTTTCTTCGCCTTGCCTCTGGCGAGTCTGATTCTGCTTCCGTTTGGCTGGGTTTACGCCTTTTATCAGAATCTCACCGTTCTGGAAGAACCGCATCCGGCCCCGGGCGGCAGCCTCGTCGACCGTGCCTTAAAACAGGCGAATCTTTGGCCGGCCCAGAATCACGTCATAATCTGCATTCTTTCGCTATTTAGTCTCTTCGTTCTGATCAACTGGGTATCCGCCCTGCTGGCGGGGCCCTACCTCCTGAAAATCCTTTTCGGCTGGGAGACGGTCTTTGTACGGAGTGGGTTTCCCATGCTCAACACGACTTTTTTCGCCATCTGTCTTGTTCTCACTTTCGTGACCGTGGACCCAGTCGTGAAGGCGGTGTATCTGCTTCGATGCTTTTACGGAGAATCGCAACAGAGTGGTCTCGACCTCAGATTAGCATTGCGTCGTTATTCTGCACCATCGACGAGTTCGAGGAATCGGTAGTAATGAACATGGTCGGAATCTGGGCCCTTTAACCACGACTTTACATCCAGGTATGTTGCGAAGAGCGCCGGTCACGTCACAGCGAAGAGGAGTGGGAAAGTCCGAGCGATTCCTAGCCTCAGTCTTACTGGGATGCATTTTGGTCGTCGGCGCAGTCCCGACTGAGGCGGCTGAGATAGAGGAGATCGGGGGTCCGGTTTCGGCCATTGCCCTGGATGATGCGATTGAAGAGGTCCTGGCTCAGAGGGAGTACGCCTGGCGAATGCCTCGCGAATCTTCCTCCTATGACCTGGAGTCCCTCAACTGGTTGGCCGACTTTCGGGACTGGTTGAACCGATGGCTTGAAGAGCTTCTGCCGGATTGGACTCCGTGGGATTTCGGTTCCGAGGGTTTGGAACTCACAGGACTTCGGAAGCTACTTGAGACCCTGATGGCTATTCTGCTGGCCGGAATCCTGGGGTGGATAATTTGGAGGGTTCTCAAGACGATTCGGCAAAGGAGGAGAATTGAGGAGGAAGCGTCCTCACACTCCCCACAACGGATTCCCGATCTAAGGAGAGATGATGTCTCAGCTGATGAACTGCCATCTTCAGCCTGGTTGAATCTGGCCCGCGAGTTGATGGAGAAAGGAGAATATCGATTGGCACTGCGAGCCTTTTACCTCTCCCAGCTGGCTCAGTTGGCCGATCAAGGACTCATTGTCTTGAGGCGATTCAAGTCGAATTACGATTATCTAAGTGAACTGCGGAGGCGCGCTCACGCAGATCCCGAACTAGCCGATGCCTTCCGGGGCAACTCGGGGCTCTTTGAAAGGTCCTGGTACGGGAATCATCCGGTTAGCGAACCGCAGATTGCGGAATTCCACCGCAATCTGCGAAAGATGAATCTGGGGGAGAAATGAATAGATCATGGGGAAACCTGGCCGTATTGCTGCTGGGCGGCCTCTTCGTCACCGGCCTCATTCAGCTGATATTGTTGAGGTTTGAATCCGGGGACGTCTACCCGCCCTACTTCAGTTTGCGGGCGGATCCATTGGGTTGCAAAGCTCTTTATGAAAGCCTCGGGAGGGTGGCGGATCTACAGGTGAGGCGAAACTTCCGACCATGGGAGGAGACGGAAATGACAGACCAGGCGACGGTGATTTTCGCAGGCTTCGATCCCTGGGAGTTCGAGTACGGAAAAGAGAGCCACCGGCGGGCGCTTCTCGATCGCGTCGCTCATGGCGCCCGGATGATTATCGCCTTTCATGATCTGCCGATGCCAGAACTGGCCGAGAGGACCGAGGAGAGGCTTGGCGAGGGAGAAGCGAACGAATCTGAAGCGGATCCTGAAGAAAGCAATGAGACAGAATCCGATCCCGAACCCGGTTCCGAAGTATCCGATGAATCGCACGCCCACTACCTGGCTGAGACATTGGGTGTCACGGTGGAGAATATCGAATCCGAAGAGACTGAACTGATGGCCTTGAAAGACCCAGCCGGGTCAGACTCTCTTCCTGATGAATTGAAGTGGCGCTCATCGATCCGATTCAATCTATCCAACGATCTTTGGTTCCCGCACTACTCGGCAGGTGGGAGTCCCATCATTGTAGAGCGACCCTTCGGCAAAGGGGAGGTCGTTCTGGTGGCTGATTCCTACCTGTTGAGCAATGAAGGACTCCGTCGTGACCGTGAGCCGGATGTGCTCACCTGGCTGGTCGGCGATCAAAGCACCGTCGTCTTTGACGAGACCCATCTTGGTGTACTGCAGTCACAGGGTGTCGGAACCTTAATTCGCAAATACCGGCTTCATACTTTTCTTCTGGGTCTTTCCCTGGTGGCCCTGCTGGTCATTTGGAAGAATAGCGTGAGCTTTCTGCCGCCGTATGAGGATGAAGCCCCGCAATCCGCCATCTTAGCAGTCGAAGGAAAGGATGCCACGGAGGGTTTCCACAATCTCTTGCGTCGGTCCCTGGCGCCGGCTGTTCTTCTAAGGACTTCCTTTGAGGAGTGGGAAAAGACTTTCCTCGGAAGTAGGCATGGCCGGCTTATTTATGGTAAGCGCGCGGATCAGGCACGCCGTCTCTTAGCAGAGGAGAAGCCCGCTGCTTCAGGTCGGCGAAATTTGGTGAAGGATTACAACCAGATCTCTAATGTTCTGAAAACGAAAGGAATCTAGATTGAATACGAACCTAGACCGTTTTAGGGAGACATTTGATAGAGCGCGTGAAGAAATCCGTAAGGTGATAATCGGACAGGATGAGGTCGTCGAGATGGCCCTCATCACAATATTCACGCGCAATCACGCTTTGATCGAGGGAGTGCCGGGGGTCGCGAAAACTCTTCTCGTAAGAACACTCGGCGCGGTTCTCGACTGTGCCACATCGCGAATCCAGTTTACCCCCGATCTGATGCCCGCCGACATCACGGGGACGCGTATCTACAACATGCACGAGCAGGAATTCGTCCTCGTCAAAGGACCGGTGTTTACCTCCTTTCTTCTCGCTGACGAAATAAATCGGGCGCCCGCAAAAACACAATCCGCCCTCTTGCAGGCAATGCAGGAACGGAGCGTTTCCATCGAGAGGGAAGCCCACTTGCTCGATCCGAATTTCACAGTCTTTGCAACCCAGAACCCAATCGAGTATGAAGGAGTCTATCCTTTGCCGGAAGCCCAGAAAGACCGGTTCATGCTCAAGATTTCAATGGACTACCCGGAGCTGGAAGAGGAGCGCTCCTTGGCGAATCGGATGCTGGGCGAGGAAGCTCCCGAAGCTGTCCTCGAAAGTGACCAGGTCCTACCGGTCATTCGTTCCGAAGAGCTCGCCGAAGTTCGGGAGGCATTGAAGGCGGTTGTTGTACAAGATGAACTAGTCGAATACATCGTCGATATTGTCAGAGAAACCCGAAGGAATGAAAGCGCCCTGGTCGGTGCGGGGCCGCGCGCGACCCAGGCTCTATTGCTGGCTGCGCGCGCCTCTGCCGCTCTCGCTCTTCGCGATTTTGTTACACCGGACGATGTCAAAAGGATGGCTTCACCGGTGCTGGAACACCGTCTCGTCCTACGGCCGGAATACGAAATTGAGGGTCTTACCGAGAGAGAACTGATCGAACGCATTCTCCAGCAAGTCGCTGTGCCTCGGTGACAATATGATCGTTCCCCGCAACCGGATCATCCATTGGTCTCTCGCTCTATTGCCTTCGACACTGGTAGTGGCATTCAGCCCCGGACTCGCCGTTTACCCAGCGGGTTTCTACGGAGTACTGTGTCTTCTTTCCCTGCTCGATCTCATTCTTTCGCGTTCTTCTGAGAGTGCGATCGGACTGGAAACTCCCAGGATCATCCGCTTGGTAAAGAACAAAGAGGCGGGAATAGAATTGCGGGTCGTCAACGAAAGCGGAGAGCGGCAATCGGTACGCCTCGGACTCATGCTGCCCAGGGAGTTTGATTGCAGCTTCGAGACGCGGAATATCCAGCTACCCCAGGCTCATAAGGCTTTTCATCTGACCTGGCCGTGCACGGCAAAGCGTCGAGGAGTCTATCGGCTGGAAAGATGCTTTGTGGAGAGACCCTCACGCCTCGGATTTTGGGCGTTCCAAAGTGCGGTTTCGCTGGATTCAGAGATGCGAGTATATCCCAATCTCTCCCGTGAACGACGAACGCTCGCCAGTATATTCCTGAATCGCGGTCTGGCGGGAATCCACCATCAGCGAATGATGGGAAAGGGTCGGGAATTCGAGAAACTGCGGGAGTATATACCCGGAGACAGTTACGACGACATTCACTGGAAGGCGACCGCGAGGCGGAACGTCCCCGTGACCAAAGTTTATCAGGTTGAGCGCACCCAGGAAATCTATGTTGTTGTCGATTCGTCGCGTCTATCCGGCCAGATCTTGGGAGAAGAGAATGGGGGTATCCCGGAGACCGCTTTGGAAAGGTTTGTTTCCGCTGCCACAACATTGGCCTTGGTTTCCGAACGGCAAGGCGACCTCTTCGGCCTCATCACTGCCAGTGACAAAGTGCGCACGTTTCTTCGCGCCGGCTCGGGCAAGTCGCACATGCAATGCTGCCAGGAGGCCCTCCTTGCTCTGCATCCCGAAGAAGTCAATCCGGACTTTGATGAGGTATTCAGTTACATCAGATTGCATCTCCGCCGGCGTGCCCTCATCGTTTTTCTTACCGACCTGCGCGATCCCGTATTGGCTGAGAATTTCAGCAACCGGGTCTCGCTCATTGCCCGACAGCATCTGGTATACGTAGACTCGATACTCTCGCCCAAGGTAGGCCCGCTTTTCGACGGCAATGCCGCCGATTCAACGGAACACATTTATGAGAAACTGGCGGGGCACTTCCAGTGGCAGTCATTGATCGAACTCAGGAAAATCCTGCAGCGCGAGGGGGTCAGACTCGAGCTTGTCGGAAGCCAGGAGTTGTCCGTAAGCCTATTGAATCAATACCTCTCAATGAAGCAAAGACAGGCCCTATGATTCTCAATCTTGAGGAATTCATCAGAAGGGAAGAGGCCGGCTGGCGCGAACTGGGAAGCACCCTCAAACGGTTGGAAGATGATACCGGAGCGAAATTGAGCCTTACCGACGTGAGACGGTTGCACTATCTTTACGAGAGAACTGCCTCCGACCTGGCGAAAATACAGACTTTCTCAGCGGAACCGGAGACCCGCCGCTACCTGGAGTCGCTGGTTGCCCGGGCCTATGGAGAGATCTATGAAACTCGCTCTCGCAGAACGAACTTTAATCTTTTTCGCTGGTTCTTTGATACGTTTCCACGGACTTTCAGGCGACACCTGGGCGCATTTGGTTTGGCCCTGGCTGTGATCGCAGCTGGTTCTATATTCGGAGGCCTGGCAGTTGCCCTCGATCCCTACGCCAAAAGTGTGATCATGCCATTCCCGCATCTGCTTGGAGATCCGGGTGAGCGCGTCGCGGAAGAGGAGTCGGCAGAAAAGGATCGCCTGGAAGGCGCGAAATCGAGCTTTTCCGCACATCTCATGACCCACAATACCAAGGTTGCCATTTTTACTCTGGCAATGGGGATGACATTCGGTGTCGGCACTCTCGTGCTTCTCCTCTACAATGGAATCATTCTAGGAGCCGTCGGGGTCGACTATGTTCTCGCCGGTGAAACCGCTTTCCTCCTTGGTTGGCTGTTGCCTCACGGAAGTGTCGAGATCCCTTCGATCATTATCGCCGGCCAGGCCGGCCTGGTCTTAGCGGGAGCGCTTCTCGGGCGGGGCAGACGGCAGACTCTCCGGCAACGCCTCCTCGAAATTCGATTGGACCTCGCTACCCTGATCTGCGGCGTTGCCCTATTACTAGTCTGGGCGGGCCTGATTGAAGCCTTCTTCTCCCAGTACCATGATCCGGTTCTTCCCTATTCGCTCAAGATAATCTTCGGTCTCCTCGAACTCACACTGTTGACCGGCTTCCTCTTTTTTTGCGGCCGCAGATCGACTGAATAGACCCACCATGTTATCCCAAGCAGAGTGCTGTTGTTCACAAATTACGATGACGTTTGTGGGAGCGCCATTGGGGGTAGGCAAACGTCATCGTAATTGTGAACAACAGCACTAGCGCAAAGGTTACCATCCAGACGAACGAGGGAATCACCTTCGGACTTGAACTGGCCAGCCCAGTGAGCCGGTTCCTTGCCTGGGCGCTGGATCTGGCCGTGGTTACCGCGCTCATCGCCCTCGTTGAGACTGTCCTAGTCTTTCTTCATCTACTTGATTCGGATCTGTTTCAAGCGGTCGCAATCCTAGCCTATTTTGTATTCTCGATCGGTTACGGATTACTGTTGGAGTGGGCCTGGCGGGGGCAGACATTGGGAAAGCGACTGGTCCGCCTCCGAGTGGTCGACGCAAGTGGATTGAAGTTGCACTTCAGTCAGGTTCTGGTGCGAAACCTACTCCGCTTCGTCGACAGTCTCCCAATCTGCTACTTTGTCGGCGGTGTTGTGATGTTGGCAAATCGGAAGGTCCAGAGACTGGGAGACATAGCGGGAAATACACTAGTGGTGAGGTATCCGCGAATCAGTCAGCCGGATCTGACCGAGGTGTTGGCGGGAAAGTACAATTCGTTTCGGGATTATCCGCACCTCGAAGCCCGCCTCCGGCAGAAAGTCGGCGCCGAGGAAGCCTCCGTTGCCTATCAGGCGATTCTGAGGCGCGACCAGATGGATCCAAAGCTGCGTGTGGAACTCCTTGAGGAACTTGCCCAGCACTTAAGATCCATTTGCGATTTTCCCGAGGAAGCGACCTACGACCTACGGCCTAACCAGTGAACGCTATGTCCGCAACTGTGTCGATTCGATTTATCGGTCTAGAAATCTGTCGACTTAAGCTTTTGGTGTACAGCCAACGAATGAGCTTGTTCGTTGTATTTTGGCCTTATAGTAAAGCCAGAATGTGAATGGCACCCTTCGCCGTCATGGAACGACGACAAACTAGATGAAGGACGAACCAGTGCACCGAAACTATCGCCACATCGGTGTCCACCCAATCTCCGGTGCGCTGGGCGCTGAAATCTCGGGAGTGGATATTGCGCGGCCCTTGGATTGTGAAGTCGTTTCGGAGATCGGCCAGGCTTTTCTCGAGCATCTGGTGATCTTCTTCCGCGGTCAGAACATCACCCCACAACAGGAACTTGCATTCGCCCAGCACTTTGGGCAACCGATGGAGTACCCACAGCTCAAGGGATTACCCGAATTTCCGTTAATCACCGAGGTGATCAAACTGAAACATGAAAAGGTCAACTTCGGCGGCGTCTGGCATTCCGACACCTCGTACCTGGAGCACCCGCCGATTGCCAGCATGCTCTACGCAGTCGAGATCCCGCCCTATGGAGGCGACACCCTCTTTGCCAACCAGTACCTGGCCGACGAGACTTTATCAGAGGGTATCAAGAAGACACTCGACGGCCTGGTCGGCGTCAATACCTCGACAAAACCTGACATGGCGAATACGCGCAAGGATCGCTTACGTGAGACAGGCGCGGAAACGAAAGAGCTCAGCGCCACCCATCCTGTGATTCGCACGCATTCGGAGACTGGGCGTAAGGCGCTTTACCTCAACGGAGCCCACACAACCCACTTCGAGAGTTGGACCGAACAAGAGAGCCGGTCTCTGCTCGACTACCTCTTTCAGCACCAGGTGAAGCCGGAGTTCACCTGCCGCTTTCGATGGAAACAGGGCTCCCTCGCCCTCTGGGACAATCGCTGCACCCAGCACAATCCGGTCAACGATTATCGGGGATTTAAGCGCATCATGCATCGTGTAACCCTAGCCTGAAAATCTCAGGCGATATTCAGGCTGATGTTTAGCCCGCTTTTCGTGCTCAGTGTGCCGCTTAGGAAGATATGACAATTCGTCTCAAATCTCAGTTTCATTTTCTTGCAAGGAATCTGTCGGCATGGACTTGGTCTAGAATTGCACCCTTCACCGTTGAATCCGAATCTCCGCGATGTTGCGATATTCAAAGTCCGACAGATTCCTAGGCCCTTTCAAATCGCTTGTGGTCCTCGGAGAGAGCACCGTGGAAGGAGGCGGCTGGCTCTCGGGACCGGAAGAAAGATGGGCCGACATCCTATGGAGGCTGCTTGAACAGGCTCAAGAAGAAGCGGTCACCTACCACACCGCCGGGATTGGGGCCAGTGTCATCTCACCCCAAAGTCCCGGTTACGAGGCCTCCAAAAAGCCAAGCGCGTCCGAAAGGCTCGAGGAGGAAGTGATCTCTCACGATCCGGACCTGGTGATCGTGGCCTACGGTCTCAACGACATGCGGGCTGGGATGAGTATCTCAGCTTTCAAAGCCGAGATGGAAGCGATCATAGACCGAATGCAACAGTCGATCGACCCATTGATAGTGATCGCGAACGTCTACCACATGTCGGCATACAAATTCTATCCTCCATTTGACAAAGGAAGTGTGAAGAGAACGAAAGAGTACAACGAGATGCTGGCCGAATTGGCTTCAGAGAAAGGCTGCGCCTATGCCGATGTTTGGAACGCGGAAGGAGAGAAGGACTGGATCATCCACCAGGATACGGTACACGCCAACAAAGTCGGAAACATGCTGATTGCCCACAAGGTCTTTGAATGCATTGTCCATGCCGCTCCCGGAATCACGCGGAATGTGGAACAGAGGAATTCAGATACTGAGTGGACTCGCAGCTGCCTGGCGAGACTGACTGAGGGTGTGGAGAAGAACGATAAATCCTTTTCTGAAGGAAGCCCGAAGGGGTAACATGGAACGCCACCATAATCGGGTTCTGCCGTACTGAGCAGGATTGTCTGCTCGGCGGCGCGCCGCTAATCGATACACCGAAACGCCTGAAACTCAATTTATTGTGAACCGATGTAAACTGGTTCAGGGCAGCTTCAATCACACAACCCAACCAGCGCATTAAACAACAGCTTGTAGGTCCCGTGGGTCTGGGCCCGATTCTGTGGTCTGAAACCGAAGAGAACGACCTGTCCATCGCCTACTCTCGCTGAGACCATGGCCGCTTTCCCTGCGATTCGGTCTTCGCCGACCAGCCATCCGCTCTGCAGGATCTCAGTCTCCGGATATTGAATCAGGACTTCATAGCGATGGTTCGAGAAGGAAGGAAGAATCTCAAAAGCAGGGCCGTTCCAAAAAAGAACCAGTGCGTCCTCGGGCATCCCGTAGGTGAGCCGATGACCGACCTCGATTCGCCCTCTTAGGGTGGAGCCGGGACAGAAGAATTCTTTCGTCGGTAGATCTTTGAGGAGGTTCTTCAGGTGCAAATCCAACTTTTCGATAGCGAAGTCACAGGCCCGGTTAAGGGTCACGAGCGTTCCGCCTTCTTCGACGAACTTTCTCATAGCCCTGACTCCCTTCTTCCCGATCCCACTGCGATAGTCGGGCGGGACCGGACTCGACTTGAGCCGTTCCTCCATCTTCTTCCCCGTGATCATGTCAATCGTATCATCCGGTAGAATGAGCACATCGATGATCCGCTCCAGATCGCCCGCCTTGATCTCCTCGTCCTTCAAAATCTGGTAAGTAAATCCGAATTGTTCCAGCACCAGCCGGGTCCAACCTTCATCCATGTTCCCTCCCCAGTATCGCTGATAAATGCCGACGCGCTGTCTTCGAATCTCGCACGGTTCTACTTCCAACTTTTTCTCCAAGCCGTGAAAGGTGACTCCCGAATCACTGGTCATTTCCTTGATCGCGTCCTCCGCGGTTGCGTTCACGACGAATGCGCCCGGCGGGAAGCGCCGGTCTTCTATAGAACAGGAGTCTGTAACCCGCATCACCGTGAAATCTTGATCCCACAGCTGATTCACGACTCGGAAACTTGCATTCAGTCTCCCGTCGAAGAGATAGCCGAGATTCGATGAACCGCTCACCTTCCCGCCCCGCGGCTCCGGCTCGATGACGATCTCGAGTTTTCCAATCGGACGGCTATTCGACGGCACAACGTCGACCCCCATGAATTCCGCCATCGTGTCGGTCGCCGAATCGTACGGCATCTCCGGGCTTCCGTCCGGCTGGCGGGTCCAAGCGTCGTCCGGGTAGAGGGTGCGGCCGAGCAGGGTCTTCACAACCCCCATCTTGGGCTGGTCGAGGGGAATCCAAAAGGTCCCGGCCGGATAGGTAGTCCCGCCAATCGTAAAATCCTCCACCGCTTTCCGGATCTCAACTCCCTGAACCAGTAGCTTGTCGATCATCGCCCCAGTGGTTAGCCAATCGTGCTGATCGGCGGGAATGAGGAATCCGAGCGGCTTGCCCGAGGCTCCAAGCTCCGTCTGCCGTTTCGCCTTGAGATAGGCGTTACGAAGGATCGTATCTCTGTTTCGAGCGGCCAGATCGAGCAGCCCCCAGGCCGCGACCTTCTGTTGCTCCACGATGTCGCGAAGCCGCCACCAGCCCCCGTTCCACGGATGAGGGAAGTTAGTCTGTGGCTTGTAGTCGGGAAATCCTCTGAGGGTGTTTCCTGACGCCCCTTCTGCCTTCTTCCGGTCGTCCTGACCCTTCAGCTGACTGGCATGGATGTAAACCGGGGTTGCCAGTTTGGCGTGGGCCGACTCGGTCAGCATGCTGGCGATGTTATGATAGTTGCCCATCCAATGGAATCCCAGATGGCTCCAGGCAGGAAACATGGAAGCGTTGAGGACACCGGTTTTGCCCGCCTCCTCCAGCCTATAGGCCATGTGTGCTCCGTACCAGCTGAGCTCCCTCCAAACCAGAGGATCGCCGTGTGGGTGAAGCGGTTCGGCGTAAGGACAGATCCAGAGCCGCGCCCCGTAGGCGCCCATTTCGTGATGGTCCTGGTAAGCGTGCGGCAACCAGTCCTGGTACATGATACTCGCAACGTAACGGGACTCGATCAGGTTGAACATGAAGGCGTCCCGATTGTTATCGTGCCCCGCGTACTTATGGTAGAGCCAAGGCAAATCGCATCCTTCGTACTCCGTGCCCACATGCTCGTTATACCAATCTGTCACCATGATCTGCCCGTCAGGATTGAAGCACGGAACGAAGAGCGAGATCACGTTGTCCCGAATCCGGCCCGCCTCTTCGTCCTCCCGCGAGATCAATTCGTGCACCAGTTCCGAGACCATCTGAGTGCTGCCAATCTCAGATGCGTGCAGCCCCATCGACTGGAGGATGATCGCTTTCCCCTCGCAAACTAACCCATCGACCGTCGCCTCCGACAGTCCTCTCGGGTCCTTTATCTTCTCGTTAACCGAGCGAATATTATCCAGGTTCGCCAGGTTCTCCGGAGAGGAAACGATGACCAAAAGGAAAGGGTGTCCCTCGGTCGAAGGTCCCATCTCGACGACTTGAATCCGGTCGCTCTGACGGTCCAGTTCCCCGAGAAATTCGACGATCCGGTCCCAGCGCGCCATCTTTCGGTCGCTGCCAAGTTGAAAACCGAAAAAGGATTCCGGGGTCGTGAGGGGCTCGATCATGGTGATCCCCAACTCAATGCCTCTACTCCCAAATTGCGAGCGAGAACCTACTTTGGGAGAGACAAAATTCCTGCGCTTCCGGTCACGAACACGACCAAGATGTCGCCAAACGAATCACTGTCGTCGCAATGTGGGGAACTGCGAGAGCACGCAAACAAGAAGGATTCCTTTCGAGTTCGGCTTTTGCGAAGACAGAAATCGTTGCCCGGATACCTACATGGGCATTGAAGTTGAAGAAATTGAACGTCAAGGTCCTAAAGACTCCTAGTCCATGAAGATCCTCATCACAGGCATCACCGGGCGAATCGGCGCCAACCTTGCCGCCAAGCTGGTCAAAGCCGGACATGAGGTACAAGGCCTCGTTTGGCCGGAGGATCCTCGGACCGAGAAACTTGAACCGCTCGGCCTCGAGTTGATCGAGGGCTCGCTGACGAATGAATCCGATGTCGATAAAGTGGTAGCGGGAATGAACGCTGTCTACCACCTCGGCGCCGCCTTTCAGGGCGGTGGACCCTTCACCGAGTCACAGTTTTTCGATATCAATGTCCACGGTACTTTCAACATGCTCGAAGCCGCGCGCCGAAACAATGGACTCGATCACTTCTTTTTCGCGAGCACCGACGCTGTTTACGAGAAGTATCCTCCCGACGGGTTGGAAGAACCGATACGCGAAGACAAAATGCCGCGCCGCCCATCCGGTTGGTACTCAATGTCCAAAGCAATGGGCGAGGAGTTGTGCAACGGTTATATGCGCACCTACCAGACTTCGATCACAATCCTTCGATTCTGCCTGGTGGTCGGCGCGGGTGAGATCCTCGATTTCCCGCCGTTCTTCCTCAGTAAGAGCAAAGGTCGCGAGGAACTCGCCTCGCTCTGGGAGGGCGAAGAAAGGCTCGTCAATTTGCGAGACCGTCGAGAACGGCCCTACAAGAAGCACATTGCGGACGTCCGAGATATCGTCCAGGGCTGCTTCGATGCCCTGGGAAAAGGATGTGCAATCGGCCAGACCTTTCAGCTCGCGGGCCATTCCCCCATCATTTGGGACAGGGCCATACCGTATCTTTCCAAGAGGCTCGATATACCTTTTCTCGACGCAGTGATACAGGGTCCCCCCATTCACTACGAATTCGACCTCTCCAAAGCCCGGCGACTGATCGGTTTCGAACCCAAGTACGACATCTTCCGCATGATCGACGATGCCCTTGCCTACCGAAAGGGTGAAGACATCGGCGTGCTACCGACATAGGAATTAAACAATTGCCAATTCTGCCCTTCGGCTGATGATGAAAGATGACGTTACTGCGTTAGCCTTGGCACTCGAATACGAGTGCCAAGGCTAACGCCAAGGAAGATGCCGAAAGAATCGAAAGACAGGTGCTACTGGGTCGGTTTTGATCTCGGGGGCACCAAGATGCTGGCCACTGTCTTCGACGCCTCCTTCCAGGCGATCGCGACTGAGAAACGCAAGACGAAAGGTTTCCTGGGTGAGAAGTCAGGACTGCAAAGACTGACCGAGACCATCGAGCGAGTTCTCAGCGATTCCAGGATTTCGTCCAAGCAGATGAAAGGCATCGGTATCGGGTCACCGGGGCCCCTGGATTTGGAGGAAGGGAAGATAATCGACACGCCAAACCTGGGATGGCAAAACGTGAAACTGAAAGCCTCCCTCGAGGATTCTTTCAAGTGCCCCGTTGTCGTGGCCAACGATGTCGATGCCGGAGTCTTTGGTGAATACCGATTCGGGGCCGCGAAGGGAGCCCGTTGCGCTGTTGGAGTCTTTCCAGGAACGGGAATTGGAGGCGGTTGCGTTTACAAGGGTGATCTTATCAGAGGGAAACGGAATTCCTGCATGGAGATCGGTCACATCCCCATCATTCCCCAGGGACCCATCTGCGGATCCGGCTTGCGCGGGAGCCTCGAATCGGTTGCCAGCCGACTCGCCATATCATCCGCTGCGGCCGCTGCAGCCTATCGAGGCGAAGCTCCCCATCTCCTGTCGCAGAAAGGGACCGACCTCGGAGAAATTCGAAGCGGCGATCTTGTCGCCTCGATCGAAGCCGGCGATACCGTTGTTGAACAAATCGTTCGCGACGCAGCCAGGTGGATCGGATACGCCTTGGCGGGCGTGGTCCATCTGTTGGCTCCCGACGTCATCATCATTGGGGGCGGACTGGTCGAAGCCATGCCTCAACTCATCAGAGATGAAGTGAAGTCCTCCCTGAGCGAGAATCTCATGAGCTCCTTTAAAGATACCTACAAAGTCAAAGTAGCTGCGCTGGGTGACGCCGCCACCGTTATGGGAGCGGCCGCCCTTGCGGAAAGGGCATTCGGCGCCGAAAAAAACTGATGGGTGGAGCACTGCAGGACTCTACGGTAGTTCCCGAAAAAGAGAAAGCCCCCTCTAAGTCGGTCGCTGTAATCGATGTTGGAACGACTTCGATTCGTATGGCCATCGCCCAGATCGGCGGACCCGAGGAGATCAAGGTGATGGAACAGCTCGAGCAGGCTGTGAATCTTGGAAAGGACACCTTCACCCAAGGCGTTATCCAGAAGACCACCACCGAAGAGTGCGTCCAGGCGCTAATGTGTTTTCAGAAAGTCATTCGAGAGTATAAGATCGACGAGGAGAAAAACATTCGGGCGGTCGCCACTAGCGCCGTTAGGGAAGCCTCCAATCGTGACGCCTTCCTTGATCGCATCTATATCGCAACTGGAATCGAAGTCGAGGCGGTCGAGGAAGCCGAAGTGCCGCGCCTCATGTACCTGACTATCGCCTCCTCCCTCAATCCCGACAGCAGGCCCCTCGATTCAAACTGCCTTATTGTGGAGGTCGGTGGGGGCAGCACCGAAATGCTCCTGATTCAGTCAGGAAACGTGGTTTTCTCTCACACCTACGGTCTGGGGTCATTCCGAATGCGACAGATGCTCGAGTCCTATGGGGCGCCCATCTCGAGCCGAAAGGTGATCATGGAAAACTACATTGATCGCACCGTCGCCCAGATGCGCCACGAGGTCTCTTTCCAAGAGCCGCCCGAAATAATGGTCCTCGGTGGGGACGCCCGTTTCGCGGCCAACCAGCTTCTCCCAAATTGGAATCCCGAAGAGCTCGCTCGGATCCGCCTCTCCGCCGTCTCTCGACTGACCGACAAGATGCTCGAGATGTCGGTTGATGAGTTGGTCCGCCAGTATCAACTCTCATATTCCGCGGCGGAGTCTCTCGGCCCCGCACTTCTGACTCATGTTATCCTCGGCCGGTCATTGAAGGTCAAACAGCTGCTCGTCTCAAATCTGACTCTGCGAGACGGCCTATTGCGAGAGATGACGGAAAAAGCCGGGGAGAAAGACATTTTTCGAGAGCAGACGATTCAATCGGCCCTGGAATTGGGCAGGAAGTTCAATTATGACGAGCCTCACGCTTTACATGTAGCTGATCTCAGCAGGACAATTTTTCAGAATCTCCAGGAGGAGCACAATCTGTCCCGTCGCTACGAACTGCTCCTCACGGTGGCGGCGATTTTACATGAGATCGGAATATTCATTGACGTGAAGGCTCATCACAAGCACTCCATGTATTTGATCCGCAACAGCGAACTGTTCGGACTCAGCCCCAAGGATGTACTACTGGTCGCCCTCCTCGCCCGCTACCATCGGCGCGCCACTCCTAGAAACACCCACGAAGGCTACGGCGACCTCGACCGGGCAAGCCGAATCGTAGTTTCGAAACTGGCCGCTATCCTAAGGGTTGCCGATGCTTTGGACCAATCACACAGCCAGCGTCTCAAGGACATCCAATGTGGTATGGAAAACGGCTCCTTCGAAATCTCCGTGCAATGGGCGAGCGACCTATCTCTGGAACAGATGTCGCTAAGCCATAAAGGGACCCTTTTCGAGGAGGTCTATGGGATGCAAGTTCGGCTCCGAGGAACAAAAGTCGATCCAATCTAGAAATCTGTCGGACGTATTTGCTCGGTAGTCAAGCGCCGGTCTGCTACACAAGGAATACTGTGAGGACTCACAGAAAGAAAAAAAGATCCCCCTTCCTCAATCGCGAGTTGAACTGGCTCGAATTCAACCAGCGCGTCCTCGACCAGGCTTACGATCACCGGGTACCGCTGCTAGAGAGGCTGAGGTTTTTGGCCATCTCGAGCTCGACCCTGGATGAATTCTTCATGGTACGGGTCGGTGGCCTCAAACTCCTCGAACAGAGCCGGGAAGCGAAACTGGATCCCGCCGGATATTCCCCTTCACAACAACTCGACGCGATCAGCAAGCGCGCCCATCGCATCGTGGAGGACCAATACCGATGTTTCCTCTTCGACCTCGATCCCCAGCTCGTCAGTAACGGTATCAGACGAGTTACTTCCGCCGAATTAGATTCGGAGCAGCTCGACTACGCGGAACGTCACTTCGACGCCGAAGTGATGCCCATTGTCACCCCAATGCTGATCGATCCGGAAGTGAGGATTCCCCTGCTTACCAGTGGACTGGTTTATCTGGCTGTCAGAGTCAAGGCACGGGAGGAGAGGGCCTCGGACGCGCGAGTCGTCCTCCTACCGATCGGCAACGCTATCAGCCGCTTCATCACCTTGCCCGGAATCGGGGCCTACGAATACCTTTTGGGCGAGGATCTTGCGCAACTGTTTCTCCCCAAGTATTTTCCGGGAGAGACCATTATCGAATGTGTCGCCCTCAGAATCACACGCAATGCCCATCTCGACGTCGAAGAGGATTTCGCCCCCGATCTTCTCCGCGAGATGAAGGAGGTAATCCTCGCTCGCAAAACCAGCGCCTGCCTACGCCTCGAAATATCCGAAACCGCAACTTGGACGATGATCAATTTTCTTAGACGCCTTCTGGAGGTTAAGAGCAAGGATGTATACCCCATCCCGGGACCTTTCGCTCTCAACGAATTCACCGCTCTATCCGGTCTGCAAGGACATTCGGATCTCAAGAATGAACCGTGGCCTCCTCTCCATTCGACGGATATCGAACCGACCGAGAGCATGTTCGAAACTATCTCGAATCACGATATCCTCCTGCTTCATCCCTACGAGAGCTTCGATCCCGTCGTGCGCCTGGTTCAGGAGTCCGCCGATGATCCGGATGTCTTGTCCATCAAGCAGACCCTCTACCGGACGAGCGAGAACAGTTCCATTGTGGCGGCCCTAAAAAGGGCTGCGGAACGAGGTAAGAACGTCACCGTGATTGTGGAGCTCAAGGCACGATTCGACGAAGAACAGAACATCGAGTGGGCCCAGTCCCTGGAGCATAGCGGTGTCCAGGTAATCTACGGGATCAAGGGCTTCAAGACCCATGCCAAACTCTCCATCATCCTCAGACGCGAGGCACACGAGGTCGTTCGTTACCTCCACTTCGGCACCGGGAACTATAATGAATCAACCGCCAAACTTTACAGCGATATCAGCTACATGACTTGCAATGATGAGTTAGGCCAGGATGCTTCGAGTTTCCTCAATACGATTTCAGGCCTCTCTCAACCACAACCCTATCGGAAACTCGAATCCTCACCGACCGGTCTTCGAACCAAGATCCTCTTCCTCATAGAAAGCGAGGTGGAACGTAAGAAGCAGGGCCAGCGGGCCCATATCATGGCAAAGACGAACGCGCTCGTCGATCCCCAGATTATCAGCGCCCTCTACCGGGCATCGAACGCCGGAGTCAGAATTGATCTCAATGTCCGCGGCATCTGCTGCCTCCAGCCCGGAATCCCAAGTCAAAGCGAGAACATCAAGGTCATCAGCATAGTCGATCGCTTTCTAGAGCACAGCCGCCTTTTATACTTTTATCACGGCGGTGAGAAACTGACCTACATATCAAGCGCCGACTGGATGCCCCGCAACCTCGACCGTCGCATCGAGTTGCTCATTCCGGTAGAGCCGCCCCCGTTGCGCGACCGGCTCGTCTCCACCCTGATGACCTACTTCCAGGACAACACTAACGCCTGGATGCTCAACCCCGGAGGCCAATACACTCGGATCGACTCTCCAAAACGCAAAAGGAATCTTTATCGCAGCCAGGAGAGACTCTACCGCCAAGTAGAGGATTCCATTCAGGAGGTGCAATCGTCCAAACCAGTCGGCTTCGAGCCCCATATCGCCCCCTCCGCTAAGAATTTTTAGCCCGGACAATTCACACCCTACAGCCCTGACCGAGGGTAGACACGAAGTCATTTTTCGGGTGTCGGGCTTCCCTTCGACCCCGCTCAGGGCCCTCGGCAGTGTTCAGGTGGGGGATTCTTCGTCGTAAGCTTCCTCGAGAGCTCAAGTCTCCCCACTGTTCACTATTTGCTTCTCACTGTTAACTTTCTCTCTTCTCTCTCCACTCTTTCTCGACCTCCCTGCTTCGCCGACTCAAGGTCTGACTCTGCCTCCGCTCGCAGGCCTCGATTCTGTGGAGAAGATCGCCCGGAGTATACACCCTCGTTCCACGTTCTCGGACCAGATTTCTAATCACACTGTCTCGAGAAACCACGGTCAGCTTCTCCGGATCTCTCGAGCTTTGTGCCAACTGCACGATAATCTCATCCGCGCTGCTGCCGGTAGGAGCGTAAACAAGGGAGAAAGTCAGCTCTTTGCCAGGGCGTTCGATTTCCACTCCTCCTCCCCGGCCGTCGAATACGATCGTCACCCTGATCCCTTCGAAGTCGTGCAGTATGCGCACCCGGTCAGCCAAATTCTGGCAGGCCACATTGATGTCCCGCTTCAGCGCATCGCGCAATTCGGGCCAATCGTGAATCACATTGTACCCGTCAATCAGAATGTGCTCGGCCATCGCTATCAGAACGATTCACGTCAGTGGCACTTCCCTCCTTAACCGAAAACAATGTCCCACTGCGAATTCAATTGCCAGAAAGTGACTCTCACGATAGTTTCGATACAATCCCAATTTTCTGAGTCCAATTCTAGCAAAAGTGAATCACAATTGACTTTGGGATGGACCGGTAAGTCTGCTTTCCTGCTGCCTGACCGCCCACAATAATCCATGTTAACCTACCAATATGGGAGTATTCTTCGCCTAATAAAAAGACGATCACGATTGCCAGGTACTCTGCCTCTCGGATTCCTCATATTTCTGCTGATCCCCATATTGTCCCGAGGCGACGCCACCCTTCAAGGCCGCATCACTGATATCGACACCGGTTTCGGAATCGAAGGTGCGATCATCGAGCTCGATCTCGATCCCCCTGCCGACGGGATTCCCGAATTCTCCACCGATACTGATCCGTTTGGATTCTATACCTTGCCCGGGATTTCCGCCGGAACCTATCAACTGACCGTCTCCCACCCAGCATACCAGTCGCAGACCCAAGCTCAGCCGCTGGCCGAAGATGAGATCGCGGCGGCGAGTTTCGCCCTCGACCGCCTTGATGCTTCTGTGATCATCTTCGACGTTTACGCGCAGATTCTGTGTGTGACTTCGGGAATACAATTGGCGGATGTTCCAGTGCGGGTGCAGCGATTCACCACTTCGGATGGGTCGGACACACCGGAGACACGAATCCTCATGACGGAAGTGGACGGAGCCGTTGTGTTCCGCGGTATGCAGGAAGGATGGTATCGCTTCCGAGCTAACCACCCCAATGACGGCAACGCCCGTACCCGCTGGAAATTCCACGAGACGAACGGAACACCCAGCGACTTGACGCGCCTCGAGCAAGCCCACATGGCGAGCTTTCTCTTAGAGCCTGCCGATCCGGGGCAAAACCTCAACGTCAAGGTTACGGGTTTCGATCCACGATTTCCCGAGCAGGCGAATCGCGAGCTTAGGGATTTTGGGGTAGAGGTGACCGGCGTCGATCCGAACCCGGCGGTCCTCACGGTACCACTGACCTACCCCGTCCTAATCCCCACGCGTACCAACGCTACCAATAATCTCGGGGAAGCGTTCTTCAACAACCTTCCCGCCATCGGCTACAAGGTGACGGTCAAGAAGATGGGCTACGTCATGGCGGAGGAGACGATTCTCCCGGACGGAAACGACAACCTCGTCAACGAAGTGATGTTCACCCCTGATTTAATCCCGCGGTCTCTCTTTATTTTCATGACCCACCCTTACTTCGGCGATGATCCCGATACGGTGGGGATCGTCGAAAGCGCTCAGTTCCTCTTTCGTGATATTCCCGTCTATCTCGAGGGATTAAAGGACACCGCTACCGAGGGAATCTCCCGCATGTCGATGGTGCACGAGTATCATGACAGCACCACCGGTGAACTGGGGATTAATCCGTTCACTGGGACGGGCGCGGCGGACTTCCAGGACGGCCGCACTTTTCGCGATCTCCTCCCGGGCCGCTACCGGGTGTGGGTGGACGGCCGCTCGCCCGATGTCGCCAATCTTCTTTTCTTCCCCGACGATGCTATTTCGTTTGTCACCAACCCGCATTTCGTGGGCGAAATAATCGCCGAACTGGACCCTTTGTTTCCCCACCAGGCCCAGCTCACCTCGGTAGCGGAGCTACGCGTGCGCGTGCTTCCAGCGGTCGTTCGCGGCCGTTTATTCGCGGCCGACGAAACCAGCACTATCAAGCTGCGCGGGAACCAGGACAACAAGCCGATCTACAAGCCGATGATGCAGACGGATATTCATTTCGTGGAGTTCAACTCACCCGAAGAAAATTTCGGCCAGCTTCTCCCCGACGGCAGTCGCATTATACCCGTCAATACGGATGAGAATGGCGAGTTTACGGTCTGTCTCCTACCCGCCGAATACGGGATTAAGATCGAGGGAATGACCAACTACTGGGGCAGCCACATCCATCTGCAAAACGTCACCGAGGGAACCGGGATCTCCCAGGGATGGCCCTTTTCGGAAGAGTGAGAATGGGACGAACCGTCGCGCCCGCCCCAGAATGGAACCCCCTTCGACGGCAACCGATTCCCTATAAAATCGAATCACGAGTACACCATCGACCTCTTCGTCCGCAAGCGGATCGCTTCGGCAACCGGCCGGGTCCAGGACGACCTCTCTGGGCCCACGAAGAAGATTGTCCTCCTCCTCGAACCCGAGCTCACCCGCCGCTACAGCGAACTCGGGTCCCGCGACGAAAACGGAGATATCGGGGAAGTCAATTTTGCCCCCGTGGGTGGGGGAACCGCCATGATGAGCGAAATGCGCCAGGCTCCGCCCGGAATATCCGGAGACAGCGATGACGCGGTCTATACGGTTCACGGTTTGCAACCGGGGACAACCTACAATATCACGGCAGCGCATCCTCGCTACACCTTCACAGGTTCGCCGACCCTGACGACACCGGACTGGAACCCACCCGGAGTCCTACCTTCGACGGATCCGGAACTCGACGGTGATCCCGAACCCCTGACCGAACTCGACGTGGAAACCGACCTTGAAGCGACCTACACACCCGGCACCGCGACGGTTACCTTCCACAACCAGAATTGGAATCCCAGCGTCGACCCACCAGCTTATCAGCCGGCCGGTTCAACGACCTTTTTCCATTACGTGAAGACTGCATACACCGGTGACAAGCTGTTCGAATCCTTTTTTATTCCCCAAGGGCCGTTCACTGCCTGGCGGCAGTCCGGAGAGGATTTCTTTCGGGCCGAAGTCGGAGATGGCCAGAACTTTGAACGCACGATCAAGTTCTTCGGCCCAAGTCCAACCCCTTCCGATCCGGATCCGGACCCCGTCGCGGTGGTGAAATTTGAGGTGATAAGCAACGACGATCCGACCTTCTATGTTCCGAATACGACGATCAATTTCGCTGATGGTCCCTCCGTCGTAACCGGGAGCAGCGCGACCGAACCCCACATCGACAACGCTTACTCCGGCCCCACCGAAGTAATCAGCGCCACGGCGACGGACTGGCTCTTTATCGCAGACCGCATTCGTTTCGGCGACGATGATGCTGACGCAACGGTGACCGTATTCATGGAACGCGCCATGGACATTACAGCAAACGTGACCGATGCCACCTCCGGCGACCTCATCGAGGATCTGAGCATTAAGGTCCGCGACCGTTTTGGCGATCCGGTCACGACCATGATCTTCGACGAGGAGGAAGAGGTCTACCGTATTCCCGCTCCTCAACCTCGATCGCAGGCCTTCTACGTCGATATCGCCTCTCCCGGGTATCATCCCTTCCGCCAGCGCGTGACGGCGGCGGATGACACACAAGCGCCAGAGTCGCATGTTGTCATCGAGGTTATGGCGCCCTTGGTGCGCCTCCCCAAACCAACGATTCAGTCGAAATCATTGAACCGCTACGGGCTCTTCCTACCCGGGATAGAAAAATCCGGCGACCAGGATCTGTTTAACGACGAAGACGCCGGCGCTCAGGCGGCATTAACCGCCGACTGGGAGATCATGGCAACAGCCGCCGATCCCTACGACATCAACCTCGTCGAGTTTGATGCACCGAATGGAGATCCCGGACCCCTGCAAGCCACCAATGTGACGGACTCGATCGTGGAGGTGTGGCTGGTCGACAACCGCTCGTTTAACGGTGACCCCTTCGTCGTGCCCTCCTCGCCCCATGTCCCCCTGAGCGAATCTCCGGCCATCCTCCATGAGTGGATCAAAAATCTGATTGAGAATCTAGATGCGGCGGAGCCTTTCGGCGCGGGTAATGTTCCGAATCCCAACCCCAACCACATACCCAACGTCTACTATCAACGGCTCCAGAACCTGAACGAGACCGGTAGTGCGACTTTCGGGACAGGCATCTTGCTTCCCGATCTTCCTCCGGGAGAGTTCGATCCGGTGTTCGTGGTCATTTCGCAGAGGGGTGCCATAACCGTCGATCGAACTTTCAGTTTCGATCCGGAGGGTCCCCTCAACGGCGTCCGCCTCCCGCCGTGGCTGGCCTTCGCTGCTGATTCCATGGGGCTTATCGCGGCCACTCAATCGGGCATTGAAGAGGTGGGAAACTACATCCCCATTGGTCGGTTAGGAGCGCTACCGGAATTTACCGCGACCATCATGCAGGATCCGGAGAACCTGGGTTATCTCCTCTACAATTACGCGATTGGGGTTGAAGTGAATGAAGGCATGTTGAACGCCGCCGGAGGATTCCTCGGTTACGGTCCCGGAACCATCGGTCTCAAATTCAACGCTGAAGCGAGCGCCAAGGTTCTTGGCAAAATGGGTAGCGTGGACCTCAACGTGAGCGGGACGATTACCTCCGACGAAATCGACGCTTCCGACTACTTTCCAAAATCGCTATTTGGACTCCCTTTGGAGAATCCATCAGTAACACCGGCGGGCAGCATGTCTACCACGGCGAAGGAATTCATCACCGACAACAACAACAATCCCTTGCAATCGCAGATCCGCCACGTCGTCAATGGATCCGCTCTCGCCAGCGTGCGGGCGAATCTCAATCCGATTACCAGAAAGATCCCTTATGCCGGCCCTGTTCTCTACGCCCTGGATAAGACGGGTTTAATGAATATTCATGGCACAATCACCGGTGCTCTAAGCCTGGAGTCGCAAACCAACTGGAATACCCTTCGGCCCAGAGATCAAGAATCTGTCGTCGGGGGAGGGTCGCTGGACCATACTAGAAGACGCCATTTTCTCGGTGGGAACGAGGATATCAGTGTTTCCCCACCTGCCTTCGAGAACAAATTTGAACTGGGATTCAATTTCGGCGTCGGTCTTCAGATTACTATCCAAGATCTGCTCGATGCCCATGGAAAGATTGCGATTCAAGGCGAAGAAAAGAATATACCTGGCTTGGGACCTGTTCCGGTAGCAACCATCGTGATCAACACCCAAGCCGACTGGCCGCCCATCGAGAGTATCCAGGGAGCGATCAATTTGAATATCAACGCAACCGTCAACCTGATCCTGACGGAACTCGAAGTGGGATGGGACTGGGATGCGATCACCTTCAGCCATGAGTTCGGCACCCACAATCTTTTCCAACTGATTCCGTTGGGAATAACGGTTTCGTAACGGAACCTGTTTGATTTTCCTCCGGCCACATTTCCCGGCACCGCCCCGATCCCGATCGACGACTTCCTACCCGTCGGAGATTTCGCCGCCGCGCCTTCCCCGGGCGGTGGAACGGCCAGCTTTTTGTTTTCGAATTTGGACTCCGGAACCGGCGATATGACTCTCGGGTTCTCCTTTCGCGCCTCCGAGTCGAGCTGGTCGGCACCGGCTACCATCGTTAGTGCCGCCGGAATCATAAGCACCACCGTCGCTCAGCTACCCGATGGGCGGTGGATCGCTGGATGGGTCGAAGTCGACCAAGCGGGGTTGAGCAACCCATTTGCCCCTACGACGATAAAAACAGCCGTAAGTACCGATGCCACAGGCCAGACCTGGCCGGTTCCAGACCAGGATGTCGTCGCCGCGCTCGATAATGCAAGGGCGCGGCAGCTTCAGTTCCTCATCGGGACGAACTTGGTGGGACTTTCCTTTCTCCAGAGCACCGGCACACCGACCTCAACGATGGCCTCTGTCATGGGTGCGACCTGGGATGGGAACGATTGGTCGGCCCTCACAACCCTCGTTGCGGAGACCCGCATTCTAGCCTTTGGCGCTATGGGATCCGGAGTCTCCGGGCCCGATTCCTCTCAACTGATCTACGTCGAGGACCAGACGGTGAAAGCATTCGAATGGACCGGCGGTGCCCCTGGCGCACCCGTCATTCTGAACACCGATGCCAATAATGTGATCGATATCCATGCGGATCAGAATGGGACATTTTATGCCGCCTATGGCCTTTCCGAAAGCGGTATCGGTCTTTCCAAGTTTGATACAGTGTGGAGCGATCTCGGAACACAATCCGCGACCGCCATACCCAGCGAGATCGAAGTGGCAGTCCTCACCGACGACGTGGATCCGACGGTCGTCTCGATCGTTTGGTCGTCCGGCGGTGGTCCCTGCGATATCTCCTATCTGTTCACGGACACGACGGGAACCGTACTTCAAGAGGATACGGCCCTAACGTCCAACTCCGTCGGCCGCTATCACGGCCTTCAGCTGATTGCGGAACAAGTGGATCTAAAAGCAATCCTCCTCACCCTCTTCACCGCCAGTCCGGATGAGCTGCGTCGTTTCAATCTAGGTTTCAACGAAGGGATTGCGGACAACGATAGCGATGGCGACGGGATGAATGACATCGGAGAACTGCTCATTGTCGACGACATCCCCGATGACGGCCAATTCGACACAATAGAATCTGTTCTTCCCGCCAGCGACTACGACTTGGACGGTGTGGACAATGCAATGGAAATCATGGCCGGAACAGATCCTACAAATCCGCTCGAATTCCCCGAGTCCCCCGGAGTCATTATAACGTCGCCCATTGCGGAGGCTTCCGAACTGACTCTGGCTCCGGGCAGATTTACGGTTTCCCGTCCCTCCGATGATATCGAACAGGAACTCTCCGTAGACTTGCTCTATACCGGGACGGCCACTTCAAACGTCGACTACGTGCTCCCCCCGACGACTTCGGTGGTAATTCCCGAAAACGCGACCAGTGCATCCATTGCAATCGAACCGATCGGAGACAACGAGCCCGAGGGGGATGAGACCGTGAGGCTGACCATAGTTGAGAATCCCGCCTATACCATCGGCTCGCCAGATGAAGCGCTTGTTACAATCAAGGATATCCCGATTGATGACTGGCGAACTCAGGAATTCGCTGATCCCAACAGCCTGGAAGCTCAAGATCAGGCCGACGGCGACGACGATGGGATCCCCACAATTCTTGAATTTGCCCTATTTCTCGACCCCGATGTCTCCGATACGATTGAACTTCCCGACATCTCAACCGAGATGGATCAGTTCTCAGGTGAGGATCACCTCACCCTCACCTATACGCGACGAATCACGGATGATTTGATTTTCACGGTTGAAGTCACCGATGACCTCGAAGGCGGAATCTGGCAGTCAAACACTGACGGTAGCGGTGAGATTGTCACGGAGGAGGTGATGCGGGTCGATAACGGCAACGGCACCGAAACTGTCGAAACTCGATCGGTCATGACCGTGCCCGAGGATAACTCCTTCTTCATGCGACTTAAGGTAAGCCGATAGGTTTGAGGTGTCGGGTGACTCCCGAAACTTTGTCGTCAACCTTGCCTGCCTCGTCCCGCTTGGCGGGAGTAGCGGAGACGGGTCGTAAGATCTGTCGAATCGTCGTTGGCTCGATGTCTTCGGGAACCAGCCCGGACATCAAGCACGATCATTACCCAAACGAATCACGTCAATTGCTCTTCTCTACTTAATTGATAACCACACCTGGTGGGAATTCAATTGCCATGAAACTGTCTTTACCGTAAAATAGAGCCCGTCCCAGTGGTGGAAACAATTGATTTTTAATGAGTTATGGGCAAAAAAAAGGCCGGATAGAGCTGCAAAAAGCTCGATCCGGCGAAAAAGGGCGCTTATGCTTGCGTTAGTCAAATACAAAGCACGCCCTTCTCATGAAAAATATTGCCGTACAAAGCTTCCTGCGTCCAGCCCTAACTCCAGTCATTCGATGCAAAGACTACACCGTGTTTCTGGAAACAATGGAGCGGATTGACCGGGTTTTGATCGACTCCTCGCTGGAAAGGGAGGCGATCGTAAAAGCCTTGGAAGGATGGGATGAAGCGGGAGGGAAGGATCGGGAGCGACGCGCTCTAAGAGCGATAAAAGCGCTGCGGGTGGAGGTGGTGCGTCATTTACTCGGAGGGATATCCTTTCGTTGTCTGTCGCAGGAGTTGGGACGCAGTGAGCTTCTGGCTAATTTTTGCCGGGTGCGTGAGGTAGACGGGATCCGGAAAATATCGAAGAGCAGTCTGGAACGGGATTCGAAATTCTTCGACGAAGCGTATCTGAGACAGCTGCATGCAAGGATGACCGAGGTGGTGGGCAATGCTGAACATTGTGGTGAGGCAGGATTAGAGAAGCCGATCGATACGAGGGAATGCCTGATCGACGCCACTTGCCTGGAAGCGAACATCCACTGGCCCGTGGACTGGGTCTTGCTCAAGGATGTGGGAGCAACGCTGCTCAAGGCGATCAGTCTGATCCGGCAGGCGGGAATGAAACAGCGCATGCCCCAGGGAGCAAAGGGATTGGCTCGGGAGATGAACAAACGGTGCCTGGAGATGACGCATGCGCGTCGGCGCCGGGAGGCGGGCAAAGCGCGTAAAGGGATCCTGCGGCGGATGAAGCTATTGCTCAAGAAGATTGAGGGCCATGCCCTTCGCCACCGTGACTTATTGGAAGCTATGTGGATGCAAAGCGATTACACCGAGAAGAAGGCGAGCCGAATCATCGAGCGAATGGATGGTATGTTAGAGCAGATACCGCAGGTCATGAAACAGGCGCACGAACGGATCATAGGGGGGCGGCAGGTGAAGAATGAGGAGAAGATCCTGAGCGCCTACGAACCTGAGATTGACGTCATCGTGCGAGGCAAGGCAGATCGGGAGGTGGAGTTTGGCAACACCCTTTATTTATGCGAGAGCGCAGAGGGATATCTGTTGGACTGGAAACTGTATGGGGGGCAGGCCCCGAGCGAATTGAAGCAGCTTTGGGAAAGTCTGGAGAGGCAAAAGGGCTTCGCTTTAGAGGAGAAGATCGAAGCGATCAGTGGGGATCGGGGCTATGCCTCGAAGGCGGCCAGCAAGCGGCTCCAGGCAGAGGGGATTTTTGACGCCCTTACGCCCCGCAATCCACAAGAGCTCAAGGAGCGGATGGAGGAGCCGCGCTTTGTCCGGTTGCAGCGACGACGAGGGAGCACCGAAGGCCGGATCGGAGTGCTCAAGAACCGATGGCACGGGGGCAAGATACGCAGCAAAGGCTTTGACAACCGTAACCTTAGCGTGGCCTGGTCGGTTCTGTCCCACAATCTATGGAAAATCGCGCAGAGACTTGCGCAAGAACATGAGAAAGAGGCAACGCAGGCGGCATAGGGATCCAAGAATCGAGTCAGAGGCGCTTCCTTGGGAGAACTATCGACTCAAAGCGAGAGGAAGGGTGCTGGAAAAGTGCATAACGGATAAAAGGTAAGCTACCGAGGACGGAAGGCATGTCGTGGTCTACATAACGTGACGAAGATTGATATCGGTATCAGGCTTCCACCCAAATCCTCTCGGATTTGGGACAGCCTCTACCTGGGAACATGCCCGCCAGCCCGGTCCCGATCTCGATCGAAATAACCTTCAACCGCATGACGGTCATCCTTTTCTCACCTTACGAAGACAGATTCTTCATGCAAGGGCTGGAAGTGCGGGTCCAGGGACTGAAGGACACCAATACCGAGGGCATCGACCGCACCCAAGTGGCGGATCCCGTACACATTAATTTTCCCGATTATCGAACTTTCGACAACCTCCTGCCCGGCCGCTACCGGATTACGGTCAACGGCGTCTCAACGGGTCCCTTTCTCGTAAAGCCCCATTTCTTCGGGGAGCTTTTGATCGAAATCGGTTCGGGGACAATTGTACCTTTTGACTGGCCCGAAATTGGGATGAATCTCGAAGCAACTCCAGTGACAGTGCGTTGCCGTCTCTTCGCCGCCGACGAGCAAGCTGATATCGAAGGTGAGGGTCCCAGTATCTTCAGTAGCCTCATTCACGATATCATATACGATTCAAAGACGCAGACCGACATCGAGTTCAATCAGTTTGAAAGCGACAACTCTCAATACCTCAAAGTAGTGAACCGCATGGTCACGGTGGATACCGATCAGGCAGGAAAATCTACCGTCCACCTCCGGTCCGGCCGCTATGGCATTCAAATTTCGAGCATGGATGAGTACTGGGGAAGCCACGTTCACCTTAATGATTTGACGGACGACGACTTCGACGAGGAACAGGGATGGCCCTATGTGCAGAATTGGCCCTATCCGAGCACGCCAAACAATGGCGATCCCCTCACTCTCCGCTACGGTCATGAATACGAACTCGATATTTTTGTTCGCCGCCAGGAGGTCGCCGTCCGCGGGCTGGTTCTCGGTGAATTCGCCGATCCCACCAAGACCCAAGCGATTGGAGATTCCGCTTCCATTCCCTACAATGATATCGCCCTTGGCGGCGGCATGGCGGTCCTCAATGACCTCGCCGGTGGCGCCACTATGGCGCCGCTGTTCAATCGGGGCGAGGCGGCTTCGCAGTCCCTTTCCGAATACGAGTTCAAAGGGATCGGCCCTGGGAACTATTCCCTCTCCATAACCCATCCCAGGAATTCCTTTGAAACCTCAGGTGGAGATCCGACCGCAGATATCGATATTCCAACTTGGGACGCTCCAGGAGTGCTACCGAGCAGCAGTCCGCAAGCGATTATACTTCCGCTTCAGACCGTAATTCCCGGCGGAACCCAGACTTTTGAAGCCAATTTTGCCGATGGCGGCGGCTCGCTCATCATTGAGCAGTTCGTCTGGGACACGAACTCGGAACCGCCTGACTACAACCCTAATCCATCGGTGCACGATCCCGCCATTCCGAGGATTATTCAACCTGATTACATAGCCAACGACATCTGGTTCCGAGTAAACATCGGAACTCTACTTCCCAACAGCGGGTTCGATTTCTGGTGGCAGAGCGACCCCGATAATTTCTATATGGGAACATCGCCTCCCACAACCCACCAAGTATTCAAGGGTGAGGGGGGAACTTCAAATAACACCGTCTCTACTCTCCTCTCTGTTCCATACAATCTCATCCTCGCCTCCGTGGCCGAGTTTGATTCCGGTTTCCCCGTCCCAGGGACGAAGTTCACATTCGAGCCGGGCGCCGGCGCCGTTGAATATGGAGCCCCGACCACTCTGATAGGTTACGAGGACAACTACATCCCCGCCTCCATAACGAACCCCAACTGGCAGGTTGAGGGCCACACCATTGAAGTCACCGACCCCTCGATACCGGAGATTCTGATCACAGCCAGATTGAGCCGGGGTTTGGCCCTCAATGGTACCGTCGAGACCGATACCGTCCCGGACGTGCCGATAGAGGGTGCAACCGTTTTGGTGCTTGATCGATTCGGGAACCTGATTCTCGATCAAGACCAGGAACCAATCGGGCGCCTCGAGTCGGGGGCAAATGGTTCCTTCCAGCTTCCCCAGGCCCTCAACAGCGCCGCCATTGTTTATGTCGACGTCCAGTTTCCCGGGTTCGTTCCTTGGAGAAAGCGCTTCACCCCGGCCGACGCTACTGATCCGGGATCCGGAGATCTCTCTTTAACGGTGAACGCCCGGCTCAAAGCGCTGCCTTCGCCCGAATTCGTTTCCACTACCTTCAACAGGCATGGGCTCTTCCTGCCTGGGGTCAAACGCACCGGAAACGAGATCCTCTACTTTGCGGATCCGGCCGATGATACCCTGGACATGACCTGGGAGCTCATCGCCACATCACCGCCCTTCACTTACGATCTTCCTACCTTCGACACCGCCGCGGGCGATCCCGGACCACTTCAGAATCTTCAAATCTCAGACAAGATAACGGAAGTCTGGCTGGTCGACGCCCGCTCTTTTCCCACCAATCCGTACGACGACCACAACCCCAAAAAACCGAAGGATGATGAGACCGATCCGCCGGCCAACGACCCGGTGACGCCGGCCTCATTAGGTAACCTGCGGCAATGGCTCAAGGACATCTCAGATGGGACCATACCCAATGTCTTCGTGCAAAAAATCTCTGTAGTCGAAGAATTGGCCAACGACGAATACCGCGCCACCGATGAGATCGAGATCGATGAGCTTCCACCGGGCTTCTTCCGGCCCCTCTTCGTCATGCAGACGGCACGCGGCGCCACTGCTACTCACTTGGTCGAGTATACGGGCGCCCTCGAAGGCAAGGAATTGCAAGGGGCTCGCCTCCCGCCATGGCTCGCCTTCGTCACCGACTTCTTCGCCACCCTGGTCGCGACGCCCGATCCGGTCAAAGAGACCCTGGCCGAGAAGGTCATGCCCAAAGGCCGGTTTATCGCCATGCCCTCCTTTACTGCTATGATCGAGTTGGATGGTGCGAATCCAGGATACCTCCACTACCAGTACGGTATCGCAGTTGAAGTCAGCGAGAGCATGGACACGCCGGCCAGTGGGATGCTCGGCTTCGCGCCCGGCATTGTCGGCCTCCAGTTCAACGCATCCGCGGATGTCCATGTCAGGGGCAAGGAGAGGGAAGTCGAGCTGAAAGTCATGGGCAGCGCCACCACCATCGATGACGTCGACATCACCGAGTATTTTCCCAAAAAACTCGGTGGCCTCGATGTTGAAGACCCGTTTTTCAGGCCGGTCGCCAGCGTTTCCACCGCCTCGACCGAGTTCCTCGACCCGAATAACAAATTGGAAGCACAGCTCCGCCACGTCGTTAACGGAACTGTCCTGGCCGGGTTCAAGGTCAACTTGAGGCCTTTCACGAGCAAGATTCCCTATGCCGGTCCCGTCCTCCTCGCTCTTGATAAGACCGGGCAGTTGCGCGTTCTCGGTACACTCGACGGCGCCATCAGTCTGGAATCGCAAACGACCTGGACGACTAAGCGGCCCCAGGACCTCCTGTCTGAGGGATCCGTCCTCTATCCAACCGATCACACCCGGAGGAGTCACTTCTTAGGCGGCGATGAGAATTTTCCAGCCACAGGGGCCGGCAAGGAGAACAAATTCGAAATCGGATTCAATTTCGGCGTGGGAATGGAGATTCAGGCCCTGAGTCGGCTGACCGCCAACGGCAGAATCGCCCTGCAGGGGGAAGAGAAGACAATCCCGGGACTGCCCGACCCCGTTCCGGTGGCGACAATTCTGCTCAATACCGACGGCGACTGGCCCCTATTAAAAAAGATCCAAGGGTCTCTGAACTTGAGCCTCGGCGCCACTCTCGATGTCGGGATCGCCGAGTTCAGTAAGGATTGGAGCTGGGACCTGATCACATTCAGCAAGGAGTTTGGGACTGCCCCGGTATTTCAACTGATTCCCATGACCATCACGCTCGGCCAGGCCGAACTCGACGACTTCCCACCCGTTAGCTACTCCGGCCTCACTCCACACCTGATCTCCGACTTTCTGCCCATGGGCTCGTATTCCACCTCTCCAGGCAGCCAGGAAGCGGTTCTCTTTACGGATATTCATTCCGACGACACAAACATGGCCCTCAAGGCCGCATTCCGAACCGGAGACAACACTTGGGGCAGCCCGGTCACGGTTTCGGATGCTCCGGGCATTCTCGGAAGTGCCTTAGGGCAACTTCAAAACGGTCAATGGATCGCAGCCTGGGTTGAACTCGCTGCCGGAACCCTCGATGACCCCTTCGCACCTACAACCATAAAGGAGGCCCGCAGCACGGATGCCACCGGTCAAGTCTGGGACGCTGCCTCTGAGGTTGTTTCCCTCACAGATTCCAGTGCTCAAGATCTCTGCTTCATCATCGGCTCAAATCTGGTCGGTCTGATCTTTCTCGAAAACGGCGGCGGACCCACTTCCAACCAATTCTCCATCAGCGGCACAACTTGGGACGGTGAATCCTGGAACCTCCAGACACAGATCCTTGGCCCCACCAACCTGCTCGGCTTCGATGCCACCGGAACAGGCCCAACCGGCGCCGATACCGGCCAGGTGATCTATACTGATAGCTTGGGAGATATCTACGCCAAGAGCTGGAACGGCACATCGCCGGGTGCGGCCCAGCTCCTCGATAGCGGCGTTTCCGGAGTCCTCAGTCTCGGCGCCGGGCCGTCGGATACCTTCTATTCCGCCTATGGCTTGGCCGACGGTGGCATCGGCCTTCATAAATTCGAGTCCGGATGGACCGATCTCGGTGATCCCTTTCCTCTCGCCGTGGCAGGCGAAGTCGAGGTGGAACCTCTTATTGAAGAGCTTGATACGGTGGTTGTCCTCTGCGTTTGGGTGACACCCGGTGATTCATCGCAGATTGAATACGGATTTACCGACACCAGTGGAACCGTTCTCACGGCGGAAACGGGACTCACGAACAATACGGCCGGCGACTACCACCACCTTTCTGTGATCCCGGAACCCGATAATCAGGAAGCCGTCATCCTCTCCCTCTTCCGCAACAACCCGGATGAATTGCGCGTCTTCAATTTGAGCTTCGCTAACGGAACCGCCAATAACGACCGCGACGGCGACGCTATCAACGATATCGGAGAACTTCTCGTCGTCGACGACATCCCCGATGACGGTCAATTCGACACAATAGAATCCGTTCTTCCCGCCAGCGACTACGACTTGGACGGTGTGGACAATGCAACGGAAATCATGGCTGGAACGGATCCTACCGATCCGTTGGATTTCCCCGAGTCTGCCGGAGTCATCATCCAGGCGACCGTTCCTGATGCCTTTGAACTGGCCAATTCGCCCGGCCAATTCTCAATCATTCGACCCTCCGACAATATCATCTCGACCTCGACCGTAAACTATACCGTAACCGGAAGCGCTACTCCTGATACCGACTATACGGCGCTATCAGGATCGATCATGATTCCCGCCAACGCAACCGAGGCAATTCTCCCTGTGAACGTATTTGCCGACAACGAAGTCGAGGGCGACGAAACCGTCACCGCCACTCTCATGCCCGGCCCCTACACCATCGGCTCCCCCGACAATGCCACCATTACGATCAAGGATCCCGAGATCGATGACTGGCGATCAGAAGAGTTCGTCGATCCCAACAGTCCGGAGGCTCAAGATGAAGGAGACGGCGACGACGATGGGATCCCCACCGTACTTGAATTCGCCCTTTTCCTCGATCCCAATGTCCCCGATACTATGGATCTTCCCGACATCTCCACCGAGATGGATCAGAGCTCAGGGGAAGAACATCTCACCCTTACCTATACCCGCAGAATCACCGAGGACCTGATATTCATCGTGGAGGTCACCAATGACCTCGAAAACGGAGACTGGCACTCAAACATCGACGGTAGCGGAGAGATTGTCACCGAGGAAGTGATGCGAGTCGACAACGGCAACGGCACCGAAACCGTCGAAACCCGCTCCACCATGACCGTCCCCGACGACAACTCCCTCTTCATGCGCCTGAAGGTGACGAGGTAGGATTCTGGCTAACGAATCGTTGTCGTAAGCTCCGTCGTCAACTTCGTTGCTCCAAGCTCGAATAGGAACAACACGGCAGAGATACTTTACTTACCTCTTTGTCGCGAGCTTTGTCGTCAACTTGGTCGTTCCCGCAAAGAACACCGCACTTCGTCTTTCTCTGGGTAGAGTGTGTACAGACCGTAAGTCTTCGACAATGCTAACGATCAAGCTCACGAGGAAGAGGATTGGGAGATCGACTAGATTGATTTCGAAAAAATTGACGACGAAGCTTACGACGAAGATTCACCCCACCCTGACACCCGACACCTGAAACTTGATTCATCCCTGAGTTGACCGTTTATCGATTCGGTATACTACGATCAACCCTGTTGATGATCCAAACGAACCAATCACACGACCCCGCTGTCGCAATCGGCGATCAACCGATTGACGAGGAGCTCCCGAACTCCGACTCCGACTCCGACTTCACCCCTGCCCAGCGGCGTTACGCCCAGAAGAATTTCCTCCTAGCCAATCTTTTTGGCCCCATCAGCTCCAGCATCGTGGCCGGACCCTACATGATGTTGTTCGCTTCCGACGTCCTCCAATTTGATCCCCTGCGGATCGCGACCCTCTTCGCCGTGGTACACCTCGTCAGTATCCTCCGCATCCCCCTGGTATCGCACGTGCGTCGAATTGGCCGCATCCGTGCATTTCTGATGGGTCGAGCCGTCCAGTTTTCCGTTGTCGTGGCGCTCCTCCTCGTCCCCTCCCTTCTGCTCACTTTTGTCGCCTTGACCGGGCTGATCATAATCTATCTAGCGGCGCGGGAACTGGGCATCACCTTGGTCTGGCCATTGTTTACTTCCGGCAAGTTCTGCACGTTCCCGCCAACCTGGTCGCGATCTATTTGTTCACCCTGAGCCTCGGACAGGTGCTCTTCCTCTACCTCTGGGGGCGTCTGGCCGACACCATTGGCTTTCGTCCCGTGCTCATCGGTCTGCTTTCTCTGACCGCCGTCACCATCCCAATAATCTTTTTCATCCCGCCTTTCCCCGAAACCGGATTTCAATGGCACACCGTTGATCCCATCACCCTGATGGGTATCGGTTCCCTCCTCCTTTTGGGCTTATCCAATGGAATCCTCCTCCCCGGTATCGGAATCGTCGCCACATCGATTCAGCAGTACCACGTCCGTTCAGAGGACGGTCTCGAGGCCCTCAATCTCTTCACCATCCTGGCGAACAGGAAGACAACCGATCGTCGACCCTTTCCTCCGTCAAGATCATCAAACTATCGTTGACATGATGACAGCGAAACTCACCCGTTCAGGTGAGGATCGATTCCCCTCCGCCCACGCTCTCGCCCGCGCCGCCGCCCAATCCGAAGATTGGTCCCCCCTTTCCGTTCTTGCCACCGCCTGGCTCCTATACACCGATTAAAGAACGGTTCACGGTTCACGGTTCACGGTTCACGGTTCACGGTTCACGGTTCACGGTTCACGGTTCACGGTTCAGTTGGAGCCTGCCTGCCCATACCTGTTCAAAAGTTTTGTCGAGTTTCCAGGTTTCGGGTGTCAGGTTTCGGGGTTCTCGCTCGCCACCCGAAACTCGCAACTCCTCCTCACTGTTCACTGAAAACTGATACCCTGACACACTAGCAGCTCCCTTCCGGTCCCTTGGGAAAAGCGGAAGTACTTACTCCGTATTTATACTGACAACTCCTCCGCTTTTCCCAAACTAGATTTTCTGCTCCCACAGAAAATCTGGAGAGATGGCAGAGCGGCCGATTGCACCGGTCTTGAAAACCGGAGTGCCCGCAAGGGTACCGGGGGTTCGAATCCCCCTCTCTCCGCCATCTTTCGCCTGCGCGAAAAATGAGGTGCGTAGCGCTTTCGAGTGCGGCGGCCTGACGCCGCTTTTTTTCGAGTTTCCTTGTTCCTCCTTCCACCCATCGAAGCGGTGTCAGGCCGCCGCACTCGAAAGCAGCTACAAATTCCTGGCTTGAAAAAGTCGTCCCATTTCGAACATTAAAACACATGAAAGTAAAAATGTTCGTTCGGAATCCTGAGACCGGCCTCGAAGGAATCGTAAACGAGTGGCTGGCTGATAATCCCCAGATCAAAATTACCCAGATAACCCAGTCCGAATCCTCGGTCATGAACAGGATCAGCGTCACCATGACGATCTGGTACGAGGATCAATAAGGCTGCACGTCCCTCGCTATAACGGTCCCGGGTAGACCACTGAAAGAGCAAGCGGTATTGCACCCTGACTCCTCACTGCAATCGCTACCTCGTTCCAACGAGTAGTCTACCGATTCGACCACCTGGAATTCGAATGTAGCCGGTTTCGCAAGAGACCGGATCTACTTCGAAATCCGCTGGGATTTTTCTCTTCTGCCCATCCGTTGCCTCCTCGAATCCGCGGATAATACCTCTCCCATTACCGAAGATCAGTGCCGATCAGCGGTTGCACTTCTCTGTCCTCGCGAAGAGCACTTCCTCTTGCCGCCGAGCTGGCTTTGCACTTATCTCTCTATTATGAAGTTCCGTCGAAACCGGTCTCGAGGCTCGACCGCGATCGCCCTGGTGCTCTACCTCGCCCTCGTGAGCAAGTTGCATAGCGATATCATCTTCGTCGATGCCACCGCCGGCGGCGTCAATAACGGCACCAGTTGGACCGATGCTTTTCCCAATCTCCAAGACGCCCTCGCCGCCTCCCTGGCCGATGACGAAATCTTCGTGGCGGCGGGTATTTACAAACCAACTCCGGGCGGCGATCGCTGCGCCAGCTTCGCCCTCGTCGATAGCGTCGCCCTTTACGGCGGTTTCAACGGTAGCGAGACCCTGCTCTCCGAGCGCAACCCCGACCCCGTCACCAACGCCACCTTTCTCTCCGGCGACCTCCTGGGCGATGACGGTCCCGATTTCACGTATAACGAAGATAACAGTTACCATGTCCTCACCTCGATCGCCGTCTCCAACGGCGCCCTCCTCGACGGATTCACAGTTAGCGGAGGCAACGCCAACGATGCCTCGTTTCCCAACGACCGGGGCGGAGGTATGCTCAATCGGGCGGACGGCAATCCATCTGTCAAAAACATCCTTTTTACTTCAAACTACGCGGGCTTCGGCGGAGGAATGGCGAATGACTTCGGCACACCGGTGATTGACAATGTTCTCTTTGTGAATAATTCGGCCGACAGCGGCGGAGGAATGTTGAACTCCTTCAGCGACGCCACCATCACAAATGCCCAGTTCTTCGGAAACACGGCCGTCCTGCGAGGCGGCGGGATCTACAACGCCGGCGCCAGCCCCACTATTGTCAACGCCGTCTTCTCCGGAAATTCCGGCGGCGTCCGGGGCGGGGCCATCGCCAATCTAAGCTCCGCCAATCCCACCATCATCAACGGAACCTTCGCAAGCAACTCCTCCACATTGCAAGGCGGCGCCTTTTATAACTTCGGTGACAGTTTTCCGCTGGTGAAAAACAGCGTGTTCTGGGGCAACTTAGTCGGTTCCACACCCAAGCAGATCTTTGGCGATCCCCTCAATGCCGGCAGCGCCTTCAATCTCATCGAAGGCGGCTATGCCGCCGTTCCGGCCGCCGTGATTTCCACGGTGGATCCGCTCTTCGTCGATCCAGACGGCGCCGATAACACCGAAGGTACAGCAGACGATGACCTTCACCTCGCCCAGGGCTCCCCCGCGGTCAATCTGGGCGACAACGCCGCCATCTTCGAATCGCTCGACCTCGACGGTAACCCGCGCATCCACGGCAATATCATCGACCTCGGCCCTTACGAGAGCGTCTTCCTCACCTTCGTGGCTGAGTTCCCCGCCCTCGATCCCGAGGCCGACGCCAATGGCAACGGCCTGACCAATTACCACGATTACGCCGCCGGCCTCGATCCCTCCTCCCCGTTCGATCCCTCCGCCTTCGCCCGCGTTTTCAACGGCAGCCAGGGCGAGCTCTTCTTCGAATTCACCGGCCTCACCGACGGCAACGACGTCTTCACCGAATACCAGAAATCGACATCGATTTCATCATAGACTCCACTACGCCGCTCAGCTCGACGAGGGAGCAAATCACCCTCCAGCTTCTTTTCGATCCAGCCATCGACCCAAGCATTTTCTGGCGACTCTTATTTTCGGACGCGCCGTAGCCGCCACCGCAAGGAAGCGGATCCCGAGGGGCATTGTGGCTTGCCCGCTTCCTCCGCGCCATCTGCAGGCGGGGCTACTTTCTGCAGCAGCTTGTCCGCCTTCGGGCGCTAGTAACCTTCGGGTGGAGGGCGGTGCTCTGTCGCCGCCGCGAATCGACCAAATTGCGCGAATCCCGGCCTGCTGCCGACCACCCGCAAACCTACATCGGCATTGAATTTTCAGATCAACTTACTCTTCCCGAAGCGCCCCTATCACAACCTTGAGGATCAATCCAATCGCTCCTATAGCACCCGTAACCTTCAATGCTATTTCGTACCATACTCCGGTAAACAGGAAACGGACGACATCAATTTCGGACAACCACGCCCACACTTCCGAAGGCGTGTAGAGGAAAAAGAGAATACCTGCCCCGCCAAACAGAACCATACAGATTATCCCAACCGCAATTTCCTCTTCAACGATCCCGTAAATCAGGTAACCGAGACCCATCAGAATAAGCAGTGCCGGCCAATAGGTCCGAAACAGAACAAAAACCCAATCCATCAGAACAGCCTGCTCCGCACTCAACGGATTCCTATTTGGACGAGTCCAAAGTATCCGACTTCCGCTCGGGCTGTCGTTGCTTCCACTTCCCCAGCACTACCGTCCCCAGTCCAAGCAGAATCTCATCGGCGTAGGGGAGGAAGTCCGGCACGAAGAGGGCCAACGTGATGAAAAACAGAACCGGGAATCGCAATCTCGAAGCGAATCCGATCAGTGGTGCAATAATACCCTTCCCAGGATTCATCGGTCTGCCGACCGCAAACTCAAAAGTAATACACCGATACTCACCCCATCAACCCCCCGGTGGGTGGGCGCGGTCGCCCGATTCGCCCTCCTCCCGATCATTCTTCCAGCTCATTCTCATCCAACGATGTGACATTTGTTTGGACGATCTTCAAAACAAATTGGTCACCGAATTCCCTTCTCGATCCGAGTTAACTGGCACCGAGATTAAAGGACAAACTAAGGCTTCCAGGTCTTCGCAATCTCCGCGTACTCCCTTGCCTGGGCAACGATATCGACGCCCACATCATTTGACCACGCCGCCAGAAGCTTCTGGTAAATCGACCCCGGTTTCCCATCGCCCACCGGATAGAAGTTAAATCGAGTGATAGGCATCATACAGATAGTGGTGCTGGTCCACCAGGCTTCATCAGCGACCCGCACGTCATAGGGCTCAATATCAGTTTCACAAACTTCAATTTCCAGACCATTGGCCAAATCGATACAGGCCCCTCTTGATACTCCGCGGAGAATATCGTGTGGCTTGGGAGTGTAAATCACCCCATCACGAACCATGAAAAAGTTATTGCCCGTTCCTTCCGTAATAAACCCGCGCTCGTCGGTGAGCAGGGCTTGCGCGCCCGTTTCCATATGGTTCGCCTGAAGTTCGGCAATCTTATAGAAAATGCGGCTCCGATTTTTCGCCTTGGGATCGATATACCGGGCGGGAACGGACTGCTGTGGTGTCACCACAAAATGGGATCCTGTCTCGTAGGCCCCGGCCTGGCCGCCGGTATGCCGAATCAACGGGAGAACATTGATCGAGACGATCGGCCGGATGCCCTCTTTGATGATACCCTCGTAGAGTGGCAACCCGCCCCGAGTCACGTCGTGCATGATTTGGATATCGAAACCGTCCAAGGCGGGAAGGTTGCGCTCGATGGTCTCGTGCGTGGCGGCCTCCATCTCATCAATTGTCAGGCCGCAATCGATCTCGGCGTAACGCATCGAGGCGTAGAGCCGCTCCAGGTGCTGGCGCAACCGGAACGGTTTCAGGTTAAACGTGCGGGTCATCTCAAAGACCATATCGCCGTACATCAGCGCACAATCGAAAATCGAGATGCGAGCTTCCTCCTCGCGGATAAACTCCCCGTTAAAATAGACCAGTCGATCTGACATAGTAGGATGTTCCCACTAACAAAGTCGTCTGACAAGCATCTAACCGACCGACGGCCTGCAAGGCTCGTCGGACCTCATCGACATCCGCAATCTCAAGCGAAATCGAATCTCGAAGCTGGATTCAAGACTACGCTATGGACGAACTTCTGAAAGGGGGAAAGGGCGGTCGGACGAATTTTGTCTCACCCCGATTTCTCGGGGACCTACAGGCAGATATTCACCACCGGGTGGTAGGGCGTGGCCGCCGGACGCGCCGCTCTTAGATTCGCCTGACAGTCCTGCACAGACATCTGAGTTTCCCCATCCCCTGCTTTCCGAATCCGTTGGGCATTCCCTCTCAAATCAATCCGCGGTTCCGGTCCACTACCCCAACTCCCGGCCGATCCGGTAATACGATCTTACCTTCCTTCCCTTCCACTCCCACAAACGGGTCATTCACGATGAGTAGGTTACCGTCCAGATCGGGGTAATCAACCAGCGGGGAAAGGTGCGCCGCCGCCGTTATGCTCAAGCTGCTTTCGATAAAGCAACCCAGCATAATTTTCATTCCCTGACTTCGGGCAATATGAACCATCTTCAAAGCCTCACTCAACCCGCCGCATTTGGATAACTTGATGTTGATCCCGTCTACGCAACCATCGAGACGAAGAACGTCCTCCGCAGTGCGGACGCATTCATCGGCTATAATCGGCAACGAACTCAGATTGGTAAGACGCCTCAGTCCCTCCAGATCATCCGCTGGTAGGGGCTGCTCCACCAGCTCGACGCCTTCGTCCGCAAGCCAGATGATTTTCTCCCTGGCCTCCTCGAAATCCCAGGCGGCATTCGCATCGACCCATAGCGGAACCGACGTAACCGCGCGAACCGCAGAGACCATCTCCCGGTCCTTCTCCGTTCCCAACTTCAGTTTCAAGATAGGGTATCCCTTGGCCTCTTCCAATTTCCTGCCGAGCTCCTCGCCTTCGGCCAATCCGATGGTGAACGAAGTCAGCGGCGTCGCTTTCGGATCGAGACCAAAAAGCCGATAGAGTGGAATGCCCAGGCGCTTTCCAAACCAATCATGCAGCGCCATGTCCACCGCCGCCAAGGCAGATCGCTGCCCACCCAGTCGCCCCTCCACCTGCTTCAGAATCTCCGATCGTAAAAAAGGGTCCGTGAAATCGGATTCGCTCAGCCCACAAAGCTGCATCTGAACCGACTCTGCCGTCTGATCGTAATAGACACTTGGCGCAGCCTCTCCCATTCCATAAACTCCATCCTCATCCGTCAGTTTGAAGAGGACGTTGCTTCTCTTCTCGCTCGCCTCCCTCGCAATGCGAAAAGGATGTCTTAAAGTGAGCGGAAGCAGCGAAACTTCCAACTTCATGGAAGGAAATGATCCTCCAAAGCGTCCATCAGACGACCGGCTCCGAAGCGAACACAATCGGTTGTGGGAAGGCCTGTCTCTTCCTCGATCCTCTCGATTTCGTTTTTCGCCTCATCGTCCGAAAGATCGGCGCTGTTTAGACTGATCCCTACTACCTTCGAAGGCAGGATCGGACTGAGCAGCGCTTCATGCACACCGATGGTTTCCTTTAAAGGCGGCAATGGGATCTCCGTGTGACGCAGATAGGGCCGACTCGGCTGATGGCAAAGGATCATCGCCTTAGGACAAGCGCCATGCATCAGCCCGAGCGTAACCCCGGAATAGGAGGGATGAAAAATAGCACCCTGCCCCTCAATAAAAATCCACTCGCTGTCTCCGCATTCGAGAACCATTTGCTCAACTACACCGGATACGAAATCCGAAATAACCCGGTCAATTGCGATTCCCCGACCGCTGATCATGACCCCGGTCTGTCCGGTCGGGAGAAAAATCGCATTTCCCCCTCGACGCAGACACTCGCTACTTAGTTCGATCGCGCAGATCTTCTTCCCAATATTGCAATCAGTCCCCACCGTGAGGACGGTGTTGCCGCTCAGATCGCGCGCCCTTGCCATGCCGACAGAACTCTCTTCCGGCGGCCGCCGAACGTCCCAAATGGGAACGCCCCGCTTTCGAGCCAGCGCAGAGAGAGAAGGATCATCGCCCAACATCGTGTGCAGGCCACTGACGATCGCCATCCCGCGCTCGACGGCCTCCCTCAAATGCTTCTTCCAGCTCTTCGGAAACTGCCCTCCCGGCGTGGCAACACCAATGATGAGCGTGTCCGGTTGGTATTTGTCGAGCTCCGAGAAGCTGGCTACAATCGGAATACCCTCACCCACGCCGAGCAGATCTTCCAATCGCTGCCCAGCATGATTGGCATCCAGCACCCCAATCACTTCATTCCGTCGGTAGCGGATGATCCCTGCCGCTGTCTTGGCCGTAAACGGATCCAACTCACCCTCGGCCAGAATGATGATACGCCGCTCTTCCGATAAAGTGAACTCCATGTCAATCAAGCTCGTAGGGTGAGCGGCATCGTCGTCCTCACCCCATTGTTTCAATAATTCGAGAAGTGATGGGGTTCATTTTTTTCTTCAAAGTCTATTCCATAGCGACCGATCACTTTCCCATGTAAGCCCGCCGTCACCAGTGAAACTTTGGTCAATCCGGGTTTGTACTTCGTCCAACCGCAGATATCAATCGCAGTGACCGCTTCAATATCCTCAAAGCCGTTTATCAAGATGAGCAGGATTTTTACACCGTTACTCATTGTCGGATGCCCTCTATTTTCTCTGCCGTTTCACGTTTGCCGTTGTAAGCAATTAGAATTCCGGCATATCAGATTCGCCGAAGCAACCTATCAATCTGCCGGAGACTCCAGCTCGCCGAGAAGACTCCGGCGCACCCAGTCCAGTGCCTGGATGACCAGCCAGCGCCGGATGTGATCGGAGTCTTGAAAGTTGCGGCTTCGCCGGCAGAGGCGGTAGCCGTCCGATCCATGCAAAGCGACGAAGGTCGATCGCCCATCCAACGGCCCCAGAAGAGCCAGTCCCATCGCCCCTTCCGTGGCGACGTGAGACGCCAGCCCTGAGGCCAACGCCTCTCCTGTAGAGGATCCCGGCAGGGAGAGCAGGTCGCCCACCGCATCTGCCTCTAGCTTTATCTCGCTCCCAATGAGTTCTCCAATTCCGTTCACGGCCAACTCCTGACCGACCTGTCCCTCCATCAGTGCGTCCGCGATGTTAATCTTGATCCCGCGCTGCGCAAGGAGTCCGCCCACCACTTCCGCAACCGTCTCCTTACCCACGCCGTAGATCGCGACTCCCAGTTTTTCCCGAACGATCCCCTCCATCTCGGCGACCAGCCGATCCGCCTCTTCCTCTTCGTCTGCCTTAGCCGTAATGCGAACATCGGTCTGACCCGCATGCGCCGCTAGACCGACGGTAGGATTGGAGCTCGTCATCAGCGAACCGATCACCCGATCCACATTGCTCTCACCGACCGCGCAGGTTCGCAATACGCGCACCCGGGTCACTTTCACTCCTCCCATCCTCTCGATCAGAACTGGCTTCACAACGTTTTGCATCAGGTAGTCCAGCTCGCGAGGAACCCCTGGAAGGACTACGATGAAACCCCGACCCCTGGTGTCTTCACTGAGGAAACAGGGTGCCGTTCCCACCGGATTCTCTAGAGGCAATGCCCCCTCCGGGATGTAGGCCTGACGTTTGTTGTTCTCCGCCATTTCCCGGCCGATGCTTTCGAATCGCGCCGCGATTTGGCGCTCCAGCTCTTCGCTGTAAACTAGCCGGCGCCCCGTCGCCTCGGCCACCGCCTGTCGGGTAATGTCGTCGACCGTCGGTCCGATTCCTCCCGAAGTGATAACCACATTGGACCGATCCAGAGCCTGGTTGAGCACATCGACGATCCGCTGCTCATTATCTCCAACCGTGGTCTTGTAGTAGAGGTCCATCCCTATGTCTCGCAGAGCCAAGGCCAGCTTATTCGCATTTGTATCCACAATCTCACCTAGCAGCAATTCGGTGCCGATCATCACCAGCTCCGCCTCCATCTGCCTACCCGCGGGACATTCACTCATTCGATCCATTCTCCTTTCCCTCAGGTATCCTCATATCGTTTCACACGCTTCAAAATAGACTCCCTCTCCTGCCACCCCAACAAAGAGAGAAATCAGCGGAAGAAGCCACCCTTCCCAGAATGCAAAGCCTCCTCCTCCTGTCGAATACCTATTTCTTCCTCGGCCTCCAGCTCAGTTGCGATAAAAGATAAAAGGGTCAGACTCTTTTCTTTTAGCTTTACTTTTTCGAACTAAACCGCAGAGTAACGGCTAAGACGCGGAATAAACGTCTCAAGATCGAAGGCGGGAGCGCGGTGTATCATTGCACGACCCCGACGGTGAACGGCGCCTTTCTGTTCGACCCGGTGTCGAGGGAGCGGCTGCTTAAGCAGTTGTGGCAAGTGGCGGATTTCTCCGGCGTAGAGGTACTGACCTACTGTGTCATGAGTAATCATTTTCATGTTCTGTTTAGAGTGCCGGACCGCGAGGTGGTGGTGGTGTCAGACCGGGAGCTTCTCCGTCGCTATGCGGTTCTCTACCCGGAGCCGACCCAGTACCAGACGATGACGATCCGAAATCTTAAAGCGGTATTGAAGCGGGGAGGCAGAGAAGCGGTGATGTGGCGAAGGCGTCTTCTGGCAAGGATGCACGATGTTTCGGAGTTCATGAAGACTCTGAAGCAGCGCTATACGATCTGGTATAATCAGAACCATGACCGGTATGGTACCCTGTGGTCGGAGCGATTCAAAAGCACAGTGGTGGAGGGAAAGGAAGCAGCACTGCGGATCACGGCAGCCTATATCGACCTCAATCCGGTGCGGGCCGGGATCGTAGAAGATCCCAAGGATTACCGCTGGAGCGGCTATGGCGAAGCAGTGGGAGGCGATAGTGAAGCACGCGAGGGGATATGCGAAGCAATACGGGGTTCGTACGGAGGACCCTTGAAATGGAGAGAAGCATCGAGGGAGTATCGCAAATTGCTCTACTGCACAGGAGCGCTGGAATCGGCGGGATAGGAATCATCGGTAGTGATTCCTATGAAAGACTCGCTGCAGGTCCTGGAGGAGGGAGGAAAACTGCCGGTAGCGGCGGTGTTACGGTGTCGAGTGCGCTACTTTACCGACGGCGCGGTGCTCGGATCGAGGGAGTTTGTTGAGAGCATCTTTTCCGAATATCGTGACCAGTTCGCGAGACGACGACGAAGTGGTCCACGAAACATGGAGGGCAGCGACTGGGAGGGACTGACGGTGCTGAAGGACTTAAGGAAGGAAGTATTCAGTTGAATGAGAATCGGCAAGGAGTTCGCCGAAATCCGAGTAGATTCTGGCCTTCGGGTAGGTCTCTTTCGCTTCGTTCCGACGGCCAGGATCGCGGTTGCAGATGGCAAACAGATTAAGTCCTTCCGCCAGGCTGATGAGATAACTCTGGCAGGCGCGCCCGGAAAATCCGTAACCCACTACCGCTGCGTTTATCATGCTTCTATTCAACCTCTCGTTCCAGCATTGGGGCAATAAAGGATTTTACACGGTCGAGTTCGAATCAATAATCAAAAAGCAATTACGATGAACTCACAGACCTCCTCCGTTTCGGCGCACTGGGACCACGACTTTGACGAAAGCCAGATCGAAGGGTGGGCCGAACAGCTGCGAAAACAGATCGTCGATGAGAATATCTCTCTCGGTCTATTATTTCTTACGCCCGTCTTTTTCGAGCATGCGGAAAAAGTCATGGAGATTATCCGTGTTTACGCCCGTGTGCCGCTCCTCATGGGATGCACCAGTCACGGCATCATTTCCAATGGAGAGGAGATCGAGCAGCGGGGTGGATTTAGCCTCTCTTTGTTCCATCTTCCGGGCGCAGAACTCGATGCAATGGCTTTGACCGCAGATCAGGTCAATGAAGTAGAAGATGGAAATAGCCTTTCGCAAGTAACGGGCATTACCCGGGACGACACCAACGGATGGCTGCTTCTGGCCGACCCATTCCACCTGCGTGGCGATGATTGGCTCAAACCTTGGAATAGTGCGTATTGCCCGAAGCCGATAGCGGGCGGACTGGCGAGCGGCATGCCCGGTGATTTCCACACCTTTCTTTATCTCAACGGCACCGTTTACAAGGAAGGCTTAGTCGCTCTCTCGATCGGCGGCGAGGTAACGTTGAAGAGCGTAATAGCACAAGGCTGCTTGCCGATCGGTGAGGTCTGGACGATTACCCAAACGGAGAAGAATGTCATTCATAGAATCGGAAACAGACCCGCCTTCGAGGTGCTCGTCGAGACGTTGAACAATCTGCCTGACGACATGAAAGCCCGGGCGAAGCGCAACATATTTGCCGGTTTGGTGATCGACGAGTATCGCGAGGAATTTGGCAGGGGCGACTTCCTCATTCGCAATCTAATCGGGGGAGATCCGAACGAGGGTTCGATTGCCATAGGAGCCTATCCCCGAGTGGGTCAATCGATGCAGTTTCAACTCCGGGACGCCAAGGCGGCGACGGAGGATATGAATGAAATGCTACTCGAGGCGAAAAAGAGTCTGGCGGATACGGTTTTATTCGGCGCCTGCCTCTGCTGCTGCAACGGAAGGGGCGAAGGTCTCTTCGGTGAACCGCATCACGACGCCGGCCTGGTTCAGAAACACTTAGGACCTCTTGCAGTGGGTGGCTTCTTCTGCAATGGCGAAATCGGTCCCGTAGGCGACTTTACATTTATACATGGCTATACGGCCTCGCTCGCGGTCTTCGTGAAAAAGTAAAGCCGGAATCGAAATATGGAGCTACGGGGAGCAACAGCAATTGTAACCGGAGGAAGCGGAGTTCTGGGCGGGCGGATCTGCCGGGCGCTTGCTCGAGAAGGAGTCAATCTGGCCGTTGGCTTCTGTGGAAATGAGGAACGCGCACGGGAAGTTGCCGACGAATTGACGGGATCAGGGGTCGAGGCGGCGGCCGTTGCCTGTGACGTAACCAACGCGGAGGTGGTGGGGGCGGCGGTTGCTACCACACTGGATGTCTTCGGAAAGGTCGACATTCTAGTCAACGACGGCGCCTACAACATAAGCATACCTTTCGATGATTTGGACGCGCTTACGATCGAAGAATGGTCCAAGATCCTGAATATCAACCTTACAGGTCCAATGCTCATGACCAAAGCGGTCGCCGCCTCGATGAAAGCCCAAGGGTGCGGCCGAATCGTCAACATCTCATCGGTGGCGGGACTGGCACCGCAGGGCTCGTCTATCGCCTACGCAGTCTCGAAAGCCGGGCTCAACCATCTCACCCGATGCATGGCCGTCGCCCTGGCTCCACAGGTCCTCGTCAATTGCGTCGCCCCCGGTTACCTGGAGGGGACACTAATGTCCTCTAACCTCGCTCCGCAGCAGATCGAACGAGCCGTCGAATCAGCCCTTCTCGGGCGTGCAGCGCACAAGGATGATGTCGCCTCTCAGGTAGTAGAATTCTGCCGGACCGATAGTATCACCGGCCAAACCCTGGTGATTGATTCCGGACGTGTGTTTAATTGATCAGGAAACCGTACGCGATTGTACCCCTTTTGGCTGTCTGAGGCTCCCCCGGCCTTGCGCCGGGGTGGCGTTGGGTTTAAAGCTACAGATGGCGACTCAAGATTCATGCCCTCCTCTGGGCCTTTCCCCGACTGGGACTATACACAATTCCGATACGCCTCCACAATCCGCTGCAGGTAGCTCTTTTGATCCATTTCCCAGTACCGAGTTGAGAAGATTTCCACCTCGATAAATCCATCGAATCCGGCCTCCTCCGCCCAGCCACGAATCTCCCGGATATTGATGCACCCTTCTCCCATCACCCCACGGTCGAGGAGAAGGTCCTCGGTGGGCGTCCTCCAATCGCAGACATGAAACGACAGTAGGTTTCCGTTTCTCCCACATCGTTGAATCTCTGTCCGGAGATCCGGATCCCACCAAAGGTGATAGACATCGACCGTCACCCCAACCCAATCGGAGTCAAAATGTTCCGCCATTTCGTTCGCCTGACGAAGCGTGTTAATGGCCGACCGGTCGGAAGCGTACATGGGATGAAGTGGCTCAATCCCTAATTGAATATGATTGGCCTCGGCGTGGGGAAGAATCGCTTCAATACCCTCCCGAATCTGCTTCCTCGACTCTTCCAGGGACTGGTCTTTGTCCGCGCCGCACACAAGAACGACCTGAGGTGCTCCGAGAACTGCCGCAGTGTCGATAGCATCACGGTTCTCGTCGATCGACTTCCGACGTGCCGTGCCCTCCCGATGAGGAAAGAAGCCACCTCGGCAGAGCGCAGCAACAGTCAATGCGTTGTCATCCAGCAACCTTCGCGCCTCACTCGGTGTCGTGCCCTCCAAAGCGTCGAGCCACACCGTAATCCCACCGATCCCTGCCAGGTGGTAGTTCTTCGCGGCTTCTCGCAAGCTCCATGGCTTGGTGGTGATCGTATGAACCGCGCACCGACCAAGATCGTGGAGAGGGCTAGTGTGGCCTATCATAGATTCTGCAACGCACTAGCGTGCATTGATGGTACTCACAGCTTCGCCTCTCCCTTGAAACGAGTGGAAGCTCGAATCTTATTCACCCGACTCGAGCGAATTTCTGCAACCCCGCGTCCACCTGGACTTGGCCGACGTAGAGGTCGCCGCGTGAATCCGTCCAGATTCCGTGAGGACAGGCCGAGAATTCCCCGGGCCTCTCGCTCGACTGCGCCCCACCCCATTTCGTGATCAACTCGCCCCCCATGGAATAGATGCTGACCTGCTGATCCATCTCAGCGATGTAGACGACATCCTCGTTGGGATCGAAGTAGATCGTGTCCGGATGCAACAGGTTCTCCCATTGAGTGATGAATTTTCCTTCCAGGTCGAATATCTGGATCCGATTGTTAGTGCGGTCGCAGACCCATACCCGATCGTCTTTGTCCACTCGCACGCAATGCGACAGTTCGAACTGTCCCGGCTCAGTTCCCCATTCGCCCCACGATTTGAGGAGATTGCCATCCGGCGAATACTTGTGGACGCGGGCGTTGTCGTATCCATCAGAGACGAAGATATCGCCGGTTGTAGCAATCGCTAAATCGGTCGGCTTTCTGAAAACCTGTCCGTCTTCAGCTCCCGGTTGACCGGGAGTGCCGAGAGTCATCAGCAGCTCGCCCGTGGGACTGAATTTGCGTATGCAATGGGTCTCGCGCTCCGTGCAATAGACGTTGTCGTCCCCATCGATGAAAATGCCGTGCGCATCTTCCAATACATCCTCACCCCAAGATTCCAGAAAGTTCCCCTCCCGATCAAAAATTACCAAGGGATGCGCGCTCCGCGAGTAGACGAATACACGGTCCTCGGAATCACAGGCCACCGCGGGTATCCAACCCCATTCCCATCCATCGGGCAGTTTATCCCAACCCTCCACCACCTCGTAGGTATACTCTCCTGATCCAAAGGTCATCCGTTCCTCCTTTTTGATGCTGTTCTCTCCCCGGATTCACACCCGAAATCAGAGCCTAGGTCAAATGAGATTTGGAAAAAGAAGGTAGTCCAGAATCAGCGCCACCCCGGCGCAAGGCCGGGGGAGCCCCAAAACACGGCAAAGAGTCAGTCGAGGGCTGTCGAAATGATTCGGCTTGTCCGAGCTGAGTGTTTCCTTATCTTACACCTCCGGAAAACTCTGAGAAGATGGAGAAAGAGGAAACGCTGGCCCTGACATACAAAGGCAACCTGCTCGGGGAATCGCCGGATGACTTTGGTGAGTTGCGCTCGTCGGTCGACGCGCTGGAGGACCGAGAGGAACTTCACCGGCGGATGGCGGAGGACGGCTATTTATATTTGCCCGGATTACTGAACAAGGACGAGGTGTTGGCGGCCCGGGAGGAGATCATGAACCGGCTTTTTGAAGCGGGTAAGCTGGATCCCTCCTACCCTCCAATCGAAGGCATGGCCCGATCCGAAGCGGAGATTGATCCGGCGGCAACCGGATCATTCATGCCGCATTTGGCTCGAGACAACCCACCACTGGACACGGTGATTCATGAGGGACCAATAATTGATTTCTATGAATTCTTTCTTGGTGGGCCAGTTCGATATTTCGACTACACTTGGTTCAGGACGAAACTCCCGGGCAAGACGGAACCGACCCAACCTCACTGCGACATCGTCTTTATGGGACGAGGGACGCGCAACCTCTACACCTCCTGGGTGCCTTATGGGGACGTACCCTACGAAATGGGCGGCCTCATGCTGCTGGAGAATTCGCACATGCTCGAAGATTTGAAAGCCGGTTACGGGTCGACTGATGTCGATCTTTACTGCCAGAATGATGGAAATGCGGAAGCGATTGTGAGGGGTGCCAAAGCACAAGCCAGGAATCTGACGCCGGAAGAGAAATCCGCCGTCCGCTGGAATTCGACAGGATACTATTCACGGGATGCGGTGGCTGTTCGGCATGAACTGGGAGGTCGATGGCTGACGACGGCCTATGGACTGGGTGACCTGCTCGTTTTCAGCATGAACACGCTGCACGCAAGTTCGGATAATCGAACCCAAAAGGTACGGATCTCTTCGGACACCCGCTACCAATTGGCTTCGGAGCCAGCCGACGAGCGGTGGATCGGAGCCGATCCCCCCGCCCACGGAATCAGGGCCAAGCAAGGGATGATCTGCTAGCCCAATCCTTGCGTACCTAGTTAGCGTTCCGGCGGTTGTCGGCTCCCCCGGCCTTGCGCCGGGGTGGTGCCAGGTTTCCCAGCTACACGGCCCGATCTCATCAATATTCTCCTCTCCATCCCCCCCTTCGCCCTGCCGCTCGGAGCGGCAGGGCGAAGGGGGGGATGGAGAGGGGTCGAGAGAGAGCGGCTATTCTAGAGCCCGTCCCAGTGGTGGAAACAATTGATTTTTAATGAGTTATGGGCAAAAAAAAGGCCGGATAGAGCTGCAAAAAGCTCGATCCGGCGAAAAGGGGCGCTTATGCTTGCGTTAGTCAAATACAAAGCACGCCCTTCTCATGAAAAATATTGCCGTACAAAGCTTCCTGCGTCCAGCCCTAACTCCAGTCATTCGATGCAAAGACTACACCGTGTTTCTGGAAACAATGGAGCGGATTGACCGGGTTTTGATCGACTCCTCGCTGGAAAGGGAGGCGATCGTAAAAGCCTTGGAAGGATGGGATGAAGCGGGAGGGAAGGATCGGGAGCGACGCGCTCTAAGAGCGATAAAAGCGCTGCGGGTGGAGGTGGTGCGTCATTTACTCGGAGGGATATCCTTTCGTTGTCTGTCGCAGGAGTTGGGACGCAGTGAGCTTCTGGCTAATTTTTGCCGGGTGCGTGAGGTAGACGGGATCCGGAAAATATCGAAGAGCAGTCTGGAACGGGATTCGAAATTCTTCGACGAAGCGTATCTGAGACAGCTGCATGCAAGGATGACCGAGGTGGTGGGCAATGCTGAACATTGTGGTGAGGCAGGATTAGAGAAGCCGATCGATACGAGGGAATGCCTGATCGACGCCACTTGCCTGGAAGCGAACATCCACTGGCCCGTGGACTGGGTCTTGCTCAAGGATGTGGGAGCAACGCTGCTCAAGGCGATCAGTCTGATCCGGCAGGCGGGAATGAAACAGCGCATGCCCCAGGGAGCAAAGGGATTGGCTCGGGAGATGAACAAACGGTGCCTGGAGATGACGCATGCGCGTCGGCGCCGGGAGGCGGGCAAAGCGCGTAAAGGGATCCTGCGGCGGATGAAGCTATTGCTCAAGAAGATTGAGGGCCATGCCCTTCGCCACCGTGACTTATTGGAAGCTATGTGGATGCAAAGCGATTACACCGAGAAGAAGGCGAGCCGAATCATCGAGCGAATGGATGGTATGTTAGAGCAGATACCGCAGGTCATGAAACAGGCGCACGAACGGATCATAGGGGGGCGGCAGGTGAAGAATGAGGAGAAGATCCTGAGCGCCTACGAACCTGAGATTGACGTCATCGTGCGAGGCAAGGCAGATCGGGAGGTGGAGTTTGGCAACACCCTTTATTTATGCGAGAGCGCAGAGGGATATCTGTTGGACTGGAAACTGTATGGGGGGCAGGCCCCGAGCGAATTGAAGCAGCTTTGGGAAAGTCTGGAGAGGCAAAAGGGCTTCGCTTTAGAGGAGAAGATCGAAGCGATCAGTGGGGATCGGGGCTATGCCTCGAAGGCGGCCAGCAAGCGGCTCCAGGCAGAGGGGATTTTTGACGCCCTTACGCCCCGCAATCCACAAGAGCTCAAGGAGCGGATGGAGGAGCCGCGCTTTGTCCGGTTGCAGCGACGACGAGGGAGCACCGAAGGCCGGATCGGAGTGCTCAAGAACCGATGGCACGGGGGCAAGATACGCAGCAAAGGCTTTGACAACCGTAACCTTAGCGTGGCCTGGTCGGTTCTGTCCCACAATCTATGGAAAATCGCGCAGAGACTTGCGCAAGAACATGAGAAAGAGGCAACGCAGGCGGCATAGGGATCCAAGAATCGAGTCAGAGGCGCTTCCTTGGGAGAACTATCGACTCAAAGCGAGAGGAAGGGTGCTGGAAAGGTGCATAACGGATAAAAGGTAAGCTGCCGAGGACGGAAGGCATGTCGTGGTCTACATAACGTGACGAAGATTGATATCGGTATCAGGCTTCCACCCAAATCCTCTCGGATTTGGGACAGCCTCTATTCTAGCCCAGAACCCAGCACCACCCCGGCGCAAGGCCGAGGGAGCCTAACGCGCGGTGAGTAGGTACACTTCTGCGAAACTAGGGCTAGAGTTCCTCGAATGCAGCATCCAGGACGTCGATGATAAAGTCGGCGTCTGCCTCGGTGAGGCACATGGGAGGTTTTATGCGAAGGCAATTCCCATGCAGGCCGCCCTTGCCCAGGAGTAGCCCGAGATCTTTGCACCTCTCGTGGACACGAGCGCACTCCTCTCCGGCCGGGTCCTTGGTCTCACGATCCCGCACCAATTCGATACCGATCATCAACCCTCTGCCTCGCACCTCTCCTATGATCGAATGTTTCTTCTCTAATCGCCCCAGCCCTTCGAAGAGCCGCGCGCCGATCCTGGCCGCATTCTCCTGAATATTCTCCTCCTCGATAACCTCCAGAACCGCCATCCCTTGGGCGCAGGCGACGGGATTGCCTCCAAAGGTGTTGAAGTGGATCCGATTGGTTAGGGCAGACGCAATCTCAGATGTGGTGACGACCGCAGCAAGAGCCGCTCCGTTGCCAATACCCTTCGCCATAGTTACGATATCCGGAATCACACCCTGGGTTTCGAAACCCCAAAAATGACTTCCGGTCCGGGCGAAACCGGATTGCACCTCATCGGCGATGCACACCCCACCGGCCTCGCGAATGTATTGGTAGGCATCACGAAGATAGTCATCGGGGTAGACGACGGCCGCGCCCACCCCCTGGATCGATTCCGCGATGAATGCGGCAACCTCTCCGCATGTTGCGTAGTCGATGGTCTCTTTGACATCGGTCGCGTACTTCCGGCCCGCCTCAGGATCATCGAGGCCGAAAGGACCGCGATAGGGATAGGGTGCCCTCGCGTGGTGCACACCGAAGCCTGTCGGAACCACATGCTTCCAAGTGCGAAAAGAGTTCAGCCCCATTGCGGTATGATTCCCTCCGTGGTAGCCGTTGCGCAGGGCGATCACGTCATAGTTTCCGGTGTAGAGCCGTGCCAACAGTATCGCCAGATCGGTAGCCTCGGATCCGGAATTGACAAAGTAGCAAACGCTGAGATCACCGGGGAATTTCGATGCAAGCATCTCCGCATACAGGGCGATATTGGGATGCAGGTAAATTGTGGTGGTATGGGCGAGCGTCTGCAGTTGCTCGACCGCAGCTTTCGTCACATGGGGATGGCAGTGACCAACGCTGACTGTGACAATTCCGGCGAAGCCATCGAGATACCTTCGGCCGGTATCGTCGAAGAGATACTGCATTTTACCTTCCACAATCATCACCGGTTTCTCGTAGAGGGTGAAGATGGCGGGATTAACGTACTTTTGCCTGAGCTGAATTATCGCCTCCCGATCCGGTCCCATATAGGTTCTCGGCTCGTGGTCGAAGGGTGGAAGGTCCGAGGACTTTGCTTCTATCATTTCAGTTTCTTATTGCTGGGAGTCTGTCGGACGAACCTGGTCACTTGCGAAGCAATCGAACGTCAAAGTCCGACAAACTCCTAGCGCGGAATATGGAAAGGCGAACATTAGGCCGCAAATCTGGATGCCCTATATATTGATTGACCGGGGAGAGTGAGGCAAGGAATGTAGTCAACTTTGTCAGCAGCCGACGTTCTTAGCGCAGACAAACCAAACCCAAAGTAACCACGACTGACTATGAACGACATCCATTCGTCACCCATGCTCGGAGTGATCGGCGGCAGTGGATTGTACGAAATCGACGGTCTGGAAAACGTAGAGTGGAGGCGCGTCGAGAGTCCCTGGGGTGATCCGTCCGACGATCTCCTCCTGGGCAGTCTGGATGGAGTGCCCATGGCCTTTCTGCCGAGGCACGGCCGCGGCCACCGGTTCAGCCCTACGACCATCAACTATCGCGCCAATATCGACGCGATGAAGCGATCCGGCGTCACCGACATCATCTCGCTCTCCGCGGTCGGTTCTTTGCGCGAAGAGCTGGAGCCGGGAACATTCGTCATAGTGGACCAGTTTATCGACCGCACCTTCTCTCGGGAAAAGAGCTTCTTCGGCACCGGCCTGGTGGCTCACGTATCGATGGCCCATCCAACCAACTCTCGATTGGGAGACTGGTGCGAAGAGGCATGCAGGAGCGAAAATATCACCCACCGACGCGGCGGGACCTACGTCGTCATGGAGGGCCCACAGTTTTCCACCCTGGCGGAATCCAACCTCTATCGAAAATGGGGCTGCCACGTCATCGGCATGACCAACATGCCGGAAGCAAAATTGGCGCGCGAGGCGGAGATTCCCTACTGTACCGTGGCCATGGTGACCGACTTTGACTGTTGGCACCCCGACCACGACAACGTCGAGGTTGATGCGGTTATCCGAGTCCTGTCGGAAAACGCCGATAACGCTCGCAACCTGGTCAAGCGAGTGGCTCCCAAGATGAAGGAGCGACCCTCGATCTGCCCGTCGGGTGATGATCGGGCACTGGAACTCGCCTTGATCACGTCGCCGGAGGCGCGGGATCCCGCGGCACACAAAAAACTGGAAGCCATCGCGGGACGCATTCTCGGCAGCTAGAAGTCTGTCGGATTTTGGTATTCGATTGCTTTGCAGATACTATGAATATTGCAGAACTGATCCGATCGATTCCCGACTACCCAAAACCGGGAGTCATTTTTCGAGATATCACGACTCTGTTAGAGCATCCGTCCGGTTTCCGCTATACGATCGACCAGATGGTGCAGCCTTTTGCCGGAGCCGGGATTAATCGGGTGGCCGGGATTGAAGCGCGAGGTTTTATCCTTGGTGGCGCCGTCGCCCACCAGTTATCAGTCGGCTTCGTCGCCATCCGGAAGAAGGGTAAGTTGCCCTGGCAGACAATCTCGGTGGAGTACGAACTGGAATACGGCACCGATGAAATGGAAATTCATATCGACAGTCTCGAACAGGGTGATCAGATAATTCTGATTGACGATCTCATCGCCACCGGTGGCACCGCCTGCGCTGCAGTCGACCTCATCCGGGAGGCGGGAGGTGAAGTCCTCGGCGCCAGCTTCGTAATCGATCTTCCTGCCCTCGGCGGCCGCCAGAAACTCGAGGCATTAGATGTACCTGTCCGCACTTTGATCGAGTTCGAAGGAGAATAGTTTCTGTCGGATTCAGCTTTCGATATCAGTTGCAGTGACCAGCATTTTTGGTGCGAAAGACGATGATGACAGGATCGGCCACCGACAGAAACTTGCCCGCTCTGCCGAGCGGCAGAGCGACGCTCATCAGGAGATAGCCCGAACATTTCAAAAACCTTCTGCTACGAAGTGTGTCAAATGTTTAGGCAAGTCACGGTAGAACGATCCAATTTAGGCTCTTTCACGTGACCGAAAGATCTCGACGAATTGGTATGGCCGAGAATAGAAAAATTGAGTATTGTCTCATTGGTCAAAGAGTAGACCACTCCACCACTCCGCATGACTACCTATGCCAAAGGAGCGATCTTCCCGTCCGAGTCGGAAGCATTTCGTGACGAGCAGACGGGAGCCCGCGTGATCAGACTGACGGATCACCCGTCCATCAATCACAACCTCTACTTTCTGACCTCTTCATTTACTCGCGACGAAGGGTCGGTGATTGTCGCTTCCTACCGTTCCGGCTCGGCCAATTACTATCGCATCGGATTTCCTCGAGGCGACATCGTTCAGTTGACGGATGAACCGAATATCCAAGGTTACTCCGGAATTATCTCGCCCGATGGTTCGGAGTTGCTGTATTCGGCGGGCAGCAACCTACGCGGAGTGCGGTTGGACACGCTCGAAACTCGGACCTTAGCCGAATACGAGGACGCGCAGCTCGGCGAACTCTCCATAAGTTCGGATCACGAGGTGCTGGTGTCCGCAATGAAGCGCGGAGATCATTCTTACATCACCGTGACTCGGTTGGATGGATCGGGCGGTGATGAGATATTCGAATGTCCGCGCACCATCATCCATCCTCAGTTTCATCCATCGGATCCAGAGCTCATTGAATATGCGCAAGATCCAGCGCCGCGCATCTGGACAATCAACCGGGACGGAACCGAGAACAGGTGCCTCCATGAGCACGGAAACGATGAGTTTATCGTGCACGAGACCTTTCTCGGTGATAGGGGAAATAGTCTCATCTTCGTTGTCTGGCCCTATGCGCTAAAACGTATGGATCTTTCCAACCGAGAGATCTCAACCATCGCCGAATTCAACGCCTGGCATATCGCCTCCAATGCCGCCGGCGACACGGTACTCTGTGATACGGTGCATCCGGATCGGGGCCTCGTCCTCATCGACGTTGCCTCCGGCGATATTCGCCCTCTCTGCTTTCCCAATAGTTCATGCAGCGGTAGCCAGTGGGAAAAAGACCGCTATGCCATGGCAGAGGACTGGGCGGCAGCGGCAGAGGAGAAGGCGGAATCCCTGAGTTGGATGGAAATGAAGACCGACACCGTCTACGGTCCTCAATGGACCCACCCGCACCCGTCCTTCAGTCCCTCTGAACGATGGGTGACCTACACTTCCGACATCTCCGGGCACTCTCAGGTCTACGCCGTTGAGAGGATATAGAACTTTCTAACACAGGGTCGTTCTCTTATGAACATTCACTGCGCTCGAAGTCCCGCACTTCCCAGGATGAACCTCTTTGTGAAAAGCACGGACCGCGGGGAAGGCTTACTTAAAAAGGAGGGGTGAATCCCTCGGTCTCGGAGAATATCTTACCCTAGTGAGGGGTTTAATTATCGACATTTCCTGCGCCTTTTTTTACATAAATGTGGATCTTGACAGCGCCGAAGACCCAGCGTTTGTCCGGTGAGATTCAATGATCCGAACTAACTACCTTATCAGGGCCAGTTTTCTCTTCTGTTGGGCTTCGCATACCTTGATTCCGATGGGAGCCGAGGGGGCGGTCGTCGATCAATCTGGAACGATTTCCGCCGATACAACCTGGTCCGGGTCCGATATTCATCGCATCGTCGGAAATGTAACGGTGGCGGAGGGAGTAAAGTTGACGATTGAACCGGGGGCGATCGTCAAGTTCAACTCGATTCGGAAGATCGACGTGGACGGCGCCCTTTTTGCCGTCGGTACAAGTCCTAGTAAAATTGTTTTCACCTCCTACCGCGACGACGGCGCGGGCGGGGACACTAATGGGGACGGCTTCAGCACGGGAGAGCGGGGGGACTGGAACCGGATCTACTTCAGCGATTCAGCGGCCGATTCGGAAGACTTCTCCCGCCTGGAGCAGTGCGAGATTCGCTTTGGGGGGAGCGGGAACCAGGGCAACGTCTATCAGTTCCGGGCCAATGTGACGGTGCGTGACTGCGACATAGCGGAGAGTTCGAGCTACGGGCTCTACACCCATACGAGTTCGCCCCTGATCGAGGGCAACACGATCCGGGACAACGCCACCTACGGGATCCGCCACCACAGTGCGAGCAGTCCGATCGACCGCAACAACACGATCGAGAGGAACAGTTACGGGATCCGGGTGGAGAGCGGGACCACTCCCCTGATGGAGGACAACACGATCACGGGGAACAGCAGCTACGGAATCTATTTCGACGGGGCGAGCAACACTCCCGTGATCACGGGCAACACGATCACGGGGAACCTGCGCAGTATGATCATCCCAGCCAGCGCGGTGCCCAACACGGGGGACGGCAACGTACTCACCCCCAACCAGATCAACGCGATCCTTATCCGGGGCAACGCGCGGGGGAGCGACCTGCACTTTGAGGTCCTCGAGGGGGGGGACTCAAAACGAGCTCAACACCTACCAGATCTACAACACCATGACGATGAACGCAGGGACCCTGTTGGAGGTGGACCCCGGGGTGGTGGTGAAGTTTGTGAGCAACGCGGGGCTGACCATCCACGGAATCCTGACGGCGGTGGGGACTCAGGCACTGCCCATTGCCTTCACCTCCTGGAGGGATGACTTTTACGGGGGAGACCTCAACCTGGACGGGAGCGCGAGCACGCCCGTGAACGGGGACTGGCGCACGATCTACATCACCGACCAGGCGGTGGAGAATGCGAGTCTGATCGAGCACGCGGTGCTGCGCTACGGGGGCGGGGCCAACAGTGCCATGTTCTACTCCTTCCGCACCAATCTGACGATCCGCAACAGCACCTTGAGCAACTCCAGCGTGCACGGGCTCAGGGTGCACCTGGCGAGCCTGACAATGGAGAACAACGAGATCTTCGGGAACAGCGCGGACGGGGTGCACCTGGAGAACTCGGGGACGCACACCCTCACCGGAGGGCGGATCTACGCCAACTTCAGCGACGGGATCGAGTTGCTCAACAGCGTGGGATTGACGGTCAGCGGCACCGAGATCTTCGCCAACCTGGGCCAGGGACTGCGCAACAGCTCCAACCAGACGATCGGGGCGGAGAACAACTGGTGGGGCGCCACGGACGGACCCGGGGGCGAGGGACCGGGCTCAGGGGACCAGATCCTCAATACCGGGAGCGGCTCCATCGATGCCGATCCCTTCCTGGCCACGGGTACGCCCTTCAGCCACTTCAACGCCGGAGGAAGCGATCATTTCGGTTACCTCGTTGGCTTCCCGAACGTCACCGGCATCCCGTCTACCGAATGGGGAGGTTCCCCCGCCTACTCTGTTCTTTACGATTCGGTCACCAACCGACTGACAGGAATCTACAGCGCGCTCAACCCCTCGGCCGCCTACTCTGTTCTGCTCACCTACCTCAATCTTGACACCAACGGCGGACGCCAGGATTTGACCGATGTCAACGGAGATCCAATTCACCCAGGATGGACCATGCCGCCTTCCTCTCCTGCTCTCTACGCATTTCCGGTTGGGAATGGATCGCTGGTCGGCGGCAATCTCGAAATAAATCTTAACGGACTCTCCGGTTTCCGCACCGTTGTGTCGGGCATCACGCTGTTGGAATCACCCAATCCGGACCTGACGCCGCCACTCGTTCAAACTAACTACCCGGTCGGAGGCGAACTACTGCCCGGCGGCGTCACATTCCTCACCGGCTCCGTCTCCGATCTTGATTCCGGTGTCCATTCGATCGAGGTCGGAATTGAAAATGGGGGCGGCGAGATCAGTTGGAAACCGGCTACCTCCCTCACCACCAACGGACTTTGGAGTTTGAGGTGGTCGAATCCGGCCGAGGGAGACTACACTATTTATGCCCGAGCCGTCGACCGGAACGGCAATCGCTCTATCGCAGGGGAAAGCCCGATGGTCACAATTGACACATCCCTTCCCGCCCCACCGACCGGCGTCATTGCCGAGGGGTTGAGCGGCGTCGACAGCACCATGCGGATTAGCTGGACCCTATCCGCCGATGACGGCGCCGGCGAGAATGATATCGATAGTTATGAGATTCATCGAAGCGAGGACCGTTTTCTGCCTTTTACGAAAGTCGGCGAAGTCAGTCCGGGTGGCATGCAGTTCGACGATACCACAGTGTTATCGGCAACCGACTTCTACTATTTTGTCCGCGTCTTCGATCAGTCCGGAAACAGCGCTGATTCCAATGTTGCCGGACCCGCCATGGCCACCGGCGTGATCGATAACACGCCCCCAGAGGATGTTACGGACCTTGTCGCCATTCCCTCTCACACAGGCGGAACAGTCGTCTCCATCTACCTCTCGTGGACCGGCAGCGTAGACAGCGACAACGACCTTGTCGATCAGCGGCTCTTCCTCTCTTTGGACGGTGTTGCCTTCGGCAATAATGATCCCGATTACAACAACGGACTTCCAATCAGCTTGGGCCGCACTGCCCGCAACCACCATTATGGTGGATTGAACGCAGGCCAGAACTATACTCTCAAAATCACCACCATAGACGAGGTCCCCAACGAGAGCGCAGGCGCCGAAGTAGCTGTTACTCCTTCCGGCGCGAATATCAATTTCCGAGCCATAGGCCTCTCCAATTCGATCTCCGGGGGCCGCAGCCGGGGTATTCTGCCGGTTCTCGGAGCGGACTGGGTGCCTGTGGGAGTAATGGTTCACTTCGATTTCACGTGGACTCCGTTTCCAGATATTTCCGGTAATGGCACTTTCAACTGCCGCTTCGATTGGGCCGGGGGAGGTTTCAACTCGGCCGGAGTTGAAACCAATGCACCCGATGTCTCCGAGTGGGCTTTTGATGCATTCAAGATCGGGACGGGACCGGCCAGCTCGCCGGAATTGGGCCGCAATGCGGAAGTCTGGATCGATGATATCAGCTACACCGTGGGCCTCGAAGCGACAGGTCCAGCCGGCACACACTCGGAATCATTTGACAGCGGTCTGGGCACTTTCTTCACCGAAATTCGGGGTCTGACGACGGAAGGCAGCAACCTTCGCTGGGTAAACATGAATAGGGCCGGTACGGCTCCGGGTGAATTCGGCGGCCTCTTTAACCGCACCGCAGACGCTGGAGACCATCTGATCGCCGATTTGGGTATCGGCGATGTCTCCCGATTGGACGAGCTTTCAATCTCCGGCAATTTCTTCATTGCGGCCAATAACAACTACGACGGCTGGATCGAGATCGGATTTACCAACCTGGCTCTGACCGATTCGGATCCGATTAGCGAGTTTCAACCATTCTTGGGCGTTGCCATCATCGAGCCAATTGTCGAGGTAGCCGAAGTCGTCGCCCTTTCCGGGACCCTGAACACCGACAGTACGCTTGGCGAGGGAGTTTTTCACATCACGAACGACTTGACGGTCCCATCCGGCGTTACGCTCACCCTCGGACCGGGCACAATCTTCAAATTTGCCGCAAACAAGGAACTGAGGGTAAACGGCGCCCTCGAAGCAGTGGGCACTTCAGGAAACCCTGTCGTATTTACCTCCTGGACGGACGATGACTATGGAGGAGATACTAATGGTGATGGCCCCTCCAGCGGCACGCCCGGCTATTGGGATATGATCTACATTCCCGATGCTTTCGGCACCTCGCGTCTGGAGCAGACGGTGGTACGCTACGGAGGCAGTTCGGGCAACGGCAACGTTTATGTCCTGCGTTCCAGCGCAAGCATCGTCTCGAGCACGATTGAGCATGGCTCTTCTTTCGGGCTCTACAACTATGGGAGCTCGAACCTGATTGAGGACAACACGATCAGCGACAACACCAGCTACGGAATCCGCCTTTACAACCCGAGCAGTCCCATTGTCCAAGGCAACACCATTACGAGCAACAGCCACGGGATCTTCGTTGAGGCCAGCTCCAAACCCACGATCTTGGATAACATCATTATCGACAACGTTGGCTACGGTGTCTATTTCAGCGGCGCGAGCAACACCCCGGTGATTCGGGGCAACAGCATCACCGGCAACAACATCTCGGTCCTCGTTCCCGCAAGCGCTCTGCCCGATGATACGAACGTCCTCACTCCCAACACGCAGAAGTATATAGGCATTCGAGGCAACGATATCATCACCGATAAGCAACTGCCCATCTGGAGTATGGGTTCGCCGGACGAGACTCGCACCTATGTCGTCTACTCCGCCGACATCACGATTCCGATTCATACGACCATGACGATTGATCCCGGAGTCATTGTTAAATTCGCTTCAAACGTCGGAATTACGGTGAACGGCAGCCTGGTAGCTGACGGTGAACTCGGGGAGAAGATCGCATTCACCTCCTTTAAAGATGATGAAGTGGGAGGAGACACCAACAACGATGGACGCGGATCCACGCCGACGAACGGCGACTGGAGGGGAATCACCTTTAACGATTCGATACTCGAGAGCTTCTCCCGAATCCGACATACCAGGATCCTTTACGGCGGGAGCAGCAGTAATGGTGCGCTCTACCTCTTTCGCGCCAACGTCTTGGTGGAAAACAGCGAGATCTCCAACAGCTCTACCAATGGTCTCCGCATGTATGAATCCTCACCCCTTGTCATCGGCAATAGGATCTGGGGAAACGCCCTCGATGGTGTCCGGGTGGAGAACCCGTCGAGCCCGAATATCTCATTCAATCGGATCTCGAGCAATCTGTCAGACGGAGTCGAAGCCACCGGCAATGCCACCCCATCGGTTACGAACAATCAGTTCTTTTCCAATCGGGGCTATGGCCTGCGAAACGGAACCGGAAACGTGATCGACGGGACCCAGAACTGGTGGGGAGAATCCGACGCCGGCGGTCCCTTCCATCCGACCACGAATGCGTCCGGAACCGGAAACCGTGTTGGGAACGATGTCACTTACGAGCCCTTCCAAACCGAAGTGGGCACGCTCTTCGCCTACCGCAATTTCAGCGTAGGCGCCGGGTCCACATCCGGTTCAATGGCCCCGCCGATCCTCACTCAAGGAACCCTCTCCGATGAGTGGGATCCATCCAGTCTCCGGCCCGATCGAACGATGGCATGGGATGAAAGTGAAGTCATTCTTGACTACACCGGCATCGATGTGAGCAAAGACTACAAGATTCGCACGAGTTATTTTACAGGTGACGCCGGAGACAGAATTCAGAGTTTGACCGACGAGAACGACAGTATCATTCACGATTCTACAAACATACCTTCGGCCGCGCCCGCCCAGTTCGAGTACAAAATTGCATCTCCCTTTTACGCAGATGGAACCTTAACCCTGAAATTCGTCGACGACGATCCCGCCGTCTCCCTGCGGGCCGCCGTCACCGAGGTCTGGCTGATGGAAGATATCCCGGACTTGGCGCCGCCCAGGTTTCAAGAGGTCGAATTCAACGATGTCGACGGCAGTGGGACGCTCACAATCGACGACGAGTATCACTTCCGGTTTTCCAAAGAGATGGACACCTCGCTCATCGCCGATGGAACGACCCAGGCAAACGACCGCCTGACAGTGGAAGGAAACCTGATTTACGGAACCCTCAACCAGATCCGTTGGACGGCCGATAACCGAACCGTGATAGTTACGGTGACGAGTGGGTTCACCATCACAGGCAACGAACTGGTGACCCCTGACGGCCTTACCGACACGGGAGGGAATCCAACCATCGGCACTCAGCTCCTGAATACGATCGATACCATCGCACCCGAATTTATCGGGATCGACTGGATCGACACCATCGCTTGCGGAAGTCTGCGTCTGGGAAATCGGTATATTTTCCACTTCAACGAAGCGATGAGGGAGCCCACAATCACAACCGGGAGCAAAAATGCGAATTTTCACCTCCGTCCCGAAGGGGGTCGCAAATACGGTAACGAGAATGAAGTTTACTGGAGCGCGGACGGCAAAGATATCACCGTCGTCGTGACCGAGGGATTTACCATATACGGCAGCGAATTGGTCATTCCGAGTAATTCTGTCACCGATTGGGCCGGTAATCCGGTCACGGGAATTCACCCACTCTCCGGAGAGATTGTTGTCAACGGTAACGAGGCACAATTATGGCGGGAGGATTATTTCGCATCGGCTGATCTCAACGATCAAGGAAAGGAAGCGACCCTATGGGGAGACGACGCCAACCCGGATAACGACACCTTTGCCAATTTCGCCGAGTATTATCTTGGCCTCGATCCAGTCTCCAATGACGGCATCGGCGTCGTCTATATTGAACAGGAAAACGAATCCCTGAGCCTCTATTATCAGATGTACGGAGATGCCAAGGACACTTCAGGAGTAGTGGAGTGGAGCGATGACATGTTCGACTGGTACTCGCACGGCGTCACATTGGAAAAGGTGGAGCTGGGAGAAGAGGGCCCGGTCAAACTTATCAAGGCGACCATTCTTCTTTCCCCGGAGGATGACCAGAAATACCTCCGCCTGCGCATCGTGCCGCAGCAGTGGTGAGCCCGACTTTCCGACAGGATTCCGGCGAGTCTGTTCCGATAGAATCACCTTCCCGACCCTTTGTCGCTCACCGACCATAAAAAAGCGGGCTAGTTTCCCCCAATAGACTTGGGGCGCTTGGAACGCCTTCCTCTTGCGTAAACTGTATCTCCCACCGGTCGCGGACTATTTTTCCAATGTCCCGTAGGGTCGCACCCTCGTGCGACTATGGAGTCGGCATTCCAACCGGTGGAAGTCGTACGCACGTCCGGGGGACAGCAGCGTATGGTAAGGCCGCAACGACGGCGGGTCGATTCATTCGGATCGGATCCGTGCACCAGCATGTCGGCGTGAAGAGACATTTGGCCGGCCTTGAGGGAGTCATAGACCGGTTCTTTAAACTTCCCGATGTCCGAAATTTCCTGACCCAGTACCGTATCCCCCTCGGCTTCGCGCCACTTCAGATGACCAACCCGATGGGTTCCCGGGATGAATTTCATAGCCGCGTTTTCCTCGTCGGCATCATCGATTGCGAGCCAGACGGTAACGGTGCGGGCGGGAGTCAAATGCCAGTATGAGGCATCCTGGTGCCAAGGCACTCTTTTCCCGTCCTTGGGAAGTTTGCAGAAGTAATGGGTCGCCCAAGCGATGATGTTGCTCCCAACGATATCCTCAACGTAATCCAGAATACGCGACTCCTTGCAGAGATCCCAAATTCCTTCACAGAGCGCCTGATAGCAATTCAGCGCATAGGCATCCCGCCCATCGTCGAGATCGTTCAGCTTCTGCAGCAAACCATTGAAGTATTCGCGATGGGCGGAGATTTCGGACTCCGTAAAGACATCAATCGGCCGAATGTAACCCTCCTCGTTGAAGTGCGCAATTTGATCGGAGCTGAGCTCGCGGGGAGACGGATTATCAACCGGTCTGAATGTTAAATCGCGCTCCTCCATGGTATCTTCTCCAACCTATGGCAGGGGACCACGAGAATTGCGAGTCCTGAGCTCCGCATCGAAAGCGGCTAAAGTTTTCATTCGACTTCCTCTCCAACAAGAGTACAATCTGGGTCCACTGGCACTATTCCGCATCTCGCATCTCGCATCTCGCATCTCGCATCTCGCATCTCGCATCTCGCATCTCGCATCTCGCATCTCGCATCTCGCATCTCGCATCTCGCATCTCGCATCTCGCATCTCGCATCTCGCATCTCGCATCTCGCATCTCGCATCTCGCATCTCGCATCTCGCATCTCGCATCTCGCATCTCGCATCATCCATGAAAGACTACGAAGCCATCAGTCTCGCACGCCTCTGCAACGCCGGAAAGGAAGTTCTCGGAAAGGATGAGCCACCCCGTTTGGGAAGGCAAACGATGCGCGGCCTACCATTCCAGGTAGGAGCGCGAGATGGAAAGGGCGAAAAATTCCTCCTCGCGCTCGGGAACGGGAAGGGTTTCAGCAGCGAGAAGGTCAAGGTGCCGGTTAACCGGACTGCCCAGAATGTGATCTTCGCTCACCGACAACTCGACTCGCAGTTGATGAATAACGGACCGCTCGGCGAGGTCGTAGCGCACTACAAGGTCGAACTGGCGAACGGCAGGGAACACACCATTCCTATTCGCGAGCGCTTTGAGATCTCCATTATTCCTACGGGTTGGGGACAGCTCCCGTTCAACGCCCTGCCGGACAGAAACGAGGGCCTTCCTCCGCGCTACGAGGGAGATTACTCCGCTACTGGTAATCGACAGACAGAAGCCAACCAGGCCTGGCCCGAACACTTCGTGCTCTTCTGCTGGACTAACCCGAAACCTAGAGTGAAAATCCAGTCGATCGAGATTGTTCCATCGGGTCCCCGCTTCATTCTGGGCGCCATCACCCTCGGGCACTTGGACGAACATCCCTTCAGCCGAGAGGGAAAAAAGGAGGTCAAGGTCACCCTCTTGAACAAAAGAGAGGCAGCGAAATCATTCGACCTCGAAGTGGAGGTCGACCGTGGCGTCGCGACTTTTCCCTATCCCCTCCCCGAAAGCACGACGGACGAATTTCTTAAAGACGACTTCAAAGGCTGGGGTGAATCGAAGGCAAAGACTAGCGCGAGAAGCTACGTTGAAATCGCGGCGACGCCCAGCTCAACCGTCACAGTCAAGCAAGGAGGCAAGGCACTGGGAAAGGCTAACTGGGGCGAGCTTCAGAAGAAGGGCAAACTGAGGGCGAGTGCAAAGGTCGATCTCGAAGTCATCGAAGGCGGCTTCAATTGGGTCCATACTAAGGTGATCGATGACGAGACGGGTAAGCCGCTCCACTGCCGGATCCATTTCCGCTCTCCGGAAGGCGTACCCTATGCGCCGCATGGACACCACAATCACGTCATGTCGGACATGGGTAGCTGGCACATCGATGTAGGCGGTGATGTGCGGCTCGGCCAGATTTCTTACGCCTACATTCAGGGGGCCTGCCAAGGCTGGTTGCCGCGAGGGGACCTGATCGTCGATGTCGCGAAAGGCTACGAGTATTTTCCGTTTCGAAAGAAAGTCAGAATTGGAAAAGGCCAGCGCGAACTCGAGATACGCATGAAGCGGTTAGCAAACATGAACGATCAACGATACTTCAGCGGCGATACCCACGTGCACTTTCTTTCGACCGTCGGCGCCCATCTCGAAGGCCAGGGCGAGGACCTCAATGTCGTCAACCTCCTCCAATCCCAATGGGGACATCTTTTCACCAACACGGAGGACTTCGTAGGACGTCCCAGTGTGACCCAGGACGGGGACAACATCGTCTACTGCTCCTCTGAGAACCGGCAGCATATTCTCGGCCACCTCACGCTTCTCGGCCTCAAGAGGCAAGTGATGCCCTGGTGTTCCGACGGGCCGAGTGAAGCGGAATTAGCGGGCAACCTGGAGACCACCCTTTCCTATTGGGCAGACGCCTGCCACGAACAGGGCGGTTTCGTAGTTCTGCCTCACATCCCAACGCCCAACTGCGAACCGGCCACCCTGGTCGCTACGAATCGGCTCGACGCGGTGGAATTCCTGATCCACTCGCTCTACAATCATGGCGAGTGGTATCGCTATCTCAACTGCGGATACAAACTCCCAATCTGCGGTGGGACCGACAAGATGACGAGCGACGTTCCTGTCGGCGTGTGTCGCACCTACGTCCACATACCTCCGGATAGGGAATTCAACTACGAGAACTGGTGCCTTGGCCTCCGGGCCGGAAACACCTTCCAATCGAGCGGCCCACTCATCTCGTTCACCGTCAGCGGCGAGCCAATCGGCAGCACGATCAACCTTCCCGGAAACGGCGGGACTCTCGAAGTCGAAGCTCACGTACAATCGATTTTGCCCGTAACCACATTGCAGATTGTCCAACAGGGCAAAGTCGTAGCGCAGACGGAGAGCGAGCAAGGCAGAAAGAAACTGCGACTGAGAGCAAAGCTTAAAGTGGACAGCAATACCTGGCTAGCCGCGCGCTGTGGCGGTCCGGGCTACACCGCCGTATCACATCACGATGGCTGGGGCCGAGGCATCCACGCTCACACCAGCCCCATCTACGTCGCGGTGGGTGGGAAGTACGAACTCTTCGACCTCGAGAGCGCGACCTACATGCTCACCTTGGTGGAGGGCGGGCTCACCTACATCAACAACACCGCCCGGCACTTTGAACCGGGCACCGTCACCCATCACCATGGCGAGAACGACCACCAGGCTTTCCTCAGCCGGCCCTTCAAGGAAGCCAAGGCCGCACTGCAAGCAAGATTCGAGAAGATGGGGGTGCCATTCGATTGATGGAAGTTAATCTTCCTCTTCGTCATCCTCATCCGCTTCCTCGCCGGATCAACTGGATTCAACATTCCTGCTCAGCCCTTCCCGCGCCCCTCGTCCCGCCACTTAGTCGACGGCCCTTGATTGAGACTAAGTTGGACGACTAAGGGTAATGGACTAAGAAGAGAGACTAAGTGTGCAGATCTCTTTTCGACACTAGTTCAGTTCTGAGCTCCAGATTGCACGATAATGGATGCACATTCCGAACGGGCTGACACCAACAAATTCCTCTCAAAGCCCTTGCTCTCCGACCTGCCGAATGACATCGGCAGCACGTCGCGCACCCTCGTCGGAAACATGGAGATTGGTCACCAACCGGACCAAATCCGGCCCGAGGGCTAGGGTCCTGACGTTTTCATTCTCCAAGGCCTTGACGAACTGGGCGGCGGTTCCGAGGGAAGGATCGACCTTGATGAAGATGATGTTGGTGTCGACCTGCTCCGGATCCAGTTTCAGCCCTTTGGCTGAGCGCACCGCGTTGGCGATTGTTTGGGCGTTGGCGTGATCCTCCTCGAGGCGCTCGACGTTGTTCTCCAAGGCATAAAGGGCGGCGGCAGCGATGATACCCACCTGTCTCATTCCGCCTCCAAAGAGTTTTCGGTGTCGCCGCGCCTCGCCGATCAACTCATCCGATCCGGCCAGCGCTGACCCCACCGGAGCGCCCAGACCCTTGCTGAAACAGACGCTCACGGTATCGAAATGCTGCGCCCATTGAACCGCCGGGATACCCGAACCCACCACCGCATTGAAAAGACGAGCCCCGTCCAGATGCGTTCGCAGGCTGTTCTCGTGAGCCCAGCGGCAGACTTCCTCGACTCCATCGTAAGGGAGGATCCGCCCGGCCGCTCGATTGTGCGTGTTTTCGAGACAGACGAGCCGGGTCCTGGTCTGATGTTCGTCCTCCGGCCGGATCAGAGTTTGTAACTGCTCAAGTTTCAGGACTCCCTCGTCGCCCACGACCGGGCGAGCCGCAACTCCGCTCAGCTGGGTGTAGGCACCCTGTTCGTAGTTGTAGACATGGCTCCCTTCTTCGCAAAGAAGCTCGTCTCCCGGCCGGCAGTGCAGCCGCACCCCGATCTGATTCGACATGGTTCCCGAAGGAACGTAAATCGCCGCCTCCTTGCCGAGAATCTCCGCCGTCTGCTCCTGGAGTCGGAGGACCGTCGGATCGTCGCTAAAGACATCGTCCCCGACCTCCGCTTCCGCAATGGCCCTTCGCATCGCCGGTGTAGGCTCGGTGATCGTATCACTGCGGAGATCGACGGGGATTTTTGACATAGGTCGGAGAGATTTCAGGGTTCGGGTGTCAGGTGTCTGGTCAAGTTAATATCTTCGTCGTTTCATCCTCGAATCGAAGGTCAACTACCAAAATACCCTTCTGAGCACTTTGTCGCGAGCCTTGCCTGCCTCGGCAGAGCGTAGCGGCGACGGGTCGTAAACCTCGTCGCACCCATCATGAACACTCTTCCACAGTTTTCTCTAGTGCAAAACGCTGCTCTTCGACCTTAACCATTCGACAATGTTCACGACCAAGCTTACGACAAAGGATCAGGAGATTGGGTAGAATCAATTCGAGAAAGCTTACGACGAGGCTTGCGACGAAGGTTTCCCCTTCGGAAATCTGACGTCCCGATTCCAGGATCCAGCAAAGAGGGAACAAAACGCATGTCAAAAATCAAAGTCACAATATACAACGAGTTCGTCCACGAAAAGACGAGCGAGTCTGTTGCAAAAATCTATCCGGAGGGCATACACGGAGCGATCGCAGAACACATGGAGAAGGAGCCGGATCTCGAAACCAAGGCCGCCACATTGGAGATGCCGGAACACGGTCTCACCGAGGAGGTTCTGGAGGACACAGATGTTCTGATCTGGTGGGGACATGCTGCACACGACAAAGTCAGTGATGCCGTCGTCGACCGAGTCCAGATGCGCGTCCTGAACGGTATGGGGCTGATCGTCCTGCATTCGGGACACTTTTCAAAGATTTTCAAGCGCCTCATGGGGACCGGCTGCGGACTCCTTTGGCGCGAAGCGGACGAACGGGAACGCCTCTGGGTGGTCAACCCGAATCACCCCATCACCCAAGGTATCGGACCCTACATCGAGCTCCCCTACGCCGAGATGTACGGCGAGCATTTCGACATTCCCGATCCCGACGAACTCATTTTCATCAGCTGGTTTGAAGGCGGAGAAGTGTTTCGCAGTGGATGCACCTGGCATCGTGGTAAAGGCCGCATCTTTTACTTCCGGCCCGGGCACGAGACCTATCCCATCTTTTACAATGAGGAAATCCTCAACGTCCTCACCAACGGGGTGCGCTGGGCGAAATTTCAAGGCAATCACCAGACTCCCGAACCCGGCAAAGGCTTCAACATCAAGGAACCATTGGAGAAGATTAGCCCGAAAGATTTCCAAAGGGCGACCATCAGGCACCCGTCGGAATCCAAGAACTAGCCTAGGAATCTGTCGGACTTTGAATATCGCAACATCGCGGAGGTTCGGATGCAAAGGTGAAGGGTGCAAATCTAGACCAAGTCCATTCCGACAGATTCCTGCTAGGAGGCTGTCGGACGAACTTTCGTACTTGCAGAGCAATCGAAGCACAAAGTCCGACAAAGCCTCCTAGCGCAGCGGAGCCGCAACCAAACGGACAAGGTTCGGGACAAGGTTTGCTCCGCTGAATTCTGAGGCTTGCTTCTTTTCGTTAAGGAACTACATTGGTCACATGATTGCATCTTTGAGGGAAACCAAAACGCGGCTCAGCGAATATGTCAGGATGGTGGAGAAAGGAGAGGATGTCATTATCACGGTACGTGGGCAACCGAGAGCTCGCCTAACCGCGATTCGCGAACCGCGGTCGACGGACCGCAAGGCTTGGGCCAAGCGTCTGTCTAAGTTGCAGAAACGCTTTGCCCAACGAAGCGACTCTGGGGTCTCGATCATCGATGATCTGCGTAGAGAACGATCCTAATGGATAGATGGTACTGGGACACCTCAGCCGTCCTCAAGCTCTACTGCCCGGAGAGCGATTCAGAATCCTATATCGTTCATTTTTCAAATGTAGAAGGACTGTTCCTAAGTTCCCAGCTGCTTGAAATCGAGCTGTTCTATGCTATTCAACAGAAGCGACATGGGGACGAAATATCGGAGGAAGAGGCGGAGGATGCATTCAAGCAATTTCTATCGGACAAGGAAGATGGACATTTCGAGCTTGTCCCTCTAAGTCCACCGATAGTTGAGGCAGCGAGGGGGCTTTGGGCGGTATGCGAGGAGGAGCCCCAACTGACACTACGCTCCTTGGATGGTATCCACCTGGCGACGGCGTTGAACGCTCGTTCCCATCATCTGGTTTCAGCAGATAAGAGAATGCTTAAAATAGCCGAACGATTGGGAATCGACGTACCGGACCTCTGCTATCAGTGAAATTTCTCTTTTGGTGACCCTGCAACCATCGCGAATTCAGGCGTTTTCGACGGTCTCAACATCGAAGGAAGCATGCAGGAACTTGTGAAAGCGAGTCCGGATCAAATAGGAATGGAACTACCGTTACCGAGACGAACCGGACTTTCTGGATACGCCATCAAAAGCGCCCGTTAAGCCGCCAGGTTGGAGAGGCGAGGACCCTGCTCCAATTCTCGCTATCGCTGCGTCGAAACGTATCACCCGAAAATCCGTAAGGACTTGGACTTTTCAGGTGATCAGGCTCGCGAATTCCAACAACCAAATATAGCTATCAGATCTTCTCCCAAGGTATCGCCTCGTTGAGGTCGATCTTCGGTAGCTCTAACTCCACCGCTTCGGGGTACTTCTGGGAGGCCCCCGTGTTGAATACGACGATCTGATCGTTCGGTCCCACATCGCCCCTCCCGACAAGCCGCTCCAAAACTCCCAAACAGACCGCTGTCTCAGGGCAGAGTGAGATTCCCTCGAGGGATGCCGCAATTTTCATCCATTTGCCGATCTCCTCTTCGGGGGCCGCCATCGCAAGGCCGCCGCTCTCTCTGACTGCGTCGATGATCATAAAATCGCCCACCGCCGACGGCACCCGCAATCCGCTGGCGACTGTTTCGGCATCTTCAAAACGCTCTGCGAATCGCTCTCCCTTCTCAAAAGCTTTTACGATTGGGGCGCAACCGGTGCTCTGGCAGGCAATCATTCGCGGTTTGCAATCCGTTTCCAGCCAGCCGATGGCCTCCAGTTCGGCGAAGGCTTTCCACATTCCGATCAGTCCCGTTCCTCCGCCTGTAGGGTAGAGTATGACTTCAGGGAGTTTCCACTCGAGCTGTTCGGCCAATTCGAGTCCCATCGTCTTCTTTCCCTCGATCCGGTAAGGTTCCTTCAGGGTCGAAAGGTTGAACCAGCCTTTCTTCGCCTCTCCTTGAGCAACAATTTTTCCGCAATCATCGATCAGGCCGTTGACCTCAAAGACTTTGGCGCCGGTCAGAACACATTCCATTTTGTTAGTTACTGGCGTGTCCTCGGGCATGAAGACCCACGAATTCATGCCCGCGCGGGAGGCATAGGAAGCCATCGCCCCGCCCGCATTTCCGGCCGTCGGCGCGGCTAGATTCTCGAGACCCAATTCCCTGGCCATGGTTACGGCCATGGCCATCCCCCGGGCTTTGAAGCTTCCCGTGGGAAGCCGGCTCTCGTCCTTGATTAGCAGGTTGTTGAGACCGAATCGTTCACCCAGTCGGGGCACGGAAAGTATTGGGGTGATCGTTTCGGTCAGGGATACGATGTTGGCCGGATCGTTAACGGGTAGGAGCTCCAGAAAACGCCACATGGTCGGAGGCCGTCCGTCCAAAGCCTTTCGACCAAGTCTCTTCCGCACCGCTTCGAGGTCGTAACGCACCCAGAGCGGTCGACTGCAGGCCGAACAAAGATTGTGAACTTCCCCGGCCTCGTATTCCTCGCCACAGTGGGCGCATTCGAGATGGGTGACAAAGGACATATTTCAAACAGCCCAGACGAAACCAGAGAGAAAAGAGTCCCCCGGTTTTGACAAGCTCACAACCTGCAGATTCGAGAACACGGCGGATTTATTCAAGAGAGATTTCCCAACCGCTTAAGAAAGCAACGGAAGGGGACCGAAGGTAGACCCACATTTAATAGCAACGAATTCGAGTCCAGACCACAATGAACGGGATGTTGTTTGCTGAATCTGCTTGATCCCGTTTCGCGCTTTCACAAAGGTTGGGGGACAAGGCAATCGGATCACTATGCAAAAAGAACTGAATTCGGAAACCCTCCTCTGGATGTATGAGACCATGGTTCTCATTCGCCGCTTTGAGGAGCAGGCGCGACGCGAAGCCGACGCCGGCAAGCTTCGGGGCATGCATTCGTCGATCGGCCAGGAGGCGGTGCCAACCGGGATTTGTGCCCATCTGCGTGACGATGACTACGTCCTCGGGACCCATCGGAGCCACCATCATTGTATCGCCAAAGGAGTGGATGTCAGCAAGATGATGGCGGAGCTGCTGGGAAAGGCTACCGGCACCAATAAGGGCAAGGGCGGAACTATGCACATCGCCGACATCAACAAAGGCATGCTGGGAGCCAATGGAATTGTGGGTTCGAGTATACCGGTTGCCACAGGAGTTGGATTAAGCGCCCGAATCCGAGGAACCGATCAGGTGAGTGCAGCCTTCTTCGGTGACGGCGGCGCCAATCAGGGCACCCTCCACGAGTCAATGAACCTAGCCAGCATCTGGAAGCTGCCCGTGCTTTTCGTTTGCGAGAACAACCGCTACGCCGAGGCGACCCCGTTTGAGTATTCAGTGGCCGGTGCCTCTATCGCAAATCGGGCGGCCGGCTACGACATGCCCGGCGTCATGGTCGACGGGCAATCGGTTCTCGAGGTATTCGAAGTCGCTCGCGAGGCGGTCGATCGCGCCAGATCCGGCAAAGGGCCGACCCTCATTGAAGCCCAGACCTATCGCTACATGGGCCACTTCGGTGCCGATGATCCGCTCCTCTATCGAACCCAGGAAGAAGAGGATTACTACGAGGAGAGAGACTGTATCGCCAGACTGAAAGCCCACATTGTCGAAAGCGGGACCGGCTCCGAAGAGGATCTTGAGGCGATCAACCAAAAGGCTGTGGAGGCAGTGGCCGAAGCCACGAAGTATGCCGACGAGAGTCCCTTTCCCGATCCAGACGAACTTACTACAGAAGTCTACGTTTCCTACCCTTAGAAATCAGCTATGACTGAGGTACAGACCGAAACCCGCCAGATATCATTCATCCAGGCCGTCAACGAGGCCATCGAGCAGGAGATGGAGCGCGACGAACGGGTCTTCGTGATGGGCGAAGACATCGCCGGCGGCGCCGGTCGTCCGGACAAGCAGGACGCCTGGGGAGGCCCCATGAGATTGACCAAGGGTCTGATCGACAAATTCGGCCCCGAGCGGGTGAGAGACACCCCGATTTCCGAAGCCGGCTTCATGGGTGCCGGAGTGGGCGCCGCCGCAACCGGAATGCGGCCCATCGTTGATTTGATGTATGTCGGCTTTTTCGGAGTATGTGGCGACCAGATAACGAACAATGCCTCTAAAATTCACTACATGTTCGGAGGGAAGGTCAAGGTGCCGCTGACGATCATGACGGCGACCGGAGCAGGTACCGGCTCTGCGGCGCAACATTCAGAGACTCTCTACTCCATCTTTACCCATTTCCCGGGACTCAAGTGCGTCGCTCCGTCGAACCCCTACAACGTCAAGGGCCTCTTCACCTCCGCTATTCGCGACGACGATCCGGTGATGATCTTCAATAATCGGCAGGTGATGGGGATGCGCTTCGACGACCACGTCCCGGAAGAACCGTACACGATACCGATCGGGAAGGCCAGTGTAGCAAGGGAGGGTTCCGATGTCACTCTGATCGGAATTGGCTACACGACCCGCGTCTGCCTGGACGCGGCCGGCGAGTTGGAAAGCGAGGGAATCTCGGCGGAGGTCATCGATCTGCTTTCCCTCTCTCCAATGGACAATGCCGCCATTCTGGAGTCTGTTCAGAAGACCCGTAAAGTGGTAATCGTGGACGAGGATTATCCTCGATGCAGCATCGCCACCGATATTTCCGCCCTGGTGGCGGAAGAGGCATTCGACTATCTTGACGCACCGCCCCGTCGGGTCACTCCTCCACACACCCTGGTCCCCTACAGCCGGGGGCTGGAAAAGCATTACGTTCCCGATAAGGATCAAGTCATGGCGGCGACACGTGAAGTCCTCGAATAGGATAGAATCCCAATGGCTGTCCCCATTGTAATGCCCCGGTTGGGCGACTTCATGACGGAAGGAGTCGTCGCCGGATGGTCCAAAAAGGCAGGTGAATTCGTCCAACGCGACGAGGTGATCGCCGAAATCGAATCTGAAAAAGTGACCTACGCCCTGGAGGCGGTTGGGGAAGGGATCTTTCATCCCTTGGTGGAGGAAGGGGCGACCGCTCCAGTAGACGAGCCTATCGCCTATCTTCTCGCTGAGGGAGAGTTACCGCCGCAGGAAAAAACTGAGGCACTGAAAAGCGAGACAAGACAATCCACACCCCAGCAGGCGACCAAGGCGCCGCCAAAGCGAGCGCCGGGAGAGGTCGTACCTTCAACTCCGGGCGCCCGACGGCTTGCCTCCCGACTTGGCGTGGACATTTCCGAAGTCACTCCGACCGGGCCCCGCGGCAGAGTCGTCGAACCCGATGTCCAAGCGTATGCTGACCAGAAACAAACGACCGAAACAGGTCCTCTCCTTCCCAAAGGAGTTCCCCAACCCACCACGGACGTACCGATCGCCGGTATGCGCAAGGCGATCGCCGAAAACATGCGGAGCAGCCTTACCTCAACCGCCCAGCTCAGCTACTTTATTGAGGTCGAAATCACCGAGGCGCAGAAGAGCAGAAACGACCTGTCTCAGGATCCGGGAAAGGTGATCACTCTCTCCCATGTCTTGATCAAGGCTTGTGCCGTCGCCCTGGAAGAGGAGCCCGCTCTCAACACCGTTCTCTCGGATGGCAGCGTCCTCTTCTTTGACCAGATCAACATCGGCGTCGCGGTCGCGCTCGAAGAAGGTCTGGTGGTCCCAGTCCTTCGAGACGTTGGAAAGATGGACATCCTCCAGATCTCCAACAACACCCACGCATTGGCTGTCAAAGCCAGAGCGGGCGAAATCGCCCCTGACGAGTTGGTCGGCGGCACCTTCACGATCAGCGTTCTGGGAACGGTCGATGGATTCACCCCGATACTCAATCCCGGCCAAAGCGCTATTCTCGGGGCGGGACGACCGATCGACAAACCAGTGGCGAGAGAGGGTCAAATTGTCATTCGGGAGATGATAACCCTGAGCCTGACGGCCGACCACCAGGTCATCGATGGTGCGGTCGCAGCTCGCTTTCTGCAACGACTTCAGGAGACTTTGGAAAACCCACAGGCGCTTTTCAAACTGAGCCCATAGAGGTGGCTCCGATCTCTTCACCCTCAATTCAGACCTTGTGCAATGTCGGATCTAAGACTCTCAGGAAAAGTCGCGATCGTAACAGGTTCGGGGCAGGGCATCGGCAAGGGCATCGCACTGCGACTCGCGCAAGAGGGCGCTGACGTGGTGGTAGCCGAGTACAATCCTGAAACCGCTCAAGAGACCGCCTCCGGAATTGAAGGACTTGGCAGGCGCGCTCTCGCCTACCCGGCCGACATATCCGACGTGACCAAAGTGAATCAGATGGCCGACGACACGGTGGCCGAATTCGGACACGTCGACATTCTGGTCAACAACGCCGGAACGATTCAAATCAAGCCGATGATGGACGTGACGGAAGGGGATTGGGACCGGGTGGTCGACCTCAATATGCGTGGAACCTTCTTTTGCCTGCAAGCGGTGGCGCGGAAAATGATCGAACAAATCCCAGAAAAACTGAGAGCTGCCATTGGGCCGGTTGAATCTTTGGCCGTACCGAAAGAAGGGGAGGAAACAAAGGAAGGGATTACGGGTTGTTGGGGCAAAATCGTCAGCCTCTCCTCCATTTCGGGTCGCAGTGGGCGTCCCACCCAGGTACACTACGCGGCCAGTAAGGCCGCCGTCATCAGCATCACCCAGTCTGCCGCACTTGCGCTCGCGCCCTATAGAATCAACGTGAATGCGATCGCACCCGGGGTTGTCGACACTCCCATGTGGGAAGGTATCGATCGGGATCGGGCTAAGCTCCTTAAATTGAAACCGGGCGAAGCCATGGCCAATATTGTAAAGACCGTGCCGATCAACCGCGTTTCCACACCCGACGACCTCGCCGGAGCCATCGTCTTCCTCTGTTCCTCCGACGCCGACTACATCACCGGTCAGACTCTGAACGTGGACGGCGGTTTTGCGATGAATTAGCCCGAATTTCTGCGAAATTTGGGCTGCACCCGGCAAGCCGGGATTGACCAGTTGGTGACCCAGTGGTTAACAGTACCCAGGAAATTAGGATGGGAAAGATCGCGTTTAACCGCAAGGCGGTAGGGCGTGGCCGCCGGACGCGCCGTTCTCCGATTCACCGACCAACCCTTCAAGAATCAACGGTTTCCTTATCCGTTGTCTTGTCGAATCCGTTGGGAATCCTCAAATGAAGCTAACCCAGGACCAAATCGACGCTTTTCGCCGCGATGGATTTTTGCGCTTCGGTAGGATACTTGATGAAGAGGCTGTCTCTGTTCTCAGACAGGAGTACGACAGAGTGTTCAGGGAGGCGGAGGAGTCCGAAGATAAGAAAGCGCGTGTTCTGACGGCGAACGGAGGGGATTCATCTGAGCCCAAAGCCGTCCTCCAGATCACGCAGATGTGCGAGAGAAACTTGCATTTCCGGCGTCTTCTCTATCACTCCGACATACTCGACGTCGTCGAAGATCTGATCGGTCCCAACATTCAGCTGTTCCACGACCAGGCCCTCTTCAAACCACCCCATACCGGCGGTCCGGTTCCGTGGCACCAGGATAACAGCTACTGGCATTGCCGACCGGCCAATCTCCTCTCCTGTTGGCTCACCCTCGACGACGTCGATGTCAAAAATGGCGCTATGCAACTCTTACCGGGAAGCCACTTGCAGCCGCAACGACATGAACAGACATCAGGTGTGCTTCTTGAGTCGAAGGAGATCGATGCATCCACGGCGGTCGTCATCGAACTTCCCGCCGGAGGTTGCATGTTCCACCATTGTCAGGCGCTTCATCACACCGCGCCCAACCTGACCGAACGACAACGCCGGGCCTTCGCGATTCATTTCATGACTCCCGGGACCATTAGGATGAATCGCAAAACAGGGGAAACAGACTCAATGCCGCCATCCTTCGAGCGGCCGATTCTAAGGATGCGGATCTAGACCAGATGATGGGAGATTCCTCTGGCTAGTTCGGTTTACACCAATTTGGCACTTTGTGAAGTTCCCGGCTCCCCCAGCCTTGCGCTGGGGTGGCGTTGGTTTCATAGCTACAATACCACCTTCCTGTCGAGGTGTGCCTAAAAGCTACGTCGGGTAGCCTTACAACCTGCGCCACCCCAGCGCAAGGCTGGGGGAGCCTACTTCAACTACGGTCACGCTAACCAAATGCATTGAAGGGTATGTCCAATGCAGGAGGTCTTCTTTGGGACTAAACGCAGACCAGGATTTTCCACTGAATCAAGCTCAAAAACCATTGACCGGCCCCAGCCGTCGAACATAGTTCCCTAGCTCTCATTTTCGCTTCTCCAACGTCCAAGGATCAATGCCCCAGATCGTCGTCCAGAATCTGGTAAAAACGTTTTCCATATCGGAACGCCGGCCCGGACTGTGGGGAGCGTTTCGAGGAGTGATTCGCCGTCGCCTACGCACCGTCTACGCCCTATACGGTGTTTTGATTCTCGGGACATTAGGTGATGATATTGATGGCCTTGTGTAGGTTGAAGGTGAAATGATCACAGAGGGCAGGGGTGGATTCGAAGCCCATGGTAGATTTGAGGCTAAGAACCAGTTGCCTGCAAGCAGCCAGGATTCTGGCTGCGTTATGGTTACGGATCATACATCGATCTTCATCGAAGAAGCGATCTCTGGGGTAGTGGTTTTTGTTTTCGATGGCCCAGTGGTTGCGGATTTTCGATAGGAACTGAGGAGGGCTCAAGTCGGTGGGATCGCGGCTGCTGACATAGTAGGAGCGTTCCGAGGAAGGTTTCGCTTTGTTAGGATAATGGAAGGTGCGTTGGACAGAGGCGAACTGACGAGCATGAGGCAAGCCAAGGGAGGGAGCGCTTAGAGGATGGGTTGCTATTTGACGAATCTCCAGGCGGCCATGGTCCTTATCTAGAGGCTGTCCCAAATCCGAGAGGATTTGGGTGGAAGCCTGATACCGATATCAATCTTCGTCACGTTATGTAGACCACGACATGCCTTCCGTCCTCGGTAGCTTACCTTTTATCCGTTATGCACCTTTCCAGCACCCTTCCTCTCGCTTTGAGTCGATAGTTCTCCCAAGGAAGCGCCTCTGACTCGATTCTTGGATCCCTATGCCGCCTGCGTTGCCTCTTTCTCATGTTCTTGCGCAAGTCTCTGCGCGATTTTCCATAGATTGTGGGACAGAACCGACCAGGCCACGCTAAGGTTACGGTTGTCAAAGCCTTTGCTGCGTATCTTGCCCCCGTGCCATCGGTTCTTGAGCACTCCGATCCGGCCTTCGGTGCTCCCTCGTCGTCGCTGCAACCGGACAAAGCGCGGCTCCTCCATCCGCTCCTTGAGCTCTTGTGGATTGCGGGGCGTAAGGGCGTCAAAAATCCCCTCTGCCTGGAGCCGCTTGCTGGCCGCCTTCGAGGCATAGCCCCGATCCCCACTGATCGCTTCGATCTTCTCCTCTAAAGCGAAGCCCTTTTGCCTCTCCAGACTTTCCCAAAGCTGCTTCAATTCGCTCGGGGCCTGCCCCCCATACAGTTTCCAGTCCAACAGATATCCCTCTGCGCTCTCGCATAAATAAAGGGTGTTGCCAAACTCCACCTCCCGATCTGCCTTGCCTCGCACGATGACGTCAATCTCAGGTTCGTAGGCGCTCAGGATCTTCTCCTCATTCTTCACCTGCCGCCCCCCTATGATCCGTTCGTGCGCCTGTTTCATGACCTGCGGTATCTGCTCTAACATACCATCCATTCGCTCGATGATTCGGCTCGCCTTCTTCTCGGTGTAATCGCTTTGCATCCACATAGCTTCCAATAAGTCACGGTGGCGAAGGGCATGGCCCTCAATCTTCTTGAGCAATAGCTTCATCCGCCGCAGGATCCCTTTACGCGCTTTGCCCGCCTCCCGGCGCCGACGCGCATGCGTCATCTCCAGGCACCGTTTGTTCATCTCCCGAGCCAATCCCTTTGCTCCCTGGGGCATGCGCTGTTTCATTCCCGCCTGCCCGATCAGACTGATCGCCTTGAGCAGCGTTGCTCCCACATCCTTGAGCAAGACCCAGTCCACGGGCCAGTGGATGTTCGCTTCCAGGCAAGTGGCGTCGATCAGGCATTCCCTCGTATCGATCGGCTTCTCTAATCCTGCCTCACCACAATGTTCAGCATTGCCCACCACCTCGGTCATCCTTGCATGCAGCTGTCTCAGATACGCTTCGTCGAAGAATTTCGAATCCCGTTCCAGACTGCTCTTCGATATTTTCCGGATCCCGTCTACCTCACGCACCCGGCAAAAATTAGCCAGAAGCTCACTGCGTGCCAACTCCTGCGACAGACAACGAAAGGATATCCCTCCGAGTAAATGACGCACCACCTCCACCCGCAGCGCTTTTATCGCTCTTAGAGCGCGTCGCTCCCGATCCTTCCCTCCCGCTTCATCCCATCCTTCCAAGGCTTTTACGATCGCCTCCCTTTCCAGCGAGGAGTCGATCAAAACCCGGTCAATCCGCTCCATTGTTTCCAGAAACACGGTGTAGTCTTTGCATCGAATGACTGGAGTTAGGGCTGGACGCAGGAAGCTTTGTACGGCAATATTTTTCATGAGAAGGGCGTGCTTTGTATTTGACTAACGCAAGCATAAGCGCCCTTTTTCGCCGGATCGAGCTTTTTGCAGCTCTATCCGGCCTTTTTTTTGCCCATAACTCATTAAAAATCAATTGTTTCCACCACTGGGACGGGCTCTATCTACGGTTTGGTGGACAAAAAGGGGGAGGGGCCGAAAAGATTCTTTGCGTCTTGATGCATGGTGGGTTGGTTGTCTTTGATCTGGATGATATAGTCAGCACCGAGTTCTTCGACCACGATGTGGGCCGTTTCTTTTTGGTTATGCATGGCGTCGAAGGTGAAGGTGGATCCGTCCATGGCCGGCATCTTGCGCAGGAGAGTTTGGGCGGCGGTGATCTCGTTGGATTTGTCGGCGGTAGCGACTTGGGCAATCGTTTGAGCGCTTTGATGATCGACCGCGGCCACCAGGTGCAAGGCCTTGGCCGGTTCTTTGTCAGTGCCTTTGAGAGTCTTACCGTCAACCGCAATATCGCGGGGCAAACGGCCCTCGGGCGAGGCTATGAATTGGGTGAGGATTTGATCGAAAAGCTCGGCCTCGACGTTTTGCAACACCCGGTAGAAGACATCATAGCAGGGGGCCTGAAAACGGCTTGTTTTGGGGTTTTTCCAGGAGCGTAAGGCGCGCAGTTGGGCTTGATTGAGGTGATGGGCCAGGCGCACGATCTCCTTGAGGTTGTGTTTGCCGCAGAGGGTGCCGAGCACAATCATACTCAAGACCGTGGCGAGTCGATAGCGACGGCCCGCTTTTCGACGGAAGTCTTCGATCTGGTGGAAGCGTTCCCGGAGGCTTGTCATCTGTTCCACTTTGAGGCAGACCGCATGGGAGTTGTCGTTGGCATTGAGGGCCTCACGGTGTGCCTTGGGCAAGGGCCCTGGCGAGCGCAGCAGTTGCAGAGCATCAGCCCGCAGGGGTTTGACCCAGATCTGCTTGGGGCGCTCATGGCGTTCATAGAAATCTTCCCGCTGTCGACCATATCCCGCGCTCAAGCCCAAAGGAGTCCACCCGCTCGCCTTGTAGCAAGTGCCTCGGTGGATCTGTGGGTCCACGAAAGTTTCCGCTACCAAGGGGCGATAGGCAAAGGCCTGCTCCCAGTGATCGGCCAAGACTCTCAGGCACATCGCCAACGTCTTGGAGGCCAGATTGGCCAGCTTGAGCCCGGGCAGAATGAGAAAACGCCGGTTCTGCACCACCAGTTTCAAGCGCGCATGCCGTCGCGCCCCATCCCAGCCGATCCAGCCGTCTCGATCCTTCAGCCGGTAGCTAGCCGCTCCCCACAGCAAAAGACACACCCATTGCCCGTCGATCAAAGCCACATAGCGCAGGGTCTCTCCCGCGCTCCCCGCACTGTGCAAATAATGATGTTGGATCAAAAGATCATTGAATCGCTCCTGCTCTTCGGGCAAGATCAGACGCAGAGTTAGACGATCTATCGAAGGAGTCAGATGGTAAGATTTTTTGTCTTTCATACCATCTTGGCATGACTGATTCCCTCGGGTTTGTCTAGCTCTTTTTTTATCTTTTTGCCTATCAGCCACTTCCTCCCCATAAAACTTTCACCCTGCTACGCCCTACGGGATGTATCCTTCAGTCTTGAAGAGGGCGAATTTGTCGGCTATATCGGGCCCAACGGAGCCGGGAAATCGACCACCGTGAAGATCCTCTCAGGTATCTTGGTTCCGGAGTCAGGAATCTGTCGAGTCCGAGGCCGCGTGCCGTGGAGGGAACGGGTGGCCCATGTCGGTGAGATTGGGGTCGTCTTCGGCCAGCGCACCCAGCTCTGGTGGGACCTTCCGGTAATCGAGTCCTTCGAGCTCCTTCGAGATATCTATCGCGTATCCGAGTCAACCTATCTGAAGAATCGGGACGAACTGATCGAGCTCCTAACCATCGAGCCTTTTCTCGATCATCCGGTACGCCAACTGAGCCTGGGCGAACGTATGCGCTGCGACCTCGCCGCTTCCCTCCTCCACGCCCCACCGATCCTGTTTCTCGACGAACCCACCATTGGACTCGATGCGGTTTCCAAACTGGCCGTGCGAGATTTCGTCAAAAGGATCAATCAGGAGAGGGGCACCACCGTGATCCTGACCACCCACGACATGGACGATATCGAGGCGCTCTGCAAGAGAGTCATCGTAATCGGCGATGGGACCATTCTCTCGGATGGATCTCTTGACGCACTGAGGTCACGGGTAACGGGCGAACGCTGGCTCACGATTGATCTTATGAACGGAGCGGAAGACGTCTCGATCGAAGGGGCCAGCGTCATCAGCCAAGACGGCCAGCGGGTCCGATTGAGCTTCGATCCCCAACATGTGATGCCGGCCGAAATGATCGCGCGGGTTACTTCGGCGCATGCGGTTAGGGATCTCTTCGTTGAGAATCCCCCCATCGAGGAAATCATTGCGCGTCTCTACAAGGATGAGGAGAACCAAGAATCCGATTAGCCCGCTCAGAATTCAGCGGAGCAAACCTCGTCCCGAACTTCGTCGATCGGTTAGGGCTTCGCTGCTCCAGGCCAGTTCGTTGTGGCGCCTTGAGTTCGAAATCCTCTTATCAGTACCACCTTGCATTTGGGAACACCGACAGCCTCAGATTTCCCGGCTCTAACCATGCATCCTTTCTTCGCCATCGTCAGCTACATCTGGCTGGGTCAGGCCCTCCTCGGCATGCTGCCATGGAGTGGCGATCGGGATCTTATGGCTCTCGTCCGAAGTGGAGGCGTGGCCTACGAGCTCATGCGCCCGCTCGATCTCTACTGGTTCTGGTTCGCCCGGGTCGTCGCCCTTCGCACCGCGCCCACCCTTCTGAGATCCGTCCCCATGTTCGTGCTCGCCTACCTCTTCTTCGGTTTCCGCCTTCCCGCAACCATGGAAGCGGGAGGGATTTTCCTGATCGCAATCACCGGAGCACTCTTCCTCAGCTGTGCCATCACCATGCTCATCAACATCTCCATGATGTGGACCATCAGCGGCGAGGGCGTGAACCATCTTCTTCCTGCGATGGTAGTTCTGTGTTCCGGTATGCTCATTCCCCTACCATTCTTTCCCGATTGGGCCCGGAATGTCTTCTACTTTCTACCCTTTCGAGGCTTGGTTGACACGCCCTTCCGCGTCTACGTCGGTAGTATCCTCCCGGCCGAAACCGGAGCCTTGTTTCTTCACCAAATCCTCTGGACCTTGGCCCTGATCGCCTTTGGCCGCTGGCTCCTGAGCATCGGCGTGCGACGACTCGTCATCCAAGGAGGCTAGGAGCCTGCCGGACTCTGCCATGAGATCGCTTCGCAAGTACCGGATGGCGTCCGACTCCTAGCCTAGCAAAAGGAATCTGTCGGTACCGACTTGGTCGAAATATACCGCAGTCTAGATTCGATCTGACACTCAGCGATGTTGCGAAATTAATGGAAAGACAGATTCCTTGGTCAACAGCATCCAGCTCTATCTCAAGTATCTCGCCATCAGCCTACGGGGCCAGATGCAATACCGCGCATCCTTCGTTATGCAGACGCTGGGGCACGGCGCCATAACAGCGATCGAATTCATCGGCATCTGGGCGCTCTTTCAGCGCATTGACACACTGGAAGGTTGGACGCTCGCGGAGGTCGCAGTCTTCTACGGCTTCGTCAACCTGTCATTCGCAATTGCAGATGCCCTCGGGCGCGGTTTCGACCTTTTCGGCAACATGGTCAAATCAGGCGACTTCGACCGCCTTCTCCTCCGTCCCCGCTCCACCGTCCTTCAGCTCGCCGGCCAGGAACTGACTCTAAAACGAATTGGAAGATTCCTGCAGGCGGCCTTCGTCCTGGCATGGGGATCCTGGGCTCTCGGCCTCTCCTGGACCCTGGGAAAGATTCTCCTTGCGACGCTGATCGTGTCCGGAAGCGTGTGTCTATTTTTCGGTCTCGTCGTCCTCCAGGCGACGATGGCATTCTGGACCATTGAAACCCTCGAGATCATGAACAGTTTCACCTACGGCGGCGTCTACTCTGCGCAGTATCCCCTCAGCATCTATCGAGCCTGGTTTCGGAAATTCTTCCTCTACTTCATTCCTCTCGGCGCCGTGAGCTACTACCCTATTCTCTTAATCCTGGAAAAGCCGGACCCGTTGGGCAGTTCGGTTCTTGGGCAGTGCCTAGCTCCCTTCCTCGGAGCCGTCTTCCTCGCCGTCTCTTTGCGCATCTGGCATTTTGGCGTCCGTCACTATTGCTCGACGGGGAGTTAGAAGCCTGGGAATCTGTCGGGAAGAGCCCCACCGGAACTTACATGCATCACCTTGAAGTCGGAACAAACTGGATGTTGCGAATTTCTAAGTCCGACAGATTCCCCGGCTTAACGCGCCTACGGCGCGGTGAGTTTCAGGGTGCATTTCGAGCACCCGTCTATTGAAAGAATTCTGTCGGTGGTGGAATATTTCGAATTCGACGATCGCTCTCGGATAGGAACTGTTTCTGTGAATTCACTTAACTCAATCGGACAGAATTCTAGCTGTAGACGGTTTGGATCAAGGCGCGAATATAGCCAATGGCGTATGCTTTACCGTGCAGGCCTTGCCGATCCTGAAAACTGGGCGTATGGTCCATCATGTAGGGGCCTTCGAATCCGTGGTCACGGTAGATTTCCATCGCCCTGTGCATGTCCACTTCACCCTCATCGATGAACACCTCGGAAAAGCAGGGCAACCGCCCTCGGATGTTGCGGAAGTGAACCCATCCGATCTTTTGCTTAGATGCCATCTCTCTGATTGCGTCGTAGACCTTCTCCGCTCCGAGCAATTCAGTCATGCATCCCTGGCAGAAGAGCATTCTGTTACTCGGACTCGGGGCCAGATCGAAAAGGATGCGGCGGAATTGTTCCAAGGTCGAGCAGATCTGGGCCACGCCACCCAGAGGCTCAGGTATTGGCGGATCATCCGGATGCAGGGCCATCGTCACTCCGGACTTCTCAGCCGCGGGAATCACGACACCCAAAAATCGTCCCATACGCTCCCACATCTGCTCCTCATTGACTTCGTGTCTCTCAGCCTCTGGACGACTCTGCTTGAATTCCCGGTAGTCGAAGGTGCTGTACTTCGCACCCCCTCTTCCCGCTTCTGAAGTGGTGCGGAAATTCCCCATTGGCTTGAAATTCCATCCCAGGCAGGGAATGCCGGCCCTCCCGAGGCTTTCAACAAATTGGCCATACCGGCCGATCTTCTCGTCGCGGTCCTCTCGAGCGAGAGTGATCTCCTCCCACGCCGGCATGAACACACTGTTCAGCTTCAAGCCGTGCCGGTCCACCTGTTCACGCATCTTGTCGAGCAACCCGGTGCAGTCTATACCCTCGCGTATCTCTTCCGCCACCACGCTCCTCGCTGAACCCGTGCCGCCCCGTTCATTCCGCAGATCCAGGTCAATACAGTCGACGCCGATCGCCTTGCAAAATGCGAGGCGCTCTCCTGTCAGCTGATCAATCGAAATTTTCTCTTGAATGTACATGCGGTGCCATCCTCAACCGATGCGCCTGTGAGACTCAACACTTCTGATGCGGAGACGGAGGTCGATCAATCCCTCGCAAACAACCTGCTGAACAGGCCTCAGATCGGCTGATCGTAACTCGGTTGACGAGAGTAGCGCTGCATTCCGATCTGCAGACGAATACTCCGGCCCGGCGGGAGCACGACAGAGAAATGAGGCGCATCCACGTCCTCTGCCCAGTCCTGAGAATTCTCCTCATCGATGCGCTCAACAGTGGTGAATCGATGTTCGCCGAAGGCACCGCTCTGAAGAACTAACCGTCTCGTCTCAACTGTTCCGATATTGGCCAATTCAACGGTTGTGCTTTCCGCATCCAGGTGGGTCACCAAGGCGGCTACGTCTTCCGGGAGACCGGGCCGTTTTCGGTCCGCATCGAAGTAGCGAAGCCGAGTATGCAGCAATCCGCCGTGATAGATGATCTGCGGACCTCCGCAGGTGAGCTGCAAGAGAGCCTCTGTATGAACGGGGTTGTGATTCTGCCAGTGGTGGACATCCCAGGATTCGGGGTCGCTATGATCTGTTCGAACCGCATCCATCCGGCGCAAGGCCTCGGCGTACTGCTGGTCAAGAATCCTGCTCGGATATTCCCCGTTCCGCCCATCAAGATAGCAATACCAGGGGCCGAAATGGATGTCATCTCCCTTGCCCCTTCCCGGTTGGACCTCCATCCAATCGGTTTGCGTTTCGGGAATACGCTCGAGACGTTCCCGGTCCCCTTTTTCCTGCGACAGGTACCAGATTTGTGCTGCATGGTGCGGTGAGATGGGCCGAAATGAAGCCCAGCCCTCGTCGGTGTGCCGATAGGGAACCAAGAGCCGCCCATCCTCCTCCCGGCCGAGTCCGAGAATGTGGTCGAGCTGCCCTCTTGGAATGTCGAGATAGGCCATGTCTCCAGTTAGCAGGACAGCATTCATCGCCGCAATGGTGAGAGGTTCGATAATCGACATGAACCCATGCGGCCAACGCCAGCCGTAGTATCCACCCCACCACTTTCCACCCATCGTCTCGCCCACCGTCCCCGAAGGTCCGACATTATCGGGACAGATTCCGCCGTTAGCATCGATTCTATCCGCCCACGCCTCTAAGTATTCAAGCACCCAACTCCGGTAGCGATCTTCCCCTGTTAGAATGTAGGCATGGGTGACGAGGCTGGTGCAAGTCAGATTCAGCGGCACATCGCATCGCATCTGCCGATCGTTCAGCGCCTTCAAGATGACTTCGAAAACAGCATCGTCATTCCAATCCGCAATTTGAACCGTCTCCCCCGAGCGCTCCCTCGAAGTCGTTGGAACGTCCAGATCTTCGAACGGCACCGGATAATTGGCGAGGATCCATCGGTGGGTCGACCAATCATCCCATGAGTTTTCGAACCGAGGTCCGCGGCTGCCGTTGATGGGAGATCGAATCATCCGCTTTTCGGAATCCCAATTCGCCGCCTCAGTATCGTCACCCGTGTAAAAATGGGTAAAGCGGACAGCCCTCGATCGGTCCGGCTCTCGATCCGGATCCGCCAGCCCGAAGTAGTAAAAGTATATCGATGATTCACCGTGATGCATCCAGTCATAGTAAGCATCGAACTCTCGATAGACCTGACCGTACTCCGTGAACTGCCGGGTGACCGCCTCCCAAAGAAATCGACTCTGTTCGTGAATCTCGCTCGATCCTCCAAGGGCGTAAAAGAGCGGCCAATTGTGATAACTTTCGTAACCGTCATCAGACCCGTCCATGCCCGGCCATTCCTCACGCCAAACAAAAGTTCCATCCGCACGTGTGTAGCGTTGCTGGAAAACAGGGGCCGCCTCATTTATGGTCCGAATTAAATGCCGCTCGCGAATCGCCCAATCAGGAGGTGCAGCGTTGGTTTCGGCGTGAATAGTGAGGTATTCGTTGGGCATGTGTTTTGGAAAATTCCGGTTAGGTTTTCAAGAAACCCGGGCTCTGATTCGAGAGAAAGTTACTCAATCTAGGGTCGTGACTCTTAATCGTGATCTAAGGTCGATCTTTAACCGCAACATGGCCCCACCAACGACCCAACATGATCCACCAACCGATCCAACGGTATATCCATTTTCTCTTCTTCGCTTCGAAGTTTCACCTCCACCTGACCCTTTGCCAGACCGCGTGGCCCCACCGTAATTCGGACTGGGACTCCAATCAGGTCCGCATCGTTGAACTTGACTCCGGCACGTTCCTTGCGGTCGTCGATCAGTACCTCGACTCCAGCCTCTTCGAGGTCCCGGTAGATTTTCTCAGCTGCTTCCAATTCCCCGCCTGACGAACCTCCTGACAGCACCACGATGTGCACCTGGAACGGGGCCACTCCCATGGGCCAGATTATCCCCTGCTCGTCGTGATGCTCTTCGATGACGCATGCCATCAGTCGCCCGACGCCGATCCCATACGAACCCATCACCAGGGGACGCGTCTTTCCCGCCTCATCCAGCACAAAGGCCTCCAGACCTTCGCTGTACTTGGTTCCCAATTTGAAGATGTTCCCGACCTCAATGCCGCGCTCGCTACGGAGAGGAGATCCACACGACACACAGGGCATCCCCGGCTCCACCGCGACGAGGTCGGTGACGAAATCGGCCTCGAAATCTCGCCCCACATTCACATTTAACAGGTGGCGGTCCACTTTGTTTGCCCCCGATACGAGGTTGCCTGCCTCGGCCACGAGGGTGTCCACAGCGACAACGACGTCTTTCTCCACGCCGATCGGTGATCCGTAGCCGGGCTCACTTCCCGCCCTCCGGATTTCCTCCTCGGTAGCCGGTCGCAGCTCTGTCGCCTTCGCCGCATTCGATAGCTTGGTCTCGTTCAGGTCGTGATCACCCCGAATGACTGCGAAAATCAATCGTTCTTCTCCATCGACCGTGCCGACAAAGAATATCGCTTTTGCCGTGCTGCTTGCCGGGATATCCAAATAGGCTGCCAGTTCCTCGATCGTCCTACAGTTCGGCGTCTCCACTTCCTCCAGAGGTAACGCCTCCGATCGCTCCGGAGTTTCCCCACGAAAAGTCGCCGCCTGTCGATTTGCCCGATAGTCGCACTCATCGCAGATCAACAAAGTATCCTCCCCCGTCGGATTCAGATAAATGAACTCATGCGCTCCAGACCCACCCATCATACCCGTGTCGCTCTGAACAGAAATCACCGAATCGCCAAATCCGCTACGGCGGAATACACTCTCATAGGCCCGATACATCTTACGGTAGCTCTCCTCCAGTCCGGCCTCATCGAGATCGAAGCTGTAGGCGTCCTTCATGGTGAACTCTCTGACTCGAATCAACCCTCCCCGACTCCGCGGTTCGTCCCGAAATTTGGTCTGAATCTGAAACACAGAGACAGGTAATTGCTTGTAGCTCCGAAGGACCTGCCGCGCGAGATCCGCCACCGCTTCCTCGTGAGTCATGGCTAAACAAAGATCACGGCCCGTCCGATCCTCCACCCGCAGCAGCTCCGGTCCAATTTCTTCCCATCGACCGCTTTTTTGCCACAATTCCCCCGGATGTACGATCGGCATCAAGAGCTCCACACACCCGATCCTCGTCATCTCCTCGCGGAGAATACTCTCGATCTTCCTCGCCACCCGCAAGCCGAGAGGGAGATAGCTGAAAATACCCGCCGCCAGGGGCCGGATCAACCCCGCTCGCAAGGCCAACTGATGACTGACAAGATCCGCATCCCCCGGGGCCTCGCGAAGGGTGGGTATCAACATGCTGCCGTATCGCATCAGTCCGTACTAAACAAAGATTCGGAAGATGGAAGCGAGAAACGCATCAATCCGTTTAGCCCAGGTTTCGTAAAAAGCTGGGCTGTTCAATATTGATCAGCTATCCCCCGAATCCCCGCTTGGCATGGTCTGTGCTGAATTGTCATGGCTAGGTTACACCGTTCACTTCGAAACTTGAATTCGGATATCAATGAAAACTTCTGATTCCATTCGTTACCCAAGAGGACTTAAAGCCCTCATCTTATTTCTTTGTAGCCCGCTCATCTTCGCAGCCTCCGGTTTGTTCGCCCAGGAGGAAGGCTTGATTGCCGACGCCGTGGCGGAAAAGGCAGTGGCGGTGGCGGAAACGGCTGCGGCGGAGGCGGCTCCGCCTGTCATTGATTCCGGAGACACGGCTTGGATGATCGTGGCAACGGCGCTGGTGCTCTTTATGACAATTCCGGGCCTGGCGCTATTCTACGGCGGTCTGGTGCGCACCAAGAACGTGCTTTCGGTCCTCATGCAGTGTTTCACCATGGCAGGAGTCATAACCATCCTCTGGGTCATTTATGGCTACAGCGTGGCCTTCAGTACCGAAGGTATGGTGGGCGGCACCACGAACTTGCATTCCTTTTTCGGGGGACTCGACAAAGCCTTTCTTAAGGGGATCGGGATCGACACCGTCTCTGGCTCCATACCCGAGAGTGTCTTTGTCACTTTTCAGCTGACCTTTGCCATCATCACTCCGGCCCTGATCGTGGGTGCCTTCGCCGAGCGCATGAGGTTCAGCGCCATGCTGCTCTTCTGCATCGTCTGGTTCACCTTCTCCTATCTTCCGGTCTGTCACATGGCGTGGTCCGGCGATGGGGCCCTTTTCATAAATTGGAAGGTGACAGATTTTGCGGGAGGCACCGTCGTCCATATCAATGCGGGAATAGCCGGTCTCGTGGCCTGCATTATGGTAGGGAAGCGTCGTGGTTTTGGATCCGAGCAACTCACGCCACACAGCGTGCCCCTCACCGTGATCGGCGCCTCCATGCTCTGGGTAGGATGGTTCGGATTCAACGCCGGGAGCGCGGTGGCCGCCAATGGTACCGCGGGCATGGCCCTTCTGGTGACACAGGTTGCAACCGCTACCGCCGCTGTAACCTGGATGCTGATTGAATGGATCAGGAGCAAGACGCCAACCGCGGTAGGCATGGCGACGGGCGCCGTAGCCGGTCTGGTTGCGATCACGCCCGCTTCCGGATCAGTGGGCCCGGTGGGCGCCCTTGTAATCGGTTTTGCATCGGGTTTCTGTTGCTTTTTCGCCGCCACTTCACTGAAGCGCATGCTCGGGTATGACGACAGTCTCGATGTCTTCGGAGTCCACGGAATTGGTGGAATCGTCGGAGCCGTGCTAACAGGTTGCCTCTTCATCGCCGAAGGTGGCGTGGAGAGTTTCAGCATCGGAGCCAAGACCCTCATTCAGATCAAGAGCGTCATCGTGACCATAATCTGGAGCGGCCTGGTCTCAATCGTTGCCCTTTTCATCATCGGTAAGATTGTCGGTCTCCGAGTCGGTGACGAGGACGAAGAAACGGGCCTGGATCTTACAACTCACGGCGAAGCCGGATATACTCACTGATTTCGCCTCCTCTGAAGTGATTCTCTCTATCTAGAACTTCTCTACCAAAGAAAAAAATTTCCATGAAACTCATTAAAGCCATCATCAAGCCCTTCAAACTCGAAGAGGTAAAAGACAGCCTTTCGAAAATCGGAATCGAGGGTATGACAGTGACCGAGGTCAAAGGTTTCGGACGCCAGAAAGGCCACACCGAGATTTATCGCGGAAGCGAATACACCGTCGACTTCCTACCTAAAGTGATGCTCGACATCGCCGTGACGGACGAACAGGTCGCGCCTACCATCGATGCGATAAAAAATGCCGGTCGTACCGGAAAGATCGGTGACGGGAAGATCTTCGTCCTTCCCATCGAAGCCGCTTACCGAATCCGCACCGACGAGGTCGCGGAGGCTGCCATCTGAGCCCTCAGATGAGTGGTCGTATCTTCTCCGGGTAACCCTCGAATTCGCTGCATAGATTTAGGCCCGCGGGCCCTTCTCTCCTCCCCATCCGCGGAATCGCCCTGCGCCATCCGCGGGCCCTTACCCTTCTCCTCATCATTCCCGTTGTCGCCCCGCTCTATCCGCGCCTTTTCCTTATTTCGATCAAATAATCCGCGATACTAATCAATGTGTCGGTCCAAATTCGATCACGGTTCCGATCCAGGTGCCTGGAGACTTCCTGCAAAGCCTCGGCCGATATGGAAATGTGATCCCCGCCGATACCGTGCATACAGATGACGCCCCACATTCCTTTCGCAGTGGCGTCCTCCACATAGGCGATTAACTCCTCACCGCTGTTTCCCTCAACGGGCCACGACCAGGTGTAGGCGAGATCGATGACATGTGGATCGTTGGGCCGTTCGCCCCTCCCTCGAGCTGCTCGGAATCGCTTCGCAACGAGAGGAACATAGCTCAATCGGTGGATCCCCTGGCCGACGTAGGTTTGGTAGCACGGGTAACAGAAGCTCCGCCTTCCTCCCTGTTCAGGAAAAAGTCCGTCCATCAATTCAGTCGCTTGATCGATCGTCTCTTCGATATCTGCGAGGGTCATTTTCTCCAGGCAGTAGTCGGCTGAGAATCCGAAGTTACATGAACAGGGATGCCGGGTCGTGTGGTTTCCCATCTCATGGCCGGTCCGGCTCGCCTTCTGCCAGCAATCGATGTTCTCCTCCCAGTTCTTGCTCCGTCCTGGGTTGAGGTAAAAGGTGCCTTTGAGTCCGTACTCATCGAGGCACGGGATGGCATTGTCGAGATGACTCTCGACCCCATCGTCAAAGGTCAGAGAAACAGCGCCCTCGATCCCATCGGGCCAGAAGTTTTGTGAGTTCTTCATAGTAATGGCTTGGACAAATAGCCGATGAACTGTAGGACCGCGCTGGCGCGGGATGAACCATGACGGGCCATCGGACTCTCTTATTCCCACGCCGGCGCGGTCCTACAAAAGATCGCACATTTACTTGAAATCACACCCTTCCATCAACCCTCGATTCCACCCAGGTAGAGGCTCCTCGAAAAAGATAAACGCCCTCTGCTGTGAGCGCTCTGGGGAATCCGCGAGGCGGATCCGAGACAAGATTGCTCTTGCCTCTCAGGCAGGTCATTCTTTCTTGGGCTTCTAACCTATGGCCTACGAACAGAGATACGGACCGGAAGAGACGCGATTGGGCTTCTGGCGCTCAGTGGGGATTCTCTGGCCCTATCTTCGAACCAGGTTTCTCGATCAGGTGAGAAGCGTATGGTTCATCGTCGCCTACCTCCTGCTCTTCCAGATTGTCATCCTTCGCCTTCCCATCGTCTTCTCGGCCATGATCTCAGTTGGACTGATCATCGTCGCCACCGGACTGATGTTTTTCATGGAAGGATTGAGACTGGGCCTCATGCCTTTCGGAGAGACCATCGGGGCGGTCCTTCCCCGCAACTGCCACATTTCCGTGATCCTGATCTTCGCCTTTATCCTCGGACTCGGGGCGACCTTCGCGGAACCTGCCATCGCCGTCTTGAAGGCAGCCGGCGCGGGTGTTCAACCAACTCAAGCGCCCCTCCTCTACAGTCTTCTGAGCGATTTTCCCCAACAGCTGGTCACCATGGTGGGCGCAGGTGTGGGGCTTGCCGTCCTCCTGGGGATCCTCAGATTCTTTTATGGCTGGTCGCTGAAGACTCTCGTTATTCCGGGAGTTCTCCTCCTTTCCGTCATTACGATTCTCTTCCATTTCAATGAATCCTTGAGTCCCATCATCGGTCTTGCCTGGGACTGTGGGGCGGTCACAACCGGTCCTGTCACCGTCCCCCTCGTTCTCGCTCTCGGCATCGGCGTCTGCCGAATCGTCGGAGCGGGAGACTCGAGCAATGCCGGGTTCGGAATCGTCACCCTCGCTTCGCTCTTCCCTATCCTGGCCGTTCTCCTCCTCGGGTTGTTCCACTACATGGCAGATGACTATTACGGCCAGCCCAACTACGGGAAGGAGGTGCTCCAGATCCACGAAGCGGACAAGGGCCCCACCCAACCGTCCATTCAATCTTCGGAAGTCCCAACCCCACCTTCCGAACCCAAGGCGGAGGGCAGATTCAGCGCGGAAGAATTCGAGCGCTATCTGAAGACCGGAGAAATCCCAGGCAACTATCGGGTACGCTACGAGGGCGGAACCCGAACTCTCGAGGACGGGCAGATCACTCAGCATAGCGCCGTTATCGTCTACGAGAAGCTCGAGTCCCCTGGTCGCTCCATGAAAGACACGGTGAAATGGGACCCCGAGAGTCGATTTCTCAGTGAATTGAAATCATCTCTGCGGGCCGCCACCCAAGCAATCGTCCCACTCTGTCTTTTTCTCTTCCTCACCCTTCGTTTCCTCCTCAAGAAGCGGATCCGCCAGGCCGATGAAATCGCCGTCGGGGTCTTTTTTGCCCTCCTTGGTATGAGTCTTTTCGGCCTCGGCATCACGCTCGGCCTGACCCCATTGGGGACCCAGCTGGGCAGCAATGTCCCGGCAACCTTCGCCACTATCACACCGTGGGGACTTGAAGGCAACGAAGGTCCTCTCTTTGGAGCCGGATTCTCCGGTAAACTGGTCGCGGTCATATTCGCCTTTTTTCTCGGCTACGGCGCCACTCTCGCGGAACCCGCGTTAAACGCCCTCGGCGCAACCGTCGAAAAGATCACCGTCGGATCCTTCCAGAAATCCCTTCTAATGCAATCAGTTGCATTTGGAGTCGGTCTCGGTATCGCCGTCGGGGTGGTCAAAATCGCTTACAATCTGCCCCTCACCGTTCTGCTCATTCCTCCCTACATCGTTCTGCTCGTCCTCACCCTGATGTCATCGGAGGAATTTGTGAACTTTGGCTGGGACAGCGCAGGGGTTACTACCGGGCCGATTACGGTTCCACTCGTCCTCGCCGTGGGGCTGGGAATCGGCGGAAAAATTCCCGGTGTGATCGATGGATTCGGTGTCCTTGCCCTCGCCTCGGTCGGACCCATAATCACCGTCCTCACCGTTGGCCTGCTGGTCCGTCGGGCCAGTCGGAATCTTGCCCCAGAGATAGTCGCGGAGGAAACCCTCAGTGCCTGAGTTTCACGAAGTCAGCGATCTCTCCCTCGTAACCGCGATCCTGCCGAGGGATTCTTTCGAAGGAGTCCTCGAGAAAGTCCTCCTACCCGAAGGTATCAATGTCCTCAGCCTGAAGGCGCGAGGAACCCTTCTCAAGGATCGATGGTACCAGTCCTTCCTGCCGTTGTTGAGTCCGGAACAGGAAATTATACAGCTCCTTGTTCCCAATGGTGCCGTCGACCGAATCATGGAAAACATCGTGGGGGAGGGACGGCTTCGCCTCTCCGGGGCCGGCGCGATTTACAATATCAACTGTCAGGAGGTCGTTGTCTCTGAGGAGTACCCACTCAAAATCTCAGAGACCGAAGCCGCAGTAAAGAGGCCGATTGTTCGCTTCAAAGAAGACCTCGTCGGGATATTCTGCATCACACAGGCGGAGGACTCCGAGGCGATCGCTCGCTCCGCCGTGCAAGCGGGATCCCACGGGCCCACCATCTACTACTGCGAGGGCCGCGGCATCCGCGATCAGCTGCTTCTCCTACGCATAACCAAAACAGCGGAAAAAGAGTTCATCCAGGTCGTGGTCGACAGCTGCGACGCGGATCCCGTTTTCAACGCCATGGCCGAAGCGGGAGACCTCACCGCACCCGGTCACGGACTCATCTACAGCGTGCCTATCGAAAAGGGTCTTATTAACGTTGCCAGCGTCTACGGGCCAGCTCGGCACTCGGCCAGTACTCAGCAGATTATCGCCGCCATCGACGATCTCAGCGGAGGCAGCGACTGGAGAGCACAGAACGTTGTCGATGTTGAGCGGATCTCGGGATCCCGGCCCTCCTTCAATTTTCTCGTCCGTGAAAGGCAACATCGTTACCTCCAGGATTCCAGGATGCTCACCTGCATCGCGCGGAGAACCGTAAGCTCGGTCATCCTTGATACCGCTCTCCATGCCGGAGCCCCCGCCGCCAGTATCGCCTACGGCAAATTTATCGAGCATGACGCCCAGCTGATCAGAAAAGGGACCCGCCTGAACCGCGAAAAGGGTATCATCAAGATGATCCTCCCCCCCGAAAAGTGCGCCGAGATCCGCCAGGCCATTCAAGAAACGGCCAATCAGCGGGAATTCGGAGAACTCTGCTTCTTCACCTACCCCGTCCACAAGGCCCTGACCTACCTCGGCGCCCGGAATAGGGAATAACTTTTCCCAAGCTCAATCTGGGCGTTTCGACCGTAGATCACGATTAAGAGTCACGACAAGAGGAACCTTCCTCTAGAATATGGATGCCGAAGTTTCAGGAGAGCTCACGACAAGGCTCGCGACAAAGTCCTCAAAGGGTATCATTGCGCCCGTAATTCAATTCGGTAATGACCGACCAAGCTTTCGACCCGTCTCCGCTACGCTTTTCCGAGGCGGGCGAGGCTTACGACCAAGACACCGCGCCCAATTCCAGCCCCACTCGCAACCCGCAACTCGGAACTCGATACTTTCTTCCCCCCCACTGTCCACTGCTGAGCGTAGCGAAGTCCCGGCTAGCCGGAGTTCACTTTTTACTTTCCTTCGCCGCCTCATACTCCCTCAACAGCTCTTCCCCCGGAGGATAGGTCCCATCCAACGAAGCCCCGGCACGGATCTTCTCCATCACGAACACCTCTTTCTCCTCCATATCCGCGGCCTCATCAGCCACACGATCAGCGAGATGCGAAGGAACGACCACCACCCCTTCGCCGTCGCCCACAATGATATCCCCTGGAAACACCGCCACTCCGCCGCAGGCGATCGGCACTTGAATCTCACTCGGGTGGTGGATCGTGACATTGGCGTGGGCGTTCATTGAGCAAGCGTAGGCCGGAAGTCCGCTATCCGCGATTTCCAGACTGTCCCGATAGGCGCCGTCCGTAACGACACCGGCCGCGCCACGCATCAAGAGACGGGCCGCAAGTATAGCTCCCAAAGTACCGGCCCGGTCATCCCCGCGCGCATCGATCACAAACACGTCGCCTGAGGAAATGCTTTCGATACCCACCCGCTGCGGGTTGGTCAGGTTATCCACTGGAACATCGTCGAGGTCCTCACGCGCTGGGATGTATCGCAAGGTGAAGGCGGGGCCGGCCATCTTCGTTTTCGGCCGGAGCGGAGCTACCCGATGCATCGCACTGTGCCGAATACCGAGGTTTTTCAGAACCGTCGTTATGGTGGCGGCACTGGGTCTCAGGAGCCTTTGAATCGTTTCAGAAGAGACGTCTATTTTCTTCATGGGAATCTGTCGCACACAGCATTCGGATTTCGCGGAAAAGATCAACTATCCCGGCACCTCCATAGATCTCCGCAGGTACGGCCACCGACAGATTCCTGGCCCGGCAAGCCGGGAGTGCCGGTTTGAAGAGAACAGTGTCAATCTCAAGTCCCCATCCGCTGCCTTCTCGAATCCGTAGGGCATTTCCTTTTCTCCATCCGTTGCCTTCACCGATTATACTGAAAATGCCCACCCCGAATCTGCTGCCAGACGGTCTCACACCCTTTCAGCGTTTCCTCGTCGAGCGGCCCGGCACTCATCGCCCGAAGATTCGACTCCAAATGCTCAAGCCTTGAGGCTCCCACGATCACCGCGTCGACAATCGGTCTGGAAACAAGCCACCTGAAAGAGAGCTCAACCAGCGATATTCCGGCATTACTCGCCAGGACCATTCCGTCGCGCTTGCCCTTGATCGCCTTACCCAGAATCTCCTCCCTCCCACATAGAGGCTGTCCCAAATCCGAGAGGATTTGGGTGGAAGCCTGATACCGATATCAATCTTCGTCACGTTATGTAGACCACGACATGCCTTCCGTCCTCGGTAGCTTACCTTTTATCCGTTATGCACCTTTCCAGCACCCTTCCTCTCGCTTTGAGTCGATAGTTCTCCCAAGGAAGCGCCTCTGACTCGATTCTTGGATCCCTATGCCGCCTGCGTTGCCTCTTTCTCATGTTCTTGCGCAAGTCTCTGCGCGATTTTCCATAGATTGTGGGACAGAACCGACCAGGCCACGCTAAGGTTACGGTTGTCAAAGCCTTTGCTGCGTATCTTGCCCCCGTGCCATCGGTTCTTGAGCACTCCGATCCGGCCTTCGGTGCTCCCTCGTCGTCGCTGCAACCGGACAAAGCGCGGCTCCTCCATCCGCTCCTTGAGCTCTTGTGGATTGCGGGGCGTAAGGGCGTCAAAAATCCCCTCTGCCTGGAGCCGCTTGCTGGCCGCCTTCGAGGCATAGCCCCGATCCCCACTGATCGCTTCGATCTTCTCCTCTAAAGCGAAGCCCTTTTGCCTCTCCAGACTTTCCCAAAGCTGCTTCAATTCGCTCGGGGCCTGCCCCCCATACAGTTTCCAGTCCAACAGATATCCCTCTGCGCTCTCGCATAAATAAAGGGTGTTGCCAAACTCCACCTCCCGATCTGCCTTGCCTCGCACGATGACGTCAATCTCAGGTTCGTAGGCGCTCAGGATCTTCTCCTCATTCTTCACCTGCCGCCCCCCTATGATCCGTTCGTGCGCCTGTTTCATGACCTGCGGTATCTGCTCTAACATACCATCCATTCGCTCGATGATTCGGCTCGCCTTCTTCTCGGTGTAATCGCTTTGCATCCACATAGCTTCCAATAAGTCACGGTGGCGAAGGGCATGGCCCTCAATCTTCTTGAGCAATAGCTTCATCCGCCGCAGGATCCCTTTACGCGCTTTGCCCGCCTCCCGGCGCCGACGCGCATGCGTCATCTCCAGGCACCGTTTGTTCATCTCCCGAGCCAATCCCTTTGCTCCCTGGGGCATGCGCTGTTTCATTCCCGCCTGCCGGATCAGACTGATCGCCTTGAGCAGCGTTGCTCCCACATCCTTGAGCAAGACCCAGTCCACGGGCCAGTGGATGTTCGCTTCCAGGCAAGTGGCGTCGATCAGGCATTCCCTCGTATCGATCGGCTTCTCTAATCCTGCCTCACCACAATGTTCAGCATTGCCCACCACCTCGGTCATCCTTGCATGCAGCTGTCTCAGATACGCTTCGTCGAAGAATTTCGAATCCCGTTCCAGACTGCTCTTCGATATTTTCCGGATCCCGTCTACCTCACGCACCCGGCAAAAATTAGCCAGAAGCTCACTGCGTCCCAACTCCTGCGACAGACAACGAAAGGATATCCCTCCGAGTAAATGACGCACCACCTCCACCCGCAGCGCTTTTATCGCTCTTAGAGCGCGTCGCTCCCGATCCTTCCCTCCCGCTTCATCCCATCCTTCCAAGGCTTTTACGATCGCCTCCCTTTCCAGCGAGGAGTCGATCAAAACCCGGTCAATCCGCTCCATTGTTTCCAGAAACACGGTGTAGTCTTTGCATCGAATGACTGGAGTTAGGGCTGGACGCAGGAAGCTTTGTACGGCAATATTTTCCATGAGAAGGGCGTGCTTTGTATTTGACTAACGCAAGCATAAGCGCCCTTTTTCGCCGGATCGAGCTTTTTGCAGCTCTATCCGGCCTTTTTTTTGCCCATAACTCATTAAAAATCAATTGTTTCCACCACTGGGACGGGCTCCACATAGCCATCTGCCGTGTCGACGAAGTTCACCCCTTATCAATCGCCGTTTCGACCATCCGAATCGACTCGGCCTCATCCGCCTGCTGGCCGAATGTCATCGTCCCAAGGCACACCTTCGAGACCGTGCACCCTGTTCCACGTAATACCCTGTACTCCATATTCTCCTCTCTATTGCCGTTCAGTCTCCGAACCTCATTTGAAATTTCAACGAATTTACAACCCGAATAATTGGATAATCTGGCGACATCTGTGTTGACGGCCGTCAGTACAGATGTCGCCAACGTGACGGATTCATCTGAGATTCCGGTCATCATAACTGATGCAGGTCTGCCACCCTTCCGAGCTCGTGATTTCGGAGTCTTTCGTGGGGCAGATTTGCAATCTGCCACGCCACTTTCGGCGCAACCGTGACGGCAGATTGCAAATCTGCCCCACAGGGATGCGCCTCTTTTATTTCCGGACTGCTCTTTGAGGCTCTCGGTCGCGCTCAGTCGGAGTACCGAGGGCTGATCGCAGTTTGGCTTGCAGGAGACTGGGCTCGCTCGACAGACTGCTACCAATAAGATGATGAAACTACCTGATCCATTTGGCGTTGCCGTCCTGGGCCTCGGGCGCATCGGGCCGGCCCATGCGAAGATCGCATTTGAATCCCCCCATACCGAGCTCAAGGCGCTGGCCGAAGCCAATCCAGACCGGCTGAAAGAGATCTCAGACGGCTTCCCCAAAGTCGCTCGCACCACCGATTATACAGAGTCGCTCGAAAGAGACGATGTGCAGATTGCCATCATTTGTCTTCCCCACTGGTTGCACCGGGATGGCGCGGTGGCGGCCGCGAAAGCCGGGAAACACGTGTTCATTGAAAAACCGCTCGCCTGCACCGTGAGCGAATGCGACGAAATCCTCCAGGCGGCCGCTGATAACCATGTGACTATCATGCCGGCCCATACCCAGCGTTTCATTCCCCACATCATGAAGGTCAAAGAGATCCTCGAATCGAAGGACCTCGGTGAGCCCGTCATGGCCATCGACTACTGGCACAAACCTTTCCGCCTCGAAACCCGACCGAAGTGGATGTTGAGCTCGCAAACAGGCGGCGGCATGGCCCTGATGGACGGCACCCACATGATTGACAGGCTGCTCTGGTTCTTCGGTCCGGATGTCGAGAGCGTTACCGGAATGGAAGCCAATCTCGCCTTTCCCAATGTCGACGCAGACGACACCAGTATGGCCCTCCTGCGCTGGGAAAACGGCTTTCTCGCCACCATCAGCCGCCAGGCTTACCAGACCGGGGTCACCAGGTTCGGCGGCGACATCACCTGCACCCGAGGCCAGATCAAGTTCCGCTTACCCTACGGAAAAGACGCAGAAAACGGTGTCTGGATCGGCCGTCACGAGAAATTCACCCCAGTCGAGCTGGACTCCACTCGCCAACCCCTGGAAAGGGAATTCGACGCCTTCTGCACCGCCCTCAAGAACGGGAACCCGCCTTGCATCTCAGGCGCCCATGGAAGGCAAGTAATCGAAATCACCGAAGCCATCACTCACTCCTCCAAATCGGGCCGTGAAGTGATGCTATCCAAGCAATTTGCCGGGCCTTGCACTACGCACCGGACTTGAACTTCAGAACTCGCTATTATGCGGGTTGTCGGGGTGGGTAGAATCGCAAGTAGAATTCCCGACTTTTAACGAGAGAAAGAAAACGGTAGGCTTCTCCTTCGAAGAACTAATTCGAAGAAAATGGAGAAACCTACCGAGCAAGAAGAGTCCTGCCAACAATGCCTCCTTGGGGTAGACAAGCGTAATCCCTGCCTGACGGTCTATCGGGACCTGAGCAAAGGCCAATTGCAGGTCTATTACGGCCATGAGCTATTGGAAGTGGTGGGGGACGATCGCGAGCAGGTTGGATTCAAGATTCTGGTGGGACGGCTCTATAATGCGGGGTTGAAGATAGGGTGCTTACAGAGACAATTTGAGGTTGACCCCAAGACGATGAAGCGGTGGGGCGAGGCCCTGCAAAGTGGCGATGCCGAAACCCTGGGCCGGGTGTTGGCGGGGCGCCGGTGGCATCGCAAATTGACCCGGGAAATACGGAGTTTTGTGCGGGTGCGCTTTTTTGAGATCTATGAGCAGAGCCGGTACGCTTACAGCAAGAAGATACGCGGTGAGATCGAGGAGGTGTTCGCAGTCAGCCTCAGTGGGGAAACCCTGCGCCCTTTGTTTAAGGAGCTCAAAGAGGCCTTGGCCAAGGAGGCCGAGCAGAGGAGGGGGCAAAATCGGGAGACTGCCTGGGATTCTCCCAAGGGTTCACCCTTGCAGGCAGAGCAGGAGCAAGCAGAAAACAAGGCCGAAGGCGAAGAGGAGAATCGCAAGGAGTCTCCCGATTTTACCACGGGCAGTTCCGAATCGGTGCAGTGGTGTCGACATTTAGGGGTGCTGGTATTCAGTGAAGGGCTCGGGCAAGTGGCTCAGATAGATGGCGAAGAGGGCTGGCTTTTGAAGCAATGGCTGGCCTGCGCGCTGTTGGCCGCGGTGAATATCGAGCAGAGCAAACTGCTCGATCTGGAAGACCTGCAAAAGCTCATCGGGCGAGTCCTCTATACGCCCCATCTGCAACGCCAAAGGCTCAGCGCCCTGGCCCATGAAGCGCTTTTAAGAGCGATCCTCAGGGTGAACGCGAGGAACCTGAATGCTTCTTGTGAGCAGAGCTTTTATTATGATCCGCACACCAAACATTACACCGGCATGAGCAAGCTCCTGGCGGGCTGGTGTCCCACCATCCGTTTGGCCGACAAAGCGCTTCACAGCGATTTTATTCATACCCTGAAGGGCTCTCCGGTCTATTTTGCCAGCACCGACAACTACGAGGATATAAGGAAACGGTTTATCCCCAACTGCGAAGCGATGCTCGAATTGGTAGAGGTGCCTGCGGATAAGAAGGTGAGCATTTACGTGGACCGGGCGATCGCCGCGGACTGGTTTTACGAAGCCATCCTGGAGCATCCTCAACTCGAAATCATCACCTGGGAAAAAGGTTTCAAGGCCAGCCCCTGCAACGGATCGACGGACAACTGCGCCTGCTGCGCCCCAGAAACCATGCCGAAGATCTCCAGGAGTATTATCTTTGCTATCAGCGGGGCCCGTGGAAAAAGAATCCTCATCTTACCCAATGGGTGGTGGAAGCGACCAATCCCAGAAATCAAACCATTACGGTGAGCATCTTAGGGACCGACCCAAAAGCCCCCGATGAAGCAGTCCTCAAAGGGATGTTCAGTCGCTGGATTCAGGAGAATGATTTCAAATACCTCGATAAGTACTTTGGGATTAATCAGATCACCTCTTATCGCACCATCCACTACCAGCGCTTAGCCCAACACCTTGAGGATAGGCAGGAGAAAAGCGGTGCCGCTAAAGCACTCCTGAAGCAGAAAACCCAATCCACCGAAGCATTGAAAAGACTGCTCCTGGCCGAACATGCCCATCCGGGCCAAAGCGCCTCAAGGAGCGCCATGATCGCTCGCCTCGATCACAAGCTCAATGCCCTCCAACTCGAAGGGGAGCAAATCGAGACCGAATGCTCGCGCCTGGAGCGACTCATTGAGCAGAACTATGTCCGCCTGGACACCTCCAACAAATCCATCATGGATGCCTTGAAAATCCTCGCCCGCAATAGTTTCTACAAGCAGTTTGAACCCTTTAAAGAAGGCTACGACAACTATCGTGACGACCACGATCTGTTTCGCAATCTGACTCACTGCGACGGCGCCCTCATAGAGAGGGGCGCAACCGTCGAAGCGCATCTATTCCCAACCGCAAACTATTCCCCTCATTTGCAGCAAGTCGTGATTGAGTACCTCCAGACTCTCAACCAGAACCCGCTCCTGATGCCCGACCGCTCGGGCCGAACCATTACCTTCCAACTCGGCTATAAATCGAGATTTAAACTTGCGATTGCATAGCTCCTTTAAAGGGGCAAGATAGTGAGGTCTGAACTTCGGATCGGAGGTTGAAGGTCGGAAACTGCGACCAACTTCATACCGACAGTTTCCCGCTCAGAACGAGCAACTCGAAACTCGCATCCCTCCCTCTCCATCCGCTGCAGTGCTTTCATCCGTTGCCAATAAAAGTAACATCGGATTCACCCTCGGTCCCCATCCGTTCTGCCTTCTCGAATCCGCCTACGGCGAGTTAGCCGAATCCGTTGGGTCTTCCCTTCCTCCAGATATCCGCGTTTTCCTCGAATCCGCGGGCTACTCCTCTTCATCTGCGCATGCCTCGGCGAAGCCGCACTAAGCGGATGCGGAGACGAATCATTTCCCGCAAAACCTCGGTGCTCTTTCCCTCATTCCCCAAGCGTGGAATACAGACTCGAGAGGCTCTTTCCCCTACCCGATCTCTTTATCCCTGATCGAGTTAAAGACTTGAGTCGACTTCGAATCGTAAACAGACTTAGAGAGGTGAAGTTGACGAAGGGCGGTCTATCCCCCGAGGAATCGGTGGGATTAGCGGAGGCGCGGATCAAGAGCCATATCGACCGCCATCTGCGGAGTTGTCAGGTGTATCTCTTTGGTTCCCGTGCAAAAGACAACGCCTTCCGACGGAGCGATTTCGATATTGCCGTGCTGCCTAATGAGGGATTCGACCCCACTCTCTTTTGCTTTTACAAGATGCAATCGAGGCGGACGACCAGATCATCTATTCCGTGGACGTGGTAAATCTCGCAGAGGCATCGCAGGAGTTCAGGGACAGCGTCTCAAAAGAGGGGATTCTATGGAAAAGCTGCAGCTAGGAGTCTTATAGTAGCTCCAAGTTATTCATCAGTGGGGCCGAGTGGAGCCGTAGGAGTAACTCGGCGAGGCCCCATTGTGAGTAACTTGGCAGAAGCTGGGTTGGCTATGAGGCAAGGAGTTTGTTTCTCTAGAGGAGTTAATTTTCAAAGGCGGCCGTCCACTACGAACTTAGGAGGCAGTCGTGAGACGACTTCCGACAGAATTTCGAGTAGACGGCTTGCCTGGATGACCGATAACGAACCCTCAGTTTGTATCCTCATAGCAGGATCCACTATAAGAACTTCGCCTGGACATCCAGCGCCTTTGAAAACCACAAAACGAATAAAACAGAAGGGAAGGTAATTGATCAAAGGGATGCAGAAAAGCGAAAAAACTAATCCATACAGTGTGGTTATAGGGATCGATTGGGCGGATCAGAAAAATGATCTTTGGATGATCGAGAGGGAAACGGCAGGAGGGAGTCACCGGCAGGTGGCTCAGGATGCGATAGCGTTGCATGGTTTTGCCGTGGAGATGAGAGAAAGGTATGGGCGTGAGGGAAAGCGCGTCGCCATCGTGGTGGATCAGAAGCGTGGCGGGTTGATCAATTTTCTGATCGGATTGGAGTTTGTCGATATCTATCCGGTGCATGCGGCCAGTGCGAAGGATTATCGACAGGCATTGTATCCTTCCAGGGCCAAGAGCGATCCGGTCGATGCGCAATTGCACGCGGAATTTTTCCTCAAACATCCCGAGCACTTTGAGAAGTGTCTGAGACCGGACAGTGTGGAGACGCGCGAGCTCAACCTGTTGTGTGAGGACCGGCGTGGATTCGTCGATCAGGCGACTCGCTTCGAGCAGCAATTGTGCAGTTGTCTGAAGCAGTATAACCCATTGGTGTTGAAACTGTTCGATGACTTGGGCAGTGCTATGTGTCTGCGCTTTGTTCTACGCTGGCCGACGCTTAAGAAGGTCAAGAGCGCATCGGCGCAAGGGTTGCGAAAGTTCTTTTATAAGCATAACAGTCGCAGCGCCGCGAAAATCCAGGAGCGCCTGGAGTTGATCGGCCGGGAAGAGGCCTTGACCGAGGATCCCGCGACTCTGGAGGCGTTCAGTCGCAAAGCGCAGACTCTGGCCAAACAGCTTTTGGCCCTGCAACCGCAGATCGAGGCCTACGAGGAGCGTATCAAGGAACTTTTTCACACCCATCCCGATGCCCCTGTGTTCAGCGGCCTTCCCGGAGCCGGCGAGGCCCTCAGCCCTCGGCTGCTGTGCGCCTTTGGGACCGATCGATCGCGTTTCGAAACGGCCCGGAACATGACCCAGTGGAATGGTTCGGCTCCAGTCACCATCAGCAGCGGTCAGCACAAAAAGAGCAGCCAGGCAAAACGACTGGTCACCTGGCGGTGGTCCGCGCCCACCTTTGTCCGCCAGAGCTTTGTTGAATTTGCCGCCCATTCGATCCGAAACTGCGACTGGGCCAACACCTACTATCAAATTAAAAAAGAACAGGGCAAATCCCGCCAAACCATCCTTCGAGCGCTCGCTCTGAAGTGGACCCGCATTCTCTTTCGCTGCTGGCAAAATAACCAGAATTACGACGAGCACAGATACCTCCAATCACTCCAAAGGCGCGGTTCACCGGTATGGCATAGACTCCAGCAACTAAACGGCCACGCCCTCTAAACAGAAAATGAGTACTATTTTAAAAAATCCCTTGACGGACCACCTCAGTTTTCTGTCGGACTTAGACGTTCGATTGCTTCGCAAGTGACCAGGTTCGTCCGACAGACTCCTAGAAATAAGAAAATGAAACTGAGATTCTCAAGGAGCCCTTTTCCGTCATCGTCCGCGATGCCACCATACAAAGATTCGAGTACTCTTCGGAAGTTTGCTGGAAAGCCCTCCAGGCATATCTAAAGGCTTATCCGGAAATCGAGGTCCGCCACCCAAAGGGCTGCTACCAGAAAGCATTTGAAATCGGACTTATCGAGGAGACTATCTGCATCAAACTCCGGGAATCAGTTACCGATCGGAACAGAACCTCGCACGCCTACATCGAAGAATTGGCCCAAGCGAATTTCGAGAACTGTCCTCGACATGCTGCCGCCTTCCAATCCCTCCTGGATATCCTGAAAGAAAGGATAGTGGAGTGTTGGACCGAAACGATATTCTCCAACCCTCCGTGCCCTTAGCGAACACGGCTACACCTTCGGTTAGTACGCCGAGACGTTGGAAAATCAGCAGTCCACAAACCCCAATCATCTGCAGTTCTTTCATCCGCTGCCCAATTCTCCCTCCCTGAAATTCGTTGCGGTGCCTTTCCTACTGAGCGGGACCTCGCCGAAGCAAGCGCTTTCCGCTCCCGGAAATCCATACCTCTGGGCACGCTCATTCAACTAAGTGGCAAGACTAAGTGTAACAGACTAAGAGCAGCGACTAAGTGTGACGGAAATCAGCTCCCTGACGCCTGAACACTGAACACACTCTCTCTCATTCGTGTGCATTCGTGGTTTCTCTTTCCCCTCGCCACCCGCCTAAGGCCTTGACCCAGTCGAAGGGCAACTCCCTCTACTGTTCACTTTTTACCTCCCAAACTTTCCCCTGCTCCCAAAATCGACAAAGCTCGCGCCCCATCGCCGCTACGCTCTGCCGAGGCAGGCAAAGCTCACGACAAAGTCTGAAAGCTTGGACGGATCCTTCTCTCCTGGCACCGTCTTTCACTCGCATCCCGCATCTCGGATCACGCATCCCGAAGATCATATCCACAGCTTCGGCAGCTGATCCACCAGCGTCATGATGGTAAAGAACCCGAAGAATCCACAGGCCCACAGAATCGCGATCTTGCGCACCAGACCCATCCCAATGGGCCCTCGCAGCACCCGATTATTCATCCACATGAGAAGAATCGAATAGAGCAGCATGACGCCACCATTGAGCGACGCGCTCAGCACCAACAGGACCAGTGGCTGATTGAAACCCTCGATCACCAACCCGGCTATCATAATCAAGCACCCCAGCCCGATCTGGCCCCACAGGAGCAGAAAATAGAGCCGGTTGTCGGTCCACTTCTCGTCATCCCGTAGCCAATTCACCTTGATAATATTGGTCGAAATCCGGGCTCCAGCATCGAGGATCCCAAGTTCGGTGGTGAGAAGAATCGCGATCCCCATCCAATGGAAGAAATGCTGAAAGAAGCTCCCGAACCGGGCGCCGATATACTCCCCTTCAACCCTGATAAAACCCATCCCTTGCTCCAATCCGGGCGAACCCCTCGTTGTCGCATAGGCGATGAGTGAAAGCATCATGAGGGAGAGGACCGCGAGCAGGAAAAATGTAACCAGGTGCTCCAAATTGGCCGCCCTCCACCAGGCTCGCCAGCGGCTCATGTTCGCTTCCGTGGGCTCGAAGAGATAACCGGTTTCGGAGACGACCTCCTTCTTTCCCGTCAGCGGACTGGTCAAGCGCCCGATGTAGGCTCCCATAGCATAGCCCTTATCCCTCAAAAAATCGCTTTGCGCCAGGTTCATGGTGCCCCCGGCCCCGGCGAAGGCGATGGCCCCGAGTAACAACTGCGTATCGATCCCCTCCGGTATGGTGCCGACACTGGCGATGCCCTTGACCATGTCGACCACATGAACGAGATCGACCACAAGGAAGAAAATGATCACCAGAAAAATCAGCACGAATCCGACCAGCACCATCTGGATCCTCTCCACCGTGTTGTAGACAACCGGCCCAAGAGTGAGCGCCAATCCGACCACGATCAGGCTCAGAATCGAGTAGAGAACCCGCACTCCCTCGCCTCCTCCGATCTCCCAGGTCAGAAGTGTCGCAGCTCCCGACGCCCAACCCGGCCACATCCAGGGAATCACGTTGCAGAGAAGGAAGATCCACGCCCAATGCTTCCAAAGCCGGCAGAAACCCGTCACCGCGGTTTCGCCCGTAGCCAAGGTCCAGCGCTCCACCTCCATGTTGATGAAGTACTGCGTCGTCACTCCCAGCATGCAGGCCCAAAAGATGGTGAACCCGAACTTGTAGGTGATAAACGGCCAGAGCACGAACTCCCCGCTCCCCAGCGCCAGACCCAAAAGCAGCACACTCGGCCCAACCAACCGCCTCAACGACGGCGCCTCCGGCAGATCGCGGTAGCGAACCGGTGGCAGGTTGTCAGAAGGGATGATTTCGTGGGGGACGGTTTTTTCAGCCATAGGAATCTGGCGGGGGTAGTGTTCGGGATTCGCGGCGAGTTTTCAATACCAGGTTGCGTTCGGGATACTAAGCCAATTCCATCACCGACAGATTCCTAGTCACTCTGCCGAGTGGCAGAGTGTGAGGTGTTAATGGACGCCGGATGCGTCGCTGTGTGGAGGGAGCCGCCACGATAGAGATTTGGCGAGGCGTTTCCCTCCAAGGATCGGTTCATTTGGTAACCGATCGACCACTACTTCGAAACACGGAGTCTTTCGTGGGGCAGATTTGCAATCTGCCGTTTTCGGGGCTATCAGAGATGGCAGATTGCAAATCTGCCCCACGGGCTGCGCCCCCTCCGTAATTTCGACTCTTTGCTGATACTTTGACCCCACGGCTAGTTTCCCTGATTTCGACAAGGTTGCCTGAATAAAGTCCGGGTCGATAAAATGGCCGAGGGCATTCTCGCCGAGGAAGTAACGGTTGCCATCCAAAAACGTTGCCTCCCCTGCCCGCCCTGATAAGAAACCGCCATGGACACCCAACCCCACCCCAAGCCTCCCGCCCCCGCCAAACCCTTCCTCGAACTCCGCAACATCAGCAAGCACTTCGGTGCTATTCAGGCGGTCAACAATGTCAGCCTCGCGATTTCGCCCGGCGAGGTCGTTGGTCTCATGGGAGACAATGGAGCGGGGAAATCGACCCTCGTAAAGATCATTGCGGGGAACTACCCGCCATCCGAAGGGGAGATGATCGTGCAGTCGAAACCGGTCCAGTTTTCCAAACCGCTACATGCCCGGAACCACGGCATTGAGGTCGTTTACCAAGATCTCGCCCTCTGCGACGCTCTCAGCGCCGCCCACAACGTCTTCCTCGGCCGGGAACTCAAGAGAGGGTTCGGTCCCTTCCGCATCCTAGACTCCCAAGCAATGTTCGAGGAGACCGGCCGACTCTTCCGGGAATTGAAATCGGAAACCCGCCCCCGCGACCTCGTCCGACAGATGTCGGGCGGCCAGCGACAAGCCGTGGCCATCGCCAGAACCCGCCTCTCCTCGCCCAAGTTGGTGCTGATGGACGAGCCCACCGCGGCCATCTCTGTCCGGCAGGTCGGTGAAGTTCTAGATCTGATCAGAAGACTGCAGCACAAAAGAATAGCGGTCCTCCTGATCAGCCATCGGATGCCCGATGTCTTCGCCGTCAGCACGAGGATCATCGTCCTGAGACGGGGCCACAAGGTGGCGGATAAACCTGTTGAAAAATCGTCCCCCGAGGAGGTGACGGGGCTGATCACCGGAGGGCTCTCTACAGCCTAGGATTCTTTCGGAGGCGATTAGGGCGATTTCGAGAGGTTCGGAAGAGTGAGAAACGTAGGGAGGTTATGGAACAAACGGAACCGACTCCTATACACTCTCCTGCGGAGAGTGACGAGATCGAAACGCGAAATAGGAACCTGATATGTCTGAAGTCGACATCACAGACGAGATCCTGAAAAGCAGCAGCACCTCTCTCCAGCGCTTGCTGCGCAGCCAACCGTTTTGGGTAACGGTGGCGCTATTTCTTCTCTGTCTTCTCATGAGTATGGTCTCCGACAGTTTCGCGACGACCGAGAACTTTTCCAACGTCACCCTGAATTTCGCCTTTATCGGAATCATCGCGGTGGGGATGACCGCGGTTATCATCACGGCCGGCATCGACCTCTCGGTAGGCTCCGTCATGGGGCTATCCGGCATCGTCACGGGACTGGTCCTCGCCCAAGGGTATTCCATGGAAGTCGGCATCGCCGCTGGATTGCTCGCGGCCCTGGCCTGCGGGGCGGTCAACGGCTACCTCATCGCCTTCCTCGGGCTCTCACCTTTCGTCGTGACCCTGGGAATGCTAAGCGTAGCTCGCAGTCTCGCCCTGGTGGTGTCCAACAACAAAATGTTCTACGAGTTCGGTCCGGATGAAGCGATCTTCGTCGAACTCGGGGGCGGCACCTCCCTCGGCCTGGCCAATCCGGTCTGGGCGTTGGTGATCCTCGCCTTACTCTTCTCCTTCATGCTCAACTTCACCGCCTGGGGACGGCATGTGATCGCGATCGGCAGCAATGAACAGGCCGCCCGCCTCACCGGAGTCCCGGTCAACTGGGTCAAGATGTCGGTCTACCTCCTCAGCAGCCTTGCCGCCGGGATCGCCGCCACCATGATTGTGGGTTGGATGGGGGCCGTCACCAATGCCCTCGGCATGACCTACGAACTCCGCGTCATCGCCGCCTCCGTTATCGGCGGAGCCGACCTCATGGGCGGAGCCGGCGGCGCCTACGGAGCCGTCATCGGAGCCGCCCTCATCGAAGTCATCCGCAACGGCCTCCTCATGGCCGGCGTCGATCCCTACTGGCAGGGAACATTTGTCGGTACTTTTATTGTGGCTGCGGTGCTGCTGGGACGGATCCGATCCAGGAAGGAGGAGTGAAGGGGGATGGAAATGGAGTGTCCGCCGCCGCTCTTCGAGTTGTGGCGAGACAAGTTGGAGTATGGGAGTGCTGGAAACTAACGAAGATCAAGACGAAGAGGAAGACAATGAAGACTGAGGTACCTGCTGGAATCCTCAATTCAATCTTCGTCTTCCTCTTTGTCTCGGGTCTTTGTCTTGTTCAGCTCGAAACTTCATTTTTACTCAAGGCGTTTATGACTATGTAATTCACTTCGACGTCCTTGGATTCTGGAGGGCCCTCGCCCCTCCAAAACGGCAGCGCTATTCGCGCCTGTCACTGGGAACAATTTCATTCTCCCATCCGCGGAATCGCCCTGCACCATCCGCGGGCAACTTCCCTTTCTTCCGCCTTCACACCCTCGCAAACGACAATCCGTAACCTCTCATCTTTCTGCATGCAATATTTCTGCCCTCTCTCTGCGTCCTCCGCGCTCTCTGCGGTTAACTCTTCTTCCCTCCCTCTCCAAAACCTTACGAACACCATTACGTAAGGTTTCATGTCATGCAAAGAGTCGAAATCCTCACGGATTCCGCTACGACAGTGGTACCCTGATCCGAATTTCATTGGCATCCTCGCGATTGTTCGGCAGCCGAACCCAGTCTTGATTACTCAACAGACAGACTCATACTCCCAATCCATTACTCCATACTCCAACTTGTCTCGCCACAACTCGAAGAGCGACGGCGGACACTCCACCTCCCCGCCCCTCCCCCATGGATAGAATCGAAATCCCCCAAGACGCAGGTATCTTTGACCAGTCCTGGTCGCCGAAGAAGATTCTGGGTCTCCTCGCCATTTTTGGACCGGCCGCGATTGTGGCATCGGTCGCGATTGGGGCGGGTGAGACAATTGTTGTGGTGCGCTCCGGTGCCTGGGCGGGATACAATCTGCTCTGGCTCGTCCTCCTCGCTTGCCTCGTCAAGGGTGTCTTCGTCACCTACCTGGTGGGCCGCTACACTGCCATCAGCGGTGAATACATTGGCCACCGCCTGGTCCGGTTGCCGGGCCCGCGAGGTTGGCTGCTCATAGCCCTTTTAGTTCTCGAGATGATCGGCGCCCCCCTCGCCTGGGTCCCGATCGCCAAGCCCTGCGGTGACCTCTTTCAATTTCTCCTAAGCGATGCCCTATCTCCCTCCATACCGGAATCCACTTGGGAGAACATCATCACTACCGTCTTCATCGGCCTGGCCCTCAGCCTCAGTCTCAAACTTTCCTTTGAAAGGCTGGAAAAGCAGCAACTCTTGATCTGCGGTATCCTCGTCACCGGAACCATCCTCGGGACACTCCTGGTGCGTCCCGACTTCGTCAAGGCATTCATCGGTGCGATCAGCTTCGGATCCATGCCAACCTTCCCGGAGTGGGCGCCCGAGGATGCCATCCGCCACCCCATGCTGACGATGGCGACGACTTTCGGCTATGTCGGCGGATCCGTCATCACTTACATCGTCTACGCCAACTGGGTTGGAATCCACCGCTGGGGATTGACCGGGCATAAGGAAATTGAAGCGATACGCCGGCACGCTTTCAGCCACGACCAGATCGACTACCTCCCGGAGGATCCGGAGCAGGTCAGCCGGCTGCGCAAACTCGTCGCTCCCCTGCGATGGGATGTCGGAATGGGCGCGATAGTACTCTTTGTTGTCTCCGGCAGCTTCATGCTCTCGGGCGCCGCCGTCCTCTTTCCGCTAGAGACCCGATTCGAAGGCTGGAGCCTTCTCACGAATCAGGCCTACGTCTGGAAAAATATCCACGAGTCGCTCAACTGGATCTACTACATCTGCATCATCGCCGCGCTCTGGGGCACCCTTCAGGCCCTTCCCGAGGTCTACGCCCGCGTCGGTCAGGAATTCTTTCAGGCCATCTGGCCAGAGGGGAACTGGGAGTACGACAGATTCAAGCGGATCATCTGCCTCTACGTTTTCATCACTACGATGCTCATCGTCTGGAACGACATTCCCTTCGATATCCTCACCCAGGTGGCCGGCTTCCTCATCGCCAACCTCGCCATCGCTCTGGTTATGGCGGCCGCAATCTACCTGAACTACAAGCTCCCTGCAGTCTTCCGCACCCATAAGATCGTCCTCATCGGCGCCATCGTCTCGACCGTCATCCTCTTCACCTCCGCCATCGTCAGCGGCTGGGGATTGATTGCGAAGCTGGCAGGAAGTTGAGAGTCACGATCGGAGAATGCTTACGAACCAATCCTGGAATTCGACGAGCCATTCTACTCCTTTCAGCCGCGTTCTCGTTCTCGAAAAGCTCCCGCTTTCTGCTACACACATCGATCCAATTCGCAGCGGAATGCAGATGCTACCGGCCTTGCAATTCGATGAGACCGTCCTATACTTACTACGCACAGAGCGATGCTCAGTGATACCCTAAGGACCGATTTTTTCAGACGAGTCTCCGAGCTGGAATCCAGCGAAAAAGAGCAGCTGCAAAAAACCGCACGGCAGCTCGTCTGGTGGGAATCGCCGGAGGAATCGCTGGAGTACCCTGAGCGACTTTTGGCCCAAGCAATGACCTACGGCACCTGGGATGAAGTCCTTTTTCTTCAGGAAATCTTCGGCGAAAAGACTTTTAGGGCGGTTCTGGACGATCCTCCCAACGGAATTCTGGACGAAGCTTCCTGGATTTATTGGCACCGCCGATTCGGTTCGGAAACCGTTCCACCCTATCCGAGAGGCTTAGTGTGGCAGGGATGACTGAATCGTTTTCACCAAAACTGGATATTCTGCCCCCGGCCCAGCGCCGCCTTTGGCCAGAACTAGATCAAGTACCCTCGGAGTTTGTTCTCTACGGCGGAACCGCCATTGCCCTTCATCTCGGCCATCGGGCCTCCGAAGACTTCGATTTCTTCTCGCACCATTCGTTCCAAGTCGACGAGCTTCGACATCAGATTCCATTCCTCAGAGATGGAATCATCCGGCAGGCAAGTGAGAACACCTTGAGCATGACACTTGATCGCGATGGTCCCGTCCAGATCTCATTCTTCGGAAGCATTCGATTGGGCCGCGTCGGAATTCCAGTGAGGTGTGAGGAGCCCGGCGTTTGGATTGCATCTCTGAAAGATCTTTCGGGATTGAAGGCAGCCGTGATCCAGGAGCGAGTCGAAGCGAAGGACTACATGGACATGGAGGCTTTGCTTCGGTCGGGCGTGAAGCTCACCGAAGCGCTCGCGAACGCCCTTGCCCTCTATGGTGACCTTTTCAATCCTATAGTAACTCTCAAGGCGCTCTCCCATTTCAAAGGAGGGGATCTCCATCGCCTCGAAGAGAAAACACGCGCCTTTCTCGAGCAGGAGGCCTCCCGGGTCATCGAGGTTCCGGCATTCAGTCGAGTGAGTGACCGGCTTACGGCGAATTCGGATTGATTTACATATTCGATTCGAAAAGATTACGCTTTCCGCTACACCTTTCGCGATCCAAGTGATTTCCAGGCTAATAGGTTAACCCGATTTTCCTCTTCAGTATGCCGCCACGCAACGGATTACGCATGTTATTGCAACGGGTCTCGTAAATTTGTGAGAAAAGCGGGTTAGGAATCGCAAGCTCACCATGCTCAGGGCAGGAATCATCGGACTTCCCAATGCGGGCAAGTCCACCCTTTTAAACGCGCTCACGCGAACGCACAAAGCGGAGGCCGCGAACTATCCCTTTTCCACTATCGAACCGAATGTCGGAGTGGTTCGAGTGCCGGAGACAAGGCTGGATCCCCTAGCTCGCCTGGTGGCGAAGGAGAAGCGAATCCCGACTGCAATAGAGTTTGTCGACATCGCGGGACTGGTGGCCGGAGCGAGCCGGGGAGAGGGCTTGGGAAATCAGTTTCTCGGTCACATCCGGGAAGTCGATGCCATCGTCGAAGTGGTTCGATGTTACGATGACGAGGACGTGGTTCACCATATCGGTTCAATAGATCCCGTCCGTGACATTGAGATCGTATCGACCGAACTCATTCTCTCCGACCTCCAAACGGTCGGAAGGCAAATTGATAGAAACAGGAAAAAGGCCCGAGGAGGGGACCGGGAGTCGACCGAAAACCTCCACCTCCTCGAGCGCCTGGAGCCCCATCTGGACGAAGGCCATTCCGCAAACACACTCGATCTTCAGGAGGAGGAGCCGGCCGTCCTGAAACGACTCTTCCTCCTGACCGCCAAACCCATCCTCTACGCTTGCAACGTCGCCGAATCAGATGCCGTGGATCCTTCTTCGAACCCTTACGTGGCCGCCGTCGATCAGCTTGTCCGCCAGGATAGGCGGGCCGAGATGGGCGTCATCTGCGCCAAACTCGAGGAGGACTTGGCCGACCTGAGCTCGGATGAAGCCGCACAGTTTCTTGCGGAGCTCGGTATTTCGAGCTCCGGAGTCTCCCAGCTCATTGCCGCCGCCTACCGCCTCCTCGGGCTCGCCACCTTCTTTACCATCGGCGACAACGAAGTGCGGGCCTGGTCCTTTTCCACGGGTATGACCGCGCCTCAATGCGCCGGAGTCGTCCACACCGACTTCGAAAAAGGTTTCATCAAAGCCGAGGTCGTCTCCTACGACGAGCTCATCCGCACCGGCTCAATCCTCTCCGCACGTGAGGAGGGCCGCTACCGAATCGAAGGCAAAGACTATCGTCTTCGGGACGGCGATGTCGCTCTCTTTCGCTTCCAATGATACGCCTAGGTGTCGGACTTTGACGTTCGATTGCTTCGCAAGTGACCAGGTTCGTCCGACAGACTCCTAGCAATAAGAAAATGAAACTGAGTTTTGTGGAGATTGGCACTTTTGACTCCTCCGGTGAATGGTCGAGTTCCAATCTGTCTCGGATGTCTGAAGAGCCTCGGACTTCCAGCCTCAGATATGCAGAATGCCACGCGAAGCTATGACAAACCGTCTCAAATCTCAGTTTCATTTTCTTGGAAGGAATCTGTCGGTATGAAGTTGGTTGCCAATTACGACCGTCAAACTCCGAACCGAGGTTCAGGTCTGTTGCGAAGTGCACTTGTCACGGCACAGCGAAGCGGCGACGGAAAGCCCGACAGATTCCTAACCTGAAACTTCAATGTGTATGCGGATTTTCAGGCGATCTTTCGGTACTTCCAAGAGCGCGAAATATTGAACCTTCAGTTGAAGTTTCAGCCTCGATTGATCCGGCTCCGAAGTGGCAACGGGCGGCTGGAGCTGATTTCCGTCCTTCTTCTCCTTGCCTGCCTCTTCGGCACAGCTGGCTGCCGAAAGGCGGAAATCGCCTACTACGAGATCCCCAAGGAAAAGAACCCCGGTCCAAACCCTCAGAACCCATCGATCCAACTTCCCGATGGCCACCCGGACCTCGCTTCTCCTCCGGCGGCCACGGCACCCGGGTCCGACCATCCATCCTGGGAGGTCCCCGAGACTTGGAATCCCGGGCCTCCATCACAAGTCCGCATTGCAAGTTTTCTGGTTCATGGCCCAGAGGGAGAGTCGGTAGACATCTCGATCACGACTTTCCCGGGAGATGTGGGCGGGGCCCTCCTCAATATCAATCGCTGGCGGCGCCAGATCGGTTTAGGTCCGATCGGGACGGACCAAATCGCGGCCTATTCGACCGAGCTGGATATTGCTGAAAATCACTACCACCTTGTCGATCTACACAACGAAAATACGTCTCACGGAAAGGACTTTCCCCAGAGCAGTCTCGTCGCAACCCGCTCTCACCAAGGCAACTCCTGGTTCTTCAAAATGTCCGGCGACGCACCCCTCGTCGATCAGCAGAGAGATACTTTCCTCGAGTTTCTTAGCACTGTGCGGTTCGAGTGACTTGACCGGAGGACCTAGCGATAATAGGGTTCACGGTTAAGGGTATCTCAGTACCAGCCTCAGCTGCACATTCCTGCGGGACGCGTCACGGTACCCGTCCTCCACGGGAGCTCCGCTAAGGAGTATGGAAGCGCTGGCGCGGAGCCTCGTGAGGACAGTTCTATCCGAATTAGGAAGATGCCTCGGAATACCCTGGCAACCTTATCCCGAACCTTGTCCAACTCCGCGAATGCCTCGAGGCCAAACAGAGCTCAGTCCTGCCAGTGGGCGGGGATGTGGCATTCTCTATTCGCTGCCCTCTCGAATCCGCGGTAATCCCCTTCGAAATTAATCCGTTGTTTTCTCTCTCCATATCTTTCAATACAATCAATCATCACGAGAATAAACTCTGCTCCAGGTTCCATATCCGCGGATGAATCCACTCTATCGTTTCTTCAGTTCCATCCGTCTCACCGTCACCCTCCTGACGTTGGGCCTGCTGCTGGTATTCTTCGGGACTCTCGACCAAGTCAATATCGGGATTCGGGGTGCGCAGGAGAAATACTTCGAGCACGTCGTGGCATTGTGGCGATACCCGGATGAGTGGTTCTTCGGCGAGTACCTGAGTTGGCTCCACCTACCGATTCCGGGTGGCTACCTGGTGGGGCCTCTCCTGGCGATCAATCTGATGGTGGCCCATTTTCGATTCTTTCGGCCCAGCTGGAAAAAGGCCGGAATTGCGATGATCCACGTAGGGGTCCTGCTCCTCCTCGTTGGCCAGCTCCTTACCAACCTCCTGCAGGAAGAGGACCGCATGTGGGTTACCGAAGGCGAGTCTTCCAACTACCTCGAAAGCTTCACTCTGGACGAACTCGTCATCATCGATCGATCCGACCCCAACCTCGACAAGGTCGTCAGCATCCCCACCGGATTGATCGCGGGTTCGACTACTCTCGAACATCAGAACCTACCCTTCCGCGTCGAAATTCTCGCACACTTTCCCAATTCCGCCCTCTTCCGACGAGAAATGAACCCGGACGCTGAGACCTTCGGGGTTGATCGGGGTATCGGCGTTGAAAGGGATATCTTCGCCTCCGGAATACCGCGGACCTTCAAGCAGGATGAGCGCGACCGTCCCAGCGCCATCGTCCGGCTGGTTGGGGCCGCCGGTCCCTTGGGTACGTGGTTAACCTCCACCGCCCTAAGCGAAAGCCTGCCGCCCCAGGTCTTTGCCTTCCAAGACCGCGAATATGAGATTGGCCTCCGCGTCAAACGAACCTACCTGCCCTACACCATCGAACTCATTGATTTCTCCCACGACCGCTATTCGGGCACCGAGATTCCGCGGAATTTCTCCAGTCTTGTTAACATCCGGAGTCAACAAACAGGGGAGAAGCGCCAGACGCTGATCTACATGAACAACCCACTCCGCTACGCAGGGCGGACATTTTACCAGGCCAAATTTGCTCCCGGCGACACCGCCTCCATGTTTCAGGTGGTCAAGAATCCGGGTTGGCCCATCCCCTACGTTTCCTGCATCCTCGTCTCGGCCGGTCTCCTCTTTCAGTTCGGTTCCCACCTCCTGCGCTACCTCAACGCGAGACGGGATTCTCTTGCGAGAGGCAACAGCACCAAACGAGTATGATACTGAAGGCATCCCACGAGACGAAAAGCTCACGCTTTCCGCTACGAGATTTGATTCGAATTGTAGCGGAAAGCGTAAGCTTTTCGATCTTCCTCATTATCTTCACTGAAAACGAAATGCTCATGCATTCCGCTACGAGGCGAATCGTCGTCCCTAGCGGAATGCGTGAGCATTTCGACGAATACGCCGGCTTTTCGACCATCCGCTCATCGTGAAAAAGCTCATCTCAACCGGCATCCTCATCCTCGGCCTCCTTGTCATCATACGCGGCTTCCTTCCGATCAAATATGAGAGCGACTACAACATCCGAGGCTTCGCCTCTCTCCCTGCCCTCGAGGGAGGCCGCCTCAAACCCCTCGATTCAGTGGCACGGAATGCGCTTCTCGTTCTGAGAGGACGCCAGACATTTACTGACTCAAGCGGAGAGAGGAGAGAGGCCATCGTTTGGTTGATGGACACGTTGCTGCGGCCCGAAGTCGCCGACACTCATGCTGTTTACCGCATCACCAACCGCGACCTGCTCGGCCTACTGGGGGACCGGCAGAGGGAATCGCATTACTTCTCGTTCAACGAACTCAGACCCCACCTCCAGGAAATCGAGAAGCAGGTCCAGCAGGTCAACGAGGAAGCCCAGCTGCGCACCCCCTACGAACGGGCCCTGGTCAAACTTCGAAACTCACTCATCCTCTACCATCGCCTCGTCTACAGCCTCCACCCACCTGACGCCGCCACCAAGATCGAGGAGGAGTATCGTTTCTTCGAAGGAATCATACCTGAATCCATCGAAGCGTTTCGCCGGCAGCAGGATGGAACGGAATACGACGAAGAGATCTTCAACCGCTTTATGTCATTCGCCAAACGCTACCGAGATCTGTCTGAGAACGCCAGACTCCGCGTTATCCCTCCGCTGAAAGCGAACGGCAGTCCGGACGACTGGTCTGATATCGGAACCAGCATCATGAGCGGAACCTTCAAGTCTATGCCCATCGATCCGATCGCCATGGAATATGCCAAACTCGCGGATGCCTATCGGGCCGATGAACCCGAACAGTTTAACCGTACCCTCGGCGCCCTCGTAAAGGAGCTGAATAGCCGATTCAGCGCCGGCCGGCGAAAGATCGGAGCAGAGTATCTGTTTATTTCGGCAGGCCCTTTCTTCATCTGTATCGTACTGTATACAATCGTGTTCTTAACGGCCGGTGCTTCCTGGGTAATCTGGCCAAAGACGCTTGGTCGAACCGCTTTTCTCCTCCTCTCCGTGACCTTCATCCTGCACACCATCGGTCTTCTCGCCCGCATGTACCTACAGGGTCGACCACCCATCACCAACCTCTACTCATCCGCCGTCTTTGTCGGCTGGGCCGCGGTCGTCCTGAGCCTGATTCTCGAGCGCCTCAGCCGAAACGGTATCGGTAGCGCGGTAGCCGCCCTCATCGGCTTTGCCACTCTCATTATCGCCCACAATCTAACGACCAGTGGAGACACTCTCGAAATGATGCAGGCCGTCCTCGATGACAACTTCTGGCTCGCGACCCACGTCGTCGTAATCAACATCGGCTACTCCGCTACCTTCCTCGCCGGCTTTCTCGCTCTCATCTTCATTCTCAGAGGCTTTTTCACAAAAGGATTGGATGAAAGAACCGCTCACACTTTAGCGCGCACCGTTTACGGCATCGTCTGCTTCGCCCTCCTCTTCAGTTTCACCGGCACCGTCCTCGGCGGCATCTGGGCCGATCAATCGTGGGGTCGCTTCTGGGGTTGGGATCCAAAGGAAAATGGCGCCCTCATGATAGTCATCTGGAACGCCATCATCCTCCACTCTCGATTGGGAGGGCTGGTCAGGCGCCAGGGATTCATGGCTCTCACTATTGGAGGAAATATCGTCACCGCCTGGTCCTGGTTCGGCACCAACATGCTCGGGGTGGGCCTCCACTCATACGGGCACATAGACAAGGCCGTCTTCTGGCTCCTCACATTTATTGTCAGCCAGATCGTCCTCATCCTTCTCGCCCTTTTGCCCTCAGTACAATGGCGCAGCCCCCAGGCTCAAGGTCGGCTGTAGAAGCCAGATCAATTATTCAGCCTGGATCGACAGCCGACCCAAGTTACGAGTTTCGGGTTCCGAGTTGCGGGTGCCGAACAGGATTCGGGTTTCAGTAGAGGAGGTTTCAGAGATCGCTACACTTAGTCCCCATGAACATCGAACATCCAACGTCCAAGTGGGGCCTCCGGTAGGACACTTTGTCGAATCCGGTTCGCAGGTTAGAGCGTCAACCGAGACGGTTGACCTACACCTAACGGCACTCGTTGGACAAGCGCTTGTCGCGGCGCAGGCCGACTGCGGAGGACGTAGACGGATCTCGCTTGTCTGATGCTGTAGAACATTCGACCCGATTATTCCCAACACCTGAAACCTGACACTTCAGACATCAAAGCGAAGTCCCGATCGCGACAGCTTTCTAGAATTTAGCAGCATGTCTGAGCACCGACTGAAACTCCCGAACATCAAAGGGCTTGCGTAGATAGTCGTTCATTCCGGCCTGCATCAGCTTTTCCCGATCACCGGGAAGAGCGTAGGCCGTGGCGGCGACGATATGGACGCCGCGGGCTTGGTCTCCGGCCTCTCCGGAACGGATGCGGCGGGTCACTTCGATCCCATCGATTCCGGGCATCCTCACATCCATCAGTATCATATCCACGGGCGCCTCTCGAAGGACGGCCATCGTCTCAACGCCATCGGTGGCGGTCAAAACGTCCTTGTAACCGAGTTGCTCGAGAAACTCCTTCAGCACCTTTCGATTGTTCTTGTCATCCTCCGCTACTAGGATCCTTAGGGGATGTTTCTGCCCCAATCCGGAATCGAGAAACACCGTCGGCGCCGCGCCCTCGCTTTCATCCGAACGAGCTTCGGAGGCGAGAAAAGTGAAGAAGAAGCGAGAACCACCTCCGTATTCGCTCTCCGCCCAGCAGGCGCCTCCCATCGCTTCCGCCACTCGTCGGCAGATAGCCAGTCCCAGGCCTGTTCCCTCGCAACGTTTGTTCTCCGCCGAGATTACCTGGGTGAAAGGCTCGAAGAGGCATTCCAGCTGGTCTGAGGGAATCCCCTTCCCGGTATCACTGACCGTAAATTGGACTGTCCAGCTCAATTCGAATATCTGTGGTTCCGCATCCACTTTTATGAAAACCTCGCCTGAAGGAGTGAACTTGATACCATTGTAGATGAGATTGGTCAGCACCTGCCCGACTCTTCCCCGATCGGCCACCATGCAGTCAGGCACAGCCGGGGAAATATCGTATCGCAAAGCGAGTCCTTTCAAATCCGCCGCCAAACTCAGATTGGAGATGATCTCCCGTAAAATCCCCTCCAGAGAAAATGGATGGGGATCGAGTTCCAGTTGACCTGTTTCCATCTTCGAGAAGTCGAGAATGTTGTTGATCAACTCCAGAAGGCTTCGCCCATTGGAGAGAATGATTCGCGCGAACTCCTTCTGCTCCGCATCCAGGTCTGTCTGCTGGAGGAGCTCCGTGAATCCGATCACCGAGCTCATAGGAGTGCGAATCTCGTGGCTCATGATGGCCAGGAAGTCTCGCTCCATACGGTTCTTCGGTTGCCTTACCTCCGTCTCTATAATCTTTTCCGGGTCGCCCAACGGCTCACCCTTCCAAGAAGCAGCCGCCTCGGATTGAGGATCCTCGACTCCTTCGTCACCTTCGGCCCCAAAGCTCTCTTCCCCGAGAATCTTCCGGATATGAGAGGGCAGCATCTCCAAGAAGGCCCCCTCCGAATCAATCAGGAGCCATTCACGAATTCCTTCCTGCAACGCAGCCGGCACCACCTCAGTCTGGTCCGGCCATACTAAGAGCAGCTTGTGGCAGCGATCGATGGGTGAAGGCTGTGCCCCGAAACGACTGCAGCGCAGGGAGTTGAACTGCTCAGAATCAAGAACCAGGAGATCGTCCGCCAAGAAGGCCCTCGAATCCCTCAGTGGGTCGAATTCCAAATCCGTTAGGAGTACAGTCTCAGAGAATCCAGGAGAATCCCCAATGACCCCCAAGATTTTCTCCTTGAATCGGCTCCTGCCAATTGCGCAGAAAATCGTCACAAATCCTGTAGAAGCAAATTTCACCTTGAATAGTCGGAAAATATATCCCTCACCCCAATCCGGTTCAAAGCCATTCCGAAGATTAGGGTTTCATTTCTCCACTTCTGGGAGCATCCCCCCATCCTTTATTGTAGGTAAATCCCAATAGGTCCTCCGTCCTAAGTGCTGGTGTTCGTAATTACGAACACCAGCACTAAGCTTCGTCGATCTACCCAGAAGTCCAAGATCGACATTAGATTGCGATTGAGACTCACGACGGGAGAGGGAAATCCCGCCAATCTAAGATCGTGAATCTTAATCGTGATCTAAAATCGACAATCGAGAGTTCGACGAAAGATCACGACAGTGAGTCACTCTGAGGGACGGATCGGCCGAATCGTTCTCAATTCGTGGATCTTAATCGTGATCTCCAGTCGAAAACGCCAGAATCCCGGCGAAAATAGTACTCAGCCAATCCCGACAAAGTGTCGATAATACCGTTATGGAACTGGAATCCATCCTTTCCGGCATCGAGAATCTCCCGCCCACTCCGCAGATCATTCCGAAGCTGCGAAGGGTATTGAAAGATGAAGACAGTGGCGTCGAAGAGATCGCCTCCCTGGTCAAACTCGATGCGGCTCTAACGGCCCAGATTATCCGTCTTGGCAACAGCGCCTACCTCGGCGCCGCCAATCCAAGCAAGAGTATCCAGGAAGCGGTTGGCCGCCTTGGGTTCAGGGTGATCTATCTCATGGTCAACCTGATCATCACAAAACAGGTGCTGGGCAGATCCCTCCCCATCTACGACATGAAGGAGGGTGAACTCTGGGAGAAGTCCATTATGTCCGCCGCCCTGATGGAGAGCCTGGCCACCGAACTGAAGGAGGATACCGACACCGCCTATACCGCCGGACTGGTTCACGATCTTGGAAAAGTGGCCGTCAATCAGTATGTTACTGAAAAGGAGATCAACCTCGGCGGGCTGAATGGATCCGGACCAATCACTCCTCAAAGGGAAAGGGAATTACTCGGTTTCGACTCCGCCGAGGCCGGCTCCACACTTCTCAAGATGTGGAGTTTCCCAACTGAGATCTATATGGCCGTCCGCTTCCAGATCGAACCGCATGAATCACCCCTGCCCAACCCATTTGCCTGCCTCCTCTACATTTCAGACTGGGCCTGCCGAGGAATCGATTACAATGCCGAGCCCGAATCCTGGTCCTACGACGACGATCGCACCATCCTCGAGAAGGTCAACCTGACCGAAGAGAGCCTCTTCTCCGCTATCTCCAACGCCCGAACTCAACTCGATAGCACGAATAATCTTCTCAGTTCGGTGTGAGGATGTGCATCGAAGATTTAGGGTGAGGTGTCAGTTTTCAGGACACTCTCCTGTGACGACGTAGCTTACGACAAAGGGAACAGAATGATATCTCGGTGATGAAGTCGCGCCACAGCTCACGACCCGTCGCCGCTACGCTCTGCCGAGGCAGGCAAAGCTCGCGACTAAGCATCCTACCGGAGGTCCCACTTGGACGTTGGATGTTGGGCGTTCGATGTTCGACATCCACCCGCAACTCGAAACCCGCAACTCTCCGCCCCTCCCCCTCTCTCCCCATCCGTTGCCTCCCTCCTCTTCGCACTGGGAGACAAAGCTCGCGACTAAGATCGCGACAAAGTTCACTCGCCCTCGCCACCCGCCTCCAAAAACTCGCAACTCGCAACCCGCAACTCGAAACACTCAACTTCCGCCATCCCCTAACTCTTTAGCAATTCCTCCGCATGATGCAGGGCGGAAGTTGAGGTGCTATCCCCAACCATCCTTGCCAATTCCTCGACCCGTCCTTGGTGATTATCGCTAAGACCTGAAATCTCGACCGTCACCGATGTGCGACCCTCTTTCTTTCGGACGACCAAGTGATTCCCGGCCCGTGCCGCCACCTGGGGTAAGTGAGTAATGCAGAAAACCTGATGGCGCTTCCCCAACTCTGCCAGGCGATCCCCCACCACTCCCGCGATCTCGCCGCCGATATTTGCGTCGACCTCATCGAAAACAAGCACCGGGGTTTCATCTGCGCCGGCCAAGACTCCTTTCAGCGCTAACATCACCCGGGCCATCTCACCGCTCGATGCGATCTTGTTCAACGGCATCAACTCAAGCAACCGACTCGGCGCAAAGAGAAAACGACAGCTGCAGTTTCCATGCTCCCGCAAAGCTTCCTCCCTCAGAATCTCAATTCGAAGCTGCGGGTTCTTGAAGCCCAGCCCCTTTAACCGCCTTTCACTCTCTTTGCTCAACTTGCCGGCTGCTTTCCCTCTTCCTTCGCGTATCAATTCTGCCCGTGAAACCGCTTCACCATGTTGCTCCTCCGCCTCCCCCTCCAATCGCGTGAGGGTCCCCTCGAGGTCGCCCTGCAAGTCGATCTTTTCCGCCATCGCCTCCCGACGGGCCAGGATATTCGGCACATCCGGACCGTACTTCCGCTTCAACTCCAGCCAGATTTCCATCCTCTCCTGGAGAGAGGCGGCCGTTTCTTCATCGAACTCGCAGGACTCAATCAACGATGCGAATTCTGAGCCGAGATCCTCCACCTCGAGAATGACCGATTCCAGCCGATCGGACAGCGACACCGCCGTACCATCCACCTCCGCCAGCTCCCGTGCCCTCTGCAATGCCCCGCTCAACTGCAACGCCACTCCCTCTTCGCCGGAAAGGCTTCCCTCCAGTTCTGTCGCTACTTCAATCAATTCCCGTGCCCTTGACAGCCGATTGAAATCGCGATCCAGCTCTTCCACCGCCTCCACCCTCAATTCGGCCCCATCAATCGCTCCGATCTCCTTTGAGAGAAATTCTCTCTCCTCCGGCCGCAGCTGATCCCGGCCTCGCAGTGAATCAATCTCTTCTCGCAACGACCGCCATCTGTGAAAGGAGCAAGCGTAATCCTCCAGTTCGGGCCCAAGTTTCGCATAGGAATCAAGCATCTCCCTCTGCCACTCCCCCCGGAGCAGCTTCCGCGGTTCCCCCGGACCATGGAAATCGATCCACATCTCCCCAACCTTCCGCAGATTAGCAAGAGTTGTCAGTGCCCCGTTGATCTGAACCTTCGGCATCTTTTGCCTGGAAATACTCCTTCGCAGAATCAGACTACCCTCCTCGCAAACAGGCAGTTCCAGCGAGCCCAGCTTCGAATCCAAAGCGGAAGTGTCGCCGAAATAGAACCCCGCCTCCACCTCACAGACCTCCGTCCCCTGCCTAATAATCGTCTTCTCCACTCGAGAACCGGAAAGAATACTCAGCGCCCCCAAAAGAATGCTCTTCCCCGCTCCAGTCTCCCCTGTAACGACCGTAAACCCCTCCTCAAACTCCAGCGTCACCTCGTCCATTAACGCAAGATTCCTGATTCGTAGGTACTGGAGCATTGGTCCGGCAGATCATCTATTCTGCCCGGTCCCGCTGTCCAGTCCGAATCAGAACTAGCACCAGTTATCAGGTGTCAGGTTTCGGGTGTCAGTGGACTCGTGTCGAGTCCACTGACACCCGAAACCTGACACCCAACACATCCCCTGTCCCGCAACTCGAAACCCGCCACTTTCCCCCACTGTTTACTGATCACTCTTTGCTCTTCCCGTCCCCCCATCTCCGTGTCGCCGACTCTCTCCCCTGCGCCGAAGTATTCCGCATCCCGAAACTCGCAACCCTCTTTTAAGGTTGCATCCCACCTCCCCAAATCCAATGCTTCTTCCTCACGAGAGGAACCCATCACCTTCCAAATTCCTCTCACATTGCACCGCAATGTGCTTAGCATATCGCGCCCGCGATATGCTGCTGGGGGATTAGCTCAGCTGGTTAGAGCGCTTGCTCGACACGCAAGAGGTCGCTGGTTCGACTCCAGCATCTCCCACCAGTTTAATCGACGCCACGCCTGTTACGTGCGAATCTAACCCCACTGTTTCTGAAATGATGGGGCTGAATCACTGCTCGCCGCTCAGCGCCGCTAATTCCGCGTCCGTTATCTGCCGAAAGGAGAATTTGTATCCCTCGTAGATGGCGATGCCGTAGAAGAGGAGGTCCATGGGGGCGAAGGTGGCCTTGAGGATCTCGAAAATGACGGCGGACTGAGTGAGGAGATTGACGACGATCTGAAGAAAGGGAACCGATTCCTGGATGGAGATGAACCCACAGATGGAGAGAAGGTTTCCCAGAACGCAGCCAAGCAGCGCGCAGACCGCACCCACGTAGCCGAAGTTCTTGGATAAACCCTTGCCAAGGATGCGGACGGCGTAGCCAACCAGAAAGCCCACCGCAACCGCCATCCAGCCAATCTGATACTCCGTGGCCACCGTTATTCCTGCCCAAACGGCAGCGCCGATCAGCGCCGATACAACCCCCGCTACCACTCCCATGGGCAGGTTCTGCTGCGCTTCCAGTTCCGCCTGGAAAGCTTTGATCTTTTCGGGGTCGATATTTACATCCGGCTCTTCCGCCGCTACTTCGTTTGCCGATTCTGTTTCGTTATCCGCCATAGATCCTCCTTAGATTTTCATCTCTCTTCGTTCGCGGAAAATCTAGAACGTGGACGACAATGCCGTTGGCTTCCAGCCTAAAAGACCGGGTGGTCTCTTTAGCTCGGTTCAGCGGCGCGTCCGGTGGCCACGCCCTACCTTTCCACCAATGGTTGAACACTGAATTCGAACGACTCGAGGAACCTGGATGAACCGTCAGGTGGTAGGGTGTGGCCTCCGGACGCGCCGCTTTTCGATTCCCGGATCCGGCCGGGACATTTTTCTAGAGAAGAGGCGAAATCAGAAATGGATTGACTGCGATATTGTTTCTATCTAGCTTATCTAGCCAAATAAACTGCATATGGATTGGAAACTGGCAGAAGCAAAAAATCGGTTTAGCGAAGTGGTCAACTTGGCATTGACGAAGGGACCTCAGCGTGTTCGGCGGCGCCACGAGGCTGTGGTAATCCTGGCCGAGGATGACTATGAGGAGTTGACCGGCAAGCGTCCAAACTTCAAGGACTTCCTCACCAAGGTAGGGCCGGATTTTGAACGCCTGGACTTGACCCGCGACCGCAGCACAATGCGAGATGTGGAACTGTGAGGATCCTGCTCGATACCTGCGTGCTGTCGGAGTTGCGCAAGACACGAGGGGAGAGAAGCGTCCACGCTGCGGTCACGGCGGTAGCCAGTGAGGATCTTTTCCTCAGTGTCATTTGTATGGGAGAAATTGTAAAGGGCATCACCCTCCTGAATGAGAGCAAAAAAAAGCGTGAACTGCGAAGCTGGGCACAGGCCCTCGAGCGCTACTATTCAGATCGCATTTGGACATAGACATTGAAACAACCCGTATCTGCGGCGAGATCACGGCTGCAGCCCAAAAGGCTGGGAAGACCATCCACGTTAGTGACGGTTTGATCGCAGCGACCGCCTTGCGTCACGGTATGCACTTGATGACCCGCAAATTTAGGGACTTCGAGCCTTCAGGAGCTCTACTGATCAACCCTTGGACCTAGAAATCTCAAGCGATTTCCGAGCTAAAATGTGAGAAGGCAGGATAGAAGGCTCTTTGAATCCATTGAAGGTGAAGGAAAAGATTGCGAATCGATTTGATGCAAAGGTTCAGCGACTAGCAGACGCTGTCCTTACAAGCAGCGGAGATACTGAACCCAGTCTCCGAACTGCGATAGAAGCAAGAGCGGCTGAAATCGGAGGCGGTGGAGGAGAGAGACCCAACGTGGAGGTGCCCCCTGAGTTGGTGACCTATGTGGATAAAGTCGCCAGGCACGCCTATCGGGTGATCGATAGCGATATTGAGGAGATACTGGGAGCGGGCTACTCGGAGGACGTGGTTTTCGAGATCACGTTGAGCGCCGCTCTGGGAGCGGGAATGGGGCGACTGTAACGCGGGCTATCGGCGCTGAAGCGTAAATCGCAGAGCAGCATAGCCGCAACCGAACTGGGTGAATGGAGAGAAGATCTGCCGCAGATTACTTCTGCGCGCAGCGGCGCGCTGGATTACCCAGATTCAAAATCCGTTTACTCTGCGAAATCTGCGGTCGAAATTTTGCAGGAAAAGAAGATCTTCAAGGATTGTAGCAAATGCGGCTGAGGAAGGTTGAAAAGGGACACCGTTTCGGAAAGAGACTTTCGTTCGGGCTTATTCGCATCCTGACGGGCAAGAGAGTGCCCGATGTCCTGAGGGTCTTGTACTACCGGCCCGAGTTGTTTGGGGAACACTTCTCCGATGTTCTACAGGATCTGCTGCGAGGGGATTCCGATTGGACGGTGGGAGAACGGGAACTCTTCGCAGCTTACGTGTCGAAAAAGAATCAATGCCTGTTCTGAACAGGGGCTCACGGCGCAGTTGCGTCGAAGGTTCTGGGAGAATCCCTTGTGAACGAAGTCCTAGAAGACCCGTCCACCGCACCCATTGATGATAGATTGCGAAACACCCTGCAATTTCTCGAAAAACTGACCCTAACGCCCGAGGCAGTGAGCCCCGAAGACATCACGCCGATGAGGGAAGCAGGGGTCCACGATCAGGCCATCGAGGAGGCCATCCATATCTGCGCCCTCTTCAACATCATCGACCGGGTCGCGGATTCGCTGGATTTCGCGGTTCCTGGTCCTAAGGACTTTTCGCGAGGAGCTTTCATCCTTCTGAGGCGGGGCTACGTTTAGGAATTCGTAGGAGTTTCCTTCGGATCTGGCAGCAAAGCCGCCGATCAAGACAAAATCGACTTCCTCCTCGATCAGGCGATTGAGGAGGCTATCAAGATCCGCCGCCACGATTCCTGGGAGCGTTTGATAATCTCAAAGCCAACCGAACGGCTTCGTTGTGGCGTCGTATCCGATCCGCAGGGGACAATCTTAGATTGCTCTCGATTAGCGACAGATCGATCCCATACTCACGAGCCTTCGCCGCCGCCGGTCCAGTCCATTCTCTTTTCGATTTTTCCCTGCTCGCCGCACCGAAGTTGAATCCTAAATCGAGATCGAAGGCTGTCAATCTGTTGTGGAAGTGCGGACTGAATCATTCGTTTACCATCCGATATAAAACGAATACATGCCTGTAGCCCTCCGCGCAAGCAGAGGGATCCTGCTTCGGAGCGAACTTTTCTGAGATTCCCCACTCCACGAAGGGAGAGAAACAATTCCTCGACCCCGATTCTATGAGATTGTCCTTTCAAGTTACTGACCGTCATATTCCGCAATTCCGAATAAACCCGCACAAGCCTTCGAAGAATGGGTCTATAAATGTGTATTTGAGATAGTGGGAACGTGAAGATCCAGTCGTTTCACTGATGTTTGGAATATTCTCAATTGGTTCGACTGGGACATCCCGATACTTTCAATAAGATGGCCGCGGATTGAGTCCGAGAGAGGAATACCTGAAAGGAACTAGAGGGGACCTCGGTCAATCTTACGATGAAGAGGGAAGAGATCAATTTACTGAAACTAGGTCGCCAGGGCAGAGATCGACTGCATCATTTCCGGCACTTATTTTCCGGGCCATTGGCATCCGGTGAAGGCAAGCCACTGTCCACTCGTGCTGTGGACGCTTTATTCACTTTTCTCGATGAGGTCGATCTTCCCAAAAAAGTCGAGCCAAGCTTGTTTCTGACCAACGATGGGCATTTGGAACTGTGCTGGGAGGATAGTGAAGGGAAAGCAATTCAGCTCGAATTCGGACCTCAGGAGACCGAAATCTACCTGGAATCAAGGGGGCTGGAAGAATCGGTTCCCAACAGCGATCTCGCGAGTACTTTCATCGGAAGGCTCACGAAACATCGACCACGATCGCCGCGACTTTGAACCAAAATTCCATGCTGATACAGGTTTCTAAGCGGTTCGTAGAAGCCGAAATCAACGGCGCGTTCGCCGAAATGCTCATCCCGCTCAGAGGGCCTGCGTATCGAAATGATGCTTGTATCGGAATGCGTGAGCATTTCGTCCTATGCGATGCCTGCAAGACCATCCGCGCTAGCTCATGCAGTCCGATCTGACTTCGCACATGGGGCACACGGCGACTCCTCTTAAAATGTAATCTGTTTATATACAATAACTTATACTTAATATGAAAGAAACGACAAAACTGTTGTTTCAGATTTCAAAACAAACAACAAAACTGTTATTTAGAGGCTGTCCCAAATCCGAGAGGATTTGGGTGGAAGCCTGATACCGATATCAATCTTCGTCACGTTATGTAGACCACGACATGCCTTCCGTCCTCGGTAGCTTACCTTTTATCCGTTATGCACCTTTCCAGCACCCTTCCTCTCGCTTTGAGTCGATAGTTCTCCCAAGGAAGCGCCTCTGACTCGATTCTTGGATCCCTATGCCGCCTGCGTTGCCTCTTTCTCATGTTCTTGCGCAAGTCTCTGCGCGATTTTCCATAGATTGTGGGACAGAACCGACCAGGCCACGCTAAGGTTACGGTTGTCAAAGCCTTTGCTGCGTATCTTGCCCCCGTGCCATCGGTTCTTGAGCACTCCGATCCGGCCTTCGGTGCTCCCTCGTCGTCGCTGCAACCGGACAAAGCGCGGCTCCTCCATCCGCTCCTTGAGCTCTTGTGGATTGCGGGGCGTAAGGGCGTCAAAAATCCCCTCTGCCTGGAGCCGCTTGCTGGCCGCCTTCGAGGCATAGCCCCGATCCCCACTGATCGCTTCGATCTTCTCCTCTAAAGCGAAGCCCTTTTGCCTCTCCAGACTTTCCCAAAGCTGCTTCAATTCGCTCGGGGCCTGCCCCCCATACAGTTTCCAGTCCAACAGATATCCCTCTGCGCTCTCGCATAAATAAAGGGTGTTGCCAAACTCCACCTCCCGATCTGCCTTGCCTCGCACGATGACGTCAATCTCAGGTTCGTAGGCGCTCAGGATCTTCTCCTCATTCTTCACCTGCCGCCCCCCTATGATCCGTTCGTGCGCCTGTTTCATGACCTGCGGTATCTGCTCTAACATACCATCCATTCGCTCGATGATTCGGCTCGCCTTCTTCTCGGTGTAATCGCTTTGCATCCACATAGCTTCCAATAAGTCACGGTGGCGAAGGGCATGGCCCTCAATCTTCTTGAGCAATAGCTTCATCCGCCGCAGGATCCCTTTACGCGCTTTGCCCGCCTCCCGGCGCCGACGCGCATGCGTCATCTCCAGGCACCGTTTGTTCATCTCCCGAGCCAATCCCTTTGCTCCCTGGGGCATGCGCTGTTTCATTCCCGCCTGCCGGATCAGACTGATCGCCTTGAGCAGCGTTGCTCCCACATCCTTGAGCAAGACCCAGTCCACGGGCCAGTGGATGTTCGCTTCCAGGCAAGTGGCGTCGATCAGGCATTCCCTCGTATCGATCGGCTTCTCTAATCCTGCCTCACCACAATGTTCAGCATTGCCCACCACCTCGGTCATCCTTGCATGCAGCTGTCTCAGATACGCTTCGTCGAAGAATTTCGAATCCCGTTCCAGACTGCTCTTCGATATTTTCCGGATCCCGTCTACCTCACGCACCCGGCAAAAATTAGCCAGAAGCTCACTGCGTCCCAACTCCTGCGACAGACAACGAAAGGATATCCCTCCGAGTAAATGACGCACCACCTCCACCCGCAGCGCTTTTATCGCTCTTAGAGCGCGTCGCTCCCGATCCTTCCCTCCCGCTTCATCCCATCCTTCCAAGGCTTTTACGATCGCCTCCCTTTCCAGCGAGGAGTCGATCAAAACCCGGTCAATCCGCTCCATTGTTTCCAGAAACACGGTGTAGTCTTTGCATCGAATGACTGGAGTTAGGGCTGGACGCAGGAAGCTTTGTACGGCAATATTTTTCATGAGAAGGGCGTGCTTTGTATTTGACTAACGCAAGCATAAGCGCCCTTTTTCGCCGGATCGAGCTTTTTGCAGCTCTATCCGGCCTTTTTTTGCCCATAACTCATTAAAAATCAATTGTTTCCACCACTGGGACGGGCTCTAGTTAGATCCTAATGGAGAATATTCGCAATATCGTGGGCCCAGTACCGGAACCCGATGAACTCTTTGGCCGTGACGAGTTGATAGAAATCTTTGGCGGCAGGTTGAGGGAAACAACGTACTCCTCCTGGCGCCTCGGCGGTTCGGTAAAACCGGAATCATGCGACACGCTCTCATTCGTCCGCAAGAGGGCTTCCTTCCCCTCTATCTTGATGTCGAAGACGTTGACTCTCCAGAGGAGTTCGTTTGGCGCATAACGAGAGTATTGCTCTCACACGATCGCTGGCGGAGTGTCCTCGCAACCACCAAAGGAGTTCCAAGAAAGATCCAAAAGTGGATCCAGGACACCTTTGACGAAGTCGGATTTTCGGAAGCCAAAGTCTCATTCAAAGACTCGGTCTCAGAGAATTGGCAAGACCTCACCAGACGGTTGCTGGCCACGCTAGAGACAGGACCGGATCGCGCCCTCATCCTCCTAGACGAGTTGCCAACCATGATTGAGAACCTGATTCGTACACAAGGGAACAAGGACGCTCACGACTTTCTCTCATGGTTTCGCAGAGTGCGCTTGACACCCGAGGACGCGCTGCGCCGGCACCGTTTCATCATCGGAGGCAGCATCGGCATTGACGTAGTCCTTCGACGTCTAGACGCCTCGGACAAATTCAACGATTTTGTTCGTCTCCCCGTCGAACCGGTTTCTCGTCGGGCCGCCGAAAGATTAATAGATGGTCTTGCCCGCACCATCGACACTCGCTGAGTGCCGAGTTGTGCGATGCATTCTTGGACCTGATTGGAGCACCCGTGCCCTATTTTATCCATTTATTCGTTTCTCAGCTCGCGCAACAACCCGTCGCGTTCCGCCAATCGCTCACACCTGACGCCCTCAGGGAGGTCTACCATAGTCGGATCCAAGGCCCGGCCTGCAAGCGATATTTTGATCATTACAGGGATCACTTGCGGAGATTCGGAAAATTGGGCGAGCAGGCGGCTATGGCTATCCTTTCGGAAGTTGCCGGATCGCTCAATGGTCGGGTATCGGAAAGCGCCCTGTTTGCACTTGACAGGAAGACGCGGAAGCGGGGATGGAGCGAAGGGGAATTCACTGAGCTGATAAACGATCTCGAGTGTGACTGGTACTTGGTCCGAGACCCGAACACGAACGAGTACTACTTCATGGTTAAGGTCATCGCGGACTGGTGGAAGCGCTGGTTCACCCGGCGTATCGATTCTTCAGCAGGATAGCAATGGCTCTTGTCGCCTACAAGTACATGCCCGAGGAGATGTCGGAAGTAGAACGGGTTGCCACGTTCGCAGCCCGACATCACACGCTCGATTATGTTACAAAGGTCTTTCGGGACCAGGCTTCCTCTAAGAACCTGAATAGTGTTCTGATAACTGGGCCACGAGGCGCAGGTAAGACCACACTTGTCCTCATGCTATGTCACCGGATCGAGAACGATCCTGTTCTTCACTCCGCTTGGCTTCCCGTCCGTTTTCCCGAAGAGCTCCCTGCCATTACTTCCCTGCGCGATCTTTTCTCCGAAGCCCTTCACGTCCTCGCTGAGAATGGTGTTGCCGAAGTACGAGAGTGGTACGACAAGGTAGAGGCCGAGCGAGATGACGACCAGAGTCTCGAACTCGCCACAGTGGGCCTGCGGGAAGTTGCGAGCCACCAAAAGCGGCGTCTCGTTTTCCTCGTTGAAAATCTCGAACTCGTCTTTGATCGCGGTCTGAACAATCAAGAAGAAGCCCATCTTCGTCGACTGTTGATGGCCGATCCGTTCTTCGTGATTGTTGGAACCGCGGTTCGCCTCTTTGATGAGATAACCGACTACGATAAGGCTTTCTTCAATTTCTTCAACGAAGTCCGGTTGACCCGACTCGACGATGATCAGGTTGAGGAGCTCTTAACAAAACGTGCAGACTATCAGAAGAATCGGGGTTTTCGCCACAGATATGCCGTGAATCGTTCAAGCGTGCGAGCGATTTCCCGCCTCACGGGAGGAAACCCACGCCTCGTCACCATGCTATACGAGGTTCTCAGCGAGAATCGCATCGGACCGGTGGTGGAACAGCTTAGGCAAATCATCGACGAGCTCACCCCTCTTCTCAAGGACATCCTCGAGCACCTGCCACCTCAACAGAGCAGAGTTCTCGACGCACTTATGCGCCACGGTGGAACCGCAACACCCAGCAAATTGGCGGATACGGCACGTCTCAGCCTCAATGTAGTCACGACCTATTTGAAACGCTTACGTGACGCACAACTGGTCGAAGTACACAACGGCGGCAAGGGGCGCAAGGCCCACTACACAGTTCCCGATCAGCTCTTCTGTACGTGGTACCAGATACGCTACCTGCGTCCGCAGCGCCGACGCATCGAAATGATTGTCGAGTTCCTCCGGGTCTGCTTCGATGAAGAGGAGCGGCTCACTCATCTTAGAGATCTTCTCACCGAACCAGACGAATCCAGCCCTGAACGCTCTCTGAACTCGGAATACTTTGCGGCCTCCCTAACTGCAACTGTTCATGAAAGTATTGCTAAAGAGTTGGCTGTAAAGTGCTGGCTGGATGACGGGCGGATGAAGGAAGCGGCCTATGCCCTGATAGACTTCAACACTGGCCACGAAGCACCAGGCGACAGGCGAAAGTACTCTGCGTATGCCCACGCAGAGCTGGGACGATGGTTAGAAGATCATGACGGGATTCCGAATGCGGAGGCCGCCTATCGTGAGGCAGTTCGACTCGATCCGGCAAGTATTGACAACAAGATAGCATTGGCGCGTTTTCTTTCTCATCACGGCCACGAACCGGAAGCAATTCGGCTACTAACGAACCTGATCAAGGAGCCTCATATTTCTGAGCGCCACCTTTTGACAAGCCTATTCATCCGCGGTGTGGCTAATTATCAGTTGGGCAACGCTCAAGAAGCGATCGACGACTATTTCGGGGTCCTGGAGCTCGAGGATTCCCAGGTTCAGGAAGTAGCTCAGAGCCTTTACAACCGCGCCATCGCTAAAGGAGAACTCGGCGACACTCAGGGCGAGATCGACGACTATTCGGCCGTGGTCGAACTTACGGCCGCACCGGTGCAGACAATCGCCCAAAGCCTTTTCAACCGGGGAGTCGCTAAGCGTCAACTCGGTGACCTTGAAGGTGCAGCCGACGACTACTCGGCAGTCTTGGAGTTAGAGGGCGCCCCAACGGAACAGATTGCCCGTAGCCTCCTAAACCGTGGCTTGGACAAAGGCGCCAACGGAGACGATCGAGGGGCGATCGAAGACTTTTCGGCTGTTCAGGAGCTGGAGGGTTGCCCGGTGGAGCAGATTGCTGCATGCCTTCAACACCGTGCAGCTGCCAAGCAACGACTTGGCGACACCCACGGCGCAATCGAGGACTTATCAGCCGTACTGGACCTGGAGGAATGCCCAACGGACCATATCGCTCGGAGCCTTTTCTTCCGCGGCTCATCAATAGGTCTGCTTGGTGACCTTCAAGGTGCGATTGACGACGCCTCAGCTGCGTTGAAATTGGAAGGTATATCGAATGCGAACATTGCCCTAATTCTCCACCTTCGAGCGACCTCCAAAGGTTTCCTTGGCGACGATCAGGGAGCAATCGATGACTATTCGAGCTTGTTGAAACTGGAGGGCCTCCCCATCGAGCAGATTGCTTCGTGCCTCGTCGATCGGGGTCTCGCGAAGTGTAGGCTCGAAGACACGCAGAGTGCGATTGACGACTATTCGGCCGTGTTGGATCTTGAGGGCGCACCGGTGGAGAGGATCGCTCAGAGTCTTTGTAACCGTGCGATTGTTCGGGTTCAACTTCGGGACGCTCAAGGTGCGATTAATGACCTTTCGGAAGTGCTGGACTTGAAGGGAGCACCCGTCCTCCAGATCGCTAGAAGTCTCTTGATTCGCGGCATAACTAAGAGTGAACTCGGCGACGCACAGGGCGCCATTGAAGACTTTTCGGCCGTGCTCGAGTTGGAAGGAGCACCCATGGACCAGATTGCTCAGAGCCTCATTGCTCGAGGTGCTACGAAGGGTGCCCTTGGTTACGCCAAAGGGGCGATCGAGGACTTTTCAGCGGTGCTTCAGTTGGAGCCTGTGCCCCATGACAAGATTGTCCTAAGTTGTATCGGCCGTGCCAATGCTAAAGCTGTACTGGGAGACGCTCAGGGGGCGATCGAGGACTTTTCGACTGTGTTGGAATTGGACGGCGTATCGGCAGAGGATCTAGCGCAAGGCCTGATTGGCCGCGGAATCACCAAGGGACAAGGCAGCGATAATCTCGGCGCGATTGACGACTTTTCGGCGTTATTGCACTGCAGGACGCTCCGGTAGCCCTAATTGCTTCAAGCCTCGTGAATCGAGGGATCAGTAAGACCCGACTCGGCGACACACAGGGCGCAATCGATGACTATTCTGCACTTCTCAAGTTGGAAAGTGCTCCGAAAAAGCTAATCGCTGAAGGCTTCTTCAACCGTGGCGTTGCTCGGGGCTACCTAGGAGACCCTGAGGGAGCAATCGATGACTTTTCCGCTGTGCTGGAGCTGGAGCTGGAGAACCTGCCGCCGGAGAACATTGCGCGAAGTCTAATAAACCGCGGAGTCACCAAGAGTCTGCTCGGCGATACTCAAGGCGCGATCGATGATTTTTCGGCTGTACTCCCATTGAGGGGTGTACAGGCAGACCAGATCGCTGCAAGCTTTCTAAACCGAGGCGAGGCTAGGATTGAAATCGGCGACGCTAAAGGCGCGATCGATGACTATTCAGCGGTCCTTGAGTTGGAGGATGCTCCCCTGCAACGAATTGCTACAAGCTTCCTTAATCGTGGTATCGCTAAGAGTCGATGCGGCGACGCTCAGGGTGCAATCGACGACTTTTCGGAGGTTTTGCAAAGGGCGAGTTCCCATCCTGAACTTGTGGCGCAATCGTTGATACATCGGAGTATTGGGCGGCTGAACGCCCAAGATCGGACACTCGCGCTGCAAGACCTAAGTAGCGGACTTGCTACCGAAGACCTGGATGACGGGAATCGCGCATCGATTCTCTCGACCGTTATTCCTATTTGGCCGACTGAATTGCACAAAGAGGGACTGCAGAATGAACTCAGTGAAATAGTCCGTTTTTTGGCTCAGAGTAAGCAAAGGGAAAGTCGAAACAACGCCGCGATATCGTCACTGCTCCAGATTGCGAAGCTCAATTCAAAACCGGTCTGGCTGTGGTTCTGGAATGAACTGGAAAGGCAGCTGGCGGATGATACGGAATTTCTCGACCTCCTCCGTCCTGTGGCGGAATCGCTCGAGGCTGACGACATAACGACTCTTGAGAGGCTTCCCGCCGATCATCGTGTATTCGCCGAGACTCTGTTGCAGCCGTTCAGCGAAACATAGAACACATCCGATTTGAATCACATTCGACGGGGGATTAGGACGTTGGTAGCCACATGCACGGGGAAGGCCTTCTTCGACCAGTTGACCGGTGACTGTCTATCGATCCATTGAAGGTTTGTGGTTGAGGGCAGTTTGCCCGAAGCAGCAATGGAGTCGAATCGCTATTTTGTCCTTCATGCATATGAGAAAACTCGGTAAAGTCCGACCGGATGCTAGCCCAACTTTCACGAAAGTTGGGCCTGTCTCAGACCAATCTCGTCCCGGTTCAGTTTCTCTTTCCGGTCGGGGATATCGATTTCGTAGAGGCGAGCGACATTCTCCCCTAGGATCTTGCGCTTTATCTCCAGGGTCAAGTCGACGCCGAATTCCTCCTTGATATCGTCCGGCAACTCGAAGGCCATGAACTTATCGATTAACCACTTCGGCGTCCAGATGGCATAGTCGCTGCCAAAACAGAGTTTGTCGGGACCGAGCCAGAAGAGTAAGTTGGCGACGATCTCGGCGAAATACCGAGGTCTCGGATGGACGAAGGCGGTCGCTACTGACATACCCGCATAGACATTCGACTCCTGCGCCGCGATCCAACAGAAGTCGTCCAACCGAGGCAGACCGAGATGCTCGACGATGAAGTTGAGTTCGGGATAATCGGTCGCCGCATAGTCGACATCACGGACGTCAAAGGCATCCGCGCTCAAGGGATAGACGGTCGGCCCCTTGTGCACATGAACGTTTCTGATCCCAAGTTCCATGCACAGGTCGAAGTATTTATAGGCCCAAGGATCATTCAGGCGCCAACCCCGCGAGTCGCCTCGCCACTCCGCGGTATAGAGCTTGATCCCCTCAATCGGGTACTCTTCAACCATCTTGCGAAGTTCATCAAGACCCGCCTCTTCCGCCCTGGGATCGAAATTTCCGGTGAGTATAAAGCGATCCGGGTATTTCTCTTTGATCTCGTTATTCTGGACATGGGTGTTGAACCCTTCCTTGAAAAATTCCTTAAGGTAGGTCGAGTTGAGGATGCCGATATCGACGTAACCGTTTAGAAACAGGTCGTTGACCACGTCCTCCTCGCTGTATCGACAAAACTTCTCAAAGTCCCAGACCTCATCCTCGGGGCTCAATGAACAATGAAAGTCATAGAAACATCTGATCCATGACTCGCCGTACTTCGTCCGCCAGTTCTGCGGGCGGGCATCCCAGTGATGCATATGGCAGTCGATAACAAAGATATCCTCTCCGTTGTGCTTGTACATTGTTCTCTCCTTCTAGTTTGAATGCTCGGAAGTCGCCTTTTTACGCCGCGCCAACACCGCACGACAGAATGTGCCATTCGCTTCCATCGAAATTCGCACCGTACGAGCCGCCTCACAATAGGCCTTAAACCGCTCAACTGACAACGGTCGGCCGTTAAAGTCGACGATCAACCGTGCCGAGGCTCTCTCATCGAGTCCGACTTGTCTACGGCGCTCAAGATATCGACGCGCCGTCTCCGCGGACCCCACCCTCACTGGTTTCGCATCCGCTCGCCGGACCATACATGCGTCACCCTTCAAAGCAACGTCGCCGACCCGCAGCGCGCAGACATCCTCGGGCGAAAACCCGGCCGATTTCAGATCCCGCAACATGCGTTCTTGGCGAACGGTGAATCCCTTCTGGAAAAAGAAGCCGCGCAGTGGCCCAAGACTGCCGCCGCCCTCAGCCGGAAACGCCTCGGCAAATGGTCTTCCGCTATTCACCGCCGTCTCAATTTCCTCCCCTGAAAAATGGTCTCCGAGACGGACAGTGACGTCTTCAATATGGTCGACACCAAGGAGCGCCCGTCGAATATCCTCCGCCATGATATAGGCAAAATTTGCTGCACACCAGCTCGTCGGCAGTCCTAAAGTGACCGTCGCGTGGCCCTCTTGAACCTCCAGAGATCGGATAAATCCCAGCTCAAGGACCGGCTCATCCAGCTCCGGGTCCAGAACCTCGCTCAATGCCGCCAGGATGACCTCGCCATCATTGCCGGGCGCGAAACTGCACTCAATGTCTTGCCTCATGGACTCTGCAAGAACGTGACAATTAAATCGACGGCCGTCGATTTAATTGTCACGTTTCAACTACAGCCTACCTCTCCGAAAACGTTGAATATTGGCCCAGAAGAGGTGGTGATCGAAGGCGAGTGGCGATCGTTCGATCTCCACTTCCGTTGCCCAACGGATCTCGCGCACTTCATCGCGAGCGGTGGCCTCGGCGTCATCGATCTCAGCCAGAAAACCGACGTCGACAACGTGGTCCCGGGGATCTCGATCGCGCTGGGAGCGAACGTCGACAAGCTTTAGATTCTCCGGAGAGAGCTCGATTCCGGTTTCTTCCTTGATTTCACGGACCGCAGTTTCTTCGGTGTTTTCAATTCCGACTTCAAGGAATCCTCCGGGAAAGGCAAGGGCGCCCGCAAACGGGTCGTTATCCCGAACGGTTAACAAAAAGGCACTTCTCGTCCGGCTGTAGATTGCGATCGTGGCCGATACCGAAGGGTGCGGGTACTCATACGCGTGGAATAGTCTGCCGTCGCCTTCCTTGATACGGAAGAGGTTTGCAGGCGGTGCGCCGGGAGTTGGGTCAACGAACTCGGGGTTCTCGGGGATGCGGCTGCCCATTTCAGATTGTCTTGAGGCTGAAAGTTATCAGGAGAGGGTTATGTTCTACAGAAGGACGCGAAGGAAACGAAGAAAACACCATGACAACTATCCTTCGTGCCCTTTGCGATCTTCCGTTTGGAATCGTTCGAAATAACGAGTTTTAGCGCGGATTCGCATTCGCGAGCATTCGGGAGACCATGGTCCCCTATCTTCCGTTTACTCGCCTCTTTCCAAAGGCAGTTCGACGACTTCACCGGAAGCCGCCGACTTGTAACCCGCCAGCAGGATCTCGGTCAGGTGGGCGGCGACGGCGGCGTTCATTTCGCTCTCCTCTTGGTTCTCGATACAATCAACAAAGCTGGAGGCGTCGTTCGGCTCATCCGCTTCCAGCGGAAGGATCGCCCAACTCTCTTTGGGCAACGCTCCCGACTCTTTGTTTGACGAAGACCAGAATCCCATGGGATCCCCGGGATGCGGCTCCGGTGGAGTCCATGGCGCGGCCCTTGAAAAAGTCTCCAGACGCATTCGATTCCCATCGATGCAGAGCGATCCTTTGCTGCCAATCAGGTAGACTTTATTTTCGCCCGAGTCGGGATGGCTCGTCCAACCGATTCTCCCACCCGTTACAGTTGAGACGATTCCACTTTCGAGCTGGAGGGAAACGGCGCCAAAATCCTCCTGCCCGTTCCTTTGGTGGGCATCGAAAAAGTAATTTCTGGTGCAACCATAGACGGAGCGAACGCGGTCTCTGGCCAGCCAGCATATGAGCCCCAGGGCGTAGACTCCGATGGCGTAGAATTCGGCCTTTGAGTCGACGAAGGAAAAACGGTCGCACGGGTATGGCTGAACGCGCTTCTTCGTCAGATCGGCCGAACCCGGTTGGCCCTTCCCGAAGAGCCAATCGGCATGGATAGCCTCCAACTCACCCAACTCTCCGGAATCCACAATGGAACGCGCCCGACGACACCACGCTTTGCTAATAAAACTGAACATCTGACTCCTCACGCCGGACTCTTCAACCGCCCTGACCGCGTCATCTGCGGCCGCCAGATAGGGCGTCATCGGTTTGTCGATGTAGACATGCTTCCCGGCTCGCGCGCATTTTGCCACAACTCTGGCCCTGCGCTCCGGCTCCGCGCAGACCGATACAATATCGACGCCCGGCATCTGGAGTGCTTCATCGAGATCGGGAACCAGAGGTATATTGAATTCCTCGGCCAGCATCCGATTCCACTCCGCTCGCTCCCTTCCCACGTCCGGCTCGTCACTCATTGCGATTATCCGGCACCTCGAATCGGATTGGAACAGGGAGGCGTAGTTCTCCTGATGGGTCCGGAGACCGGAGATAAGAAGGACGCCGTGGCGGGGGTCGAACATTTAATCTCCTGATTCGAAATGCTGACGCATTCCGCTACAAGAACCGATTCGGAGGGTAGCGGAATGTGTGAGCATTTCGTCTTTTTGGAACCCGACGGTATTCGCAAACCTCACCGCGCGCACGCCGCCTTTCCAGTGCTGAGGGATTCGTGGAGGAGGGACTTAACGCTCTTTGAAACTTCAGAGTCGTCGGCCCTAAAGTCGCTTCCGGTCACCCCGATCAGATGTTCATGTTTGTAGGCGGCTCCCTCGTTGCCGAGGAGGATGAAGTCGACCGAAGGTCGCCCATGGGAGAGTCCGGCGGTGAGCAGTGCCGTCTGCCCGGCATCAAACTCCAAACTGACAGATATGCCGCCGGAGCCCTCTGTCCTCAACGAGTAGACTCGCTCCGGAGGGGCTCCAAACCAGGCCGCGACTCGCCCCGCCATCTGACAGAGATATCCTTCGACTGATTCCGCGCCGTCCGCCGCCAGCAGGGTCCAGCGGACGAAAACAGGTGTCCCGAGCCTCCCGTTCGAAACAGCCGCATTGACCCCCTGATCAAGAGAATCCCAATATGATAACGCCGCGCCTTGCATCGATTCTCACCATTTATTTCCGGCTGGCGGCGACCTTATTCCGGAGTGTCCCTATTCCCGAGATCTCGATCTCGACGCGGTCTCCGGGTTTAAGAAATTCGCCGGTTGTCGCACCAACTCCCGAAACCGTACCGGTGCTGATGAGGTCACCCGGCTGCAGAGTGAGAAAGGCGGAAATGTATTCGATTATCTGGGTCACCCGGTAGAGCATCTGGCCGGTATTGTTGTGCTGTCGGCGCTCGCCGTTGATGTAGGTGCTGATATCGAGCACCTGCGGATCGGGGATCTCGTCCTTGGTCACGATCCACGGACCCTGAGGACCGGCCGTGTCGAGCCACTTGCCGTTCAACCAGTCGAACCACAGATCTCGTTCCCGATTCTCCGTTCGTTTTTTGATGAGCAGATTTCGCTCCGACACATCATTCATAACCGTATAGCCGGCAACGTAGCGCAGAGCCCTGGACGCCTTCACGCCCTTTGTCTTGAGGCCCATCACGACGGCGAGTTCGCCCTCCCAATCGATCGACCTCGCAATCGGAGGTATCAGAATGCGATCGCCCGGACCAATCACAGTTGTCGCCGGCGGCTTCATGAAGACCCGTGGCGTCTCCTTATCCTGGATCTCCATCCTCTTGCCGCCCTCTTCGATGTGATCCTGGTAGTTTCCGGCCAGACAGTAGATGGCGCGGGGATGTGGGACCGGCGCTCGTAATCGAACCGAGCTCAGTCGATGCAACAGCCTACCATCCGCTTTGGGGGATTCACCGCGGTTCTTGACAACCGTTGCCACTGCTCCCCTTGCCGCCTTCATCCCTTTCGCTCCCGCTTCCAAGAGCGCGATCATGTCGGAGAAGTAAGGATGCACTTTCCGTTTCTCTCTTCTCGCGACTGCCTGATCCGCGATTGCAAGATTGACCACGATGCCGTCGTTCCCGATGACAGCGCCGATTGAGTCGACGCCCTTATGAGTAAAAGATACGAGTTTCATTTGCCTATGTTCCCTTTAGTTCCGAATTCAAAATATCCAATAAGGCGCATGGCAGAACAAGCATAAACTGTCCAAGTTTGCGTTCTATCCCTCTCCCCACGGAGAGAGCTGAATGGCGGAACACATTCGCTCTTCGCCAATGCTCGACATTGATACTCGACTCTTCGATCGTCGATTGCGCTTACGATTACGTTGATTGATTACTAGATTAAGGGGATTATTCACGGCCAATCGAAATCCGTAATCTAGAACGTAATCGAAACTCGAAACAGGGCCGTCGATTACGCATGCGATTGCGAAGCTCGATTGCTGCTGATCGGATGCCGTTGGTTTCGTATCGAGATTCGCAATCTCAAGCGTAATCGAAATTCGAAACCCATGATCTCGAGCCTTCTGGACAACGATCTCTACAAGCTGACCATGATGCAGGCGGTCTGGGAGAGATACCCCGATGCGACGGTTACCTACGAGTTCATCAATCGCAGGCCGAGCGACAAATTCAACCACGAGTTTTGCGATCGACTCAGCGACGAGCTATTGGTTTTCCGGGACTTACGCCTCAGCCCTGACGAGAGGAATTGGCTGGAGACTCAGGGCCTGTTCAAGACAGGCTTTCTCGAGTTTCTTGCCTCCTTTCTGCTGCTTCCGTCTCAGGTCAGTTTGGAGCTCGTTGATGGATCGCGCCTGAGGATCGAGATTGCGGGTCGCTGGTTAGAGACCATCCTTTGGGAAGTGCCGCTGATGGCTCTGATCAGCGAGGTCTACTTTGAGACCGTAGAGAGGGCGTGGGATAAGAGCTTTGATCTCTACCTTGAAAAGACCCTCACCAAAGGGACCCGACTGGCGGAGGCGGGGTGCCGCTTTACCGATTTCGGGACCAGGCGAAGACGCAGCTCCGCCCTGCACCGTGCCGTCGTCGAAGCCTTCACGAGCCTGGAGGGAGAACGAAGAGGGTTCTTTCTCGGTACCAGCAACATGCACCTGGCTCGAGAGTTCGGGATTCCTCCCATCGGGACCATGGCGCATGAGTGGATCATGGCCCATGCAGGACTTTTTGGAGTTTCGGGAGCCAATCGCAAAGCCCTCCATGTTTGGAGGGAGATCTATGGGGACAGGCTTCTCATTGCCCTCACCGACACCTACACCACGGACCTCTTTCTTAAAGAGTTCTCCGGACCACTCGCTCAACAGTACGAAGGAGTACGCCATGACAGTGAGAGTCCCTTTCCGTTCGCGGAAAAAGTGATCGGCTTCTACCACGATGAGGGGATCGATCCCTCAACCAGGAAGGCGGTATTCAGCGACAGCCTCGATGTCGATCGCGCCATCGCAATACAAGAAAGAGTAGGAGGCGAAATCCAACCCCTGTTCGGAATCGGAACGCACTTCACCAACGACTTTCCAGGTAGTCCCGCCCTCAACATGGTCATAAAAATGTCCAGCATTAACGGCCGGCCGGTCGCCAAGATCAGCGATGACCCTTCCAAGGCGAGCGGTCCGAAGAGCGCGATTCATGAATCGCTCACTGCAATCGAACGCGCGATGGAAGATCGGAAAACCCGCTGACCGATTTGTAGCCGCGTCCGCAATGGACGCGGTTGATTCGAACATAGACTTGGTCTCTTGCGTCCGCGTCCTTGCGGGCTCGGCTACAGCTTCGGTTGATCGACACGAAGCCGACAGATCCCAAATCCGAGGAATCTCGACTACCGCCTTGACTCCCAATCAACCCCTCTATACTTCGCATCTCGCATCTCGCATCTCGCATCTCGCATCTCGCATCTCGCATCTCGCATCTCGCATCTCGCATCTCGCATCTCGCATCTCGCATCTCGCATCTCGCATCTCGCATCTCGCATCTCGCATCTCGCATCTCGCATCTCGCATCTCGCATCTCGCATCTCGCATCTCGCATCTCGCATCTCGCATCTCGCATCTCGCATCTCGCATCGCATCTCGCATCTCGCATCTCGCATCTCGCATCTCGCATCTCGCATCTCGCATCTCGTCATGCCCACCCGCAGAGCACTCATCATCGTTGATCTGAACAACGACTTCATGCCTGGCGGCGCGCTTGCGGTAAAGGGAGCGGATGAGGTGCTCGGGCCGATCAACGAGCTCGCGGCGGAGGGGAGATACGACTACGTTGTGGCAACCCAGGATTGGCACCCGGAAGACCACATTTCATTTGACAACTGGCCGGCGCACTGCGTTGCCGGATCTCCCGGCGCCGACCTTCATCCCCTCTTCGATACGAAGCATGTCCAGGCCGTGATTCGCAAGGGATTCGCTTCCCACGCCGACAGTTACAGCGGGTTCTACGATGAGAAGGGAAGCAGCAACGGCTTGGCCGAACTACTACGGGCCCATCAGATCGCAGAGGTCGACGTCGTCGGCATAGCAACCGATTACTGCGTCAAGGCAACGGCCATCGATGCCTCCCAAAAGGCGAATTTCAAGACGCGCGTTCTCCTCCATGCCTGTCGCGGCGTCGGACTCCAAACGGACGACATCTCAAACGCGATCGAGGAAATGAAGGCAGCGGGTGTTGAAGTTTGCTAGCCCTGAAATCTTCCCAGATTTCAGGGCTAGCAAACTCGCAGCGCTTCTTTTTCCAATTTCCCGAGGAAGTCGGCGTAAGTCGATCGGAGGCCGTCCTCGAGATTGATATTGGGCGACCACCCGGTTTCCGCGAGGCGCGAGATGTCGAGTAACTTTCTCGGAGGACCATCCGGTTTCGATGAATCGAACTCGATCTCTCCATCGTACCCAACGACTCTCCGAATCATTTCGGCCAAGTCGAGAATACTCAGGTCCTTTCCGGATCCCACATTGATCCAATCCGGCGGAGATTCAAGTTTCAGGAGATGCAGAATCGCGTCCGCGAGATCATCCACATGGAGGAATTCACGCTTCGGTTTTCCGGTTCCCCAGAGCACAACGGCTGGATCGTGGCGTTCCTTCGCTTCATAGAATTTGCGAATAAGGGCGGGTACCACGTGGCTGTTTTCCAGGTGGTAGTTGTCACCCGGGCCGTAGAGATTGGTCGGCATCGCGGAGTGAAAGAGTACTCGATACTGCTGGCGATATTTCTGACAGAGCTTGAGGCCGGCAATCTTGGCGATGGCGTAGGCCTCGTTGGTCTGCTCGAGCGGACTCGTAAGAAGGGCATCCTCCGCCATTGGCTGCGGAGCTTCGCGCGGGTAAATGCAAGAGCTGCCGAGGAACAGCAACCGTTTCGATCCATGCCGGTAGGCGGCTTCAACGAGGTTGAGTGCGATCGACAGGTTGACGCGAAGGAACTCCGCGGGATAGGTCGCATTCGCCTGGATACCTCCCACCTTTGCGGCCGCCACAACCACGACTTCCGGACTTTCTTTTTCAAAAAAGCGATTCACGGCATCTGCATCGCAGAGATCCAGTTCAATTCGGGTCCGGGCGAGGAGGTTGCGAAACCCCGACTCCCCCAATCTTCGCATCAGCGCCGAACCCACCATCCCCTGATGCCCCGCCACATAAGTCCTGTCTTCCTTCCCCATCTGATCTCCGGCTAATCAGTCTCCCTCCCAGCTTGCCGGGAGCAAGGAATCTGTCGGTCCAACGTGGTGCACAGCGTCCGCCTGCGGTCTCGAAAAAGGATCCTTCGAAATGTCCAAAATGCAAATCCCGACAGATTCCTAGGAGGCCTCCGCCGTCGCCTGCTGAAAGACGAGCTCCTGTTTCGCCAGCGCGAGGTCCGCCTCTACCATGATCTTAACCAGACCCTCAAAGGTCACTTTCGCCTCCCAGTTGAGGAGCTTCTTCGCCTTCGATGCGTTTCCGATCAGGAGATCGACCTCCGAAGGCCGCTCATACCTCGTGTCGTGCTCGACATAGGCCCGCCAATCGAGGTCGAGGAGCCCGAATGCCACCTCGCAGAACTCTTGCACGGAGTGAGTTTCGTTGGTCGCGATCACGTAATCCTCGGGCTCATCCTGCTGGAGCATCAACCACATCGCATCGACATACTCCGGAGCGTAGCCCCAATCCCGACGCGCGTCCATGTTACCCATGTAAAGCTTGCTCTGCAAACCCAGCTTGATCCGGGTAGCGGCTCGACTGATCTTGCGGGTCACAAAGGTCTCACCCCTCCTTGGGGACTCATGATTGAAGAGAATGCCGTTGCTCGCATGCAATTTGTAGGCCTCTCGGTAATTAACCGTCAACCAATAGGAAAACACCTTTGCGCAACCGTAGGGCGATCGAGGGTGGAAACGCGTCGTTTCCGACTGCGGCACCTCCTGCACCTTCCCAAACATCTCCGATGAGGAGGCTTGGTAAAAGCGAATCCTCCCCTCCAGACCCGCTTCCCGTATCGCCTCAAGAATGCGAACCGTGCTCAGCCCCGTCACATCGCCCGTATACTCCGGAATGTCAAAGGAGACTCTTACATGGCTCTGCGCTCCTAGATTGTAAATCTCGTCAGGGGTCAAATCGTAGAGCAACTTGACCAAGTGCACGCCGTCCGCAAGGTCCCCGTAGTGGAGGAACATTCGGTTACCGTTGATGTGAGGATCCTGATAGAGATGATCGATTCGAGAGGTATTGAAGGTGGAGGATCTTCGTATGATCCCGTGCACCTCGTACCCCTTCTCCAATAGATACTCCGCCAGGTAGGAGCCATCCTGTCCTGTTATTCCTGTTATCAGTGCTTTTTTCATCGTTTTTCTTATCAAACTAAAGAAACGGCATATTGTCTCTTCTAGCTTATCAGAATTCTTATCATTTCTGTTTGCGTAATTCCGTATTTATTATTTATTGTTTTGCGCAAACATTTAGCAGTCGGTTCATCAACAGAAACCCAATCACCGAAAATCGAGCCCATATATGCGGTAACCGCAATGTTGTCTCATATTAGCTCCCCCGGTCTTGTGCCGGGGTGGCGCTGGCTTCCGTTGCTACACAATGCCTGTCCTCCATCCGCCCTTCACCCGCCCATTCCCCCGGCCGCCCGTGGCGGCCGGGGGAATGGGCGGGTGAAGGGCGATACTCTCCTCGTCCCGTAGTTTAGCTTCATTCCCAGCGGCACCCCGGCACAAGACCGGGGGAGCCAAAGAACGACAAGACTCTCACGTTTGCGAACTCAATGGACACGGCGAGCCAAACAACGGTGAAGTCCCAAGGGAGGCCTCGACCGCTATCCCGGAAGCTTAACATTGCGGTCGCATTCGACCTCGAGCTGCACCAGGCAACGGAGATTTTTCAGGGGATAACGGACTACTCGCGCTACCAGCCGGCCTGGAATCTGATTCCCCTGAGCTTCCGATTCGAGGAGCTGCTGAGTGAGCTCATGGCGTCGAACGAAATTGAAGGAGTGATCGGGAGTTTTGTCAGCGACACCTGGTTAGGCAGGCTTGGGAACGAAATCCTCCCGATGGTCAACATCTCGAACCTCTCGCGAATCGAATCCGTCACCACCGTAGGAGTCGATGATCGACGGGTTGGTCGCTCCGCGGCCGAAGCGCTTAAGGCAAGTGGCCATGACCGATACGCTTTCGTCGGTATCGGAGGAAGCCATTTTTCTCAACTGCGGGAAGAAGGATTCCGAGATCGACTCTCCAGGCAAGGCCAAGCTTGCGAATCCTCCTATGCCGGTCATTGGACCGGCCTGACCGAATGGCTTCGAGCACTGCCAACCCCGATCGGAGTCTACTGCGTCAACGACTACCTGGCCCGAAGAGTGGTCTTGAGCTGTCGCAGCCTCGCCTATCGGGTGCCTGAGGAAGTGGCGGCCATGGGAGTGGGAAACAATCCCCTCGATTCGATATTCTCCGGCATTCCACTCACCAGTATCGCTCTTCCCAGCCGGGAGATCGGCTACAAGGCGGCCGAGGAACTGAACCGGCTCATGCAGGAAGGGCGAGCCGAGGTGAGGCGAATTGATCTTCCCCCGGGAGAACTCTATCTGCGAGAGTCCACCCTACTCGGAGGACGAATGGATCTGGCTCTCGAGAAAGCATTGAATTTCATTCGCCGAAATATAGCCCACCCCATGGGCGTAAATGATGTGGCGCGAGAGTCAGGGGTTTCGAGGAGGAATCTCGAGATGAGGTTCCAGCAGAGCCTCGGCCGTAGCCCTTACCGGGAAATCACCCGAATTCGAATGGAAGAGGCCCAAAGGCTACTCTCCAAATCTGAACTTCGAGTCTACGAAATCGGCGAACGGTGCGGCTATCCCGAGCAGCACCAATTCAGCACCGCCTTCAAGAACTGGTGCGGCCAGAGCCCGAGAGCCTATCGGCAGAGGGGAGAGGGAGAAACGGAGACGGGGAGAGGGGGAGAAAGGGAGCCGAGGGCGTAGGTCGGAACTCGCAGGTCGAAGTTGGAAGTTTCAGTTGGCATCAGACCCCCGTCCTGGTTCCCTCTCCGCTCCGCCGCTCTGCCCTCCCCCTCTCCGATTTTGCACTTGCCCCCCCTTTCTAAAAAATGCTTTCCTGATCCGGCAGCGGCGGAAGGGACCTCGCTCCCCTCCCTCTCCCACATTGCGGAGCAATGTATCTAGAATTCTGCGACCGCAGAATTCTTGGGGGATTAGCTCAGTTGGTTAGAGCGCTTGCTTCACACGCAAGAGGTCACTGGTTCGAGTCCAGTATCTCCCACCAGTTTAAGATAGCTATGGTCAGTAACTTATGAAACCCTGCTCCCCGGAAGGAAGGGAGCAGAAAAGCCATAGAATCGTCTAATATCTCCTTATTTCACCGTTTTCTGGTCCCTCCAATAGGACACGAGATCAGTAGCCTTCATTCATATCTGTACCACAGCGAATTCTGCATTTGTCGATTCCGTACTTGAAGCGGCTATCTTTATTCACCCAGTATCCGGATTTGCTCAGTCTGGCCTCAGACTTTTCTGCCGAGCCAATTCGTGGACTAGGACCCCTACAGGTTAGCTCATCGGCGACGTCAGTAGGTTAAGGTATGTGTTCGTTCTCACCGGTTTTCACTTCCAGTTCATCAACGGTGCCAACCTCCCAAATGTCTGACTCTCTCAACCAGACCCCGAGACCGTGGATACTCTACCACCTTCTTGGCTTCAACTTTACTACGGACCCGTAACCACTTGCAATTCATCGACATACCAGCCCGAACTGACTTCCGCCGCGGAACTCCCCGAATTGACTGATTTGAAGAGAAAACCGAACCGCACGCTCTGCCCGGCGTAGGCCGTAAGGTCGATCGCAGGATAGCTCCACACCCCGCTTCTCGAGACGGTGTAGACCGGCGAAATGGTCTCCCAATCGCCCCCGGCCACGCTGATCTGCACCTCCCCCGAATCATAGCTGTTGAAACTGTACCAATGCCAGAAGCGTAAACGCGGGTTCTCCCCCGCTTGAGGCACCGCATAGCCTGGGCTCATCAGCCGGCTGCTCCGGTTATCCGTGTAATCGCCCCCAAGGATGGTGGCCGCGACATTGCTCCCCGCATAGGCCGCGCCCGGGCCACTGGCGGGTTCCCCGAACTCCCAGATACTGAAGTCGGCGTCCCAGTGATCCCAGAAGTCGGCCCCTTCAAAACCCTCCGGATTGGTGAAGACCTGGACCCCGGTCACCACCTCGACTTCGTCGATGTACCAGCCCGAACTGACTTCCGCCGCGGAACTCCCCGAATTGACCGATTTGAAGAGAAAACCGAACCGCACGCTCTGCCCGGCGTAGGCCGTAAGGTCGATCGCAGGATAGCTCCACACCCCGCTTCCCGAGACGGTGTAGACCGGCGATATGGTCTCCCAATCGCCCCCGGCTACGCTGATCTGCACCTCCCCGGAATCATAGCTGTTGAAACTGTACCAATGCCAGAAGCGCAAACGCGGGTTCTCCCCCGCCCCCGGCACCGCATAGGACGGGCTCATCAGCCGGCTGGTCCGGTTGTCCGTGTAATTGCCACCCAGGATGGTGGCCGCAACACTGCTCCCGGCATAGGCCGCACCCGGACCGCTGGCGGGTTCCCCGAACTCCCAGATACTGAAGTCGGCGTCCCAGTGTTCCCACAGGTCAGCCCCCTCAAATCCTTCCGGATTGGTGAAGACCTGGGCCCCGGTCACCACCTCGACTTCGTCGATGTACCAGCCCGAACTGACTTCCGCCGCGGAACTCCCCGAATTGACCGATTTGAAGAGAAAACCGAACCGCACGCTCTGCCCGCCATAGACGGAGAGGTCGATCGCAGGATAGCTCCACACCCCGCTTCCCGAGACGGTGTAGACCGGCGAAATAGTATCCCAATCGCCCCCGGCCACGCTGATCTGCACCTCCCCCGAATCATAACTGTTGAAACTGTACCAGTGCCAGAACCGCAATCGGGGCGACAGATCCGCAGCAGGAATCTGGATTGACGGACTAACGAGTCGACTGGAAGTGTTGTCGGTGTAGTTGCCGCCTAGAATCGTCCCCGCCAAACTCGCGCTCCCGTCATGGGTCCCATTCGGTCCACTCGTAGGGCTTCCGATCTGCCAGATCTCATCGCTGATGGTCCACTCGCCCAGTCCTTCCTCAAAGCTTTCCCGAAAGATCGTTTGCCCGGCGGCAAGCCAGACGTGAACGGCGGTGGTGACGTTGGCGGGCAAAGTGATTGGAAACACTTCGCTTGCAGGATTCTGGGTAAGATTATTGATCTGGCCAGAGACGACCGACCGATCCCCCACTTCAGGCTGAAGGACAATTGACACCGGCACCGTCGCGCCGAAATCGCGGGCCTGCACAGTAATTGTCGTCTCCAGTTCCTCAATATTCCCCAAATCTATGACCACCGGGGCCGCACCCTCCGAGATCGGAGTGCCGGCAACCTCAAGAATGTCCAGTCGCGGCTGCGGACTCGGCTCGATGAGGAAGTTCGTCCCGGTAGTGACCGAGCCGTTGGCACCGTCCCTGTATTCGCCTAGCACAGCTTCACTGAAGTCGTAGCTGTCGATCCGCAGCACGCTGCAGTCGATGCGTTCCTCATCGGGGTCGCCGTCGTCTTCAATGACTACCTTCTGTGCCACCAGCCTAATGCTTCCCCGTCCGTTCTCAGGCCGGCCGAAGGCCGCGGCTTCGGATAGACCAGCCAGGCTGAGAAGGGATCCGGTCGAGGTGAGGGTGATGCGTGTGTTTGATCCGATCAGCAAGGCCCCGCCACCGCCACCGCCATTCTCGGCCGGTCCGGGAGTGCCGAGGTCGGGATCGTAAGCGCCGCCCCGCCCACTCCCGCCGATCAGCGGGATGAGGAGCGGGGAAACAAAGTTCCTGGTCGGCTGGGGATCTCCTGCTGTTCCCCCCGGTCCGTGGGCCTCCCCGAAAGTGCTGTCGTCGACATAGATCCCACCGTCGTATCCGCCGGGACCGCCCCGGCCCGCTGCATCAGCCGAAGCGTCTTCGCCGGACACGTCCATCGTTCCGGCAATGGTGACGTCGCTCTGGGCGAGAATCTGCACCGCCGTGTTTCGCGTATTGAGATTGAAACGAAGCGTCGCCCCGGCCGCCACGTCGACGGTTGTCGCGTTGATGATTCCGTCCTCGGGAAGGTCGAGCGTCGTGTCGGCGGTGATGTTGATGGCGCCGTCGCTCCCATCACTCCCCACCTCGACGGGCGGGAACTGGGCGAAGGCCCCTGGAGCGAGAAGCAACGCCACAGCCGCAACCACCGTCGCGAGCACCCTCGATAGGCCTCCGTGAATCGGGTTGGTACGCTTAAAGTTCATCGCGGGCCGCTTCCTCATTCCACTCGCACCGGTGGGTTTGCTCGAAGACCGATTGGCGAAGGACGGTCAGCGCTGTTGGTGGGGCGACTGCCTACAAGGAGTTCGGCATCGTCCGACCAACCGTCGCCGTCCGTGTCACGGGCCAGGGGGTTGGTACCGGCTCGGGATTCGCGTTTGTTCGACAGTGAATCCAGGTCTGCATCCTCGTCGCCATCCGGCGTCCCGTTGTCGTCCGTGTCGGTCAGAGTCAGGTCCAGGCCGAGGAGAACCTCTGCCGAATTTGTCAGTTCGTCGCCATCGAAGTCTTCCAGCCCGTCAATAGTACCATCGCCATCCGTATCGGGAAGCTGCGGGTCGAGCCCCAGCGGGACCTCCAGTGAGTCGGGCAGGCCATCGTTGTCGGCATCATCGCCGGGCAGAACCGTGAAGCTCGCGGATGCCGGGACGGCCGGATTCCCGGCCAGATCCGTCGGTGCCGATCACCGTCTCAGCATCCTCTTTACGATTCGCTCGGAGTCGGGGCTGCAATGGTGGATCGACACCCGCGAGTTTTCTGCACCAGATTCGCCGCCGCGCCGTGACATGTGGAAGGATTGGGAAATCTGATAGAGCCTCTTCAGCCAAACGATCTTGTGCTCAAGCAGATCATTGGCGATGGTCAATTCGCCGATTTTGGCCTGCGATTTTTCACTCTGGGCCTCACCGGCATCGGCGCATTTTTGCGAACCCGCTTGGCCACCGGCAAAAAAAGCGTCACGCCATCCGCCGGCCAGGCCGTGGAGATCATCGATGTGTCAGAGCACAAACCGCGCCGTATCCCGCCTGTCGCGCCGCATAGGTCTCAGGACCGCCCTCGAAGATCACACTCCTTGGCCCGAATTTTTTAAAAAAATGCCAGCGATACCCCTCCATCGCCTATCAGTTGGTCTCAAATCACCGCCTCAAATGAAAAGACCGTGGGTGCGTAGGACCAGCTCTATGGGTATACTATGCTTTTTCCGGGCCGCGGAGAGACAGCTGGAAGTCGGTGAAGAGGGGAAGGAAGCAACGGGCAGCTCACAATTTCAGGGACGCCCGCACTGTAGCTGGCTGCCACGTCAGCCACGATAGCAACCATCTTTGCCACGATGCTGGGAAGCATGCGATCGGACAGTTGGCTCCGGATGACCTGCCGATTAGTCGGGATCGGATCACGGGCAAATGGTAAATGTACCAGAGTTCACGGGCCGCCTCCTGGGCCGTTCCGGTCATGCCTGAAAGCTTTCGATAGAGCATAGCATCTGTCCAAACATCGTTGGCTCACCTCGCCGAACCGCCCTAAGCTGCCCCAAGAACCTTATTCCACTCAGCCAATACCCCCCCATCCGGTGATTTCTGTAACCGAATCCAAATTCAGGGAATCCCCCATCTGATCGATCATCGAACGTATATCCCTGACATGCTTTTCTGAGCCTCCCTCCCGAAAAAACTGCAACTTTCTCACAAATGAAGACTCCCCGACGCAAGCGTCGGGGTATCGAACTCCTTCGCCATTCGGACCGTAATTGCCAATGTTGTACTCGGCGTTGAAACGGACCTGCCCCGAGGGGCTTACCTGAATAACACGTTGCAGGCTCCCCCGGTCTCGTGCCGGGGTGGCGCCCGGTTTTCAGCTACCATACCCGACTGGATCAGAATACCCCTCCCCCGGCCCTTCTCCGCCCAGCCGTGACAACGGCTGGGCGGAGAAGGGCCGGGGGAGGGGTTGGTGGGTGTCACCATTTTGTCGCACCGAATCAGCGCCACCCCGGCACGAGACCGGGGGAGCCTCCACCAAAAGGACGCTATACACCCACCGAGGGCCATTCCACCACGAACATCCTTCCTACGGCTGGATCGGGCGTTCCACGCACGATCATGCCTCAGAAAGTCAGCGACCCCGCAGCAAGCTACGGGGAATTACCAAGTTAAATAGAGGCTGTCCCAAATCCGAGAGGATTTGGGTGGAAGCCTGATACCGATATCAATCTTCGTCACGTTATGTAGACCACGACATGCCTTCCGTCCTCGGTAGCTTACCTTTTATCCGTTATGCACCTTTCCAGCACCCTTCCTCTCGCTTTGAGTCGATAGTTCTCCCAAGGAAGCGCCTCTGACTCGATTCTTGGATCCCTATGCCGCCTGCGTTGCCTCTTTCTCATGTTCTTGCGCAAGTCTCTGCGCGATTTTCCATAGATTGTGGGACAGAACCGACCAGGCCACGCTAAGGTTACGGTTGTCAAAGCCTTTGCTGCGTATCTTGCCCCCGTGCCATCGGTTCTTGAGCACTCCGATCCGGCCTTCGGTGCTCCCTCGTCGTCGCTGCAACCGGACAAAGCGCGGCTCCTCCATCCGCTCCTTGAGCTCTTGTGGATTGCGGGGCGTAAGGGCGTCAAAAATCCCCTCTGCCTGGAGCCGCTTGCTGGCCGCCTTCGAGGCATAGCCCCGATCCCCACTGATCGCTTCGATCTTCTCCTCTAAAGCGAAGCCCTTTTGCCTCTCCAGACTTTCCCAAAGCTGCTTCAATTCGCTCGGGGCCTGCCCCCCATACAGTTTCCAGTCCAACAGATATCCCTCTGCGCTCTCGCATAAATAAAGGGTGTTGCCAAACTCCACCTCCCGATCTGCCTTGCCTCGCACGATGACGTCAATCTCAGGTTCGTAGGCGCTCAGGATCTTCTCCTCATTCTTCACCTGCCGCCCCCCTATGATCCGTTCGTGCGCCTGTTTCATGACCTGCGGTATCTGCTCTAACATACCATCCATTCGCTCGATGATTCGGCTCGCCTTCTTCTCGGTGTAATCGCTTTGCATCCACATAGCTTCCAATAAGTCACGGTGGCGAAGGGCATGGCCCTCAATCTTCTTGAGCAATAGCTTCATCCGCCGCAGGATCCCTTTACGCGCTTTGCCCGCCTCCCGGCGCCGACGCGCATGCGTCATCTCCAGGCACCGTTTGTTCATCTCCCGAGCCAATCCCTTTGCTCCCTGGGGCATGCGCTGTTTCATTCCCGCCTGCCGGATCAGACTGATCGCCTTGAGCAGCGTTGCTCCCACATCCTTGAGCAAGACCCAGTCCACGGGCCAGTGGATGTTCGCTCCCAGGCAAGTGGCGTCGATCAGGCATTCCCTCGTATCGATCGGCTTCTCTAATCCTGCCTCACCACAATGTTCAGCATTGCCCACCACCTCGGTCATCCTTGCATGCAGCTGTCTCAGATACGCTTCGTCGAAGAATTTCGAATCCCGTTCCAGACTGCTCTTCGATATTTTCCGGATCCCGTCTACCTCACGCACCCGGCAAAAATTAGCCAGAAGCTCACTGCGTCCCAACTCCTGCGACAGACAACGAAAGGATATCCCTCCGAGTAAATGACGCACCACCTCCACCCGTAGCGCTTTTATCGCTCTTAGAGCGCGTCGCTCCCGATCCTTCCCTCCCGCTTCATCCCATCCTTCCAAGGCTTTTACGATCGCCTCCCTTTCCAGCGAGGAGTCGATCAAAACCCGGTCAATCCGCTCCATTGTTTCCAGAAACACGGTGTAGTCTTTGCATCGAATGACTGGAGTTAGGGCTGGACGCAGGAAGCTTTGTACGGCAATATTTTTCATGAGAAGGGCGTGCTTTGTATTTGACTAACGCAAGCATAAGCGCCCTTTTTCGCCGGATCGAGCTTTTTGCAGCTCTATCCGGCCTTTTTTTTGCCCATAACTCATTAAAAATCAATTGTTTCCACCACTGGGACGGGCTCTAAATACTCGGGCGGCGCGACCGTGATGGATGATCCTTCCAACTCGAAATCCCTGCGATGCTGCATCCCCCAAGGGTGGAGTCGATCGCCTCCCACCAGGTAGAAATCCGCTTTAATAGATTAGTCTCTCGCATTAATGAAGCTCCTGCGCACAGCCCCGGCGATTCTATCTTCTGTCCAATCGGGATGCATCCTCCTAATGCCGGCCCGTTTCAGTTCCCATGCGGAGTAAAAGAGACGCGATGCCGCACGTAGCTTTGCCTCAGGTGAGAGAGCGGCAATGATGCGCTTGTGCTCGCCCTCCGCTGTTGTAAGCAGTGAAAAGAGATCCTGGCCGTAGTCTCCGCGATTCAGGACATGATAGAGAGCGCCCTCCACGATGATGGCGTTTGGGTAGGAGGATCGGGACCGCACATTCTCAACTCAGCCTGCCTCAATCCCGAGATAATTCAGGATCGCGGTCTCCACGGCTTTCATCCTTTCGGAGCTGAGACTGCCGACTTTGCGATCGCCCAGCTTTGTTCGATCGATGGTTTCATCCGTTTCCTGAACGAACTCGGCACTGTCAGAAGCCATCCGTTCTGCATAGGCACGCATCTCACGTTCGATCCGGTCCCCTCGTATCTTGGTTAAATACCCGGACAGCGCTTCCCGAACGAGGTGGGCCTTCGTGGTCCGCTCTTCCTCAGCCAACTTCTGGAGATCGGCATGTAGTGATTCCTGGATAGATATATGGAGATCAATCATGGATCAATGATACCCCCAAAACGCGGATGGTCAAGCTTCGCGACGGGACCCGTTCACTGCTGTGAGAATGAACCGGCGAATGTGGCTGGATGCCGGCCAAAAAATAGATCGAAGTGAAAGAGATCGATAATATCAGCTCCTGCCGCCGATTGCCACTTCGGAACCGGATCAATCGAGGACGAGCACGATTTCTGTGATTTCCGCTGTTGAAAGGACTGGAAAACGTCGCCCGGAAACCCGCATGGGTAGTGAAGTTTCAGGTCAAAGAAAGGATTTCCCGGAAAAAGAGACTGCGTCATCGAGCCAGGTGTCCATTTTAATGACGGATTTCCGGGAGAGAGAGGCCACGCGCTGGGCCTTCTTCTGAACATACCAACTGGTCAAAAGGCCGATCGTCCTGGAACCCGGAAGTTTCCGACCCAGGCTCCATGAAAAGAGGGAGAGGGCCCACTTTGGAGCGAAGCGCTGGAGAAGTTCATCTTCGCAGCTGACGTAGGCCTCGGAGCTGCCGGGATCCCCTTGGCGGCCCGAGCGACCAAAGAGTTGCCGGTCAATTCGGCGTGCCTCATGGCGCTCAGTTGCAATGACATGGAGACCCCCCATTTCGGGGACGCCCTCCCCGAGCTGGATATCGGTGCCCCGCCCCGCCATATTGGTCGCGATAGTAATCGCGCCTGGTTGTCCGGCCTGGGCGATAATGCGGGCTTCCTGGCGATCATTGAGGGCATTGAGAAGGTTGATCCTGTAGCCCTCCGCATGGAGCAGTTTGGCAAGTGTCTGGCTGGTGACCACATCTCTGGTCCCTACCAGAACCGGTCGCCCTGCCCTGTGGGTGGCTGCCACATCAGCCACGATAGCATCCACCTTTGCCACCATGCCGGGAAGCATGCGATCGGACAGTTGCCTCCGGATAACCGGCCGATTGGTCGGGATCCGGATCACTGGCAAATGGTAAGTGTGCCAGAATTCACGGGCCGCCTCTTGGGCCGTTCCGGTCATGCCTGAAAGCTTTCGATAGAGCCGGAAATAACGCTGGAAACTGAGCCGGGCCATGGTCTGGTCAACCGGGGAAAGCGGAACCCCTTCCTTGGCCTCAATGGCTTGATGCAGTCCATGACGCCACTTACGCATGGGCATCATCCGGCCAGTGAATTCATCCACGATGACAACCTTCTTTTGCTGCACTACATACTGCTTTCCCGGCTTGAAAAACTCGCGGGCGTTGAGCGCCTGTTCGACGAGCTCCACGGGCCGCGAGGAACCGCGCCAGCGCTCCGGTAATAGGTGCACCTGCGATTCCACCTTTTGTCTGCCGGGCGGCAATAAAACCACCTCCTTGTAACGAAGATCCACGCCGTAATCTTCGTCCCGCTTGAGCCTGTTGACGATTTTCCAGACTTCCTTGTAGACTTGGTGAAGCTGGTTGTTGGCGGTTGCGGAGGAGATGATCAAGGGGGTCACCGCTTCGTCGATGAGGACGCTATCCGCCTCGTCGATAATGGCGGTGTGCAAGCCGCGCATGACGAGGCCTTCGTTCTTCCGATAGGGCGCCAGATGCCGCCTCAGCAAGCGTCGTGTAGGATGCTGATGTTCCCCGAGGCGAAGCCGGTCACGCAGGAAATCCGCGACCACTTCCTTGCTGGTGGTATAGGTCACATCCTTGGCATACCCACGGGCGCGATCCTCTGCCTCCATGTTACTGATCACATACCCAACAGAGACCCCGCAGAATTCGTAGAGCGGGCCCAGCCACTCCGCATCGCGTTTGGCGAGGTAATCATTAACGGTGACAATGTGGCAGGGCTGCCTCGTCCAACCGGCCACGATCGCGGCAAGGGCCGCGGTCAGGGTTTTACCCTCCCCCGTGGCCATTTCCGCAAGGGAGCCGCGATTGAGAGCGAGGGCCCCGATCAGCTGGACAACAAATGGCCGCATACCCGTGACGCGCTGAGCGGCTTCCCGGATAGCGGCGAGAGCATCAGGGAGAGCGGCTCCGGTGTCCCTCCTGGATCGTCGAAAACGCTCCCGGAACTCCAGGAGGTGCTTCTGCAAAGCCTGATCGGATAGAAATTTCCAATCTTCGTGCCGCTCATCGATTGATTCCGCTTCCCTGCGCAACTTGAGCAGGATTCCGAAACGCCTGCTGTATCTCCCGATCGCGGCATCCAGCAAACCATCGAGGCCGGTTGGTGGTTCCTTGACCCGTCGCACCTGGCACGGACGGTATTCTCCTAGCACGGACATTTCACAAATTTCGTAGTAGAAGGTTTGTGAATTGTTCGGGCCAGGATCGCGCTTATATGCCGTAACGGCTTTGCAGCAACTGCCGGAATTTACGGATCCATTGACGGAGCAGCGGTTCGGGCGGCAACTGGAATCGGATACGCCCTCCCCTGCCGTGCAACAGCTCCACCTCATTCATCGGATCCAGGCTCGCCCGGACTTCAAAAAAGGGCTCTGCGGTCCGGGTACCGCTTGGTTCCGTGAGGTCAACTGCAACATCGCCGCCGCCTGCCCATCCGACTGACGCGGAAGGAAGGTTTCGTTGCTCCGCTGGAATTACTTTCTGTGAAGTCACCGCTAAGGTCTCTTCCGATTGCCCATACAATTTAACTTCGGAACCACGGATTTCATCTGAAAACAGGCGCGACGCATCGTTCTGGGTAACGATCGCGGAAAAATAAAAACTCGATTGGTTGACCAGTTGGCCGACCGTAGCTCCCCGTTCCAGCCAGGATCCGACTGCATCCATCAGGCCGGGTGCCACCCATTGGCCCCTGTGGGGGGATTTCACTACCAAGAATTCCTGCAATTCCAGCAATCGAGCCAGAACTTTGCGGGTGGCCTCAGCACGGCTTTGGAGAGGATGTAGGTCAGCGGTTGCTTCGCGAAGGGCTCGTCGCTGCATGGCCTCAGTCTCCTTCAACTGGGCCCGGGCCGCCTCGATGCGCAGTTCGAGATCCCGGTTGGAAAGGCGGAAAAGTGGTTGTCCGGCCTCCACCAACGATCCGTCGGGACTGATCACTTCCTGGACGAAGCCGGAAACTTCCGCCACAACGACTGAAAAGGTGTCCGCCTGCAAGACACCGGGGGAACGGAAGCGATTCGGGAAAGGAACGACATTCAAAACAATCAGCAGGAGCAGGAGGAACCCGCTGACCACGGCGACGGCCCGCATCCGGGTGCGCTCAAGGCGCGGACTGCTGGCGAGGTAAATGATCGATCGGTAGATCGGGACACAAACCCATGCAACGGCACACACGAGGGCCATGATGATCCCCAGGATGAGAAAACGATCCGCCAGGAAAAAGAGAATCGTGGCAAAAATCACAACTTTGTAGATCCAGCTGGCAACCGCGAAAAGAGCCAGCCAAACGGTCTCCCTCCGGCTCCGGGTTGGGTTGATGGATTTCTTGTATCCAAAGGCATAAAATTCCACAAAATGTCGCAGCAATCCTGTGGAGCGCTGGTGTAGATTGGGAATGTCGAGCAGGTCGGAAAGAATATAGTAACCGTCGAATCGCAGCAAGGGATTGGCATTGAAGAGCACGGTCGAGACCGAGGCCACGAACATCATGTTGTAGGCCAGGCTGTGGATTGTTCCCGGAGCTGTACTGGCCCAGACAAAAGTTGCCAATGAGGCCACAAATACCTCCACAATCATCCCAGCCGCACCCACCAGCGCCCGCTGCCACCGACTGCGGAAGGACCATGAAGCTGTGGCATCCATGTATGGAATCGGGGTAAAGAGCAGGAACATGATCCCCATGGTGTGCACTTCTCCGCCAAAGCGGCGGCAAGCAAATGAGTGCCCGAACTCGTGCACAGTCTTGATCACAACCATCCCGATGTAGAGCCAGAACAGGTTGTCCGGGGCGAGAACCCCCTCGGCCTGTCTCCTGAGTTCGGGAAAGTGGTCGATTGCCTCCTTCAGCGCGGCCCCCACGACAAGAATCCAAACCAGCAATCCAAACCAGCTGAAGAGCGCTCGACCTACCGGCATTGCCCGTTTCAAGAAATGGTCCGGATCAAACAAGGGAATCCGCGCAAACATGATACTGCGAAAAAAGGCCTTCCGCTCTCTTTGACGGCGCTTGGTGAATCGGTCGAAAAGAGTCGCACTGTCCGGGGCAAGGGCCGAATGCAGCAAGTTGGCCCCGTAAAGCTGGGCCAGCAGCCGAAGAACCTCCTCCTGTCCCGGCGCGGTTTCCGGATCGACCTCCAAGCACTCGTGCCAGACGGAATCAACCGTGCGGTCCGGGCGCAACCGGGCGAGGAATTCATATGTCGCTGGGCGCACTCGGAAAAATTGGTTGTTGAAAGGATCCTGCAGCACATACCAGCGCTCGCCTCGAAAGAACTGCCGGTGCACCTTGACATGCGGCCGCAGGCTCACCCGCTGCTGGGCGATTCTGAACCAGGACTCGCTGTAGGTGGGAGGCGCTTCAGCCATCTGCTAAGAGTCTGTCGGTATGACGTTGGTCGCAATTTACAACCGTCAGCCTACGATCCCATTTTCTGCCATGGTGTGAAGTGCAAAGTCCGACAGAAACCCAAGCCGGCGTAGCCGGAACCAACAATGTTGCGCAAACATGATGGGATTTTATAAGTGAGGTACTAGATCCAGAAAAACAAGCGAAGGAAATCGATCGTGCGGTGGAAAAGGATCCAGAAAAAGGTGCGGTGACCGGCTTGGATTTTGGAAATTCCGCCCATGCCGAGGCGCCACCACTCCCCCGGCTCCACTTCAAATTCGGAACGGACAATGAAGACAATATCCGTGTCGACTGTCGTGGCCACAGGCTCCACCAGCACCACGTGAGCCGGGAATTCATGCCCCGGCCGGCTGGCAAAAGAAACTTCGACGGAAGAACCCACCTCCACTTCGTGAATGTCACGCTCACTCACCTTACTTTCCACATAAAGGCGATCCAGCCGGGCCATTCTAAATAGAATATCCCCTTGCTGCACAGGTGCTCCGAGCCGCTTTTTCAGATCCCCCTCCACGACAAAGGCATCAAAAGGACTGCTGATTACGGACTGTGAAAGACGGTACCTGACAGACTCCAGTTGGACCCGTGCCTGCTCGGCTCGGGCGGAATAGATGCGCATCTCCGCCAGTTCTTTCCTCGCCCTTGACTTCTCCTCTTCCCGAAGAAAGCGGGTAAGGTCGGCGGCCGCGGCAGCTTCTTCCAGGAGCAGATCACGCGTGTCTAGTGAGAGCAGCCTCTCTCCGGCTTTGAAAACGTCGCCTATCTCCGCATCTACTTCGGCGATAAAACCATTATACGGGCCGGACAGGTAGGAGACATTCTCTGTCCGCAAAAGAAAGGGTGCTTCCACCCGGTAATTCATGCCACCGAAAAAGAGCACCCCGAGACCAATAGCTCCCCCAATGGCGAGAATCTTAGACCAGGTCTTTTCGGGGCCGACAACTTTGGCCAGGAACTCGCTGGAGGAAGAGGCCCAACGGGCACCAAACCAACGGTCCCGCCGGTTCAAGTCAGCCAAGCGTGGGGTGCCAAGATCAGCGGTTATTCGCAACAAACGGATTTCGTCCTCAAGGAATGGCTCGGAAGCGCGCTCCAAGGTCACCATGCCTACCGGTTCTCCATCCAAGCGCAAGGGAATCGAGCAGAGATGCTTCACACCTTGGCCGGCAGCAAACTTTTCATGGTCGCGTGTAATGATCGATTCCCCTTCAAGGGGCGGCCAATAAATTTCCTCATCCTGGTCAAATGCTTCCTCCATAACCATCTCAAGATGATTCACCACCTCCATTTTACGCTCAAACTTGTCCGAATGGCTGATTGCTTTCAGCCGGACATATCCGCGCTTTTCCCAACCAAGGCTAACCCGTTCGCAGTGGTGTCGGCCGGCAAGTTCGTTGACAAAGGTCATGGCCATCTCAAGGAAGCGCGTCTTCCCATCCAGCATGACAACCAGATCGATGACGGATGCAGCCTGCGAAGCGGCACCCGGAGCCCAGTTCGACGATTGGTAATGCTGCACATCCGCCGGCAGGCAATTTGCCAGCAAAAGCCTCTTGACGGCTTCGTTGACGCTTTCCGGAGAAATCCCAGAAAGGAGAAAGACGGCTACCCAATGCTCGCTTGGACGTCCCGTCTCAAGCTGGATTGCAAGGCCTACATCGGGATGGCGTCCACCCTTAGCAGGGGCGATTTCTCTCTGGGCATGGCGATCTTGGAGGCAAGCGTCACACAAGGCTTCGACGCCGCCAAAAAAGGTGGAAAATCCATCCCCGCTGAGGTTTGCGGGTGAAACCACGACTTTGCGCCAACCAATGTCCTCGTTCTTACGTTTGCGCGCCACCAACCCAAAGCGGGCGGTTCCAACAGTGACCAATGCATCCAAATAGGACTGCCAGAATACTGTTGGAGGGCCGGAGAAACGTCTCAAAGAGGCGAGTTCTACCAAAGCATCCTGGAAGGAGTGTGTTTTGTCCGAGTCCGGTGGCATCGTCATGAGTTAGAGGCTGTTCGAAAAGAGTAAACACCCTCTATTACTCCGGAGACTAAATTGAGACATGTCGCATCGACTCAGATATGACGAGACAAGGTTCGAAAGCGAGGTTCGAGACAAGGTTCCCTGCGGTATTAGATGTCTTCTTCGCCCTCCGGGCAAGGGAGCTTTTGCTACCGACTGCCTCCTATTCTGCGGAGCAAACCTCACTCTCGAACCTCGCTCTCGAACCTTGTCTCGGTTCCTATTCCACCAGGAGGGCATAGGTATCCGTGTCAACTATTACTCCGGCCAGCCAATAGTAGCACACGACATTATTAGGACCATTAAGTCTTGCAGCATTGAGAACCAAAGTACCACTATTTATTGGCAGGACTATTATTTAGAGGGCAGTTCAAGGAAGCCTCCTTCACCCGGGCGTATCCCGTCTTCCGGGTTGGAAAAAATCGCTTTGATGCGCAACAGACCGCTGGCGGGATCGACTACAGGGGAAATGAAAACAATCGTTCCGGTAAACTTCCGGTTCCCGACGCCGCTCTCCGAAATGTAGGTCACGGGCTGATTGACTTTGAGCTTGGAGGCAATCACAGGATCAATGTGGGCCACACCGTAGAACCGGCGCGTATCCACCATCCGCAAGAGAACCTGCGGAGGTTCACAATATTCACCAACCCGAATAGGGAGCTCGGTGATAATCCCGGAAAACGGTGCTCTGGCCTGTTTCTTGTTCAGGGTGTCCTTGGCCAATTCCAGCTCGATCACCGATATTCTGTATTGGCTACGGGCTTCATCCACTTCCTCTATGGAAATCGAGCTTGTGTTCTTCAGGAGCGTCTCCGAACGATCGAGCGTCGCCTTGAGGGATTCAACGAGCAGAGTACGGCGCTGAATATCGAGTTCTTCCGAACGCGATTCCAACTCGAGAACAACCGTGCTCTGGTTGACAAAGCTGCCTTCACCGTATTGAATTCTCGCGACCATCCCAGGCACAATCGAGCTCATCTCGACATCGTTTACCGGTTCGGTCAGGCAACGGACCACATCCCCGCCATAGGCCTCAAAGGAGATGGCTGCCATTATGGCGGCGAGGATAACCCCGGCTCTTTGGGGCAAGTATATAATTCCCGTTTTTTTCATGTTCTGGAGTAGCCTTGAAAAGACCATCCCTTCTGGAGTCCCAGTCGATCCCGAGCCACGGTGGGCCAACCGAATCCCCTTTAAAGGAGATCGGATCTTCCTCCGGCATGCGGGTAACATCGGGTATTCGGTACTCAAAACCGGGTGTTTTTTATCCCCACCAACAATCCACTGCCGGGTCTGGTGTTCCAGATCCTTAAGAGTTACCTCCAATCCGCGCAGCTGCAACAAACTGCCCGAGATAATTTCCAGATCAAGTAGGGAACGCTGGAAATCGATCTCACTCTGCAACTGTTCGAGCCGCGCCACGAAAAGCTCCTGCTCCGCCTCGAGCACACTGCGGGCATCCATACGGCCAATATCGCGGCTTTGCATACGTGTCTCCAGGAGGTTTGTCCGGAATCCAACGACCGATTCAAGGCTCCGGGTTGTCGTGTAGCTGGATCCCACGCGTTGCTCCGCGGTATCGCGTCCGACGCGCAATTGCGTAGTCAGGTTTGTATCGGCGCGTTCGGCCTGCATCAGGCGAAGGTCGGCAGCCCGCTCTTCGTAACGGCCTCGGACTCCACCCCAGATCGGAACACGAAATACCAGTCCGACGGTCCAGGCGGGAAAGCTTGCACGCCTGATATTATCAAACGACTCCTGCCAACCATTTTCCACTCCGGATGCTCCAAAGCTTGCCTTTAGGTTGAGCTCTGGAAGGCGTTGGTTCTTGGCATATCCAAGCCGGATCCTCTCCTGCTCCTTCTGCAGCTGAGCACGCAGGAGCTCGGGATTCATCGCCATGGCGTTGCGAATTCCAGACTCATACGACATCTCCACCGGGAGGGACACTGGCGCGTCAACCGCAAGGTAATCGACCAGGTCCTTCCGGGGAACTCCCCCGAAAAAGGATGCCAGCCTGTTCAGGGCCTCGATGCGTTTCTGGAAGGACTGCCTTTCCCGTGAGCGCCTCAAGGCCAACCCTGCTTCGGCCTCCAACAGGTCCAGCCTGGATCCGCGTCCAGCCTCGAGGCTCGCCCTGCTGTCGTTCAATACAGTCTCAGCCAATTCTACCGATTCCCTGCTCAATTTGAGTTGCTCCTGCCCGTAGTATAATTGCCAATACCCCAACTCGGCCTGCGCGACGACTTGCATCAATTCGCTCCGGTATTCGTGGAAAGCGATTTCCGATTGCAGGGCTGCCAGTCGCAAGGATGCTAAATTGGTGGCAAACCCCCTCCCTCTAAGGAGGGGTTGTTCTAATGAAACCTCGATCGAGGTTTCATATTCAGGGATGTCCAAATTCACACCTCCGAAACCCGGTAGATTGTTATTCAATTCGCCAGCCCTCAGACCCAAACGCACCCGAGTGCCTAACGGGGTTAGAACTTCAATGCCAGATGCGTAGATATCGTTCCGTTCGTTAAACTGATCGTTCTCCCCCAAGCCCAAGGTTGCCTCAAGCTGAGTTGTTAAGTCTCTCTGGCTGTCGACGTATTCCCCGGACGCCACTAATGCCGGTTCGAAAGTCCCCAACTCCGCCATCCGCAGATGACGGGCCGCATGGAACCCAAGCAACCTACCTTGAACTGATTCATTATACTCCACCACCCTCTGCATGTACTCCTTAAGAGATAGCCTTTCGCAGGTGGGATATAACGACGCTCCGTCCTTTTCTCCAAAATCGGCCCCCGAAATCCGGCTTACCGATAAGGCAACCAGACTAAGGTAATAAATGACACTTCTCACCCCAAGCCCACCCATGCTTTTACTCATTTTTGTTCGCTAAATGCTGAATTTCGTAAATACGAAATTCAGCACTAAGCCACTATAGCTGACCGTGGAAGACAACGAAATTTGGTGCGTTGCAGCCCGAGCATCTCACGATTCGTCGGCCACGACGACGGACCTCGCCGTCCCGGTCAGCGGGACTTTCCCTTGCCGTGCAACCTCAAAGGGTCCCAATACTGCAACTAAAAATGATCCGATCGGATCATTTTTAGTTGCAGTATTGGGTCACCAGTTTTGGTAGGTTCGTATCTTGGGCGCGTCCCTCAGGGAACGCTTCATCTCTCAGTTGGTAGTTGATAACAGCGAAACCAGCGCATTTCTGCCAGTGTCTGGGGACCAGGAACCTGAATAGTAGACTAGATGTATTCCATTGTATATCAATATCTTAGATCTAGGCGCTGCTGTCCACCTGCAAACCCTAAACAGTTCGCTTTCGAATACCCCAGCTTGGGTCCACAAGGAATGCTCCCGGCTTTTATGGTCTGCTAACAGGTGGAATAGGGTGCAACTAAAAATGATCCGATCGGATCATTTTTAGTTGCACTCGTACTCTTTATTGGAACGAGACTGGTCGGATTGAGGTCCTGTGGTTTGGCAGAACCTCTGAAGGATTTCGGCTGAGAAGTCGCAACCAATTGCGGAGAATCGCCTCCGGGACCCGCATTCGGAGAGCTACTACTGAGGCGTGGCCACGACGCGGTAAAATTGGGTCGAAACACTGCTCAACACCGTCACGGTGACGGAGCCGCTGTTGTGGGGGGCTCCGGGCAAGGGCAGCCAGACGGTGGGGGCTCCACCGGTTCCGAGCCCATCGGTAGATTGCACGACGTGATCATACCCGACACAAGGCAGGAAACTCAAAATCACTTCCTCACCGGGTCCGCCAGTAATCGAAAGACTGGTTGGAAGCGTCGAGCTACAAGGCGGAACATCGCCCACCTGCAATACCACCGCCGATCCAGAGTAGTCTCCGCCGGTCAAGGGATCGCCTCCTCCCAATCGCCCCACGATGAAATCTTCGCTCAACCCGACGGTACTCCCATGGGCCACCTCAAAAATGGTCACACCATCCGCATTGCCCGTCACGGGAATGGACATTAGCTCCACAGGAGCGCCTACCCCGGCTCCCGGCAGGTTGAGAAAGGTATCGTAAATCCCCCGCCGGTTGTCCCCATCATCGGTCCCATTTCCAGAGGTCGAAGGGTCATTGTCGGAGGTCACCTTTACGAGGGCACTGTATTCCGCGCCGGCCACCGTACCGTCGCTGTTCAAGACATCGACGTACCATGAGAAGATCCGCTGGGCATCGGCCTCCACCTCCGGGAGGACCTGAGCGAAAATGCGTAACGTCGTTGATTCCCCGACGTTGATAATGTTGGTGTCAAGCGTTGCCGTGACCTGGACCGCCTGAGGCAAGGCTTCGATTGGCGTCATGCTAAGGAGGCACAATAGAAATTGGCGACATCTTAGTCGGCCGGCGATGCAGGCCAAAGGCCAATGGAGAACATCGGCGGGGTCTTTCATCGTGCAGATTCCTCCTGCTCCTCCTCCTCATTGAGATCGTTATAAAAGATGAGGCCGAGGCGATTGACGCGGGAACGCTGTGCCGGGCCGTCACGGGTTGTCTCAGAGCGTGTTGTTTCCTCATGCGGCACGAGTTTCATGGCCACACGATCCGGAGCCGTCGATTCCGATATTACGGCGGTTGATGCTACGGAGTTCGGGATTGCGGAAGGCTGATCCTGATCACTCGTTTCGGAAACGAAACCTGTTCCAGCGGCTTTCGGAGCCGGCGGCAAGGATTCCGATGGGGCAGCGGTTGGGGCCACGGGGCTGAGGATTGCGGGGGCCGTATCCTGATCACTCCTTAAGGAATGCGAACCTTTTTCAGCGGCTTTCGGAGCAGGAGACGAGGACTCCGATACGGCGGCGGTTGAGGCCACGGGGTTGAGGGGCGCGGGGGACGTATTCAGATCAATCGTTAGGGAGTGCGAACCTGTTGAAGCGGTCAACGGAGCAGGAGACAAGGTGACCAGATAATTGGATCTCACCTCACTCAGGTCGCCACTGTCGACAGACCCATCCCCGTTCAGGTCCTCATTTAGATCGCGATCAACCGCGGGCTTAAGGAGGTTTTGCCAGACCTGATAGAAATCAAGATCATTGGTGGTACGATCGCCGTTGACATCACCCTGGAGAACATGGAAATCGTTGGACTCATCACCAGCCATGAAGAGCCCTTCGGGATCATTCACGCCTGCGGCGAGGACAGTGATACGGTAGTTACCTTCATCAGGCAACAAGCCGTCGGCCAGGCCGGGGAAGGTTATGGTGGCGGTCAGGGTCGGAACATCGAAGGACAACATCATGTCGGCCGGGTCAATGGCCTTTACCGTATCAAGGTTTTCCACAACAATATCGTTCAGTTCGAGCGTGGCTGACACGTCATCATTGAAGGTCAGGTCGAGGCGATTGACATCAGAACGTTGTGCCAGGCCGTCATTGACCGTAAGATTCAGCACGGCCGGCGGATCATTGACAAATACGCTGATGGTTTCCGAAGCGGTCAGGCCCGCGACACCGTCGTCGGTGACTATGATGGTGATCAGGTAAGTCCCCTGTCCGTCGGCGGGCGTGGTCTGCCAGTTGAACGCTCCGGTGATGGGATCAATGGACGCATCGGCCGGAGCGTCGTTACCGAGGCTGAAGATCAGGTTCTGGGCCGGTAGGTCGGGATCATTGGCGGTGACGGTGAAGGCAAGGAGATTGCCGGAAGTGATATCCTTGTCACCTATGGAATCCAGCTGAGGTGATTGATTACCGAGAACGAGATTCCCGCCTTCGTTTCCGTCATTATCACCATCCAGGCGCAGACCCGAAAGGTCGTGGATAGAAGTGTTACCGCTGACCGTGATTTGATATTTACCGACGGGTAAGAGGCCGCCGTTCGGGACGACGACATCCAGAAAGACGATTGTGGTACCTGCAGTATAGTGCGGGATCAGGTCGTAGATGAGATCGCCGCCGTCACCGAAGACTCCATTGCCGCCATCATCGCGCAATTCGTAGTTGTCCGGAGAATTGGCGTCGAGGGTATTGAGCACTTCGGTAAAGCCCACCTGGATCTGGGAGATCTGTCCATTCGGTCCGTCCGTGACGTTGAAGAAGAGCTGCAGGACGCCGGGAGGTGAGGTGTCAAGGCTGGAGCCGCGGAATTCATAGGCACCGATGTCCGTCACGCCTGGCGCCGTCGTGAACACGATTGATGGGGCATTGGTCAGCGTGCTCATCTGGTGGTGGCCGGGTACGGTTTGATGATAGAAACCGCTCCCGTGGGAAATGCCGACTTCGGGGGTCAGGTTGGTATTTCCGACGCCATAATCATATCGTAACGTGCCGTCATCAAACAGCGTCACCGCAAAGTGGACGTCACTGTCGTCGGCGGAGTTGGTGGCATCCCAACGGATGGTGACAGCGCCGGGTGTGCCGGTATCGACGTAGATGTTGTCACCGGCTCCGAGGGTGTTGAGGTCGTCCCACAAGGGCGCCATGAGCCGGGCTAGGGATGTATCCAATGACGTGCCGATCTGCCCATTAATTCCGGGCGCGGAGACGGCGATGTAACCGTCCACATAAACCCTGACTGAGGTGTGACTTGAATCGAAATAATTGAATGCAAACGGCAGGTTCAAATTAAAGCTGGAGCCATTGCTGAAAATATTCTGCGGCGTACCGGTGACGAACGGTAAACCATTCCCGTCATAAACCGTGTTTACATCGGTGCCGCTGAAATAATCGGTGGTGCCGTTGTTGGGCACGCCGGGGTCGTCCACCCGGCTGAATCCTTCGATGTCGACGCCGGTGCCGTTCCAGGAATCGCCACTGTCTGTAGCCGGGGAATTCTTCAAACGATAAAAGTTATCATCCAGGCCGCCATCAAAGCCGTCACCGGTCGGATCCCAACCCAGAACATTATCGGCTCCGTCGATATCGACGAAGAGCGGATCGAGATCGATGGAAGTGGCGTCCAGTGATGAGGCGGTCTGCCAATCGACGAGGGAATCCTGGATGGTGTTGTTCCAGAATCCGACGTGAGCATTGGGGTCGCCGGACTGGTGCAGAATGTTGTAGTCGCTGCTGATGAAATTCTGACTGTTGCTCGTGAAATTCAGATCGAATCCCGCAAGTACCCAGAGAATGTTATTTCGGATTGTGAGATTCCGGGTGTTGTTTTCGACCCGAATGGCATCGCCGACGGGCTGGTAGATCGTGTTCTGTGAAACAACAGTTGTGTTGGTGCTGGAAGTGCTGCCGAAAGAGATATTGATCAGGATACCCTGGTTGGTGTTCGAGTAGAGCAGGTTGTTGGTTAAGGTTGAGCCCTGGGCAATGCCGCCGAATAGGTGGACCCCGATGGAATTGGAATAGACCTGGTTTTCTGTGACGGTCGCCCTCCGGATGACGTAAATACCGGCCTGGCTGTTGTTAAAGATGCGGTTTTCTTCCACCGTGCCGCGATTGGTGTAAACGCCGTAGTAATTGTCGCGAACCACGTTGTTCCGGGCGATCCCATTGATTTCGAGGGAGATCCCCCGGCCATTGTTCAGACCCTGTTCAAAGACGAGGTTATCCGTGACCAGGACATTGGCGTCGATGCCAAAGCCGTTGCTGGTGGTGCCGTTGTTACGAACAATGTTGTTGGAAACGACCAGGCTCGTTTGCAAGCCCCGGGCATAGATGCCGGTGTTGCTGTTCCCATAAACCTCGTTGCCGTCAATGAGGCCATTATCGCCATCGACCCAGATGCCAAAGGTATGGCCGAAGACTTCATTGTCGGTAATAGTTACGGTCGCGTTCAGGCCGCCAAAGACTTTGATGCCGGTGGCATTACCGAAGGTCGTGTCCCGGACAAGATTGCCGGTCACAAGGACATTGTTGTAGGAGCTATCAATGAGGATGGCTTCCCTCTCATTTCCGACAAACTCATTGTTCTGGATGGTGAGACCACTACGGTTCACCTCGGGATCGTCCGCTAGAAGGCCATAGTAGCCTCCGGTGATCTGCAGGTCACGCAGGATGACCGTTTCAGCGCCCCTTACGTCGAAGACTTCATGGCCATCTGTCCGGTTGACGCGATCGAGAATGGACGGTGCGGCGATGGGCAGCCCTTGAATGCGCACACCCCCATCCTCAGCCAGCAGCAGAACATCCCGCAACAGCCTGTAGTTGCCCCCATCGACATTAACGATGTCACCCGCATCGAGGTCATAGGCGGCAATCAGAGCCGCCAGGTTGGCCATGGGTGTGTCGGGCGTTTTGCCGTCGTTGAAGTTGTCGCCCGCGACCGTGGTATAGACATCTGTTCCCGTAAAGGCATCGTTGACGTAATAGAGGATCCCGTTATTGGCGATGGTGAAAGCGCGATCGGACTGGTCCACCCGCGCCGGGTTCTGGACGGAAGTCACACGGAATAATGCCTCGTTGCCGTTAGTCTGCGGCCCGGCCGTCCAGTCAAACGAGCCACGTCCAAACCGGTCCATCAATACATTGGAGGCGACCGAGGCCCACGTCACGCCCATGTCCGTGGAGATCTCCAGATCGGCGGAACTGACGACGAAACCGTTGGGGTTGGTCCGGAAGATTTCGATAGCCGCCACATCGGCGGAGTAATTCGCAATATCATGTGTGAAATCGATGCGCAGACCGTCACCACCCGTCACGGTTGCACTTAAGTCCAATGCCGCCGCCACACCGATGTTGGGCGCCAACGTGAAGACATCAAAATCATCAAGAACGTTTTGGTTTTCAAAGGCCACATCCAACAACTGCATTCCGGCAATCGTGGTGTTGCCGACGACATGGAGGCGGATATCGTAGGTGCCGTCCGGCAACGGGATTTGGTAGACCCTCGGGTCGGAATTAAAGACCCTAATGTATTGGCGATACACATCGTCCGGCGCCGGGTTGTTGACACCGGTGGAGTCCACGGTGAACTCGCTTGAATCCAAGATGCTGAATTCAACTTCGTATTTATCCGCCAACCAATTCCCAACCGTTTCGCCTCCGAGGTTCATCAGACCGACCAACTCGTTGAGCAGGAAACCGGAATTCAACCATTCGAGCGAAACCGTCTGGTCTTCCTCATATTTCTCCCAACCGTTGGGTGAAATCACCTGGATGGTTTGAGTCGGGCTCACGGCGGATTCAATCGTGTTGCCATAGGCGCCCAGGTTGACGCGGGCTCCGTTGGGTGAGGGTTCACCCAGGAAATAGGTGAAGGGATCGCCCTGGTCAACCGCAGGTGAAATGGTCGACGCATGGAAATCGTCATCCACCCCGCGATCACCCTGGACTTGCTGCAGGCGAATGGCATCGGCCGACAGGGTACCGGCTGAGTCGAACGTGACGATGAGTGTGGTGCCAGGCATGCGGACGACCCCCAGGTTTTCCCAGATCGCGCCGGACGCTGAAAAATCATCGGGCGCGTCCCTCTGGTCGATCAGGACTTCAAGAGCCACACCTTCCTGGTCCCTGACGAAATATCGCGCGCTGCTGCGACTGAAACTGCTGTCCCAGGTTGCCGCCACGGTGTAGTACTGCCCGGGAGTCAGACCGGTAAAGGTCCAGGTCGCAGAGGCGGAAGGATCGGCCGAGGTTTTTTCAAGATAGGTTCCATTGTAGCCGCCGGCCTGAACGGACCAGATACCGGTGGTGGTGAAGCCTGACGGGCTGCTATTGTCGATGATCTGGGCGGCGCCATCGGAGGCTGTGCTGTAGCCGAGTACACTGTCCGGACCGGCAGGATTGATCAGGAGCGGATCAGCAAACTGGCTGTGAAATCCCTGGCCGACCTCAAAGTGCCAGTCCTTGAGGGTGGTGATTTCATCGGCCCCCCAGAGGGCGAGTTTGGCCGAACCGGTGAGATGGAACAGGTTGTAATCGCTTTGGAGATCCTCCTGACTGTCGTCGTCCACCGTGATGGCGTAACCGGAGTCGACGACAATAATGTTATTGCGGAGGTTGGTTTCGTGAGCACCGAACTCAAGCCGGACAGCTTCACCGCTGGCGCCCACGTGATGGATGGTATTGTTGATGATCGTCGATCCAAAGGCATCGACGATGAAGGCGTGCACCTCATTGTCGTAAACCAGGTTGTTGGTGAATTCGCTCGTGTTGCTGAATCCCTCCACTCGAATGCCAATGTTGTTGTCATAAACGTGGTTGCCTCGCCATGTCCCGAACTGTGAGGAATCGATGCCGAACCGATAATTGTCGAATACCGTGTTGTCCTCGAACAACCGACCGTCACCGGAGATTCCGATGCGATTGCCGAAGGAGGTATTGCCGATCACTTGCGCGCTGCCGAAATCAGTGAAGATGCCGATGCCTTCCGAATCGAAATTGCCATCATTGCCGGACGTGATATTGCCGGTGATCAGGACCCTGCCGCGGCCATGAATACCGATGGTATTGGTGCGGGCAAAATTATTGGAGACGATCATGCGGTCCTCGATGGGGACCTGAAAGCTGGTCAGCGAGGCCTCGATGCCATCTCCCCAGCCGCTCACGGCATTGCCCGTGATGAGCGTGCGCAGACCGGTCGCGTGGATGCCGTTGCTGTTGGGGCTGGTGAATGAGAAGGTGTTTTCCACCAGGTTGCCGGAAATGACCGCATCATCGGCCGAGCCGGTCAATCGGATGGCAGTTGTGAAAATGGAGCCGAAGACATGATTATTGGAGACGGTGATGAAATCGTTGCCCTCGGTGCCGGTCGTCAGGATGCCATACAAGCCACCCGTGATGCTGAGATGATCGATGGTGACATTGTTGGCGCCGTTGATTTCAAAGGCCCCCACGTCGGTACCACCGGAATTGCGGTCAATCAAAGCCACGGCTGACGATGGCCCTTCGATGGTGACGCCGCTGTCCTCATCGGTGATGACAATGTTGCCCACCAAAGTGTAGGTGCCGGTATCGACATGGATGATGTCGCCAGGCCCAAGATCATAATTGGATAAGACATTGGTAATGGTGGCCTTGGGACGGCCAGGATCCTTACCGTCGTTCAGGTCGTCGCCAACGGCGGTAGTGAATACATCACCCACGGTGGAGCCATCATTCACATAATAATGGTTCCCGCCACTGGTGATGGTGAACCCGTCGTCGGAAACATCTTGTGCGAAATCAGGCATGCCCTCTGTGCCATGAGTCACACGGATGAGGGCGGTGTTGCCGATGGTTTCGGGACCGGCAACCCAGTCATAGGAACCGCTGCCGCCGCTATCAAGCGACACTCCCGAAGCGATCAGATTCCAGGTGTTCCCGCTATCGACTGTGTACTCGAGGTCGACCACCGGGTTGGCGGTGCCGTTGGGATTCACCCGGGTGACTTCAAGGCCGGAAAGCCGGGCATGACCATCCACCGCGACCATTTCAAGGAATATCCCCTCGGATCCATTGACGGTGACATTGAACGATTCGGTGACCGCCTTGTAACGCGCACCTGCCGCCGCAAAGATGTCGTAGCTGGCAAAGACCAATTGGTCCTGGAGCCGGATGTCAAACAGTCGTTGACCGGCCGCGGTCGTCGAGTCGACGAAATGGAGGCGCACCGTGTAGTCACCGGCCTCGACCGGAAGTGAGTAGCTAAAACTCCTGCCAGTGGAACGGTTGCTGAGCAGATTGTATTGGTAGACTTCTTCGGGGGCCGGATTCACCACGCCACTCACATCGATGGCTTGCTGATGAAATTATCCAACGTGGAATAACTGTCATGGGTGACGTAATCATCCTTGATCCAATCCCCCACGGTGCCACCTTGGAACAGGGTGCCCACATTGATTCGGGCGATGGTCTGGTCCAGGGTCAATCCCGCCGAACGCCAGGTGACCGGCACCAGTTGCCCGGCTTCAACGATTTCCAGGCCGTTGGGACTCAACACTTGAATCAGCGGATCCGGGCTGTTGGTCGCTTCGAACGTGTTGCCATAGCCGCCGATATTGACGCGGCCGCCATTGGGCGCCGGTTCGGACAGGAACGGCGAGTTCGGATCGCCCGCATCAATGGCCGGGGAACTGGACTGCAAATGGAAATCATCGTCGGCTCCGCGCCGTCCTTCGACAGCCTGGACACGGGCTGCATCAACGACATGCGGATCGTTGTTGGTAGAGGAGGAATCTATTTCGAAAACAATCGTGCTGGTGGCAACGGGCAGGATGTCGAGGACCGTCCAGCCGACACCGGCATCAAAGAAGTCGAAGGAACTGGTGATCTGGTTGCCGGAAAAAACGCTGACCTGCACACCGTCAACATAAACAGTGTATCGCGGGCGCCCATGGGAAGGATCCGGCTGATGGGTGACCGCAATCTGATAGTATTCACCGGGGACCAGGTTATCAAACGTCCACCGGGCCATTCGACCGGTTTCATCGCCGGTCGTGGTCTTCAGGTAATCCGAGTTGTAACCGGCGCTGGTGATGGTTTCCCAGTTCGTCCCGATCAGTTCGAATCCCGGATCCCCGTCATCAACGAAGGTGGCAGGACCGGTCGGTGTCAGGCTGAATCCCGTAGGTGGTATTGCTGTAAACAATGTTATTGGAAATTACGGCTCCGTTGCCGGAACTCGAGATGCCGATACCATTGTTATAGACGCGGTTCCCGGAGACCAGAAAGCCCTGGATGCCATAGTTTTGATTGTTAAAGACTTCATTGTTCTCGACAATGGAAGTATTACCGAAATCCCGGATCCCGTCATAGTTTCCATGCACAAGGTTGCCTCGGACGATACCGGAGACTTGGACGGCAATGCCATAACCCAAGCCTCGATTGAAAGCGAAGACGGTATTATTTTCAGCAATGGCGTTTTGGCTCACGAGCATGCCGTTGCCAGGATAAAGGTAGGGGCCGTGATGAACGTAATTCCCACTGATTAGAATGGCATCATCGGGGTTGGTCGAACCGGGAAGTTCGGCCCGGATACCGAGGGAGATGTCGTAGATTTCATTGCCGATGATTCGGGTACGCAAGGCCCCCGTGGCCCAAATGCCGACGGTGCTGGGGCTGAAGGCGCCATGGATGGTGTTTCCGGAAATCAACCAATCTTCGTTGGACGCCTGAACGTAGATGCCTGCGATGGTGTTATCAAAAATCTCGTTATTGGTGATGCCGATGGAGTCGCTGTTGGCGCTGGTGTTGGCATAGATACCGCGGTAGGCGCCAGTGATGTGGAGATGCTCAATGGTGATGTCATCGCCGCCCGTGAATTGGAAGACGAAGCTGCTGCTGGAAGTATTGGCACGGTCCAGCTGGGCCCTGCGATCAGGGTAAAGGGTATCGTGATAACCTTCGATGGTGTAGCCGTTGTCGGAGGCATCGAGAACAATGTTCGCACTAACGAGGTAGTCGCCGTCATCCACTCGAATGACGTTGCCCGGTCCAAGCGTATAGGTGGCGAGCACCGAAGCGATGGTTGCTTTGGGCGTGGAGGGTGACAGACCGTCATTGGCATCATCACCGGGCGCGGTCGTCCAGTCACCCACACCATTCACAGATCCGTCATTGACATAGTAGGCCGTGATGGGCGCGGTGACGTTGAAGAGGTTGTCGCTGGTATCCACAATGGCGCTACGGGTGACGCGGATCAGATAATTGGAACCGGGCGTGACCGATTGAGGCACCTGCCAGTCGAAATCGCCGTCATTGGTTTCCCCGGTGGCGATGGAAAAGACGGGCGTGGGATTGCCCTCTTCCATCAGATCGATGTCCACCGTGCCGAGGAGATCATGGCTGCGCCATCGGATATTGAAGGTCTGATCCTGGGGCCAGGTTTCACCGCCGTCTGGCCGCGTGACCAGGACATATTGCGTGGGGCTCAAGGAGGCCTGCTCCGTATTCCCGTAGCCGCCGATGTTGATGTAGTTGCCGTTAAAGAACGGTTCATTGGCGAAACTGTCGGTGTCATCCCCGCGATCCAGAGCCGGAGAGGTCGTGCCATCAATGGATTCGACGGCGACGAGGAAGATGGGCAATCCCGTGCCGGCATTTCGGACCGGAGCAAACGCGCCCCCATGGAAGCTGCCATTTTGACTGGTGATATGGAAATCGTCATCGCGCCCATCCTGGGAGGCATTGGCGTAGCCCAGGATGTTGTCGGCCCCGTCCAGATCCACGAAGAGGGGATTGCGCTGGAAACTGTTTTGGTCGAGCAAGGCCGTGTTTTGCCAACTGATGAGGTCGGTGCGGATCAAGTTCTGCCAGGAAGCCACCTTTCCGGAACCGGTGATGTAGAAAAGGTTGAAATCACTTTGGAATCCATTCTGGCTGTCCGCAGCGACCGAGAGGGCGATGCCGGAGGAGACGCCGATAATGTTGTTCCGAATGCGCATGTCTTCCGAGAAGCCTTCAATGCGAAGGGCATCGCCTGTGGTCTGGTAAATCGTATTATTGATAACGGAAGTGTAATTCAGCGGAATCAGAGTGGATTCACCCCGCTTCACCAGAATGCCGTAGGTGTCATTGTGATACACCACGTTATTCTGGATCAAGGGAATCGAATTGCTGGTGACGATTCCCACGTCGTTGTCATAGACCACATTCCGTTCAATGGTGGAGTTGCGGAAGGATTCGATTCCGATGCCCTCATTGTCGTAGACGCGATTTTCACGGATCACGCTGCCGCCGCTAATCCCTTCGGAATTGTCGTAAACCAGGTTTCGGTAAATGATCGCATCGAAGCCGGAGTTAGAGGCAATGCCGGTGTACCCGTTGCCATGTCCATAAACGCTATTGCCGACGACATCGACGCTGCCTTCGACACGCACGCCCTGCCGCACGCCACCGAATTCGGTGTTGACGTTGTCGTGGACCAGATTGCCACGGCCGAGGCTGAGATCGGGATTGCCAAAGATGGTTCTTGTGTTCGTGACATCGTTATCGAGGAACACACCGTAACCTTGATTGCCATAAACGTCATTGGCTTCGATGGCTGCATCGCCGTTATCTTCCAGGTGCAGACCATCACCGTCGTTGTTATAGGAGTTGCTGTCGGTCAGCCCCGCAATCAAACCGTCGATATAGATTCCCGCGGCGCCATTGTTAAACGCATCGAGATGGTGAAAGACGGTCGAGGGCGCTTCGGACTCCAGCCGGAATCCGTCCAGGAGATGGCCGAAAAGGGTCAGGTGGCTGGCATCCAGGTTGGTGCTGCTGGTGTGGGCCCATACCCCATACTGGGCGTTCGAGACGGTTAGATGCCGGAGCGTGACGAAATCGGCGTCGTTCAGCTCCACCAGCACCTGGTTCAGATTGGTCGGAATCGCAGCCGTCAAGTCGGCCACCCGGCTCGTGTCCGTGGGACCGGTGAATAGGAATCCTTCGTCGTTTCCGTAGCCCAGCAGCGGGTTGGTGGAAAGGATAACGTTGTGGATGAGCGGGTATACCCCGGTGTCCACGTTGAGGACGCTGGTTCCGGATAATTCATAAACCCGCAGGACATTGACCGGATTGGGCTTGGGCGCGGTGGCCAGTTTTCCGGTGAATCGGTTGTTTCCCGTGGCGCCGGGAGTGTATTCGTCATTGGCATTGCCGGCATCATCAACCCAGTAAATGGTGCCATCCTCAGGCACCGTGAACGGTTCCGTGCTGCGATCAACGACGGTGGGATTGTCGAGCACTGTGATCTGGATGCGCAGATCGTAGGTGCCGAAGTCAATCCCGTTGGTCTGCGGTGTCCAGAGGCATTCCCCGTCATCCGTCGTGCTGGAGGCGATGGTGAGGAGTAGCTGCGGGCCGTGCACCGGGTCGTCCTGAAGGAGGTCGATTTGGACGAGCGATTCGCCGGCATTGTTGTAGGAATCCCAACGAATAGACCGTGGCCGGCTGCGTTCCCAATCCACGTAGAGATCCGGTGAACGGAGGGCGATGTGTTGATTTGGATTTTCGCCGGTCTCGGCGATCGTATTGCCATACGCACCCTGGTTCGGTTCGACGGTGTCGGCGACCAGATAGAGGAACGTGTTGTCCAGGTAACTGTCCGTTGTGCTGCCGGTAGCGAGGGCGGATTCGAAACGGAAGGTTACGAATCGCGTTCCGGTCGGCACATGCACCCGGTCGCCCACCAGATCCCAACGATCCGTCGGGTTGGTGGAATCGACTGCGATGGTGCTGCCGATGGGATTGCTGCCGGCATCAAGGAAGATGAGTTGGACGGTGCCGCGGTCGCGAATGTCTTCCACAGTTGAGCGAACCCGGCCTCCGAACACGGCGACGAGATCCTGGTCATCCAGTTCGCCGGGCGTGAATCCCTCATTGAGCAGGTCGATCGTTTGTTCGGCAAACCCAAGGGCAATGTTGCCGCCATAAAAGTACTGGGACCCATCAAACGGCGTGGGACTTGAAGATTGAGTCGTCGCCTCGGCGTTGGCGGTCCAATCCGTCAACCCGCCGATTTCGAAGCTGGGGTTGTTCAACAGGTTCAGGCTGATGAGGGGATGGCTCTCATCGGTCAAGGCGTCCCCCGCGTCGACGGTCGGGCTGGAGAACCGTTGGCCCGCAACCAGGCCGAAGACTTCAAAGTTGTCCCGAGCTCGATTCATGAACTTCGGCTCGGACCAAAGTGGATTGACCACGGTGTAACCGACAGAGTTCAGGTCGAAGGTGGCGATGTCCGCCTGCCAATCGAGGATGTCGGTGAAATCGCGGGTCCAATAACCGATTTTGCCGGTGCCGCTGGTATGGAGGGTGTTGTAATCGCTGAAGAACCCAGTCTGGCTGTCGTTGTGGACGTAGAGGTTGTAACCGGATTCGGCCCAGAGGATGTTGTTGCGGACCTCGACGTTGCTGGAATCCGAAACGATTCGGATGTTATCGCCTAACGGTGCATAAAGGGTGTTGTTGAAAACCTGCACATCCGTGTCCCCGCTCAGGTAGATCCCGAAATCGTCACTGCTGTAAATGAGGTTGTGGGCAATCAACTGGTTGCTGGAGGCGCTGATGCCGGTTCCATTCCGGGCGATCCTGTTAAATTGGATGGTGCCCGTGACACGGATGCCGGTTTCATTGTTTTCGATGAGATTTGCCAGGCCCAGGTCATCACCGCCCAGGCGGCCGGAGCCCTGCACGCCGGTTTCATTGCGATAGAGATGTTGGTTCTGCATCCACCCGGTGAGACTGACACCCACATCGTTATGATGGATTTCATTCGGCAGTGTGTTGCCCACAAAACCGAGGCCGGAAACGTTCCCCGAAGGAATCACGGTGATACCGGTGAGGTTGTCCCTGATATGATTGGCGCTGAGTTCCGCGGCGGCGTTGTAGGCCACACCGAGGGCGCCGTGGTGAAAGTCATTGTTTTCGATGATCCCGGTAAAGGGAGTGGCGACATTCAGGACAGTGCTGGAGGCAGCAACGTTATTGTCGGCGATGAGGCCGCTGGAAGGCGCGTCCAGATCGATCCCGTTCAGGACGTTATGTACCAGGTTATGGCGGATCTGGACATTGTCGGCGCCGCCATTTTCCAGAACGATGGCCGTGTTGCCATTAGTGAATGAGTTCCATTCCACCACTGCGTCCGTGGTTGTGTTGGTCAGGCGCAGGTTGTTACTCGACGTTGAAAAGACGTTATGAACGACTTGTGTATCGAACCCGCCACTGACTTGAAGACCGTTGGGAATCTGGGTGACTTCAAAAATCGTCCTCAAGGTATTGTCCCGAATGGTAGCGTTCACTGTGTTGATCAGGTCGAGACCTTCGGCGAAGGTCAGATCCTGCAGGACGACATTCGAGGCCCCGTTCACGATGAGCTTGGAAGCCAGAATCGAGGGCACATTGGGCGCTCCAATGATCGTCACCCCGTCATCCTGGTCGTCCAGGGTATAGGTGAATTCCACTAGAACACCGCCTCCATCCTGCAAATTCTCATAGAGGCCGGCATCGACCAGGATGACATCCCCGGCATTGAGGACATAGGTATCCAGGACCGCCTGGATATTTCTCAAGGGAGTGGCGGCGGTGAGACCGTCATTCAACAGCGATCCCACAGCGATGGTGTACTCGTCTCCGAAATTATCACCGTCGTTGACGTAATAAATACTGTTGATGTCGAATGTATTGCCACGCACGGAAACTTCGGGCGACCCTGAGATGCCGTCACGATAGCTGATGAATGGATGGCCCTGCTCATCGACCGCCAAGTCCATGCCCTCGGGAACGGCTCCCGGTGCGACACCCTGGAATGCGCCGTCGCCGACCAGTTCCGGCGTGAAGTTGCTGCCGTCCCATTCGGCCACATAGATGGCGGTGGTGTTCCCGGTCCGTTCCGCGATGCGATCATTCAACCAACCGAGATGAAGGGTCCCGCCGCCGCTGGCCAGATGAGGCTCGGTCCGTTGGTTCATCAGAGTCCCGTGAGGTCCTTTGTTTGGCGTCAGGAGCCCGGTTGTTCCAATCAAGTCGAAAGTCGAACCATTATGAACGGCGCCGTAAATCTCATTTCGCGTGTTGGCGTTGCCATCCGACTGCCAAGCCACGAAGAGATCGTTGTTATGATAAGCAATGGCCGGGTTGGAGCTGACCATTCCTGTCGTATCCGAGACACCGTCCCCGGTGGTCGAGCCGTCCAGTTCCGTCCAGGTGGACCCGTTAAGTTCGCGGACATAGATGGCGGATTCGCTGTTGGGACGCGGCTGGGTCCAGGCCACGGCCACCTCGGCGCCGTTGGCCGCGATGTCGAATTCGGTGGCGCCGCTCGTTCCCAGCTCCGCCCAGGTGGCGCCGTTGAAACGCCGCCCATAAATATTGGTGATTCCGGATGAGACATCGGTCCAGGCCACCGTCAGACCTGATGAGGTATTGAGGATCTGAGCGGTGACGGCATCGCCGGTGCCACTGAGACCGCCCGAATCAAGAGAGTTTCCAAGGGCCACCCAGCCGCCCTGCCCCCCATTGGCGGAAGGATCATGTGCCGCCGCATAGATGTCGGAACTAAAGAGTACGGATTCAGTCCACGCCACGACCGGATTGCCGCCATTGTCGAGTGTGATCGAGGGACGCCTCGAATTTCGACTGGGGGACGAACTGACTCCGCTGTTGCGGGCGCTGCCGTTGAGCTGGGTCCAACCCACGCCGGCGGATTGCATGGCCACATAGACTTCCCAGGTGCCGGTGCGGTTATCCGCCCAGGCGACGTAGATCGATCCATTGGCCGCCACAATCGAGGAATCCACCGACAAGGCCGGATTCCCGCTCACTCCGGCACCACTGGCCGACCCGCTATACTCCGTCCAGCGCCCTCGATAATCGTCACCGGAAGGAAGCGTGGAGTCGGCAAGTATCACACCTGTGTTGGGCATGACGGCCGGGGCTGCTGTCGGCGTGGGTGCCACAAAATCCGACGGTGTACCCGATTCACCTGAACCGTAAAAAACAAGGTTGCCGGCGCCGGCGCCGCCATCGATGAAGTCATCCTCACCTTCGCCAAAGATCAAATCGTTGCCGCCATTGCCAAACAACTGGTCACGGCCCGATCCGGCTTCATCGCCATTTGTGCCGAGGTCACCATAAAGGTAATCCACCGCGTTATCATCTCCAGATCCGCTGCTGCTGTGCCCGTATATTGTGTCATGGTCGTCGGCGCCAATTATCAAATCACTTCCTGAACCGCCGGAAATGGTGTCATCGCCCTTGCCGCCATCGATGATGTCATCGCCGGTGCCGCCGAGGATGGTATCGTTGCCACCCTGGCCCAAGATGCGGTCCCGGCCGCTGCCGCCGTCGATCACATCCGCGCCGTCATCGGAACCAAAAATCAGATCGTCACCACTGCCGCCGCTGAGGTCGTCCCCGGCACCGCCGCCGCCGTGGAGTTCGTCGTTGCCACCATTGCCCGTGAGAGTGTCAATCCCTTTGCCCCCATCCAGCGTGAAACTGCCGAAGGAAGATCGGGTCAGGCTGGTGTCGGTGAGGGTGAAGTTCGTATTGTTCACGGACAAGACGGTGTCCACGCCGCCGCCGCCCTGGATCGTCGCCGTTTTGGTCCAGAAGGTGACATCAAACGTGTTGTCCCCCACCGCCGTCTCGATAAGGCCTTCGATGCCACTGAGGAATGCATTCTCGATCGAGAACAACTCAAAGCTGCCGCCCGAGACGATGGAGAGATTCCAGTCGCTCAAGTGGAAGTCGGAATCCCGACGGGCGGTGATGGTGTCATTGCCGCCGCCGCCATCGATGATGGCAACCTGGGTGTAACCGGATACGTCGAAGTTGTTGTCTCCCGCGCCGCCGATCAGGTGAACCCGCTCCAGCTCGCTTAGGTCACTGGAACCGGGTCCCACCAGCAGGTTGTCGAAGAGCATATGGTCATGATCGCCATCCTGGACCAGTAGATCGTTACCCGGACCGCCGGTGAAATTGTTGTTGCCTGAACCCGCGAAGATAGTGTCGTCCCCGTCATCCCCGTTGATGGAGTCGTTCCCGGCGCCATTGATAATGAAATCATTCTCCTCGCCGCCGCTGACCGTATCGTCGCCGCCGCCGTCTTCAATCAAGTCGATGCCGCCGGCGCCACTGATCAGGTCATCGCCGTCTTCGCCGATCAATTCATCATCTTCGGAACCGCCGAAGAGCTGATCGGCATCCCCGCCGCCGTTGAGGAAATCGTCTTCCTGTTGGCCGAAGATCTGATCCGCGCCATCTTCACCCCAGAGGTCATCACGGCCTTCACCGCCGCCTATGGAATCATTGCCGGGACCACCGTGGATCTCGTCATTGCTTGCGTAACCGGTCAAGTTGTCGTTGCCTTCGCCACCAAAGATGAGGTCTTCCGCAAACGTGCCGGGAAGAATGTCATCGCCTTCAAATCCGTTGAGATTGGTCTGGGTGAGGTTGGAATTGTCGGCCTTCAGTTGCCCCCAGTCGACGAAATCATTGCCGGCACGCGCAAAGAGGTTAATGCGATTGATTACGAGCGGATTGTTGGTAATGGAATTATCGGCCAGCTGGATAGTCAGAGCGGTCAGTGACGGGTCGATGCGGAAGTAATCGTCTCCCGGCGTGCCATCGATGGTGATGGTGGTCACGCCCGCCAATTCAGCAAAAGTGAATCCTTCAAACAAAACGAGCGTGCCGGGCAGGCTGTCGTTCACCTGATCCCGAAGGACTTTGACAATCCGCACCTCTTTGGGAAAGCCGAATTGATCCTTACTCATAAGCACGGAGATCCGGCTTTTTCGATAATTCGTGTTGGTGTCCTCGAACATGAACAATGTCGAACCGGTGACTTCGGCGAGATCGCTCTCCGTCGGTTCACAGGGGAGGTTGAAATCCGCGATGGTGATGCGAATGGTTTCGTCAAAAATCTCAAAGCAGGGAAAGATCGGCAGACAAATCTCACCCTCGACATGAATGATGGAATTGAGTTCCCCGCCGAGCGTCAGGGTGCAGGTGAGGCCATAATAGGTTTCGAGAAACTCAATTTCGTCAAAGTGGACACGGTTGTCACCGCCGACCTGATCCTTTCCCACCCGCACCCGGCCGTCGCCCAAGGGCGCGGTCGGGTCGTCATGGTCGATTTTGACATCGGCCAGGTCCAACCCAATGACGCCCTCAATCCCGCCCGTTCCCGTTACTTTGACAAGGTCGTAACCGAGAACACGACCGGCGCCCTGAACCCCCGCTTCGACGGCAAACGTGAGCCCCACTTCAAAGTCATCCGGCTGGTTCGGTGCGTCCGGCCGGGTGTCGCCGAAGAAGAACCCGTTGAGCAGTTTATTGTCCACTTCCCCATTGTTATCCAAATCATGCGTGAGTCCCCGCGAGGTGAGCCCTAGCTCCACATTGACAAAGAACTCGAAGCTCCCCTTGACGATGACATACGCCGTGATGTCCACCAGGAAGGGGATTCCGTAGGTGAAGAAGGGAATGCGGATTTCAGGAAACTCAAAAGGCACCGCAAGCTGCTCGGGTTTCCAGGTGATCAGGTCAACGTCCGCTCCCAACAGCAGCGTGCCGATGGAATTCGTAACATCCCGCAATACCGGCACCTTGACGTTGAATCGGTCTTCCAGCTCATCCAGAAAATCCGTGAAGGCCTGTTGAACCGATTCAGCGCCGCCGGAGGTGGTGGGTGTCCCCGCGTTGGGAGGTGGGGTTTCTCCGGGGATATAGGGCGTCAGGTCAATCCCGGCGCCGTCGGGAATCGAATTGATGAAATTGGCGATTTCAAACAGAAGATACAGTTCCTCGGGGAAATCGCCGCGATCCACCAATAATTCCATGGGCGACTGTCCAATGATGGGCAGCTCCGTAAACAAAACTTCCGTGATTTCTTCCGGCAGCGGGTTGTACTGCTTCACGGTATCGAGGACCGGTCCGATCAAGCCCTCGATGAAATTGCCTAGCACATACTTGAAATCTTCCAACCCATCTCGGATTTCAGTGCTGGTCGAGGAGTCTGCCTCGCCATAGGTGAAGATATCCGGCCGCACCGGGTTCCAATGCGCGTGAAATCCGGTGATATAGCCCGGGGCATCAGGATCATCACCCAGGCGCCCGGCAAAGGGTAGGTGAAGATGTGCCTCACCTCCCGGGGCCGCATCCAAAACCGTGTCCACGTCCGCTTTCAGTTCACTGGTGGCGATGCGTCCGCCCGAGTTGTTCGGATCGAGCAGATCGAAATTGAGATCAAAATCGGTGAACACCGTGGCACCGGCCACGCCGATGTTAAGCAGGCCGAATTTGCCGGCGGACTGAAGGATCGTTTCATCAATATCGGCGGTCACCTGCAACTCGGGCCCAAGCCCGCCGCCATCCTGCACGAAGAATCCGTTGACCTTGTTCAACCCGAACTCAATCCGCAGATCGAAACCGACCGTGACCATGAGTTCGGCCGTGTCGAGTTCCAGTTCCGCCATGGTTTCCTGGTTGTTCAGCACATACTTCGTGTCATCTTTGTAGATGAAGTCGCGCATGATGGTTTCTGTCGTCTGGTACTGGAAGAGGTAGCGGAAGACCGGTTCGGGAGCCAGATGGTCATGATCCCCAATGGGAATAACCGTCGCTTCTCCGGGATCCAAACCGGCGCTGCCGATGGCGTTTATTACACTCGCATGCAATTGAGAAGCGAGCGATCCGCTGGCATCGATGTTCTGAAAGAACAGGCGCGATTCGGCGACGAAATCCAGAAGGGCAGGCAGCGTTTCGCCCACCCAGGGCACTTCAATGCTGGAGGCCGCGGTGTTGCCGAGTTTGGTGAACAGGGCCAGTAAAGCGTCAAGGCCGGCCTGCGCGGCCGCATTGTCATACATGGGGATGGAGGCCAGGAACGGATCGAGCTCAAGACCGTCAACGGAGAGCGAACTCGAGTTGCCAATATCGGACCAGCTCAGTTCTACCCGCGGGTTCTCCCCCGGCGGAGGGTCGATTCCCGTGATCCCCACCGGCAGCACCAGATCGACTTCTCCGTTATAGGAAGGATTCCCCATGGCGTTGGCCGAATCAAACACCATTTCATTGACGGTAACCCGGCCGTCCGGGCTGTTGAAGGAGAGCGAAATCGACGCATCATCGAGGAGACTCACTCCCGAGCCGACATTTGCCGTGCCGTCCTCAATGTCGACCATGGGGTACCCGAGGCTACCCGTGCCAGGGACCGAGGAGTCATTCACCCGGAAATCGACCTGAGCATTGCTGTTTATTCCCGTTCGAATATAGAAACGGTCCGAACTGGAAACACCTTGATCCAAGGAGATGCCCAGGTCCAAGGCGGCATGAGCGCTGCCGGAAACCGGGACCGTGCCGTAGGCCTGAAAACCGATGCCCAGATCGGTAATCAATTCATCGACACTATAGGGAACAATCGTAACCGGCAGGTTTTGTTGGAATTCGAACTGGAATTGAACATCATTGGCGATGTCATCCACGGTGACCGTGGTCGGCCCCACCTGGTTTTCCAATGCGGTCAGCAATTCCTGGGCGGTGGTGATGGAAGCAAATCCATTCAGGTAGCCATTAAACTGGTTCCCCAACGTAATGGCGCTGCCAACGCTCGATCCCAGAAATGGAATCGGTGAGCCCAACAGCGTGTTGCCGGACAGTTTGTCCAGAAATCCCGGGAGAACCGACAGACCGTTGATCACGTCGGCCGCGTCGACATTGACAAATCGCACCATGGTATCGACCTGGCTCGTGTCGATGACGAATGCACCCGGCAGGGTGGCATCGGCCCAGGTGACGATCAAATCCCCCGAAGGCGTGAACGAGCCAAGCGTCGTGCTAATGGGCAACGTGACGGTGGCGCTGGCCGATCCGCTCAACTGTACCAGGGTCGCCAGACTGGTAATCTGTAATTCATTGGAAGTAATGAAACCCTGGCTGGGAGGCGGATCAAATCCGAGGGAGGGTTCCACAAACAGGACGTCGTCAATGTCGTTATCCACCAGTCGCACCGTAGCGACAATGGGCAGCGTCGCGGTTCCATCTACAATCGAGACACTGAGGAAACCCAGCTCGGTGTTAACCTCAAAATCCGTCGCCTGGGTGGTGGTGCCCGTGACGGTGAACTGTGGCTCGATGGTTTCCTCGATAAAGAACAAGCCGCTGGCGCGATTGACCCCGAAGACAAGGTCCAGATCCGTATCCAGTTGGAGCTCGATGGTTTCATCAAGATCCACCGGCAATTGCGCCTCGATACCGAGCGACAGCGGCAGATTGCGGGTGATGAGATCGTCCACATGCAAGGTGAAGCGGATGTCGTCATTGGTCACCGCCAAGGTGACGTTGGAAGCCCCGGGTATGCCTTGAAGAAGGTTCAGCAACTGGTTTGCGTGATCGTAGTTGAGAATATTGGCAGTGCCTTGGAATCCCGTGAAATTCGTCAGGTTGAGTTCGAAGTAGGTTTCAAAATCTATAAGCTCACCGAGTGACTGATCCACCAGGGCCAGCGTCGGCTCAATCGGGTTGGTACCCCCAAGCGGATTGGTGGCCATGAGTTCAAAAAAGTTGGCCATCTGATTCAGGCCGGAAGCAAACGCGCCCGGTGTCACCGCCTGGTAGCTGATCAGGTCCGTAAAATTCTGTTCATTGGCAACCACACCGGCGAAGTTGGAGATATCCGACCAAGTGGCATCAAAGGTCCGCACCGGACCGCCCAGAAGCGGCACCGTGATGGGCAACTCAGCGCTGGCGCTTCCTGAGACATTGTAGGCGATGCTGTTGGCCATGCTCACCTGCGGGTTCAGGAGGTCTGTTTCTGAAAATGTCCCGTCGAGATCGTCAAAACTGGCGCTCCCGGCCACATTCAGACCCATGCTGCCCCCAGTGACATCTAGAGAGACAAAGCCGACACTCCCGGTTGTGCTGAGGTTGTTAACCCCAAGGGAGGCATTGAAGGAGAAATGGGGGCCGGAATTGTCGCTGACCAGACCGATGGTGTTGGTGTTCAGGTCGAGATTGAACGCCATATGACCCGCGAACCCAACAGACATCATGGCTGTTGAATCCAGTTTCAGATCCAGATCCAGAGTGCCCGGCAACAGTCTCGGAAGGGCATCAAAATTATCGGCAAAATCGAATTCAAAGCGGAGTTCGTCATCGTTGACGAGGGTCATGGTCACGTTTTCCAACGATTTCATCGATTGCAGTACAGCCAGCAAGGTGTCGGCAGATGAGGCCACGGGCGAGGGTGGTTGAGGCGGCGTTTCAAAGACATTCCGGCCGATCAACCGGCTCTCCAAGAACCCGGGCAGATCGATGATGGAGGCCAATTGATCTCCGATGATAGGAAAGGTCTGTCCCAGCCACTGCGCGTTGTTGAAGGTGTCAAACCAGGAAACGATGTTGGCCAAACCAGCATCCACGGATGTTTGGGACGCCTGGCTGAGGCCAGAATAGGGCCCGAGGCTGGCCAGGTTCGAGGTGGGACTATCCGGATTATTGACATCCGGCCAGCTGATAGTGAGCGACGATGGGGCCGGCACCAGCGAGCTGGTAAAGGTCATGGCTAGACTCGGCGTTCCTGTCGCCTGGATCGAACGCACGGTCTGATCCAGGATTGTGCTCCCGAATAACTCGGCTTCGGTCAGAAGCCCGTCATTGTCGAGGCCCGTTCCCGGGTCGACCAGGTCGATTTCCAGGGAAGCATCCATCGAGGCCGAACCCGAAGAAATCGCCACATCGATGAACCCCAGCAACCCGCTGGAGCCGAGGTCGTTGATCGAGAAATTCGTGTCGGCGTCGAACTGGAAGTCACTTTCCTGGATATAAAAGACCGCTTGCAAGTTCACCGCATCCCAGAACGATCCTACCGTCACCCGAAAAGTGAGAGAAAGGGGAATGGATACCGTACCCGGTTCAAGGGTCAGGTTAGCACCTCCGGTCGGGGCGATTTCTTCCAACACCGCGGAGGTGTCGAAATTCAGGTTGATCGAAAGGTCATCGGGATTGTCGGCGGTATTGACCACCGAGATGCCCTCGACGCTGGCAAGCCCATTGGCCAAACCAACCAGAGTCGTAAAATTCTGATTGGGGACCTGAGCCAGAAGTGCGTCCAGATGATGCTGAGGGTTGAAGAAGTCGTAAAACGCAACCCCGATCAGAGGCAGGTCCTGATCCAGCAACGCAGCGTCGTTGAACCCAATCAACCATTCTGATACCGTGTTGCTGCTCTGACCAAAGGGACGCAGATGACTGCGAATGGAAGCGACTAAAGCGCTATCGTTGGGACCGCTGGCGATTCCAACCTCCGAAGTCTTTGAAGAGGAATTAGATGAGTCCGAAGATCCCTGCCCAGGCGGACTATTCGCAGCATGCAGAGTAGTGACCAACTCATCTGTAATGGAGTCGGTCACCTCCGACGTTGTGGCAACGGACACTGAAGATTCGAATGCGGATTCCAACAGAGCTGCGGAAACAAAATCCCCCTCACTCCAGATACTAGCCGCTCCTGAAGCAGCACCCGCAACCGGGTCCGAGTCAGCCTTGGAGGTTGCGACATCGTCGGCGCCAGTCTGGCCCACCGTCGGATCGACCGACTTCGGGAGGTCACCCGTTTCACCCACCAGATCGTCGTCTGCCAGAAACAGATCATCGTTTGCTGGATCAGCTGGGTCGTAACCAAGACGGGTATTAGAAGCAGATCGCTGGTCGGCCTCCGACCATTGGACCTCAATGGCGTCAGGGACCGAGGTGCCAAATGGATCAGGACCCAAAGCCAACGGATCGGCCGCCCAATCAGCGGAGAGAAGAATTCTCGGTTCCAACGATTCCAGGACAAATGGATCCGATATACGATTCGACCGCATTGATAAGAATCTGTCCTCGTCGGTTCCGCAACTAGAGGTTAAGCACGGATTTTGCAAGAAGAAGATACACTAGCACATGTCTATCAGTGGGCCGAAATGCCGAAATAGACGGCGGAAACAGGACACCCCTATTTCATGGAATCGTCTGAACGTGGCCCCAATCTTTTATGCCCCTGTCGAGAGTAACGACCGGGGCGCCGAATTTCAGACTTGAGGCAACAATGATCCTATCGGCCGGATCCTTGTGGAAATCGCCGGGCAAACGCGTCGCCAGAACCGCGATCTCAGGAGTGAGCTCGATTAGGTTGATTCCTTTGTAATCTAGAGCCCGCGTGATCCACTCCTGGACGTCGATGCTCAGTCTGAGCCGGTCCTTTGCGACCAACATTGCGATTTCCAAGCAAGAGATGACGCTGACACCGAGAATGGGTTGGTCTCTGATCGCCTCATCCGCTTTCCGCGGTAATGCCTGAGGCCCGTCATTGATAAAATGAAACCAGATGTGGGTATCCAGGACAATCACTCTTTCGCCGCCTCCCACTCCTCGCCGATGGGGGAGACGATGTCTCCTACAAATGTCGCAAGCCCTCTCAGGGAAGTGTCGATTTCGTCCTTTCCTTCGTCGAAAGGCAGCAGTTTCGCGACCGGCTTTCTGTATTTGGTAATGACAATAGGTTCGTTGGTCCGTGCGACTTCATCGAGCAATGCCAAGCACTGTGCCTTAAACTTCCCAGCCGGTATCGTTTTCATCCTGATTTCATTCCAATCGTAATTGTGACCTATATAAAGTAACTATAGTTATTGTATAATTTCGATAGGATTGCAAGGCAATTTTGAGAGGAACAGCCCGGGGATTGATCAAGATTGACGCGCCGTGCCAATCGGACAGAATAAATATCACAAGCGTGGAGTCCGAGATGAGCCGCTTGTTCTATTCGAAGATGCCTCATCGGCAGACCAAAAGGCAGGATCTCTGGCCGGCTTTCCCGACCCGTTCAAGCGCCGGGTGATGGTTGGGAATGCGAGCGAGTTTTATGGGGTTTGATCTGAAACCTCGTTGTTTATGCCGCCGGTATACGAAGGGGTTTTGCTTCGGTGGTAAGGAAATCTGGAGGGCTCGAGGGCCCTCGAGCCCAGGTCGCGACGATCAAGTTCCTTAGAGCGTTGATTCCCAATTCGAACAGGCACGGCCACGGAAGTCAGACAGTGGCCTCGATCAAGCCTAACTCCGCCATCTTTGCGTTCAGGGACTCTCTCTCTTCCGGTGTCAGCGCGGGCTGGGGCGGGCGCGGTTCCCCACAATCGATTCCGAGTCGTTCGCTCAGGGCTGCTTTGATCGTGGCGTGGTAGGAGCCCTCCACGGACGAGGCTGCTCACCTCGGTGGCACGCGCCTGGGCGGCCTCCGCTCGCTTCAGGTCCCCTTCCTGATAGGCGTTCCAGATTTCCAGCCAAAATTCGGGCGCCACGTTCAGCGGACCGTCGACACAACCGGTGGCGCCGATGGTCAGGGCCGGCAGCATGAGTCGGCAATTTCCGATCAGACAAGATAGACCCATATCGGCAAATTCGCGGACATGGGAAAGAGTCGGGGCAGAGTGTTTGAGGCCGGCTAACTGGGGGACGCGCTCTTGGATCTTGGCCATAAGGTCTGGGGTTATCTCAACGCCAGTGCACCCCGGGAGATTATAGACAAATAGGGGCAGATCCGCGGCCGCGGCCACTGCTCGATAGTGCTCGACGATTCCATCATCACTGGTCCCGTAGAAAAAGGGCGGCACGCAGCAGATGGCTTCGACTCCGGCACCCGCGGCATGCTCCGCCAACCGGGCGGCACGTGCAGTTGTCGGAGCCCCGACGTGCATGATGTTTTTGGCCCTTCCCCCGGCCTGGTCGGCCGCGATATCCGCGATCCTGTTGTTCTCTTCATCGTCCAGCAACACACTCTCACCGGCCCCGCCCGCAACCCAGAACCCATGCGCACCCGCCTCAATGTTGAATTCCATCACCTTTCGAAAGGCCTCTTCATTGAATCGGCCCTCCGAGGTCATGGGTGTGATGATGGCGGGGTATACACCTTGAAACTGTGACATGATGATTCTCCTTTTCGTGATAAAGGGAAAGGCTGGCAGCCAGCGTGCTTCTATCTTTAGCGTGACGGTGGGCTTTTTAAAGAAAGATTTTCAAACAGATTCTAATCGAATCTTGCTTCCCCTTGGGTCATCTAGTCCGCGACAAAGAATCCACCCTTGGCCCGACCAGCTAATCAGGGCTCCAGGTAGGCGACCTTAAACTTCAACACCCGGGCAAACGCCGCTTGCTTTTTGTCCGAAGTGACAAATTCCTCGGAGCCCAATTCTAAGGCGAATGCAGTATGCAGTAAATCAAGTGATCGAATCAGTCGTCGGGTCCCATACTCGAAGGAGAGACGCACTCCCAAGGCGAAGGTTCTTTCCATGTCAACAGGTACCCGCAGGAGTCGTCCCGCCTTCATGTCTTCTCCGATATTGTCGAGAACAGCACGGTGTTGTCCCGTATTCATTTCCTTTCGGGCAAGCCACTGGTTGATTGAGTTATATACCTCGACCTCGTGCAGTGGCGTGAATGGAAGCTGCTCGTATGCCGACAGCAATCGGATAGCTTCTGCTGAGCGCTTTTCCGGAAGGTATGTCTTAAGTAGAAGTGAACTGTCAACGTAGACGCTCACCGTTCATCCCGCTCCGAAATCAAAGCGTCCGACGGGGCCAGGGGCGAGAAAATCTTCTCGTGAAATATCGCTTCCATCCGCCTCATGCGGTCCGGCCAAGGTTTCCTCGGTGTCGGGGTGATGGTGGCGATGACCTTGTTGCGTTTCTTCAAAGCGAACGATTCCCCGGCTTCCAGAGCGTTGGCAATCTGCCTGGAGCGGTGGGAAAGGTCGCGCATCGTGATGCTCTTCATGTTAGACATTATGGTCGATATAATTGCCGATGCAAGAAATATCCAGCAAGTAGAAAGCAACGGAATCTGTCGGTAGTCGAATGCCACGCAGCGCACCGTCAATTCCTGATGGTAAACTATCTCCGCCAATTTGGAAATTCCTACCCGACAGATTCCTAGTGCTGGTCACGCCTTGGTAGTATATCCGTGGCACGGAGTTCCCGGATGAGTTCGATCAGTCCCTCGATGGCAGCGGAAAGGAATTTCTCACCCTTATCGCGAGTCGCTTTGGTCGCATCGCCCATCACCCCGCTGGCCGTTTTGCTGCTCCAGTAGGGCACTAAGCTTGCGCTCGATCCTTCCGGGTGTCCGCCGGCAAGCAAATCAGTCTCAAAACTAGCTGATAGCGGCGACCGCTGATCAACCGCTTGGCTCATATCTACAAATTCCTCCTTCAGGGCGAGGTAGAGGGAGGTCTCGTATTCACCGGCATGGGAAGTTCCTCCATAGGTCGAATCCCGTAGCGTCTTGCCGAGTTCCTTCACTCGTCGCAAACCCCAATGGTTGACCGAGGCGCAAAGGATCTTGCCCTCGTATTCCAGAATGGTCAATCGGGCGGCGAGGTCCAACGGCGACGTGTTGCTGCCGTGTCCGTTGACGATGAGTATACGCTTGAAACCGTGATGAGCCAAACTACAGCAGACATTCTTTACGTAGCGGATAAAAACATCCCAGTCGATCGTCAGGGTACCGTGAAAATCCATATGGTGGGGACTGTAGCCGTGCGTCACCGGTGGTGCCATTACTGCCTCCGAAGGGATCCGCGCCACCGCCCGCTCGCAGATCTCGCTACACAAGCGAACGTCCACATCGACAGGTAAGTGAGGCCCGTGATCCTCGTAGGTGGCGACCGGGAGTACGGCCACTCGGTCCAGCTCCGCAGCTTGCTTGATTTCGTACCAAATCATCTCAGCGAATCTGTGTTTCATGATCTCATTTCTCCATCCACATTCGACTCCGGTCATCGAATCACAGGAAACACTCGAGCGCAAGAAGCTGATGAAAAGTGAATCTGCAGGGAAGGCCCACCTCCTTTCCTTGAACGAGTTCTATCTCACCTTCATTGCTTGAGTTCTATTGGGCCATGGATCCACCGTCAGGCGGTAGGCCGGGGCCGCCGGACGCGCTGACCTTTATCCTGACGGTAAGGTTGAGTTAATCCGATCGGATGCTCGCACTCAAAGCTTTATCTCTATCCCTCGTTCGGCGGCGTTGAAGACGGCCAGCACCGCGGCAAGACTACGGGCGGCATCAGGGGCCGTGATGCGGGGTTGTTCCTTAGAGTCGATGACGCTGCAGAAATGGGAACACTGCGCCACGTAGGGATCGCACTGCTACACCTTGATCGGCTGCGGCGCTATCGGTTGGTTCCAGTCCCTGGAGTTTCCGCTGTGCTGCCGGAGAACCAGATTGGGAAAATCCAGCGAAGCTTGAGAACCCACGAACCGGTAGACGTTCTGCCCTGATCTCGGATAATCTGGGCTCTCACCTGTTGCCTGTTCCCAAGTCCAGGGAGAGGGCGTTGCGTCCGAAAGCAGAAAGGTCCCAAGCGCACCGCACTCGAAATTCAACAGTACCGCAGCGGTTTCCTTCTTAGGATGGCCACGCATCCCACTTTGAATCCTGGCAGAGAGAGAAACGATCTCGCCGCAGACGTAACGCAAGGTGTCGATTTCATGAATCAAATTGATCATCACCGGTCCGGCGCTGCGCAGCTGCCGCCAGTCCGCTTCAAAATAGGAATCCGATTTTCGGACCGTCCACTGTCCGATTACCCCTACTAGTTGCCCAAGGGCGCCTTCCTGAATGAGCTTTTTGGTTCTGAGGACGTTCTCGCAATAGCGGCGGTGATGGCCGACCAGAACCTGTCTGGAGACCTTTTCCGATATGTCGATGACGGCCTCCGCTTCATCCATCGTGGCAGTCATCGGCTTCTCCACGAGGACGTGTGCACCCGCCCGAAGGGACTCGAGAACGGCTTGCAGGTTTCATAATAGAGGGAGGCTGCGGTGGAATGGGACTCGTCAGCCACCCCTTCCAACACTCCAACCCTCAATCACTCCATTCTCAATAGTACCCCTTGCTTCCGCCTCCATCCACGCTGATCCCCGTTCCGTGGATATGGCGGGCCTGCGGGCCACACAAGAACGCGACCAGTTCGGCAATGTCTGCCGGTTGTCCCAAGCGGCGCAGCCCATCCGCTGCAACTGTTTCCTCGCGGATTTCCTCGACGCTCTTGTTCTGCAGCTGCGCCCGTTTCTCGAAGATGGCCTGCGCGCGTTCAGTCTCGGTCAACCCCGGACTGATCCAGTTGACATTGACGTCGTCGATCAATCCCTGGTTTGCCAACCCTTTTGTGAAATTCGCAAGGGCGGCATTAACCGCTCCCCCGACCAGGAAATCATTCGACGGTGTACGGGCCATCCCACCGACGATATTGACGACGCACCCGTGCGCCTTCTTCAGTTCCGGCCACAAAAGACGGCATAATCGGGCAGCGGAATGAAACTTCAGGGCAAAGCCATCCACCATCTCTTCATCCGCCTGCTCCGGAAATTTCCCGGCCTTGGTGGCGCCCGCGGAATTGACTAAAATATCACAGCGGCCGAAGGCGTCCAGCGCCTCGTCCACGACGGCTTTACATCCCTTCAATAAGCGCAGATCAGCGGCATGAAATTCAACCCGGACACCCGTTTTCTCCCGAATCGCCCCTGCCGCCCGCTTCAGTCTCTCCGCGTTGGAGGCCGCTACAAAGACGTCGGCGCCTCCCGAAGCAAGACGCATAGCGCAAGCAAATCCAATTCCCTTTGATCCACCCGAGACAAACGCAGTCTTATCTTTAAATGTATCCATTTTTCGAGCGGCTTCGCATACCTGTGAGAAAAGCGGGCTAAAAGGTCGATTCAACGCCTTTGTCGAGGGCATGCAAGACTTTCAAAGTGGGGGTCTCTATCCCTTTATCCTCAGCGTTCCTGATAACGTTCCCGTAGATGTTGTCGACCTCCGTCTGCCGCTCGTTCAAGCGATCGACGCAGAGCGAGGATCTGTTGTCCCCGGTTCCCCCGGGCTGGGAGATTAGTTCCACTCCCTTGATATGGTTCAGAATTTAGTTCATTTGTGACTCATGAAATCCATCACGATTCACAAACTGGAACCTGATCTCGCCGAACGAATTGAAAAGCGAGCCAAGCGTGAGGGCATTTCCCTCAATCGGGCGGTAAAATCCATTCTCAGAAGCGCACTAGGTTTAAGCAAACCTCCGCCCGTCGATCACCGGGAGGACTTCCTGGATTTATTCGGGGCATGGTCATCAGATGAGAGCACGGCCTTCGAGGCCCGCATAAGAGAAATCCGCACAATAGAAGTAAACGATTGGCAAAAGTGAGATGACCGCCATCACACTCGACACCAACGCATACAGCGCATTCATGCGGGGGGATGATCGGGTGCTCCAGGCTCTCGGCAATGCCGAAAAGGTTTACCTTCCTTTATTCGTGATCGGGGAACTTCACTACGGGTTCAGAGGAGGATCCAAAATGCGGGAAAACCTACTCCAGCTGGACAATTTCCTGGAGAAACCAAGCGTTGAACTGTGGTTGCCCTCTTCTGACAATGCGGAAATATACGGTGAGTTGATGGATTTTCTGAAGCGGAACGGCAGTCCAATTCCAATCAACGACGTCTGGATCGCTTGCTCTACCATCGAAACCGGCTCGAAGCTTGTAACCTACGATCAACACTTCAATTCCATACCCAGCCTCCGCATTTGGAATGCCTTGAGAGAGTTGTAAACCGGCGCTGCGAATCGGTCGGTGTCGGTTGTCTCCTGGCTGAGGAAAACCTCTCCTTTCGTCTTGCGCCGCTTCAAGGGCTATATCCGCAGTGAAGGTCTTTCCCTGGCGCCTTCGGATTCTACCAATAGGGAAAAATACAGCCCTGTGAATGGTATTGTTCGAAATGAGTTGCTCCCGTTTTCCTCTAGCGTCGTGTCTCCTAGATAGAGGCTGTCCCAAATCCGAGAGGATTTGGGTGGAAGCCTGATACCGATATCAATCTTCGTCACGTTATGTAGACCACGACATGCCTTCCGTCCTCGGTAGCTTACCTTTTATCCGTTATGCACCTTTCCAGCACCCTTCCTCTCGCTTTGAGTCGATAGTTCTCCCAAGGAAGCGCCTCTGACTCGATTCTTGGATCCCTATGCCGCCTGCGTTGCCTCTTTCTCATGTTCTTGCGCAAGTCTCTGCGCGATTTTCCATAGATTGTGGGACAGAACCGACCAGGCCACGCTAAGGTTACGGTTGTCAAAGCCTTTGCTGCGTATCTTGCCCCCGTGCCATCGGTTCTTGAGCACTCCGATCCGGCCTTCGGTGCTCCCTCGTCGTCGCTGCAACCGGACAAAGCGCGGCTCCTCCATCCGCTCCTTGAGCTCTTGTGGATTGCGGGGCGTAAGGGCGTCAAAAATCCCCTCTGCCTGGAGCCGCTTGCTGGCCGCCTTCGAGGCATAGCCCCGATCCCCACTGATCGCTTCGATCTTCTCCTCTAAAGCGAAGCCCTTTTGCCTCTCCAGACTTTCCCAAAGCTGCTTCAATTCGCTCGGGGCCTGCCCCCCATACAGTTTCCAGTCCAACAGATATCCCTCTGCGCTCTCGCATAAATAAAGGGTGTTGCCAAACTCCACCTCCCGATCTGCCTTGCCTCGCACGATGACGTCAATCTCAGGTTCGTAGGCGCTCAGGATCTTCTCCTCATTCTTCACCTGCCGCCCCCCTATGATCCGTTCGTGCGCCTGTTTCATGACCTGCGGTATCTGCTCTAACATACCATCCATTCGCTCGATGATTCGGCTCGCCTTCTTCTCGGTGTAATCGCTTTGCATCCACATAGCTTCCAATAAGTCACGGTGGCGAAGGGCATGGCCCTCAATCTTCTTGAGCAATAGCTTCATCCGCCGCAGGATCCCTTTACGCGCTTTGCCCGCCTCCCGGCGCCGACGCGCATGCGTCATCTCCAGGCACCGTTTGTTCATCTCCCGAGCCAATCCCTTTGCTCCCTGGGGCATGCGCTGTTTCATTCCCGCCTGCCGGATCAGACTGATCGCCTTGAGCAGCGTTGCTCCCACATCCTTGAGCAAGACCCAGTCCACGGGCCAGTGGATGTTCGCTTCCAGGCAAGTGGCGTCGATCAGGCATTCCCTCGTATCGATCGGCTTCTCTAATCCTGCCTCACCACAATGTTCAGCATTGCCCACCACCTCGGTCATCCTTGCATGCAGCTGTCTCAGATACGCTTCGTCGAAGAATTTCGAATCCCGTTCCAGACTGCTCTTCGATATTTTCCGGATCCCGTCTACCTCACGCACCCGGCAAAAATTAGCCAGAAGCTCACTGCGTCCCAACTCCTGCGACAGACAACGAAAGGATATCCCTCCGAGTAAATGACGCACCACCTCCACCCGCAGCGCTTTTATCGCTCTTAGAGCGCGTCGCTCCCGATCCTTCCCTCCCGCTTCATCCCATCCTTCCAAGGCTTTTACGATCGCCTCCCTTTCCAGCGAGGAGTCGATCAAAACCCGGTCAATCCGCTCCATTGTTTCCAGAAACACGGTGTAGTCTTTGCATCGAATGACTGGAGTTAGGGCTGGACGCAGGAAGCTTTGTACGGCAATATTTTTCATGAGAAGGGCGTGCTTTGTATTTGACTAACGCAAGCATAAGCGCCCTTTTTCGCCGGATCGAGCTTTTTGCAGCTCTATCCGGCCTTTTTTTTGCCCATAACTCATTAAAAATCAATTGTTTCCACCACTGGGACGGGCTCTAGATACGGGCTTCCAATGGGGAGGCGCCATAGGGTAGAAAGCAAGCCGGTACTGCAAATTCTCTTCTCGCTAAGCAGGGCGACATCATCCGACTTCCGGACCAATCGAAGCAAAAATAACATGAGTAACGAAAAAAAGAGCGAATACGTCTCGAAGGAACTGGCGTTGAATTATCACCTCATGCACCCGGGAGGTGACAGTGCGCCGGGCGATCCGAACCCCGCCTACTACTTGGATGGCACCTACCACTTGCACTACATCCTCCGGCACCCGTGGCATCGCGACCAGTCGGGCCTAGGACCGAAAGATGGAAATCAGTCGTACTCCTTCATTCACCTAACCAGTGACGACATGCTGCGCTGGACCTGGCAGACGACCAAGCTGCAACCCTCGTTTACCGGCCACGGCATGTTCAGCGGCACCGGATTCATCACCAAGGAAGGAAAGCCGGCGGCCATCTACGCCGGCCTGTCGGACCCGCGTAACACGTTCATCGCAGTAGCCAGGGACAACCGCCTCAGCAGCTGGGAAAAACCCTACCCCGTGCTGCCGAAGGGTGGGCCCGACGGCGAGGACATTGCCCTGCTCGGTGATCCCGATTGCTTTCGAATCGGCGACACCTACTACGCTTTCTCCGCCAGAGACGACGTTCCCTTGTGCAAGTCCACCGACCTCGCCAATTGGACCTACGTCGGTCCCTTCCTAAAGCACCATCTGCCGGACGTGGCCATTGGGGAAGACGTCTCCTGCGCCAACTTCTTCCGGATCGGAGGCAAGTGGATGCTGCTCTGCATCAGCCATCAGTTCGGCTGCCGCTACTACCTTGGCGACTGGGATGCGGAGGCCGAACAGTTCGTGCCGGAGAGGCACGAGCGCATGAACTGGCGTCGGCCGGATCAGGGAATCACCGAGACTGCCTACCGCGATTTCTTCGCCCCCGAAAGCGTGTTAACTGCCGATGGCCGGCGGGTCATGTGGGCCTGGCTCTGCACCCTGGATCCGCCGCTCAACCTGAAATCGATCCAGTCGTTGCCGCGCGAACTGAGCCTGGCGGACGATGGCTCCCTTCGCATGCGGCCCCTTCGGGAAATGGAATCTCTGCGTTATGATGGGATTACCCTCAATGACCTTACGGTTTCATCGCCAGACCGTTCCCACGGCAGTAGGGCAGTCCAGCGGATCGCTGATCTCGATGGCGACGCGTTGGAAATACGAATCACCGTCGACCGCCAACAGACCGAGAGGAAACGTTTCGGGGTCCTGCTCTTCGCCGATGACGAAAATGAAGGGCTACCCGTCATCATCCACCCGGAAACAGGCACGATCCGTCTCGGCACGGTCGAGGCGCCGTTTGCCATCTCTGATCTTCCAGAGGGAGAGGACCTCGATTTGCGCATATTCATCGACAAGTATCTCATCGAAGTATTCGCCTGCGACCGCCAGGCGGTCTTGGCCACCTATACCGACTACCAGGCTGCCAATGGACTCATCGCCTACTCCTTCGGTGCCGACACGACCTTCCGGAAGATCGAAATCTGGAAGTTGAAAGCAACCAATGAAGGCTTTTTCGAAGCACAGCAGAATCCAATCTGGGAACCTGATGTGGAATGAAAAACCTGTGCTCTTGACACGCCATTTCTGGCAGAATGGCGGCGGTTGTCGTGGGAGCGTCTGGGGTGCGTGGAGGTTATTCCGGCGGCTGTATCGGTGTGGGTTCGAAACCTGGAGCTGGAATGGGAACATCGGGATCCGGCGGACCGAACGATCGTTGCCACCGCCTTGATACTCGGTCTCCCCCTCTTAACCAAAGATGATGCCATTCGATCTTACGACGGAATCGAGTCCATCTGGTAACGGAATAGGAAGCCCGCTTCTCTGACAATTCTTATCTCGATCGGTCAGTAGTGATAACGCTGCAGTTTATCGCGGTCGGATTCGTATTCTTTTCGAATCTGTCGAGTCACCTCATCTCCGCTAGCTTCGGCCGGGGCAACATCCCACCATACGTTTGAGCCCGGAGCGTAACGGTGTTTTTCGGTTTCCACCACGATCACGCAGGAGCGCTTTTCCAGTCGCGCCTCGGCCAGGGCATCCCTCAGCGACTCCGGCGAATCGACCTCCCAAGTGCACGCGCCCATGCTGGCAGCATTCTTGGCGTAGTCGATCGGGAGGTACTTCCCTTCGAGGCGCCGGCTCTTTCGGTCCCGGGCGCGAAATTCATTTCCAAAGCTTCGACCGGATCTCCACATCTGGAGTCGACGAATCACCTGAAAGCCGTGGTTGTTGGAGATGACAACCGTGACCTTCAGATTCTCCTGCATTGCGGTTACCAACTCGGTCGGGTTCATCAGGTAGGTGCCGTCGCCTATTAAAACATAAACTTCGCCCTTTGGCCGCGACATACGAACCCCCAGACCGGCCGGCAGTTCCCAACCCATGCAAGAGTAACCAAACTCAAGAAAGCAGGGGCGATTACCGGTCGAATCCCAAAGCTTCAAAAGATCGCCCGGCGGTGCGCCTGCGGCGCCGATGACTAAATCTCCATCCTGGGCGGAATCATTCAAAGTCTTGACCAGCTGGGCCTGGCTCATGGCCTCTCCCTTCACCTGGGTGAAGGCTTCCCGATTAAGGGTTCGCGCCCACGCCCGTTTCGCCTTTTCCACCTCCACAATAGTGTCCTTTCGGCTCTTCAGACCGGCGGCCTTCGCCCTTCGATGCAAGGCCCGCAGCGCCTCGCGGGCGTCTGCCTGGATGGGCAGTGCGCCGTTCTTGAAAGCATCGTGCCCGGCAACGTTGATTCCAATGAATCGGACATCAGGATGGTTGAAGCAGGACTGGGAACCGGTCGCGAAATCGGTCAGCCGGGTCCCCACCGCAATAACCAGGTCAGCGCCGGCGCTGACCTTGGCGGACACTCCTGTGCCCTCCACTCCCTGGCCACCCAGTCGTTGAGGCGACTCTTCGAGCATGGCGCCCTTTCCACTAAATGTCTCACTCACGGGGATTCCGAAATTCTCCGCAAATTTCTGCAGTTCGGCCCAAGCCTCGGAGTAGTGGACTCCTCCGCCAGCGATGATCATCGGACGTTTAGCCCCTTTAGGAGCGCGACTGCTTCCTCGATGCGTTGACGATCGGGCGGGCGACGCTCAATTCTCCAAATCCGCTTTTCAAACAAGCTAACCGGATATTCGTAAGCGTGGGCCTGGACATCCTGGGGCAATGCCAACGTGACCGCTCCGCAATCCGCCGGATCGGTCAATACGCGCATCGCTTCCGGCAACGCCGTCAGGAGCTGTTCGGGGCGCGAAATCCGATCGAAGAATCGACTGAGAGGCCGGAAGGCGTCGTTCACGCTGACATCGCCTGATATGGGATGCTCCAGTTGCTGGAGGACGGGCCCCTGGTAGCGGGTAGCGTAGGTGTCACTGGGTAATAGGAGGACGGGGAGGCGGTTGATCGTGGCTACGGCCGCACCGGTCAACATATTGGTTGCGCCCGGGCCGATCGATGAAGTGCAGGCCAGCGTCTGCCTGCGGCAGGTTGCCTTGGCAAATCCGGATGCGGTGTGCACCATCGACTGTTCGTTGCAGGGCTGGTAGTAGGGCAGATCCCTTCCGCATTCCTCCAGTGCCTGTCCGAGCCCGCAGACATTGCCGTGCCCGAATATCCCGAAGATTCCTGGAATCAGGCGCTGTCGTTGCCCATCCCGCTCACTGTCCTGAACGGAAAGGAATTTCACCAGCGCCTGGGCCATGGTGAGGCGGAGAGTGCGGTTTCTTTTTTTCGGCATCGTTAGGTTCCGGTTGAGATAGACTTGGTTCGATTCTTAACCTCAATGTTGGAAAAAACAAGACTGAGAAGGATTGTAATACGACGCTACGACGCTTACAATTCGAGGTGGGCCGTGATATTGACGACCTCGACTTCCGGGTTGCCGATCACCTCTTTCCAGTCGGCCACGCCCATGTCGGTCTTAAGCACCTACCTAGCCACACGAGAATCGCAATTATCAAGAGCAAGGCCCATGAGAAATGTATTCATGTTCTTGTTCCTCCTGGGCCATACAGTGAACGATCGGCAAAGGTCACGTCAATTTCAACATGAAAGCGCCCCGTGCGACCTCGTCCCCTCGCCGCGCCCTCCCGCGACTTGACGAGGAGGCAGGATTCGTGGATACCAACTAACTGGAGGCTGTTCGGAAAGGGTAAACGCTCTCTAACTAGAGCCCGTCCCAGTGGTGGAAACAATTGATTTTTAATGAGTTATGGGCAAAAAAAAGGCCGGATAGAGCTGCAAAAAGCTCGATCCGGCGAAAAAGGGCGCTTATGCTTGCGTTAGTCAAATACAAAGCACGCCCTTCTCATGAAAAATATTGCCGTACAAAGCTTCCTGCGTCCAGCCCTAACTCCAGTCATTCGATGCAAAGACTACACCGTGTTTCTGGAAACAATGGAGCGGATTGACCGGGTTTTGATCGACTCCTCGCTGGAAAGGGAGGCGATCGTAAAAGCCTTGGAAGGATGGGATGAAGCGGGAGGGAAGGATCGGGAGCGACGCGCTCTAAGAGCGATAAAAGCGCTGCGGGTGGAGGTGGTGCGTCATTTACTCGGAGGGATATCCTTTCGTTGTCTGTCGCAGGAGTTGGGACGCAGTGAGCTTCTGGCTAATTTTTGCCGGGTGCGTGAGGTAGACGGGATCCGGAAAATATCGAAGAGCAGTCTGGAACGGGATTCGAAATTCTTCGACGAAGCGTATCTGAGACAGCTGCATGCAAGGATGACCGAGGTGGTGGGCAATGCTGAACATTGTGGTGAGGCAGGATTAGAGAAGCCGATCGATACGAGGGAATGCCTGATCGACGCCACTTGCCTGGAAGCGAACATCCACTGGCCCGTGGACTGGGTCTTGCTCAAGGATGTGGGAGCAACGCTGCTCAAGGCGATCAGTCTGATCGGGCAGGCGGGAATGAAACAGCGCATGCCCCAGGGAGCAAAGGGATTGGCTCGGGAGATGAACAAACGGTGCCTGGAGATGACGCATGCGCGTCGGCGCCGGGAGGCGGGCAAAGCGCGTAAAGGGATCCTGCGGCGGATGAAGCTATTGCTCAAGAAGATTGAGGGCCATGCCCTTCGCCACCGTGACTTATTGGAAGCTATGTGGATGCAAAGCGATTACACCGAGAAGAAGGCGAGCCGAATCATCGAGCGAATGGATGGTATGTTAGAGCAGATACCGCAGGTCATGAAACAGGCGCACGAACGGATCATAGGGGGGCGGCAGGTGAAGAATGAGGAGAAGATCCTGAGCGCCTACGAACCTGAGATTGACGTCATCGTGCGAGGCAAGGCAGATCGGGAGGTGGAGTTTGGCAACACCCTTTATTTATGCGAGAGCGCAGAGGGATATCTGTTGGACTGGAAACTGTATGGGGGGCAGGCCCCGAGCGAATTGAAGCAGCTTTGGGAAAGTCTGGAGAGGCAAAAGGGCTTCGCTTTAGAGGAGAAGATCGAAGCGATCAGTGGGGATCGGGGCTATGCCTCGAAGGCGGCCAGCAAGCGGCTCCAGGCAGAGGGGATTTTTGACGCCCTTACGCCCCGCAATCCACAAGAGCTCAAGGAGCGGATGGAGGAGCCGCGCTTTGTCCGGTTGCAGCGACGACGAGGGAGCACCGAAGGCCGGATCGGAGTGCTCAAGAACCGATGGCACGGGGGCAAGATACGCAGCAAAGGCTTTGACAACCGTAACCTTAGCGTGGCCTGGTCGGTTCTGTCCCACAATCTATGGAAAATCGCGCAGAGACTTGCGCAAGAACATGAGAAAGAGGCAACGCAGGCGGCATAGGGATCCAAGAATCGAGTCAGAGGCGCTTCCTTGGGAGAACTATCGACTCAAAGCGAGAGGAAGGGTGCTGGAAAGGTGCATAACGGATAAAAGGTAAGCTACCGAGGACGGAAGGCATGTCGTGGTCTACATAACGTGACGAAGATTGATATCGGTATCAGGCTTCCACCCAAATCCTCTCGGATTTGGGACAGCCTCTAACTATGAAAATCCTCATCACAGGTGCCTACGGTCTTGTTGGCAGCGTCGTCTACAAACACCTCTTGAAAGCGCGACCGGAAGATGAGATCTTTGGTCTCGGTCGCAGGCGCCATCGGTCCGACCGCGTCGACCCCGAAGAAGCCTTCGACATTTCCGAAGATCGACTCTTCGTCTCCGATCTGTCTGATCTCGGCGAGGTCACTCGTATACTAACCCTACTTGACCAACTCAACTTCTGAAACGGTTTTTTTCGGGGGTAGTAGGGCTCAGGAGGCGCATCAACAGTAGAGGTGGGTTGGCAAAACCGCCTGTAGTGTAGACCTACGCTCTTCCCAGGGCGGGATTTTTTCGTATAATGGTGGGCCATCATGTTTTTGAGGTGTAATCGTCGGCGCAAAGATGGCAAAGAGCACTACTATTGGAATATCGTTGAGAACAAGCGTGTCAGCGGGGGGCGTGTGGTCCAAAGACAGGTCCTCTACCTTGGAGAGATCAACGATAGCCAACACGAAGCGTGGCGCAAGAGCATCGAGATTTTCGAAGAGGGCAGGGAAAGACCCGAACAGGTGGCGCTGTTTCCGGAAGATCGTGCCCCGCCTGTGGGCGACGAAAGTATTGTTAGAATACGGCTCAAAGATCTCAGGATCGAGAAGCCGCGGCAATGGGGAGGGTGCTGGCTTGGGTGCGTTCTATATGAGCAGTTGGGACTGGGAGAATTCTGGCGGGAGCGTCTCAGACCCTCCCGTCAGGGTACCCGCTGGGCCCATGTGCTGCAGACCCTGGTGGTTTACCGGCTGATGGCACCGGGAAGCGAGTGGCGGCTGCATCGGGAATGGTATGAGCGAAGCGCGATGGGCGATCTGATGGGGGAAGACTTTGGGATCGCCGAGAAGAACACGCTCTATCGCTGCCACGATCGATTGCTCAGGCACAAGAAGGCCCTGTTCAGGCACCTGACCGAGAGGTGGAGCGATCTGTTCAATGCCCGTTACGAGATTTTGCTATACGATCTGACGAGCACCTATTTTGAGTGCGATCCGAACCAGGAGCCGGCGGCCTCGAGCCGACTGCGCAAGTTCGGCTACAGCCGCGATAAGCGACCTGACTGCGTGCAAGTGGTGATCGCCCTGGTGGTGACTTGTGAGGGCTTGCCGATTGCCTATGAGGTACTTCCGGGTAACACGCAGGATAAAACCACCTTAAAAGATTTTCTTTCTCGGGTGGAAGAGAACTACGGTAAGGCGAACCGGGTGTGGGTGATGGATCGGGGCATTCCGACCGAGGAAGTCTTGCAACAGATGCGCCAAAGCGAACCCAGGATCCACTATCTGGTGGGTACCCCGCGCTCCTGGCTGGGTCGCTTCGAGCAGTCGTTGCTGCAGAAGGATTGGAAGCAGTTGCGTCCCGGTATCGAGGTGAAACTCCTCAGCGAGGGAGGTGAAACCTACGTTCTGGCTAAAAGCGACGATCGGGTGCGCAAAGAAAAAAAACATGCGCCTGCGTCGTTTACGCCGTCTTATCGAGGCGCTCAAGAAGCTGCGTGAGAGCAAACGGCGCTACCAACGCGATACCATCCTGATCAAACTGGGCGAAGCCAAAAAGGAGGCCGGTCCCCGGATCTTTGGATTACTCGACATCGAGATCGCCCCCAAGGGCGCCCCCACTGAAAAGCCGCCTTTGAGCTTCCGGTTGAACTTAAAAAAATACCGCCAAGCCTATCGCCGCGAAGGCCGCTATCTGTTGCGCAGCACCCTCAGTGCCGAGAACCCCGAGCAACTCTGGCGCCTTTACCTGCAGCTCACTGAGATCGAGCAAGTCTTCAAGGAAATCAAGAACGACCTTTCCATCCGCCCCATCCATCATCAGAGAGATGATCGCATCGAGGCGCACATCTTTATCAGCTTCCTTGCTTACTCTCTGTGGGTCACCCTGAAACGTCGACTCTACCCGATGGCTCCGGGACTGACCCCAGCCGAGGTGCTCTCCAAAATGGCGGCCATCCAAATGCTCGATGTGAAACTGCCCACCACCGACGGACGCACCGTTGTGCTTACCCGTTACACCGAGCCCGGTGAGGACCAAAAGCTACTACTGAACCGGTTACACCTCGAACTTCCTCCCCAACCACCCCCCCAAATCAAATCCAAATAACCCCTCCTGTAGTGTAGACCTTTGGCCCACTATCAACGACTTACGTCGAAATCAGGCCCCAGTTGAGAAAGACGGGCTAGTCAAATCACCCTCTCATTACCTCCATCAATCGGAATCTGGGCCCCGGTCGTCTTTGAGAAAACAGGGCCGGCCACCGTGCAAACCATGTGGGCCACATCTTCGGAAGAGATCTCTGTCTTAAGCAGGTTTTTTTTCTTGTACTCCTCTACCGAGATTCCGTATCGATCGGCCGAACGCTGAAGAACCTCGGGCGTCCAGAGGCCCGTATCGAATACGGCGTCGGGATGGAGGACGTTCACTCGAATGTTGTGTGGCGCCAGCTCGAGGGCCGCGACTCGCGCCAATTGGGTGAGGCCGGCTTTGGCCACCGAGTAGGAAGATGCTCCCGTACCCGGAGCCTGGACATTTCGGGAACCGATGATGATGACCGTGGCGTCGATTCCATTTTTCAGGTAAGGGACGGACAACTGAAGCAGCAGCAGCCGCTGATGGCTGGATAGATTGACCGCCAAGCTCTTCTCCCAGTTCTCTTGCGAGAGATCTTCAATCTCTGCGCCCGCTGTGAAGGTGCCGGCGTTGCTGACCAGGATATCGAGACCGCCGAAAGTGCGTATCGCCGTATCCACTGCAGATTGCAGATTCGCCCCGTTGGTAACATCGCAGTGCAGTCCAAGCATTCCAGATCTGGAGAGGACGGATTCGATCTTCGGATTGACATCGAGTCCTACGACAACCGCGCCCTGGGCATTAAACGCACGAGCGCAGGCCAGCCCGATTCCGGAAGCCGCGCCGGAAACTAAAGCGACTTTTCCCTGCAGCGTCGGAGGCGCTTTTCCACCCTTCAGTTTCGCCTGTTCGAGTTCCCAGTACTCCATTTCAAAAAGCTCTTGTTCGGAAAGAGCCCGCCAACCGCCTACTGCCTCTGCCTGTTGGATGCTGGATATGGTGTGCACCAGAATGTCCTCAATAATCCGGCACTCTTTGACATCGGTTCCGAATACAACCGTTCCCCTTCCCTTCCAGATGGCGTAGCGGGGAGCGGGATCAAGGCAGGTCAAGCTTCCATTGCTGTTGCGCTCGAAGTAGTCGCGATACTCGTCAACGAAAGTCTTTACCGCCGATTTAGGGTTGTCCTTGAAAATCATGGGAACCCCCTTGGTTCTGATCACATGATCCGGAGTGAGAGGACCACGCGTAGCGAGGGACTCGATCTCATCCAGAGAACTATATCCAATTGTTTCGGGACTCCGGCCCGAAACAGCGAGCACGGGCCCACCTCGTGCCTCGGAGACCGCCTTCCGCAAAAGAGAAAGCGCCGCCAGGTCCTCCTCGAACTGGTCGACCCGAAGGATGTAATTGCCTCCTGCCTTCTCGTTCAAAAAATCCTCCGCCATCGAAACCAGCTCGATCATCAGATCATAGCTCCTCTTGGCATCATCGTGAAAAGTGAAAATCCCATGCTTCATGAGGACGAGGCCGTCGAGCTTCGCGAAGTCCACACACCGGGTCATCTCGAAGACTCTTCGCGCCAGAAGGAATCCCGGCATTACATAAGGAATGATCAGGACCCGGTCGCCATAGAGCTCCGCCACGCGCGACTCCCCCTCATCGTTATTGGTCAGCGCAATGACTGCATCTGAATGCGTGTGATCGACGAAATTTTGGGGAATGACGGCATGGAGAATCGCTTCAACCGATGGATTCGGCGCTCTCGGATCAGTCATCGCCGTTCGCTGCTGGAGGACCATGTCGGAATCACTCAGTGATTCGAGTTCCGCCATCTTCAGCAGCACATCTATCCGCACAGGGGCGAATCCTTCGGCCTCGATGGTCTCCAGGTCCCAACCGCTGCCCTTCACATACAGCAGATCGACCGGCTCCCCGAAAAAGTCATCCTCCGAGATCTTAACCGAAGTGTTGCCTCCGCCGTGCAACACCAGCTCCGTTTCGACTCCCAACAGCCGGGAGGTGTATACCCGTAGCTTCAGCGGGTCGCCGTCAAGGACCTTTGCCTCCCTTTCATCCCATCGATTCTTCATTTCTGTTCTCCCTTAGTGTGTCGCTTCAGAACTCACGACACTTCGTCAAAAAAGATTCGGTATCGCGACTGATCCTTCGAAATGCCACCCACGATTTCAAAAGAAATCAGATCCTGACTGAAGTTTTATAGTAATGGGCTTGCAATTCGTCGGATTTCTCTGTTGGCTCGTCGGATAGTAGGGGGACTTTCGAATTCGAGGGGGACTCAGCAGATGGGCACCGAACCCGTCTCTAATTTTGTCCGGATTCGATAATTCATGAAGCTCAAGATACTACTCTTCTCTGTTTTCTCCAGCCTCGCTTTGCTCCTCTGGCAAACCGCACACGCTGGACCCATGGGACCCGACGTGTTTGATCTCGGGCTCGGCAAGCCCTACACGATCATACAGCTGGGGAATAACGGAGGTGATTCGACATCGTCAGGATCGCCATCGGGAGGTGACAAGCTGGAAATCACATCCAATAGCTCCGTCTTCGGAAGCACCCTCAAGGGCGTCGATGACAAACCTGAAAAGAACAAAATCACCACCTCGAAAGTCACTGGCTCGTGGGACAGAGAAACCGGTGTTGAGAATGATTTTTCATCCTCTTTTACCGGTTCCCAAACCACTCTTAGCACTCCAGACTTCAACGCTATTGCAGCCGATGCCATCAAAGCTTCCGAATTTTGGGAGGGGCAAGCCGGTCAAACTGACATCAGCATCAATTTGAAAAGTGGCGCGACACAAACCATCACTGGTTCAACTGGTGGCGCGAACATATTCAACGTCACAGGCGGCTTCATCATCAACAGCGCCTCCAAACTGACTCTCACTGGAGGTTTGGGGGATTTCTTTGTCTTCAACATTTCGGAGGACCTCCTCTTCTCGATCCAATCCAACTCAATCATTGAATTGGGTGTAGATATTGAGGCTTCTGAGGTTCTGTTCAATGTATTGGGAAACATCGGATCCGCTGCGGACGATGGAGCGTTGATCGGTGGAGGGAGTATTTTCCAGGGCACCCTTCTCGCCCCAGGGCGGAAAGTGGAAATCACGGGAAACCATTTTTTCACCTTTGACTCGGAAGGTTTCATGGGGACACAAGCTCCCGAAACAACGGCAATCACCGCCCCCCAAGCGATCGCCGAGAAAGAGGCCAACACTTCCTCATGGGGTGGTCTGTTTGGTCAAATCGTCGCCGGAGGAGCCATCAACTTCACCGAATCCGACATCGCACACGAACCCTTCATGACGATGCCGGTGCCCGAACCCTCCGAGTATCTGCTCATGGGGACGGCTTTGCTTTTTGGGATCTTCTTGGGGATCAGGCGCTTTAGGAGCTAAGAGCTCACCAGAGCTTCGTCGTGAGCTTCGCCTGCCTCGGCAAAGCCAAGCGGAGACGGGCCGTCAACTTCGTCGTAAGCTTGGTCGTCAACTCAATCGTCCACCGCGATCGGATCTCTCCCCAAACTTCGTCGCGAGCTTTGTCGACGAGAAACCCAGCCCAATCTCTAGTTGTGCCTCTCAATCCTGATCTGAAATCAAAAGAATCGAAGCATATCGAATATCGTCCTCGTCCCTGACATCACGGCAACCCACCCCAAACCCCTCCCAGGAGGGGAAGGTCCAGAATAGACCATTCTTGAAGGGGTCCCGACCGGTATGGGCTTTCATCGATTCTTGCCTTCCCTTCACAATCAGGCTTCTCGACCCGCCACAAAAAACAATCGCCTAAACGGAAACAGCACTTTCCCATCTTCTTGGGCAGGATACCTTCCAGAAATCTCCTCCAGGACACATTCCTCGAACCGCTCTCTCGACTCATCATCCGGCAGTGCCGCCAGGTAGGGCCGCATCCCCGTACTTCGGTACCAGTCGATAATCTCCAAGAACGAATCCAGGACGTGATGGTAGGTTGTCTCCCAAATATCCACCGAATCGCTAAGCCCTGAAAGAATGTCGTAATAGCGTCCCGGATCCTCAAAGCTGACTTTCCTCTCGCAGCCCGCAAGGAATTCTCTCCACTCCGCCGATTCGGCAACCCGCCTCATCGCAACCTCTGCCGGCGATCCAATATTGAAAGGGATCTGAACCGCCAGAAAGCCGCCTGGAACCACGATCTCCATCCATCGCTCGAGCACACCCTCATGGTTCGATAGCCATTGTAGCGCTGCGTTGCAAAAGACGATGTCGAATCGCTTCGAAGTCTCCCATTTTGACGCGTCCTCCCGTATCCACTCTCCGTCAGGAAAATCCCGCCGCGCCTCTTCAATCATCTTCGACGATTTGTCCAAACCGACAATTCGCGCCCCAGCCCAGCGCTCCCTCAGAACCCTGGTGCTGTTTCCCGGACCACAACCGATATCGATGATGCTCGAAGCAGTCCTCAAAGGAATCCTCGCCGCGAGATCATGCGACGGCTGCGTCCTTTCTCGCTCGAATTTCAGATAGCTATCTGGATTCCAAGTATCCATGGCTTTCTATCGACAAGGCTCGCTCAATCACAATCCAACGGTTGGTCATTCTCCGGCGCGTCCGTAGGCCACGCCCTACCCCCAGGCGGTGGATCACCTTCAATTTCTTGTTCGATGAAGAAGGCCCGTCTTGATAATCCTCCCTTACTTACTCGAAGACCTGAAAGATGGTAGGGCGTGGCCTCCGGACGCGCCGCTCTATGATCCATCGATCCGCCTATTTCAGAACCCATGACTTTTCCCATCTGTTGTTTTCTCAATCCGACCTGCGGTGAGCCCGTCGAATTGTTGAGCAATCTTCCCTCTCTCATTCGTTGCCGTCCTTTCATTCGCTGCTCTAGTCTCATCGGCGGTCCCACTTTCTCAAATCGTACCGCATCCGCACCTCCCGCAGACCGTCACCGCGGTCCTTGATTCCCCCATCCTCCTTTTCAGCGTACCCGCCCTTGACCGCCCACTCCATCGCACGGCCCATCAACTGAGTCCCGATTCCCCTCCCCAACCAACTCGGATCCAAATAGATCGCCATCACCTCTGCCGTCTTTTCGGTGTTTCCATCCTTATCCCGAGTCGCTCCATAGTTGACGAATCCCGTCAGCGAATCGCCCTCCTCGCAAACATCCAGCCGAGTCGTCCCCTCCTCAATGATCTCAACCCATCTTCTCTCCCTCTCCCGGAGCAGAGATTCCGTTATCTCCCGCTTCGGGAAGATATGGCTGTAAGCCGCCGCCGAGGATGCCAGATGGATCTCGGACACCCTCCTCGCATCGGCAACAATTGCAGCTCTAATCGTCACTCGACAGTTTCTCTTGCTTGAATTCCCAATTCCCCTGACTACGCTCTTCCTAACTCTATCCTGATCTGTCAAAACTCAAAAGAAAACCGTGAGGACATCTCTCGCAAGAGTTTTGCTATGTTGGGCGATTCTATCCCTCCCAGATAGAGTCGATTCCTCCTCCTTCTTCCCAACCAATGAGGAGGCTGAGGCGTTGAAGACAGTAGAACCCATCAGCTCTTCAGCCAATAGCGATCTCTCTAAGGAAGAATCGGAACCGTCGCTCTCCAAGGAAGGCAGATACATTCGCATAGACGACATGCTCTTCAAAGTCGGCGAGGTCCGTCCGCTCAGCGGCTTCGGGCTCAATGCGAACAAATGGCCTAATGGGCGAGTGGCGTATCAATTTCATTCCAGCGTGCAGTTGCGAAACAGACAAAGATGACAGACCACCGCCAGACTGTGGTCCAATGTGGCCGCAGTCTCCTTCGTCGAACGAAGCAACGAAGCCAACTACATTCTGGTGATGAACGACGAAGACGAGAACTCCTCCTTTGTCGGAATGCTCGGCGGGGTTCAGGCGCTAAAGATCAGTAATTGGACAAGAAGATTGATTCTCCACGAGATCGGACACGCTTTGGGCCTCAGCCATGAGCATCAGAGGTCGGACCGCGACGACTTTGTCGATGTCATATGGGAAAATATCAGATCCGAAAAAAAGGTGCATTCGGAATTCGAGACACGGTCAATTTCGGTACCTACGATTTCCAGTCCATCATGCACTATCGAAGAGACGCTTTCTCTGCAAACGGTGAAGATACTGTAGTCCCTAAGCCACAGTATTCGGAACATCTGAATGCAATGGAGCGTCTAGATCTTGGCAATAATCAAATTGAGATCCTCGAGCCTCTAAGTGGACTGACCGGATTGAACTGGTTGGTGATTGGCGAAAACAAAATCACCGATATTAGCCCTCTCGAGAGATTGACGAGTCTGAACGTACTTAATCTGTACTATAATCTTTTGGACATGCGTGAAGGTTCACCTGCCTGGCAGGTTTATCTGAAGCTCGATGGAATATCCAAGCGTTTTCGAATTTCTCCTCAACACGGCGTCCTCGAGCCCCTCGACATTTTTCGAGGCTTCTCCATTCCTAACGCAGCCGGGTGGAAATCCTCATCGTGGTATTCGAACTACAATGACGATTTCTGGCCTTGGATCTTTCATGATGAGCACGGCTGGCTATATATCTCTGAAAGCAGTAGGCAGGACGCAATTTTTCTCTGGGATCTGGGATTGGGCAATTGGATCTATTTCAACAGCGGAATTTATCGGTGGATGTTCCTTTTCAGCGATGACCAGGAGGGATGGATCTGGACCTTCGAAGACAACACTCCGGACCACAGGAGATTCTATCGCCACTCCGACGAAAGCTTCTTCAGCCTTTCGACTGAGTAAAACCGGTATTCCAGGATCCCAAGTTCGCCCCTCCCGCCAACCCAGCGGCTCTATTCTGCCCATTTATTCTGACGATCGTCAAAATCAATGGCTACTTCAGTCAAGACTGCCGGGGGCGATTCTCGAGCCTGGAATTCTTGGAAGATTCCCGCTGTAGTGAGCGTCATTGTGAGTGGCCAGATTCGCGATCAACTCGCCAATGACCTGAACTTCGGTTCGGAGTTTGACGGTCCTAAATTGCCACCAACTTCTTACCTCTCACCGACAGATTCCTATTGCTAGAAGTCTGTCGGACGAACCTAGTCACTTGTGAAGCAATCGAACGTCAAAGTCCGACAGACTCCTAGCCTGGAACATTCACCCATTTTGGTACCTCATACTTAGGTGTTCGAGTATTAAGAATTGACCCTCTAAACACGGCCGGCGTTTCGCGAGCCAATCTTGAAGAATCATGGAGATCTTCGTCCCAAGAGAATCCGAGGCAGGCGAGAGTCGGACCGCCCTCATTCCATCCGATGCCGTGAAACTGTGCGATCTTGGAATGTCCCTCAAGGTTGAGCAATCTCTCGGCATCGATAGCGGCTATTTCGACGAAGAGTATGCCCAGGCCGGTGCCGAAATCATCCGAGACCGTGCCTCCGCCATGGCCGGCGCGGATGTCGTCTTTCGTGTTTTGAAACCTCACCCCGAGGAGATCGGCAATCTCAAGAAAGGAGCCCTCCACCTGAGTTTTCTCAATCCGTTCACCGAGAGCGCGCTGGTTGCAAAGGCACAGAAGGCGGCAGTCTCGTTGGTAAGCATGGAATTGATGCCGCGTACGTCTATCGCCCAGAAGATGGACGCTCTCAGCTCACAGGCCAACCTCGCTGGATATTACTCTGTGCTCAAGGCGGCAGCGTGTATGAATAAGGCCATTCCCATGATGATGACTCCAGCCGGAACGCTCTCTCCAGCTCGGTTCTTCATTGTCGGAGTCGGAGTCGCAGGACTGCAGGCCATCGCCACCGCAAAGCGGCTCGGCGCCCGTGTCGAAGCCTACGACACCAGGCCCATCGTTGAGGAGCAGGTCCGCTCCCTCGGAGCAAGGTTTGTCCGTATCGATCTAGGTGAGACTGAGGAGACTAAGGAAGGCTATGCCAGGCAACTCACCCTCGATCAGATCCAATTGCAGAGAAACGAGGTGGCTCGGATCTGCGCCCGGAGCGATGTCGTCATTACTACGGCAAAGGTATTTGGGCGCAAAGCGCCTCTCATCATTACCAAAGCTATGGTGAAAGAAATGAGACCGGGAAGCATCATCGTCGACCTGGCCGTTGACAGCGGTGGAAACGTCGAGGAATCAAGGCTCAATCAGGAAGTGATTGCGGAAAACAATGTTCGCATACTTGGCTATGGAAATCTGGAGAATTCCGTTCCTTATCACGCCAGCCAAGTTTTCTCCTTCAACCTTCGAAGTTTCATCGAACGTTTCTGGGACTCGGAGTCCCAGACCTTGAAACTGAACCTTGAGGATGACATCCTCAAAGGCTGCCTCCTCACCCACCAAGGGGAAATCGTCAACGAAACCTTGAAAGCTCATATGAAGGAGGCAACAACTCAAGCCTCCTCCAGGGTGTAATCGCAATGAATTTCCTTAGCTACCAAATGTTCCGAAATGTCTACTTCCAGTGAAGAACCCAAACGCGGTAATCGGTTACCGGCTAGTTCGATACGGAGCTGAAATGACTCGCAACTCGTAACTCGCAACTTTTCTCCCCCCCATGAACCTGATCCTCCTCTTCTTTATCTTCACTCTCGCCGCCTTTCTCGGACTTGAGCTCATTTCAAAGGTACCGTCTCAGCTGCACACGCCTCTGATGTCTGGTTCCAATGCAATCTCCGGAATCACAATCGTAGGCGCACTCCTTGCCGCCGGATCGAGCGAGGAGGGAAGCATTGCCATGATTCTTGGAACTCTGGCGCTCGTCGTTGCCTCCATCAACGTGGTTGGCGGTTACCTCGTCACGGACCGAATGCTCGGCATGTTTCGCAAGCGAAACAGGGAAGAGAAATGAACATCGCATCCTTCATCAACCTCGCTTACATCGCGGCCGCTATTCTCTTCATTCTCGGCATAAAGATGCTGAGTTCCCCCATCACCGCTCGACGGGGAAATCTGCTTTCCGCCTTCGGAATGCTTCTTGCCGTCGTGGCCACGCTCATCGATCGCAGCATCCTTAGTTTCGAATGGATCCTACTCGGCCTCATAACCGGAGGACTCATCGGTGCCCTGGCGGCAAAGCTCGTCCGCATGACCGGCATGCCCGAACTGGTCGCCCTTTTCAATGGTTTCGGAGGTTTCGCCAGTCTCCTTGTCGGTTCGGCCGAATACTTGAGAGTCTCCTCCCTCTCCGCCAATCGGCTTCCCGATATTCCCAACTTCACAGCTTCGGTTATTGTCCTCACGATCGTGATCGGGGGGGTAACCGTCTCCGGGAGCCTGATGGCCTACGGTAAGCTGTCGGGAAAAGTATCCAGTCAGGCGATCCTCTTTCCCGGGCAAAAAGCACTCAACGCCCTCATCTTCGGTCTCGTCATAGTTGTAGGAACCGCCTTTGCCGTCTCGCCGCATAACGGGAACTCCCAACTTTTCCTTTCGGCCGCGGCGGTCGCTTCTCTGCTCCTCGGAATCCTTGCCGTCGTTCCCATCGGTGGAGGAGACATGCCGGTCGTCATCGCCCTCCTCAACAGCCTTTCAGGCCTGGCCGCCGCATCCGCGGGATTCGTCATCCTCAATAACGTCCTTATCGTTGCCGGCTGCCTTGTAGGGGCCAGCGGGTTTGTTCTTACCACCATAATGTGCAAGGCCATGAATCGCAGCCTTGGGAACGTCCTTTTCAGCGGCTTCGGCGCCTCCCGCCCGGTCGGCCAACGTCAGGTCGGAGAAATGAAACCGATCAGCGTCTCCGACGCCTACTACCTCCTCGAAGCCGCCCGCAGCGTCCTAATCATTCCCGGTTACGGCATGGCCGTCGCTCAGGCTCAGCATGCCGTCAAAGAACTCGGAGATCTCCTCCAGGCCAATGGCACCGAACTGCGCTACGCCATCCACCCCGTCGCGGGTCGGATGCCCGGCCATATGAACGTCCTCCTCGCCGAAGCCGATGTCCTCTACGAAAACCTCTTTGAAATGGACGACGTCAATCCCTCCATGCAGTCCGTTGACGTCGCTATCGTCATCGGCGCCAATGACGTCGTCAACCCCGCCGCTATCGACGATGCCGGCAGCTCGATCTACGGTATGCCCATCATCAACGCCTACCAGGCCAAAACTGTGCTCGCCCTCAAACGCGGTCAGGGCGCCGGCTTCTCCGGCCTCATCAACAGCCTCTTCTTCCTCGACAATACTCGCATGCTCTACGGCGACGCCAAATCAACCGTCTCCGCCCTCGTCTCCGAGTTCAAAGGGACATGATCTGCATCCGTCACTATGACTCACTCCGTCGATAATATCCTACCCTGAGTGGAGCCTATCATTCGGCAATATCGGATTCGACTTCCGCCAACAGATCATCAATACGACCAGCTCGCGCGTCGGCTTCGATCTTTCCGTCCCAGGCATCCCACAGTCGGGCATTGAGTCGCTGGGCGAGTTCCCACCGACACTCCTCCGGAAGTCGCTCAATCGCAGCTTCAATCTCCTCCACTGTGCTCATCATTCCAACCTATCATTGACCTGAGGTATTTCAATAATTCCTTTCGGCTTAACCCTAACGTGAGGTATGAAAGCCCCAGCCCGAATTGCCTCCACTGACTGGTTCGAGGCTCTGGATTTGGACACAGCAGGTTTCAATGGCAACAGATAAGACTATTTTCCCATCAACCGCGATCCTCACTCTCACTCCCCATCCGTTGTCTTCTCGAATTCCCGGCTTGCCGGGATTGCCATTCGTCCAATGCGCGAGACCCATACCTCTCGATTCAAAACCTTACGAACTATTGTCCGTAAGGTTTCATTTTTTTGCCCGCCATCTTTTTGCCATTTCTCCACCCTCTCCTGGTGTCGTCTGCTCGGAATGAACGACGCCGGGATTCCACATGTGAATCTCTCCAAAGTCGGCGAGTGTATCTCAGACTTTCTCCGGTGCCGCCAAGACTATCGGTTTTTCTTCGAATTCACCCATATGTCCTAGGGCAAGTTAACATTATCGGCGTACCAGCGCGGGGTCAAACTCTGCAGAGCGCAGCGAACCAGCGGCGTCACCCGCGCTTTGCACCTCACACGGTGATGACGACTTTTCCTCGGGCGTGACCTTCTTCCCAATACCGGAACGCCTCGGGTACCTCGCTCAGCGGGTAGGTTCTGTCGATGACCGGCGTGACCTTGCCCGCTTCAATGAGTTCCTTCAAGAACTGCAGATCCTCCTTGGGGCGTTCCAACGAGAACAGCGAGCGGAGCTTCTGGCGCACGAACGGTGACAACATGAGCACACGCGTACTCGGCGAAAGAGCCGTTGCAGGTGCCGAATACCTCATCGCCCGGCTGAAACTGGGTCACCTTCGTGCCGACCGCCTCAACCCGCCCTGCGACATCCTCTCCCGCAACACGATTCTTAGGTTTGAGCAGCCCAGCGCCGATGATGCGCATCAAGTACGGCAGTCCCGTCATGAGATGCCACACACCGGGATTGACGCCAGCTGCATGAACGCGTACGAGCATGTCGTCATCCCCGATCACCGTCTTGTCGATGTCCCTGAGTTCCAGGATGTCGGGAGAGCCGTAGGTGTCTTGGACGATTGCTTTTATCGTACTGTCTTGATCTGTCGCACCTCTGTGGGAACCTGACCTGGTTTCCCGGATAGTTATTGTGTGGCGATCATGCCTCGTGGACTGACATCTTGGCTAGGAATCTGTCGGACATTGAACTTCGCATCATTGTTGAGGTTTCGATCGATCGGTGAAAGATCTGAATCTGTACCAGGTTCATACCGACAGATTCCTAGCTGACGGCACCCACCTCTCGGAAGTCGGCCTAACGAACAAAGTTCAGTTGAGGCGGAGTTTTGCCGAAGAACGTCCGGCAAACCAAAAACCGCCATTTACCTTCGAACTTCAAAACCGAAGTTCCCCGCCGTCAACTGCAACTGCTTGCTGAACTACACCTCGTATTCCAATGCAGTTACCCCAAGGATCTTTAACTTGGCACATTCTCAGCCCGTTTTCGATGTCCATAGGGCCACGGTAGAGAATTATTGAATCGACCAGGGTTCTTCGGTCTCCAAGTCCACAAATTCCCGTGGGTCCGAAGTCCCTGAAAAGTAGAAATTGAAGGTTGTTCGGCCGAAAGAATAGAAGATCAGGGGGGGAAACGATGAGCTCGTCCACCAAAAGTCTCCAGATTCGAGATCATAGATGAAGACCTCTCCTTCCGATTCGGCTTCGAAAATGTACTGCCAGCCGTGTTGAACGTGGAATATCCAAGGGTAGAATGTCGTGTTATAGATGCCGTACCAATTTGAGAGATGGAAATCTCCGCCAAGCAGAACACCTCTAAATGGATCACCTTCGATGCTCAGGCGAAAGACATAGACCGCCCCGGCTTCGGAATTCGCGGTATCCGATAGAACTGCGCCCACCAACGCATGGTTCTGATCGATTGAAAGCGCATCGCCGAAATCGTTCCCTACCTGCATGTCGCTCGACCTCAAGATCGATACACCCGACCAGCCATCCGGATCCTCCATGTTCCTCTGAAACAGATGGATTGAACCCGCTTCTTCGGAGCGCGGAGCTCCAACCACCAGGAGCTCGTCTTCGAGAGCGATATCCGTGAAGTCACCAGTTTCGATTCTCCCCACTTCTCCCCAATTGTCTGATCCTCCTTCGTTCCTCTCATAGACGAATATGGCCGAATTCGGGTTAGCGACAAAACGCGGTGCGAGCACTGCGAGCAGATCACCGTCCAGGGCGAGTTCCAAACCAAACAATGTTATGTTGGGATCTATGGGTGGAGTCAGAACCTTGATCATTTCCCAATCTCCAGGCACTGCTCCGTTGCGTCGGTAGATTGTCACCGCTCCGTTCGTATGCTGGTTCATTCGGGGATCGTCAGCCGTAAGTTTCGCTATTTCCTCAGCCTTGGAAATCGTCAGGAGAGCCGGGAATAGGAGGTATGGAAGGAATCGAAAGATATTCACGTTGTTTAGCTCGGTTTTCTTACGATTAGCTGCAGCGCCTTAGACGACGGCCTCTCCTTTTGTGCCCGAAGAGACAAGGACCGAGACGTCGAGAAAGCGGAAGGGTCTGAGTTCCTCCCGAGTGAACGAGGGCGCGCGCCGCTCGAGTTCGCACCACACAGGCCTCCAGGGGAAACCCGTCGATGAAGGGACGATAGGTTCACACCGGCACCACAGAAGAAATCGAAGACGCACTCGCCAGGTCGCAGCGCGAGCCGATTGCTCAATGATTTTCATCGGTTCCCCGATTCTCAGCCAGACTTTCGAGGCCATCGGATTCGATCCCAAGTGGGATCGACATGGCATTGTAGTAAGACTCCGCCGCTTGGACCCAGGTGATCTCGACGATCTCGGTCTCATTGAAGTGCCGCCTAAGATCAGAGAAAGTCGAATCGGTGACCTTCTTGGAATTGGCTTCTTCTACGAATGCTAGAGCCGCCTTCTCTCGATCGGTGAAGGCGGCGCTCTCTCGGAAGCGTTCAAGGTCACCAAACTTCTCCATGCCCAGCCGTTTCTGTACGGCCTGGGCCAGGGCGATGTCTTTGCAGAAGGCGCAGCCGTTGAGCATCGAGAGGTGCACCTTGATCAGGGTCGTGAGCCCAGCGTCTAGGCTCAATCGCCCTTTCATCGTCTTCTCGATTTGGTAGGAAGCCCACATCAGGCCTGGATTGCGTGCGTAAATAACCTTCAGCGGCATCAGAACCTTCCCGAACTGTCGCTTGGACATCCAGAAGGCGATGCGGGTCAGGAGGCTCCGCGGGGCTTCGATCGGCTGCAATCTCATGGCACTTCATTCTATGACTGACGTTCGTGAGAGCGACATTCTATCGACAGAAAAATGTGTCCTGGCAACGCTCGGGTGCAGCAACACCGGGCCAAAAGGCTGCGCTTGGAACAGGAGGCGTAAACCGGTGTTCGCAGGCACGATTTGTTCTGGGCGCCTCGGCTTACAGATCTAGCGCTTCTTTAACTTCGGTCAAAGTCGTGGTCGGCGCTTCGCCCTCTTGCGCCTTCGGTTGGCGCAGTTCTTTCAAATCCTCGAAGTCCTCAAGAGCCTCCTGAATCCGTACAAACTCGTCGTAGGGAAGTACGACAAATTCCTTCTTCCCCTCTTTCTCAATAACTTGCGGATGAAGTGTCATTTCGGCAATTAACGGTACGCGATCGCCCTTGAAATGCACGTCATATTTCATTTCTCGGGCACAGAAGGTCTGAGGACAGGTGGACGCTTCAGCGCGTTACCTGGTCCGATTGTGATGTCCGCATCTTCCATCACCAAGATATTTATCGAAGAACCGCAACAGCACAGCGTAGGCATCGCTGGCCTCCTGCGTCCCAGCGTAGGAAACGGGGAAACCATGATCCAAGCCTTCCTGCACGTAAAGATGAGATTCCGTTCCAGCGCTTAATAAGGCAGCGTGAGTCACTACCGCGGGACTGAGCATGAAGTCCCTGGTCGCGGTAACAAACTGCGTTGGCGGGAGCAATCCCCGCTTCTGGCGAAATCACATCTGTCTCAACGTCGCCAATTCTGGTCGCCTCTATATTTGCAGGGTGCCGGTCAAGCCACTGCGCCAAAATCGGTTTACCATACAGATCGTCCCCACGACGCCGAACGCTCTCGATATCTCCGGTTAGTGAAAACGAGCCCCTCTGCTTTAGCTCGTTGTATCTTTTTACGGCTTCGCTAGTTAAAAACTCGCTCGGTCGAAACCCATTCGACAGGTCAAATGCCTTTGCGATACTGTGAACAACGCCGGAATTCCAAATGTGTATGTTGCCGATATCGGCGAGCGCATCCCAGACTTTCTCCGGCGCCGCCGAGACTATCACTTGCTCTTCGAATTCGCCCATATGTCCTACTGCAAGTTAGCGTTGTACGTGAACGAGCGCGGGGTCAAACTCTGCAGAGCCAAGCGAACCAGCGGCATCACCCGCGCTTCGCATCACCGCCTGGAGAAACCCGAGGCGGGACATATCGCGAAGCTGAGCAAACCGCTTGCGAGCTACAGTCGCAATCGTGTCCACAATTCTCCCTCAGAAGAAACCTTGGACATAAATCCAAAGCCTGACCTGTTTTCCCCTCCTTTACAGGAAGGTCAATACGAACGGGTCGGCGAGGAGAAGACCCGTTCGGTGGACGTCCGAATCATCGCAGCCTCAAATCGTAATTTGAAAAAGGAGGCCGACGCCGGAAGGTTCCGGAGCGACCTCTACTACAGGCTTAACGTATTTCCTGTGGAAGTAACTCCCTTGCGGCAACGCAAAGAGGATATTCCGGTCCTGGCGGCCCACTATCTCGACTTGGCTTCGAAGCGGCTCAATCGCCTTGAACTCAGGTCGACCAAGGCCAACGTCTTGGACCTTCAGAGGTATGACTGGCCCGGAAACGTGCGGGAACTGCAGAATTTAATCGAACGCGCTGTAATTACCTCCCGCTCGGGAAGACTTCAGTTCGATCTCCCTCAGGTTCAGGGCGAATCAGAAGGGCCTGCTCCTCAGGCTCGGGCCGGACTCGAGTCCGAAATGGAAGTCGTGACGGATAAAGAAATGAAGAGCCGAGAACGACAGAACGTCCGTGCCGCCTTGGAAAAAGCGAACTGGAAGATCTATGGCTCGGGCGGTGCTGCCGAGCTCCTTGGAATGAAGCCTACCACACTATCCTCCCGCATCCGAAAGTTCGGTCTCAGAAAGCCGCATTAACAGGGCGCCGTACAATAAGCTGTACCTCTGCCAAGCGGCCGCCATGAGAAGAGAACTTTCAATCTTATTGAGTTGGGGTACCCCTAATATCTATGAAGTATCGCTACGTACTCGACGATGCATTAAGTCAATTCCTGCTCGGTGAGCCCAAATTCATTTCCATCAGGGTCAGCGAAACCTGCGAATTTTCCCCAGGGCATTTCTGAAGGTTCCATCGTACAACCCACAGATCCATCACAAGGAACACTGGTGCAACCAAGATTAAGATCCAGCCATTGTTAAGGAGGGTTCCAATGCTCAAGTACAAAAGCGCCTGAGGACAGGCGGCATTATTAGCAAACTAACGAGAGGAAGAAGCAATCCGATAACGTATCTCGAGGAGCCTGATAAAGGCGACATAGGCCATAGATAATTAAGCACGAATCCTATAGCGAGCGCCGCAACGTAATTTACTGGTGGTGGAATACGGATTCCAGGCCCTGATGATGTTTCCACGTTCATGATATTTTCGTGCTGGTGCCTGCCCTAACACTAGAGGTGAGCGACCTGCGCCGACCGAGAGGCTGGAGGACACGAGGCGCGCCCGAATAGCCGCCCCGCACCGCGCGGAGAAGCGTAGCGGCGGTTCACTCGACCGACTGATTCGGCGGTTCATTCATCCCGCCCTAATCATTCCCAAATATGCCATCAAAGTCGGTACCCGTTGCAGGCTCAGAGCCCTTTTGTCATTCGATAGAACGTCAATCCCGGTATAGAAAATCGCTTCGGCCACTGCGACTCGACGGTCATCCCACGGCGCTCGTAAAATCGACGAGCTCCCTCATTCTTAGCTGAAACGTCGAGGGATAGTCGAGTCGATCCGCTCGCGCGAGCTCGCTCTTCAACGAAGTCCATCAAGACGGAGCCGACGCCATCGCCGCGAAGTTCCTTATCAACAGCGATGGCCAAGAGGTAGAAATCGCCATCGTCGATTGAATCGACAATCCGCATCATTGGAGCAAACAGTATTTCCACGATCCTCATTCGTAGATTAAACCTTCCGGCAGCCCGCTTCAGGGGTTGGCGCGAGGAACGGCGATGCTGCTCCGCGGTGTACCCCGAGACCATTCCCACGATGACGTTGTCACGTTCTGCGAAAGTCACATTCTGGTAGGAGAGGTCGTGATCGGGCTCGAGGAACGCCGTGGCGATTATGTCCCCGGCGCGGCGACCGAGCATAAAACGAAAGAACCCCTCGGCTGCTTCGTCAATGTAGCGGGCAAATCCCAGACCTTCATCGAACGTAGGGTTGGCGGCCCTTAGGACTATCGAATGCCGATCCATATGGTCCTTCTACGCCGAACGTTTAGTATTGTATCGGGCATTCCGCTTCGCGGTCACGCCCGATACAATACTAAACGTTGTTCGTAATTTCGAACAACAGCACTTAGGGTTCAAACTTCAGGCGCAGGATCTTGTCGTCGTTTGGACGCAATGCGGCTCGTCCATCGGTATTGCTGGTCAAGACGTAGAGATGACCATCAGGTCCGGGAGTCACGTCACGCAGACGTCCGTAGATGCCCTTATGTACCTCGCGTGCAAACCAGCGATCAATCCTTGTCACCCGATAGACCTCATGGTCCTCAAACTGGATTCTTATCAGTGCTTCACTACGCAATGTGGCCACGAAGAGGTCGCCTCGAAAGAAGGTGATGCCCGAAGGAGGCACGGATCCGCCTCGCCACATGACGATGGGATCTCGGTATTCAGGGATGCGTGGTGCGCCGACGACGTTGGGCCAGCCGTAGTTTGCTCCTTTGTCAACGATATTGATCTCGTCGCGCTCATTGACGCCCGGCCATTCGCCGGATGGTCCGTGCTCTGAGTTGAACATCACGCCGGTTTCCGGGTCCCAGGCAAGGCCCTGGACCACACGGTGGCCGTAGGAAAAGATTGGGGAGCCATGGAAGGGATTATCCTTCGGTATATGGCCGTCAGGCGTGATGCGAAGGATTTTTCCTGCCAATGATTCGAGATCTTGAGACACCGGAGCTTGCCAGAGATCTCCGGTCCCTATGTAGAGCATCCCGTCAGGTCCAAACGCAATCCTACCACCAATGTGAATGTCGTGGCCCGGTATGTCGTCCAGGATTGTGCGGTCCTCGACGCCGAAGTCGCCGTGATGACGAAAGCGAGCGACTCGAATGACGAGTTGCTCCTCCCGGCGATAACTGTACATGGCGTAGACGAATGGCTGCAGTTCAAATTGGGGGTGAAGCGCCAATCCCATGAGTCCGGCATCGCCGCCAGGGGCGACTTCATCGATCTCAATGTAGAGTTGCGGCTGGCTTTGGCCGTGAGGAATTCGCTGGATTCTACCGGGTCGTTCCGAAACTAGGGCGTCGCCATTTGGCGCGAAAACCAGAGACCATGGAATCTCCAGATTCTGCACCCACGTCTCGACACTGACCCCCTCCACTTCGGGAAGAAAAACGTCGGTCACAAGCTGTGGCACTTCGCCACGAATTGGTTGGCCATAATTGATGCTGGAAAGGCAAAGCGCACCCAAGAATACCACTAGGAATCTGTCGGGCTTTGCATTTCGTAACAAACCTAGACATCCGATCGTAGGTTGAAAGTTGTGATTTGCCACCAACCTCATACCGACAGATTCCTTTCAAGAAAATGAAACTGAGATTTGAGACGGTTTGTCATAGTTTCGCGTGGCATTCTCAATATCTGACGCTGTAAGTCTGAGGCTCTCAAGACATCCGAGACAAATTGGCACTGCACTTTCCTCCGGAGGGGTTAGAGATTCTATTCTCTACAAATCTCAGTTTCATTTTCTTATTGCTAGGAGTCTGTCGGACGAACCGGATCACTTGCGAAGCAATCGAACGTCAAAGTCCGACAGACTCCTAGCCCGGAAATCGCAGAAGATTTCCGGGCTAAGGGTATGACGCAAGCCCGGAACAATGTTGCGGTTGGACAGAACGTCCCTGCCCCGAATTGCCAAACGGAACTTGGGTTGCCTCGGAACTGCACTATGAAGAGAATAATCTTAGGTAAACGCACTCAATCCATTAAATCTTGAGCAACTTTCCCACGACGCCACACAAGTACGCCCATGATAATAACCCAAACGACGATCAGTGAACCAGAGGACATATTGACCAACATGGCCAAACTCGAGAAAACCGTGTATGCCATCCACCGCCTGCAAAACGGCACCCAGTATCCCGCAAACGGCTCCCAGCTTGAGTTCGCTCCTTGTCACGACTCCGATCCGTTACCTTGCCTGTTGTGTGCCAATTTCATCATTGGCCAACGTCTCAGCACGTAGTTTCAGGGCCGCATTCATGTCATTGAACCCCTGATTCGTTGGGCCCTCAGGTAACATCCATAATGTATTCGGCGTCAATATCTTCTGTGCCCTTTCGTTGTTTAGCCTGGAAATCTTCTGAGATTTCCAGGCTAGTTGAAGATGGCAGTAAAGCGCATCACCATAGAACGAAGCTGCCGCAGACACCTAGGAACCAGATAGGCAACAATTTCCGTGATTCTAATTTTCATCGTTTTGCCAAACGTCAGAACGGAAGCGCGGTGTCAGCCGTTGCCTCGTTCGATTTATGAGCCGCTCCTCACCCCTGCAAAATGTTGCCCGCATGAACGAGGCCTCCAAATCCATACATGATTCCAACCACCAAGACGCACCCATAGAGCTAGCCCGGACATCTCACACACTTCGTAGCGAGACGGCGTAGATTGCTGCGTGCCAATGTCTTTCCGAAGCGCGGCGGTCGACAGTGTGTTAGGACCCTCGGAGGTCGCTGGGCGAGGGAAGTCTTTGGCACGCGGTGAGATCCGTCGTCGTAGCAGAAGATTTGTGAGATGTTCGGGCTGGTTCTTCTCGAAAGCTACTTCAATCCACATCATGCGTGTCTTCATTTAGATAATTCTTGCCCCCTAAATTACAGCGTCGGCACGCTCCTGCACCAACCTCTCCTGGTGTCGTCTGCTCGTTCTGAACGACGCCAGGATTCCAAACGTGGATCTTTTCGATATCCGCGAGCGCATCCCACACTTTCTCCAGTGCGGCCGAGACAATCGTTTGTTCTTCGAATTCACCGATTCCAGAGTATCCGCTGCAGTTCTGTAATCCGCTGCAAATTCTCCTGATCTTTTCTCGGAGCCCAAAACGTTACGAAGTATACACCGTAAGGTTTCATTTTTTTGCCCGCCATCTTTTTGCGACCTCCACGCGGTCACCCGAATTTCGGCCGGCAACAATGTAAACATCAACGCGAGGCGCTCCCAGTACTGACCGGCTGAGAAATAGGACCTCTCCATCGATACTCCTTGAAACTGACCCTGAAGAAGAGGGAGTAGAGCACCGGGCAGAGGGCAAGAGTAAGAATGGTGGAGAAGGCGAGCCCGAAAATGATGACGTTGGCCATGGGTCGCCACATTTCGCCCCCTTGGAGGGAGAGAGGAATGAGACCGATCACGGTTGTTGTGGCGGTGGTGAGGATGGGCCGCATCCTGGAGAGGGCGGCAGAGCATTCTCCGCTCCTCTTCTCGACCAGAATCACAAACCCTGCCGCATTTTCCGCTGGTCAAGTCCCCCGGTTTTCTGAAAGCCGGCAGTGAAATCCCGTCGGATGACGCCCATTGATGTTGCCCCTTCGTAGAAACCCAAGCCGGCGTAGCCGGAACCAACAATGTTGCGCAAACATGATGGGATTTTATAAGTGAGGTACTAGGCAATTACCGATCATGTACGGTTTTCGGTACCTCTCTACGCAATTCGGTACCAGTTGGGCAAAATGCTTTCATTTTAGGACCGGTTCACCTGGATCGAATTGACCATGTCGTCTATCGATTCAATTTCAATCTCCTGCGCGTCCGCATCACACTCGTAGGTGATGAAGAGTATTGTTCGGTCATTCGTAAGCCACCACTGCTTATAGAACGAACTGCTTTCGGTATAACTGTACTGATAGCCCGAGAAATCTCCCCATTTCTGCCAGGTAAGTCGCGTTGACGCTTCTACATTCGTCAGGTTTCGCAGAACGACCTTACTCACGTCATCTGGTGCGACATAGGATTGGATCCTCAGGACGCCAACCCCATCAGGACGGAAGATGCTAATCAGCTCGCCTCGTTCATCTGACACGAATGTGCGTTCCTCAACGCTGTGCTTCCAATCGGTTGCCACATCGATGCTAAACTCCGGAAAGGTTAGAGTCTCCGCACTTAAGCTAGCGGCGATTCCAATGATCACTAATGCAAGAACGCGCTTGGTCAAAGACTGTTCCATATGGAGAGGAGAGGAAGAATTAATGCCCTTTTCGCCTCTGTAAGGTTCCGTATTCATCATTTACCTGTTCTTGGGTTACTCGCCTTGGATTCAACAGGCAATATACCAAGATCCATGCCAGATTCTACGACTGTTTCACAATCATTTGAGTATAAAGGATATCCAGCATCGATTCTCTCACGTTGCCACTTCGATACACATTGCGATCGCCATTAAATGCCGGCATGCCGACAAAGATTGCAGGTCTCTGGCGGTTACGCAGGATGGAATGAGGGAGTAGCTAGAAATCTGATTGGACCAGCTCCACCAGTATCCTTTTCATGTGTTACTCGGGAGAACGCTCACCATAACCTGCGGTTTTTCCATTTCGAAAACTCCCCATGCCATTAGCAGATTCAGTAATATAAAGATGGGTACGACGATGCTCGGTGCCAACACCATTGGGAATTCAAAGATGAATACAAAGCCCGCCTCGTTCATCCAGTAATTCATAGGAATAAATGTGGGCAGGAGGATGAGGGCAGCGCCGACAGAATTCCAGATGATCAGGAATCGATGGCTGACAGCATTCCGCAGCAGCAACCAACCCACGATGAGGGCAGATACTCCGAATAGGAAGTCCGGTATGCCGATCCAAAATACAAACCCGGAAGTGACTTCGCCCTTGATTCCTTTCATCACACCGCCAATTGCTCCGATGCGCAAAGCGTGAACAAAGACCAGCCAATGCCTCGGTGTGGTCGCGACAATGCCGCGCAGTCCGTTTCGGAGCGTCCTGGAGAATATCAGACCAATGGTCGCGAGCACGACAGGCACACAGGCCTGCCAGAGCACCGGTATATGCTCCATGAGCGATATGTGGGTCCCCTTGATCCCCAGCACGACGGCAATCACTGTCCACCCCAAAAAGGCCAGCAAGAGGGCGTAGACGCTGCGCGCTTCGGCAGCGTTGATCGATTGATTTGTCTTCGCCCTACGGGTGATTCCAACGCAGAAGATAAAGACGATGATTACGAGCACAGGAACAATTGAGACTTTCATGGTGGTCACCTTGTGTTCATAGATGAACGTTTTCGCGTGTCGGTCCTTGTTAACAACCAGTTTACAGGAAATCGAACGGTTAGATGAGGAACAGCGCCCGAAAGTGCTAGCTCTGCTGCCACCGCCGTTTTGTATGCGTAGTAATTCTTCCGGTGTGTAAAAGTGTATATTCTTCCCGAAGTGATTTTCTTCGGAGATCTATTGAGAGATCAATTCGCCTTGTAAACGTCCACTTCAACGTCGCCCATGGAAACTTGTAGGGCCAAAATAATCAGCCCAATAGATTAAGGCATTGAGTAGGTGGAAGTTAGGAGCACAGTTGGCCTAACGTATGAATCTACAGTTTGCCTTCATGGTGGGCATGGTCGCAGGATGGATAAATCGGCAGCAACAGGCCATTATCGAGTATCTGATGGAGGAAAGGCAGGTTCTGATTGAGCAGCTTGGAGGCAAGCCTAGAACCTTTACTGACTCACAGAGGATGCGGCTGGCACGAAAAGCAAAGAAGCTCGGGCGCAAAGCGTTGTTTGAGATCACCCCGATCGTTACGACGGACACCCTGCTCAAATGGTACCGCAGGCTGGTGGCAGTGAAATGGACCTTCAGGAGGGAAAGAAAGCGAGGCAGGCCCCGGGTGGATCCTGAAGTCGAAGAGTTGGTTCTGAGGATGCTGGAAGAAAATCCCTCGTGGGGGAGCGATCGCATCGTTGGCGCTCTGGCCAATCTGGGAATTTACATCAGTGATACGACGGTCGATAACATCAGGAAGAGACACGGAGTTGAGCCAGCTCCGTTGAGACAGAGTTCCTGGGAGACTTTCCTGAAGGCACATTGGGAGGGGCTGCTGGCAGCCGACTTCTTCACTTCGGAAGTTCTATGCGTAAGAGGAATGGTTCGATTCTACACTCTCTTTGTTATCGAACTATCGACAAGGTAGGTATCGATCTGTGGAACAACAGTCGCACCCAATGGAGCGTGGATGAAACAGGTAGGACGTGGATTGACTGATGCCTTCGATGGCATCTGCCTGGGCAAGACGCATCTGATCATCGATCGAGATGCCAAGTATACAACTGCTTTCAAGCAGCTCTTAAGAGATTTCGGAGTCGATCCGGTGCTTTGCCCCGTACGAGCCCCGAAATGTAACGCCTTTGCGGAGCGGTTTGTGAGGTCGATTAAGGATGAATGCTTGAATAGGATTATTCCGCTGGGAGAGAGGCACTTGAGACTGGCGATCAAGGAGTATGTCGAGCATTACAACGCTGAGAGGAACCATCAAGGAATCGGAAACCGGTTGATCAGACCGGAAATCCCGAGCCGCGAAGGGGACATAACGTGCACAGAACGTTTGGGTGGCATGCTGAAGTATTACTCCCGTCAAGCCGCTTGATACCAATGATTTGTCTCTTAGGCTGATTATTTTCACCTGTCGGCGGTCTGGCATTCGGAGGCGAAGGAGCATCCCTGTAGGCTCCACCTTGGCCCTCAGTGGTCCGTCCCCGGGAACCAATTATGCTTCATGTTAGGGATGTCTGGGGGGCGTTGCTACCGTTTCCTTGATAGCATGAATTGGTTGCCCTCCGGATCCTGGCACATGGCTAAATGTGGAGGTTCCCCGTTTTCGGGCTTAGGTTCTCGCTCGCATGTGCCACCTGCGGCTGCGACTTCCTGTGCGCCGGCTACCACGTCGGCAACCTGGAATGTGTGAGTCCGGTCCAGGTGTTATTGCCCTCACCGCCCCCGTGGATGGATATGAGTCCCCCGGCGACAGCAAGTTCAGTAATATGCGGATTTTGACTGACTTGGGTTGCCCCAAAGCAATCGATATAAAAGCGAACCGCTCTTGAGGGTTCTGCGGCCCAGATCGTGTATTTCAGTTTTTCAACACGCATATCGTCAAAGTGCACTCCCGACGGCGTCAGCCGGTGTTGAGTGACACAATTGGTGTGTCCCCAGCATGGGCTCGCTGTAAATGGGGTGCAAGTCCCTTGGATTAGGGACAGCAACCTATCCCCACCGCCACTCCCCGTCAAGCAGCGTGGCTGGGTGGCTGGTTGACAGTGGGTACACAAAGCCGCTCGAATGAACCGTCCCAATGGCAAATGGACCCTAACGTTCAATAAAAATGCTGCCGTCGAGCGTCTGCTCACGAGCCTCATGCCCTGCCGCACGTAGACTTATGAAACAATGGGGTAAAGTGCGACCGAAGCTTGCCTCAACTGGGAAGAAAGACAAAGCTTTTTATGTGAGTGCGTATGGGAAAGCTTTATGCGATCATTGTCTTATTGGGCAGCTCTGTATCGGAAGCACAAGGATGAAGCGTTCTGTTTGGACATTAAGACGACCCGATTCAACGGGCCTATAAGTTAGTGCAATTCAGGCCAGCCTGCGGTATTTAGCAATTAACCTGATCAATATGGACACCCTCTTGATGAAAATCCGATATCGAATTTCAGTATCGGTTCTATCGATAGGCATGCTTCTGTTCGGCAGCAATACGGGTCAGGCGAACGATACCGCTGTGACGTTGATTCAGTCCCTGGATAGCGGCGGCGGCCGGCAATCCGGCGGAGCCGTGACCATAGACGCATCGCTTGGATTCATTGGTGGTAGAGTGAGCGCAAGTGCGGATCAGTCTGTGGTGCGCGTGGGATTTGCCGGGCAGCTATTCGATGTGAGCACGCTTTCGATCACTGCCCCGTCCACCGACCTAGACGAAGGCCGCACGCTCCAACTCGCCGTGGATGTGGTCACTCTGGACGACGATACGACTCTCACCCTGGATGCGTCTGAGATTGCCTGGACGATCCAAAGCGGGCCCATAGCGTCCGTGGATTTTGATGGAATGGTGACCGCCACCTTGGTCTCACCGGATACGTCGGCCACCATTCAGGGAGCGTATCTAAGTGCAATCAGCTCGTTGGACCTGCTGATTAGGGACCTCGGCGACGACAATTTTACAACAGACCCCTACAATTTCGCAGGGGACGGAATACCGGATCAGTGGCAAATTACCTACTTTCCTCCGGGTGAAGCCGACGCCTCACCGACAGCGGACGGCGACGATGACGGATTAGTCAATCTGGCCGAGTATTTTTTCGACTCGGATCCCACCAGCACCAGTTCGGGCCCGCAGTCAGGGCCCCAGCTGAGCATCGAGAGCGCAGGGGGGCCGGATGAGTTCCTGATGCTGACTTTTCGGCGGCGGGCCAGCTTTCAACTGCCGGTGAACACCGAGGTGCAGGCGTCGGGGGATCTAAGTAACGCCTCAGCCTGGTCCGCCGGTCCGATACTGATTTCAACCACCGGCCCGGATGAAGATGGCCTGGTGACGGAAGTCTGGTGTGACACCGTCACCGTGTCTTCGGCCTCCCAACGATTTCTGCGGCTACTACTGTCCGTTCAACAACCGTAGCCCGCTTTTCTCACAAACACTAACGGTGATCGTCGGAAAGGAAACAGGTTAGCGCCGTGGAGGTTCGGTTATATCGAGGGCAGAAAAGCGGGCCTGGGCTAACCCGAAAATAAGAGATGTCGATTCGCTCGGAAGTGAGATTTCCGGGTTAGAGGTTCAGGTTTACGGCGACCGGAATCGAGGCAATTTATCGCGAAAATCGAACAGACTTTCGAAAGGTAGAGCTATGAAGGAGACAACACAATCCAAGCGTTCATCTGCGAACGCGGATGGACGCGCAACCCTTAGTGCGCCGTCGGCTACGGTGCCTAACTCTGTTCTTACGTCGGGAAATGGACCACCGAGTTCGCCGAGATCGTGGCAGAATTCGCCCGGCCTCCTTTCCCTTCTAATCCTCGGGTCGGCAGTGATGGCAAAATTCACGACCTCGGTATTCGCCACGGTGCCGGGCATCCTGAATTACCAGGGCCGCGTTACGGTAAGCAACGTCAGTCACGACGACCCTGGCTTTTTCAAATTTGCCCTCGTCAACTCCGCCGGCACGGAGACCTACTGGAGCCACGACGACACCTCGGAAAACGGCAGCGAACCGGCCTCTTCGGTAGAACTCACAGTCACCAAGGGCCTGTTCGCGGTCAATCTGGGCGACACCACCATCCCAAACATGATGGAACCGGTTCCGGCCGGCGTCTTTGAGAACGAGGAAGTCTATCTCAACGTCTGGTTCAGCACGGACGACAGCGTCTTTAACGAACTCACTCCCCGACTCAGGATCAGCGCGGTCGGATATGCCCTCAACGCGGCTCTAGCCGAAGCGGTGAAGGATGGAGCGGTTACCGCTACCGGCCTGGCAGCGGGCGCCGCCGACGATGCCGATGCCGATGCCGACCCGACCAACGAATTGATCAGCTCCCTCACGCTCAATGGCAACAGCCTCGAAATCAACGAAAGCGGGAACATGGAGAGCATCGATCTCAGCTCCTTGATGCCTTCGAGTTTGGCGTCGCCCGACGGCCAGTTGTCAAACGCTGTCGTGGTCGAAGCCGACGGGGGAGTAGGAATTGGGACCGAGTCCGTTGGATTTGGAGTCATTTCGCATGATACTAACGGCGACGGGTTGAGTAATCCTTTCGGCCTTGCTGTATCGGGCAACTACGCCTACGTAGGCGACCTCGTCAACGATGTACTGCCCATATTCGACGTGAGCGATCCCGATAACATCGTAGCGAAGGATACTGACGGTACGGTTGGCACATCCAAGATCAGTAGCAGCATCGGGCGACTACGCCTATGTCGCGGATAGTGGTAACGACGTCCTAGCCATCTTCGACGTGAGCGATCGCACGGCCATCGTCGCGAAAGATACAGAGGGTACGGGTTTGAACAACCCGGTAGCGGTGGCGGTATCGGGAGACTTCGCCTACGTCGTCGATAACGGCAACGGCTTGTTGGCCATCTTCGACGTGAGCGACCCCGATAACATCGTGCCGAAAGATACTGACGGCACGGGACTGACAAGTCCTCAAGCGGTTGCCGTATCTGGTAGCTATGCCTACGTCGTGGACGGCAGCAGCGATGTGCTGGCCATCTTCGACGTGAGCGACCCTGATAACATCGTGCCTAAAGATACCGACGGGACGGGTTTGGCAAATCCAAAGGAGATCGCGGTATCAGGCAATTACGCCTACGTCGTGGACAATGTCAGTGTCGTGCTGGCCATCTTCGACGTGAGCGACCCTGATAACATCGTTCCCAAAGATACCGATGCTACGGGGTTGGGGTTTCCCGCTTCAGTCGCTGTTTCGGGCAACTTTGCATGGGTCGTCGACGTCCTCACTGATCAGTTGGCGATATTCGATGTGAGCGACCCTGAAAACATCCTCCCCATAGACACGTATAACGAAGGGTTGGGTAATCCCGGTAACGTGTCGGTGACGTCCTATCCTTCCTGTAAAAAGAAAAATGGTGTAACCTCCTGAAAACAAAAATGTAACCAAACCGGGGCCGAAAGGCGGCCCCGAAAAACAGGAGACTACACCATGAAGAAGATAGCACCGAGTGAGAAGATAGAGCAAGAGCTAATGGAAGGAATCGCGAGCAGCACAGATCCACTGGGGGAGGCGGCCCGACGGGGAGCCCAGCTGATGCTGCAAAGAGCCTTGGAGATCGAAGTGAGCGATTTTCTGGGGCGAGAGCGCTATGAGCGCTCGAGTGATGGAGCACTGCGGGGCTACCGCAATGGCTATGAGCCGAAGAAAGTGCATCTTTGCGAAGGGACGATTGAGCTGCAGGTACCGCAGATTCGCGACGGGCTGGAGCCGTTCGAGTCGGCCTGGCTGGAAGCGATCGGACGACGCTCGAAGCGGCTTTTGGAGCTGGTGCCGATGCTCTATGTGAAAGGGATGAGTCAGCGCGATATCGAGACGGCGCTGATCGAGTCTTTGGGGGTAGAGCAGACCGGGCGCAGCGTGGTCAATGAGGTGTGCCAAAGTCTGAGGATGGACTTTGCAAAGTGGCAGGAAAGAGATCTGAGTGGTGAGCGCGTGCTCTATCTGTTTCTGGACGGGATCTATATGAGGCTGCGGCCCGAAGACAAGAGGGCAGTGGCGGTCCTATGCGCCTACGGGATGCTCTGGGACGGACGTAAGGTATTGCTTCATATGGCCGTAGGGGACAAGGAGAGCAGCGCCTGTTGGGAGGCCTTCCTGGAGGACATGAAGAGCCGGGGATTGGCCGATCCAGTACTCAGTGTGATGGACGGTAATTCGGGTCTACGCAAGGCGGTGGGAAGGAAGTTTCCGAACAGCCTGGTGCAGCGCTGCCAGGTGCACAAGATGCGCAACATCGTCAACAAGCTTCCAGAGGTAGCCCGTCCCACCCTCAAAAAGCTCATTCACAAAGCCTTTACGGCGAAGGGATACCGCGAGGCTGTAGAACAGGCTCGCGCCATCATCGAGGAATACAAGGGGAGCTTTCCAGCCGCCATGAAGTGCCTGGAGCGTGACCTGGAGGAATCGCTCACAGCGCTGAAATTTCCCTTCCTGCACCGAAAACAGATCCGCACCACCAATCTGCTGGAGCGACTCTTCGGGGAAGGGCGCCGTCGCACCAAAGTGATTCCCCGATTCCGCTCCGAAACGAGCGGACTGTGCCTGATCTTCGCGGTCCTGGTGGATGCCTCAGAAGGCTGGCGAGGAGTCCGCATGGAACCCTACCTGGTGGAACGACTCAAACAGATCTGGAGCGATCCGGAGAGCACCTGGAAGGATCCGGACCTGATGAAATTCGCTGCCTGAAGGGAAGAAAGTAAAGATAATCTAATAGAGGTTATGCCATTTCGATTTTACAGGAAAAGGCGGACTTGACCAACGTGTCGGTGTTGGGCAATATCGGCTACGTCGTGGACAACGGTTCCCAAATCCTGGCGATTTTCGAACTCGCCGATTTAAATGATATTATACTGGACGTAGGTGATGGTTCCCTAGTGGTTAACAGCATGAACCATGTCGGTGTCGGGACCCTGACACCTACAAGCGAGCTGGAAGTCGCCGGCACAGCCAGAGCGACGAAATTCCTCGGGGACGGTTCCATGTTGGAGGGCGTCCACAACACCTCGCTAAACCTCACTGGAAGTCTTCTCGAGGTGACCGACGGCGGCGGAACCCAGAGCGCCGATCTCAGCTCCCTGATGCCTTCGAGTTTGGCCGCGCCCGACGGCTCTCATTCCGACGCGGTTGTGGTTGAAGGCGATGGAGGAGTAAGAATCGGTCTCACTCAGGCCGAACTAATTCCGCATGATACCACCACTGGTACCAATTTAGTTGGAGCCCGCTCCCTGGCGCAATCGGGCGACTACGCCTACGTCGTGGACGCGACCAGCGGTGTGCTGGCCATCTTCAACGTGAGCGACCCCGGTAACATCGTGCCCAAAGACACCGATGGCACCGGATTGGGTTTCCCCGAAGCGGTGGCGGTAGCGGGAAATTACGTCTACGTAGTCGATCACACTACTGACGTACTGGCGATTTTCGACGTGAGCGACCCCGACAACATCGTCGCCAAAGACACCGATGGCACCGGATTGAGTTTCCCGGAAGCAGTGGCGGTAGCGGGAGACTTCGCCTACGTCGTCGATAGCAGTTCGGGCGTACTGGCGATATTTGACGTGAGCGATCCCGAAAGCATCGTTCCCAGAAATTCCGATGCCACGGGGTTGGATGAGCCGATTGCCGTGGCAGTAGCGGGTAATCTCGCCTACGTCGTGGACAGGGTCGCCGACATACTGGCCATTTTCGACGTCAGTGACCCGGACAATATTGTGCCGAGGGGTACCAATGGGACCGGATTGCTTTTCCCCAGAGGAGTAGTGATAGCGGGAAACCATGCCTATGTTGTAGACAGCAGTTCGGACAGGTTGGCGATATTCGATGTGAGTGATCCCGATAATATCGTGCCGAAGGATACCGACAGCACGGGGATAAATACACCTCGAGGGCTGACTGTATCGGGCAATTATGTCTATGTGGTGGACGCCCTTACCGAAGAAGTGGCTGTCTTTAATGTCAGTGATCCTGATAACATTGTAGCCTACGCTTCCATAGGAACAGAAATTACTCAGCTCCAGGACATTGCCGCATCGGGCAGGTTCGCTTACGTCGTCGGGAGCGCTCCCGGTACACTCGCCATCTTCCAATTGTCGGATTCTGTTCTCATTGCGAATGCTGCCGGCAATGTTGGCATCGGTACCCTGGCGCCTACAAGCGAGCTGGAAGTCGCCGGCACAGCCAGAGCGACGAAATTCCTCGGGGACGGTTCTATGTTGGAGGGCGTCCACAACACCTCGCTAAACCTCACTGGAAGTCTTCTCGAGGTGACCGACGGCGGCGGAACCCAGAGCGCCGATCTCAGCTCCCTGATGCCTTCCAGCCTGGCCTCGCCCGACGGCTCTAATTCCGATGCCGTCGTGGTTGAAGGCGATGGAGGAGTAAGGATCGGCACCCCTTCACCCGTAATTTCGGTTATCCCGCGTGACACGGATAGCACGGGGATCGGCGATCCCGCCTCGGTCGCCGTATCGGGTAATTACGCCTACGTTATTGAACGCTCCACCGCCGTACTCGCCATATTCGACGTGAGAGACCCGGACAATATCGTGGCAAAGGATACTGATGGCACCGGGCTACAATTGCCCCGCTCGGTCTCGGTGTCGGTGTCGGGTAACTATGCCTATGTCGTGGATAGCGGAACCGAAGTCCTTGCCATATTCGACGTTAGTGACCCGGCTAACATCATTCCGAAAGATACCGATAGCACGGGGTTGAATTCGCCCGAATCCGTGGCGGTATCAGGCGACTACGCCTACGTGGTGGATTGCGGCACTCAGGTGCTGGCCATATTCGACGTGAGCGATCCGGATAACATCGTGCCGAAAGATACCGATGGCACGGGGATGAGTGAACCCATTTCGGTGGCAGTATCGGGTAACTACGCCTATGTTGTGGATTTCACAAACAGTGTGCTCGCAATCTTCGACGTGACCGATCCCAATAATATTGTACCCAGAGACACCGATGGCACGGGATTGAGTCAACCCGTATCGGTGGCAGTGTCGGGCGTCCACGCCTACGTTGTTAGCGGCTTTCAATCGACTGCAGTGCTGGCCGTATTCGACGTGAGCGACCCCGATAACATCGTCCCCAAAGATACGGATGACACAGGGTTGATTGGTCCCGAAAACGTGGCAGTGGCGGGCAACTTTGCCTACGTATTGGATGCAGTACTGGCCATTTTCGACGTAAGCAACGCGGAAAACATCGTTCCGAAGGTAACCATCGGTACTGGCCTCGATAACCCGGAATCGGTTGCCGCTTCAGGCGACTTTGCCTACGTCGTGGATAAAAGTACCGACGTGCTGGCGATCTTCGAATTGTCGGAATCCCAAATTGTGCTCGATGTGAATGACGGCTCACTGGCTGTAAATGCGGCAGGCAGTGTCGGTATCGGAACGCGGACGCCTGTAACCGCGCTGGAAGTCGCCGGAACGGTCAGCGCGACCAAGTTTCAGGGGGACGGCTCCATGTTGACCGGTATCGACGTCGACGATGCCGATGCGGATCCGAGCAACGAGCTGAACACATCGTTTGCCCTAAATGGAAACAGCCTGGATCTCACCGACGCAGGTGGGATACAGAGCGTGGATCTCACCATGTTGACCGGTATCGACGTCGACGATGCCGATGCGGATCCGAGCAACGAGCTGAACACATCGTTTGCCCTGAATGGAAACAGCCTGGATCTCACCGACGCAGGTGGGATACAGAGCGTGGATCTCAGCGGTCTGATGCCTTTCAGCCTGGGTTCCGCCGACGGGAACCACACAAATGTCCTTGCCGTTAGCAACGATGGGGGCGTGGGGATCGGAACAGATACTCCCGGATTTCAGCTCCTTGCGAGGGATACCATTGACGCCGGATCTCCAAGCGTGGCGGTGTCGGGCAACTACGCCTACGTGGCGGATAGTGGTAACGACGTCCTAGCCATCTTCGACGTGAGCGATCCCACCGCCATCGTCGCGAAAGATACAGAGGGTACAGGTTTGAATAATCCGGTAGCGGTGGCGGTATCGGGAGACTTCGCCTATGTGGTGGACAACGGCACGGACGTTTTAGCGATATTTAATGTCGGCAACCCAAATGCCATGGCCGTGGAAGATACCAACGGCACCGGGTTAATGGACCCGCGTGCCGTGGCAGTTTCAGGTAACCACGCCTATGTGGTGGATTCCGGCAGCGATGTTCTGGCCATCTTCGACGTCAGCAATCCGGATAATATTGTGGCAAGGGATACCAATGACACCGGGCTGCAATTTCCCCGCTCTGTCGCAGTATCGGGCGACTATGCCTATGTCGTCGATAGCGGCCCCGACGTTCTGGCCATCTTCGACGTCAGCGATCCCACTAACATTGTCCCGAAGGACACGGATGGCACGGGTTTATCAACCCCGCGAGGCGTCGCCATATCCGGCAACTATGCCTATGTGGCGGACGCCGGTAGCGATATCGTGGCTGTTTTTGACGTTAGTGATCCGGATAACATCGTCCCTAAGTGATACCAGCGCAACGGAAATCAATGAGCTCCAGGGTATCGCCGCTGCGGGCAACTTTGCCTATGCTGTAGGCTCAGGGACGCTGGCCATCTTTGAAAAGCTGGATGTCGATACCTTGTTGGATGTGGATGACAGCTCTCTCGTGGTCGATGCCGACAGCAACGTTGGCGTGGGGACCGTAGCGCCATCGAGTAAACTGGAGGTCGTCGGCACCGTTACCGCTACCCAATTCGCCGGCGATGGATCGCTGCTGACCGGTATCAGCTCCCTGGCCGCTTCAGATGGAGATCCCGAACCGGCCCTGTCGGTGGATGCCCAGGGACAGGTGGGTATCGGCACAGAAACGCCAGGATTTACCTTGGAGGTCATTGGCACCGCCGCTAAGATCGGGGGGGGTTCCTGGAGCACGGCTTCAGACGCACGCCTGAAAACCCTCGGCCTCCCCTTTGCGCGGGGACTGGAGGCGCTCGAAAATGTCAATCCGATCTTCTATCGCTACCGGGCAAACAGTCCATTGCGTCTTCCTTCCGCAACCGAACACGTCGGGCTCGTCGCCCAGGAAGTACAAAAGGCGATTCCGGAAGCGGTGGAAATGTCGCCATCAGGCTTCCTCCACCTCAACAACGACCCAATCATCTGGACCATGCTCAACGCCATCAAGGAACTTAAAGCCGAGAATGACGAATTGAGAAGAAAACTGAGAGTGATGGATCAAATGGCGGGGCGCCTGGATGAGATCGAGGCGCGATTGCGGTGAGATGGCGCCAGATGTTGTCCCGGCGATTTGACTGATTTTGGGGCGACGGAAACGCGGGCTCTTAAGGTTGTGCCTCGTCAATACCCCATCGGCCGAACCCAGGCCGCTGGCATCTCACTCACCAGCATAGGCTTTCTGCAATTTGGAGGGTAAGCTTCCGCGGGCCGCCCTTTACCCTATATCCTATATCCTGTACTGTCAAAATAATCAGCCGAAGTGACAAATCATTGGTATCAAGCGGCTTGACTGGAGTAATACTTCAGCATGCCACCCATTCGTTCTGAGCTCCTTGCGTCCCTTTCCTGGTCAATCAGGACCCATCTCTTCTCGGTCAGATATTCGATAATAGCCTGCTGATATCGATTTACCCAACCTGCGACCATGTTCACCATGAACTAAAACCGCAGATTCACAAGTTAGGCCAGGCCTGAACCCAACTTGCACGTATTGAATGCCCTTAATTCCTACGCTGATTATTTTGGCCCTACAGCCCTTTTCGCCTGTATAAGTTTCCGTATTCATCATTTACCTGTTCTTGGGTTACTCGCCTTGGATTCAACAGGCAATAAACCAAGATCCATGCCAGATTCTACGACTGTTTCACAATCATTTGAGTATAAGGGATTTCCAGCATCGATTCTCTCACGTTGCCACTTCGACACAAATTGCGATCGCCATTAAATGCCGGCATGCCGACAAAAAATGCAGGTCTCTGCCGGTTACGCAGGATGGAATGAGGGAGCAGCTAGAAATCTGATTGGACCAGCTCCACCGGTATCCTGTTCATGTGTTTCTTGGGATAACGCCGGCCATAACCTGTGGTTTTTCCATTTCGAATACTCCCCATGCCATTAGCAGATTCAGAAGGATAAAGGTGGGTACGACGATGCTCGGTGTCAACACCATGGGGAATTCGAAGATGAAGACGATGATTACCAACACAGGAACTATTGAGACTTTCATGGTGGTCACCTTTCGTTCATCACGATTGCCGTCCCATCACGTCCACTTCAACGTCGTCAACGGATATTGCCTGGCAGGCCAGAATCACATTTTGAGCTTTCTCTTCCTTGGTCAGCGCGTCTTCGTACTCCATGGAGACGATTCCTGAAACCAGCTTCACTTTGCAACTGCCGCAGGTTCCAGACCGGCAGGCGTTGTCGATCTCGACGCCGATTGATTCAGCGATATCAAGGATCGGCTCATTCGGAGGCAGGGGGGCCGACTTTCCTTCCGAAATAAAGGTGACCGTCGCGTCGCTTACGACCGGCCTCGCCTCCTCGGCCGCGTCAGGTTTGGGTTTCCGTTTTACAGTACCGAACGCCTCTATTTTTACCTGCTCCTTCGGAACTTCGAGCTCTTCCAGCATGGCCCGGACGTCACGCATCATCGGCTCCGGTCCGCAGATATGAAAAAGGCGAGAGGTGGCTTCCGGCACGAAATCCGTGATAAGCTCTTTTCGGATTCTTCCTGTCGGTCCCGACCAATCTCCTTCCGGACGGCTCAGCGTTACCTCTACATGGAGATTACGGTGGCGCTCCTTGAGCCCCTCGATTTCCTTGTGAAAGATGAAATCCTCCAACCTGCGAAAGGAGAGCAACATGAAGATTTCGCCTTCCCAATTCTGGTCTGTGAGGTAGCGCACGACACTCATCAAGGGCGTGATACCCACCCCGGCCGCGATCAGGACAATGCTGTCGCGTTCCTTACCCGTGAAAGTGAATTTGCCGGCTGGCGCGGAGAGCCGAAGTTGAGAGCCAGGTTTAACTTCGTCGTGCAGGTAGCGGGATGCCAGTCCCATTTCCTCCCGCTTGACCGTAATCTCAAGGCATTCCGGACGGGTCGGGGTGGAGGCAATGGTGTAGGACCTCCTCGTGCGCTTTCCCCCCGGTTCAATATCCAATGTCAGAAACTGGCCCGGTAGATAGTCGAAGGGGATTTTGCCCCCGTCCGGTTGGGACAACTGGAAAGTCTTTACATTCTCCGTCTCGTTGTGGACTTCAGCCACTTCCAAGGTCCCTGAGAAGCGGCCCGGATTCGGATCGCAACAGGGACATTCCGGCAATTCCTGAATCTGCTCCTCCGTGTAGCGCGGATTTATGTGCTGGGGACAGTTTCCATCCCACAACGATAGGCGAAAGATGAAGGCACGTTCCGGTTTGCCCCGATAGCTCGGATCCGTCAGCTTCTCCAACAGTTCCGGATCATCCTCCACGACCCTGGCCGTACCCCATACCTTGATTCGTTTCCGATTCGTATAGTCCATCAGAAAGATGAAGGCTTTGTCGTTATCATTGAGGTTGCCGTAGGAGATGTACTGGCGGTTTCCAGAAAAATCGGCAAAGGCGAGGGTATGGTCATCGAGGACTTTGAGGAATCCCTTGGGTCCGCCCCGGTGTTGAATGTAAGGCTGGCCGTCGGCACTCGCGGTTCCAAGGTAGAAGGAATCGCGCTCGGCGATGAATTCCGCCAGCTCGGGGGTCACACCATCCAGCCACCATTCCTGATCCTCTTCCGTCTCCTCGTAATTCCTGCGCGATCCAAGGCGTTCTTGAAGGCCCTTTACGGTTGGCGTAAAGGCGACGTCACTTCGAGGTCTCTTCATCTTGCTTGCTCCTGTCCCGGCTTAATCTCGCTGCTTCTTACTTGTGAGGATTTAAATGCCTTCCATGGTATCAGAATCTTCAGTCGAAGGAAAACCGTCTGTTCGTCGTCACAGTCCGAGTTCGGTTAGATTCGGATGACCGTCGGGCCGAACTCCGACCGGCCAATGGTATTTCCGTTCAGTCTCTTGAATTGGGAGATCGTTGATGCTGGCGATACGTCGCTGCATCAATCCTCGCTCGTCAAACTCCCAGTTCTCGTTGCCATAGGAGCGAAACCAGTAATCCGAGTCGTCATGCCATTCGTAAGCGAAGCGAACAGCGATGCGGTTAGCGTGAAAAGCCCAGAGCTCCTTTATAAGGCGATAGTCCAATTCCTTGTTCCATTTCCGTGTTAGAAAATCAACGATGGCCTCTCGCCCCGACAGAAACTCAGAGCGATTACGCCATACGCTGTCCCTTGTATAGGCGAGCGAGACGCGTTTTGGATTACGGGTATTCCAGGCGTCCTCGGCCATTCGCATTCTCTGGGAGGCAGTATGAGTGTCGAATGGAGGCAGTGGCGGCCTTGGATTTTCAGGTGTGCTCATTCTGGGAGAGGAAGTTCGTGTTTTGAATAGCGATTATTAATCCCTCTGCGCTACGTGCGAGCGCACATGTCGCCGCATGAAGCCGCGAATGTGCTCCGCGATCACTTCGCCATCCTCTTCGAGTGCGAAATGACCCGTATCGAGGAGGTGGAATTCCAGGTTCTTGAGGTCCCGTCTGTAAGGATGCGCGCCATCCGCTGGGAAGATGGTGTCGTTCTTCCCCCAGACGACCAGAGTCGGTGGTTGATGTTGACGAAAGTAGGCCTGCCACTCTGGATACAGCGGGGGATTGCTTCCGTAGCTGAAGAACAGCGCCAGCTGGATCTCCGGATTGCCTTCACGCGTCAAGTGTTTAAGGTCCACGTTCCAGTTATCAGGGCTGATCGTTTCCGGATTGCGGACGCCGTGTGTGTACTGCCACTTCACACCGTCGGGGGTGATGAAGCCCGTCAGCGGCTGCGCCTTTTCCGGGGTGCGCTCCCTCCAGTACTCCTTAATGGGATCCCAGAACTCACGAAGACCCTCTTCATAGGCATTCCCGTTCTGAACAATCAGCGCTTCCACCCGCTCCGGATGCCTGGCCGCCAAGCGAAAGCCCACCGGCGCGCCGTAATCCATCAGGTAGATGCTGTACCGATCCAGCCCGAGTTCCTCTGTGAGATCTTCGACGATCTCAGCCAGCCGATCGAAGGTGTAATCAAACTCGTCCATCGACGGCTGCTCGCTGTTACCGAAGCCGGGGTAATCCGGAGCGACTAGGTGAAACCGGTCAGACAGGGCCGGAATCAGGTTGCGGAACATGTGTGACGACGTCGGAAACCCGTGCAGCAACAGAATCGTGGGCGCATCCTCCCGACCCGCCTCGCGATAAAAGATATCCACGCCATCAATTTCCACAGTCCGGTGCCGGGTCTGATTCCCAAAGCCACTTTTTCGCCCAGCCTCTTCAGCCGTTGCCTGTCTCATCGGGCCGATGCCACCGGCAACTAAAAGCGCAAGTGCCGCAATAACACTCTGTTTTGTCTTTTCCTTCATCTCTCTACTTTCGTTTTATGGTGTTCCCACCGCGTTTTTACCTTGGTGCATCTTCTGGAATATCCTCTGGCTTCAGCCACCATCGCTTCATGATCCAACCGGATATCTCCCCACCGATTCGTTCAGGATGATCATCTTGTTGATGGAACTCATCGACTCAGCCCATATTGCAACTGCCGTGCCAACCGGTAGTCTATAGTCATAACATGTTAATTATTAATTAATTATATAATTATATGTGAATAATGATGGGCAACGATATTTCGGTGATAGCGAAATTTCGTTGTGCAAAAACAATTTTTCGTTAGCCTTAGAGCGTGGATCAGGGACATGAACAGGCGGCTGGATTTGAGGTTCTCGAGCCGTTGTTACTGGAGATGGCGCAGGAGCGATCGGTAGACGTTCTGCTGGACACGATCGTGGGTCACCTGGCCGCTCTTCCAAATATCGCGCTCTCCCGCATTTGGCTCACTCGACCCGGCGATATATGTGAGACTTGCCACCTTCGCGACGAGTGCCCGGATCAGCGCTCCTGCCTGCATCTTGTGGCGAGCGCGGGTGCTTCTGAGGTGGACCCAGAGCTCGATTGGACAGGCTTAGACGGTCGATTCCGCCGATTTCCAATCGGGGTGAGGAAAGTGGGACTCGTAGCGGCCAAAGGCGAAGCCATTGTCGTCCCGGACATCGGCAAAGATTCAAAGTGGATCGTCCATCCACAGTGGGCGCTTGGCGAGGGCATTCGTTCGTTTACGGGTCAACCCTTAATCTTCAAAGGCGAGGTACTAGGCGTGCTGGCCGTTTTTCTCAGGATGCTACTCATAGACCCGCAAGGCGACGTTTGGCTGCGGATGATGGCTGATCATGCCGCGGCGGCGATAGCTAACGCACGGGCGTTCGAAGAAATCTCACATTTGAAAAACCAACTCGAACTGGAGAACGAATACCTGCGCGAAGAGGCAAGTGAAGCAAAGAAACTCGGGGATATCGTCGGTCATAGCCCGGCTCTACGGAACCTACTTCGGCAAGTCGAATTGGTGGCCCCTACGGACGCGAGTGTTCTCATCCAGGGTGAATCTGGAACAGGCAAAGAACTGGTCGCCCGCGAGATCCACTTGCAGAGCAACCGGAGGGATGGTCCGCTGATCAAGGTGAACTGCGCTTCGATTCCGAAGGAGCTTTATGAGAGCGAATTCTTCGGTCACGTAAAGGGCGCCTTTACGGGCGCACTGAAAGACCGTGCTGGGCGTTTTGAGGCGGCCGGCGGTGGAACGCTGTTCCTGGATGAGGTTGGGGATATACCATTCGCTTTGCAGAGCAAACTGCTGCGCGTTTTACAGGAAGGTCAATACGAACGGGTCGGCGAGGAGAAGACCCGTTCGGTGGACGTCCGAATCATCGCAGCCTCAAATCGTGATTTGAAAAAGGAGGCCGACGCCGGAAGGTTCCGGAGCGACCTCTACTACAGGCTTAACGTATTTCCTGTGGAAGTAACTCCCTTGCGGCAACGCAAGGAGGATATTCCGGTCCTGGCGGCCCACTTTCTCGACTTGGCTTCGAAGCGGCTCCACCGCCCTGAACTCAAATTGACCCAGGCCAACGTCTTGGACCTACAGAGGTATGACTGGCCCGGCAACGTGCGGGAACTGCAGAATTTGATCGAACGCGCTGTAATTACCTCCCGCTCTCGAAGACTTCAGTTCGATCTCCCTCAGGTTCAAAACGAATCAGAAGGGCCTGCTCCTCAGACTCTGGCCAAACTCGCGTCCGAATTGGAAGTCGTGACGGATAAAGAAATGAAGGGACGGGAACGACAGAACATTCGGGCCGCCCTGGAAAAAGCGAACTGGAAGATCTATGGGCCCGACGGAGCCGCCGAGCTTCTTGGGATGAAGCCAACCACCCTATCCTCCCGCATGAGAAAGTTCGGTCTCAGAAAGCCACAATAACAGGGCGTTTCCTTCAAGCTACTTCACCATGTATTTATCCACTTCATTCCTACCGACCAGCGCGGCTCGTCCTGAATAGGTCGCAATACCGGCGTTATTAAATTCCTCGACTTCTCCTTCGGGGATCCCATCCAGGAATTCGTTCTTGAGGGTCTGGAGGGCTTGCCAATGGGTCTTGGGCGCCTGTTCGATTCCTTTCCCCACCAAGTGATTGGCCAGGGCCACTGCCTCCGCATTTGCCACCAGATACTTTTTCGGTTGGCAGCCGCGAAGGGCGCAGGTGCCACCGTATTCCCGTTCATCGATTACCGCTACTTGCGGCCAGCCTGGTTAAGCGCCGTGATACAGAAATACGCTGATGTGCCTGAGCCGACAACTATTGAGTCGAATGTTCTGTTCGTCATATTCGTTCCTAAATTGGAGTCTGACCCATGCGAAATGTCTTCGCCAGTATGTGTTCCAATCCCATACTCGGTGTTTCCGACTGTTCTCTAGCGCTGCCGGACAAGCCAGCAGTGGCACCCGGCGTATCTCACAAGATCGTCATCTTAGGCCCCGGCTCCTGGCCCCAGATCGTCCCCGCCGCAGCCCGCTGCTTCACTTCCTCGACATGCCCTATGCGACTGACTGCACGCCAACAACGGGTGTTCGTCGTACATACCCGCTCCACGCCCCGCGCGTACCGAACCGCAAAGGCCCGATCATAGTCCGTGGGGTCCATCCCGGTGCCGAACTGCTTGTCGAAGTCCCTTTGTTCCTTCAACTCATCGGCCCGGACCGGGTCAGGTTCGGGGGTGATGGGCGCCAACAACCAGGGGTCCTCATCGGGCAACATGCCCTTTGCTCCCCAGTCCTGGGCTGCGTAGTAGGGCACTCCGTGCCGCTTGGCTATTGATAAGTGTAGTTTTTGCTCATTCGGCACACCTGTCTCCACGGAGACGAAGTCCAGCACACCGGTGGCCAGCCACGCATCAAAATCGATCTTCTGGCCGACCATGGTCTGGGCGTAGACAGGCACGTCGTCGACCAAGTGAGCGCTCAACGCGAGTTTGCGACCTTTGCGGGCCTGGATATTGTCGAGGGACCGGCGAACCTCCTTGATGAAGTTCAGCAAGACGCTAAAGTCGTGCCGAGCGGGATCGGCCACCGGCGGCCAGCGGGTGAAGTCCATGTTAACGCCGCTCACGTCGTAGTTGCTCGCCAGCTCCATCAAAATGCCGGTGATATAGGTGCGGACTGCGGGGATGGCGTAGTCGAGTTGCAGGCTGTCTGGTTTGCGCATCTCGGGGTGCTCGAACCAAAACTTGCCGTTGAAGAGTTTGCCGAGGTCCCCCCCTTCGAATAGGTTCATGCGCAGGGATGCGTGGAGCTCGGTGGAACTGCCTTTGAGGGCGTCGACTGCGAGTCGGAAGCTCTCCTGCTCATTGCGCACCGCCCACTGAATGTTCTCGGATATCTTCCGGTACGACTTTGTCAGCCGCTTCCACTCGCTTTTGCTAACCGTCTCACCCATCAGGGAGGTCGCTTTGCTGGGCCAGTTCGCCACGCCCGTAGACGGCGTCTGGAGCATAAACTTGCTAACGTCGGTGTTGCGCCATGCCGTCGCCATGTCTGCTTCCGCCCTCGTCCCCGGCTCGCTGCCCATTCCCTCAATGATCACCATCCCGCGTTTAGTGGATGGGTCGGCGACGTCCTCGAGATACCCCTGCGTCTGTTGATCGCTCAGTCGAATCAGCCGCAACGACGAAAAGCATCCGCGCACCATACCCCACGGGTGGTGACTGTAAGTGCCCCCCGGCACACGAATGCGCAACGTCTGCTTGTCGAGCTGCGCGCACTTCCAGTAGCACATGTACTCGCAGTTGAACGGATGCGCCCAACGGCCGCGGAAGCGGGTGGCCTCGGGACCGATGATCGCATAGCCCACCTCGCCCTCAAGCGCCACATTGATCATGCCCCCACCGTCTGCTGAGTGCTTCATCAGCGGGGCGCCGAGCCAGATCGCATACCAGCCCGGCAGGTCCAGCTTGACCTCGAACCCGGGCGGCACGGCCGCGGGCCCCTCATCCCCCGCGAAGTCGTGGACCATCAGCAACTTGCCCGACAGCCCGTCGGCCAGTCGGTAGGGGCGAAGACGCCACTTCCCGCGGACGAATGGCTCGGTCCAGACGTGTGTCGGGGCCAGTTTGCTCAGGTCTCGGATGAGGACGACATCGCCCGCTTGTGGGGATGCTCGTCGTGCGTCGTCGAGCGATGTGAAGACCTGCCCGGGCTTGATCGGGTGCATGAAACCTCGTCGTATGAGTTCTGACATCTTGACCAGCCTCCACGGACGGTACCACTTTTTATGTTAGTGTCAGCATATAATTTTCCTTGAGGATATTCACTTTCGGCAAGCTCCGTCTTGCCGATTCTGACCATGGCTGGATCGCGTAATATCCAGAAAGTCGACCGACACTCAAACCTGTGATTCTCTGATGTTAGAAAATCCCACAGCTCTGGTTCCTTTGGTATCGAAAAATCCTCTTACTCACCCCGTATCCGGTGCGAGTCGCAATCGCTCTACTCGCCTCAGCATGGTCCGGAACATTTCCCTTGGAATGGCCACCTCGGCCATCTGGAAGGTGATATACTTGGCATGTTTGCCCTCTTTGATCCACTGCTCTGCGGTGCCTCGGTGGTTGTAAAATTTCACTACATTCTTGGGTTGCCAGTTCAGATTTGTCACGATGAAACCGACCCGGGCAAATAACTCTCCGGCGTGCCACTCGACCTTGGCCACCACCCGGCGAGCTCTCTGCCAACTGACAGCTTGATACGGAAAACTCGCATAAAACACCTTGGGTGCCCGCGAGGGTCGCCCCACCGGGCGAGTGAGTAAAGGGGCGATATGTTTTTGTAAAATCGCGTTACTCTTCAGCCTGATGGCGTAGGAAAAGTTCTCTTCCTCAAGGTAACTGTAAATCTGCCTCATGACGGGATCAAACCGGAGGCGCTCCGCATCGTTCGTATCTTTGTATCCTGCCAGGCGACTAAAGACAGACTACCGAAGCAGAGCGGCTCTGTGGTGTTGGATATTGTTGCCCGTGCGCTCCTCCACGACATTTTCGCTTCCTAACGCCGTCAGTCCCAAAACTTCATCGAGTTCCCGGTAGAGTAACAATCCTGCATCACTGGTAACCTTCGCACCGTGGAACTCCAACTTGATTCGGCGGTTAAACTGAACCCGAAAACAGCCCTTTTTGTGTCACCCATTGGATTTTGAGAGTTGCTTGCTTAACATCGCATTAAATGACTTATTATCAATAAGATAGCGATAATTGAAAGCCAAAGTTCCTGTCATAAAATGGCAAATATGGGCTTACAAAGAGACAGCGGCGGCCTGTGGAATTCCCATCGGAACCGTGATGTCACGCTTATCGCGCGGAAGAGCGCGACTGAAGGCGATTCTCCAGAGCAAGTTCTCACCTAGGAATCTGTCGGACGAACCGAGTCACTTCCAATGCAATCGATCGTCAAAGTTCGACAGACTCCTAGCCCGAAGATAAACCACGTCGTCGGAAATCCAGGATGATTGGGAATAAACAGTAAGACCTCCGTCTCTCTCCTGCACTATTTTCTCAGACAATCTCAACTCGATACCTAAGCGATACAACGATGAAGCATTCTAATATCCATGGAATTTCCGAAGTAATAGGATGGTGTGTAATGGCTACCATTATCCTCCTTGGAGTCAGCGTAGCTCTATTACAATCCTTCTCTGTGATTTAGACGAGTTGATCCTGGAGCGCGAATAAGGAATTCCCTCGAAGCGGGTTATTCGTTCGCGAGCCCTCCGCCCTCATTATCCAGGAACTCACCGAGCAATCCTGTACCTGCGTTTTGACGACGATTCCGTGGATAAGAGAAAGAGAGAATCCCCCCAGGTGGCAGAGCAGTACCTCAGCCTGACGGCATAGTCACACTACCACTTAAAGCTCGGTCAACCATTACAGAATCTCTCTCCAAACTTCCTTTCCCGATCACCCTTTGGGTGCGGTACTGCTCTGCCACCTGAGGTGAATAATCTGCGTCGCTAAAGGTGAAAATCGTGGCCCGGAAACCCACACCAGTATTGAAGTTTCAGGCCCCACTGAACAGCCGAGGCAAGAGTTCCCTGATCTCCTCTATCTTCGTGAGCTTCACAATCCAATTCAATCCCAAGGATGCAGCATCGCGACCGGGTGGATGTAAGAAATCCTCCCGAAATGAGCCTCATGTATTCCGCCGACCATTCGGCTGATCGACTCTATCGGCGGCAGTAAGAGGATGCGTTACCTCGATCGACTCGAAATAGCGGATAGCGCTGTCAGCCGGATGAAAATTCGAAAGAACCGCGTTGAAGACAACAAGGGTCCGGTCAACGATGAACATGTAGGCAACTCCTTCAAATGAGGGCTTCCCTTCTAACGGTCGTGTCTTGTAAGCCAACCTCATTCCCGGGATGCCCAACTGATCGGTCGGCTCCATCGAAATCTGCTCTGCGTAGGCCTTATCCAAGACCGTATCTCGCGCCTTTGTGAAAATGGCCTTTTCCCCAGCAAGCACTCGTGCAAGCTTCGGCATCGCCGATTAGGAAGCCGTAAAGGTCCCTCCCTCTCCCTTTGCGGGGTAGGTATGATGGGAGACTCTCCCTAGCGGTGAGCGCGTGGTGGACTCTCGAAAGGTGGCGCCTCCCGGCATCATTATGGTGATCGGCGTTTCAGGCCCCTCCGTCGGCTGAATGCGATGCCATCTCGAATCCATCGCACTCCGGTTCGTATCAGTAAATTGATCCTCTGAATCTTCCCCAGGGCGTTCGACTCTATTCACGCGAGCCATTGCATGATCGTGCTCCATCTCCGTCCGCGAATCCCTCGACCCTTCTACGCCATCACGTTGGTCAATTCGAAGCGGTTCGATCTCCTGAACCAATTCGGATCCTTCGATCTCTGATTCGGCATCTTCCTGAACAGGAGGCACCGGGGCGGAGATGAATTCACCATGCTTACCGCCTGAAACCCGGTAGCACTTTTCTGACTCTGGGTAAGAAAAAGACCACCGGCCTCGGAGCCATGGTCGGGTTCTCCATGCTCTGGTTCGTCCTATTGAGTTGCTGGAGCAAGAACATCATCCAAGCCGAACTGGCGCGTTTCGCAATCGCGACCGGAGAGCCTTTCCTGCACGCCTTCGACCGTTTGCCCGGCAAGTTCCCCGCCTTCAACGGCAAGAGAGTCTCGTGGCATATTTACTTTTGGCTCATTTGGATCATTCCCGGAATCTTCGGTGGAGAAGGGATACGCGCGCTTTACCGGGCCGGTCGACAGATCCGACGAATGGGTAGGACGAGCGAAAGGATGGATCAAGGTCATGCAGCTCGACGTGATTATGACTCTCCTGCTGCTGACCAGCGCAACCATACCATTTTACATGTTGGGTGCGGGAATTCTCCACCGCATCGGCGAACATTCGCTGTGGTAGTCCCTCTGATATCGTCGATCTGCTACTTTATCTTTCGGAACCCGGTTGGGATGCTCTCCATAGCGCACATGATCGGCGCCATCCAATACCCTATCTTCGCCGGTGGAGCCATCTACTTGCGATACAAACATCTCTTCACAAATTGCTCTATTTAAGCAACTTATCGATTTCCACTGCAGATGCACTCGAAGGTCGTCGCCGCGCTTTTCCGTTGCCGAAACGGGTTTCCGTTTCTGAGCCGTCTTCTTCTAGATTCCAGTAGAAGAGGGCGAATGCTCTCTTCTACTGGAATCTGTCTAGGCTAGAAATCTGGCGGGCTACCGTAGCGAATCCGCGGAGATAACTGTCACATCCTGCGCCGAATGTCGCCTGTCGAAGAACACACCCGACAGATTTCTAGCCTCTTGACACTGAACACTTGTTTATCTATACATTTGTCCATCATGCAGGAATTGACACTTCGGCAACAGGAGATTTTGGGCTATATTCAACTTCACATGCGCGTAGAAGGCACATGGCCGAGCTTCCGCGAAATCCAGTCTCATTTCGGGTTTTCGAGCACCAACGCCGTCATGGGACACCTCCGCGCGCTGGAGAAAAAGGGCTACATCAGCCGGGTCCCGGGCCAGGCGAGGACCTTCCGTATCACCATGGACCTCGACGAGGATCACAGACCGATCGAGGCCAAAGATGTGGTCGACATCCCGATCTACGGAACGATCGCCGCCGGCTATCCCGATGGTGTGGAGTCGGGAGGTGAAATCGGGCGACTTCAGATCGACGCCGAGACCGCTGGGATTCGCCGCACCCGCCGCGCCTTCGCCCTAAAAGTAACCGGGATCAGCATGATCGATGCCGGTATTCACGACGGCGATATCGTAATCCTGGAACAGCGCCCGCCCCAAAACGGTGATATCGTCGCCGCCCTTATCGACGGTGAGACAACCCTTAAACGCTTTATCAAAAAGGCGGGCCGGGCGCCCTTCCTCAAGGCCGAAAACAAGCGCTACCCGAAACTGCACCCCGTTGCCGAACTGATCATCCAAGGTGTGGCCAAGGCGGTGGTGCGGAATTTGTGAGCTGGACACAGGGTTCAGGGTTCAGATTCTCTCTCGAAACTTCCGAAATACGACGAATCCGATCGCAGTGTACGACAGCGGCGAACTTCCAAGGATTTCCACTTCCGTCGTCCACTCAATCGTGCACTGCGGTCGATCCCCTCCTGGGAGGGGTTTGGGGTGGGTTGCTCCGATATCAAGGATGGGCACGCCGTTCTCCCCGGACTCTCTCAATAGTAAGTTTCGTCTTGTTAAAAAGGCCGCACCCCGGCCCGGACATTGCTTTGTCGCGAGTCTTATCGTGTTCCTTGCCGATTCCGCAAGGACGCGGAGATCTGGACAAGGTTCGAACCTTGTCGATTGGTCACGGCTCTGCTGCCTTATCACCTCCCCAATCCTGACACCTCAACTCTGAAACCTGACACCACTCCCACTCTTGACGAAACCCATCAGCCGAATACACTCCTTTAGTTTCTGACCTTTGATTTGTCACCCTTCGGCAGATTCCGCGGTGGGTGCGGAATGGACCACGACTGGAAAATCGGTTCTCAGGCCAGGAAGTTCGACAACCAATCAGACTGTCCTTTTCCCCCTCGAATCAAGATGCTGCATTCCCCAATTTACCATTGCCAAGCGTTCTTGCTTGATTGCTTGAACCGAAAGTGCGGCCTCCTCTTGGCCCTTGTCTCATTGCTTGCCGCCTCCAGCCTTTCCGCCTCCAATGAGAAAATACCGCAGCCGGGCGGCGAGGAACCGGACCCACCGGAGGTTGTCATGGAACGCGCCGAAAAGGCGTTTCAACGCGACCAATACGGGGAGGCCCGGCTCGGTCTGCAAACCTTGGCAAAGAAAAAGCACCCCCAAGCCCGAACCTGGTTAGGTTACATGTACACCCTAGGACTAGGGGTCGATATCGATCAAAAGAAGTCGAAAAAGCTGCTTATGGCGGCGGCACGAACCGGAAGCGCGACGGCGGCACGGTATCTCCGATGGCAGTTTGATTCCGGAAACATCGACGCCAAAGACGAGGAGGAGGCCGATCGGATTCGAAACCTCTCTCGCGACAATGTGAAAGGTCTCGGCACGACGCACTTTGGTTGGATGGTTGTCGACGGAGAGTCATTTAGGAACAACCACCCAAATGCACTTGATTTCAACCTGGGTCAGGCGAAGAAGGAGATTCCACGGGCACAGTACAATATGGGTGTTATCTACGAAGAGGCCCGAGGCGTTCCAGCGGACATGAAAGAGGCTTTGGCGTGGTACAGGAAAGCGGCCGACAACGGCCACCCAAAGGCCCAATTCCGATTGGGCAAGCTATACCAGGATGGCTTTTTCGGCGAACCGGACTTCGCCACCGCTACGAAGTGGTATCAGCAAGCGGCGGACCAGAATCACATCTCGGCTCAGACCAATCTCGCCCACCTTTACGCCACCGGGCAAGGAGTGCAACAGAGCGATCGCGAAGCACTGAGACATTATCGCAAAGCGGCCATCCGGGGTGATATGGAAGCACAGAGTGAATTGGGCTTCTGGTACGAGACCGGAAGGGAGGTCGATAAAGATCCCCTTCAGGCCGTATACTGGCTCGAGTTGGCCGCTCAGAATGGTGACCTCAGGTCGCAAGCCCGGCTAGGCCAGCTATACCTCGGAGGGCGAGGAGTGAATGGCGATTCCGACAAAGCGCTCTACTGGTTGGAGAAGGCCGCCAAGAGAGAATCCCCCGTCGCCCTCTTCGCCCTCGGGGAAATGTACTGGAGAGGACTCGGGATCGGGGAGGATAAGGAGGAGGCCTTTAAGCTCTACCTGGAAGCGGCCAAGCTCGGCGAGCCGGGCGCCCAGATGATGGTTGCGGTCTATTATACCCACAACCTGAACGACCCGAAAGATGTTGAGGAAGCGGCCAAATGGATGGAGAGCGCGGCCGCACAGGGATACCCCGAGGCGGAGTTCCAGCTCGCCCTCTGGTGCTACGAGGGTTTCGGGATGCGCCAGGATATGAATAAATTCATCGAGCTGCTGGACCGCGCCGCAACCCACGGCGTTCGCCGGGCCGCTGCCCTTCAGGAGCATATCAATAAGTCCGAATCAAGTATCGAAGGTGCAGTCGACCAGTATTTCGACGTCGTTCAGTCCCGCAAGGCCTCTCAAAAGTATCTCAGGAAGGCCGCCGAAGAAGCCGCATCTCAGGTTGATGTCAAGAACCGGCCCCCACAACCGATCCACGCCCGCTCCCCTAAGTACCCAAAACATCTGAAAGAGGAGGATCTTCACGGTACCGTTACCGTGCTCCTCGTCGTAGATGAGAAGGGCTTCGTTGTGGAGGCCTCGGTCGAGAATTCCTTCCACGCCGAATTCGAGCAACCCGCCCTCGACGCAATTCAGCAATGGCGCTTCAAACCCGCCCTCCGCGACGGTGTCCCCGTCGCCAAGAAAATCCGTACCCCCATGCGCTTTTAGATTTCCGCGCGAGTCTTAAGTCTGATTCCTAGGTTGGATTCGTGGCGCGCAAATCTAGCAATCACTGCGTGATTGACAAAGCAAAGAACTGGTATACCTCTCAGCCATTCGATTCCTGGATCGAGTATCCCCTCAAATGACGGTTCTTACCGTCATTTGAAACTATAATCTTTTCGCCAGAAAAGATTATTATGGTGGTTGTAGCTCAGTTGGTTAGAGCACCGGGTTGTGGTCCCGGGGGTCGGGGGTTCGAATCCCCTCAGCCACCCAGCCTAGTACTGAAGAATTCGATGCCTTGTGTAGCTCGCAATTAGGTTTGAGCATTTTCGCAGAAGGTTTGAGCACTCAAAACCTGTAGCGCCGCAAATGTAGCGGTGTTGCTCCCTATTTGCAAGGGGTGCGAAAGGGGTCGGTCAGGGCGCTGCAGGAAGGTTGCAGAGCGAACAATTATTAGCCTGGCTGCAGGCCGGGCCGGATAGTGCTAACGGAGGCGCTTCCGTTGGACGTAGCCGCCAATGAGGCCAAGAACGCCAACACCCAACAACGCTATCTCACCTGGCTCGGGAATCGTAGAACGGAACGCAAATTCACCGACCCTCACGTCAACGCCACCATAATGGTTGTTAATCCTCAAGTGTACGAACTGTGTCGAGGTCTGAGAGAAGGAAAAGGAGTGACCAGAAACGCCACCCGAATTCGGGGCTGTGAACGCTCCAAGTGAAGTTGTGCCTCCATTCCCAAAATTATTGTCTGTATCCGAGAAGAGATCGAAGTCTCTAATCGTGGTGTTGGGCAAGGTGTGCCATAATGCAAAACCGTCAATCCCAAATAGTGCGCCCAGATCGAAAGTCACCAACTTGGGAAAGATCAGGTTTGATAACCATGTGGTGGCATTCGAATTGTTGTGACCTGTGGCGGCCACGAATGTATCGAAATCAGTCACCCCACTCACATAGGCGGCACCGAGGCCGGACTGGTCGATCGTCCTACCTATTGGCAGAAATTCGTTTGCCGTAGTTGAGACACCGGTCGGTTGAATGATCGGACCGCCCAAAACGGGTTCAACTAATGCCACAGAGCAAAGAAGAACTGTACTAATTGCTATCCGAATCGTATTTTTCATATTTTTCCCCCCTATCACAATTTCCTTGGAATTCTCAATAATCGTTCACACTTGCAAAAAGAATCTGCAAGAGAAGCACTATCTATTGAGGGACCGACATGGAATCAGGCATCTCCCCCCCAATTAGGTATCGCTTGCTACGCTCGCCAATCCGATTGATCATGTCAAATCTTTTTAGAGGAAATTTTGCTTGAGCTGCAATGGGCTACTCGCCGAACCAGTGTTCGGATAGTAGGTAGGGTTCGTAAACGACTTCGCTGGTGGGGTCGCCGGACTTTGTGGCGCGCATCCAGAGGATCTCTCCGGGAAATACAAGGACTGGGGACTTGTAGGTGAGCCAACCGCTCGTGGGGGCCTTAAATTCGTCAGAGAGGCTCTTGATCTGATACTCGATTGACGCGCCGGCCGTGGTCGTTGTGAAGCTCGCAAATAGGTTTGTGCATTTTCACAGAAGGTTTGAACACTCCTCGAATTGTAGCGCCGTCCCCGTGGGCGCCCTGAGTGGAACAATTAACCCGGCTGCAAAGGGATTGCAAGGGCACAATCAGAGCAATGTAGGCGGCGTGCAGGGGCCATTATTCGCCGAACCAGAATTCTGCCAGGCTGTAGTCTTCGAAGACCACTTCGCTGGTAGGGTCGCCGGACTTGGTGGCCAATAGTGGCGCCGGCCGTTGTAGTCGTGAGTGTCACAGGGAGAGCCCACGAATACTCTCCTCCAACAGGAGCCGCGACCTGGCTCGCCGACGAGCTCGAGAAACTGTTCTGGCGCGACTACAAAGGCGTGGTCTACGCTATCACCTGCCCCGCCACCTCGCTCCACGAGCGCCGTCTCCGCATGACCGGCGAGCGCTACAAGGAACTCATCACAGCCCGACTCTCCGAGATCCGAAAACGCGGCCAGCGCGAAAAGTACATGATCCATTTCCCCAAGTACCTCTTGAAGTGCCTCCAGGAATACTTCTCTCACCATGGAGACGACCTCTATGACAACCTGAAGCACATCCGCAACGCCATCGACCTCGCCTTCGACCCCTCCAAACTCGCTCCTGAAGCCACTGACTGCACAGTCGACCTCCTCGCCGAAGCCAACCGCCTGGTTCGCTCCCACCGCCGCCGCAACACCTCCCCCAAAGACCCCCAACTCAAACTCTTTTGACTCGCCAGCCCGAAGTCGAATCAGAATCAGCGAGGTCAAAGTGATAAAATGATGCGTCCGCGCATCTCATTAATTTGATAGGCAGCGTCGACGCTTCGGAATAGGCAGTGCTGACGCATCAAAAAAAATCCGCCGTTCATGCCGTCCGGTGTGAGGCAATCCACTCGTTGAGAGGAGGTTAGAGAGAAATCTTGCTCAATGCGGCCAAATTGCTATCTTGACATAACGGCAGATGCGTCAGCGCTGCCTATAAGAGGGTTGGGCGAAACAGGACGAACACGCAACACACAGAGCAAGAAGGAGGAATGATTATGAAAACGCACAACAGATCCAGCACGCTGATTTCCGTGGTGTTCGCAACACTGCTGGCAGGTTCAGCGGCACATGCGCAGACTGAAGAAAAAGCGGAGCCCTCTCTGTACGAGCGGCTGGGCGGAGTCTACAATATTGCTGCGGTCGTCGATGACTTTATCGAACGACTCCTCGTCAATGACACCCTCAACGCCAACCCCGCGATTGACGAAGCGCGGACGCGCGTTCCGAAAGCCGGACTCAAGTTCCAGGTAACGGCGATGGTGTGCCAAGCCACAGGTGGACCGGAACAGTACGCCGGTCGCTCCATGAAAGACTCACACGCACATCTCGATATCACGGAGAGCGAATGGCAAGCGATGGCCGCCGACTTCAAGAAGACATTGGACAAGTTTGAGGTTCCGGAAAAAGAGCAGACAGAACTGTTCGCCATCGTCGAGAGCACCAAGCCGGACATCGTAATCTCTGAAGAGTAGACGCCCAACAATAAAGGGTGCATTTAACCGTGGTTAAAATGCACCCATGGTTGAACAAGCCGCGAAAGGGCTCGAAATCGGTGCAGTAGGAAAAAGTATTCTAACTCGTTGGTATAAAGCGAAATAAATTCACTTGACAAGCGAGTATACTAACGTGCCGGACATTAGAGAAAGTGAAGGGCCTTTGGCGACTTTTTCCGATTTCACGGCACAACGGGAATTGAAAGACAATTTATCCAATTCGCGGAACGGTGCAATCTGAAAAGTGCCGCGTCAGCGGCTTAGTTCAACAAATCGCTGCACTTGCCGCCGGGCAGCATCTGTCACAGTTCTCGCAGGGTCGTTTATAGTTGCATTCGCAAGAACTGCGCCAGATACTTGGCGCAAGTGAGCTAAACCGTTCAGACCCCGTGAATTCCGGATGCACACCTCTTGCAGTTCGAAGGAAAGTGCTCAAACCTAATTGCAAAATCCACTTTCCCAGTGCTCAAACCCCTTGCAATCCACCCGAAATAGCCCCGAACGTGCTCAAACTTGATTCTGGAGCTATCGAATCACCTAAGGTGTTGATCACCGCTTAGTTCCGAGCTAACTCGCGCTAATTCGCGCATACTCAAACCTAAGTGCAAGGCTCAGCTCTGCCTGTGGACTCCTACGCGGTCACCGACCGCGCGCGTCTACAGCCTTCGGATCTCCAAATGTTGTAGGCGGTCTCGGCGAGGCCGCATTAGCGTTGAGCGCTACCGGGCACTGATCAACGACAGATAAAAGAAGATTCGTAATCTCGAGTACCAGGGGAAGATCATGGTTCACTTTTCTGTGTCCAAACTTTCTGCGAACCCCATTTTCTGATCGACCAACGCCGAATCGATGAGGTAAGGTGCTCGCGTCAAAAGTAGACGAGTTCTGATTATTGCTTTGGAGGAAGACGAATGGGAAATTCGAATTCGCTATGGAGAAAGACATCCGTTTTGGCTTCTTTGGGTTTCGTCCTCGTCTTAAGTGGATGCCTTTCGACGAATATTAGCGGGGATAACTACGGCGTCCCATTTCGGGGAGAAGTCGCAGTCTCAGTGAATATGGATCAGAACTGCGCCGGTACGAAGGCAGCGGCGGACGAGGCGCGCGAACAGGTGAATAGTATTTGGGAAGTAGAGGGCACTACGAGTGAGAAGTCCTGTACGGAATGGGAGAAGGCCGTTGCCGTTCTCAACATAGCGGCTGACGAATGCTTAACGGCTTGCCATAACCATCCCTGCCCACCGAAAGCACTGACCCCTTCGCGCTGCCGGTAGCGAAAACTCGATCCACCGACAGGTCCCTATTGGATCCCGCTGAGCGGGATTGGATGTTGGGAGTTGTTTCAAGTCCGGATCAGTAGTTGACACCTGGTTATGGGTTTCGGGTACAGATTACGTTGATCGATTGAGAAAGATCGGATACCGGTCACGGCCAATCGAAATTCGCAATCTTACGCGCAATCGAAGCCCGATTACGCTTACGATTGCGAATTTCGATCAGGTATTTCAGTCCTTCTGCCGCTCACCGGAAGCAGAGCGGCTACAGAGTCATTGATCTTCCGCATTGATCAGGAACTCTATCTTCTGCAGCGCCCGAACCGCCACGCGTTTGCCTTTCTTTATGCCGGGATCGAATATCCATTTCCGCAGGGCATCACGGGACGGTTTTTCGAAGTTGGGATTGGATGACTCGACTACCCTTGCATCGATCACGGATCCTTTATCGTCGATCACGATGATCAACTTCACCCAGCCTTCGATGCCCTCTCTCTTTTCTTCAAAAGGGTAGTAGGGCCTAGCCTGGAAGATGACCTCCGGGAGTCGGTCCAGGTCTCTTAGCTCGAAGATCTCCATTTCGGCTAGAGTCTCTACTCCCAGGCCGAAATTGAGATAAGAAAAGCCGCCCACTCTCAGCGCATCTCCGGTGCCTGGGAGCAGGGCCAACTCGATCTGGCTGAGACTCAAAGGGACCGACTCTTGCTCGAGCTCAGGCTTCTCGATCTCTTCCTGATTCTCCTCCGGCGGAGGCGGCTCAGGTATGGATTCCGGGGCCGCCATGTACTTGTCGCTATCCCCTAGGGCTGGACCAAGGCTGATCAGATCTGACTGTATGAGGCTGAACGGCAGGGCCAGAAATACCAGGAAGGAGAGAAATAGGGCAGCGAACAGAGCCACACCATTTCCGGCTCCGATGTCAGGCGAGGAGTATACTCGCCCCCGAGGTGCCGTATCTGTACTACAATCCGTCACAGTTTTTCTTTTCGGCAATTTTTCGTCCCGTCCGGATCAAAAGTTGACACGAATTGATACGTCTCGGGTTTCAGCCGCCGTCGCTCGGGAGCTATGGCGAGCCAAGGGTTTCTGTGTTCAGGAGATGCACACTTAGTCCCCACACTTCGTCCGCAACACTTAGTCTTTCCTCTTAGTCCCCCTGCTGACACTGCGCCCAGCATCCAACGCCCGATGCGAATTTGGTCGAATAGGGTCGGAGTCATGCCTAAATGGCGATTCGCCCTCTTGCATCCTTTCGATATCCATCCTCGTCATCAGCTCCGCCTCTGCCTCCAAGACTAGAGTATCGACCGCCGTGTTCAATTGCACGGTTTATTGACCCGGATCAAGATGAAAGGGGCCGCAAAATGGCACAAGAGACGCAAGAGATAACGGCAGAATCCTTTCTGCCTTTTCGTGGCCAAACCGCGCTGATTCACCGCCGTATGCAGGTCGCCGCCGAAAGCGGGTATGAGGTGGTGGTAAGCAGCGCCAGCCTTTTTTCCAGCAGCCATAATAATCTCGAACGGGCCGGCTTGCGGCCGGCTTGTTTCGGTAGTTCCTGGCGGGACTTTAAAGCCTTGTAGACATCACGGGCTCTGAAGCTCTCGAATGGGCAAACAATAGATCAACCGCCGATAACCTGGATTACCCAGAGCAGCGAAGCCGCAACCAAAGAGAAGAGAACCACGGAGGCCACAGAGGCACGGAGGACGACCACGGATTACCTGCAACATCGAAGCCGCAACAAAAACGCTGAGAGGAAGACAAACCACGGATGGGCGCGGATGTGCCTAGAGCAACCTAGCAGCAACCAAGAAATCAACCGCAGATTACTTCTGCGCGCAGCAGCGCGCTGGATTGCCCAGATTCAGAATCTGCGTAATCTGCGGTAAAAAACACAGTCTGCTTGTTGGACTTTATGGCCACTGGCGGAGTTCAAACCTATTGCCTTCCGTATCCTTGAAACAGGCAACCCTTGGTATTTCGATTTCGCCCGATCCATATCGTGGACGTAATGTATCACTATTGGATTTCTGGTCTTCATATCTGCTCCTTTCCGGTCTCGGTTCCTCCGGATTTCATCTGGGATTTCGAACTTCACGAGAGATGTCTCAGATTCGATTTCTTTGTCGCGACAAAGGGCCTCTGGGAACGGACCTCACAAGAAGATCCCAAACAAAACTCGGAAGAACCCCGTTCTCTTATACCGATCTGAACAACGGATAAAAGAACCGAAGGTCCCATCCGTTGCTCGCTCAATCCATTGGGCATCCTCCCCCTCTTATCCGTTGGGAATTCCTCTCTTCATCTGATTCGACAAAGTTCACGACTAAGCTCGCGACAAAGAGTCCGAGAGGAATCTGTCGGGCGTCGCAACACACGCAACTGAGGAACGGTTGCAAGTGTCAGATCCCGCAATTCCAAATCGCCGGCTCCACGATCTACGCCCGTCAGATTCCTATGAAGGCCTGGACCTCGGACGAGCGCAGGTGTAGCCCGATTGTCGCTTTCTCGATGTGCTCGTCCTTGAGACCTGATGTTTCCAAGGCAAGTGGGTTCATCTCAAACCGGAAAGATTCGTATCCGTAAGAGGCTCCATAGGCGTGAGCACAGTAATCGGCAATGTGAACGAGATCCGAAATGTCTCCCTGGTCTGAGGACGGATCATGGTGATGCGCAACTGCTTCGCAGAGCGTAGAGGGAAGATTCCAGCTTCGAAGAATATCGCCACCGACCTGGGCGTGGTCGCCACCGTGCAGCGCTCTCTCTGCCGCAACAATAGAAACGCCCTCATCGGCGAGGGACTCTCTCAGTTTCTCAGAGTCGGAACCGAGCGCCTGGTTGAGGACAATCTTTCCGATATCATGCAGAAGTCCGGCCGTAAAAGCGACCTCTTCCGATACCGCTGGGTTGGACTGGAGCCGACAGAGCTCCTGGGCCGCCACAGCCGTTGTCACCGAGTGGTGCCAAAGCCCATCAGGCGGAATTTCGTAGAAGCCCAGAGGAAGCCTGAGGAGGTGCCCCAGCGTGATGTTCCACACGATGTTGACAAGCTGCCCTAAACCCAAAAGGGAGACCGCCTGTTGAAGCGAACTCACCGGTTCCCGCGGTGCTACGTAAGGGGAGTTACATATGTTGAGAATCTTCGCCGTGATCGCCGGGTCGACCTGCACAATGTCAACAATCTCCTCTTCGTGGTAGTCCGAAGAGTAAAGCTCCATCAGCTTGCAAACCACCACCGGTGGCGATTTCAGCTCGAGCAAGGATTCACTCTCAGCTGTAAGAATCATGTGTCTGCCCGAAAGTCCTGCACGACAGTTCTCTAACGTTTATATAACGTCTGAAAACTTAGCAACATTACAAAATTGTCACTGCCTGTAACCTCGCGAGAGATAGGTCTCGCCACAATCGGCATTGTATCCATCGTAAGAACGAAGTCTGGAAGCAGATGAAAGCCCTCAAAGTAATAGGAATAGTTCTTGGATTTATGGCCTCGATAGCATTTCGTTACCGATCGGAATCTTGTCGTCTATTGTAAAGCTGGAGGCCGAGTACGACGATTCATTTCTCACCGACAGTATGATATACCTTGAAACCAGCTACGGTCTCGAACTCTCGTTTCCATTGTCCAGCGAGCGAGGGAGAGACCGAGACTTTGTCGAACTTCTAATGTAGAAATGAACTCTTCAGAAATCCGCCGATACGAAGCCCAAGCGCAGACCACGAACACCTTCGGTCGGGTTCTCTGCCGCTGCCGTAATCATCACTTCATCGTCGATGGACCGGTGCAGAACGGCTGCCCAGGAGAGGAAGTCACTCCGGCGGAGTTCTTTCTCGCCGGTATCGCCGCCTGCGGAGTCGAACTCCTTCAGGTCCTGGCCGGTCAGGAGGAGGTCTCACTCGGTTCGGTAAACGTTGAGATCTCCGGTGAGATGGATCGCAGCAATCCCGTCCGTCCTGATTTCACTCTTTTCAATTCTGTCCACCTCCAATTCCGTCTGGGAGGGATCACCTTGGATCAAGGGGAGAAACTCGTCGAGTCCTTCAAAGGTCGCTGACCGCTCTACGGCTCGGTCGCAGTTGCGACCCCGAATGTGCGGGTGGAGGTTGTCGTAGAGTCGTGAGTCTTACTCGTGATCTAAGGTCGAAGGGATCGATCGCAGTGGACGATTGAGTGCACGACCGGCGGACTTCGACTGGTTATAACTGCGCTCGTGCACTGAATCCTGCACTGCGATCGGATTCGTCGAATCACGGAAGTTTCAGGAGAGTTCCCCCGTAGCGGAATGCGCTCGCCTCGGCGTAGCCCGCACGGGCGGAGACGGGTGAGCATTTCGACGATCGCGCCGTTGATTTCGGCCTCTCCGGCCGGCCCGCAAACCCCAATGAACATTGAAGTCTCCCGTCAGTCGAGCTGCCGCCGCGTCTGCACTTATCGGACCATCCAGAAATGATTATTGGCCCCGACTCCGAAAAGTGCTGCCCATTGCGCGTAACTGAAAGCGGGAAGCGGATTAATTGTTTTGTCGCTACCGGTCCGCCACCCGCATCCCCCTCACCAGTAAACGTGTGCTGTCCGGATGTGCCTGCCGGTCGGCGGGTCGTAGGTAGAGCCCGTCCCAGTGGTGGAAACAATTGATTTTTAATGAGTTATGGGCAAAAAAAAGGCCGGATAGAGCTGCAAAAAGCTCGATCCGGCGAAAAAGGGCGCTTATGCTTGCGTTAGTCAAATACACAGCACGCCCTTCTCATGAAAAATATTGCCGTACAAAGCTTCCTGCGTCCAGCCCTAACTCCAGTCATTCGATGCAAAGACTACACCGTGTTTCTGGAAACAATGGAGCGGATTGACCGGGTTTTGATCGACTCCTCGCTGGAAAGGGAGGCGATCGTAAAAGCCTTGGAAGGATGGGATGAAGCGGGAGGGAAGGATCGGGAGCGACGCGCTCTAAGAGCGATAAAAGCGCTGCGGGTGGAGGTGGTGCGTCATTTACTCGGAGGGATATCCTTTCGTTGTCTGTCGCAGGAGTTGGGACGCAGTGAGCTTCTGGCTAATTTTTGCCGGGTGCGTGAGGTAGACGGGATCCGGAAAATATCGAAGAGCAGTCTGGAACGGGATTCGAAATTCTTCGACGAAGCGTATCTGAGACAGCTGCATGCAAGGATGACCGAGGTGGTGGGCAATGCTGAACATTGTGGTGAGGCAGGATTAGAGAAGCCGATCGATACGAGGGAATGCCTGATCGACGCCACTTGCCTGGAAGCGAACATCCACTGGCCCGTGGACTGGGTCTTGCTCAAGGATGTGGGAGCAACGCTGCTCAAGGCGATCAGTCTGATCGGGCAGGCGGGAATGAAACAGCGCATGCCCCAGGGAGCAAAGGGATTGGCTCGGGAGATGAACAAACGGTGCCTGGAGATGACGCATGCGCGTCGGCGCCGGGAGGCGGGCAAAGCGCGTAAAGGGATCCTGCGGCGGATGAAGCTATTGCTCAAGAAGATTGAGGGCCATGCCCTTCGCCACCGTGACTTATTGGAAGCTATGTGGATGCAAAGCGATTACACCGAGAAGAAGGCGAGCCGAATCATCGAGCGAATGGATGGTATGTTAGAGCAGATACCGCAGGTCATGAAACAGGCGCACGAACGGATCATAGGGGGGCGGCAGGTGAAGAATGAGGAGAAGATCCTGAGCGCCTACGAACCTGAGATTGACGTCATCGTGCGAGGCAAGGCAGATCGGGAGGTGGAGTTTGGCAACACCCTTTATTTATGCGAGAGCGCAGAGGGATATCTGTTGGACTGGAAACTGTATGGGGGGCAGGCCCCGAGCGAATTGAAGCAGCTTTGGGAAAGTCTGGAGAGGCAAAAGGGCTTCGCTTTAGAGGAGAAGATCGAAGCGATCAGTGGGGATCGGGGCTATGCCTCGAAGGCGGCCAGCAAGCGGCTCCAGGCAGAGGGGATTTTTGACGCCCTTACGCCCCGCAATCCACAAGAGCTCAAGGAGCGGATGGAGGAGCCGCGCTTTGTCCGGTTGCAGCGACGACGAGGGAGCACCGAAGGCCGGATCGGAGTGCTCAAGAACCGATGGCACGGGGGCAAGATACGCAGCAAAGGCTTTGACAACCGTAACCTTAGCGTGGCCTGGTCGGTTCTGTCCCACAATCTATGGAAAATCGCGCAGAGACTTGCGCAAGAACATGAGAAAGAGGCAACGCAGGCGGCATAGGGATCCAAGAATCGAGTCAGAGGCGCTTCCTTGGGAGAACTATCGACTCAAAGCGAGAGGAAGGGTGCTGGAAAGGTGCATAACGGATAAAAGGTAAGCTACCGAGGACGGAAGGCATGTCGTGGTCTACATAACGTGACGAAGATTGATATCGGTATCAGGCTTCCACCCAAATCCTCTCGGATTTGGGACAGCCTCTAGGTAAAGCTGCCATCCGCCGTGGTAACCGAAATGTTTCCGCCATTGGTCCCCTTAGCATCAAACGCTGTAATTGGCGTCGCCCCGAATCCCGTGCCATCCAAGTCCGAGTCGTTGGCCAAGACGCCGCTGCCGGCCGGAACGTTAATGCCGACGTTGCCAATCGCCTGGTAGACGTCGTCGACGGCGATCGGAGTCGTCCTCAATGAGCCGGGAACAAGATTGGTATTGCTGTCAACGATGTAGATTCAGGGAATCCGCGCCTCCGGCGCGCTGCCGCTTGCCGGATCAATCAGAGATCGAATCAGCGGTGACCTCGAAAACGAAATGCTCACGCATTCCGCTATCTATTTCTCCCCATCCGCTAGCCGTATCGACTTCACCCACCCGCCGCTGGAGCCGCTTCCCTTTTTCGCCGACCGGTGCTCTCCGTCTTTTCCCTCTGATCGCCGGGGCACACCTTCTCGATATCAACGGCGCTGACCTTGTACTCCGGGCAAAGACTCTCCTCGTCCTTTTCCTCGCTCGTCACATTATTCACCATCCGCTCGGGAAAGTGAAAGGTTGTCCAAAGAATACCGGGTTTAACCTCTTCCGACACTTTGGCGTGGAGGCGAACTTCGCCACGGGCGGAAAACAATCGCACTTGGTCGCCGGTCTCGATTCCTTTTTTGCCCGCATCCTCAGGATGGATCGTGAGAATGTCTTCGCCCTGGATCTCCCGGTTACCGGTTCGGCGCGTCATTGTGCCGCAGTTGTAGTGCTCCAGTATCCGACCGGTGGTCAGTATGAAGGGATACTCATCCTGATTCTCCACCACTTCGCGCGACTCAACCCAATCCCAGAAGTGAAATTTCCCTTTTCCTCGCTTGAACGTCTCGGTGTGGAGGATCTGAGTGTCTTTACCGTCTTCCCCGACCGGCCACTGTTTACCGTTTTCACCCAGCTCGTCCCAACGGATCCCTTTAAAGAATGGCACCACTTTGGAAATTTCCCTCAAGGTCGTGTCCGGGCTGTAGCCCTCCTGCTCGTAGCCCATCCGGTTCATCATATCGACGATGATCTGGCCGTCCACCTTCGTTCCCTCCAGAGGCTCGACCACGGCATTGACACGCTGAACGCGCCTCTCCGCATTGGTAAAGGTCCCGCTCTTTTCGAGGAATGAGGTTGCAGGCAAAATCACATCGGCGTATTGGGCCGTCTCCGTCATGAAGATCTCCTGCACGACCAGAAAATCCAGGCTCGTCATGGCCTTGATAACATCCGCCGAATTGGGATCCGACTGCACCACGTCCTCACCGATGATCCAGAGCGCTTTGAGATCCTTTTTCTTCGCCGCCTCAAACATCTGGGGAATCTTATACCCGATTTCATTTGAAACCGGTACCCCATAGGACTTCTCGTAGTGTTCCTGAATTTCGGGAAGAGTCACGTTCAGATACCCGGCGCCCTGGTGGGGCTGCACGCCCATGTCGGCTGCGCCCTGAACATTGTTCTGGCCGCGCAACGGATTCACTCCCACTCCCTCGCGCCCGATGTTGCCGGTCATCATGGCGATGTTGGAAATGAGCATAACGGTCTTACTACCTTGAGAATGCTCGGTCACCCCGAGCCCGTGAAAGCTCATCGCACGGGGAGCGGAGGCGTAAGCGATAGCTGCCTCCTTAACGAGATTTCGATCCACTCCCGTAATGCGCTCTAGTTCGTCGATATCGAGCTGCTTCGTCTTCTCCCTGAAAGATTCAAAATCCTCGCAGCGATCCTTGACGAACGTTTCGTCGACGAGCCCGGATTCGATGATGGTGTAGGCAATCATGTTGAGCAGCGCCACGTTCGTTCCGGGGCGCAGCTGCAAATGGTATTGGGCGTAGGGGACGAGCTCGATTTCGCGCGGGTCGATCACTATAAGGGGGATTCCCTTCATCACCCTTTGTTTGATCCGGGCGCCCGTAACAGGATGACCGTGGGTCGGGTTGGCTCCGACGATTAGAATCAAATCTGTTTTCTCGAGATCATCCGTGGAATTGGTTGCGGCGCCGGTTCCGAAACTTTGCTGCATTCCCCATGCCGTCGGGGCGTGGCAGACCCGGGCACAGCAGTCGATGTTGTTGGTCCCGATGACCGCACGAATGAACTTCTGCATCAGGTAGTTCTCTTCATTTGTGCACCTCGCAGAGGAGATGCCTGCGATTGCATCCGCGCCCCACTTCGATCGAATCTCCCCGAAACGCTCCACCATCGTGTCATAGGCCTCATCCCAGGAGACCTCCTCAAATCCCCCATTGCGTCGTATCAAGGGGCTGCGCAGCCGATCCGGATGGTTATAAAATCTAAAGGCGTAGCGTCCCTTCAGGCAGGTGTGGGCGTGGTTGACCTCGGCATCAACCGGCGCCTGGATCGATTTCACCTCATTATTCTTCGTCGCAACTTCAAGATTGCACCCCACCCCGCAGTAGGTGCAGACCGTTCGCGTCTTCGAGGTCGGCTCAATTGACTTCGATTGGAAAATATCGGAGATCGCTGATGTCGGACAGGCCTGCGCGCAGGCACCGCACGATACGCAATCGGAATCTTCAAACGAGGAATCGAATCCCTTGATTATGCGACTCTCGAAACCTCGCCCAAACATGCTAAGAACGAATTCACCCTGAACCTCATCGCAGGCCCTAACACACCGATTGCAGTTGATGCATTTGGAAAGATCCGAGGTCATATAAGGGTGGCTCAAATCCTTCTCTCGATCCAGGTGATTCTTGCCCTCGGGGTAGCGCACATCGCGAATCCCGACTCTCGCCGCAACCGTCTGCAACTCACAATTGCCGTTGACTTCGCAGGTTAGGCAATCCAGCGGATGATCGGTCAGGACAAGCTCAATGATGTTGCGCCGGAGACGCTGGATCTTTTTCGACTCCGGAAAAATATGGAGGCCTTCGCTCAACGGAGTGTGGCACGCCGCCACCACGCGGCGGGAACCATCCGACGATTGGGCGATCTCCACGGAACAGACCCGACAGGCCCCGTAGGGCTCCAGCTGAGGTGCGTCGCAAAGAGTCGGCACATGGCCTCGGCCGCGGTACCGATCCACCAATCTCAGGATTGTCTCCCCCTCCTCAATCTCGCAGGCCTGCCCGTCAATAAACGCCAACTTCGCTTTGTCCCTAATCTGAATCATGATCCCGTTCCGGTATTGAGGAGGTTTGGCTGCAGTTCGTCTCTAAAGTAGTGAAGTGCGTTCTTTATCGGCAGAGGGACGCCTCCCCCTAAGGCGCACAATGAAGTCAATTCCATAGTATCTAGCAAATCCGTAAGCAGCTCAAGATCAATCCTATAGTCACTGGTTCGGGCCCTTTCCGCCAGTTCCTGCCCCCGAACCGATCCCAGGCGACAGGGGAAACACTTTCCACAGGATTCTGCCGCCGTGAATTCGAAGAGGTGCTCGATGTACTGCAGGATCGGGAATTTTTCCGGAATGCAGACAATGCTGCCGTGGCCCAAGAGAAATCCTCCCTCCTTGAAAGATTCGAAATCAACCGTGAGGTCGGAGATTTTCCCAACCGGCACGATTCCGCCTAGCGGCCCCCCAACCTGAATCGCCTTGACCGGGACTTTGAAGCCGCCAGCCATCTCGTGGATTACCTCCGATAGTGGCGTACCCATTTCGACTTCGAAAAGGCCCGGTTTATTGAAGTTTCCATCCAAAGAGACGAGCTTTGGGCCCGTAGACGCATCTGTTCCGATCTCGGCGAATGCCTTTCCACCAATCTCAAACACATGGTGTATACATGCAAAAGTTTCCACATTGTTCACCACCGTCGGTCTTCCGAATAGCCCCGCCTCGGTGGGGAAAGGAGGCCGCACCCCTACTTCCGGCCGACGTCCCTCGATCGACGCCAGCAGGGCCGTCTCTTCGCCGCATATGTAGGCTCCTGCCCCCTTGATCGTCTTAAACCGAAATGAGAATCCGCTGCCCAGAATATCGTCCCCGGTTAAGCCCCGCTTCTGAAGCTCTTCGATCGACTCTTCAATCATCCTAATCGATTCTGGATATTCGGCCCGGATGTAGAGGACACCCACTTCCGATCCAACCAGGTATCCCGCAACCAGCATCCCAAAGAGCACGGAATGCGGGCGCTTCTCCATCAAATACCGGTCGATGTAGGCTCCCGGATCCCCTTCATCCGCGTTACAGACGATGTACTTGGGCTCGCCCTTAGCATTTCGACACGACTCCCACTTGATCCCGGCTGGAAATCCGGCTCCACCCCGGCCCCTCAGACCCGAAGTCTTCAGTTCGTCCATCAGCTCCGACGGATCCTGTATCAAGATCTCTTTCAGCAGTTCATAGTACTCTTCGACTCCGGGAAACTCGGTCAGAAGAATCGTCCGTTCCATATTCGAAGCGGTTGCGTAGTCGTCCGACGACGAACCTTCGCCGCTCGACAATATCGCCCCGAGTTCGTCATCCGATTTACCGGAATAATTGACTCCGCCATACTGAAAGGATCCATTCTCGTGACACCTGCCCAGGCAACAGATTTCTCCAATCTCCTCCTCCTTGAGATACTCCCCAATCAGCTCTTTGAGATCACCCTGAGTTCCGGCCGTCATACAAGCCGTTCCGTTGCAGATGAATGCCTTCTTACCCGAATTCTCCTCCTTCAGAAAGTCGTAAAAGGAAACGGCGCCCAGGGTGATGGCATCCCCTATCAGATATTCCTCCGCCAACCCTTTGAGACCATCGGAATCCCCCGACCCCGATCCCGCCGACTCCACCATCCGTTCAAAGAGATTCTTCTCCAAACCTTTCCGGAAGGATAGCGCACTGACATTCTTCGACATGGTCTATTCCAACCTACACCTCACCTCTTCAAATACGGAGAGACAGAGCTCTTCATCAAAATACTAGCCTTGCCTATCCGACTTGCAAGGATCTTTGATCAAGCTATCGGTTTCACATTCTCCGTGTTTACTGCAGATATGTCTTATCGGCTCGTGATTCTCGTTTCTCTCAACTCCAATGAACTCTTCCCAGCTCCCAATTCGCGGAACGAAAGACTTAGAAAATCGCCGTCTTAGGCGAGTTTCTGACCGAAGACCCGCCTCCGCAGGTCCCGCAACACCGTCAACCCCTCCCAGTCGCTGCCTTTCATCTTCCTGGCGCCGCTTCGTCTTCGCCTCCCGAACTGATCTCTATATTCCAGAAAGATGCTCTCTACAAACTCCTTCGAACCCAGCACCGCACCGTCCGCAAAGTAGCGCACCCGGCATCGCAACGCTGCCGCGACCGGTAACTCGCCTCCCTCCTCCAACACTCTGAGCCATTCCTCCATTGGAATACTCGCAGTTGGAGCGTTTCCAGGCGCTTTCACAGACCCCTGGCAGTAGAGCAGTTGCCGGTACTCCCTCGAAGCCTTTCTCCAATTAAGAGACCCGTCGTAGGTGCCCCGTACTGCCTCCACGATTCCTTCACGGGCTTCAGTGCTGCCGCCCACTGCATCACCATACCCGCTCCAGCGGTAGTCCTTGGGATCCTCCACGATTCCGGCTCGCACCGGATTCAGGTCGATATAGGCAGCAGTAACCCGCAACGCCGCCTCCCTCCCTTCCACAACAGTGCTCTTGAAACGCTCCGCCCATAGTGTTCCGTAGCGATCGTGCGTGTGATTGAACCAAATCGTAAAGCGCTGCTTCAGCGTTTTCATGAACTCTGATACATCATGCATCCTCGCCAGAAGTCGTTTTCGCCACAACACCGCCTCTTCGCCGCCTTGTTTCAATATCGCCCTCAAATACTTCACCGTCATCGCCTGATACGGAGTCGGCTCGGGATAGAGCACCGCATAGCGCCGCACCAGCTCAAGGTCCGACAACACCACTTCCTCCTTGTCCGGCACCCTTATCAGAACGTGAAAATGATTGTTCATCAGGCAATAGGTGAGCACTTCCACCCCGGAAAAATCCGCAACTTGCCACAGCTGCCTGCGCAACCGTTCCTTCACCAGCTCGTCAAACAGAAAAGCCCCGTTTACTGTTCGATTGATGCAATGATACACAGCTGCACCCCCCCACAATCTTGAGCCTTCTTTTTCGCATTCTCTCCTCTTCTAACTGCTCGGAGAAAAAGAGCAAGCAATTTATTTCCTGTCCCTATTCCTATTTTTTCAAGGGGGAACCAGCCGGACAGATTCTAGCCCGTCTTTCTCAACTGGGGCCTGATTTCGACGTAAGTCGTTGATAGTGGGCCAAAGGTCTACACTACAGGAGGGGTTATTTGGATTTGATTTGGGGGGGTGGTTGGGGAGGAAGTTCGAGGTGTAACCGGTTCAGTAGTAGCTTTTGGTCCTCACCGGGCTCGGTGTAACGGGTAAGCACAACGGTGCGTCCGTCGGTGGTGGGCAGTTTCACATCGAGCATTTGGATGGCCGCCATTTTGGAGAGCACCTCGGCTGGGGTCAGTCCCGGAGCCATCGGGTAGAGTCGACGTTTCAGGGTGACCCACAGAGAGTAAGCAAGGAAGCTGATAAAGATGTGCGCCTCGATGCGATCATCTCTCTGATGATGGATGGGGCGGATGGAAAGGTCGTTCTTGATTTCCTTGAAGACTTGCTCGATCTCAGTGAGCTGCAGGTAAAGGCGCCAGAGTTGCTCGGGGTTCTCGGCACTGAGGGTGCTGCGCAACAGATAGCGGCCTTCGCGGCGATAGGCTTGGCGGTATTTTTTTAAGTTCAACCGGAAGCTCAAAGGCGGCTTTTCAGTGGGGGCGCCCTTGGGGGCGATCTCGATGTCGAGTAATCCAAAGATCCGGGGACCGGCCTCCTTTTTGGCTTCGCCCAGTTTGATCAGGATGGTATCGCGTTGGTAGCGCCGTTTGCTCTCACGCAGCTTCTTGAGCGCCTCGATAAGACGGCGTAAACGACGCAGGCGCATGTTTTTTTCTTTGCGCACCCGATCGTCGCTTTTAGCCAGAACGTAGGTTTCACCTCCCTCGCTGAGGAGTTTCACCTCGATACCGGGACGCAACTGCTTCCAATCCTTCTGCAGCAACGACTGCTCGAAGCGACCCAGCCAGGAGCGCGGGGTACCCACCAGATAGTGGATCCTGGGTTCGCTTTGGCGCATCTGTTGCAAGACTTCCTCGGTCGGAATGCCCCGATCCATCACCCACACCCGGTTCGCCTTACCGTAGTTCTCTTCCACCCGAGAAAGAAAATCTTTTAAGGTGGTTTTATCCTGCGTGTTACCCGGAAGTACCTCATAGGCAATCGGCAAGCCCTCACAAGTCACCACCAGGGCGATCACCACTTGCACGCAGTCAGGTCGCTTATCGCGGCTGTAGCCGAACTTGCGCAGTCGGCTCGAGGCCGCCGGCTCCTGGTTCGGATCGCACTCAAAATAGGTGCTCGTCAGATCGTATAGCAAAATCTCGTAACGGGCATTGAACAGATCGCTCCACCTCTCGGTCAGGTGCCTGAACAGGGCCTTCTTGTGCCTGAGCAATCGATCGTGGCAGCGATAGAGCGTGTTCTTCTCGGCGATCCCAAAGTCTTCCCCCATCAGATCGCCCATCGCGCTTCGCTCATACCATTCCCGATGCAGCCGCCACTCGCTTCCCGGTGCCATCAGCCGGTAAACCACCAGGGTCTGCAGCACATGGGCCCAGCGGGTACCCTGACGGGAGGGTCTGAGACGCTCCCGCCAGAATTCTCCCAGTCCCAACTGCTCATATAGAACGCACCCAAGCCAGCACCCTCCCCATTGCCGCGGCTTCTCGATCCTGAGATCTTTGAGCCGTATTCTAACAATACTTTCGTCGCCCACAGGCGGGGCACGATCTTCCGGAAACAGCGCCACCTGTTCGGGTCTTTCCCTGCCCTCTTCGAAAATCTCGATGCTCTTGCGCCACGCTTCGTGTTGGCTATCGTTGATCTCTCCAAGGTAGAGGACCTGTCTTTGGACCACCCGCCCCCCGCTGACACGCTTGTTCTCAACGATATTCCAATAGTAGTGCTCTTTGCCATCTTTGCGCCGACGATTACACCTCAGAAACATGATGGCCCACCATTATACGAAAAAATCCCGCCCTGGGAAGAGCGTAGGTCTACACTACAGGCGGTTTTGCCAACCCACCTCTACTGTTGATACGCCTCCTGAGCCCTACTACCCCCGAAAAAAACCGTTTCGGAAGTTGAGTTGGTCAAGTAGGGCTAGTAAACGGCAGCCACCGGCCCACTGAAGCTGGCCGGATTAATCAAGTTTGAAACGGGCCCATCCGATCCTCGGGGAAGAGGGAGAATTCCCCGCCCAAGCTTCCTACTTCGACCACCCTTTGGGTGCGGTACTGCTGCCACCTGAGGGTACTTATCCGCGTCGAAAAAGGTGAAATTAGTCACCCATAAACCCGCATGTAGATTGAAGTTTCTAATCAGCTGGGCCACCGGCCGCGAGTGCTTTCCGGATCAATCGAGATTGCAACTTAACATTTCGGAAGTGGGCCGAAGAGAAAAAGGCCCGCGGATGGCGCAGCGATCCCGCGGATGTGAGAAAGAGAAAGTACCCTCAGGTAGCAGAGCAATCCCTCAGCCTGACGGCAACGTGACACTTCCATTCAAAGTCCGATCAAGGATTGAAGAATCCCTCTCCAAACTTCCTACTTCGATCACCCTTTGGGTGCGGTACTGCTCTGCCACCTGAGGGAAACCCACTGTGCCGTAAACGGTGAAATTCGTCCCTGGAAACCCGCATCACCATTGAAGTTTCAGGTTAGTCGGGGATAATACGCTCCGGAGCACTGTAAATATTGAAACGGTTGTCGCGGACAAAGCCGAGGAGGGTCATTTTGAAGGAGTTTGCGACCTCGACGGCGAGGCTGGAAGGGGCGCCCACGCCGGCCACGAGAGGTATGCCTGCAGCGAGAGCTTTTTGCAGGATCTCGAAACTCGTTCTCCCACTGACCAGGAGGCACAGGTTGGAAAGGGGCAAGCGCCCGCTTCGAAGTTCGTGACCAACGACTTTATCAACTCCGTTGTGGCGGCCCACGTCCTCCCGAAGAACCCGCAAGTTTCCGTCCCGGTCAAACAATCCGGCAGCATGCAGACCGCCGGTGGATTCGAACACGGATTGGGATTCGTGCAGAATCTGAGGCAGGCCATGGACGGTACGTGAATGAATGGTGGGCTCCGGAGGTGGGATGGAAAATCTGGAGGAGAGCTTGAGGGCTTCAAGAGAGGCCTTACCACATACCCCGCAGCTGGAGGTCGTGTAAAAGTGGCGCTCCAGCCGACCCAAGTCGACGGTCGTTCCCTCGACGAGACGAACACAGACGACGTTTTCTTGGTAGCAGCCGCGGCTTTCATCGAGGACCTGGGAGATTTCCTCAATCTCTTCCCATTCCGAAATGATGTCCTCGGTAAAGAGGAAGCCCGCCGCCAACTCAAAATCGTTACCCGGAGTACGCATTGTCACCGAGATGCTTCGCTGCACGGCAACCCCCTTCCGGCTGTAAGCCAGGCGGATCTCCAGTGGTTCCTCCACCGCCAGAATGTCGGTTTCCCGCTGATCGTACCCGGGGCGGACCTTCCTGACGACTGCGTCTACTGTATTTCGAACTGCCAAAGGATTCAGGATCCGACAGATTCCTGATTCGGCTCCCAGCTATCCGAACCGGGAGTCAATGCGATCAGATCACTCAACGATCGAAAATATACCTTCAAATCCGAGACATCAGCTAGGCTTCCGACAACTCCATCGAAAATCTCCCTCTTGTATGCCTTCAGTCTTTGGACGCGCTCCTCGATCGTTCCCTGAGTGATCATTCTGTAAACGAAAACGGTTTTATCCTGCCCGATTCGATGAACACGATCGATTGCCTGTTCTTCCACGGCAGGGTTCCACCATGGATCGAGGAGGAAAACGTACTCAGCAGAGTGTAGCGTGACTCCCGTACCACCGGCTCTAAGGCTGACCAGGATAATGGAAGGACCTTCAGCACTCTGAAACTCTCGAACCGGAGTTTCGCGATCGATCGTCCGGCCGGTCAGTTCAAACAGTTCGGCCCGTGGAACCCGTTCTCGCAGCCCTCTGCGAACTCGTTTCAAAAGAGAGACGAACTGACTGAATATTACGATCTTATGGCGGCCCGCAACCGCTTCCTCCACCTTGTTCATGAGGAAGCTTATCTTTCCACTCTGGGCGAGATCCGCTTTTTGCCAAGGGAGAAGGTCGGGGTCGCAGCAGACCTGCCGCAGCCGTATGAGTAGCGTAAAAAGACTCAAGCCGCTGGTTCGCACGGTCGAATGGAGGTCTTCCCCAAACTTGCCGATTCCCTGTTCCGAGAGGCGCTTGTACTCCCTCTGCTGGAGGTCACTCATCGGACAGATCAGCTCCATCTCAACTTTGGGAAGCAACTCTTTCGCGACATCGCGTTTCGTGCGCCGCAAAACGAATGGCGCAATCTGCCGTTTCAGGTTGGCCATATGCTCAACCGGATCCTGCTCCAGAGAGCGCTCAAATTGAGCTCGACGACCGAGGAATCCCGGCATGAGGAAGCGGAAAAGAGTCCAAAGATCAAGCTGGGTGTTCTCCAGTGGTGTTCCCGTCAGGACGAATCGATGCCGCGCCCGAATATTCAGGCAGGCCATCGTCACTTTCGCATCCGGATTCTTGATGAACTGTGCTTCATCGAGGACCGCGTAGCCGAATTCCCACCGGTCGAGAATCGCCTTCTGCCTTCTCAATTGAGTGTAGCTGCTGAGCCAAATCGCGGTCCCCGAGATATCTTCAATGGTATGATTGCTTTTCAAAACCTCGACGCGAAGTTGAGGGAAAAATCTGCCGATCTCATTCTTCCAGACAGGAACAACACTGGCGGGGCACACAACGAGGTGATTGAGATCGGAGATGGGACGGGCGGCGAGGAGGGACGCAAGTTGAATTGTCTTCCCCAGACCCATCTCGTCAGCGAGGAGACCGTGGCAGTCGGACTCGCAGATCCGCATGAGCCACTCAAGACCGAGGCTCTGGTAGGGCCTCAACGCTTTTGGATGCGCCGCCCTGGAGGACCGACTCTGAAGCAGGCGCTGGCGCCACAGCTTCAATTCGGGAGTAAGACGGAGTGGGACTCCATTGCGCCCGAAGAGAGAGAAAAGCATATATCGGGGAATCGCATCGGCCCCGTTGGAGAGGACGAAGAGTCGCCACATTTCAAGGACCGGGACCTGTTCCTTATCAATCTTGAGGATTCCCAAACCAGGAACGATGACTCGACGACCGGCTTGGTGTAAAAGGGGAAGGGCCTCGCCCTCAGTGAGCTCCCGGCGTCCGAGTCTGAACTTCCATTTGAAGGTAAGATTCCCGTTCAAGGTGACCGCTTCGGCCTCAAGTTTAACCCGCTGTACTCCTTCCGCAAGAGCCATCACGGACTTGTCCGCATGGATTGAGAAGCGCCTCTTCCATCTCTCCAGATCTCTGCCGAGGAAGGACAATATCCCTTCGACCTCGCGCAGAATGTAAGTCTGGTCCTGACTGCGGAAAGCAAAGCCGGCCCGTCGAGACATGGCCACTAATTGGATCAGCTTTTCTCTCTCTGAAAGATTACACTTATTTTCAGTCTGCCTTCCAGGCAAGCGAGCCGGAGCGTTCTCCTCCTGGGTCCCACTCCAAAACGCGTTGAAGACTAAGCCCTGCGGTAAGACCGAGAACCTCAACAGGAGGCGGCGCGTCTCCTCCAAATGCTCTCGCGGGCGGTCCTGCCCGTCGATCTTCCCTGGAGCCTCGTCTGGAGCGGTCTCTTTCTTCCCACCCTCTTCCTGTTCATCTTCAGGTAGGGCGGATATCTCATCCGCTACCAGCTCCTCAATTTCGTAGAGGCCGGCAGCGGCGAGTGATTCGCCCAGAGTCCGATTCTCCGACGAGCTCCGAAACCTAGGTCGTTTATCAACCCATTCAAGAAGGGAGTAAAAGTCACGCTTGGCGATTTTGCTGTGAACGATGGCGTCACCAACACTGAGTTCGAGCTCATGGATCTCTCCTTTTCTGTAAAGCTCTCGTGCTCGATGGAGCACCTCCAGATTAAAGAACTGCTCCCACTCTCCACATAGACACTCATACCAGAACTCCAAAGCAGCCTGGGTGTAAATCCTCTTGGGAATGCGAGCAGCCATAAAAACCCTCTAGGTTAAACAGGCGTTTCGATGGGTTCAAGGATATTGGCCGGAAATTAGAAGTGGCCTTTTTTTACCATTCTGGTATGAAGTATCGCCATCAAAAATCCGATTATTAGGAGTAAGTCGGATATTTTCCTGCAAGAGTGTCGGCAACCCTGAAACGATTCGCCCTTGCGATTTGTGCACTGTGAGCAAATTCACCTACGAATTCACTCTTGAAAACGGTGAAGTATACAAGTTTACCGTCGATCTCGACAATCCACGAAAACACCCGAAGAAAGAGAGTGCCTTTGGGACGCGGCTGGACTTTCACAAATGTCAGAATTGTCCGCTGGCACCCGAAGAGCACACCCACTGCCCGGTCGCCATCGATATCGAGGAAGTCGCGGAGCACTTTAAGGACATTCTCTCCTTTGAACGCGTCCATGTGCGGGTTCGCTCGGAGGAACGCGATTATCTGAAAGTCTGCGATGTCCAGACCGCCCTGAAGTCGCTTCTCGGTCTCATAATGGCCTCCGGAAGGTGTCCGATTCTATCCCAGCTGACGCCAATGGCCCACTACCACCTTCCCTTTGCATCGGTTGAGGAGACGATTTACCGGGTAGTCGGCGCTTACCTCATAAAGCAGTACTTCATGCATCGGGAGGGGGAAAAGCCTGACCTCGAATTGCAAGGACTGCGACAACTCTACTCCCAACTCCAGATCGTAAACAAGGATTTCATGACGCGGATAAGAGCCGCTTCGAGCAGCGACGCGAACCTCAACGCCATAAACATCCTCTTTTCTCTCTCGGCCGTCGTCGCCATTACGATCCTGGACAAACTGGATCAGATGAAACCCATGTTTTTCAATGATCCACCCGGCCTGGACCAAGATTCGACAATGGAACAGGTCTGTGAGGACTGACCGATGAAAGTCTACTTTTGGGGAACGCGAGGTTCGCTTCCGGCTTCATTCAGGTCAGATTCGATCAGGGAAAAGATCTTTCGTGCGATCGAAGCGGCCCGCGATGAGGACACCTCGACACCGGAAGCGATCAACCGGCTGATAGACAAAACCCTGCCCTTCTCGGTAAAAAATACCTACGGCATCAACACTCCCTGCATCGAAATCATTACCTGTTCGAACGAGTTTATTCTCTGTGATGCAGGTTCCGGGTTGCGCGATTTTTCCGACAAGCACGTGAGAAGCGGAGCTGGAAACGAGAGCGGCGTCTTTCATCTCTTCATGTCCCATCTCCATTGGGACCACATTCAAGGATTTCCCTTCTTCGCGCCCATCTACAAGACGGGAAATCGAGTCGTCATCCACGGATATCACGAGAGAATCCCGGAGATTTTCCAACTTCAGATGTCCGCGCCTTGCTTCCCCGTCGACTTCGCGAGCCTTCCCGCGGAGATCGAGTTTGATATCAAGGATCCATGCGAACCATTTCAGGTGGCGGACATCGAAGTGACAGGCACGGAGCAGCAGCATCCGGGAAAATCATACGGCTTTCGTTTCAGCCAGAACGGGAAAGTGGCGGTCTACTCCACCGATTCCGAACACAAGGAGGAGGCCTACGAAACGGAGTACCCTTTTACCGATTTTATCAGCGACGCCGATCTCTTGATCTTTGATGCTATGTATTCCCTCGCGGATGCGACATTCCACAAAGCGGACTGGGGGCATTCGAGCAACGTGATGGGGGTGGAGATCGCCTCCCGTGCCAAGGTGAAGCATCTCTGCATGTTCCACAATGAACCGACCGCGAGTGATTCTGATCTTGACGAATTTCTCTTCAACACCCGTATGTACGGGGACATTTACCACAGTGAACAGCAGGGCCTCCATGGCGGCCCGCAATTTCCCAAAAGAATCTCCCTTGCTTTCGATGGTCTCGAAATCGAGATCTGAATAAGTGCTCGAACTCGCAAATACGATCTCGAGCACTATATCGCGGTTATCACAATTGTGATCGAGCAGAAAGGGAAAGAGAAGAGGAAGGCCCGTCCTTCCCGGCTTCAGCCGACCATTTCGAAGGAGGATGTCAACCGGCTGCCCCTGATCCGCTACAACGGGAAGATCGAAGTCGTCACAACCGACCAGGGAACGATCACCGCCCTGAAGTCTCTTAAGAAGGAGGAGCTACTGGGCTTCGATACCGAGACTCGCCCAACTTTTCGAAAGGGTGAGAACCACCATCCGGCTCTGGTTCAGCTGGCAACTTCGGATACCGTTTACCTATTTCAGGTGCAGCGCATAGGCTCGCAGTCGGCCCTCATGGACTTGCTCTCGAACGGAAACGTAGTGAAGGCCGGGGTCGCAATCGAGGATGACATCCGTAAGCTCAAGGAACTCTGTCCCTTCAGGCCTTCAGGTTTCGTTGAATTGAGCACCCTGTCGCAGCAGCTTGGAATTAAGAATACCGGTCTGAGGAATCTGGCCGCGATTATCCTGAAATTCAGGGTCTCCAAGGGCGCTCAGGTGACCAATTGGGGCCGCACTGAGTTAACCGATTCTCAGATTCGTTACGCCGCGACGGACGCATGGATCTGTCGCATGCTCTACATGCATCTCGCCTCCAGGGGAGGACGACTAGCAAAGAATCCTTCGAAGGCCGACTGATTCGGAGTCAACAGGCAGCATATTGGAATCTGACCTACAGCGTATCGCTCACAGTTTTGGCGTCAACCGGACAAAGAGGCATATCTTCCTCTGCAGCGACCAGACAAAACCGAAGTGCTGTGCCAAGGAAGTCGGCTTGGCGTCGTGGGAATTCCTCAAGAGCCGCCTCCGGGAATTAAATCTTGCCGAGCAAGGAGGAATCTACCGAACCAAGGCGAATTGTCTGCGTATCTGTCAGGGGGGTCCCATTGCCGTCGTCTATCCCGAGGGCACTTGGTACCATTCTTGCACTGAGGAAGTCCTTGAGAGGATCGTCCAGGAACACCTCATCGAAGGAAACCCGGTCGAGGAATACGTCATTGCTCGCAATCCTCTTTGAATCCTGAGATCCGAAAAACGGCTCAACGTGCAGACTTTCAACGAGCACCGGAAACCCAAGCTCGTCCTCAAAGCGAGTGCACTCCTAGGGGAAGGTCCAATTTGGGACAATCGAGCCAATTGTCTTTGGTGGGTCGACAGCGAATGGCACCTCATTCACAAAACCAGTCCGAGCACAGGAAACGATACTATCTACGGCTCCGGAGAATTCGTCGGATCTGTCGCTCTTACCGATTCCGGCCGACTTGCCCTGGCTCGAAAAAACAACCTGGCGTGGCTCGACCCCGCCAAGGGCGAGCTCAAGACATTTTGCCGCATCGAACCCGATATAGAATCGAATAGACTGGCGGATGGAAAGTGCGACTCATCAGGGCGCTTTTGGTTCGGATCGATGAGCACCCGCTTCCAAAACACCGGCATTCTCTACTGCTACGATCCGATGAGAAACCGTTTGCGAAGAATGGCGACCGGAATCACCATCGCGAGTGGGCTCGGCTGGTCCCCCAATAACTCGGTGATGTATTTTACGGACAGCCCCAGCCGCTGTATCTCCAAGTTCGAATTCGATACCCTCTCCGGAAGAATCTCCAACCGCGAGATCCTCATCGACCTGTGCGACCGCTCCCCCGCCGTCCCCGCCGGCCTCTCCATCGACGCTGAGGGGACCATCTGGTCGACACAGTGGAACGGCTCCTGCCTATTGCGCATCTCCCCCCGGGGCGAGATCCTGGAAGAGATCCCTCTCCCAGTGCGACGTCCCACCTCCTGCTCCTTCGGCGGAAAATGCAACCGCACTCTCTTTATCACTTCTTCGAGCCAAAACCTCGGATTCTCGAAAAGTACTACCGGAATCTCGGATGGCGACCTCTTCGCCCTCGAAGTCAACGTTTCGGGGCTCCCAACCTATCGCCTTAAGGACCGTCAAGGAAGGTGACTCCTTCCTCTGCCTTGATCCAATCGGAGGGTATTTTAACTAATTGTTTACTCGTTAGTCCATGTTCATCTCTGGTCACCAATCATCCACCGGATCCCGACTCTCCGATTTTCCGTTCTCTCCTGTTGAAAATCCGATGGCGCCCCGCCCGATTACTAACGTTCTAACTATCAATAGATTGTATTAACTGGGGAAATCCCACGCCTCCTCCAGAAATGGATGGTGGAACGAAAATCAGAGACCGGCGGGATCCCGATCCGGGAGGTTGGAAAAATCCCTAAGCGGGTAGATTAGGCTTGAAAAACAGAGGCATGTCTTAGATATAGTGATTCTGCCCCTAATTGCAGAACAGGAACAATAAGGTCAAATAAACCCAAAATTGTAACTGTTAGGAATGGCTAAGAGAAAACGTAAACGCGATACTAGAAATAAGGGAATCAGCCGCATTGATTCAGGGTCCACCCACGGCTGGTTTGTAAGAGGGTACAAGAACGGTAAGACATATTCAAAACTGTTCAGCGACTTGAAGTGCGGCGGTAAGAGGAAGTCGCAGAGAATGGCGCGCAATTATCGGGATGAGCTCTATGAAGAACTGGAGCAGATCCCGACAAACCCGAGAGGGAGAAGGATCGTCTATCGGGATTCGAGAAACACGACGGGGGTACTGGGAGTCTGCAGGACTTCGAAGCGCAGTGCTTCGGGTGCCTTCAACGAGTGTTACTCGGTGAGCTGGCGTCCGTCACCTGGTGAGCAGAAATGCACATCCTTCTCGATCCGCAAATATGGAGAGAAGAAGGCTTTCCAATTGGCGGTCGCCCATAGGCGAAAGATGATGAAGGAGATCTACGGCTCCGGCATTTTCAGGAAAATCGCCTCCCGGAAATAAGGCTGGTTTTCTGTCCGGAAAATCTGTCGGAATTCACCCTTCGTTATCGCGGGATAGGTCTGAACCGTCGCTAGGTTTGTAGTTTCCGGGTGGTTCAACCACCGACATCTTCCTAGCCCGCTCTGCCGGGGCAGAGCGGCGCCTTAATCGGACCGGGTAGACCGTTTCCCGATTCTCCAGCTTGCCGGCCGCTCCGTCCAAACAGCTCGCGAGTAGTGAGAGAGGAGTCTTCGTCCAACTTTCCGTGAAAGTTGGCTTAGGATTCTTATAATCGGGTGATTCAGGTCGGTAAACCATCCATCCAAACAAAGAATCCGACGATAAGAATCCTCAGGAGTTGGCGGCGGCCTCAAAACGTCTGATCTTCTCTCTTTCGCCGACGATATAGAGGACATCGCCGGCATTCATCAACTCCGTCGGACCGGGGGCCGTAATCCTTTCCACCCCTCTCTGGATTCCCACTACGGTGACGCCCTCTTTACGTCGCAGGTCGGCGCCGGCAAGAGTGGATCCGCGTAGAGGGGAATCGGAATTGAGGTAGACTTTTTCGACCTCGAATGGGGCCGAGTGGGAGCTCTCATCATTCGGAACGGAGGTGTTGAGAAGCCGATCAGCCTTGGCATGCTGCGATTCGCTCCCCAGGAGGACTAAACGGTCTCCCGAAAAAAGGGGAACTTCAGATGCCGGACTGATTTCGTGTTCGCTACCCCGGCCGAGCGCGAGGACGGAACAGCCGGTCTCCTCGCGTATTTTGAGATCGGCGATCCTCTTGCCGTTGGCGAACGTCCCGGAACCTATCGTGATCTCATGCAGCCTGATGGGCCACGGGTACTTTTCCACGATTTCCCTCAGGATAGAACGGCTTCTCCTCTCCTCACGATCACTCCACTGGCGGTTGAAATTCCTCATGAACATCCATTCCAGTTGGCTTTCGAGGACACTGACTCTTCTCCAGAATATGAGAACGGAGAAGAAGGAGAGACTCAGGAAAAGAATCAAAGCGAGCCCACTTGGGAAATAGGGTGCAGCGGCAGCGAGAAAGATCGCTGCAATAACGAGTAGAACGAAAAGATAGACCACGGAATTAAAGAAATTGCGGATCCGGCCTCGCATCAGACCCTGGGCGGAGAGCTGCTTTAGGACCTCGCCGGTAATGATCATCACCATGGCATTGAGATTTCTGAGAAGGGCTACGATCAGAGGAACGATGGCGACCCCGGCGAGAAGCCAGATCCCGACACGGTACCAGCCATTTTCTTCGGCATTCTCCGTGCCACTGAGATTATTGGCCGTCAGAGAAGCCAGCACAATGATTCCATTGATTAGGATAAAATAGACAAGATTTTGAATTACAGGCCTCTTCAGCACACGAAGAAATCGACTGCTCCCCAAGGACTCGCGAATGGCCTTGATCAAGTTCAGGATAAACTTGGCCAGCAGGATCAGGGTGCCCGGTACCCTCCTTCTCAAACCTCGATGAAGAGCGTCGGAGTGCCTTGTCAGGAAAAAGGTCGGGAGCATTGTAATCACGGCCACCGCGACAAGAAGAGTGGGAAGGGTCCGATCGGAAAGACCGAGGGACAATCCGAGACCTGCGATAATGAAACTGAACTCGCCGATTTGGCTCTTTCCCACTGCGGCCCCGAAACCGTGATTGGAGTATTCGCCGGAGAGGAAGAGGCCCGACCAGCAGCTGCCGATCTTGCCCAGAATCACGAAAAGCGATATCACCAGAATCCACAGCCAATGCTGAGAGACGATTGTGAGATCGACTGACATTCCCACCGCCACGAAGAAGAGAGCGCCAAAGAACTCGCGAAGGGCGGCCGTATTTCGATCGACCGCTTCGGCCAATTCGGATTGAGAGAGAAGGGCCCCGGCCAGAAACGCCCCCAGAGGGAGCGGGAATTCCTTGAGATGCGCCAATGCCGCCACTACGAAGAGTAAACCGATCGCGAAAACGGTCACCAATTCCGTATTTCCAACGGCATGGAGCAACCGGAGAACTACCGGGAATAGAATCTTCCCGAATATGAAGATCAGGAGGACGGATACTCCGACCGCGAAAGTAACGAACCAAACCGACCCCCAATCGAGATCCTCAGCCAGCGAGACACCGCTCAAGATGACCAGAACTATGAGGGCAAGGAAGCTCTCAAGATGAAGAATTCCGGAAGCGAGCTGGCCATCGGGTCGATCAAGCCGATTCTCACCCCGCAACACGCGCAACGCCACTGTCGAAGAGCTGAGCGTGAGCAGAAGTCCAAGGTATAGGCAGCTGAGAGAGCTCCAACCCAGAATCGGACCGCAGAGCATGGCCAGCAGGACCATCGCACAAGACTGGCAAAAGATTGCCGAGATAGAAGGACCGGCCAGGCGGCGGACCTGCTGGGGATCGAATCGAATCCCGATCCCAAAAAGGAGAAAGGAGACCCCCAATTCACTCATCACTCGTACCGTCTCCGGATGAGCACCACTGACCGACGTAGATACTTCAGAGCCGAGAACGATGCCGGTAAGCAGATAACCGGCCACCACAGGCAACCTCAACCAATGGAAGAGCGTCGAGGCAAGGACAGCCCCCGCCGCAACCAATCCCAAGTCCGAGATCAAGCGGCCTCCTTCTATAACCAGGCCCTGCTTCACAGCCGGATCCATGCTCGAAGGGTGAGCCCGTTAAATGGGCTTGTAAAGCACATCAGAAGGCTAGGAGTCTGTCGGACTGTGACGTTCGATTGCTTCGCAAGTGAGAGAGCTTGTCCGACAGCCTCCTAGCCCTACTTGACCAACTCAACTTCCGAAACGGTTTTTTTCGGGGGTAGTAGGGCTCAGGAGGCGCATCAACAGTAGAGGTGGGTTGGCAAAACCGCCTGTAGTGTAGACCTACGCTCTTCCCAGGGCGGGATTTTTTCGTATAATGGTGGGCCATCATGTTTCTGAGGTGTAATCGTCGGCGCAAAGATGGCAAAGAGCACTACTATTGGAATATCGTTGAGAACAAGCGTGTCAGCGGGGGGCGGGTGGTCCAAAGACAGGTCCTCTACCTTGGAGAGATCAACGATAGCCAACACGAAGCGTGGCGCAGGAGCATCGAGATTTTCGAAGAGGGCAGGGAAAGACCCGAACAGGTGGCGCTGTTTCCGGAAGATCGTGCCCCGCCTGTGGGCGACGAAAGTATTGTTAGAATACGGCTCAAAGATCTCAGGATCGAGAAGCCGCGGCAATGGGGAGGGTGCTGGCTTGGGTGCGTTCTATATGAGCAGTTGGGACTGGGAGAATTCTGGCGGGAGCGTCTCAGACCCTCCCGTCAGGGTACCCGCTGGGCCCATGTGCTGCAGACCCTGGTGGTTTACCGGCTGATGGCACCGGGAAGCGAGTGGCGGCTGCATCGGGAATGGTATGAGCGAAGCGCGATGGGCGATCTGATGGGGGAAGACTTTGGAATCGCCGAGAAGAACACGCTCTATCGCTGCCACGATCGATTGCTCAGGCACAAGAAGGCCCTGTTCAGGCACCTGACCGAGAGGTGGAGCGATCTGTTCAATGCCCGTTACGAGATTTTGCTATACGATCTGACGAGCACCTATTTTGAGTGCGATCCGAACCAGGAGCCGGCGGCCTCGAGCCGACTGCGCAAGTTCGGCTACAGCCGCGATAAGCGACCTGACTGCGTGCAAGTGGTGATCGCCCTGGTGGTGACTTGTGAGGGCTTGCCGATTGCCTATGAGGTACTTCCGGGTAACACGCAGGATAAAACCACCTTAAAAGATTTTCTTTCTCGGGTGGAAGAGAACTACGGTAAGGCGAACCGGGTGTGGGTGATGGATCGGGGCATTCCGACCGAGGAAGTCTTGCAACAGATGCGCCAAAGCGAACCCAGGATCCACTATCTGGTGGGTACCCCGCGCTCCTGGCTGGGTCGCTTCGAGCAGTCGTTGCTGCAGAAGGATTGGAAGCAGTTGCGTCCCGGTATCGAGGTGAAACTCCTCAGCGAGGGAGGTGAAACCTACGTTCTGGCTAAAAGCGACGATCGGGTGCGCAAAGAAAAAAACATGCGCCTGCGTCGTTTACGCCGTCTTATCGAGGCGCTCAAGAAGCTGCGTGAGAGCAAACGGCGCTACCAACGCGATACCATCCTGATCAAACTGGGCGAAGCCAAAAAGGAGGCCGGTCCCCGGATCTTTGGATTACTCGACATCGAGATCGCCCCCAAGGGCGCCCCCACTGAAAAGCCGCCTTTGAGCTTCCGGTTGAACTTAAAAAAATACCGCCAAGCCTATCGCCGCGAAGGCCGCTATCTGTTGCGCAGCACCCTCAGTGCCGAGAACCCCGAGCAACTCTGGCGCCTTTACCTGCAGCTCACTGAGATCGAGCAAGTCTTCAAGGAAATCAAGAACGACCTTTCCATCCGCCCCATCCATCATCAGAGAGATGATCGCATCGAGGCGCACATCTTTATCAGCTTCCTTGCTTACTCTCTGTGGGTCACCCTGAAACGTCGACTCTACCCGATGGCTCCGGGACTGACCCCAGCCGAGGTGCTCTCCAAAATGGCGGCCATCCAAATGCTCGATGTGAAACTGCCCACCACCGACGGACGCACCGTTGTGCTTACCCGTTACACCGAGCCCGGTGAGGACCAAAAGCTACTACTGAACCGGTTACACCTCGAACTTCCTCCCCAACCACCCCCCCAAATCAAATCCAAATAACCCCTCCTGTAGTGTAGACCTTTGGCCCACTATCAACGACTTACGTCGAAATCAGGCCCCAGTTGAGAAAGACGGGCTAGTTCGCCTCCAATTAAACTTTTGACAATCGGACCCTTTCAGTAAGAAAAAGGCGAACCCCCACCAAGGAATCTGTCGGAATGAACCCAGGACCAAGATCGTATGAGACTCAGGGACTGATTGCAGGCACCCAGGAAACCTCGGCCTATGCTAGGTAAAGTCTTCGGTCTATTCTCGAACGATATTGGTATCGATTTAGGAACTGCCAATACCCTCGTCTTCGTAAGAGACAGGGGCATCGTCCTACGAGAACCCAGCGTCGTTGCGATCCATACTTCGACTCGGAAAATGATCGCCGTCGGAGAGGAAGCGAAGAGGATGTTGGGGCGAACCCCGGGAAGCATCAAGGCGATGCGTCCAATGAAAGATGGCGTCATCGCGGATGTCGAGATTACCGAGGGGATGCTGCGATACTTCATCGGAAAGGTTAACAAGAACCTCAAATTCGCGCCGCCTCGCGTAGTGGTGGCCGTGCCTTCCGGAATTACGGAAGTCGAGCGGCGCGCGGTTAAGGAGTCGGCCACCCATGCCGGAGCAAGAGAGGTAATGCTCCTCGATGAGCCGATGGCGGCAGCGATCGGAGTCGGGCTTCCAATTGATGAGCCGACCGCCAACATGATCGTCGACATCGGGGGAGGAACTACCGAGGTGGCGATCATATCCTATGCTGACGTTGTCTTCACCCGAAGCATCAGAGTGGGTGGAGATGAGATGGACGACGCCATCAAGAACTATATAAAACGCGCCTACAATCTGATAATCGGCGAACGAACCTCCGAGGAGATAAAGATTGTAATCGGATCCGCCATACCTCTAGGCGAGGAATTGACTCTCGAAGTGAAAGGTCGAGATTCCGTGGCCGGCCTCCCCAAGACACTTCACATTTCTTCCCAGGAAGTTCGGGAGGCGCTGGAAGACACCCTAACTTCGATTATCGATCTCGTGCGTAGCGCCCTCGAACGCTGCCCGCCGGAACTCTCCGCCGACCTTGTCGATCGCGGTTTCCTCCTCGCTGGAGGGGGCTCTCTCATCCGTGGCATTGACACGCTCTTGAGCGATTCCACGGGGCTCCCCGTAATGGTCGCGGACGATCCTTTGAGCGCCGTCGCCAACGGCACCGGAGTCGTTCTGCAAAATCTCAATTGGCTGCTGAAACAGCGGACTGGTTGATTTAGGATTCAGGTTTCGGCGGTCCGGTGTCGCAGAGCCATTGTCCAAATTCGAAACTTCGAATCCGACACCGGACCGCCGAAACCTGATCTCGATTACGATTAGACAACCAGGATGAGAGCGCTCCTTTCCTTTCTCCGCTCAAGGAGGCTGGCGAAACCACTGACTATGTTGTTCGGTATAGTCCTCCTATGGTGGCTCTTGCCGATGGCTACCAGATCCTTTCTTCGAGTCAGTTTCTTTGAGTTTCAGGCTCCTGTCTGGACTGGAATTTCATTCCTTGAGGGGCTCCAGGAATTCTGGAGCAAGCGCAACCACACCAAGCTCGAGCTCTACGAGGCGGGGAAGAGCCTGGCTCGCCTTAATGCCTCCTACGAATTGCGCCTCCAAGAAGTAGAGGCGCTCCGGGCCGAGGTCTCACGCCTGGAAGAAATCCTAGGCCTGCCATCTCACAAGGAATACAGATATGAGCCGGCCCGGGTGATCCGCAGAGACCTGGGCGGCTGGTGGCACCAGCTGATAATCCGCAAAGGGGCAAGACAGGCTATTCCGGAAGGGGCTGGGGTGGTCTACAGTGGAGGGATCGCGGGGCGAATCAAGGAGGTATTTGCCTACACATCGGTAGTCGAACTAGTCTCGAGCAGGACCTTCCGAGTGGCCGCCTATTTTGAGGGCGACAATCGGCCAGTTACCTATCAAGGAGGAATCAATCTGCCTTTCCTACCGCCGGGAGGAGAGGTTTTGAACATTCAGCCGGATATCCTCATATCCAGCTCCGGCGGTAAACGCCTCGTATCATCGAACCTGGGAGGAGTCTTCCCTGAGGGACTCACCCTCGGCTGGTCAAACAAACTCACCCCCAATATGGATGGCCTCCTTTTGCGGGGGCGAGTCAGCCTGGACAAAAGACTGCTCAACCTGCAGGAAGTCGCAGTCCTTATTCCCCTGGAGCCGGCCCTGCAATTGTGAATCAAGACCACAGGGTGCTTCTTGCTCTGGCCGTAAACGCGACTCTCTGTATCATCCTTAGCCAGGCGAATGGCGCTCTTTCGGGTATATCCTTCTACCTCACACTCGACACCCTCTATTTTATCTTCGCGGCCCTCTATTTTCGTGCTTACCAAGGCCTAATCGTGGTCGCGATATCGGCCCTTGCGGTCGATTCGCTGATTCCGGTTTCTTTCGGTCAGAGTCTCATTGTCTATTCCATCGCCTACCTGCTCGCCCTCCGCATGCGATTCCGTATGCGACGAGAGAACCCCTTCCACGTGGCCATTATCGCAGTCTCCGCCAATGCCGTGGTTTACGCGCTCAACACCCTCGCGCCTCTGGGAACGGGGATGCCGAGCGGTCCCTACTGGATACGCTGTGCTTCGGATTTCCTCCTCTCCGAACTATTGATTGCACTTCTCGCCGCTCTCTATGTCCGAATGGAGAGGGAACTCTTCAATCAGGTCGGGATCGATCTAGCATCGGAACTTCAAGTGTTGTAGCCTGGATAGGAATCTGTCGGACGAACCTGGTCACTTGCGAAGCAATCGAACGTCAAAGTCCGACTCCTAGCCCGCTTATTCGGCCGGAAAGCAGCAACACGACCCGAGGAACAGTCTACCGCAAATCCATCCTGGAAACTTTGTGAGAAACGCGGGCTAAATGTTTGAAATCTATCGAAATTACGATCCGCGCCTGCGGCTCTTTTATCTCATCTTCGCTCTCCTCGTTGCGGTGCTCACGGCGATGCTTGCATTTCGCCAATTGGTCAAGGGAGGAGAGTATCGAGAGGAGGAGAAGCGGCAGAGTCTCCGCCGTATCCTAATCCCCGGGCCGAGAGGGAACATTTACGACCGGGAAGGACGACTTCTGGTGGGAAACCGGCCCCGCTTTTCCGCCGTCGTTTACCTCGGCGAACTCCGGCCTGAATTTCGTGCCAAGTATATCGAAATGGTGCGGGAAGCGCGATCCAGGCAGAAACGTATCGATCGCTACGAACTCAACATTGAGGCGCGGAAGGAGGTTGTGCAAGGCTACCTCGACCGCATCAATGGGATCCTGAAACGAGAGGAGACGGTCGAACGGCGTGAGATTGAACGCCACTTTCGCCAGAATCTGCTTCTTCCCTTCCCTCTGGTCAGGGACCTTCAACCTCACGAATATGCACGGCTAATCGAGCTGATTCCTGTTGAATCTCCCATACAGATATACACAGGGAGCACGAGATACTACCCCTATGGTTCGGCCGCTTGCCATACCCTCGGATTCGTTGGTTCCACCTGGGAAGTCCCCCAGGAGGGTCTTCCGGGCGCCGATCTCACCACCTTCTCTTTCAAAGGCAAAGAGGGTCGGGACGGTATTGAGAAACTGTTCGACGAACACCTGCAGGGTGCGACCGGCGTAGAGTTCTGGATCGTGGATCCCTCTGGATTCCAGTACAAAAGGACGGCCCTCAATCTCCCCGCCAAAGGAAAGGACTTCTCGATCACGATCGACATTGATCTTCAGACCGTAGCGGAAATGGGGTTAGGCGAAAAAATGGGAGGGATCGCCGCCTTGGATGTCAAGACGGGAGAGGTCCTTGTTTTGGCCAGCAAACCCGATTTTGACCTGAACCGCCTCTCGCCCTTTTTCCCCAGTCAGGTTTTCCGCGAAATCAGCGCCTCCGGCGCCTGGTTCAACCGAGCCGTCGCAGGGCTCTATCAGCCGGGATCCTCGTTCAAGATCGTCACCGCAACAGCCGGTCTCGAATCCGGATCGATCGCGTCCAATACGGAGTTCGACTGTTACGGAACCCACACGGTTGGAAAGCGCCACTTCCCTTGCAACAATCACAGCGACCGGGGCCCACTTTCCCTGGAATGGGCCATCGCGAAAAGTTGCAATATCTATTTCTATAAGGTTGGCCTGGCAACCGGCGTCGATGCGATCAGCGCCACAGCGAAGCGATTCGGTCTCAATGAACCCACCGGCATTGAGCTCTCCAATGAGACGAAGGATATGCTCATTCCTGATAAATCGTGGAAGCAAAGACGCCACCACGATCGATGGTATTCCGGAGAGACGGCCAATTTATCAATAGGCCAAGGCTACCTCAAAGTCACTCCCCTCCAGATGGCCTGTTTTGCCGCCTCATTCGCGCGGGGAGAGACGCGAACAAGGCCCACCCTGCGCTACGATCAGGCAAGGGATTACCGAACAATCAATCACGGCGGGGGGCCCATCCCAATCACCAAAGTGGAGTACCAAATGATAGTCGATGGAATGGAACAGGCGACTCAGATTGGGAGCGCTCGACTCGCGAGAATACCGGGAATCCGTATCGCCTCCAAGACCGGGACTCCTCAGGTTGTCGTCAAAGGCGAGACCTTGTCCTTCGGCGCATTCATCGCCTTCGCACCAGTCGAGGATCCACAGATCGCCCTGGCCATTTTCGTCGAGGCGACTTCGCGCGAAGACCGCTACAGCGGAGGTCTGACCGCCGCTCCCATTGGCCAGGCTATCCTCAAAGCGTACTTCGAGAAAAAGGAGAGAAGGAAAAAATCGAATATCGCCGGATTCTAGGTATTCGACGAGGTCCGCGACCCAGCAACCACCCTCCCTTCATCGAAAGCTTAGTCGACCCCTCGGAATATGTGACCGTATTTACGAGTTCGAGCACTTAACCTGCAGCTCTTAGCAACACCCTTGCCTTCCGAAACACCGGTCTCGGAAACGGTCGCTCCCGGATTTCACCGTATCGGATCGCAAGTAGATCGCGATAGACTTCCTCCCACTCCTGGGGCCAGGATACCACTCGAGAGCCGGCATCAATTCGGCGCTCTCTGAATCGGGCGACAAGGTGACCGGCTCTGTGACGGACGCGGTCGCGCCGCAGATCGAATCCGAGAATACGCTTTCTTCCAAAGCCAGGAAGAAGACGCACAAGAATCCGAAGGACGGGCCAGGCGAGCAATGCGATGCCCAGATAGGTGACGATCTGGAGCCACTCAGCCCTCTGCCAAGGGCGGCCCAACCATCCCTTCAATGCCGTGATTCGGTCTTGAAGTTCAACTTTCAGGATGCCCAGAAACACTCCGCTCATCTCTTTTAAATGGGCTGCGATTCGCTCCTGCTCCGCCTGATCAAAATTGACGATTCTCCGATACCAGAGAATTCGCAGGCTATCAAGGTAGGCGCGCCACGACGTGTCCACCATGAGCGCACCAATAGAGCCGCCCTCTCCGGCAGCCCCGCCGGCAATGCCTGATCCCGGTGACGGATCGACGCGAATCCAACCTTCTTCGGGATCGAAAATCTCACACCATGCGTGGGCATCACGGTTCCGAATCATGTAGTATTTCTCGAACCCGCTCCAGAGTCCCCCTTTGAAACCGGTGACCAGTCGTGCCGGAAATCCGGCGGTCCGTGCCAGAAGGGTAAAGGAACCCGCGAATAGCTCACAATGTCCGGCTTCCTCGGATTGGAGCCACCGAGTGAGTTCATCACCCTTTCCAAGGGGAATGTTCACATTGAGAGAGTAGCCGTGCCGGGTTGTGAGATATTCGACCGCACGCCTACTAAACTCCCGGGGAGTCAACTCTTGCCCCTGCGTGATCTGACCCGCCACCTCAACGAGGGTGCTCAGATTCGCCTCGTCTCCCGGGATAGCTAGCGTTGTCTGCGGGTAATCGACCTTATAGGGGAGATTGTCCTCCTTGGGCGGTAGAACGAGGGTGTCCAGTCCTCCGAGCTCCCGGTCGGAGTTGTCCAGGGGATAAATTTCCTTCGGTTCCATGCCTTCGATCTGATAAAAGAGCACCGAACTGCTGATATTCGCGGTATTGGTGACCTGCAACGGCCGGTTGAACTCCAGAATCTTTCGGTTCTGAAATCGCAATCCCTGATAGTGCCCCACCAAGGGAAGGAATTTGCTGATTCCACCTTCCAGATAAAACGTCCACTTGTGTGCGTCAGGGTCGTTACCGGAGACCTCGATCCTTCCGCTACCCGGTGCTCGGAAGTAGCTCTGGGAATAGGGCTTCCTCTTGCTCCGCGCCGAAAATGACATTCGGAAAGACCGTTTGTAGTATTCATCCAGGACAACCATGCGCCAGTAGGGATCGATTGGTATCTCCTGGTTCGATGGAAGGTCTACTCGCAGAGCTACACTCTCGTCTTCAATGATCTCGATCACATCCCCGAAGCTGATCATCTCACTGAATCCGGATCGGGCCTTGCCCTTCAGATTGAGGAAGGGCATCGCCTGATCGATCCTGAAGCGGGGCGTCACGATAAAGAAGAGAGAGGAGACCAGAAGAACCCCGAGAAAGAGCAGAAAGGCAAAGCTGATCAATCGAAGATCCGTCACCATACCGAGCCGGCGAAAAAAGGATACGAATCGAAAGTCCTCCCATAAACGAGACGGCACCTCATCTTTCCGGTCGATGGATTCAGTCAGATTGATGATGAAAAGCAGGGCCATCGCACAAGGCGTGAAGATCAGGATCTGCACCCCGAAGGTGAGCGAGAGCGTCAACACCCCGGAGATGACGACCATGAAAAGACACAGGAGGATGAGCTGAAGATCCTCTCTCCTCGTCCTATACTGAAGTGATCGAACGAACACCAGGAGTATGATCATTCGCACCAAAGGCGGAATTATGTCGGGGTGGGAAAAAAGGAAATCGGTCAAAACGACAACCACAAGAAGTGGTGTCACCACTTTCCATATAGCCGATGGAATCCGTCCCGGAAGAAAGGGAAAGAGCATCGCCAAAGAGACCGTCAACGCCGTTGCCAGAATCAGGAGTCCGCTTCGCACTTCGAGGTAGACCAGAGTCCAGAGGGAAACAAGAGTCAGAATCCCCCCCACCAACCACCTCAATTGGCAGAGTTCCTCGTAACTAAGCCTCGCCCGCTTTGACGCCACCAACATACGCCCCTACCCTCTTCCCCTTTTCGGGGGCAAACCTTACTACGGTCGCACCCATCAGAGCATCGCTGGGAGTGTAATGCTCCACCCGCTTCAGCAATGCCAGGTCCTCCATCAATGCGTGTAGATCGCCCAGTCGCTTGACTACCCTGATTGGCTCATCATTGAGGGCGAAACCCCAGAGGCGGTTCCGAAGATACAGATCCTCCGAGAGCGCGCCGACAAAACTGCACAGCACCTCGAATTGCTCCTCGTCCTTCCAGATTCCTTTCGGCGTTTCTAGGAAGAGCAAGAATGCATCCTGATTCTCCTCGCTCATTTGGCGCACCATCAGCCGACGCATCCTGGCGCTCGCCTTCCAGTGGACCAGCCTCTGAGGATCCCCGGTCTGATAGTCGCGCAGGTTGATCAATTCCGTGCCCGATCCCGGCTTCAAAATGGAATGGCCCTGTTGGAAGGCATGGATGCTCTTAGGAGGATCGAAATCATAGTCGATGCGCTTGGGCCAAACCGCCACTTCACGTTTGATGCCCCCGCCCACGATCTTACGTAGAAATCCGAAAGGGAACTGTGTCTCCAACCCATTAATCTCAATCACTTCCTTCCCCCTCCTCTCAGGCTCGAAAATCCAATCGAGTCGGACGGAGCTCTGCGGATCGAGGCGCTCCTGCAGGTAAATCCGACTCGTTACATCCGACTTATCCGCCCGCACGTTGAACCAAAGGCTGTAGGAGGGCAGAAGCCTCTTATCGTTGGAGAGTTCAATTCCGATCGGGGTGATCTTACCCGCCCGGAAGTGGGACTCGAGGTGGAGACGCCATCGAGTCCCCTTGAAATTCATCCAAGCGAGGACTCCACTCAGGAGGATGCTCGTCAAGAGCAGGGAGAGAGTCATGAAAAGAATGTTGCTGGATGTGTTGTAGGCGGCCGTACCGATCCCAAAAGTAAGGGCGAATAAAAGCATTCCCGGCAGTGTCGGGAGAGTCTTGTGACCATCCGGGGGAACAACCAGTTGCTTGATCAGCCGAAAGAAATTCCGCGTCCTCGACTGCTCAGCGAAAAATCGGGGATCAGCCCACTCTACTCCCGGAGAAACCGCTTGGGCCCCTTGTTCAGCCTCCGTCATGCTAAGGTTTGTCCTACTATCCAAAAGAACCTAGATTGTTCAACGCGTTCTGAAGTGTAACATGGTCGTACTCAATATTGTGCAATAGACAAAGTCCATTGGCTGCGGCTTCGCTGCTCTAGGAATTCTCTGGACTACACCGGAATTGGGATTGCATCCATGATCTGCCGCAGGATCCCTTCCACGATTCGTCGCTCTTCGAGTTTGTCCGAAGTCTGCCGCCGTAAGCCTAAGCGGTGGGTCATTACCGGATTTACTACCTTAATGATATCGTCGGGGATCACGAAGTTCCGCCCGTCTGTTAGGGCCGCCGCCTGCGCCGCCAGTTTCAGCGAGAGAGTGCCGCGAGTACTGATACCGGCGCGGAATTCGCTTTCCGTCCGAGTGGCGGATACGATCTTGAGGATGTAGTGCATCAGACTCTCTTCCACAAAGACCCCAGGAACGAACTGCTGAACCTCCTGCACTTCGGCTCGAGTAACGACAGGATCAGGCTCGATACTGTCGTAGCGAAGCGTGCCGCCTTCGAGAATCTCGAACTCCTTGTCGTACTCGGGGTAGCCCATTTTCAGGCGCATTAGAAAACGGTCCATCTGGCTCTCTGGCAGGGGAAATGTCCCTTCGTAATCAACCGGATTCTGGGTCGCAAATACGAGAAAGGGAGATCCCACCGCGTAGGTGCGACCGTCAACCGAAACTTTACCGCGGTCCATCACCTCAAGGAGCGCAGACTGGGTTTTCGGAGTCGTGCGATTGATTTCGTCGGCGAGGAGGATATTGGCAAATATCGGCCCCGATTTGAAGACAAACTCCTTGACCTGTTCATCGTAGACCGAGACCCCGATGACGTCGCTGGGAAGGAGATCGCTGGTAAACTGAATGCGGGAAAAGGAGCAATCGATACTGCGGGCCAGGCAATAGGCCAGCGTAGTCTTTCCTAGACCCGGCAGATCCTCGATAAGGAGGTGTCCGGATGCGCCGAGGCAGATCAAAACCTGCTCAATGACATCATCCTTGCCTTTGATTACTTTGGCGATGTTCGACTTCAGGGAATCAAGCTTGGTCTTGACCTTGGGAGCCGGTATCGGTGTCGCAGTATCGCTCATCTTTCAATGTGTAAGGAATTTGTCGGTATAAACCTCGTTCAGAATTTCATCCCACGCGACCTTCTGAACCTCACAAATGGTGCGAAGTTCAAAGACCGACAGATTCCTGGTTGGAATTCTTCCCTTAAATGAACGGCGTCGTATTCGACCAATGAACCCTTGCCTCTGCCAATTTGGAAGAATACCCGTTAAAAGTATTGGGTCTCTTTTACCTCAGTTTCCCCATTATTGCAATCCTGATCACTTCCGAGTGGTGGATCGAGATCATGAGATCAAGAAGTTTACGGAATTAAACCATGCCGGAAAATTCCAAAAAGATAAGGAAAAAGAACTCTCGGAAACACCTCTCGGAAATGGCCGTACCACGATCATCGCACAAAGTGATCGGCGCGTCGGCGCGACCGTCGTGGTCAGCTCGAAATCCTGTTAGATCCCAACAAGAGAACATCGACATTTCTAAATCCGTCGACCATACAGACAGTCTCATGCCATTGAACTAGGTCCAGCCAGGATGAATGCAAGACTCTACCCTACCGCTTTTGCCTTAAGTATTCTCGCCGCTCTCTCTCCCATAGAGGGAGCAAAACTGAAATCGGGCCCTATGCTCGGTTACAGCACGATGAAGGAGGTCCTCATTTGGGTGCAAACGGACTCACCTGCGGAGGTCAGAATCAAGTATTGGGAGCAGGGTAGTCCGCGCACAGCCCAATTCACGGACGTCGTCAGGACGCAGAAATCCACCGCCTTTGTAGCCCAGTGCCGGGCCGATGTCGTAACCTGGAGCCGGGTCTACAATTTTGCTGTGATCATCGATGGCAAGGAGGCCGCTCCCAGATTCCGGAAAGGATACAAGGACAAGGGCCCGATCCCGCTCTCCTTTCAGACCCAACCTCGTTGGCGACACGCAGAAGCCGCTGACTACAGGCCACCGGATTTCCGCGTCGCCTTGGGCAGCTGCGCCTACCTTACCGAAGAGGGTTACAATTGGGAAGAAAACGATACTCCATTCGGGGGCGAGTACGGGATATTCGAATCCATTTACGAACAGGACCCCGATCTTATGATCTGGCTGGGGGACCAGATCTACCTGCGGGAAGCCGATTGAACTACCAAGACGGGGATCTATCACCGCTACGACCACTACCGCTCCTTTCCTCACCTCCGAGCCCTCTTCGCCACCGTCCACCACTACGCTATTTGGGACGACCACGACTTCGGACCCAATGATATCGGTCGCACCTTCTGGAACAAAGAGGCGACTCTGGCCGCCTTCAAACTCTACTGGGGAAATCCCTCCTACGGGTTCCAGGATATGCCTGGAATCACCACCTTCTTCAATTGGGGAGACGTGAATTTCTATCTACTCGACAACCGGTTCCATCGGGTATCCGCGGACGCCGATCCCGAACCCTTCGGAATCCCGAAAAGTCATCATGGAAAAAAGCAGATTGACTGGCTCGTCGAGACAATGCGCTACCAACAGGGTCAGGATGGCTTCGTCTATCCATCCTCTTTCAACATCGTCGTCACCGGTAATCAGGTGATTAGCGACCATCCCAACCCGGACGGTTTCCGCAACTACGAGGGGGAATGGCAATACATGATTGATCGCATTATTCACGCCGGGATTGATGGGGTTGTTTTCCTTTCCGGAGACGTGCACTATACTGAGTTCAGCAAGGAAGTCCGCGTCGGGGGTGGTGAACCCGGAACTCCAGGAAAAGCGGGCAAACCGGGCGCTCCCTACGTCTTTTACGATCTGACCGTATCGCCCCTCACTTCCGGTGTCTTTGCGCGCCCAAGCGACAATTCCCATCGGCTCGACATCTTCCCCGATTCCGACCGGGACTTCATTGCCCAACGCAACTTTGCCACCCTCGATTTCAAAGGAGAAAAGAACGACCGTCGGATCGAGATCCGCATCTACGATAGCTCCGGTGACCTGATCAATAGGAAAAAAGACGGAAACGGCGACGAAATCGACGACATCTGGATCCTCAAAGCCAATGACCTAAGGGCGCCATAAAAAGGTGTCACGTTTCGGGTTTCAGCGTTCGACACCGGGAGTTCCCCACTTGGACGTTGGATGTTGGGCGTTCGATGTTGGACGTTTCTCGGATCTCTTACGTCGTGCCAACTTCTTACCCTGAAACCTGACACCCGACACCCCTGACCTGCGCCCTCTTCCACTCGCCACTCGCCACTCGAAACCTACTCCCCCTCCCCTCCATCGGGAAGCACTCGCAGCAGATCTTTCAGAGGAAGGTGCCTGAGGTAACTTCGGGCGGGTCGCTTGAAGATGAGAACGATCTCAGTCCCACTATTGAAGGAGTCGAAACATTCCCAACGATCCTTTCCCAGTTTCTCCAGTCCTTCTTTCAGATCACCCCTCGTGTTCGGATCAACCGCGAGGATAGTGTACTCCCACGTGTTTATGCGGCCAATGTCCTCTCGGATCCATTCATAGAGATCGGCGGGTACCTCCTCCCCAGCTTCTTTAGCCTTCTCGTATAGATCTTTCACTTCTTTGAGTGTTCGCTCGTAGTCGAATTCCCGTACCCTGTCCCGAGCCATGTCAAAGTATCGCATCGCCTTTTCGTAGATGCTCGAGAGGCTCTCCTCAACCTCTCGCACCCCGTCGTCTCCTCCACCTGCGCCCTGCCCCCGCGAAGGAAGAGCGAGGCAAAAGAGGGAGAATATCAAGCAAGGGAAGAGATGGGAAAAAATATTCATTTTCATCTATTGAATTGCAGTTTCAGGACGTTTAGAAAAGAATCTGGGAACTTTGTTCTCCCGGAATTAGGCTTGCACCGAATAACAGAGTGGAAGAATCTGACCCGGATCAATCCCGCATGAGGGCAAGCGGCTCCCCCAGCCAAAAATAGCAAGGACTGATTATGAAAACTCAATTCACCAAGTTGTCTCTCACCGCACCGATAATTGTCTTCATTCTGACAGGATGTGCCTCCACTCGCTTGCAGGTGACCTATCGCGATGAGGGTTATTCGAACAAACCTCTGGACAAAGTCTTGGTTTTGGGCATCGCCGCTGACCAGGATCGGAGGCGCATTTTCGAAGATCAATTGGCCGGAGATCTGAAAGATGCCAAAGTCGAGGCGATACAAAGCTACGAGGTCTTTCCCTCAGGGGAGAAATTGGACCGTGACTCGATCGAAGCCGGAATCAAGGACATGGATCTCAATGCCTTTATGATCACGCGCCTCGTGGGGCTTGAAGGCACGCCCAACAATCCTTCCACTTTGGGTGTCTCGGGTCCTCTCGCGTCTGAGGCCGCCTTCTTCAACCATTACGAACTTTTCTACGACCGCGCCTTTACCACGGGCTATCTTTCCGAGACCGTAACCGTCCGATTAGAGACCAATCTATATGACGCCACCTCCGGCAAACTGGTCTGGACCGGATCCTCGGAATCTTTCAATCCGGCAACTGTGCTGGACGCCATTGTTGCGATCAGCGGCGCCATCGTGGATTCCTTGACCGAGGAAGGGCTCGCCCCTTAAGTGCATTGAATCCCGATCTCGGATCCCTCAGAATCCCTTCCTTCTTTTTTCTCACCATCACCGCTCTCCTACTCTCAGGTTGCCGATGGGGATCTAAGCTGGCATCCGAACTCGATCCCAATTCCGACCTCAAGGAGTACCGAACCTATGCCGTCATGCCTCTACCGGCGACGATACCGGGCGCTCTTCCAGGAACGGTTCCCCGATACGGCGGCATGGTCAAGGAGACCGTTGAAGGTGTTCTGAATTCTAAGGGATACGACAGGGCGAAGGTCGAGACAGCCGACTTCGCGGTCAGGATTGGCGGTTACGTCATTCCGGAGATCGACGTCAAGGAATGGGGCTACTTCGACTACGATGGACCGGACGGTTACCGCTGGTGGGAAACTTATCCCTACAGTGAGATTGAATACGGATCTCATGCCCACGGCACGCTGATCATCGAAGTTTTCGATCGCGGTTCGAAGCAGATGGTGTGGGTCGCCTGGGCCAGTGGGAAGAGGAAGTTCAAACCTCCCGACCCGGCCAAAATCAAAATGGCCATCAGGAAAATGCTGTCAGATTTCCCCGACGGCGAATCCGTCCCCATTCCTCCCAAAAAGATTCGTGGCGATAGAAGATTCTGGTCTCTGATCAGGCGCACTGAGGAATACTAAAAGATCCGATTCGATTGCTCTAATCTCAATCCACAGCGCACCGGCAGAATTCAGCGATGAAAGTGAAGTTTTACGGCACTCGGGGTTCGGTACCCGTCTGCGAGCCCGAGTTTCAGGAATTTGGAGGCAATACCACTTGTGTCCAGTTTACTTTGAACGATGGAAATATCGGCATCTTCGACGCCGGCACCGGAATCCGGAATCTCGGCAAAGACCTCGCCCCAGATGAACATACCTGTGGTCGTGAGCTTCTCATCGCGTTTTCCCACTTCCACTGGGACCATATTCAAGGATTCCCATTTTTCCGCCCCGCCTACCGACCGGATTTCAATATAACCATTAGCGCCATCGGCAAAGAGAGACAGGCGCTCGATCTCGAGACAATTTTCAAAACCCAAATGCAGGAAGCCTACTTCCCCATCCCGTTCGAAAAGATGGGTGCCAAATTCCTCTTTCACAAACTGGACAGAGACAGCTTCACCAGCGAGTTCGCCAAAATTTCCACCATCCGACATAATCATCCCGGTGGCGCCCACACCTATCGCGTCGACCACGAAGGGGAATCTCTCGTTTATTGTACCGACATCGAACACGGACAAACGATTGACGAGCGCATCGTTCAATTTGCCCAGGGCGCCGGCCTCCTCATCCACGATGCCCAGTACACCCCCGACGAGCTCCTCCGCAAAAGAGGTTGGGATCACAGCAGCTGGGAACAGGCCGTCGAAGTAGCGCAAAGGGCGGAGGTCAGGAGACTCGCTCTCACCCACCACGATCCAAACCATTCCGATACCTTCCTCAAGGATGTCGAACAACAATGCCAGGAACACTTCCCAAACTCGTTCTTCGCCCGTGAGAAAATGGAGATTGACCTGTGATCAGATTTCCGACGAATAGTCGGAAATCTTCAGCCCCTCCACCCGACTAAACTCCCCGACGTTTCGAGTGAGCAGCGGTAGGTCATGACGCACCGCGGTTGCCGCGATCCACAAGTCGTTCGGTCCAATCATCCGATTCTTGGTCCTCAAATCAGCATAGATCTCGGCGTACTTTTCAACAATTTCAATTTCGGAATGCACGATCAAGTAACCGGATAGAAACAACGAGACGCGTTCTCGGTCCTGATTCGCTGAAACGGACCCACCGAGAAATTCACCCGCCGCGATCCACGAGATCCCAACCTGTTTCGTGGAATTTCTCCGCGCGAATCGTGCGGCTTTACCTGCCGATCCCCCCTGCCTCCACAGATCGATCAGATACACCGTGTCGGCTAGATAGTCCATTTATCTTTCTGAATATCGGATTCACTTCCAAATCTGCCGGCCTCCTCCATAATGGCGGCGCTTTTCTCGTCAAGACGTGGGAGCCGCAAAACATCATCCAACATTTGACCTAATGTCCCCTTCTCCGGTACGACCCTCAACACAACCTTCGAAAAAGAGTCACCAGGACGATCCTTCAAATCCTTCAGCCGCTTATAGGCCTCATCCGTTAGAGTGATTGTTTTCATGTGTTCATGTATACACGAGTGCATGGATAATGTCAAGCTCGCTAATCTGAAAATTCAATGCCCATGCAGGTTTTAGGGCGGTCCGCCGACGCTCTTTGGGGGACAGAAAATCGTGCAGTTCTATATGAATTGATCTCCCTCTTCCTCCCCTCCCTGCGCTCATCCGCCTCCGCCGGAGGCTAAGGCGTGACAAGCTGCGCAGAACTACGAAAGAACCCTGTCGTGTAGCTCGCTCGGCCTAGGAATCTGTCGGACTTTGAATATCGCAACATCGCGGAGGTTCGGATTCAACGGTGAAGGGTGCAAATCTAGACCACGTCCATGCCGACAGATTCCTTGCCTCGGCGAAGCCTTGCGCGAAGACGGGTGACGAGCGGAACGGTCCGATTGTTCGATGCCAACCTTATAAATTGTACCCACGATTGATCCAGCAAGCTTCAGCGCCTACGGAGGCCGCGCTGACCGAAAAGGATTGTGCAGGCTAACTGGCGACGTCTAAACTGCATGAACTATACTAGAATCCATGTACGTAATAATCGCTCCGATTCAGATCAAGGAAGGTAAGAAAAAGGCATTCGTCGAGGAGATGATCCTGGACGCCAAAGGCTCCATCGAGAACGAACCGGAATGTCTTACCTTCGAAATCATCCAAGATCCGGATGACTCAAACCGCATCTGGCTTTACGAGGTCTACACCGATGAAGCCGCTTTTAAGACCCACACCGAGGCGCCCCACTTCATTAAGTGGCGGGACGCGGTCAAGGACTGGACTGAAGAGTCCCCCGTAAAAACGGTTATTGGGGGCGCCAAGATTTACCCTCCAGATTAGATTTCTGTAGGATTCGACCTTCTTTACACCCTAGAGACAATCAGAAGTGTGGATGCAATCACAGATCGATAGCGATATATTGAACGACAGAAATCTGAACTATGAATAATTACGACTTTCAGAATAACCTTAAGACCGTTTGGGATAAAGCAGTTGAACTCTACCGGAAAGGTCAAAGGGATGCCTCTTCCTTCTTCGACCAGCCCGAGGCAGAATTCCTCCAGTCGATCGGAGCCTCGTCCCAGGAGATTTACGACTTTGCCGAGGACTTTGTCGGCGGTGGAGAACCCGATTTTACCACCTTTGCGCTCATCCACAACGCCCGTCGACGCTATTTCATTGAAGAACAGAAGGGGGTCCTATCCGATCGAAGGATCGTAACTGATGATCTCCCTCCGAAGAAAGAAGCAGTGCAAGGCATCGAATGGCTGCCCCGAATCATCCCCAAAGCATGGGCCAAATTGCGCGGCGAGATGCCCTCCGATCTCATGTACTGCTGCGGGGGCGACCGGCGCTTCTTCAAGGAGCATGACATCCACCCAGCCGAATTTCTCGACCTCGCGTGGAAACACGAAAATGATGACGGCGCCATCGTCGAGTGGGTAAAACAGCGCTCCGAAGCAAGGCAGGAGTCTGTAGTCTCGTAGAACGTTGGTCCCAGGGCTCGTACCCGATTATCCGGTTTCAAGATTGACACCGGCTTGTGTGTTTCCCTTTCAGCAGCGCCACCGCTCACTCCTCACCCTCCCCGACCCCCTCTCCCAGCCATCCCATATCCCCCTGAATGATAATCATTTATCACACCTTATCCTCTTGTCTCCGACGAGAATCTGTGCTTCAATAAGTGGTAATCGAAAGCGATATTCTCAACATCTAAAACACCGACACCGGATTCAATGCCGCGGCCGCTATCTGGTCGGCTAATTTGTCCGATCCAATCACCGTAAAGCTCGATGTCGGATTTTCCTCGTTAGACCCCAACGTTCTGGGTGGAACCCTTTCCTCTTCCCGAACGGTCTCTTTTCCTGTAATCCGAAATGCGCTCAACATCGACCAGTCTTCTGCTTCGGACGCAATGGCCTTCGCAAGCGTGAACCTCCAGGCAGGCGTTGACAGGAAGTTCGTGAGCAACGATACTTGCAATGGGGCTTTTGTTCCGCCCGTAAGCTTTTTCTTCGATCAAGATACCAGCGCTCTTGGTGATGCCGCACTTCTTGCTGACCCTTTTAGTATCGCGCCTGATAATCGTTTCATGAATGTCAACGTGGCGAATCTTCTTGCTCTGGATATTGGCGTGGATGCCTTTGGCACCATTTCCGCTACCTTTCGAAATTGCTCCATTTCCTTTCCCTCTCGATATTGTCAACACGAATAGCAGCGTTCTCGATCTCTTTCGATTCTCGCCGGACAGGTATCAAATCCGGATTTAATCGGGCCGGGCATCGGCGGCGGCTTAGGGATCCAGGATAACGCAGTAGGCGACTTTGGGCAGTTCTTCTCCATCGACGGAGGGGCAACAAATCTGGGCCTCTTTGCCACCGGGGTTTTCAACGGAGACGGCGATCAACCCAGCCACTGGCACGATGACATGGGTCTCGGCATTATGGATCCCACCTCGGTCCCGGCCGGCCAGGCAAATATGACCACCCCCCTAGACTTTCTCGCCTTCGACGTGATCGGATGGGATCTGTCCTCCGAAATTCCGGAAGCGGGTGCTTTGATTCTCCTAACTGCCGGATTGGCCGCCGTAGCCCTCGCGAGAAGGCGGTATAGTAATTCGTAGATCCCTTCGGTAGGAGCCGCTTCCCGATTCGATTGGGTCCCCAATCTACCCTTTCCGGCTTGCCGGGACTAGGAATATGTCGGTGGAGGAATCCCACGGAATCCACAATATCATCCAGATCGGGCGAAGCTATCCGCAAATTCAAAATACTAGGACCGACAGATTCCTTCTTCAAGACACCGCAAAAGACCCGCGGTAGTACGCCGGGTGCACTCTGCACGGCTGACATTCAGTTCCCGCCAATGAGTCTCTACGCAAACGACACCCTCAAACCGATCGTCAACCAAGGCTCCAACCTGTCCCGAATAATCAACTTCCCCTTGGCCGATACACTCCCATTTCGTGAAACCAGTTTCGGTATCTTCCACCACCACATCCTTGACATGCACTTCTTCGATATACGGTTTAACGGCCCCATAGCCTTCGGGATAGGGTACGCCGCCCGATACGAAATCGTTGCCCGGATCCCAGATTGTCCGCAATCTTGGGTCGCTAACCTCATTTAGAATACGAGCCGTATTAATTCCGGAATTCCCCCAACAGGAACGCACGTTCTCCAGGAGATATCGAACACCGGCGCTCTCCGCCCAAGGCAAAGACAGCCGTAAACCCTCGGCCGCTTTACTGAGAATTTCATCGGGAACCGACCCTCCGCCTGGATGTCGCGGCGATGGATTTCCCATTGCGCCCATATCGCTGCGCCGAAAAGAAAAAATCCTTATGTTTCGCGCACCGAAAACCGGGGTTAGATCGCAGGTTCGCTTCAGCCAGCCCAAATGAGTTTGGAAAATCTCGTCCTCCCCGACTTTCCCTGACTCGATCTCATCAAGTTCGACTATCTTAAAACAAGGGGGACTCAAGGTGCAGGTTTTCAAGCCGTTGCTCGCGACTAGTTCAGCCAAGTCCGCCGCCTCCTGATCGGTAAGCTCGTGGATTCCCTTCTCATCAACCGTGTTGAATTCGACGAACTCGAACCCCATCTCCGCCGCAATTGGTAGCGCAATGTTCGGATCGCTATGAATCTCATCGGTGATGACTCCAAAGGAAAATGGTACCAGCTCACGAATTTTCTTTAGCATCTCGATGAATTGTAGCTCAGAGATTCATCGCCCCCAATTCAACCAACCGGCACTAGGTGCACCCGCGACAGAGCAACTCCACTCGAGGACTTTACAATTCGCTCCGCCCTCACTTTCAATTCATAAACACCGGCCTCCGGAAACGTAATCGTACCCATATCGTTCACGTACTCCTTGAAATACCGCGACCGCACGTCGTCGATTGCCTGTTTCGATCGGATTGTTCGTTCCAACGTTTGGCCATTAACTCGTATCTTGATTCGATGTCCACTTGTCCATTTTCCAGCATGGCGAGACGTACCAGTGACAAGATGGACCTTGAATTCGCCGGACCAGTCGGTTTTCAGCTTCCAGCTCACCCAAATCTCCTTGTTGAGCCAGTTTTCGATGATCCCATTTTGGCTCAAGCGGATTCGGCCTCCTCTCTTCCCGTTGTGGATTTCGGCCATTCCGGCGATCAAGGTAATACTCCCTTCCCCTTGGCGTAAGGGAAGCGGGTCCACGTCTGGAGTTCCATCCAATTCGAGAACGGCCACTGAGACATTTCGATCCGGCGCCTTGCGAGGGAATCTAATCTCCAACGTGTCGTGATCGAAGCTCTCGTCCCGGTCCTGCTTGTATGGGACCTTAGTACCACGATCCGCCAGCAAACGAACTCCTTTCACTCGATTCCTAATTCCGCGAATTTCAAAACGTCCTCGGGGCCATTTCTGAAACAGCAAGTAGAGCCGGTTTCCTTTCTGAGTAATCCCTCCCCAATCGAATCCATAGTCGAAGGGACTCGCTCTCGTCCCGTAGATCGCTTCCCCGTTGACTTCAAGCCACTGGCCGATCGTCTCGAGCCGATTGACGCTCGGTTCAGGAATCACTCCTTCTGCCGTCGGACCCACGTTCAGGAGATAGTTGACCCCTTTGCTGGCCAACTCCACCAGCAGCCCGAGGAGCGTCTTGACCGACTTCCATTCATGGTCGTGCGTCTTAAATGCCCAAGTGTCGTTTAGCGTCGCCGGGGTCTCCCAGTAACCCTCGACTCTACCATTGGGAATCATGTTGTCGCCCAGGCATCCGTAGTCCCCCACTCCGTTTCCAACTCTCCCGCTAACGATGCAGTCCGGTTGAATCCGGTGTACGAATCGGACCAGGTCCCGGCTCTGCTCGAGCGAAAGTGTTATCGGAGTGTCAAACCAGATCAATCCGATCGGCCCGTACTGGGTTAGAATCTCCCGCACTTGCGGCTTCACTTTTTCGCGCAGGTAGCGGGCGAAATCCTTTTCTGTCGGATCGAAGTCCCAATTGTTTCCCGAAGCATTGGGATCATTCCAATCCTGATCTTGGGAATAGTAAAAGCAGAGCCGGATCCCGGCCTTCTTGCACGCTCGAGCCAGTGCCTTTATCGGATCCTTCCCGTATGGCGTGGCATCGACGATATCGTAACTGCTGCACGGGGAATCGTACATGGCGAAGCCGTCGTGATGTTTCGAAGTGATCACCAGGTACTTCATTCCCGCCCGTTTCGCCAACCCCACCCATGCTTCGGCGTCGAACTTCACCGGGTTGAAGGAACCCGCCAGCTTTTCATACTCGACCACCGGGATTTTGGCGCGGAACATGATCCATTCCCCGATCCCGGAGATCTTTTTCCCCTTCCACACTCCGGCCGGTACTGCGTAAATCCCCCAGTGGATAAACATCCCGAAACGCGCCTCTTCCCACCAACGAATCCGGTCCCTGTCCCTCTGCGTCAGTCTTCGTCTGCCTTCCGTGTTCATCGCTCCGATCGTCTTTGTCGCGAGCTTTGTCGCGAGCCTTGTCGAATTCTGATATGGTCGCACTCTCGATTGAGCGTCAAGCGTTCTCGGGCAAATCTTCAAATTCTCATGAGTGGAAGTGATGGAGTTGAGTCGCCAAAGCTCGCGCCAAAGGACCTCAAGGACCGGACCTCACTAGAAGATCCCACACCAAGCTCGGAAGAACCCAAATAAATCGACGGCCGTCGATTTATTTGTCACAGCTCCGTCTTGGCAGAGCAGCTGGACGGAAACGAAATCAGCCGATTCCTTCGATAAAGAATGAAGCCGGGTTCCTCTGCGGAGAGAAAAGTCGTGATTCGCCCCCCAACGCGAGGGCGAATGATCCCTTGAAAATGACCACTTCCGAGAAATCCCCAGCAACGGCATCGTTCGAATTCTTCGATACCGGTCCGCTGACCGATGCCGAATTGACTCTCGAGCTGGCCGAAAGGCTCCCGGAGGACCTCTTCCATGACCGTGTGCCGTCTTACAAATTCCACATGATTCACCGCGAAAAGCGCACCAGGATGGGAAATATCTCTCTGCGCATCGGTCGTACTCCGCTACTTGTGAAGAATGCCGGCCAAATCGGATACGGTGTGGATCCGGCATATCGGGGAAACCGGTATGCCGCCCGAAGCTGCCGGCTCCTCTTCCCTCTCGCCCGCAAACATGGCCTCAGTCCACTCTGGATTACATGCGATCCGGATAACATTGCATCGAGGAGGTCCTGCGAAATCGCGGGCGCCAAATACGTGGACACCATAAGACACAGAAGCTCGAATCCGAAACACCCGACAGGCTACTTCGAGAAATGCCGCTACCAGATCGACCTATAACGTAAATCTTCAGTGTGTAGGCGGCAACACCGGCGACCATTTTCACCGCATTCGCCGCCGCAAGCACTCCTCAGATTGCAATAGACAAGGTTCGGGAGCGAAGTTCGAGACCAGGTTACTACGTAAATCGGGGCCGCCTTCTCAATTCGATCGAATATTTCTTCACCGTAAACGCGCTCATAATTCAGCGGAGCAAACCTCGCCTGCCTCGGCAAAGCGGAGCGACGACGGGTTTCGAACCTTGTCTCGAACCTTGTCCTGATCTCCGAACGAAATGAGATCGGAACTGAATTCGAGTATCCCAAAACCTCGGAATTGGTTGTTGTTAATTCGCGGCCGTTTCAAATTGGTTCAGGACCTGACCCAGTCGGATTTGTAGTCAAGATGATTTTGCCAATGTTCCGATTCGCTTCCATATATTCGTGCGCGTCGGCTGCTTCTTCGAAAGCAAAAGTCTTATCAACAATTGGACGCAACTTCCCGCTTTCGAGACTCTCGTAACATTCCTTCTCGAAGGCCTTTACCAAATTCACTTTGTAGTCCAGCGATCTGTTCCTTAAGGTGGAACCGACTATCTTCAGGCGCTTGCGAAGAATCGCACTGGCATCGACTCTCTCGACATCCTTCCCTCCCAGCAGCGCAAGCATGACCAGGCAACCGTCGAGGCCAAGGCATTCGATGTTGCGTTGAAAATAGTCCGCTCCAACAAAATCGAGAATTATGTCGACACCCTGATTCTCCGTGAAGTCTTTCACTGCTTCAACGAAGTCGTCCTTTCGATAGTTTACTGCGAACTCGGCGCCAAGTTCTCTGCAGAATTCCACTTTTCTGTCGTTCCCCGCCGTTGCGATGGCAGTGCCGCCGAAATATCGAACCAACTGGATCGCAGCCGTCCCTACTCCGCTCGCACCAGCATGGATCAGAACAGTCTTACCCTGTTCCAAATTCGCCAGCCAGAACAACCCTTGGAAGGCTGTGAGAAAGACCTCCGCCACTCCCGCTGCTTCGACGAAACTCAGATTCTTAGGCACCGGTAACGCCAGCCTCTCGTCGACCCCGGCATACTCCGCATAACCACCCCCTCCCAAGAGCGCGAACACGGAATCGCCGGCCTGATATCTGGAACACCCGGGCCCCGCCTCCTCGACCCTACCCGCCACCTCCAATCCCAAAATGGGACTGGCCCCCGGCGGCGGTGGATAAGACCCCTGCCGCTGCATAGTGTCCGCCCGATTGACCCCTGCCGCTTCAACCCGTACCAGGATCTCAGTATCCCCAATCTCCGGTCTTTCAGCCTCTCCCAAGTAGAGCGCGCTCGGAGGTCCGGGTTCCCGTATTAATACTGCTTTCATCTGCACTCTTCCCCCTGCCTACCAAGGACTCAGTCCCTCGACAAGCTTCTCGCTAAAGATCTACCTTGAGGGGACAAAGACAATCTACGATGACAATCTGGGATTGATTCAACTAGGTATGAAATTCAGAGTAAATTCTGGTGTCCTCCTTTAATAAGAAGCGCTTCCCCATTTCGTGACGCATTTCTGAGAACTCCAAATAGGCCTCGACTTCGTCGGCCACATAGGATGCGGCATTGCTCGAAACGGCCCGGTGATCAAACGGAAGCATATCCGTTTTTGCAGATTATTCCTGGTTATCTCCCTTCACTCTGTCTTCGCTCTGCCGCAAGGCAGAGCATAAGGATTCTGTCGGGGCACAATATTCGCAGCCGGGCCAATCAAACCCGAATCAAAAGTCACTCCCGCAACTACCAAATCATCAACCCGACAGAATCCTAGCCTTTAACCGCCCCCGAGCTCAATCCCCGGATAAAGAGCTTCATCGTAAACAGGAAGACGATGATCAGAGGAATACTGGCGACGGTGAACGAGGCCATGATCAGTCCCCACCGCTTGACATACTCGCCATCCAGGTAGATGAGCCCAACCCCGAGCGTGAAGAGCTCCCTATCCCGCATGATGATTAAGGGCAGCAGGTATTCATTCCACGACCCAATCAAAACAAAAATGGCAAGTGACCCGATAATCGGACCACATAACGGAACAACGATATTCCTCACTTGTTGCAGATGAGTCGCACCATCCATTTCCGCGGCTTCGAAAAAGTCTTTCGGAATATCTTCAATGAAGTTCCTCAAAATAAGCATATTGAACGCCTGTCCGCCGGCAATATGGACAACGATCAACGCCCAGAGGGTATTCAGCATGTTAAAATTTTTGAGGAGAATGAACCTCCCCGCAGCAAGCTGCGGGGTATCGAATCGTAGCAGATCACGCCCATGCTCACCATAGCATCAACTGCCGTAGTTCCTCTTTCGGTTTTCCTTGTTCGCGCACGTATTGTTCCACCGTTGCCCAGTCTCCTCTTTCCCCCACCGTTCCCACGTAGTAGCCGTCCGACCAGAATTCTCCTCCCCATAGCTCCTTTTTTATCCAACTCTCTCGCCCAAACACTTCCCGCGCCGTTATACTCTTATATATCTGCACGATCCTCCCGGGCGCCATCTTGGGATGTGCTCCGCACAACAGATGTACGTGATCCTTATCACATCCCAATCCCTCCATCTCGATCGCATAGCGTTCCTCGATCCCTTCCGTCGTCTCCTTCAAAACCCTCCGTATTCTTTCCTCTATCAACGCCTTCCGATACTTCACCGGCATCACCATGTGGTAATGGATCTGCCACACACAATGCCATCCTCGCTTTAAACTGCTTCCGTCCTTCCTTTTTTCCACCCTCCCTGCTTATAAAGTGCGCGACCCCGTAGCAAGCTACGGGGAATTACCAAGTTAAAGAGGGGAACGATATTGGCTATCGAAGGCATCAACAGGAGAAAGAGAAACACAGCCCAGAGAAGACCCGAGAACGGCATCTGGTAACGTGCGAAAAAATAAGCGCCGAGAACGCCTAGAGTGAGGACGCCGACGGCCGAAAGAACCGCTACAAACACGGTATTGGAGACATAGGGTAGGATCAGCTTTATTCCGTATATGTAGTTCCTCCAACGCCAACTGCTGGTGTCAACCTCAGGTCGTTCGCTCTGATCGGGAATGAAAGAGTTGGGCGGCAACCAGGGATTCTGAATGAAGGTGGTATTGTCCTTCACGCTGATCTGCAGCATCATGTAGAAAGGAAGCAATTCGATACACAACACACCGATTACAATCGCGTGTTTGATCCATTCGTTTCCCCACTTCCTCTGGAAGGTGGCGGCAGAGTTGCTTCCTTCCCTCATCTTTCAACCCGTACGTATTTGTTGTTCACCCAGGTGAGCGCGAGAATAACGAAAAAGAGAATCAGCCCCAGCGCACAGGCGTAGCCGAACTCCCCATTAAAGAATGCCCGATTGAACATCCAGAGACCCGGTGTCATCCCTGCCCTGGCCGGCCCTCCGTTTTCACCGAGGAGGAGATACTGCTGGCCGTAGCCCTGAAGAGTGCCGATAACCATGAGAATCAAAGTCAAACGCACCTGGGTCATGATGAGCGGAAATTCGATATAGAAGAATTTCTGAAACGGTCCCGCCCCATCGATGTCGGAGGCTTCATAGAGCTCTTTGTCGATCCCTTGCAGCCCGGCCAGATAAATCAGAACTCCCACCGCGCCGATCCACGGAAATCCCCAGAATATCAGGGAGGGAATGATCAGCTCCGGGGTGCTCAACCAGCCGATCGGTTGGTCGGCGTCGAATATTCCCCAGCCTAGTTTTCCGTCCAACCAGACGAAGACGTTCTTCAACCCGGTTTTGTCGAGGACATTGTTCAGTATTCCCAAGTTCGGATCATAGAAGAACTTCCAAATGAAAAGAGTCACGATACTGGGAACCAGCATCGGGATCACGACCAGCACGCGGTACCAATACTGCATCCGGTCGCTCAGCATCCGGTGAATGAGAACAGCAATGGCGATCGACGGAATCAGCTTAAATACGTTTGCAATGACGAGAATGAATATCGTGATGAACGACTGCCAGAAAATCTTGTCCCCAATGATCCGCTCGAAATTGCCCAACCGGATGAACTCCTTGGTATCGCCGCCGCTCCAATCAAAGAAAGAATGGTAGAGAGCGCTCCCTGCCGGGAAGTAGGAGAACGTACAAATCATCAGGAGCGATGGCAGGACAAAGAGATAGAGCTTCCATTCTCGAAGCGCCTTCTTTCTCGTGATCGATAACGCCATCTGCTAAAATTTAGCTGATTCCGATATTAGTGAATACGCCCGTTCGGAAATGAAACTTTCTCAAGTAATGAGTCGCATCTGTCAATATCGGGGAGTTACCACAAGGTACTGGCCGGCTCTCACGCCCGTCGAGGAATATTCCGGATCCAAGTACGCAATTTCTCACCTGCAATATTGATGCTGATGCAGATTTCCCGGCAGTTCGGAGAAGCCGAAGCCAGCGGCACGATTATCGAAATGCTCACCAACCCTAGCGCATTCTGTAGAGGAAAGCGGCAGCTTTTCGACCTTCCACGGCACTCTCATTTTCATCCCGGATTCATCCCGCAACCGAGTATTCGCCCTCGACTTGCCTGAGAGATCTCGGTGCATTCTCGATTACGCAAACGGATTCAATGGGGGTGATCATGACTGTAAGCAAAGCCTTGCACGAGCTCGGAGTCCGGGAGGACTCAATTTCCGACAGCGAAAGGAAATCCCTGGATGACAACGGGTATCTTATCCTTCGCAAGATCCTTTCCCGGGAGTGTGTCAACAGCATGATTCGGCGCCTTGACGAATTGACTCGTCTCGAAGGCGACGATGCCGGGAAGGAGGTCCACCAGGAGGAGGGAGCTCTCCGACTCAGTGACCTCATCAACAAAGATCCGGTCTTCGATGTCTGCTTCACTCACCCCCGCGTCTTGGCCGGAATCGCGCACGTACTAAGAAGAGATCTGAAGCTCTCGTCTCTCAACTATCGGGCGGCCAGGCCCGGAAGCGGACTCCAGAGGCTGCACGCGGATTGGGGGAAAGCGGTCGAGCCATGGGACTTCCATGTCTGCAATTCAATATGGCTCCTCGACAGCTTTACCACCGAGAACGGTCCAACCAGGGTGGTTCCCGGCTCCCACAATAGCCGCAAGTTGCCTACCGACGTGATGGATGACCACATGGCGCCCCACCCCGACGAAACCCGTCTCAACGCTCCGGCCGGCACCGTTGTCGTATTCAATTCACACACTTGGCATGGCGGCACCCTGAACCGTTCCAAGGGACTTCGCCGCTGCCTCCACTCTTACTTCTGCCGCCGCGAATCCGAACAGCAGCTGGACCAAAAGAAATACCTCAGGCAGGAGACGCTCGATCGCATCAGCTCCGCCGCGCGATTCATCCTGGATGTATAAATCTCTGCCTTCGGACCTACATTTCTACGATTCTCCTCTATCGGAAATCCCCCGTCCTTGCGCCGGGGATGGTTAGGTTTCCACGCTAAGCTATTGCGTCTAGTTCCCCCCGTTCCCGACCGACGCTCGCGTCCCGCAAGCGTCGGTCGGGAACGGGGGGGAACGGCGATGCGATCGTAGCCCTGGAAGCCAGCGCCACCCCTACGCCGAATTGGCCCTGGCGAAGTATGCCGCCGTTCAGCTCTACGAACCCGAAATTTCAAAAAAGGAAACGCACAGGCGACTGAAAAATCTGGAAAGGCTTCGTGTGAATCTCACCTACGCCCCTGCGGTACGCGATTTCAGCTACGTCGTGGGTGTTGCTTGCCTCAGTCTCGACCTACCGAAGGAAACCGCTCTGGAACACCTCATCGTCGTAGCCGGTTCCGATCTGCACCAAAGCCGCACCCTAGCCAGTATCTAGAGGCTGTCCCAAATCCGAGAGGATTTGGGTGGAAGCCTGATACCGATATCAATCTTCGTCACGTTATGTAGACCACGACATGCCTTCCGTCCTCGGTAGCTTACCTTTTATCCGTTATGCACCTTTCCAGCACCCTTCCTCTCGCTTTGAGTCGATAGTTCTCCCAAGGAAGCGCCTCTGACTCGATTCTTGGATCCCTATGCCGCCTGCGTTGCCTCTTTCTCATGTTCTTGCGCAAGTCTCTGCGCGATTTTCCATAGATTGTGGGACAGAACCGACCAGGCCACGCTAAGGTTACGGTTGTCAAAGCCTTTGCTGCGTATCTTGCCCCCGTGCCATCGGTTCTTGAGCACTCCGATCCGGCCTTCGGTGCTCCCTCGTCGTCGCTGCAACCGGACAAAGCGCGGCTCCTCCATCCGCTCCTTGAGCTCTTGTGGATTGCGGGGCGTAAGGGCGTCAAAAATCCCCTCTGCCTGGAGCCGCTTGCTGGCCGCCTTCGAGGCATAGCCCCGATCCCCACTGATCGCTTCGATCTTCTCCTCTAAAGCGAAGCCCTTTTGCCTCTCCAGACTTTCCCAAAGCTGCTTCAATTCGCTCGGGGCCTGCCCCCCATACAGTTTCCAGTCCAACAGATATCCCTCTGCGCTCTCGCATAAATAAAGGGTGTTGCCAAACTCCACCTCCCGATCTGCCTTGCCTCGCACGATGACGTCAATCTCAGGTTCGTAGGCGCTCAGGATCTTCTCCTCATTCTTCACCTGCCGCCCCCCTATGATCCGTTCGTGCGCCTGTTTCATGACCTGCGGTATCTGCTCTAACATACCATCCATTCGCTCGATGATTCGGCTCGCCTTCTTCTCGGTGTAATCGCTTTGCATCCACATAGCTTCCAATAAGTCACGGTGGCGAAGGGCATGGCCCTCAATCTTCTTGAGCAATAGCTTCATCCGCCGCAGGATCCCTTTACGCGCTTTGCCCGCCTCCCGGCGCCGACGCGCATGCGTCATCTCCAGGCACCGTTTGTTCATCTCCCGAGCCAATCCCTTTGCTCCCTGGGGCATGCGCTGTTTCATTCCCGCCTGCCGGATCAGACTGATCGCCTTGAGCAGCGTTGCTCCCACATCCTTGAGCAAGACCCAGTCCACGGGCCAGTGGATGTTCGCTTCCAGGCAAGTGGCGTCGATCAGGCATTCCCTCGTATCGATCGGCTTCTCTAATCCTGCCTCACCACAATGTTCAGCATTGCCCACCACCTCGGTCATCCTTGCATGCAGCTGTCTCAGATACGCTTCGTCGAAGAATTTCGAATCCCGTTCCAGACTGCTCTTCGATATTTTCCGGATCCCGTCTACCTCACGCACCCGGCAAAAATTAGCCAGAAGCTCACTGCGTCCCAACTCCTGCGACAGACAACGAAAGGATATCCCTCCGAGTAAATGACGCACCACCTCCACCCGCAGCGCTTTTATCGCTCTTAGAGCGCGTCGCTCCCGATCCTTCCCTCCCGCTTCATCCCATCCTTCCAAGGCTTTTACGATCGCCTCCCTTTCCAGCGAGGAGTCGATCAAAACCCGGTCAATCCGCTCCATTGTTTCCAGAAACACGGTGTAGTCTTTGCATCGAATGACTGGAGTTAGGGCTGGACGCAGGAAGCTTTGTACGGCAATATTTTTCATGAGAAGGGCGTGCTTTGTATTTGACTAACGCAAGCATAAGCGCCCTTTTTCGCCGGATCGAGCTTTTTGCAGCTCTATCCGGCCTTTTTTTTGCCCATAACTCATTAAAAATCAATTGTTTCCACCACTGGGACGGGCTCTATCTATGTCAGAATCGGTGAAACCGCCCGACAGCTGGAGAAATATGAGCTCGCCCTCAAGTACTACCGGATATTCCTCAACCGATTTCCCGTGAGCTGCGCACCTCGATCATTGAGGATCGCGTGGCCAGGGTGAAAGTTTTCTGGGGAGGAAGTGGCTGATAGGCAAAAAGATAAAAAAAGAGCTAGACAAACCCGAGGGAATCAGTCATGCCAAGATGGTATGAAAGACAAAAGATCTTACCATCTGACTCCTTCGATAGATCGTCTAACTCTGCGTCTGATCTTGCCCGAAGAGCAGGAGCGATTCAATGATCTTTTGATCCAACATCATTATTTGCACAGTGCGGGGAGCGCGGGAGAGACCCTGCGCTATGTGGCTTTGATCGACGGGCAATGGGTGTGTCTTTTGCTGTGGGGAGCGGCTAGCTACCGGCTGAAGGATCGAGACGGCTGGATCGGCTGGGATGGGGCGCGACGGCATGCGCGCTTGAAACTGGTGGTGCAGAACCGGCGTTTTCTCATTCTGCCCGGGCTCAAGCTGGCCAATCTGGCCTCCAAGACGTTGGCGATGTGCCTGAGAGTCTTGGCCGATCACTGGGAGCAGGCCTTTGCCTATCGCCCCTTGGTAGCGGAAACTTTCGTGGACCCACAGATCCACCGAGGCACTTGCTACAAGGCGAGCGGGTGGACTCCTTTGGGCTTGAGCGCGGGATATGGTCGACAGCGGGAAGATTTCTATGAACGCCATGAGCGCCCCAAGCAGATCTGGGTCAAACCCCTGCGGGCTGATGCTCTGCAACTGCTGCGCTCGCCAGGGCCCTTGCCCAAGGCACACCGTGAGGCCCTCAATGCCAACGACAACTCCCATGCGGTCTGCCTCAAAGTGGAACAGATGACAAGCCTCTGGGAACGCTTCCACCAGATCGAAGACTTCCGTCGAAAAGCGGGCCGTCGCTATCGACTCGCCACGGTCTTGAGTATGATTGTGCTCGGCACCCTCTGCGGCAAACACAACCTCAAGGAGATCGTGCGCCTGGCCCATCACCTCAATCAAGCCCAACTGCGCGCCTTACGCTCCTGGAAAAACCCCAAAACAAGCCGTTTTCAGGCCCCCTGCTATGATGTCTTCTACCGGGTGTTGCAAAACGTCGAGGCCGAGCTTTTCGATCAAATCCTCACCCAATTCATAGCCTCGCCCGAGGGCCGTTTGCCCCGCGATATTGCGGTTGACGGTAAGACTCTCAAAGGCACTGACAAAGAACCGGCCAAGGCCTTGCACCTGGTGGCCGCGGTCGATCATCAAAGCGCTCAAACGATTGCCCAAGTCGCTACCGCCGACAAATCCAACGAGATCACCGCCGCCCAGACTCTCCTGCGCAAGATGCCGGCCATGGACGGATCCACCTTCACCTTCGACGCCATGCATAACCAAAAAGAAACGGCCCACATCGTGGTCGAAGAACTCGGTGCTGACTATATCATCCAGATCAAAGACAACCAACCCACCATGCATCAAGACGCAAAGAATCTTTTCGGCCCCTCCCCCTTTTTGTCCACCAAACCGTAGATAAGGACCATGGCCGCCTGGAGATTCGTCAAATAGCAACCCATCCTCTAAGCGCTCCCTCCCTTGGCTTGCCTCATGCTCGTCAGTTCGCCTCTGTCCAACGCACCTTCCATTATCCTAACAAAGCGAAACCTTCCTCGGAACGCTCCTACTATGTCAGCAGCCGCGATCCCACCGACTTGAGCCCTCCTCAGTTCCTATCGAAAATCCGCAACCACTGGGCCATCGAAAACAAAAACCACTACCCCAGAGATCGCTTCTTCGATGAAGATCGATGTATGATCCGTAACCATAACGCAGCCAGAATCCTGGCTGCTTGCAGGCAACTGGTTCTTAGCCTCAAATCTACCATGGGCTTCGAATCCACCCCTGCCCTCTGTGATCATTTCACCTTCAACCTACACAAGGCCATCAATATCATCACCTAATGTCCCGAGAATCAAAACACCGTATCGCGTGGCAGAGGTAGAAGGATTGCTGTCGAGATCAAAGGACGAATCATCAATGCGGTCGGCATCATTGGGCTTCTCATATGCTTTATCTATTCAATTTTCCGCATCGCATCCATCAAAGCCGAAGAATCGGCCCCCAATCGAGTCACATTGAAGGTCGCCCACACCTTCCTCGAACCCGGCGTTCGTGAGGCCTTTGAGGCTGTCATTGAGCGCTACGAAAATCTTCACCTCAACATCACGGTCAAACAGATGCCGATTCCCGAACGTGTTTACACGATCTGGTTGGAGACAAAACTCTTCGGTGGGATTGCTCCGGACATCATCTTTCTCGGCCCCGGCGCATTGGGAAATGAGGATCTTCTCGGCTATATTCTTCCCATCGACCGTCACGTTGAGGAACCGAATCCGTATAACGACTCCACCGAATTCGAAAACGTCCCATGGAAGGACACTTTCATCGACGGTCTCTGCTGCTCCCAATCTTACAACACAAATCTCCTCGCAACTTTCGGCGTTCCGGTCACGATCGATACCACCCGCCACTTCTACAATCGGGATCTCCTTCAGAAGATCGCCGGATACCCGAACCCACCTGATACCTTTGGAGAATTCATCGAACTCTGTCGGGGAGTCGAGGAATACCGAAAAAAGAGCGGCGAACCCGTCTTTGCTCTGGCCGGCTCCGAAGTCAACGCCTACTTGCTCTTTCGCTCTCTCCTTGGGAGCCAAACACAGAGGTTGACCTACCTGATGGAACCAACCAACGAGTTAAACGGGCTCAACGCCGACACCATCGGAGCCAATCTCGGCGGTTGGTGGACCCTTCGAAATCCCGAGATCGTCGCCGGTCTGAGCCTGGTCAAAGAATTCGCGGATTACTATACACCGGGATTCCAACAACTGAAAAGAGACGACGCCCTCTTTCAATTCGTCCAGGGCCACGCTGTCATGATTGTCGCCCAAAGCAAAGAGGCCGGAAGTATCGAGGTACAGGCGCCATTCGAAATCGGGGTCTCTCAGATCCCTCTTCCCAGCCCCAACAATCCGGACTACGGAGAATTTATGCTCGGTCCCCAGACCGAGGCAAAATTCGGCTCCCAGCCGCCCAAGAAGACCTTAAGAACTCCACTGAAAATGTCCTTCGCGATGCCGCTTACTTCGATTCCATGCTTGGCGCCCTCTTTGAAAGAAATGCGTCCGCCAACGGCGCCTTCGACTCGCGCATCAGCGAAATCCTCGAATCTCAAACCTATCAGGAGGAAGTCTCGTCCTATCGTGTCTATCAGCTGGAAACCTTCACGGCTAAAGAGAAACTTCAGTGCCAGCGGGGCAAGGAATATGTCGGTGCTTCGATCCCTCGGCGATCCACGGAAATTCCCAGGCGGCGGATTTATTCCACGAATCCAGATACCTCGACCCGACAGATTCCTAGGCGTTGGTTGAAATATCCTTCGGATAGATGCCCTCTCCTTCTGGAGTATAGCCAACCGGCGTACCCTTGCCTGTTTCGCCCTGTATCTTTGGCAAAGTCACCTGCTCGATCGAACCGTGCCAAAAAGCGATTCGCTCGCGTTTCCAAGTGTAGGTGATCGCTATGCCCTTAGTTGTCGGAATAATCGCGGGATAGGAGAATTCTCCATCCTCAGATTCGATATCGAGCCGGTGCGGCCAACTTTTTCCATTATTGAAGGAAAGCGCGATCGTGAGCGGCGACCTGACTCCCTGCTCGTCAGCGTGATTGTAGACCAGCGCGAGCGCGCCGTCATGCAGCTTTGTCAGGTCGATACCACTGTTGTTATTGGGCAGGTCTGTTTCGTAAAGCGGCGCCCAGCTACTCCCGCCGTCATCCGAATCGCTTCGCCAGATCCTTCCGGCGGTCGTCCGGACAAGCATGTGCACCCTCCCGGCCTCGGATTCCCATAGGGTCGGCTGGATCGCGCCTTTCCCTTCAAAAGCCGGGTGGTCGATGGCCACATAGGCGCTGTGCTCCCATGTCTCTCCGGAATCCGAACTTCGATCCACAAACACATCCCACCAATCGGAAGTCTCCACCGAATTCGGCGCCAGCCAGGTTCCGTCAGAGAGAACGATCGGTTTGTCTTTCACGGGACCGGTTGCAAGCGGATCATTCGGAGCGATTTCGCAAGCCTCACTCCACGTTGCCCCCTCGTCGGCCGACTGCATCGTCCAGGTTCGCCACTCCCGCACATTCGGACCTACCTTGAAGAAAATGTGCACCACCCCATCCGGGGCCTGGAAGAGCACTGGATTGAAATGAGGGTGGTCGGCCACTTTTACGAGTTGCCTTGGTGCCGACCACCGTCCCTGGTAGCGCTCCGCCATCCAGATGCCGACATCCTCGTGACCTTCTCGCGTGCCTCCGAACCACGCTGCCAGAAACCGATTGTTTCGCAGCTGCACCAAAGTGGAGGCGTGGCATTGGGCAAAAGGGCGATCGTCGCCAAAGAGGTGCTCCTTGAAGAGGAGAATTTTCCGCAGGTAATCTCCGTAGAAGGAGAGATCGAGCGACTGCCCTTCCGATTCAATCGCCGCCTGCAATTTTCGAACGTTAATGTTCCTCAAATCGGATTCATCATCGAGGCACTGGCGCACCGCCATCCCCGCTCCGAAACCCATCGCCTGCACCACCGCCATAACCCGGAACGAACTCATCGCCAACTGTTCGGCCGATGCGCCCCGGCCCGGGACCAGGAGATTCTTGGCGCCCTTTGGAATCAGGGCTCGGAGCGGAATATGGTAGGGCTCCACCATGGTTGTGATTCCGCCGCCGGCGCGCTCCGGCCTGTCGGTCCAGTGAAGATCGAGGTGGTAGGTATTCACTGCGATCGCATCGTCGAAAATAGTCCCACTCTTGGCTTCTTCGTCCGTAATCACGTGCTCACCGACTATACGACGCTCCTCCCGAATTCCGATCCCGCGGGAAACCGAGGCCAGCACATGGGTGTCGAGCTTTGTGCCACGATAGCCGTGTGTTTGCAGGTAGTAGATGAGAGCAACCATCTGCCGGCGCGCAAAAATCTCAGCCTGGGACCGGCCGAATCCGTCCGCCGCATCGAAGCCCTCCACCTTCATCTTTATTTCGACCTTCCCAGTGTCGAACATATGGAGCGTGGTCATGGGAATCTCTTCATCGTTCGTCCATCGCGGTAGTCCCGGCGGCAGGAAGGGCTCCACCTTTTCTCCGGAGTCCCAAAGCGTGAAGTAGAGACTCATGGGCAGGTGCTTGTTCGCCCCTTCGGTGACAGTCGGAAATCCCGTGGAATAGGGAACCACACAGATCCCGGAGGCATCGATAACAAAGCGGGGCCGAACCCCTATTAAGCCTCCCGCAGTCGAAACCGTCAGTTCCATCACCCAACCTTCTTCTGCCTTCGCATCTACGACCTTAGAGTGCAGCAGCACTTCGATCCCTCGCTCCAGAACCATCTCCTGCAGGTAGTAGGCGCACCACTCCAATTCGAATTCGCGCCGATCGGCATTGGGGTTGTAAGGATTGATGAAATCGTGCTCCGCAAGCCGGCCGATCAGCTCCTGGAAAATCCGGTTCGTCCGTTTCGAGTCCCCGCAGAATCCGGCCACCCCGCCCGTCGTTCCCTGCCCCCCCAACACGTTGCTCGGTTCAATAATGAGGACCCGTTTTGCCTCCGTCTTCGCCGCCATCGCAGCCATCAACCCGGACATCCCCGCACCCACCACAACCAAATCAATCTCCTCGAATTTCATCCCTGCTTTCTTCATCCACTCTCAGATGATGTCGATTCTATTACCAACTCTAATCAGACCTCACCTTCATTCGCACTCTTCTGCACCCACCTCAGAATTCTGGACCATCCCATCGCTAGGATCCATCCAATGACGAATTGCCTTTAGCGCCCTGTCGGCTATCGGCTCCCCCGGCCTCGAATACGCTAAACATGTGCCCACAATGTGACAATAGTGCCGTCCGGACGTTGAACGGTGCGGGGATAGCCGATGTCGTGGTTGCCGGCATCATCACGCAAGACAATCTCCTCACCCCACGATGAACCACTGTCGCTGCTAAGCCGGGCACGCATACCGAAAGGCTTCGCGCGATAACCATAGGTAATACAGAGCCGACCATCCAAAAGCCCTGTCAAGGTCGGCGGATTGCCACCATCCTTTGTCCTGGCGCAGAATACACCGCGTCCCTCGCCACCGCTGTCCTTGGACGCGGATAAAAAGAGGAGGCAATCATTGGAACTGTTAACGAGGTAGTCGGTGCGAGCCTCGACTCCGGCAAGCCCGAACATGGGAATGGAGAACGGCCCTTTCCAGCTCCGGCATCGGTCATACGAGGTGTAGAACCAGGCAACCGTTCCCGCCCCGTAGCCGGTTCTCGGTATACTTCGATATGTCTCATTTCCTTCGGATTATACTTTCGCGGGCGGCACCGGCGCCCGCGTCCCCATCCAAACATCGAAAGGCCCATCCCAATGCAATTACCCCGGCTCTGAACTAGGTGTCTGTCGGACGAACCTAGTCACCTGCGCAGCAATCGAACGTCAAAGTGCGACCGACTCCTAGCCCCGACTGCTTTTATCCATCGTAAAGAACGTCAGCCCCTCCATCGGCTTCTCTTCCCCCTTCACCGCGAGGCTCACGAGGTATCCGACGATTAGTCCCACTGAAGTCGCGATCAATCCATAGGTAAAGAAGATGAGTCCGGTCTGAAACTTCACGGTGGTCAATACGCTGGCGGCGACCAGAAATCCCACGAAAGCCCCCAAGGCGTTTCCGCGAGTAGTGAAAAACCCCAGCATGTAGATTCCGCCGATACATCCTATGAAGATGATGAGAAACTGGTAGTAGAAATCGATCATCGTCTTGATGTTAAGCAGTGCGATCAGGATCGCCACACGGGTACCAAACAGTCCCATCAGCAGCGTGAAGATCTTGGCCAATCGCAATTCCTTACGATCGTCGCGATCCGTCGTGAAACGCCGGTAAATGTCGTTCACACGAACCGTGCAGATGCTATTTATGCCGCTATCGAGACTCGACATGCTGGCGGCGAATATCGTTTCGAGAAAAAGAACCCCATAACGATCAAAAGGACGAAGTAGCCGCACAAAACTATGTAGTCCAAGACCGACAAGGCCTGTTCCGATCGCTTCTGCCGGCCCCGGAAAACCGTCAACCTATCTCCATCTAGAACCGGAGCGAAGAGACTCTCCCCATTGGAAATCAGGGTAAGAGGAGGCGTTCCGAAGGGTGGCGGGCTCGAATCCGCCCACCGATCCGTGATCGTATTATAGATGGAGAAGGAATTCTCACCTCCAAGAGGGGAGCCGGCGGCAATGAATACCGTCGCCGTTCCCACGGGTGCGCCACCACCGAGACTCATTACGCTCCCTGGATATCTTGAAAACCGATGCCAGCTCTTGTCCTTCAAGCTGTATCTTGTGCCTTGGCCTTTTTCAGAAAATACGTAGAGGGACGTCTCCAGACCGTCGTATTGGGGATTCATCGTGGCTACTTTGCCAATCTACCCTCACGAACGGGGACGGTCGCCCACGCTGTTTTCCCTTCTTCCTCATTCAGGTCAAGCGACCCCAACATCGCCACCTTTCCACCAGCCGCGGACGGATCGTCGACGTTACCCAAAAGTTAAAAATCCCAGAAAAGAAAGAGTTTCGCGATCCGAGGCTACCTATCCACGGAATCACAGCGCGACGGTATCCCGGATCTCGGATTTACCAGCAACGGTGGTTTTGACTACTCCATGTTCGAGCGCGTCGAGGTCATCAAGGGTCCGGCCAGCGTGCAGTTTGGCCAGCACAACTCGGGCGGGGTGGTAAACCTGATCAGCAAGCGGCCTCTTCCCGAACCAGGTGGTTTCCACCGATGAATTCGGGGTCAAGGCCAACCTCTGCGGCAGCCGCGTGGTGGGGACCTTCTCCTACTTCGACACTGCGCAAACCAACATTCTCGTCGGTATCCGGGATGAGGACGGCAGTGTCACGGGTGTTGACGACTCCAGCTACCAAGTGCCGGCCGGTGTTCAAACCACCGAAGGTTTCGAGTTCGATCTAGCGGTCAATCCGCTTCCCGGCCTGAATGCGATCATATCATACGGAACCCTCGATTCCCTGATCGCGGATGGCTTACCTGCTTGGAATATTCCGGAAGGTACCTTCTCCTGGCTGATCAACTACGAGTTTCAGGAAGGACCTCTGAAAGGCTTTTCCATCACCCCGACCTATAATTCCTGGGGTAACAGCCAGCTGAATCGCGCCTCCAATTTCCAATTGAGGCCGGGAGACAGGTACGACCTTATCCTCGGCTACAGGTTGGGGGAAATGAACTTCCGCCTCCGGATCGAGAACCTGGAAAACGACGTCGATTCGCAGCCCAGCACTTGGTGGACTGGCGCCGGAACCACGAAACAGACCAATTACCGCTTCGGCTGGACCTACACGTTCTAAGGAAATTCGTTTCCAGTAACTTGAATCTTTAAAAAGGGCCATCGCTCACGCGACGGCCTTTTCACCAAAAAGAATGCACTCCTCTCCAACGCCATGTCACACGGTAAATCGTAGCATATAGGACCGCGCTCGTGCGGGATGGACCCAGTCGGAATCTCGAACCTCCTTCATCCCGCGCAAGCGCGGTCCTACAAACGGAGATGTCCCTGTGCCTACGCCTGTCCGGCGCCAATCCATGCAGTTCACCGAGAGATGTCCCAACTGTTAACCCACCTGCAATTTAGCCTAGCAAATCTCGCCTGACTCGGCAGAGCGGAGCGAAGACGGGTCTCGAACCTTGTCTACTAGCTGCGACTTACGATTGAGATCGCGAAAAACACCAGCCCTTGACCGATCCCGTACCGCAAATATACCCAAGCATATGAAAAGAATGCTCATTGATGTTTCTGAACCGGTATATAGTAATTTCTTGCTCCATGCAAAACGAACCAATCGAACGGCTGCCGAACTCATTGTGGAGGCGATGGAGCGCTACCGACAGGACCACATTGACTTCCCCATGTCTCCCCACGACAGAACACCGCTTCACCTTGGCAAAGTGGTCAAACCACTATCACGCGAGGATGACCTCCTGGGCGAGATGCTGAACGAGAGGTGATCACGAGGACGATCTTTCCAACTGAACCATCCGTTGTTTTCTCAATCCATTGAGACCCTGCTCTTCAATTAGTCCGCGGTTTTCTCGAATCCACGGTAATTCCCTCTCCAATTAGCGATGATTAGTGCCGATCAGCGGTTGCACTCCATCCCACTCCGCGGAATTGCGGCTCCGCTGCTCCAGAAAATCCCAGGACTAACTCTCCAATCAAAAATCTGAAATCCGAAATCCCCACCACCATGCGTGCCCTCGTCCTCGACGGCGTAGGCTTCGAGCACGTTGCTGTGCGTGAGATACCTACCCCGCGGCCGGGACCCAACGAGCTTCTCGCGCGTGTCGACGCCGCTGGAATCTGCACCTCACTGATCAAGATCATCGAACAGGGTCCGGATCACCCAACGATTTATGGCTGGGACCTAAGCAAATATCCGCTCGTCCTCGGCGATGAGGGATCCGTCACCCTGGTCGAGATCGGCGAGGCGCTGAGAAAACGTTACCGTCCCCGAGAGCGTTTCATAGTCCAACCCTCGGTCTACCACGCTCCGATTCAACATCGGGAGCGCTATCGCAACCAAGGGCGAGGTATCGATAAGATCGGCGTCGGCTACACCCTACCCGGTTTCCTGGCCGAATATATCATCGTAGGGGAGGAGATTATTGCCGCTGACTGTCTCGTCCCGCTCCCCCATAATTCCCTACCCCACGCTCATGTGGCCATGGCCGAGCCCTTCTCCTGCGTCGTCGCCTCCCACGAACACCATCTACATCTGGTTCAAGAAAGTCCGAGCGAGCCCCGTCAAGTCACCAAAGGGATCAAGGAGAATGGCGTCACCGTCATCATCGGAGCCGGAGCGATGGGCCGAATGCATATCGATCTAATTCTCTCCGCCCGTCCGCGCGCCATCATTGTCTGCGATCTCCTCAAAGAAAGACTCGACCGCTCGCGATCCCTTTTCGAATCCCGCGCAAAGCATCTCGAGACTGCATTTCACCTGCTCGATGCGGCCGGTTCGAATTTCGAAAAATCCATCCACGAAATAACCGATAATCGAGGCGCGAACGACGTCATCGTGGCCGTCGGGGCTCCCGATGCTGTCGAACAGGCCCAGCAATTCGTCGGCCGGGACGGCGTCCTTAGCATCTTCGGCGGTCTCAAGAAAGGAAACGAAACCATACGATTGGACGGAAACATAGTCCACTATCGAGAAACGAGCGTAACCGGATCCTCCGGCGCCAACACTTGGGACCTTGTTCGGGCCCTCGAACTCATCGCATCAGGCGAAATCGATCCCGGCGCCCATATCACCCGCATCGGCGACCTCGACCACACCGTGACCCTCATCGACCAAGTCAAAGCCCGCCAACTCGACGGCAAAGCCGTCGTCTACCCTCACCGCCGAAGCAAAGAGATCCTTACCGTCGACGATTGGGGACCCAAAGACGAAACCGCCTATCTCAATGGCCCAAGCTAGGAGTCTGTCGGACTTTGACTTTCGATTGCTTCGCAAGTTACCAGGTTCGTCCGACAGACTCCTAGTGTCCTGACTCACAAATAAGCTTCTAAAACTTAATTACCCGACAATTTCTCTCGTGCGCGTTTGATTTTCGCCAGAATCTCTTCGCCTTTGGCCTTCCACACATAGAGGCTGTCCCAAATCCGAGAGGATTTGGGTGGAAGCCTGATACCGATATCAATCTTCGTCACGTTATGTAGACCACGACATGCCTTCCGTCCTCGGTAGCTTACCTTTTATCCGTTATGCACCTTTCCAGCACCCTTCCTCTCGCTTTGAGTCGATAGTTCTCCCAAGGAAGCGCCTCTGACTCGATTCTTGGATCCCTATGCCGCCTGCGTTGCCTCTTTCTCATGTTCTTGCGCAAGTCTCTGCGCGATTTTCCATAGATTGTGGGACAGAACCGACCAGGCCACGCTAAGGTTACGGTTGTCAAAGCCTTTGCTGCGTATCTTGCCCCCGTGCCATCGGTTCTTGAGCACTCCGATCCGGCCTTCGGTGCTCCCTCGTCGTCGCTGCAACCGGACAAAGCGCGGCTCCTCCATCCGCTCCTTGAGCTCTTGTGGATTGCGGGGCGTAAGGGCGTCAAAAATCCCCTCTGCCTGGAGCCGCTTGCTGGCCGCCTTCGAGGCATAGCCCCGATCCCCACTGATCGCTTCGATCTTCTCCTCTAAAGCGAAGCCCTTTTGCCTCTCCAGACTTTCCCAAAGCTGCTTCAATTCGCTCGGGGCCTGCCCCCCATACAGTTTCCAGTCCAACAGATATCCCTCTGCGCTCTCGCATAAATAAAGGGTGTTGCCAAACTCCACCTCCCGATCTGCCTTGCCTCGCACGATGACGTCAATCTCAGGTTCGTAGGCGCTCAGGATCTTCTCCTCATTCTTCACCTGCCGCCCCCCTATGATCCGTTCGTGCGCCTGTTTCATGACCTGCGGTATCTGCTCTAACATACCATCCATTCGCTCGATGATTCGGCTCGCCTTCTTCTCGGTGTAATCGCTTTGCATCCACATAGCTTCCAATAAGTCACGGTGGCGAAGGGCATGGCCCTCAATCTTCTTGAGCAATAGCTTCATCCGCCGCAGGATCCCTTTACGCGCTTTGCCCGCCTCCCGGCGCCGACGCGCATGCGTCATCTCCAGGCACCGTTTGTTCATCTCCCGAGCCAATCCCTTTGCTCCCTGGGGCATGCGCTGTTTCATTCCCGCCTGCCGGATCAGACTGATCGCCTTGAGCAGCGTTGCTCCCACATCCTTGAGCAAGACCCAGTCCACGGGCCAGTGGATGTTCGCTTCCAGGCAAGTGGCGTCGATCAGGCATTCCCTCGTATCGATCGGCTTCTCTAATCCTGCCTCACCACAATGTTCAGCATTGCCCACCACCTCGGTCATCCTTGCATGCAGCTGTCTCAGATACGCTTCGTCGAAGAATTTCGAATCCCGTTCCAGACTGCTCTTCGATATTTTCCGGATCCCGTCTACCTCACGCACCCGGCAAAAATTAGCCAGAAGCTCACTGCGTCCCAACTCCTGCGACAGACAACGAAAGGATATCCCTCCGAGTAAATGACGCACCACCTCCACCCGCAGCGCTTTTATCGCTCTTAGAGCGCGTCGCTCCCGATCCTTCCCTCCCGCTTCATCCCATCCTTCCAAGGCTTTTACGATCGCCTCCCTTTCCAGCGAGGAGTCGATCAAAACCCGGTCAATCCGCTCCATTGTTTCCAGAAACACGGTGTAGTCTTTGCATCGAATGACTGGAGTTAGGGCTGGACGCAGGAAGCTTTGTACGGCAATATTTTTCATGAGAAGGGCGTGCTTTGTATTTGACTAACGCAAGCATAAGCGCCCTTTTTCGCCGGATCGAGCTTTTTGCAGCTCTATCCGGCCTTTTTTTTGCCCATAACTCATTAAAAATCAATTGTTTCCACCACTGGGACGGGCTCCACATAGCATTTCGGATTCAAGTTGTGTTCGACGATATACTCTTCGATGCATCGACATAATTCGCGCACGCTTTGGAAGCTTCCCTTGCAAATGGCTTGTTCGGAGATATCGCCGAAAAAGCGTTCCACTAAGTTCATCCAACTGCTCGAAGTGGGCGTGAAATGCAATTCGATTGGGTTCGCTCCGTAGGCTTTCTGATGCTCTTTGTTGCGTCGCCCGATCCAATCCTTGACTTCTTGCTTCTTGTGGGTGGCATAGTTGTCCAGGATCACATGCAAGGTTAGCTCCTTCGGTGTTTCCCGATGAATCTGCTTCAGAAACCTGAGCCACTCGACATGGGTGTGATTCTGCTCCAAGCGGCTAAAGACCTTGCCTTGCAGGTAGTCCAGGGCGGCAAATAAAGTCACCGTTCCATGTCGAATGTAATCGTGAGTGCGAGTCTGCGGACGGCCCGGACCCAGCGGCAAGGCCCGTTGGGTGCGCTCCAGCGCCTGACATTGGCTCTTCTCATCGCAGCAAAGCACCAGCGCCTTATCCGGCGGGTTCAGGTATAGCCCGATCACATCCCAGAACTTCTCCTCGAAGTTCTTATCGTTGGAAATCTTAAATACTCGGCTCTGGTGCGGTTTAAGCTCATTCGCATTCCAGATGCGCTGCACGCTGGAGTGAGACATTCCCACCGCTTTGGCCATGGATCGGGTGGACCATCTTTGTCGGCTCTTAGGAGGCCGGGTAACCTTCGTTATCACCTCCTCAATGCGATCCGTTGGAATCGACCGCTTTCGTCCGCGGCCGGGTTTATCCCTCAGTCCTTCAAGCCCGTTGCGGCGGAACCTAGCCGTCCACTTCGATACTTTCAACGAACTGCAGCGCAAGCGCCGGGCGACTTCCTCCTGGCCCAAGCCCGCCGCCCGCAAAAGAATGATTTCTGCCCTCTCGCTATCCCGTTTGCTGATTGTCGCCGCCTTTACTCGCCGCTCCAACTCTTGACGTTCCTCTGCAATCAGCATTACTGGTTCAATGGGTCTTCCCATCACAACCGAAAGATATCACACCCGGATTAAATTATACAAGCTTAATTATGATACGGAACACTAGCAATAAGAAAATGAAGCTGAGATTTGTGGAGAATGGCACTTTCAACTCCTCCGTTGAATTGTCGAGTGCCAATCTGTCTCAGATGTCTGAAGAGCCTCGGACTTCCAGCGTCAGATATTCAGAATGCCACGCGAAGCTATGACAAACCGTCTCAAATCTCAGTTTCATTTTCTTCGAAGGAATCTGTCGGATCGAACTTGGTCGAGAATTACGACCGTCAAATTCCGATCCGAGGTTCAGCGATGTTACGAAGCGCAAAGTCCGACAGATTCCTAGTACTCCGCCAGACAACCTCGGACTTCCACCACTCCACCACTCCACCATGTCCGGACTCCATGGATCGCGCACCTACGTCGGATTTGGTTTCGGTCCGATTCAGGCCGGGCTTTTCCTCTACGAGGCCTACTATTCAAGGAATTTCAAGCGCCTCGTGGTAGGCTACCGAAGAACGGAGATAATCGACAGAGTCCGAGCTGCGGGGGGAATGATCTCTCTAAACATCGCCCATCCCGAGGGCGTCAAGCACACAAACTTGGGGCCGATCGAGATCTACAATACTAATGAAGAGGAAGATCGAAGGCTGCTCATTGAAGCCATCGCCCAATCCGAGGAGATGGCAACCGCACTATCGAGCGTGGCCGATTACGTCAGCGAGGATCAGGGCAGTATTCACCGTCTTCTCGCCCGAGGTCTGCAGGAAAAAGGAACCGGCAATTTATCCGACGCGATCATCTACACGGCGGAAAATCACAGTAGCGCCGCTGAGATTTTAACCTCATGCGTTCTTCAAGAGATTCCGGAGAGAGCCCGCGAGGTTGCCTCTTCACGTTTCGTCGCGGTCAACACTGTGATCGAGAAACTGAGCAACCGGGTCCCGGGACTGAACCAGATTCGATCCCGTAATCTGGTTCCCCTGACCCCGACCACGACCAGGCGTTTCTTGTTGAATCCCCTCCTCGAACTCTGGTCTCGCAGATCCAGGTCCAGCTTCCCTATGTCCGGGGAATCGAGGTATTCGAGGACAAGCGCGATCTGGAACCATTCGAGCAACTCAAATTTCATGCTGTTAACGCAATCCACGCCCTCACCGCATATCTCGCCGGCGTTCTCGGCATAGAACTTATCGGCGATCTACGCAATCTTAAGGGTGTCATGGCTTTTCTTCGCCGCGCCTTTCTCCGTGAGACCGGAGCAGCCCTCATTCGACGCCACCGTGGTCTCGATCCTATCTTCACAGAAATGCGTTTCGAATCCTACGCCGAAGATTTTCTTCAAAGAATGACCAACCCGATTCTTGCCGATTCGTTCGAACGGGTCGGCCGCGATGCCCACAGAAAACTTGGCTGGGATGATCGCCTCGTCGGTACCATGCGAATCGCCCTCGAACAAGGGATTACTCCCAATCGATTCGCAGTTGGAGTTGCCGCCGCCCTCGAGAGCATCAACCAAGAACACAGAGCAGAATCCTTCCTCCGATCGATCTGGGCCGATGCCAAACCCGATCCAGACAAAGAGATTCAGGTCCTCAATCTCGTCGCTCCAGCGATCGAACGTCTCCAAGAGTGGCGTAAAGCCGGCTGCCCTGAGGACTGTAGGCTACTCGAGGTCATTGAAGACTGAAGTGCTTCACACCAATCTACGGTGATTTGGCCCCTCGCCAGGATCAGCCATCATGCAGTCCCTCCTGCGCAATATCTCCCACCTTCACCTTTCTCAGAATGGACAAATAAACCCACGGTCGTGAGATTATTTGTCCGACAGTTTAGGAGATTGGAACATCCTGGGTGGTGCAACCTAGACCCCGATCGGACGATTCGGCGCCTTTCGCAGTCGCGGCGGAACGAAGATCGAAGACGATTGAAAGCCGACCCTACTTGACACATCGGACAATCCTAACTTACTGTTTCCGGGTCGTTTTCCCAATCCTGATGTTCAGCGAGTCAGTGACCAGTTGAGGCGGGAAAACGTATGAATTTGATAAACTCGATCGAGGAGAAAAATCACATGTCAGACAACTCAGGAAACGGAAAATACAAAGTAATCGGTACCCGGCCTATTCGTCACGATGGAACCGAAAAGGTGATCGGAAAAGCGATCTACGGGGGAGACACCCGAATGCCGGGCATGCTGCACGGAAGAGTTCTCCGCAGTCCGCATGCCCATGCCCGCATTAAGTCCATCGATACCAGCCAGGCGGAAGCGCTGGACGGTGTTCGCGCCGTGGTCACAACAAGGGATCTACCGACCACCAATCCGGAAGATATGGTCGATCTTGGGGAAGGGATGACGAAACTGAAGTTCGTTCGTGACAACGTCTTGGCCAGTGACAAGGCACTCTACCGGGGGCACGCCATAGTCGGTGTGGCGGCGGTCAATCAGCAGACCGCGGATGAGGCTCTCTCTCTAATAAAAGTTGACTACGAGGTCCTACCGGCCGTCGTCGACGTTCGCGACGCCATGAAGGATGATGCACCGCTTCTCCACGACGATCTGACAACAGAGGAGTTGGGCGAAGCAACGGACAAGCACAGCAACATCGCCAGCTCTATGGCTCACAAACTCGGCGACATAGAAAAGGGATTTGCCGAAGCTGAAATCGTGATCGAACGCGAATTCGATACCGCGACCGTGCACCAAGGCTATATCGAACCGCACAATGGGACCGCGGTTTGGAATCCGGATGGAAAGATCACGATCTGGACAAGCACCCAAGGCGCATTCGTGGTCCAGAAGCAGACGGCCGCGGTGCTCGACCACCCGATCTCTCAGATCAGGGTTGTTCCCCAGGAAATCGGCGGCGGATTCGGCGGGAAGATTCCCATCTACTTGGAGCCGGTTGCGGCCCTCCTCTCCCGAAAGACGCAGTGTCCGGTAAAATTGCTCATGACTCGCGCCGGCGTATTCGAGGGGACCGGTCCAACTCCCGGTACCTATGTTCGCCTGAAGCTGGGAGCGGACAGCTCGGGAAAGCTCGTCGCCGCCGATGGCTACATGGCCTTCGAAGCCGGAGCCTATCCGGGATCACCGCTTTTCTGTGGAATGATGTGTATCTTCTCCTGCTATGACATTCCGAACGCGGAGGTTATCGGCTACGACGTTGTCGTAAACAAGCCGAAGACGGCACCCTACAGGGCGCCCGGCTCCACTCAAGTCGCATTTGCCATAGAAACGATCCTGAATGAGATCGCGGAGAAACTGAATATGGATCAGGTCGAAATCCGTCTTCTCAACGCCGCCAAAGAAGGAACCAGGCGGGTCGACGGGCTGGTTTATCCGCCGATCGGCTGCGTAGAAACACTGCAGGCAGCGAAGGACCACGATCACTATAAGACTCCCCTGAACGGCCCCTACCGGGGCCGTGGCGTCGCCACCGGATTCTGGTTCAATATCGGATTCAAATCCTGCGTCACCGCATCCGTGAATGAAGACGGCACTGTCAATCTCATGGAGGGTTCCACCGACATCGGCGGTTCCCGCGCCTCGATCGCAATGCAGTTCGCGGAAGTGCTCAAGATTCGGGCCGAGGATGTGATACCCAGAGTGGGCGATACCGGTGAAGTGGGCTACACCGACGTGACGGGCGGCAGCCGGACCACCTACGCTACCGGTTGGGCGGCACACGATGCGGCTCAGGACGTAAAGATCCAAATGATCGGACGAGCCGCCAATCATTGGGAGACAACGGCCGATGATGTCGAGTTCGACGACGGCGTTTATAGGAATAAGAGCGACTCCTCGAAGACCCTGACTTTCAAGGAGCTCTCCGAAATTATCAGCCAGTCGGACAGCCCAGTCGTAGGTCGGGCCTCCGTCAATCTCGGCTTCGGAGTAGGCGGTTCATTCGCGACCAATATCGCCGATGTGGAAGTCGATCCGGAAACAGGAAAGGTCTCGGTTCTCCGTTACACGGTGATTCAGGACGCCGGCAAAGCGATTCATCCCAGCTACGTGGAGGGACAGATGCAAGGAGGTAGTGTCCAAGGTATCGGTTGGGCCCTGAACGAGGAGTACTTTTACAACTCGGATGGGGTGATGGAAAATTCGACATTCCTCGACTATCGGATTCCCACCGCACTCGATCTCCCCCTGATCGACACGGTCATCGTGGAGAAGCACAACCCGGACCATCCTTTCGGTGTACGCGGGGTCGGTGAGTCCAGCATTGTCCCTCCCCCAGCCGCAATCGCCAACGCGATCTACAACGCCACCGGAATCCGATTCCGCGAATTGCCCATCCGCCCCGATCGCGTCGTCGCCGCCCTGGCCGCAAAGCAGGAATCCGAAAGCGCCGAGGCCGTGGCCGGCTGATTGGATAGGCAGCAGCTGAAGGGCTGATTCTTCTCCTCGATCCTGCAACCGACGGGAGAGAAAGAGGGACACAACAGTGCCTCTCGCATCAATCCTTATCCGCTGCAGTTCTTTTCCCGGCTCGCCGGGACTGCCAATTATCTATCAACTTCGAAAACCAGGAATGAACTCTCCATCGAAGGATCCCTCACGCCTTCTCGAGGATATTTCCGCATGGATTAATCCGAGTGAGTGTCCGACAGTCCCGTCGAGAACTTCCTGCATATTCAGGGCTGAAGAAGGCGGCCCGACCTATGCTCACCACCCCTACATTACTCGATACGACCATGATGAGTTCTGGGGCATCTGGGCCACGGGTTTTTGCGACGGGGATAGACCGGGTCAACTGATCGGCTACTCGCGCAGCACTAACGGACACGATTGGGAAACTCTTACTTCCCTCCCCTTTCCCAATCATCGATCACGATTCTCTTCCCCACCCTTCGAACGACCACCTTCTGCCGTTCCCGCCAACCGAGAACGTCAATATACGCTTTGGGGATTGTCACGTATTAGGAGTATGTCCCCGCTTTCGAGACCTTCCTTACCTCCTCATTCCTGCTTCCTTGTCTCTTTCTCTTTGCCATAACCTTACGAACTATAGTTCGTAAGGTTTCTTGGCTAGCCGAAGATATGGATTGCCGGGTCAGCGGGCCGGAGGCCAGAACCTGATTACCATCCTGCCGAATACCGGCTACCCCGGTCCCGCCACCTACGTGTTTAGCGTCTTCTTTCGGCATGTTGGCTGCCCCGGTCTTGTGCACGCTAAACAGGTACCTCGCCAAGCGGGACCGGGGTAGCCTCAGATAGATATGCGAGCACGAAGGCGGCATTGAGCCGCCCACAAACTGAAGTACTGTTCCACTCTTGCTTCCCGATTTTCATATACTATTATCTTCGATATGTCTCAAGAGATCGAAGAAGTAAGAAAGCGAGTAGCCGCTTGGAATCGCGCGGCGCCGATACTTGAAAAGGTGCGGCAAGAAGATATTCGCCAAACAAGCACAAGTGAAGCGATAGAGGCCTTTTCGCAAATATCAAACGCCCTGAAGCCAGACACGGAACGTTTGGATACCGGTCTAATCGAGCAGCAGCGATGGTTTCGAAAGATTAGGAATTCGTGAATGACCTTGTCCAAACAGCCTCCGATTTGCAGACTTTTCTCGAGGACCGAAAGTGGCAATTCTGCTTCATAGGCGGTCTCGCAGTGGTTCATTGGGGAGAGCCCCGACTTACAAGGGATGTTGATGTTACGCTGTTAGCGGAGTATTCGAATGAGTCCCGGTTTGTTGAACCGCTTCTCGATAATTATGAAGCCCGAATTGAGGACGCTCGAGAGTTTGCCCTAGAAAATCGGGTAATTCTTTTGCGTTCGGGTAGCGGAATACCAATCGATATTGCTCTCGGAGCGGTCCCATTTGAGGAGGAGGCGACTCGCGATGCGGTTGCAGTGGAGTTCATCCGGGGCGTTAACCTCCGGCTCTGCCTTCCAGAAGACCTGATTGTAATGAAGGCATTCGCCGATCGCGAAGAAGATTGGAGAGACATTTCAGGAATTATAGTGAAACAGGAAGGACAGCTCGACAGCGAACGGATCCTCCGCAATTTGGAGCCCTTCGTCGAAGTCAAAGGGAACCTAGAAGCGCTTCGTCGAGTCGAAAGCCTACTGGGCGACGAGGGAAGAATATAGAATCATGAGATCCTCATCCCTGAATCTCCGAGCTCAGACTGGAGCAATGAGCATCCTGATGTTTATTACTTCGGCCACCGCCGAGTCCGCCGACATAACCGAGCTCAAGTCGCGAGCGGAGAGTGGAGACCCTGTCGCGCAGACCTCTCTTGGGCGAATGTACTACGAGGGCAAGACCGTAGAACAGGATTTTTCGAAGGCCTTATGGTGGTTTCAAAATGCGGCGGATCAGGGCTTGGAACAGGCGCAGATCGCTATTGCCGGTATGTATTCGATCGGCCAAGGAGTTCCGCAGGATTATCCCGAAGCAGTGAGGTGGTACGAAAAAGCGGCGGCGCAGGGATCCGCTTTCGCACAATCCATCCTTGGGGTGATGCATCTCAATGGTGACGGAGTATCTCAAGATCATGGGAAAGCCGCAGAGTGGTTTCGCAAGGCGGCGGCGCAGGGCCACGGCGATTCCGTTTACAGCCTTGGACTGATGTATGCCAACGGCCTCGGGGTAAACCGGGACCATGCCGAGGCAATCAAATGGTGGAGCGAGGGAGCGGATCAAGGTGACGTCCGTGCCCAAGTGGTTCTCGGGGCGATCTATCGAGATGGCAAGATTGTAGATCAGGACTTGGACAAAGCGATTGAGATGTTTCGCAAAGCGGCCGAACAAGGTCACGCCGAGACTCAATATAACCTCGGGTTGATGCATCTCAATGGCGATGGTGTATCAGTAGATTACACCCAGTCCATAAACTGGTTTAGGAAATCGGCGAAGCAGGGATTTCCGAAAGCCCAATACGCCCTCGGCAAAATGTATCAGACCGGTCTTGGAGTGGAGAAGCACACGGCGGAAGCCCTTAGGTGGTTCGAAAAGGCATTTGAGCAGGGATACGCGGGGCCCTAGTTCGAAATATCGACGAACATCGATAAGTCACCCCTTACTTTGATGTTCAACGTTTGATGTCTCTTCTGAAACTCTCCCGTCGTGAATCTTAATCGTACTCTCCCGTCGATCCCCTCCAGGGAGGGGTCTGGGGTGGGTTGCTTCGACATCAGGATCGGCACCTTTCGACCTTAGAGCACGATCAAGATTCAACCCACGCTCGATGACATCATCGAAACATTCACCGCATCCCTGGCGTAGGTTCCTCGCCTTCGCAGCCGCTGTAAGCGCGATCGGCCTGATCGCTGTCGTCCTATGGCTTATTCTCGGGTACTTCGATAAACAGCGGCTGGGTGGCGACCTTCTCGATCGTCTCCCGGCGCTTCCGCACACCGAAGGTTGGCCCGAAGCCTTCTCAGAGGCTCTGAGCGATGCCCATGCATGAGTATCCGAAGGAGGAGACGCAATTGCCAATCTGAAGGAGTTGGCCATGCTCTATCATGCCAATGCCTTCCTAAATGAAGCGTCCGCCTGCTATGGGCTACTTCAGGAACTCGAACTGGAAGACCCGCGGTGGCCCTATTTTCTGGCCCTGCTTCGACTTGACCAAGGTGATCTAGGGTCAGGGGAGGTTCAGCTCGAACGAACACTGAATCTGGTACCAAATCATCTTCCTTCGCTGCTGAAATTGGGAGGGGCTCGATCTCAATCCCGATTGGGTCGACCTCCACCGCGACCTCGCCCTCGTATACGCGAGTTTGGAGAATTGGAACGCGGCCGCGGAGAGTCTCTCCGATTATCTCGATCAAAGACCCGGTGACTTGGGTTCAAGGCTTTTGCTCGGGATGTTCTCTGGTCGGACGAGGAGTTTTCACTTGATTCTGTCGGCGTTCATGAAAACGCAATGCTCACGCATTCCGCTACAAACACCGTCTTGGATTGTAGCGGAATGCGTGAGCATTTCGAAAGACGGTCCGTTTGTTTCATCGTTTCGGGACCATCGGCACACCCGCACCAGTCCCGCTCAGCGAGATTTCTAGTCACGTCGCCATTAAGAGATTTACTCAGGCCGCGGATCTCTGGGCAAGGCGAACCACAGAGGAGTTCGGATCGTGTAGCGCAATCTGGAAAAGGGATCGGTGCGAACTGCGGTCGAGGTAGCGCAGAAGCGCGGCTGTTTCGAGACGGACACAGGCGTTGGGATCCATCAGGCCTTGCTTGAACCATCGCGGGGCTTCCGGGCCGCTATGCCGGGCAAGGACGGCGATGGCGGCGGCGCGGATTCGGTCATCCTCCGATTCGGCAAGCGGCTCGAGGAGACTGCGGTCGATTTCGTCGCAATGAATCATGGCATGGAGCGCAGCAACCCGGACATCCCGGGATTCGTCCTCCAGGAACATAACGCACCAGTCGAACAGATCGGGAGCTTTCGCTTTCGCCAGGCGTTTCAGCCCTTTGGCACGACGTTCCGGTTTCGACGACTCCAAACAATGGTGCGCCTGTTCCATGTCGTCGGTCCCGGGATCCACCGGTTCCGGAGTTGTCTGTTCTTCCCCTTGCCTCGGGCGATCAAGAAACAGTCCGTCCAACTCAATTTCTGCATTCCAGAAGAACTCTGGGAGCCATCGTTCCGCCTTGCGCAAAAATTCCTGTGGATCGGTCCCACGGTCAGGTTGAAAAGTAATGCGATGCATGTGCCAGCGCCATAGACGGACGAGCCCGGGGTGACTTGGATGGACCCCTTCCCACGGCCGCTGACCCAGCAGATCGTTCATCCAGGAAGCCATTTCACCTGGTGTGGTCAGTTCAACGAACCGCCTCAGCCTTCGGCAGTGGGCGGCCGGTGTCAGGCCCCCTGCAACCTCAGCGCCGTGTTGCATCTGTTGACGGAGTGATTTGCAGGCCTCCGGGTCGGACAACAATTCGTCCAATTCATCCGACAGTTCCCTCAATAAAGCACGCCACCGGCGACTCTTTTTGGCGCGCAACAGGAGTGTGACAATAGAATGAATGGCCTGCCTTCTCGTCTTCCCGGGCTCACGCGCCGCCTGAAACACCTCTCTCCAGATGTCTCTATCCGTGATATGACTTCGGCATGGACAAACGCTCCGCAAAGCGACCGAGCGTTGGTCGTTGCTGCCCTCCTCAAGGAGGCGAATGAGTTCAGAGACTTTCTGAGTTGCCATTGGATTCTATGTATGTCGCGCACTGATTCCAGAGCCTACTACGGTTGCATGATTGCAGGGAGTAACCTAAAGCGAATAGGCCGTCCAGTCAAGTCGATGCAGTATCCATCACACGGATACTGCCCCAATAAGCGACATGAGGCTCCGGCATCACATCCGGTTGCTTTTCGCCTTTCTGCTGTTGATAGAGGGTGCGCCGAGTCCCCTACATACCCGGATGAAGAGTAATCGTGTCGATTCCCACATACGTTTTATTCGCCATCTCGAAAGGAAGGATCTCTCCCGTTCCGAGTTTCATCGTCACACCGCCGATCCAAATTCGATAACCGTCAGAGTCCCAAGCCACCCTAAAACGATAGATGCGATTCGGCTCAGGAATCGGGTCTTCAAAATAGAATAGCCGATCCTGTTTGAATAATGTATCAGTGATCTCACTTCGGCGCTCCTCCGGTCCTGCGCAGAAGAACCTCCCCCGCGCGATCCCGGTGTGAGCCCGGCATCCCTGTTCAATGGTTGGATGAGTCTCCTCCAGAAGAAGAGCCGATTCCCGAATCACATCGGGTGTCATCAGCTCGTACTCGAGCTCCCCCGTTTCCACCCTGGGAAAGCGCATCTTTGCCCAACCATATTGAGTCACTGTCTGAAGCCAGCGGTGCTCCTTAGGGAATAGTCTGATTGATGAAATGTGATCGTAGTTGTGGCCGTCGGGCGGAGCTTCCACCGGATCCCAATGGCACGTGAACTCGTCTTGCTCCACGACTTCGTTACCCACTTCATGCACAAAAGAGCGCAACCTGAACACCGTACCCGGCTCAACTTTTGGTGTCAGAACTTCGATCTTCGCGATGTTTTCAGCCGGGACCTGAAATGCATTTTTAACTTCGAAGGACCCATCGCCATGTGAGAAGCGAAACTTCCGATTCGCGAAATTAAACCCTTCGAATCGGAAGGTTGTCTCATCCGATTCCCGTGTGTGTTCAGGGGGCCTGAATTTGGGATCCACCGTTGGGACCCCAAAACAGTAGGTCAGATACCCTCCAACCCTCTCCCAGTTTTCGCCCTTTTGAAATTCGATCCATCCGTCCGGATCGATTTGCGTTCTGATAACGAGTCGGTCCTCACAGTCATAGAGACAGACCTGGTAGGTGTAGCTGAGATAGACTCGAAAGCTAACTTCGATCGCCCCATCACACGAATCGATCAGTGGCTCGATCAATCGACTGCACTGGATCCGACCTTCAGATCCGTCCATCACGAGATATCCTTGCTCACCGAAGCGATACTCGCCCGCCGCTCGTTCGTCATGCCAGTTGAACTCCTGATGCAATACCTCCCGTGCCATAGATCGATCCCTCTATTTCATCTCAATGGTTATGCCCTCTCCTTGCGTCGCGATAGGTTGTACGATTTGGCCGGGGCAATTCAATACCTCAGGCCACCCTTCGTCCGTGGAAGTACCTCGTTTGCTCCCGCTGAGCGGCAGGATCAATCCTGGTAAGTCCGACTATTCAGATTTCCCTTTCCAGACCGAATCATTGAGGCCTCAAGTCACTTCCCATTGACAGCGTACTGTCGAGCGAAGCAGGCGCAGCTTTTCGAATTCCACATTTCTTCAACTTCGAAAGGAGTCGCAATTCCACGGTTTTCCTCCGTTTCCACTTGGCCTGTCGTGACAGACCCAATTAGAGTGTCTCCATGATCGTCGATGTCCACACCCACTGCATGCAGCCCGACCACGTCACCCGGAAATCAAGGGAGGCGGAGGAGCGAGCGGGTTACGCGCCCATGAAGACACTGGCTCCGGAAACCTACCTCGAGGCAATGGCACCCGCAGATCGAACCATCGTATTTGGGATACGCGCGCTCAGCCACGGGATAGCGACCTCCAACGACTATACCGCGGAATAGGTTCAAAACGCGCCCGGAAAACTGATCGGATTCATGGGTATCGACCCAACGAAGAGGGATACCTCAGCGAGATCGATCGGTGCATAGAACTGGGGCTGAAGGGAATCAAAATCTACCCAACCCTCGCTCGATTTGACCCGACCGATATCACCGTTGCCCCTCTCTACGAAAAGGCCTAACGATTGGGAATTCCCATCCTCTCCCACATGGGAACCCAGCCGAATCCGAGAGCCATGCTGAAGTACACCCACCCTCTGTTGATTGACGAAGTCGCCCAAGCCTTTCCCGACTTGAAATTTGTCATCGCCCACATGGCTCATCCCTGGCAGCGCGACTGCGCCATCGTCCTGCGCAAGCACGTAAATGTATACGCCGATGTCTCCGGCGCCGGATGGGTGAGGCCTTGGCAGGCCTGGGAATCCTTTATCCTCATGCAGGAGTGGAGTGTCACAAACAAACTCCTCTTCGGTTCAGACTTTCCCGGCTGGACCCCTCAGGAGGATATGGAGAAAATGCGAAAGTTGAACGATCAGGTCGAAGGAACAAACCTGCCCCGTATCCGCGACGAAACTATCGAGGAGATCATTAACCGGAACTCGCTCGAGTTGTTGGGACTGGAGTGAGGGAGAAAGTAAGAGTTCAGGTTTCAGTGTTCAGGTGTCAGGAGAATGGAAGTCGTTAGTCGAGAGGAGTAAACTGTAAACAGCTTGCCTCGCCGTAGCCCTTTCTTATGCGATGCAAATCGACAGTAGATGCTTGGCGTAGACGGGTGAACAGGAAATGAAAGTCTTTTGCATGAAACTTCATACCACTTTAGTTCCAGTAGTATTCCTAACCCTCAGGCGAGCCAACTCCTGAACCCTGAACTCTGCTCCCCCTGACACACGAACCCTGACACACGAAACCTGACACCTGACACCTCCTCATGAGCAGCATGCACATTACTGGAATCAAGACCTTCCTCGTCGGCGGCAGCGAACGACGCTGCAACTGGCTCATCGTCAGAGTGGAGACCGACGATGGGATTCACGGAATCGGGGAAGCCACCCTCGAAGGGAGATCGGCCACTGTGGAAAAAGCGGTCCACGAACTGTCGAGATACCTCGTGGGACAGGATCCTTTCGCTATTGAGAAGCATTTCCAGGAGATGTATCGGCGGGACTACTACGCCGGCGGTGAGGTCCAAACCAGCGCCATAAGCGGAATCGAGATGCCGCTCTGGAATATCAAGGGAAAAGCCTTGGGCGTGCCGGTTTACGAATTACTCGGCGGCCGCACCCGCGACCGTATCCAGCTCTACGCAATGCATGGTATCAGCAGGGAATGAGCCCGGAAGAAATGGCCACCTCCGCTCAAGAAGTAGTGGATCTTGGAGTCAAAGGACTGAAGTTCAACCCCTGGGGTCGGCGTCCCAATATCGATTTCTATCGACTCGACAACAGCGTTCTCAATGAAGGAGTCGACGCCGTAGCCGCGGTTCGGGAAGCGGTGGGTCCGGATCTCGCAATCTATATCGACTGCAATGGAATCTTCAACACCACAGGCAATGCCATCCGCGCCGCCAAAGCCATCGAATCCTACAATATCAGTTTCATTGAGGAGCCGGTGCCCCATGAGAATCTCGATGCCATGGCCTATGTCCGGAGCAAGGTCGACACGCCCGTTGCAACCGGAGAACGAATCTTCACGATCTTCGGTTTTGAACAATTGTTGCAACGGGGTGGCGCCGACATTATCCAGCCGGACATGTCGCACTGTGGTGGAATTCTGGAGGCACGCAAAATCTCTGCCATCGCCGATGCTCACTACGCCGCCGTTGCTCCCCACAATCCAAACGGTGAAGTCGCTTACGCCGCCGCCGTTCAACTAGCCGCCTGCATCCCAAATTTTCTCGTCCTGGAGCATTTTTCACCTGAACCGTGGCGAATTGAAGTCTGCCCGAATCCCATGACCGTCGAAGACGGCTGGCTCACTATCCCCGATCGGCCCGGCCTCGGAATCGAGTTCAACGAAGAAGCTGCCGCCAAACATCCCTACGTACCGGTCGATCTCTACGACCTCCACCGCCCTGAAGGTTCCGAGAAGGTCGTTATTAAGGAGTTCAAAGACAAACTTCGGTAGGATTCCTTTATCACCTGGTGCACCGAACCCGGGTCAAACCCCGTCCGACAACGTCCGACTGGTCTGACGAGTCCGGCCGAATCGAAACAACCTGCTTCGAGAGGAATTCCTTCCCACTCTGACTACCCTTTGGGTGCGGTATTGCCCTGCCAACTGAGGGAGCTCTATAGTATCGTAAAGAGCGCGAATTGCCCCTAGCGAAGTGACCTCCCTAATTCTCAGACCCGATCGCCTTCAACACGTCGATGAAACCTTCGGTTCGTTGGATGTGGACCTGAACCCCGAGGACAAAGAGGAACTGGACGAAGTGTCCCAATGGACGCCGATTTCGATGTATCTGGCTTGAGTCTTCAAGGCGCATGCTGGCTTTTCCTAAACAGTAGAACGTTCGATCGATGGAATCACATCTTCCTCTTTCTCTTCGTCTTCCTCATCCCCTCCGTGGGCAAAGCTACAAGTTTGGTGAGGAGGCAATTAACTTTGGAGCAGGGGCGAGGGCCCTCGCCTGCCACGCCGCAGAGTTCAGAGGCGGGAGCCCCAGCCGCATCAGTCGATTTGATTTGAAACCTGGATGCAATTCCTCGGTGGCTCGCGAGCCCTCGCCCCTGCTCCAACCAAACGACTAAGCGGGCACCACCTGACGCGATCCCCGCGAGAGGCCTGGCTCGCCTTACCCTGCACCTCAATTGCGCTCTGATCCCGCTCAATATGACTGAAGAATCTGCGACCCCCGTTCCTACAACGCCGCTCGGTAGAGTCCGCCAAGATCGTCGACCGTCACCGCTACCGGATTCGTCCGGTGACAGGGGTCCGCCATCGCCTGCTCGGCCAGTGCTTCGATCTGCGCTTCACGGACGCCATAATTGCGCAGTCCGTAATCCAATCCAAGCGCCCGAGTGAATTCGCGAACAAACGCAATCGTCGCGTCGTCGGCTTCGCGCGGATCGCATCTAACAATGTCCAGACCACTGGCCACTCCAATCGGCCGATAGATTCCCGGCCTTCGTTTGGAATTGAACTCCATGACGAAGGGCAGGCAGACCGCATTTGCCGTTCCATGATGCAAGCTGCAGATCGTCGACAACGGGTGAGCCAATGAATGGACTGCACCAAGGTCTTTCTGAAATGCGATCCCACCCATCGCCGCCGCCACCAGCATGTTTCCCCTGGCCTCAACATCCTCACCATCTTCAAAGGCCCGCGGGAGAAATTCCACAATGAGGCGGATCCCTTCTCGAGCCAGGCCGTCGCAAAGGGGATGATAGACGGGCGAGGTGAATGCTTCGATGCAGTGCGTCATCGCGTCCAGACCCGTAGCCGCGGTAAGCGACGGCGAAAGGGATACCGTCAACTCGGGATCCAGGATAACAAACCCGGCCAGAAGTTCGGGATGAAACAGACCGACTTTTCGGTTCCCGTCACCCACCCCGATTACAGCGGTTCGTCCGACCTCACTTCCGGTTCCGGCGGTTGTCGGGATCGCAATAAAGGGCGCCAATCCTCTCCAGTCTTTCGATTGATCGAATTCGCCCAACTTCAGTCCAGGCTGCTTCACCAACAGTCGTAACGCTTTGGCCACGTCCAGAGCGCTCCCGCCCCCCAGACCCACAACACCGTCACATGAGTTTTCTCGGAAAGCCTCGAACGCCTCTCTGACATCCTCCTCGCTCGGGTTGGGACGGACGCCACCGAAATGAAACCAGCTGCTACCCTGCTCCGCCCTCCCCATCGCCGATTCAAAGAGTCGAAAAGCGTCCGTTTCAATCAGATCCGGATCCGTAACTAGAGGCTGTCCCAAATCCGAGAGGATTTGGGTGGAAGCCTGATACCGATATCAATCTTCGTCACGTTATGTAGACCACGACATGCCTTCCGTCCTCGGTAGCTTACCTTTTATCCGTTATGCACCTTTCCAGCACCCTTCCTCTCGCTTTGAGTCGATAGTTCTCCCAAGGAAGCGCCTCTGACTCGATTCTTGGATCCCTATGCCGCCTGCGTTGCCTCTTTCTCATGTTCTTGCGCAAGTCTCTGCGCGATTTTCCATAGATTGTGGGACAGAACCGACCAGGCCACGCTAAGGTTACGGTTGTCAAAGCCTTTGCTGCGTATCTTGCCCCCGTGCCATCGGTTCTTGAGCACTCCGATCCGGCCTTCGGTGCTCCCTCGTCGTCGCTGCAACCGGACAAAGCGCGGCTCCTCCATCCGCTCCTTGAGCTCTTGTGGATTGCGGGGCGTAAGGGCGTCAAAAATCCCCTCTGCCTGGAGCCGCTTGCTGGCCGCCTTCGAGGCATAGCCCCGATCCCCACTGATCGCTTCGATCTTCTCCTCTAAAGCGAAGCCCTTTTGCCTCTCCAGACTTTCCCAAAGCTGCTTCAATTCGCTCGGGGCCTGCCCCCCATACAGTTTCCAGTCCAACAGATATCCCTCTGCGCTCTCGCATAAATAAAGGGTGTTGCCAAACTCCACCTCCCGATCTGCCTTGCCTCGCACGATGACGTCAATCTCAGGTTCGTAGGCGCTCAGGATCTTCTCCTCATTCTTCACCTGCCGCCCCCCTATGATCCGTTCGTGCGCCTGTTTCATGACCTGCGGTATCTGCTCTAACATACCATCCATTCGCTCGATGATTCGGCTCGCCTTCTTCTCGGTGTAATCGCTTTGCATCCACATAGCTTCCAATAAGTCACGGTGGCGAAGGGCATGGCCCTCAATCTTCTTGAGCAATAGCTTCATCCGCCGCAGGATCCCTTTACGCGCTTTGCCCGCCTCCCGGCGCCGACGCGCATGCGTCATCTCCAGGCACCGTTTGTTCATCTCCCGAGCCAATCCCTTTGCTCCCTGGGGCATGCGCTGTTTCATTCCCGCCTGCCGGATCAGACTGATCGCCTTGAGCAGCGTTGCTCCCACATCCTTGAGCAAGACCCAGTCCACGGGCCAGTGGATGTTCGCTCCCAGGCAAGTGGCGTCGATCAGGCATTCCCTCGTATCGATCGGCTTCTCTAATCCTGCCTCACCACAATGTTCAGCATTGCCCACCACCTCGGTCATCCTTGCATGCAGCTGTCTCAGATACGCTTCGTCGAAGAATTTCGAATCCCGTTCCAGACTGCTCTTCGATATTTTCCGGATCCCGTCTGCCTCACGCACCCGGCAAAAATTAGCCAGAAGCTCACTGCGTCCCAACTCCTGCGACAGACAACGAAAGGATATCCCTCCGAGTAAATGACGCACCACCTCCACCCGCAGCGCTTTTATCGCTCTTAGAGCGCGTCGCTCCCGATCCTTCCCTCCCGCTTCATCCCATCCTTCCAAGGCTTTTACGATCGCCTCCCTTTCCAGCGAGGAGTCGATCAAAACCCGGTCAATCCGCTCCATTGTTTCCAGAAACACGGTGTAGTCTTTGCATCGAATGACTGGAGTTAGGGCTGGACGCAGGAAGCTTTGTACGGCAATATTTTTCATGAGAAGGGCGTGCTTTGTATTTGACTAACGCAAGCATAAGCGCCCTTTTTCGCCGGATCGAGCTTTTTGCAGCTCTATCCGGCCTTTTTTTTGCCCATAACTCAATGAACCTCCCCGCAGCAAGCTGCGGGGTATCGAATCGTAGCAGATCACGCCCATGCTCACCATAGCATCAACTGCCGTAGTTCCTCTTTCGGTTTTCCTTGTTCGCGCACGTATTGTTCCACCGTTGCCCAGTCTCCTCTTTCCCCCACCGTTCCCACGTAGTAGCCGTCCGACCAGAATTCTCCTCCCCATAGCTCCTTTTTTATCCAACTCTCTCGCCCAAACACTTCCCGCGCCGTTATACTCTTATATATCTGCACGATCCTCCCGGGCGCCATCTTGGGATGTGCTCCGCACAACAGATGTACGTGATCCTTATCACATCCCAATCCCTCCATCTCGATCGCATAGCGTTCCTCGATCCCTTCCGTCGTCTCCTTCAAAACCCTCCGTATTCTTTCCTCTATCAACGCCTTCCGATACTTCACCGGCATCACCATGTGGTAATGGATCTGCCACACACAATGCCATCCTCGCTTTAAACTGCTTCCGTCCTTCCTTTTTTCCACCCTCCCTGCTTATAAAGTGCGCGACCCCGTAGCAAGCTACGGGGAATTACCAAGTTAAAAATCAATTGTTTCCACCACTGGGACGGGCTCTAACTACCAAAGGCCGCGACACTCCCGACCTTTCAAGCGCTCCCGGCAACTCGGAAATCAAACCTGGTCCGTATCGGACATCGGTCGGGAATGAAAACGTCGTCGTAACCAGACTCATTCGATCAATCTTCCCAATTCCACCCTGCCGCGCAACATCCGAAAAGATTCAATCGGGAAAGGACGGGAACTTGGACCATTTTAATCTGAGAGTACTGTCGAGGCTTCTGAAACTTCCATGCCTTGGAGGACATTCGGACGATCCGAAGAAAACAAAGTCAACGGCACGTTCGTCGAAATGCTCGCGCATTCCCCTATAGGCTTCGATTTCGTATGTAGCAGATTGCGTGAGCATTTCGTCTTTGTGGACGCCGCTTCCTTCACTCTCGACTGATCCCGTAAGCAGCAGCGTGCCCGGGGCCCCACTGACCCCAATCATGAAGTCATTGACCCTTTTATGAAAGAGAAGACAAAGCGCATAGAGAAAGATACAGACGAATATTGCCTAAACACGTATCCGCTTCATTCTCATGTATGTCCCTTTCTGGGTCACTGCAACAAACCGACCGCCACCAAAGACGCGCACTCTTGAAAACATCGACTCCATCCAACAATCGCCTCCAGCAACTGAAACGCCAAGGTTTCTTCATCCTCGAAAACATCGCGGATCAAAACCTTCTCGAGAAAACTCGCGCCTGTGTCGCGCCAGCCCTGGCCTCCCAGGATGACGAGGCACGCGTCCGCACCCGCTCACCCGGCAGCCTCATTGACTCGAACGACTATCCCGACCTGGCCGATCTCATCGGCAACCCTCAAGCGCTAAACGCCCTTCAAGAGATGGGCCTCTCCGACATTAGATTTTGGAAGGCCGTTATCATCAGCAAACCGCCCGGCGGACCACGCCTCTACTGGCACCAAGACTGCATCATGTGGCAGGACCCGCGTGCCTATTCCGACGAGCCGCCGATGATTTTCCTCATGTATTACCTCGAGGACACGACGCGCGAGAACGGCTGCATCCGCGTCCTTCCGGGAACTCACCGCAAACGCCACGAGCTGCACGGCATGGGGACTGCGCACACCTATGATGTCAACCGAATCGATAACCCGAACGAACCCCGATTTCTCGACTATCCTGGCGAGCAGGACCTACCCGTGCGGGCCGGCGACCTGCTCGTCGGCGACGCCCGAATGTTCCATTCCACCCACCAGAATCGATCCACTGAACAACGCACCGTGATTACCATCTGGTTCCACCCCGGCTTCAGCGATCTCCTACCCCAAGTCCAGAGCTGGATCCACAACAGCATGTATAACAATCACGGGAACTGGCCCGAGGAAGCAAAACGCAAAATTGCCGAAGTCTCCCCACGCTATTCCGGAGATGCTCCACCGATGGAGCTCATCCGGACCCCAGACTCCCGGCTTGCCTGATCGGAGGATATCTTCCTCTTCCTCGTCTTCTAATCCGATAAGATTCGAATCCTGGTGGGCCGTGTCCTCCGGACGCGGCAGATCCCTTCATCCATCGAATAGCGACAATTTACCCCATTCGTCGCCGTCCTTTCATTCGTGGCCGGATTTATCCAGCAACAAATCAAAGAACAGCCTTCGATTCCAACCAATCCTTCGTTATCTCCAGCCCAAACCCAGGGGCGTCACTTGGAGTCAGATACCCGTCTTTTATCACCGGCGTCCCGGGAAGAAGCACTTTTTCTTCAAGCGGAACACCCGGCGGGGAAACGCCCTCAGAACGCTCTCCCCACTGGATCGCCGGCATGGCAAAGGAAACATGCTGGCCAAAGGGATAGTTCATTCCTCCATGGGCGATCACCGTTAAACCGTAAGCCTCCGCCAGATGACAGATCCTTACCAGCGCCGTGATGCCACCCACCCACTGGACATCCGGCTGCATAATATCGACCAAACCCTCGCTCGCCGCTGTGGCAAAAGGATGGATCGTATACCAGTGTTCCCCCGACGCCAGAATCTGCTCCGGGATGCGCCGGCGCACCTTCCGATAGCTTTCCATGTCCTCGGGTAATACGTAATCCTCGAGCCACTTCAGTCGGTAGGGTCTCAAAACATCCACCAAACGCACCACGAACTCAACATTGAGCGACATCCACGCATCCAACATCAACTCGACATCGTTACCGATCTGTTCCCTCGTCTTCGCCACCAGCTCTTCCGTTTTTCGAATGCCCTCAGTCCCCGACTCCGGTCCATATCGGGCAAAGAGCTTGACCGCCTTGAATCCCAACTCGAGAAACCAATCGATGCTATTCTCCGTACCGTAGGACAAATCCGTATTGCTCGCATAGCAAAAGATCTTTTCCTTCTGGGGGCCGCCCAGCAACTCGTAGACCGGGCGACCCAGCAGTTTCCCTTTCAAATCCCAAAGCGCATTATCCACCGCGCTGATCGCGTAACTCGCCAGTCCAGCGCTGCCGAAAGGAGCGGAAATTAGGCGCATCACGTCCCACAGTTTCTCCGTCGCAATGCAGTTTCGCCCCTTCAAAGTCGGCGCGAAGTGCTCGTTGATTATGCTGATTACAGGACCGGAGTTTAGGGCCAGCCCGAACCCCCAGGTCCCATCCTCCGCTGTAACCAGGCAAGCCGCTCGCTTCCAATGGCTCGTCCAGTCACGCTTCTGATAATCAGGATACCGCGCCATTGGGTTGATAAATCCATCTGTCGCCTGCCGCGGAACCCGGGGCTCCGTCTTGCTGCTCGGCGTCAGATCGATGGGGAATGCTCGTATCTCTTTTATTTTCATTTGGCACTACAGACTTTTGTGTGGAATTTTCTATTACTTTCGATCCCTGGATTTTGCCTGAGCCCCTTTGTCGCGAGCTTTGGCGCCAGCCTTGGTCTAGATCCCACGAGAAAGCTTACGACGAAGCTCGCGAGAAAGATAAGAGAGCTGCGACACCAACCATGGCGGACGGAATCCCATGAACATCGAATGCCTGACATCTTTACTTCAATGCTGGACGTTCTCCCACTCTTAGTCGATTACCCTTAGTCTCAACACTTATTACTCCGGCCATTTAATAGTAGCATCACGGATCATCGTTAAAACCATAAATTATCGAAACAATGTGAACTGGCCTGCCACTATTTAGTGGCCGGATTAATAGTCGATTCGTTTTGCAGCGACAAAGTGAAAAGACTAAGTGTTCCCGACGAAGTGTAGAGACTAAGAGTGCCTCACCTTTGAAAATCTCCTGAACACTGAAACCTGCCTGCCTCGGCGTAGAGTAGCGAAGACGGGACACCCGAAGCCTATCAACACCTGTAAACTTCCCCCAAGGACCGGACATCAAGACCCTCTTCCTGCCGGCCTCCCCTAAATCTCCTCCCCACCCCTCACTACAGCCTTCCGCACCGTTCCAAAGGTCGTCTGAGTGTTAAACCCACGCAAAACGATATACTAGCTGGACCCATAGATATCTTCTCTTCGATCCCGGCCCGAGAGGATCCGCGCGATTACAGTCTTTCTTGGTTTCTCCGAGCAGTTCGGCAGCGATCCGTGGACCATGAAATAGTGGAAGAAAGTGACATCGCCCGGCTCAGCTTCAATCGGCGTTGCACCTTCTATCGGAAACCCCTCTTGGAATGAGGCATCGACTCTTTTGGATTCCGTCATCCGTTCCCTCTGATGCGACCCGGGGAAGACCCGGAGACAACCCATTTCTTTCGTCGCCTCACTAACGTGGATCATGCCGTATTCAAAATAAGAGAGGATGTATTGGACGCAATCAAAACAGGGCGGCTTCTTCGATCGTGTCCTTCAATCTGGCGGGAGGGGTTTCAGGTTTCAGGCGCAGAGTCTCGGCTCTTTTTCTGCATCTTTGCCGAAGATCCAGAATCGACAACCGACCGGTCCTCCGAAGTCAGGAACGAAGGAGGAAGGTCCCCACTTTCCCGCCCAGCCGGATTGGATGTTGGGTGTTCGACGTTTCATCACATCGACTGTCGATTACGTTTACGATTTACGGGATTCGATTACTAGGGGATCGGATATGGTTTACATCCAATCGAAGTTCGCAATCTCAAGCGCAATCGAAGATCGAGACCGAGAAGCCCGCGCATCTCGCATCTCGCCGAAGGCCCTGAGCGGAGTCGAAGGGCATCTCATCTCTCCCCACTGTTTACTATCCCACTCCCCCCTCCACCAATCCCCCGATATCATATTCAATGATCTCAATATCCTCCTTGTTAGACGAATAGATCACCCAAAGCGACCCCTCGTGTTGAAGGGCGTGTGGATATTGAAAGCTGTCCGCTTCTTTTCCTTCTCCAGCAAACCGCTGCGGATGAGCGAACGTGACAGTCCGCCTGGAACCCGAAAGGACTGGTAGGAGCGGGTTCATCCCGCGAATTCATCAGGTAGGTGCCCTCACCAAAAAAAAGGATGAAAGAGAAAGGACGGGATCTTCGTATGTCTCCAGTTCGCAACGAAACTGACAAGGATTCCGCCGTCTTCGGCGGAATCCTACCCGAAAACCGCTCTCCTCAGATCCCGGGCGACCGCCAATCCTTCCCAGTCGCTGCCTTTCATCTTTCGTGGACCACTTTGTCGTCGCCTCGCGAACCGGTCACGATATTCGGAAAAGATGCCCTCAACAAACCTTTCGGACCCGAGGACGGCGCCATCCGTAAAGTAGCGCACCCGACACCGTAAAACGGCCGCCAGTGGCAGTTTCCCTCCCTCCTCCACGACTTTCAACCAGGCTTCCGTCGGTATCATTCCGGCTGATTCCTTGCCCAACGCCCCTTCGCAGTAGAGCAGTTGTCGATATTCCCTCGACGCCTTTCGCCAATTCAATCGTCCTCCATAGGAACCGCTTATTGCTCCGCATATCCCCTCCCGCGCTTCAATACTGCCACCCACCGCCTCGCCATAGCCACTCCAGCGGTAATCTTTAGGGTCTTCTACTATACCCGCCCGCACCGGATTCAGATCGATATACGCTGCCGTGACCCGTAACGCCGCTTCTGTTCCCTCCACCACCGTGCTCTTGAACCGTTCCGACCACAGTGTTCCATACCGGTCATGGTTCTGGTTATACCAGATCGTATAGCGCTGCTTCAGAGTCTTCATGAACTCCGAGAGATCGTGCATCCTTGCCAGAAGACGCCGCCGCCACATCGTCGCTTCTCGGCCTCCCTTCTTCAATACCGCCCTGAAATACCTTATCGTCATCGTCTGATACGGTGCCGGCTCCGGGTAGAGAACCGCGTAGCGACGTAAAAGTTCCCGGTCAGACACCACTATCTCCTCCCGGTCTGGCACCCTGATCAAAACATGAAAATGATTGCTCATCAGGCAATAAGTCAGCACCTCCACCCCCGAGAAATCCGCCACCTGCCACATCTGCTTCCGCAGCCGCTCCTTCGCCATCGTGTCAAATAGAAAGGCACCGTTCACCGTCCGGGTCGTGCAATGATACACCGCGCTCCGGCCTTTAATCTTGAGACGTCTATACCGCATTCTTTCAGTCCCTACTCCTTAAACTCGCAGATGTAAAGATAAAAAGTGTCTGACACTTATTTCTCTCTCCGAATTGATAACAGTTCACTTTTCAGGCGGCTAGGCCATTCCCCACGGTGTTTTGATTCTCGGGACATTAGGTGATGATATTGATGGCCTTGTGTAGGTTGAAGGTGAAATGATCACAGAGGGCAGGGGTGGATTCGAAGCCCATGGTAGATTTGAGGCTAAGAACCAGTTGCCTGCAAGCAGCCAGGATTCTGGCTGCGTTATGGTTACGGATCATACATCGATCTTCATCGAAGAAGCGATCTCTGGGGTAGTGGTTTTTGTTTTCGATGGCCCAGTGGTTGCGGATTTTCGATAGGAACTGAGGAGGGCTCAAGTCGGTGGGATCGCGGCTGCTGACATAGTAGGAGCGTTCCGAGGAAGGTTTCGCTTTGTTAGGATAATGGAAGGTGCGTTGGACAGAGGCGAACTGACGAGCATGAGGCAAGCCAAGGGAGGGAGCGCTTAGAGGATGGGTTGCTATTTGACGAATCTCCAGGCGGCCATGGTCCTTATCTACGGTTTGGTGGACAAAAAGGGGGAGGGGCCGAAAAGATTCTTTGCGTCTTGATGCATGGTGGGTTGGTTGTCTTTGATCTGGATGATATAGTCAGCACCGAGTTCTTCGACCACGATGTGGGCCGTTTCTTTTTGGTTATGCATGGCGTCGAAGGTGAAGGTGGATCCGTCCATGGCCGGCATCTTGCGCAGGAGAGTTTGGGCGGCGGTGATCTCGTTGGATTTGTCGGCGGTAGCGACTTGGGCAATCGTTTGAGCGCTTTGATGATCGACCGCGGCCACCAGGTGCAAGGCCTTGGCCGGTTCTTTGTCAGTGCCTTTGAGAGTCTTACCGTCAACCGCAATATCGCGGGGCAAACGGCCCTCGGGCGAGGCTATGAATTGGGTGAGGATTTGATCGAAAAGCTCGGCCTCGACGTTTTGCAACACCCGGTAGAAGACATCATAGCAGGGGGCCTGAAAACGGCTTGTTTTGGGGTTTTTCCAGGAGCGTAAGGCGCGCAGTTGGGCTTGATTGAGGTGATGGGCCAGGCGCACGATCTCCTTGAGGTTGTGTTTGCCGCAGAGGGTGCCGAGCACAATCATACTCAAGACCGTGGCGAGTCGATAGCGACGGCCCGCTTTTCGACGGAAGTCTTCGATCTGGTGGAAGCGTTCCCAGAGGCTTGTCATCTGTTCCACTTTGAGGCAGACCGCATGGGAGTTGTCGTTGGCATTGAGGGCCTCACGGTGTGCCTTGGGCAAGGGCCCTGGCGAGCGCAGCAGTTGCAGAGCATCAGCCCGCAGGGGTTTGACCCAGATCTGCTTGGGGCGCTCATGGCGTTCATAGAAATCTTCCCGCTGTCGACCATATCCCGCGCTCAAGCCCAAAGGAGTCCACCCGCTCGCCTTGTAGCAAGTGCCTCGGTGGATCTGTGGGTCCACGAAAGTTTCCGCTACCAAGGGGCGATAGGCAAAGGCCTGCTCCCAGTGATCGGCCAAGACTCTCAGGCACATCGCCAACGTCTTGGAGGCCAGATTGGCCAGCTTGAGCCCGGGCAGAATGAGAAAACGCCGGTTCTGCACCACCAGTTTCAAGCGCGCATGCCGTCGCGCCCCATCCCAGCCGATCCAGCCGTCTCGATCCTTCAGCCGGTAGCTAGCCGCTCCCCACAGCAAAAGACACACCCATTGCCCGTCGATCAAAGCCACATAGCGCAGGGTCTCTCCCGCGCTCCCCGCACTGTGCAAATAATGATGTTGGATCAAAAGATCATTGAATCGCTCCTGCTCTTCGGGCAAGATCAGACGCAGAGTTAGACGATCTATCGAAGGAGTCAGATGGTAAGATTTTTTGTCTTTCATACCATCTTGGCATGACTGATTCCCTCGGGTTTGTCTAGCTCTTTTTTTATCTTTTTGCCTATCAGCCACTTCCTCCCCAGAAAACTTTCACCCTGGGCCATTCCCCCAAGCTTCCGGTCCAAACTTGCGTATTCACAGTGGGGATGATACCAGATGGGACAATAAATACAAGGGTGAAGCCGGATGATGAGTTGCGTAGCATGCCCCAGGACTCTGGAGCGGTCTCGTTTCCGACTCATGGTCTTTTCAATTGAGGCGGTGATTTGAGATTAACCGACAGGCGAAACGGTCGAGGTCATCGTCACCCAGAATACCGCCTACCTTGACAAATCCAGATTGCTTGGAAGCCGCAACCTCCTCCTCAGTAAGAGTGCGCGATGCCATCGAAATTCATGACCCTCCTCCCCCCATCGAAATCGAGGTCAATTTCGGTTCGCCTTTTCACCGAAGGACAGTACAAGGGAATGCTTATGCGGCTAAAGGACAAAGTAGCAATCGTAACCGGGGGTGGCGGTGGAATGGGAGGTGGAATCTGCGCCTGTTTGGCGACGGAAGGCGCCGATATCGTGGTATCGGACCTCGACATGGAACGGGCAAATAAATGCGAGGATGAAATCGGCAAACTGGGTCGGCGCGGGCTCGCCGTGAGGTCGGATGTGACCAAAGAAGAAGATTGCCGAGCGCTCATTGACGAAACGCTGCAGGAATTCGGTCAGGTGGACATTCTGGTGAATAACGCCGGACATTTCGGTCAAGTCGTCGGAGCTCCGTTCACTCAACACACCGAAGCGGAATGGGATGACAACTTCGCCGTCCACGTTAAGGGCCCCTTTTTTCTCTGCAAGGCGTTGGCCCCGCATATGATAGAACGCAAATACGGAAAGATCATCAATATCTCCTCGATCGCAGCCAAAAGGGATCCGCAGTTTGTGCCGGCATATGGCGCAGCCAAGAATGCCCTCTTGAATCTAACCCGTGTTATGGCCAAGGATCTTGGTCCTTACAACATCAACGTCAATGCGGTCTGTCCCGGTTTCGTCTGGACGAATTTCTGGCATCGGCTGGCCCCTCTTCTGGCTCGTGACAACCCGGACTATGTGGGAATGGAAGCTCGCACTATGTACGACGACATCGTCATTAAGAACACACCCCTTGGAAGAGATCAATCACCCGAGGATGTAGGCAACCTGGTCGTCTTCTTGGCTTCAGAGGAATCCCGCAACATTACCGGCCAGGCAATCGCTGTAGACGGCGGTCTCACGATGGGGTAAGTCGCTTACGGAAGAATCTGTTGGATCCAGTAATAATCGATTTTCATAAGTGACTAAGTCTTGACTTAGTTAGCTTACTGTTGTATATTTTTGACGATGAAGCGAGTGACGACTCATGAGGCTATAACTCACCTCTCACGCCTTATTACGGAGGTTGAACGGGGAGAGGAGATTGTTATTTGTCGAGGTAAAGAGCCAGCCGCGAAGTTGGTTTCCGCTGGGCTCGAAAGTCTAGATCGAGCACGGCCAAAGGTTGGCACGATTACGAGTGAATCGATCACCTACTCTGAGGACTGCTTCGATCCATTGAGCGCCACAGATCTCAAGGAATGGGGTATCCTGTGATCCGCAGGATCCGGGTGAGGGAAATTATTCGAGGACGAAATTGAGTTGGATCTACTCCTCGACACGTGTACGTTTATCTGGCTTACCGGGGAACCGCAGAAGTTGAGCGCATCGGCTCGGCAAGCACTCGATGATCTGGGGAATCGGGTTATTTTGAGTGATGTCTCGGTTTGGGAAATCTGCGTAAAATGGCGGAGCAGAAAACTGCACTTACCCTCTCCCCCAAGAACATGGATCGAAGAGCAGCGGACACATTGGATCCTCGAGGATCTCAAGATAGCAAAAAGTCACCTCTATCGAACGACGGAGTTGGATGATATTCATCAGGATCCCTTTGATCGACTTCTGGTGGCCCAATCGATTGAGGAAGGTATGAAAATTGTGACCCCGGACAGTGCTTTCCGGAGGTATCCAGTGGCGATAGTCTGGTAAAAGCAACTCCTTGTTTCGGCAGAGGAATTGAGTCCAAACAATCCGACATTTATGGATAGCAACCCGACCGACTCCGCAGAAACTCCGCGGAATCACCATCCGGGGATACTGGGAGAATCAGAAGCATCCCAGCATCGAGTGTCCTTCGGGCGACTTGATGGGATTCTTCACGAAAAGCACATGCGATTCAGTTCCGCGGTACACGCAGTGAACAACAACGCCGGGATGAACCTGTATCACCCGATGCCTTTTGCGGAACGGGCAAGATTCGAGTTGACCAATGAGAGCGGGATAGAGGCGCGATTCTATTACCGAATGGATTACACGCTTGGCGATCGTCACCCGGAGGAATTTGGGAGAATGCATGTTCATTTTCGACGAGAGAACCCGACCAACTTAAAAGAGGACTTCGGGATTCTTCCAAAGCGCACCAGCAGGGGCCGCTACCTCGGAGCAGTAATTGGGGTTCGTCTCCTTTTACCGCTGGCATCTACAAGATCCGGTTTACTGGGGTTTACTGGAAGGAAGATATCCGCGTCACTATCCAGCAACTCGGAATTGAGAAGGCGATCCTTTTCGAACGTCAGGACGACTGGTGTTGCTCCAGTTTTTGGTACGAACCGATTCCGAGCTCGCCTCTGCCGGTGCTTCCGGAAATCGCGGATCGGCTCAAGGAGATTTGATGCCCTCGAAAAGGAAATTCTCCGCAGCCAGGCAAATCGCCGTTTTATCAAACCTTACCTGTATAAGTACCTGGACCAGTGGGACAAGGAATCTGTCGACTGAGCAATCCGAATTCGCGGTGAGAGCCCGCTATCTCGGGTTGATCGAGAAATACGGCGGGTCTCAACCACCGACATCTTCCTAGCCCGAATAGCCGCGAGGTTGGAGGCTCGAGGGCCCTCGAGCCCGCGATTGAACTGATTTGAAACTTCAATGTAAATGCGGGTTTCCGGACGAGATTTTCCAGTCCTTTCAACAGCGGCACCTGCAGAAATCGTTCTCGTTCTCGCGGTGAAGCCTAAGCATCCCCAGGACAAGCCTGGGGGATTCGTTTGGTTGGGTCCTGTTTCTGTAGCCTGGAAACCTAACAGAACCCTACGACAAACGTGGGGGATAGTGTTATGGCAACTTCCACTCTGGATACCACTTGCGGCCAGTCGGATATCCCACGGGCTTGCCCCCAGGTCTTTGAGGTTTCCCGGCTACACAACGCATTGACTCCCCTCAGGAATGATCCCCCAGGCCCGTCCTCAACCGGATTCACTTGCATAGGTTTCCCAGTGTTCCTGAATCCTGTCGGGATCGAGAGGGCCGTCGTGCAGGATCAAGCGATAGCGATGGCTCAGCGCCTCGCCCGCGACCAGATGGATCGGACCCGGGATACACGGCGCCGGATTGATCCCGCGCTGGCCGTCGACGCGCCAGTGCGCCGGATGGCGGGGATTGTTCGGATGATCGAGCAGAGAGATGCCGGCGCTCACATCACCCCGGTTAACCGGCATTAGCAGATCGACCCAGACAGCCGGCGCCTGTTCGGTGTCGTCATCCTTCAGTCCCGTTGAGTTGACCACGTTCGCGGTACGCTCATCCCGATACGGCATTCGGACGAAAAGGCCGCCGTAGCTACCCTGGTCGATCTGCACATTCGGGATCGACCTCAAAATCCAGTCCAAGTCCAGGTAGAGCACACCCTCAACCGAGCGGAGAGTCCAAATCTGTTGTTCGTTAAGAAGCTCCGAACCGTCGTGATGGCGCCATACCGCGTCGATCATCCAGCGAGGTGTCTTCCTGCTCTCGATGCGAGGCTCGCTCGGATGAATCGTCCCGATGATTGTATCGGCGTGCTGGCCCGGATCGAACCAGAAGTCGCATCCGTTGACACCGTGAAAACCTGTTTGAATACCGTGTTGCCAAGGGTGGTGCCAGGGGCTGTCTTCGGTCAGGCAAGTTTGTCCGTCCGGGCCGCGCAATGGATGAATGTAGGGACGAAGTCCGGGTCGAGCGTTGTGCTGGAGGACGATCCGGCCCGAATCGACTTCATCGATGAAAAGACAACCGTTTTCGATACGTAAGTTCCAGCGGTTTGTAGAAGGCATGTATGAGCTAATCCTTACAAGGGGTAGCAGAGTCGCAATCGTAATTTCCGAGATCTCCTGTCCTAGGCGGTTTGCATTCTTTTGTATTTCGATTGATTCTAAATCAACAGACCGATACCGGTGAATTCTGCGCATATGACTGATTCAAACAAGGACCAACCCAAGGCAACCACTGATCTCGCGGAAGCCAAAGCCCATCTGGATGAGTTTGGTTGCTGCATTCTCAAGAACGCCCTCAGCCAAGACGAGGTCACCGAATTGCGGACGCGCCTAATGGAACAAACGGAGGCTGAAGCGCAGCTAAGAATAACTCAAATCAACGACGATAAAAAGCAGTTACTCTTCTTTCTACTGAAGAAAGGGAAAGAGTTTCGGGATTTGTTATTCCACCCTGAGTTGCGAGAACTGGTGAGTCATGTCCTGGGCTCCGTCTATCGGCTCTCTTCCTTTAACGGCCATATCGCACATCCAAGGGGCACCAAGGTGTTTCACACCGATCAGTAGAAATCATGTCAAATGCAATACTTGAGAGACTATCCGGGGGCGTCGTCCTGGGCGATGGTGGATATATTGTGGAATTGGAGCGGCGAGGGTACGTCGTAGCCGGTGCATTCACCCCAGAACTTTCCATTACGCACCCGGACGCGATAAGAGAAATGCATCGCGAGATGGCATTGGCCGGCGCCGAGGTCCTGCAGGTGATGGCTTTCTACGGCAGCCGCGAAAAACTCGCGACCGTGGGCTCGGCAGATAAGACCTTCGAAATCAACCAGACAGCGACGCGACTGGCGAAGGAAGTCGCCGGTGATGACATGCTCGTTGCAGGCGATTTGAGTGCGACCTGGAAATGGGAAGAGGGGAGCCCTGATTCCGAGTCGCTGGTCGCAGGCATGTTCGACGAACAGATTGAAGCCCAAGAGGGATCGGATTTCTTTATCGGCGAAACTTTCTGGTACTTCGGCGAAGCGCTGCTCTGCCTGAAACGGATCCAGGAAAAGACTTCACTGCCGGCCATGATCACCCTCGCGTTTCGCGGCACAAACGAGACCGATGACGGGGTCTCCGCCGCCGAATGTGCCAGACGATTGACTGATGCAGGCGCGGATATCGTCGGCATCAACTGCATGCGCGATCCCGCTCGGGCCTACCCCATCATCGATGAGATGCGCGCAGCCACGGATATCTACATCGCCGCCCAACCCGTGGCATTTCGTTGCTCCCATGAGGTGCCGTGGTTTACCGGAACTCCCGCCTTTCCGGATAAACTCGAACCGACCCAGCTCACCCGCTATGAAATGGGCGAGTTTGCCACCAAGGCAAAGGACATGGGCGTCAATTACATCGGGAGCTGCTGCGGAAGTATAGCCAGCCACGTTCGGGAAATGGCAAAGACTCTCGGCAAATTCCACGGTAAAGAAGTCTGGCAACCCGATCCTGACTCGCCCATGAGCGAAACAGAATTCAACTGGGAACGAAGGCAGGGATAAGATCCAACAAGACCGGCGATTGACCCTAGGAATCTGTCGGACGAGCTCTATCACTGGCACAGCGATCGAACCACAAACCCCTACAGACTCCTGGAGCAATTTCCCCATCTCTTTTCGCCGCTGAAGATCCGGCACATCACTGCTAAGAACCGGATCGTGAACTCGGCGCATGGGGATGCGCTCGCCGAGGACGGCTGCCCCACCGATGCGGCGAGGCGCTACTACCAGGAGAAGGCAATCGGCGGCGTCGGGTTGATGCTGTGCTTCGGCTCGGCCGGCGTGCACCCATCATCGCCCGCGAGGGATTGGAACGGCGTCGAGTTGTTCGATGACAAAGTCATACCGCACCTGCAAAAGTTCGCCAATACAATCCATCAATACGACGTCCCCGTCATCTCGCAGATCACTCATCGCGGCCGCCGTGGTCGGAGCGTCGACCGGCTTGACCGCATGTATGCCCCTTCGCCCATTCGCGAGCCCAACCACCGGGAGACGCCTCACCAAATCAATGAGCAGAACATGGACGAATTTGTCTTGGGGTTCGCCGATGCGTCCTGGCGGCTGAAGGAAGGAGATTTTGACGGCTGTGAAGTCATGGCCAGCCATTGCCATCTCATCGATCAGTTCTGGACTCGCAACGCAAATCGCAGAGCAGATGAGTATGGCGGCGAACTGCCCAACCGTTTGCGATTCGGGATCAGAGTGCTCGAAGCGGTGCGGCGACGATTTTATCATCGGCATCCGGATGACCGGCGATGATTTCACCAGGGGTGGTCTGGACAATGACACAATGAAAGAAATCGCGGTCCGGCTCGATTCCCTCGGAATCATCGATTACTACAGCATCGTTGGCGGCACTGCGGAAACATTCATCGGCGAGGCCCAGGCCGTCCCCGACATGTCGTTCTCTCATACCACCTATGCTTCCCTCGCCGGCTCCATTAGGGAAGTGGTCAAGGCGCCGGTCATCACCGCAGGCAGGGTAACACGCCCCTCCCAGGCAGAAAAAATCGTCGCCGGCGGTCAGGCCGATCTGGTCATCATGACCCGTGCCCTGATCGCGGACCCTCATTTGCCGAACAAAGCGAAAGCCGGTCAGGTGGAGGACATTCGAATCTGTCGTGGCTACAACGAAGGATGCATCGATCGCATCTACCACCGGCAGAGGCGTCACCTGCGTCCAGAATGCAGTTGCGGGCCGCGAGACAGAGCTTGCCGAGCTTCATCCAAGTGAAAATCCAGGCAAGGTCGTAGTGGTCGGCGGCGGGCCGGCGGGTCTGGAGGCCGCGCGTGTCGCGGCTTTGCGAGGGCACTCAGTCGTTCTAATGGAAAAGAGCAGCGCCCTCGGCGGACAAACTCTGATCGCAGCAAAGGCGCCCATGAGAGGTGAATACTCCGGCGCGGCTGAATGGATGGCCGCACAGTGCAGTAGGCTCGGGGTCAAACTTCGTCTCAACACAAAGGCCACCGAAAATTCCGTAATGAGCGAATCTCCTGACACCGTATTCATCGCAACCGGAGCGCGCCCGCTGCGTCCCGAGATTCCGGGAGTGGAAAACGCACAAAACTGCTGGTCAGTGCTCATTGGAAACATTCCCGAAGGTAATCGGATTGCGGTCATCGACGAAGATTACGGTTACCAGGGTCCCAGTGTCGCGGAGTTCCTGCTCGATGCCGGCAAGGAGGTCGTGATGGTCACCAGCATGGAGGGCATCGCTTCAATGCTCGGCGCCACAACTCGGCCTCCCCTATATCAGCGGCTCTTCAGTAAAGGGGTGACCATCCATGCCCACCTGCACGTCCGCGCTATCGAAGGAAGCAAGCTAATCACGGAAAACGCCTGGTCTGAGACCAAAGGCGAGTTGGATGGCTTTGATGCCGTTGTCTATGCCTTCGGCGGCGAGGCCGTCGAAACACTTTCGACCAATTTGGATGAAAAAGTAGAATGTCACGTCATTGGCGACGCTTTCGCTCCGCGCACCCTCCAGCACGCGATTACGGAAGGACACACCTACGCTAGAAAAGTGTAGGAATCTGTCGGTGTGAACCTGGAACAGTATTACGTCTTTCACCCATCGTGACAGAATCCTCCGTAACTCTCGGCCGCATTCTCAAAAACCGGGGTGAGACGATCGCCGTGGCCGAAACTACGACGGGCGGGCTGATCAGCTCGAAGATCGTATCGGTTCCGGGGAGTTCGGTTTACTTCGACCGGGGGGTCGTCGCCTACAGCAGAACCTCGAAAATCGAAACGCTGGGACTCGATCCAACGGTGCTCGATGAGTTCGGCGCGGTCAGCGCGGAAACGGCGAAGGCCTTGGCCGAGGCCGTTCGGTCGATCAGCGGGGCTACCTACGGTCTGGCCGAGACCGGGATCGCGGGACCGATTCAAGGGAGGTCACCCAAGCCGCTCGGAACCGCCTATATCGCATTGGCGGAACCAGACGGAACCCGAGTGATCGACGTAGAAATACCGGGTGATCGGGAGAAGATTCAGGAAGGGATCGCAGAAAAAGCGTTGGAATTCTCGGTCGAGTCCCTCGCTTAGGCCCCGTGTCGAACGCCCGCGCCCCCGGCATCCCGGATCACGCATCTCGGATCTCTCCCCTCCCCCATCCGCTGCCGTCCTGTAATCCGTTGCAATCACTCTCCAATTCATCCATTCGACTTCTGAACCTGTTTCTCTAAGAAATACGCCCCAAACATGATGACTAAGAAACCAGGGCAGGAATCGCTTTCCCGACGCAGAAATGAAATACCGCACTCTCGGAAAGACAGGGTTGCGGGTCTCTCAATTGGGACTCGGAGCGACCCAGATCGGCAACATCGACATATCCCTTCGCCGAGCAGAGGCCGTCCTCAAGGAAGCTCTGGATGGAGGTATTAACTTCGTCGATACGGCGCCGCGCTACTTCGAGAGCGAGGAGCGGATCGGGCGCTTCCTTTCCCATCGCAAGGACGAGTTCATAGTCGTCACGAAATGCGGGCCCTACCGCCTGCGGGACGAGAGTGGAGAATATCAAGCTCACTCCGATTACACTCGAGCCGGGATTCATTCCACCATCGAACGCAGCCGGCAGCGGCTCCGGTTGGATCAGATCGATATTGTGCAATTCCACGGTTTGCCGACAGACGAATCGGAATGGAGTGAAGCCTTCAATGCACTCGAGGAAGCGAAAGCGAATGGCTGGGTCAGTACCATTGGTATTTCCGCCGATGGTGCCACCGCCGTGGATGCGGCCAAGCGCTTCAATTGGGACACCCATGAGTTCAACTATAACATCCTGTATCAGGAAGCGGAGAAGGATCTGATTCCGCTGCTGCTGGAGCGGGGACGCGGTGGCATCGCCAAGCGGCCTCTGGCCAATGCCATCTACGTGGGCAACACCTACGACGAAGGCGCCGAAGCAAATTTCATGAGAGAACGCCTGCGTTCATTTCCATTGGCCGACTTGGCTGAAGGAATGCCTCTGATCGAATTTGCCTTCCGGTTCAACCTGGCCCAACCCCTAGTCCACACGCAGATTATTGGAACCGCGAATCCCGATCACATGCGCTAGAACCTGAGTCTCGGCGACGCCGATCCGCTGCCTCCCGAGAAGGCGGCTGAAGTTAGAACTGCTTTCGCAAGAGCCATCTCCAGATCTTCGTCGTAAGCTTTGTCGAACCTACTTGATCTTCTTTATAGCAAGCGTTTTCGCTATCGGAACCTACATGACCCCGCGGAGTTAGACAAGCGAGACGCTTGTCCTACGAGCGCTGCCAGGCGTAGGTCAACCGTCTCGGTTGACAATCGGACGCACGCGGTAACGAACTAGCTCTTTTCGACCAAATTGACGATGAAGGGCCCGCAGACATACCGAAATCTGTCACTGAATAGTCGCTTCGTTTCAAGAACCTCGATCATGGCTACATGTTAGGAATCCGACGGACCGGGTCAATATGGGATATTCGCTATCCGTTGTTTTCTCAATCCGTTGGGAACACCTCTTCAAATAATCCGCGGTTTTCTCGAATCCGCGGGAAATCCATCTCCCTTTAGCGATCATTATTGCCGATTGGCTGTCGCACTTCTCTTTACTTGCGTCTATGCTGCACTACGAGACTCTCGGAATCATCCCATTCCTATAAGTTCTTCAGCCGTGTACTTACCCGGCTCCTCGCTATTCCGCGCCATCTCGTTGGCGACTCTCTGCAACAGAACGTTGTAGGGAGTTGAAACTCCATAAATCCTTCCCAGCCTGACGATTTCTCCGTTGAGGAAATCCACTTCGATCGATCCCTGTCGCCGAGCCAGGCTCTGCCAACTCGATCCCAGTGCGCGGACTGAATACGGTTTGGGACTCTTGCCCCGATGAGCACTTACCCGCCGTGTCATAGTTTCCCGATCCTCCAGGGGCAAACCGGCCGCCTCGAGGCACCGGACCGCTTCCTCCCGGACGAGGTTCACCAGGGATTCGCCGTCCCCTTTACCGTCGGTGATCGCGGATACGGCATTGCCGAGATTTCCCAGCATCTTCGCCGCCTTTGCCCCCATGATGTTTTCGTTCGTAAAGGCGGCATAACCCGCCTTCCGAAGATCGGTGACCAGGCGTTCGGCGGTACCATTGAGGCCCAGCGGATACAGACCCAAATCCACGTATCCTGCATTCCCAACGATTGGGTTATGCACGACGCCGTCCTCAAGGAAGATTCCCGGAATGTTAACCATCGCGCCGTAAACGTTTCCGCAATACCTCACTGCAATCGGTTCGTTGGCGATGCCGTTTTGAAAACAGATAACCGGTACCGAGTCCGTATCTGCCCCGGTCGCAACCAGATCACCTAACGCTCCTTCGGTGTCCTGGGACTTCATGCACATATAAACCGCTTCCTCGCCGGTCCAGTTCACCTCCTTGGGCGACGACACCGCCGACAACCTTAACTGAAATGTCTCCTCGAGCATAATCAGGCGCAATCCGTCCTGATTGATCTTATCCACATGCTTGCCCCGCCCAATGAGAACTACATCGAATCCGTAGCGGAAGAAATGGCCGCCCAACACCGCGCCCAAGGCGCCTGCTCCGTAGATAATATATCGCATTACGATTAGACTGGTCCGCAACGGCAGAGTAAAGTGTAGCGCCGCATCCGCGTCACCCTCGAAATCCAAATCATCTTAAGACTCCTCTAGCCCCCAGTAAACTGCGAGATTTCCCGACTAACAATCAACCCACCGCCAGTCTCTCCCGCATCAGATCCTGATGGTCGGCATCCGCCATCAGCCTCTCCCTAACCTCCCCGGAATCAACTTCTCTGATCGCGATCTTATTTCTGCATGCCTGCGCCGCGGCAATTCCGACGGCCTGGCCCATCATGCAGCATGTGGCCATGACCCGGGCGCACGACATGGCAAGCCGATCGGCGGATAGGCAACGCCCAGCGACCAACAAATTCTCCAGCCCTGCCACTGTCAGGCAACCGTAGGGAATCTGAAAGGGCGGCACCGCGGCCGGGGTTATGCGTTCCGGATCGGCGTATCTTCGCTTCTCCGCCTGTTCCGTGTCCGTGTTCACTGTGTCTACGGAAGTAACCCCAAACGCAACCGCATCTGGAAACCGGATTTCCCTGTCGATATCGTCGATGGAGAGCATGATGTCCCCCACGATCTGACCCCCTTCACGGACACCGATCATGGGAACGGCATAGTCAAACTTGACGTCCTTTCTATGATTCTTCTGGTAGTCGCGAACGATGTGTGGAATCAACCGGCGAATGCCCTGCTCAGCGTCGCTCATTCCTTTGCCGCTGCCCGTATCGGAACCGTAAACCCGCGTCTTGAGTCCGATTTTGCCACCTGGCTCCATCCACGGTCTATACATGGGAATCGCGAGTTTCGGATCCTCGTCAAGAATCGGTTGCTCGTATGCGTCGTCGACCTCTCGCAGAAAGATCTGCAGGTTTCCGGGCATCTGTTCGCCTTCGGTGTAATGAATGGACTCGGCGCCGGCGTGCTGGGAAACAATCCCATCTCCCGTGGCATCAATCACGATTCGTGCTGATACCGCCTGCAGGAGGCTCTTGTTGTGGATCACCACTGCTTCGATTCGGCCGTTCTTCCTGATGACATCCACCAACTCGGTATGGAAAAGCAGATCGACGCCGCTTTGCTTGGCCAAATGCTGGATCACGATGGGCAGAATGCTATGGTCGAAGATATTATTCGTGCTCGGAATCCGGGGCACTTCCCGCGATTCCCAACCGTGCTCCTTACCGATCGACCGCATATGTCGCTGCCCGACCAAGATGTCATCGAAGACGCGCCCTTGACCGATCGGCAGACCCCGATAGGCCCAATTTCCCACCCCAGCGAGGGTTGCATTCCCACCCAACTGAGCGAATCGCTCGATCAGGAGCGTGCGCGCTCCTTGGCGGGCCGCGGCACAAGCCGCGCCGACTCCAGCCATCCCACCCCCAACCACCACTACTTCGTAGCGTTCAACTTCGGGTATGTTTCGTTGCAGAGAGTAGCTCATCGCCGGTTGAAGAGCTACCACAGGGTAGGCATGGACTGACACGAACAGGACTGAAGGCACGGGCCAATGAACTCTTGCGCAATTCTTCTCCCGATTGGTGCAAGCCCGTCTCGCCGAATCCCGCCCATCCGAGAATCCTTAACTGGACGTTCGAGGTTGGACACAGAGCTCTTAGTCGATTCGTTTTGCAGGGACTAAGTGGAAAGACTAAGTGTTCCCGACGAAGTGTAGGGACTAAGTGTGACTGATTGAACATTGAAACCGACACCAGTAATCTATGCATCTGTAAGGTTTCGTTTTGCCGCCAGCCATGTTTTGCCATCTCTCCGCGGCCTCGGCGCTCTCTGCGGTTAGATCTCTGACTCTTTGAACCGCATAGCTCGGCCCGGTCTCTAGCCGTCGGCTGGTCTGTCTTGTTCGCTTGGGCAGACGGTTTCTTCATCCAACCCATCGCCAGAATAGAGTGTCTTTATTGCCAAACGTCGACTCTCATCCTCCAGCAGATCGGTACTGTCGCTAAATAGGTCGACGCTTCCGATGAGCCGCTGTGAAGCAATCGATTTAACCGAGACGTCCTTAATGCGAGCCGTTAACGCTTCCGCAAACGCCCCTCCGTCGATTACGCGGAATGGTCGGCCATGGAATAGCGCAGGTGCCTCCGTCAAAGGTTCCGTAATCTCCAGATTGTTGTGCATCTTTGCAACTATCCCATAGGCTTTACACAGACTCGACTCACGTTCCTCCCATTTCCGCGTATTGAGGACAGCCTCCAATACCGGCTCTAATTCCTCAGCGCATCCAAGCTCCCGGAATGCCGTGCCGAACCATTTCGAATATGGCGGATAGACCCGCTCCATCAGAAAGGCCAGACGCATAATGTCACGAACCAGTCGCGATGCAATCAACGCTGAGCCAATCTCGTCTCCGAAATCACCGGCTCGCCCCATAAGGTGCTCTTCCTCACCGAGGCGCGACCAGCACGATGCAAGCAAGTAGAGCCAGACGTCGTGGGGATACCAGGCAAATCGCTTCCTTATTGATTCTAAACCCAGATCATCTCTGAAGACAGCGCCACCACATATCGACCTCAGCCGCTGGTGCGGCAGCGTCAACCAATCAGAAGGCTCCAAGTCCGCATCAATATCGATGTTCATGTATTCAAGGAAGAAGCCCCGGAGCGTAAAGATTTCTACAAGGTGGTTGATCGGGCCCGAATCCACAGCCCGCAGATGTTGCACGCCGTTATCATCGAAATCAGGTTCAGAGAAGTTGGTCGGATAAGACCTGAATACTGCCGGCAACTCGTCGGCCAGGATGGCTTTCATCTCGCGTCTATGAGTATCGAAATCTTCCGGACGCAAGAAGATCATTACCCTTGGGCCCCAGTGGTGATCCGTCGACATTTCAGTGTCATACCCGAAAACCTCAGATCCACAACCGATCAGAGCTGCGCTGTATCGCAGGTCTGGATAATGACTGTCGATGATCGGCCCAACCGCCTCATGGAAAAATGAGGCTGCCAGCTCCAGACCGGGAACGAAATGCTCCGTGGTGATTTCGCGGCTCATCTTCACGTCAGATGATCGACAGTCATTCTGAGACAAAACTTGCAAAGGAACCACGCCGTCGACCTCGCAGAGCCAGCCAGAATTGCCTTCAGTGAATGGCTATCCATTTTTTTCAGTGGTGTCATATGTCCAGCTAAGTTAGTCGGACTATTTAGAACCGACCGATCACCGAAGGATTTAGGAGTCCGCTCGCGGACGAACCACCAGTTCGATTCTGCCGGCCGGTTCATCCCGCTTACTACAAGTCACTTCCCGTGGTCCGACCACGATCCCGCCCTCTCACCCGAGGTCTTTCTCAAATTTCGCCTGTCCATCCGGCATCAAGCCGACCCGCCTCCAGCCTAAGTGACGATAAAATCCATATGACCTGAGCGACGCGTCACTGCCCGTGCACAGGCAAGCACGATAAACTCCGCGTTCCCGCATTCCGGTCTCCGTGGCCTCCAAGGCAGCCCTACCGTAGCCCTTATTTTCATGGACCGGACGCACAAACACCGCGAAAACGTATTTCTCAGACACCTGTGCCATACAAAAAGCGACCGCCTTCCCGTCTTCTTCAGCAATCTTCGTGATGTAATCTCCACCCTCGATCATCGCCTTCACGCTCTCCAATGTTATTCCGGCCTTCGCAAGTTGCTCACGAGACATATGATTCTCCTTCACCGAGCAACGTATTTCGAAGAGTAACTCAAGATCCGTCGGGTTCGCATCTCGGATCTTCATAGTGCCTCTTACTTTCGGGGCTTGTCCGCGCGCGGAACGTTCAAGCTCAGGCGATGGAGGCGCTAGCCTGAGTTGTGAGGAGCGACTAGCTCGGCTCGTGGTCGCCGTTCAATCGTCTCATGGATGCAGTGCTTCTAGAACCGCTTGTGGCTGCTTCTCAACGACCCGAAGTAATGCTTTCGCCGGACCCTCCGGTTCGCGATGGCCCTGCTCCCAATTCTGGATCGTCCGAACGCTTACTCCAATCATGGCAGCAAATTCGTCTTGCGTGAGTTCCAGTTGCTTCCGAATCGCCTTCACGTCTGTCGATGGATAGGAATTCCTCCTCTGTGGCGCTTCCTCGCCCCTCATCATCGCGCGCATCTGCTTTACGCTGGATACGAGCTTCTCGAAATCGTCATTCTTCATCGGTAATGCTGCTCGTCACTGCTGAGAAGGTCATCAATCGCTTCCGTATAGGCTGGAAACTCTATGAATTCCATTTCGATTACTACGTCATTGACGTAATAATGTCAAGCCGAACGCTCAAGGCCAGGTGCGCGATTCATCGCCTTACCTGCGCCGAATTGTTAGCGCTCTCTTCTCTCCAATTCACTTCGAATCCAAGCCGGATCTTTTCTCATATCCAATATTGCAGCAACTCGCGCGATATTGCCGTCGATGTCATAGTAGATGCCGAACGGAAACCGTTTCGAAAGCATGCGATAAAAGCCAGAATGGATACTATGGATTCCTGCGAAGATCTGAAGTGAATCAATATCTGAAAGAAGGCTATCGACGAAATAGCTCCCTATACCATCTTCACGTGAGTCATAGAATGCTTTACCTGCTTCCAAGTCTTCTGCCGCTTCATCGAGTACACTACGGCTTCAACATCCATTAACGAAAGCGCTCACGTAGCTGATCCAAGGTGTAAAAGCGAGCATCGGGAGAGTTCAATCTCTTCTTTCTTCCCTCCAGTAGAGCGCTGTGCCATGATGGCGAATTGGGCTCATGCTCCTCCTTGCAAAGAGCGTCCCATAGCTGTTCCATAGCTGTAAGCCGCTCCCGCGTAGACATTTTCTCAATCTCCGAAATACTCATTTCATCAAATCTAGCAGAACCACTTCGGGTGGCAAGTGAGCATTTTCCCGCTAACGACCAAGTTCACTTGCAGCGCGGGTTTGCCGCGTCTGCGCAGAAAGGCGCAACCCATCCCCGCCAACCCGAGCATCATAAGCAGAATCGTTCAAGGCTCGGGAATCACTGGGGATCCTGAAATTGGAACAGTTACATGAATCGTAGAAGTAATAAAATCGAAACTACCAATGTTTTCGTAGTCGTTATTGAAGTTGCCGAGGAAACCGGTTGCCCTAAGTATTACGCCAGCACTGCCTCCGTAGAGGGGCGCTAAGTCTCCTCCAGAAACGGAAAATAGGAACTCAATTACGTCGCTATTGTTGTCGAACCCGAGAGTAGTCAGGTCTCCCGTAAGGAGCGGGTTTGTTGCTCCGAAACCCAGCACCTGGCCCGTGAAGGTCAGCACACCGCCGGGTTGTAGGCCTCCGGCAGAGGTAATTGTGGCGGCAACATCTACAGCACCGGGGACGGTGAAGTTATGCAGCGTCGTACCGTCGTCCAAGGAGCTTGCCACCCCGGTCGCCGTGAAGGTCCCCGACGTGGCATCATAGGTCACCTGAACTAGAGATATGGCCGAGTTCCGGGATGCCGGGCTTGTAGCCCTAGCGGAGTCCCCAACGCAATTCCGGCATTGAGGACGAATAGTAAACACATCGTTGCAAGGCTAGCACGTCGCCACATTTTTCCTTTCTCCTTAAGTATGAGGCTATGCCTGTGGTTGCCCTCGATCTGTGTATGCTGGGATGGGAATGCAATGGGATCGACTGTCGTGAATCTCAGTCGTAATCTAGCGCCGAAAAGACCGATCGAGAGCGGTCAACGTCCAAGTACATCTCCCGTCGTGAATCTTAACCGTGATCTAAACTCGATCCCAGGTCACAACGACCCTGTCCGCGATATCACTCCTGCCCCACCTGCTTATTCCACAGAGTCTCAAGATGATACCGAGGATTAAAACCCAGAATCCTCCGAATCTTGTCATTTCGTATCTTATCGTGCGGTAGATCGGTAGAAACGAAGAAGGTCTCGGTTTTCGACGGCAGTTTTTGGGAGTCTACCTCCAGCGCACACCGGACTGCGTCGCCGGCATCGGGCCAGGCAACGGAATGGGGCGTGAGATCATCGTGCAGCACCCGATCACAGTTTGGGCCTCCCAGCAGCCGATCCGGGTGCATCATGTTATAGTAGAGAAGAGTCAGCAATTCGATGCCGTAGCGTTCACTGAATATGCGGCAGATCTCCTGTCCTAGGGCCTTTGACAGAGCATAGAGTCGGGTTCCCGGGGCGGGCGGCATCTCCGGATTGAGATGAAAATCCCAGTCCTCGTACTGGGGACCGACCATCTGGAAATGCGGGCCCGTGTTGATGACGCGTCCGATACCGTGTTCGCGGGCCGCAACCATCATGTTGTAGTTGCCTCGGGTACTTACATCGAAGGCAATTTTCCTGTCCTGGCGCAGAACCGAGAGATTGATGATCGCATCCATTCCGTCGGCGGCTGCAACGACGCCGGCAATGTCCGACACATCAAGCTGAACAAACTCGTGTCGACCCGAGGGTGGTTCATTGATATCGGTGATCCGCAGCTCATGTCGCTCTTCCAAGGCTTTGACCACCCACGGCCCGAGCATTCCGTTGCCACCCAGAATAAGAACCCTCATTTCTCCTCGCCTTCCGGGTACTGCAAAATCCTCTGCGCGCCTTTCATTAGAAATCTCTGATTGGATAATGGCGACTGTACATGAATGTCCTGCCATGGTGCGATATCCGCGGATAAGGCGCGGCCCACCGCCAGACAGGCATCTTCTGATGATATCGCCGCACTCTCTTCGGACCCAAGCGAATCTCGCGTCCCTTCCACAATCGGGAAACCCAATCTAACCGTAGCAACCTTGATCAGCCGATCCCGGGCAAACTCCTTGCACACGATTTCGCCCAAATGGCAGGAGAGCAGTACCGGATCCTCCCCAGGCGGCAGGCTCCGCCACCTCTCAGTTATCGTGAGGATTTCATCGTAATCCTCCAACAGCCTCAATGTGCTGACGTAAACACAGCGCTCGACGCCCGCACTGGCGGCAGCGAGAAGCAGATTGTAAGTCCTTCGTGTATGGTAATCGATAAGCGAACTAGCATCCCCCATCTGCCCTTCAAACCCAATAAGGACGAGGGCTTGGATGCCGGCCACCAGCTCGTCGGTTGACTCGTCGTGCCCGAGGTCGGAAGTGATTAGATCTTCCTCCTCCCCCTTACCAGGCAGGTCGGTCATAGTGACCTCGTGGTCTTCGCCCAAACCCGCCTTCAAAAGCTGGGCGGTTCGAGAGGCTGCCGATGTAATGAGAATTTTTATGTTGCTGAACCTCTTTGCGATATCAGATTTCCAAACACTAGTGAGCTCTGTCAAGACCTTCATTTCTCAAAATCCTCAAAGATTGGCGTCAAATCATGGCCTCCAAGCATCGCCGGCGCGAGAATGGTACCTGTTTAGCGTGTTTGAGGCTCCCCCGGCCTTGCGCCGGGGTGGCGTTGGCTTTGATGCTACGCCTGGCGACTCGAGTTTCATGTGCCCCACCCGGGCCCTCCCCAGACGCGGTTGCGTCTGGGGAGGGCCCGGGTGGGGCACAGTGGTGCGCGAGCTGTTTTTAGGCCAGAATCAGCGCCACCCCGGCACAAGGCCGGGGGAGCAAAAAACCAGCAGGACGCTGAACACTTCCTTGGAATTTTGTCGAATCTAGCCTTTGACGGATTATCTGAAACCCCTGGATCCAGTACAACATGAAAGCAGCCCAAATCGTCTCGCCCCGCACGGTTGAGATCGTCGAGACCGAAGAACCGCAACTACCAAGCGACGGGAACGGCTTCGTCAAAGTGCGCATGGTCCGCGGGTGTCTTTGCGGCAGCGACACCCCCTATTTTTGCCTGGACTTCAACCGTGATCCGGAGCGAGCCCGAGGCCTGGCCGGCGAACTCGAAGAGGGTCGGGATTCCTACTATCCCCTCCTTATAGGCCAGTCGATGCACGAATGCGTTGGTCGAATCGTGGAGTCCAATTCGGAACAGATCAAGGTCGGAACTTTGGCCATCGCCGGGCCCCCGGCAATGAGCGGTTTTCGGGAGTACTTCTGCACCACCGAGGCTGCGGTATACCCGCTACCGGAAGATTCCGTCCCCATTGAACAGCTGCTGATGAGTCAACCTCTTGGCACCGTCGTCTGGGCTATGCGCAAGCTCGGCAACCTGCTCCACGTCGATTGCGTTGTCGTCGGCCAGGGTCCAATGGGGCAGCTCATCGCACACATGCTCTCTAATCTTGGGGCCCGTACCATTACCGCGATGGACAAGATCGACGAGCGCCTCGCTGTCTCCCGCCGGATGAGAGCAACCCACACGGTCAACGTGGATAGAGACGACCCGATAGAGGCCATCGAGGAGATCACTGAGGGCCGAATGGCGGACCTGGTGGTCGAAGCGGTCGGCCATGAAGAAGACACAATCGATCTCTGCACGGCACTGCTGAAACGGCAGGGCACGATCCTGGGTTTCGGAGTTTCGGAACTCGATCACGGCACCAAGATGAACTATCGTGAGCTCTTTCGCAAAAATATCACCTTTATTGGGACCGTAGGGCCGGATTATCGCCGTGATGGTTCTCTTGCCCGCGACATGATCGTGCAGGGCCGCGTCGATGTCTCCCCCATCATCACCCATTCCTACCCTCTAGAAGAGGCGCAGAAAGCCTATGAACAGTTCGCCGATCGGAAGGACGGTGCGTTGAAAGTATTTATCGAGTTTGGAGGTTGATTAGAAAAGCGCCGAGGAAATCAAGGATTTTGTCGCTAATACGCCTGAGTGTAATCGAGAACCAACTTCAGATGGATCCTGGCACTGACATCAAACAGCGCTCTTCCACGACCGAGTATTATCCAGACGCCGACAATTGGGAACGGATCGATCCGGCCGATGTTGGATTCGATCCGGCAAAACTTGAGGAGAGCCTGACCTTCGCAGCGGAAAAAGAAACTGATTTTCCGATCGAACTGAGGAGTAGGATCCCGAACGGCGAACGCCATCCCTACGACCGCCAGCTCGGTCCGATTAAAGACCGCAGCGCAGCATCTGGGATCCTTGTAAAGAAGGGCTATTTGGTGAGCCAATTCGGTCCCGTCGATAGCGTGGAAGTAACCTTTAGTGCTACCAAAAGTTACATATCGGCCGCTGCGGGTCTCGCCTACGATGACGGCCTTATTCGTGACCTGGACGAACCTATCGGCAACTTCATAGCCGACGGTGGTTTTAATTCGGACCACAATGCCCCCATCACCTGGCGCCACCTCTTGCAGCAAACCAGCGAATGGGAAGGTGAACTCTTCGGCATCCCCGACTGGATCGATCGAGGACGGGAAGTGAACTCAACTCCGGGGATGGAGTCGGGCAAGATTGGAGAATCCGCATCGAAAGGCGACACTTTGCGCACTTTGCAAGCGCCCGGATCCTTCTGGGAGTACAACGATGTCCGAGTCAATCGCTCCGCATTGAGCCTCCTACGCCTCTTCCATGCTCCTTTGCCGGATGTCATAAAGTCGCGAATCATGGAACCCATCGGCGCCTCTCAGACCTGGGAATGGCACGGATACGAAACCTCCTGGGTGGAAGAGGGTGGCCAGCAAATCCAATCCGTATCCGGCGGAGGACACTGGGGCGGCGGGATCTGGATCAACAGTTTCGATCATGCCCGCTTCGGATTGCTCTATCTCCGGAGGGGCCGCTGGGGCGACCATCAGCTACTCTCAGAGGACTGGATTGAGAGGACCGTCACGCCCTGCCCAATCAACCAGGATTACGGACTCCTCTGGTGGCTCAACCGCAGGCACACCATGTCCGATCTCGCATCTCCCGAGAGCTTCGCCGCGAGGGGAGCGGGCGGCAATATCATCTTGGTCGAACCAGAAAGGGAAGTCGTTATCGTTTTGCGATGGTGCGCTGACCCCAAGCTCGTCATCGACCGCATTTTGGCCAGCGAATCGTGATTTGGATATTCAATCCCGATACGGGTTCCCGTGCGGACCGTGGATGCCATTCCCGGGATGAGAATCCGCGTTTTCGGATATAATCTTATGTTCCTCTTTCTATTCGTCCTCCTTTTTCCACAGCTCCAGATCGATTCGAACATTGCCGTTTAGGGGCGAACTCACCCATCTAGAGGAATCCGTCAGGATTTCTACGATTTGACCTTCAGAACCAGGCTCCAGAAACGCTCACCCGTCTACGCCCAAGAGGGCTACGCCGAGGCAAAGCGCGTTCCTCTACGAAACAAGATCACTTCATACACCGAAATCGCCGATCTTAAATAGAGGCTGTCCCAAATCCGAGAGGATTTGGGTGGAAGCCTGATACCGATATCAATCTTCGTCACGTTATGTAGACCACGACATGCCTTCCGTCCTCGGTAGCTTACCTTTTATCCGTTATGCACCTTTCCAGCACCCTTCCTCTCGCTTTGAGTCGATAGTTCTCCCAAGGAAGCGCCTCTGACTCGATTCTTGGATCCCTATGCCGCCTGCGTTGCCTCTTTCTCATGTTCTTGCGCAAGTCTCTGCGCGATTTTCCATAGATTGTGGGACAGAACCGACCAGGCCACGCTAAGGTTACGGTTGTCAAAGCCTTTGCTGCGTATCTTGCCCCCGTGCCATCGGTTCTTGAGCACTCCGATCCGGCCTTCGGTGCTCCCTCGTCGTCGCTGCAACCGGACAAAGCGCGGCTCCTCCATCCGCTCCTTGAGCTCTTGTGGATTGCGGGGCGTAAGGGCGTCAAAAATCCCCTCTGCCTGGAGCCGCTTGCTGGCCGCCTTCGAGGCATAGCCCCGATCCCCACTGATCGCTTCGATCTTCTCCTCTAAAGCGAAGCCCTTTTGCCTCTCCAGACTTTCCCAAAGCTGCTTCAATTCGCTCGGGGCCTGCCCCCCATACAGTTTCCAGTCCAACAGATATCCCTCTGCGCTCTCGCATAAATAAAGGGTGTTGCCAAACTCCACCTCCCGATCTGCCTTGCCTCGCACGATGACGTCAATCTCAGGTTCGTAGGCGCTCAGGATCTTCTCCTCATTCTTCACCTGCCGCCCCCCTATGATCCGTTCGTGCGCCTGTTTCATGACCTGCGGTATCTGCTCTAACATACCATCCATTCGCTCGATGATTCGGCTCGCCTTCTTCTCGGTGTAATCGCTTTGCATCCACATAGCTTCCAATAAGTCACGGTGGCGAAGGGCATGGCCCTCAATCTTCTTGAGCAATAGCTTCATCCGCCGCAGGATCCCTTTACGCGCTTTGCCCGCCTCCCGGCGCCGACGCGCATGCGTCATCTCCAGGCACCGTTTGTTCATCTCCCGAGCCAATCCCTTTGCTCCCTGGGGCATGCGCTGTTTCATTCCCGCCTGCCCGATCAGACTGATCGCCTTGAGCAGCGTTGCTCCCACATCCTTGAGCAAGACCCAGTCCACGGGCCAGTGGATGTTCGCTTCCAGGCAAGTGGCGTCGATCAGGCATTCCCTCGTATCGATCGGCTTCTCTAATCCTGCCTCACCACAATGTTCAGCATTGCCCACCACCTCGGTCATCCTTGCATGCAGCTGTCTCAGATACGCTTCGTCGAAGAATTTCGAATCCCGTTCCAGACTGCTCTTCGATATTTTCCGGATCCCGTCTACCTCACGCACCCGGCAAAAATTAGCCAGAAGCTCACTGCGTCCCAACTCCTGCGACAGACAACGAAAGGATATCCCTCCGAGTAAATGACGCACCACCTCCACCCGTAGCGCTTTTATCGCTCTTAGAGCGCGTCGCTCCCGATCCTTCCCTCCCGCTTCATCCCATCCTTCCAAGGCTTTTACGATCGCCTCCCTTTCCAGCGAGGAGTCGATCAAAACCCGGTCAATCCGCTCCATTGTTTCCAGAAACACGGTGTAGTCTTTGCATCGAATGACTGGAGTTAGGGCTGGACGCAGGAAGCTTTGTACGGCAATATTTTTCATGAGAAGGGCGTGCTTTGTATTTGACTAACGCAAGCATAAGCGCCCCTTTTCGCCGGATCGAGCTTTTTGCAGCTCTATCCGGCCTTTTTTTTGCCCATAACTCATTAAAAATCAATTGTTTCCACCACTGGGACGGGCTCTAAATAGATAACAGAAGCAAAGTGGACGTTTGTGTGCCCTGCTGGACCATAAGACGGGAGGCCGCAGACCACTTTGAAATCGGATGTTCAAATAACGGCTCAAAAATCGTCATTGAACTTGCGACATCCAGCACTACGATCCTCTTCATGTCAGATACACGCCAATTCGATGATCTACAGACTTTCAAGAATGCCTCGGTCCCCAGCGACAAAATCCGCCTGCACTGGTTTGGACAGCTTTCCTTCGCGATAAAGAACGAAGCAGGAACGGTTGTTCTGGTGGATCCCTACTTCCCACATGACCGGCCGGCTGGACGTTTCATCTACCCCAACCCACCTCTAAACGAATCCGAACTTCACATCGACCACGTGCTCCTCACCCATGATCACGGCGATCACACCTGCGAGGAGACACTGACTCGGATCCGAGATGCCCATCCCGATTGTGAATACACGGGGACAACCCCAAGCTGCGAAAGAATCGAGGGAGTCGGCGTGCCGAGCCAGCAAGTCCATCCCATCACCACCGGTGAATCGAGCCGGCTAGGGACAATGACAGCCCACCCTGTTTATGCCAAGCCACCCCGGGATCTGCCAGAAGACGGAATTTCGGCCCCGGACACGGAGCACCTAGGCTACGTCGTAGATACCGGTAGCGTTAGGGTCTACATCTCGGGAGATCCGATCAACACCTTTCCAAAATATCCAGAACTGATCGATCCCATCGTAGCACTCCAGCCCGACTTGGGGATTGTTGTGACACACCCAACCGAAGGTGAGTTTCCATTTTTCGCCGAGTCGGCCGAGATGGCTACAATGATCGGTCTCAAAGCGGTGGCACCCGCCCACTACGAATGCTTTACACAGAGGACCTACGATCCCAATGAATGGTCAGCAGCTTTTTCGGAGGGTGGACCCGAGCGAATCATTATACCCTACAACCATGGGATTCTGTTTCCCTGAGAGTCCGGCAGACTTCGTCGCCCAATTGATCAGGCGAGGACGTGGAGCCGGAGGCACGGCTGACAAGAAACCCCAATGGGAAGCAATTCTAGAGCGCTACCGGGCAAAAACGGTGCGCCCTAACCTCCTGGCGCGGCATAAATTCTCAGGCTTGTTCTACGCCGCAAAGTTCGACAGATTCCCTTCATGAAGACTTACAGATTTACAGGAGGGAACACCGCGCCGGAGACTTTTCCCGTCGAGGGTTTGATCAAAGCCGCCGAGAAAGGCATCTCCCAAGTCGGAACTGGTTTCATCTCCTATCCCAGTGAACTCGGGCACCAGGGACTGCGGGAGATCATGGCGCAGCGGGAGATGGATCGGGAGAGCGTCGCCGTATCCCCGGATCACATTTCGCTGACCAATGGTTCAATGCAGGCCGTTACGCTGATGGCGGAAACCTTCATGGGAAAGCCGGGGGACATCGTTATCACCGAAGAGCTCACTTACATGGGAACGATCGGCGCCTACAAAAGGCTTGGCGCCAAATTGGTGGGGATTCCCATGGATGACGACGGGATGAAAATCGACAAGCTGGAGGAGACTCTGGCACGGCTACACGAGAAGAACACACCGCCCTCCTTCATTTATACGATTCCGACCTACCACAATCCAACCGGAATCGTTATGTCCAGGAAGCGTCGCCTTCGGCTGATCGATGTTGCCCGTCGCTTCAGCACCATCGTAGTGGAGGACAATTGCTACGGCGACGTCCACTACGAGGGAGAGAAACCGCCCGCCCTGTATGCCTTGGACGATGACCCGCGCCACATCTACATGTGTTCATTGTCCAAGATCCTTGGACCGGGTGTCAGGCAGGGATATTTCTACGCTCGACCGCCCTACCTGGGAAAGATCCTCGACCGCCGATACGATGGTGGTACGAGTCTCCTTTCTGGCTGCATCCTGGCCGCATATTTCAAGGACAACTTTTGGCAGCACTGCGAGATGACCAATGCCCTGCTCAGAGAAAAGCGCGACGCGACTTTGGCCGCATTGAATAAGTATCTCGGCGATATCTGCTCCTGGACCCACCCGGTCGGCGGGCTCTTTATCTGGGTTAGGTTCCCAGACGACGTAGACCAAAACGCCCTCGATAAGCTCCTAGCGGAGCGGGGTTTCATTCATTCACCCGGAAGAACCCTGCACGTTGAAGGAAAGGACATTCCCTACCTGCGACTCTCTTTCGGGGCCGTCCCGCTGGACGAAATCCCTGAGGGCATCGGTGTGCTCAACGATTGCATCCGAGCCGCCAGAAGAGTGCAGGCGGTCGCAAGTGCGAGCTAGGAGGCTGTCGGACTTTGACGTTCGATTGCTTCGCAATTGATAGATGCACCTCCGAATAGACACGAAGGAATAAACAACATTCGATCAGCCGGGAGGCGGTAGGGCGTGGCCTCCGGACGCGCCGCGGCAATTTGAGATTCAGCCGGTGATACACCAATACGTATTTGAAAAACTAACTTTCACGGATACTAGTACGAATCTGTGAAACCGGCCTCACGCATTCAACAACCAAACAATACTCGCAGTCCGAGTCCTCTTCTCCTTCACCCTCGTCGACATCTGTACTGACGGCCGTCAGTACAGATGTCGCCGAAAATGCTGCCTCTCAATTCTTCGTTCAGCGTCATAGTGAAGACTCCCCGTCACGCCGAGCGGCATGCAATGGGAACGCAACGGGATCAAACGAATGGCCTACGCCACCTCCACCGATCGGGTCAGGTGGCAACGTCCGGATCTGGGACAGGCCGACCGCAGCGATCTAACCGAATTTGATAACTTTCGCTTCCAAGGTGATGACCTGGATGCTACTTGGATCCTCCCCGAGAACCTCCGAATTATTCTGAAAGGGCAACCCGTTCGACTACGAATTTCCCTAAAGAACGCAGATCTGTATACGGTGACTCTGTGAGAGGCTGACCAGACGACTAAGGAACGCGGATTAGAAGAATCCCACCCTTCCGAGGTCAGAGGCATCTCGCCACCCTCCTCTGGGGAATACGATTCGATCCCGGTATTAGAACGACCCACCACAGTCCCCTCCCAGGAGGGGATCTCGCAATTCGGTTCCTGTCTTGGAACTTCCCCTCTTGGGAGGGTAGGGAGTGGGTTGCCCGATTCCCCGATAAGTCATTTCGAATTCGATCCCTCCCGCAAGGCAGCGGTCGCTTCCGCATCGACTCCGGAAAGGTCTTCCGTGATGACGACCCGGTATTCATTCAGGGCCGACTCCCTCGACACCCTACCCTGTCGGACGTCCTCGAGCACTGCTTCCAATGACCTCTCTTCAGGAGGGAAAAAACCTCCTCCGCCTGGAAGCCTCAAGGTGACGGACTGACCCGGCTTGAGTTCGTATTTGCCCTTGGGATGGAGCCGTGTGCCATCCTGGAGAAACAGTTCCCCGGCGGCGCCATTCTTGCCTCCCTGGAATCCGCGCGCCGCAAATCGCGTCCGGTCATACATACAGGAATGAAGAACAGGGTTCTTGGAATCAACCTGGAGCACCATCTCTTGTCCCAGTCCGCCGCGATATTTTCCAGCCCCTGCAGAATCAGGTCGAAGGGCGCGTCTCAACATCAGCACCGGTGAAACCGCCTCGATCGCTTCGGCAGGAACACCCTGTATTCCGCTGGGAAACGCCGTCGCCGAAAGACCATCGGCGGTGGGCCGCGCGCCCATACCGCCGGCGGAGAAAAATACGTAGGAGAAGAGTCGTCCATCCCGGTCTTGCCCTTCGAACTGGGTATTCCAGAGGCCGGCCGACCCATCGGCAATAAGCCGCTCGGGAATCACCTGGCCGAGGGCTCCGAAAACCGCCTGGGTCAGGAAGTGGCCGATAAGGTGTCGTGCCCCGACCGCACACGGATGGAGCGCATTCAACATGCAACCCTCCGGCGCCTTTACCGTGACCGGTCGAAAGCTCCCCTCATTCTGCGGTAGGGAGGGACTTATGGCGCAGGACAGAGGATAGGTAGTATAGGCGTGGGTGTAATTGTAGACCACATTGATCCCCCGGTCGACCTGGGGAGAGCTTCCCTCGTAGTCTACCGTTAAATCGCTCCCGGTTATGGATATGGCAATACAGACTTTGAGCGGGTGATCGAAGCCGTCGACCATCACTTCGTCCCGGTAGATCCCATCGGGGATCTCCGAAATCGCGGAACGGGTTGCCGCCTCCGTGCGGTCAAGTATCTCATCCGCTAACGCCGTCATATCCTCGAGCTCGGTTTCCTCCATCAGTTCAACCAGTTTTGCCGCGCCCACATCGTTGCCCGCCTGTTGGGCGTATAGATCTCCCACCACGACATCCGGCACCCTAACGTTGGCGCGAACGATCTCAATGAGGTCTTCGTTGAGCTCGCCCTCCTTGAATAGCCGCATGAACGGAATGTGGAGCCCCTCCTCAAATACCTCTCGCGCATCCGCCCCAAGGGTGCGGCCGCCAATGTCCATAGCGTGGCACGTGTTGGCAAACCAACCGATCCCTTTCCCGCGATAGAATACCGGAGTGACCACCGTTATGTCATGGAGATGGCCGGAAGCGAGCCACGGATCATTCGTCAAGAGACTGTCTCCGGGCTTCCAGTTTTCGATCGGATGCTCTGCGACGAATCCACGAACACAATTGGCCATGGTGTTGATGTGGCCCGGGGTGCCCGTGACGGCCTGGGCAAGCATCCTGCCGGTGGCATCGAATACGCCCGCGGAGAGGTCGCCCGCCTCACGAACCACCGTCGTAAAAGATGCGTGCATCAAAGCCGCCGCCTGCTCATCTACGATCGAGATGAGCCGATTCCAAAGTACCTCCAGAAAAACGGAGTCAATCTCGCCCTTGCCCGACTTCATCGATCACAATCCTTGATTTGCACCTCTGACCACCCTCTACTCATCACTGTTCACTCCGAATCCACACTCCCCTCCTTCGAGAGCACAAGACAGCCGGACTGATGAACCGAGAGCCGCCAGTCCGGCGCCACCACGGTTGTCGCTTCCTCTTCTTCGACAATCGCCGGTCCCGAAACCGAGAAACCCACCTCCAATGAGTAGCGATTGTAAACGGGAGTCTCTCTCGGCCTGTCGTCACCCGCAAACAGAGCGGGGCGAGGTCCTTTCTCCGCCCCTTCTCGACTCGATGGCGACACCGCACGCACCTTCCCGATCGACGGTTCAGGACCGAACGCAGTAACCCGCCAGTGGACCGCCTCTACCGGGACACCCGGGCAATTTCGGCCGTAAATTCGCTTGTATTCGGCTTCGAAGTCGAGAGTCAGCTCCTGGCTAATGAATTCATCCGTCAGCCTGTCCGGCAGTTCAACCCTGATTTCGTGACCCTGCCCGGCATAACGCATGTCCGCGCTGCGCCTCAACCCGATTGCGCTGGGAGCCACCCCGGCATCGGCCACGACCTTTCGCCCCTCATCCTCCAAATCCGAAAAGAGGCGCTGCACAGCCTTGGGGCGCAACGTCTCCAGACGAACCACAGAGCTCCGCGAAAAATCGAACGAGATCGGCGCCAGCATGAGACCGAAAGCCGAGCCGACCCCGGCTGCCGGAGGCACCACGACCCTCCCCACACCAATCAGTTCAGAGACTCCGCAGCAATGGAGAGGGCCCGCCCCGCCGGTTGCAACCATCGTAAAATCCCGCAAGTCCACGCCCCTTTCGGCAGCATGAACGCGGGCGGCGTTGGCCATGTTCTCATTCACCAGGCGGTGAATCCCCCACGCCGCCCTATACACTTCCGTCTTCAGTTTCTCCGCAAATCCTCCCAAAGCGGCTTCCGCTGCAGCTACGTCGAGCCTCATTCGACCACCCAGAAAGAAGGACGGATTGAGGTAGCCGAGGAAAAGATCGGCATCCGTTACCGTAGGCTCCTCCATACCGCCTCCGTAACAGGCCGGACCAGGCACGGCACCCGCGCTCTCCGGACCTACCTGCGGCAGACCGAGTTCGTTCACCCGGGCCAAACTTCCGCCTCCCGCCCCAATCTCGACGAGATCGAGGACAGGAACCAGCAACGGTAAACCGCTGCCTCGCTTGAAACGATAAACTCGGGCGACTTCCGAAACCCCGGAAATCGGGAACTCTCCACCTCTACTCAATACCGCCTTTGCCGTCGTCCCACCCATATCGAAGGCAAGGATCTCTCTCTCGCCAACCGCTCGCCCCCAATACCGGGCCGCCAACGCACCCCCGCACGGCCCCGATTCAACAAGCCGGACTGGAAACTGTTTGGCCGTGTCTACCGAGCAAGTTCCGGCGTTGGAGATCATGATATGGAGTGGCCCCTTCAACCCGGAAGAATCCAACCCGTTTTCCAGACCCTCGAGATAGCGATCGGCCAAAGGTTGAACGTAGGCATTTGCTACTGTCGTCGAGGTTCGCTCGTATTCCCGCATTTCCGGCGCCACTTGATGGGAAACGGATAGTGATCTGCCAGGTAGTGCTTCTCTTACAATTTCACCCGCGCGTTGCTCGTGATCGGGCCGGATATAACTGTGAAGAAAGCAGATCGCGACGGCTTCAACACCCGCTTCTCTGAGAGCTTCGCAAGCCCTCTCTACGGCGGCTTCGTCGAGTTCGCGGAAGACTTCGCCCGTCACTTTTACGCGCTCAGGTATTTCGAATCTCAATCGCCTTTCCACTAAAGGCTTCGGCAGTTCGAGAAAGAGGTCGTAGATATCGTAGCGCCCCTCGCGACCGATTTCGAGGGCGTCTCGAAATCCTTCCGTAGTGATGAGTCCGGTCGGCGCCCCCCTTCGCTCTATCAGCGCGTTGGTTACCAGAGTGGTCCCGTGAATTGTTCGGCTGACACCTTCCGCCACACAGGCGCCCTCCGCTAAAAGCCGGTTGACACCGTCCACAACCGCAACCGAGGGATCCGGAAAACTCGTCAGCACCTTCGCGATCAGGAGATCACCCGTTTCGCCGTCCAGCACCACGAGATCAGTGAAGGTGCCTCCAATATCTACTGCCAGTAAGTAGCGCTGTTGACTCGGCATAGTCCAATGATACTGAACTTCCTAATGCCATAGAGAGCCGCGTCAACCCGTAGCCCTCTGCGCCAGCAGAGAAACTAGACTAGGAATCTGTCGGGCTAGGAGTCTGTCGGGCTTCTTCGCTCGATTTCTCAAGTGCCAAGATTCGTCCAACAGACTCCTAGCCCGACAGATTCCTAGTCTGCCAACGATAAGCCTCTTTCGAATTCCTCCATAGTATCTTCTCGAGCACATCTCCACCAACGTCGCTGAAGTACTCTCGGAGGATGTTCAGCGTCAGCGCATATTCTCCCGACAATTCGCACGGGGTCCAATTGCTCGAGTAGAAAAGGCGGTCAATACCAAGGGCATCCACCAGGACGTCGACCGTCGGACGATAGTAGTCGATATCAGCTGGAGCCGGCTGCTCAACCGCATGCTCTACCATCCCGGATAGCTTGCAGTACACATTCGAGCAGTCCTTGAGGGCTCGGATCCCAGCCGTCCAAACCGGATCGGGCGACATTCCATCGACAGCCACGGAGGCGGTATGATTGACAACCACTCGGAGCGTTGAATGGCTACCAGCGAAGTCGGCAAGTTTGGTGAGTTCCTCAGGACGGACCATCAAGTCCATAGACAGATTCCGCTCCGCCAGCATCTTAGCGCAAGTATCCAGTGCCTCGCTTCCATAGGGAGTCGGACCTCCTGCTCGGGCGCGGATACCTCGAAAGAGTGAATTCGCGGCGAAGCGGTCGAGGTTCGCCTCGAAGTTTTCGTCTGCGGGATCCAGATTGCCAACAAACCCTTTGACCAGAGGTTCGTCCTCGGCAATGTCGAGGATCCATTGGTTGTCCTCAAGCCAGCCACTGGCCTCCACTACAATGACCCCTGTGACTCCGGCAGGTTCTGCCAATGCCCTGTAGCGATCCGGCATACTCGGCTGATAGATCGACCCGCTCTCCGGTTTCGGCCACGGGACCCCTTGTTCGCGTTCGGTATCGTAGAGATGAATATGCGTATCGATGATCATATCGGTCGACTCTATCGAGGCCGTGCGGTTGATCCAGCCCAATCTCCGAAGAGACAAAGATTAAGACAACGATGGATAAATCTTCGTCTTTGTCTCGGCTCTTTGTCATTCGGCCTCACCTGACTCTCCGGAATCCTCCTGATCTCTGCATATATTGATTCAGGATTGAAAATGACTCCAAGCAAGATAGGCTGCTGAAGTGGTTTGAACCTTCACTGGTTCGAGATGGTTCGAATCACCCGGCCATATCAAACAAGACAGACTATTTACTCTCTCTAGATGAACGACTCGAAGCCAGAGAGATCGGAGCCGGCACTTCCAATCGTCGATTGCGATGTCCACGTCTAACCGAAGGACAACGAGGAGATCCGCTCTCGCCTTCCGGAACCATGGTTACTCGAATACCAGGGGACCAATCGCCCCTTCTACATGGGAAATCTACTCTTCGGAGGCGGCAAGGTCGACAGTATCCCTCCTGGCTGAGGCCGGCCCGGGACCGATCCGGATTTTCTGCGAGAGCAACTCATAGAGGAATACGGGATAAAGCACGCCATCCTTCTGCCCCGCATTTTCTGCAACATGTATCCCAATCCGGACTATGCCTCCTCCCTCGCATCCGCATTCAATGACTGGCTAATCGACACATGGCTAACCGAATACAATCACGACGGGTGCTTCAAGGGGTCAATCAATGTTGCCCAGCAGGATCCGGTCGCAGCGGCGCGGGAGATCGACAGGGTCGGCGATCACGAGCAGGTCGTTCAGATGATGGTCGATTCGGGCTCGCGCGCCACCCTCGGCCAGCGCCAATACTGGCCTATCTACAAAGCCTGTGAACGGCATGGTCTGCCTTTCGCCATCCACCCGGGAACCGATGGGGTCGGGATCAATCCGCAACCCACTCCAGGTTACCCCACCCACTACATCGAATGGCACACCGGTCACATAACTGCCCATCTCTCACCGTTTCCTTGCATAGGGAATGTCGTCCTGGGCAGATTCAGGGTATTCCTATAGTCGCTTTTCATGGTTCCAGTTTCTCTTCGCAGCTTACAAAAATGGCCTGCCCGGATTTCCGAGTAGGCCTTTGTCTAATCTGGGAAAATGTCTTGAGTTAGAACGCTAAGTCGCTTCTCGCCTGCTCAAATCACGGGTGATATTCGCAGTACCGCCTAAAATGACCGCAGCCGAGAGTGGCACAGTAGACCCTAAAGTGGTTCGGCCGGAGTGCGAATCGACGATAGCGTTCATTTCTTCCGTCTATTGAAGGGCCAACTATTCTAACCTATCAAGAATCGATTATCCATTTCGACTTCAAAGTCGCGCCTGCCAGCGCCATAGCACGGTCTCAGTTTATCATGCTCCACGAGCTACCATTCTAAGGTATTCATAACACTCCGCACTTCGACCCATCCGACATATTCGCCATTCTCCCACGATTGGCTTCCCCGTTGGCGCTCTCAGCGACAGAATAATCCCATCTGCAGTCTGGCGCAATCTTGAAAGAGAGGGATACGTATCCTCAACACTCTAACCATACTAGTCGCTCAGCACTACGCTCGAGTACTGCAACTAAAAATGATCCGATCGGATCATTTTTAGTTGCAGTACTCGAGCGTAGGAGATTGCCTAGCTTCTATGTACCTAAGGCCCGAAACTGAATTACTTTTGTACTGCCTGTTGGACACCACGGATCTTGTGAGGTTTGCTACAAGGCATGTCCTGGCAGCTGGCGGATTCGTTGACGACTTATATCCGAATCTTGGCAGAAAGAGTGCTTATCTGGTCCGAAGGGGGCTGCTCGATGAAGAAATCACCGACCAGAGAAAGCGTATTCATCGCCTCACGAAAAACGGGATAATCTCCGCCCTTGGTGGTCGCGATCCCAACGAGGGATGGGATAGACCTTGGGACTGCATTTGGAGACTGGTCATTTTCGACATCCCCGAGGTGGATCGGCGTCTTCGTCTACAATTACGTCGTAATCTCTTGAGCTCTGGTTTCGGCTGCCTCCAAAAGAGTGTCTGGATATCTCCTCATCCCGTTGATGATCTGAAAGTTAAACTTCGAAAGCTAAAGATCGACGCATCCATGATTGCAGTCTTTGAAGCAAGAGCCGATGACGATTACCACCCAAGAAAGATTGTATCGAGAGCTTGGAACTTTCGTCGTCTCACGATTCTTCATGATCATATCCTTGATCACTTTCAGAGAACACCTACTGCATCCACCACACCTACCTACGCGATACAATGGGCTCACGATGAGCGGTCACTGTGGAACAAGATTCTTGATTGCGATCCATTTCTGCCGCACGAACTCCTACCGCGCAGATACAAGGGGAAAAAGGTCTGGAAGAACCGGCTGGACACTCTGAAGAAAGCCGCTCCTCTCATAAAGCACGCTGCACACAAGACACTATTTCAGCTTCCCAAGTCAAAATCTGGAAGCTCAATAGAGTAATTCACCAAGGAGGAAAATCACACGCGTTGGTCAATACAGTCGATTAGCCATGCTTGCAACTGCAACTAAAAGTGATCCGATCGGATCACTTTTAGTTGCAGTTGTTAGCGGCGCTGGCGGTAGATATCGGTCGTAGAGGTCTGGATTGGCTGGAAAATCTATTCCTTAAGGACCAACTGGATGTTGAGCCGGAATTGAGGGTCTTGTCCCGATATTGTGCAATTAAGCCAGAGCCATCCACCGAAGTGGGTGAGACGTATGAAATAGAGTTCCTCCTCGCTCATGGGCTCGAATTCGGTGCCCTCCCTGGCCCAGACCAAGCCGTCGTTTAAAATCTCAGCGAAGGCACAGAGTTTCGCATTTTCTCCCGAGACTTTTTCGATGCTTACAAAAAAAGATGGCCTCGTTCGCCCAGCCGCATTCGTAGGGATGGGTTTGAAAGTCCTCGGACTGGAGCTCGATATATTCACGCTTCGCGGAATCAGAGAGGAGCCGGAAATAGAGCCAATTGATTTTGCAGTCGGTCTCGTTGTAGCAGAGCTGCTGCTCTCCTCAGGGGACGATGTGGAAACCGTCGTCGCGTCCATCGGGATATCGCCTTTCATACTAAACCGGATCAACCCCACGTCGGGCCCTCTCCTGTTCATGGCCGTGAGTCCACTCGACATCGGTGCATTCGGCCGCCTTCATCACCTCCCAGAGCTGTTTGAGTTCTCCGTTGGCGGAGTTCAGGTAGCGCGCCCCCGCCCAGAAGCGCTGAAGTTCGTACTGCAAGTCGAAACCCGCGCAAAAGGCCCTAACCGCTCGCTCACTGATTCCGGCAAGATCCTCGGCTCCTTCCACCCGGTCCTGTTCCGCGGTGTAGGCGTACCACCTCTCTAATTGGACGAGGCCGCGCTTCGGCCGATGGAAATCCTCTTCGTCTCAGGAGAAAGAGAGATTCCCCTCAAGTGGCAGCAGCAATCCCTCAGCGATTCGACTGAGCTCATCAAAGTCCTGGCGCCACGATCATTTCTTCCAATATATTCTCACAACCTTCCTCTACCGATTAACCTTTGGGTGCGGGATTGCTCTGCTGCCACTTGAGGGGAATACTCTGCGGCGAAAACGGTGAAACCCGTGCCCGAAAACCCGTCGGAGACCCTGAGCCTGTCCTGTCGAAGGGCATCAGCAGTGAGGTTTCATAGTTAGCAGATCATTAATCCCATCACTTGCCATTTCGAACCAGCAGAATGGACCCACTTCTCGACGAGGTCGGCTGGCCCTTAGGTAGAGGCTGTCCCAAATCCGAGAGGATTTGGGTGGAAGCCTGATACCGATATCAATCTTCGTCACGTTATGTAGACCACGACATGCCTTCCGTCCTCGGTAGCTTACCTTTTATCCGTTATGCACCTTTCCAGCACCCTTCCTCTCGCTTTGAGTCGATAGTTCTCCCAAGGAAGCGCCTCTGACTCGATTCTTGGATCCCTATGCCGCCTGCGTTGCCTCTTTCTCATGTTCTTGCGCAAGTCTCTGCGCGATTTTCCATAGATTGTGGGACAGAACCGACCAGGCCACGCTAAGGTTACGGTTGTCAAAGCCTTTGCTGCGTATCTTGCCCCCGTGCCATCGGTTCTTGAGCACTCCGATCCGGCCTTCGGTGCTCCCTCGTCGTCGCTGCAACCGGACAAAGCGCGGCTCCTCCATCCGCTCCTTGAGCTCTTGTGGATTGCGGGGCGTAAGGGCGTCAAAAATCCCCTCTGCCTGGAGCCGCTTGCTGGCCGCCTTCGAGGCATAGCCCCGATCCCCACTGATCGCTTCGATCTTCTCCTCTAAAGCGAAGCCCTTTTGCCTCTCCAGACTTTCCCAAAGCTGCTTCAATTCGCTCGGGGCCTGCCCCCCATACAGTTTCCAGTCCAACAGATATCCCTCTGCGCTCTCGCATAAATAAAGGGTGTTGCCAAACTCCACCTCCCGATCTGCCTTGCCTCGCACGATGACGTCAATCTCAGGTTCGTAGGCGCTCAGGATCTTCTCCTCATTCTTCACCTGCCGCCCCCCTATGATCCGTTCGTGCGCCTGTTTCATGACCTGCGGTATCTGCTCTAACATACCATCCATTCGCTCGATGATTCGGCTCGCCTTCTTCTCGGTGTAATCGCTTTGCATCCACATAGCTTCCAATAAGTCACGGTGGCGAAGGGCATGGCCCTCAATCTTCTTGAGCAATAGCTTCATCCGCCGCAGGATCCCTTTACGCGCTTTGCCCGCCTCCCGGCGCCGACGCGCATGCGTCATCTCCAGGCACCGTTTGTTCATCTCCCAAGCCAATCCCTTTGCTCCCTGGGGCATGCGCTGTTTCATTCCCGCCTGCCGGATCAGACTGATCGCCTTGAGCAGCGTTGCTCCCACATCCTTGAGCAAGACCCAGTCCACGGGCCAGTGGATGTTCGCTTCCAGGCAAGTGGCGTCGATCAGGCATTCCCTCGTATCGATCGGCTTCTCTAATCCTGCCTCACCACAATGTTCAGCATTGCCCACCACCTCGGTCATCCTTGCATGCAGCTGTCTCAGATACGCTTCGTCGAAGAATTTCGAATCCCGTTCCAGACTGCTCTTCGATATTTTCCGGATCCCGTCTACCTCACGCACCCGGCAAAAATTAGCCAGAAGCTCACTGCGTCCCAACTCCTGCGACAGACAACGAAAGGATATCCCTCCGAGTAAATGACGCACCACCTCCACCCGCAGCGCTTTTATCGCTCTTAGAGCGCGTCGCTCCCGATCCTTCCCTCCCGCTTCATCCCATCCTTCCAAGGCTTTTACGATCGCCTCCCTTTCCAGCGAGGAGTCGATCAAAACCCGGTCAATCCGCTCCATTGTTTCCAGAAACACGGTGTAGTCTTTGCATCGAATGACTGGAGTTAGGGCTGGACGCAGGAAGCTTTGTACGGCAATATTTTTCATGAGAAGGGCGTGCTTTGTATTTGACTAACGCAAGCATAAGCGCCCTTTTTCGCCGGATCGAGCTTTTTGCAGCTCTATCCGGCCTTTTTTTGCCCATAACTCATTAAAAATCAATTGTTTCCACCACTGGGACGGGCTCTAGCTAGCCTCGGGTTCGAGGATGGGCTCGTATCTTCGAAAATCCCAGATTTTCCTTGTTCCACGCTAATACATAATTATGTTCCATAAATATGAAACGCACGACAGTGATGTTACCGGAGGATCTGAAGTGTGATGCCGAGCACGTCGCCCACACATCGAATCGATCTTTGGGGCAAGTGATTCGAGATGCGTTGAAGCGTGAGGTTGAGCGACAGATGAATCCGTCGGAGGATCCTCTTTTCAAGCTAGAGACATTCGACGCCGAAGGACCCAAAGACCTCTCGAGCCATCACGATGACTATCTCTACGGGGGAAAGAACCTATGATATTTGTTGATACCCGGGGGTGGATTGCGCGGTTCGATAAGCGCGATCAGTATCACCAAGAAGCAATGGAAAAGTGGGAGCAACTCGAATTGGAACGACCACAGATCTTTACGAGCAATCTGGTCCTGGCGGAGACACTGACCCTCGTTGCGAGAAAGAAGAGTCACTCATTCGCAGCGGGACAGGCCGACGCTCTCTATCGTTCTATAGCCCTAAAGGTACTCCGCTCAAACGATGAAGACGAAGTTCGAGCCGTTTCGTTCTTCAGAAAATTTGCCGACCAGCGAGTGAGCTTCACAGACTGCGTTTCCTTTGTATTGATGCAGAAGAACAACATCGAGAGGGTGCTTGCGTTTGATCGTCACTATCAGCTGGCCGGATTCTCCCCGTACTGAATATCCCCTCTTATTCCTTCAACGCGAGTTGAACGTTGAGCCGGAATTGAGCGCCTTGTCCTGAGACTGTGCAATTGAGCCGCAACCAGCCGCCGAAATGGGAGAGGCGCACAAAGTAGAGTCCCTCCTCGCTCATGGGCTCGAATTTCGTCCCCTCTCTGGCCCAGACCACGCCATCATTGGAGATCTCGGCGAAGGCATCGAGTAGGGCGTTTTCTCCGGATACCCTCTCGATACGGACAAAAAAGATCGCCTCGTTGGCCCAACCGCATTCGTAGGGATGAGTCTGAAAGTCCTCGGTCTTAGTACGCCGAACCTCGAGCGGCGCTGTGTGAAACTCGCGCATGACTATTCGCAGGATACGACCACAGAATCCACGTAGAGAAATACCCGACGATTGATGTCCGCCTCGATCCAGACGGTCGGATTCAACAGCTTTTCGATTCGTGCATATTCGCCGCAAAGAGTCATTTCTATTCCTCTCAGATCGAAGATCACGTCCTCGGACTGCAGCTCGATATATTCACGCTTCGCGGCATCAAAGAGGAGCCGGAAATAGAGCCAGTTGATTTTGCAGTCGGTCTCGTTGTAGCAGAGCTGCTGCTCCCCTCCGGAGACGATGTGGAAACCGTCGTGGCGCCCATCGGGATATCGCTTTCCATACCAAACCGGATCAACGCCACGCCGGGCCCACTCCTTTTCATGGCCGTGAGTCCACTCCAGATCGGTGCATTCGGCCGCCTTCATCACCTCCCAGCGTTGTTTTAGTTCTCCGTTCGCGGAGTTCAGGTATCGAGCACCCGCCCAGAAACGCTGAAGATCGTACTGCATGTCGAACCCCGCGCCGAAGGCCCTAACCGATCGCTCACTGATTCCAGCAAGATCCTCGGCTCCTTCCACCCGGTCCTGTTCCGCGGTGTAGGCGTACCACATCTCCAATTGGACCAGGCCGCATTTTGGCCGATGGAAAGAAACGCGTTTGATAGCATGTCCGAGACTTCCCGACTTCGGTTTTTCCTCATAACGGCCGGCCGTCGGACGCGTTTAAATCTTGAGAGAATAGGTACCCGACATAGCGCCGTGCGTTCCCGGGTAACGATAGGTAGCCGAACTCAGCATAACCGGTGGCCACGAATTCTTGTCGATTACACTCGGGCGCAATTCAAAGTCGGGCGCCTGGGTAAAATTCGGCATCAGCGTCACCCAGCCGTTGAATCCCCGGCTGAAGTCGTCGTAGGTGACGATTCTATCGAGCGGGCTGAAGCGCTCCATTTCCAACGGTAAGACCGACACTCGCTCCATAGTTGATCCTTTGTCAGCCAATCCCAACGTCGACTCAACACGAAAATGACGGTGGCGATTCGGATCAGTCCGAGTTCAAAAACCCAGCAGCGGCGGCGACAGAGCACCGCCCTCCAGCGTGAAGCTGCAACCGCTGGAGGGCGGTGCTCTGTCGCTGCCGTGAATTGTGTCTTCTTGGCGTCCATTTGGTTTGACACCTCCACCTCTTAAAGACGGAACTATGAACGATGAGGCGATGGGACCGAGAGCTGTCCTGTCCTCGAATGAAACGAAAGATGAGCAATTCGAGTCCAATTACAAAAGTGGATCCAGCGATCCTGAATGACCTGGCGGAATACGACTCGGCCACGGTGCAAAATGCGGCCATCCTAGTCCGCGGATATGTCCCTGCAGAGGAAGACTACACTGGACCGGGTCTCGAGCAGCTGCTTCCATTAGTAGGAGGCGTAACCGTCGGCTACGCCCTGACCTCGGTATGGACTCCGATTACCCAGCCTGCCAATCCGCCATTGGATCAGAACACACTTTGGGCCATGGTGGCGGAAGCCAACGCGCCCACCATTGTCGTGCTGAAAGACGGCGATCCGCAACCCAATCGGGGCGCCTTGATCGGCGATGGGATGGCCTACCTGATGAGGGCTTTGGGCGTCGTCGGCGCGATTGTCGGCGGCAATGCCCGCGACATCCCGGGCATCGCGAAATCCGAGCTCGGACTATGGGCGACCGGAAAGGTCCCGGGACACGGGCCCTTTGGCCTCGTCAGCACCGGTGATACCGTGGAAGTCGCCCAATTAAATATCAGTCATGGAGACATCCTGGTCTGTGATCAGGACGGCGTCACCCGAGTGCCGACCGAGATCGCGGCCGATGTGGCGAAAACTTGCGCGGAAGTGCGCGCAAAAGAGGCCAAAATACACTCCGTATTCAAGTCAGAAGATTTCTCCATCGAGAAGTGGCGAGCAAGCCGCTAGCCTGGAAATCTTGACAGATTTCCAGGCTAAAACAGGCTAAAATGTCCTTCAACAATCGGAAGAACAGACGACAGGCGTATCCTCGTTTAAGGATTGCGGAAACTGATTCGCCGCGGTGCACGAAGACCGTCACCGCCGCCTCCGGCACCTTGGATTCGAGAGCGGATAGAAGCTGCTCCTTGAATGGGCCGATCTTTACCGGATTCCTGCCATCCCATGTTGTCGGCAGCGACTCAGCCACCTTCATGGGATCGAGGGCGCCCTTCGTCAAAAACTCCTCGAAGCTGCGAATCCAAACTTCCGCCGTGCTCTGATCAAGCGCTTCCTGAGGTCGCGCATCGTAGGACCGAAAGAAACCCTTGGTGCCCCAGAACTGAATCGCCGGCAGCCACGATTCGATCCGAGAGCATATGCTTCGCGGCTGCGATGTGTTCCTCAATGATCTTCTTTCTCGCCGGCCAATCTCCCTCCGTGTAGGCGTGTTGGATCTCCAAGAGCTGGGGCCGGTTCCACCCCACCTTATGGTTCGGGAGGGGTCCGATGGTCGAGGAGTGTTCAAGTTCCTTCATTCGCTCGCATCAGAGCTGAAGTCACCAACCCTCCTTCTATCTCGACCGATGCTGGATAGCAGCTCGTCTCGGTGCGAATTCGCGGCTCGTTCCGAATCATCTCGGTGACAATCTCTACCACGTGGGCCTCGAAGCGGCCGTTGGTGTGCCCGTTTACCTTCGTAGACCGTGTCCCACACGCTTAGGCTGTTCGCGATCATTCCACCGAAGATCGTGTTTTGAAGAGTCGCCTTGCATTCCCTAAGATTTTTCCCATCCTAATCTACCAGAGTTCCAACCCAGATTGAATTTCACCTCACACCTACCTCAAATAGGGGGATAGTACTCTATTCTACTCATGCAAGAATTGGCCCTCCAGCAGAAGGATTCGATACCATCGGATCGAGGACGAATTTCTGGAAAAGGCAGGTTCGAGAGACTCCTGGTCCCGATTCGGATTCTATTTACTTGCTCTCTCCTTTGGTCGGCTTCGGCTGCCCTAATGGGTGCCGAAGACGATGTTCTGACCCGGGTCGAGAAAGATACGGATCGATGGATGGCACTGCAGCAACAGCTAACGGATGAGCAGAATAAATGGAAGTCGGATAAAGAGCTCCTGCACCACAGCGTCATCGTCCTGAAGGCCGAGCAGGCCTCGCTGCAGGAGAAAATCAGCTCCTATAAGCTGGCGACCCACCTGTATGAGAGAAACCGCAACCGTGTGTTCGAAGAACTGGACCAGGAAAACGTGGCCAATGCCGTGCTAAGCGGTGACTTATCTAAATTCGAAGAACGAATCAGGGATTTGCAAGCGCGATTGCCGGACCCCTTGAAGGGGAAACTAGAGCCTCTCTTCCTAAGTTCGACCAAGAGCGAGGGCGAAAAGGGTAACTCGGTAGCAAACCGTTCTCAAAGCCTCATCTCGATCATTACAACAATCGACCAATTCGCCAATGCTCTGAATTTGACACACGCCGTGCGCGAGTCCGCCGATGGCAAGGAGATCGATGTAAAAGTGCTTTATTGGGGATTGGCTTTTGCCTTTGCGTCGGATGAGAAAGGCACTCTGGCATGGTTGCTCAAGCCGGGCACGTCCGGTTGGGAATGGGTCGCCTATCATGACCGGGCGGCCGATTTTAAGAACCTGATTGCAGTCTACGAAAACGAGCGACAGCCGGATCTGATTGACCTTCCCGCAGCCATGAATTGAGAGCGATTTCCCCCTGCCCCAGATATCCTATGAAACGAACTCTTTCCGCCTCTCTCCTCATCGCTGCACTTCTCTTTGTCTTTCCAGTTGGCGCTGACGAACTCGAGGACCTGCACTCGGTAGTGAAGTATCAGCTCGATCAGAGCTTGGCTGAGTACAAACAAATCTCCGCCAACATTGCCAGTGAAAAGGTCCCCCTGGTCAGCGAGATCAGCTCCCTTGAGATAGAAAACATCCAGCTGCGCAAAGAGCTCGCGAGCCTCAAGTTCGTGGCCGAAAACAAGAAGAGTGAGCTGGAGGAGCTGAAGCAGGAGCTCGAAGCGGTCTCTTCAGAAAACGACTATACCCATCGCGTCTTCAACGAGTATCTCGGTAACTTCGAGAGCCGGCTCCACGTCGCGGAGGACCAGAGATTCAAAATCGAGTTAACACGGAAAAGGGCGGAACTTGATGTCCCCGGAATCAGCCGAGCCTATGTAAGCGGCCTCTACGCCAAAGTCCTGGATATGAGTATCGGCCGCCTCGAAGAAACGCTCGGCGGTTACCAATTCGAAGGGAGGTCGATCGATTCCGACGGCAATTTTCTCAACGGTCAGATCGCGGTTCTCGGACCAACCGGCTACTTCTCTACGGAAAATGGCGAATCCGCCGGTCTTCTCCTCTATCACTCCGGAACTTTGGAGCCGGGCTTCATTCCCTTTCAATCCAATCATGCCGACAGCATCCGCCAATTCATCCAGAACGGTACAGGGGAAATACCGTTTGATGCCTCATTGGGAAACGCTATCTCACTGCAGGAAATCAACCTCACGCTGGCACAACACATCCGGCAGGGGGGGCCCGTAGGCTACGCCATACTAGCGCTCGGCGGGATCGCCCTCCTTCTCTGCCTTGTCAAACTTGGAGACCTCGGTCGGCACGCTTCCGTGTCCTCCGATCAGGTTCGTGATATCGCACGCTGCGCCCGCCAGGAGAGTCCCGATAAAGCCCTTGAGAGCGCGAAAGGAATCAAGGGGGCGATTGGCGAAATACTCCAAACCGGAATTGAAAACGTCCATTCCAATGCAATTTTCCTCGAGGAAATGATGTTGAGCGTCATCTCGAGGAGACGACCTGAACTGGAGCGCTTTCTACCCTTTGTTTCTATAACCGCGATGGCGGCTCCATTGCTTGGGCTCCTCGGAACGGTCGTCGGTATGATCCGGACCTTTGCCCTCATCACCGTCTTCGGTACGGGCGACCCCAAATCCCTTTCTTCGGGAATTTCGGAGGCCTTGGTCACAACTGAACTCGGACTGTCAGTGGCGATTGTCACGTTGCTGCTGCACGCTCTTCTCGCCCGCGTGATCAAAAGGCGCCTCAGCTCGATGGAGCAGGTCGTTTTCGATTTCGTAAGAGCAGCAATTCTCCAAGAACCGAAAAAAGCGTAGTATGGATGAAACCGTAGTGATCGAGGCATGGGGCATCCTTGTCAGCGGGGGACCAATCATGGTACCTCTGGCGGTTCTTTCCCTACTCCTCTACGGGAACATCATCCGTCTGTTCTTCTTTGTCAGGAACGTCCAGCTGGTTGACCCAACGGCGGAGAAAGAATATATGGCGAACCTGGAGGCAACTTCCGACTCCCCGACCGCGGACGAAGTTCAAGCCGGAATTCGATGGTTCTTTGATGAAGTCAGCCGCCAGTTCCGGCGACTCGTCCAAGATCGATTGAGATATACCGGCGCACTGGTGGTGGCGGCGCCGCTTCTCGGACTGCTCGGAACTGTGATGGGAATGCTCGATACCTTTCAGAGCTTGTCGATTCAAGCCGGTTTCGATACCCAGGAAGCGGTGGCGGACGGCGTATCACGCGCCCTCATAACGACCCAGACAGGCCTCATGATCGCCATTCCGGCCCTTTTTATTATTCATTGGGTTCGGCGCGTGACCAACCAGCGGGAGCAGGTGCTCATGGAGCAGAAGATTCAGTTTCTAAGCACCCGGAAAGGAGAGGTTGAAGAATGCTGAGGGACTCGTTGCGTGAGGAGATTGAAGATAGAGTGGAGATCAATCTTTCCCCGATGATCGATTGCATCTTTATTCTGCTGATCTTCTTCATCGTCACGACGGCGTTTGTTCAGGAGACCGGAATCGAAGTAAATAAACCGGAAGCGGCGAGCTCAAATCCCCTGGAAGAAGACAGCATCCTCATTGGCATTACAGCGGACGAAAAGATATTCTGGGGAGGCCAGGAGATCGGCCTTACCGGCGTCCGACCCACGATCCAGAGAATCCTCCTTCTAGAGGATTCCTCGGTTATCATAAAGGCTGACAGAGAGGTCAGTCACGGGGTGTTTTCCAAAGTTTATGGAGAAGCCAAAGCGGCCGGAGCAAAACGAATCCATTTCTCAACAGAAAGTCGCAGCAGTCGGAAGCTGGCCCTCTAGATGAACCACTTCGATCGAGAATTCTACCGCATGCGGCACTCCTGGAAGGGCTATGTCGGATCGATTCTATTTACCGTCCTGACCTTCATTCTCATCGCATCGACCCGGTTCGGACTGAACTTGGTGAACCCAGAGACGGAAACCGAGCTGATGCATTACTATCTCCCGCCCCCGCCCGCCGCGACCAAACAGCCGCTCTCTCTCGTTTCCAAGGACAGAGCGGCATTCGACATTCAATTCCCGGACGAGAAGGAGCCGATAGAAAAGCAGCCCATCGAGACCTTGCCGCTTGATTTTCTCAACGTCTCATTCGGGTCGGAGATGGATGGCGCGATCAATATCGACTTTGACCTCCGATCGAAACTTCTGGCAGTCAGACCCGATGTAATCGACCGATTGGTCATTTACGAACGCGACCAGGTCGACGAAAAGCCTGTCCGGCTGTATGCGCCAAGTTTGAGTCTCTCATCCCAGCTCCGAGAGGAGGGAGCTGAACTCCTGGTGCTCTATCGTGTAACCAAAAAGGGCCGCACAGAGGATATTCACGTGCTCGATTCGACGAACGAGGAAGTCAATTCGGTTGCCTTCACTATCATCAGCCGCTCCCGGTTTCGTCCCGCCCGAAAAAATGGCAATCCGGTTAATGTTTGGGTCCAACACGAGATGATTTTTAAGAAGGAGGAGCATTCCAGTCCATTTTCGCTGTGAAGTAGAAATTGTCATACAGCTCACCCGATGACCGCTTTCAGGGAGCCAACCTAGAAACAACATGAACAAATCACTGCTTCCGATTTCCTTTCTGCTGGTTTCAACCATCCTCAATGCGCAGATGGGTAAGCCCGGGACCGAGGGTTCTGAAGTCGAAAGACGGCTGGCGGATGCGGGAAGCAGGGAGCCCGGTGTGACCGCCGGGGAAACCGCCCTGCTGGAAAAGGTAGATACTCTGCTACAGACGAATCTAGAGCAGGCCCAAGGGATGTTGGAATCAATAATATCGGGGGAATCTTCGGTCAGCGCTGTCTTCAACTATGCCCTGGGAAACGTCTACATGCGCAATCGGAAGTACGAGGAGGCGGGACAGCAGTTTCAGCAGTCAATCCGGAAGTTTCCAAGCTTCCGAAGGGCTTGGAAGGACTTGGGTACCATTGAGTATTTGACGAACAATCTCGATAGAGCGATCGCCGCTCTATCGAAGTCAATCGAGCTAGGGGACTTCGACCCCAATACCTTCGGAATCCTCGGCTATTGCCACCTGAAATCGGGGAATCATATGGCCTCCAGCATCGCCTATGACATGGCGGTCCTTCTAGACCCAGGGAACCAGAACTGGCTCGAAGGGAAGGCCCAGATCTCAGTAGAATCCAAAAGCTTCGTAGAGGCGCTTCATACTCTGGGCGAACTGATTCGGCGAGACCCGAAGAACACCGACTACTGGCTTCTCCAGGCTAACGTTCACCTCGCGATGCAGAATCCCCTGAATGCGGCACGAAATATAGAGATCGTCCGAATGATGGGTGAAGCGGATGCCGAGGCCCACTTTCTCCTCGGAAATATCTACCTGCGTCAGGGGTTCTTCGGGCGCTCCGCGGATATTTACATCGCTGGGCTGGAGATGAGCGAAGTGGACGATTCCCGAATTGTTCTCAAGGTCGCCCAGCAGCTGCTCCAGCGAGATCAAATCGGCGAAGCCCGGAGAGTCTTCTCCGCCCTCGGTGAGGATAGAGAGGACTGGACTACCGAGGATGTTGTCCTTTTTGGAACCCTACGAGCCGAATTCGCCATTGACGACGGCCAGGTCCAAACCGCGATCAACATCCTGAACAAGGTCTTGGAATGGGATCCCTTGAACGGAAGGATTCTGACAAAGCTGGCCCAGCTCTATGCGCGCAACGGAGAGAAAGGGAGGGCACACTACACCCTCGAAAAGGTGCAGACCGGCTCAAAATACGAATACCTCGCCCTGGTCTTCCGTTCGCGCATGATGATCGAAGACGAGCGCTACGGGGATTCCATCGAATTCCTGCAACAGGCCTTGGAACTTCGGCCAAGCGCTCCACTCAGGGCCTTCTACGATCGGGTCAGAGTTGTCGCCGGCCAATTCGAGGAATCAATATAGCAATCTGTCGGACTTTGTCCGACAGGTTCTTAGGCTGGCAATCCACCGAGAGGTCTCTGGTGAAGCGATCGATATGACGGAAACAATCGAGTTAACCTCGGCCGACTTTGATAAAGCGGCGACGGCGATATACCGGTTCGTTCTCCCGACTCCCCAGATCTCGTGGCCTCTCTTAAATGAGCGATGCGGGTGTGAAGTGTGGGTTAAGCATGAGAATCACCTTCCGACCGGTTCATTCAAAATCCGAGGTGGTATCTGGTATACCGAAAATGAGCTCAAGATGAAGACCGAGGCAGGCGGTGTGATTGCCGCCACTCGAGGCAATCACGGTCAGAGTGTCGCCTATTCCGCTCGAACCTACGGCATTCCAGCGTCAGTCGTGGTTCCTCACGGAAACAGCAGGGAAAAGATTCGGGCCATGGTCGCCTATGGAGCGGAGTTGATCGAATTCGGCGCCGATTTCAATGACTCGTTGGAGCACGCCCGCCAACTGGCCGTTGAGAAGCGCCTCCACCTGTTCCCCTCTTTTCACCCGCTCCTGGTCCAGGGCGTCGGAACCTACGCCATGGAATTTTTCAAAGCCCTGCCTGACCTCCACACAGTCTACGTTCCGATTGGCCTTGGCTCCGGAATTTGTGGAGTGATTGCGGCCCGCAACGCGCTCAATCTCAAGACGGAAATCGTCGGAGTCGTAGCCGAAGAGGCCCCGGCCTATTCCCTTTCCTTTACAAGCCTTGAACCAATCGAGACTGCATCCTCCGACACCGTAGCCGACGGGTTGGCGGTCCGCCAACCCAATGAACAGGCCTTGGAATTCATAATCAAGGGAGCATCTCGCATCGTCGCTTTGAAAGAAGAACAGATCTTGGATGCTATTGCGTTTCTCTTTCGCGACACCCACAACATTGCAGAAGGGGCCGGCGCCGGTCCTCTCGCAGCCCTCTTGGCCGAGAAAGAAAAGATGCGAGGACGAAAGGTCGGTTTGATCCTTTCCGGCGGAAACATCGATTGGGAACTCTTTCGGCGCGCCAACCAACGACTGGTCTGAAGACTCACTGCACATCCCACTCCCAAGAGCCTGTCCCGAGCTTGCCGAGGGGCTCTTGGTATCCCACGGGCTCGGCGCGTGGTCACTAAGGCTTCCCGGCTACACCAACGCGCGCCCCCCAACCCTCTAAGATGATCCCCCCAAGCTCGCACTGGGGAGTTCTCAGGCTTCTCGGCTCGAATTCAAGTATGGTCAAGCAATTTTAGCAAGAGTTTAGGGACAGACTCCAAATACCAATATCGAAGCAACCGGTCACCCAGCAGCTGTCGAGCAGGGACTTCACATGATCTGTAAGCTGGGCACTTTCGTGGAATTCAGCGTAATGCGTGAGCCGGTTACGGTGGATTGGACGATTATCGGCAACACCAAAGAGCTAAACGTCCATGGGGCCCATCTCAGCCCCCACACCTATCCCATTGCAATCAGTATGATCGAAAAGGGTCTACTGCCGATGGATCGAATCGTCACCAACCAACTTCCCCTCGCTGAATCTCAGGCCGGAAATGAGATGGTGGCCAATGGGGAAACCTCGATTAAGGTTGCTCTCTCCCCTAAGTACTCGATTTCGTCGAACGTGACTAGCGTTGTTGAGGTTTCCCCGGCCTCGCGCCGTGGGAGCCGGCGACCGAGAAACGCTAAGCAAGCATTGTTCGACGCCCTCAAATGCCAGTCACTTTGAAACGTAATACTGCCCTGAAGTGGCGTATCTGACATTGAGATAGTATCTCAACGCCTTGAACTGATCCTTATCCAGACGACCTTCGAAATCCTTCATATTGAGAAGCATCATTGTCATCTTGGGAAGCTTCTTCCCCATGCGGTATAGAGTTCTCGCCTGGTTTGCACGGAGCTTCTCCGAAATAACCGAGTTAGAGATTTCAGTCTCCCCGAGGAAGATCTCTGAACCTTCCTCGGGGAGGGCAAGATCCAGCTTCTTTGCGGTCGTTCCTGAGCTCGCAGGCCAGAAGGACTCAGCCATAGTCTGGTCAATTCTCGAGCTCATCGGCGCCTCGTACCCGTCAGAACAGGCCAGCGCAGTGTTCAGGGAAAGGGCATATGTTGCTAAAACAGCAAAGGCAAGTCTCTCAATTTTCATTATTCAACTCCCAATTCTAATGGTTTGTTTCGAACTCCAGAAATATCAGATTATATCCAGCCGAATTTTGTTCAAGTAGAATGTTGACATTTTCTTTACAATCATTAATCTTCGTTCTTAATTCTACTATGTACCACACTAATACTACACTACTATCATTTTATTCGGTAAAAGGGGGCTACTACCGTGGAAAGATTTCGTGTCGGGGCATACGCTCTTTGGGGCGTTTTTCAGTGTTTCGCGTATTTGCCACTTAGCAACGCGAATTCGCATTCCGTAGACAACAATACGCCGACTGCGAGGCAGTTTGAGGCGACCATTCCTTCGCCCGATCCGGCCGGAGGATTCGGCTCCGCCAGTCTCCTTCGCAATGGAAAGCTGGAGACTCTGATAACTTACCCTTCCTCGAGTCCTTCTCCGAGCAATTTCGCCGGGGCACTGGGCCCGGGACCTTACATTGGTGCCCTCCCCGGGTCCGGCGTCCCCGGCACTAATTCTCTTCACCTGAGTGGGCCATCCCCCGGGCTCCATTTAGGTGAAGATCTCCCTTCCGTTCAATCAATTGATTACCTGATATCCTCCGAAAGGAATAAAGCGGCCGAGCCCATTCCGTACGAAGAAGGGTTGATCCGGCTCCAATCTGAATTCTTGACCCATCCGGAACTTCCTGAGCCTGAGGAAGTTATCCTTTTCAGTTTCGCCAACATCGGGCTTTTTTCCGAGTGGTACCGCCGCAAATCGATTTCGCGAGGGCAAGCCCGCGGAAGAGTTTAGCACTTCGACCGCGTCTCAGATCAGCCTCGCTACATGCATAGCTTTTCTGTGGCTCCCCCGGCCTAGGAATCTGTCGGAGTTGCCTTCATCAAGGAATTCACCAGCATCGTATTCAGTGCCTTCAAGACACAATCGAGTCGAAATCCGCTACTGCACTCAGTGTCGCTGGCTCATGAGGGCGGCATGGACGGCGCAGGAGCTTCTCGTAACCTTCGACCAAGAGATCGGCGAACTGGCTCTTGTTCCCAAGACCGGCGGTCTCTTCGAGGTGTGGGTTGACGGAGTTCTCGTGTGGTCGCGCAAAGAGCACGGACGATTTCCCGAGCTCAAGGAACTCAAACAGCTCCTTCGCGACCGAATAGCCCCGAGTAAGAGCCTCGGGCACTCTGATAAGAAACCCACCTAGCAGTCTGTCGGACTTTGACGCTCGATTGCTGTGCAAGTAGCCAAGCCCGTCCGACAAACTCCTAGCAGGAATCTGTCGGTATGGACGTGGTCTGGGGTCGCACCCTTCACCGTTGAATCCGAACCTCCGCGATGTTCCGAATTGCAAAGTCCGACAGATTCCTAGCCCTACTTGACCAACTCAACTTCCGAAACGGTTTTTTTCGGGGGTAGTAGGGCTCAGGAGGCGCATCAACAGTAGAGGTGGGTTGGCAAAACCGCCTGTAGTGTAGACCTACGCTCTTCCCAGGGCGGGATTTTTTCGTATAATGGTGGGCCATCATGTTTTTGAGGTGTAATCGTCGGCGCAAAGATGGCAAAGAGCACTACTATTGGAATATCGTTGAGAACAAGCGTGTCAGCGGGGGGCGGGTGGTCCAAAGACAGGTCCTCTACCTTGGAGAGATCAACGATAGCCAACACGAAGCGTGGCGCAAGAGCATCGAGATTTTCGAAGAGGGCAGGGAAAGACCCGAACAGGTGGCGCTGTTTCCGGAAGATCGTGCCCCGCCTGTGGGCGACGAAAGTATTGTTAGAATACGGCTCAAAGATCTCAGGATCGAGAAGCCGCGGCAATGGGGAGGGTGCTGGCTTGGGTGCGTTCTATATGAGCAGTTGGGACTGGGAGAATTCTGGCGGGAGCGTCTCAGACCCTCCCGTCAGGGTACCCGCTGGGCCCATGTGCTGCAGACCCTGGTGGTTTACCGGCTGATGGCACCGGGAAGCGAGTGGCGGCTGCATCGGGAATGGTATGAGCGAAGCGCGATGGGCGATCTGATGGGGGAAGACTTTGGAATCGCCGAGAAGAACACGCTCTATCGCTGCCACGATCGATTGCTCAGGCACAAGAAGGCCCTGTTCAGGCACCTGACCGAGAGGTGGAGCGATCTGTTCAATGCCCGTTACGAGATTTTGCTATACGATCTGACGAGCACCTATTTTGAGTGCGATCCGAACCAGGAGCCGGCGGCCTCGAGCCGACTGCGCAAGTTCGGCTACAGCCGCGATAAGCGACCTGACTGCGTGCAAGTGGTGATCGCCCTGGTGGTGACTTGTGAGGGCTTGCCGATTGCCTATGAGGTACTTCCGGGTAACACGCAGGATAAAACCACCTTAAAAGATTTTCTTTCTCGGGTGGAAGAGAACTACGGTAAGGCGAACCGGGTGTGGGTGATGGATCGGGGCATTCCGACCGAGGAAGTCTTGCAACAGATGCGCCAAAGCGAACCCAGGATCCACTATCTGGTGGGTACCCCGCGCTCCTGGCTGGGTCGCTTCGAGCAGTCGTTGCTGCAGAAGGATTGGAAGCAGTTGCGTCCCGGTATCGAGGTGAAACTCCTCAGCGAGGGAGGTGAAACCTACGTTCTGGCTAAAAGCGACGATCGGGTGCGCAAAGAAAAAAACATGCGCCTGCGTCGTTTACGCCGTCTTATCGAGGCGCTCAAGAAGCTGCGTGAGAGCAAACGGCGCTACCAACGCGATACCATCCTGATCAAACTGGGCGAAGCCAAAAAGGAGGCCGGTCCCCGGATCTTTGGATTACTCGACATCGAGATCGCCCCCAAGGGCGCCCCCACTGAAAAGCCGCCTTTGAGCTTCCGGTTGAACTTAAAAAAATACCGCCAAGCCTATCGCCGCGAAGGCCGCTATCTGTTGCGCAGCACCCTCAGTGCCGAGAACCCCGAGCAACTCTGGCGCCTTTACCTGCAGCTCACTGAGATCGAGCAAGTCTTCAAGGAAATCAAGAACGACCTTTCCATCCGCCCCATCCATCATCAGAGAGATGATCGCATCGAGGCGCACATCTTTATCAGCTTCCTTGCTTACTCTCTGTGGGTCACCCTGAAACGTCGACTCTACCCGATGGCTCCGGGACTGACCCCAGCCGAGGTGCTCTCCAAAATGGCGGCCATCCAAATGCTCGATGTGAAACTGCCCACCACCGACGGACGCACCGTTGTGCTTACCCGTTACACCGAGCCCGGTGAGGACCAAAAGCTACTACTGAACCGGTTACACCTCGAACTTCCTCCCCAACCACCCCCCCAAATCGAATCCAAATAACCCCTCCTGTAGTGTAGACCTTTGGCCCACTATCAACGACTTACGTCGAAATCAGGCCCCAGTTGAGAAAGACGGGCTAGCCCGCTTTTCTCACAAATTTTCTGGAATCCGCTCGGTGCAGAGAAGCCTAACCATCCCCAGGACAAGCCTGGGGAATTAGTGTGGATCGTTCCGATTGGGTTAGCCCGGAAACCTAAGATTACCCCATTACAATCGTGGGGGATTGACTGAGAGCGTAGTTTCCGCCACTCCCGTCGTAATGAGGCCGTCTCGTATCCCACGGGCTCTTGACACGCCATAGTACCGCTGAGCGGGAGCGACGACGGTTGCCCCATGGCCTGCAAGAATTGTGTAAATTGTCCGAACCCGGCGAAACCAAAGCGCCTCAATCGTGTCGATCTAGATTAATTCATTGTCAACGTCTGACCGATATTTAAACTGTGTGGGCAATTAAGCTGATCGAATCACCGGAAAATTCGGGCAATTAACGCTAGCGGTATGGACAGGAATATCGGGTCACCTCTTCTCTTTCTCGCTCTTTTCGTCGGCGCCGTTCTGTCTTCAGGCTTCAGGACGGGATCAAAAAGCGGGGCCGATATTGTTGAGGAACACATCCAAAGATATGGACTGGATTCGCGGATCGAGCTTATAAAATCCGTCACCATCGACCGCGACGGCAATGTCACGACCAGAGAGGTGTTGCGAGCAGACCGAATCGACGTCGACGACAACCACAATTCGCTTCTTAGATTTCAGAAACCGGACTCAGTGGCCGGGGTAGCGCTTCTCAGCAAGCTCAATTCCGACGAAGAAGGAGCGCAGTTTCTCTTCATGCCCGCGTTGGGCAGCATCAGAAAAATCTCTGGAAGCGGGCAAAGAGGATATTTTATGGGGACTGATTTTGCGTTCGAGGATCTCTACCCCGAAGACATGGACCGCTACGACTATGAAAAGGAAGCAGATGGATATATTGACGATGTTCAGTGCTACCGAATCACAGCTCGTCCTTCGAACGCGAAGTTTCGTACCAGCAGCGGTTATAGAAAACGCGTCCTCTGGATCACCAAAGAGGACTACAAGATTATCAAAGTGGATTTTTACCGAACCGAAAGTGAGATCCTGAAAACCCTGATCCTCTCCGAATTCGAGCCCGTGTCACCGGAAGGCGACATCGAAGTGCCGAAAAGGGCCGAGATGAAGCATCTTGTACGAAAAACCGCATCAATATTTGCCGTTGTCAAAGGTTCCTGTAATCGGGATATCCCACTTTTGTATTTCTCCGACGAGGCGCTAAAAGACTGGAAGTCTGAATACGACGACGCTATTCTAGCCAAGTTCGAATAAACTCGACGGCTCGATTTTCGCTGCCGAATCGTGCGAAGGCTGCTTAGATTCCCCTATGAAAACGCTGTCGTAACGATTGTCGCGCTGACTCTTTTTACCCTTGGGCTCGGATTTGTGGCCTGGAGAGTGGAGCTCGATGTTTCGGCGGACCAGCTCCTCCCAAGGGACAGCCCCTTGTTGGAACAGTACGACCGAGTGCGGGCAACGTTCGGTCGGACTCGCTCGCCGCCGTCTACGTAGAGGATCGCGATCTCTTCAGGATTGAGAAAATCACACTTCTGAGGAGGTTGCACGACCGGCTCGCGGACCTCGAGGGGATCGAGCGAATCGAGAGTCTCTTCACCGTAAACCGGATCAAGGGAAAGGACGGTTGGTTGGATGTTGGACCCTTCCTCGACCCCATTCCGGAGGATCAAGCGAGTCTCGATTCCCTTCCAAGAGAGGCGGCACACAATCCACTTCTATCGGGTCGAGTAATCTCGAGGGACGGCACCGCCACCCTGCTCACGCTCTACCTTTCAAATTCGACGCGCACCGGCCTCTCCGATACACCTGACGCTTCGGCAATCCAGGAGTCCGATGAATTGGCAGCCTCTCGAGAAGTCTTCGAAAATATCGAGGAGGCCATCGGTGAATTCGAGTCCCAATTCAAGATCGTCTTCCAGATCGGCTCGCCGGCTCTTGAGACCGGTATGTCTGACCTGATGTTGAGGGACCAGCGCCTCCTCTTACCTCTTTCGGCGCTCCTTATCGCGGTTCTGATCGGAATCTCACTGCAAAACCTGCTCTCGGCGATTGTCCCCATTCTCAACGCATTCGTGAGCACGATCTGGACCCTCGGCATCATGGTATTTCTGTCGATTCCATTGAACATGCTCAACTATGTGGTCCCAGCGATCATCCTCGTCGTTGGCGCAACTGAAGACATACATCTGCTCGTCGAATATCGGGGAGAGCGCCGGAAGGGCAGAACGGGATTAAGCGCTATCATCCGAACTGAGCAAGCGGTCGGTCTCCCTCTGCTCCTGACTGCCTGCGCCACGATTATGGGCTTTGCCGCCACCGGTCTTACGTCGATTGTCGTGATGCAACAGTTCGGCATCACCGCGGCGATCGGTATCACCTGCCGATTCATCACAACCGTGACCGTGCTTCCGGCATTCCTGCGTCTCGTTCTGGATAGATCGCCAAACAGGAAAGCGGAAACTCGAAAGGAGAGCTGGATTAGCAAACAATCGGTTATCTTTACCGATTGGATTATGCGCCGTCTCGTTACCCACCCATTCGCGGTGGTAGCGGTTTTCGTCGTCATTGCCCTTCCCTGCCTGTTTTTTGCCATCCGCATCGATCTCAACAACGACCTGATGGCGTTTCTCCGGCCAGGAACCGAACTGCTCGAAAGGATTCAAACCGTTTCAAAAAAACTCTCCGGACCGAAAGTAGTCTACCTTACCCTAAAAGGAGAACCCGGAGACTTCATGGAAAATGGGAGACTGGGCAGACTTCACGAACTAGCCGGGGCGCTTCGTAAGATTGACGAGTTTGACGCTGTGACTGCTCTCTCCGACTACCTCGCACTGGTAAATCGGGAAATGCACGATGGAGACCCCAAGTACTTCGCCATTCCCAAAGATGACAATCTAATCGCCCAATACCTGCTCCTCTTTCATCGGAGCGATATCGAATCTTTCGTCAATAGCGACTACTCCCAGGCGAATATCGTGTTGCGGACCAGTTTGAGCAACAGCACCGAGTTCAACGAACTGGTGACTCGGGTCCGCTCCCTTCTCGACAGTGGCATTTTCGGACCCTTTGTTTACACCATTACGGGCAGATCGGTCCTCATCGCCAGTGCCGTCGATAAAATCGTAAAGGGTCAGGTAACTTCTCTGACCAGTATCACCCTGTTTCTTTTCCTCGTCATCTCGGTGCTCTTTATCTCGGTTCGATGCGGGATCCTTGTCGTAATTGCCAACCTCTTCTCAATCGCGGTGGTATTCGGGATCATGGGTCTTCTCAAAATTCCGCTGAACGTTGGAACCTGCATGGTGGCAGCAATTACGATCGGAATCGGCGTCGACGATACTCTCCATCTGATGGTTCGCTACAATCGAAATCTCAAGTCTCTAAAGAACGAACACGAGGCCATTCGCAATTCCTTGCGAAGCGAGATTCTCCCAGTTTCAGTGACCTCTCTGGCTCTGGCGGGGGGGTTCCTGGTCCTTTCTTTTTCCAGTTTCGTGCCCGTTCAGCAATTTGGCATCCTGAGTGCCGTGGTCCTTCTCATCGCCGTCATCTCCGACCTTATCCTTACCCCCGTACTCCTATCTACGGTTCGCCTGATTACGCTTTGGGACCTTATCGAATTGCCTTTGCGCACGGCTCTTCGAGAAAAGTCGCTTCTCTTCCAAGAAATGAGTCAATTACAAGTGAAACAGTTCATTCTCCTCTCCAACATGGTCGAATTCGAAAAAGGCACACAGATCATCAAAGAGGGTGACTGGGGACAGGAGATGTACGTTGTCATTGAAGGCGAACTCGAAGTCTCACGGGTCGAGCAGGGCAAGCCGACTCCAATAAACACCCTATCCCTGGGTGACGCTTTCGGTGAAATCGCCCTCGTTACCAAAAGCAGAAGAACGGCAGACATTTTTGCTGTCACCGATACGAAATTGCTCTCAATCGACTGGGATTCCCTATCTACGATCCGCAACACCGCGCCCCTTCTGGCTTCCAAAATCTATCTCAATCTCGCCCGAATTCTGGGTCGGCATTATGTGGAGACTCTCAGTCACATGAAAGGGAGTGCATGAAGTGGTTCGACTGTCCAAACCCGCTCTGCCTCCCGGCAGAGCATTAGGAATCTATCGGTGGTGGATTCGGCAGCATACTCCAGATGCCCGAAAATGCACCGCTGCCAATAGAGTGTAGCATAACCCAAACACCGACAGATTCCTTTCGAGAGCGGATTCTCGTTTACAAAGCTATCGAAATAACACAGTAAAAGGCATGTTTCCTGTTGCTGGGAAGTGACAATAGGAAATTGAACCTGATGTCTGACACCCGTAGATATTCAGAAGGCAGACACCGACAGATACCTGGAAAGAAGCAGAATCTATGAAACTCTCGGTCGTGGTTCCGTGCTATAATGAGCGCTCCACTATCCGTGAGATTCTGCGTCGAATTGAGGAATCACCTCTCGATATTGTCGAGGTGATTGTGATTGACGACAATTCCATGGACGGGACTCGAGAGGTTCTCTTAAAAGAATTCCAGCGCCCTCCTTTTCGTCTCATCACGCACAGTGAGAACAGGGGCAAAGGGGCCGCCCTTCGCTCCGGATTCGGCTGCGCCACCGGAGATGTCGTGGTTATCCAAGACGCCGACTTGGAATACAGTCCGGATGACTATGTGCGCCTCCTTCAGCCTATCCTCGAAGGAAAAACGGAAGTCGCATACGGCTCTCGTTTTATCGCTTCAAACAGTCCCAGCCAACGATTTCAATTCTATTATTTGGGTAACCTGATTCTCACTCGCTTATCTAATCTCCTCTCCGCCACTAAGTTGACGGACATGGAAACCTGCATGAAAATGTTCACCAGGAAAGCGCTCGACAAGATCACGATCGAGGAAGATGGCTTTGGAGTGGAGCCTGAGATTACAGCAAAAATTGCCCGGCTGAATCTCCGAATTGAGGAAGTTGGAATCTCCTACCAACGAAGGACGCAACAACAGGGGAAAAAGATTCGGTGGAAAGACGGGTTCGATGCCCTCCGATGTATCCTGAAGTACAATCTTCGTCCCTCTCGAGGAAGGTTCAACCATGCAACCCTCCGAGAATGCACCAGCCGAGGGAAGTAGCCGTAAAGACCTGAGTTTCAACCGCATTTCGGGTTGGCGTCGAATCGTCCTCTGGCCCCTCAGCATCCTCATCCGTATCTGGTCGGGCACCACGAAGATAGAGATCAGTCCCAATAACAGGGCCCTTCTTTCCGATACGTCGCGGCCCGTTCTCATTCTCTTCTGGCACAACCGGCTCTTCCTGGCCGCTCACGTCTTCCGCAAGTTCCGAAGTCAGAGCAGCGTCTGGGGACTCGTCAGCGCAAGCCGGGACGGCGCCTGGTTAGCCGCCTTCCTCTCTTTGATGGGGATCGGCTCCGTGCGGGGCTCGACCAGCAGACGTGCTTTCGGGGCCACCAGGGAACTGATCGAGAGATTCAATGACGGCGGCGACATTGCCATTACTCCCGACGGACCAAGAGGTCCCCGTTACCAATTCAGAATCGGCGCCGTCCGCCTCGCCCGAAAGACCCGCGCTCCTCTTCTTCTCGCTTCCGCCAAATATGAGCGCTTCTGGCGCCTCGGAAGTTGGGACGGGTTCTACCTTCCGAAGCCTTTCTCGAAATTCCACCTCAGAGTCACTCGCATCGAGAGTTATCATGACCTCAAGGCGAATTCGGAGACGGAAGCGGCCGATATCCTACGGCAAAAATTGCTGGAATTGTCACTCTAGCCCTACTTGACCAACTCAACTTCCGAAACGGTTTTTTTCGGGGGTAGTAGGGCTCAGGAGGCGCATCAACAGTAGAGGTGGGTTGGCAAAACCGCCTGTAGTTTCAGAACTCGCTATTATGCGGGTTGTCGGGGTGGGTAGAATCGCAAGTAGAATTCCCGACTTTTAACGAGAGAAAGAAAACGGTAGGCTTCTCCTTCGAAGAACTAATTCGAAGAAAATGGAGAAACCTACCGAGCAAGAAGAGTCCTGCCAACAATGCCTCCTTGGGGTAGACAAGCGTAATCCCTGCCTGACGGTCTATCGGGACCTGAGCAAAGGCCAATTGCAGGTCTATTACGGCCATGAGCTATTGGAAGTGGTGGGGGACGATCGCGAGCAGGTTGGATTCAAGATTCTGGTGGGACGGCTCTATAATGCGGGGTTGAAGATAGGGTGCTTACAGAGACAATTTGAGGTTGACCCCAAGACGATGAAGCGGTGGGGCGAGGCCCTGCAAAGTGGCGATGCCGAAACCCTGGGCCGGGTGTTGGCGGGGCGCCGGTGGCATCGCAAATTGACCCGGGAAATACGGAGTTTTGTGCGGGTGCGCTTTTTTGAGATCTATGAGCAGAGCCGGTACGCTTACAGCAAGAAGATACGCGGTGAGATCGAGGAGGTGTTCGCAGTCAGCCTCAGTGGGGAAACCCTGCGCCCTTTGTTTAAGGAGCTCAAAGAGGCCTTGGCCAAGGAGGCCGAGCAGAGGAGGGGGCAAAATCGGGAGACTGCCTGGGATTCTCCCAAGGGTTCACCCTTGCAGGCAGAGCAGGAGCAAGCAGAAAACAAGGCCGAAGGCGAAGAGGAGAATCGCAAGGAGTCTCCCGATTTTACCACGGGCAGTTCCGAATCGGTGCAGTGGTGTCGACATTTAGGGGTGCTGGTATTCAGTGAAGGGCTCGGGCAAGTGGCTCAGATAGATGGCGAAGAGGGCTGGCTTTTGAAGCAATGGCTGGCCTGCGCGCTGTTGGCCGCGGTGAATATCGAGCAGAGCAAACTGCTCGATCTGGAAGACCTGCAAAAGCTCATCGGGCGAGTCCTCTATACGCCCCATCTGCAACGCCAAAGGCTCAGCGCCCTGGCCCATGAAGCGCTTTTAAGAGCGATCCTCAGGGTGAACGCGAGGAACCTGAATGCTTCTTGTGAGCAGAGCTTTTATTATGATCCGCACACCAAACATTACACCGGCATGAGCAAGCTCCTGGCGGGCTGGTGTCCCACCATCCGGTTGGCCGACAAAGCGCTTCACAGCGATTTTATTCATACCCTGAAGGGCTCTCCGGTCTATTTTGCCAGCACCGACAACTACGAGGATATAAGGAAACGGTTTATCCCCAACTGCGAAGCGATGCTCGAATTGGTAGAGGTGCCTGCGGATAAGAAGGTGAGCATTTACGTGGACCGGGCGATCGCCGCGGACTGGTTTTACGAAGCCATCCTGGAGCATCCTCAACTCGAAATCATCACCTGGGAAAAAGGTTTCAAGGCCAGCCCCTGCAACGGATCGACGGACAACTGCGCCTGCTGCGCCCCAGAAACCATGCCGAAGATCTCCAGGAGTATTATCTTTGCTATCAGCGGGGCCCGTGGAAAAAGAATCCTCATCTTACCCAATGGGTGGTGGAAGCGACCAATCCCAGAAATCAAACCATTACGGTGAGCATCTTAGGGACCGACCCAAAAGCCCCCGATGAAGCAGTCCTCAAAGGGATGTTCAGTCGCTGGATTCAGGAGAATGATTTCAAATACCTCGATAAGCACTTTGGGATTAATCAGATCACCTCTTATCGCACCATCCACTACCAGCGCTTAGCCCAACACCTTGAGGATAGGCAGGAGAAAAGCGGTGCCGCTAAAGCACTCCTGAAGCAGAAAACCCAATCCACCGAAGCATTGAAAAGACTGCTCCTGGCCGAACATGCCCATCCGGGCCAAAGCGCCTCAAGGAGCGCCATGATCGCTCGCCTCGATCACAAGCTCAATGCCCTCCAACTCGAAGGGGAGCAAATCGAGACCGAATGCTCGCGCCTGGAGCGACTCATTGAGCAGAACTATGTCCGCCTGGACACCTCTAACAAATCCATCATGGATGCCTTGAAAATCCTCGCCCGCAATAGTTTCTACAAGCAGTTTGAACCCTTTAAAGAAGGCTACGACAACTATCGTGACGACCACGATCTGTTTCGCAATCTGACTCACTGCGACGGCGCCCTCATAGAGAGGGGCGCAACCGTCGAAGCGCATCTATTCCCAACCGCAAACTATTCCCCTCATTTGCAGCAAGTCGTGATTGAGTACCTCCAGACTCTCAACCAGAACCCGCTCCTGATGCCCGACCGCTCGGGCCGAACCATTACCTTCCAACTCGGCTATAAATCGAGATTTAAACTTGCGATTGCATAGCTCCTTTAAAGGGGCAAGATAGTGAGGTCTGAATTTCGACCGAACGTATCTGCATTGCGATTGAAGGGAAACTGAAGGAAAAATCGGCGTCGGTCCGTTAGGTTCGCGCAGGATCAATCCGAGTTTGAACTTCTCATTCCTTTCTTCTGTCCACCAGGTAGTGAGGCAAGAACAGGACATCTGCAAAGAAGGCAAGGCCAAGCAACCCTGCGGTTAGGAGCCCAAATGATCTGGTGGGCTGAAAGTGGCTGATTGAAAAACTCAGAAATGAAAGAATAAGAATCAACGAAGTTATGAGTAGACCCGGGATAAGGTCTTTCATGCCTATCTTCTCTTGAAAGAGCATCCTGTAGAGCACATGGACGGTATCATCTACAATAATTCCCAGGCTCACAATCGCGGCGAGTGAAGTCGTGGTATTAAGCGATTGCTTGGCCAATACCAGGAAAACCACGATCCCTGATAGCGCTCCAAGGTTGACCCAGACAGCGGCCAAAGTTGCCCTGATCGAGCGCGCCAGTAGCAGGAACGAGGTAATCAAAACCAGAGATGACCAAATCAGAGCCCGGAGGAGGGAACCTGTAAGCGTTCTGTCAGCCTCCTGGAATAGAAGTGAGGGAGCGTGCAAGAAGCGTTCCTGAAGACCATCCTGTTTACTCAGATATTCTTCAACTCTGTCAAAAAGGTCCTCCGGATTCACCGATGGCTTTGGTGTAATCCTGATGCGGTGCCACGGTCTCTTGAAAAAGGGACTCTGAGAGACAAGAAATCCTCCAATTTCCGGCGGCAGGAAAATCCGCTTGGAAAAGTCATAAACCTGAGCGTCCGACAGGATGGTACCAATCCCTGGAATTTGCTTCAGATCCCTCGATATCCGGAATGCGACATCAAATGAGGAATCTAATTCGGGATGCGGCAATAAGTCGTTTGAAAAAACGAACTCTGGCTTCAGCATAACCTCAATTCCGTTTTCCTCAGGAAAGTTTTCCCGCACGAATCTATAGCTTTCAAGGAGCTTACCATCGCGTGGAATGTACGTTTCCGTGTCGGAGCGGATTGTCAGTTTCGGGCCCAGAACGGCTCCCGTAAGCACGAGTAAGGCGAACAATAATTGATAGGCGTAAGACCATTGTTTCTTGGTCCGTCGGTCGGGGCCACGTAGAAGAAATTCGGGAACTTTGAGGGAGCTCGCCAGCAGAGGGAGAACCACAGGTGCCAGGCCAAAACAGATCAAATAGGTCGCAAGGACAGACGGGGACGAAACGAGCGCAAGGTTTTCGAGCTCCTGGAATTCACTAAACGTGAAACTTGCCAGGGCCGCGGCGGTTGTCAGCGAGGTAAACCCGGCGGGAATCCAGTAAAGCTGAATGGAATATTTCGCCGCCTCTATAGGGTCTCGCTTATCTTCGAAGGCTGCCACACCGCAGAACAGGTGGACGGCATCACTCAGCGCAAGCGTGAATACGAGAGGGAATACGAGAACGGTGATGAAATTAAGCTTTATGCCAAACAGATGGAAAAGGAATAGCGGCGGAATTCCCACGAAAACGAAGGTGAAGAAGGAGACAACGAATGTTTTCCATGTGGAGAAAAAATAGATGATCGATACTACAGATATCAAACAGACGGCCAGACTTAGGAGAACGAAATCGCGCTCTACATTTCTCTCAATTGAAGACTTAATGTGCTCCTCGCTGAGTGAGTGGACAGAGTGAACTCCGGGAAGATATTCAATTATGGTTATATCAAATCCTGAAATATCGAAGTCGCTCTCAGGAGCGAAAAAAGCGATGATCTGCGTTTTCAGGTGGTCCTTCGATACCAAACCTGAGGCCATTGGGATTCCTGATATCCGGGATAGGCCATTGCGCGTAGTGCCTGATTCGTGAATCTCCAAAAACGGGAATAGTCCTTCAAAATCCAGGATTGAGAATGTACCTGAAATTCCTGGAAAAGACTCGATTCGCTCCAAGAGGAGTTGAAGGCTGGTAAGCGCTGTCTCGAAATTCAGGTCATCAAAAGAAATAACGACCTGTATCGACTGCTGAGCCCCGAATACTTCCTCGAATGTCTCCGAGGCCTGTTTTAGCACACTTTCCTTAGGATAGATCTTCAGCTCTCCTGGTGAGAACTCGGGAGGACCAGAGAATAGTGCTAACAAGACCAAAAATCCTACGACAGAGCTAGCAATGAGACGCCGGTTCCTAAACGCGGAGTTGATGAACATGGGTCTGTGTTTCAGACATTTGAGGATGAACCTACCCAAGTGCGATATCCCAAAGATAGTCGAAAGTTCGAATCTCTCCAGTTTACCTCGCAGTATCCCTCCGGATGCGATTTTGGACCAGTCCAGATATCTGCGAGATTCCCGGACTCCCAGCGAACTGTCTCGAGCACATCATGGATTGCACCCTTCAGGTTGCGAAGGAAAGTACGGATGTTTTCCGGGAGATTAAGGTCAAAGTCCGACAGATTTCTAGTCCGCCAGAGCCTTTTGCAGCAATTGCCGAGCATGGGTTGGATAATCGAGTCCTTGCGCTGCCTTTTGCCCGGCAGGGGACATCTTTCGCCAGGTTTTCTGTAAGATGCTGACTACTTTCTCCTCTGTGTGTTGAGAAGCAAAGTCAGGGAAATAAAACTGTAGAAACACCTGACAGATCACATCCTCCAGTGCCTGAGTTTCCTGATCCTGTCGAAGTTGCTTTTTCAGCATCAAAAAGCGAACCCTCCCGATGAGATCTTCCTCATACCCCTGTGCCTCCAGAATCGCCTCGGCTTTATCGGCATGGAACTGCTTCAATTCGTTGCGCCACTGTAAATAACCGACCCGGCCGTCAGGGAAATCATTTCGAGGAATCTCCCACCGGCAAATATGCTGGGCTCGGACTGCCAGTTGAAGCGCTTCCGAAGCAGCCGGGTAAAGCCGGTTCAACCATTGGGTCATCCGATGGGCGTAAAGCAACTCTTTGGGATGTTGTTTTCCCTCGAATTCTTCCCGGTTAGGATCTACCTCGTTGGCTTCATCAAATTGACGAATAGTAGCCTCGAATCTTGATCTGTCTTGTATGGGCATCGTCCTGCTACCTTAGGTTTTATCTCAAAGCTTAGTAGGGGCAACGATCTTATGGTCCTACAAACGGTTCAATCCGAAAGTTTCTGCAAATTCCCTCCTCAAGGTCTAGTACCTAGCCTGGAAATCTCACAGAATTTCCAGGCTAAAATAGCCCGCTTTTTGTGACCGGCATGCGGCATCACGGTGAGAGGAGCACTCTGCCGCAATTGGATGCTCGAAAGTTTGTGAGAAAAGCGGGCTAGGAATCTGTCGGGCTTTGCACTTCGCAACAGACCTGAACTTCGGATCGCAGGTTGACGGTTGTAAACGGCGACCAAATTCATACCGACAGATTCCTCTCAAGAAAATGAAACTGAGATTTGAGACGTTCTGTCATAGCTAATGGCGGCATTCTGAGAACCTGACGCTGAAAGTCTGAGGCTCTTCAGACAACCGAGACAGATTGGCACAGCGCCATCCACCGGACGAGTTAGAAGTGCCATTCTCCACAAATCTCAGTTTCATTTTCTTATTTCTAGGAGTCTGTCGGACGAACCTGGTCACTTGCGAAGCAATCGAACGTCTAAGTCCGACAGACTCCTAGAAGGAGTGAAGCTTGCTGGTCTGGCCTGACTCAAAGTAGTGTTGCGGATTCCCCTAAGCTCGACTGTATACAAACGCCCAACCGATAAATCCAATCCACAGGAACCAAAAACGATAGCTGACGCGAACGCAGTCAGCTAATGACGATCGAATCCCATTACGCAGTTGCACGCTGCCCTCGACACCAAAGAACTTGGCACCCACTCCCAGTGGCGGCTCATGGCCATACGCTTCCGCCGTCACCGCCTGGCAGTGTGGTCCGGCTTTGCAGTGCTGGGCTTTTACCTGATGGCCCTCTTCTGTGAATTCCTCGCCCCCTACACCCTGACCGACCAGCACATCAGCCACCTCTACGCCCCACCGCAGCCGGTGCGCTTCATCGGACCCAACGGACTCCACTTGCGCCCCTTCGTCTACGGCATAATCGGCAACCGCCATCCCCAGACCCTGCAGAAAATCTACGTCGAGGACCGTAACAAGACTTACCCGCTCCGCTTCTTTGCACAGGGGAGTCCCTACCGCCTGTGGGGCCTGTTCGAAACCCGAATCCACGTCCTGAGCGTCGACCCGGGTGGGACTATGTTCTTTTTCGGCACCGATTCGCTGGGCCGCGATCTCTTCTCCCGTATCCTTTACGGTGCCCGCATCTCGCTCACTATCGGCCTCATCGGGGTCGCGCTCACCTTCGTCTTCGGACTCGCCGTGGGCGCTGTCTCGGGCTACTTCGGAGGCTGGTTCGACAATCTCATCCAGCGCCTTATCGAAGTTCTCCGCTCTTTCCCCACCATCCCACTCTGGATGGCCCTGTCCGCCGCCCTACCCGCCGGTTGGTCCCCGCTCCAGATCTATTTCGGCATCACCCTGGTGCTCTCCCTGGTGGGCTGGACCGGCCTGGCCCGAGTCGTACGCGGAAAAATACTATCGCTGCGTGAAGAGGACTACGCCACCGCCGCCCTGCTCTCCGGAGCCAGCCGCACCCGCATCATCCTGCGCCACCTGCTGCCAGGATTTACGAGCCACATCGTGGTCAGCCTGACCCTGGCGCTGCCCACCATGATTCTCGCCGAGACCGCCCTCAGCTTTCTTGGCCTGGGGCTGCGTCCGCCCATCACAAGTTGGGGTGTCCTGCTCCAAGAAGCCCAAAACGTCCAGGCCGTTGCCCTCCATCCTTGGCTGCTTACCCCGGCTCTCTTTGTCATCCTGGCGGTCCTCGCTTTCAATTTCGTCGGCGACGGCTTGCGGGACACCGCCGACCCATATGCCACTTGATGGCCCCATGGAAAATCCCATTTTTGAATTTCTGTAGGATTCCGAATCCGATGGCGAGGAATAGATAGATTTCGTTCTACCGCAAGGTGGTAGGGCGTGGCCGCCGGACGCGCCGCTCTTGGATCCACCGACTCACCTCATTCAACACTTGAATTATCTCTTGTTCGTGTTCCGATAGAAGCAATCCGGGTAAATCGAAAAAAGCTACCCAAAAACCCGTTCGTCCAGCCCGGCGGGATCATGGCCGAAGCCCTCCCAGGAGGAGATCGACAGGAGATCACGATGGAGGTGATTTCCCGATCAGTCTTCCGTCGTGCATCTCAATCGCAATCTAAAGTTGAACAGTCACCTGGAGGTGTAGCCGCGGCCGCAAGGACGCGGTCAATGCGGCGAGGTGGTCGATTACGCTTACGATTGCGCCGTTCGATTGGGAGAGGAAGGATGTCGGTTCCGGCTAATCGGAATCCGCAATCGTAAGCGTAATCGAAGCTCGTCAATTTCGACTTCGATTGCGATCGTCGATTTCCGGTGGACAAGATGACTGCTAGCTTCAATCGAAATCCGTAATCGTAGGCGTAATCGACTTCGATGCGCCACCGCGCACCTTCCGAGCTTTACCTTGCTTCCCGAATCCGCTAGTTCGTTTCCAAGTATAACATGACACCAGATACAGCAAACGCAAACCGAGAGCAGATGCTGCGCGATGGATTCTGCGTGATTCCTGATATATTGAGCCAGGAATTCGTGCTGGAACTTCGCCGCGAGACGGGCCGACTCAATGATACGTTGGAACACCATCCCGATACCAAGTATCAAGGGACCCACCTAGGCATCAAATACGATGATAATGAAATCATGCGGCGGTTATCCGAGTGGCAGCCCACACGGCAAGCCCTGGAAGAGCTCGGCTTTGGCGATTTCAACCCAAGTGCCGGGTTAATTGTCCTGACCAAAGAGCCGTATGCCCCCGCCTTGTACTGGCATCAGGATTGGATGCGATGGAACGACCCACTCAGTTGCTCCCCGTGGCCCCAAACGATATTTGTGTCCTACTACCTTGAGGAAACTCAGATTGAGAACGGCTGCTTGAAGGTTATTCCAGGCACCCATCTCAAGCGGATTTCCCTGCACGACAGAATGGTTACAGCCCACGAGCAGGGCGCCCGGTTTATCGAAGAAGACCACCCTGTAATGTTCAGCGATCATCCGGACCAGGTAAACGTATTCTCGAAACCCGGGGACTTGGTGTTGGCTGATGCACGGGTCTTGCACTCGGCCTATAAGAACCAAACCGGCGAGCGCCGAAATCTGTTGTTGCTCTGGCATAGTCGGCCCGAGACCGTGCCGGACTACTGGGATGAGGAGGTTCCGTCGGTGATTAGGGATCGAGATCCGGAGGCACCTTACGAAGGCACCCGGATTCCGGGTGAGCTCTTAGCCTGAAAATCTCGCAGGTCGGATTCCAGCTGAGGCAAAATCGCTCCCCGGCCAGGTCAGCCAATCTCGTCGTAAATCGCATCGTTGGGGTACTGATCCAAGGGCTGCCAGTCCACCCTTTTTGTGCGATCGCCCGTCAGGTAGCGCCAGAGCTCGATCCGTTTCAGGGCTTCCACTCTGCTCTCACCGCCGAACCAGGGCTGAGGTCGGATCAGGATCCGGTCGATTTCCGGATCATCCAGGTCGCGGGTATCCCAGTTCAAACGCTGTCGACCCTGCGGGTGTAGGAAAACTTTATACATGTAACGAGGTTGGTCGGTGTGATTGCTTCGCGCCTTGTGCCAGAGGTTCCAATGCCAGATTAACATGGATCCTGCCTTGCAACCCCAGGCCTCCATCCGCATGAGGCGGGAGGACGTGCATGGCCTGGCCGTCGACCCAGGGGTCGGCCCCCACCAGGCTTTCGGTGATTCCCTTGACTCTTGCCAAGACGAAGACCTCGGCGAGTGGAGTTCCTTCCCAGCTTTAGAGATGTCTCTTCTGCTGGGCGTGCTCGTCTTCATTCTTGCTTTGCCTGCGGCGTTCCGGCATGGCCTTCACCATGAACACACCGTTGACTCGCGAGCAGATCGAAACTTCCATAGCTGTATGTGATCCTCATTTCCATATGTGGGATGTTGGCGAGCGCCCCAATCCCAACCTGGGCGACGCCTCTGAGCAACTTCCGACCTACCAGGCAGCGGACTACTTCAGTGACATGAGCCAGTTGCCCTCCCCCCTTCACTTGGTTTCGGGCGTTCACGTCGAAACCGTGGTCGGCCAACAGGAAGGATCGGAAACGCCGGATACGGTGGAAGAGACAAAATGGGTGTGTGCCCAACTGAAGGAAGCAGCGCCTAAACGCCCATTTGGCGTGGTCGCTTATGTCCATTTGGCGCGAGCCCCTGCTGCAAGTGAGGCGATATTACAGCAGCATATCCAGGCCTCAGGAGGCCGACTGCGCGGGGTACGCATGATCCTTAACCACCATCCCGACAATCCGGAATTGACCTGGCCAAAGGTTGAAAGCGGTCACCTTCGGAGTCCGAATTTTCGAAGGGGTATGGCCCTACTCGAAAGGCACAATCTGTCTTTCGACCTTTCCTGCAATCCACATCAGATTGAAGATGCCGTGAAAGTACTGGCCGACTTTCCCGACCTGCGTGTGGTCATCAATCACCTCGGTTTTCTCCACAACGGGGAGGATGAGGCCCATACCCGCCTGTGGCGCGAGGGCATGAAGAGTTTAGCCGCTCTGCCGAAGACCTTCGTAAAATTGTCCATGCCCTGGTTTGCTCGCGAAGGCTTCCACGAAGTTGAGGTAAAGGGAGCAGAGGTAGGGGAAATAGTCCGAGAGCTGATTGGCCTGTTCGGGTGCGAGCGTTGTATGTTTGCCAGCAACTACCCTGTGGACAAAATGAAAGAAATCAGTATACCTGCGCTTTACGGCAAGTTCCTGGAGTGGAGCGCGAATTTGTCGGATGGAGATCGCGCCGCACTCTTCCACGACAGCGCGGAACGGGCCTATAATCCGTTCCAGTAACCCTGCCGAATATCTATCGGATTTCGCGATTCAAAGAATCGAGATACTCGAAGACCGCCACCGACAGACGATCGGCCTTCAGTTCGAAGAAGGAATCACGTATCGGTGCAGATCAGCCATCGCGATGACCTTGCAGTCGTTCTTATTCAGATATCGCATGTAGGTTTCGAAGACCTCGGGATCGGTGTGGACCCAAGGGTGGTCCAGATCCGGAACCCCATGTAAGGTCAGAACACTTATGCCACCGTCGCGCGCCTGTTCCACCGACCACTTGAAGTCATCCATCGTGAAGTGCGGGCCCGCCGCGCCGGTCGTCGGGATCAGGAGCGGATCGTGCGTGGCCGGGTCGTAGGCAGGGCCGCGGCCACCTTCTTTACTATACTTGTACTCCGGGTCCGTACCACGACGGGCGAAGGCGAAACCACGCTTGCGCAGAACGGAAACCGCTTGCAGACCGTTGGAATAACCGGGATAGCAGAAAGTAGTCGGTTTCGAGATCCCGTATTCATCGCAACGATGATCGATGTGCAGGATGTCTTCGAAAAGCTCCTCGTCAGACTGTGTCGTCACGTTTCTGTGGGCGCGGGTATGATTTCCAATCTCGAAGCCCTGGCGGTCGAGATCGGCAACCTCCTCCCATGTCATGTAACGAGTCTTGTCCTCCAGGAATCTCAGTCCCTCCGTAATGTAGAAGGTGGCGCCAAAGCCCAGTTCTTTGAGGATCGGGGCCACATAGCCGTGTTGCGATTTAACGCCGTCATCAAACGTCAGGCAGACGAGACCGTCGGGGATCGATTGGTTGGGAGGAATGGACATGGATCGTCGTGATGTTAGAAATCTCCAGTCGTGGATCTCAATCGTAATCTGAAGTCGAATGGACTCATCCCTTTTGTTCGGGCGACCCACCCCCAACCCCTCCCAGGGGGAACGACAGGAGACGACGATTAAGATTCACGATGGGAGATGACTGAGCGAAGCAAACCTCGCATGCCTCGGCACAGCGAAGCGACGACGGGTCCCGAACCTTGTCTCGAACCTTGTCGATTCGCTGCCGCTCAAGGGCTTCTGTGCTCCCATCCCGTCGCGTCTCATCAACAAACGGGCATCATATCCCAAATGTCAATCGACCGGAATTGCGCCGGCGATCCGTCGGAGAATAGCCGGATTCCCAGGCTGTCATCACGCTCGGGATAGGTCCTGTGCGTTACGCACTGGCTCCGGTTGGCGAAAACTTCGAGGATTGATCGGTCGAGAAAGATTCGCAGCTCTAACGGCTCTCCGGCCGGCAGTTCAAACGGCGCTTCTTGGGTGTTTTCACCGGACTCATTCTTTGCCGAGATAATTAGCTTTTTCTCCACATCATACGTGATTGTGGTCTGTTCTCCTCCATCGGATGAGCACCGAACTTTCACGCCCAACTGCCTCGCATCTCCAGGATCCGCCACGACTGCAATCTCGAGGCAATCACCCTCAACTTCGGACAAAATCTCCTCTCCATCCGTATCCAGGGTCATCTCCTCCCAACTTCGATGATTCCGCCTCAGGGTTTGAAGCTCCGCTACGGGATCGATGAGCAGTTTCCCACTCTTATCCAACGAAAACACGCGGGGAAGGCTCATTGCCGAACCCCAACCCGTCTCGAAACAGTCGTCCAAGGTGTGCCCTTTGGTCAAGTGATTCGTTTCTCTGATCCAACCGAAGAATAACCGGCGTCCCTTATCATCAAGAAGGGTTTCCGGTCCCGAGAGTGGGCCTCCCGGCCAGTTCATTCTGCCGTGGTCTTCCGGGAAAAAGGTATGGTTTTCAAAACGACCGAGGTAGTACTGGCACTGTCCGTAGGGCCGGTGGGTATGCATGAGTAGCATGTGGCTGATTGCCGAGAGGGAAGAAATCCGGGCAGGCGCAATCTTCAACCTCATCGGTACACTTCCGATCCGACCGGTAGAAAGGGTGCAAGTAGCCCCAGTGAACAAGATCCTCAGATCGAAAAAGGCTCGAGCAATCGCCTTCGAAACCCGGCCGATAGTTCTTGTTACCGAGTAAGGCATAGTAGAAGCCGTCCTCATACCATGCGCAGGGATCGAAAATTTGATACTCTATGGAGTCGGTTACCACCGATTTATTAGACGCATCGGCCGCCTGTTTCCCGGCGTCGTTCGGTGTAGAAATCACCGGGTTCTCGGGCAAGGGGGTCCACCGTATCAAGAGGTCATCTTCGCTCGTGGCGATGCAGGTGCCCTGTCCGGGAACGTGGTAGATGAGCGTGGGAACCGGTGCTCCTTCGATGGCGTCACCGCTGTAGATACCATGAGGAGTGCTGCCATCAAAAGCCGGCACGATCGCCGGCGGATGATAGATCCAGTGCAGCAAGTCACAACTGGAAGAATGCTCCATGACAGGCAACCAGTCATACTCCGACGAATCTCCCGGATCCGGATTGGGCAGCCTGCCCAGGTAGAAAACATGATAGCGTCCTTTCCAGTAGATCGTCCCATTCGCGTCGTTGAAGAACCCGTCCGGGGGCAGCAGATGATAGCGCGGACGGTGAGGATCGTTCCAAAGCCGCTCGCGTAGGACTCGGACGCTTCGTAGGGCGGGTTCCAACGATCGGTCGGCGTCATAGTCGGGCATGTGTTTTATCCGCTTTGCGTGCCTGTCGAATCAATCGGTGTCCGAGAATACGAAATGCTCATGCATTCCGCTACAAGAAGCGCTAAAGTGTGTAGCGGAATGTGTGAGCATTTCGATTCTTCGAGTACGAGAACCAGCACGATTTCTGCAAATTCTGCTCTCGGTACCACAAAAACGGCCCCCGGGAATCCACATAGGTATTGAAACTTCGGGTCACCCAACCTCGAGCGCCGCTTCGCGTTCGAGGACACCATCATCGGTTCGATCGCCCTCCCCTTTCCCAACCGATTTCGGCAGTTCGGGCACGAACGTATACTCTGGATCCGCGAGCTGTGTTCGATGAATTTCCAGCAATCCCTTCCAAGTCGCCCGCAGGCCGTGAGGTGCGGCTGGGAGGTCGTGGGCAATAGCGGCACGGAGTTTAGGGAGGTTGAAGAATGGGACGGCCGGGAACATGTGGTGTTCGATGTGGTGCTGCATATTCCAGTAGAGGAAGGCAGGAAGCCACGAACAGGTGAAGGTCCGGCAGCAGAGACGGAAGTCCGGAGTATTTGGAGAGAGCCCGAAATGCTGCGGGTTACCGCAGAGAAACTGCAGCCAGTTGCAGTAAAGTTTGCCGTTGACGAGCAGGATGAGGAACCAGTGACCGGTGGCGATAAAGAGAGCGGCCAGGGCGGCGTGACCAAGAAGGGTGAACCGGGCCCAGTTCCGGTGATTGCTGCGCAGCCCCCGGTCACACTCCGGTAGGACGAATTCATACCACTCATTGTCCATACGCCCGGTTGCGCGCTTGGCGTATATCTTCAAGACATCCCAGGTGCTCTGTGGGTCCCAGGCGAATAACCTGAGCCAGAAATGCCAATCCTTGAAGGTGAATTTGGCAGGGAGGACGACCTCGCCGTCGTAGTCATTGTGGACCGTGACCTGGTGGTGTTTGATATGGCTGGGACGGAACCAGACATAGTCCCACCAGCCGAGAAACGCGAATACCTTCAAAAAAAACTCATTCAGCGCTTTGGTCTTGAAGGGTGTCCTGTGCATGAGCTCATGGCAGGCTGTTCCTCCCATAAAGCTCGAAAATGTGCCGTGCACGAACAAGGCCGCAAGTAGTAGAGGCACGGTCCAGAACCAATTGCCGCCATTGATCTGAAGAAATACCAGGTAGGCGATAATCCCCGTGGCCGTACACAACCCCAAGTGCCCCAGTGCCTGGCGGAACCCCTGCCAGTCGCTACGCTTGACCAACTCCCTCATCAACGCCGAATCAACTTTGCAGCGATACCATTTGATCGTCTTGTCCTTGTGAAATTTCTGGGATTCGGGCATGATGATAGAGTTCTCGATCCTGAGAAGAGCAATTTGACAGCATATTTCACTTCCAAGCCGGATCAATCGAATTTGAGACCGTCGGCGTCCAGGAAGACGAAATGCTTACGCATTCCGCTACGACGACCGAATGGTTTGTAGCGGAATGCGTGAGCATTTCGACGAACCTGCAGCAGAATTAATCGTCTCGGGGTAGCTGGAAACCCACATTGGCAATGTAGATTCGCTTCAAACATTGGATTCGATAGAGGGGTCTGGAATGAACGAGCATCCGGTCTACATTAACCGCTCGTCGGGTATCCGATTATGGGTTAAAGGCGTAGCATCACCCCGATAGGTTGCCAAAAGCGGCTCAACCAAACTCCAATCAGTATCGGTCCAATGGTTTGGTTTGGTTCGCGGTTTACCATAAACAGCCTGCAGCGCTTCCGGTAACTTATCATAGGTGGGACAGAACCAGAGGGTGATGACCGTCCTTCTTTGGCCCGATCGGTTCAGATGCGCAGAATGAATCAGGCGAGCGTCGCCGATGACCAGGTCACCGGCCTTCACCGGGACGTCGACCTCATCCGGATCGGACCCAAGCGCCGGATGGCCCTCTTCTGCCTGCTGAATCTCATCGGTGTGAGCAGGCGGCAAACTGTGCAGCCGGTGACGCTTGAGGTGCGAACCAGGAATGACTCGTAGGCATCCATTGTTCCTGTTGGTGTCAATCAGGTAGTACATGAGGAAAAACTGAACCGGGGTGTCGGTATAGCTGATGGGCTCGCTCCACCCGAAACCGTCCTGGTGCCAGAAGAGGGCTGGAGCCGTTTCAGGCGGCTTGCTTATGATATAGCCCGTGTAGAATTTCGAATTGGGAAACCCAAGTTCGCTCAATGCCTGCTGAGCGCTTGGCAGGGCTATTAAAGGAGCAATCTCGGGATGTTCGTAGACGTCTATAATTGTACCTTGGAAGCGGCGTAGTCTCTTATGCTCTTCCGAGGCTCCTTCCGCGATTCGATCGGCTGCCTGCCGAGTCTGTTCAATCAGATCGTCCGGCGCGATCCCTGCTAAATGGCAGTATCCCTTTTCGATCAGTTGGCGGCGGAGCTCGTCGGCTTGTTCTGGATTCATTGTTTCCTCCTAATTATGGGACCATTGGAAAAGGGGGCGAACCTCGCAAGCCATAAACGTTGTGGATCAGAGTAGCTGCACCAGATAGTCGCGCTGAGCGGGCTCGAGAGCCCTCGCCCTTTCGTGAGATCGCGCCCCAAGGTGACTTCTCAAGAGTTTATGGACTGAAAACCTGCATCGGCAGTAATCTTTTCGACTATCGATATTCCTCAAAAGTCCCAGAAATACCTCTGCATCTCAGGATGAAGATCCGCCGCTACCTCGCGAGTCCAGCAGGTCTGCGTCTCCCTGATGAAATACTCGAACATCGCTTTTGTTTCCCGTTTTACTCCAGCGAGGTAGCCTGGATCTTTAAACCAGGGCTGGTAGGTTGAGTAGTGTCCATTCCTCTCAGTGACGTTTTCACGAGTCGGTGGCCGCGGCATGGATGCCCGCCCAAACGTGCAATGGATCGTGCGTCGGGGATAGCCCTTCGGATAGGTGCCACGATGGAGGGCATTTACATGAAAGAAAGCGATATCACCAGGTTCAATTTCTAAGATCAACGCATTCGGCATCTTTCCGTTGACCGCGTCCTTCTTTCGGACTTCTCGCTCCTCGTCTGTGTCCCAACGGATATGCGAACCCGGGACGACCTGCGTGGCCACCGACCTGACGAGGGGAATGTGAAAGTGCAATTCCCTCGCTGGAATCGCTTCCTCTTCGATCGAACGGCGTTCTTTCTCTTCATCATTCTTGGAGAAAAATTGGGCGTCCCGATGCCACGGTCCAAAGTTCTCCTCACCGTTTTCTGGATTCAGAAACATGCTCGATTGCTCGAAATAGGGCTCTTCCTCGAGGACCGCCTTCATAAAAGAATGGCAAACGGGATCGGCCACAGCATCGAGGAGAAAGGCCAGGTCCTCCGGTCTTCCACGAAAGTATCTCGGGTGGTTCAGATGCATAAGAATAACGGCGTCCGGACGGTGGCAAAAGCCTCCGGGTTCGCTCTGTTCTTTACTCTCCCGCTTCCACTGATCAATGGCCGATACAGCGATTCGGAGGAGTCGCTCCACCCGCTCCCTATCGAAATGATTCCGAATGATCAGATATCCCTCTTGCGTGAATTTCTCCACCTGCTCTTGAAGGTTCATGGCTTCATTGGCATCCCTTTCTGAAGAGTCATGTCCACAGCTTGAAGGGTTGCAAGGGAATCTAGACTTGGGAAGTACGAATCGGTAGTTTCGAGCAACCCACCCCTGGCCCCTCCTAGGAGGGGAGGCGCAGCCGGGGTGGGTTGCACGACACACCAGGATTGGTTAGTTGCGTTCACTCCTAAAGGGAAGTTGAAACATCGGCCGCCACTGTGCAACGTCCTGTCAAAGAAAATGCTATTCAGAGACAGAACACTTGCCGGTATCAAAGCGGGAAAAATCAAAGTCGCCTTCCGTAGATGGCGGCGCCCATCAGCAAAAGAAGGAGGGACGCAGAAGACCGCTGTCGGTGTGATCAGCATCAAATCGGTAGAGCGGATTAGTCTGAATGAGATCACGAAGAGGGACGCCATCGCAGCCGGCCACGACAGTCTGGAAGAGCTATGTCATGAACTGGAAGGTCGAGAGGGGGATGTCTTCAAGATACGATTCCGACTGGCCGGTCCGGATCCGAGAATCGAACTCCGAAATCGGAAGAGTCTAAGCGCGACGGAATGGTCGAATTTGGAGAAGCGACTCGGACGGATGGACAAGGCCAGCAAGATCGGACCGTGGACGGCGAAGACCCTCGAATTGATCGCGACTCACGAAGGTGTCCGGGCCGGGAATCTCGCCCCGGATTTCGGCTTGGAAAAGCAAAAGTTCAAACTCAACGTACGAAAACTAAAGAATCTGGGACTGACCGAAAGCCTCGGAACGGGTTATCGGATCTCACCGCGCGGCTACGCAGCTCTGGAGAGGATAAGAGTCGCGTCGGCAAGAAAGTAGCCTTCGGATGAGCTCATCAATTGATGAAGCTTCCGTCGAAGGACGGGAACCGCTCCTTTCCCTTCAGGGACCTTGGTCGTAAGCTTCGCGCTGCCTCGTCCCGCTTGGCGGGAGTAGCGGCGACGGGTCGTCAACTTGGTCGATCTCCCCGGTATCAGAGCGCCGCACTTCTCAATCCTTTGTTTTGTAGAGTTTCGAGCCTTTGTCCTCCCGACGGTATTGGGGTGCAGAAATGACGGCTTGTTGAGCTTTGGTCAATTCCTCGAAGAACGTAGGCGGAGTATAAGTGCCCATCAAGGACTCCCCCGTAACGCCTGAATTGTATCGGATGATCACCGAACGTCGCTGATGTTTTGCGACCCATGGCCGAGCGCCGTGCATCAAACATTCGACAAATAGAATGACATCGCCCGCTTTTGCGCTTAGCTGCACCATTCGGTCCTGGTGAGCCTGATAGAGTCTGATATCGTCGGGGCACGGAAAATTGGCCTTGTGACTTCCGGGCAAACATACGAACCCTCCGTCTCCCGGGTTTATGTCGGTCAGTTGAACGGCCATATTGGTCATGCCGCAGAACATCCGACCATTGCGATAGAGAAAACCGCGTGAACGGTCGTACGGTTCACCGCCCTCGTGGAACCAGAAGCCTTCCGCCCCTTCATCCATTGTTATGATACCGAGGCCTTCAAGACGGAATCCGGGTCCCAGCAATTCCTCCAGGTAGGGTGTGAGTCTGGGGTGGGCGATCATATCACGGTATACATCGCAGTGCGGTTTTCCCCAGGTCAACATGCCACTCAGATCACCTCGACCGGTCTTACCGACAAGGGTTGTCGATAAGTTGGCAAGGTCGTTCGGGCGAATCTGGATGCTTTCGGCGTGATGATCAATGGCAGCGTTAGCCTCCGCAACCTGCTCCGGCGATAGCGCACCTTCGATCACGATATAACCGTGCACGTCGAACAGATATTTCTCCGCCTCTGTCATGTCCTTACCAGGAAGTATTGCACCACGAACGGTCTATTCTGGAGCTTCCCCTCCTTGGAGGGGCTGGGGGTGGGTTGCCCGACATACCAGGATTGTTTAATTGCTGCTATGACAATTTACCCTATTCGAACAGCCTTTAATGAGCGACCCGTTTTGCGACAAAACAGTCCTGCCAACTTATTACGTCGCCGACAATATCCTTATCTGCTCCTTCATTAATCCGCTGAAACATCGTGGGCGCCTCCGCATACGGAATTCGATGGGTGATGCATCGCTCCCACTGAATTGCACCCAATGCCATGTTCTTTACAACAGCTCGGCGGCACGGTCGCCAACCGTCATCGCATGGGAAGAACATCCGCAGACGGCGACCATGCGGACGGACGAACTGCATCGATACCGGCTCACTGCCGTAGTGACCCTGCCACACAAAGCTCCCGTGCTTCCGACAGAGAGCGATGGCCGGATCGACACATTCCGTATTCCCCGTGCATTCGAATACGACATCGGCGCCCTCGGGAGCAATGTCCCCAACCATTTCGGCGACATCGTCGGTTCGCCCATCGATCACAAAGTCGGCTCCCAGAGTTTTAGCAATTGCAAGTCGCCTGTCATTGATATCCACCGCGACGACGACACAGCCGCGGTGCACGCAGGCGGAGACAACCCCCAGCCCGATCAGGCCGGTTCCGTAGACAACGACTGTCTGCCCCATTCGAGGGTTGGCCATATCAAACCCCATATAGACCTACCGCCGGCATGACAAACATGCAGGCTACGTCCATCGCCGCACCCGCTATCATGTGGTCAACACCGTGATTCGTGTTGGGCCTCGTAACTATGTGACTGGAGTGCGCACCGGAAACACAGTTAACCGAGGTACCGTCCGCCATCGACATGGAATCGTTGCCCCGGAAGTAAACCTTCTCGCCGACCACGAAGTTGTCGATATCGGCTCCGACAGTTTCAACCACTCCAGTGCCCATATAGCCGGTACAAAGAGGAAAAGATCCCCTCAAAATCTTGCTGCGAACGAATGCGAATTCCGTGCCGATGCTGACCCCAGAATAACGCGTTCGAATCGCGATTTGATCCGAAGCGGGTTCCTTCAGGATAACGTCCTCAATGGCGAAGCTCTGCTTCTCATCACATATCAATGCTCTTGCGTTCATCGTCACCGCTACTGTTCAGATCCTTTCTTGCAAGGAAGATATCGGTGTTGGAATCTGCTGCATCCCACCAGTGCACTCAGATAATCCGAGCACACCGCGATATTGCAAAGCTAAGTCCGACAGATTCCTAGGATCGCATCAACTACGCGTTCAGCACCCCGGCCATCGATTCCTCCTAATCCACCGTTCTCCACCTCCTTTTGAGCCGGAGAATACACCGTCAACTCTCTCCACTTCGAGGTAAAAGTTTCCGAATCTAAGTCCGCTTTTTCGATAACCGGTAGGCCCCATGAAGCCTCGATCATCCTGGCAGTCGGAACCTGGTTTTCCGCAACAACGATCCCAAGAAAGGGAAGTCCGCAGATTGCCATCTCATAGGCCGTCACTCCGCAGGCGCAGACACCGTAGCGGCTCGATCGAAACCAGGTGCCCAGTTCGGAAGAGTTGAGATCGCTGAGCCAGCGCCACTCCGAATATCGCTCTAGCGACTTTTCGATCTCGTCATGCTCAGGCCCCCCTCGTCGCCGTATCAGAATCGGCGTGATCTGTCGATTGGCGGCATCGTGAAGGTATTTCAGGACACAAGCGGTCAATCCACCGGAATTACTCCCGCCCAGCAGCACGACGGCCGGAGGATAGGCGAATTCAAGTCGGTCCGGATCCTTCGGTCCCTCAATGATTCCCCTTCGCAGAAGCACATATTCCGGACCAGTGAGGAGTGCTCTCTTAGATTCGCCATTCGGAAAGTCTGAGACCGGCCCCGGCCGGATTACCAAATCAAAATACCCGCCTACAGGGAGGTCCAGATCGTCAATCAGGATCAAGGGTGCCCTCCCGCTGGAAAGGGAACTGAGACGAGCACATTCTTCCCTTTCGATACCATAATCGTCGATTACTTGCGCCGTGCCCCTCCGAATGTCAGTAGCCCAATCCGCCCATGTTTCTTTGGTCCAGCGCTTTGGAATCCGCACCACTACCTGATCGAAGGAATCGAGCATCTCTTTGGGAACCGCCCGCCTCTCGCTCGGGGTCAAGAGGGTTGCAGCGATTCCACGAGCAGCGGCCGCTTCGGCAATTGCCGAGCAACGTGAGACGTGTCCCCACCCGGTTGTCTTTCCGGAGTTGCAGTAAAAGAAGATCCGGGAGAGGGTGTTGTTTTGGCTAGGAGCCTTTCCCACACTGGTCTGCATAAAGATACCAACTCATTGGTTCTTCCTCGAAAATGGATATAAAATCTCTGAACGCCTCCAAGATCTTCTGTGACCATTTGTTAGATAGCCCGCTTTTTGTGGCCGGCAGGCGGCCACAAGACGGGAGGAACATTCAGCCGCAATACGATGCTCGAAAGTTTGTGAGGAAAGCGGGCTAGCCATGACAGCAAAACTCCTCCAGTGCTTCGATAACCCGATCCTGTTCTTCGTCCGTCAGTTTCGGATACAGAGGAAGCGAGAGGCACCCTCGAAAGTAGGCTTCGGCGCCTGCCAATGGTATATTTTCACCCGAACCCTTGTAGTAGGGATGACGGTAGAGCGGAATATAGTGAACTTGAGTGAGGATGTTCCTCTCTCTGAGAAATCGGTAGGCGCTGTTGCGCGTCTCCTCATCGGTAAAATGCACGACGAAGAGATGGTAGACATGCCCTTCTTCTTCGGGAGACAGCGAAATGATACCGGAAAAGGGCGGCTTCTCAAGAAACGATCGGTAACGTCGTGCTAATTCGCGACGCCTTTTCAAAAAAGCGCCGAGCCGCTGCAATTGCGAAAGTCCAAGGCTGGCCTGAATATCGGTTAGCCGGTAATTCCAACCGAGATCCACCTGCTCCCGGTACCACTGAGGCTGTTCCCGGGATGCCGCCTCGCCCTCGAAATTATCGAAACTCAGTCCGTGATTGCGAAGCTGCCTCAGTTCTGCTGCACAGTCCGAGTTTCCCGTCAACACCGCTCCCCCTTCCCCACAGCAGATCAGCTTCACCGGATGGAAACTCAGCGTGGCCGCATCACTGTGCCGGCAGGAGGCGCTAGCGTAGATGCGGTCACCACAGGGATAGGTGGCGCCAAAACTGTGAGCGGCGTCCTCGATCACCCGATAGCCGAAACGATCAGCCACGGAGCGAATAGCCGGAAGAGGAGCCGCTCTACCCGCCATCGACACGGTCACTATCACTCGGCTCCCGGCGCCTCGCGCATCGATCTTCCGAAGGGTCTCTTCCAGAGCATCAGGATCCATCAAGCCGGTGGCCGAATCCACATCGGCGAAGCGCACTTCCGCTCCGCAATACCTTATGCAGTTCGCGCTCGCTGCAAATGTTATCGGCGAAGTGACGCCAATGCCACCATCGTCTAGGCCGAAGAGCCTGCAGGCCAGATGGAGCGCTGCCGAACCGTTCGAAACCGCCACCGCGCTCTCCGCCCCAGTCAATCTCTCAAGATCACGCTCGAACGCATCGATCGACTCACCCTGCGTGACCCGATCGGAGCGCAGAACACGATTTACGGCAGCAATATCCTCCTCAGAAATCCACTGCCTGGAGTAGGGTATTTTTGTGTCTGCAACCATGATTATCGGTAGGTAGCCCGCCGTCTGGGTTCTACGGCTCATACATGGTTGAGATTAAATCCGTTGCCTTTCTCGATCGAATCCAGACACTGGGCCCTTAAGAGGATGCGAAAGACACGAAAAAGCGAAGCATGAAGTACACGAATATCAAAGTGCGATATTACCTGCCTCCGTCGACCTCTCATTCAAAAGTCTGGATATCCGAGGATTTTAAGAAGAAACATTCGTTGGACAAAGACTATCAGACACTCTCCAATAGCAAACTCCTTCAGGAATATGAAGAGTCCGGAATCGTCCAGCATCCAATTGCCAAAGAACTAGCGGCGAGGTTGAGAAAGCAGCAGGAGGGATCCGAAGACTCTAGCCCGGACATCTGACACACTTCGTCGCGAGATCCCGGCAAGCCGCATGCGCGTCAACCTTACTTTCGTTAGTCCCTCATTTTGAATTACTTGAGCAATGAGAGTCGGTGCGTCTTTAGTAGAGGAACGCGTAAGCGTTTCTATGATTCGGCTTCAACGTCCACATTGTCGGAATCCTTATCCCGCTCAGCGGGCGACAGTGTGTTGAGAATTTACTCGGACTCAGCGCAGCATTCCTCATCTCGAACCTCGCTCTCCAACCTTGTCCTGCTTTTTCTTTGACCACCATTGAAGTCTTCTTACGACCGGTATAGCCGACGGCTTCCTCACCCCCCCATCTTACACACCGTGTCGAAATGCGATTTCGTCACCGGCTGAATTGAGAGCCGCTGCCACCTCTGCACAACCCGCATTTTGGCAAGGGAACGCCGCGCCTTCATGTCGGAGAGGCTGACGTATTTCTTGAATGCCTTCTTCCATTTGACATCCACAGAGTACCACTTCGGATCCTTTATCGTGGATCCATCATCATAATACTTGCTCTTGGGATCGAAGGCGGAGGGATCCGGATAAGCCTCTTTTGCCACCTCGGCGATCCCTGGAACGCCGGGAGTTTCACAATTCGACTGATAGAAAAGAACCAGATCTCCTTTCTTCATATCGTCCCGAATGGAATTGCGCGCTTGATAGTTACGCACCCCCCTCCATTTTCCGGTGCTGTTCGGCCTCTCGTTCTTGAGATCGTCGAATGAACACTCACTCAACTCGCACTTCATTAACCAATACTTCCTTGCCATGCTCATGCCTTCTCGTTTCGGCCTCTATCGCTCGATCACAAAGCCCCACCCGCCGCTCCATACAGCGCCCATCCGTCCTCGTGGGAATCCAAACCTAGCTCAAGTACTCTGAACCACAAGCTCGGTTTCCTACCCTGCCCACTTTCGGCAGATCAGCCCCCCAAAGCATTGAACAGACGCCCGGATTCCCGCATCGGCATTGAAGTATCAGGTCAGTCCAACCTCTCCGGCTTGTATTCAATGTGACAAATAAATCGACGGCCGTTGATCTATTTGTCACATATCTCTTTACCCACATCCACTGAAGAGACGCGCGGTCAAAGCATGAGCTTTATCAATCGCACCCGGCCTGCCGGGACGAGGAAGATGTCGGTGGCCGAATCTGCCGGGATCCACGAATGCACACAAGCAATGCGAGCCCGCCGCAGAATCGCAAAGCTAAGTCCGACAGCTTCCTAGCTGTAGGCGGTGCGTGTTCTCCCGAAGTCTCTTCGGGGCGGCCGGTAAGCACTCTTAAATTGGGAAATTCGAGACTTGCCCGCGTTCACCGATCTCAGCTTCTCCTTCACGGAAGTAACAGCATCGCCAAGGTCCATCAAGTTACCCTTTTGGCGATCAACCAGCTTGATCAAGCGCGCTCGGACTTCATCCGATGCTTCAACTGGGTAATTCAGTTCCCTAGCGGATGCGAAAAGAGCCTCGAGGAGGGAATCCTTCTGCTCGAGCAGCGAAGACAAATAATTCAGATTCGTTTTCTGAAGGGCGAACCTCTCCTGCTCAATAAGATTCTCAACCTCGGAGAGGAGTCGCCGGAATCGCTTTTCACTTAGTATTCTGTCGGAAACCATTTTTCGCGACATTTCTGCCGACAGAATACTAACAGCTCTGGAGAACAACGTCCGCTGGGGTATTCTTTTCCGATTTCACCAGCATTTCGGCCCAGGAATCTCGGATGCTGAAGATGATGTCTTCCGCCTCTTGGACAGGAGCTTTCTCCTTGTTCAGATTTCCCTTCTGCAACTGATCGTAAACGTAGTCGTACAGCCGATAAAGTGTCATCGGCAGCTCGCCCTCAACTGAGAGATCCAGACAGGTCTGCAATTCCGCAACAATACTCTGGGCTTTCAGTACATTGTTGCTTACTGTCTCATTTCGGAGAGTGAGATCTTCCAATTCAAATCCCTCCAGGGCGCCCGAAAGAAATCTCAGCGCGCCGTCGAAGAGCATCAGGACCAGCTTTCCTGGGCTGGCTGTCTCGACTGCCACGGCCTTGTAGGAATTGGCGGATTGATGGTAGTTCACGGGAGCTTGGTAAAACTGCCGAATCAGATGTCTTCGGCTCTAAGAACACCCGTGGCAGCGAGTGCCTGTGCGACTGCATCGACTGCCTCGGGTGATCTGAAATTGGGATCGCCGGCAATCTCAGCGCCTCGGGCAACTGCCTCCGGCCGGATCTCCGGAATCTCGGATAGTTTTTGCAATAGCTGATGCCTCTTACTCAACGCCAGTTGATCGCCCTTTTCTTCCGGAACGGAGCTCGCGGGTTGCGCCTCCTCATTCGGCTTCAGGGCGTTCGTAAAAGAGGTATTATACTCGGAACGAACGGAATCTATGTTCATCTAATGATTTATTATATGCCAGTTTGATCGGATATAGGTATATATCGCCTGAGAAACAACAAACTGAAATGGTATTTTCACCTTTGAGGCAAAGTGCTAAACACCTCGTGGGCAACGTACTGAGAAAACCGGGTGGGACTCTGCAAAATTCCGTCGCCCTCTCTGAGGGGATAACGGTCCCTAAGGTGGGCAGTAGAAAACCTCTTGGCCGCGGCTGAAACTCTAGGCTCAGAGGCTGTGAAAAATTCGTCAAAGGCCCAGACGATACGACCGGTTTCGATTTCGATAAGCCTTGCACGTATCCCGACAGAGATTGGACGGTAGGCGCGGAGCTGGGTTAGTTCAGTTAGGAGGACCGCGTCGGCATCGAAATCACTCTTCAAGTATGAGAAGAGCCCGTGGGGAATGGGCGCGACTGAAGAGAACTGACGGTGACCGAATTCACTCTCGAGGGCATCGCGTGAAACCGCCGCGACCTCGAAAAGGACGGTTCGGTTCAGGGCTGAGACAAACGTTTCGTTGATCGACTCGACAAGCTCGTCTTCAAAGGCCTCATGGTAGACTGGAAGAAAAGCAATCCTCGCCACCGAATTCGGAATCGTCCCATTTGAATAATGGTTGGTAGGTTCAAAGGCGGGCCCCAATCCGTCCCTCAGTGTCTCTCGAAGGTGGCCGCAACCCGCAATGCAGAATGCCAGGAAGAGCGCTCCTGCTGTTCTTATCGATGGTGAGATTCGCACTAGGAATCTGTTGGGCTTTCCGTCGCCGCTTTGCTGTGCCGTGACAGGTGCACATTGTAACAGACCTGATCTTCGGATCGTAGAATGTCGGTTGTAAATTGCGACCAACTTCATACCGGCAGATTCTCAGAAGCTCAAAAGATTTCGGTTAAGCGCATCCAATTGTTGCTGAAGCCTCGCCTGTGCCTCCTCCATGCGCACAAAACTGTCGATAAGGGACTGACGGTCGGTTTCTATCCGGCGTTCCAGGACTTCAATCTGATCATCGATTTTCTTCGATTGGGAATTGATGTTGTCAGTCTGAGTTTCGAGGGTCCCTCCCACTCCGGAGAAATTCTCAATAAAGTCGTCAAAGGTCTTGGAGAGCCCCTCGGTGGCGTCGGTAAAAAGGGCTGCAACCGCATCCGGGTTCTCGGCCAAAGCGTCATCGAGGGCGGTCCCGTCAACAATTTCGAGTTCGTCGCTCGAGGTCTTGAAATCGATCCCGATATCCTGAAGCCGCTTCACAGTGCCGCTCAGACCGGAAACGGTGGCGAAGGCGAGAGAGCGAAGAGAGGAAGCGAGATTTCTCACCTCTCTGTTCTTGGTTAGCACCGAGGTAGTGACATCTTCATCATTCTCCACCGTGATTTTCGTCTTATCCGCGATAAAGGATTCGACGGCGTTGAATTTCTCGATGAATTCCTCAATTTCCGCCCGAGCGTCTGTGTTTTCGGCGCTGACCTCTACCGTTTCGGTACCGGTCGCCTCAGCGGTAACCTTTAGCCCTTCGATTCCATGCGACGTTACATCGAGTACATTGCTGTTGCTGATCAGAGTCCCGCCTCCGTTGACGGTATACTCGGAGTTGTCCCCAAGGTTGAGAGTGAAGGTCGAATTGAGTCCGACGGCTTCGAGAAATCCGCCCACCGTTTCGCTCACGCTCAGTCCCAAGCTACCGGTCTCCTTGTTAATCAGCTTGAAACTGTCGGTCGCCGAGTCGAACGTTAGGTTCACTCCCGCGGTTGAACCGTTCACACGTTCTATGATGTCACGTACGCTATCGACATTGACATTGAAAGTGATATCCACCCCGTTGATCGTGAAAGTCCCATTGCCGCTGCCGTCCACATTCGTGATCGGGGTTCTCAGGCCGGAACTTATCAGCGCGGTGTTCTGATTCACCACCCCGAGGCTGGAAGCGCTGCTTACCGTCGCCGCGCCATTGCTGAAAAGGCGCGTCGCACTTAGAAAGTTCGAAGTATCGTTGGGCCCCCCAAGAATGATCTCAGAGGTACTGCTCAAAGTGATTCTGTCCTGAACCGGATCATAGGAGGCCGTGACTGAACTCGATGTTGCAGTGTCAATCGCATCAAAAACGTCCTGGAGCGAATCGGCCGTATCAACTGTCACCTGTTGCCCATTCACCGTAAAGGTCCCAGCCGTGATGGGTGTCGCCAAATTCATGGTCGAGAGCGTCACCCCGCTTACATCGGAGGTGCTGCTGATGGGAGACCCTACATCCGAGGAACCACCACGACTCGTCTGGGTAGCCAACTGGCTGATGACGAACTGATAGCTTCCAATCTGCGTCTCGGCAGCCGCGGTTCCCGCAAGGACCGTCGAATCCGGGTCTGCCAGGCTTGCGAGTCGGCCGAAAAATAGACCGAACTCACCCAATGCATCGGTCGCATCCTCAAGTTCCTGAAGTTTCGTTTCGAGGTCTTCCAGAGCAGTGAGCTGGCTGGAGAGGACGGTTTTATCCGACCTCAGCCGATTCTGAGGAATTCGGTTGATTGTCGTCAACCGATCGACCACCGACAGCCAATCGAAGCCGGAAGCGAGTCCACTTAGTTGCTGGAGTTCCATTTAGGTGCCGGTCAGATCGTCAAATTATATATGCCGGAGTAGCCAAGCGCCTCCCCAAACCGGTTCCTTGGTGAACCCAGGGATTCCTCGATTTCGCTGCCTGAAGGTAGCCTACCCTCGCGCAGAATATCGTCTCGGGTTCCGAAAACTTTAACCCGGACGTTTCACACACTTCGTAGCGAGACCGCGAAGATTGCTGCATGTCGAAGCTATTCCGCAGCACGGCGGGCGAAAGTGTGTAACGACCCTCTGAGGTCGCCGGACAAGGGAAAGATTTGAGATGTAGTGATATCCGCGGTCGCAGCAGAAGATTTGTGAAACGTTCGGGTTAGGAATCTGTCGGGCTTTGCACTTCGTAACAGACCTGAACTTCGGATCGTAGGTTGACGGTTGTAAATTGCGACCAACTTCATACCGACAGATTCCTTATGCTAAGAGTCTGTCGGACGAACTTGGTCACTTGCGAAGCAATCGAACGTCAAAGTCCGACAGACTCTTAGCCCGGTAAGGAACCGACAGTTTCTCTGAGTTTCGAGAGCAGAAAGTAGGACCCTTCCGCCAGCGTCCAGAAAAACTCACGATTTTTCAAAGCCCTTTCCCAAGATTCGGAGTGACTGGCCAGCGCCCTTACGTTTTTGAGATAGCTAAAAAGCTCAGACTTTGTTTTTCCGTCAAATAGGACTTTGTAGTCATCCTCATGTCGATCGAGCAAAAGATTCAACTTTTCCGCATACGCATCTACCGCTCTGAGTTTGGGATGTTGCTGGAAGCTTCTTTTTTCGAACTTGGAGGGGAGCAATTCGCTGTGCAACGCCGCTTCCAGGGAGAGTTCGTAAACCTTGCGTGAGAAGTTCAGAGTCGGATCGAGCGCGCCTCGCATGGACTCGACACTGGAGTTCATCGAACTCGAATGACCGCTCACTACTTCACCAAGCTGTGTCACCGCGCCTCTACTATCGCATCTACCCAGCCATTCCAAGGCTTCGCAAAATTGCAAATAAGGAACGCCTTGCACTTTCGCCCCTCCTGTAGAGGTATTGATTACCTCAACTTCGGGATGATCTCTTATGATCTGCTCAAAGGTCCTCAGATAGATGAGCAGATTCTCATCGACCGGTACCTCAGCAATAGTATTGCCCGGTACCATGCGGCACCCTGTCAGCTCTTTGGTGACTCGGCGTTCATCGGCGTAAAAAGAATCGAGCGTATGGGTCTGACCATCCAGTGTGAATGCCATATCCTGCCCGACCAGACAGAACCTTCTGCAACCCCAGAGATGTCCCACTTCAAACGCACTTGCAGAAACGGTGCCTTGTTCCAAAATGCTCGAACCCTGCTCCATTCCCAGCCGGCGTTGAACGAGCCGAATCAGCGGATTATTCCCTGTCCAGGTCAACAGGCGTCCTTTGAACAATTGCACCACTTGTGGATCAACATAGAAAGGACAGACCAGAATCGTCTCGCCCAGGTCCAGATCCACGAAACCCTTTGCCGTATCCGGCCTCGGATCCGCCGCCACTGTGATCGCCGGCCTGATTCCGTTCCGCACCAGTTTCCGGAAGGAGGAATTGACCGAAATTATGAGTGATCGGCGCTGAGCGCTTTTTAGAAAATCGATGGATTCGTCAAGCGACGGGCCGGCCCCAACAAATATCACGGGAAGATCGGTAAGCCTATCTTTCAGGAGGCCGATATCAGGGGCAGCGAGGAGGAGCGATAGGTTGCTCAGCGAATTCGTCTGGAGGAGTCCTCCATCGTTGAGATTGGTGCCGAAAAGCCGAAGCCAGACTTCGTAGGAGCGGGCAAACTCCTTGAGGAATCTGCTATAGTATCTCTCGTCCAGGGAATACAGGGGAGCGAAGATGAATGGCTCAACCTGATTTATCAGCGGGAAGGGAAGATTGCAAAGGGGACGAAAGTAGGATTCGTCGAGCTCACCCGTCCCGAGAAGGAACCGCTCTTCTCCAAGTATTGCGGAGAAATCTTTTCGAGAGAAAACCTCTCCCAGTGTCCTCGGATCCTCCTCGCCCACGAAAACGAAGTTCCCCGAACCAGCTCTCTCCAGTAGCGATTCTACATGGGTGCCGCTGCCGAAACCACTGACGGCATACACCGTTTCCGGTTCAATCACCCTGCTCCTTACCCACCGATCGCCAACCGCCTTTGGATCGCGACCTCCGTAGACGAGAGTTGAGCGTTCGCCACTTTTCCGTGCCAGATCGAGACCGAATTCGGTTTCAACGACCGAAGAAAGGCCGGAAGAGGGATCCGAGGCGGTGATTCTGCGAAGCACCTCTGGAAACCGCGCTGCTAGGATGCGTTCATTCTCTTTCCGAAGCTTCATTAGTCCGAGGCGGTAGCGAAAGAAGGCCGAATAGACCCCCGCAGCATCCAAACTGTGCGGCCTACCACCGGTACCAAATCCAACAGGATTCGGTCTGATACTACAGCCACCTCTGCCTTCTCGGCGGCCTCGAAAATCTCCACCATCCTACTTTGGAGATCCTCTTCGAGAGCCTCGAGTTGCTCCTCCCATGAGCACTCACCTTCATTACCGGACTGGCGGATCATCATGAAAAGATCGATCAGCGGCCTCAGTCTCTCGGTCTCTTTCTGCAATCGCTCCAGCCCTTCGCTCCACGGATGGGCCAACAGGAAAGAAGCGAGTGCTTCCAGATCGACCGCCAACCCTTCTGCCTGTTCCACCAAATGGTCGATCGAATCGACAATTACTTCCGACACACGGGAGGTGGTTGCCTTGACGGAGCGGAACTCAAGTCCTTTGGCCCTTTCCGCGATCTCGAGATAGTCCACCCCGTCGACAATGCACCCGGTCAAACACCGGTCTTGCTCAGCCAGTGCCCGCGAGAGGTAGGTGATTAGCGTTGCCAGATCGGCAGGCTCCGGCCCCTCGAAACAGACTTTTTCCCCATCGATCAGAACTTCAGCCATCCTGTGAAACCTCAATGATGGAAAACGTCCTTAAAATACCGGAATTCTAACGGATTGGTGTATGAAACCTTGGCGAACCTTCTTTAACGGTTACTCAAAACCTCAACTTAACCCCGCCTCCACAATTGCAATGGAGGGGCCGATAGATTCTACGAATTCGGAACCCAAATACCGACAGATTCCCTTTAAGTTTACAGTGAATCGCGCGTTAATGAATCTGCAAAGCAAGGAGGCTTATTACCTAAACCGAAAAACTTGAACAACGGCACAGCATAATCGCAGAGCTAGCCCAACTTTCGGTTCAAAGAGAAACCTGAAATGTCACTTGTAATAAATACCAATACGGCGGCCACCGCCGCTTCGAACAGCCTGAATAAGAGCAATTCCCTCCTACAGAAGAGCCTCAGCCGGCTCTCCAGTGGGAAGAAGATCACCGCCCCGGCCGATGACGCCGGAGGTCTCGCCGTTTCGATGAAATTAACGGCCACCCTGATGCGGACCGACGCCGTCAATAGAAACGTCGCCAACACCATCTCCTTCCTCCAATCTCAGGACGGTGCCATGGAAACGTCGGCTGACATCCTCGTGCGCATCTCGGAATTAAGGACGCTTCGGGACGATGTCACGAAAAGCACGGATGATGTATCCAACTATAATGTCGAATTTGTACAGCTAAAGTCGCAGCTCGCAAATCTCTCTTCCGAGAAATTCAACGGTGTCTCACTGTTTGGCACTCCCGGTTCCAGCGTCTCCGTTCCGACCACGGAAGATGGGAGTGCGAGTCAATCAGTCGCCGTCAGCAAGGCCGCTCTGGCCTCTTCGCTAGCGGCAATCACGGCCGCTGCATCTCTGGGAAGTATCACTGTTTCCCAGGTGAGCACGTCGATCCAATCGATTGCCACCCTTCGAGCTACTAACGGCGCCCAATCGAGCAGACTTCAATTCGCCTCCAATATGCTTACAATAAATCGGACCAATCTCGAAGCCGCCAATAGCCGAATTATCGATACCGACGTCGCTTTCGAATCCACCCAATTTGCGAAATTCAATATCCTTGTCCAATCCGGTGCGGCAATGCTGACCCAGGCCAACGCCACACCTCAGATCGCACTCAGACTTTTGGGTTAGATCCAGTATCCAGGCTTGCGTTCAAGAAGGAGTCCTCCATAGGGAGGGCTCCTTTTTCCGTGCGAATCTTCCTCTTTCTCTTTCTCTTTTGCACGTTCTGGAATGGAACGCGATCCCACCCAATGTAGTGCGATAGTCCCGCTGAGTCGGTTCGAGACGAGGTTCGAGACAAGGTTACCAGGGTGTTCAGAGTTTCCTTTCTAATTCGATCTAGCCCGAATATCTCACAAACTATCTGCTACGACGACGGATCTCACCGCGTGCCAGCGCCTTCCCTTGCCCGGCGACCTCAGAGGGTCTCAACACACTGTCGCCCGCCGTGCTTTCGAAAGGCACTGGCACGCAGCGATCTACGCCGTCTCGCGACGAAATGTGTGAGATGTCCGGGCTAGAGTTGTCCCTACCATATTTGCCCGATTAGATTTCAGCGGAGCAAACCTCGCTCTCGAACCTTGTCTCGAACCTTTTCCACTACTTATAGCTACGCTGTAATTTGCTATCCCCGGTGAACCCAAATTCGAAACTGTTCTAGCAGTCCCTTTATTCTCCGGGCCAGAAAAACCGATAAATTGGGTGAAGTCCTCCTTAGCAACGGCGACTTTCATCGGGTCGATGCGATTCCGCGTCGATAAGGATGCCGGACCTTAATCTAAACTGGCCCATGGCAACAGGGAAGTTGCCTCTCAATATCAAGGAGGATAGAAAATGTTAGTTATCAATACGAATTCGGCAGCCACAGCTGCCTCATTCAACCTGAATAAGAGCAATTCGCTCCTGCAGAGAAGCTTGAATCGCCTCTCCAGCGGCAGAAAAATCACGTCTCCCGCCGAAGATGCCGGTGGTCTCGCGGTTTCAATGAAAATGTCCGCCGCTATTCGTCGGACAGATTCGGTCAACAGCAACGTCGCCAACGCGATCTCCTTCCTGCAGACGCAGGATGGCGGTCTCGAGACGGCAGGTAAAATTCTAGATCGGATCTCGGAACTGAGAACCCTTCGGGATGATGTCACGAAGAGCTCGAGCGACCAGGCCAACTACAATACTGAGTTCGTTGCATTGAAGGCTCAACTGACGAACCTCACTGCTTCCGCGTTCAATGGTGTCTCGCTTTTCGGTGGCACGACACTTTCGGTGACAACGACCGAAGATGGCGCTTCCGGGCAAGCGGTCTCCATTGACAAGGCGGGACTTGCTACTCAGGTGTCTACAATCACTGGAGGTGCCACTCTTGGTGCGGTTACCATCGCCCAGATCAGCACCTCGATTCAGAACGTCGCCACTCTCCGTGCCGCCAACGGTGCCCAGAGCAGCCGTCTGACCTTCGCATCCGATATGTTGTCCATCAATAAGACGAATCTGGAGGCAGCGAACAGCCGGATCATCGATACGGATGTCGCTTCCGAATCCACCCGGTTCGCGCGTTTCAACATACTTGTGCAATCCGGCGCCGCCATGTTGGCCCAAGCCAACGCCGGCCCCCAGATCGCACTCCGACTTCTCGGATAAAGAAAAAGTTTAGAATCACTTGGGATAGCTATAGAGGCCTCCGGATTCCGGAGGCCTCTTGCTGTACCCATTGCTCAAGAGACTCGATAGAAGGAAAGTCGAGTTAACTTTCTTCGGTCCCCGCCGATTCCGAATAGGTAGAGGCTGTCCCAAATCCGAGAGGATTTGGGTGGAAGCCTGATACCGATATCAATCTTCGTCACGTTATGTAGACCACGACATGCCTTCCGTCCTCGGTAGCTTACCTTTTATCCGTTATGCACCTTTCCAGCACCCTTCCTCTCGCTTTGAGTCGATAGTTCTCCCAAGGAAGCGCCTCTGACTCGATTCTTGGATCCCTATGCCGCCTGCGTTGCCTCTTTCTCATGTTCTTGCGCAAGTCTCTGCGCGATTTTCCATAGATTGTGGGACAGAACCGACCAGGCCACGCTAAGGTTACGGTTGTCAAAGCCTTTGCTGCGTATCTTGCCCCCGTGCCATCGGTTCTTGAGCACTCCGATCCGGCCTTCGGTGCTCCCTCGTCGTCGCTGCAACCGGACAAAGCGCGGCTCCTCCATCCGCTCCTTGAGCTCTTGTGGATTGCGGGGCGTAAGGGCGTCAAAAATCCCCTCTGCCTGGAGCCGCTTGCTGGCCGCCTTCGAGGCATAGCCCCGATCCCCACTGATCGCTTCGATCTTCTCCTCTAAAGCGAAGCCCTTTTGCCTCTCCAGACTTTCCCAAAGCTGCTTCAATTCGCTCGGGGCCTGCCCCCCATACAGTTTCCAGTCCAACAGATATCCCTCTGCGCTCTCGCATAAATAAAGGGTGTTGCCAAACTCCACCTCCCGATCTGCCTTGCCTCGCACGATGACGTCAATCTCAGGTTCGTAGGCGCTCAGGATCTTCTCCTCATTCTTCACCTGCCGCCCCCCTATGATCCGTTCGTGCGCCTGTTTCATGACCTGCGGTATCTGCTCTAACATACCATTCATTCGCTCGATGATTCGGCTCGCCTTCTTCTCGGTGTAATCGCTTTGCATCCACATAGCTTCCAATAAGTCACGGTGGCGAAGGGCATGGCCCTCAATCTTCTTGAGCAATAGCTTCATCCGCCGCAGGATCCCTTTACGCGCTTTGCCCGCCTCCCGGCGCCGACGCGCATGCGTCATCTCCAGGCACCGTTTGTTCATCTCCCGAGCCAATCCCTTTGCTCCCTGGGGCATGCGCTGTTTCATTCCCGCCTGCCCGATCAGACTGATCGCCTTGAGCAGCGTTGCTCCCACATCCTTGAGCAAGACCCAGTCCACGGGCCAGTGGATGTTCGCTTCCAGGCAAGTGGCGTCGATCAGGCATTCCCTCGTATCGATCGGCTTCTCTAATCCTGCCTCACCACAATGTTCAGCATTGCCCACCACCTCGGTCATCCTTGCATGCAGCTGTCTCAGATACGCTTCGTCGAAGAATTTCGAATCCCGTTCCAGACTGCTCTTCGATATTTTCCGGATCCCGTCTACCTCACGCACCCGGCAAAAATTAGCCAGAAGCTCACTGCGTCCCAACTCCTGCGACAGACAACGAAAGGATATCCCTCCGAGTAAATGACGCACCACCTCCACCCGCAGCGCTTTTATCGCTCTTAGAGCGCGTCGCTCCCGATCCTTCCCTCCCGCTTCATCCCATCCTTCCAAGGCTTTTACGATCGCCTCCCTTTCCAGCGAGGAGTCGATCAAAACCCGGTCAATCCGCTCCATTGTTTCCAGAAACACGGTGTAGTCTTTGCATCGAATGACTGGAGTTAGGGCTGGACGCAGGAAGCTTTGTACGGCAATATTTTTCATGAGAAGGGCGTGCTTTGTATTTGACTAACGCAAGCATAAGCGCCCTTTTTCGCCGGATCGAGCTTTTTGCAGCTCTATCCGGCCTTTTTTTGCCCATAACTCATTAAAAATCAATTGTTTCCACCACTGGGACGGGCTCTAGGTACCCTCATTCCCGCAATGTCGAATGCAAGAGGAGAAACCGAGTATTCTCATTACTTCAGTTGGAGCCAAAGTCGGGCTTTTGAAGGCGTTTCGGGAAACCACTGAGCGATTCGGCGGCCGAATCGTCGGAATCGACATCGATCCGTATGCCCCGGCAGGTAAATTCTGTCACTCCTTCCACACCTTACCGGATACGGAATCCGAGACCTTTATGGTCGAAATCGAGTTCCTGTTTCAAAAGGAAAAGATTGATTTTGTAATTCCAACCCGCGAGCAGGAGCTGATCCTATGGACTTCCGAGCGATGGGGGAAAGACCGAGACCTCCCTCCTGTCGCGCTCTCCGGTCAGACCTGTCTGCGAATTTGCCTCAACAAACTCAACACCCATCGTTGGCTGAATCAGAATGGTTTTCGCTCCCCCGCTTCCGTCCTTCTATCCGAGGCAAGGGAGCATGAGAGTGTTCCAGAACTTCCTTTCGTTGCCAAAGACCCGGAGGGCAGCGGATCCAGGGGAATCCGATTTGTCACGAGCAGGCATGAGCTCGATTTGGTTCCAGACCACTGGATGGCTCAATCCCTTTTATCTGGGAAAGAGTATACCCTCAACGCCTACGTCGACCGGAAAGGTAGATGTCGCTGTCTGATTCCACACGAACGCATCGAGGTGGTGGAGGGAGAGGTCAATCGCGCCATGACCATCAGGGATGAGGGGCTCATCGAGACCGGCCGTCGTATTGCGGAGGCGCTCCCTAGCGCTTTTGGTCCACTCAATATCCAAGTCTTTCGGGCAGACCCTCTCCTCAACCCATGGGTGATCGACATCAACCCTAGATTCGGCGGTGGTTACCCGCTCGCCCACGCCGCGGGAGGTCGCTTCACGGACTGGCTGGTCACCGAAATGGGTGGCGCTGAACCCTCCTTTACCGGCGAGGATTGGGAGGACGGGCTAATCATGACCCGCTACCGGGATTCTCTGTTCGAATCGACCTCAGGTTTTCCTGGCCCGACACGATTTATAGAGAATGGCGATAGCCGTCCAGCGAACCGACACCGAAATAGAGTCGTGTATTGACGACTCGCCGCAACTCGCTTCCCTCCGAAGCATCAACTCGGCCTTGAGCCACCTCATCAATGCCGATAACAGCTTCACTTCTCAAATCGCCGAGATCATCCGGCGGGACCCCTCTCTTACTTCGCGGCTTCTGAAAATGGTCAACTCCGTCTTCTTCGGTCTTTCCCAACGAGTGGGAAACATCGAAGAAGCGATTTTCTACCTCGGCCTCCGCCAGATCCGCGAATTAGCTCTGGCCACACCCGTAATCGAGGACTTTGAGAATCTCTCAGCCAGTTTTGAAAAGTCCAACTGGCGGAACCTATGGCAACACAGTATCGGTTCCGCTGTCATGACCCGCGAAATCCTTTCCGTGGCCAACACCGGATTCGATAACGAGACGGAATACATCGCCGGCCTCGTCCATAATGTAGGCAAGATCGTTATGGCCTATTGTTTTCCCGAAGAACTCGAGGAGGTAATTCGATCAACCGCCGTGACCACCGAAGAGATATGTGAGTTTGAAAGAGAGATCATTGGCTGGGATCATGCCCGCATCGGCGGCCGTTACCTCCACCGGCACCGGCTTCCCCCCGAAATTGTCGAGGCCACCGAATATCACAACCATCCCGAAAATTCTCCAAATTTCGAGAAACTCACTGCCGCCGTCCAACTCGCTGATCACATGGTCCGCACATCAGGTATCAATGGCATTGAAGACACTCAGGCCATCACCGAACCAGACTGGCCCCAACTCTCCGGTTGGAATATTCTCTTCGGCAGTTCAGCGAATGAAATCGGCATCGCCTCATTCTCCCACATTCTCAAGCGCCTGCCAAGAATTCTCCAAGGTATGCTTTAGCCTGGAAATCTGGTAAGATTTCCAGGCTAAAGCTCTGCCGAGGACAGAGCGGAGACTTTATTCAGGGGACTACCGCGTTGCACCCATGGAGGGAGGTCCGTGTCCTCCGGACGCGGAACAAGCTAGGATCAAAGTTGGGCAATCCTGCCGTGCCGACACGGCCCGGCCCACCCTTATTCGTCGTTTTGATAATGGCCGGATTCGCAATCAGAAGCAGAATCGGCGTTCGGTTGTCATCTACCGACCCACCGGTCCACCGCCTCGGAGAAGCCATCCGAATTGTTGTCCGACACGACTCTGAAGCTCCTGCGCAGCTCCAACGGTGCGTTGCCCACAACGGCGCACCGGTGGCACCACTCGAGGAGATCCAGGTCGTTGTAGTCATTTCCCACTGCCAAGGATAATTCTCGCTCTATTCCCAGTCTCTGACAGAGCCAGGCAGCCGCTTTGGCTTTCGATACCTCTGGAGGGAATAGCTCTATCCAGCAGGAACAATGATCCAACGGCGAGGTGGTCCGTATCACGGAGAGTGCTGGAAAAGCTTCCTGAAGCGCTAGGTGGAAGCGTTCCGGTTCCTCATCGGGCCGGGCAATAACGAGAAACTGGGAGGCCCGCTTCACGCCAGGATTCTTGGGATCCATAGGTGAGCAGGAATCCCCATACCTTTCGCAACGAATTGAAAAATCGGAATTCTCAAGACGGTTGCCGTGGAACTCGAAGTGATGATTGTCCGGAACCGGAGAATGAACCATGAAATCGACCTGCATGGAGAGGAGTCTGTCTACCGTAGAGCCCGTCCCAGTGGTGGAAACAATTGATTTTTAATGAGTTATGGGCAAAAAAAAGGCCGGATAGAGCTGCAAAAAGCTCGATCCGGCGAAAAAGGGCGCTTATGCTTGCGTTAGTCAAATACAAAGCACGCCCTTCTCATGAAAAATATTGCCGTACAAAGCTTCCTGCGTCCAGCCCTAACTCCAGTCATTCGATGCAAAGACTACACCGTGTTTCTGGAAACAATGGAGCGGATTGACCGGGTTTTGATCGACTCCTCGCTGGAAAGGGAGGCGATCGTAAAAGCCTTGGAAGGATGGGATGAAGCGGGAGGGAAGGATCGGGAGCGACGCGCTCTAAGAGCGATAAAAGCGCTGCGGGTGGAGGTGGTGCGTCATTTACTCGGAGGGATATCCTTTCGTTGTCTGTCGCAGGAGTTGGGACGCAGTGAGCTTCTGGCTAATTTTTGCCGGGTGCGTGAGGTAGACGGGATCCGGAAAATATCGAAGAGCAGTCTGGAACGGGATTCGAAATTCTTCGACGAAGCGTATCTGAGACAGCTGCATGCAAGGATGACCGAGGTGGTGGGCAATGCTGAACATTGTGGTGAGGCAGGATTAGAGAAGCCGATCGATACGAGGGAATGCCTGATCGACGCCACTTGCCTGGAAGCGAACATCCACTGGCCCGTGGACTGGGTCTTGCTCAAGGATGTGGGAGCAACGCTGCTCAAGGCGATCAGTCTGATCCGGCAGGCGGGAATGAAACAGCGCATGCCCCAGGGAGCAAAGGGATTGGCTCGGGAGATGAACAAACGGTGCCTGGAGATGACGCATGCGCGTCGGCGCCGGGAGGCGGGCAAAGCGCGTAAAGGGATCCTGCGGCGGATGAAGCTATTGCTCAAGAAGATTGAGGGCCATGCCCTTCGCCACCGTGACTTATTGGAAGCTATGTGGATGCAAAGCGATTACACCGAGAAGAAGGCGAGCCGAATCATCGAGCGAATGGATGGTATGTTAGAGCAGATACCGCAGGTCATGAAACAGGCGCACGAACGGATCATAGGGGGGCGGCAGGTGAAGAATGAGGAGAAGATCCTGAGCGCCTACGAACCTGAGATTGACGTCATCGTGCGAGGCAAGGCAGATCGGGAGGTGGAGTTTGGCAACACCCTTTATTTATGCGAGAGCGCAGAGGGATATCTGTTGGACTGGAAACTGTATGGGGGGCAGGCCCCGAGCGAATTGAAGCAGCTTTGGGAAAGTCTGGAGAGGCAAAAGGGCTTCGCTTTAGAGGAGAAGATCGAAGCGATCAGTGGGGATCGGGGCTATGCCTCGAAGGCGGCCAGCAAGCGGCTCCAGGCAGAGGGGATTTTTGACGCCCTTACGCCCCGCAATCCACAAGAGCTCAAGGAGCGGATGGAGGAGCCGCGCTTTGTCCGGTTGCAGCGACGACGAGGGAGCACCGAAGGCCGGATCGGAGTGCTCAAGAACCGATGGCACGGGGGCAAGATACGCAGCAAAGGCTTTGACAACCGTAACCTTAGCGTGGCCTGGTCGGTTCTGTCCCACAATCTATGGAAAATCGCGCAGAGACTTGCGCAAGAACATGAGAAAGAGGCAACGCAGGCGGCATAGGGATCCAAGAATCGAGTCAGAGGCGCTTCCTTGGGAGAACTATCGACTCAAAGCGAGAGGAAGGGTGCTGGAAAGGTGCATAACGGATAAAAGGTAAGCTACCGAGGACGGAAGGCATGTCGTGGTCTACATAACGTGACGAAGATTGATATCGGTATCAGGCTTCCACCCAAATCCTCTCGGATTTGGGACAGCCTCCAGATACGGCGACATTTGTGACTCTCATTCCCTACCTCCAATCCAATTTAGAAATCGCTGATGTTGCGATTCGCAAACCCAGTGACGTCGAGGTGAACCCTTAAAATGGAAGTGTCCAAGGAGCTATCTTCCCAAGCCCTCGACGATCGTCTCGATCATCTTGTCGATTACATTAATGACGCGTGCTGATGCCTGGTAGGCCCTTTGAAATCGAAGCAGATCCGTCATCTCCTCATCCAAGGAAACGGAACTTATTGAGGCTCGCTGTTCGCGAAGGAGCCCCTCCACAAGGCTCTGATTCTCCAGTCTCTCATCAAGTCCGTTAATCTTCAACCCAACGGAAGCAGTAACCCCGGCCAAGAAATCGATGGCGGTGCCATCGAAGTTATCCCCGGAACTGGTCGAAAACGTCTGCTCACCGATCGTCGCTACGGCCATCGCCAGCTCATTGGCGCCCACATCCGACGTGTCGGTAGTCTTGAGATTCGAGGGGGTCAATCCACTCTCCAGTTGGATGGACGCTGCCGTTAATCCGGCTCCAGCAAAGAAATCACCCGTCAGACCGGAAGGATTGTAGGCCTGATTGATGGAGATAACGAGTTGCCCCGTGAGGAGATCGAGATCCGTCCTCAACCCGCTCTGGGTCTGGGCCCGGAGATCGATCAGTCCATGCAAAGAACCACCACTTACATCGAGCACGGTAGCCGACCCACCGAAGGCTACATTAGTCCCATCAAACTGCAGCGATCCCCTTTTCTTGGCACCGTCGACCAACATCACATCACCCGAGGAACCATCCTTGCCCACTATCTGGATCTGACCATGACCGTCGGGAATCTTTCGAACTTCGAAGTTGATCAATTCGGCGAGCTCCTGCAGAGCAGCCTGGCGTTGATCCCGCAAATCGAGAGCGGAGCCAGGGTCGTTCACTTCGAATCGGGCGATCTCGTGATTGAGATCGGCCACTGTTTCAAGGATTCGATCCGCCGCTGCAACATCCGTATTGATCTGCGACACCATATCGGCATCCAGATCGACAAGCCGCTGATCAACCTTGTGAAATCGTTCCGCCAGGATTTCCGCCCGTTGAATAACGATCTGCTTTGTCGTCACCGATCCAGGGGAAGAGGTGAGTTCGTGAAATCCGTTGAAGAGATCATCGATCGCTTTGGAAAGGCCGGCCGGCACCAAACTGGTATCGGCCGCACCGTCCAGAATGGCCGCGTCCCCCTGGCGGTCGACCGTCTCGCCGAGGGCGGCCTGAATCTTCTTTTGAAAGTCATTCTGCGCCTCGAGGGATCCGCGATTCATGATTTCCCGAACAATCTGGAGGTCGAGAATCTCATCCCGCACATGCTCGAGACCAAGAGCTTCCAGGCCCAGGCTCCGGACGCCCACTCTCGCTTTGTAAACCCCACGGTCACCCAGTATGACCCTCTGTCGTGCATAATCGGCGTTATTAATGTTGGAGAGGTTGCGGCCGGCCGTTTGAACACCATTGGCGTGGGCGTTCATGGCTTTCGCGTTGACCTGCAAATCGCTAAGGAGTCCGGACATATCGTTTCAAGGTTAGGCTGAGAACTCGATGTTTCCTCCCCGGGAGGGTGCCTTCAAAGTGATTTTACCCATGCGATTGTAAGTCTTTGTAACGTCATGCGGCTGGAGACTTCGCATGATCTGTTCCGTGATCTCATGGGCACGCAGAAGCAACATACGGTTCTGGCCCGCCTTTCGCTGTATTTTCCCGAGCAGATCATTTATTCTGTCGATCAGTTCCTGGAGAAGGGGCTGCACCGGTTCTGGAACATAGGGAACCATTTCGGAGAGACTCCCCTCCTCCTCGAGGTCGAAATCACGCACCAACGAATGGGTCAGCACCTCACGATCGGTCCTCAGTTTCCTGACCGACTCAAGCTGATTATTGATTTCGCTGCTGCGCTCCAGTAAACCATCAGTATTGCGGCCAAGAATACCGTGTCGCTGCTCATCGAGAAGACTGATGAGCCCTCCGTACTCCTGAAGTTCAACCCGCAGAGCCCGAACCAGGGGCTCCCACTGTTCCGAACTGAATCTGTCCATTATCATGTTATTCCTCATCTGATGATTCCCCCTTGATCTGTAGTTGAAGCAATTTAGAAATACCAATCGACCCGGATGGGCCGATACTCCGTGCCAACGTATCTGTCAGGTAATATCTGTAAATTGAATCAGCGCTACCCGACTGGCTCAGGTAGCCCTTGAAGAGCGGCTTGAGCGCCTCCTTCAGGAAGAGCCGAATGAAAATGCTCTCGAATTCTCCCGAGACCTCACTCAATCGGCCAGACCGGTCCGCCCGAAGATTGTGCGGAAGATCCTGAGGAAGGTTCGATTCCGGGTAGACCGCACTGATCAGATTCGCTCCTGTTTCCATGTCAAAGTTCCGATTTCTCAGCTAATTCACAACCAGCTCGGCCTGCAGCGCTCCCGCCTTCTTCATGGACTGGAGTATCGAGATCATCTCGCGACTCGAAACCCCCAATGCGTTGAGCGCGGTCGTGAGCCGTTCAATGGTTGGGAAATCCTCCACCATCTTGAAGCCTCCCTTGGTCTCAGAAACCACGGTCTCGGTACTGGGAAGGACCACTGTCTCCCCTGTCTCGCTGAAGGGTGAGGGTTGGCTCGCCTCGAGGCTGGATGCTACCGTGATAGTGAGCGATCCATGGCTCACCGCCACCGTCGATATCCTCACATTCTGAGTCGCCACGATTGTTCCCGTCCGCTCGTTGATGACGACGCGAGCAATCACATCCGGCATGACTTCCAGACTCCCTACCGCAGCCAGAAAATTAACCTCTTGGCCGAGAAAAGGTTCGGGAAGCTTGACATTCACGGTTCCTGAATCGATCGCCATCGAGGAGGTGGGATAGACCAGATTTATCGCGTCTGCTACTCGGACCGCCGAAGTAAAGTCCGGGTTAATCAAAATCAGATTTACGGCGCCCTTTTCGACGATCCTGGAATGCACCTCCCTCTCCACGATCGCCCCTCCTCCAATGCTACCAACCGTTGGGTGATTCTGTTGCACAGTTGCTCCCCCTGGACCTCCGGCCCCTCCGATAAATCCGCCGACGGAAACCGCTCCCTGGGCAACGGCGTAGACTCTATCGTCCGCTCCCAAGAGAGGCGTCTGCACGAGGACTCCACCCTGCAGGGTATCGGCATCGCCCATGGAGGAGACAGTGACATCGATCCTTGATCCACCTTTTGCGTAAGGCGGAAGATCCGCGGTAACCATTACGGCCGCGGTGTTGTCCGCCTTCACCGAACTGATCGGAACCTGAATGCCGAATCGCTGAAGTGAATTGGCGATGCTCTGCATCGTGTAGTTGAGGCTACTGTCACCATTACCCGCCAATCCAATCACCAGCCCGTATCCAACCAGCTGGTTATCCCGACCACCCTCAACGATTGTGAGGTCCTTGATTCTCGCCCCCTCTAACTCCCCGGAGAAGAAAGCGAAGAGCCCGAACCCCAGCGAAATGAGCGCGATCGATCTCACCGGGTTGATATCTCCAAATGATAAGACTCTGTACATCTCGTCGCTAGAATGGATTGAACAGTGCGTTCAGGCGGGTTAGCCATCCCTTCTTCTGCGCCTTGGTGAGGTGGCCTACGGTCACCACTTCGACCTGCGCTTCAGCGATCGCACTGGAGAGGATCGTATTCCCCGGTCCGATGTCGTAGGGCCGGGCGATTCCACGAAACACCATGTACTGCTTCTCACCGGAATAACTGACTAGGCGCACACCTTCCAGGACCAGGTTACGGTTTGGAAGACGGTCGATCACCGACACACTGACGCGGCCGGTTATTGTCTGACGATTGGTAATTTCGCCGCCACCTTCGTAGGAGTTGTCCCCCGTGATATCGGTCGCCGGCAACTCTCCGTTATGGGTTCCGAAAAGGCTTGCTTGAGGACTGAAGAAAAACTGCGTCACCTTGTTGTTGATGGCGCTCTTCTTATCCGATGAGGTGCTGAGCGAGTTGACCATCCTCGAACTCTCGTCCACCAATACGGTGACGATGTCCCCGACTCTGGTCGCCTTTTTGTCGGCGAACATGCTCAGCTCCGAGTTCTCGGCCTTTAGCCAAAGTGAATCCGCAAGGGAAGTCGCAGGGGCCCAGAGAAGCACCGACCAAAAGAGGCAGAGACCTCTCTCCATCCTGCCCCGGAAAGGTGCACTGAGAAAAGGAAACACGGACCCGTTAGAAGAAAACTCTGACTTCATTTTCACCCTCAACCTGAGCTTGAAAGTCCCGTCTCGAAGAGAGATTGCGAAGGGTAATGAATTCTCCCTTTGCCCCGCTCTGGAGAGCCAGCGCCTTCATTCCAATCTGTAAGTACCCCTGTTTCACGGTGACACTTACAACCTGCCCCCTCCTAACCAAAGGCCGGAGCGTCAGATCTTCCCATGACAAGGGACGGTTTTCGGAAACGGTACGCTTCAGCTCGTAGTTCGAAAGATCCACCTCCCGACCGACCACCGAATAACGCAGACTCAATGTATCCAGATTGCGGATATCGAAATCCTCGGGATTGAAAGCGGCGCCACGGTTGATTCTACGCCTGGCCACCGGAACCTCCCGCCAGAGTTCTACCTTCAGTGGCAGCTGCAAGTGATGGAAGGGTGAGCCGTCGCTCAGCACTCGCACTTTGACGAGCATCCGGGAAGCAAGGTCGGAACCAGCCGAAGAGTCGATTTCCAGATCCCATGTCGAAGTGGGCAGAACCAGGTCCTCCCATGGCTTCAAGAGACTCACTCTCAATTTCCCCTCCTTTTCGATTCCATTGCTCAACCTATCCTGCAATGAAGCGAGCAGAAGATCTTCCGAGAGTCTCACTCTCCTATCCACCTTGGCTTCGTTCAGATCTGCCTCGTCAACCGCAGCGCCTGGTGGTTGCAGGATCTGAGGCGCGGGTCTGGACTCCGTAAGCTCAACCGGAGCGAGGATTGAGTCGAGGCCACCAAAGGCGCCTGCTGGAAAACTCAAGAGGAATGCAGAGATCGCGACACCATCACCGAATCTGCAGATGCGAGTATTCATTCCCTGCCGCCCGAGACGGCAAAGGGAACAACCTCCCCTGACGAGCCACCCGATGAGAGTCTTCAAATTGTCAGAACTCATCGTTTCAACTGATTGATACGGCTTAGCATCTCGTCGGAACTCTGTATCGACTTGGCGTTAATCTCGTAGGCTCTCTGAGCGATGATCATATTGATCATTTCCTCCACCACGTTGACGTTGGACATTTCGAGAAATCCTTGTCGCACGGAGCCAAACCCCGCTTCATCGGGATTTCCGACTTCCGGCGTCCCGCTGGCTTCAGTCTCTTCATAGAGGTTTCCTCCCAGGCTCTTCAGACCGGAAGCGTTCGGAAACCTTATCAGCTGGACCCGAAAGGTCTGATCCCCGCCCGATGTCTGAAGTGTCACCTGGCCATTGGCAGAGACGAATACTCCCGTAACATCGCTGGGAATGGACTGGAAGCCGCTCAGAACCAGGAGCCCGTCGCTCGTTCGAACGCTGCCGTCGCTCCCCACTTTAAGCCCTCCATCTCTCGTGTAGAGAGTGGTCCCATCGGCACGCTGAACCTCGAGAAATCCTTGTCCCTCAATCGCAAGATCCATTTTTTCCCCGGTCTGCTTGAGCTGGCCTTGGGTGAAAATCTTGGCGGTCGAAACGACCCTGCTCCCGTTCCCCATCTCGATGCCGGTGGGAACATTGCTCCCGTCGCCCGCATCCCCACCCTGAGGCCTTGGCTGCTGGTAGAGAAGATCCTGGAACTCAATCTTGCTCCTCTTGAAACCGGTCGTGTTTACATTGGCGATGTTGTTCGCAATCGTGTTGAGATTGAGCTGCTGCGCTTCCATCCCGGTTGCGGCCGAATAAAGTGATAGGTTCATAGTGATTCTAGTTTCTAATTCTTGAACAGATGAGTCGCCCTCTTGCTTCTCCTCCCTTTTTATAAGACAGTCAGGAACGATTTGCCGTTACCGTGTATTACCCAGGTGGCGAATCGCCTGCTCGAGCCGACGATCGAACGAGGAGATCACCTTTTGATTCATCTCATAGGCCCGCGATACAGAGATCAGTTTCACCATCTCCTGGACCGCGGAAACATTGCTGCCCTCAGTGTATCCCTGAAAGATCTCAGGCTCATCGATCTTTTCAGGAATCAAAGGGCTGTCCTCAGCGATCTGAAATCCTCCCCTGACCCGGCTCAGTCCCCCTCGGTCTGCGAAGTCAACCACAGAGAGCTTTGTTATTTGAGTCGTTCCTTGAAAAATCTGCCCCTTGGCATCGACCGTGATGGCACCGTTTCCCGGCACCAATCGGATGGATCCGGATTCACCTCGGACCGGATACCCTTGACGATTGACCAGGGTGCTTTCCGGACTTAACTGAAACTGCCCGTCCCGGGTATATAGGATGCTCCCATTGGGGAGCTCGATTTCGAAAAATCCCCGTCCGCTAATGGCAAAATCCGTCGGCTTTCCTGTTCGTTTCAGTTCTCCCTGGAGAAAGCTTGTCCGAGTCAGTAACGAAGGCTGGCTCACTCCCGTCCCAGCCGCGGGATTATTGGAAGAACCATTTATCCGGCCGTTGAGTAATCCTTCAAATGAGGCCTCCGTCTTCTTGTATCCGGATACGGAACTGGCCGCCAGATTGGCCGAGATCTCCCTCTGCCAATCCTCCAGTCCCCCCATCGCGGCCGATCCATTGTAGATTCCGATATTCATTTTCCGCTCAATACGAGCAGAACCAATGCCAATGTCACAGCGAGCCCGCTTTGGGGACAGATTTCCCGCCATCCGCTCGCCGCACAGATTCCGTCCCCGTTGAGGCGCGGTTACACGGTGGACTCAAAAAGCGGGCTGGCAATCTGCCGGACGAACTTTCGTACTTGCAGAGCAATCGAAGCACAAAATCCGACAGCCTCCTAGCTACAAAGGGGCAAATAATACCGGTCCATTGGTTCCCTTACGGAAAAGACTTCTGGCTCCACATAGAAGGACTGCTTCAGATTTGAAACGAACCTCCCCGGAGGGGACTACTCGAATAGTGTGTTCCAGGCTCCCCCAATCTCGTGCCGGGGTGGCACTGATTCGGTGCTACAAAATGGGCATCCCAACAAACGGGTATTCTGATCCAGTCGGGTAATAGTAGCTGCAAACCGGGCGCCACCCCGGCACGAGATTGGGCGAACCTGTATCCGAATTATCCGAGCGGCCCGCAAAATCGCAAAGGAAAGCCCGACAGATTCCTAATATCTACACTCCAGCTCGTGGCGTCGACCGCAGGAGCAGGTAAGGGCAATCAGCTCGACCCGCTCATCTTCGACAATGAGCTGGACCTTCGGCTTTTCCTCTTCGCTTAATTCCACCTGGTCAATCGCTACTTCGACGTACTCTCTTGGTTCGGCAGTCGGGCTCCCCTTAACTGGAGGGTACGCACTCTTCTTCTCCTTTTTGTCAGAGGAGCAGAGCTCGACGCGGCCTCGATCTCTGAGAAAACTGTCCATCACTAGGAAGCTGTCGGGTAGTGGTGATCGCGATGTCCTTCAGGTTCACAATCCGCGGCGGAATGCCACATTCCTACGAAACTGACACCGCCGGCTTCCTTGCCTCGGCATGCCGGGTTCGGAAGAAAAGCAAGAGGACATTCTGAGAATTGCATAGAATCGGGAAAGAATTTCAGAACTCGCTATTATGCGGGTTGTCGGGGTGGGTAGAATCGCAAGTAGAATTCCCGACTTTTAACGAGAGAAAGAAAACGGTAGGCTTCTCCTTCGAAGAACTAATTCGAAGAAAATGGAGAAACCTACCGAGCAAGAAGAGTCCTGCCAACAATGCCTCCTTGGGGTAGACAAGCGTAATCCCTGCCTGACGGTCTATCGGGACCTGAGCAAAGGCCAATTGCAGGTCTATTACGGCCATGAGCTATTGGAAGTGGTGGGGGACGATCGCGAGCAGGTTGGATTCAAGATTCTGGTGGGACGGCTCTATAATGCGGGGTTGAAGATAGGGTGCTTACAGAGACAATTTGAGGTTGACCCCAAGACGATGAAGCGGTGGGGCGAGGCCCTGCAAAGTGGCGATGCCGAAACCCTGGGCCGGGTGTTGGCGGGGCGCCGGTGGCATCGCAAATTGACCCGGGAAATACGGAGTTTTGTGCGGGTGCGCTTTTTTGAGATCTATGAGCAGAGCCGGTACGCTTACAGCAAGAAGATACGCGGTGAGATCGAGGAGGTGTTCGCAGTCAGCCTCAGTGGGGAAACCCTGCGCCCTTTGTTTAAGGAGCTCAAAGAGGCCTTGGCCAAGGAGGCCGAGCAGAGGAGGGGGCAAAATCGGGAGACTGCCTGGGATTCTCCCAAGGGTTCACCCTTGCAGGCAGAGCAGGAGCAAGCAGAAAACAAGGCCGAAGGCGAAGAGGAGAATCGCAAGGAGTCTCCCGATTTTACCACGGGCAGTTCCGAATCGGTGCAGTGGTGTCGACATTTAGGGGTGCTGGTATTCAGTGAAGGGCTCGGGCAAGTGGCTCAGATAGATGGCGAAGAGGGCTGGCTTTTGAAGCAATGGCTGGCCTGCGCGCTGTTGGCCGCGGTGAATATCGAGCAGAGCAAACTGCTCGATCTGGAAGACCTGCAAAAGCTCATCGGGCGAGTCCTCTATACGCCCCATCTGCAACGCCAAAGGCTCAGCGCCCTGGCCCATGAAGCGCTTTTAAGAGCGATCCTCAGGGTGAACGCGAGGAACCTGAATGCTTCTTGTGAGCAGAGCTTTTATTATGATCCGCACACCAAACATTACACCGGCATGAGCAAGCTCCTGGCGGGCTGGTGTCCCACCATCCGTTTGGCCGACAAAGCGCTTCACAGCGATTTTATTCATACCCTGAAGGGCTCTCCGGTCTATTTTGCCAGCACCGACAACTACGAGGATATAAGGAAACGGTTTATCCCCAACTGCGAAGCGATGCTCGAATTGGTAGAGGTGCCTGCGGATAAGAAGGTGAGCATTTACGTGGACCGGGCGATCGCCGCGGACTGGTTTTACGAAGCCATCCTGGAGCATCCTCAACTCGAAATCATCACCTGGGAAAAAGGTTTCAAGGCCAGCCCCTGCAACGGATCGACGGACAACTGCGCCTGCTGCGCCCCAGAAACCATGCCGAAGATCTCCAGGAGTATTATCTTTGCTATCAGCGGGGCCCGTGGAAAAAGAATCCTCATCTTACCCAATGGGTGGTGGAAGCGACCAATCCCAGAAATCAAACCATTACGGTGAGCATCTTAGGGACCGACCCAAAAGCCCCCGATGAAGCAGTCCTCAAAGGGATGTTCAGTCGCTGGATTCAGGAGAATGATTTCAAATACCTCGATAAGCACTTTGGGATTAATCAGATCACCTCTTATCGCACCATCCACTACCAGCGCTTAGCCCAACACCTTGAGGATAGGCAGGAGAAAAGCGGTGCCGCTAAAGCACTCCTGAAGCAGAAAACCCAATCCACCGAAGCATTGAAAAGACTGCTCCTGGCCGAACATGCCCATCCGGGCCAAAGCGCCTCAAGGAGCGCCATGATCGCTCGCCTCGATCACAAGCTCAATGCCCTCCAACTCGAAGGGGAGCAAATCGAGACCGAATGCTCGCGCCTGGAGCGACTCATTGAGCAGAACTATGTCCGCCTGGACACCTCTAACAAATCCATCATGGATGCCTTGAAAATCCTCGCCCGCAATAGTTTCTACAAGCAGTTTGAACCCTTTAAAGAAGGCTACGACAACTATCTGTTTCGCAATCTGACTCACTGCGACGGCGCCCTCATAGAGAGGGGCGCAACCGTCGAAGCGCATCTATTCCCAACCGCAAACTATTCCCCTCATTTGCAGCAAGTCGTGATTGAGTACCTCCAGACTCTCAACCAGAACCCGCTCCTGATGCCCGACCGCTCGGGCCGAACCATTACCTTCCAACTCGGCTATAAATCGAGATTTAAACTTGCGATTGCATAGCTCCTTTAAAGGGGCAAGATAGTGAGGTCTGAATTTAGGAGCGGGGACCTGGGAAAGAGGCCATGACCATGCTAATCTCGAGGCGCTGATTCCCTTTTGCCTCTCCCTTAGCTTTTGAGAGAGGTTTAGAATCCGCATAACCGGTGACCCGTTCAACCTTTCGCTGGTCCAAGGCGAAATGAACAAGGGAACGGCGCGCCGCATTGGCCCTATCTACCGTCATTTCCCACGGATCATATTCGGAGGGCATGGAACCGTTGGCTTTGGCGTCGTGCGCATCGATCCTGACTTTGGTATTGTACCGCTCCATGATCCAGGCGAGATTCTGCATGGCAAAGATCCCCCAGGGTGTGAATTCGGAAGTTCCCTTCTTGAAGAGAGGCTGCTTGGAACGATCGAAGACGGTTATTCGAAGGCCATCGGAAGTGACTTCGATTTCGAGCGGCTTGTCCTCATCTTCTTCGTCGAGATTGAGCAGCCGGTAAAATTCCTTGGCCAATTGATACAGCATGGCGGCGTCCACCACGTTGTTGGGATCCGGTTCCTCTTTCGCTTTGCCTCCTATCGAATTCGAGGTATTCGGCATCACCCCGAGAGACTTCTCCATTGGTGAGTTAAAAGGATTGGCGAAATAATCCGAGGTGGAGATTAGGATCTCCTCATCCTGGGAGGATATCCAAAGGACCATGAAGAGGGCCATCATGGCCGTGACGAAGTCGGCATAGGCGACCTTCCATGCTCCGCCTCCGTGGAATCCCTCCGTCCCTGGCTCGATCTTCACGCCCGCACTCACTTCGGTCCATTCAATGATTTGAGCATCTGCTCGAGTTCGTCCGCTCCCGGCTGCACTTCCGGGTCCAATGAGCGGCGCACAATCTCAATCGCCATAAGCGGCGCCAGCCCTTTAGCGAAACCGCTGATCGCCTTCGAGATCGTGTTGTAGTACATGAAGTTCGACTGGTGCTTGAATTTGATCCGCTCAATCAGAGGGTTGACAAAGCCATAGGCCCCAAGAACTCCAAGAAAGGTTCCCGTCAAGGCTGCCGCAACCTTTTGGCCGACCTTTTCCGGTCCTTCGGAGATAGACGCCATTGTATTTATGATCCCCAGAACAGCGGCCACAATCCCGATCCCGGGTAGTGAGTCTCCCACCAGGTGCAAGACATTCAAGGGGCCGTGCGAAGCCTCTTCCATGGCCTTGATCTCGTTGCTCAGAAGATCATCCAGCTGATCAGGCTTGATCTTCCCGTCGATAATGGGCCGCAATGCATTGCTGATGAATTCGACCCGTTTCTCGTCCTTCAGGACGGTCGGGTACTTCTTGAAAATTGGACTTTCAACGGGTGTAGTCACATGTTCGTCTAGAGCGATCAGACCGTTCCTTCTCCCAACCAGGAAAATCTCATAGAGCAGCTTCATCACCTCTTCGAATTCCTCCCGAGAGACGCCTCCTCCTGCGAAACACTCCTTGATCTCATGAACAATCGTTATCAGAACCGCCTTGGGGCTCGCCACCACAAGAACGCCGAAACAGACTCCTCCGATGACGACGAACTCAGAGACATGGATCAGAAGGGCAGGGTGACCGCCGGCGATCATAAAACCGCCGAGGATCGATCCCATAACGAGAGCGTATCCAATTACGAGAAGCATCGTACGGGGAATCCTACCGATTCATTGCTCTCTGCAAATAGGTTCGCAGACCGATCACTGCCTGGGCGTGAATCTGGCAAATACGGCTTTCGGTGAGGTTGAAGACGGCCGCGATCTCGGCCAAACGCATACCCTTGAAATAGTACATGATCAGCACTTTCTGCGGCACTTCCGGGAGTTCGTCGATTCGGTCCCGAAGAATCTGTATCACCTCACTCCGCTCGCAGGACTCCCGGGCGTTGGGGATTGTGTCGTCGGAAACCACATCATGGGCCGTCGCGTTTTCTGAATTGTCAGGATCGACGGGACGGTCCAGAGGAATGAAGCTGATCGGCCGAAGCCGGTCCATGAGGCGGCGGAATTCCTTTCTCGTAAGCTCCATCGCATCACAGATTTCCTCTTCCGTGGCGGGACGGCCGAATTTCTGCTCAAGTCCGTCCACCACCTTTTGGTACTGCTTGGCCATGAGTCGGTTGGCCCGCGGCATCCAGTCCAGTCTCCGCATTTCATCGAGGATAGCGCCCCTCACTCGTAGGGTCGCGTAACTGCCGAAGGACCCGCGCCTCTCTGGATCACATCGCAACGTCGCAGAAATCAGGCCGGAGACTCCGACACTGTAAATATCCTGAATATCGATCTCATCGGGAAAGTACATCTTCATCCGCGAGACGATCGACTTCACCAAGGGTAGGTATTTCTCAACCAGATCCCATTGCGGCTCCGTCTCTTTATCGGTTCCGTTATAAACATCGATGGCCATCCGGCCTTTCGCGGTGGCGCTCGATTCCGAGTTTGAATTCGTTGGTGGTGCTGTAGCCAGCCGTGACATAGGTGATAAAAGGAGGAATATTTAAACCGGTCAGCGCGCCCTTAGGGCGGTTTGCGAGTTCAGCTCTGCGTCAGAGTTATCGTCCTGCGCTGCTCCTCCTTTACTCTTTTCCTGCTCGAGGGTCTGAATGCTGGATGTGACCACCTGCAGCACCCCTTTCACAAGGAACGCACCAAGGACGCAGCCGATCGATGCATCTCGAACCGCTAAAGAAATCTCGGCTCCCGCCAGGAGCCCGCTTACAAACGCAACCAGGAAGCCGAATAGACCTCCCAGAGTAAGAAAAAACCTCGGATAAATCAGTGTCGATATCATAGTGTCTCCCTTCAGCTCAGGGTGAAAGTTTTCTGGGAAGGAAGTGGCTGATAGGCAAAAAGATAAAAAAAGAGCTAGACAAACCCGAGGGAATCAGTCATGCCAAGATGGTATGAAAGACAAAAAATCTTACCATCTGACTCCTTCGATAGATCGTCTAACTCTGCGTCTGATCTTGCCCGAAGAGCAGGAGCGATTCAATGATCTTTTGATCCAACATCATTATTTGCACAGTGCGGGGAGCGCGGGAGAGACCCTGCGCTATGTGGCTTTGATCGACGGGCAATGGGTGTGTCTTTTGCTGTGGGGAGCGGCTAGCTACCGGCTGAAGGATCGAGACGGCTGGATCGGCTGGGATGGGGCGCGACGGCATGCGCGCTTGAAACTGGTGGTGCAGAACCGGCGTTTTCTCATTCTGCCCGGGCTCAAGCTGGCCAATCTGGCCTCCAAGACGTTGGCGATGTGCCTGAGAGTCTTGGCCGATCACTGGGAGCAGGCCTTTGCCTATCGCCCCTTGGTAGCGGAAACTTTCGTGGACCCACAGATCCACCGAGGCACTTGCTACAAGGCGAGCGGGTGGACTCCTTTGGGCTTGAGCGCGGGATATGGTCGACAGCGGGAAGATTTCTATGAACGCCATGAGCGCCCCAAGCAGATCTGGGTCAAACCCCTGCGGGCTGATGCTCTGCAACTGCTGCGCTCGCCAGGGCCCTTGCCCAAGGCACACCGTGAGGCCCTCAATGCCAACGACAACTCCCATGCGGTCTGCCTCAAAGTGGAACAGATGACAAGCCTCCGGGAACGCTTCCACCAGATCGAAGACTTCCGTCGAAAAGCGGGCCGTCGCTATCGACTCGCCACGGTCTTGAGTATGATTGTGCTCGGCACCCTCTGCGGCAAACACAACCTCAAGGAGATCGTGCGCCTGGCCCATCACCTCAATCAAGCCCAACTGCGCGCCTTACGCTCCTGGAAAAACCCCAAAACAAGCCGTTTTCAGGCCCCCTGCTATGATGTCTTCTACCGGGTGTTGCAAAACGTCGAGGCCGAGCTTTTCGATCAAATCCTCACCCAATTCATAGCCTCGCCCGAGGGCCGTTTGCCCCGCGATATTGCGGTTGACGGTAAGACTCTCAAAGGCACTGACAAAGAACCGGCCAAGGCCTTGCACCTGGTGGCCGCGGTCGATCATCAAAGCGCTCAAACGATTGCCCAAGTCGCTACCGCCGACAAATCCAACGAGATCACCGCCGCCCAAACTCTCCTGCGCAAGATGCCGGCCATGGACGGATCCACCTTCACCTTCGACGCCATGCATAACCAAAAAGAAACGGCCCACATCGTGGTCGAAGAACTCAGCGCTGACTATATCATCCAGATCAAAGACAACCAACCCACCATGCATCAAGACGCAAAGAATCTTTTCGGCCCCTCCCCCTTTTTGTCCACCAAACCGTAGATAAGGACCATGGCCGCCTGGAGATTCGTCAAATAGCAACCCATCCTCTAAGCGCTCCCTCCCTTGGCTTGCCTCATGCTCGTCAGTTCGCCTCTGTCCAACGCACCTTCCATTATCCTAACAAAGCGAAACCTTCCTCGGAACGCTCCTACTATGTCAGCAGCCGCGATCCCACCGACTTGAGCCCTCCTCAGTTCCTATCGAAAATCCGCAACCACTGGGCCATCGAAAACAAAAACCACTACCCCAGAGATCGCTTCTTCGATGAAGATCGATGTATGATCCGTAACCATAACGCAGCCAGAATCCTGGCTGCTTGCAGGCAACTGGTTCTTAGCCTCAAATCTACCATGGGCTTCGAATCCACCCCTGCCCTCTGTGATCATTTCACCTTCAACCTACACAAGGCCATCAATATCATCACCTAATGTCCCGAGAATCAAAACACCGTACCCTTCAGCTTGATAGATTTTTGCCTTCCGTTCCATTTTCCAAATCATCGAGAAATGGTTGGGTCAAAATTGTGGCAAACAGGTGGGTGGAAAAGTCCTGGACATTAGAAGAGAAAGAATCTCTTCCGAAGACTCATCTGAGGTGCTCTGCCCAAGTCCGAAGAACCAGGGCGTCAATCCCCCAAAGAGGATGTAGCTCCAGAGTTTGGCCGCGTTGGAAATCTCGTCGAAGTGGGTCAGAACGAGGTGCGTCGCACCGAGCCCTTCTCCGAGCCTGAAAAGGTCGTCGATTAGAGCTGATTCGAATCCGGCGTGAACAACCAGCACCCGGGAATCCACCTCCAATTCATCGAGACGGGATCGAAAACGATCGACCTCGTTCTCATTGCGGCTGTTCAGACCCGGCAAGTCTACATAGAGTCGATCACGAGACTCCGATCGACTTTCGTCAACCGCATTCCGAAAGAGTGGGACACCCAGGATTTCGCACAGGACACTGAGAGTGTCATCTGGGTTCGGACAGTCATTTTCGAGCTTGAGGACATCCACTTTTCTCTCATTTCGAAAAACGTCCTCGGTCAGACGCTTACACAGAGCGGTCGACTTCCCAACTCCCGGTCCGCCAAGAAATGCAATCCGTTCGCCAATCGGTCTCTGCTCGAGATTTCTGAACTCTGAGAGCAACCATCGGGCAGTGGCCCCGAACACCTCTGATCTAGGCATATCCTCGATGCCGTTTGAGGCGGCCGACTGCCGGAATCGATTCACCAGGGTGTCGTTGAATCCACCTCGCCGCAGCAGATTCCACGAAATCTCATCCACCTTTCCCAAGGCCATGAGTCCCCTCACCGACTCGCCAGGTTGAGGCGAGGTAGGGTACCGAGGAACTGTGACGCGGCCACTCTCGGGAGTTCTGCGCGACTCCCCGGCAGGGTTCTTGAAATCATTCTCCAAAGGCGGAATCGTCGCCACGATTTCCAGCCTCGGCGCCGAGAAGAGGCGTGAGATTCCTCCCCTCTCAACCTGCTTGACGGAAAGGACACGAGCCCGTTCGCCCATCCGTTCGCGTATAATGCGAACCGCCTCGCCGGCAGATCGGACTTCCAACCGGTACTTCTTGCCCTCTTCAATTCCAGACCTGTTTTTCGCTGTTACTGCCATCTTCTTATCGATGTTCATGGATGACCCTATTTAGGTGATCGAGGACTAAGCCGTGATGGGCTCTCCAACCTCCGCCTCCTGTGCCGTTTCTGGAACACCACCGAGCGGCATTCCAATCATTCCGAAGCTCTCAATCTGAATCTGGTTCGGCATCTCCTGGTAAGCTACAACCGAGAGGCGCTGAAAACTGGGCTCAAAGAATCGTTTGAAGGCCAATCGCAGCTCGGTCGTGGCGACAAGGGTCGGTGGGATCCCCTCTTCCAACATTGCATCGACGCGCGGGCTCAGTTCGTTCAGCAAGTGCTGGGCAAGAGTTGGATCCATCATTAGGGCGACGTCGAATTGGCTCTTTTGCACCCGTGAAACGAGTAACTGCTCCAGCTTTGGTTCCAGGGTGAGGGCTTTGATGATGCCCGGCTCACTCTCGAACTCCTTGATAAAGTATACCCCAATCCGCCGGCGGACTTGCTCGGAGAGTTCGTCCGGATTCTTGGTCAGGCTCGCGAAATCGGCAATGGTCTCCATGATCACGGTCAGGTTGTTGATCGGTATGCGCTCTCGAAGGAGGTTCTGCAGCACCCGTTGAATTAGCCCAACGTTGGCAAGATCAGGTAAGAGTTCATTGATCAGAGTCGGGTTCTTTTCCTTAACGAGATCGATCAACTTCTGCGTATCTTCCCGTTCGAGAATGAGATGGGCCGCTTCCTTGAGGGTCTCGGACAGATGTGTGATCAGAACCGAAGAGGCGTCCACCAGGGTGTATCCGCTAATTTCGGCCGATTTCTTTTCCTCCTCTCCGATCCACACCGCCTCCAAACCGAAGACCGGTTCCACAGTGGCCACACCTTTCAGGTCCGCCCCGCTGTTGGCCACATTCATAGCCATCCATCGGTTGGGCAGAACCTCGCCTTTTGCGATTTCCAGATTTCGCAGGAGGAACCGGTAATCGGTCGCGTTCAGCTCGTGATTGTCCCGCACTGCAATCGGCGGGATGATCATTCCAAAGTCCTTAGCAAAGCTTCTTCGCACCCCCGTTACGCGCTCCAGGAGATCGCCCCCACGGGCCTTATCGGCCAGCGAAAGAAGCCCCGAACCCAGCTCCACAGCCAGAGTCTCCACTTCAATCATCCCCTCGATATCAGGCAGACTCGAGGCCAGTTCCTCTGAATCATCCTCGGCTAACGGTCCCGGCAGGGCGTCGAGCTCGGAAGAGGGCAGACCCCTTCCTTCTTCATCTTCGAAGGCGCTCTTTCCCAGGCCCCTCTTGTGCATCACGTAAGCACAGAACCCGCACCCGAATGCCAAGGTAAGGAAGGGAAGGGCAGGCATACCTGGGAGAATCGCGAAAATTGCAAGCATGGAACCGGCAATCGCAATGGCCCGAGGGTAGAGTGTTAGCTGTTTGCCAATGAAGGAGCCCAGATTTGAACTCTCCGACGAACGGGTCACAAGAATACCCGCGGCCACCGAAACGATGAGGGCGGGGATCTGGGAGACGAGACCATCCCCGATCGATAGCAGAGTGAATTTCTGGAGCGCTTCGTAAATGCTCAGATTCCTCTGCAGGACCCCGATCGCGATGCCCCCGACCACGTTAACCAGAGTGATCAGGATCCCGGCCACCGCATCTCCACGAACGAATTTGCTGGCACCATCCATGGAGCCGTAGAAGTCGGCCTCCTTCTGGATCTTCAGTCTTCGAAGGGTCGCCGTCCGCTCATCGATCACGCCGGCATTCAGTTCGGCGTCGATCGACATCTGCTTTCCCGGCATCGCATCCAAGGTAAACCGGGCCGCCACTTCAGCGATTCGACCGGCGCCCTTCGTGATGACGACGAAGTTTATGATAACGAGGATTGCGAATACGACCGCCCCGACCACGAAATTGCCTCGCACCACGGAGTTTCCGAAGGAGTCGATTACACTACCTGCGTATCCGTCCAACAGAATGAGCCGGGTGGAGGCGACGTTGAGACCCAGCCGAAATAGGGTGATATACAGAACGACAAATTTAATTGCGCATACGAGAGATGGTGTTATGTCCTTTCTTTGTTATGCGTGCATTAACTATCACAGATTCCGAGGAAATGATCTTGGTTTTACAAGATGAAATTCGTCGCAGCGAGCAATCTCGTTACGACCATCGCCTCCATGGCGTCTTATTGGTGGCCCAAGGGTTGAGCGCCCATCAGGTGGCCGGTTATCTTGGCGACAGTCCGCGCACGGTGCAGTATTGGGTGCAACGTCTTAATCAGGACGGGCTGAGCGGTCTGGCCGAAAGCCCAGGGCGGGGCCGACCCTCCCGTTTGAGTGAAAGGGAACTGAAGCAGTTGGATGGGATTCTTCGGGAGAGTCCCCGCGAACACGGTATGGCGGTTAACCTGTGGGACGGCAAGACGCTGTCTCGGTGGCTTAAAGAGAACTGGCAGATTGAGCTGAGCGTACGGCAATGTCAGCGCCTCTTCCGACAGTTGGACTTTCGCCAGCGCAAACCTCGTCCGGTCCTTGCGCGGGCCGATCCGGTGGCACAACAGGCGCATAGAAAAAACTCCGTCGACTAGCAAAGGACCCTGAGATAGATCTTTGGTCTTTAGATGAAGTGCATTTCCAACAGTACGGTTCGCGTTGCCGCATGTGGGTGCCTCCAGAGGTGAAGGAGCCGATCTTAATGCATGCGCCCACGCGCGAGAAAGTCGGTTACTTCGGCGCGGTCCGTTTGCGCGACGGCAAGTTTATCTATGCCAGAGAAGAGGACCGCTTTAATGCTGACAGTTTCTGGGGATTCTTGAAGCTTTTGAGACAACGGACAAGCCGTTCACCCGGGAAAACGGTACTCATCTCAGACAATGCGCGCTACCATCATGGGCTTCTGCATAAAAGCTGGCGCGAGGAATGCGCTGATGTATTCGAGCAGGACTTTCTGCCTCCTTACAGTCCGGAACTCAACCCCATTGAACGGATCTGGAAACTGACCCGTCGACTCTGCATTCACAACCAGTACTTCGCCTGTATCGATGAAGTCTCCGACCGGGTGGAAAGCAAGTTTCAGGAATGGGCAACGGGGAACGAAACCCTCCGAAAACTCTGCGGTATCATCTAAGCCGTTATGCGCAATTATTTATGGCACCGAGTATAGAGAGTAGAATGGTGGGGAATACGGAGAATTCAGGAGGTTCTTTGACGTAGATGACGATGAGAAGGACGAGGAGAGACAGACCGATACTGAAAGACAGCAGGAGATCCATCAGAGAAGGAGCAATCGGCAGTACCAACAGAATGACGGTCCCAAAAAGACCAAACGCGAAGAGAAGGTCCGAATGCTTCAGCAGATCTTCCCATCTCCTCTTTTCGCTATTTGGTGGATTTGCCATTCGAGTCTTCGATATCAGCGCAATGGCGAATGCCTCTGCACCCTTCGCGATTTCAGAAGATGGAAGTAATAACGGTGCGTCCGGTAGACGTGAGCGAGGATGGTCGCGACCACTTCGTAAAGTTCCACCGGAATCGCCTCCCCCACCCTTCCGATGCGAAAGAGAAGACCGGCAATGGGTCGATTCTCAATTCGGGGAACTCCGAACTTGGATGCGATATCGATGATCCTTCGAGCATAGAGATTCTTACCTTTGGCCAAGACCATGGGGGCGGTGTCGGCCTCCTGCTCGTACTTCATGGCGACCGCGTAGTGTGTCGGGTTGGTCACGACCACGTCCGCCAAGGGCACTGCATCCAGCATCTGTTTCTGAAGAATCTGGCGCGCCATCTGCCGTTGGGTCGATCGAACCTCAGGATTGACGTCCGCGCTCTTCCGCTCGTCCTTCACCTCCTGGCGAGTCATCATGAGGTCTCGTTTAACTCGATATCGTTGGTAGGCGTAGCTGATTATGGCGATAACCCCAAGGGCCAGGATCAACCGCACCAGCATCAACATGGCGGACTTGTAGAGAAACTCTCCCAGGTAGGCAGGGGGAACCGGCGTGTAGAAGATATCGTCTTTCATCAGCTCGCGGATCAAACCGTAGAGGATGACCGCCAGAGCAGTGAACTTGAGCAGGTCAAAGCCTAGTTGAACCATGCTCTGGGGACGGAAGATTCGCTTCGCCCCGTTGATGGGATTAAGCTTCGATAATTTCGGTTCGAGCCTCTTGGGGGTGAGTCGGAATCCACTCTGTAGACCTCCTGCCAATATTGCAGCGAAGGACGTCCCAATCAGAATCGGCGTGATCACGAGCAGGATTGCCTGGAGCACATCCCCCATGCCCTGGACGGCGCGCTCTTGGGTGATCTCCGGGTTCGCCAGCTGACCGAGAAGGCCCCGAGTGACCATCGCCAGCTCAACCGCCTTCTCCTTCACAAAGAAGGCGAAAACAGTGAACGCCGCGGTCAGGACAAACACGGTCCCAATTTCCTGGCTTTGAGGAAAATTTCCCTCCCGATGGGCTTCAGCCAACCGTTTCGAAGTCGGCTGCTCGGTGCGCGAACTCTCGTCAGGCATTAGTCTTGATTCCGTTCAATTAGGAATCTGTCGGCAAGAACCTGGCCTTGATCTTTACCACCCACCTTGCGGTCTATGCTTGAAGATTGTCGCGATTTCATGAATGAGACAGATCCCTAGTTGGAGAGTAGCTTGAGCATCATCTCGGGAACTCCCGAGGCGCGATCCAGGATGTAGTGGGCGATCAGTCCTGTGGTAGCGAAGAGGACTGCCATGCCCGTGAGAATCCTGACGGCGAAACTGGTGATAAAGACATTGACCTTGGGAGCGACTTTCCCAAGCACCGCGAAAGTCATATTGACGAGGAAGTTTATTGCGATGATCGGCGCCGCGATCTGCATCCCAACTAGAAAAATCTTCGCTGTGTCCCGGACCAGTAAATCAAGGGAGATCGAATCCGAGAGGGCCTGACCCACCGGTAGCACCTCAAAACTTCTGACGAAAGCGTAGATTACTTCGTAATGGGTGCCGGAAATGAGAAAGAGGAGCGCGGCAAAATAGAAAAGGAGAGAGCCGACAGTGGTGGAGGACGATTCGTTGAGCGGATTCACGCTCGAACTCATCATCAGTCCGATCTCAATGGAAATGATGTGTCCGGCAAAACCAATAGTGGAAAATAAGACCCGGACTGCCATTCCCATGAGGAGTCCAATGAGGACTTCGTTTATCGAGATCAGGACAATCAGTCCGGTCGAATCCGGAAGAAGAGCGCTACCTGGAATCTGGGAAGAGGCGATAAAGGCGACCAACAGGGCGAGCGCAAGCCTCACCTGCAAAGGAATGACCCGTCCCGCGAAGACCGGTATGGCAACGAAGAGCGCTCCCGCACGCTGAAACGCGAACATCACGAAAAGAAGATTGTCGAAGACCAGATTCATGGCGCCATCTCGGCCAGCTTCTGTATGAAAATAACCCCGAACTCCATCAGGCTACGCATGATCCAGTTAGCCGCGACCATCATCATCAGTCCGACTCCTACCAGCTTGGGAGCGAAGGTCAGCGTCTGATCCTGTATGCTCGTGACGGTCTGAAGAAGACTGACGAGGAGCCCGATTCCAATTGCCGCACCAAGAATGGGACTAATAAGGATAAGGGACGTCACGATCAACGTGCGGAAGATGTCGACTGCCATCTCGATATTCACACTGAAAAGCTTTCGACCAGGGAGCGGATGACAAGATACCAGCCATCGACGAGGACGAAGAGGAGCAGCTTGAATGGAAGCGAGACGATAACCGGTGGCATCATCATCATTCCCATTGACATAAGGGTCGAAGCGACCAGGAAATCGACCACGATAAATGGTATGAATATCAGAAAACCCATCTGAAAGGCGGTGCGGAGCTCACTCAGAATGTAAGCTGGGATGACGATTCTCATTGGGAGATCGCTCACTGCAGTCGGTCCCATCCGGGCCAAGCCGAGGAAGAACTCCAAGTCGTTCGCTCGCGTCTGTTTAAGCATGAAATCTTTCAATTCCAGGGCCGCGATTTCGAACGCTTGGACTGAGGTAATCTCCTCCTTCTGGTAGGGAGTGAAGGCCTCAGCATATATCTTGTTCCAAATTGGACCCATCAGGAAGAAGGTGAGAAAGAGAGCCAGACCGACCACGATCTGGTTGGAGGGTGCGCTGTGTACACCGAGGGCGTTCCTGACGAAACCGAGGACGATTACGATTCGCGTAAAGCTGGTCATCAGCATGACTATGGAGGGGGCCAGAGTCAGGACCGTCATGAAGAGCAGGATCCGGATGCCGAGAGCGAGATCCGCATTTCCCTCGCTTCCTCCGAAGTCCATTTTGATCGTAAATTGATCCGCTTCGCCGGCAGCGCCATCTTGGGGACAAAGAGTACCCGGCAAAGCCACCAGGCAGAGCAGAGCCAAAAGCAGACTGCGTCTTACACCCGGATTCAGCATCACGCCCTCCTCTCCAATCCTGGCCTGAATTCAGGCACCGCGGCGCCATCTTCCGAGAGGGAGGAGTCGAGATAGCATAGATGCTCGATAAATCCCGGTCCTACCCCGAGCAGCATCTTTTGCCCACCGTACTCGACCACCACCAGGAACTGTTTGTTTCCCAGCATCCGAGTCTCATTCAGCCGTAGACCGGATTCACTTGAACCCATCGGCAGCTTTATCCTCCCGCGACGAATCAGCTGGTAGGCAAATAGGGCGGCACCCCCCGAGAGAATCGCACCAATCATCAGAACCCGCCAATAGGAATACTCCCTAGCCTCGTCATCGCTGCTGCCGACAGACTGGATCGTGTTCCGGCCGACAGCCGGGTAAATGATCTCATCTCTTTCCTCCAGGGAGGCGCCGGACTCCCCCCAAACCAGGACAAGGGAGAGGAACGCGATTCCGATCCCGGGAATCAATCTATCGCGACGTCTGGGGATCCGCGATCGAAGGAAACTAATCACCTTTACTTCCCAGAATCTCCGTGATCTTGAGGCCAAAGTTCTCCTCCACCAGCACCACTTCGCCGTAGCCGATGAGCTTGCCGTTTACAAAGAGGCCAACAGGATCCTTGGCATGCTGCTTCAGTTGGAGAACCGAGCCCGGAATCAACTGAACAATCTCCCGCATGGGCAATTCGTAGGAGCCAAGCTGAACCGTCACCTGCACTTTGACGTCCATCACGACTTCTACATTTCTCTCCGCTGTTGCTGTAGCCATCAGTTAAACCCTTTCTTCGATGCAATCCGTTAGCCGAATCGCCACAAATTCGCCGTCCAGTCCAACTTCACCTCGGAATCGAGGTGCATTCCTCAAGCAGACCCGCGTGTTCCGCAGCAGATCAAGAGGCAGCTCCAGTATATCTCCCTGGCGCAATGCGCTGAGGTCACCAAGGGTGATTTCGAACAGATCCCACTCCGCCGAAAGAGGCACCGGTATGTCATCATACGAATCGAGCCAGGCGGGCGCTTTATCCGGAACTGGCTGTTCCCTCTCGCGCTGACCCTTTTCTCTCAACTCCTCAATGACCGGTTTGATCGTATAGAATGGGACTGCGATCTGAAGCGGCTCAGTGCCGCCCCCAAATCCACATTCGAATCTCGCCACCAACATGACCGAATTGGAAGAGGGACACTGGAGGAAACGACTGTTGTTCTCTCCCCCTGTGATGACCGGCTTCAGTTCCCGGAGGTCGCTCCACTGCCTGCTCCACTCTTCCAGGAAGGCACCCATGACTTCCTCCAGCAGACTGCCCTCAATCTCCGTCAGGTAGCGCTCCTCTTCCGGGGCCGATCCAGAGCCACCGAGCATGCGTTCGACCATGGACATGGCTGTTCTCGGCCTCAGGTCGAGGAATCCAGTGCCGGCGAGCGGTTCGAGTTCAAACATTGTGATGCAAGATGGACTCGGGATCGACCCGACATACTCCCGAAACGGGACCGTGGTGAGGTCCAAAAGCTTGAGAAGAAAATCCATGCGGAAAAACATTGAGAGTCGGGCCGAGAGGTAGTGGACGAACTGCTCATGCCGGATCCGCACTTGCCGGAGTTCCGCCTCCGAGAAGAAACCCGGGTTGCTGAAATCGTATTCCGCGACTTTAAGTGGGACGGAGGGTTCCACGCGCTCGCCGTCCCAACGATACAGTGTGAAATCCCTTTCTGTAGTGGCCGCGGCCGGAGATTCGCTCTCCTCCGCCTCATCTACCGACTCCTCGGAATTTTCCGGAGTCGCCTCTTCGGCATCAATCTCCTCTACCGACTCTTCCGGACTCTCTGGAGGTGTCTCGCTGGCATCACTCATTTTTACCTCATGGATTCAGAACGTTGAGGTCTACTGTACAACTAGCTCCGAGAAGTAGAGCTGTTCGACGATACGCTCATTGAGGGTCGTTTCAAAGGTGTTGAGGAGATTATTCCTCAATAGATTCTTCACCCCGGCCTTTTCTAGATCGGCAAGTGAAAGACTCGACAATACACCAAGCGTCGCGTCGATCAGTTTGATGTTGTTGGACTCCATGATGGGAACGAATTCCGCATGGCTCCCCTCCACCGTAAAGGTGACTTTCACGTAGCGGCTCTTCAGTGCTCCCGAGAGATTGGCGACAATGTTACTGAATTCGAAGGTGTGAACCTCCCCGTGATTTTCCGAGTATCCACCCTTCTTTTCGCCGTGTTTCTGCTCGCTATGACCGGTGACACCCAGAGCTTCCTTCATGCGTGGAATGAGCACGTACTCGCCCATCGCAAATGTGATTGCAGGAAGCAGAACCACGATCGCCAAAATCGGGACAATTGGACTTCCGCTTTTTTCCCCGCCCCCTTCCCCGGCCGCGAGCAGCACTTCGATAGTCTCTTCAGCCATCGTTCCTCAAACCTCCCAACTGTTCGGGTTACTCTATCGCTTGAGGTTGACGACCTCGTTCAGAATGTCGTCAGAAACCGTGATGATACGGGCGCCGGCCTGAAAACTTCTCTGCGTCGTGATCATGTTCGTGAACTCTTCCGTCAAGTCCACGTTCGAATTCTCAAGCGTCCCAGATTGGAGAATCCCCAGACTGTTGGTCCCGGGGGAATTGTCGGCTACGGCGAGATTAACGATTCCGAGGATTCCGGCTGCATTGAAGCCGGAATACAATCCATTACCCTCCGATACGAGTCCCTGCGGATCCTTGAAATCCATCAGCAAGACCTTAGCTGCATCAAAGGTGTCGCCGTTGTTCAAGATGATTTGAATGTTACCTTGGTTGTCGATACTAAACCCCGTGAAATGAGGAGCAGCGGCTTGCACCTCAGCATCGCTGAAGGCGCCGCCGGTCGAATTAGTCAAACCGCTGCCTATCGCGAGGCTGAAGTCGATCTGGATGTCCCCGATCGTTGCCGGCGCCACAAGTGTGGGAGTGAAGACCATCTCACCTCCAACATCGGTGGCATCGTAGGCAGCCGTTCCACCGGCCAGACCCTGAAGACGAAAACCCTCAGGATTTACCATGAAGGATCGATCATCCCGTCGAAAATTCCCGGCCCGGGTCGCGAAATTCCTCGAATTGGTCGTGTCGGTTACTTTGAAGAATCCCTTACCGACGATTCCAAGATCAGTCGTAATTCCGGTTGTATTGAGCTGGCCTTGGGCGAACTTGGTGGAGATCGATCCGACCTGGACCCCAGTCCCAACTTGGCTGGAGGGCTGGTTCGAACCGTTCCCACTAGTCGGAGACGGGCTAGACTGCTTCAGCAGGTTACTGAAGCTGTCCGAATAGTCGACCCGCGACGACTTAAATCCGATCGTGTTGACGTTGGCAATATTGTTGCCGATGACTTCGATTCCCCTGGTGAAACTCCTCAGGGCGCTGACCCCGCTTGTTAGAGAACTGATTAGAGACATCTTTACTTACCTTTGTTTGGTTTTCTGTTCTAAACTCTGTTGATTCTTCCCATCTTCGATCGTTGCAAAAGATTGCGACGATGGGTCTTAAAGTTCGCCTTCCCCAGCAACTGGTTCTCGGACCTGCTGCACGCTGGATAACGGGTAGTCGACATTCCCTACCGTAATCCTGATTTCGCCACCCGCTGTGGAGACTGCGGACACCACCCCTTCGACCAGGCTGCCATCCGCATCGAGTAAGGTGACTTCCCTACCGAGATAGCCCTGTGCGGCGATACCCTGCTGTTCGAATGAAAACTGACTGAAGGAGCTGGACAGGTCTTTCATCAACTCGAGCGAGGTGAAGGTGGACATCTGCGAAATGAATGCCGTATCCTTCATTGGTTCGAGAGGATCTTGATGGGCCAGCTGGACGGTCAGCAGTCGCAAAAAATCTTGGACGTCGAGAATCTTTCCCTTCGCCGGTGCGAGCAAGGCTGCCACCGGATCGGGATTTGATTGAGTTACTGATTCTATATTCATCTCCAGTTAAAAAGAGGGTTGGGATCGATTCAGGCCCGATGTTCTCTCTCGAATCCTCCGTTGCCGGAGGCCGCGCCGGCCTCAAATCGAATGTCATCATCATCGGTATCCGAATCTGCGGTGCGACTCTCTCTCGCCTCGCTGTTGGTGCGTAGGCGTCCCCGATGTTCAAATCTCGGCGTCACCAATCGCACGCCCTTGAAAGCCGCCAGTTCGGCGATTCGGTTCCACCCCTGCTCCAGCTTTTCCTGTATTTCGGTCGACTCCGTCTGGAAGACGGCGTTTACCCTATTACCATCAACCTGCAATCTGACCACCAGCTGACCTCCGCCGGGCGTGCTGAGCTTGACCCGCAGAGTGGAACTCCGACCCGAATTGAGACGGTCAATGAGTCGAAGTATAGTCCGGGTGAGGCTGTCGGTCGTCGTTTTTGAGGCGACCTCCGCCGGCTCCGGTGTCGAGTCAAGAACGGTTGCCTCATTTGCACCGGATTTCGCCGAAAAGTCGAATCTATCGAACTCAGAGTCCGTTCCAATTTCGGGCGCTATCTTCGCTTTGGCGAAAACCGGATTCGAAGCCGTCGCAGCCGTTCGTCCCAGGGTTGCTACAGACCTGCTGACCGATCCCGAAATCGCAACTGAACGTCGGCCCCTCTTAACGGTCCTCCGTCCTTCGCTCGTCGAGGTTTTCTCTGGTAAGGTGGCTTGCATCTCTCTCCGTTCGACAGCATCTACCGTGCCAGCGATCTTTTTCGGACTTCCAATCAGCTGATTATCAAGGGATAAAATACTAAAGCCGAACGTTTCCTGAGTCTGGGGATCGGATCTTTTTGACAATTGGGAAATATGTTCTCCGGAAGAATCTTCCTCTGGAACGATTGTACGGTTGCCTCTTCCCGTAGTTTCCGATCGGTTCGCCACCCGGGTCCGATGATTCCTGCTTCCTCCTTGTGGTCTCCGAGTCCGCGTGATCCCATTCCCTTCCCTTACCGGCCCCCTTCGCTGCCTCTTCATATCCCCTTCTTGAATCTCCACTGTATCCGCCGCTGGATTCAAGGTCCCGGGAAGAGACGGCTGCACCGATTCCACATGTATCGAGGATCCGCCGCCACGACCCACCCCCGGTAGATTCGGAACTGTCTCACGGGTCTCGCTTCGGACAAGCGTCTGTTGGCCACTCTCCCTTACCGCCACATCAGATCCACCCTTTGAATCCACCCGAGGTGGGGAGAGGAAGTGAGGTCGAGACTGAACCTTCCCCGACCCCGGCTTCGCATTCTGCGGCGCATTCCGAGCCGGCTCGCCTAAAGAGCGAAGAGGCGTATCCATTTCACCTTCCGCCGATGAAGAAATCCTCAGCGCGGTGGTTCCAGGAGCACCCGACTGCGTAGAGAATGTCCTCTTGAGTCCTCCATCACCTCCCGGCCGGATCCCACGATGTGTCTCTTTCTGAATGAGGCGAACGGGACTACTCGTGGCGGGCTTTCTCAAGGTCGCGTCGTCCACAGCACCCTTTCTTATGACCTCCCCTGGTCCCGATTCCATTTTTTCAATCGTCCTTACAGTCGCTCCTTTAGGCAATTCTGCGCCCCCTCCAGTCGCAGCTCTCGAGGCACCCGCCAGGGAAGGTCTCTCTATCCCCCCCGAACCAGGGCTAGGCCTCTCCACTGTGGCTGCCCGTCTCTCCCCTCGGACACCTACTTCACTAATATCGCGAGCAACTGGAACCGACCTTGGCCCCCTCGATGGTGGCATCGGAGATCCCGCGGGCCGAATTTTGGCCTTTTCCTCCCCTCCTCTGTCTCCGATGCGGTTCTGGGCCTGACTGCTATTCGACTGAGTCGTCTTATAAGCAGTCTTGGGAATTTCATCAGGGACTGACGGACCCATACCAATCCGTCTACCATCAGGCGCGGCTCTCGCTTGCAGGCACTTATTCGGCTGGCTTGAGTAGCTGCGTAATTCTACAGGTATTTTACTTGGTTTTTACACAGTGCTTCTGGGGTCTCGAGCCCCGGCCGACGGAACTTTCCGCTCACTCGGTTCCGCAGGAACTGATGATCCGTGCACATTGGGTACCGCTTTCGGGGAAGCGGCCAATGGTCTTGACGGGGTAGGAGCGGAAACATCCTTGGTGGAAGAAGGGAATGGCTGCTTCCCTACGGTTCCCGCCGTCCTCCTGTGAATGCTCTCCGACTGAAGGGTCGATCTTGCTTCTGCCCGCGGTACTCGGCCGCCTTCGACAACGGTGGCTGGAGGCGGCGGAAGGGAGGAATGGGACAGAGCGGGTCTCTCTCTGTAGGTCGGAGTGGGCCGAGATTCCTGACCTTGTACCGGACTCGGATCTCCCGTCCCTAAAGTATCTGCAGTGGAAGGCTGAACGGTCACTGGCCCTCCGGTCAGAACCGTAGCCTCCGGAACCCCTCTCCTTGTTGAGGAAGGTCCATCGGGCGAAACCTGACGTGGTCTTCCGGAAATCGACACAGGTAATCGCCGCCCTTCGAGGTCCAAAGCAGATGCCGGGCGACCTTCCTCATGCGCAGAACCGGGAACCGCCGGAATTTGAGCTGCCCCACTCGTTTTGCCCGACGAGTTTGTGACCGGTGCAATGATTCCGGCATTCGGTGTTACCTGACCCGCGTGATCCGAAGTGGCTCCGCTGAATGGAACTCCGCTTGCCGTCGGGCGCCTAGGAACTGCGACTTCCGGGTTTGCCCGGCGGCCGTAGATAATCACAACTATCGGGAATCGTTCCACCTCCGTCCTCTGTCCGTCCGGACCCTCTTGGCGATCACCCTCAGGTCCGGTTGGATGAGGTCGAGTCCTCTGCCCACCTTTCACTGTTTCATCGGAAGGAACGCGAAAAGTAGGGGCGGCACCATTCTTCGAACCATTCGCCGCCATCATCGCCGTAGGATCACCTGATGCCGGTGGGGCCTGTGAAATCAACGCAGCCAATTCACTCATACTATCTGTTCTCGAATATTGCTAAAGTATTGTTCTCGAAGTGTCGTGGTTGTCAGAAGTTCCGATCTGCAACGGCCGCCTTCTTCTGCTGCAGGAGCCTGAGCTTTTCGGTCAGCTGGGCCACTCTCCGAGCCGACGCTCCACCGGGGCCGCCGCCCTTTAGCAACTCTTCGAAAACCAGGCCCACTTCCGCCGGCTTCATCAGGAAGAGAAGCTTTGCTATCATTTCGTCTTCAAACGCATTGAAAACCGAGACCACGGATTCAGGTTTCATATTCGCGAAAGTTGCCACCATCGACTTCAGGTTTTTCACCTCGCTCTCCTCGATCTGGACCAGTTTTTGAAGGATCTCATCCTGATCGCCTTCGATCTCCTTCTTCAGTCGCTCTAATTCTTTCTTTTCGGCGAAGAGATGAGCTTCGAGCCTATCGAGATCCTCTGCGCGCTTTTTCATGGCATCTTTTTCATGGTTCAGATCCCCCACCATCTTCTGAATCTCCGTGGTCCGAAAATTCCAGACTGCCAACTCATCGGGTTCGAACTCCTCAACCGCTTCCACTTCGGGACTGATTAGGAAATCATTCATGTGCCTGAGAAACACCGCAGCCAGGGTTCCCGTGTTTACGATCAAGGCGAGGAACCCCAGAATCCAATATGAACGCAACATCCTTAGTCTCCTTTCCTCTTATGCCGGTTCAGCGTCTCGAATGCACCAGATCCTCAAGTATCTTCTCTTCTCGCCGCCGTTCCTCTCCTAGGTGCTCGTTGAGCTTTTTATTCCGCATCTTACTCAGGATCTCCTCCGCTGCGCGGGCGGCCATCAGCTTTTCCATAGAGGCGGCTTCGGCTCCTTTGGCCTGTTCCAGAGTTTGGGAAAGGTCTCTCTGCTGATTTTTAAATTTCGCGACAGCATCGAAATAGGGCTTCTGTAATCCACCGATAAAGGCGGCTTCTCGCGTCCCGATGACGCTATCGACAAGCCGATCAAGCCGTCCCTCCTCCCGCCTCATTTCGCTCTCGAGTTGCCTTCTCAATTTCGCGAATTTCGCGAATTCGCTCAGAGCCAGTTCGCGCTGCATCGCGCGTAGGCGAAGAACGACTTCGAGCGAAAATCGAAACTGCTTCATTCGAAGATCTCCTTCATGCCTTCGAAGCTCTCGCTCCTTGGAACAGTTACCTGGAAATCCTGCTTCAGAAATTCATTGAGCCGGTCGTAGATCGCTATCGCCTCATCGATCTTGCTGCTCGTGCCCCCGGCATAGGCCCCGATATTGATCAGGTCTTCGTTCTTCCGGTATACAGAGAGAAGGTCCCGGGCCCGGGAAATAAGCTCCCCCTCCTCCGGGGTGTAGATCTTCAAGCCGAGACGACTGACACTCTCCAGCACATCAATGGGAGGATAGTGATTTGCGGAAGCCAGGGCACGACTCAAGACAATGTGCCCATCAAGTATCCCCCGTACCGCATCGGCTACTGGTTCATTCATATCATCACCCTCGACCAGTATGGTGTAAATGGCAGTAATCGACCCTCTCTCGCTCGTGCCGGTTCTCTCCAGAAGTCGGGGTAGCGCCGAAAAAACGGATGGAGTGTAGCCTCGGGAAGTGGGCGGTTCGCCAACCGAGAGACCAATCTCTCTCTGAGCCATTGCAAATCGTGTCAGAGAATCCATTAGGAAGAGGACACTCTTTCCCTCTTCTCTGAAGGCCTCGGCGATGGTGGTGGCAAGATTCGCGGCCCGGACTCGAAGAGGAGCCGGTTGGTCCGACGTCGAAACAACCACAACCGAACGAGCCATACCCTCATGGCCGAGATCAGTTTCAATGAAATCTCGCAGCTCCCTCCCGCGTTCTCCGACCAGCGCGATCACATTGACGTCGGCTTCGGATCCCCTCGTCATCATTCCCAGAAGGCTCGACTTACCGACCCCGCTGGCGGAGAAAATACCCATCCGCTGTCCACGACCCACGGGAGCAAACAAATCGATCGCTTTGACCCCGGTCTGGAACCCCTGGTTGATCGGCCTCCGCTTCATCGGGTTGGGAGCATCGGCGCCCATTCCCTCACGGAATTCGACTTTCAATGGACCGAGGTCATCCAAAGGACAGCCAAGACCATCGATAGTCCGACCAAGCAGGCCCACTCCAACGGGTACCGCCGACTTCCGGGGTTCAACCGTTACCTGACAGCCGGGATGAATGTCGGCCAGTCCCCCAAAGGGCATCATAAGGACGCGATTCTCCCGGAAACCAACCACTTCCGCCGCAATTGAAATCTGATGCCGAGAGGAGGAGACCTCACAGATCTCGCCCAGGGATACCTCCGGACCTTCCGAATGTATCAGCAGACCCGTAACTTCCACAACACGACCCACCCGCCTTATCGGCCTGGTCCTCTCAATCCGCTCCTCGACGAGCTTTAAGCTCTCCGCGACGGCGCTCAATTGCCCGCCTCCAAGTCTCTCGAGATGTTCTCCAGTTTCGTCTCAATCCTTGCATCGACCAGACCGAAACGACTGCGTACGAGACAGTCCCCACTTTCGAGCGAAGAGTCCGAGCTCAATTCGATCCTGGGATACTGCTGCCGGAGATCGGACTCGTGTCCCTGGACGAGTTCGAAGTCTTCAGCGGAAAGACTCACTTCCAGTCGCTGTTCGTTCGACGTCGTTTCTCCGAGCGCCTCCTCCACAATTTTAATCACCGTAGGCCGATCGATTTCAGTTGCACCGAGCACTCTTCGGACCAGCTCTCCAACGAAAAGGGGAATCGCACGCCCGATTTCTTCGATCGTCTTTTCGAATTCTTCTTCCATTTTCGCGAATACTTTACCCCGCAACCGCTCGACTTCCCCAAGATTGTCCCGAATTTGGCGTTGGCAGACAGCTTCGACCTCTCTTCGACCCTTCTGGTAGGCTTCGTCCTCTCTTCGATCCGCCTCCCCACGGCCGATCCGAGGAAGACCGCAGTAGACCATCTGAATTCCTTTGAGGGGCGCGGAAAGCGGTATCTCTTTATAGGATGACACCATCGCTCGAACCCATCTCGATCGTAATCTCGCCGTCTTCCTCCAGCTTTCGCACAACCTGAATGATTCGGTCTTGGGCCGCCTCGACTTCCTTGAGACGAGTCGGACCCAGCATACTGATCTCTTCTCTCAAGGTCTCCGCCGCCCGCTTCGAAACCGAATTGTAAATCGCCTCCTGGAGAGCCGCGTTAGCCGATTTCATCGCCACTACCAGGTCGGTCATTTCGATTTCTCTCGCGATCCTCTGTAGATCGGTCTGCTCCAAGCGAACCAGATCTTCAAAGCCGAACATTTTGCGTCGGATGCTCGTCCCAAGCTCAGGATTCTTCTCCTCGATCTTGTCTAGAAGGTCCTTGCTCACCTCCCGATCCATCAGATTCATTAGATCGGCCACCGTGCGAACACCGCCGCTCAAGTGCATAGTCGGCTTCTTAGTCGAACTGAAGTGCAGTTTCAGACAGCCCACAACTTTGCTGACGTGCTCCAGTGAGGTCGGCTCCATCGATCCGATCCTCTCAATCACTTCCTCCCGCTTTTCCTCGGGGAGCATCGCCCTCAGGCTCGTTGCTTTCTCCAGACTTAGATGAGAAATCACGAAGGCGATTGTCTGCGGCTGCTCCTCCCGAACCAGGTTGAATATCTGCCTCGGCTCCATCTCACTGAATTCGGCGATGACCTCCGACGAATTTCCCGTCGGGGAAATGCGGCCAAGGATATTTACCGCCTTGTAGTCGCCGATCGCCTTTTCCACCGCCTCTTGAGCAAAGTTCGCACCGCCCAGAACCGCTCCAATGCTCTCCCCGATTATTTCGGAGAATTCGTCCAGGACCTTGATCTGAATCTCCTTCTCAACAATGTTGTACTTGGCGATCTCCCGGCACATCATCTCGATGTCGCTGTCATCGAAAAATCTCAGCAGGACAGATGCAGATTCGGGTCCGATCACGATCATGAAGAGCGCCAGCTTTTGCAGCCGACCCAGATTTTCGTAGTCGATTGGAGCTAGATTGATTATCCCCATCGCCGGTTGCCTTAATTCTCAGCCCCCGAACCAGCCCATGTCTTGAGGGCCGCGCTTATGTTGTCCGGCTTCTCTTTGATGAGGCTATTGAGCATATCGGGTGTGATCTCTCGATTGAGTTCCGGAGCCGGACCAAGGGCCTCATTGGGAGTATCCGGCATGATTTCGACGTGGCCGGGCGTCGGCTGGTGGCGCTTCACCATGCGCAGGAAAATCGTGAACATGAAGATCGCGATCCCAACTGGAAGGAAACTACGGATCAGGTCGAACCAAGGCATCATATTATCCTGAAAGAGGAAGAAAGTCTCTTCTGCAACGGGCGCCATCCCTTCGAAAACTGCCTCTTCGACCGTTATCTGCTGCTGTGCCGTGGATCCGGCGGAGAATTCGACGCCCAAGGCATTGAAGACCATGTCCCGGAGGGAGGCCAATTCTTCATCGCTGCGAGGGTTCGGCTCCAATTCCCCTTCCGCTTCCCCCTCCTTCATCCTCATGGCCAGAAAGACCGCCGCGCTGATTCGATCAATTCTACCAGGTGTCTTCACCCTCTCGATCGTCGATCGGTTGATCTCGTAGGAAACCGTCCTGTTCTTCCTCACCTCTTGCGAAGAGCTCAGGGCGTCGCCACCGCCCGTCCCTCCGGTTGAAGCTCCGCCTTCCGGGGCGTTTGCGGTCACTCCCACGGATTGCTGCGGCTTGGACTGGTTCGAAATCGTCGAGTCCTCGATCTGGGTCTCGGTTCGCGCCACCTGGCTGTCGGGATCATAGCGCTCTTCCAGAACCGTAGCAGCTTCCGGATCGACCTCGACGGATACTCTGGCAACCACATTTCCCGCTCCGACTACCTTGCCCAACATGCCTTCCACCTTCTTAGCAAAGTACTCCTCGAGGCTCTTGCGGTATTTGAACTGACTCGATGCGCCGCCTGCGAAGTCGTTCAATCTCAAATCTTCGGATAGGGTGTTTCCATGATTGTCGATCACCGCCACATCATCGATGACCAGACCTTCGACAGCGTTCGCCACCAGGAAACGAATCGAATTCACCGATTCCGTCGGGAGCTGCCCGCCTCCCGTATCGACGAAAACCGAGGCGGTGGGACGGTCGTTCTCATTCGTCTTCAGCAGCTTGTTTTCCGGAACCACAACCATCACTCGAGCGCTCCGTACCCCGTGAAGCTGGCTGATAGTCCTGCCCAGTTCACCTTGAAGAGCCCGAAGGTAGTTCGTCCGCTGGACGAAATCGCTGATTCCAAAGTTGCCTCGGTCGAAAATTTCAAACCCGACTCCACCTCCGCTCGGGACGCCCTTTGAGGCCAGATCCATGCGAAGAGCGTAGACTTCACTTCGCGGAACCGAAATGGAGGAACCCCCGGCCCCAATCCGGTAGGTCACGTCTCTCTCTTCCACTGCCGTAATCACCGCCGCCATATCTTTCGGATCCAACTGTCCGTAGAGGAGCTGAAGACTCGGACGGGCGGACCAAACCAGTAGTCCAACCATCCCAGCCACAACCCCCATCATCGAGAGGACGATAGAGATGCGCTGATTGGTTCCGAGATTCTTCCAAATCCTTCCAAATTGCTGAAATAGCGCTGCCATATCCTAAACCTGCATTCGAGATAGCTCCTGGTATGTCTCAACCAGTTTGTTTCGTACTTCCACGAGAAGAGAGAAAGCTACGCTGGCCTCCTGCATTGCGATGATACTCTGATGAATATTGTCAGTCTTCCCAATGAGCAGATTCTCCTTTTCGGCGGCCGCTTCCTTGGCCTCCGCATCCACACTGCGAACCAGGCCTTCGAGCAGATCGGAGAAAGATGGAGCCGCCCCGGCCTCGCCTACTGCCGGCCCTACGCCCCCCGCCCTTTCCAGGTATCGTGATCGGTCGATCTCTGTCACGCCCCCCGGATTCAGAAGCACTCGTTCCGAGGCATCCAGCCTCGTCAATGCCGTCTGCCGACTGACCACCTCATCCCCTTTTCGAACCTCAGCCAGACCCAGCCCATCCTGCCTGCCACCTTGGGCCAACGCTTCCGCAGCCGGGTTCTTTCGGATGTTCTGGATGAGAGAGCTCGCCACCCCCTGTATCGAATCAAACATGGAAATACTTACTCTTGTGTCTTTTCCCCGCCTTGTAACTCACTCGCAGTTCGCACTCGAAATTCCGGCCTCAAACCGTCTCCCAATTCTCGAGTCGCCTCCAACATCCTCCCGCTCCCGGCTTGCCGGGCTAAGGAATCTGTCAAAAGCAAACTGGCAATAATGTGCATCACGGCCGCCTTAATCCAAACCACTTGATCCTCCCAAACTCCCACCGCGACAGATTCCTAACGGCGCCCAATTGTTAAGGCCTGGCGCGCCAGCTGACGCGCGGTCCGGACTACCGACAGATTCGCCTCGTAGGCCCGGGAGGATGCAATCAGGTCCACCATTTCCATAGAGACTTCGACGTTTGGCAGCGTCACCATCCCGTTGTTGTCTGCGTCGGGATGTTGTGGGTTGTAGATGCTCTTACCCGGTTTAGAATCCTCGTGAATTCCGCCAATGCGAACCCGGCGTATCGGAGAATCGTTCCCCAACGCATCCAGTCCCTTGTCCAGAAACGATTCAAATGAAACGACCTGCCGCTTGTAGGCCGTGCCGTCGGGCCCGCGCGTCGTGAAGGCGTTGGCAACATTCTGCGCCACCACACTCATTCGGATCTTTTCCGCCGCTAGAGCATCCGCGGTGACGTTAATTCCGGGCATCAAATTCACTGCTCGTATTCCTTACCTGAATTGAGGTGACAAAATTCCCAAGGAATTCTAACCGGTTCGTCCGGTGATGGCATGCCTGAGATAGTTGAGAGAGCCGCTGAGAAACTGCGCCAGCACCTCATGCTCTATTGAATTGCGATTGAGGGCTATCAACTCCTTGTCGAGTTCGACATTGTTTCCGTCCGTCCTCAGAGAAGAGACACTCAGATCCTCCCGAAGAGTAGGCTCCAGTTCCTTCACCGCCCGAAACTCTCCCCTTTCCACCAGGGTCCGCAGCTTCTGCTCAAATGTCCCGTCGACCTGCAGCCGTTTGTAACCCGGACTCTCGACGTTGGCAAGGTTGGCCGCCAAAGCCTCATGCCTCAGGACTGAGACATCAATCAGTTTCTTGGCCAGGATGTAGTTGCTCTGCTCAAAGAGTCCTTCGATCATGCCGGAGGCGGGAGCAACCACCGTGCCACCAGGCAAGTGATTTTCTGAATCGGCTTGTATTCAGAGGAATATAGTGGATCGAGGCATCCGATACCGCGGGCCCGACCGGCTCCATGGAACAATCTTTCCGAACCGAGTCGGAAACCTTCGGTAGACCCGGTACTAATTTTCCGCCGCCAGGAAATTGATACGAAGACCCGAGACAAAAATTAGGACGAAGCTTTCAGAAACCTGAGTCTTTTTCTTTGTCTTCTTCTTTGTCTCTCCTGAAACAGAACAGTTTCGGGTTGTTAAAAGGAGCGCCCCTCCGACCCAGGACATTGCTTCTTCGCAACAGCTTCCTGAGATTTTTCTAAAAAAATCCCAGAAGGTGTCCGTTATACATGCCTGTTGGAATATGCCCTTCCTCCGACAGTGTACGGTTAGACACCTTGAGCAGCGTCGAGCAGCATAATGGAACCCTCCCCGACAGACATCCCAAAGATCCTTCTGCTGGATGACGACGAGAGCACCCTTCAGGCATTGAAGGACACCATTTCCATTGGAGGAGGTTACCATGTAATCGAGACGACCTCGCCGCATATGGCGTTGGAATTTCTAAAAGAGAATCGGTTCTCGGTCATAATCTCCGATCAGAGAATGCCGGAAATGACGGGACTCGAGTTTCTGGAGAAGGCAAAGGGCTTACAGCCGATCGCCTCCCGGATACTGATCACCGGAGTACTAACCCTCAACACAGTGATCGATGCAGTGAACGAAGGTGAGATATTCCGGTTCATCGCCAAGCCGTGGGTTCCTGAGGAGCTGCTCGCGACTATGAAAAATGCTGTTCAGCGTTTTCAGCTCCTAATCAGCAACCAGAAGCTCCAGGCAGACACGCTGCAACTGAATGAACAGCTCTCCCATTCCAATCTGGAACTAAAGCAAAAAAATCGAGCCTTGATCGAACATGAAGCCGAGCTTGATGCGGCGAACGCCGCACTAAAATCGAACTTCGATCACTCCCTCGATCTCTGCCACCGCATCATAAACGCCTATCATCCCCTCCTCGGGAAGGAAACCAAGAGTATTGTCGACCTGTGTAGGCAAATGAACTCAACCGGTGATCTGACGGCTCGGGATCAGAACACTCTCGTGGTGAGTGCATGGTTGCAGAATATCGGCCTCATAGGCGTTTCCAGAGACCTCCTTGTGAAGTCGCGCCAAGAACCCGATGCCCTTTCAGAGGCCGAAGGTGAGATTATACGCAACCATCCAGTCTACGGTCAGACTCTCGCATCCTTCGTCGACCACCTCGAAGGGGTGGGAGCGACCATCCGCGCCCACCATGAGCGCTGGGATGGCAAAGGTTACCCGGACAGACTCTCACGCGAGACGATCCCGAAACCTGCCAGAGTCCTTGCCGTCGCCGTCTATTTCGTCGAATGCGGGCTCTCCAAGGAGGAGGCGATCGAATCGATCCTTCAGGAATCGGGACGCGCCTTTGAACCCGAATCAGTGCGACTCTTCCTTAAAGCAACGCGCATGGTCAAACTGCCAAGGCGCGTGGCGGAAGTCCTCTTCGAGGAACTGAAAGAGGGCATGGTCCTCGCCAAGGGCCTCTTCAGCCCCACCGGACTTCTGCTGATCCCGGAAGAGAGCACCTTGAGCGATAAAGTCCTCGAAAAAATCAAAAGACACAACCTGGTGGATCCCTTCTGCCAGAGATTCCTTGTCTACCATGGTTCCTAGCTCCGGACCCAACAGAACGAGATTCACCCGACAGAGCATAGTCGAAACACATACTTCGAAAATAGAGATATGACAGACCGCAGATTAAGCAGATTCAGAATCTGCGAAATCTACGAAATCTACGGTCAATCTCCCTGTTCAGTAGTTGAAGGTCAACGGATATCACCATGCACGCCATTCTCGCAGCGCAAGCCATCGGCCTCGGTCGAGGGATCATTCAACACCTCAGAGCGAAGGCAACTTCGCCGCGACCTGCCGAAACCAGGGCCTCCTCTTTTCCCGCCCTCATCTCGGAGAAAACTCAAGGAGTCGAAGCACTGGACCTCCAGAAGCTTATCCGAGATCTCGGTATCAGAGACGGGAACGATCTGAAATCCTCCCTCTTCCAGCTCCTTCACGAATTGTTGAACCAACCGGAGCTCTCACGGGTGAGGGGTCCGGCCCTAAACCGTGGATTTCTTGTACTTAAGTTCGGAGGAAATGGCCGCTTTTCTCTGATTGACGATACCGGAAGCGAGATGTCCTTAATTCGCTTTAAAGATGCCGAAGCCCTGGCCCGAAAAATCCACCAACTGAGGCGCCTGGAAGAAGCCTTCAACGCCAAGCCAGGCACCCCAATTGAGAAAATCGTCCGGCGAGTCAGCCGCAGCCCCGACCTCCAGAGAACCTGGAGTCTCAGCTTGGGAGCCGCCACCCTTTAGAAAACTTCGTCGAATACAAACAGTCAAAAAGCCGTGCCTCTTTTGCGGGCCGAAATTCGATCGCAGTGCACGATGGGAGGAGATACCGGAAGGGCGGTCGCCGTCGTGCACTGAACCGTGCACTGCTGTCGAGGACAGTATTTTCGAGGTCAACCGAAGGTCCCCACTTCGACGTTGAATGTTGAGCGTTCGATGTTCGAAGTTCAGGATAAACCGACAAAGTTTACGACAAGGCTCGCGACAAAGAGAACCAGACCCACAAGCCTGCGCATCCCGCATCTCGAAACCCGTCTCCCACCAATTCTCTCCCGAAATAACTCTTACCGCAATCCAACTCTAGCCGACCTAAATAGGAGGGACGCACGTTAACCTTCAACATCCAGGAATTAAGTGGCAGAAGCACCCGTTTCCCTGAACGTGGAGACCCAGCATGTCGTCATCGGAGTCGGCGACATGGGCGTTTCAGACTCCGCCGATATAACGCTGAGCACCTATGCACTCGGATCGTGCATTGGAATAATCGCCTATGATCCGGTCAAGCTGATCGCGGGCCTCCTCCATTTTATGCTTCCCGATTCCGGCATGTCTCCAGATCGGGCCATTACCCAACCTTCCATGTTCGCCGATACCGGATTGGAGAACCTCTTTCGGACCATGAACGAGAAGGAGGCCGATCACGGTTCCCTCAGAATCTTCCTTGCCGGAGGCGCCAGCGATCTCAGCCAGGAGGCCATGTTCAACATCGGAGCCAAAAACATCGCGGCAGTCCAAAACATTCTACATTCGGAGAAGCTTGAAGTTGCGGAAGAGGATCTGGGTGGTCTGAACAATCGGACTATTCACTTCGAAATCGGTACCGGTCTCCTCGAGGTAAAAACTACCACGTCTAAACAGATCTGCCTCAAATGAATCTCTCAGAACTCATCGAAAACGTGGATAACATTCCACCGGCGGTCCAGACCCTTCCGAAGCTTCAGAGCCTCCTAATGAGCGAGGATTCCAGTTTCGACGAGATCGTCGAACTGATAAAGATTGATCCCTCTCTTACCGCTCATGTGCTGAAATTGAGTAACAGCGCCTTCTATGGCCAAGCTTCCCACATCGACGATATTGAAGAGGCCGTCGGGCGGATCGGAATCCAAGAGGTCTACAAGCTCGTCGCCATGGTCTGTGGCATGGAGCTTCTCAAAGACGCTCAACCGGTCTGCTATCTCGACGAAGGTCAACTCTGGGAGCAATCCCTCGCCTGCGGAATCGTTATGGAAAAGATGGCCCGGGATATCGGCCAGGATCCGAGCTCCTCATACACCATCGGATTGCTCCATTCCCTCGGCAAGATCGTCATCAACCGGTATCTCTCCGATACCTATGAAAAGGTATTCTTCCTACTCGAAGAAGAAGGCCTCAGCCTGACCGATGCGAAAAAAGAAATCCTCGGCTTCGACCACGCCGAAATCGGCGCCTCCCTCCTCAAAAGCTGGGACTTTTCACCGGACACCTATCTTCCCATCCAATACCAGTACCTTCCCTCAAGTGTCCCGGATTTCAAGGACCTAACCTGCATGCTTCACCTTTCCATCTGGGTCGTCGCCAACATCGGACTCAACCACGGAAAGGACGCCTGGGCCTTCACCGCCGATCCCAACGCCGCCCAGCGCATTGAAGTCTCTTCCGATATGCTCACCGAGTACCTCATGTCCGCCCACGAAAAACTCAAAGAAATGCAGCACGGTATGCTCGTCGCCGGGTGAGGGGCTGAGAGTTGCGAGTGTCGGGTGGTCCCCTCTTTGCCGTCAACTTCGTCGAGCGATCTCAAACTCTTGTCGATTTTCGATTACGCTTAGGACGTTCGATTACTCGTCGGATAGGCCCTCTGCAGCCAATCGACATCCCTAACCTAAACCTTAATCGAAGTGTCGTTAGTCGATTGAGAGTTTCGACTTTAGATCTAACGATTTCCCCCTCTCCCATCGTGACTCTTAATCGTGATCTCGGTAGCCGGAGAATCAACATCGTCCATTGCGATCGAGCCTCGCAATCTCGAGCCTAATCGAATTCTCGATCGTCTGTCTCGCCTGCCTGAATCGATTTCTGGAACATTCCCTCCTGGGAGGAGGGGCCTGGGGTGGGTCGTGCGGAACACCAGGATTGGTTCGCATTCTCTCGAGCCGTGCTCATGTCTCATCTCCCCTAGAACACTTACCCACCGAGAACTGTTGGCCTAGGGAAACAATGAAGACTCCCCGCAGCAAGCTGTGGGGAATTACCAAGTCAAATTAGAATTAGGGTCAGGCATATTATAGCTTACACTTCTTTGAGTCCCTGGAATTCGATGGATAGCGAACCTGGCAGCCCTTTCAGTGGGAGAGCTCCCACTCGATTCGACTGTCGGCGTCCGGATCTAGGACGCTGTTTACCTGAGGGTCCCCCAAGCGGGGTACTCCTCAAAATCCAAAACCGATCTTCGACTGCTTCCTAGCTGAAGACCTCTCTTCGCAGATCCCTTATTACCGTCAACCCCTCCCAGTCTTATTACCGTCAACCCCTCCCAGTCGCTGCCCTTCATCCTTCTGGACCCGCTTCGCCGCCGCCTCCCGAACTGGTCTCGATATTGGGAAAAAATACTCTCCACGTACTCTCTGGACCCGAGCACTGCTCCGTCCGTGAAATAGCGCACCCGACACCTCAGCGCCGCCGCCACCGGCAGTTGGCCTCCCTCTTCCATCACTTTGATCCATGCTTCCGTCCGTATCCTCCCCAGGAGCGATTCCTGGGGTGCATCCAACGTCCCTGTGCAGTAGAGCAACTGCCGATACTCCCTCGATGCCTCCCGCCATTTAAGAAGTCGACCATACGAGACGCTGACTGCTTCAGCGATCCCTTCCCGCGCTTCAATCCTGCCTCCCACTGCCTCTCCATAGCCGCTCCACCGATAGTCTTTGGGATCCTCTACAATCCCCGCTCTGACCGGATTCAGATCGATATAGGCCGCCGTCACTCGCAGGGCTGCTTCCCTGCCTTCCACAATCGTGCTCTTGAATCGCTCCGCCCACAGAGTCCCATACCGTTCGTGGGTCTGATTATACCAGATTGTGTAGCGCTGCTTCAGCGTCTTCATGAACTCCGAGACATCATGCATCCGCACCAGGAGGCGTCTCCTCCACATCTGCGCCTCCTCCCCTCCTCGCTGCAGAACCGCGGCCAGATATTTCACTGTCATCGTCTGATACGGCGTCGGCTCCGGATAGAGCACCGCGTAGCGGCGCAGCAGCTCCCGATCCGACAGGACTACCTCTTCCCTGTCCGGCACTCTGATCAGAAGGTGAAAATGGTTGCTCATCAGACAGTAGGTCAGCACCTCCACTCCGGAAAAGTCCGCCACCTGCCACAGCTGCCTGCGCAACCGCTCTTTCGCAACCGCGTCGAACATAAACGCCCCGGCTACGGTTCGGCTGATACAATGATAGACCGCGCTCGCTCCGGAAATCTTGAGACGTCTTATTCGCATACCGGCTCTCTTCTAAGCCTTCGTTACTTGGCGGTCAAATACTATTTTTCCTGACCCTATTTAGTGACCCTATTTAGTGTCGTTCCACCGCAGTTCTGGCGCCGCGTCTCTCATCTCAATCTCCCCCGTCTACCCCATCGCCAGAACCTCTTCCTCTTCGTCATCCTCTTCCTCTTCTATCCCCTCGTTCGCCATGCAACTCGATCCCTCGAGTGCCTCTCTCAGTTCGGCGAGGTCGGTAACGGACCAAATGATGGTGTCATCGAGGGTATCTTCCCAGTAGGACCGGACGACTGGGCTGAGGTAGTAGGAAGTATTTACGAACCAAAAACCCTCGACGTGGTCGACCGGCAGAGTCCATGTAGACCAGCACATCTCGAGGTCGAGCTCGCTCATAAGATCCGGATCAATGGCATAGTTGGAGAGGCGGAAGTAGCCCAATCCTAATTTATCCATTTGATAGGAGATGAGGTCCTCCTCGTTCAGAGTCTGAAGATCGTAGACCAGGATCTTGAGGAGCGAGACTTCCCTCCGCCGGGTCGTTTGAAGTTTCTGAATAAAATGCTCGTTCGCAGTTTCCAAATCGTTGAGGGCGATGAGGTTGTTCTGAACCAATGCTGCGCCGAGGAGACGGTTTGCTTTGAGTGGAAGGCTACTTCGAATCTTCATATACCACGATTCTCAAATGAACTCCCACCATCATGATCTCCTTCGCTGACACCTACTGCCACCGTGCAGCCGAATCCTGGAGTCCTTGTGGTGTCAGAAGTATATCGTCGGAGGGTATACCGCCACCAATAGGTGATATCCCCCAGACCGAAGCCTAAGTTTGTAGATCAAAGAAGAGGATTTCTGCCTAACGGATTCGATTACGCTTGGGATTTCGGATTTCGATTATAGGCACCGATATCCTTCCTCCACTAATCGACCGCCGCAATCCTAAGGGTAATCGAAGTTCGAAGTTATAAGAGACCGAGCCCGTCTTTCTCAACTGGGGCCTGATTTCGACGTAAGTCGTTGATAGTGGGCCAAAGGTCTACACTACAGGAGGGGTTATTTGGATTCGATTTGGGGGGGTGGTTGGGGAGGAAGTTCGAGGTGTAACCGGTTCAGTAGTAGCTTTTGGTCCTCACCGGGCTCGGTGTAACGGGTAAGCACAACGGTGCGTCCGTCGGTGGTGGGCAGTTTCACATCGAGCATTTGGATGGCCGCCATTTTGGAGAGCACCTCGGCTGGGGTCAGTCCCGGAGCCATCGGGTAGAGTCGACGTTTCAGGGTGACCCACAGAGAGTAAGCAAGGAAGCTGATAAAGATGTGCGCCTCGATGCGATCATCTCTCTGATGATGGATGGGGCGGATGGAAAGGTCGTTCTTGATTTCCTTGAAGACTTGCTCGATCTCAGTGAGCTGCAGGTAAAGGCGCCAGAGTTGCTCGGGGTTCTCGGCACTGAGGGTGCTGCGCAACAGATAGCGGCCTTCGCGGCGATAGGCTTGGCGGTATTTTTTTAAGTTCAACCGGAAGCTCAAAGGCGGCTTTTCAGTGGGGGCGCCCTTGGGGGCGATCTCGATGTCGAGTAATCCAAAGATCCGGGGACCGGCCTCCTTTTTGGCTTCGCCCAGTTTGATCAGGATGGTATCGCGTTGGTAGCGCCGTTTGCTCTCACGCAGCTTCTTGAGCGCCTCGATAAGACGGCGTAAACGACGCAGGCGCATGTTTTTTTCTTTGCGCACCCGATCGTCGCTTTTAGCCAGAACGTAGGTTTCACCTCCCTCGCTGAGGAGTTTCACCTCGATACCGGGACGCAACTGCTTCCAATCCTTCTGCAGCAACGACTGCTCGAAGCGACCCAGCCAGGAGCGCGGGGTACCCACCAGATAGTGGATCCTGGGTTCGCTTTGGCGCATCTGTTGCAAGACTTCCTCGGTCGGAATGCCCCGATCCATCACCCACACCCGGTTCGCCTTACCGTAGTTCTCTTCCACCCGAGAAAGAAAATCTTTTAAGGTGGTTTTATCCTGCGTGTTACCCGGAAGTACCTCATAGGCAATCGGCAAGCCCTCACAAGTCACCACCAGGGCGATCACCACTTGCACGCAGTCAGGTCGCTTATCGCGGCTGTAGCCGAACTTGCGCAGTCGGCTCGAGGCCGCCGGCTCCTGGTTCGGATCGCACTCAAAATAGGTGCTCGTCAGATCGTATAGCAAAATCTCGTAACGGGCATTGAACAGATCGCTCCACCTCTCGGTCAGGTGCCTGAACAGGGCCTTCTTGTGCCTGAGCAATCGATCGTGGCAGCGATAGAGCGTGTTCTTCTCGGCGATCCCAAAGTCTTCCCCCATCAGATCGCCCATCGCGCTTCGCTCATACCATTCCCGATGCAGCCGCCACTCGCTTCCCGGTGCCATCAGCCGGTAAACCACCAGGGTCTGCAGCACATGGGCCCAGCGGGTACCCTGACGGGAGGGTCTGAGACGCTCCCGCCAGAATTCTCCCAGTCCCAACTGCTCATATAGAACGCACCCAAGCCAGCACCCTCCCCATTGCCGCGGCTTCTCGATCCTGAGATCTTTGAGCCGTATTCTAACAATACTTTCGTCGCCCACAGGCGGGGCACGATCTTCCGGAAACAGCGCCACCTGTTCGGGTCTTTCCCTGCCCTCTTCGAAAATCTCGATGCTCTTGCGCCACGCTTCGTGTTGGCTATCGTTGATCTCTCCAAGGTAGAGGACCTGTCTTTGGACCACCCGCCCCCCGCTGACACGCTTGTTCTCAACGATATTCCAATAGTAGTGCTCTTTGCCATCTTTGCGCCGACGATTACACCTCAGAAACATGATGGCCCACCATTATACGAAAAAATCCCGCCCTGGGAAGAGCGTAGGTCTACACTACAGGCGGTTTTGCCAACCCACCTCTACTGTTGATGCGCCTCCTGAGCCCTACTACCCCCGAAAAAAACCGTTTCGGAAGTTGAGTTGGTCAAGTAGGGCGAGTACCCATAGACATCGAAACTCGCTTCGCGACCCGCCTCTCGAAGCTCGCCATTCATTGCACCTCTGGATCCCCCCATTGACGGAGACCGTGATCCTGGCTATACCTCTAATCCGGCGGAAAATCGAACCCTGAACCCTGAACCCTGAACCCTGTCCTACAACCTCAATGGACACCCTCGAAACTAACCTGAAGTTACCTGATCTCTGGCAGCAGGAGGCGATACGCCATCTCAGGCTAGGTCGTGATGTGGTGGTTGACGCACCGACCGGCGCCGGCAAAACCTACATTTTGGAGCTGTTTCTCGAGGGCGGCTATCGGAACAACGTCATCTACACGGTCCCAACCCGGGCCCTGGCCAATGACAAACTTCTGGAGTGGCGCCGGAGAGGTTGGCAGGTGGGCATTACGACAGGGGACCTATCGGAAAATCTCGATTCTCCGCTGGTAGTGGCAACACTCGAGACCCAGAAGCGCCGTTTTCTCGCTGGGAAAGGACCCGGCCTCCTGGTCGTTGATGAATTTCAGATGATCGGTGACCGTTCCCGAGGCGTAAACTACGAGCTCATTATCGCAATGGCGCCGCCTGGGACTCAGCTTCTGCTTCTCAGCGGAACTGTGGCAAATCCGGGCCACGTCGTCGACTGGTTGAAGAGGCTCGATCGCGATGCGGTGCTCGTCACCACACCGGAGCGTCCTGTTCCTCTGGAGGAAGTAGCTGTCGAGGCTCTTCCGGGACGCGTTCCGGCACGGGTCAAGGGCTACTGGCCGCGCCTGGTTGCAAAAGCACTGATGGCGGAAATGGGCCCGATACTGATATTCGCACCCCGCCGCAAAGCGAGTGAATCGATCGCTCGAGAGATTTCCGCCGCGCTCCCCATCGATCATCCTATTGAATTGACCGCAGAGCAGAGAAGCCTGGCCGGTCCGGTTCTCTTTAAACTCCTTCGAAATCGCGTTTCCTTCCATCATAGTGGTCTCAACTACAGGCAGCGAGCAGGTTTGGTCGAGCCTCTGGCCAAGAATGGCCAACTCCGCGTCGTCGTGGCCACCACCGGTTTGGCGGCGGGTATCAATTTTTCTCTTCGTTCCGTCCTCGTCACCGACCGGGAGTATCGGGTCGGCGATCGCTATTTCGACATCCGCCCCGACGAGCTTCTCCAGATGTTCGGGCGCGCCGGGCGCCGGGGGCTTGACAGTAAGGGATTCATTCTCGCCGAACCGGGAAAGCCCCGCCTCAATGAAGGGCGCCAATTGGTCCTCAAACGAACGAATCAGATCGAATGGCCCGCCCTCCTCTCGGTCATGCAGTCGGCGGTCGAACGCAAGGAGAGACCCGAAGAGGCCGCGACTGACCTGACGGCACGCCTGTTCAGCAGTCAGTATATTCCTCTGGGCTTTGAGGAATTTCTCAACCGGAAGGAGAAGGAACACCCCTTTGACGCGCCCCAATTGGAGAACCGTCACACCCGTCAGTCTGTCACCGAGATTCTAAATTCCGAAGGAAAATGGGAACGGCGGAAGCCGACGGTGCGCGACGCTCTGGGCAAGGCCCTAATATTCTACAAGCGCACCTGGATTCCTGCCTTGCAACACCCTTCGACCGTCGCGGGAGTTCGTATCGGTACAATCTGCAAGCTCAAAAGGGAAAACGGCGTACGTTACGGTAGAGAGGTCCCTCTCTCCGCTATTCCCCAGAACCCGGATCGAGGCGAACTCGTCCTCGCCAAGTGGCTCTTCCGCGCCCTCCGCGAAAGAAGAAGTGAACTCCGGATCAAGGGCGGCCTGCGGCGCCACAATTGGACCCTTGAACGCCTCGAGCAGATGGTGGTTCCGCTCTTACCACGTATTACTCACGGCGGAAAGATGCACGAGTTGGTCGAACGCAATGGCTTCATCAACGCACGCCTCGACTATTCCGAAGCCGAAGCCTACCTCTACGTCGATACGGAGGGGAAATTCTTACTCAATCCACCGGAGCAAACGAAGAATGAAGAGTTCGATTTCTCTTTTCGGACCGTCTATGCGGAAACCCGCAAAACGGAGTCGCCGGCTCTGGCTTGGTACCAACTGGGACTGATTGATGCCGAAGCAGTCCCGACCAGACGAGGCAGGATCTTCGGTTTTTTTAACAAGGGTGAAGGATTCGCCATCGCCACGGCCCTCGAAGACAAGAATTATGAGGTTACCGAGATTACACAGCACCTCGCCAATCTCAGGGCCGGTCATCGATTCACCGACTTCGAGTCCTATAGCAGTCGGCTCGGGAATTGCTGCCGAATCGCTTCCAATGGAGCTTCCTTTCCTGGATATCTGGAAAAAGGCAAGCCCATCGACTACGGCGATGGCGCGGCCGAGATCTTGACAATGGTCGACGAAGATCCAGCAGGCCGCGCCAAACTCTGGGAAACCGACATGCTTTCAGGTGATATTGAAAGAGTCCGGCTGGAATGGAAGAGCCTCCTCAATCAACTCGCCCACTCTCCCAACCTCGACTGGGAGAGGTGGAAGCAGGTCAAAACCGAGGCAAGAAATATACTCGCCAGAACCCACCCAACCCCGCCCTTCTCTGACCTGCCGCCCCTAACCGCCGCCCAGCAGAAACGCTACCGCTGCGATCGGCTGTTTGGGAAGAAATGATGATCGCCTACGACGCACAAAGCACCGTAGGCAAATCTGCTCAGAAGACAAGACTCGTACGGAGTGTGAAAAGCATGGCCCCGACCTTGGACAGAACGGAAGTGAAGCTCTCTCTTTACGTCGTCCACACCGTCAACGGGGAATCAGTAGTGTCCGCCGGTCGAATGTCTTACGCTCACCTCCTTGACGGAGTTTTCTTCCAGGAAGTTCGGACATTGGAGGGTGGCTTGAAAAAGCCGCCTCACAACGCGGTTCCGGATAGTCACGGCCCCCTCACCCACATTCACACCGTGCTCATCGGAGGCTTCAAAATCTTTGTCGGGCCCGATGATTCTCCCCACCACTTCGGTGTCGGCGATGTCGTCGCTTTCATTAACCATGATGGAAGAGGCCACTCCTCAAGAGTGGATTTGACTGGATGCGTCCGGCTCTTCCAGACCCGCCGCGGGCTGATTCGGCTTGAGGAACTGGATGGTGGGTAGGCTGCAGTGGCCAACCAATAATCGATCAGCCCAATTGTAAGCGTAATCTACATCCGAACCTTCTAGCTTCGATTACGCTTGAGATTGCGAAATTCGATTGGCGGCGGCTCCTACCTCCTTCGTAACCTCGCCTGCCTCGGCTGAGCGGAGCAGCGACGGGTCCCGAACCTTGTGGACAAAATCGAATTCATCTATCAAGAATGGAATCCCAATGGCCGGCATTACCAAGCTAGAGCCCGTCCCAGTGGTGGAAACAATTGATTTTTAATGAGTTATGGGCAAAAAAAAGGCCGGATAGAGCTGCAAAAAGCTCGATCCGGCGAAAAGGGGCGCTTATGCTTGCGTTAGTCAAATACAAAGCACGCCCTTCTCATGAAAAATATTGCCGTACAAAGCTTCCTGCGTCCAGCCCTAACTCCAGTCATTCGATGCAAAGACTACACCGTGTTTCTGGAAACAATGGAGCGGATTGACCGGGTTTTGATCGACTCCTCGCTGGAAAGGGAGGCGATCGTAAAAGCCTTGGAAGGATGGGATGAAGCGGGAGGGAAGGATCGGGAGCGACGCGCTCTAAGAGCGATAAAAGCGCTGCGGGTGGAGGTGGTGCGTCATTTACTCGGAGGGATATCCTTTCGTTGTCTGTCGCAGGAGTTGGGACGCAGTGAGCTTCTGGCTAATTTTTGCCGGGTGCGTGAGGTAGACGGGATCCGGAAAATATCGAAGAGCAGTCTGGAACGGGATTCGAAATTCTTCGACGAAGCGTATCTGAGACAGCTGCATGCAAGGATGACCGAGGTGGTGGGCAATGCTGAACATTGTGGTGAGGCAGGATTAGAGAAGCCGATCGATACGAGGGAATGCCTGATCGACGCCACTTGCCTGGAAGCGAACATCCACTGGCCCGTGGACTGGGTCTTGCTCAAGGATGTGGGAGCAACGCTGCTCAAGGCGATCAGTCTGATCGGGCAGGCGGGAATGAAACAGCGCATGCCCCAGGGAGCAAAGGGATTGGCTCGGGAGATGAACAAACGGTGCCTGGAGATGACGCATGCGCGTCGGCGCCGGGAGGCGGGCAAAGCGCGTAAAGGGATCCTGCGGCGGATGAAGCTATTGCTCAAGAAGATTGAGGGCCATGCCCTTCGCCACCGTGACTTATTGGAAGCTATGTGGATGCAAAGCGATTACACCGAGAAGAAGGCGAGCCGAATCATCGAGCGAATGGATGGTATGTTAGAGCAGATACCGCAGGTCATGAAACAGGCGCACGAACGGATCATAGGGGGGCGGCAGGTGAAGAATGAGGAGAAGATCCTGAGCGCCTACGAACCTGAGATTGACGTCATCGTGCGAGGCAAGGCAGATCGGGAGGTGGAGTTTGGCAACACCCTTTATTTATGCGAGAGCGCAGAGGGATATCTGTTGGACTGGAAACTGTATGGGGGGCAGGCCCCGAGCGAATTGAAGCAGCTTTGGGAAAGTCTGGAGAGGCAAAAGGGCTTCGCTTTAGAGGAGAAGATCGAAGCGATCAGTGGGGATCGGGGCTATGCCTCGAAGGCGGCCAGCAAGCGGCTCCAGGCAGAGGGGATTTTTGACGCCCTTACGCCCCGCAATCCACAAGAGCTCAAGGAGCGGATGGAGGAGCCGCGCTTTGTCCGGTTGCAGCGACGACGAGGGAGCACCGAAGGCCGGATCGGAGTGCTCAAGAACCGATGGCACGGGGGCAAGATACGCAGCAAAGGCTTTGACAACCGTAACCTTAGCGTGGCCTGGTCGGTTCTGTCCCACAATCTATGGAAAATCGCGCAGAGACTTGCGCAAGAACATGAGAAAGAGGCAACGCAGGCGGCATAGGGATCCAAGAATCGAGTCAGAGGCGCTTCCTTGGGAGAACTATCGACTCAAAGCGAGAGGAAGGGTGCTGGAAAGGTGCATAACGGATAAAAGGTAAGCTACCGAGGACGGAAGGCATGTCGTGGTCTACATAACGTGACGAAGATTGATATCGGTATCAGGCTTCCACCCAAATCCTCTCGGATTTGGGACAGCCTCCAAGCTAACCTACCAGGACGGGGTCGTGGTCGGAAACATCGAGGATAAGGCTCGCCTGAGAAATCCGATTTCAAGGCAGCTGGTGAGGCGATTCGATGCCGCTCTTTTTGCCCTCCTCGAGATTGCCAAGCCTAGAAGCTTGAACGAAATCGGTTGCGCCGAGGGCAGGGTGACAAAAGCGCTCGCCCGAAAGCACAGAGTCCCTATTCGGGCCAGCGACCTCAGCGTGGATCTCATCGGGCGCCTGCAGAGAGAAAGAATACCCAATGTCGAATTTCTGCAGAGAAGCATATACGACCTGGAGCCTGGGGAGGATCATGCTGATGTCGTAGTCTGCTGCGAAGTAATCGAGCACTTGGAATCGCCCGCCAAAGCTCTGGCCATTCTCAGGGATTTAAAAGCCAACCACTACCTATTTTCCGTTCCTAGAGAACCAATCTGGCGTCTCATGAACATGGCTCGAGGCAGATATCTCTCGAACTACGGAAACACTCCCGGCCACGTCAACCATTGGTCAAGTCGCGCCTTCCTTCGATTTCTCTCCAGGAACGGATTCACCCCGACATCGGTCAGACACCCCCTGCCCTGGACCATGGCACTGGGGACATTTTCCAGGAATCTGTCCGATTGAAGTGTCTGAATTCCCGGGAGAGTCAGTCCCTGACAAATCGAGGAGTTTGAAGTCAGTTCGGCCGCCAGCTGCCATTTCGAGGCCCCGAAAGAATCCTCACCACTTCCAATTACCCTTCAGCTCCCGATTGACCACCGCCACCTCCGGCCACTGGCCACCTGAAAGGCTGATGATGCATTGCGCCGCCTCGATTCCCATGTTTTCGACTGCCAGAGCGTCACTGCCGGCGTGGTGGGGACTGAGGACGACATTGTCGAGCTTGAAGACTGGGTTGTCAGCATTGGGCGGTTCTTTTTCCAGAACATCGAGACCGGCGCCGGCCAATTTCCCGGTTTGCAGGGCCTCAAAAAGATCCTCCTCCACCACGAGGCCCCCTCGAGCGGTATTGATGAAGAACGCACTCGACTTCATCAAAGCGATGGAACGGCGGTTAATCAGTCCACGCGTCTCATCGGCCAGGGGACAATGCAACGTCACAAAGTCAGACCGTCCCAGCAACTCGTCAAACTCCACCAGTTCGATCCCGTGCTTCGTGACGAATTCCTGGTCGGGGAATTTCTCGGTCGCAATTACCCGCATATTCAAACCAAGAGCACGAATCGCGACATCCCGCCCGATTCGGCCCAATCCGACGATACCCAACGTGCTTCCCCGTAGCGGCACCATGAAGACGTCCGCCCACTCACCTTTTCTCACCGACCGATCGGAGCTAATGATCAATCTCGCCACCGCGAAGAGCAATGCGATCGTGTGTTCCGCCACCGCTGCGTGGTTCGCGGTCGGAGTGACCGTTACGACGATACCGCAGTCGGTCGCGGCCGGGATATCGACACTGTCGAAGCCGACCCCGGCCCGCGCAATGACCCGCAGTTCGCTCAGCGACTCGAGCAGATCCCGAGGGTAGCGATCTGCCCAAGCGATAACGGCGGAGGCCCCCTTCAATTCCGCAATTGATTCCTCCTTGCCGCAGGTTCCGGTTCGGAAATCCGAGTTGGCGGAAAACCGCACCTTGAATCCGGCCTCCTCCAGCAAGTTCAAAAAGGGAGCACCATAATCATGATGCCTCCCCACCGAGCTTACTAGGACTGTGTTCATTGGAATTCCGATGTTGGAAGATTCGCAACCCCTGATGAAACTCCCTGCTTCGATTCTCTGGCTCCAAATCTGACGTCCATTCTTGGATCTAGACAAAGACCCAAGACAAAGAGCAAGACAAAGATGCAAAGGTGGGAAGTTTCGCCTCTAAGCTTCCTTCCCAGTTAGGCGCCGCTCAATCCACAGAGCAATCGACTCTTCTCCCAATTCCACTCCCGGCTTGCCGGGCCCAGGAATAATTCGGAGCCGGCTTTCGGTCGACCTTCTAGCCCGCTTTTCTCAAAAATTTTCGAGCATCCTATTGCGGCTGAATGTTTCTCCCGCTGTGTTGCCGCTTGCCGGCCATAAAAAGCGGGCTATTTAACAAAAGGGCACAGAAGATCTTGAAGGTGTTCAAAGATCTGATTTCCTTTTTCGAAGAAGAACCAACGAGGTGGGAGACAGAGCAGACTGTCGCAAGGAATGACCGAATCCGCCTTCGAATTCATACGACAACATTTTCCACATCAAGATCTTCTGTGCCCTTTTGTTTTTTAGCCTGGAAATCTTCTGAGATTTCCAGGCTAGCCCTACGCGAAGTGGAATCCCACTCTCTCTCGCCCGAATGCCCACTCCGAATTATTCCTAAAGATGCTTCCTGACATCCACGCTGCTCGAGAGGATGTGCTCACTCATCGCCTCCCGCGCATCTTCCGCCCGACCCCCCTTTAACGCATCCAGAATCCGCCGATGCTGACTCAAGGTCAATCGCACCCGCCTCTGAACTTCACTGGCTGAAGGATCCGCCAAAACTCCCTTGATCCATTCCTTCAAGTAGCCCCGCGTCATCCGGGAGAGGGTTTCGATAATCGAGTTCTGCGTCGCCCGGGCGATCGACATGTGATACTGCAAATCGTACTCCAAAAAGTCATCCAGTTTCTCCGCCGAGTTTTCCATTCCGCGCAAAGCCATCCCTATCTCCTCCAGATCCTCCTCCCTAGCACGCTGGGCCGAAAGGTAGGCCGCCTGCGTCTCTAACATTAGACGGGTCTCTTCCAAATCCTGCACCGTCTTCCGGTCGAAAAGAAAACCCCACTGCAGCGTCTTATCGAGATAGTTCCGATTGCTGCAAACGAAGGTGCCCTTACCCACCTGACCATCCAGAATCCCCATCATCGTGAGCGATCGTAGCGCCTCCCGCAAAGAAGTCCTCCCTACCCCAAACCGTTTGCACAACTCCCTCTCCGGCGGCAGACGCTCGCCCGACTTCAATACCTCACGCGAAATCAGATCGACGATCTGCTCCACGATCTCTCCGCTCAAGGAAGACCTCGCTACCGGCTGAAGACCTTCCAAGGCTTCAGTCGGCGATGGGTCAACAACTGCTTCTTCAGCCTCCATCGGTTTTCATATCTAGTCCCCTCTCGTTCAGCTCGACGTCACTCTTCCAATGACATTGTAGAGGAATGCGTGAGCATTTCTTCCTCAGCTTCGTGGCTCCCCCGGCCTTGCGCCGGGAACCGAGAGCTGTCTATACACTTACCGATCTCTCTCTTCAACAGATTCGAAACCTCCAATACTCGACTATAAGATTCCCAAATCCTCAATTTTACCTTTACTTCCCCTCTGGTCTCCATAAAACTCCAATCTGCCAATGGTCAGACCATTAGGCCAATATTGATAATCGTCTGGGATTAGCAGGGAAGACAAGCAAAAAGGAAAGCGGAAAATGCCACAGACGCTGGAGCTTGGAAGGCGGATTGAACTGGTTCCAATGGATACCCATTTCAGGGATGTCTCGCTTGGATTTTACCGGCAATCGGGGGAGGACCTAACGAAATATCTGATTCACAGCTACAGCGCGGTCGAAGGGATTGAAGGACGAGTGGCCTCTGTCCGTAAGGCGGCGACCATTTTGGGAGGAATGGAATGTGACGCAGACCGGCGGCTGCACTTCCCCTGCCCATCCGAGCATGAGGCGGGAGCCAAAAGGGTATTTCTGGAGGCCTGCAAAATTGGAACCGCAGAATCGGCCCAGGCTCGCCCCTTGGAAATTCACGACAAGAAAGCAGGATGCCGGATCACGGTCTCAAGCCTCGGCAGCGGCGCCTACGAAGTGTCGGCGGAAAGCGACGAAGAAAAGGCTCACCGCCGAGTAGATCTGATCGCTCGGGGACTTTCAAGATTGGGAGAGATGGAGCTGAATGCAGATATTCTTGGAAGGGTCTCATTTTCTTGCGGGCACGCCCACGATTCTCTGGTGGGGCTGCTTTTAGTCAGGGCGCCTAACGTCCGAGCCGCCTTGCGTGAACAGGAAGCGGCTTTGGCCCGAGGAGTGCTGGCAGCGCCGAGCCAGCAGAAGTAAGAGCTCATAATTCTCGAATTATGCACATCGAGAGAGGGGAAGAATTGAACCGCAAATGAACCTAAAGCAGCGGATAAGACCTTCGGTTCCCCATCCCTTGTTCACTTAATCCGTTGGGCAACTCTCTCCATCGCGAAAAAGGCAGGCCCAACGAATTCGAGGAGGCAACGGATGTGGAACTTTTCGGCAGCAACCTGCTGAATACCAGCATCGCACATTTCACATAGATATAAAATAATGAAACAAACCGAGAAAGTCCCCCCCATGACCAGCCGTGAGCGTGTCCTTGCAGCTCTACAGAGAAAACCGGTGGACCGCACACCGTGCTGCAATCCGACTTCGTTGGCGACGGTCGAATTGATGGATCTGGTCGATGCGCCGTTTCCCCAAGCGAACCGAGAGCCGGTACTGATGGCTCGACTTGCAGCGACAGGATACACGGAGCTGGGTTTCGATACCATTATGCCGGTCTTCACCATCATCCAAGAGTCATCCGCTCTCGGTTGCAAAATTCAATGGGAGCAGAAGGACAACTGGCCGACCGTAAGAATGCGTGAACCGATTTATGTCGAGCCGGAAGATGTCAAGATTCCCTCCGATCTTCTCACTCATCAGGATACTCGCTGCGTTCTCGAAGCCATTCGAATCCTCCGCCGGGAATTCGGTGATGAGGTAGCCATCATTGGAAAAACAATGGGACCCTGGTCTCTCGGTTACCATTGCTTCGGAGTGGAACCCTTTCTGCTGATGTCCCTCGATGATCCGGGCAAAACTATGCTCTGCCTCGACAAGATGAAGGAGGCGACGATCAATTTCGGGGTCGCCCAAATCGAGGCAGGGGCGGACGCCCTCACCCTACCGGACCACGCCACCGGCGATCTGGTCAGCGGAGAGTATTACGAGCGCTTCCTCAAGGATCTGCATATCGAATTCGTCGAGCGAATCCCGATTCCCTTAATCCTTCACATCTGCGGTCGAACGGTCGACCGAATGGGTTTTATCGCTCAGACCGGAATGGCTGCTTTTCACTACGATTCGAAGAACAAGCCGGGAGAGTCGATGGAAGCCGTCAACGACGGGATCGCTCTGGTGGGAAACATCAACAATCCCGAAACCCTTTTCTCGAAGGGACCGGCGGAAGTGAGAGAAGAAGTCACTCGAAATCTCGATGCAGGAATACAGTTGATCGGTCCCGAATGCGCCATACCCCTCCAGACTTCGATCGAAAATCTCAAGGAGATCCCGAATACGGTGCGCGATTGGCACCGCGAACATGCCGCCTAAGGAAAGAAAAATGCCTGAAATCTCGGATATTGATAACGAATTCATCCGCGACGAAATCGAGGAATTCATCGAGCGCCCTGATGAGATCGAACGTACCGTCAACATCTTCGCCAAGGCACGTCCCGGGATGCAGAACATCGCCGCCGCCCTCATCGACGGTGACAATCACACGGTTGACCAATTGACGCGCGAGGCTCTGGACTCTGGTATCGAAGCCATCGAAGTGATGGATGACGGACTCATCGCAGGAATGGGAATTGTCGGCATAAAGTTTCGGGAGAATTTCATTTTTGTCCCGGAGGTCTTGGCCTGCGCTCGTGCCATGAAAGCGGGAATGGCCTACATCGAACCGATCTTGTCCGCCTCCGGTGTCGAACCGATCGGCACCGTCATCATGGGCACCGTAAAAGGCGATCTCCACGATATCGGGAAGAATCTCTGCATCATGATGCTGAGAGGGTCAGGATTCGTTGTCCACGACCTTGGAGTCGATACTTCCTTGGACGAGTTTATGGAAGCGGTCGAAGAGCACGGCGCCCGCCTCATGGGAATGTCCGCCCTCCTCACCACGACGATGCCCTATATGGGAACAACCATCGAAGCATTCATCGACGAGGATGTTCGCGACGACGTAATGATCATGGTGGGAGGAGCGCCCGTGACCCAGGAATTCGCGGACGATATGGGCGCAGACGGATACGGCAAGGATGCGCTGGCGTGTGTCGAACTGGCCAAACAATTGCTCCAGGAGGCTGCCGAGGAAGTGGGTTCGTGATGCAGAAAATCGATCCGGCGGAATATCAGAAACGATTGGACAGGATTACCGAGCTCTTTTCGGGATTTGTCGTCCACGCCCAAAAACAGTCGATGAGCCGTTGTCCCTACCGAAACCGGTTGGATGAATGCACCGCGAAGTTCGAATGCCGGAATCAAACTTCTCCAACCGAAAAAAGTGCTCTGCCCGTATGTAGCGGTCTTATCGATTATTGCAGCGCATGGAGCAAGGACTCGGACAGGGGCGATGACTCCGGGCCGGCGACCTGCCGGCCTTAGACCGCTTTTCGTATTCGATATGCTGCTAGGAGACAAGAGCCTCAACTTTCCGCAAAAAGGTACTCGGGAATTTCTGAGAAAAGCGGTCTAGGAGTCTGTCGGACTTTGACGTTGGATTGCTTTGCAAGTGACCAGGTTCGTCCGACAGACTCCTAGCAATAAGAAAATGAAACTGAGATTTGTAGAGAGAGGCAATTCTAACTCCTCCGGTGGTAGGTAGTGTGCCAATCTGTCAGCGATGTCTGAAGAGCCTCAAACTTCCACCGTCAGATTCTCATAATGCCAAGAAAAGGTATGACAATTAGACTCAAATCTCAGTTTCATTTTCTTGAGAGGAATCTGTCGGATCGAACTTGGTCAAGATTTACAACCTTCAAACTCCGATCCGATGTTCAACAATGTTGCGAAGTGCACTTGTCACGGCACAGCGAAGCGGCGACGGAAAGTCCGACAGATTCCTAGCATGGGTACGATCGTTCACAACGGACAATGTCGGAGCCTACGGAAAGGGAAAACCATCTTCGACTACGCTGACGAACTCGCGGTTCAAGTGCCGACTTCCTGCGGCCGCTCCGGGATATGTAACGAATGCGTCGTCGAGATCACCAAAGGGTCAGGGGCTTTAGGAGCGAAGACGGAATCCGAGTCCTTCCTCCGGGATAACTTTCGCCTAGCCTGCCAGGCTGAGGTCGAGAGGACCGATATCGATGTCGAGTTCACCCCCCTCAGACGCACCCCGAAAATCCTCACCCTGAGCAAGGAAAAGAAGACCGACTTTGACCCGGTGGTGACGCGAAGAAGCGACTCAGTTTTCTACGACGGAGAAAGGGTGGATCGCTATCGCGGTCACGTCTATGGGTTGGCGGTCGATCTGGGAACCACCACCGTGGTTCTGGACCTGGTCGACTTGGAGACAGGAGAGAGCCTGAGGACCAACACGTTCGAGAATCCCCAGCGATTCGGCGGGAGTGATGTGATGCACCGAATATCTTACGATGGGGAGCATACGGGCGAACTGAGAAAGGCGGTTGTCAACGCCCTCAATCACGAAATCTTGGAACTGGGCCGGCAGTTGGGATTCGTCCGGCAGGAGATCTACGAGATCGTGGTGGCGGGAAATTCCACCATGCGCGACCTTCTCTTCCGGCTCGACGTCCAAAGCATTGGACAAAAACCCTACCGGTCCAAAATCGAGCACGATTACCTCGAAGGAAAAAGAGATTCGACCGCCCTGCTTGAGAAATCACGTCGTCTGGGCATCCGCGCCAATCCACAGACGAGAGTCTACGGCCTACCCTTGATCGGCAGCCACGTGGGCGGCGATGTCGCGGCCGACCTCCTCGCCGTCGACTTGCACTCTCAGAATGAGGTTGTCATGCTCATGGATGTAGGGACCAATACTGAAGTTGTCGTCGGCCATGCCGGGCGCCTCATGTCCGCCTCTTGTCCCGCCGGGCCCGCCTTTGAGGGCGGGCTCATAAAATACGGAATGCCGGGGTATGAAGGCGCTATCGAATCGATCCGTATCAGCAACGGAAGCTTCGAAACCAAGACGATCGGTGACGCTCAACCGGAGGGTATCTGTGGTTCCGGGTTGATCGATCTACTCGCCGAGCTGCGGCGTTCCCAGCAGATGACTCCGAAGGGAGTGTTTTCTGAGAAAAGGAAGAAACTAACGGTGGTGCCGGATAGAGGCATTACCTTCTCGCGAGAAGATGCGAGTAACCTGGCCCAGGCCAAGGCGGCAAACTTTTGCGGCCAATTCATTGTCATGCGCAACTTCGGAATCGAACCGGGGGATGTGACGAAGCTATTCCTCGCGGGCGGCTTCGCCAACTACGTCGATGTCGAAAATGCGGTTGAGATTGGATTTCTCGCACCGGTTCCGCTCCAGCGCATTGAGAAAGTCGGCAATGCCTCCATACAAGGTTCGAGGGAGACGCTCCTGTCGCGAAAGAGGCGCGCCGAAATCGAATCCATCGTCAAGGGAATCGAACATATCGAACTGGAGACGACTCCCGACTTTTTCGAGATCTTCGTCGAAGGATGCCAGTTTAAGCCCATGCCGACCGAATTCGCCCAGCTCGGTGCTAGAAGTCTGTAAGCGCCCATGGCTAATAGTCCGACCAAACCCGTCTCCGGCGCCTGGCAGAAACCTTCCCTACGCTATCTGCTGAATGAGACCGACTCGTTCATCAACGTCGTTGAGCTGGTCACCTCACGGGGCATTATTACGGAGAGAAGCGGTCGGCGGGTTCTGGCCCTCGCCCGCCGCCTGGTCGAGCATCCCGAAATTCATGCCTTGAGCATCACCGACAATCCTGGCGGCAACGCCATGATCAGCGCTGATACTCTGGGGACGGACCTTATCTCTCGAGGCCAGGAAGTGATTATCCACCTCTCCTGCAAAGACTGGAATAGAAACGGTCTCCAGGGTCGCGCCTGGCAGCTCGCCAGCGAAGGGTTTGACAATATTCTCGCTCTCTCCGGTGACTACCCCATCACCGGCTATCAAGGCCAGGCTGGAGGCGTCTTCGACCTCGATTCGATCGGCTTGCTCAAAATGCTGGACGACATGAACAACGGTTTGGACGTGGGAGTGGGTCGCAAGAAGCAGACCATGAGACCCACCAGCTTCCTTCTGGGTTCGGTGGTTAATAACCACAAGCGTCTGGAGAGTGAAGTCATGCCGCAGTACTTCAAACTGGCTAAGAAAATCGAGACCGGGTCCGGTTTCATTATAAATCAGATCGGTTACGACTCCCGCAAACAGGATGAACTTCTCAAATACATGCAGATGCATGGACTGGACGTACCGGTGCTGGCCAACGTCTACGTCCTCGGCCCCGCCTCTGCCCGTTTTTTTCACGGAGGAAACATTCCGGGCATCGAGGTAACTGACGAACTCCTGGCCCTCTCTCAGAAAGAGGCGGGATCTAAGGACAAGGGCAAGTCGTTCTTCGTCGAATTCGCCGCCAAACAGTGTGCAATCGCCAAAGGCCTGGGCTATCGCGGGGTCTACCTCGGCGGCCACCTGAAATACGGAGACTACGAACGCATCATCGAAAAAACAAACAGCTTCGGGGAAGGCGACTGGCGAGAATTTGCCAAAGAGATCCGCTTCTCACAAACCGGTGAGTTCTTCTACTTCGAGGAGGATCCCGAGTCCGGCCTCAGCTCCACGGAAGTGAATCGGGAGTATCTCGAATCAAAGAGACCGGAAAAGCTGAGGAGAGCCCGCCGCCGAATCTCTCCCGCCTACAGACTAAACCGCCACGTCCACAACAACGTCTTCGAGAAAGGCAGCTCGGGTTTTGGCATCGCCAAGAAGCTCTATGGAAAGGCAGACAGCGCCGGCAACGGGATCAAGAAATTTCTCCACGGTGTGGAACAAATGATCAAGGTCCCGGCTTTTGACTGCCGTGATTGTGGCGATTGTTCTCTGCCGGATATCGCCTATCTCTGCCCCGAATCCCAATGCGTCAAGAATCAGCGGAACGGTCCCTGTGGGGGAACCCGGCAAGGCAAATGTGAAATCGGCGAAAAGGAATGCATCTGGTCCCGAGCCTACACGAGGCTCAAGGCTTATGGGGAAGAGGGAGAAATGCTCGACCGAAATGTCGCTATCAAGAATACCGCCCTCAAGGGAACGAGTGCCTGGATGAACACTTTTCTCGAGCGGGATCATCTCGCCAAAGCTCACCCGGAGGAGAATCCAGGATGAAAATCGAAGGGCACGACAAAGAGTTCGTCGTGATCGGCGAAAACGTCCATACGACGCGAATCGTTCTCCGCAAAGGAAAGCGAGTGGTGGAAAATCCGGAAGGACTGGAATCGGTTCGGTATACGGATTCGAACAACGACCACCGTTTTCTGATCATTCCAGAAGACGTCAAGCGAACCCAAGACTACGAAGAAGGCCGAATAAAGCATGTCAAGATAGCGATCCAGGCAGCTATGGCAGGTCAGGGTCCAGCGGCCGACGAAGGCATGGAATATCTTCGCCAACTTATTCAAAGACAGGTCGACAAAGAAGCCGACTTCCTCGATCTCAATGTGGACGAGATCTCACTCAAGCTCGACGAGCAAAAAGAGGCTATGGGTTGGCTTACTCGTACCGCCAGGGATCTTTCTCAGAAGCCCCTTTCGATCGATTCCTCAAACATCGAGATCATCGAAAAAGGATTGGAGGCTATTGGCACCGACGGAGTCCAACATATGTTGAATTCGGCCTCGCTCGAGCGCATTGAGGCTCTCGACTTAGCCAAGCGATACAACACCGCCGTCATCGTAACCGCAGCTGGGGACTCGGGTATGCCTCAAAACGAGGAGGAAAGGGTCCAGAATGCCTCGCGGATCGTCGATGCCGCGCTCGATAAACACATCGAAGCGAAGGACATCTATATCGACCCTCTCATCTTTCCGATCTCCGTGGATAGCGAGTTTGGCAATCATGCCTTCGAAGCAATTCGCCGACTGAGGGAAAAATATGGGCCCGGAATCCACATCACCGGCGGATTCAGCAATGTCTCTTTCGGCATTCCCTGCCGCCGCCTCGTCAACAACGTCTTTCTCAACCTCGTCGTCCAAGCGGGCGCTGACAGCGGAATCATCGACCCCGTAACCAGCCGACTCGATCGTGTTTTTTCCATGGATCGCGACTCATCTCCCTATAAGCTCGCCGAGGATATGCTCCTGGGCCGGGATCAATTCTGCAAAAAATTCCTTCGAGCTTACCGCAAAGGGGAACTTACGGCGTGAGCATGTTGCAAAGATCCTCCCAACCCTAAATAATCGCCACGGCATGGCCGAATACCAGATTCTCTACTGGAAGGAGATTCCCGCGCAGATCAAAGTCTTCGAGGGTCGCAGGCCGATCTCCCGTCCCTTGCCCGAGCGATTTCAAGAGGAGATCGATCGAATCGCGATGGAACAGGGCCTCTTCGGCAGCGATGACTACCTCGACCAATGGCATTGGTCCGAGAAATCCGACCGCCCCGGCAGCGCCGAAGAAGTGCTGGACGCCCTGACCAAGGAACTCGACGAGAAATTCTCCGAATTCTGATCGAAAAGCTCCTCTACATCCAAGGGTTACGCCGAGTCTGAAAAAGATTTGTCTACCACGTCTAATTTTCCATCAATAACAAGGAACAAACCATGCCATCCAAACAATACACAGTCCGCGCCGCCCGCTGCGACCACCGCGCTTCAGATGAGGAGATCTACCAGGTCCTCCGACGGATAACAGACCCCCTTAAGCGGTCCTGGGAACGGCTGCAACAAGCCAACCGCGTTGTTATCAAATTCAACATGATGAAACAACCCGAGGACATCGTCTACTTCGAGGGACGGCGTCAGGAGCTGGTCGATGACGCTATCTGCCGAGCCGTCCTCCGTTTGCTGCGGGAACGAACCAAGGCGGAACTCGTGGTCACGGACACCAATGGTTACACGCCCGACCAATTGGTGCCGGCCGATTTCAATTACGCCTACCTCCTGAAGGAATTCGATGTGGAGATTGACGATTCCAACGCACCGCCATACGCCACCTACGACGTTCCAGGGGGAGGCAACATGTTCGACCGCTACACGCTGAGCGGCGTCTTCAAGGGAGCCGACGAAATGGTCTCCGTGGCCAAGATGAAGAACCATCTTTTCATGGGCGTTACTCTCTGCATGAAGAATCTATTCGGCCTACCGCCCATCACACCTCCTTCAGGCCGGGTCCGCACCTACTTCCACCACGCAATTCGTCTCTCCTACGTCTTGCCCGATCTCGCCATGATCGCGAACCCGTGCCTCAACATTATCGACGGTTTGACCGGTCAGTGGGGCCGTGAGTGGGGCGGTCAAGGGCGCATCTGCAATGCCTTGATCGCAGGCGACCAGACGACCGCCACCGACGCTTGTGGCACCCATCTCATGGGGCACGACCCGGCCTCGGACTGGCCCACACCACCCTTCCGCCGCGAACGCAATCACCTGCTCGTCGCCGCCCAACGCGGCTTCGGAACGGTCGATCTTGACCAGATCGATTTCGAAAGCGAGGTGAAGGCACCGCTCAACGATTTTGACAGCGAGGAGATGGACCCACCCCCGATTATGGCCGCGATCCGACAGACCGCTTGCGAACAGGGACTATTCTACCAGGACCGCCAAAGCAAAATGATCGACCGCTTCCGCAACCAGTTCATTTATCTCCAGGAGGGCGACGTAGTATGGCACGGAACCGACCCCTCCATCATCAGAAGCCACCGAGAATTCAGCGCCGGCAAACCGGGTCAGGCACTCTGGCTGAAACTCGTCGACCCCGAGGAACACGAAGGAGAGAACTTCGCGGTCTACGACCACTGCCTCACCGCTATGGCGAGTTGATGTTGTGTTCGAAGTGCCCGGATTCAAGCAGCCGATAATCCAGGGATCTTCGTTATTCTCTACCTCTCTTCTTGCAATATTTGGCGGCTCCGAGAATGCGCCTACCGCTCCTGCCCCACCCCGTCCCTCCGCGCCTACCTGCAAGCGAACTCCTAGCGACACGAAGGGTCCCTTTTACAAACCCAACGCGCCCGTTCGGTCAAGAGTCGGAACCCGTAACCCGTTATATCCTGAAAGGCAGGATCCTCTCCGCCGTATCCTGCGAACCCGTTGCTGATGCGAAGATCGAATTCTGGCTCGCCGGACCCAAACGTCGATATCACGATGATCATCGCGCTACCCTCTTCTCCACCGTAGACGGTCAATACCGCTTCCAGTGCAACCGCCCCGTATCCTACGGCTATCGCCCGCCTCATATCCATCTCCAAGTCTCGGCTCACGGTTATCAGACCCTCGTCACACAACATTATCCCAAACCCGATAAGGACCGTGCCTCCTTCGATATCGTCCTCCTGCCCATCCCAATGTGACAAATAAATCGACGGCCGTTGATTTATTTGTCACATTGGGAGGTCCTATTGGAGTCGTGCTGGCTTCAATGCTTTGACTAGGACCCAGTTGCCGATCTGAATTTCGAAGGGATCGACCAAGACAGTCGCCGTAAACCGAAAGGCACTCGTAGGACAAGCGCTTGTCGCGGCGCAGTCCGACAACAGAGGATGGAGACGGATCTCGGTTGTCCAGCCGGGCCTCCGGGAGATTGTAACCTCTGAACGCGAAAACTGAATCTGACAGGGCGCCAGTATTTTTGTCCTGTCCCTAATTTTCTTGACATGGCTTGGCGGATAACTGCATCGCGGCGATTCACCTGATGGAATCTCCAATTCGCCTGAGCTCTTCGGTGCTATCCTCCCATCAGATCAGAATAAAATGCCGACTCAGACGTCTATTTAGGAAGAACGGGCTGGAACCCGCAGACCGGGTGGTAATGAAATCGAAGAAAACGGCTCAAAGTTCCACGCATTCGGAACCGGTCCCGACAGGCTTGGACCTGACGATCGCAGAGGGGCCTCCTCTTCCCCTTTCCGGAAACGAGGAGGAGCAGATTCCGCGGAGAATCGGCCGGTTCCGTATCCTTCGTCTAATTGCCTTGAAAATTCCTCGAGGAGGATCCCTGCTTTCGCCTGAATCTCGGGAACGGTTCATGCGAGAGGTGAATCTGGCGGCTGGGTTCGATCACTCCGGTGTCGTTCCGATTCTGGAAGCCGGGCAATTCGACGGGATGCCGTTCTTTACGATGCCATTCATTGAAGGACGGACTCTGTTGGAATACGTCAGGGCAGAGGATTCCTCGCTCCAGCAACGTCTCCTGCTCTTCAGGCGTCTGGGTCAGGTAGTCGAAGCTCTTCATAGACGCTCATTGATTCACCGCGATCTGAAGCCCGAGAACGTCATGATCGACTTGAACGGAGATGTCCGTCTACTCGATTTTGGTCTCGCCCAAGCGCTGGACGGAATCACTCGGCAGATCCGAGGCCACTTGCTTCTCGGTACTCTACAGTACATGGCCCCGGAACAGACAGATCGAATCCGAAAAAAGAGCCTCTCCCCGGCAACGGATGTCTATGCCCTTGGCGTGATCCTCTATCACCTCGCAACGGAGTCCTTTCCCTATTCGACTGAGGGCTCGCGCGAAGAGGTTTTCCGGCGCATACGCTCCTCGAAGCCCGAGCTCGGCACACTGCTGAGGAGAGAGATCCCTTCGCGACTCGCCATTCTCATTCTCGAGTGCCTTGAGAAGGACCCGTCTCATCGGCCTCCTGATGCAAGTGCCTTACTGCGAGAATTGGGCGCCGTTCTCGAAGATCTGCCTACAACTTCTGAGATTCCTAATCCGCGGCGAAATCGTCAAAATTCGAGTATGTTCGTTGGCGCGCTTGCTGCTGTGGTGCTCGGCGCGCTTTTGGGCCTTTACGGTCCCAATCTCAGACTTGGTCTCTCAGGGCCACCAGAGGCTAACGATTCGAATGATGGTCAACCGATCTTCGCCTCCACCGAGATTGGGGATCCATCGTTCAGCCGACCGAAAATTCCGGATACACTTTCCACTGGAAATTCACCCACAGACAGGGAGAACCAGGACTCGGGAGAGCGGGGCGCTCACCCTCCGTCCGAGGAGCTGGAAAAGCCGTTAGGGAATCACGATCTTCGCTTCATCCCGGCGGAAGCCTGGCCCTACTATCGAGAGATCCTCGATTCGCTTGATGGAGACGAACCTTTCCGCAACAATGGCGCTGTTCTTGTTCACGTCGCATCCCTAAAGACTCCCGGAGGCCGTCTCAGCTGGAAGAGGGAAGGAGAGAAAGCCTTTGAAAGCCGGTTCGTCGATCCTGGAAGTTTCCTGGCCGTTTTCATCTGCGCCAACCGATCCTGCGAATTTGTCTTTGAGGATCCGTTTAATACCTACCGCAGGCAGGTCCGGCCTTCGCCGGGGGAGGTGCTGTATGTTTCGGTGCCGCAATAGGCTGATGGATCGATATTTGACTAAGTGCTGCTGTTCACAATTACGGTGACGTTTGCCTAGGCGATTTTGACCTTGAGCAAGGCGGCTTTGATTGGGCTGGGTTAACCCACCCTGACACTCAAAGCGAACGCCGCTCAAGGCCAATAGCGCCAGGCCGCAAAGCGGTGGGGCGGCATTGGGGGTATTGCGGCGTTGCCCAAACGCGGAGGGGGTTCCCCGACCCATCCGCGTTCGGGCGCCTTGCACTGCCCCCAATGGCGCTCCCACAAACGTCACCGTAATTGTGAACAGCATCACTAAGATAAAGATCCACGAGGGGGGATTGAGAAGGTATTCGTAAATCCAGGCGACTCAGAATGCAACTCGCGGCTACAAGAACCACGTTGTCGATGATCACCGATACCACCTCTCTTCCACTTGACACTCAAGCACCTCCTCGGGAACGGTATACTCTCCCATCTCTGGTGTCACCTCAAGGAACGTCACCCTTTCACTCGTAGGGGAAACGGCACGGCGCGACCCCTCAAAGACACCCTTCTCCAAGTGCGACGGAAACCGATCCTCCAAAGCCGCGAACCAAAACGCCTGAGCGATTCGATCTCCACTTCGGCAGGCCCGGATCCACTTATCCAGAAGGGCGTTGAATAGCTCGGTCGACTCACAGGGCTGGGAGGACCGCCAAGACGTTGGCGGTTCGGTCGACCGGACAGATCGAGCACCACGGGATACCCCTGCGTAGCCCTGGCTATTTACTCTTCCTTTCGACGCCACCTCTTCCTGCGTCTCTTCATGATTCCCCCGCACACGACGCACCATCTCCAGTGCCTCACTATCGCCGGGTTTCGCTTTGAGCGCTCTTTCCCCAAAATACTTCGTTTTAACAGAGTCTCCCTTGTCCCACGCCCTCCGAGCGGAATGCATGGATAGTTCGTAAGTGAGGACGCGCTGACTAGTGATGAGTCGAAGCAGATCCAATCCGGATTTATCTCCCGGATAAATCTCCAGCGCTTCCAGTGCCTTCCTTTCGGCGCTCCCAAACTCCTCCATCGCCAGATAGTAGCGTGCAAGCGAGAGAGCGTCGTTAAATGTTTCCTTTTCGGCGTTGGAGGCGTGACCGGCCGGTTCTACGACCCCGGGAAAACCAGTCCTTGCCTCTTCATTCGCAATTGTCTGAAGGATTGAGGATAGAGTTAGCGTAATACCAAATATTCCAACTTTGCTCATAGTAGATTCCAGTTACTGGGCCGCCCTCAGTCGAAAGCACGACGCCGAATATTCACGACGACAGTCTTCGGAAACTCGGTATTTCACAGCACTACGGTCAGGCTAAGGGATCGTCTTGATCCATCCGCGGCGATCGCCTCATGAATCATCATTTTTAGACTGCCGGCTTCGAGCCGGTATTCGCCATTCAGTCTTACCAAAACCTCCTCCTGGAGCTCCAAGCGATTCAGCTGAGCCTGAATATCGGCTTGGATCATGGCATCGAGATTCTTGGGTAAAAGAAGGATCACTTTCAGCCTTCGAATACCAAATTGAGACTGTGCTTTCCTGAGGATTCCAACAGTGGCGATTTCCGCGCTCAGCTGGCGGCTCTGGGGACTCAATCCTTGAAGTGAAGTACCCTCGATCTCGGAGAGTCCCCCGGAGAGCGGATCGACCTCTGCCAAGAGGTCCTCACCCATCGAATCGAAAATAAAGAATCGCCCTCCCCTCCGATGCATTTCGACCACATACTGGCGGAAGCCGAGAAACCTCCGATAGCCCACTGACATCGCGGTTCTGTGCGACTGGGGAGCATCCTCGCCAATAGAGCCGGGATCGTTGGAAGCGGCGCTCGCCGCACCGGTTTCAACAGGGGCCGTCGACTCATTTGCTTCAGCAGAGGCGTCTACAGGCTCCATAACGTCTACCGGCGGTTCCGGCCTGATCGTCACCGACATTCTTTGAGAATTAGTCTCCTGATCTCCAGGCAACTCCGGCTCAGGCCGAGAATCCGTCGCCGTGGCAGGTGTAATCGACGAAAGAAACAGCCGCGCAACCAAGAAGCTCACCAGAAAGAGCGCGAGGAATCTGGCGTACTCGGAACTCCGATTCTTCATTGGAATCTAGTTTACACCGATTGGTTTCGCACAACCTTTTCCAATGCGCAACATACCATTAGCTCCCAAGCGCACCCGAACGCAGCTGTTTGAGGGAGCGAATTGTCCTCTGCAGCGCCTCTCCAATTCGATTCTCCGGCGAGTCCTGCACTTGAGGAAATCGGCTCCCCGTCCTTTTGGGATCCGACTCCGAAGGAGGGTTTCCCAGTTCTTCCCTAGATTTTCTCGCCGCAGAATCGGCCGGCGTCGATGTCTTCGGGATACCCACCACACTAGGATTCTTCGGATCTTCCCAATGGCGCACTTCCGTCGATCTTTTGATCGAAGAAGGCCGATCAGACAACTCCCGGCGGAGCCAGCTTTCTGTCCTCTCAATGAAGCCTATCGACCGCAGCCTCTGCAGATCGAAAGGCTGAATGCTGGCCACCCACCAAGAACCGGCAAATAGACTCAACAAAAAAAACAACTTCCAGAGGCCTGATAAGATCCCTCCTGAATTGCCTTTCATCACACTCCGTGTTGTGCGCTTCATTCCGAATCACCTCAGATCGGCCGATAGCTCAGAATAACGCTCTCGATCTCGTTCGTGTGACAGATCCGTAGCACTTCCGCGACGTCGCCATAATTTACGGACCCGTCGGCACGGATCTCGAGAGAGACGGGTCGTGTTCTAATAAGATGGGCCTCCAGTTCTCTCAGCGAAACAGCCGGTTCCTGATCGATCTGGTAGATCGGACCGGGACTGATCGAGACCGTCCGCGAATTGGAGCCGACAGCATTCCCCGAGTCATCTCCTTCCAACTCCGGAAGATCGATCGGAGGCAGGGAATCCTCCCTTCCGCTCCTCATAGTCGTATCCGCGAGAGTCGAAAGAATGAGGAACATGAAGGCTAGGACGAAGGCGAGGTCAACCAGGGCTGGATGGACGCCGGGAGAGCGATGGCACCTAATCCTCATCGATCAAAAGGGATTCAGCTTTCCTTGTACTGAGGCACCGCTCATGAATGTGAAGGGCCGAGTCCGCGAAGATCGCGATGACAATGCCGGCGATCGTCGATATCAGAGCTTGACCGACCAACGGAATCACAGCGAGGATCGCTGCCGCCGAACCTTCCGACACTTCGCGAGAGAGAACTGTTCCGGCCGATGCCAGTGCCACAACGGTTCCGAGCAATCCCATGAGCGTTGCGTTACGAGCGATAAAGGCGTAATCGAGGGCAAGCTTATCCGAGTCTGTCGTATCCCTGACAAACTGCAGAAACAACAGACGCACGACCCAGATAGAGAGTGGGGCCAATCCGATGATCGCAATTCCGACGGAGCGAGCACCTCCCCGGACCCACGCCACTAGCGAATGGAGGTAATGCTCGAATGATAGAAAATCGGGAAGAATCCACCCTGCAAAGACACCGAGAAGTGTCGAGCTAACCGCAAGGGCGAAGAACCCGCCCAGGAATCTGTCAGACTTCGCTTTTTGCAACATCATTGAGGTCATGAAACCCGTATCAAGAGTCGACGATCTCGAAGGTCCGCCCCCGGAGAAATTCTGCCGAATCGGGATTCCATCCTTTGTCCTTCAGGAAAGCTTGAACAATCTGTTTGACGGCGTCGTTCAGGTCAATCGGCTGCTCCAGGGCCGCGGTATAGAGAACAACCCCATCTCGATTGGCCAAGCGCACTTCCAACATCGCAATCCTCAATAGCTCCTTGCGGTGGGCATCATTGTTCGCCTCCTCCTGCCGCAGCCAAGACTGGGCCAGTTTCAAGATCGCATCATCACGCTCCCGAACCCAGCGGTTTGCCAAGTTCTCATAGCTGGATTCCGACTCTCTAATCTCCGCGACGGCCGACCCAGTCACACTTACGGAGAGCAAGACAATCAGTCCTAATGTCTTCATCTTTTCCATCGTTCTATAGCTCCATTGGGGATAAGCCCGCTTTTCGTTCACGGCAATCAACTCCATGCGGGCGGAATGGTTGAGTTTTCAAGACGCACTAAATTCCGGTCTGTAAAGCGGGCTAGTGGGGCACCTCACCCCGACGAATCTTCGCCAAGATAGCTTCGTCCGTCCTACTCTTGGCCGCACCAACCGGCGCCAGGGACGATGTTCTCAATATACGTCCGAAGGAGAGTGACCGCTCGGCCACTCCTTCCTGAAAACTCTTAGGCACAGAGACGAGATTTTGCCCTCCGAATCGCACTTGACCGATTCGCGCCATGAGGAGCTCGGCGATACTTACTTTTGCCACCACCTCCAATTGAAAACGCTCCATCTCCAGTAAATTCTCGACGATTGACAGTTGCGCAGCTACCTCCTGCAAGGCCAATCCGGTGGAACGAATCTGACCCAGCATGCTCTCCGAATCGACATCGGCGGTCGCTTCCAGCTGTTGATAAAGCAGGACCAGCGTCTGTTCCGTTGTCTCCGCCTGCCGCCTTGCCATCGGATCCTCAAGCGTTTCGGTGAGTACGCCCAGGAGAGGACCTACGCCCATGATCACATTCCTCACCTGGGACCTCTGTCTTTCCAGAGAATCGACCCCCATCACCCCTTCAATGAAGACCTCCTCCAGCTGCAGTAAATCCGACTCGACCGAGAGGATCGTCGACATCGTCTCCTGTATGAGACGGCGATCGTTCGTGTTCAACTGGGTCAAGCCGGCGACGAGCTCGCTCTTCAGGTGAAGGCGTTCCTCCACATCGACCTCCTTCTCGTATTGATCCTTCAGCTCAATCAGTCGGTCCCGAAGCTCATCCTGAGCGCCCGTTGTGTCGGAGATTGAATTCTCTAGATTGGCCAGCTTGCCTTCAACCCTCTCCACCAGGCCGGTGATGATCTCTCCAGAATCCTCCCGGCCGTGCAGACTGAGTGTACCCGAAAAGGAAAGCGCAGAAATAGCGGCCACAACAGATAACCGTCTGGGAATTTCTCGATTTGGTCTCTCTAAGTTCATAGTCATCGATCTAATTGTTACCGTATTACTCCGATTTAAAGAAGGTAGTTGAAGGATTCTTGTGTTGGAGGGACGAGGGCCCCCGAATCCCGACCGCTTCGTCGGCACCCTTTTCCGTTGCGATCTTCTTCAGTGCCAGCAGCATCCGCGTATCTTTGTCGAACGAAGCTCTCTGAAACCTGTTGGCCGACTCTTCCGCCCTGTTCAGAGCCCGTAGAAACCCTTCACGGTTTCCGGCGCGGAGATACTCGTTCGCGGCTGCGATCTGCAGCCTGATATTCAGCTCCTGATCTTTCGAAACGACTTTCTCGGCCGCCTCTTCCAGGATCTGTCCGGAGGCCTCGTGCCTGCCCTCCTGGGCCAGCTTCAAAGCGAATTCCACGACCGTCTTGACGTCGGAATCCCGAGTTACCCTGACCGATTCAAAGTAATCGAGGGATTCGAATCTGATCTCGCGAAACGGCGCTTCCGTGATCGCCTCGGTCTTCTGCCCGATCGTCTTACAACCCGACGTGAAGAGCAACGGACCAACTAGAACCGCGGTGATGGAACGAAGTTTCAAACTCATTATTCGATTGTTCACGAAGATGTATTGCCCGCCGATGAAACAATCTTACACGGAAAATCGATTTTTCTGTGGAAGGCTATTTTGGGGGCAGCAAAACATCACCCCTGATCGAGCAACTCACCCCAAACCCGTGCGTCCCGCTCGGCGGGATCACGGCCAAAGCTTGGCGACGAAGTGATTCAATAATTCGGGCCCGAATTCTGGAACATCCCCTCCTCGGAGGGGCTGGGGGTGGGTTGTTCTACACACCTGGATTGGTCGTCAATCTTCCAGGGGCTAGCCTGGAAATCTCAGAAGATTTCCAGGCTAATAAACAAAAGGACACAGAAGATCTTGATGTCGAAAGTGTTGTGGCATTATTTTGAAGGCATATTCAGTCATTGCCTGCGACAGTCTGCTCTGTCTACGACCTCGTTGGTTCTTCTTCGATAAAGGAATTCAGATCATCGAACGCCTTCAAGATCTTCTGTGCCCTTTTGTTAGGTAGCCCGCTTTTTGTGGCCGGCAGGCGGCAACACGACGGGAGGAACATTCAGCCACAACACGATGCTCGAAAGTTTGTGAGAAAAGCGGGCTAGGGGTGGGTTGTCCGACACTCCAGGATTGGTTAGTGATTCCGCTGGGGCCTCGGTGGGTTGCCCGACATAGCGGAATCAGATGGCTCCACCGGTCCGCAAAAAACGAGCACCTCCCCGCCAAACTCTAAGATATCTCCGTCACGAAGCTCCCTTCGGCAGATGCGCTCGCCGTTTACCCAGGTTCCGTTCAAAGACCCCACGTCTTCCAGGAGAAAAGTCTCACCGGTTTGGCGAATTCGCAAATGTTCCCGCGATACGCGCCGATTCTCGATCCTGAAGTCGGCGCCCTGATCGCGGCCCACCAGGATGTGTTCCTTCAGCTCCCCAACCTCGAATCCGCCATCCCCTCGCCTGTAGAGCAAGCACGCTTCCCCCCCGGGAAGCTCGACTCGCCGCAAACACTCGGAAACGGTCCGCAGTCGATCGAATAGCCTCGAGGATACCGTCGGCCCTCTCTCCAACGTCGAATCAACGCCCATATCTGTACCCCGGAATTCTGATCCAATTCACTCCTTCCACTGTATACCCATCGCGCATCGGAATCTTACAATCGAATGGAATCACGAAGCCCTCGCATCCCGCATCTCGCATCTCTCCCCCCTACCTCCCCACTCCCTTCCTGGAGCCCCTCGATCTCCTCCTTGAGCCTCCGCATCATGCGATTCTTAATTTGGTAGACATTGTTCCGGCTCACGCCGAAGGACGCCGCAACTTCCGGGACTGGCCTTCCTTCCAGAACACAGGCCACAAAAACACCCAGCGTCTCTTCTCGGATGCCTCCATCTCTACGCAGACGCTGCACCGCCTCCTCCATCACACTCTGCCGCCAGGCCATCTCGTCGGACCTTTCAGGGCCGCTGCAATCACTAGCAATGCGCCGGCTCAATTCCAATCCGCTGCCACCGCTATCTTCCGACTCGAGAGGAATCTCGCATCGACGGCGAGCCCGGCGTAGCGCGGCCAGAGACTTCCGATGCACGATAGTCAGCAGGAAATTTCGAAACCTTCCCCTCCCGCGGTCATACTCGAATTCCGGCAGGACTCGCATCAGCGTCACCATTGTCTCCTGCAGTACATCCTCCGCATCTTGGGCCTCGAGTCCCAACTTCTGCGCGTAGCGCATGATGACACCCCAATACCGAGTGTAAAATTCTTCCCAGGCCCGCTCCCGGCCCCCCTCACCAAGCTCCTCCAGAAGACTCGCCCGTGTCGTCTGCATGGCAAGAAGGACACCAGAATAGTCCTGATGTTTCACACCCTAGCCAACGTCCTCGAACCTATAGCCGGCAAGTCCGGGTGTGAAAAATCAGGACTATTCTAAGGAACAAGAAAGACATTGCGCTGGAGTTCACGACCAATACGAGTGTTGCGGCGGATGATCCGAGATAGGGTCTGTCTCCGGACCAACCGGACAAGATAAGGCGGCAGGTATCTCTGGTACCAGAATCGGTCGCAGTCGCGGAGACGCTCGAACTGATCCTTGAGAATAACGTAAAAGGTCTCACCCACAAGGGCGCGACGATAGTGTGGTTCCGCCAAGCCACCGACCCAGATGTCGACGTCGTCTACCGTCAGATAGGCACTGGCAAGGTTCGCCTGAATGTCTGGGTCAGTGTTGATTTCCGCAAAAGTCCGGACGGGCGAGAGACCGCAGTCGAAGCGCACCTGGTTATAACCTGGCAACCCATGGTCTCGGCCGCGTTGGATGTTGAGAGAGGCGAGGTCAACTCCTCCCGCACCGGGCGGTCCAAAAAGGAAGTTTCGGACGGCATCGACCACGAAGGGGTCGATTTCCTGCGCCCTCTGTTTCGCCAAACCTCGAAGGATTGGTACAATTCCCCCGGTTTCGATGATTTCTTCGGGAGCGAAGAATGCATCTTTCAATTCCAAGTTTCCGGCTGCGATTGGTCGTCCACTTCGACGAAGGCGCAGCAGAGTCGGCGACAACATACTGTGTCCAAAGCGATAGGCGGCGGTCGAGAAGACATTGGCAATACCAGGGTCAACAGCCGGCTTGTATCCCCTGTAGGGTCGCAAAGCGTGGCGTCCTAGGAGAACAGGAAGAAACTCGTTATAGGGGATTGCCTGGATTTCGGCTCCTACAATCACTCGCGCGAGCTGATAAATCTCCTCTCCCGTCGAAGAGGGAAAAAAGCGTCTAATCTGGGATGCCCAGAAGTTATGCTCCCGGACGAACAGTGTATGCATGGCGGTCAAACCGACCTGTTCGTTCGCGCGAAGATCGCCCGCGAGAAAAAAGGAAGCCTCTTCCGAAGGTACATTGGGGAAACCGTTTACATTGAAGGGAAGCAGCCTTCCGTGACTGGTTTTCAGTCGTCCGCTACCGTCGAGAGTCCTGAGTTCAAGCGCTCTGGCCTCGTCGGAACCATACACGTTGGAGGCATCAATGAAGGCAGTGATTTCGTTGACCTGTTGTCGTTTGCCTTCGAAATCATGCCGGTAGAAGGACCGATCGAAGAGCATTGCTTCCTCACCGGTGGATTCAGGGTCAAAGAAGGGATCGCCTGCGGGTATCGGAATGTCGAAAGGTTCAGGTGGATCGATCACCGCCGTCAGGTCGATATCGTGGTCGAGAAACTGTCCCCATTCCCATAGAAAATCGGAAATACCCGCCGCATTCGGCATCGATATCTCCTGGGCCGAACAGGCGTTGCTGATTACCCGTGCGCTGGCCCTGTGAGAACCTGCCGGTGTATCGGACCCGTCACCGTATTCGATCGACGTCAGCCGCAAGAGCTCGACATCAGCCTTTCCCCAAGAAGGATTGGCCCGATTGTTGCCCGTCCCGTCAATGCTACGGAACTCGGCACCAGCATGCTGGCATACTATGAGAAGAATGGCGTCGACCAAAATCTTCCGAATCGCATTACTCCGACCCCCCCATCGAGAAAGCATTATCCCCGTTGAGGGGATATTGTCAATAGCGAGGAATCTGTCGGATTGAACTTGGTCGAAATCTTGGATCCTCCACCTGCGATCGGAAGTTAAAGTCTGTTGCGCGGTGAAAAGTCCGATAGATTTCTACCGTCCGGCGCGCTCCTTGAGCTTGTCCCAACGATCCTCATAGTAGCTCTTCGAGTAGTTAATCAGCTCCTGGCCATAGTTTCGACCTCCCCAGTTGCGAATCTCGGCGCGCCCGTTCGAAAAGGAATGGTTTTCGTTGAAGAAATTCACGGCCTCGGCTGCTCCTTCTTTTACTTCCTCCGTCTTGGTAAATGTAGAAACCATTATGTCGTGGTTGGCCGCTGTTTGTGCGCCTTGGTCCACGAGGAAGAATGACAAGTCACGGATAACCACTGGTTTTCCCATTGCGACCGGCGTGTACTCTTGTGACCGATTCACGCCGGCGTCATCGGGCTTGGTGAAAAGAGAGACCAATTCATCACCAAGACTTAGGGCTCGGCCCATTTTCAATTCCTCAACGCGTTCGGCAGACTTTTTTTCTCGTACACTACCTCGCCTTTTACGTTTATCAAATCGTTCCATTCTTATCTCCCGATTTTGGAATTAACTAACGGTTTAATAGTGAGAGAACCATTGAATTCGGTCAACCGAATAGTGCAGTTCAGTACTCGACATTCGAGACCAAAGGCCATCAAATCCGGCTCGAACCCAGAAAGGAAAAGCCGATGGCGAAGGTAATCATTGGAATCCATGGTTTGGCGAATAAATCTTCGTATCGAAACCTTCGAAAATGGTGGAAGCAGTCGATTCTCGAAGGCATTGGAAATGTCGCAACCGATATTCCGTTCGATCTGGTTTACTGGTCGAACTATCTTTACAAACACCCTTTGCACGCTGTCCATCGATTCGACTTCGACAGCCTCTTCAACGACGAGCCCTATATACCCGCAGAACCCGGTGCTAGAAAGCGCTACCACGACTCCAGGTTTGATAAGGTGCGGGCGCGATTTCAGGCTCTGGTCGGGTTCACCATCGAGCACCTCGGTGAGGTCGTAAACCTCGAGAAAACAGGGGATGCGCTCTTAGCCCGAAAGCTCAAGGACCTCCACTTTTACAATGACCCTGACCGAAGACTTTTGGATTTCGACGGGAAGGAGAAACCTGCCAAGGAAGTCCTCCAGGGAGCACTGATCCAATTCCTCGAGAAGCATCGAAACAAAGAAATTATGCTGGTTGCCCATTCCATGGGCACTATCATCAGCTACGATGTACTGCGCAACCTGGGCCGCGATCCCTGTTGGTCAGATTTCGAGGTTCCCTATTTTCTCACCATGGGCTCGCCTCTTGGCCTTAACCAGGTGAAGACCAAAATAGAAAGCGAGAGATCATACGAAAAGAAGAGAAGAAAACGGACCAGGACACCGTCCATAGTATCGCATCGATGGATCAATTTCTCGGATCGCATTGATCCGGTGGCGGTCGATTCCCACCTGCGCGACGATTACTCGGAAAACGCTCGAGGTATCCGCGTAGAAGATGATCTTGTTGCCAACGACTACGTCGGACTGGACGGAAAGCATAATTTCCACAAATCATATGGCTACTTGCGCACGCCCGAGGTCGCGGATGTGATAAAGGAATTCCTGAACAGGTGAATTCCGAACGGTTTAAGATTGGAGCTAAATATTCCCGACTGACTCCTGTAGGAGCGGGTTCATCCCGCGATCAACCAAGGTCGACACAAGATTGAGGAATTCGGAGTTCACTTATCCTTAAGACTGCGGTTGTCGATCAGGAGAGCTTGATCTTCCTCTTCCAATAGTCGATCATCGTAACCCTAAATGTGATCGACGATCGAGTTGGTCGCCCCGCAACATCAGACAAGCGAGACGCTTGTCTTACGCCTCCCATCTCAACCGCTCGTCAGAGCGGACAAGGAATCTGTCGGCATCAGAATTGTCCGGACATGACGCCCACAAAGGGCAGGCAACTTCCCACCGAAAGTTTACGAAGCTAACCCGGACAGATTCCTAGAGACTTCCCAACAAGCCCCTCGAGATTCCGTATATCGTCCGTAAATCGGCGGATACCCTCGGCGAGTTTCTCGGTCGCCATGGCGTCTTCATTGAGCTGCCAGCGGAATTCATTCTCATCGAGTTTGACCCGTTCGATCGGAAGGGTGTTGGAGGTCTCTGGGCTCAGCTTCCGCCTCACGGGTTCGGTGGATTGGGCGAGCTCGCTGAGCAGCTCCGGACTGATCGTGAGCAGATCACACCCCACCAATTCGAGAATCTCTCCTGTATTCCGAAAACTCGCTCCCATCACTTCAGTTGGATAGTCGAATTGCTTGTAGTAATTGTAGATTTTTTGAACCGACTGAACGCCCGGATCCTCAGCACCTTCGTAATCCCTGCCGGTGTCCGCTTTGTACCAGTCGAGTATTCGACCAACAAAAGGAGAGATGAGGGTTGCTCCCGCCTCGGCACAAGCAATCGCTTCGGGCAAGGAGAAGAGCAGGGTCATGTTGCAATGGATACCGTCGGCCTCGAGGACGCGCGCCGCCAGAGCGCCCTCCCAAGTCGACGCGACTTTGATCAGGATACGCTCCCTCGAGAATCCATTGGCGTCGTACCGTGCGATCAATTCACGGGCCTTAGCCACCGTTCCGTCGACGTCGAAAGAGAGTCGGGCGTCAACTTCGGTCGATACGCGACCGGGAATAATCTTGAGGATTTCACAGCCGAAAAGAATGAGGAGGTGATCGATAATCTGACTGACGTGCTGGCTGCGATTGGATCCGGCGTCCTTGTTATCCGCTACCGCTTTCTCGAGGAGGGGCGCGTACTCATCCATCTGCACCGCAGAGTAGATCAGAGAGGGATTGGTAGTGGCGTCACGCGGTTCGTATTCCTTAATCGATCCGAAGTCCCCGGTATCGGCGACCACTATGGTGTGTTTCTTGATAGCGTCCAGTTGACTGACCGCTGTTTCCGTGACGACTGATTCTGTCTGACTCATATTATCCTCCGGTAGATAGACCTCTCTTCCTCCGTGATCGTTACATCATATATTAGACATTTCCCGATGTTTATAAACCGAAATTTAGGGAAATTCGATCAACTGACCCGATTTTTTCTCCCATCGTGACTCTTAATCGTGCTCTCCAATCGCTTCCCTCCTGGGAGGGGTTTGGGGTGGATTGCCACGAGCTCAGGAATCCACTCGAGATCACGACTGTGACGCACGTTTACACTGGAATTTGAGTTTGACAACCCTGACTCGAACGATACCAGTAACCCTCTTCTATTTTCGATGAAGAGCTATTTGGCAAAGCCTGGCGAAGTACAACGCCGTTGGTATCTGATTGACGCTACCGATCAGATTCTTGGTCGTTTGGCGGTCAAGATTTCCGATATTCTGCGGGGCCGCAGGAAGCCGACCTACACACCTCACGTCGATACCGGCGATTTTGTGGTTGTCATAAATGCGGAAAAGATACGGCTTACAGGAAAGAAAGAAGAGGATAAACGTTACATGTTTTACAGCGGGTGGATGGGGAACGAAAAATACCGCAGCGTCGGTGATTTCCGGGAGAAGAAACCGGAGTTCCTCCTTGAACATGCGGTCACGGGAATGCTGCCTAAGAACCGCCTCGCCCGACAGATGCTGAAAAAGCTTAAGATTCACGCGGGACCGGAACATCCCCACGTTTCACAGAACCCGGTTCCGTTGGAGGTCTAATAGAATTTGATGAGTGCGGACTTACAAAAATCCGAGATTCTCGCAATCGGCCGGCGCAAAACTTCGACGGCTCGGATTCGTCTCACTCCGGGGGGGAGCGGGAAAATCACGGTTAACAATCGGGAACTGAGCAACTACTGCCCCTTCGAATCTGTTTACAAAGCAGCCATCGCTCCACTCTCCACAATCGATTCGGTGGACGAATTCGACGCTTCCGTCAAAGTCAGCGGCGGCGGTCCCAACAGCCAAGCCGGCGCAATCTCACATTCACTAGCGCGAGCGCTGGAAAAGTACAATCCCGAATGGCGTATACCCTTGAAGCGGGCGGGACATTTGAAGAGAGACCCTCGCCAAAAGGAACGAAAGAAATCGGGACAACCGGGAGCCCGCAAGAGATTTCAGTTTTCAAAAAGATAGCGTCCGCCAACGGGAATTCAATTTGGTCAAACCCTCCCTGGCACGCGGATGCCGAGGAGGGTTTTTTCTTTTGTGCATCAAATGATTATTAATCGAGGGACAAAATTCAATTTGGTGCAGCTCAACTGCAACCAAAAGATCAACCACAGATTACTTCTGCGCGCAGCGGCGCGCTGGATTTCCCAGATTCTGAATCTGAGAAATCTGTGAAATCTGCGGTCAAAATTTGCCGAAGAATGCAGAGTCCGAGAGATTCATAGGAATTCATCACAATGAGTAACAATACAACGGAAGTCGGCGTGGTCGGCGCCTCCGGCTATATTGGCGAAATGCTCGTGCGCATGCTGGTAGCCCATCCCCGCGTCAAATTGACGGTTGTCACATCACGCAGCCGAAAAGGAGAGAGCGTCGAAGAAGTGATCCCCTTTCTGCGTGGCCGTGGCGGCGACCTGCGTTTCTCCGATTCCGATCCCGACACCCTCGCGAGACTGGAAGCGCCCCAACTCTTTTTCTTGGCCCTCCCGCACGGTGTGGCTTCGGAGTTCGCCCGGCCGTTGCTTGAATCGGGTAAGACGGTAATCGATCTGAGTGCCGATTTTCGACTGAATTCGGCCGAGCGCTATGGCGAGTTCTATGGATATCCTCATCCGGCGCCTGATCTTCTCGATTGCTCCTCATACGTCATTCCGGAAATCGCTCCCGAAGGTTGGAGGGATGCAAAGTTGATCGCCTCTCCCGGTTGCTACCCCACCAGCATTCTGGTGGCTCTTGTGCCTCTTCTGCGCGAGAGCGTCGTCGACAAAAAGGGTATCGTGATCAACAGTTTCAGCGGGGTCAGCGGCGCTGGAAAGAAAGCTACGGAGTTTTATAGTTTTGGAGAACGAAACGAGAGTGCCGTCGCCTACGGAATTCCCAAACATCGGCACCTTTCAGAGATTGAGGAGCAGCTCTCCGATGCCGCAGGAAGCTCCGTTACGGTGCAATTCTCGCCCCACCTCGCTCCTATGACGAAGGGAATTGTAACAACGATCGTGGCCAATGGGGCAGCTGGCAGTTCGGATGAACTCTATCGCGTCTGGAAGGGCGCCTATGAGAATTGCAAATTCGTCACCCTCCTCCCTTCAGGCTCCTTTCCCGACACCGCACACGTGGTCGGCAGCAACCGAATAGACATCTCCGCCGTTCATGATCCCCGGACCGGCAACTTTGTTATAACCTCGGCGCTCGATAATCTGATGAAGGGCGCCGGGGGCCAGGCTATTCAGACCATGAATATTCTCAGTGGATTCAGTGAAGATGAAGGGCTGGCGCCTTTCTGAGCCGGCGAAGCAAAATGATCTCTCAAGTGAAATTTCAGTCCTGGTCTTCCGGATACGCCGCGCGCCTTATTGGTTGGTCAACAATCGTCCTCGTCCTCGTTCTCGAAAACGAAATGCTCACGCATTCCGCTACCTACGGAGTCTGCTCTCGTAGCGGAATGCGTGAGCATTTCGTCCTCTTCCCAGTTAGACGAGCACTGCCAGCCTCTACGCGGTCAGCGACCGCGTCTACAGCCTCCCGATCTCTTGCAGCAGTAGGCGGTCTCGTTGAGGCCGCATCGATATAATTCAATTAACGAACAAGGTTGTTCAATTCTACCCCCGGTAATCCGAAAAATGAGTTCCGCATTCAAAGAGACAAACTCCCACGGCCTCATCGATGTACCCGGTTTCCAGGTATCCGGCGTCAACTGCGGCCTACGCGGTCCCACCGATCGCCGGCTCGACCTCGCCCTGATTCACTCTCCCCTACCCTGTACCGCGGCCGGCGTCTTCACAACGAATACTTCACCCTCGGCAACGGTCCACCTCAATCGCAAGACTCTCAGCAGCTCAGGGGCGTCCCATGGTATCGTCGTCAATAGCGCCAACGCCAACGCCTGGACCGGAAGTCGCGGGATCCGTGATGCCCTTGAGATGTGCGATCGGGCCGCGACCGCCTGCCGAGTGGACCGTAATTCATTCTTCGTCTGCTCAACCGGACACATTGGCTTTCCTCTACCCATGTCGAATATCCGCCGGGGAATCAAAGAGGCGCATCGCAATCTTGGCACATCGAAAAGTCACGGACTCGACAATGCCCGTGCCATCATGACTACGGACACGCGGGAGAAGCTCGTCACCGTCAAGATTCCGTGGCAGGATTCGGTCATCACTCTGAGCGGTATCGCCAAGGGCGCGGGAATGATCGATCCGAATATGGCCACGATGCTGGCCTTCCTCGCCACAGATGCGCGCGCACCGAGCCGACTCTTGCAAACCACTCTAAAATCGGCCGTCGATGCCTCTTTCAATGCCATCACCATCGACGGCGACCGAAGCACGAACGACACAGTCTTGCTCCTCGCCAACGGGAGGTCGGGGATCGGGATCGACTCACGCAACAGCGAACTGCGCGATCGATTTAAAGCCGCCGTGGCCTATGTCTGCGGCGTCCTCGCGGACAAAATCGTGTCGGACGGGGAGCGGACCACGAAAGTTGTGGAAATCGAAATCATACAGGCCCGTTCCAATCTCGACGCAGAAAAGGTGGCTCGAGCGATCGGCGGCTCGCTCCTGGTAAAGTGCTCATGGTTTGGGAACGACCCGAATTGGGGGCGCATCGCCGATGCGATCGGCTACTCCAGCGCCGCGCAGAGGGAAAATCGGGTCGATATGGACTATTTCGAACCGTCGGAAAAGAAGGCCCGCCGCTCCGTTGCCGTCCTCACATTGGGAAAGCCGGTCAACAAGAACCGGAATATTTGGAAGGAGATTGTTAGCAAGGACCGATTTGGCATCATGGTTTGTCTCGGTATGGGCTTCGGCACCTATCGCTTGCTCTCAACCGACATTACGGAAGAATATGTGAATTTTAACAAATCGGAATAAACTCATTTTCTCCAGAAAATGTACTGTGCTTATGTAGATATTCGGAGGCTCCCCCGGCCTTGCGCCGGGGTGGCGCTGATTTTCCAGCTATAAACCGCGAAGAAAACTGCTATCACCCTTCCCGCTCACTTTCCCCGGAAGCCGAGGCTTCCGGGGAAAGTGAGCGGGAAGGGTGATACAAAGTACCATGTCCAATACAGACATCATCGCCAAAGCCGAGGTCCTGCTGGAAGCGCTGCCCTATATACAGCGTTTCAAGGGATCTACCTTTTTGGTGAAATATGGTGGGAGTTTCATGGACGACCCGGACGAAAACTTCCGCCTTCAAGTCGTGCGCGACATCGTGCTACTCAGCGCCGTGGGCGTGCAGATCGTTATCGTCCACGGAGGAGGCAAAGCGATCAACCGGGCGATGGAGAAGGCCGGACTGGAACCGAAATGGGTCGAGGGGTTGAGGGTCACAGACAAAGAGGCGATAGGAATCGTTGAGAAAACTCTCAACAAGGAAGTGAACCCGGAAATCTGCGAGTTATTCGTGAGGGAAAACGGCAAACCGCTTGGTTTGCCCGGCAATTCTGTTCTCAAGTGTAGCAAACTCAGACGGATGGATGCAAAAGGTGAACCCCTTGACCTTGGGTTTGTCGGGGAAATACAGGAAGTCTCCACAGAACTTGTGGAGTGCGGCCTGGCCGGCCAGTATATCCCCGTGCTCTCTTCCGTTGCGACTGATTCGAATGACGCCATTTTCAACACCAATGCCGACGAGGCCGCCTCCCATGTGGCCTCGGCTTTGCGAGTACGGCGGCTGGTCTACCTCTGCGACGTTCCCGGCCTACTGCGAGATCCGGATGATCCGTCTTCGCTCATCTCAACTCTGAGAATCGATGAAGTAGCTGAACTCAAGGAAACCGGAGTCATCTCGTCCGGCATGTTGCCCAAGGTTGACAGCGCCGTCCGGGCGATCGAGTCCGAGTGCATCGTGTTCACTTTATCGACGGACGGATGCCTCACAGCATCCTCCTGGAGATTTTTACAGACCATGGAATCGGAACGGAGATCAGAAAATGAGTACAACAGAAACAGAATGTGAAAAGCTCTACGATGAGTATTCTCTTGGAAACTACGGAACGCCTCCCCTTACCCTGGTAAAGGGTCAGGGTACGAAGATCTGGGACGATCAGGGCAAAGAGTACCTGGATTTCGTCTGCGGAATCGCGGTGACGGCGATCGGTCACTCGCATCCTCACTGGGTTGAACGTATTCGTGAACAAGCCGGCGAATTGGCCCATTGCAGCAACCTCTACCGAATTCCCAACCAGGCCCTACTCGCTCGCAAGATCTGCCAGTACGCCGGGGCCGGAAAGGTGTTTTTCTGCAACAGCGGGGCCGAGGCTAACGAGGTCCTCGTCAAGCTGGCCCGGCTTCACGGTCAAGCGGCATCGGGAGAGGACGCACGCCAATACAAGATCATCGCCGCCGAGCATGCATTTCACGGCCGCACCTTCGGTGGAATGTCCGCCACCCCTCTCGAGAAAGTGCAAGGCGGCTTCAAACCGATGCTGTCCGGTTTCAGCTTCGGAAATATCAACGATCTCGACAGCTTCGCCGAATTGGTTGACGACGAGACGGCCGCAATTCTTCTCGAACCGATACAGGGGGAAGAAGGTATCAATCCTTGCAGTGCCGAGTTTCTCCAGGGAATTCGGAAACTTTGCGATGATCGAGGGCTCCTCTTTCTGGTCGACGAGGTCCAGTGCGGTCTCGGGCGGACCGGGGACTTCTACGGTTTCGAGCACTCCGGGATCCGGCCCGACGCGATCGCCATGGCAAAGGGTCTCGGAGGCGGTTTTCCCATCGGCGCCGTCTGGATCGATAACAAGCACGCCCCCCTCTTCAAGCCCGGCTCACACGGGTGCACCTTCGGCGGTTCGCCGTTGGCCTGCGCCGCCTCTTTGGCCGTGTTTGAGGTCCTTGAAAAAGATAATCTGCTAGATCTGATCAAACAACGCAGCGAGAAATGGTTCAAATCTCTCAATGCGCTGAAAGACAAGCACTCGGACCTGATCTCGGAGATCCGGGGTCGCGGCTACCTCGTCGCCGTCGCCATGAAGGACGATCCGTCCGAGATCATTGCCACGCTCCGCGATTCGGGCCTCCTCACCGTCCCTGCCGGAGGAAACGTCATTCGACTACTCCCACCCTACACCGTCTCCGAACGCGAACTCGAACGATCCGTCGAAATCCTCGACACGGTCCTTTCACAATCAGATTCCAACTGATAAGGATTGTAGCGGAATGCGTAAGCATTTCGACGAACCCGCCGTAATTTTCAATTGCTCAGAAACGCTCGGATACCCGATGTAAATGAAAAGCCGCAAAACAAGGGGCGAGGGCCCTCGAGCCCCACCCCGTGTGCACCAACAGACAGCGATCTTAGGACAAAGTCCGACAGGTTCATAGCAATGAAACATTTCATCAAAGAGACCGATTTCGCCGTCTCCGAATTACCCGAGATCTTCGCCCTGGCGAGAGACTTCAAGCGGCTGCGCAATCGGCACACGCCCCCGACCCTCCAGAACCAGACCTGGGCCATGATCTTTTTCAAGACCAGCACCCGGACCCGGATCTCCTTCGAGGTCGGCATCAACGAACTCGGCGGACATCCACTCTACCTCACCCAGGAGAGCTCTCAAATGACTCGCGGGGAGTCTTGGTCGGATACCGCCAAGGTCATGTCCCGTTACGTGCATGGAGCCATCATTCGCGCCTACCAACACGAGGTCGTGGAGGAGTTCGCAGCCGCCGGGGATATCCCCGTGGTCAACGCCCTCACTGATTTCCTCCACCCTTGCCAGAGTTACAGCGACGTTTTTACCATGGCCGAAAAGTGGGCGTCTAACGGCGACTTGATCCAGGCCGTGAAGGGTCGAAAGATCGCCTTCATCGGCGACTGCGATTCCAACATGGCGAAATCCCTGGTTCTAGCCGCCAATGTCTTCGGAATGAAAATCACCCTGGCCGGCCCACCCGATTTTGAGCCCGGCGAGGATCTTCGGAAACTCATGGAAGAGAATGGCTTCGAAGACGCCTACGTTTTCAACAACGACCCGACGGTATCTCTGACTGACGCTGACGTGGTCTATACCGATGTCTGGGTCAGCATGGGTGACGAAAAGGAGGCCGACGAGCGGCTCGCCGCCCTCCAGCCTTACACCATCACCGCGGATATGATGGCCCGAGCCAACCATGATGCCTATTTCATGCACTGTTTACCCGCCCACCCCGGACAGGAGGTCACCTCCGATGTCATCGAAGGCGAACAATCCATCGTCTACGACCAAGCCGAAAATCGACTCCATGTCCAAAAAGCGATCCTTTCCGTTCTCTCCGAAGCGAATTCGAGTAGCAAGTACTCGAATTCGCAGCCACGAAATTCCAAACAGTTCGAGCCCTCAAGGTAGTACCCGCATGTTCCAGTAGACTCAACACCTCTGTCCAGTCCGGACAAAAAATGACACAAATTCGTAGGTTTCCGGTGTCAGGTTTCAGGTTTCAGTGTTCAGGAGATTCACACTTATTCCTCCAGCCGACACCTGAAACTAGACACCTCCACTGACGCTTGACACCCGAAACTACGAACCACGAACATCGAACCATCAACATCCAACGCCCAACATCCAATGTCCAAGTGGGGACCTTCGGTAGGACACTTTGTCGCAAGCTTTGTCGCGAACTTTGTCGAATTCGATCGAACCAATCTCCTGATCCTTCGTCGTAAGCTTCGTCGTCAACTTCATCGATAGTGTCAGAATTCCCCGAATCCGTAGTTATTTCCTCTCAATCCGCCTCGTCCTCGAATCCGTGGTCAATCCCCTCCTTGGAGGGTGCCCGTAGGGCGGGGTGGGTTGTTCTTCGTCCGAAGGCATTCTGAGAAATCTTCGAACTCTGCGTTTAAAACTCCTGCCGAACATAGAACCATGAAAATTGTCCTCGCATACTCCGGCGGACTCGACACTTCCGTCATCCTCCGCTGGCTCTGCGAACGATACGGCGCCGAGGTCGTCACCTATGCCGCCGATATCGGCCAGGAGGAAGAACTCGAAGGTCTGGAGGAGAAAGCCAAGGCGACGGGAGCGGTCGAACACCACTCGCTCGATCTCGCCGCTGAATTCGCCGAGGACTTTATCTATCCAATGATGCGGGCCAATACCGTCTACGAGGGCCAGTATCTCCTCGGCACTTCGATCGCACGTCCGCTTATCGCCAAATCCCAGATCGAAATCGCGAGGCAGGTCGGCGCCACCGCCCTCAGCCACGGCGCCACCGGCAAGGGGAACGACCAATGCCGATTCGAAATAACCTACGCCGCTCTCGCTCCCGACCTCGAAATCATCGTGCCTTGGCGTCTGACTGAGTTCCGCGAAAAGTTTCCCGGACGCAGCGAGATGATCGACTACTGCCGGAAGCAGAATATCCCGGTCGAGGCCACCGCCTCCAAACCGTACTCGATGGATCGGAATCTCCTCCATATTTCCTATGAAGCCGGAATCCTCGAGGATCCCTGGTTCGATCCCACCATTCCCTGCAACAAGGAGATGTTCAAACTGACCGTCGCTCCCGAGGATGCGCCCGACGAGCCGGAGACGGTCGAACTCGAATTCCTCAATGGTGACTGCGTCGCTCTAAACGGCGAATCCAAGACGCCCTTGAAGGTCATGCAATCCCTCAACAAACTGGGCGGCAAACATGCCATCGGCCGAGTCGACCTGGTCGAGAACCGCTTCGTCGGCATGAAAAGCCGAGGCGTCTATGAGACTCCCGGCGGCACCATCCTCATGCACGCCCATCGCCAGATCGAGAGCATTACCATGGACCGCGACCTCGCTCATTTGCGTGACAGCCTCATCTCGAAATACGCCGAGATGATTTACTACGGTTTCTGGTACGCTCCGGAACGAGAAGCCCTCCAGGCCTTGATCGACAATAGCCAGAAAAATATCACCGGCACTGTCCGACTCAAGCTCTACAAAGGCAACGTCATCACCACCGGCCGCAAGTCAAACTATTCACTCTACGATCCTAACGTCGCCTCCATGGAAGGCGCCCAAAGCTCCTACGACCCAAACGACGCCTCCGGCTTCATCCGCCTCCAAAGCCTCCGCCTCCGGGCCCACCATAACGCTCAGGGCGGGCCTGAACGAGAGCAATAGAACAACATCCCGGAAATCTTCCTCTTCCTCTTTGCAATTGCCTCACGTAAAGACGCAAAGCAAACGGGAGGACAAAGATTAAGACAAATACCCAAGAAAAAGATCTTCCCTTTTCTCGCTCATATTGCAGAGCAATCCCGTACCCATAGGTCAGTCGAAGCTAGAATTTGAATACAGATCAGCCCAGAATTCTGGAACATCCCCTCCTCGGAGGGGCTTGGGGTGGGTAGTTCTAACCACCAGGATTGGTTCGTAATCTTACGAACTACATTACCTAATGTCTCTCCAGATTCTTCTGCCAAAATTCGAGCTCAATCCGCCTACCCGAACATCCTCACCCTTCGCTCCAGAGGCATTACGGAAGGCTGGTTCAATGCTCTCTCTGTCTGTCATACAACAATACAAAGCCTGACCTCTGCTTTCCCTTTGTCGAGGAAAAAGCGGTCCCGCATTCCTAACGGTCATCGCCGAGAGTCCTCAGCCCATCCTGTCAATAAGGTCGTTCACCAACCCTTTTCCATTCACTAGCGGGAAAGCACTTTCTGCTTACCAATTCGCCGAACGCTCTCCGAATCTATTAGCAATACTTCGGCAAGCGAGTAAAGTGAGCGACCCCGTAGCTTCCTACGGGAAATTACCACGTTCCACTAATTCTCGGTAACCTTTAAGCGGATAAACTTCCTCGTCGCGCTCTCTGTGGGTAACCTCACTTCAACCGTTTGAACAGAGTTGTCGACTACAAGAATGCGCCCGACAAGATCGACGATTTCCCAGTTAACGAGGTCGTCGGACACCTCAAGTGCGTATCGAACATCCGTGAGATTTGAAACCCGGGAAAAGGTAATAGTGAGGAAATCTCCTTCAGTCGTAACTTCGGGAACAGTCCCCATAGAGATGTCCGGCGAAAGTGGATCCAGAGAGCGCGCGAATTCGAGAAGGTTGGGAATCCCGTCCTGGTCTGGATCCGCGAGGGTACCAACGATGGCTTCGTTCCCGAGATCATCGGGATCAAAGGTGCCTGATTTCCAATCTTCGAAGGTCAATGCCACGCCTGAAAGAACCCCCTCAATGCTTGCGGAGAATTCGGAAGTACGACCGTTCGGGTCGGTTGCAGTAGCCGTCACAAATTCGCCGGCTGTAGTAGCGACAGATATGGCCAGGTCAAAGCTGGTGTCACCAAAACTATCCGTTGTTACGGTTGTCGTCCCAAGGAAGCGCTCGCCTTCGCCGAAGCCGCTTGGGTCGGCCGACGCGTTGGCAAAGAAATCGATCTCGAAGATCGAGTCTGGCAGGCTGTTCAAATTGCCGGCAACGCGCGTCGCCCCGGTTTCAAAGAGTGAAATGACAGGGTAGTTCTATAGGTTGTTAGGACCTGAATCGGCGTCATCAGAATCATTCGGTGTTACTCCATCCCAGCCGAGATCGATCCCGAGAGAGAGATTCGCGAATATTGAGTTACCACGAATGCTATTCATCGAAGCATCGTCATGCACGATAACTCCGCTAAAAGCGTTTCCAATATTGCCGGTACCGTTTACGTCGGAGCCGATATAATTCCCTCTGACCACATTGTTGTCCGTCCCAGAATTCTGGATCATTACACCAGTGCTGTCATTCGCCGAGATGATGTTTCGCGCGCCGGCCTTGCTCCCACCTATGGTGTTTGACTGGGCACCATCTGAAAGAAGAACACCATTTTCTGAATTCCCCAAACCTGCCGTTCCATTGACATTAGTGCCTATGAAATTGCCCCTAACCAGGTTGCTCTTTGTGCCGGTGTCCCCAATCGCCACACCATGGCTGCCATTGCCGGAAATGATATTCCTATCCCCAGCGGTGCTGCCACCGATGATGTTTGACTGGGCGCCACCCTTAACTTCTACACCTTCAAATGAATTACCAAAATCGAGGGTGCCTGTGACATCGGTGCCGATGAAGTTGCCTTGTACCATATTCCCGAACGCTCCGCTCCCCTCAATACTGATTCCGATACCCTCGTTGCCCGAAATGATGTTGCCTGCCCCAGGTTGCGATCCCCCGATCGTATTATTAATTGCACCAAAGGGAAATCCGGCTATCTTTACACCATTCGATGCATTGCCCAAATCGGCGGTACCGCTCACATTGGTACCGATGTAGTTGCCTTGCACCAGGTTGCCATCACCATTGTCAATGCGAATACCGCCGGAACCGTTGCTCGAAATCACATTCCCTGCTCCTGCTTCCGTTCCTCCGACGTTGTTATCGTCCGCGCGTAGTAGAAGTACACCATTACCCGAATTACCTAAGCCGGAGCTCCCGCTCGCATCAATGCCGACAAAATTGCCTTGTACCAAGTTGCCGCTGTTATTCGGGCCCGAAATGACGATACCGCTGGAGTCGTTACCTGAGATGATATTTCGCGCCCCAGCGTCCAATCCGCCGATCGTATTTTGGCCCAGTCTGACTAAAATACCTGCCACCAGGAATGGGAAATTTCCCATTCCATAACCGGCGCTCCCGCTTGTATCTGTGCCAATGAAAATGCCTCGCACCACGTTGCCGATGGCATTGATTTCAATCCCGGCAAGACCACCGAACCGATTGATCACGAGTCCCTGAACCGTGCAATCCGCGGCCACAATAGTAAGACCACTTGCCATACCGGCAAGGGATCCATCTAACTCAATCTTGAGCACAGCATTACTGCCGAAGCCCAGCGGGTTCGTATTTGGAATGGCCCCCGATTCTGTGTAACCGTCGATGATCACCGAGTCGGTAATCCACGGCAGTTGAGAACCGGGCTGAATCGTGTGCGGACCCTCACCCGGTATATCGAATTTGATAATGGCGGGACGGACGTCCGCATTAGCTACCTCGATCGCCTCACGGAGCGAGCCCGCTCCCGAGTCATTTGTGTTTACCACGACCACAGTTTCTACCGGGAGCTCGAATAAAGCAGCCACCCCTGGGGAAAACTCCGAAGTATTATCTGAGGAGTCAGTGGCCGTCGCGGTAATGAACTCACCGACAACCACCTCTTCTTGCAACGTCACGTCGAACGAAGCGTCACCCGATCCGTCAGTCATGGCAGCCACTGAGCCCAGGTAGCGTTTCCCTTCTCCGAATCCGCTCCCGTCGACCTCGGAACTCGCGTAGAAATCCAGAGTGAACTCCTCGTTGGCGATACTATGCAAAGTACCGACAATTCGCGTCGACCCCACTGTGGAGAAGGAAATTTCCGGGAAATTTTGTAGGTTGTTCGGCCCCGTATCTAGGTCGAGGCTGTCGTTTGCCGTAACACCTTCCGATCCGAGATCGATACCCAGCAAAGCATTGCTGAAAATCGCGTTTCCCCGAATGCTGTTGGCGCGACTTGTGTCATTCAAGGAGGTTCCTACCAGAACCCCATTTGAGTTGTTGAATGCGATCACGTTGCCTTCGCCGGGTTGAGGGCCGCCGATGGTGTTCGAATGGGCGCCCTGCGCAATGCGAATTCCCCAAAGAGAATTCCCCAGATCAGCGGCGCCGGTCACATTGGTACCGATGAAGTTGCCCTTTACCACGTTGTTATCCGTCCCAGGGTCAGCAATCAACACACCGTGGGTATCGTTTCCCGAGATGATGTTCCTCTCGCCAACCGTTGTTCCACCGATGGTGTTCGACTGGGTGCCGACAACGATGGATACCCCCTGGGAGTTGCTTATAGATGTGGTACCGTTAACATCGGTACCAATGTAATTGCCAGACACCACGTTATTGCCTGTTCCTTCGCCGGCAATTACCACGCCGGAGTGGCCATTCCTATTTCCCGAGATGATGTTCCTCTCGCCGGCGGTTGTTCCACCGATGATATTCGACTGTGCGCCGCCATCGATTCTAACACCATTCACTGAGTTTCCCAAATCAGCCGTGCCGGTAACGTCGGTACCGACATAATTCCCTTTAATCAGATTGTTGTCCGTCCCAATGCCGGAGATCAACACACCGTGGGTATCATTTGCCGAGATGATGTTCCTCTCGCCAACCGTTGTTCCACCGATGGTGTTCGACTGAGCACCTGCAACGATGGCAATCCCCTGGGAATTACCCATAGCTGTGGTACCGTTAACATCGGTACCGATGTAATTCCCAGACACCACGTTGTTGCCTGTTCCTTCGCCCGAAATTAACACGCCGGAATGGCCATTCCTATTTCCCGAGATGATGTTCCTCTCGCCGGCGGTTGTTCCACCGATGATATTCGACTGTGCGCCGCCATTGATGCTGACACCATTCTCCGAATTTCCCATCTCAGTGGCGCCAGTCACATCCGTACCGAGGAAATTCCCTCTAATCAGATTATTGTCCGTCCCAATGCCGGCAATCGCCACACCGGAGTAGTTTCCTGAAATGATGTTTCGCTCGCCGGGTGTTGTTCCACCGATGACGTTCCACCGACCACCACCCGCCATAAAAACACCAAACCCTGAATTTCCTAGCTCCGTCATTCCACTAACATCGGTTCCAATGTAGTTCCCGGACACGACATTATTGTTTGTACCTGGATCAAAAATCACCACACCTTCGGAGTTGTTTCCTGAGATGATGTTTCGCTCGCCGGCGGTTGTTCCACCGATGATGTTCGAACGTGCGCCCTCGGCGATTATGAGGCCGAACTGAGTATTACCCAGCGGTTCCGTTCCGGAGACATCGGTTCCGATAAAATTGCCCTTAACCACGTTGTTGTCGGTCCCAGGGTCCTCAATCACGACCCCGTCGTTGTCATTTCCCGAGATGATGTTCCTCTCGCCGGCAATTGTTCCACCGATGGTGTTCGACGAGGCGCCATCCGCAAAGCGAATTCCCCACGAGGAATTCCCCAAATCAGCGGTCCCGGTTACGTCGGTGCCGATGTAATTGCCGGACACCGTATTGTTATTCGTTCCCACCCCGTGAAGATTCACTCCGCCTCCACCATTTGCAGAGATTATGTTTCGTTCCCCGGTACTTTCACCCCCGATGATATTCGACCGCGCGCCGTCGGCGACTATAATACCGTCGAAGGTATTACCCAAGGGCGCCGTTCCGGAAACATCAGTTCCGATAAAATTGCCTTTGATCAGATTGCTGTCCGTCCCATTGCCAACAATCACCACACCGGCGCTGTTTGCAGAGATGATGTTTCGTTCCCCGGTACTTTCACCCCCGATGGTGTTAGACTGCGCGCCGTCGGCGACTGTAATACCGTCATGGGTATTACCCAAAGGCGCCGTTCCGGAAACATCAGTTCCGATAAAATTGCCTTTGATCAGATTGCTGTCCGTCCCATTGCCAACAATCACCACACCGTGGCTACCATTTCCCGAGATGATATTCCTCTCGCCAGCGGTTGTTCCACCGATGGTGTTCGACTGCGCGGTATCCGCGAGCCAAACACCAAAATTTGAATTCCCTAGATCCGTCGTTCCGCTGACATCAGTTCCAATGTAGTTTCCGGACACGACATTATTGTTTGTACCTGAAAAAGAAATCACGACACCTACGTCGTTTCCTGAGATGATGTTTCGCTCGCCGGCGGTTGTTCCGCCGACGATGTTCGACTGAGCGCTAACGGCAATGCTAACACCATACACTGAATTGCCCAAAGGTTCCGTTCCGGAGACATCAGTTCCGATGAAGTTGCCCTTAACCACGTTGTTGTCCGTCCCGGATTGGTCGATTGCCACACCGGAGCCGTTATTTCCCGAGATGATATTCCTCTCGCCATCCGTTGATCCACCGACCGTGTTTGACTGGGCGCCGCTAAGGATCACAACCCCCGTGTAATTGCCCATCGCTCTGGCCCCGGTAACATCGGTACCGATGTAATTTCCTTTAATCAGATTGTTGTTCGTCCCAGTGCCAACAATCACTACGCCGTCGCGGACATTTCCCGAGATGATGTTCCTTTCCGCTGGGGTCGTCCCCCCGATGATGTTGAGATCGCTCGACTCGATGCCAAGTCCGGAATTGTTTCCCTGAGCCACAGTGCCCGTGACGTCCGTGCCAATGTAGTTCCCTCCTATTCTGTTGGACCCATTGACCGCTAACCTGATACCGTAGTGGCTGGCGAACCCATTGACGACCAACCCTTTCACCGTGCTACTCCCGGCTGTGATGTCGAGCCCGATGGCCGAACCGCCTGCATTGGTCCCGTTCAGCTCGATCTTAAGCGTCGCCGGGGTCGAGGCGGTAGAGGCGGCAGCTCCTGGTTGGGTATATCCGTCGATGACCACCGCGTCAGTGATTTCCGGAAATGCAGAGGCCGGCTGACTACCCCGGCTGCGGCCCCCGGAGATCGTATTGGAAAGGCCAATAGCTCGGAAATTGACATCTTCGCCGATCGGTTCGATGAGGGCAATGCCCAAGAACGGTTGAAACTCGCTGATCGGATTCTGATCGGTCTGAGCCAGGTTGGTAAAGCCGATCTCGATCCAGCCGTCAAAGTCGTTATTGGCCACGATGAAGAAATTGCCGGAGATTGAAAGCTCGTCCAATCGAGACACATCTCCGATACCCAAATCGGCGATGAGGTGGGCGCCCGCGTCCGCGGTGCGGTTAAAGATGCCTCCGAATTCACCGGGCGCCACACCGGCTCTATTCGTGTTTTCCCAGCGGAGGTTGCTGTCTTCAGTCGTCAGACTCCGAATTTCGGTGAAGAGAGTGCCCAAACCGGAGTCAAATGACTCCGTGCGCGTGCCGGCTGGACCTGTCGCTCCGGAGCCCACGGTGTAGCTGACATCATCGATCCAGACTTCCGCATTGCGGCCCAATCCCAGCGAGCTGGAGGGTCCCGTCCCGATCTTGAATGCATCGAAGGCCCATTCGGTGACATCGGGTTCATTGATCTCATCTCCCACCGAGTCGAAACCGCCCCCTTCCCAGTCGAATCGGCAGTTGAAAGAGCCATTACCTGGGAGAATTGGATTCGGCGTCCATGTGAATTCGAAGTGACCCATCACTCCGACCGGTACCCCGCCCGCTTCGAGATCCGGCTGAATCGTGTGCGGACCGTCACCCGGAATATCGAATTCGATTGTATCAAGCCCGGCATTCGCATTGGCGGCGTCAATCGCCTCCCGCAGCGTACACTCGGTCGCATCACAGACGCCGTCCCCTGGGTCGGCAGTCGAGTTGACGACGAGCACCGGGTTCGAGAAGGGCCCATTGCCTGGGAAAGGCATTCCGGCAGTGTCGGCGCCGGGCGAGAAAAGTAGAAAGACCGGAGAGACGTCGAAGTGCAGGCTGGGGAAACCGCCAGTGAGATCGGGGCTGCGCGTGAGCGATTGTGCCTGATTAGCATCCTCGACCGAATAACTCACCTCGTCCATCTCGAAGCCGTGCTCATTGACGAGCAGTACTATGGTGTCTTTGTCGGACGCAAGATTGACGCCGTTGGACTCTTGGTTTGCGATCTGCACGATGGCGCCGCCGTAGGCGTCGTTGGCGGGATCGTTCATGGCGGCTTCGTCTCCGCCCCCGAAAACCACCACCGATCCCTGGTCGGCAACCACCGTTCCATCAGGAAATTCATGCACAATGGTAAGGGTATTAACGCCAAAAACTCCTTGACCGATGGTGCGCAGAGTCCATCCCGAGATATCGACCTGCATACCACTGGCGTTGACGATTTCAATAAACTGATCCTCCAGCCCCTGCTCCGGGATCCCGTCGCCATTCGGATCGAGGCCGGTGCCGACCGGGCTTTGGAGCAACTCGTTTATGACAACGGTGAACGGGTTCGTTTCTGACTCCGTCACGGTCAAAATAGCCAGGCCGGGCACGGTTTTTGGTTCCTTGACGATGATCGGCCAATCACGATCACCCCCGAGCACACCGTCATCGATAATATCGATATCGAACGTGCCCTGCGTCGACCCTTCGGCAATGGTCAGACTGACGACACGAACTGTTGTTCCCAGAACCTCATCCAGGATCTCCGAAACCACAACACCAGGTCCGGAAAAATCGATCCGATCAGGAGCGCCCGTTGACTCAATATTGACCTGCAACCCGCCTGCCGGAGCTGCGTTATCAAGGGTTATAGTCGCCGTTACAGCGCCTGCTCCAGCGCTTTCGGAGACGATGTTCGCGCTCAATTCCAGGGCAGCGGCAAAATTGAAGTCGCCAAAGGGAGTAGAACCGTCCGTTTGCGTTCCCGGCGAGAAAAGCGCGCCACTCGAATCGGTCGCCACGTCATGAAGAACAAAGTCGCCTGTGAGCTCCGGATCCCGGACCGCGGCTATCGACGCTGTGCCAAGGTCGCCTGCATATGTAAAGGAGGTGACAAGCACACCACCCGCGACGACAGCGATCGTGTCGCCGCTACTGGACCATCCCAGGTTGCCTTGCGAGGCCGTTTGGACGGTGGCACCACCGAAAAGGCCCGTCGGTATGCCCCCTCCGAAAACCACGATGGCGCGACCGTCTTCAATCACCGTTCCTGCCGGAAATGTATGCCGCGGGCCGATCTCGTCGGTGATTAGCCAGCCTGAGAAATCCACTGCCGTGCCGTCTCCACTTATGTTCACGATTTCAACGAACTCATCCTCCGTGTTGCTGCGGATTCCGTCTCCGTTGGCATCGCCCACAAGGTCTTCCGGGAGGCTGCCAACGCCCACGAGAAACTCGTTGAGGACAATATTCGGTGGGTCGTCGACATTGGTTGTCGTTATGGGGATGAAGTCCTTGTTAAACCCGTTGCCCCCAACGAAAATACGGGTCTCCACGTCCCCGTCGAATCTCCCGTCCGCGACCGCATCAACCAAAAACATCCCCACCGTCGCGCTCTCCGCAATCTCCACCGTCGCGGGAACGGATATCTCGCTATCCGGTCCTCCCACCGCGAGCGCTGATACCAGGCTGATGTCGAGGCTCGCGCCCCCGGCAGGGGCGGGATTGTTGAGGGTCACGGTTACCGTGGCGGCGCTTGCTCCGGCCGTTTCCGAAACGACCGGATTGTCTATGGACAGCGTAAATCCCTCCACTGCATCATCTGCCGTCACCCGCAGATTATCGAAGGCCAGTTCCTCGTTGCCCCCGTTCAGATTCATCTTGATTCGTATCTGCATGGTGTCGCCGGCACCGGGAACCTCCCAACTGAATTCCTTAAATGTCTGGGTCAGGCGGGGTTCAACATTGTGGTCCGGCAAGGTATCGTCGCCGCCCTGAAAATATCGGGCCGGAGAGTTCGTAAAGGTACCGCGAAAGCCACCGATGGTCTGAAAATCGCCGTTATCGATCTTCACCTGGATGAAGAGGCCATTGTCGAACTCGGTCTGATCGACGCCCTGAGCGGCCGACAGAGTGATCTGGAGCCGACCCACTCCCGATATGTCAAATTGGTTGAAAGTGATACGCCCCTCATCGGACGCGAGATCGTTCACCGCCGCGCCGTCGGCGTCGATGTCCCGCCCGGTCCAGAAGAATTCGCCGTCGATGGGGCCTCCGGAGGTTCGGGTACCGCCGGATCCTTCCCGCCTTCGGGCGAAGTAGTCAAAGAATCCGTCGTCGCTCGGATTCTCCACTGTATATCGGGTGTCGGCTCCGTCCGTTTCGAAGCTTTCCTGGAAGAGCAGGAACCCTGCCTCGTTATTGACCGGGAAAGGGGCGCCGTCCAGTTGTCGGCCGGTGGAGGCGACTGCGAAGGCCGGGGAAACCTCGAAATGGAGTGCCCCGAAATCCCCCGTCAGGTCGGGATCGCGGACGAGCGACTGGTTCGCGTTGGACATTACGATCGAATATTCGACCCGGTCGACGACAAAACCGTTCGGCGTCAGCAAACTGATCCTTCCATCGCCGTTGTCGGTCAGGTTGACTCCGTTAAAGCTGCTGTTGGCGACCTGGACAATGGCGCCGCCAAAGAGCGCGTCACTGGCGGCCTGGAGAGCGGCTTCGTCCCCGCCGCCGAAGATGACGATTGCGCCTTGCGGGGCGAGGAGGGTCCCAGAGGGGAAAGTATGCACGAGCAGCTCCGGATCCGGTTCATCGGTTCGGGCTACCCGAACGGTCCAACCCGTCAGGTCGACCTTGAAATCGCCGTTGTTGACGATTTCGATAAACTGGTCTTCGACCGGCTCCTCGAAAATCCCGTTGCCGTTGGCGTCCAAACTGCTCCCGAGGATCGAACCGAGGGTTTCATTGATGACAACATTGAAGGGGTTCGGTTCGACCTCGGTTGTGGTGAGGTAGGCGAGGGCGGGAAACATATTATCGGCCGTAGCGCGGATTGTCACTTCTCGGTCGCCGTCGAGCACCCCGTCGTTCACCGGCTGGGCGGTAAAGCCGATCTCGGTTGCGCCCTCGGGAATCGTCACGGTGGCGGGAAGGATTAATTCGTCTGCGTTATCCCCTTCCGCGAGGAGGGAAACGAGAAGACCTCCCGCCGGCGCCGGGTTCGTCAAGCTGACAGTTCCCCCGAGATCGGCGGCATCCTCGGCGACGGTTCCGGAATCGAAGGCGATACTCAGGGTGTCGGCAAAAGTGAAGAAAGGCGTGCCATCCGACTTTGTTCCCGGGGAGAAGAAGGCGCCGCCCGGAGCTACCGTCGCATGATCGACAAAGCCGCCCGTGCCATCCGGGTTTCGGGTAATTGAATGCATTGTCCCCCCTAACTCAGGAGGGTAAGTGAAGTTATCAACAAAAGCTCCCGCGGCATTGGCCCCTCCCGCACGAAGGGACACGTTCTCGCCGGTGACGCCGAAACTGAAATTGCCTTGCGAGGAAGTGTCGACTTTGGACCCGCCGAATATTCCATGCGGATCACCTCCTCCGAAAACAACGGCAGCCTGTCCCGCTCCAAGAACCGTTCCGTCGGGGAAGATGTGGCGGGGACCCCGCTCGTCCCACAATTCCCATGAGGAAATGTCGACCGGAAAGGCTTCCAGGTTCACGATTTCCATGAACTCGTCCTCGTCGTCGTTGCGGACGCCGTCGTTGTTTGAGTCGCCCTGCAAGTCCGTCGGCGCAAAAAAATTGAAGGGATCGGGATAGAATTCATTGACCACGACGTTGGGTTTCGGATCGACATTCGTTACCGTGAATGTGATCTGCTCGCGGGCCCAACCGGGTGCGCTTACCTGTATAGTGACCGGTTCATCGCCGTCAAATCGCCCGTCCGCGAGAATATCAAAGGGCACCCCGACGGTGGACTGTCCGGCCGGGAGGGTTATCTCGGCGGGGAGGGCGGCTTCGGAGTTGTCGGTGTCGCTCTCCTCGAGGGCGAATACGACATCGCTTCCGGGAGCGCCGCCGAGGGCGGTAATCGTCAGTACGCCCGCGCCGCCGCCATCCGTCTCGAGGAAACCAGCGCTGTTCAACGAGAGGGTGAAGAAGGTGAGGGAATTATCGCCGCTGATGCGAATATTGTCGAAACCGTATTCCTCCAAGCCTCCGTTCGCATTCACAAAGACACGAAACTGCATCGTACTGCCGGTTCCGAAAATCCTGAACTCCCAATCCCGGAAAGTCCGGGTAAGCCTTGGATCCGTGGATTCGGGCACTACCCCGGAGCTGACCCCGAAATGGCCTCCTTCGAATACGTAACTCGGCGAATTCGAATGGAGGCCGCGGAATCCACCCGCCGTTAACCACGGTCCGTCGTCAATCTTGTATTGGAAAACCAGAGGATTATCAAACTCCTGCTCATCATCGCCCTGCGCCGCAGCAACCGTCAACTCGAGGTTGCCCCTTCCAGCGATATCGATGGGATTATTCCATGTAATCCGAGCTTCCTCATCTTCGAGATCGTTGACGGGGACGCCGTCGCCATTGAGGTCGCGAGCGCCCCAGTAGAAATCGCCATCGACGGCGCCGCCCCTGACCCGTGTCCCCGCGGAGCCGACCGCGCGGCGATTGAAATAGTCCGAGGCTCCGTCATCGCTCTGATTCTCAACAGTATAACGACCATCTCCCGTAGCGACACTTCCGTCGGTTTCGAAGCTCTCCTGAAAGATCCGAGGATCCTCAATCGGGGGTGGCACGAAAGTCGCCGCAATACCATAAAACGATGAATCGATGGGCTGTTGTCTGAACGTATAGGTCCCTGCATCCAACGGCATTGTTGTGCTCCAGATGTCGAAGGGGTTTTCCTCAACAAAGAACAATCCAATGTCTAACCCGGAGTCGACCCAATCTGCGCCAAAGTCGGCCAAGTTCATCCACGGGAACGGCGTGTTGGAGAACGGCTGTTGATCGATAAACATGTGCAACACCGTACCCGCAACCACATCGACCTCGATTTCAAGGGTGGTCCCAAGTTCATCAGTAACATCGGCGTTGTTCTGCGCGCTCTCAATATAATCGGCCCCCTCTAGAGCCGCAGGAACGGAAATCCAGTCCTGGTTGTTACGGTCAACAAAGCCGCTGACACCGTTGGTCAACCCACCGGGATGAAGGACGCTCGCATCCCCAGGCGTGTCGACGTCGCGGACATCCAGAATAATGCCTGGTTTGACCACCCCGATGATGCCCGGTTGCGCCCTTGCCAGCGACGAAGCCCCAAAAGTCACAGCGACCCCAAACAGCACCCCAATCAGGACCGTCGTCTCGTTCTTTGAGGGTTTCGGATAAGGGGTCAGGCTTTGTATCTTTGTGTCTTGCATTTTCCCTGCTGCCGCAGAAGCATTGCGAGATATCCGGCTCAACTCAAAATGCCCCACTTATCCGTCTCAGGGTCGTAAGGAAATTTCCTCTCCGCATCCTCGATAATCTCAACGCCCAGACCCGGTTTATCGGGCGCCACGGCGTAACCGTTCTCGATTACGAGCGGCTCCGTGAAGATTCCGTCATCGCGAAAGGGGTTGTAGTGATTGTTGTACTCCAAGATATCCATCCGGGAGTTCGAAGCCGTGAAGTGGATGTTCGCCAGCCAAGGCAGACTCGACTGCCAGTTGTGGTTGATGACGAGTTTCTGCCGTGCCTGCGCCATACGGGCGATGTGCCATGCTTCCGTGAGACCAGCGAAGCTGCAGTCGAGCTGAACGATATCATAGGCATCACGGTCGATCCACTCCTTAAAGTCGTAGCGAGTGACGAAAGTCTCGCTACCCGAAATCTTGACCGTGGGCAGAGCCCGACCGATCTCGAGAGTTCCGTCGATTGCTTCGTTGACGCCCCGACCTCTGCTGCCGCCCCGGTCAACCTCACCATACTGATGCTGATAAGGCTCTTCGAGCCAGAAGAATTTCAGTTCTTCCAAGACAGGAGAGAATTCCAGCATCTGTTCAAAAGTCAGCCCTCGTTCGTGCATAAGATCGAAATCCCATCCAACCGCTTCGCGAAGTTTTCGCAGGAAAGGTGCGTAGGTTGCCACTGTCATTTCTTCCTGAAAGTTTACGCCGAGACGAAATTTGAATGACGTGAACCCTTCTTCCTTGAATCTGAGCGCCTCATCCATGAGATCCTCGGGTCGCTTTTTCCAATCGTGCAGCGTGCCGCAGCTGGCATAGTGTTTGACGCGCGGATCAGGGTCGTCGCTGTCGCTCAGAAGCTTGTAAAGTGGCAAACTCTTCGCCTTGCCGATAATGTCCCAACAGGCGTTGCTCACACCGGCCCAGGCACAGGCCCGCCGGTAACTGTTGTGGGATGGGTCGAAGAGACCAACATCAAACGGATTTTGCCCTATGACCGCGGGTTTTATCACCTCTCCTGTGTATCGTTTGATGAACTCGCCGCCACCGTAGTGACCCGGCGGCCCAATGCCGATGATGCCAACATCGGTAAATATCTCCGTCACCATCTCAACGCCGCAACCCCACCACCATAGCTCCTCGGGAATGTGGCATGAGAAGAGCCGTACCTGAACATCGGTGATCTTGATGTTCTCGCGTTCAATGCCTACTAGAGGATGGAATTGCTTGGCCACGGAATTGGTCAGGAATCCGGTTAGAAAGATCGAAAAAACTGGAGGGGCGAGGGCCCTCGCGTTGTCACGCCGCAGGGCTCGGAGGCGGGAGCCCATGTTCGAATTGAGAGAAACGCCGGCTTACCAAATGGTAGAAACGGCCAGGGCTCGAGGGCCCTCGCCCCTCCAACCTGACGGCCAATTGTACCTCTTCGATCAGACAGAATCCCTATTTCATCCGCGAAATAGCCTTTCTCCCGCCGAACAGACAGGACAAGGTGCATCCATTTAAGTGCCTCACTTCCCATAGGGCACATTCCCGACGTCATCGACTTCGTACCCCCACTTTTCAAGGTAGTATTCCTTTTCTCTGAACGGATCGCCAATCTTTTCCAACTGCCTCCTCAACTCCCACTCCAATTCCTTTCGAACACCGGCTGCTTCAGGATTATCCGCCAAATTGTTGAGCTGGCAGGGATCCTCCACATCGTCGAAGAGGTAGTACTCGTCCTCGCTCGTCTTTACGAATGTATGGCGGCGTGTGCGAATAGCACGATAGGCCGGATCGAGATAGTTTTGTCTGCTGAACGGCGACACGCTCATGTAGAGCGCGACATGATCTTCCACCTCAGCACGGTCTCGAACACAGGCCGACAGATCGCGGCCTTCGACCGGATCGGGAATCTCCAGTCCACAGAGGCTCAATAGGGTCGGCATAATATCAACGGTGCCCAATGGCGTCATTACCTTCTGGTCTTGGCTATGGGCCGTCAACCGAGGATAGCGCAAGAGAAACGGCACACGACAGGATTCATCCCAGAAGATCTGTTTGATAAATGGCCCCCTGTTGTGGGACCCCATCATCTCCCCGTGATCAGAGGCGAAAATGAGAATGGTGTTTTCTTCCAGATCGTTTGCCGCCAGCGCCGCAACGACATTCCCAACGCATCTATCCAGAGCCGCAATGTGAGCGTAGTAGCCCGCTGCCTCTTTTCGGCAAAACTCTTCAGACTCGGCATCGTCAAACCCGACATTAGGTGAGAATTGAACCACCTCCGGCGAAATCATTGCTTGAATCTCCTTCGGCGCATTGTGATGCGGAAAGTGCGGCGGGCCTAGTGAGAGAACGAGGAAGAACGGCTTTTCCTTGTGCCGGCTGATGTAGGCGCAGGCATCATCTGTCTGGGCAAAAGCATCGTATCCTGGCCATACCTTGATACTGGGATCATCGCCGGCGTAATATTCAGAATTCTGATAATCGTGAGTGCACTCCAAAACCTTCCAATAATCAAAACCTTGCCTTCGCTCGGGTGGGATATAACTGGCGCGACCATGCCCGTCCACGTGCCATTTGCCGATGTAGGCGGTCTCATAACCTCCTTTTTTGAAGACCTTTCCAATACTCTCCTCATTGGGGGACAACGAGATATCGTTCATGAACATACCCGTGGTCGTCGGGTAACGCCCCGTTAATAGCACCGCTCGCGCCGGGGTGCAGACCGGGGAGGTGCCAATAGCGTTAGCGAAATCAATCGACTCCGCCGCCAGCCGGTCAATATCCGGGGTAATCGCGTTAGGGTCGCCGTTATAGCCGGTCGCCTTGGCCCTCCATTGGTCGGTTAGGATATAAACGACGTTGGGTCGATCAGGTATCGTAAGCTCCATCTACCCTTTATTGAACACTTGGAGAATCCCGAAATTCATAGGGCATAGATCTGAATGCAGCGGACAATAACACGGCAGGGAATAGGGAGCAAGATTTCGCTCTTCTACCGCAATTCAAAACCATACGAACTACATTACGTAATGTTTCTCCAGATTCTCCTCGCAAAGTTTCAGTCCAAACCACCTACCCGAACATCCTCATCCTTGTCTCCAGGCGCACTTCCGAAGGTTGGTCCATTACTCTCTCTGTCTGTCATACAACAATACGATTCTGCTGAAAAAGTCGCTATTACGGAATACTCGTCCCCGTTCTTGCGAACGCGGCTACGAATACCAACGACTTACGAAACACCGTAGCCGCGTTCGCAAGAACGGGGACGTTTTTGACCGGAATCCAATACGAAACCTGACCCTGCCTTTCCTTGTCTCCTGATTGCTTTCCTTTACTGTTTCTTGCCGGCCATGAAGCCAAGGAAGATCCCCATGGCAGCCAGAGCTCCAATCAACCACGGAACGACCGCGAAATGCTGATTAGCGAAAATGGCAGTGATGGCAACGATCGCGACGGAGATACCTCCGATTACGCCGGCAATGGCAACGAAAGGATTGCCTTTCTGTTTCTCATTCATTTCGCTCTCTCCTATGTTGCTATTCTTCGCAGAATGCCCGAGTTGAGCCGCATCCTGGCTTGGAGGGCTTGCTGGGTTAAGTCCGTCTTCTCCAGTAAATTTCAGTTGGCATAACCACCATTAGATTATCTTTTCCTTTTCTTTTTTCAGGCAGCGAATATCTTCAGGTCGGGGTCCTCCCAAGTGCTCTCCTTGTCCCCTTCAACCGGCAGCATCACAACCTGCGATTTGATCGAGCTGATAGGCGGTTACGAGAGGATGGATGATTGAAATCGACCCAAAGTAGCGGTCGGCTTGGTGAGCCGGAATCAGGTTCGAAAGCACAGCATTAAAAACCACCAGGGTTCGATCAATCATGAACATGTGGGCGACCCCGTTAAATGGGGGCATTTCCCCTGAAGGCCTTGATATGTAAGCCAGCTTCATTCCCTCGATACCCATGCAATGAGTCGGCTCGAAGGACCTCTCTTCTCCATTGGCCCGTTCCAAGACAGTATCTCGCACCTTGGTGAATATGGCTCTCTCCCCGACAAGGGATACCGCAATCTTCGGGATCGCTGAATAGGAAGCCGTAAAGGTGGCGCCTTTCGGTTTTGCAGTGTAGGTCTGATGGGTAACTTTCCCCACCGGTGTGCGGGAATAGGACTCCTGAAAAGTTGCTTGCCCCGGCATCATTATGGTAATCGCCCTCTCAGCGATCTCCTCTGGCTGTATGCGATTCCATTTCGATTCCGCTGCGCTCCAATTCGACTCCAAAGACTGATCCAGTGACTCTCTCTTTCGCTCCTCTGCTCCAGACACCGAGGCGTTCACACGATTCTGCTTCAACCCGGAAAGGGAGTCCTTCCATCCATTCTCGACACCCAGCTGTTCATGCACAAGCGGTTCGATCTCAGGAATCTGTTCTGGAACTCCATTCTTCGAATCAGAGACTTCCTTAATCGCTGGATCCGGAGAAAGTGGGAAGTCCGCCCTGCTGATCGCCTCCACCGGAGTTTCGAGGCTCCCGCTTTCGGAGAGATTCCGGTAGATTGGCAACAAAAGAAGAATTGAAGCACCCGCTGCGAGCGGCCACACGAATGCACCTCTCAACAGTGTAAATGTCCTTTTCCGAAATACCCGCGGTTTCTTATTGTAATCGTCGCTGCTCATTTTCGCCTCTATAGGTCGTTTTTCTAATCGTATCCTTACGCTTCAATTCGACTTTCTACTCAATTTCACGGGAAGTTGGATTTTCTTGATAACGCGTTGTCGCCCAAATACCTAAGTCGAAACCGCTTATCCAGAAATCAACCGGCAGAGGAGATACTCCGCCTCCGTCACAGGAATTAGAGATTTTCTGAAAAGAAAAAATCCCGGTTGTTCCCGAGAATCTTTCTAATTGAGCAGGGCAAGCCGAGGGAGTGATGCATCCTGCCAATTTGCGGTTCTTCTCCAATCCACTTCAGCATGATCGCTTTCAATTATTCTGGTCTCCGCGTCTCCCTCTCCCCCCCGTCTCCGTCTCTACCAATCTGCTACTCTACCCTACCCGAGACGATAGCGGCTACACTTGCGGGTGTCGCCTGTGCCAATCCGTAGCCTCCTCGTAGGCGTGACCGATCCGGCACAGCATAGGTTCGCTCAATTGCCTCCCAACGAGCTGCATCGTGTAAGGGAGGCCTTCATCGGAGAAGCCGCAGGGAAGAACCAAGCCCGGTGTTCCGGCAAAGTTGAGAGGATACGTAAAGGAGTTTCCGATGCCGCGTGAATGCGTGCTCTCGGCAACGGCCGCGGCGAATTCCGTCAAGGATCCGTATTGGGCTTCCCGGCCAAGGGCGAAAGGAGGTTGGACCGACGCCGGAATCACGATCGCGTCGACACCCCTAAGAACGGCCCTGAATCGGTCAGAATAGTCTTTCTGGACGCGGCGTGCATCCTTGAGCTCCGTCAAACTCACCCCGGCGCCGAAGTCGAGAAATCCCCGAAGGTAGGCCCCGTACTTTTCCGCGCGGGCAGGGTAATTTGACCGATGGGAATAGACCGCTTCCGCAGCGCAAATGACAGGCCAAGCGGCAGGACACCGTAGCGGCTCACGTGGCCGTAGGTCGGCTTCAGACCAACGATACCGTTAGCCACCGCCGGGAAAGGAATAGAACCACCGGAATCCGTTCCGAGCGAGGCGAACACAGGCCGGCTGCGGTTGCCACGCCAGACCCGCTGGATGACACTCCTGCCCAAAGTTCTTCTCCCCAAGGGTTAACCGGAATATCGAAATCTCGATGATAACCTACCATTGCACCCTCCGCCAGGTTCAGCTTGCCCAGTAGAATGGCACGGGCCGTCTTAAGCTTCGAGACCACAGTCGCATCGAATTCAGGGACAAAATCGCTCAGTACTTTCATGCCGCCCGCCGTCACTACGCCCTTCGTGTAACAGAGATACCTTGACCGCGATCGGTACGCCGTGAAGGGGGCTACGGTAGCGCCCCGACTGAATCTCGCGCTCAGCAGCACGTGCCGCGGCCAGGTCCTATCCCGCCATTACCGTCGCGTCGCTGTGCAGCCTGACATCGAGCCTATCGATCCCGTCCAACATGCCACCACCGAGCACTCCTAGAAATTCCCGCCGGGATAGCTCCTCTGGACTTTCTCGCTTATTAGAATCGGGATTCTTGCCTTCTCCGGGCTTATCTATTCGTGCTACGATCGATTGGAGCTTCGTCATTGGAACAGATTTAATAGTGTAACATGTTGGTATGCAAACTCGTGCACAAGACAAGTCCCAAGAGCGAGGTTCGGGATCCGTCGCTGCTTGGTTCCCATCTTCAAGGAGCGAGCTGAAGACCTCACTGTGGCTCACTCCCTGAGGAGCGAAATAAACGCAACCCAAGGGGACCGTCTGATGACATCTCGGTCACTGCACCTATCCCCGGTGATATGCAGGTTACCGCACCGGCTGGATCGGTGTATGTCCAGGACTCGCGGAGCTGGCATGCCTCTCCCAGGCACAATACAAGTGGCCGGGAGAGAGTAGCGGTAGTGAACCGATGGTGCCCCTGGTGGCTGTCGGTCGACGACTTTGCGCCAGAGGGCATGTTCAACACCGTATGCCGACCGTTGGCTCATTCAGAGTTTCTCACCCTGCCCGGTGACTTGCAGCCGCTAATGAAACATCTCTGTCCCGATGAGCAGGATACACTGCAGCAACCGGTGCTTGATCGGGCCCAAGAAGCTGAATTGCGCAATCAGGCTGGGATTCGCCAACTGGAGGAAGAGACCCCGGACGAATTCGCCAAAGCAAACGCCCACCTCCGCGTGCCACTGGATCACGAAAAGGGTCAAGATGATTTCCTAATAAGAAGCCTGTCCCTATTTTAGTTTCCTTTCTTCGTTTGTCCCTTTTTTCGTTTCCAAAAAGATCGACACGTCCTTCTCGGGTTTCCTAGATAAGACCCTGAGACGAAAGGACGTAAATGACGAAAGAAGCCCCCTGGATCACCTATAGGCCGGAGCTGAAGGTGCTTGACTGCACGATTCGCGACGGCGGTTTGGTCAATGACCACCAATTCGACGAAGATCTGGTGAAGGCGGTCTACGAAACCTGCCTCGAATCGGGCCTAGACTATATGGAAATCGGGTACCGCAACTCCAAGCGGCTCTTCCCACCCAATGAGTTCGGGCCGTTCCGTTTCAGCGACGAGGAGGAGATCCGGAAGATCACGGGCGACCACGATCCGGAGTCGACCGGCCTCAAGCTTGCCATCATGGCGGATGCAGGAAAAAGCGACTGGGCCGATGACATACTACCCTACAATGAGAGTGTCGTCGACATGGTTCGGATCGCCTGTTACGTCAACCAAATCCCTGAAGCGGTGGAGATGATTCACGATGCCCACGAGAAGGGATACGAAACGAGCTGCAACATCATGGCGATCTCGATTGTCCAGGATGCGGAAATCGATGCCGCCTTGAAAGCGATTCTTCCCACACCGGTCGATGTGATCTGTGTGGTGGACAGCTTCGGAGCGCTCTATTCTGAGCAGATTGAGAATCTGGTGCGGAAATACTTAAAAGCCATTGATGGCACCGGAAAAGAGATCGGGATCCACGCCCACAACAATCAGCAGCTGGCCTTCGCCAACACCATCCAGGCCATCATCCTCGGTTCCAACCGGGCCGACGCCACGATGGATGGTCTCGGTCGAGGCGCCGGCAATTGTCCCATGGAGCTGCTCATTGGCTTTCTCAAGAACCCGAAATTTAAATCACGGCCAATCTACCAACTGCTGCAGGATCACCTCGTGGCGCTTCACAAGACCCTCGCTTGGGGCCCTTCCGTGCCTTACAACATTACCGGTCAGCACAACCAGCATCCGCGATCCGCCATGGCTCTCGAAGCAAGTTCCGACAAGGATAACTACGTGGAATTCTACGATCGGTTGATTAGGGACATCTAAGGAATCTGTCTCTCTTCGAGTCTTTGCTTAGTAGTGCAGCCGTAGCTCGTGGCTACAATCGTGGGTTGCGGCGAATTCATCCACCGACAGCTTCCTATCCTGCGCTGCCAGTAGGCAGAGCAGGGGATGAAAGCACGGGAATAGATAGAGCCCGTCCCAGTGGTGGAAACAATTGATTTTTAATGAGTTATGGGCAAAAAAAAGGCCGGATAGAGCTGCAAAAAGCTCGATCCGGCGAAAAAGGGCGCTTATGCTTGTGTTAGTCAAATACAAAGCACGCCCTTCTCATGAAAAATATTGCCGTACAAAGCTTCCTGCGTCCAGCCCTAACTCCAGTCATTCGATGCAAAGACTACACCGTGTTTCTGGAAACAATGGAGCGGATTGACCGGGTTTTGATCGACTCCTCGCTGGAAAGGGAGGCGATCGTAAAAGCCTTGGAAGGATGGGATGAAGCGGGAGGGAAGGATCGGGAGCGACGCGCTCTAAGAGCGATAAAAGCGCTGCGGGTGGAGGTGGTGCGTCATTTACTCGGAGGGATATCCTTTCGTTGTCTGTCGCAGGAGTTGGGACGCAGTGAGCTTCTGGCTAATTTTTGCCGGGTGCGTGAGGTAGACGGGATCCGGAAAATATCGAAGAGCAGTCTGGAACGGGATTCGAAATTCTTCGACGAAGCGTATCTGAGACAGCCGCATGCAAGGATGACCGAGGTGGTGGGCAATGCTGAACATTGTGGTGAGGCAGGATTAGAGAAGCCGATCGATACGAGGGAATGCCTGATCGACGCCACTTGCCTGGAAGCGAACATCCACTGGCCCGTGGACTGGGTCTTGCTCAAGGATGTGGGAGCAACGCTGCTCAAGGCGATCAGTCTGATCCGGCAGGCGGGAATGAAACAGCGCATGCCCCAGGGAGCAAAGGGATTGGCTCGGGAGATGAACAAACGGTGCCTGGAGATGACGCATGCGCGTCGGCGCCGGGAGGCGGGCAAAGCGCGTAAAGGGATCCTGCGGCGGATGAAGCTATTGCTCAAGAAGATTGAGGGCCATGCCCTTCGCCACCGTGACTTATTGGAAGCTATGTGGATGCAAAGCGATTACACCGAGAAGAAGGCGAGCCGAATCATCGAGCGAATGGATGGTATGTTAGAGCAGATACCGCAGGTCATGAAACAGGCGCACGAACGGATCATAGGGGGGCGGCAGGTGAAGAATGAGGAGAAGATCCTGAGCGCCTACGAACCTGAGATTGACGTCATCGTGCGAGGCAAGGCAGATCGGGAGGTGGAGTTTGGCAACACCCTTTATTTATGCGAGAGCGCAGAGGGATATCTGTTGGACTGGAAACTGTATGGGGGGCAGGCCCCGAGCGAATTGAAGCAGCTTTGGGAAAGTCTGGAGAGGCAAAAGGGCTTCGCTTTAGAGGAGAAGATCGAAGCGATCAGTGGGGATCGGGGCTATGCCTCGAAGGCGGCCAGCAAGCGGCTCCAGGCAGAGGGGATTTTTGACGCCCTTACGCCCCGCAATCCACAAGAGCTCAAGGAGCGGATGGAGGAGCCGCGCTTTGTCCGGTTGCAGCGACGACGAGGGAGCACCGAAGGCCGGATCGGAGTGCTCAAGAACCGATGGCACGGGGGCAAGATACGCAGCAAAGGCTTTGACAACCGTAACCTTAGCGTGGCCTGGTCGGTTCTGTCCCACAATCTATGGAAAATCGCGCAGAGACTTGCGCAAGAACATGAGAAAGAGGCAACGCAGGCGGCATAGGGATCCAAGAATCGAGTCAGAGGCGCTTCCTTGGGAGAACTATCGACTCAAAGCGAGAGGAAGGGTGCTGGAAAGGTGCATAACGGATAAAAGGTAAGCTACCGAGGACGGAAGGCATGTCGTGGTCTACATAACGTGACGAAGATTGATATCGGTATCAGGCTTCCACCCAAATCCTCTCGGATTTGGGACAGCCTCTAGATAGGGTCCAAAGGTTCCCATGCTTTAGCCCAAATCTCGACTTAGGAATCTGTCGGGCTTTCCGTCGCCGCTTCGCTTTGCCGTGACAAGTGCACGTCGCTACAAACTGGCGCTTCGTTTCGGAATTTCGCGGTAATAAATCGCTTCCAACTTCATACCGACAGATTCCTTTGCTAGGAGTCTTCGGACGAACCGGGTCACTTGCGAAGCAATCGAACATCAAAGTCCGACAGACTCCTAGCCCTCAAAAACGGCGGGCTCGCAGCCTCGGCTACGATTGAGCAGAACAGGGTGAAGCCAATCGGGAGAAAACCCCCTCCTTCAGAAGTGTCCCGTCCTCTTTAGCCGAGAACCGCGGTTGGACCTTCTCCGGCAATTGTTGTCCGGCGCATCACCCGGCGAAATCTTGCACTTTCCGAAGGACGGCCCCGATGCAGACAACAGCGGTTGTCCCACATAACAAAGTCCTTCGGCTGCCATTTGTGACGATAGCCGAATTCCGGCCTTGTCAGGCGTCCGCTCAAAACAGCTCGGTCCGCATCCGGAATCCGTCGAGGTCGAGAACGTATACCCTGGGATTGACCAATTCACTCATATATAGCCACCCGTGACTCGGAGACCAGAACCAGTAGCTCATCGCCATTCCTGTCGCCCAGACCTTCTACCAAACAGTCTCGACCAGACGGGATCGGGTGATTTGCATATCGTTAGTCAATAACCGCAGCGAATGCCTCCTGGCTGTAGCGACTATGACGCGGTCAAAGGGATCGCCCTGGGGAAGGTCCAATTCCACTGCTTCCGCCGCCACGTAGGCATCGATACTCAACGTCCGAAACGCACTCGAAACGTCACCGCGAAAACCCGACGCTGACCGCTTAACCGTGATCCGTCCTTTCTTAATAAGCATCGCAATCTCTAATAAACTGATATCGGAGATTGCCAATTCTCCCTCTCCGGAACTCTCAATCACTCCCCGACAATTCGACCCCCAACCGCGGATCATCCTCCACCGCCCACAGGATAGCATGGGTATCCATCAGGGCGATCACAGCGATGGATCCCATTCGCCCGGTTCGGTCGTCGGAGCCGTCAGGTCTCCGTGAATCTGAACCTCACCTTTTAGACAGCCGAGAATAGATGCGCCCGCATGTTTCTCTGCCGTCAATCGTAAATTGCCTTCCCGAGTCTCTATGATCACCACTTCTCCAGATAGAGCCGCCCGCCTCACCTTCGGGAACTCACGCAATAATGTGCTGACATTGGTTTTCATATTGATGGTTTGTCAGATAATTTGTCAGATGTCAATGCTACCCGTAAAGAATTGGTACACACTCACATCCAAATTACGTCGTTCGGTGTGGCGATCAACATTTCGACGAATTCGCGGTAACAATCAGACCGAACGCAAAAAGAGGCAGCCGAGGCCGCAAGGTTGCGGTCTGTTTTGATGAAAGCCTGACCACCTCAGTCCACCGCTCTGTGGCCACGGCTACAGAAAGCGAGTGAATCCTTGATCCCCATCCCATGCGGTGTTTCGATTCGCCGCTCAAATAGTGTGGAACCCATAATGGATCCGAAATATCACTACAGAGCAATTGCAGTTTCTTACCTGCGTGGAAAGCGTCCGGCTCTTGGAACTGTCGGGTCAATACGCCGTGATCGAAGAGAAACCCGAGAATCCGGATAGATAAATGCAAATCACACCACTCGCATGCAATTTTCAGGCATCGTTCATGACCTGGGACAAACCGCCCAACCCGAACGATCCTCGACCCGAAGTCCGCCACAATACCCCGCTAGGAAACAAGGCGCGTATCCAGCTCGAGGCTCTGCTGGATATAACCGATAGCGCAACCGGAGAGACTGAACGGTTTTTCCTCATCGCGCCCTGCCGAGCAGAGTGGGTTTACGCCGAGGACCGGCTCTTTCAGATCCCCAGCCGAGAATACCGCTGTGTCTACTCGCTCAGTCGGGAACGGAGTCTGGGGAGGAGGATGCTGTGGGACGGGAGACGGGCCGCCTCGATTCCGGCAGAAGGTTGGGCGCTGGATATCGATGTCCGGTTATTTACTGAAACCACCATCCTTGAAACGACGTCAGACATATGTGCGGCAACGGCCCGCAATGCACCTCTCAACGGGCGGACTGAAATTCAACATCCGAACGGGCGCAATCATTGCGTCCTGGAGTACCCCATCAAGACCATGAATTTCCGTCCGGAAACGCCATCTTTTCAGGTGGACACGGGCCCTCTCCTCCTCCCCGACTTTGATTCCAGCGCCGAGCATCTCATCGACCGATTGGAGATGGCGCACATCGCCTACAACCGCCTCGATCGGGCCGAATTCATCATCCGCCGGCCCACGCCAATCTCAGGCGACGACAATGGAGAACAGCCCTTGGTGTTGCACTACTCCGATGTTCAGGAGTATCCCGCCACGACGCAGATTCTGAGTGGAGAATCAACCGACGTGCCGAATGCGTAGCCGCGTCCCGAAGGATCTGGTTAATCAACTTACAAATCTGTCCGGCTACTGACGAAATGGGCCCTCAAGGTGGGCCGGGCCGTCCCGGCACGGCAAAGACCTCTAACTTGGATCCAAGCTTGTTCCGCGTCCTGCCTGCCATGAGGATGCCGAATGGGAGGCCACGGACCACCCCCTATCGGCTACAACGGCCAGCCCGAGGCTGGAGCGGATTTGCGAAAGTGTGCTCACATTTGACTGACAGCAACTGTGGACTGAAAAAGGACATGACGAGGATATCCAGGTAACAAACCCGTAACAAAGATCGAGTATCTTTGGGGTCTTATGAAAAAGAAAATCGCATACCTATCATTCATCAGCATTTGCTGTTTGATGTTCCGCGTTTCCGCACAGGACGATTCCTCTGCGGATGCTGATTCCATCTCACTGGGAGTATTGCTCGAGGAGGGGATTTACCTCCAGGAAACAAAGAGTGATTACGAAGAAGCCATTGAGATTTATTCGGAACTCTTGGAAGCCGGTAAGCCTTTCGAAGCCGAAGCGCTCTACCGAATCGGGGTGTGCTATCAAGCGCTCGGGCGTGACCATGAGGCCGAAGCAGCGTTCCAGAAGTTGGTCGACAATGATCCTGCCGAAACCAAATGGCTGGAAGCTGCCAAAGAGCAACTTCCGAGCGTGCTCAAACCCCTGCCGGCTCCATGGCAGGACGGGGAGCGTTTGCACCTGCGAGTGGAACTTCCTGGAGGAAGGGTTGTACTTGATCAGATGATAACAGCTCAAAAGAAAGACCTGGAGGGGAAACCAGTTTGGCGGTTTGACAATCGGTCATACGGCCTGGCCAATTCGCATAGTTCTGTGGAGGTCGATCCCGAAACCTTTCGACCCATCCAGAGTCGCTGGTTTCACTCGAGCCTCGGTGATGCGAATGCTTGGTACAGTGATAAAGACGTCAGAATAGAGTACAAAGACAAGGCGGAACCTCTCGTTATTGAGTCTCAGGAGGTTCTGTACGATAACGAACAGGCTTTGTACCTCTTCCGCCAGATTCCTTTTGAAGTAGGAAAGTCCTGGAACCTAAAAATCCTTCCAATTCTAACCGGTCAGGTAATTGAACTGAAAGTTGAGGTGGTAGATCGAGAGAAGGTCAGCGTACCTGCGGGCGAATTTGATTGTTACAAGGTCTTCCTCCATCTTCTTAAACAGACGTTTTGGTATTCAGTCGATTCGCCCCATTACCCGGTGAAATTTCAAGCGGGAGCAACGGGAGATCTTGTAGAAATTGGTCAAACGAATCCCGGAGAGTCCAAAAAATATGTTGATGAGCAGTACGGGGTTTCTTTTCGGATTCCAGATGAATGGTTCATATTCGAGAACCCTATGAAGAAGGGTCATCTTCAGCTGGTTGACTCGGATGCCACGGGAAACAACTGGATCCTGATAAAGCCTGTCGACTCCTTCAGCGATCATGTCGTGACCTCCCTTGAATCATTGGCCGAGCATACAATAAACAAACTCAAGAGCCAACATGGTTCATTCGAAGTACGGAGCGATTCTACCGAGGAATTTGAACATGCCGGTTCACCTGCCATCTCGTTTGTGGCGAATTTCGTCGATATTGCGAGTCAGGGAACGAAGACGAGAAGGGAGGTTATAGTAATTGGGGATACTTATGTGGTGCGTTTCATCACGCACACCTATGAGGAGGATTACGAATCCTATCAAGCCGGTTTCGACGCCGTCATCAATAGTTTTGAATGGCTCTGAAGCTGTGACATTGAACCCGTCGAGAGGAATCTGTCGGACCTAGTGTCCGTCAGATTCCTCTGCGATTTCTCAAAATAGAGGGGTGAAATTTCGAAGTCGTAGAAAGGGGCTCACCCACCTGCGCACCGGCCTCAGTCGTCGCGCCTGGCCGATCCATGGGTTGTTGGTCGTTGCCGTTCTTACGACGATATGCTTTGCCATTTGGTCGACCAGTGAAACCGTTAACAATGAGCGGTTGGCCGTTCGTCAACGACTCCTCTTTGCCTATGAAAGCCAGCTTCACAGTTTAAGGCGAACTTTCGAGGCGTCTTGGCAGGAGCGTCTTCGAAAAATCGACACACTGGTGAGTTCCCTGCCGGCACAAGAGGCGTTTGCGAAAGCGGTTGAGGCGAATCTGGCCGAAAGCATCATTGTGCATCGGGATGCGGAAGGAATCTCTTACCCCAATCTACGATCCGGGCAGAGCCAGAGCTCGCCTGTTCGAGCGGCAGCTCTACTGCAATTTCACTCTCTGGCCGAAGAGATAAAATCCGACCTAGCCGAGGGGGAGAGAAAGTCCGCTTTCACGAGTCTATTGAATCTCAGTAGGGATCAGAAAAGTCTCGCTCTTGTCGACCGCGAAGGAAGACATCCTGTGCTCAATCTCCTTTGTTTCGCAGTCGAAAGTGAAGGGGATCCGGCAAATCCAATTGTATCTCGAATCACCGAGAATCTGGCTCTGGTTCTTAACAATTACGCATCTCCTGATCTGCTCAGTGCGCAAAGACTCTTTCTCATGCGCCGTCTCGTGAGATTCATACCCGATCGGGATGCGTTCCCTACCATGGAGGCGGAGGAACTGGCGACACGTTCCAACGAAGCAGGGCTGGCTCGCAACGCGAACACATCGCTTGTCCGATCCTCCTTAGACGATGTCTGGCAGATCACATACGCCGGAGACCGAGTGACCGCCTTATTTTCTTCGGGATTCTTGCAGCGTAAATTTCAAGAATTCACTTCAGAGCATATCTCCTTGAATGACATAGAAGTCGACTGGATCAAGCCCGGAGAATCTCTTGATTCTCAGCCCTTCGTATCGGTTACAGTCGGGAAATTCCTTCCCGACTGGAGATTAGTCTTGAATCTCAGAGATGACAGGCTCCTTACCAGCGCGCTGGAACAGCGTGTAGCACTCTACACGGTGTTGGGTGCGGTCATGATCGCCGTATCTATTTTGCTCGGCCTTGGGATTGCAGGTCTTATTCAACGCCGACTCAATCTAACTCGATTAAAAGATAATCTTGTAGCAACGGTATCTCATGAGCTTAAGACGCCCGTGGCCTCGGTCCGCGTGTTGGTCGATACATTGTTAGATAGGTCTGATCTCGATGAAAAACAGACTCGCGAATACCTCGAACTCATCTCTCGAGAGAACATGCGGTTGAGCAACCTCGTCGACAACTTTCTTGCCTTTTCCCGCTTGGAGCGAGGTAAGCACCGTTTTGTTTTTGAACCCACGGATGCGCGTATCATCGCGCAAGACTCCGCCAGAGCATTTTGCGATCGTTTCGAGCTTCAACCCGACGAATTCATTCTCGAGATTTCGGATAATCTTCCGGAAATCATGGCGGATGCAGATTCCCTAAAGATCGCGGTCATCAATCTCCTCGAAAACGCATTCAAATATTCCGAGCATCCACACCGTATTCAATTAACGGTCGCCTCTGACGATGACTCTTTGGTATTTACCGTTCAAGATAACGGGATCGGCATCCACTCAAGGGAAAAGAGAAGGATCTTCGATCGCTTTTATCGTACAGACCAGAAACTGGCACGATCTGAAGGGGGTGTAGGTTTGGGCCTCAGCATCGTTCAATTCATCGTTTCCGAACACAGAGGGCAGGTTTCGGTCGAAAGCGAGGCTGATGTGGGCAGCACCTTTTCAATAGTACTGCCTTGGAAGAGGCTTTCCCTGGCCTGAGATCGCTGCAGTGAATGCCTCGATCCTCATCATTGAAGATGACAGCGCCCTCTTGAGAGGCTTGGTCGACAATTTTGCCGCTCAGGGATATCGCGTGGAATCCACTGCCGACGGAGAATCCGGTTTGGAGAAGGCATTGAGCGTTGGCCCTGACCTTATTATCCTCGATCTTATGCTTCCCAACGTGAACGGATACGAAATCTGTGATGCAGTCCGGCGCGAAGGGTATGACATGCCTATTATCATGCTGACCGCGAAAGGACAGGAGGAAGAGATCGTTCGAGGTTTGGAATTAGGTGCGGATGATTACGTGACCAAGCCCTTCAGCATTAAGGAACTGTTAGCGCGAGTGAGGGCTTTTCTCCGCCGACATGCCTCGGCCGATGTTAAATCCTACAATTTTGGAATCAACGAACTGGATTTGGAGTCCCCCCAGTTATTCAGAGTTGGAGATGAGATAACCCTCACCACGAAGGAATTTGAGCTTCTCAAATGTTTTCGAGAGAGACCGGGGCGCGCCCTGACACGCGATATGATCATGAACACTGTCTGGGGAAGCAGTCTGATTGTGACCTCAAGGAGCGTGGACCGCTGCGTTACAACACTTAGATCAAAAATTGAGACCGATTCACGCCATCCAAGACACATCCATACGATCCGAGATGTCGGCTACCGGTTCGAGATGGACTAGCGATCAGAACTCGATTTCCTTCCAGGTTCACTGGAAACTGGAAACCTCCTACTCTCCCAGTCTCCTATTCAATCAACCACTCCTGTGTGTCAGAGATCCCCGGATGTGACAAAAGAATCGACGGCCGTCGATTCTTTTGTCACATCCGGGGTAGCTCGAAAGTCTGAAGAGAGAGCTCAATGAGTTGCATGGAAGGCTGTCCGATTAGAGATTGTCAGACTAAAGTCCGGCCGCTCGCCAGGCCTTATCGAGTGCCTCATGGGTCTGACGGACAGCCTGTTCGGCAGGAAACTCTCGAAGCCTCTGATTAAAAGGCTCCGGCGACACTGGACCATCGTATCCGATTTCGTCCAAAACTTTCAGAAACCCGACCAAATCGATGACTCCTGTTTCCGAAGGCATGGCCCGCTCGTGGTCGAATTGGTCCCAAATTGGAATCCCTTTAGGCGCATCGTTGACGTGGACGTGGACGACATCGTCGGCCGTCAGAGCATTCAGATCTTCGATCGCTCCCAAGCTCGTGTACCAGTGCCAACAGTCCAGCAGCAGCCCCACATTCCCAGTGCCAATGGCTTCCCCAAGCGCCAGCATGCCGCCCATCGTATAAACAAACCCAAACTGCTTCCCAGTTCGCTGGGTCTGAGGGCCGAGGAACTCCAGCCCCAAACGACATCCATGGTCGTTCAGAATCTCGGCGATCGGTTTCAGACGGCCCACGTGCCACCGGTAATTTTCGAGAAACTTACGTTCATCGGATCCGGAAGGTATCCACTGACACACACGCGTAGCACCGACGCTGGCGCCCGCCTTGGCGAATGCGGGTAGCCTTTCCAATCCGCTTTTGTATTCCGCTTCCGGACCATTCCAAGCTACCGGCAAGCCCCAAGCGCCGATCCGAAGACCTGCCCCCTCGTAGAGACTTTTGACGTAATCCGCCCCCCGCGCCTCCACCAGATCGGTGACCTCACCGATGTTTGGGTCCAGTCCCTGAAACCCGGCCGTTTTCGCTAGAGTCAGCGCATCTTTCAGCCCGGCTTTCACACCGATCGCCCCTGGTGACAGACTTTTGAACATGCCTGACACCTTGCGAGATTCGCGTCCGATGCAACGAAAATGTGGGATGGATCAACCGCTGAGCGATATCGAACTACCAGAGTGTTCGAAACGATGGTGGAGGGACTTTACATCCCGATCGTCAATTCTGGGTCGAAAGTGTTTACTCTTACTGTCGTGGCAGTTTCGCGTCACTCAAAACCCGGGACAAACTTCAAACAAACCGGCTGCGGAACCTGGGCCACTCGGCCATTCGGCGTGAGTCTGCCGGATTCCCCGTCGATGTTAAAGGTAAAGATGTCGCTCGTATCCTGGTTGGCGGCCAGGAGATAGGCGCCGGTCGGGTCGATACCAAAATTGCGAGGGTTCTTTCCGCCGGTTGGCTCGTGCCCCAGCACCTCCAATCTGCCGCTGCCCGGGTCGATGGCACAGATGACGATGCTGTCGTGGCCCCGGTTAGAACCATAAAGAAAACTGCCGTTAGGATGCACATGGATGTCGGCGGTGTGGCTGGAGCCGTCGTAGTCGGCTGGAAGGGTGGGCACGGATTCGACGGGCTCGAGCCCGCCTACCTCGGCATCGTAGTTGTAGACCACGATTGTGTTCCCAATCTCATTGATGACGTAAGCGTAACGACCGTTGGGATGAAAATCGAAATGTCGCGGACCTTCTCCCGGATCGACCTGGACAAAAGGCTGAGCGCCATGCACCAGCTTTCCGTTTTCCAAATCGATGGCGTAGATCATGATCTTGTCCATCCCCAGGTCGGGAGCGAAAGCGTGTTTGTTATTGGGGGCGACCACGATGGAGTGGGCGTGAGGCTCGTTTTGCCGGCTCGGATCGACGCTCGACCCCTGATGCCGAATGAAGTCGGAAGCTTCGCCGAGAGAACCGTCCTCTAGCACTGGAAGCATTGCGACACTGCCACCGCCGTAGTTGGCCACCATGATATACCGGCCCGTCCGGTCGACGTGCACGTGACAGGGTCCAGGTCCCACCGTGGTCTCAGTGTTGAGATGAGTAAGAGCGCCGCTCTGCTGGTCGATGGCGTAGGCCGCAGCCGCACCGCCCGGATTGCCCTCGACCTCATCGGTTTCCCCGATGGCGTAGAGAAAGCGCCGATCCGGAGAGATGTCCAGGAAGGAAGGATTCTCGGTCCCGGACATGGTACTGACATGCGAGAGTCCCCCGCTCGCCATGTCCAGACGACAAACATAAATGCCTTCGCTGTCGGTATTGGTGTAGGTGCCGATGTAGACGAGAGTGTCGCTCATGGAGGATTCCTTTGGGTTTTGTTTCTCGAATATCAGAATCCTAGGAATTGGGCGGTCATGTCAAACTGAGACGACCTTAGACGACAATCGAATTCAACAATGCGGAACTGATTGTGTATCCTTTCTCCCGTCGTAAGTCTCAATCGTCGTCTCCTGTCGATCTTTTCGATTTTGGATCACGATTCACGACAGTAGATTGAACACCTTCCCCTCTCCCATCGTGTCGCTTAAACGTCCTCTTCTGTCGATCCCCTCCTCGGAGGGGTCCGGGGTGGGTCGCCCGGAAACAACCGCAGTGCACGATTCATCGGTCGTCGTGAAATCCTTCACAGAACATCCCTCCATTCGTGCACCCAATCGTCCACTGCGATCGATCGAATCGCACACCTACTCGAAACCAAAACTACACAATCGCGGCGAGTCCTCTTCGCCGGTGAAGAGGAATCGGAACCGGACGGATTCGGAGGAGATACCGCCAAGCGTCTCATCCTTCCAGCTCACAGGAATAGCGATTCCATCCTGATCCAGAGGCCGGCAGTCCCCCACCGTGTAACCACCAATGGGTTCCCAAGTAGTCCCGTCCAAGACCTCGACTCGCAGCGAGGATACAGGGGAGAGACCATCCGCGTTGACTACCAGTCGGGTGTCCTTGAGCTCTTCGGCCTCGAAGGGAATCGTGGTCAGGGTTCCGAGCCGCGCCTCCGACTCCAGCTGCATCTTGGCGAAACCGTCCAAACGCACCCGAGCCCGTCCCGTTGAAGCGTGTCCTTCCCCTGCGGCAAAGTTGAACTCCACCCCGCTGTAATATATCCAGATGTCCTCGCCCTCGATGATCGGAGTGTTGCTGGGAAACACCATGCCGGCATCCCATGCTCCAGGCTCCCCTCTCTCAAGGAATGGCACCTCATTTTTTACCGTGACCCAATGCACGCCGTCACGGCTTACCGCAAGTCGAGCATCGACATTGACGCTGTCGAGGTAGCATCCATAGAGGCCTATGAGAACCCCGTGGCGCCGCCAGCAAACCTCCATCATGTGGTGCTGCATTTCCACACCAAGGTCGGCGTCGATCACAGGATTGTTTACGTAGGGTTTGAAGTGGAATCCGTCAGGACTCACCATCAAGCCCGTCACGCGATCGTTGTCTTTCCGGGCCACATAGGTTTGGGGATAAGCTTTGAAGCGCCTCTCTGCAATTGGTTCTTCAGGGTCGAGGAAGTAAACCACGTTGTCCAGGCTGCCGCCGTATTCGGAGCGGGTGAAACTGTAGGTGCGCCACAGGGGATTATCCTCACTTAAAGTCCAATTGATTCCATCCGGTGAGAAGGCCAACAGCATGCTGTCACCTGTGAAGGCCATCCGATAACGTCTCTCCGGATCGGGCTCCAGATCCTCCGGCATCTTCAGGACCTGATAATGGAATCCGTAGGGAAAACAGATATTGTTTTCTTTGCTCCCGGCGTAGGGAAAGAGTCCCAAGTTAGGCTTGGTCCAGGTCACACCATCCTTGCTCTCCGCATACCCGCAGGCGGACTGGATGGGGAAAAAAGGCTTCTGATCGAATCCGGTGTACCAGATTCGGTAGAGATCTTCATCTTTGAGAATCGTCCCTTGAAGGTTCACTTGCATTGCATCCCAGCTGCGCGGTTCTCCGTGAGTGAGAACGGGGTTGCAGGAGTCCTTCTCCATCGGCTCCACGACTTGAGTCACACCCTCGATATCCGCAACTTCCAACAGGTCGAGGAACATGACCCGGCTCTTCTTTTCCGTTTTGGGGACGGGTACCGAAACCGTGTCGAAATAAAGCCGGTGGGAACTGTCAGCCAAAATGATCCCGAATTCCTCCGCATCCGCCCGCATCATTCTCTCGGCGCCGCAGGCATCACCCGGATTCTCCAGGTGTCGACCCTGCTGAAGATCACCCCATTCCCCTCCCAGCCAACGGCTCATTCCAGTCCAATCGTGACGACTGCTCATCATCTGGACCCATATCACATCGTGCCGATCGACGGTGAGGCTGGGACTGGTGTACTCGTAGCTGCCGGGAATGACCTGATTCATCCTCCATTCTTGACCGTCGTGGTGGGAGAAGGTGACCACTCGATAGGCCTGACGGTGGACGATAAGAATGTCTCTACCCGACACCGCTAGACTCGGGGGAGCGTCACAGTATCCTCCGGCCAAATCCGGCTCCCCACTCCTGCCATCGGCTCCGGTCCAACTGAGACCTCCATCTTCACTTTTCTTATAGAAAATCAGACCTCGACCGCCATAGCCCTCAAAGTGGACGTAGACAACATGGAGGATTCCGCTCTTACCACATTCAACGATAGGCGCTTTCCCACCCGGACCTGTAAGGTAGACGAGTCGCCATCGGTCATTTTCATAGCTTGAAAGAAAGACTCCATCGGCATTGTGAAAGACCACACAGGGACGTCCTTCGGCATTCAGACAGATGTCGCCCAAGTCCGCACCCTTCTCGGCGATCCGTTCCGCGCCGATGGTCTTCCCGTCAGCCTGATACCAGGAATCGGTCCGGCCGAGGTTTGCGGAGGCTTCAGGACCCGATACATCGCAGCGTGAATACCAAACTTCATCACTGTCCGGACGCATCCAGACCAAGTGCAGCACACCGTCAGGATCGATCACCATCGAGGGTTTGGTTCCCGCTCCCGCAGCGCCTTCCGCGTCGATCACGTAGCCGCCGGTTTTGATTCGTTTTCCCGGCGTAGGATATCCGGATGCCTTTCGCACCAGAACGTGTTCTATATCAAAATCCTCAGGAGCCAGCGGATTGGGCACCAGGGAAGCGCGGATCCGAATGTCTGTTTCCGGCGTGTATTCGCCTCCCCATCGAGTCTCTTGGGTGTGACTCGCATAGGTGAAAAACCAGAGCCCGTCACTGCGCCGCGTGAGCTGTCGCCCGTTCGGCGGCAACGGGAGCTGGGCATGGAATCCAACCGAAAATGGAGCCCCAATTGTGCTGAACTCCCCACCCTCCTGCCCCAGAGAGTGCCCAACGAACTGACTGCTCTTCATGTCGCGCGTGCCAACGGATCTCTCGTGTTTTAGAGCCTGGAAGTCAACTCCTAGCCCGGACATCTCACACATTTCGTCGCGAGACGGCGTAGATCGCTGCGTGCCAGTGCCTTTCCGAAGCACGGCGGGCGACAGTGTGTTGAGACCCTCTGAAGTCGCTGGGCAAGGGAAGGCGTTGGCACGCGGTGAGATCCGTCGTCGTAGCAGAAAGTTTGTGAGATGTTCGGGCTAGGTGTCTGTCGGACGAGCTCTGCTACTTGTAAAGCAAGCTCGCCTCATCGCGAGATAAACTCGCTCCTACAGACGGTTTTGGATACCAATTCCAATCCCGACTTCGATCAAATGATGTCTCCCGAAACCGGAATGATCAGGACCCTCTGGACGGTCTATGCCAATGCGGGGATGACCACCAGATGTCACATCCAGCATGACGACCGTCAGCCTGGATGTGACAATCTAAAAAGTGGGAGTACCCTGTTTCCGGACCGTAGAGTGAATCTCATCCTTCGACTGATCCGGCGAGGACAGAGTCAAACATCTGCTTGTCGATTAGAGAAGGGAATTGACAACCGCCAAACCGCCCACCTACCCTGCTAGCGGTTTTCAGGATGCCGCCGGTCCGCGGAAAGGGTTTAACCCGCCTGACCGAAATATCGTTTGAAGCGAACCTCTTTTTGACCCGAAGCGGCGGACATCGGGCGCAACATGGAAGGAGGTCCGCCGTGACCGATTCAACTGATAGTCGATCGTCTGCCCTACCCCCGAAAGCCAACCTCGAGTTTCTGCGCAAGCAGGCCAAGCAGTTGGCGAGGTCCTCAGCCGACCTGAAGCTGACCGACGCCCAACACCAGATAGCGAAATCCTACGGGTTTGCCAGTTGGCCGAAACTGGTCTCTCAATTCGAGGAGCTGGAACCCTCAGCCGGCGATCGAGAGGATTCCTCAGAGGGCTACGAATCCGACAGTCGCCCTGGACCGGATATTTATCGGATGGGTGAAGACGATCTCCGCGGGCTCGCCCCTGCAATTGAAAGCGGCGAGGTGGCGACGATCGCAAGCCTATTTGATAACGACAACGGACGGGGCGACCCAATCACGTTCTGGCTGCGCCGATACCATGGGAATCAGGTCGACGCGTTCCTGAACAGGAACCGAGAACGGCTCACGCCACACCTGGCCTCCGCCTTCGATCAGGTCGATTCACTACAATCGATGATCGAAAAGGATCCATCCGTCGTGGATCAACAGAACCAACAGAAGAGAACGCTTCTCGATCTGGCGGCCCATGAAGGCCACAGCCGATGCGTCCAATTTCTTCTGCAATCGGGCGCTGATCCAAACAAGAGACAACCGCTATACTACGCCGCCCAAAACGGCTATCTCGGACCGGCGCGCCTGTTACTCGATGCGGGAGCCGACATCAATCACCCAGAGGAGTCTCCGCTCGGTCGCGCCATCTATCGCAATCGGCCGGAAATGGTCAAACTCCTGATAGAGCAAGGGGCCAAACTGGATCCGGACATCCTGAACGGAGCGGCGTATGGTTCTCGATGCAAGGGTAAGCTGCACATCCTTCAGTACTTGGTCGATCATGGAGCAGATACAAACTACCGGGATTCCCAAGGGTTCAACGCCCTCTATAGTCAGATCTCCTACTTCGGTTCCGGACCGGATCGAGCCATTACCAAATTCCTCATTCACTCCGGCTGCGAAGTGAATCTGCACTCCGCCGCGGGACTGGACCTGACCGATCCCATTGAGACGATGTTGACAGCGGATCCTTCACGTGCCAACGAGCCCTTAGGCGACTTCAACTGGACGCCGCTGCATTTCGCCGCCCGAGGCGGAGCCCTCAATACGGCAGAGAAACTGCTCGCCCGCGGCGCGAATGCAAGGGCACAGGCGGACCACGGCAAGAAAGGTCCGAATTCCCCAAATCATGTCCTTCCGCATCAGCTGGTAGTCGAACCTGACGGTCACTACAGGACACGCGATACGTCGAAGCTCAAGCGCCTGCTGATGGAAGCGGCCGAGGGTTAACACTTGATAATTCGGCTTCGGAAGGTCGTTCTAACCTGAAACTTCACTGCTGATGCGGATTCTCGGTCCAATGTTAGCTCCAGCCAAGAGGCCGAAATGTGGAGCCTTCAGGTGAAGTTTCAGCCCCGATTGATCCGGCTACGAAGTGGCAACCGGTGGCTGGAGCTGATTTGAAACTTCACTGTCCATACCTATATTCGGGCGGTTCAGTACTAGGATTCACCTCAGATATCGGTGAGAGATCGTCACATCCAGATGTGCGGCCGCACATCTGGATGTGACGATCTTAAAAACGGAAATGAAGTTTCAAACTCGATTGATCGCTCTACCTTGGATCAGAGTCACCATCGCGGTAGATAAGGAAACCGCTCCTTTCCCGCGAGCAAGTCAGTGATATATTCCCAATGTTCCAGATAGGGAAACTGCCTGACGCTATACCCGTCGAAGAGAGGGATGTCGGCGACCGCATTCAAAAGTATCATAACAGCAAAATTGTAATCAGATACTTGCTCCCTTTTCTGATCTCGATCTTGGAGATGAATCTATACGCAACGTAAAACATGAGAAAACTGGTTGTAATGGCCAACGTATTCCATCGATGCATATCAAAGCCGAAGAGGTGCAAGAGGCAGGGCGAAGTTGACGCTAGAACGGCCAGCAAAATCTGATACATCCTCGCTTTCGCCGCCACCAGGACAAGAACCGTGCCGCAGATCAAAAGAATCGAAACCGGTGCTGTGGCAAGGAAGGACGCTCGCAGTCTCATAACACGTGATTCATCTGACCAGTACTTCCTCATCATGAGATAATTCTCTCCCACGTCTTGATGCAGCACATAGAATGCATGTCGCCGCAGCAGATGATCGGTATCCGACTGCATTTCGATATACATCCTGCGCGACTCAGACCGATCTAAGTTGCTGGAACTGCATACCAACATGAGGGTGATCGTCATCCCGGAAAAGATAAGCAAGAGAAGGAGCTGTTTCATTCTCTGTGGACCGTTCACGTCGAGCAGAAGCGACATAAAAGCGACAGGAAAGAACATGACAACCGTCGCTTCATGAATCAGCACCGCCACCGGAGTGGCGAGCATCAGAAACAAGGCCTTTCGATAGAACCCGCTCAGTCTTAATGCGACGAGGACAATGAGCAGACCGATTTGATCAAAGTATCCGATGGCGTGGGATAGAAAGACCACCGCCAGGCTTGAACAGAAAATGAGAGTGGGGCCGATGATCAGGACATTTCGGCTCTTCACCAGGTCCCTTGCCAACACCGCCAGAAGAACGACATTTGCCGCCAGAATCGCAGTGCTGAATCCGACGAAGAACTCGTAGGATGACAGATAGGATCCGTCAAACAGACCGACGATTTCACCGAGGAGACCCCGCTTGACGAATCCGTAGTCATAGTTGAAGAGGAAATGAGTGTAGGACCAGTTATTGGGATACCGGATACCCTTCAGCACCGAATTGAGTAGCAGGAGCAGCGACAGGAGGCAGCATATTCTGACCCCGACATTTGGCTTCATGAGTCGCTCAACCCCCGCCATATTCAACCGTCTTTACAAGGATTGTCTGGCAACTACATTTCTTGCCGAGATTTCCACCTAAATCCCGTGGAATTCTCCTCCCGACATTCGAGATAGAGATAATCCGGAGGCATGATATCCGCTTATTACAAAGACCGTTAGTCTGATTACAGCTAGAGACAAATCTGGGCTTCGGGAATCCATTTCGGTTTCCTTCTCTTCGGAATTCAGGCACCGCCCAAACTCAAGTCATGCCGCGAAACCGGCAACCGTCGGATACGTTTCCCGGTGGCGGAAAATATGGCATTGCAGATTGCGGGTGCGATAGGCGGGACGCCAGGTTCGCCTACTCCGGCAGGAGGGGCCTCACTCTCAATGATATGGACATCCACCTGCTTGGGCGAATCGTGCATCCGCAAAACCGGGTAGTCGTGGAAATTACTCTGTTCGATTCTCCCCCCTTTGGAAGTGATCTCACCCATCAGAGCCAGACTGCCGCCGAAAACGGCGGCACCTTCCATTTGGGAGCGAACTCTGTCTGGGTTGACAATCAGCCCGCAGTCGACCGCCATCGTAATCCTCGGAATCGAGATCTCTCCTTGAGGCGTTACCGAAACTTCCGCCACGGCGGCGATATAGGAAAGAAAACTGCGATGGACGGCGATCCCGAGTCCTATTCGATCCGGCATTTTTCGTCCCCATCCGGAGGCCTCAGCTACACGGTTGATAACACGTTGGTAGCGGCCGGTGTCGATTGGATAGCGATCCAGTGATTCACCGTAATTTCCGTATTTCGCCCCATCATGGCTGGGATCGACCAAACGATCTGGGCCCAGGAGCTCTTTCAAATAAAGGACCCGATCGCGTTTTGCCGTCGCGGCCAATTCATCGACAAAGGAGGCGACGGCAAAGCAATGAAAAATGTTACAGACGGATCGGAGCCATCCGATCCGAACATGGGCCTCCGCTTCGCCAGTCTCACATCGGAAGTTCGGAATATCGAAGGGAAGATCAGCCAAACCCTGGCCCAACTCCCCATTAGACGGCGTCCGCGCCTCCACGTTGAAGGTCGACCCAATGGAGGGAAATACGGACCGAAGGAGACACGCCTCAAGTTTTCCTGAATGATCGAACCCCGCTTTGGCATGAAATGCTGAAACAGTATGGAGGTAGTCATGGCGGATATCGTCTTCCCGACTCCAGATGACCTTGACCGGCGCCCCGACTTCCTTGGAAAGAAGCGCTGCCTCGATGATAAAATCGGGCTTCGACTTTCGCCCGAATCCACCGCCCAGCAGCGTCACATTGATGGTGACGTTTTCTATATCCAATCCCAGCGCCTGGGCCACCTCCTTCTGGGCCGACTGCGGAGTTTGCGTCGGAGCCCACGCTTCGCATCGGTCACCTGTGACGCTGGCGACGGCACAAGGCGGTTCCATGGAAGCATGGGCGAGATGAGGAACATAGTAATCCGCTTCGTGAATTCTCTTTGAATTCGTGAAAGCCCTCCCAACGTCGCCCCGATTAAGAATCGAGCGGCCGGCTTTTCTCGATGTCGCGGAGAGGCGCTTCCGATATTCCTGAGAATCGTACGATCTGTTCTTTCCAGATTCCCATTTCACGGAGAGTGCTTTACGACCCTGCAACACAGACCAGGTGTCCTTTCCCACCACCGCAATGCCGCCCAAAGCCTGGAATCTATGGGGAGGGGTGAAGGACCTGATTTCGACCAGTGAATCGACGCCGTCAACGGCAAGAGCAGCTTCCCGATCGTAGGAAACAAATTTGCCGCCCAGCACTGGACAACGTTCGATTGTCGCGAATTTCATCCCCTCGATCAAAACGTCGAGCCCAAACTTTGCCGTGCCATCCACAATCGCACCGAGGTCGGCGATAGGAACCGGTTTGCCGACGTAACGGCGTTCGTCCGGAGATTTGAAACGCAATTCCTCCTTCGCCGGAACCGGTAGATGAGCCGCTGCTTCAGCGACATCACCAAATCCAATTCGACGATCCGTTGGTCTATGAACGATCTCGTGAAATTCGGCACGACATTCCTCCGGCCTCACACCCCACTTCTCGGCCGCCGCCGACTCGAGCATCTGACGCGCCGTCGCTCCCGCTTCCCTCATCGTATCGAAGAAGCGTTTGATACTCCTCGATCCATCGGTATTCTGAGAGCCAAATTTCCTATCGCCGATCGCCTGAACTATGGCAACACGATCCCAATCGGCCTCCAGCTCATCGGCTACTACCATGGGGAGGCTTGTGCGAATCCCGGTTCCCATCTCCGATCGATGGGCAACGATCGTCACCTGCCCGTCTTTGCCGATGGAGAGAAAAACGTTAGGTTGGAAAGACCCCGACGAGTTAGGACCACTCGCCACTCCCCCCTCTCCGTAAAGATGCGGGGAGAGAATGCGCATCCCCAGAACGAGCCCTCCTCCCTCCAGACCGAGTCGCACCAGAAAATCGCGCCGGCTGATTTTCTCGATCGATTTCACTTCGAGTACCTTGCCCCTCTCTTGATCGCCTTACGTATTCTCTCGTAAGTCCCGCAACGGCAGATGTTGCCAGCCATCGCTTCATCGATATCCCTATCGCTCGGGTCCGGATTCTGGCTTAGCAGGGCCGCCGCCGACATGATTTGTCCGGTCTGACAGTAACCGCACTGGGGAACATTTTCAGCCATCCAGGCACGCTGCAATGGATGATTTCCATCCGGCGAAAGACCTTCGATCGTGGTGACGGAACGCCCTTCCAAAGAGCCTATAGGCGCTATACATGAACGCGTTGGAACTCCGTCAATATGAACCGTGCACGACCCGCAGATGCCCATCCCACACCCGTACTTCGTCCCCGTCAGTTGGAGATGATCCCTCAGCGCCCAGAGCAGCGGCATCCCGGGATCCAATTCATCAAGAAAGATCGGTTTGCCGTTTACGGTGAAACGAACCATTCGAGAGCCCTTCTAACCGAATTCCTCCATCTTAAGCAACAATGTTTCTGTAACCGCGGCTGCAAGGACGCGTATCGACCCTTTGGAATACGGAGTCCCTCGTGGAGCGGATTTGCAATCTGCTCAGCCGAACTCATAAGGATATCCGGGCCATGAATTTTCCGATAATTGGGTTGAAAGCAACTCCACCGGAATGGACACCTTCGACGGTATTTCATCCTTCTCCCATCCGCACAAGAAAAGTATCAAAGCAGCGTTCCGCGCAATCCGATGCACAGCGGTTCTCTTGGTCAATGCCAATCGCTAGCTAAGATTGAGAGATAGATGTAAAGCCTCCCATTTTCTAGCCGAGAAACCTGATTGCTCCGCAGGGCGAGCCTGGGGGATCATTCCTGGGTGGGCCGGTTCCTTTGGTAGCCGAGAAACCTTAGACACCACGGGTCAAGCCCGTGGGATACACGATTCCCTTTAAGTGGCACAGGAGACGGATTCGTCCCACGCAATCCCCCACGCTCGCCGTGGGGAAGTTTTAGGTTTCCAGGCCATCAATATCGGTACCAAAAAGACGAATCCCCCAGGCTTGTCCTGGGGATCGTTAGGCTTCTTTGTCTTCGTGGATTACGCTTACGATTGGGGAGGTCGATTGAGGGAGGAAGGATACCCTTCAGGGCAGTCGGAAATCGCAATCTCAAGCGTAATCGAAGCTCGAAAGTGTAATTCACTATACTACGGAGAAATGCGCGGAGCAGCATGGCCGCAACCGGATTGATTGAATGAAGAACAGACCAACCACAGATTACCCGGATTACCCAGATTCAGAATCCGAGTAATCTGCGGTCAATAACTGCCTAAAAAGGGAGTTATCAGGACTGAGCTGCTGAGAGGCGAAATCAGTTGCCAAATTCCCCTCAATCGCAGAAATATGCTGAACCATGATACCTTTAATCAGCAGCCTGTGTTACGGAACCTTGGAAGTGTGTCAGCTACCGCGGACGTGGTGGAAGACTATTTTGCGAAGACTCGATTTCCTCGATTCCGAGTATCCCGATTGTAGCCGAGGTCTAGACGCCGGTGTGCTCGCCGCCCTGGATCTAGATGAGGATCAGACTCTGGGATATCTCCACGACGAGATTCCCGACTACCTCACTTTCGAGAGTTGGGTGCTGAAACAGAGTGGGGGAAGCCTGAACAGGACCAAAGCCGATGAATGGAATGAGCACGTGCGCACGCGCGTCCATCACCGACCCGAGAAAATCACCGAAACCTACGGCGACATCGGGTTCGGCGACGACGTCTCGATCAACTGCGCCGTGATCCTGAACTGCCTGCAAGATTGGCAACTTTTCTATAAACGGGATTTTCCGAACGATTTTTCCGCTCCCTTCGGAGGCCGGATCGTTCCCCTCATCTCTACCCTCGACTACGGTCCCTTGCGCGTGCGCCAACTTCCAAGGACTTGGTACAAGATTCTTCTGCGCGCGAAAGGGCTGCTTCATCCCGATTATCCCGACATGACGGAGAACGGCCTCGATCCGAAGGTGCTTCGAGTTCTCAACTTAGACATCGATGCCACTCTTGCTCACATTCGAGAGGAGCAGCCCTCCTATCTCCAGTTTGAGGAGTGGGTCTTGAAACAGAATAACGGTAAGATCGATCAAGGGCCGGTAGAGGAATGGAACGACTACCTCACTTCTCGGATTCATAATGCGGAGAAAGTCGAGAACATCCCAAAAGCCTTGGGCATCGATACCGGCGGCAAATTGACCTCGGCCGTCATCCTCAATCACATCGAGGATTGCCATTACGCCTACCATGATCTGATGGATAACCAAGGCAAGAGCAGCTCCTGAACTTGACGACGCGTTCAACGCAAAAGTCCGAATCTGGAATTTGACTGTTCATGCGGGTTCCAGAGCGAGCCCAAATCGGTCGATTAGAGGAGGGCACTGGAGCTTCCTTTTCGATAGAGTTCGCTGAATCCGGGTCTCGTATTCTGCCTTCCGAATTGATTCTTCCATCTTCGTTCTTCACCCTCTCCATTCGTGTCCATTCGTGTTCATTTGTGGTTCCTCACTCTTATCCTATCCGTATCCCCGCTCCCAGGAACCGACGACTCCATCGCCAGCCAGTCCATCAAAGCGTGGAAATCGGTTCTCAAGCTCGACTACCGCCCGGCAGAAGAGATCTTTCGAGAGATCGCAGAAACCCATTCTGATTCCGCGCGCGAAGCAAGCTTCTCCCGAGCCGCGGTTCTTCTTAGCGTCCAACCTCGAACCAGTAGGAATGTTGAGAGAGCCTATTCGATCTTCGAAGATGTGGCATCGAAGGAACCCAACGATGCGCTCGGACTCGAAGCCCGCTACTTTCTCGCCCGGATCCATCATGTGCATGCCTTCAACCAGGATTTTGTCGAAGCAGAACGGCGCTATCGTGAACTCATCGACCAGGCCTGGGAATCCTACCCCGGTCAGTTGTCTGTGCTCAAGCTGACGATTCTAAGGCTATTTCGCGTGGACCGGCCGGAGCAGAGAATCCATTCGATCAATGAGTTTGAGCCCTTAGGCCGCCATCTTTCGCACCCGGGCCTCCGATTCTCCTTTCATATGGTGCTCGCAGACACCCTACAGATTCACGATCTGGACGATGTGCGTGCATTCCATCACCTTCGCGCAGCCTATGCTCTCAGTTCCCCGACGTTCAGAATCCGAGAGCAACTTATTGCACGGCTTTCTCAGCTGGCAATCGCACTTGGAGAAAAGGAACTCGCTCAGATATATCTCACGGAATTTCTTCAGAGTTACCCACGAAGCAGCCGAGTAAACTACCTCGCATTCCAACTGGAGAAACTTCGTTCCGGGTCATGAATGCAGGTCGAATTGTTAATCTGATTGGCATTCTTCTGCTTCTCGCCTGCTTCTTCATCTCCTCTTATCGCTTCCTGGGTAGAACCGTCGAGGAATTGGATCCCGCCACCACCGTTCTTCGCTTCGCCCATTTTGAGCTGGAAGACGGTATTCGTGAGGCCCTGGACCACCTTTCTCGAGAGTACGAACGGCTCCATCCGTCTGTTCGTGTCATTCAGATACCCATTCCGGAGCGTTTCTATCCCCAGTGGATTAAGACCCAACTGATCGGCGAAATGGCTCCGGACATCGTCGAGCTTCAGTCACCCTACATACGAGATGAGATCAAAGGCCGATTCATCTCTCCTCTGACCAACGATCTTGAATCGCCCAATCCCTATAATGCGGGCACGGAGCTGGAGTCGACACCGTGGCGCAGCACCTTCATAGACGGGGTCAATGCGAACCACGTCATCAGCCAGCACCTCTTGGAAAAGTATGGCGTACCCATGACGATCGCCACCACACGGATGTACTACAACGTGGATCTCATTCGCGAAGTCACGGGAACCGAAGATCCCCCCCGAACTTTTACCGAATTCATCGAATTTGGCCACCAGGTGCGTGCCTATGTCGAGAAGAGCAATCGCGTTCTCTATCCGATAGCGGGCTCCAAACCCACCGCCCCACCTTTTCTCGACGGAATGCTCGCGAGCATGACCCAATCGCTCGGTCTGAAACTGGACGAGACCCGCCGCATCGGCAATCCCGGAAGCCGAATGATGGGGATTAAGTACCTCGAGGGAGAGTGGGATGTCTACGACCGTCCGGTGGAGCTCGGCCTGGGTATGATCCGACAAATTTCGACTCTCATGCAGCCCGGTTTCTTTCTCAAGGATCGCAACGACGCTATCTTTTTCTTTGTCCAACAGCGTGCCGTAATGATCGCGGCCAGCAGTCAAGATTACAAAACGCTACTCGAAAACATCCCCTTTGAGGTGCGGGCCGTGCGCCTTCCGGAACCCGACTCCACCCACCCCGTCTACGGCCAGTATTACATGGGTCCAAAGTCAGAGGGAATCGGCAATACGCGCCTCAATCTTGGAGTAGTGAACTTCTCGGAGCACAGAGATGTTGCGGTCGATTTTCTACGCTTCTTGACCAGCAAAGAATCCCACAGCGACTTTGTCCAACGAAGTGGCTGGCTTCCTTCAGTAATTGGAGTGCAACCAAAAAAAGGAACCGAGGCCTTCGTTCCATTCCTTGGTGGGATCGATCCACCCACCGGCTTCAGTTTCCACAGTTTCGGCGATCTAAATAATCTGCGACGCCTCTATGACGACTATTTCTACCTCCTCGTCGGAGAGACCGGCTCGGTCGAAGCCTTTTCAAAAGCCTTCGACAGCGAGGTCCGGCCCGCAATCGTCCTTGATCTGGCACACAGTTACCAGGATCGAAAACTCGATACTCTTGTTCAGGATACACTCATCACTGCCTTTCGTCGACTCCACTCGCTCGGCGATCAGACCGGGGACTATCGCTCCATGGAGTTCGAAACCCTTTACCGACAAGCAGGCCGCGAATCCGGCCTTCATCAGTGGGCCAACGCCCTGGCCGAGTTTGGCCACCCGGTAGATTGAAAGTGAACCCCGGCATACCGGGTTTCACTTTCAATCTCGTCCCACGTCGGATCGTCGGGGAGGCCGGCATCAGGAAGGGACTCTCCTCGGAGGGGTCGGTGGCAGGTGCTCCGACAAAATAGAAATTTGAAGAGGGCTTGGGCGAACATCCAAATTGGCCGGTCGAAGGGGTGTCCATTGGGAAAGGTCGGTCGCGTTCTCACACATAAATTCGGGATTGGTACTGTTGCAACGCATTGCGTGAACCGATTAGAAACGATCTTGCTGAACACTCAGGCGGTGGCTACCAATCTGAAATGGAATCCACGGAAAAGGAAACTCTACAGAAGGTTGCCCATACGGTACGGGCGCTATCGGTCAACGCGATTCAGAAAGCGAACTCCGGGCATCCCGGTCTTCCGCTAGGGGCGGCTGAATTCGGATCCTACCTTTACGCCAAAGTCCTGCGACACAATCCGGCGAATCCGGATTGGCTCGGTCGGGACCGATTTGTCCTCTCAGCGGGCCACGGTTCCATGTTTCTCTACTCCCTCCTACACCTCACAGGTTACGGATTGACGATGGACGATATTCGAAGCTTCCGGACTCTCCATTCGAAGACACCCGGACATCCCGAGCACGGGGAGGCGCCGGGCGTCGAGACCACGACGGGACCGCTCGGACAAGGCGTTGCCTGTGGGGTCGGTATGGCGATCGCCCAGAAACTGGTCGCGGCGCGTTTTAGGCAGGACCTTTTCGATTCGAAGGTGTGGATCCTGGCGGGCGATGGCTGCATGATGGAGGGCATAAGCTCAGAAACCAGCTGTCTGGCCGGTACTCTCGGGCTTAGCAATTTGGTGCTCATCTACGATGCCAATCGCGTCTGCCTCGACGGGCCGCTCGATGAGGTTTCTCTCGAGAACACGGCGATGCACTATGAAGCCTACGGATTCCGGGTGATCTCTTTCGATGGATATGATTGGGATGAGATGGAGGCTGCCTGTAGAAACGCACGAGAAGAGTCGAATAGGCCTGTTCTTCTCATTTTGCGCACCCTCATCGGCAAGTATGCAACTTCCGTAGAGGGAACATGGAAGGCGCATGGCGGTGCTCTCGCTCAGGAAGATGTTGATAGGGTTAAGGAACAAATTGGTTGGACCCACGAACCGTTCACGGTTCCGGCGAAGGTAAAGGACTATTTCTCCGCTTTGCGTCCCGCATGGTCGGAGCAGGAGACTAGGTGGAATGAGAGCCTCGAAGAGATGCTGCAATCCGACAGAGAACGTGCCGCTTTGTGGCCTCAGTTTCGCGATCAGGAATTGCCTGAGAATTTCGCCGAGAAGCTGTGGAAAGTAGACATCCCTCAGAATCTACCGACACGGAAATGTAACGAATACGCAATCAACAGAGTCGCTTCCCTGCTACCCTGGTTTTTCAGCGGTTCGGCTGATGTTTCGAGTTGCGATTTCACTTGGATCCTCGATTCCGGAATTGCCGCCAAGGACAATTTCGATCAGCGGCAAATCAAGTTCGGTGTACGTGAATTTGGCATGGCGGCGTGTGCTTACGGAATGTCACTTCACGGTCTTGTGCAACCAGCCGTCGGTACGTTTTTGACTTTCTCGGATTATATGCGAAACGCCATGCGCTTGGCCGCTTTGATGAAGCAGCGCGTGATCTTCGTATTCTCGCATGATTCTGTCTTCCTCGCCGAGGACGGTCCCACCCACCAACCCGTCGAGCACCTTATGTCGCTGCGTCTCATGCCTAATTTGACAATAATTCGGCCCGGTGACGAGAACGAGGTAAAGGCCGCCTGGTCGGCTGCATTCAAAGTCAAAGACGGTCCAGTCGCAATCTGTTTTACGCGTCAGGATGTTGAGAGCACGGTCAGCGATTTAACCCTGGCCGGCGCCTTGGAAGGCGTTCGACGTGGAGCTTACACACTCTACGGAGAAGAGAATGGAGCGTCCGACATTCTCATCATTGCTACCGGTTCTGAGATCCATCCCGCGGTCGGCGCAGCGAGAATCCTGGAAAGCGAGGGAACATCCGTGCGAGTCGTTTCGATGCCCAGTTGGGAACTATTCGACGCCCAAACGGCGAGCTATCGCGATCGAGTCCTGAGCCGTGGAACCGAACTCAAAGTCAGTGTGGAGGCCGGCGCCGCCCTGGGTTGGCAAAAGTATATCGGTGACGCCGGACTATCTATCTCGGTCGAGAGATTGGGCGCCTCCGCCCCGGCCGATGTTCTTGCGGAGTACTTCGGTTTCACCGCAGAAAAAATCGCCCTGCGGATAAGGGAACGATTGGGCAGCTCGGTGCTACAGGGAATGGCCTCATCACAGCCTTGAGAAAAGTGGAATTTTTTGATTCGGAAGACGGCGCGTCCGGAGGCCACGCCCTACCACTTTTCGGATTGCCCTACACGAAGGGGAATTCGGACTAACGTCTTTGTCATAAACTTGAATCAACGTTCGATCAACCATGAGAAGGTAGGGCGTGGCCTCTGGACGCGCCGCACGATCGGCTAAGAAATTACGAATCGATTTTCACCATCATGAAATACGAACTCTTCGATTCAAATGGAAAAATCGCCCTGATCAGCGGATCGAGCCGCGGACTTGGTTTCATCTTCGCCGAAGGCCTGGGTAGAGCGGACGCGACAGTCATATTGAACGGGCAGAACGAGGAGCGTCTGAAGAAGGCATCTTCGACTCTCGCGGAGTCTGGACTCAAAGCCCACACATACCCCTTCGACGTCTGTGATTCCAAGGCCTGTGCCGAATCCGTTTCCACCATGGAAAGCGAGGTCGGTCCCATCGACATTTTGGTCAACAACGCCGGTATCCAGATCCGCAATCCCCTGGAAGACTTCGATGAAGAGGACTGGTCCCGCATTCTGGACGTGAACCTTTCCTCGATGTTCTATCTAACCAAGTGCGTGATTCGCGGAATGATCGAACGCAAAGCCGGAAAGATCATTAATATCTGCTCTATGCAAAGCGAGTTGGGTCGTCCCACGATCACGCCTTATGCCACGTCCAAGGGCGGTGTTAAGATGCTCACCAAAGGGATGGCGACGGAATGGGGAAAGCACAATATCCAGGTCAATGGAATCGGACCCGGATATTTTGTTACCGATATGACGCAGCCTTTAATCGACGATGAGAAATTCAACGCTTGGCTCTGCGCTCGAACCCCCGCAAATCGCTGGGGAGATCCCCGGGAACTACAGGGCGCAGCTATCTTTCTCGCTTCCGATGCCTCCAGCTACGTCAACGGCCACATCCTCAACGTCGACGGCGGGATGCTTGCCTGTGTGTAAGGATTCTTCGTGTAGATTATTCCTACATCCCCCACGCTTGTCGTGGGGTATGGTGAGGTTCTGGGCTACTTCTCCCGGCATCGAATCGAAACAAATCCCCCAGGCTCGTCCTGGGGATCGTTAGGTTCCATCTCTGCATCCCGACCGATTGGATACTTCAGTACTCATGGGGTTTTCGGGCGTCGATTTTCAGTCCTTTCGACGGCGGAAATTACAGAAATCGTCCTCGTTCTCCTGCTCGTTCTCGTCCTCGTCCTCGATTGAAACCTAAGTATCCCAGGACAAGCCTGGGGGATTAATCGGGTTGGTCCCGATTGGGGTAGCCTGGAAACCTAACAGTACCCCACGACAAGCGTGGGGGATTGCGCTGCGCTCAGCTCCGAACTCGATTCATCCGGCAAGCTTTAGCGCGTCGGCAGCCGCCGCTGTTTAGTCACCTCAAACCTTGGGAACATCCCTCGGTCCTTCCAGCAGAACCGTCACACCCATATCTTGATACTTCCCGCGCAGATCCGGATCGCCACTGCGGACCATGAGCCGGGTACCCGTCCCTTCGAGAACCCTGACCGCATGTTCGACACAGTCATCGTTGCTCTGTAAAGGATGATCAGGATGAGCTTCACGATCAAAGCTGAGATCAGCCGGTCCCCACGACAAGCAATCCACTCCTTTTTTCGCCAATCGCCGAGCGCCGGTTACGGACCGAAGGGACTCGATCTGCATCCACAGGACTCCGCGTTCATTCCACCACTTTGCGTATTCAAGCCGATCACTCCGCTCGCCGATACCGACTCGCGCCCCTCCACCCCAGCTTCTCTTGCCCACCTGCGGATAGTAGAAATACTTAACCGCTTCTTCGACGGTGGCCTCCTCCTCAACTTGTGGAACTTCGATACCTGATGGTCCCAAGTCCAGAAGATTGCCCACCAGAAACGTCAAGTAGGTGTGCTTGATCCTGAAAATGACAGGGATGCCGAGCCCTTCAGCGGCGGCGCAAAATTGTGTCAATCTTTCCTCGTTAAAGGCACCGTGCTGGCTGTCGGTGGAGACAAAACCGTAGTCGTCCTGCTTCCAGATTTCTTCGAGTCTCTCCGCGCTCGTATGTGGAGGAGCGCCAACTCCGACTACGAAGTCTCCTTCGTTAATCCTCTTCTTTAGCGTTTCAATACCGTGCATGGATACCTTTATTTTCTGGATTCGATTATTACGATTGCCCCGTCGACATTCCTTCTCGCCAACCAAGTCGAGTTTTCCCAGTTTGGTCGAGAAAGAAAAAAACCATGCCAGAACCTAGAATCATTGAAATCGGTTCCGACGGATATGCGCCGAATACCTACGGTGCGGAGCGGCCTGTGGTTCTGTTCAGTTGGTGCCGGCCCTGCCAAAAGTGTTCTGCCATTCTCACCATGTTCGAGGAAGTAGCAAATGAAGTAGGCGACCGCATCTTGTTCTGCACTCTAAACTTCGATGATTTTCAAGGTGTCGCCGTCGAATTCGGCATCCAACGACCGGCCACTGTCACCCTCCTCGACAAAGGCGATAGGGTCGCGGTGATCGTTGAGCCCGATTCGAAAGAGGTGATTCTGGAACTGATCGAAAAGCATTTTCCCGAATCGTGACAAATCATTTCCTAAAGATGTTAGGGGAATATGGGGTTCAATGGTTCACGGTTCTGCGGTTCAGGCGGGAGGATTTCCGAAGGCATGGTTCGACTCATTGAAAACTCAGGTCAATACTGGGGTGACGGATCTGAACCTCCAACCTCCAAGGGGGGACCTTCGGTCTATCCTGAACCCTGAAACCTGGACCTTTTACAACCGAGCTCTCTTCCCTGAACCACTGAACCCTGAACCCTACAAAATGAAATTCAGCACCCAATGGAATCCCTTCGAGATGGAGTACGATGTCGCCATTTTTGGTGGTGGCTTTTGCGGAGTCGGGGCCGCTCTTTCCGCTGCAGCGGAAGGTCGAAGGGTCCTCCTCATCGAGCGACGAAGCACTCTTGGCTGGGAGACGACTTGGGCATTTCAGTGCTCACTGCCGGAAAGCGAATCTTCCACCGGGGAGCGCCTACGCAGCGGCCTGGCGCAGCTTGATGCCGTAGCCGGTGATCGCATCGACCTCGCTAAAACCGAGTATCTGCTCGATCTCTTCACTGAAGAAGATGGTGTCGATCTACTTTATTACTCACAACCGGTGGAGGTAGAGATCGCGGGCGACCGGTTCAGCGGTGTCAAAATCGGAAACAAGAGTGGCGAACAGTGGGTCAGGGCTAGAGTCTATGTCGATGCTACCGAAGAAGCAGCGCTTTTCCGGCAAGTGGGCGGCGTCTTTCAGGATTTGGACCACCGCCCGGGACGAATCGTCTTCTTTCTCAACAATGTTGAAGGACGTCTGAAATTGCCTCTGCAATTATCGGACAACGAGGTAGCGAAGGATATTGTTCTCTATCCGACACCTTGGGACGGAGAAGTCTGCGTCGAGTTCACGGTTTCGGAATATTCCGTATCGCAGGGCCGGATTCAGATCCGAAACATCGTGGCCTATCTGAGGGAATCACAAGCCGAATTAGAAATGGCGAGCGTCAGTCATGCTTCATTCGAGGCTTTCCCACTTGATTCGAGGGCGACCCTGAGCGAAGCCAAACCTGAAAACTCGAAGTATCTCAATCTCCTGTCCTGCGCTACGTGGAATATAGCCGACGATTCCGCACGAAAAAAGGCCAATAACAATGTCGGTCGCATTCTGTTGGGTGAAAAGGTGGGCAAGGACGCGGCAAAAATCGCCGCCTCCGGCGGAGACGAAAAGTCGGGTAATCAGCCGCAGTCCTTTCGCCATACCCGGCATTTGAAGGCCGACGTCCTCGTGGCGGGCGCCGGAACAGGAGGAAGCTACGCTGCCATTGCCGCAGCCAAGCAAGGAGCCAAGGTCACTGTCCTCGAGGCGTGCACCATGATCGGCGGGATGGAAACTGCCGGCGGCATGCACGTTATGGGCCATGGAGTCAAGGGCGGCGTCCAGGACGAGGTCTTTCAGCGGGTTAAGGCTGACCATAATCTCTTTCGCGGAGGCCACGCCATTCCCATGCCAAACCCGATCATCAAAGCGATCGTATTCGAAGAGATCTATAGGGAACTGGATATTGAGGTCATCTTCGGAGCCACCATAACCGGCGCCGTCAAAGAGGGAAATCGGATCGTCGCGGCACAGGCGGCCACCCCTGACGGAGCAATAGTGGTCCATGCGGATGCGTTCATCGATTCCACCGGAGATGCGGATCTTGCCATCATGGCCGGCGCACCCTACCGAACCGGACGAGAGGTGGATCAGGTGCTCCACTGCTACACCCAGTGCGCCGAGAGTATCAGCAAGAAGTCCGGGGCCGTAAGAGGGACAAATTTTGATGCCGGGTATACGGATCCTTTCGACATCGTCGATCTGACCCGGGGTAAACGGCAAGCCCTTCGTCCCCTGCACGAGCTTCTCTTAGACGAGTTTCGCATCCTTTACGCCTTTCCTGTTCTCGGGCTCCGCCAAAGTCGGCAAATCATCGGCGATTATGCACCCACCATGCACGATCAGATTTTTCTGAAACACTTTGATGACTGCATAGGGTATTCGGCAGCCAAGTACGATTGCCATTCAAAGGATTACGAAAACCACAACGACTTTGCCGTTCTCTGGGTTTGGATCCTGGGAAACCGGGAACGGCATTTCGGAGGGGAAATTCCCTATCGCTGTATGCTGCCGAAAGAGGTCGAGGGCATCCTTGTGGCCTGTCGATCCGCCGCCTCCTCCAACGAAGCCAACTATCAACAGCGAGTGATCCGCAACTGTCGACGAATGGGAGAGGCGGCCGGTATCGCAGCGGCGCTGAGTGCAAAGACCGGTGTCACTCCGCGGGCCCTCAATGTTAAACTCGTCCAAAAAGAGCTGAATAAGTCCGGCGCCCTGGGCGACGCCACCCGGCCCAAGCCCCCACTACTCGACTTTACCTTGGAAGAGCAGAAAGAGCTCTTTTTCAGCAAAGATCCGAAAGATGGAGTCTGGTTGCTGGCTCACGGCGATACCGAAGCAGCTACTTTCCTTAAAGAGGTGCTGGAAACCGGAACCGAGGAGAAAAAAAGATGGGCTGCGATAGCGTTGGCCTGGCATCGAGATCCTGCCGCCCTACCGGAACTTATCAGGATCATCGAGGAACGGCCCGAGACACCGGAAGAATATCTCCATATCCGACGCTACGCTCCTTTCTGGATGTTAATGATTGTCCTCCTTGGACGAATCGGACACTCCGCTGCCCTCCCTGCTTTGTTCGCGATTCTCCAAGACCCGAAGTCGGACATCGACGCGGTCATATCATCCGTGCGCGCACTTGGACGCATCGGTGATTCGTCGGCCATTCCGATTCTCGAGCAACTCCTGGAGCGCGATGATCTTCCCCGCAACCGAAAGTTCCAGATGACCGGGATGGTCCTTACCGAAATGGTTGGAGAGGACGGTCTTTGGCAGGTTGAACTGGCCATCGCCGAGATTCTTGCCGACTTCGGCAGGCCTCAGCCTCACGTAGTAGAGAAACATCGCCAGGACCCCCGTCCTTGGGCGCGCCGCTACGCCGAGATTGTCGCAGAAGGGGGAAGTGTGGAGAGTGAGCAGTGGGCGGTGGGGAGTTAGATGGGGGGTTCAGGGTTCAGGGTTCAGGGTTCAGGGTTCAGGGTTCAGGGTTCAGGGTTCAGGTGGCGCAGGTCAGCTCTTGGCCCGCCCGTGTCAATCATAGGTGAACCTAGGTTCGGAGTTCTCACGTCTTTGTCTTCATCTTTGTCTCGGGTCTTCGTCTGGCTTACTGGACAAAGATTGAGACAAAGAGGGAGACCCTGTTTCTTCGCTTCTAAGGAGCTCAGTTCTGAGTAGCCGCGTCCGCATGGACGTGGAATATTCGTTCCCTTCGCTGCGCCATTAATCCGCGTCGTTGCCGTCGCGGCTCCGCATCAAAAAGTTCCTGCGCCCAACTAGGAATCCCACTCGCAACTCACAACTCTCCTCCCCTCATCCAGCCGCGTAGGAAGCTTCGTCCTCATCGAACGTCCGGCCGTGGGTGCTGAGAATGGCGTCCTGATCGAGGAGCGTGTGTTGAACTTTCCGAATATTAAGGTCCCGGATTTTTCCGGTCGATTGGGCGGCGAGAGAGGCAGAGACTCCGGCAGCATGCCCGATGGCCATACACGTCCCGGCGCCACGCAAGGAGGCCTGGGCCAGATGGTCACAGGAGATGCAACGCCCCGCCACCACCACATTGTCGATCTTCTGAGGCACCAGGGATCGCAGCGGCACATCATGGTTGCCGGGCGGGAGCGAGTATTTAAAAACGGTCCCCTTGAGGTGGTAATCCAAACCCCGGCAATTGAGCGACACGACATCGTCGAAGCGTACCTGGCCATTGACATCGTCAATCGTCAGATAGTAGTCGCAACCGATACGTCGCGACTCGCGAACCCCAAGGTGGTTCTGCGCCACCACAAATACTCCCTCAAAACCCGGTATCGTGTCTCGCAGGTACTTCAAGTGACCCAATGCTCCCTTGATTCCTTCAACTTCGGCATGGGTCAGAGCCTTGGGATCCAAGGGATTGATATTCACATTCCCCTGCAAGCGCACCGCCTCCCGATAAAGACACAACTTCACCGTCGGCATGATGCCGATATGATGCGTTTTGCCCTCGTCATCCGTGTAGGTATCCACATTCGGAATCACTATCGTGAACATCGGTTGAGATCCGTACTCCTTGTGCCCCGTGTCTTTACCCGTGATTTTCAATTCGAGCTTCTCTTCATTCTCTAGGGCCCAGTCGATCACCTTTTGCGCATCCACCCCGCAACCGATGTAATCGCAGGAGACCTGTTGCAGATCGTCCGCCTCTTCCATCTTGAAGGGAGCTCCTCCAAATGCCGCGATATCGGCGTCGGCGCTGGCATCCACGAACGTCTTCGCAAGCATGATCTGACGGCCCGCCTTGCTCTGGATAACGATACCTTCGACCGAGTTTCCTTTCATGATGACGTCGCTCGCCCACGAGTGAAAATTGAGATTCACCCCCGCTTCGAGGACCATATCCATCGCCACCTTCTTTGTATAAGGCGGCCAAAGCTGATTCCCTGTCGGCCGAACCAGAGCCTGACCCTCCGCTTCCATCCGCTTAAGGAATTCCCAAGGCAGCCCCTTGATCACCTGGTTGCCGTCAGTATCCCCGAATTTGTTGACACTGGTGTTGTAGGGCGCCGTCGAGCAGCCTCCCAAATATCCATAACGCTCCACGAGTATGGTGCTCGCACCGGTTCGAGCCGCCGCTGTGGCGGCGATAAATCCTGCCGTGCCTCCCCCAACCACGATGACATCCGCCTCATCAACCACCGGAAGGGATTCCGCGGGAACTTCGATTCTACGTTGAGCTTTGTCTGGCATGGTATTCTTCTATTGTGAAAAGTGCGTCTCCTTAAAATTTATCGTGGCGCTTCAATTGGTGTCAACCATCTTGGAAATTGTCGGCGTGGCAGAAAACGAAATGCTCACGCATTCCGCTACCAACCGTGAGGCAATCCGTAGCGGAATGCGTGAGCATTTCGACGAACATGCAATCGATTTCGTCTTCTCCTCACCGTCCATGAGACCGCATCAAAACTCGGGTTTCTAATCAGAATAGTTCGTCAATAGTTGACGTCAGATCCCGAAAATCGAAGTCATCTGCTTCGCTCCGACCATGGCATTCATCTCCTCATCGGAGGTTCGATCGGAGTAGCGACTGGCAGCATCCAATACCTTGGGCAGCAGGTTCACATCGCCTACCGTATTGAGAAAAACCTTTTCAATACCCAGGACGTAGTGAACGGTCCGATCGATATCTTCTTGGTCCTCCAGCGGTTAGTACCAGGTTGAACGATCCCGTTCAATCGTTGCCCAAGGACCCCGAGCGATCGCCTTAATAGTCTGTACGGCAACGCCTCGCTCCGAACATATCTGGAGAAGGTCCCAAAAATCTCGCTCATAGCTCTTCTTGCTGAGCATGTGAAAATTGCAGGGCAACAAGACTGAATCGAAAGGGAAGCGTTCCAAACTGCGTTTGTGCATGGCGGCAACTGTCCAATTGTGTCCGGTGACTCCGATGAACTTCACCAATCCCTCCTCGCGAGCTTCGACGACTGCTTCCAGCGCCCCTTTGTCCCCCATGGCCGCCTCCCAGTCATCGGGATGGACCAGGTTGTGCAGTTGGATCAGATCGATGTGGTCGGTCTGCAGCCTTTCCAACGAGCGGTGGATCTGTTCCTTCGCGCCGGCGTAGGACCGCTCGCCCGTCTTTGTGGCAAGGAAAAAGTCCTTTCGATATCGCTTCATCCAGGACCCAACACGCAACTCGGCCTCACCGTAACCGGCCGCGACGTCGATGTGATTGACGCCATACTGAAAGAGAATATCCAGCGTAGGATCGGCTTCCTCCTGGGCTAATTTGCCTAAAGCCACAGCCCCGAAAATCGTAGCGGTGCTCTCATGGCCGGTGGATCCGAATGGTTGTTTTCTGATCATGACAATATACTCAGTTTAATAGCAATGAGACAGTGGCAACGAATGAAAGCCCTGCAACGGATAGGGATCAAAGACTGTCGAACGATGTAGGATCGCGCTCGCGCGGGATTTTCTGGATCGATTCACCAACTGGGCTCATCCCGCGCCAGCGCGGTCCTACATGCATTCGCTGGAGTTCCTAAAACAATGCGCATTTCAATACCTTGCGAACTATGATCCGTAAGGCTTCTTGCCTATCTTGTGCCTCTTCGTGGCCCTCTTTTCCGCTTCCCGAGTCCACTACGCTCCCAGTGGTTAGTTCCTCTGCTCTTCAATGCCACCCTTTCACCTTATCGAATCTGGTCGGAAGTTAGGGTCATTTTTCCAGATCTCTGCCAAGTCATCATACTCGGGCTTTTCCTTAATAACTTCCCCTTCCGTGGTCATTCCGATCTTGAACCGCAGCGGACCATGAGGCGTATCGCGGGTTTCGATCCTCCGGGCCAACTGCACTTTATCCCAACGTTGGGTCCGTAAGCCAAACGTTGAACTGCAGCGAAGCATCCAGGAGATGAATTCTCCTTCCCTCTCGACATCGACGAGCATAGAAAAGAGCTGTGCCGGACGATTCTTTTTCCCCACCACAGGTGTAATCCAGACGTCGAGGGCCCCTTGTTTTATTGCATCCTGCTGGAGCCAAGCCGTTCGTTCAGGAGACTGATCGTCGAGATTGCAAACGATTTCAACAATTTCGCCACGTTCGAAAGGCAGAGCACTCGTTACATTTATTTCCGCTCTTTCCAACCAAACAACCCGAGTGACGTTTGGATACTTACCGAGATCCATGGTGCCCGCCCCGTAGCCATGCCGGAGAACTCGGCCGGACGGCCATCCTCTGGTAAACTCCGGCTTTAGCACCTTCAAAATCGCGAGGCCAGTGGGTGTGGAAAGTTCTAGATTTTCCCGGTCGATCGATTCTGGAACTGGGTCGATCGGGAATCCTTCACTTAGATTCGCCGAAGCGGGCGGAGGCACCGGATAGACTCCGTGGGAGATGCGAACATTGCCATGTCCCAACTTGACGTTAGAGGCGAAAACTCTTGAAGGCGCAAGGAGAGCCATCACCACTCCCGCCATGGCCGAATCGACGATCGAATCGATGCGTCCGATCTCATGGAAATGCACCAAGCCCGGTTCGGTGCCGTGCGCCTTCGCTTCGGCTCCGGCAATCTCTCGAAAAATTTCCTTTGCGCTATTCACTGCTTCGGAAGACAGATCGCTCGAGTCCAATATCGACTCAATCGCCCGCGCCGGCACGTGAAAGGCTTCGAAGTCATTCTCGTCTGAATGGTTCTCCGCAGGCCCATGTTTCCCGCGATTCGAACCGTGGCGCCCGACCAAGTGCCGAATCTCCGGCCGTGACTCCAGGTATCTCTCCCAGGATCCCTCTTCGCACACGACCTCAAGATGGGTCGCGGCGAGCCCTGCCCGAGTCGTTCCCTCAAAACGCACCGAAACACCTCCAAAGCCCAATCGATTCGGGACCTCCTCAAGCTCACCTGCCGGGATCAGTTCCGCATCCACACAAGCGGCGGAAAACATATCACCCGCAATCCCAGCTACGCTTTCGACATAGAGAACCTCCCCGGATACTTCGCTCATCCCGCTTTGGCGCTCTCCCGCTTCCGATTAATCTCGTAAATCACCCGACAAGCAGCGTAGGCCGCTGAAAATCCATTGTCTATGTTGACAACAGAAATCCCCGGTGAGCACGAATTCAACATGCCCAGCAGGGCGGCCAATCCATTCAGGCTGGCCCCGTACCCGACACTGGTCGGTACCGCGAATATCGGTTTGCCGACTAAACCCCCGACCACGCTCGGGAGGGCTCCCTCCATGCCTGCGATGACCACAAGGGCGGCAGCCGCCTCGAGTTCATCCATCCGGTGGAGTATCCGGTGCAGACCAGCCACACCCACATCGGTGATCATGGTGAAAGGGGTCTCCGCCGCGACACACGTCTCGGCTGCCTCGTCGGCGACTGGAAGATCACTTGTGCCCGCGGAAATGATGGCGACGTGGGGTTGGTTACCCTCGCTTTTTCTCAAGGAAGGCGGATTCACAATGAAGGTCCTTCCCGTTAAACTGCCACGACCTTCCGGAAAAGCTTCCTTCAATGCGGCGGACTTCGTTTCGTCCAACCGGGTGATTAGGAGGGGGGCGCCTCCATCTGAAAGCTCCTCCGCGATCGCCGCAATTTGCTCAGCGCTCTTTCCCTCCCCGAAGATCACTTCACACAAACCATGTCGCAGCCGTCGATGATGGTCCGGAGTCGCCTCGCCTAAAACCGATTCTTTGAAGGGGCCCTGCTTTAACAGGCGCACCGCTTCGTCCATCGTCACCGCACTATTCTGGACCTTCTCGAGAAGACTGCGTAAGCCCTCTTCATTCATCGATTGGCTCCACCGGTTCGATACCCCTCAAGGTCGAGTGTAACCCATCGGTACCCTCGTCTCTTTGCCTCGGCAACGAGTCGATCCCTCAAAACGAAGGCTCTTTCCATTTCCTCTGGGGCCACCTCCAGACGAACAAACCGGCTTCCGCCTTCGTCGTGGTGCCGCACCCGAAATTCCCGTAGCCCACCCTCTCGCAGAAGAGTCTCAAGCTCCTCGATATCATTCAACATCGCTGCAGTTATGGGCACTCCGGTCATCACCCGCGAACTCAAACAGGGACTGGCCGGCTTCTCTGCCATTTCGTATCCCTCCGCCCGCATCTGGCTACGAATCGCGTCTTTGGAGAATCCAAGGTCGGCCAAGGGATACAGGACCTCATGCTCTTGCGCCGCCTTCTGTCCGGGACGAAAGTCACCCCTATCCGAAGCCGTATAGCCGTAGGCGACATAGCGAAATCCTCTCTCCCGGATAATTTCGTCCGAAATTTCAAACAGCTCGGTCTTACAGTAATAGCATCGCATCCGGTCATTGCGCAGATACCGCTCATCACCAAACTCCCCGCTCTCCACAAGCTCACAATCCACTCCAATCCTGGAAGCGAATTCAAGCGCATCCGCGACGTCTTTCCGAGGCACGCTGGGACTGGTCGTCGTTATAGCGAGAAGACGACCCACTCTCTTCTTCCTCGCTTCGGCCGCCGCCCAAAGAAGAAACGAGCTATCCACACCGCCGGAATATGCCACCACCAGCCCACCCTCGACATACCCGCCTAGTTCCTCAATCAGACGGTCTAGCTTCGTCTCTTCTTCTACGGATGTTTTCACCTACCCGTATCGAAGGGAAGACGATCGACTTACTCAACCTCATTCTCTCCCCACCCTCTCTCCGACATCTCAAACATCCGGTCAAAGCGATGCCACCCAGAGAATGACGAAACCGAGCGGCAGCAGGGCGCCCACGGCCATGCCTAGATGCGCGGCGGGCGATTTCCCCTTGGTGGGCAGCCAGCTCAGGAGACAGGAGGGGATGAATTGGCAGAAGAAGATGATGGGGACATAAAGAATAAAACTCAGCGCGTCCCGGCCCGTGAAGACTTCCCAATAGGGTACGATAATCCCTGTGGCGACACCGTAGCAGGTCCCTGTAATGACTCCGAAAGGCGTGGACCAACGAATGAAAAAGGCCATGCAGAAGATGCCGAAGAGGATGGGAATGAAGACCTGGATCGTGCGCGCAGTAACCTCCACGAAATTCCCCGGCACCATGGGCACTAACATGCTTACAGAAATAACAACGATGCCGATTGCAAAGGCCAGGCGCTTCGCGATTCTCGTGTGCGCCTCTTCGCTCTCGGGCGGGCGATGGTAGCGGTCGAGGAAGTCGGTCATGAATACGGCGGTGATTGAATTGACCCCGGAATCGATGCTCGACATTGCAGCGGCAAACAGCGCCGCCACCAACAGGCCGGACACCCCGATGGGTAGCTCGTGAGCGATAAAGTATGGGAATATCTGGTCTCCATAGTTCAGAAAGTCCTTACTTTCAGGAAGGAGATGGGCATTGGCTGCGTAGAAGGACACGAGGGCCAAGCCCATGACGGCGACGAGTGGGGTTTCTCCGGACACCTTGCCCTGGATGGATCTCCCGGAGTCGGACAGGATCATGTCGGACTGGGCTGGAGAGTGGAGGATATGCTCGGAACCCGATGGCAATCCGCTTCCCGGGGACGCCGAGATCCTCGGATTGCGTTTCAACGATCCCGCCGGCGCTGCCGGCCAGGAAGTCGACGGCGGCCTCGACCCGAGCTTTCTCGGTGCGGTCATCAAGAGCGCCGACCCGTTTGGCGGGGAAGATGCCGGCGGAGGGTTCCTCTTCTCCGATTGGTATGGGTTCTACAATCCCGAATTCTGGCCATGGATCTTCCACTCGGAGCATCAATTCCAGTATGTATTCCCGGTTACGCAGGGTGAGGCCTTCATCTACGACCTGACGACCGAAGATTTCTGGTGGACGACTTCGGCCTTCAATACACTCACGTTCTATTCCTTCAACCGAGGAACGTTCAACTTCTACTTCGTCAACTTTGCTCTGGGTGATGGTGATCGACAATTCGTCGATCTCGAAACAGAGGAATTCTACAGCGTGCCCCAGCCGTAGGCCCGCAATTGACGGAACCGAGATTTCGAGGCGGGTGCGGCTTAATGCCGCACCCGCCTTTTTTGTGGGAATTTGACCTGAAACTTCACTGCTGGTGCGAGTTTTAGGGCCAAACCGAGACGATGAAAGCAACGGTGAGTTCATCGAAATGCTCACGCATTCCGCTACCAGCACCGGACGGGATGTAGCGGAATGCGTGAGCATTTCGTCTTCTTGGACCCCCGGAAGCTTCAGCCTCGATTGATCCGGCCATGCAACTCGATAGAAGAAGGCAGATTGAAAATCTGCCCCACGGGCTTTGCCCCTCCGATTCACGGAGTCTTTCGTGGAGCAGATTTGTAATCTGCTTAGCGCACTGAATCCCGACCCTTAGTCGGTTACACTCTGTCGCTCCTTCATCGAAATCAAAAGGTGACTTGCTTAGAGGCGTAATGGCCCTAAATTGGGATATATCTATTCGACCTACATTACCCATGAAAACTAAAACAACACTACAATTCCGCTTGAGACTGATCTTAATCCCTCTCCTTTTACTCTTCCCCCTTGCCGCCAACAGCCAGGACGAGGGACCCAAGGAAAAGGACGAATCTAAGGCCGCAAAAGAGAGCGCCGTCGAAGAGGAAGAGGAACTCATGGTCCTCGACCCCTTCGATGTCCACGAAGAAAGGACCCGCTACAGCGCCACTCTCTCGATGTCGGGCTCGTGCCAGGCGGTCGCCATTCGCGATCTGCCGAGGGCTATCGGCGTGATCACCTCTGAATTGATCGAAGACACCAACAGCCAGAATATTCTCGAGTCTGCACGTTACTCCAGCAACGTCTACGTTTCGTCCGCATCCAATACCGGGGGGGGAGGGGAGGGCGGAGTTGCCGTCGGCGGTGTTGCCAACGATCTCGCCAGCCGATTGAAAATCCGAGGTTTCCAAACCTCCACCGTCTATCGGAATTTCAATCCCACCGAGTATTCACCCTGGGGTCCGCTGATCGACCGGGTGGAAATCGTCAAGGGCCCTGCCTCGGCCCTCTATGGACGTGCTGCGCCTGGCGGCACCGTCAATTTCATCAAAAACGACCGAATTTCACCAAGAAAACCTCTTTGGGAATCACGGCCGGTGTGATTAATCAGGATTTGATTCGTGCCGTCCTCGATCACCAGAATTTTCTGTTTGATAAGAGAAAGCTTGGATATCGAATCGTAGCGGCCTATCAGGACAGCGATGGCGTCAAGGATTTCAGTCCCAATGATCATGCGACATTCTTGGCCACGGCCCGATGGAATCTGACCGACAAGGATGAGATCCTTGCCGAGTACGAGTACGCCGACGATCAGGTACTTGGTCCGGTTATTGTAAGCTGGAAAGACAAAATGGGGGGCGGTATCAATCAAAGGGAAATCGAGATTTCTCATCCTGAAGATCGCGAATTCAACCCAAGGTTGCCGACTGATTTCCTTACTACGGACAGCAGGAAGGAATTTGCAGAATATCGCCGGAGAATCTTTGAGAAGTGGAATCTTCAGTTGAACTACGAACGGACGAAGAGGGAAGTCAACGGCCAGTACTCCCAGTTCGACCGCCTGCGCCACGACAGCGAGAATATCTTTGCAGGTACCATCTACAATCCTGAAGGAACGGCTCCCGAGGGAGTTTACCCCGGCGGCCACAACATCAACGTTGGTTACCTACGCCGCAATGATATGTCGTCCAGCCACGCCTACAACGCGACCCTCGTCGGCGATTTCAAACTCCTCTTTACGAACAACAAGCTCACCGCCGGAGGCACCTATTTCAGTCAGGATAGTGACGTCTTTACCGAGTCCATTAGGGACCAAAGAATCGTCAATGTGCGCATACCCACCCGGGGAAGGGCCGACATCGTAACCACCAGCGCTACCCGTATCCCTATGTCGCTGGAAGAGAGCAAGACCATTAACTACCCAAGTCTGGGTGACCTTTTCACCGATGAGGATAACGACGGCCTGGACGATATGATCTGGAAGCTCGGGCAGGAGTCCATTTCCCATTTCGAGAATAAGGCTTTTTCCGGAATGCATACCGTGAGCTTCTGGAAGGTAGAAAAGAAGAATTTCGAACGCATACGCATTATGGGAGGCGCTCGCTACGATTACATTAAGGAGTTTAACCAATTTACCCGAATCACACGCGACATCGAGACCCTCGAAGAAGTGGAGATTCCGGTATTCACAGACGGGATCCATACAAACTGGTCCTATCAGTAATCCGGCATGTTCAATCTGTCCAAGAATTTCGGGCTTTATTACTCATGGTCCGAAGCGTTTGTGCAACAGTTACTCAGCCAAAGGGAGCGAGGTGTTGCCCCCGCCTTCGCCAAACCGGCCGGTCCGTTGACCGGAAACGGCTGGGAAGCTGGAGTCAAGTTCAGCCTCTTTAAGGGAAAACTCTCAGGAAGTCTGGCCGGTTTCAAGGCGGAAGAGAAGAACCGGGTGCAGGTTACGGGTGAAGACAAGTTCGGATTTCACCATGGTGTGGTCAAGAGTCAGCCTTCAAAAGGGGGAGAGCTTGACGTAATCATCACACCTATCCCGAACTGGCAGACTCTCCTGGCCGTCTCAGCTAACGAAACGAATGTGGTGAACCTGGATCGTAACGATCCGAATGGAACCAGGGCAGTACCCGCATCGAATGTACCGGGCTGGCAAGCCAAACTCTTTTCCAGGTACAATTTCACCGAGGGTTTCCTCAAAGGACTGACCCTCGGTTTGGGCTGGGAGATTATAGACGACTACCGCACCAAGCACCCGCGTGTGATTTTTGGAGGCAGTCAATTCGTTTTTAATAACCATAAAGTGGGGTATCAGGTTTTCGATGCTCTCTTGGGTTATAGCTGGACCTGGGGCGAACGCACTTTCAGTCTCCGGGTCAATATCAAGAATATCCATGATGCGCGATACTTCTCCGGCGGCAATACTTGGGGAAATCCGAGAAACGCCGAAATGACCTTCAAGGTCGAGTTTTGAGGGCGTCGGAGCGTTTCGATTGTCTTTTTGTACTTCATTAGGTGGCACCTAAGTTGACTACAAAGCTTCCTTCACAGGAAACGAGTCTGTTCCCACCCTTCGTCGTAAACATCGTCGTAAGCTTCGTCGATTATCATTCGACTACCCACATCGCGATTGACTGAAAAGTGCCCTCCTCGGCGGCTCAAGGGAAGGCGACGAAGTTGACGACAAAGTCTACGACGAAGATTCCCTCACAGGAAACGAGTTTGTTCCCTCCCTTCGTCGTAAACCTCGCCTGCCTCGGCAAAACGTAGTGGCGCCGGGTCGTAAGCTTCGTCGATTATCTTTCGACTACCCGCATCGCGATTGACTGAAAAGGGCCATCCTCGGTGGCTCAGGGGGAGGCGACGAAGTTGACGACAAAGCTTACGACGAAGTAATCTGCGAGCCATCGATCTTCAGGCCGAGTTGATCTACTCCGTTAACACCAAAGGAAGATTACATTTGCACCTCACCATCGCAATCCTACCGGGAGACGGCATCGGCCCGGAGGTCATTGACGAGGCAGTCAAAGTCCTGAAAGCCATCGGCGCCCGATTCGGCCACTCTTTCGATCTCAAAATCGGTGCGATGGGGGGCTATGCCATCGACAACTTCGGCAGTCCCCTGCCTGACGAAACGCTTGAACTCTGCCAAAGAGCCGATGCCATATTGTCCGGCGCCTCCGGCGGGCCCAAATGGGATGTTGCCGACGCCCCGCTACGGCCGGAGGCAGGTATCTTGCGGCTACGGTCAGATTTCGGACTCTTCGCCAACATCCGGCCCGCCAAGGCATACAAATCCTTGTACGGAGCCAGTTCCTTGAAGCCGGAGTACCTCGAAGGCGTCGATCTCATCATCGTCCGCGAACTGATCGGAGGAGTGTATTTCTCACGCCCGAAGAAACGGTGGAGGACCCCAAGTGGCAAACGACGCAGCGTCGACAGTCTGAAATACAGCGAAGAAGAAATCGCCCGAGTCGTGAGAGTTGGTTTCGAACTCGCTCGGCGGCGTCGCTGCCGACTCACTTCGACAGATAAATTCAATGTCCTCGAATCGTCACGGCTTTGGCGGGAAGTTGCGACCGAAATTGGCTCCGAGTATCCCGATGTGGAGCTAGAGCATATCCTGGCCGACAACCTGGCTATGCAGTTACTGCGGAATCCGGCCCGTTTTGATGTGATTGTGGCCGGCAACATTTTTGGCGATCTTCTGTCCGACGAAGCATCGATGTTGTCCGGTTCCTTGGGAATGCTGCCTTCCGCGAGCCTCGCCAAACTACCTCAAGCCGATCGAACACGCCAGAGAGTATTTGGACTCTACGAGCCGGTGCACGGCAGTGCACCCGACATCGCCGGCCGAGGCATCGCCAATCCCATCGGCGCCATCCTCAGCGTGGCCATGATGTTGCGCTACTCCTTTGGACTCGATGCGGAATCCGATGCCGTCGAACACTCCGTCGACCGCGTCCTCTCGGCCGGCTACTGCACCCAAGACCTCGCCGGCAGCGGCGGCACCGTTGTCGACTCCCGAGAGATGGGAGATCTGATTTCGAAAGAGCTGCGATGATCGTGCCACCGTCAGGCTAATCGCACCCAAAAGAAAGTGGTTCGGGTCCTCCCGACACGGAACAACAATCCCCGCTCTGCCTCCCGGCAGAGCACAAGGAAGCTGTCGGTCGTGGAATCGGCCGCGATCCACGATTACGCCAAATGATCCAACTCCGCCGCAAATTCGCAAAGCTAAATCCGACAGATTCCTAGGTGAAGCGGATTGCCGAAAATGGCCCGGGATCACGGCCATCCAGGGCCAGCTCCACCATTCGCTCGGCAGCGACAAGCCCGATCGAATTGCCATAGCCGCTGAACCCCACGGCAAAGGCAGCATCCGGAATATCCGGGAGCGTCCCGATCGCCGCCCGACGGTCCGGAGTGAAACCATGAATACCAGACCAGTAGCGTTCGACCTCAAAAGATAGATCCGGGAACCAGCGCTGGAGATACTCCTCCAAATTCGCCAGCAGATTCTGGGTCCCGGCGTCTTCGGCGGTGTACTCCTGAGCCTCAAAGAACGCCCGAGCTCCCCCAATCGCCACGCGCCCGTCCGGCAACTGGCGGAAGTAGTGATTCTCCGTGATTCCTGCAACATTGATGAGTGGTTTTACCGGCTTCGTCATCAGAATCTGGCCCCGTACAGGACGCACAATGCCGCGCAAGTAGGGGAGCAGATCACAGCCGTAACCGTTGGTGGCGATATAGACCTTGCGGCAACGGATGTGCGCCCTCCTCCCCTTTACCAAGAGACCCTCGCCCGCCCCCTCAATACTGTAGACCTCGTTGTGATCGTAAAGGGTAGCCCCGCACGCACCGGCAATCGCCTCAGTTAACCGCGCCGGTTGCACCATGAAGTCATTTTCGATCTGCATCATCGCGACATAGCCCGCTCCGTAGGGATCCCCTTGGGCAAATTCGACTACGGTCCCGTCCGCCTCCAGCTCGCGGGCCCACGACTCTAATTCGCGGGCATCAGCCTGTGTCTCGGCCAGGTGAATCGCGCCTTCCTCGATCGGAACGTCGAATTCTTTGACTAGCGAGCGCATCCTGGCCAGGTTGTCGCGCACCATGGCCAGAATCTCCCGGGCCCTCTCGCGACCCACCTGCTCGATCAGAACCGGGTAGGTTTCGCGCTGCGCGGTCAAAACAAACCCGGCGTTCCGGCCCGATGCACCGGCGGCGGGAAAGCGAGCATCCACCAGGGCCACGTCGCGCCCCCTTTGCCGCAAAACGGTGGCCGCGTACGATCCCACGATCCCTGCCCCGATCACCACATCGTCGTGCACGGCCTCCATCGGATCCGGCACCTCCTGCCACTTGGATACTGTCATAATGATCCTGTCTCTTTCAGTATGCTGCTAATTCGATAACCGGACTTGGAGAGGACAACCACGGATTTCACGGATAGGCACGGATGGGAATCGAGAATGCATGTTTGGATCACTCAACAACATTTCCGTCTATCCGTGACCATCCGTGTGATCCGTGGTCGCTCACTTATCGATTTCAAATTCAATACTTTATGAAATTCAGTGAAGCAAAACGCGTTCAAAAGACTAATTTCTGAGGGATAGTAGTTTGAAGCGCGAAGAGGGTGGTCTGCATTGTCCCTGACGCGGAAAGAGCTGGAACAGAGCCAATAGTTCATTCCGTGTCGGGGACGACCCGGCCCGCCTTCAGTCAATTTCTCTAGCAAATGTTTGGATCGTCTATAAAGATTTACACCTGACCTTACACATTCTGCCGATTTGACAAAAGAAAGAAAGAAAACCATGAGCGTCAAAAGCCACTTGAAATTGGATCCGGGCCTCAAGGTCGCGGCCCAGATGTCGCCCGAACCTTCTGAGAAAGAGATGGCCTTTGTCCGGCAGATGGGCGTCGAATATGCCGTGACTTGGATCGATCCGGAAAAAGCGAGTCCCGAGTATTATCGGAGTCGGAGAGAGCATTTTGCGAGCGGTGGAATTAATCTCTACGGGTTGGGCAAAGGAAGCGTCCATAACGTTGACGCGATCACGCTTAATTTGCCCAATCGCGATGAGAAGGTAGAAGAGTACAAAGAACACATCCGAAATCTGGGCCAAGCCGACATTCCCTACACCACTTACGCCCACATGGCCAACAGCGTCTGGAGTACGCCTCGTGAGGAAACGCGGGGCGGGGCGAGTGCCAGAGCCTTCGACTCTTCCCGCATGGATGAAGCTACGGGTGGCGGTTATTCAGGTAGTGGTCTTTCCCATGAGCGCGAATACAGCGAAGAGGAACTGTGGGACAACTTCACCTCCTTCGCCAGGGAAGTCGCTCCCGTAGCCGAGGAGGCGGGAGTGAGGATTGGGATCCACCCCGATGATCCGCCCGGTGTGCCTGTCGGCGGAATCCCGAGGCCGATTTTCAGTAGCTTCGAGGGATACAAACGCGCTATTGAAATCGCCGACAGCCCCAATGTCGGTCTCTGCCTTTGCATAGGCTGTTGGTTGGAAGGAGGCGGCGCCATGGGAAAAGGCGTGGTCGACACGATTCGCCATTTCGGCGCGCAGGGTAAGATTTTCAAAGTCCACTATCGCAATGTCGACAAACCGTTGCCCCATTTTGTTGAGACTTTTGTCGACGACGGTTACTTCGACATGTATGATGCGATGAAGGCGCTGGCGGAAGTTGGCTATGACGGTACGCTGATCCCGGATCATATTCCGCAGATGGGGGATGATCCACGCTTGGGAACGGCCTACACAATTGCCTACATGCGAGCGCTGCAGAAAAGGGCGGAAGAGGAAGTCAAGTCATCGTAGTTCGAAAAGCTGGCGGCCCGCTCAGCGGAACTACGATTTGGGTCGGATAACCCACCCCGCCCGTTGGGCACCCCTCCGAGGAGGGGATATCCCTAAGTAACGAATTTTTGGACATTCCCCTCCTCGGAGGGGCCAGGGGTGGGTTGTCAAGAACTCAAGGATGAGGGCGAACTTCAGTTCCTTCGACTCTAGACTACGATTATGATCCACGACGAGAAAATGACTCGTTACTCGATCTCCAGTCGACAAAGCTCCACAACAAGGCTCGCGACAATGGCAGATGCACCTGGCACCTGCCAGGATCCTTAGAAGCCCTCCACCTTCATCGCCGGCATCTCCAGCTGCGTCATCACCTCCGAGACATCCTTCACCGTCTCAAACTCTTTCAGTGCCGTGGACAGCTCCTGGGCTTTCGCCTCGCCCACGCGCATGCCAACCAGATCGGCGAACTTGGCGTCGAGGTCTTCCTCTGTCATACGCCGCTCCCTACTCGGCCGCCGCAGTTCCCTGCCATCTTTGGTCCTGATCGTAACGATGGCGGAGAACTCGTCCTCCTCACCCCACTCCTCTTTGGGAATGATGTTGATCCGATCCTGCATGGCCATAGCCTCCGGACTCCTATAGTACCTCTCGTTGTGCGTCTCCATGAAACCGGTACCGCCGTAAATGGCTGCCACGGCTACGATCTCTTTTCCTTTAAGATTGGGGTGCACCGGTACCTCGACGGTCGCGATTGGGAGCGTGCCCGGGCGAACCTCTACCAGCACCTCCGCGATGTCATCGGCAGACAAGCCATTATCCGCCATCAACTCGACGAATCCGAGTCTCAACCCCTGAAAGGGGTGCCCACCGCAGGCCCGCTTAAAGATTACATTTTGGATGGAGTATTCAGTGCCCAGACCGGCCAGAAGTTCCGGCCCCAACTCATCCGAGCCAGTACGACCACCGAAGAACCCCTCGCTCCCATCGAATATATCACCGGGAGCATCATAGCCCGCTTTGGCCATCAGGGCGGCATCCACACCGTTCCTTGCGCCGACACCCCCACGAACATAAGATTTGAGCATGTGTTCTCTCTCCTTGGCCCAGGGCGTTAGGCCGCAAGCCATCGATGCGCCGAGGCAAAGAGCCACTTCCATCTCGTCTCGGGACAGGCCCAAGGATATCCCTGCCGCCGCGGTTGCTCCTACGGTGTTGCCGGCATCGAGATGGGTGCGATGGCCAGCCACGTAGGCCGCTACTCTATGGGTCCTCTTGGAAAGCTCGTAGCCAATGATCAATCCACGCAGCACCTCCTTTCCGGAAGCTCCTACCAATTGGCCCGTAGACAGCCCGGCGCCTATACAAGCCGCCGTAATGTGAGCGCCAAACACGTCCGGCTCAACCGCATCTATTTCATCGGCGTGGCCCAGGGTGCCAATGACAGTGGCCGCATTCACCACCGATGTCCGATCGGGAAATCCAATAACACTGCAATCCGGCGGACCCCCAACCAACTTGACAAAATCCACTGTGCGATGCGCCACCGGAAGGAGCGAACAAGCTAGGTTACTCCCGACACCATCGTAGAACGCAAGAAGCCCACCTCGCCTCGCAACCTGTGGTATATCCTCGTAGCGAGTTGCGTAGATCCAATCGAGGATGGTCTGGGTTGCGCTCTGTTCAGGCATAGTCAGGGACGACGAACATCCGTCTGTTAATCGAGTTCTACGGTCTCTTCTTCTTTTCTCATTCGCGAAGATTAGGGTGATTCGTAGTTCAAAATCGATCTCCTATTTCTGAGATCAGAAAAAATACGAATCACGCGAATCTGCGCGAATCTTGCACGGCGATTTATACATCCGAATTTCGACTTCGACTGCGGGTCAGTCACTCGAAACTGCGCTAGTGTTAGAGCCTGTTTACGAAACGTTCGTGTTCGAGATTCGGATAGTCGCCGAAATTTACAAGTAGACAGAGCTTCCTCCTCGACGATTTCAGATAGTTGATCGCCTGAGCTCGGTGTTCGTCCGTCAACTCCTTAACGGCCTTAATTTCGACGATGATTTCACCGAAGCAGAGGAAATCCGGCACATAGGTCTGCCTTAGCTCCCTGTCCTTGTAGAACTGCTTAAGCTTTACCTGTTCCTCAAACGGAATCGATTCGTCTTCCAGTTCGATCGCGAGACACTCCTGGTAGACTGCCTCCAAGAATCCGTTTCCCTCTTCGTTATACACCTCGAAACAGGCACCGATTATTCGATAACTCTCTTCTTTGAATATTAGCTCATTTTCAGTTCTCATTCGCGAAGGTTAGCGCGATTCGTAGTTCAAAAATCAACTCTTAATTCTGAAAGTAGGCAAACTACGAATCACACGGATCTTCGCGAATCTTAGGATTGGTTAACGAAACCTAGGTGTTTAAGATTCCAGTAGTCTCCGAAGATTACGAGAAGACAAAGTTGCTAGCCTTCCTCAGCATTCATTCGCGTAGATTCGCGTGATTCGTAGTTCAAAATCCATCTCCCAATTCTCACAGTGCATATCAATAGACTACGAATCACGCGAATCTGCGCGAATCTTGCACGGCGATTTATACCTCCGATTTTCGACTACACCTTCGATTGCGAGCTGCGATTGGGGGTCAGGCACTCGAAACTGCGCGTATGTTAGAGCCTGTTTACTAAACGTTCGTGTTCGAGATTCGGATAGTCGCCGAAGTTTATGAGGAGACAGAGTTGCCTCCTCGACGATTTCAGATAGTTGATCGCCTGAGCTCGGTGTTCGCCCGTCAACTGCTTGACGGCCTTAATTTCGACGATGATTTCACCGAAGCAGAGGAAATCCGGCACATAGGTCTGCCTTAGCTCCCTGTCCTTGTAGAACTGCTTAAGCTTTACCTGTTCCTCAAACGGAATCGATTCGTCTTCTAGTTCGATCGCGAGACACTCCTGGTAGACTGCCTCCAAGAATCCGTTTCCCTTTTCGTTATACACCTCGAAACAGGCACCGATTATTCGATAACTCTCTTTTTTGAATATTAGCTCATTTTCAGTTCTCATTCGCGGAGATTAGAGAGATTCGTAGTTCACAATCCACCTCTTAATATCTCCAGCAGGCATCAGGAAACTACGAATCACGCCAATCAGCGCGAATCGTACATGGCGATCGAGGGCACCGAATCGACTTTAGGGCACGACTCAGTGGACGACATCGCCCACCTTCCGGACCCTTCCATTCGCATCGTGCACCCAATCGCCCACTCCGGTCGAATTCCATTCGACCTTCTTCACCCGGTCGAAATACTCCAGGAACCCACCTGAAACACGATAGTTTCGTCCTGTTAAAAGGTCCTTCCGCGCCCCGGACATTGCTTAGTCGCCACACTTTGTCGCCCAACACTTAGTCGATTCGCATTGCCGGAGGGGACTAAGTGTTCTGGACTAAGTGTTGGAAACACAGCACCCATGCTAACTCCCAACCAAGCAGCCTTCTTTCAGGACCAAGGTTATCTCATCACTCCTGGTTTTTTCAGCCAGCGTGAAGTCAATGCCATGCGCCTGGAGACAGCTCGCCTTAAGCGCGAGGGATTAGGATGCAATGTTGCCACGGAGGGTGACGGAAAAACAGAATCGAAGAGTAGTGTAAACTACCAGATCATTCCTCTCAACGATAAGAGCGATCTTTTCCGTGCCCTGCCTTTCTCCTCAAAAGTCCTCAATGCGATCGGCCGGTTAATCGGGGAACCGTTCGTGCGCCATCTGGATCAAATGTTCATCAAACCCGGACGTTCGGGAATCGGAACGAACTGGCACCAAGACAACGCCTACTTCAAAATCGCCGATCCGAGCAAGGGTACCGGAATGTGGATCGCCCTGCACGATGCCCACCTGGAGAACGGTACCTTGCACGTGATACCGAAAAGCCACCTCAATCAGGACGAGCATGAACGTGACCCCGAAAGCAATCATCATATCCGTATGAACGCCGACGAAAGTCGGGCCGTTCCCGCTATCCTATCGGCCGGAGGAGTCGTCTTTTTTAACTACGGAATCGCTCACTCCACGAAGCAAAATAATACCGACCAGGAGAGGACCGGCCTGGCCTACCATTTTGTCAGGACCGATCACGCTCATCTCGACCCAAAGAAAAGCAAGAAGGATGTCCACCTCACCGGCCCGATAGCCTCCGGTGGTGAAAACGAATATGGGATAAAAGTAGCCGGGACTTGGGAGAAGGAGGTGGAGAGGGTCGTCGAAGGAGAGCTGGACAACGTTTGAGATATTTTGGGGCGACTAAGTATTATGGACGAAGTGTAGGAATGACTAAGTGTGGAACACATTCGAATGTTGATGCTGAGCACACTTAGTCGCCACTCTTAGTCGACGACACTTAGTCCTGCCACCTAGTCGACAGGTCAGGAGTCGACTTCAGACGACGACTAAGATTCACGATGAGAAACCCAGCCACCGGCGGACGAGCTCATTCCCTAGTCGAACAACCCACCCCTGCCCCTCCCAGGAGGGGTGCCCGTCTTGTCACGGCGCAGCACGGAGCGCGGAGACGGAAGGGCGGAGTGGGTTGTCCGGCCAAAGGAAAACGCTTTTCCCCACACGCAACTCGAAACCCGAAACTCGTCCCTCTCTCACTCGTCACTCTCAATCCGCAACTCGAAACTAGGAAGATGTCAGTGGCTAACTCCCTCCGCGAATGACGAAAGAATCAGGAGAGCAGGATACCTAAACGAATTCGCAACACCACAAACCGACAGATTCCTACAAAGCCTGCCCCACGGTCCCCGCCGAAATCGCCTCCGACTCGCCTTTAAACTCCACCTCCACCTCGTCGTCGAATGTCCGACCTTCGGTCGTAAGGACCGCCTTTTGTTCAATGAGCATATTCTGCAACCGCCTGATATTGACCTCGCGCACTCTTCCCTCGCAATCCAAGGCCGCCAACGCCGCCGATGTCCCTGCTGCATGCCCGGTACCCCAGCAGGTTGCCGCGCCCCGCAGAGAGGCATGTGATTCGTGGTCGCACGAGATGCAGCGTCCGCCTATGGTCAAATTCTCTGTTTTCAATGGAAGCAGAGCCCGATAGGGCACATCGTGGTTTCCCTCCAGGTAGTGATTAACAAATCGCTCACCCGCGAGGTGTTTATCGAGACAGCGGCAGTTTAGACTGACCACATCGGGTATGCGGGTGTTCTCAACTAAGTTATCAATCGTTACGTAATACTCACCGAGAATGCGCCGGGCGACGCGCACGCCCAACTGATTCTGCGAAACGATAAAGGCATCCTGCATCCCATCGATTGTGTCTTTCATGTACTGGAGATGCTTGTAGGCTCGCCTTCTCCCTTCGACCTCCGCCCAGGTCAACTGTTTCACATCGGTGGGATCAATCTCGACGTTTCCCTGCACCCGCGTCGTGCTTCGGCGGATCATGAGTTTTAAAGTCGGGCGGGTCCCTACCGAGGTGCGCCCTTGCAGCACTCGACCGGACTTGCCGAACTGCTTCTCCATGACTTGCGACTCCTCCGTCTTCAAGTTGATCGAGACCCCACTCTGGATTCCCGTGCAATCGCTATCCAGATCGGGAATGCCCGCCCCCTCACCTTCGAGGTGGTCTTTATTCTCGTGACACCATCGGATCACTCGTTTGGCATCGATGTTACACACCGTCAAATCAATGGAAACTTGCCACTGTTGAGGATGTTCGACACCCAAACGCTCATAGGGCGCTCCCGCTGAGGCGGCAACATCGCCATCGGCACTACAGTCTGCAAAGGCCTTAGCCAGAATGACCTGCCTGCCGGATTTACTCTGCACCACTAGCCCGGTAATTCTCTCTCCATCCATCAAGACATCGCCCGCCCAGGTGTGGAGAAAAAGCTCGATGTTCGGTTCCTCGGCCACCATTTCAAGTGCATACCGCTTAGTCGATTCCGGGAATATGGTGTCGTTCCACCGTTTCTTTCCAGTACCATCGCCACGCGTGATAAATGCTTCCCCGGCTGCCTCCATCCGCTCAAGAAACTCGAAGCCCGGTCCCCCGATGATGCGATGCCCGTCAGAATCGCCCAACCAACCGACGCTTGTATTATAGGTCGCGGTATTCGCACCTCCCAAGTATCCGTTCCGCTCCACAAGGGCGACCTTTGCTCCCGTCCGTGCAGCAGCGATCGCGGCCACGAATCCCGCTGTCCCTCCACCCGTGACACAAACATCAACCTCCGTCAGGACGGTGACCTCCTTTTCCGGAATCAACACCTTCTTTTCCGAACCGTTGTTACTCATATTTTCTATTCTTGCACGCAGCCTTGCTCTTCTACCACACAATTCTTCATCACACGGTTGCACGGATCTGACTCCGAGGAGCTTCCCAAGAGATAAAGCTCGTTTCCTTGGGACCGAGAAACCTGGATAGCCGACAGATTCGACAAGGCTCACGACAAAGCTCGCGACAAAGACTTCAGTTCTTCCCCCTGACACCTGTCCGACTCTAAACCCTTGGCTCGCCAAAGTCCGAAGGGCGGCGGCGGCTGAACCCTGAACACTCCCCCTCTAAACCTTAAAGGGATCCTCCATCCTCTCGAGCCACCCCCGCAACTGCCCTTCCAACTCCTCAACCGCCAGATGTCTTCCCGCCGCCTCGCCTTCGTACGGACTCAACTGGTAGGGATCAGATATATTGTCATAGAGCAAACGTCGCTCCTGTTTTCCATTCCGCAACCGCTCGGCAAATTCCTCTGGAGTCCAGTCCTCTCCAATGTACGGCTCCACCGTATTGATTCGATATAGCGAGGAACGGTCGATCACGTAAGTATAGCGGTGTGTTCGAACTCCCCGATAGCCCCAAGTTTTCCAGTCGATTCCAGATAGGCCGACTTCGATATCAAACGCGTGCTTAGCGATTCCACCGCCTTCGAATTCCCTCGTGTGAAATCTACCTGGATAGGGATAGGCAGCGATGAAGGTCGATTTCGGCCTCGATCCGGCGTCGCCCCTGATTGTTTGCGAATAGTCGGTGCCATCTGCAGAATCCGGGATATCGACACCCATCAAACCTACGAGGGTGGGCATGATGTCGGTCGTGCCAAGGAGCAGATCGTCTCTTCCTGGTCCGACCTCATTCGGCCATCGCAGAAGAAACGGAACGTTGATAGACTCCTCATACCAGATCCCTTTCTGCAAACGACCATGGGATCCCATCATCTCCCCGTGATCAGCCGTAAAGACAACAATGGTATCATCAGAGAGACCCTCTTTTTCCAACGCATCGAGGAGACGTTGAAAGTGCCGGTCGCAGGAGGAGACAGCGGCGAAATACTCCCGACGTCCCTTCGCTTCGACAGCATTTTCTCTCAGCGGCAGATCCTTGCCCTTGTAGAGCAGTTTGTCCTCCTCAGGTGCAACCAGGGGCGGATGCGGTGGGTACCATGAAACAAAGAGCGCAAACGGCCGCGATCGATCTCGTCTCCGAATGAAATCTATCGCCACATTGGCCTCGTGTTCAACCGACCATTTATCGATCCATATCGGTTCTTCGGAGTCACACCAGTAGTGCGGATGGAAATGATCCGAGCCGCTGTTGAAGGCATACCAAAAATCGAATCCGCATCTCCTTGGGCCCGGTGGCGTCCACACGTCGCGTTTCAATCCAGGTCGAGGGACAGTCTTTGCCTTTTCCAGGTGTAACTTCCCAATGTATCCAGTCTGATATCCTCCACATTTTAGAGCGTCGCCAAAACAGACTGCGTCCGTGTCCATCTCCATCCCATGCTGCGGTCCGCAATTTCCCGTCAGGCCGTTCTTGAAAGGAAACTGTCCCGAAATGAGCATCCCTCGATAGGGGGAGCAAACCGGCACATTGCTGATCGCATCCGTAAGTACCAAGGACTCCTCCGCAAAGCGATCAAAGTTCGGAGTGATCACCGGATCCTGTCCACTATATCCCATCGCCTGGGCTCGAAACTGATCGGCGAAGACAAAGAGGAGATTGGGCCGGGTCATAGGGGAGATCAGACAGAGCCGGCACCAGCCTGTCGAATGAAATTCCGCAACCGTCATGCCTCATCGTCAGCGAATAATCCCGTGTAATCCTTCGATAAAGCCACAGTCCCTTCGATAGAGCCACAGTCCCTTCGATAAAGCCACAGTCCTGGTGGTCCGCGGCGTCCCGACGCGGAATGTGCTGGATGGATCAATAGGACTTGATGCCGCGTCCGGTACACCTCGCCGTAGCCTCGGCGGAGGCGGGAGGGCCCGCCTGCGGTGAGCTTCGTCGAACCCGGCCCACCCCTGCCCCTCCCAGGGGGATCTCAAAGATGAGCCCGAATTCTGGACCTTCCCGTTCCTCCCGTTCGGCGGGATCACGGCCGAAGCCCTCCTCAGAGGGGCCAGGGGTGGGTTGCATCACCAGCCGCGCCCTCGAGATCGCGGCCTCAGCGAGACCGCCTACAATATTCGGAGATTCGGTTGCTGTAGACGCGGTCGATGACCGCGTATTCGACCTAATAGATCTCACAGCCCCCCTCCCTCAGCTCTGCCTCCCGGCAGAGCTGACTTCGTTAGGAAATTGACGGGCCAAAGCCCGTCAGTTTCCTATCGGCGCCACATCCCTTCCCGCCAGCGCAAGTCGAGCTCATGAGAAAGCTCCGCGCGCACCCTAGAAGCTTCACCCTCCGTAGGCGCCAAATTATTCAGCTCCTCCGGATCATTCAAAAGATCATACAGCTCCTCAATATCGTTGTGACTACGCACGTACTTCCACCGCTCTGTCCTCAGACAACGAAAATGACTCAGGGCCGAAAGGATATTCTCGCGGTGGGAATCTCGACTATTGTCCAGCACCGGGACGAGCGAAATGGCATCGATATTCTCCTGCCGCGGAAGCCCGGCCAGCTCACAGATCGTGGCATTTAAATCGATCCATTCAACAAGGGCATCGCTCTCCCTTCCCGAGGCTATACCGGGGCCACAGATCGAAAGAGGAACGCGTATTGATGACTCATACGGCAGCTGCTTCGTGTAGAGCCCAAAATCGCCTAGCATCTCCCCATGGTCCGAAGTAAAAATGACGATCATCTCTTCCGCCAACCCTCTCTCTTCAAGCACATCCAACATGCGCCCGATCCAGGCATCTATACTCTCGATACAGGCGGAGTATTGACGGCGAGTGAAACGGATCTGCTCTTCATCAACTGTGATGAATCGCCGACCCACCCACTGCGGCTTCTTCGTGTAGTCTGCCGGTATCGGAGCAGGAACCTCGGCATCTCTGTATTTTTCGGCAAACTCCGTCGGCGCCCAGAATGGATCATGAGGCCCATTAAAATTGGCTTGGTAGAACCAAGGGCTATTCGTCCCAACCGATTCCAGCCAATCGACTGCATACCGTCCGATATATCCGTCGGAATATTCGTCCGCCGAAAGGGGCGAGTCCTTGTTATGCTCAATGACCCAATTGTCCGGCATTTCGACTTCCCGCGAATCGAGGTGAGGTTTAGGGGTCACTCCGGCGATGCCGGAAGGACGCACTCGGGATTTGCGATCCGCGATATATAGCTCCAGCAAACCCTTCTCTTCGAGAAATTCCCGATACGGAGTATTGCCACGCTCCAGCTCGCTGACCTTCACGGAGATCTTCCGAGGCGAGCAAAACCCGAAAGCGTAGTCCTCCGTCCGCAACCCATCGGGTCGCAGATAGCGCGGCTCCTTTGACTCCTCGGGTTTCGCCAAATCGAGCTTACCCCCGTATCCCGTCCAATACCCGTAATCCCGAAGACGCTGATAAAACGTTCGGTGCGAAAGAGGGAAGAAGGACCCATTGTCGAGACAACCAATTCGATGGGGCTGAATTCCCGACGCCAGAGCGGTGCGGGCAGGTAGACACAGCGGCGCATTGGTGAAGCAGTGCGTGAAGACCGTACCTCTATTCGCAATCCGATCGATATTCGGGGTTCGAATCCAGTCCGCCCCACGGTATCCCAGAAAATCATGCCGATGCTGGTCAGTGCAGATGACGAGGATGTTGGGTGGAAAAGAAGGCACGGAGAACTCTTATCTTTGTCGCGAGCTTTATCGCCTCCACTCTTTACTCGGACCGCTGGAAAAAGAAAAGAGATTTCGACTAAGCGGTCGGACTAAAAGTGTTCAACACCGACCTTCGATCTTGCAGATCCTTTCGTGCTTGCCTATCCGTCCCAGTTCCAGCAGAATTTCTTCAGAGAAAGATCGATTCAAGATTGCCTGAACCCTGAACCCTGAACCCTGAACCCTGAACCCTGAACCCTGAACCCTGAACCCTGAACCCTGAACCCTGAACCCTGAACCCTGAACCCTGAACCCTGAACCCTGAACCCTGAACCCTGAACCCTGAACCCTGAACCCTGAACCCTGAACCCTGAACCCTGAACCCTGAACCCTGAACCCTGAACCCTGAACCCTGAACCCTGAACCCTGAACCCTGAACCCTGAACCCTGAACCCTGAACCCTGAACCCTGAACCCTGAACCCTGAACCCTCGAAACTCGCCACTCGCAACTCGAAACTCTCAATGTCCCCCCTCTCCCTCAAACACCTCCTCACCGACGAAGAGCGTCAAAGATTCAAGACGGACGGATATCTCCTGATCAAGAATGCTCTCGACCCGGAAACTTTGGAATCCACTATAGCTGCGGTCGACCGCATCGACGCACGCATGCGGAAAAAACTGGGCTACGACGAAGAAAGGCGACTCAACGTCCACGATTTCATCGGCAAAGATCCCTACCTTCTCGAGTTGATCGATCTCCCATCCACCTTTCCCAAAGTCTGGGGACTGATGGGTTGGAATATCTACCTCTTCCATACCCAGATGGTCGTCTTGCCTCCTTCCAATGGGGCCTCCCATAGCAGCAAGGGGCCTGCGGATTGGAAAAGGAGGGGTTGGCACCAGGATCAAAACAGAACCAACGGAGATTTGGACATCGAGGGCCTACCGGTTAATCCGATGCTCTCCCTGAAGATCGGCTACCTCCTCACCGACGCCACGGAAGTCGGCGGCGGCAATCTTTACATAGCTCCCGGCCAACAGGAGAGAAAGCGCATCGAATTCTCGGAAAACGATCCCGACATGGCGGTCAACGAGATGCCCGTCCAGGCCGAGGCGGGAAGCGCTTTAATATTTGATCGCCGCCTCTGGCACGCCGCCAGCCCCAACTACCTCAATCGCACCAGAAAAATTATCTTCTACGGCTACGCCTACCGATGGATTCGGCCCAAATGCATTATGGAAGTGGATGATCTGATGGCGGCCACCGATCCCATTCGTCGCCAACTCCTCGGTGGCACCACCGCTCAAGACCATTACTTCACGGCTCACGACGATGAGGATGTCCCTCTGCGCGCCTGGCTTCGGGAAAACAGCAGCGAGTCGTTTGCTTGGAAGACAAGATAGAATTCTGTCGGACCGACTTTCCTGCTTGCGCCTAGGAAAGTCGGTCCGACAGAATTCTTGCTATGCAATTCGGTTGTTGCGCCTCCATCGATAACGCCGCTGAGGTCAACGCGGCTGGTTTCGACTACATCGAGGCCGCTGTAACCTCGCTCATTCCCGACGAAGATGATGCCGCCTTCGCCCCGGTTCTCGCCAAATACGAAGCTTCACCGATTCGCTCCACGGCTCTGAATCTCTTCTTGCCCCGCGATCTGAAGATCGTCGGCCCGGAAGTCGATGAATTCCGCATGAAACAGTACGTCCAACGCGCCGTGGCCCGCATCCGGAAAGTGGGCGCCACGCGAGCTGTAGTCGGCAGCGGCGGAGCCCGCAATATCCCTGAAGACTTCCCACGAGAAAAGGCGGTCGACCAGATCCTTCACTTCTTCAACGTCCTGGCCGATGAGACCGACGGGACCGAAGTCGTGATTGCCATCGAACCTCTCAACACAGAAGAATCCAACGTCATCAACAGCGTAACTGAGGGCGCGGAAATTGTCCAAAGAGTGAACCGGCCTTCCATTCGCGTCCTGGCTGATTTCTACCACATGGATGAAGAGAACGAGCCCCTCCATAACATCGTAACATGTAGGGATTGGCTCGAGCATGTCCACGTCGCCGACACCGGTCGCGGCCCCCCGGGAACCGGACAGTATCCCTACCCTCAATTTGTCGATCTCCTGCGCCAGGCCGACTACGACGGCATGGTCTCAATCGAGTGCCGCTGGCAGGATTTTGAATCCCAAGCCCCGCCCGCCGTCGATTTCCTGCGAAAGGTCTTCAGCGACTGAGTTGAAAGCCACCCGCGGATGGCCAAGCGCAGTCAAACCGCAACCAAAGAGAAGAGAACCACGGAGGACAGGGAGAAGAGGATGATAAATGCCTCCACGATTCCTCATTTTCTAGATACTTCATTCGTGAGATTCCCTCCAAACTCAATCCGCGTTTTTCCCTGGCTCGGCGAAGCGCAGCGAAGACGGCTCGAATCCGTGGTATTTTCCTCTCCCATTCTCCGTGGACTCCGTACTACAATCCTTCAGGATTTAGTTTTCTGAACACGATTTTTCTGTTAATGAAGTACAACCGACTGGTACTCAACTCGTTGTGGTCAGAACATCCAAGATCGAACGTTGATCGCCGAAGGTCTTTCGCTCGAGCTGTGCCAAACAGAAGATCGCAAAGGGCGCGAAGAATCGCTGACATGGCGTTTTCTTCGCTTCCTTGGCGTCCTTCTGTTCACCAGGCCTTGTTGCGAAGAGGTTCAGCCTCCAATTCGATGTTAAACGTTCGATGTTCGACATTGGCAATCCGTGGTTAACAAACCCAACATCCTCTTCCTCTTCGCCGACGACTTACGCTTCGATGCGTTGGGATCACTCGGTTCCGGCGAGGTCCAGACACCAAATATCGCCCGGCTCGCCGCCTCCGGCACCTCCTTCACCCACGCCTCCATTCCCGGCGGCACCTCCCCAGCCATCTGCATGCCGAGCCGTGCTATGCTTCACACCGGTAGGACACTGTTTCACCTGAGTGGTTCCGGTGAGACCATACCCACTGAACACAAGATGATGGGTGAGGTGTTTCAAGAGCAGGGCTACGACTGCTTCGGAACCGGGAAATGGCATAACGGCCGTGAAAGCTTCGCTCGAAGCTTCAACTGCGGAGCGGACATCTTCTTCGGCGGCATGACCGATCATTGGAATGTACCCGCCTACGACTTCGATCCGGCCGGCCGTTACGATTCTCGCCATCCCCTGGTCGACGCCCCAGTCGTTTCAAACGAAGTTACTTGGCGCGACTGCGATCACATCAGCCTCGGTAAACATTCCAGCGAACTGCACAGCGACGCCGTTATCCAATTCCTGGAGCAGAGGACTTCCCAGAAGCCATTCTTCGCCTACGTATCCTACCTGGCGCCTCACGATCCACGCACCATGCCGGAGCGGTTTCTCAAAATGTACGATCCGGAGAAAATCGACCTACCTAGCAACTTTCTCGGTGGGCATCCTTTTGACAATGGCGCTCTGAAAATCCGCGACGAAGTCCTCGCCGATTTCCCTCGCGACCCTGTCGAAGTGCGGCGGCATATTGCCGAATACTTCGCCATGATCACGCATCTCGATTTCGAGATCGGCCGCGTCCTCACTCTTCTAGACGAAAAGGGACTGCGGGAAAATACCATCATCGTCTTTGCCGGCGACAACGGTCTCGCCGTCGGACAGCATGGCCTCATGGGAAAACAAAACTGTTACGACCATAGCCAGCGCGTGCCGCTCATTTTTTCCGGACCCGGTATCCCGGTGGATCAGAGGCGTCAGGCCTTTGCTTACCTACTCGATATCTTTCCCACACTCTGCCAACTTACTGAGACAGACATCCCCGATTCCGTCGAGGGCTCGAGTCTGCTTCCCGTCCTTAACGATAGCCAAGCCGAGTTTCGCCCGACCACCTACCATGCCTACGAACGCTACCAGCGAGCGGTTCGGAACCACCGCTTCAAGCTCATTGAATACCATGTCAACGGCATCCGAACCTCGCAACTCTTCGATCTGGAACGCGATCCATGGGAAACCGTGAACCTGGGCCCGGACAGCGCTTATTCCGACACCGTTACTTCCCTACGCACCGAACTGGTCCAGTTTCGCGATGCTTGGGACGATCGGGAGTCAAGCTGGGGTCAGGAGTTCTGGGACGGTTGGGTGGATGTTGGTTCCTAAGTGCTGCTGTTCACAATTACGGTGACGTTTGCCTAGGCGAACGTCACCGTAATTGTGAACAGCAGCACTAAGCCGAGGGTGTCGAGTTTCAGTGTTCAGGTGGAATTCACTCCACAACTCTTAGTCCATCACACTTAGTCCCTCCCTCTTAGTCGATTGGCATCCCCGGGGACGAAGTGGAGAGACTAAGGGTGACTCACCGTTCTTATTCTGAAGGTGGTCCGTGTCCTCCGGACGCGGAACGAGTCAAGTTGACACTCCAACTCAATGCCGTGTCCGGAGGACTCGGCCCACCCTCTTTTGCTGAAATCCATACTTGGTTAGTCAGACTAATCTAATAAATTCGAACCAAACAATCATAGGGAGACCCACCCATGCCGGAACGAATCAATATCTACGAAGCCAAAGCCCACTACTCAAAGATCGTAACGAAAGTGCAGGAAACTGGCGAATCGATCACGATCTGCAAGAACGGCAAACCGGTGGTCGACGTGATTCAGCATCGTGCTGTGGGCGATCCCTTCGATCGGCTCATCATCGCCACCGCAAAATTTCGGGGTTTAACCATCCTATCTATGGATGAAGTGATTCCCCGTTACCCTAATGTCGAGGTGGTCTGGCGTTGATTAGATACTTCAAAACCGTTGCAGGCTACCGGACGGGCCGCCTGTGTCTCCGGTAGGATCCCAGGCGGCCGGGACCTGTCGCACACCACGTTCCCTATCCATTCGTGTGCATTCGTAATACAATCCATCGGAACTTGGTTTTTCGAATACGTTTCGAACTGTAACATGTTGGTAATCAAAGTTGTGCGATAGACCCGCTCATCATAACCAATGATGGCGGTCAAAAGTCCCAACCTCGAATTCTCAATATTCAATTTCCAAAGACTTTCGGCAACGCGCCGGCTCTTCACTTGATCATTGGGACTTGGGCCTTCGATATTGGATATTCCTCATCCATTGTCTTCTCGGATCCGTTGGGAATTTCCGCTCCCATTGGATTCGACAAAGCAATGTCCGGCCATCGGAGTGGCCTTTTTAACAGGACGAAACCTACTTCTATGAGTGTCTCCCAAGAGATTCGACGGCAGCGCACGATTGAGTGCACGACCGGCGGACTTCGACTGGTTATAACTGCGCTCGTTCACTGAATCGTGCACTGTGATCGGCTTCGTGGAATCTCGGAAGTTTCAGGAGAGCTCGCGAGAAAGAGAACTAAATCCGTAAATGATGTCCTGACCTGCGCCCCTGGCCCCACTCCACTCGTCACCCGCAACCCGAAACTCGCAACTTTCTCCTCCCAATCAATCTTGATCGTGTCCAGTGAAAATTTACCTTCCACTTTTATATTGTTAGAAGTCTGTCGGACCAGTTTGCTCATCTGCACAGCGAAAATAAACCGCCAGAGTCCGACAGACTCCTAACAATGACAGAAACAGAAAAAGCAATTCTCGAAATTGAGGCATACGGCTTCACCATCGTGGAACGCGTTCTCACCGAAGAAGAAGCAATCGAAATGCGCGAGGCCCTGATCCGCTGCGCGGAAGAGTTTGGCGAAGAACATACGCATCGCGGATCAGCCCGACACGTCTCCAACCTCCCGACCCTCGACCGGGTATTTCACAAGACCATCGATCATCCCCAAACCCTCCCGATCCTTGAGCATTTTTTGGGCGAATCTCTAATCCTGGGCAGTCTGAATTCGAGAATCGTAAGGCCGGGAGACGGATACCAGGAGTTGCACGGCGACATTCCCCAGGTCATGCTGAACATGGATTCGCCGGTCATGATGAACACCGTTTGGATGCTTGACGAATTCACCTCCGAGTTAGGTGCGACTCGTTGCATCCCCGGCAGCCATAAGTCTGGGTGGGCGCTACCGCCGGATGGGCTGGAACAAAAATATGTGGTGGAGGCTATCGCGCCGATTGGCAGCGTCCTCCTGTTCAACGGCCAGACCTGGCATGGCGGTGGACAAAATACGGGAACGAAAAATCGTCACGCCCTGTTTGGCCACTATCGCAAGGCCATGTGCATCTTCCAGCTCGACCCGCACGACGACTTCCCGGAAGAATGGTTCGACGACCTCTCCGAACGCCAGAAGCAGCTGCTGCGAATGACCAAAGGTCTGGGCGCACCCCACGCGGCCGATAGACATCTCAGGTGAACGCGCCCGGCTTAGACCACGGATGGATTAGCGGAGTGAATCCGGTAAGAATGTACGAAGAGGAAAGACAACCACGGAGGTCACGGAGACACGGAGACGTGGTTCAAGAATGCTGGAAGAAGAGTTTGCCGAGCGAATCATCGGAGCCACGATTGAGGTCCACAGGGATTGGGGCCCTTGTCTGAATGAGGAAATCAATGAGAGAAGCTTTGATGTACTGGATTTTCTTTGCGCGGTTTAACAAACCATCAAACGAATCGTTTCATCATCTCTCCGTGTCTCCGTGACCTCCGTGGTTGCTCTTATTCTTTGCGCTCTTTCTAGAGGCAGCCTCAATTCCTGAGATGACGATGGCAAGAGCGGTTCCGGGTTCGATGCGAGATTTCATGCTTACCATTTTGAATTGCCACGAGCCGTATGGGCGGAAGGATGAGACTTTAACCTATGCAAAAGCATCGTATAGCCATTTTCGGATGCGGTCGAATGGGTCAGATCTACGCCCAGGCCTATTCCACCTATCCCGATACCGAGATCGTCGGCATCGCCGATGTGAATGCAGACCGCTTGAAGGCCGTGGGTGAACGTTTCGGCGTCGATGCCCTCTTTGCAGACATCGCCGGCCTTCTGCAAACCTCACCGGACATCGTTGCCATCATCGCGCCGACCAAATACATGAAGGATGCGGTACTCTTGGCAGCCGAAGCCGGTGTCAAAGGGATTTCGACCGACAAACCGATCGCGGGCGTCCTCGCCGACGCGGATGCTATGGTCGACGCCTGCGAGAGTCGCGGAGTCGTCTACGCGGGCGGCAATCTCCAGCGGGCGATGCACGAAGTGCAGGAAGCCGCTGGGCGAATTCACAGTGGCGAATTTGGTGATCTCGTCGGCGCGAGTATCCACGGCTTCGGTGGCGAGATCTCCGGTGCCGGCTGCCAGCACATTTCCGTCCTTCGGCTCTTCGCAAACGCTGAAGTCGAAGAGGTCGTCGCTTGGGGCACGCCGGCGGAAGCACTCGATGGCGATACAGATGAAGGCCTCGTCATCCACGGCCACTTTCGAATGACATCAGGCCTCTCATGCCAGGTATTCGGGACACCCACCCCCCATCGGGGTGTCGATGTCTGGACGCAAGACACGATGATCAGTTGGGACTGGGGGCCGCCGGCCATCTACCGCGGGTATGATGATGACGGGAGGCGCAAACCCTCCGACCCCGGGTATGCGCCCTACGAGTGGGACGAATTCGGTTACCTTACCGGTTCGATCCGATCCTTCCTGGCCGCCGTCTCAGGCGACGGTCAGCCCTGGATCACCGGTCACGACCTCCGTCAGGCCCTTGAGGTTTCGATCGCGGCCAAGCAGTCGGCTCTCCTCGGCAACGCGCCCGTTCGACTGCCCCTTGAAGATCGCTCTCTCTTCCTCTTCCCTCGACCCTACCGCTGGCTGGGCGGCGATGCTTCGGGTAAACCCCAGAGCATCGACGATGCAGCCGCCAATTAATGCGAGACTGTTGGAAAAGTGAACGGTTCTCCTTCAGTAGAGTAATGCGCCCTGCCTCGGCGCAGCCCGCCAGGGCGAAGACGGGTGAGCATTTCTGAAAACCAGCCGCAACGGTCGATTCGTAGAAATCCTTACCCGTCTTTGCCCATCCGGGCTTCCACCCTCCGTAGCAGAGCTACTGCAGAGGACGGGGTGCCGTGGCGGGCGGATCCCTCTACGAGGAGGAAGGTCTCAAGACGAATTGTTGTTCCACAGCTTTCACCCAAGCGCATCGGTCAGAGCCCTGAGATCACCTTTTCTCCTTCAGTGATCCTCAAGGGCCCAGAGACAATCGGAGCTATCAACCGATCCGGGCGAATCATCACTCTTCCCCTCTCTAAGCAATTCAGCAATCTCGACCTTTAAGATCCTCCCCAGAGAACTCTCACTCCGAGTTGGACGGCTTCACCTGATAACCCCTACTGCAACTAAAAGTGATCCGATCGGATCACTTTTAGTTGCAGTAGGGGATGTCCGTTTTCGGAGGTTCGGTTCTTGGAGGTCGGCTTGGGACTGCGGCATGGCTCGACGAATCGCTAAGTGACCAACTAAAGACGACTCGGGTATGGAGAGCCGCATTCGATCGGAGAATAGAGGTCGATCAAGATAGGAAAGTATAACATCCTCAGGGTCTCAAGACTGGAATCCTCACAAGAATTCCAGGCTAAAGAACAAAAGGGCACAGAAAATATTGATTCGGAACACATAATGCCATTTACCTGGAATTTCAATAACCATGCCACGCCTTCCTGCCTACAGCATCATCTACAACTGGGACGGAGCCCCACACGGCTATTCCGAAGTTCCCCAGACTCTTGAAGATTTCCTGGACAAAACCTATGCCCCGCTGACCGACACCCAAGTCGGCGCCCTTTTCTGGTGCATTGGCGAACACGCTACGAGGTGGCCGACCAAGGATCTCGAAGTGGTGGGTGACGTTCACGGCCGTCGTTACGAAAGTGCGCACAACTATACTCACACCGAGAACATCCGCCGGATGCTCGGAAGGGGAGAGGATCCGCAGAAGGCGCTGATCGATCGGGGACGCGAACTCGGGATCGCCGTCTACGCGTCCGTGCGCATGAACGACAACCACTTTAACGGAGCTCAAATCGAAGACCTCGCCAACCTGCATCACTCCGAGCTGACCCAACTCCGAATTGAACATCCCGATTGGCTGCTCGGTGAACGAACCTCCGAGTGGTTCGCCCTGTCGTGGGATATGTCGGTTCCTGAAGTCAGGGAACACCGGCTGGCGCACATCCGCGAAGTCTGCACACGATACGATTGGGATGGTGTCGAGCTCGACTGGCAACGGCACGCTTTCCATCTGCCGGACGACCAGGCCCATCGCCTCCGCTACACCCTCACCGACCTGCAGCGGGCAGTTCGCGAGATAACAAATGAGATCGCCCGGGAGCGTGGTCAGCCCTTCTACCTCGCTGCCCGTGTATCCGGAAGTCTCGAGCGGTGCCGTCAGATCGGGTATGACATCCCACGCTGGATCGAAGAGGACCTGGTCGACATTCTGATCCCGGCCGCAAACGCCGGTACCGATCCATCGATAGACGTGGCCTCCTACATCGACCTCTGCAAGGGCACGGACATTGCCATCTATCCCGGCTTCGACAGCGGATTGCCCGGCACACCCGTCGGCCCCGAAGACGACGACACTAAGGACCGTATGCGCATTCGAGCCATCGCGAGCCGTTATCATAAGGCGGGCGCCAACGGCATCTATGTGTTCAACTGGCACGCGGACGCAAAGGTCCGCCGTGAATTGCTGACGTCAATCGGCACCGTCCAGACGCTTCACGGCAAGGACAAGATTTACGCCGCCACGCACCGATTCATCCACGAGGAAGGCAATTGGCGTGGCGCTTATCGGGGCGATCGCCTGCTGGGCGAAGTTCCGGTTCCGCTCCGTCGCACCCTGACGGGCGACGGGCCCACTGTGATCCTCGACGTGGCGGACGAGAATGCCTCCACTTTCATGCTCCGCGTCCGGCTCGAAGAATGGGTGAGGGGTGATGATGTGGCAGTCTTGTGGGACGGCGAGCGGCTCACAGATTCGGAAGTGAACTACTGTCGGCTCGGCGATCCACATCGGATCAGTGATGTCAGCCAAGCCGTCTGGCTGCGATTTGAACTGTCCGAATGCGCTCCGGGATCCCACGAAGTAAAGGTCGCGCTCGTCGAACGGCATCCCCAGCTCGCCTGTGATCTGATCCTCACCGATGTCGAGCTGGTGGTGTGCTTTACGAGTGACGGTTAGCCCTTAGAATAAGCCTCTTCGCGAGTTGGCGCTGGAGATACCGGTAAGGTCCTGTCTATGAGGTCCTTTGTCGCGACAAAGGAGGCACTAATACGCAACCATCAGTAGTCACTCCAGCTTGGTCGACAGCCGCGCTGCCCATCCTCCCCCTCAACGCCGCATCAACCAATCGAATTCAACTATCCTACCGTAGGCCCGTCGCCGGCAACGGTTGTCCGATGCATGACGCGGCGGTGAACTGCGCTGTTCCAGGGACGGCCGCGGTGCAGGCAACAACGATTATCCCACATGATCAAGTCACCCGGCTCCCATCGGTGACCGTAGACGTTCTCCTCAATCGTGGAGGCATTTGTCAGTTTTCTGAGAAGCGATGCCTTGGCGGGAAAGCGTTTGTAGGAGCTATCGGAGTGCCACAACTGGTTCCCTGCTATGTAACGCATCGCCCGGTCTGTTGGCGGTATGATCTCCCCCTTGGCGTCAAGGTTGGAGATGTGCACGATCGGTCCTCCTCCTCCGGATGGATCAGTCCTCGTTTCGCTCGGCTGATGAACAACAAGCCGTTGTATGACTTAAAAATTCAAAGTTAAAATCATGAACACAGGTGAGACGCTCGCACACTATACGATTATCCGAGCCTTAGGTAGAGGCAGCATGGGTGGGGCGTACCTGGCTCAGGATACGAAGCTCAAACGTGAGGTAGCGATCAAGATATTGCCTGAAGCTGTACAGGACGATGCGGATCGGTTGAACCGCCTGGGGCTTCGCCGTATGTCCGCTATCAACGGGCATCCGGCACGATGTTCCTGCATTCCGACGTGGTTGGTGACACGGAGACAGCGGTGCGAACTTTATATACATTGCGCGGGTAAGGTTGCGCCGCCAGAGTCGCAGAAAACGATAGGGGATTTGCCTCCCGGTCGCGTGATCTGATAAAGGAAGTCATATGAGCAGTGGGAATGGGACTGAGCATTTCGATGTGCTAATCGTCGGCGCGGGAATCTCCGGAGTAGGATCTGCCTTTCACCTGAAGGAGCAATGCCCCGACAAGTGTTTCGTCATCCTGGACAGCCTCGAGAGCTTTGGCGGCACGTGGCTCACGCATCGCTATCCGGGTGTCCGCTCAGATAGCGACCTCCACACCTTTGGCTATCGCTTCAAGCCTTGGACGGGTAAGCCGATCGCCAGCGGGGAAGAGATCCTGAAATACGTGGGCGAGGTCATCGAAGAAAGCGAACTAGATCGGCATATTCGCTATCGGCACCGTATAGAGGCCGCGAAGTGGTCCGGTGAAGATCAGACCTGGACCATCGAGGGCGTTCGCGAGGACACCGGTGAGTCGATCCGGATCACCTGCAGCTTCCTGTGGATGAGTCAGGGCTACTACAGGCATTCCGAGGGCTACACTCCGGAGTGGGAAGGCACGGACAGCTTCGAGGGCCGGATCGTGCATCAAGGCCGGCAAGGCCAGCATGGTCACCGATGAGATCGAGCGGTTTACCAGGATAGGCGTTCGTCTGCAATCCGGCCGAGAGCTGAAGGCGGACATCATCATCACCGCCACGGGCTTCAACCTGTGTGTCCTGGGCGATATCTCGTTTGCCGTCAACGGAAAGACTGTCGACTTCGCCGACACGGTTACCTACCGAGGCATGATGTTCACCGGTGTGCCGAATATGACCTGGATCTTCGGTTACTTCCGTGCCAGTTGGACACTGCGGGTCGATCTCATCGGCGATTTCGTCTGCCGTCTTCTGAATCATATGGACCAAAGAGGATTCAGGTCCGTCGTCCCCGTGCTGCGACCACAGGACGAGGACTTGCTGTTATTGCCGTGGATTGACCCGGAGAACTTCAACCCCAACTATCTCGCGCGATCGATGCACCTGATGCCCAGGCGCGGTGACAAGCCCGAGTGGCAACATACGCAGGACTACTGGCGGGAAAAGGACGACTTTCCCGAGATCGACCTCGATGACTCCGTATTCTCGTATCAGTGAGCAAGCTGTGCCGCCCCTGCATGTACGCGTGCCAGTCCATGCCGATCTCCGGCCGCGGCACAGTGGGCCTGGATACTCGTCTACTCCACTTTCTCGGCCCGGCCGGATTCTGAGGACCGGTAGGCGGCGAAGATGACTTTGAGGACCGCGAGGGAATCTTCGGCGGTGAGGGGAACCGGCTTCAGGCCCCGCGCGGCATCGAGCGCCGCCTGCACGAATCCTTCGTAGCCACCGGTTTTCGATTTTGGTTCTTCGGCCTGAATTCCCTTGGGGGCCTTCTCGTGGGTGGAGCGCCATTCGAACGACGAGGTCGATCCCTCCGGACCGCGATCCGATCGGATGCGCAGCCAGCCCTTCGAGCCCCAGATGCTGAACCCGGACTGCATGCACCCTCCCGGCAGGTAGTATCCGCCGTGGAAGGTCCCGACCATCCCGCTCTTGAATTGCATGGAGACCGTCTCGGCGTCCTCGGTCTCGACCGGTTGGCCGCCCACGTTGCGGCAGAAGGCGGTGACACGCTCTACTTCGTCGCCGGTGATGAAGGGGATCTGGTCCATCGGGTGGATGCCGAGCCAGATGAGGTGTCCGCCCCCTGCCTTGTCTTTAAAGGCGAACCACGATTTCTGGTAGCTGGGACTCGTGATACGGGACTGGTCCTTCACCTGGAGGACGTTGATGGCATACAGCTTTCCTAACAGTCCTTGCTGGACGATCTCACGCGCCCGCAGGGCCTCGGCGCTGACACGGCCGGGCAGCGAAAGCATCAAGTTGAGATTTTTTGATTTTGCCAGCTTGGCCAATTCCGCGAACTGCTCGGCACGGATACAGCCGGGCTTCTCACTCAGGACGTGGCAACCCGCTTCCAGTGCCGCGCCAATAGCGGGAGGCGAAAGGTGAGCCGGGATGGTGACGATGATGAATCCGGGTTTGAACTCGGCGAACATCCTTGCCGGACTACGGAAGGTGGGCACGTCGCCATACTTCGGTTTGAGGGCCTTCTCCGCGCTCCCGAATTCGGCGCCGCTCTCATCGCAAATCGCGACTTCCGCGACGCCCTCGCACTCGGCAATCGCTTTCAAATAGATCCCGAGGTGGGGACCATTTTTCTCCGTGATGATGCCGACCCGGATCACTGATAGGAATTAGTCCTTACTATGTCGTGAAAGTCAATTTCTCGGGCAGCGATACCGGGCGCGAAACCGCTCACATCACGATCATATCTTCGCGCCGATTTTCGGGGTGCGTATTCAGGTCAAAAAGATCGCCTTCTTTCACCGATCCGCTGACAGCGCGTTCGTTTTACCGCGGGAGTCAAGTCCGCAGGAAGTTCCAGCAGCGCGGTCAACACGCGCCTGAGACCGGCGATCAGACTGCTGGGGTTGCGGGCGTTCCAATGCGCTTCGAGGGAACTGGCATGGACTCACCGGAATTCCGGCTCTGCGAGGCCCGGACGACGTTGTACTGATCGATCTGATCCCGAGTCATCGGCATGGAGACCTAAGTACTCGAGTTCGTAAATACGACAATGAATACCGTATTTACGAACTCGAGTACTTAGTGTTTTATCAGATTTCCCAATCCTCCCACATGTCACGGCGCGGCGGCGAGTCCGGTGCGGAAAATTCGCGTGTGTCGAGCCACCATTGCAGCCCCAGCTCCCCTTTTTTGCCCGAATTCTCCGGCGCCAGAGACTTGCCTGTGGCCCTGGCCTGCCGCAAAGAATATCCCGCGTATGGCGGCCGCCATGCGGTCGGCTTGTCCTGCTGAAAATCACAGGGGACCACGATCCGTAGATGCGACGAAGTGTTAACACCCGCCGAGTGCATCGATCGCGGATGCCAAAAGCAGCAGTCTCCCGCCGCCGCAGCGATCTCGACCGGCGCCACCGTTGCCTTGATTTCGGCGAGCAACTCTTCGTATCCCGCCTTCGGTTCCATGTTGTACTCGGTCTCCATGTGGTAATAACACCTGCGATGGCTTCCCGGCCACAAAGTGAACCCGCCACCGTGGGGCGGGCAGTCGGCCGCATAAATCATGCAGTTCAGCTGGCTGGCGGTTCCGTCCGTGTGCGGAGAGAGCCCCGCGACCGGATCCGTATCGCTCGATCGTGGGAAGACGACATAAAGCCCGCGGCAGCGGCGTGACGGCCGCACATCGCTGCCGATGAGCTGACGCACCACCGTCTGAACTTTGTTGTGCCTTGCTGTGCGTTCCAAAAACCAATCCTCTGTGCACGGCGAGTAGTGCCGCCAGGTCCAGCCACCCGTTGTCGCCCCGAAATAATCCGGAATACCGGCACCATCGTGATAAGTTTTCTTCGGCTCCGTCCGCGGGAACAGGACGTGATCTTGAGGCAGCGTGTAGGTATCGGGGTCGTTCTGGTCGAACGGTAACCCGAGCTCAGCCGCGGCCGACCAGACGCAGTCGGCGACACGTTTCAACTCGAACGGGTCGATCAAACCCTTTTTGACGATAAATCCGCTCGTCTTGAAATGCTCAACTTCCTCCGGGGAAAGTTGAACCTCTCGGCAACCCGGCAGCTCCAGGTCAAAAACACGCGCGGGCAAAGGCCCCACAGCGGCTGCAGGCGGCGTGGCGGGCGGAGACTTGTGGATCGGTTTAGACACTTCTTTCACGGGGCGTGGACTCGCGGAGCGCGGGTTCGCTACCACCACTTCACCGGTATGTGGCGGGGCTGGATGGGTCAAGCAGAAGCGCTGAAATTTCGGATTCAGGCCCGAAGGCGAAGATTCGGGACACCCATAATGTCGCATTCCGATAAAGTATGACAATACACTTATTTCCAATTACTTATGAATCGGCCTCCGTTCAATGATACGGCGGAAGATTATGGGTGTCCTGGAAATTCTGGAACGTCATGACGATTCCGGGAAAATTTCTAGGACACCCAAAATTTCTAGGACACCCATAATTCAATATAAACTATCTTGACACAATCCTGTCGGTAAAGCCGGCAACCATTGGTTTAGCCCATTATAGCGCAAAGCCTTATCCGCTAATTAATTAGATGATCCTCGATTCGACGTCCGGAGTCCTGATAATATGGGTGTCCTGAAATCGAAAATAGTCGGCAAAGGGAGCAAAATCCGAACTCTAGTGGATCCCGGCGCGGATAAGCGTCCAATTGGATATGCAACTGCCGGGAATTTTGGAAATCACTTAACGAGCTATGAAACAAATTGGATTTATTGGACTGGGTGACATGGGAATGGGCATGGCCTTAAATGTTATCAAGGCGGGTTACGAGCTGACGGGCTTTGACCTGCGGTCGGAACGCTTGGACATGCTCGAAGCGGCGGGTGGCAACCGAGCCACGTCTCCCAGCGGGGTGGGCGCCAACGCCGATGTCGTGTTCATCATGGTGATGACCGGGAAACAGGCCGAAGCGATTGTCTCCGGCAAGGATGGCTTACTGGAGACGATGAAGCCCGGAAGCACGATTATTCTTACGGCTACCATCCAACCCAGAGAAGCAAAAGAGATTTCGGAAGTGGTGTTTGAAGCCGGCCTGAATATGATCGATTCTCCCGTGAGCGGTGGCAAGAGCGGGTCAGACGGCGGCACTCTGGCAATGATGGCTTCTGGCAAAAAGGAAATCTGGGATCAGCATCAGGATGTGATGAGGTCTGTCGGCGAGAACATATTCCACGTCGGCGAGGAGATCGGAATTGGCCAGACCGTTAAAGCCTCGCTGCAAGCTTTGATCGGCTCAACCTTCACGGCCATTTTTGAGTCCTTGGTTTTGGGGTCCAAAGCAGGAGTAAAAGGCGAAGTGCTCTATGAGGTTTTCAGCGCCAGCGGTGTCAGTAGTCCCCTGTTAAAGGATTGTGCCAAGTTGATCATGGATCGACGGTTCAAAGGAACGGGCAGCCAAATCGGGACGATGTACAAAGATCTGGGAATCACGATGGACATGGCCAAACAGAATGGCGTGTCCATGTTTACGACAAGTGCGGCCCATGAGCTCTTTCAGGCGGGGATATCGCTATTTCCGGATGAAGACAATTGGTCGATCGTAAAACTTCTGGAGCAGATAGCCGGTACCGAAGTGAAGTGGTAACAATCCCAAGCGTCGCAAACGCCTTCTATAAACAAGACAAGAATCAGTTCATGGCAAAACTCGGAGTAATAACCGATGGCATCAGTCGCGATTTCGATCGTGCGCTTAGAGTGATGACCGAAGCCGAACTCGAATACGCGGAGCTGCAATTTCTTTGGGACAAGGAAGTGGGCGACCTGGATAAGGAGCAGATGGCAACAGTCAAGAATATGGTGACGAAGTACCAAGTAAAGGTGTCCTGTATCTCGCGCCACAATTTTGCAGGCATGTTGGTCGGAGAAACCGAAGTGGGCGATGCGAACCATTCCAAGCACATGGCTGCCCTGAAACGCTGCATCGAAATGGCACATTCACTGGAGTGCCCTTTGGTCCGGACCATGTGTTTCCGACGAGAGATGATTTTGTTTGGTAAAGGTGGAGCTGAACAATGGGTTGTCGCGACCGGGGCATGGGAAAAGCTCAAAGAGCTTCTGACTCCCGCTGTTGAGCTGGCTGAAAGAGAAGAAATCACTCTGGTGTTGGAAAACGGAAACGGCCTGATAGTCCCATCCGCCTCGCTGGGCCGAAAGTTGGTCGATGAAATGGGTAGCCCCCATCTGAGGATTCTCTGGGATCCGGGAAATGGGCTATATGCCAACGAAACTCCCTATCCCGATGCTTATGAGGCACTGAGAGGCGGCGCTCTTGGTCACTTCCATATCAAAGATGCCAAGGTCGATATGCCGAAAGCCACAGTGGAATTTTGTGAGATGGGGACCGGCCACTTGGCGTCATGTTACGAATCGATTGCCCGAGCCCTTAAGGACGATGGTTACGACGGCGTGACTTCGCTGGAGAGTGTTTACCGGCCGGAAGGCGGTACCTTTGAGGATGGATTCAAGGCTTCGGTCGGACTGTTCAAACGGGTATTCGGCTAGAATTTGCGACCTATACTGATAATTACCGCACATCGATATTTTCTCCGGCATCCGGAACAGGTCGACGGCAGTTTCCGGGAGGTCGACGGATGGGGCTGGCATCTGTTTCGCGAGGAGGTGCCCGCCGATCCAATCGAATTTACGGCGACTGCCGGCAGCGTAGTGCTCTGGCACAGCTACCTCTCTCACTGCGGATCCATGAACGTGAATTCGACGCCTCGATGCGCTCTCTTTGCCCGGTGGGGGCATACTTGCCGAAGCCAACAAGCCTTCCGTTATGAAATCTCGGAAGATTTCTGGAAATACTGGGCCATCTAATTAGAGCCCGTCCCAGTGGTGGAAACAATTGATTTTTAATGAGTTATGGGCAAAAAAAAGGCCGGATAGAGCTGCAAAAAGCTCGATCCGGCGAAAAAGGGCGCTTATGCTTGCGTTAGTCAAATACAAAGCACGCCCTTCTCATGAAAAATATTGCCGTACAAAGCTTCCTGCGTCCAGCCCTAACTCCAGTCATTCGATGCAAAGACTACACCGTGTTTCTGGAAACAATGGAGCGGATTGACCGGGTTTTGATCGACTCCTCGCTGGAAAGGGAGGCGATCGTAAAAGCCTTGGAAGGATGGGATGAAGCGGGAGGGAAGGATCGGGAGCGACGCGCTCTAAGAGCGATAAAAGCGCTGCGGGTGGAGGTGGTGCGTCATTTACTCGGAGGGATATCCTTTCGTTGTCTGTCGCAGGAGTTGGGACGCAGTGAGCTTCTGGCTAATTTTTGCCGGGTGCGTGAGGTAGACGGGATCCGGAAAATATCGAAGAGCAGTCTGGAACGGGATTCGAAATTCTTCGACGAAGCGTATCTGAGACAGCTGCATGCAAGGATGACCGAGGTGGTGGGCAATGCTGAACATTGTGGTGAGGCAGGATTAGAGAAGCCGATCGATACGAGGGAATGCCTGATCGACGCCACTTGCCTGGAAGCGAACATCCACTGGCCCGTGGACTGGGTCTTGCTCAAGGATGTGGGAGCAACGCTGCTCAAGGCGATCAGTCTGATCCGGCAGGCGGGAATGAAACAGCGCATGCCCCAGGGAGCAAAGGGATTGGCTCGGGAGATGAACAAACGGTGCCTGGAGATGACGCATGCGCGTCGGCGCCGGGAGGCGGGCAAAGCGCGTAAAGGGATCCTGCGGCGGATGAAGCTATTGCTCAAGAAGATTGAGGGCCATGCCCTTCGCCACCGTGACTTATTGGAAGCTATGTGGATGCAAAGCGATTACACCGAGAAGAAGGCGAGCCGAATCATCGAGCGAATGGATGGTATGTTAGAGCAGATACCGCAGGTCATGAAACAGGCGCACGAACGGATCATAGGGGGGCGGCAGGTGAAGAATGAGGAGAAGATCCTGAGCGCCTACGAACCTGAGATTGACGTCATCGTGCGAGGCAAGGCAGATCGGGAGGTGGAGTTTGGCAACACCCTTTATTTATGCGAGAGCGCAGAGGGATATCTGTTGGACTGGAAACTGTATGGGGGGCAGGCCCCGAGCGAATTGAAGCAGCTTTGGGAAAGTCTGGAGAGGCAAAAGGGCTTCGCTTTAGAGGAGAAGATCGAAGCGATCAGTGGGGATCGGGGCTATGCCTCGAAGGCGGCCAGCAAGCGGCTCCAGGCAGAGGGGATTTTTGACGCCCTTACGCCCCGCAATCCACAAGAGCTCAAGGAGCGGATGGAGGAGCCGCGCTTTGTCCGGTTGCAGCGACGACGAGGGAGCACCGAAGGCCGGATCGGAGTGCTCAAGAACCGATGGCACGGGGGCAAGATACGCAGCAAAGGCTTTGACAACCGTAACCTTAGCGTGGCCTGGTCGGTTCTGTCCCACAATCTATGGAAAATCGCGCAGAGACTTGCGCAAGAACATGAGAAAGAGGCAACGCAGGCGGCATAGGGATCCAAGAATCGAGTCAGAGGCGCTTCCTTGGGAGAACTATCGACTCAAAGCGAGAGGAAGGGTGCTGGAAAGGTGCATAACGGATAAAAGGTAAGCTACCGAGGACGGAAGGCATGTCGTGGTCTACATAACGTGACGAAGATTGATATCGGTATCAGGCTTCCACCCAAATCCTCTCGGATTTGGGACAGCCTCTAATTAGAGGGAGGCGAAGAGGTCAGGCTCTGGATATCATTCCGGTGAAAAACGTCCCCGTTCTTGCGAACGCGGCTACGGTGTTTCGTAAGTCGTTGGTATTCGTAGCCGCGTTCGCAAGAACGGGGACGAGTATTCCGTAATAGCGACTTTTTCAGCAGAATCACTTACTTGGACTGACCCCTGCTTTTTATAAGCCGATACGGCTCAGCTTCTGCTCAAGCTCGGGAAACTCGAAAAGCTTAACGCCAAGGCCGAAGAACTCCAGCAGGTCAGCTTCGAAGTGGACATTGTGCCCCCGCAGTTGTTCAACCTCAGAACCGATAAAGCGCTCTCAGACCAATGGTCCGCGGCCGCTGGCGGTACACGCGTCCATCTCCAATCTCGGTATCTTCCCACAAAACTTTGTTGGAATCGGTTGCATTGGATCATCACTCTCGTTATTGTCGTAGTTATATCGATCGGTGCCGTCGTAAAGCGTCCATCCGATAACTTGCGACCCAAGATCCGATCCACCCAAATAGAGCAGGAGAATCTGCTGCTTCACGTCATTCAGGGGTTTCGCCGCCAGGGCGGCCTCATAGGGTTGCGTCGCAGTGCTGGTCGTCATGGCCAATGGTTCAGTTTTTTGCTCCGTAGTTCCTGTTCCGTGATTTGAAAAGTTAATCGCGTCGAACTGACGCGCAAGCGGATATTTCTGTCACTCATCCAACTCCGAAACCACTCGAAAACGCTGCAGGATAAGATTGCCGAACGGTTGCGTTCGGATTGAGGGCAGAACCTATGCGTATCTTCTTCTTCCTCCTCTTCGTCATCCTCTGTAATCGAATCGATCATCGGCCGTTCGTAGGACCGCGCTCCCGACTCGGCGAAGCCTTGTGCGAAGACGGTTGCGCGGGATGCGAGGACAAGCGAATTCCGAGCCATCGGTGGTCCCGCGCAAGCGCGGTCCTTCACCTGGCGGAAATTCACGAAACGCTACCTTCCCACTCCTCGATCCGCGCACTCAATTCCCCGATCCGCTCCACCTGCTCCCCCTCATTCGCCTGATTCCTATTCTCACCCGGATCCGAATTCAGATCGTAAAGCTCATGAACCCCTCTCCTACTACGGTTGAATTTCCACCCGTCCGGAGTGACGATGGTCCGAATCGGATCAGTGACCGATTCCGTCAGTTCCTCCTCGGTCACTTCATCCTTCAGAGACTCCGGCACCCAGTGTCTACCCACTGCTTCGCCCACAATTCCCGTATTGGCACCGTTCCACGTCACGAAGACGTCCTCATCAAGACGCGAGGGCCCACCCTCCTGAAGCCACGCCGCCCGGCTTCGGCCTGGAAGCCGATCTGGAACATCGGCCCCAAGCAAATCGACCAGCGTTGGGACCATGTCTATTTGACTGATCGGTCCCCTGATCCTTCGCCCAGCCTTCTGCCCCGGCAGCCGAACGATCCACGGAACCCTAACCGCCTCTTCATACATCACACACTTCGCCAGCAACCCATGACTCCCCATCATGTCGCCATGGTCGGACGTAAAAACGACAATCGTGTTTTCCTCCAGTCCCAACTCTTCCAGGGTCGAGAGAATCCTTCCGACATGAGTGTCCACCAAGCTGCAGAGTCCCCAGTAGCGGCCGATCATTCTTCGCCAGTCATCCTCTGTCTTCAGTGTATACCCACTGTGCCCCTTTTGACGGTAGGCTTCACGATACACTCTCAGCTTGAGCGGCTGATCCGTTCCCGGTTCGTCGTGGAAGTTAACAGGCAACGGAACCTGATCCGGATCGTAGAGATCGTCCCGTGGCCCAAAATAGGGCATATGCGGCTCCAGGAAATTCACGTAGAGCAGGAACGGATTCTCCCGGTTGCGCCGCAAAAAGTCGCAGGCCTCATTAGCGAGGTAAGCCGGCTTGCCAAGATACTCGGGGAGACGCGCTGCCTCATCCCGTCCAAACCGCTTTCCGTTCGATGGCGCTATGCCTCGACCGACCAACCACTGATGGTAGTCGGAAACTTCGTCTCGTTTCTCCGGATCACTGAATCCCCCGATATAGCCATCCTCGATACCTCGCCACTCATCAAAACCATGCTGCGCAAATATCTCATCTCCCAAGTGCCATTTACCATAGTGCGCCGTGACATAGTCCGAACCACTCAACATCTCCGGCAGACAAGGAATCTCAGAAGGCAGTGTCCTGTTGTTATCCGTCAAGCCACTCTGGTGCGGCCATAGCCCCGTCAACAGCGTAGAGCGGCTAGGCGTGCAAACCGGTTGGCTCACATAGGCCTTCTCAAAGACCGTCCCCCTCCCCGCCAACCGATCCAGATTCGGCATCTGTATTTGCCGATTCCCATACGCCGCCATCGTATCCGGCGCCTGCTCGTCCGTGTAGATAAATACCAGATTCGGTCTTTGTTCCATTTAAGCTCCCATTGCTAAACAACCCCTCCTCCACCATGTGACAAATAAATCGACGGCCGTCGATTTATTTGTCACACTGAGCCTCTCAGCCTCCATCTCATTCCTGACCTGAACTTCATCGTCCATACGAGATTCTGTAGCAATTAGAGCAAAATGCGGCACATCCAGCATGACGGCCGTTATACTGGATGTGCCTATCGCGGTTGGAAGCACCTCGGGATCGGACTTTGAGGCGGAGTTTCGGACTCGATTGATCCGGCCATTCCATTGAGCAGGAACACCTGAGGCCATTTAGTTAGAGTTAGACTTCAAAATCGGTAGGATTATTTCCGACCGCAAGTATTTTTGTTCCGTCCCTATTATTCCTTCGGTCTGTAGAGATCGAAAAGCGGTAGCTTTTCGTCCCAATGCGACGAAGTCGCCTCTTTGCGGAACCAACACGACCGGTCACGGCACATCAGACCAAAGCATCCATCGTAGACAGTCGTCGGACAAATAAACCCACGATCGTAGGGTTTTCTGTCCAATCGGAGGATTAGGGCGATTTTCTCGATCCCAGTTACCTCCAACCAGTTCGAGGTAACATTCAAGGGGTTTCGCCGGCCTGTATTATTTTGTCTCTCAAGGTTTTTCACATTTCTTCATTGCAATTCCTACAAATGTAGGGAGTATTGCTTACGGTTGTAGGACTTAATTCCGTCGTAAGTGCCGTCGGGAAGAGGACTGATTTAATGAAATCAAACAGAATTCCGCGAATTTCGGAAGCCGAGTGGGAAGTCATGGAGGTGGTCTGGGCGGCCGGCTCGGTAACGGCAAACGAAGTTTCTGATCGGCTCAAGGGTCGGAGGGCATGGAAGCCTAAGACGGTTCAGACGTTGCTGCGTCGGCTGGTGGACAAGGGGGCGCTCACCTACGAACGCGAGGGGCGTGCCTATCGATTCCGAGCGACGGTGAGTGCGGAGGACTGTCGTCATGAAGTGAGCCGATCTTTTCTTAGACGTGTCTTTGGGGGGCAAGTAGCGCCCTTCCTGTCGACCCTGGTTGAAAAAGACGATCTGACCTCGGAAGAGATCGAAAAGCTGCGAGCGATATTAGAAGAGAAGCGATAATGAGTTGGGAAACATTTGCCGTTGATGTGATTCGATGGGTTTGGGAAACCACCCTAAGTGCCTCCCTCCTCATCATCCTCGTGGGCCTGATTTTCTGCCTGTTTCATCGATCCTTAAGCCCGGGCTGGAGATCTGCCTTCGGATTGATAATCCTGATTCGGCTGGTGTTCCCTTCAGTCCCGGAGGGCAAATTTGGCGCCCATAATTTCGGTTACGTATTCGATTTTTCTCCGAGCGTCCTGATTGCTTTTCCTTTCGACGATCAGATCGACTCTGCCGTGAGGGCCGAATCTGCAAAAGTGGGATCTCAGCAGGGCCTCTTTGGGCCAAAAGAGATGAGACACCTGGCGTCAGCGATCTGGCTGTCGGGTGCTGTTCTGATACTCACGGCAGGCCTCCTCAGCTACAGGAGTGCTCTCGTGATTGTGTCGCGGGGAAAGCAACTCAACGATCCCCAGCTCCTTCGAATAGTGGACGAGGCCAAGCGCCTCTTAGGACTGAAATGCCAGTTGAGCATTCTCTCGTCATCGGAAATCTCTGTGCCGTCTCTTTTTGGCTACGTGCGGCCGAGAATACTCTTACCGTCAGGACTTTCCTACAAATTGACCGAAACCGAATTGAAATTCATCATTCTCCACGAGCTCGCTCATGTGAAGCGGGCCGACATTCTGTTGAATTGGTTAGTGTTCCTCGTCCAGACCCTACACTGGTTCAACCCACCCCTCTGGCTTGCAATGAGACGGTTTCGAATGGATCGGGAAAGCGTCTGCGATGCCATCGTCCTGAATGACTTCGATCGCGATCACCGCCGCCCTTACGGCGACACCCTCATACGACTCGCGGCTGCCTCATCGATTGAACGACTTCCATCGAATCTGATTCCGATCATAGACCGAAAATATCAATTGGAAACAAGACTCAAAATGATCGCAAACCCAGCGAAGACAAATTGGAGAGCAACCCTTCTGTCGGCAGTATCCATGATGGCAATCATGCTGCTAACCTTTACTGGAGCCGCAGATTCCTCGGGGAGGATTACCGAGGGCAATGAAGGAGTTCAGAGAAGCACAGCTGCGAGCCTGGAAGCAAATAAGACCTTCACCGAGCTCAAGACAGAACCCACAATCACGAAGGAAGAGAAGCTACTATTCGAGGAGTTGATAGCCCTGATCAAAACAGACAAGAGCGTCGCGATCGAGAAACTGAGTTCGAAAATAACTCCGGATTCGAGTGCGGCTCTCAATTTTACTCTTGGGACTCTCCTTTTCGAATCCGGCGAATTAGAGGCTGCAAAAGCCCAATATTCAACCGCAATCGAAAAGTTCCCGAATTTCAAACGCGCTCACAGCTTAATGGGCAAGCTTCATATCAAACTCGGCGAACCCAAGAAAAGCATCCCCTACTTTCTGCGTGCAATAGAGCTGGGTGATATCGATCACAACGTCTTTGGTCTTCTTGGTTTTGTCTATCTGATCACCAAAGAAGCAGCCCTCGCCGAATCCTATTATGGAAAGGCGTTGGAAATCGAAGCAGAGAACAAAGAATGGAAACTTGGCCTGGCTAAAGCATTCATTGCCCAAGATAAATGGGAAGAACTGGAGAAGAGCGGACTTCTGGAGATGAAGGAAGTGAAGCGGGTGGTTGGGGATCGGACTAGGTAGAGGCTGTCCCAAATCCGAGAGGATTTGGGTGGAAGCCTGATACCGATATCAATCTTCGTCACGTTATGTAGACCACGACATGCCTTCCGTCCTCGGTAGCTTACCTTTTATCCGTTATGCACCTTTCCAGCACCCTTCCTCTCGCTTTGAGTCGATAGTTCTCCCAAGGAAGCGCCTCTGACTCGATTCTTGGATCCCTATGCCGCCTGCGTTGCCTCTTTCTCATGTTCTTGCGCAAGTCTCTGCGCGATTTTCCATAGATTGTGGGACAGAACCGACCAGGCCACGCTAAGGTTACGGTTGTCAAAGCCTTTGCTGCGTATCTTGCCCCCGTGCCATCGGTTCTTGAGCACTCCGATCCGGCCTTCGGTGCTCCCTCGTCGTCGCTGCAACCGGACAAAGCGCGGCTCCTCCATCCGCTCCTTGAGCTCTTGTGGATTGCGGGGCGTAAGGGCGTCAAAAATCCCCTCTGCCTGGAGCCGCTTGCTGGCCGCCTTCGAGGCATAGCCCCGATCCCCACTGATCGCTTCGATCTTCTCCTCTAAAGCGAAGCCCTTTTGCCTCTCCAGACTTTCCCAAAGCTGCTTCAATTCGCTCGGGGCCTGCCCCCCATACAGTTTCCAGTCCAACAGATATCCCTCTGCGCTCTCGCATAAATAAAGGGTGTTGCCAAACTCCACCTCCCGATCTGCCTTGCCTCGCACGATGACGTCAATCTCAGGTTCGTAGGCGCTCAGGATCTTCTCCTCATTCTTCACCTGCCGCCCCCCTATGATCCGTTCGTGCGCCTGTTTCATGACCTGCGGTATCTGCTCTAACATACCATCCATTCGCTCGATGATTCGGCTCGCCTTCTTCTCGGTGTAATCGCTTTGCATCCACATAGCTTCCAATAAGTCACGGTGGCGAAGGGCATGGCCCTCAATCTTCTTGAGCAATAGCTTCATCCGCCGCAGGATCCCTTTACGCGCTTTGCCCGCCTCCCGGCGCCGACGCGCATGCGTCATCTCCAGGCACCGTTTGTTCATCTCCCGAGCCAATCCCTTTGCTCCCTGGGGCATGCGCTGTTTCATTCCCGCCTGCCGGATCAGACTGATCGCCTTGAGCAGCGTTGCTCCCACATCCTTGAGCAAGACCCAGTCCACGGGCCAGTGGATGTTCGCTTCCAGGCAAGTGGCGTCGATCAGGCATTCCCTCGTATCGATCGGCTTCTCTAATCCTGCCTCACCACAATGTTCAGCATTGCCCACCACCTCGGTCATCCTTGCATGCAGCTGTCTCAGATACGCTTCGTCGAAGAATTTCGAATCCCGTTCCAGACTGCTCTTCGATATTTTCCGGATCCCGTCTACCTCACGCACCCGGCAAAAATTAGCCAGAAGCTCACTGCGTCCCAACTCCTGCGACAGACAACGAAAGGATATCCCTCCGAGTAAATGACGCACCACCTCCACCCGCAGCGCTTTTATCGCTCTTAGAGCGCGTCGCTCCCGATCCTTCCCTCCCGCTTCATCCCATCCTTCCAAGGCTTTTACGATCGCCTCCCTTTCCAGCGAGGAGTCGATCAAAACCCGGTCAATCCGCTCCATTGTTTCCAGAAACACGGTGTAGTCTTTGCATCGAATGACTGGAGTTAGGGCTGGACGCAGGAAGCTTTGTACGGCAATATTTTTCATGAGAAGGGCGTGCTTTGTATTTGACTAACGCAAGCATAAGCGCCCTTTTTCGCCGGATCGAGCTTTTTGCAGCTCTATCCGGCCTTTTTTTGCCCATAACTCATTAAAAATCAATTGTTTCCACCACTGGGACGGGCTCTAGGTAACTACAATCACACCTGAGTCGGTTCTCTTGCCGCGTCGAGACGACGCGGCCCACCTTTTTTGCTCTTCGAAGGTGGGCCGGGTCCTCCGGACACGGTATCTACCTGGCTATCCAGGACAACCGGGACGGTTGTCCAACCTAGGACAGGCATCCGCCTGTCCTCAGAAAAGCCGATCCTCACGAATCGCACTATCCCACCGGTTGGCGACCAGGTAATCACGAACCGCCTCTTGCGCCGATGGGGATTCAAATCGTTCGAGGGCCTGCATGGCAAACGAACCGACGTGTCCACAGGGATCGTCAAGTGAACGTACTAGAGCCTCCTGAGCCGGCGCCGCGCCTTTTCCAAGTCTTGCGCATGCCAAAGCGGCATTCGTTCTGACCTGGTCCCTGGCCCTCCATCCACGGCTTAGCTTCTCATCCCACTCACCAGGGCCGTTCGCGAGGTGAGGGACAATGTCCTGTGGAGCCACATTTTTTCGGATCGTACCCAACGCATCGAGCACCGATCTGACGACGCGGTGCGAACGATCTCCCAGACACTTAACCAGGCTCTTGACCGAGCCTTCTCCGAATGAGTCCATCTCTCCAAGCGCGAAGGCAGCGTTGATGCGACACCATTCGCTCTCACTGGAGAGCAAGTCAGATAGGGCCCCAACGGCGGGCTCACCGATCGCTCCCAAGGCATGGGCCTCATCCTCCATCGTTACGGCTCCTTCGCTCCAAGGGACTGGAGCCGGGTGCCCGTGTTCACTCGAGCAAATGGCCCCAAGACGCTCGATCAGAGGATCGATCGCGGGCTCTCCGATCGCCCCGAGCGTATAGGTCGCTACTATACGCAAGGCCTGGGGATCGTCATTGAGCATGCCGAGCAATTCAGGAATTGCATCGGCTGCCCTTTCTCTCAGTTTTGCCAGCTTGCCGATCGCAGCAAGGCGTTCCGTCAGAGGTCGATCCCGCCGAATTTTACCAACGAGACGTGAAGCACCATTTCCCGACGATTTTCGCCCACCGCTTCCCAAACTCTCAAAATGATCCCGTTTGCCGCAGATCCAGTCCCACATATGAGACCAGACTACCCCCAGATCGTAATGGGATTCGATGTTGCGGGGCCTGCGCCACCTTTCACTCCTGCAGTTCCAAGAAGGTGCCGTAGGCTCCGATGCCCGGACATAGATGAACTTGATCATATGCCGGGGTTGGTTCAACAAGCTCACACCGGCTGCATGACCAACATCAAAATGGGTCAACGAAACCGTACCCGCACGTCCCGCGACGGGGAACGCTCGCTTGCGATCTTCATCGGTCAGAGCTCGATGATATTGCGTTCCGGGAATTACGTGAGTGGGCCCCAACTCCACCGGCGTATCCTGCGGGTAATACATAATTCGAGCTAAGCGTGAGTAGTGCTGCCGCGGACTGCCCAGGGGCGTGTATCCATCCTGGTGACAATTTTTCGCTAGCCTTGCCTTGCTTCCGCGAGGGCGCTTTCGAACCGGGGCTAAGCTGTGACAGAATCGATGGGGATGTTCTATGTAGTCATTCCCCAGAACACTGATCAATGCGCCACGTACTTCCGGGCTGTTGAGGATGTGGCGCATCTCGGGCACAACTGGAAGGACATTGTTACCCGGATTGTGCGTCTCCTGAAGGTAGGCCGCGAGTTTCCTGGATATCGAATCATGAATATCGCCTGGTAGAGACGGCTCGAAAACGAGATACCCGTTCACGATATACTCGCGCATCTGTTCGTCTGTTAGAAGTATGGGATTGGACATGATGGTGTTGGGAAACCGAATTAGAATATCGTCTGCGGATCTGCGTCGAAAACTGGCAGCTCCATTCTAAGACATCAAGGTTGACTATGGTCGAATATCCAATCCAACAAGATTCCTGATACAACGACAATTCCCGAAATCCGTTGAGCCCATACTGCTACCATTGCTAACCAACGAAGAGTGCTTCTTTCGTCGTTTTCTCTTACGGCGCCGGCGAATGGTGGGAAAAGCGGCGGAAGATGCCCGATCGCGCCGAAACGGTTCGTCCCGATCAACAAGCAGACGGGGGAAAGTGGAAAAGCCTTGGCCGCCTCAGCACCGAGCCGCACGAGGCGTGAGCATCTTTAGGTGGGCCGTGACCTCCGGGCGCGGCATTCGCTCCTTCAACCCTTTACGATTACTTCGGCGAGGTGTACCGGGCACGGCATCTTGCGATAATGTTTGATACACTCTCTCAGATCTAGTCTTCTCTCCTCTCGGTAGTCTTTCCAGGCATAAACGATGCAAAATTACCCACTGACCGACGATTTCTTCCAAGGCCACATCTCGCTGGAACGAAAAAACGACTGGGTCAAACCCTGGCGCCTGCCGCACTCGACACGAACTCTGTTTCCCTCACCCGAGGAAGGTCTTCTAGCCCGAGCAGAAATGGCCAGTGGCGTAAGACTGCGATTCGCTACCCAGGCTCGAAAGATCCGTCTCCACTTCGACCCACTACCAGAAACTCCGCCCGCATGCGGACGCGATGTCTTCCATTTCGATCTGACCGTGGGAGGTGAACTGGTAGCGGAAGCACCCGCCGCTCCAAGAGCCGAAGAAGCGCTCTTCGAGGACTTGCCGTCCGGAGAAAAGGTAGTCGACATCTGGCTTCTCCAGGAAGCACCGGTCGCCCTCCATGGAATTGAGGCCGACGCGCCGTGTCGTCCCACCGAAGACGATCGCCCGAGATGGGTCACCTACGGCAGTTCCCTCACCCACTGCGTCAGAGCCCACAGCCCATCTCGGACCTGGCCCGCGATTGTTGCACGACGCCGAGGCCTGCACCTAACCAACCTGGGGTTCGGAGGCCAATGCCACCTCGACTCTATGGTGGGAATGGTCATCCGCGATCTGCCCGCGGATTACATTACCCTTAAGTTGGGAATCAACACCATGGGCGGGACCCTCGCCGCACGCACCTACCCGGCTGCGATCGTGGGATTGGTGCAGATAATTCGCGAAAAACATCCTGAGACCCCAATGGCCCTGGTGTCCCCGATCGGCTATCCCCCCCACGAAACCGAACCCAACCAGGTCAATTATACCATCTCCGGTATGCGTCGCGATATGGAGGAAGTACATCGACGACTCGTCGAGTTAGGTGATCGCAATCTCATCTACGTCAACGGACTCGAAGTCTTCGATTTGAATTTGATTGCCCGCTACGCCGAAGACCAGTGTCATCCCGATGCCGACGGAATCGAAGTGCAGGCCGACAATTTTGACCGAGCCGTCATGGGACGACTGATGCGAAAATGAGAGCTGATTCAGGCCAGATCGTAGAAATCCTCACGGATTCCTCTACATGATGAGACCACCTCGGTCATTCTCAACGGACAATTGTGCCATGTATCTATAAGTCCCGAACGTGCTAACTCGAAAACTCAAAACTCAAAAGATCCCGAATCCATGTCCCGCCTTACCCCCAGCGAGATCAGCTTCTTCAAACGCGAGGGCTATCTGATAAAACGCAATGTGATGGATCCTGCCTTGACCGCCCGAGCTCGGGATCGCATGTGGGCTGGCCTCCCGACTCGCTTCGAAGAGGACGATCCCGAAACTTGGGCCGGCCCCTTCCGTGAGGACGAAGAAGAGAAAGAAGAGAGGGAGTGCGGCAACGTCAGGTCCGGCTTTACTTGGAAGTACCGCGAGCCCGGCAGCGAGGACTGGATCATTGAAATGCTGGCAACCAACGAGCCGATCTGGAGTTGGGCCGAGCAGCTTCTAGGCAAAAGCGAAGTCGTTCACCCGAAAGACTCACGTCCCGAACAGGATGCGCCCCCTCCCGACAAGATTCGTGGCATCTACTGCAGGCTGCCAGAAGGCGACGCACCGGATGCGCCGACCACTTGCCACACGGATGCCGGCTTCTTCCACCTCGGTATCGTCGGCCTCATTGACGAGGTTCCTCCGCAGGGCGGAGCCTTCACGGTCTGGCCCAGCAGCCACCGAACCTTCTACTACGCCTTCACCTCACAATACAGACACGAGCGTGCCGAAGGCTACGACGATCATGTCCACCACTTCGATAGTCAGCCCTACGTCGACTGTCACGGTGAGCCGGGAGATATCGTCTTCTGGCACCACCGTCTCGCCCACGCCGCCCGTCACAACCGTTCCCGTCAAATTCGCCAAGCCGTCCTCTACGACTTTCGCAAGAAGGACATTGAGATAACTGCGGACGAGCCTCCTCAGGAAGACATGTGGCGCGACTGGTCCGACGAAGTACGGGAGGTCTCCGTCTGACTAAACAGCCCACCCCATTTCTGGAATATCCCCTCCTGGGAGGGGCTAGGGGTGGGTTGCCCTACAAACCGGGATTGGTAGCTTATCTTGCTACAGAATCGAACCCCAGATGCAGCGGACCTTCGAAGCGCAAGGCCGGGAACTTGCAATCGGAGGTGGTCCGCGGCCTCCGGACGCGGAATCGGGAAAAATGTGCAACTCGAGCCTATGCCGCGCAAGGAGCCGACTTCGCGCAAGGCTTCGTCGGACCAGGCAGGCTCGGCCGACCAGAAAATGCATTGAAGTAATGCGATCTACGGTTCATCGAATTCCGATTTTCTGGCAAAGCCTCACTCCCGCCAACGAAGAATCAATTCCAGCGGACCGATCAATCCGGACGGGCATTGCGCACCCTCAAAGGCATTGGCCATCGAGTTGGTCACCCAGACTTCCAAAGCGTACAGGCCTTGCGACAGTTCTTTACCAAGTGAAACCTCGTACGGCGCCCACATCCGCACGCCCACATGCTTTCCATTGAGCACAACTTCGGCGATATCCCCCACCCTTCCCAGATCCAACAGAACCTCATCCACCCCACCGGGGATCTCGAGTTCGGAACTAAAGCATACGGTCCCTGAGAAGAGCTCCAACCCCGGTACTTTCGCCCAATCGCCGACACCAAGGTGCTGGTTTGAGTCCGGACTCGGATCTTCCCCTGAGAATCCCTTGACACGGCTCACTTCCCATTCGAGGTCGGTTTTGATCCGCTCGTCCGAGTAGTCCTGGATTTCTGAAGGCGAGCTGGAATTGTTCGGGTCAACGACCAACACCCTACTCTCTCGTCTTGCCAGGGCAATATCCAGAACCAGCTTACCGATATCGGCTGTCTTAGTTTCCGAGCAACGATCTCCTGTTAAAGGATTCCAACATTCGATTCTCCCACAAATCCCAAGTTTCAGTTCGCCCTGAATTTCCTCGTTACCCTCATTGACAAGGAAATAGTATTCCAGGCCATCCCTGCGATAATGGATTAAACGCAAATTGTCATCGTTCGGCTCGAGCCTGATGTCGCGATCCAGGAAGTCATCGAGCAAAAATGGCAGATCAACATCTCTGCCGAAGTCGATCACCCGACCCCCACGCCGCTCAAATTCCTTGAGACGCTCCTTTGTTTCAGGCGAGAGCTCCGGCTCCCCTTCAATCACAATCACCCGATAGGTCTGTGATCCAATCTCGAGTCCACCCTCCTTCACTGAAGCCTCGGCGACAGCCATATCGTCGAGATAAAGGAAATCGATCTGATTACGATAGAGCTGCCCCGCCGCCTCCCAAGGCAGATTATCGCCGTCACCGAGGATGGCGACATCGCAGATATGCTCCCCATCACAAAGGAGCCGGCTAACGCGTTGCGCATAGCGGTTTAGGAAAGGCATGTAGGGCCGCCAGACATTGTGCAGGAAAAGATCCGGCTCGCTCTCCCAGGCACGGCGCCCTCGAATAGAATAGAACACGGCATGCGGGTTGATGAGATTATTGCCCCGAACCAGGTGCCAATCGTAGAGCCACTTGACTTCCTCCAAAGTCAGTCTCCATCCGTAGGCGCCGCAGACTTCGGTAAGAATACGTCGGGACTTCTGAAGCCGTGCCCCGCTCGTAGCCGCCTTCGCTGCAACGCTGTGAACACCCTCTAGAGCCGAAGGCTTATCCGGTTCGACATAGCGCCACACCATATCCTGTCCCGGAAGTTGAAAGTATCTCAGAGCCGACATTTCGTTGCTACCGCTGGGGTGCCCGGTCAATGCGATTCCGTGATCGGCGCACCACTTTGACTGGGCCTTATAGAAAACCTCGTGCATCCGCTCCTGGATGGCCCGTTCAAACTTCAAGCGAAACGCCTCCGTACCCTCTCCGTAATCGAGCCAAAGAGCGGGCAACCAAGGGAGGGGATTGTGGCCCCATCGCGTTTCGAGCCAGTCGATCAAGCCGGGCGTGAATGGCTTGGGAGACTTCGGTCGCAGGGGAGACTTCCCAAAAACGGAAGGCTCGTCAGTGAACATCGCGATGACGGTGTTTCCGAAGAATTCCTTGAGATGCTCAAAATAGCGATCGTGGGTGAGACGGATAAAACACGCAACAGCTTCTACATTGAGAATATCTCCCGCCGCCGGAGCGACAACCGAACCACTCTCCTCCTCCGGATACACTCCCCGTATATGCCCGCCACTCTGCGTATCCCAGACGCTCATGATCTTCCACTTTCCCGCCGAAGCATCGATACGGAAGATATCATTCGGCAACGCCTCCAACGGCCTCACGGAATCGGGATCAATACGGTTGCTTCTATGCAAGCGGCCCATGAACGTGCAGACATGCCGGTCCAGGATTGCACGCCCCGTGTTCGGGCGCCAAAATCCGGAGTAGGGACCCAGAATATCTTTCTCCCACAAGCCAATGGCCCGACTCGCGTAGTCAGGATTCTCTGCCACCACCGCACCTTGGGCGGAGCCCGAAGGATAACTCCCCTCATCGTAGAGAATAACCTTCATTTCCAGGCGTGCTGCCTCTTCTACGACCCGCCGGGCCAGACGGAAGAATTCCTCAGTGAGATACCCTATCCGTCGCGACAGCCCAACCCTTGCGTGCAACACAAACCCGCCAAAATGCGCCTCACGGAAAGCCGCTACCTGGCGAACAAGCTCATCCTCCTCCAAATCGTCGTTCCAAAACCAGAATGGCATGGGCCCAAATTCGAGAGGCGGATCGAGGAATTCCTCGAAGGCGTCTGCCAGATTCATCCTATTCTTCTCCGTTCCGATTTCCGTATGGTGGTAGGGCGTGGCCTCCGGACGCGCCGTTCGATTCAGCGTCTCTCTATTGCCAGTCCCTTACTCTGGGCCGCGACCGAGATTGAAGAGGCTGAAGATGGGAAAAGGTTGTAGTTTCGGCGGCGCGTCCGGCGGCCACGCCCTACCACCTCACGACAATTTACGCGCAACCCCCAAACCATTATCCCTGCTTGACGGGCCTAGGAAGCTTTTCTCACAAATATTCGAGGACTCGTTTTCGATTTGATGCCTCATCCCTTGCTTTGCTCTACATTGAGGTCAAAAAGCGGGCTAACCAACGGAATGACACAGAAGATCTTGAGGAGTTTCACCATCGGAGATTGCTTTCGGCATCGAACCAATAGGGTGGATCCCACTACACACTGTCGCAGCAAAGGGCCGAATACTCATTGGTGATGTATCCATAAGACTTTCAAATTCAAGATCTTCTGTGTCATTCCGTCAAAAGCCTGGAAATCTTCTGAGATTTCCAGGCTAGGAAGCTGCCGGTACTTGATGCATCCCTCTAAATCGATGCTACCATTGAAGCAAGCACCGGCAGCTTCCCTTGTGTCCCATTTCTCCCACGGACATCCACGCTTTCTACCGCCGCACTTTTTACGTCCTCTCTCCCTCTCCCAAACGAAGAATTCTCCACTTTCCAGACCGATCCTTCCCTTGTTTTGCCTTCTTTAGCTTCCTCTTACCACCGGAGGATCGTCCACCATACCTCATGTCCTCTTTATCCCATCGAAGCATGCGAGGCTTATCCGCGCTGGCTAATTCATCGTTTACCTGACTGTTCATCTCAGGCCGAATGGCAGGATCATTCAGAGACGAAGTGTTGCTCTTTCCCCAGCGAAGCAGCCTTGGCTTTTCGGACCGATCCTTTTCGCGCTTTACCTTCTTCTGCTTCTTCTTTCCGCTCGAAGTCTCGGAGCGAGACTTGCTGTTCTTCCCTTCCCAACGCATCAGGCGCGGTTTCAGCGGTCGCTCCATCTCTTGTTCTACCTGTGCGCTCTTCTGCACTCGCACTTCCGGCTCCTTCCGACTCTTGGATTTACTCTTCCCCAAACCAAGCAGTCCCGGCTTATCCGAGCGATCCTTCTCCACCTTCGCCTTCTTCTGCTTCTTCTTTGCGCTCGAAGACGCGGTGCGAGACTTGCTGTTCTTCCCTTCCCAACGAAAAATCCGGGGCTTTTGCACACCTTCGATTTCTTCTTCGACCCGTGCCCTGCCTTGCCCTCGCCTTTCCGGTTCCTTCCGACTCTTGGGCTCACTCTTCCCCAAACCAAGCAACCTCCTTTTCTTTGAGCGATCCTTCTCCGACTTTACCTTCTTTTGCTTCTTCTTTGCGCTCGAAGACGCGGGGCGATACTTGCTGTTCTTCCCTTCCCAACGAAAAATTCGGGGCTTCTCTGCCCGCTCTTCTTCCGCTTCTTCCCGTGCGCTGCTTTGCGCTCGCCTTTCCGGTTCCTGCCGACTCTTGGGTTCACTCTTCCCCAATCCAAGCAACCTCCTTTTCTTTGAGCGATCCTTCTCCGACTTTACCTTCTTTTGCTTCTTCTTTCCACTCGAAGACGCGGTGCGAGACTTGCTGTTCTTCCCTTCCCAACGCAGAAGGCGGGGCTTTTGCGCACGTTCGATTTCTTCTTCGACCCGTGCCCTGCTTTGCCCTCGCCTTTCCGGTTCCTTCCGAGCTGGGCGTTCACTTTTTTCCCATCGTAGGACCCTCGGCTTGTCTGATCGATTCTTAGCCGGCTTCTCCTTCTGCCGCTTCAGCTCCTTCTTGTGCTTCTTCCGCATTTTTTTCTTGGCAGAAGGATCATATTGCGACGAATCCGACTTGCCCCACCGAAGCACACGAGGTTTTCGCTTTGGTTCGCCGTTCGATTGTTGCGCCGTTCCCCTGTTTCCGCCGGCGGCGTTCCATTTCCCGTAGGACGAGGAATCCATTCGCAGAGGATAGCGCTTACCCTCAGTCCATTCGTCCGCGGTCACTTGAGTCGGCTCCAGGCCGGCACCAAGCCCAACCGGAAACATGAGCATTCCGAGAATCACGTGACACCACCCTATTACGAATCCGCCTCTCAATTGTCTCATACCAGTGCCCATATTTGGCATTATCAGACCAAAGGCGAGCGCCTAAACGGGCGCCCTTCGCGTCTCCCGGGACCATTCGCGCCACATATCCTCGTGCGGCCGTCCATTCGCCAAGGCCGCATTTTCCTTCTTCGTATAGTCACACAAAACCGCTTCCCGAAGCTGGATCTCTTCCGATCGATTCCATCCTGCGGTATGCGCCAGCAGACCGTGCCAGAAGAGAAGATCACCCGCTTCACCATGACTTTCGACGAGAGGATCGTCGTTAAACTCGATAATTCTATTCTTATATCTGTCGATTCGATCCTTCCCCTCAAATTCGTCGAAAAGATCATAAATCCAGCTTATCCGGCGTGACATCGCAGTGGCGGATCGTTGGTTTCTCCGGAGCGTCGCCCATAGGCAACCGACAATGGATCCCTCGGATTTTCTCCGGACGCTTCACTTCACCTTCTCCCATCAACTGCTCCACCCAACTCCATATTCGCGGATTGGTAGCCAGCATCCCGATGATCCAGTCCTCCGTCAATCTGTCCATCGCTCCCTTTCGACACTACACCCCGCTCTCTGGGAATCTAGCTTTTTGTGTTATTCGCCCCATTTCCAACCATATATTTGTGACAAGATGATTTTCTTAGTAGGGTCTGTCCCTATTCTTGACACCTCAGCTTCGAGTTGCCTTTACTCTTCGATCGGGCGGCTTACTCTTCATTTTTTCAACTGAGCGAGTGAACATGTACAAGAACGGAGACTGGAACCCTGTCGAGGGTACGGTAGAATCGATACTCGAGAGCTATCGGAATCCATTTAGGGCGCTGCGGGAAGGGCAGGTGCCGGCTTTAATCCTTCGCGGGGCCTATCCACCGAGCCACTGTGAAGCCCTAATTTGCCGATTCTACGACCTGGGCCTTCTCTATTCTCCGAAGGCCGGAGAAGAAGGAACAGGAAAGAGGGTCGATATCGGAACCAGCCTTGGCACCCACAGCGTCGAGCCAGATCGATTCTTTGAACACGCCGGTGAAACTCACCGGACGTTCGAGTCGCTCTTTGACGGCTTCGACGATCCGGTAGCGACGATTTACGACGCGATGGCTCAATTGCTTACGAGCAAGAAGGTATTGACTGCACGGGAATCGGACGGCCGACTCTACGGACCGGCGATATTTCGCTGCTACCATGCAGGTCTGGGCCATCGGCCTCACTACGACTCGGTTTCGAAACGTTCACGTCTCTTCAACTACCAGGTTTCGCGCTTCGATCATCAGTTCGCCGCCGTCATGTGTTTTCAAAACAGCGAAGATGCTGGGAACAGTGGCGAGGCGTTGCTCTACAACGCACCAATTTCCCCCGTGGTCGGCGAACACCTCACTGGAGGCACGTTTCACGAATTTGCTGCTGACCGAAACATCGATCGCATACGCATCCGCCTGGAACCCGGAGACCTCTATTTCTTTTACTCTGAGAATATCCACGAAGTGCCAGGTGTCGTCGGAGATACGCCGCGAGTCGTGTTGGCGGTCTTTATCGGGTTCTCGGAAGATGATGATGAAGTCTTTGTTTGGTCGTAGGAACCTGCCGGATTCGGTAGTGGAAACTCGATGGAGGACCCCGCGATCTGTGCGCTTCTGGTAATCGCGGGCAGTTCGACCATCGCCAGATTCCTTGTCATCCCTCTTAGGAATTTGCATAACCAAAGGGAATCCTTGGCTTCCTTTTGCCACTGTGATCTGATTTCTACCTCATTAATCTGCCTCCAAAAGAATTCAAACGCATCGCGGCTGCCGAGCTTCGCCGGTTCGCAGAGACTTGCTTGAAAATCGCCGGTCCGGGCGTCGAGCCGTTGGAAGAGAAGGCCCTATGCCGACGATGGGGAACTCTGTGAGACAGGCGGCTTGTCGGTTATATTCTTAAGGGATAGGATGAGGACCGCATCTCTGATCGACAACCCATGAACCCTGAACTCTGACACCCGAAACCTCAGTAAGCCATGAACCAGCCCAACATCCTCTTTGTTCTCGCTGATGACCTCGGATGGGCCGATCTCAGTCTGCACGGCTCACCTATCCGAACACCGAATATCGATCGCCTCGCAGCCGACGGAATCGAATTGGAGCAGCACTATGTCTGCCCGATGTGTACGCCGACTCGAATCGCATTTTTGACCGGCCGGCACCCCGGACGCTTTGGAGCCCACGCTACGGTTCCAAGTAATGCTCCCGTCCTACCCGATGGATACGCGACCCTGGCGACGGTTCTACAAGGCCGAGGCTATGACACCGGCCTATTTGGAAAATGGCATCTCGGCTCTTCGCCGGAATTCGGTCCGAACAACTACGGATTCGACGCTTCTTACGGCAGTCTCGCGGGAGGCGTTGACCCGTACAACCACAGGTACAAACGCGGACAGTTCTCCGTCACCTGGCATCGAAACGGAGAACTTGAGGAGGAACATGGCCACGTCACGGATCTGATCGTGCGAGAAGCCATCGAATGGACCGAAAGTCGAAACCGACCCTGGTTCTGCTATGTTCCCTTCACCGCCGTCCACGTGCCGGTCAAACCGTTGCAGTCCTGGCTCGACCGCTATCAGTTCGAGCATTTTGACGACGACCCTCTGAAGGACGCCTCCTTCAAGAAGTACGCGGCTTACACGAGCCACATGGACCATGCCATCGGAATGCTCCTCGAATCCCTCGAGCGTACCTGCCAACGCGAAAATACGGTCGTAATCTTCGCATCCGACAACGGGGCCATCAACGACTGTCCCCTTCACGGTACCGACCTGTATCCGGGATGGCAGGAAGCCTACCCCAGATTGGGATCCAACCTTCCTTTTCGTGGCGTCAAGGCTCAGCTCTACGAGGGAGGCATACGAACGCCTCTGGTGATCAACTGGCGGGGGCAGCTCTCGCCGGGAAAGATGAATCACGCCGTGCATATCGCCGACTGGATGCCGACCTTTACGAATCTTGTCGGAGCCGAGCCCCAAGCCGACCCTCAATGGGACGGGTCCGATATCTGGCCTCTCGTCGACGGGACGCAGTCTCAGCCCGAAGACCGCAGCTTTTTCTGGAACTTCAAGGGCGCCTCTCAGCTTGGGCTACGACGGGGCGACTGGAAACTGATCAGTCGGCAGCCCGACGCGGGAACCGAGGTTGAGCTCTTCAACATCGCTGAAGACCCTTCCGAAACGACCGAACTGTCAGCCGACGAGACAGGGATCGTGAAGGACTTAACCGAGCTAATCGACGAAGAGAGATCGCGGGATGATTCATCGAATAGGAGCGATTCTGACAGCCCAATGATGCCGTGATGGATTGCGAAGCAAACCAGGTATCGATGATGACCCACCCCGCCCTTCCGTCTTCGCACTGCGTGCTGCGCCGTGACGAGACGGGCACCCCTCCAAGGAGGGGAATGTCCAAGTAAGGACTGTGTTCAGAATTTCGGACAGGATTCCGACGATCGCCGGATGATCCAGAAGCCGCTGGAGCGTTCCTTCATAGCCGTTCTTGGATCCCCCGTAGACCTCGGCCTTCATCTCATCAGTCTCCTCCGCCGTCAGGACTGAGGGTATCCGAATCCAACCCTGGAGATCGAAGAAAAATCTCTGTTCGGGCGTCATTGGCACCGATTCGGCGCATGGAGGGTTATCCGTACTCGTATCCATTTGGACTCTCTCTTTCTATGGCCGACTTCCCTTTTTCACGTTGACCGCAAACGGAAGTTTGCAATGGGTCCTCAAGATCTTACAAGAGTATTTACCGGGTAAGTACCCTCGAGCGCCCGCTTTCGATCCCGGCGGGCGCGGGCTAGATAATCTCGCATGGTCTCGAGCCCGAATTCCTCGATCAGCTCGTCACTGGACACACCCGGCAGCTGAGATCCGAAGATCAAGAGGCATTCTTCTCCTTTCCACTCGGCAAAGGCAGCCGTCGGTCCGTATTTCTCAAAGAGGCCTTTCAGTCGTTCAACATTGTAGTCGTGATGAAGCATTCTCTTATCGAGATCGAGAGCGGTCGTCACGATCGGGGTTCGGCCGACTCGATCGGTTAGATCCCGCTTTACACTAATGATCTCCCTACCGCAGATATCGATAAACGTAGATCGGCCGGAGTGCATTCCACCCATATAGAATCCGAACTCGATCGACCACTTCGTGAGCATACGCGCTCCATCCCACATAGACGACCAGATCACAAGCTCCGCTTTGTTTTCGCACAGTCCTGCGCCGACTTCCCAGTAGTTGATATCGAAACAGATGCAGAGGCCGACCCGGCCGAAGTCCGTCTCGAAAACAGGTGTTTCCGTTCCGGGAATGATGCCGATGTCAAGCTCCCCGTGGGTCGGAAAGTTCTTGTGGTAAACACCCGCGATCTCGCCTTCGCGACCGATAAGGACAGAGCTGTTCCGCCTATCGCCCTGTTCATCGTAGGTCCCCAGGGGAGACACGACATAGATGCCGTGCTCCTTGGCTTTCCGTCCCATCGTTGCGATGGTTGGCCCATCGAGCTGCTCGAACTGCCACGGCTCGGCGGCGCCAAGCGTGTTGCAGATTTCGGGAAAAGCCACCAGGTCGCTCCTGAGCGCCGCCGCCTGGTCGACACATTCCCCCATCCGTTCCAAGGTCCTTGCCAGCCTGTCCGGCGAATCGGACGGAAGTGTGGGAAAGCTTACGAGGGAAATCGTTGCATCTCTGCTCATGATTGTTTGATGGGCTCGAAGTTGACGAAATGCCCGGAAGGAATTGCCGTGTCCGGAGGACTCGGCTCACCTTGGGAAGGAACGCGAAGAGGCTGGTCCGCGTCCTCCGGACGCGGAAGGAACGAGATTGGATTTTTGGAGCTGCTGCCGTGTCCAGATAGTATCGCTCAACATCACGGCAGAATCGCAATAGCTCGACCCGGCCCACCGTGATTCTTTTCAATTTTCGGGTTCAGGAAAATAAAGAACGCCCCGGTCGTTGGCAGCTGGCCCACTCCAATAAGAAACTCAGTGAAAATCATCCCTTCATTTGCCGCCATCCAGTGGACTATAGCCGCTCCCTCTGGATCTACCGGACCCATATCGGGTGCGTCAATGCCGACATGCCGGACCCCCTTTCGAGCCAGATAGAGAACGGCGTCCGGGGTGGGCGCGGGCCATCCTTCCGTCAATCCGTCGAGCGGCGCCTTGATGCACCTGTCAATACGGCCCCTCTCAAAGGCGGCGAAGTGAGTATCAGTGTGGCCTGTATGAAAGACGACCACCTGCCCCGCTTCGATAGGACCGTGCCGTTGTTCGTGGGCCTCTATTTCCTTAACCGTGATTCTCGGCGAGGCCGGCCAAATTTTCACCTGCGTGGTACCCGCCAGGTGCTGAACGTTTACTACTCGCACAGGTCCCATGAAGTGGTGAATGGGAATTCTCTCCGAGGTAAGCTCGGTAGTCTTTAAAGGGCCGAAGGTGGACTCGAATTTCTCCCGCCAAGCTTGGGTGCGAGCGTCATACCGGCCAAAATCGAAGTCCGAAGGCGGTCCATAATGGGCCGGAGGATCGACATGGGTTCCGGTGCGCGAGTCCATGATGTGAGTATTGACCCAGTAGGGGCCGAAGGGTCCGGTGAAAGTGTTGACAGGTTCAACCGCGTGGTAGGGAAAGGCGAAATTCCCTACTCCTCGGCCCGGCCACGAGACCGGATGCCGCATGGAGAGGAGAACGGAAAGGTCCACCACTCGACGAGCTCGGACTGCCCGCATCAGCTCACCCGCCAACCGAGTGTCGGTGATGGCCACGGCGCGCGTTTCGACCGTAGGTGAGTTCTTGTGGTTGATGGGCAAGGCGATGTAGAGCGAACCATTGGGGACCTGATCAAGATTGATCAGACCCTCGGTGTGGGAAGCTCCATGTTTGAAATGCCCGAGGTGGCTCTCCAAGGCCAGTGGGTTTTGAAACATGCCTGCCGGTCCCGGCCGCGAGTATATGGGTTCGCCCAATCCGCCCATACTGGGGCTGTCAATACCCATAATCCAGACTCCACAGCTGCCCACGTAATCCGCCGCGTCGAAATCCGGCGCCGGCCAACCCGGCGACCGACCCGCCACCGGATCGATAATGAGACGGCTGCCTTTGGGCAAAGGAGCGTCGTGCTTGTCGTCGTACCCGCTCCAATAAAGGACGGCGTCGCCCGGCCGCAAAGGCCGATGTTTGCGCTCGGCTGCTTTGATCTGCTTTACGGTGAAGAGGGGACTGACACCGTTGGCAGCCTGGTCGAGGATATTTCTGCCATCTATTTTGAATGCTTCGCCAATCCACCCCCAAGCAGGAACTTCATCGCAGGTCCGGTCACCGTAGTAGTGGGCATTGGGCAGGCCGCTGTCCTGGGGGGGCATCATGTGCGGCGGGCAGTCGGTCTGGGTAGCCGTGTTCTCATCCAGCATAATCAAGTCTGCCGCCAACGGGCCGGGACCGTGTTGGATATAGGGAACTACGATAGGCTGGTGGTGAAGCTGACCGCCCGGCCAGCTTTGGTAATGGTCCATCGAGATCGTCGGCGAAAGATCTACGACCGTGTCTGCCGAGACCGGACCGTAGGCAGCCGATACTGAGCAATGCTGAAACGGGGCCAATACAAGAGCACAAGTAGAGATTGAGTATTGAAGGTTCATTATCACTGCCGAAACGCTTACGCGTTCCGCTACAGACCATGTTTCAGTTGGTAGCGGAATGCGTGAGCATTTCGTCTTCGAAGAAGGTTGTGGCTCTAAGGATTTGGCTCAATTTTTACCTGCAACAGGAGAGCGCAGCTCCGCATCGTCTTCGTGTCGTTCGACATTCTCTGCCACCGATCCTACCAAATTCGGTTTGGAAGCGAGAGTTTTTCCTTCGAACGTCGGAAGGCAAAAGGAAAGCGCCTCAAGCAGCTCTCGGGTCATCTCCCGAATCTCATCAAGCGACAGCACCGCCGAAGTCAACGGATCCATCGCGAAGGCCTGGAAGGCCAGCTCCGGATCGGCCCTGATCGCGGCCTCCACGGCCAGCTCTTGCATGGTAACCTGGTTACGATTGATAGCCGCGAGGTGCATGGGTAGATTTCCCACCCTCATTGGCTGCAAGCCATTACGATCCACATAGATCGGAACTTCCACGCAACAACTCTCCGGTAGATTTTCGATCAGACCCGTGTTCTCAACATTGCCATGAATCACCACGGGTTCGCCCCCCTCACAGGCGTTGATGATCTGAGACCCATATTCGTGACTGCGCTCGAGGTCCACGGGTTCTTCCCAGTTGGCCATGCGTTCCATCTTCTCCTTCCAGTCGGGACGCGCGTAGATATCTTTTATAAATCCGCTCTTTCCATTCCAAGGACTCGCATCCCCACAATACTGCTCGATCAACTCAGGACGCTTCCGCCACCACGGTGTGTACTCCGAGCAATGTCCGCTCGATTCGGTAACCGGATAGCCCAGGTGCTTTACGTACTCCATCCGGACAGTGTCCCCCAGCCAGATCTCCGGTTGGACCGCGAGCTCGCGGATCATTGGAATTAGGTCTTCGCCATCCTTCTGGTACTGATAAATCCAAGCCTGGTGATTGATACCAGCACACTTCCACTGGATATCGTCGATTTCGAGCCCGAGCCGTTCTGCCCACTGCTTCGTGGTGCCCTGCACGGAATGGCATAGGCCAACCAGCTTGATCCCCGGTGCCTGGCGGTACATTCCCCAGCAGAGCATCGACATGGGATTGGTGTAGTTCAGCAGAACAGCATCCGGACAGAGATCCATCACGTCTTGAGCAATGCCGACCTGATGAGGCAGAGTGCGCAGGCATCGCAGAATGCCGCCCGGAGTGAGCGTGTCGCCGATGCACTGATCGACCCCATACTTCATCGAGATGTCGATTTCCTTCTCAATCGCCTCGTAGCCTCCGACGAGCAGACTACTGATTACGTAATCCGCCCCCGGTAACGCTGCGCTCCGGTCTCTCGTCGCCGTGTAGGAGGCCTTGTCGTACCCGCCTTCCTTAAATATGCGTTCGATGATCCGGCTCGCGAACGCCAGCCGTTCCTCGTCGATGTCGACCAAAGCGAACTCAGTTTCGCGAGTCTGATCGAAAGAGAGTATGTCCGCGGTCAGCCGGCTGGAAAAAACCAAGCTCCCCGCTCCAATGATAACGACTTTAGCCATTGCTTCTATTGGAATCCATATCCATTCACCGAAATAAGTACGTTTTGCACTTCGATTGCAACTTTAGCTGCACTCTGGCCGAAGGCTACAGACCGCGCGATGAGCGAGACGCCTGTCCTACGCCTTCAGCGCTCACCGCGAAATTCGCATCTCGGACCGTGACTTAGCAACTCGAAACTCTCCTCCCCTCCCAATCCGTTGTCTTCTCTGGCACGGAGCAGTGGAACGAAGACGGCTCGAATCCGTTGGGAATCCCTACTGTCAGCAGAGTCGACAAAGCAATGTTCGGGGCGCGGGACGCCCTTTTTAACAGGACGAAACTATTGTGTTTCAGGTGGCTTCGTGGAGTGCTTCGAGCTTCGATTACGCTTAAGATTGCGAATTTCGATTGCTCTTCGCCGATCTCCTTCTCTCCACATTCGACCAGCCCAATCGTAAGCGTAATCGAAGTTCGAAAGGGCGGGGTGACGTCCTATCCTTCCTGTAAAAAGAAAAATGGTGTAACCTCCTGAAAACAAAAATGTAACCAAACCGGGGCCGAAAGGCGGCCCCGAAAAACAGGAGACTACACCATGAAGAAGATAGCACCGAGTGAGAAGATAGAGCAAGAGCTAATGGAAGGAATCGCGAGCAGCACAGAACCACTGGGGGAGGCGGCCCGACGGGGAGCCCAGCTGATGCTGCAAAGAGCCTTGGAGATCGAAGTGAGCGATTTTCTGGGGCGAGAGCGCTATGAGCGCTCGAGTGATGGAGCACTGCGGGGCTACCGCAATGGCTATGAGCCGAAGAAAGTGCATCTTTGCGAAGGGACGATTGAGCTGCAGGTACCGCAGATTCGCGACGGGCTGGAGCCGTTCGAGTCGGCCTGGCTGGAAGCGATCGGACGACGCTCGAAGCGGCTTTTGGAGCTGGTGCCGATGCTCTATGTGAAAGGGATGAGTCAGCGCGATATCGAGACGGCGCTGATCGAGTCTTTGGGGGTAGAGCAGACCGGGCGCAGCGTGGTCAATGAGGTGTGCCAAAGTCTGAGGATGGACTTTGCAAAGTGGCAGGAAAGAGATCTGAGTGGTGAGCGCGTGCTCTATCTGTTTCTGGACGGGATCTATATGAGGCTGCGGCCCGAAGACAAGAGGGCAGTGGCGGTCCTATGCGCCTACGGGATGCTCTGGGACGGACGTAAGGTATTGCTTCATATGGCCGTAGGGGACAAGGAGAGCAGCGCCTGTTGGGAGGCCTTCCTGGAGGACATGAAGAGCCGGGGATTGGCCGATCCAGTACTCAGTGTGATGGACGGTAATTCGGGTCTACGCAAGGCGGTGGGAAGGAAGTTTCCGAACAGCCTGGTGCAGCGCTGCCAGGTGCACAAGATGCGCAACATCGTCAACAAGCTTCCAGAGGTAGCCCGTCCCACCCTCAAAAAGCTCATTCACAAAGCCTTTACGGCGAAGGGATACCGCGAGGCTGTAGAACAGGCTCGCGCCATCATCGAGGAATACAAGGGGAGCTTTCCAGCCGCCATGAAGTGCCTGGAGCGTGACCTGGAGGAATCGCTCACAGCGCTGAAATTTCCCTTCCTGCACCGAAAACAGATCCGCACCACCAATCTGCTGGAGCGACTCTTCGGGGAAGGGCGCCGTCGCACCAAAGTGATTCCCCGATTCCGCTCCAAAACGAGCGGACTGTGCCTGATCTTCGCGGTCCTGGTGGATGCCTCAGAAGGCTGGCGAGGAGTCCGCATGGAACCCTACCTGGTGGAACGACTCAAACAGATCTGGAGCGATCCGGAGAGCACCTGGAAGGATCCGGACCTGATGAAATTCGCTGCCTGAAGGGAAGAAAGTAAAGATAATCTAATAGAGGTTATGCCATTCCGATTTTACAGGAAAAGGCGGACTTGACCTTTATGAGTGCACGATTTGGTGGACGACCGGAGGAAATACTGGAAGGGATGTCGCTGTCACGCACTGAATTGTGCACAGCCATCGAACTCGTCGAATCTCGGAAGTTTCAGGAGAGTTCGCGACGAAGTTTGGGTGGCGCCTCTCTTCCCGCCAGGGAAACTTCATCGTAAGCTTCATCGTTAACTTCGTCGTTCTTCTGGGTATATCCGTCGAAACAGTGATCTCTGTTCCTTCGAGGAGTCGACTAAGCTGACGACAAAGTTTACGACGAAGTTTGGGTGGCGCTTCTCTCCCGTCAGGGAAACTTCGTCGTAAGCTTCATCGCAAACTTCGTCGTTCTTCTGGGTATATCCGTCGAAATAGAGATCTCTGATCCTTCGAGGAATCGACTAAGCTCACGACAAAGAGTTTACGACGAAGCTCGCGACAAAGAGGCGCTGCAATTTTCATCTTAGGGATTGAATGGGTCGATCTATCCCATCAACGTAACACAGTCTCAAAAAATCCTTAACCGGAAATCAGAAGGTACACGTCATGGGAAACAAGCTCAAAGTTCTAAATCCGATGGGGTATCCGCCCCAGATCATTCAAGTGGGAATGGCTCCGAGAGCGAAAGGCCTGGATGGCAAGACAGTCTACCTAGTCGACTGTCGCTTCGACGATGGAGACATCCTCATGGAGCAGATGCAGAATTGGTTTTCGGAAAAGATGCCCACCGTGAAGACGGAATTGCGCAGCAAGGCTGGGGTCTACACAGAACGCGATGAGGAACTCTACGACGAGATTCAAAAGCGAGGAGACGCGGCCGTAGTCGGAGTCGGCCACTGAAGCACCTGTGCGCCGGCGGTCGCCGACCAATGCTTTATCATCGAGACTGAATACGGAGTCCCAACGGCCTCCGTCCAAACCAACATTTTTGAGCCCTTGGTGAGGGCATCGTCCATGCAGCGGGGCATGCCCAAGCAGCGTTTTGCCTTTGTTCCGCAGCCGGTCATGGGAAAGTCGCGGGCCGAACTTCGGGCCTATGTCGACGGTGACGACGCAATCACAGGACAGCCATTTATGCGAGCCGTGCTCGATGCCATTGAGTCTCCCCTCTCCGAGGAGGAGACGAAGCAAGTTCGCTTCGATCGCTCCTCTCCCCGATTCCTCGACCCAGACACGGAAGAGAACCTGAATAAAATCTTCCTTGAGAATAACTGGACCGATCAGCTGCCCATCATCCTTCCCACCGAAGAACGGGTGGCCAAAATGTTGAAGGGAACAAGCCGGAGTCCCGACGAAGTCGTGGGACGAATGAGGCCCACCAAGGGACGAGAGGCTTGGGAATATACCGTCGAGAAAGTCGCGGTTAACGCCGTCATGGCCGGCGCCAATCCTGAGTATTTCCCGGTGATTCTCGCTCTCGCCGCCACCCAGGCCACAGCCCGAGCCAGCACCACGAGTTCGGCCGCCGGAATGGCCGTCGTCAACGGTCCGGTCCGCCACGAGATCGGTATGAACTGGGGCATCGGGGCGATGGGACCCTACAATCACGCTAACGCCACTATTGGCCGGGCCTACAGCCTCCTCTCTCAGAATCTGCAAGGTGGTTCCCTTCCAGAGGTGACCTACCTAGGCTCCCAAGGCAACAACTACGCCTACAACAGCATTACCTTCGCCGAGAACGAGGAACGCAGTCCGTGGGAACCCTTCCACGTCCAGCATGGTTTCACGAAAGACGAAAGTGTGGTCAGCGCCTTCTCCGGCTGCCGCTCAACTACATTTCAACTCGGCTTGCGGGAAACCCACTGGCGCGAGCACGTCGGCAACATGCTGCGGGGATTAAACCCGAACAACCCACCAACCCTTATTCTCGATCCCATCACGGCGCGACAGTTTGTCGACCGCGACGGGCATGACACCAAGGAAAAGGTGATCGATTGGGTGTACCAAAACGCCACCATGCCCGCGGGCGTATATTGGGACTACCAACTCGTCCAAAACTACGTTTACCCCCTGGCACTGAACGGGATCGAACCCTACGCCACCATGCTCAAAGCAGCGGACGACGAGAACATCAATATCTACCGGAAGGAAGATATTCACGTCGTCGTGGTTGGCGGAGAAACGAACGGCTACTGGCGCATCATGGGCAGCAGCTATTCAGGAAGCGCCTCGGTGGATGAGTGGCGGTGAGGTTGATCTGATACCTAACCCAACGTCCATCAACTACCAATCCTGGTGTGTAGGACAACCCACACCTGGCCCCTCCGAGGAGGGGAATGTCCCGAATTACGAACACAGTCCTTACTAGGAGACTCCCCTCCTCAGAGGGTGCCCGTCTCGTCACGGCGCAGCACGCAGTGCGAAGACGGAAGGGCGGGGTGGGTTGCCCTAAGCTCCAGGATCGGTTCGTTACCCTCCCGAGGACGAGCACGAGAACGAGAACAAGGACGATAGAGAATTGACATTCCCCTCCTCGGAGGGGCCAGGGGTGGGTTCTCGGAATTCGGAGGACGACGAAAACCCCAATCACCCAGATCCAACATCCATGAAAATCACCAACATCCGAGCGGTCTCGGTGGACATGCCCGCCACTCCACCCAAAACAAAACCACACCGCCCTTCCTGGGGCGAGGAAGCGGAAGTCGCTAACCCGATGTCGCGCTACCCAAAAGTCAAGCGACACCGTGGCCTCTGGATGCCCAAGGGTTGGGGCGGGGTCTGGTGCGAGGTTACATTGGAGGACGGAACGAAAGGATACGGAAGTTCCGGAAACGGCCGCGTCGTTGCCGCGATCATCGAGGATCACTTCGCCCCGCAACTGATCGGAGAAGACGGGTTCGCCATCGATCGACTCGCCGATATGATGTTCCGCCTGACTAAACCCTACGGTTCACCGGGGCTGGCTTCTTACGCCATCAGCGCCGTGGATCTCGCTTCCTGGGACGCCAAAGGCAAAGCCCTCAACCAGCCCGTCTACAGCCTCCTCGGCGGTCCCCTGAAGGACGAAATCTTCTGCTACGCCACCGGAAACGATGTGGACTGGTACAAGGAGTTGGGCTTCACCGCCTTCAAACTGGCCTGCCCCTATGGTCCCACCGACGGCCTTGACGGCCTCCACAAGAACGAAGAGTTTGTGGCCAAGGCGCGGGAGGTGATCGGCGACGAGAGCGAGCTCATGCTGGACTGTTGGATGGCTTTCGACGTGGAGTACACCGTGCGCCTTGCCGAAAGGCTCCGCCCCTACCGCCTGAAGTGGATGGAAGAGTGTCTCATCCCCGAAGACCTGGATGCCCATGTAGAACTGCGGGAACGACTTCCCTGGCAAACCCTCGCCACCGGTGAGCACTGGTACACCCATGTTCCGTATCAATGGGCCGCCAACCATCGAGTGGTCGACATCCTCCAACCCGATATCAGCTGGTGCGGCGGGCTCTCCACCTGCCGCAAAGCCGCTGCTGCCGCAGACGGCGCAGGACTCAGCGTCATGCTTCATGGAGGCGGCAAGACGGCTTACGGCCAGCACTTTACCATTGCGACGGCCTGCTCGCCGTGGGGGGAATATTTCGTCGGCTCGGCGCCGGGCGTCCCTCTCGAGGAGCTCCCCAGCCTCCCGGGGACGCGCGTTCCCAAGAACGGTCGAGTGACTCCTAACGACGCTCCCGGATTCGGTCTCGAGCTCGCCGAGGAATGGATCAAGCCGTTCTTCGAGTGACCCGAATTTCCTCAGGCTTTCTTCTGATACCTCCAGAAACCGATAGCAACTAATTCTCAATCACTGGAGTTTCGAGCATCCGTGAATCTTCCGTAGAGGAACGCGCTCTGCCTCGGCGTAGCCCAGATGGACGGAGACGGGTAAGCGTTTCTACGAATCAACTACAACGCCCGTATTATCAAAATTCTTATCATGTTCAACGGATCGGGGAGTCGACTTCTGTGCCTGTCGTTTAATCCAACTGTCGCGGAGCGACGAGCACGAGCACGAGGACGAACTCTTCCAATCCCCTCCTCGGAGGGGCCTGGGGTGGGTTGCCCCAAAGAACCGAGGAATTGGATAACAACCGTTTCCTCAATCCAGCGAACTAAAAAGCCGCCTCGTGAGAGGCGGCTTTCATACAAAAAAGTCTGGGGGCTCTGCCTGAAGCTTCCTCAGCCGGCTCGACGCCGGAAGAATCCAGCAGCAACGAGTCCGATAATTGCTACGAAACCGAGGGCAATTTCGGAAGGCTCGGGAATCACCGCCATGTTTACTACAATATCGTCAAGCTCGAATTCGAAATTATTCGCGCCGCTACCGGAAGTCTGTCCCGGTATGAAATCCACCGAGCTCAAACCTGTGAACCCAGCAAGGACGATATTTTGAAAGACAGCCGGTTGATTCAAAAGGGTCACAGTATGGGTAATGGTACCTCCAGCCGCGATATTGCCCACGATATCAACTTCGTCAGCCCATCTGTTGGGGCTAACGATGAACGAACCGCCCACGGAAAGACTGTTAAGGCTGAAATTTAAGCCGCCGGTCTCAGCCATGTTGACCTCTGTGTGATTAAGGGCGAACAGATTGTTTGTCCCGTTCGTTACTCTGTGATTAGGGGGAGAGCCAGTGCCGCCTATGAAAATAGAACCAAACGAAATCGATGTAGGTGTGAAAGTGAATCCACCGGAAGCAATGGAACCAGGAGGAGAAGCGGAGCCGCTTTGACCGTTGAAGTCGATCGTCGCCGAATAAGCTTTGGCAGCTCCGAAGAGGAGGACAGAAGATAACAGGACCGATAGTTTTTTCATAGTATTTCCTCGTAGAAGGTTTGAAGACTCCCCCTCAACTCTGCCCCCCAAAGTGAAAGATATAATCTGAATCCACGTTAGCCAATCTCTAGCCCCTGTGTCAATACTCAATTCGAATCATCCTGGGTCGAGAATCTGTCGGATTGTAAGACCGACAGATTCCCAGGTCCTCACTGCACCCAGTCTAAGTCGGGACCGACAGGCACGATACGAGTGGGGTTAATATCGTCGTGGGTATAGTAGTAATGGCGCTTGATGTGATCGAGGTTGACTGTTTCGGCGACGCCAGTCAGGTGGTAGACGCGCTCCAAGTAGACCTGTAGCTCCGGGAAATCTTCGATTCGCTTCTTGTTACATTTGAAGTGCCCGTAATAGACGGCGTCGAAGCGAACCAAAGTGCAGAAGAGGCGAAAGTCAGTCTCGACCAATCGATCTCCAAAGAGAAAGGGCCCTGCTGCAGCGAGTCGCGCTTCGAGCATTTCCAATGTGTCGAAGAGCTTCTCAAAAGCTTCCTCGTAGGCTGGCTGTGAAGTGGCGAAGCCCGCACGGTACACTCCGTTGTTTACATTCTCGTATATCTCCTCGGTGAGCCTGCCCTGATCCCTCGAAAGATCCTCTGGGAAAGGGTCGATCGAGTGCTCGGCAAGAGGTTTGAATACCCCGGCCCAGAGCAGGCAAATATCGTCCTCGGAGTTACTAACGACACGTTTTTCGATCTTATCCCATAGTACCGGGACCGTAATGCGACCATTGTAATCGGGGTCGGAGGCTAGATATGCTTCGGCAAGGTATTCAAAGCCCTCAACATCATCCAGGCCGTGCCCCACACCCGCTCGGAAGGCCCAGCCCTTTCCGTCACGAATGGGATCAACGAAGTTCACACTGACTGCCTTCTCGAGGCCCATCAGACGCATGATCAGCCATGCGCGATGAGCCCACGGACAAACCTTACAAACGTAGAGATGGTAACGTCCCGCCTCCGGTCTCGCGATCCAATCACGGAACGTATCCTCCTGGCGTAGGAACGACCCGTCTTCGCCCTCTTCCTTTGGAAACTGTGCCATTTCCCCGCGCCTAAATATGTCCCCTACCATCGCGAGAATTTACTCGAATTTGCTCGCCCTGCAATCCTGGTTGCTCACGTAATTCGAGATTATGTTGGACGAATCCATTGATATCCGAACCCTGAAATCCACCGTCGAAACCATCGTTGTTGGGGGCCACGGATACTTCCCTGTCATCGCTGTAACCGGATCCAACGAACTCCTCGTCGTCGTCAGGGGCGGCGCCGGACACATGGGACTGGGCGGCAGGCTTGATGCCGTCCGGTCAACCGACGGCGGCGCCACCTGGACTCAGCCCGCCGTCATCGCCGACAGCGAACGCGACGACCGGAATCCTGCCCTCGGTGTCGCCCCGGACGGCACGGCCGTTCTCGCCTACCACTGGCAAGGCAGCTACGATGCGGACGGCCTTTGGAATCCTGGAGGTCCCCAAGACACAAGGGTGGTACGCTCTGCGGACGGCGGAGAGTCTTGGACCGATGATCGTTTTCTCAGTTACGAACCCCTTCGGGGAGCTTCTCCATTCGGCAAGATTCGGCGAAGCGATGACGGCACGTTATTCATGCCCATCTACGGAGGAGATCGCTCCAATACACTGAAAGCAGCTTTCACAGTCGGTCCCGCTTCGGGCCTCAGTTGTCTACTGCAATCAGGGGATCAGGGCAAAACTTGGCGGGATCCGATCTGCGTGGCCCGCGGTCTCAGCGAGGCGGACCTTCTCATTCTGTCGGAGGACAACTGGCTTTTTGCGGCCCGCTCCGATAAAAAGGACGAACAGGCCATTTATACCTGCCGGTCCTCCGATCAAGGGCACACCTGGGGCGACCTGATGCGTGTAACTGGACCTCGCGAACACCCGCCCGACCTCACTGACCTCGGCGAAGGGATCGTCCTCTTGACCTACGGCCGGCGTCATCCGCCTTTCGGGGTCGACGGCCGACTTAGCCGAGATGGAGGCAGAAGCTGGGAAACCCACCGGGTCATTCTTGCGACGGACTTACCCGGCGGCGATACCGGCTATCCCTCCACTGCTTTCCTTCAGGACGGCAGCCTTATCACGGTGTATTACACGGCCGGAACTCGCGAGAAACCCAGCAATCCGTACGAGGCAGTCAACGTAAGCTGTCGAGCTGTTCGGTATAGCCGGGACGAGCTCCTAAGCGCCGTATCCAAAGTACATTTTTAGCGCTCCGACGGTTATGGCTCCCCCGGCCTTGCCCCGGGGTGGTGCTGGATTCTGGGCCAGAAAAGCCGCTGTCCCCGGCCCCTCTCCGTCCCCCCTTTCGCCCGGCCGCTCGGAGCGGCCGGGCGAAAGGGGGGACGGAGAGGGGTGTGTCGATGCGACCGAGCCGTGTAGCTAGGAAACCCGGCACCACCCCGGCGCAAGGCCGGGGGAGCCCTATTCACGGCAAACAGATATCCTCGGCATGAAAGACGAAGGATTAGAATATCTCTTTACGTAGCAATGTTCCTTGGTGACGTGGATTCCTCTCTTCGTAGCGGAATCCGTGAGGATTTCGATGATGCTGAGATGAAGGCGTTACATAGAAACGATCACGCGTTCCTCTACGGACAACGCAATCTTTGAGTATGAAGCTGGCAAATTTCAAGAAAGGGCGCCTTGTGAGATGATCAGAGCGGACGGTACGTCTTGAGTGGATATCCTAATGACCCGACTGCGGCGAGTTCACAAACCCACCGACATCAATGAGGCGGTCGAGGTATTCGCAAGAGGGTTTGCCTTCACACGCAGCTTTACCCACCCGTATTTGGCCGAACGAGCCGGTCCCCTCTGGGTCGTGCGCGATGCACCGCGGAAACGCGGCAATTACCGCAATGAAGAGTGGATCGGCTACGATGTCGCTCCGAAGGAGATCGATCGGATCGCCCGCAAGCACACCCGTGGGCGCTTCGCCATCTGCGCACTTCACGGAATCGATGAATCCGACGAATCGTTGCGTTCCGAGTTCAAGGAACTCGACTACCGGCTCGGGACAACCGAACCTCTCATGGTCCACAATCTGCGCCGGATTCTCCGCTGCGACCCGCCTGCGAAGATTGTGCAAGTCAAAACAGAAGACATAGCCAATCGACTTAAAAAGGTCGCTCGTTCGCGCCAGATCCTCCCTGAGCACCTTGTAGAACACCCACCCATGCGGGCCTATGTCGCAATGGTCGACCATGAAATCGTCGGCTGGGTTGGAAGCGTCGTTGTCGGAGACGCCACATGGTGCTCGAATATGTTTGTCCTGCCCGCCTTCCGCCGCCGTGGGATTGCCCGGGCCATGTTGTGCAGGATGCTCCGTGACGACCGTGCCGCCAGTGCCAAAACCGCCGTCCTACTTGCCAGTCACACCGGCGCCAGGTTGTATCCCGTCGTCGGCTATAAGCAGATTGGCACGCTGCTCGTGTTCACCCCGAAGAAACGATAATGTGAAGATCTAAGTCATGCAGCTTATTCGATGCACCAGGAAACTCTTGAAGGTAGTCGGTAAACCTTCTGTCGAATCAGAATCTGGCGTTGCGTGTCTTGGCGGGTGGCACGCGAATCTCCTTTGGATCGAACGAAGAAAGTGTGTCCTGTTTACGAATGACGAAACTCTGTTTTCGATTTTTGTCCCCGGCCTAAAGAAGCCGGATTTCCAATCACTCGACAACATATTCACCCAAATCCTTTTTCGTAGCCTCAGAATAGAAGGATTCAACCAGAAGCAGATTGAAAGAGTACTGGATGAATACAGCTCCGTTGAATTCGCGCAAAGCAACAATCGAAGCGTGATCGGATCCATGAATGATCTAGCCTATCAGCTAAACTGTATGATCAGATCGGCCGGCGGACTGCGAAATACTGTACGGGACGAAGTCAACTTTCAACTGAATCGGATTCCCATGGGTGCGATTCGGAAGCATTGCTTTAGCGTCATTGCCCTTCAATCCAGGCTTAAACAATACGCCAAATGAGAAACTCGTCTACATCCGCCATGGATCCACACACCAAAGTAAAACTCGGCCGCACCGATCTGGGAATTTCCCGGATCAGTTTCGGCACCTCGGCCCTCGGCAACATGCCGGACACTTACGGCTACGGTGTCGACGTAGAGCGTGCCCGGGAAGCAGTGCGCACAATTCTCGCCGGACCGGCCAACTTTCTCGATACCGCGCGAAACTACGGTTTTGGGCGCAGTGAAGAGCGTATTGGAGACGTGATTCGCGAGCTCGGCGGGCTTCCGGAAGGTTTCGTCATTTCGACCAAGCTTGACCGCGATATGGAAAACAACCATTTCGACGCCGACCGGGCGCGCCGTTCTCCGGACGAAAGTTTGGAGGCGTTAGGGGTAGCTCGCGTTCAATTTCTCAATCTGCACGATCCGGAGCACGCCGCATCTCTCTCCGGTATTACGGGACCGAACGGCGCCCTCGCCGAACTCTTCAAAATGAAGGAAGAGGGGCTGACTGATGCGGTGGGACTCGCGGCAGGAAACGTCGATCTGATGATGCCCATCCTGCGCGACTGGGATTTCGACGCCTTGACCACCCACAACCGCTTCACCCTCGTCAACCGCAACGCCGAGGAGATGATCGAATTCGCCGTGGAAAAAGGTATCGCGGTACTGAACGCAGCTGCTTACGCCGCGGGTGTCTTGGCCAAGGGCAGCGCCGAATACCCGCGATACGTCTACAACGAAGCAAGTGAAAAGGCACTGGAACCGGTACGCAGAGTCGAAGCAGTCTGCCTGAAATACGATATCCCGCCCGGGGCCGCGGCGCTCCAATTTTCGCTGCGCGACGAGCGAATTTCCTCAACAATCTGTGGAATCAGCCGCGCCGAACGAGTCCAGCAAACCTTCGACTGGGCGCAGTATACGATCCCTGACGCCGTATGGGATGAGCTGCTCGCACTGCCTCATTCCAAAGACGATCCGGAGGCGACACGAAACTACCGGCCTGGCTAGGAATCTGAATTTTAGAGGGGAAAGGGCCCGGAAAACTCACTCAAGGCTTCAATTGGGGCTAAACGGTCCCAACTGTGGGAAAAACAATCTCCAATCCTTCCATTTCTTAGACTGGAATCAAACGGAGTTAGCCAAACCGACCCGAAATTCAGAACGCTCGGGAGCAAACTCCAATGAAGTACTTGAAGAAGCCTGCCAATGGTATATTCCTCAAAGGCTGGTATCCTGACACTCATTGAGAAAGCGAGTATGCTTATGACGAGATTATCACTCTGCCTCCTGCTGTCTCTTCTTTATTCAACCGTTCCTCTATTCACCCAAGCCGACGTCTACTCGTGGCGCAACGGCGGCGATGGAGCCTTTCCCGACGCGAAACCGCCGCTCGACTGGGAAACGGCTGAATCGACAGTGTGGACAGCATCTTTCGCGGGGAGCAATGCCAGTCCCATTCTCGTGAAGAGGAAGCTCTTTTTCACCGAAGAGCCGACCACACTGGTCTGTGTTACCGCCAAGAGCGGGAAGTTGCTCTGGAAACGCGACAATGATCTTTTGAATCTCATGGGATTGAACGAGAAGGAGATCGAGAAAGCAAAAGCGACGGTTACGGAATCGGAGCGGATAAAAAAGGCGATCGCCGAGAAAAGATATCAAAGCAGACGTCTGGGGCGGTCGGAGTCTAGCGCTTCCGGGGAGGCGAAAGAGCGAAGGAAGAAACTAGGTGCCGAGATTAAGAACCTCGAACAAGAGCGGGAAAAGCTGAGGCAGAACGATCCTTACGGTTCGGCCGTTCTGCCTGTGACGCATCCCACAAACGGATACTGCTCCTACACTCCAGTCTCCGATGGAAAGACGATCTTCGCCTGCTTCGGATCCGGAACAGTGGTTGCCTACAACCTGAAAGGACGTCGCCTCTGGCACAAGCTATTGGGTGACGCAGACCATGATTGGGGTGGCTCCGTATCTCCCCTCTTGATTGACGGCAAACTGATCGTCAAATTCTCCGATTATGTGGCCTTGAATCCACGCAATGGGGAAGAGATCTGGCGCACTCCGAGCCGAGTGAATTTTGGCACACCGATCTCCTTCAAGTTGGAAGACCAGACCTTTCTTTTCACCTCAAGAGGCGAAGTTATTCGATTGTCGGACGGACGGAAGCTCACGGATGAACTCGTAGTAATTGATAACGAAGACAGATATTGGACCGTTTTTAATTCGCCCGTGTTACTGAAGGACCGACTCTATACGGTTCGCGGAGTCAAGGGTGATGACGGGCACGCATATCAGTTCCGGATTCCAGAGACGGTTCGGGCCCTCGAAGAGCAAGGATTGGAACTCATCTGGAGGAAAGATATTCGCAAACAGCGCTACTACGCGTCACCGCTCTTGGTGGATGAATTGTTTTACGTGTTGTCCGACAATCATTGGTTAACCGTGCTGGAGGCGGACTCAGGCGAATTGGTCTACGAGCACAAAATTGAAGACATGGGCGGGGTCGCCTACCCCAGCCTCGTCCGGGCCGGGGATTTCATCTTTGCCGGATCTGAGAATGGGAAGGTTGCGTTTTTCAAGCCCGGGCGAAACTACGTAGAAGTGGCTCGCGGCAAAGTGCCGGAGTACCGCAGCACGCCCCTCTTTGTAGGAGATCGAGCCTATATTCGGACTCTCGAGGATATTCGGGCAATCCAATAGGGGCAGCGGCGGCGACCGAGCAACCTCCTTTCCTCCAGCGATGTTATTTTGGTACCGCGAAGGTTGATGGAGAAACACCAATCGTACCCTGGCGAATTCCCGATTCGGACTATGAGCACATACAGTATCGAACCAATGAGGCTGGGATGATAGTTGGAGTCCCGCTAGAATCCGAAGACGGCGAACGAAGAGTTGCGCTGGTACCTTCGTTCGTGCCTGTCCTGGCCAAATCAGGTTTCGAAGTACTGGTTCAGAAAAGTGCAGGTCAACGGGCCGGCTTCCTCGATGTCGCTTACGAGCAAGCGGGCGCGAGACTGGCAATGGAAGAAAAGGAACTCTTCGCCTCGGCAGATGTAGTTCTAAAAGTCGGGAGCAACTCGATCCGTCCTGAGCTCCTCCGCGCTGGTCAGATCGTGTTGGGTCTACTGGATCCGTTAGGCTCCCCAGAGACCGTTAAGCTTCACGCGGAAAAAGGGGTCACCTCATTTGCATTGGAACTTTTGCCTCGGATTACTCGCGCCCAGCCGATGGACGCATTGAGCTCGATGGCCACAATCGCCGGCTACAAAGCTGTCCTCATCGCCGCTTCAGCATTGGACAAAATTCACCCAATGATGATCACTGCCGCGGGAACGATCACGCCGGCAAAGGTGTTTGTGGTCGGTGCCGGAGTGGCCGGACTGCAGGCAATCGCAACGGCTCGTAGATTAGGCGCATCGGTGCAAGCCTACGACGTTCGGCCCGCCGTTAAGGAGCAAGTGGAGAGTCTCGAAGCGAAATTCGTCGAGATGGAGCTTGATTCCGGAGATTCCGAAACCTCCGGGGGATACGCCAAGGAAATGGGAGAGGATTTCTATCGCCGCCAGCGAGAAATGATGACGCAGGTCGTTGCGGAAAGCGATGCGGTCATCACCACCGCAGCCCTACCCGGCAAGAAGGCGCCCGTATTGATTACCAAGGAAATGGTCGAGGGGATGAGGCCGGGAGCCGTAGTCCTCGACATGGCGGCGGAAACAGGCGGGAACTGCGAACTGACGAATCTCGGCGAAACCGTCGAAGCCAACGGTGTAAAGGTAATCGGCCCGATCAATCTTCCCGGGTCCGTCCCCTACCACGCCAGCCAGATGTATTCCAAGAACGTGAGTGAATTTGCCCAGAATCTGATTGAGGATGGCCAGCTCTGTATTAATCTGGAGGACCCGATCATCAGCGACTCTCTACTTACACACGAAGGAAAAATCGTGAACGCGAGGGTGCGAGAGATGCTGGGATTGGAAGCAACTCAGGACTGATCAGATCCATGCAATTCAGCTTCAGCCGCCGGTTCCACTTCGGAACTGTATCAATCGAGGCTGAAACTTCAACTGAAGGTTCCATATCTCTATCTCAGAGAAGCATCGAAAGGTCACTTGAAAACCCGGATATACACTGAAGTTTCAGGTTAGAAAGGTGTTTTAATGGAAACTTTTGTCCCCGCCCTAACCATTTTTCTCCTGGCGCTAGTCATCGGTTTCGAGGTCATTACGAAGGTACCCCCGCTCCTCCACACTCCATTGATGTCGGGAGCCAATGCCATATCCGGCATTACTTTGGTCGGCACTTTGATCACATCGGGCGCCAGACTGTCGACCCTAACTGAGATCTTGGGATTCATAGCTGTGGCAATCGCGACGGCCAATGTGGTGGGCGGATTTCTCGTCACTCACCGCATGCTGGGAATGTTTCGCGGAAAGGAAAAAGATGCCAAGGGAAGAAGCCCTCGTTAAACTTTTCTACCTCGCTGCCGCTTTCCTTTTCATTTTTGGCATCAAGGGTCTCTCCCATCCCCGAACCGCGGTACGGGGAAATCTGCTTGCCGCCATCGGCATGCTCCTGGCCATCGTTGTCACCCTCACGGACAAGCGAATCGTCGACTTTAGGATCATCATCGCCGGATTCGTCGTGGGGGGATTGATCGGTGCAACCATGGCCTACAGAGTGCCCATGACCGCGATGCCGCAAGTAGTCGCGGTCTTCAACGGCTTTGGTGGCGGCGCCTCGGCCCTCGCGGTTGGGGCGGCCCTTGAGGAAGCCCTCCGCGGAGAATGGATCGAGGAGGTCACAGTCCAGTTCACTTGCTCGGCGGCGGGTGCGGCTCTGATCGGAGCCGTATCCCTCACCGGCAGCGCCATCGCCTTCGGAAAACTGCAGGGGATCATCAAGGAGCAGCCCGTTCTTCTCCCTGGTCGGCACATCATCAACATCGCTCTGCTCGTGCTCGCCCTCGGACTCAGCGGCTGGCAGGTCGTCGGTTATAATCCACAGATTTTCCGAACCACTACCGTTTCCCTGAGCAACCTCGAGCAACCATTCTTCTCCAAAGCATTTAGAGAAGAGTTCGAAAAGAACGGAATCTCACTTTCTGACCATATTTCGGTGAGTCCGGGCGAATGGGAATTCACAGTAACCGACGAAGAGCATCACGAGAGTTACATTGTCCGTGAAAAAGGGGACCAACTTTCCGTCCACACTGAGTCGGCTCTTCCATTCTGGCTCATGGTAGGCGCTGCTTCCATCCTCGGAATCATGCTGGTTATCCCTATCGGTGGCGCCGATATGCCGGTTGTCATTTCACTGTTGAACGCCTGCTCGGGGATCGCGGCCGCCGGACATGGCTGGGTCCTGAACAACAGCGTGCTCATTATCGCCGGTTCCCTCGTCGGAGCGGCCGGATTCATCCTCACGGCTCTGATGTCGAAAGCCATGAATCGCTCGCTCGCGAATGTCATGTTCGCGGGAGTAGGCGCTCAGGCCGCGGACACAAAAGAGGGAGAGGACATCTACGAAGGAGCGGTAAAGTCTGCCTCGCCGGAGGAAGTGGCGATGATGCTGGACAGTGCCCGCCGGGTCGTCATCGCGCCGGGTTACGGCATGGCGGTGGCCCATGCCCAATATGCCATCCGTGATCTGGTGAACGATCTCGAAGCGAAGGGCATCGACGTCGAATTCGCTATTCATCCCGTCGCCGGAAGAATGCCCGGCCATATGAATGTCCTTTTGGCCGAGGCCCATATACCCTACGAGAAGCTAAAGGACATGGACCAAATAAATCCCACTTTTGAACAGACCGATGTGGTCTTGGTGATGGGGGCTAACGATGTCGTCAATCCCATGGCGCGTGACGCCGATCCCTCGGTTCCGATCGCCGGAATGCCGATTCTTAACGTCGACGCGGCCCGCTCCGTCGTCATCATCAAACGCAGCCTCAGCCCCGGATTCGCCGGCATCGCCAATCCCCTCTTCGCCGCCGACAATGCCCTCATGCTCTACGGCGACGCCAAGGAAATGACGGCGGAACTGACGGCGGCTCTGAATGAGATTTAAGAATTGGTGGAAGTGGGAGAATACTTATCAATACCGCGGCGCGTCCGGAGGCCACGCCCCACCGTCTCACGGCTCTTCAACGCTCGACTGACCGACAAGAGGTGGGGCGTGGCCTCCGGACGCGCCGCTGATTGAAGAGGTAGCCATCTATGTTTCCTTTCGTCGATTCTCAACATTCCCAGCCGATCTGCAATCCGCTCAGTTGAGTAACGGGCAGCAAGCCGACTGAAAAACCACCCCACAGCTTGCGGCTGAATGAAACAGCCAGATCCGCTGCTCAAGAAGTTGACAGTCACCCGGACATCCGCAGTCTCTTCCCCTTTTTTCTAATCAAGCATTGCTGCCGACACTCACTAAATGAGCCAGTACGTCCTATCCCACCTCCAGCAGCTCGAGAACGAGAGCATTCACATCATGCGTGAAGTGGCGGCAGAGTTTGAGAATCCCGTAATGCTTTACTCGATCGGCAAGGATTCTGGAGTCATGTTGCGCCTAGCGCAGAAGGCTTTCTTTCCTGGTCGCATCCCCTTCCCGGTACTGCACGTAAACACCACCTTCAAATTTCGGGAGATGATCGAATTCAGAGATAAGATGGTGAAGGACCTGGATCTCGATTTCATCGAATGGATCAATCCGGAAGGACAAGCGGCTGGGATCAACCCCTTTGACCACGGAACCCAGCGCTACACCCACGTCATGAAAACGGAGGCGCTCAAGCAAGCCCTTGAAAAGGGCGGCTACGACGCTGCCTTCGGCGGAGCGCGTCGAGACGAAGAGAAGAGTCGGGCAAAGGAACGCGTCTTCTCCTTTCGAGACCGCCACCACCAGTGGGACCCCAAGAACCAGCGCCCGGAGTTGTGGAGCCTGTTCAACAGTCGCGTCAACAAGGGAGAATCGATCCGCGTCTTTCCCCTGTCGAACTGGACCGAACTCGACGTCTGGCTCTTCATCCACTACGAAGGGGTTCCGGTTGTTCCGCTCTATTTCGCCGCCGAAAGGCCGGTGGTGGAGCGCGACGGTACCTTAATAATGGTGGACGACGACCGGTTGCCTCTCGAACCCGGTGAAGCTCCCGCCATGAAGAAAGTCCGCTTCCGCACTCTCGGTTGCTACCCTCTGACTGGCGCCATTGAATCCGATGCCGACACTCTGCCCAAGATCATCGAGGAGATGTTGCGGGCACGAGACTCTGAACGACAAGGCCGCGTCATCGACTACGATGAGGCCGGTTCGATGGAAGAAAAGAAACGAGAGGGCTACTTCTGATCTGACTCTTCAATGTAGACGCGGGTGCCTGGACCATGGCGAATTGATGAAGTCAACGGCGAGTTCGTCGAAATGCTTACGCATTCCGCTACGAGAACCGAATGAGAATGTAGAGGGATCCCCGAGGATCAGGAAAAATGTCGATTACCGATCAACTGGACGAACTAGGTATAGAGGGCTACCTGACCAGCTACCGAGATCGTGAGCTGCTCCGCCTGTTGACTTGCGGCAGCGTGGACGACGGCAAGTCCACCCTAATCGGGAGGCTCTTGCACGACACCCAGATGGTGTTCGATGACGTCCTCAGCGCAGTCAAGCGCGACACCGCGAAGTACGGCACCACGGACGGTGAAGTCGATTTCGCCCTCCTCGTCGACGGCCTTCAGGCGGAGAGGGAGCAAGGAATCACCATCGACGTGGCCTATCGCTTCTTCGCCACCGAGAAGAGGAAGTTCATCATCGCCGACACACCGGGCCATGTGCAGTACACCCGCAATATGGCGACCGGGGCGTCTACCTGCGATCTGGCCATCATTCTGATTGACGCCCGCAACGGTGTTTTGGATCAGACGCGGCGCCACTCTTTTATCGCTGCCCTTTTGGGAATCCAGCACCTCGTGGTGGCAGTTAACAAAATGGATCTCGTGGAGTACAGTGAGCAGATTTTCGAGAGCACCCGTAAAGATTTCAACGACTTTGCCGCCAAGCTGCAGGTCAAGGATGTCCACTTCATCCCCTTGTCCGCACTTAAAGGAGACAATGTGGTGGAACGATCCGAAGAGATGGCATGGTTCCAAGGATCACCACTCCTGGATCACCTCGAATCCGTTCATATCGCCGGTGACCGCAACCTTATTGACCTGCGCTTTCCCGTCCAATTCGTGGTCCGGCCGAATCTCGACTACCGTGGATTCGCGGGGACTATTACATCCGGTGTGATCAGGACTGGTGACGACGTTGTCGCCTTGCCATCCGGCCGACGCAGCAAAGTGAATTCGATCATCACCTTTGACGGGGAACTCGCAGAAGCCTTCGCGCCCATGGCCGTAACCGTGACTCTGGAAGACGAGATCGACCTCAGCCGGGGCGATATGTTGACCCATGTCAATAACACTCCTGTGCTGCAAAGCAGTGTCGAGGCCATGGTCGTGTGGATGAGCGAGACACCGCTCGAGCTCGGGAAAAGTTATCTCGTGAAACATTGCTCGGTGCAATCCGCGGCCGTGGCAGTCGAACTCCGCTACAGGATCAACATCAACACCCTCCACCGGGAAGAGGCCCCTACCCTCGAATTGAACGAGATCGGCCGAGTACGGCTTGAGAGCAGCCGCCCGCTCGCCTGTGACACCTATTCCAAGAATCGTGGAACCGGGTCCCTGATCCTGGTCGATCGGATGACCAACGCAACCGTCGCGGCGGGAATGATCGTGGCCCGGAGTCCGGCAGAGGAAACTCTGGAACGACGACGAAGCTCCGCTGACGCGCGAACCAATCTACGGTCCCAGAGCAGTCTGGTGAAACCCGACGAAAGGGTTCTGCGCTTCGGCCAGAAGCCGGTCACCCTTTGGTTCACAGGCCTGCCCCGTAGTGGAAAGACCTCTGTGGCCAAGGCTCTCGAGCGCGAGCTCTTTGATCGTGGACAGCAGGTCCACGTTCTCCACGGTGAGAGCCTGCGCCTCGGCCTCAACAGCGATCTCGGCTTTTCCGGATCAGATCGCTGGGAGAATCAGCGCCGGGCCGCCGAAGTCGCCCGGCTCAGCAACGAGCTCGGCATGATCTGCATCGTCTCACTTGTGTCGCCTCTCGAAGCGGATCGCGAGCAAGCCAGACGAATTGTTGGCTATGAGCGCTTCCTCACGATTTATTGCGATACGCCTCTTTCGGTCTGCGAAAAGCGAGACACGGAAAGGCTTTATGCACGAGCCAGGGCTGGAGAGATTCGCAACGTGACCGGAATCGACGCTCCCTACGAGCCCCCCGAGCAGCCCGATATTGTTCTCGATACTAGCGAGGGCACTATTGAAGCCTGCGTACAGACGATCGTGCTCGACCTGAAAGGCCGGGGATTCATCTAGCCTGGAAATCTCACACGATTTCCAGGCTTTTGACGGAATGACACAGAAGATCTTGAATTTGAATGTCTTATGGATAGGTCTCGATTGAGTATTCGGCCCTTCGCTGCGACAGTGTGTAGTGTAACCCACCCTAATGGTTCGCCGCCGGAAGCAATGTCCAATGGAGAAACTCCTCAAGATCCTCTGTGTCATTCCGTTGGTTAGCCCGCTTTTTGACCACAACGTAGCGCAAGGCAAAGGATGAGGCATCAAATCGCGGCCGGATCTTCGAAAGTTTGTGAGAAAAGCGGGCTAGGAGTCTGTCGGACTTTGACGCTCGATTGCTTCGCAAGTGACAAAGTTCGTCCGACAGCTCCTAGCAATAAGAAAATGAAACTGAGATTTGCGGAGGATAGCATTTCTAACTCCTCCGGGTGTCGGTGCTGTGCCAATCTGTCACCAGTCTCCGAAGAGCCTCAAACTTCCATTGATGGATCGTTCGAAGGTCACGAAAAGATATGACAAATCGTCTCAAATCTCAGTTTAATTTTCTTGGAAGGAATCTGTCGGAATGAACCCACCTGCCATTCAGGCCCTTCACCGCCCGATGTAGTGTTCATGTCTGTTGCGAAGTTCAAAGTCCGACAGATTCCTAGCAGTAGCTTCGTTCCTCGCGAATTACTCGCCAACCGAGAGAACAGTCATACGGCATTATTGGAACGCTTCTGCGTTCCCCAACTATAGATGCTCTTTCGAAGCCTAAGTGCTGGTGTTCGTAATTACGAACACCAGCACTAAGTCGCATTATCTCTCAGATTGACCCAAGGCGCTTCCTCGGAGACATCGACCAAAGCAGGCCCATCAAACAACGCCGGCGACAGGATGGCCAAAAAGACCAGATCCGATTCCCCCGCATTGTATGTCCCATGCACCGTGCCTACGGGGATATGGGCCGCATCGCCTGGACCGAGAAGCTGCGATTTTTGGTCGACCCATTGCTCTGCCCTCCCCTCCAGGATGTAGATGATCTCTTCCATTTGGGGATGACGGTGAAACTTATGGGCCTCGCCGGGAGGCATCGTCACCCTTACCAGCATGAGGTTTTCCGCCCGGGTGAGTCCGACACGGCTGATCCATTCGTGGGGACCCCATGGCAGTTGCTCAACTTGGACGTCTTCCGGAGTTATGAATCTGAGGAGATCGTTAGACATTGGCTATGAGTCTGTCGGATACTGTCTTTCGACTGCGGCGTAAGAGAAATAATCCTTCCGACAGGCTCCTAGCAAGATCTCCCCGTTCTAAAGAACGACGAGTCCGGAAACCTGTAAGATTGTACGTGATTGGCGTGTCTGAGGCTCCCCCCGGTCTTGTGCCGGGGTGGCGCTGATTCTCGGCTACTCAACGCTTGCCCTTCACGAGCCCCTCCTCAGGCTTTCTACCCCAGCCGCCGGCTGGGGTAGAAAGCCTGAGGAGGGGCATGTTTTCTCAGTCGCGGTATGTAGCCATACAGCCAACGCCACCCCGGCACAAGACCGGGGGAGCCATTTGCCCAGAAGAAGAAGCTGAAAAGGTTAGCAAGATTCCCCGACTAACGCCTTCGCGTTGCGACTACCAACACCGCCGCCAGCCCAATCGCAAAGAGAGCGACCGAGGAGGGCTCAGGGACAGCGGCGATGACACCAAGGCCGTGGAGATCGGGCACTTTTAAACCCGGAAGGGTTGGGTCTGCCCCAACAATCGCGGCGGTGAATCCGGCAGCATCCACGTCGATCCCCAGCGCGGTGAGATCCAGGAGCAGGAAGCCGACGGCCGTAGGGGTGGCCAAGGGCAAGGATGCGCCGAAAAGGTTGTTATAATCGAATTTAGAGATGTTTCCCTCGCTGAAAACACCGGACTGCGCGAGGAGGTTGACGTGATTGATCGTAACAGAGTTCACCCCATCCGTAAAATCCATCTTGGCATCTTCTACTCCCGTGAAGAGATTCGAGTTTCCGTCGAACAGCACGAAGTCCACGATGTTGAGGTCACCGATGCCGATTCCAAAAGCCCCTGCGAGCGCGGCGGAACCATAGATCACCGACTCCGGCGGGCTTCCCGATCCACCGAACGACCCGTAGGTGACCGAAACCGTGGTGGGCGCCGCATCGTTACCCGGTTCGAGCAGCGCGTTGGTACCCAGTCCACTTCCACTCTCGGTAGTGGCCCAATTGATTCTCATGGCCTCGGCAGGCAGGCAGAAAGCTGCCCAAACAAAGACCAAGGCGAGTGACAAGACGCTTCGACTGTTTCCCGACATAACTACCTCCATCAGGTTGAAATATAGTATAGGATGATTTGGTAGCGGAATCTGATCAATCTGTCAATAGGCACCAGCGTGCGGAATCCTTGATCCCAATTCGCTGCCGTGCTTTCCTTAGTTTCCCTGGTCATCCTCAGGCCTTCGCGTTCTTCAATGAGGATTTTGAGATCATCGATCCCGGGCCGCTGCCGGGAACGCGGTTGTACCGAGCAATTTACCATAGCCACCACGCCACCATGGAGAAGGAGTCTAACAGGAAACCCAAACAATATTCAAAACCCACATTCGCTCACGTTATGGGTATCTGCTTCATTACTCTTCAGGTGCACTTTGATTTTGATGATTACTTGAAAGTCACGAAGAACACAGATGGCATCGAGCTGAACCTTGACTCTGATATCGCGCTCAGAGGACTGGGAGCAGTCCGATCCGCGCTACTCCGGCTTCCCATCGTTTTCTGGGCGCTGTTGGCGATCATGATCACACTTCCGCGGATCCTTCCTCATCTCGCCGCCTATCTGCTGATCAGCTGCGCGTTCGTGGTCTTGTGGATCCTTGCCTTCCCCTCTCCCATCGTGAATCTTAATCGTGATCTACTGTCGATTCCCCGCACCTCCACTCTCTAAATCCACTTCCCTATAAACAAGATACCCGATGAACATCTCGTCAGAACTCTGGAGACCCCATTTCACCCACTTGGAGGGATCGGGGTTGGCGGGATTTTGGATTGAATTGTCGAACGACCCTCGGCATCGGATGCGGGTTCCGGCGGGAAGAAATCTGGGTTCTTCGAGTTCGTACAACTTCTGCCAATTGAACTGATAGTGAGGTATTGAGAGGAAAAGCTCCTTTCTTCCGTTTGGAAACGTCGCTTCGAAACTCATCTGCCTCCCTCGGTAGTGCATATGCGACTGCATCTTGTAAAGAATGACGTCCCTTTCAAAAAGGTAGTCGGCGCTAACCTCGTGGTGTTTGGCACCAGGCGGAATGGAGAACTCCTGATTGATAGCGGCCGTGATCTTTAGCTCGTGCTCCGGAGGTTTATCAGAGAGGTAGAGGCCGAGGCGGGGATTATCGGTCTCTTCTCGTCCGGTTGTTGTATAGTGCAGCTGAAGGACTATATGCGACCCGGCGGGAAGAAAGCGTCCGGTTCCCTCTGGAAAGACCTCTCCCGTCATTCCTGGATTGTACTTCGTGAAGATTGTCTCGTACCAAGGGTTTCCATGAAACAATTCGGCTGGATCGATCAAGGAGGCCGATGAACGGCCACCTTTCGTGAACCTCCGTTTCAGCCACCGAGCACGCTCGTAAACTTTCCTGAAGAATCCTTGAGGTTCATCTTTCTTTTCGTCCGGGACGAAGGCCAACGCGTGGTGAAGAACTCTAGGGTTACTCGGCTTGAGATGGGCAGCGCTTATCCAGACACCCTTTTCTAAGAGAACTTTGACTGACGTGTAGCGATAGTCGACGATCCCCGTGGCAGGAATCCGCTGAGGCGATCCTTCAAGGATCAGATCAGGCTCTCCCAAAGGCCACTCAGCCGAAGGCGCCGGAGGGTCATCTAAGAGTGGATCAGGCGCCTCGCCTTTTTCGGAGCCGGCTTCAATCCAATGGGTGAGAGAAATTGATTCCTCCACCTTGATGGGTTGGCCTGCCAGCAGATCATTCAAGGCTTCAATCAGAAAGTGTCGTGCCGCCGCCTGTCTCTGGGTTTCATATCCAAGGCGATCATCAACCGGCCCTCGATAGACAATCTGCCAACCTTTTGGTTCGATAACGAGAACCTCGGCGGTTCGGGTGAGGTTGAGAGACTCGGCAATCAACTGAGTCTCATCGATCAGGATCGGTATGGTGACGCCAAACTCTCGTGCTTCCTGGGCAATGTTCGTCCGGTTGTCTTGCAAGTTGGCATTGAGCATCAGGAAGACGATGTTGCGGTCCCTAAAGTCCTTTTCGATTTGCTTGAGGGCTGGGATCGTGTTGCGGACGATCGGACAACCGTTCCCTTGAATGAAGAGCACAATCGCCCTTGCATCGGAATAGTAATAGAGTTCATGGAAGCGGCCGAGATGATCGAGCAGAGCGAAATTCTCCACTTCGCCGTATTCAGACTGCGATTGAGGCCGAATCGTCCGAATCGGCGGCTGCTCACACCCCCAGATCGTGAAAAGGATGAAGCCTGCCCCGAGGGCACTCGAAAGGCACTTGTTCACCAAAGGCACCCTTGCTTGTCCTACTCTCCGGCTCCTACCGGTAGATCGAAGGCTGATCGGGCGGTACGATCGGCGGTAGCGGCTGAATAATCTTCCGTCGCTCTGGAGTCAATCGGGAGATCAACTCGGGCGAAGGCTGATAGCCATACCTATCCCATCCCCAATGAGGACCGTAGCGAATAATCACGATTCGCCGCTCCCCATCATTCCTTCTTTCGGCGGATCCGTGCGCCATGCAATCGGCGAAGAGGAGGGCGTCTCCCGCCTTGTAGTAAACCTCGACGGCGCCTTCCACATCCTCAAGGAATCTGTCGGGCTTTGCACTTCGCAATAGACCTGAACTTCGGATCGCAGGTTGACGGTTGTAAACCGCGACCAAATTCATACCGACAGATTCCTCTCAAGAAAATGAAACTGAGATTTGAGACGGTCTATCATAGCTAATGGTGGCATTCTGAGAACCTGACGCTGGAAGTCTGAGGCTCTTCAGTCATCCGAGACAGATTGGCACAGCGCCATCCACCGGACGAATTAGAAGTGCCATTCTCCACAAATCTCAGTTTCATTTTCTTATTTCTAGGAGTCTGTCGGACGAACCTGGTCACCTGCGAAGCAATCGAACGTCTAAGTCCGACAGACTCCGAGACCCTTCCTCCCTCGATTGCCGGCCGAATTCTGTCTCGATTCAAATGCGGGATGAATGACTCAGAAGATCTTGAATTTGAAAGTCTTATGGATAAGTCTCGAAGGAGTATTCGGCCATTCGCTGCGACAGTCTGTAATGTAACCCACCCTAATGATTCTACGCCGAGAAAGGATGTCCGATCTGTGAAACTCCTCAAGATCTTCTGTGTCATCCTGTTGGTTAGCCCGCTTTTCGTCCTTAATGTACCGCTACGCAAAGCTTGTCGGACGCAATGCCACATCACTTTTCAAATTCCAGATTCACGAAAACGGCCAGAGCTTCAGGGCCGTCTTGCCGAGAATCCACTCACGATCCTCCGGCGCGAAGAAATCCATCTCATCCCTCACCACTGCGAGGGTCTGTGGGTAGGTCGCCTTGTGCAAGCAAACGGGCCAGTCCGTATCCCACATGATGCGTTCGCCTCCGAAGGTTTGGTAGACCTGCTGCACCAGTCCGTGAGTGTCTTTCCAAGGATAGGCCTCATTTGAGATTCCCCAAGTATGGCTGATCTTCACGTAGACGCGAGGATAGCGGGCAAGATCGAGTAGCTTTTCGATTTCTTCGGGCTGGTCCGGCGGACAGTCCGCCATGTGGTCGATCACAACATCGAGGTCGGGACACTGTTCGATCAGTTGTGCCAGTCGGGACAGACGGCCGGGGCGAGTAAGAATGAGCATAGGCACTTTGAGCGCCTCGGCACGGGCGAAAATCGGCGCCATCAGCGGACCATCAAACCAATCACCCGCAGCTTCCACTGAAGGACTGAGGCGGACACCGCGAAGTCCATGCTCTTCGGTCCAGTGGCTGAGATGGTCGGGAGCCTCGGGATCCTCCGGATTCACCCGGCATACCCCCATGAATTTGTCCGGGTAGGTCTTCAGCGCATGAGCTACAAAACTGTTATCCCAACGGTAGTAAATAACCTGGACGAGGACGGTTCTCTCCACACCGTTGGCCGCCATGAGGGCAAGCAGGTCTTCCGGCTGCGCCGGATCGCGCGGCGGATCCGTGGTCTCCGCGGGCCACGGGAACTCAGGATCATTCGTCCAAACGTGAACGTGCGGGTCGATGATTCTCATTTTCCTGTTCCTACCGAGAAACAGACTAATGGCAAGGATAGTAACTCCGGCGAACACCAAATCTCCGGAGATCTCTTCCTCTTCGTCCCCTGAAGTTCGAGTGGTGACAGAGAAAAGAGACAACGATCAAGACAAAGATAGTCTCTTCCGAAACACCGACAAAGTTGACGACGAAGCTTGCGACGAAGTTTCCCTCACGGGCAGATAGGCTCCTCCCAAACTTCGTCGTAAGCTTGATCGAAAGAGAGGCTGGGGACAGCGACGAAGCTTACGACCAAGCAAGACACCAGGGCAACGTCACCAACGCCCTCTCTTCTCAACTCTCATCCCCCGCAACTCGGGCCGCGACAATCTTCTGCTCCTCCAGGGGCCGGTCCGAGCCATCCGTGTCGACATTCTCGAGTTTCTCAACGACGTCGTAGCCCTCGACCACCTCACCGAAGATGGTGTGTTTCATGTGCAGCCACGGAGCCTTGACTGTCGTGATAAAGAACTGACTGCCATTCGTATTGGGGCCGGCATTGGCCATGGCCAGGAGGCCTTTGTTCTTAAACTTCACTTTGGGATGGAACTCGTCCTCAAATTTCCCGCCCCAACAGGATTCACCGCCGGTCCCGGTGCCGGTCGGGTCACCTCCTTGGATCATGAAATCCTTGATGATGCGGTGAAAGACCACGCCGTCGTAGTAGCCTTGGCCGATCAGAGTCGTGAAATTCTCACACGTCTTCGGTGCAATATCAGGCATCAGGCGGATCGTCAGGCTGCCCTGGGTGGTCTCGAGGATGACATGGTCGCTGTTTTCGTCCATGGCCTGACCACGCTGTCCGCTGCTTGAGAAACGGCAAGTCATTTCGAGGAGGAGGACAGAGACTCTGACCTCAACCAAAATGTTCGGTTGATCGAATCAGAGATATCCGAGAACATACGGGATGGATGCGGAGATTCTGGATAAAGTGACGGAGGCTACGTCTGAGGTCTTTGTCGGCACGGAGATCTTCCTTGCTTACGTCTACGGCAGTCGCGTAGCTGAGACCGCTCGATCCGAAAGTGATCTCGACGTGGGGTACTATTTGGAAGGATACAAGACCGGTCGCCATATGCCCATTGACCAAGAACTGATTCTCGAAGCTAAGCTATCGGAAATAATAGATATTGCAGTCGATTTAAGAAATCTCGGAAGCGCTCCCCTTGAAGTCAGAGGCCGAGTGCTGGAAGATGGAATCCGGATCTTCGACCGCGACGAGGTTGAACGGGTCAATCTCGAACGAAATCTACTCGCCTTCTATCACGACTACAAACCACATTATGAGCGAATGCACCTCGAGCGTCTGAGGAACCTAGCCGGGAACCGAGTAACCTAGGATGGTTGATAAGGCGAAATGCGACCAGATCCTCGACAATCTTCGAGGTTTCGCCGCCGAACTGCGGCGCCTGAGCAATGTTCCGGAGGAGCAGTTTCTTAAAGACAGAGACAAGGCAAACAGCGCAAAATACAACTTCGTCGTGGCCATAGAGGCATGCATCGATCTGGCGAATCACATTATCTCGTCCGAAAACTTCCGAATTCCAAAGGATAACACCGATAGTTTTGCGGTTCTGATTGAGAAAGGCATCCTGGATGATGCAAAGAAGGCGACACACCAATCGATGGCTCGATTTCGCAACCGGCTGGTTCACCTCTACTGGGATGTTGACGATAGACAGGTTTATGAATACCTGCAGACCCGACTCTCGGATCTGGAGAGCTTCGCAAGCGATATTGCCGCTTACGCCTCAACTCACTGAGAATCTGTCGGTGACGAGGCAATAAAGACCACGTCAGCTCAGGCTTCAAGGTGACGGATCGAAATTGCAGGACCTCTGAGACCGTCGAACTCCCGTTACAAGAGCAAAGATCCGATGACTGACAACCTGTAAGAGCGGTTTATCTCGCGATCCGGGAACTACTGCGGAATGAAAACGACACGGTAGAACCGATGGGTGAAGCCGCCAGAGTCCGGATCGGAAAAAACGAAAAAGTTCTCATCGAGTGTCGGTGTGGCCACGATAACCCAGTTTTCCAGGTCGACAGAGGCTTCGATGCGGTACTGACCCACCGCGCCGGTGAATCGAAACTGAAACAGTCCACCGTTGATTTTTAGAGAACTGGACTCGACACGTGGAGTCCCGTCCTTAACCACAAGGACAACGAATCCAGGTTGGTATTCAGGATAAAGATAGTTCCCATTGCCGGCGTCGGTTCCGGTTTTTTCAACGAACGTACGCTTGCGGGTGCTTGCGGAAAGAATCGTGAATGTGTCGCTGCTATCCGGCTGAAATTCGTCGAGCCGACCCAGGCGAAGTGCACCATCAATGGTGGCTGTGCCCGTGACTTCGAGGTAGTCGTAATCGGTCCCTTGGATTCGACCTCCAATCTCCATAAAGAGCTCGCCCTCGGTCATTTGGGTATAGTTCCCCGCAATGGAGAGTGTCCCCGCCGACAAGCCGGGAGCCACAGTTCCCGAACTCACGACGTTTCCTGTAATCGTACCGACGCCGCCAACGCTGCCTCCCTGCACCTCCAACGTCTCAGTGGAACTGATGTCGCCGCCATTCAACGTCATCGAGCCCGAAGTCTGGGTGATTGATTTCTGAAAGACAATCACCCCGCTCCGGGCCTCGAGGGCGCCGCTGTTTTCGAAGGGAAGATCAACGATGCTGATGCCGCCGCCGGACTTTCGAAAAGTGCCTGCGTTGTTGAACTCGCCGTCCTGCGCGAAACTGAGAAGATCGGCGTCACTTTGAATGTCGAAGAGGGCGTCTTCCAGATTGTTGAACACTCCCCCACTGAGGATGTGGAAGTTAAAGTTTGCGGTTGGGGGCAGCGTCGCGCTGCCGGCGTTGTCTAGCCTGCGAGACAAAAAGGGCGAGCCGGCGCTGCTGCTGATCTCGAGGGTGGCCGCGGCGTCGATCGTCAGAATACCGCTTCCCTCAAGGGAACCTTGAGGCCACTCCATCGAGTCGGTGACCATGATGGCGCTTGAGCCCCGGACAATGCCGGTTACATTGAGGCTGTGCATCGACGCCCCAGAGGTTGTTCTCAGATCGAGAATGCCGTTGCCGGCCACCTCGGTCATTCCGGTGACTTCATACGCCCCGGCTCCTAGAATGGTAGTCGGGCCGGAAATCTGTACCGTGCCGGCGCCGTCGAGCTTGTCATTCGTGTTCAGGGTGATGGTTCGGGACGGTCCGGACCCGCCGATGGTAACCCTCGAACTGGCCGGCACTTGCAAAGCTCCCGTGATCTCAGCGGTTGTTGCGCCGGCCGGAACGATCTCGAGGTTCGCCCCGTCCGTAATCAGAATCGCACCGGTGCTGGTGGTGCCATGACTGAACGAGAGGGTTCCCGATTGCTGATCCACCGTCCCCGCGGCCATATTCTCGAAGGCAACGTCAACGATGCTGATGCCGCCGCCGGACTTTCGAAAGGTGCCTGCGTTGTTGAACTCGCCGTCTTGCGCGATACTGAGAAGATCGGCGTCACTTTGAATGTCGAAGAGGGCGTCTTCGAGATTGTTGAACACTCCCCCACTGAGGATGTGGAAGTTAAAGTTTGCGGTGGGGGGCAGCGTCGCACTGCCGGCGTTGTCTAGCCTGCGGGACAGAGCCGGGCTGCCGGTGTTCCCGCTGATCTCGAGGGTGGCCGCGGCGTCGATCGTCAGAGTGCCGCTTCCCTCAAGGGAACCTTGAGGCCACTCCATGCGGCCATCGACGACCACGTCTCCGCTGCCTGCAAGAATTCCACCGGCCAGCTCAAGTACACCCTGAGCTCCAATACTCCCAGGCCCGTTCAGAGTCAGAGTGCGGTTGGAGATGAGTAGGGTCTGGGTGTCGCTGGACCCACCCAGCGTCAGTCCTGTGAAGGTCACGTTTATATCGAGAGTTACGGTGTAGGTCCCGTCGGTTGTGATCAGAGCGTTGTCGTTCTCGTCCGGAACTTGGGCAGGGTTCCAGTTGCCCGAATCGCTCCAGTTCCCACCGTCAGCGTTTGTCCAGGTAATGTCGGTGGCATAGGCGGCCGACAATGCTGCCAGGAGCATACTGCATATTGATGCCCAACTACAAAAAATGTTGACTCGATGGACCGGAGAATCGGGGATGGATCTGGACATCTTGACAAACCGACAGCTGGAACCGCATCGATCCTTTGTCAAACTTTGGGGCATTCAAGCAGAAATTTGATCTCCACTTTAATCCGCACGGTAAAAGCGACCCATCCGAAGGAGTAAAATGGGTCTGAAGGTATTTGACTTCCGCAGAGAGGAAGACGTGCGCAACGTCTTAGTCACACCCCACATCCGTTCCCGATTCTTTCGCCTCGAGCCCGGCCGTGAGGCGAAGGACTTTCACAGCCATGACTTGGGCCACGAGATCTTCCTCATCCTCCAAGGGAGGTGCCTATTTGAGATCGACGGCGAGGAAGCCGAACTCGGGCCCGGGCAGATGTGTATCGCCCTGGCCGACCAGCCTCACAGAGTCACAGTGATCGGCGACGAACCTGTAATCATGTACCTATCGGTCACCCCCCACATCGTGCCGACCCATACGGGGAGGACGCTTGATGGCGGACGGCGGCCTCACCTATTCTCGAGACCGGAAAATTACGATTCCGAGGGAGACAGCGAGGCTCCCAGCGAGGAATTGATCGACCGCTTCAGGGAGCTCGCCCAATCGGCATCCAATGCTCTTCTGGCGAGCGCCAGAAAAGCAGGTGACCTAAAACAGGCAGCTCAGTCGGAGAATGCGGAACAGATATCCGACGCGCGTAAAAAGGTCTGGGATGATCTGCTCGCCGCCTTCCAGAATATCTACGACCTCGGTGAAGTATGGAATAACCTCGCGCCAAGAGCGGGACAGAAAGAAAGGTAAAAGCATGGAACAAGCCCGCATCGGCGTCATCGGATGCGGTGCTGTCGCTCAGATTCAGCACCTGCCAAATTTGAAGTCCTTGCCGGACGAATTCGAAGTGGTCGGTGTCTGCGATATCTCTCCGACTCTCGCAAGGACTATTGCGGAGGATTATGGCGTTCCTTTTCACACCAATGATTACCGTGAACTCCTGAAAACCGACCTGGATGCTGTGATCCTTTGCCACTCCGATCCCAAGACTGAAGTGGCTGTCGCTGCCTTCAACACCGGCCTGCACGTTCTCATCGAGAAACCGATGTGCTACTCCCTGCAGGAAACCGATGCCATCGTTGCTGCCGCCCGTGCCTCCAAGAAAGTCGGGATGGTAGCCTACATGAAGGTCTACGATCCGGCCTTTGAGATTGCGCGCCGGGAGGTCGACCGTATGGATTCGATCCGATTTATCCAAATTAATCACCTGCATCCCGACAATTCACTCCATTTGCGGAACTTCCGCCTCAAGCGCTTCGACGACATACCTGACGGCCAATCGCCCAGAAGGGCCGCTGCATCAGCTGTTCAAGAAGCAATCGGAGAGGTGCCACCCGAGGTCCAAAGCGCCTTTCGCACGATCTCAGGCAGCATGATTCACGACATTTACGGACTTCGCCTGATTGCCGGTCAGCCCGAAAGGGTCGTCAGCACCGAGATCTGGAACCGAGGCCGCGCCATCAATACCGTCCTCGCCTACCCTAACGGGGCGCGCTGTGCCGCCTCCTGGATCGACCTTCCAAAGTTATGGGAATTTACCGAGACACTCGAAGTCTACGGAGACACAGCGAGGACTATCCTCACCTACCCCAACGGATTCGCCCGAGGTGTTCCCTCTCAGGTGACGATTCACGGAATCGACAATGAAGGCACGAGCTTCCGCCGCGAACCCGCCATCGAATGGGAGATCGCCTTCGTCCGTGAACTGCGCCACTTCCACGCCTGCATAACCGAAGGTATCCCCTGCCGCACTCCCGTGGACGAGGCCAGGAATGATATCGAGCTGGTTATCGATATTGTTAGGGCCTACTTGGATCAGTGATCCTGGTTTTGATCCTGAACTGTCGTTCGCAATCGGACTGGACAAGGTTCGGGACTGGAGGGGCGAGGGCCCTCGAGCCCCGGTTAGCCACGTCAATCTAATTAGACCGTTGACTAGGCAAGGAGGCACTCGTTCCAGGGCTCGAAGGCCCTCGCCCCTCCAAAAGGCGCAAACTCCGCTCGGGAAGTCAGTACTTCAGGAGTTCGCCCAACATCGCACCACTCCTCCATTCCATCACTCGACTATTTCCCCTTCCCCCAACCTCGTCGGCACACCTTCAAGGCAACCCGCCTTATGTATCGCCAGCCACTCGTCCATGAAAGTTTTGTTCCACTGTTCGGTGAGAGGATTCTCCATCATGTCGCGGTAGACGGTCCACATGGTCACAAGTTCATCGGCGCCATCCCGAAAGGCGGCGTAGGCCACTTCCACGGATCGCACCAGAGCGGCCATGATAAAAGGACGCTGCTCCCAACCGTTGAACATCTCGGCGCACTCGCGGATCAGCTGGGTGGGATCTCCCCCGACCTCTTTCACCGGTTCGCAGAATGGTAAAAGGTGATTGGCTCCAGCTTGAGCTACGGCCGCCGCTTGCGTCAGTGAAAAAACGGTTGTGCAAAAAGTCTCGACGCCTTCATCCCGGAGCGCGGCGAAAGCCTTCAGTCCGTTGACGCCGCAGGGAACCTTAAGGATCACCTGGTCCGACATCGCCGTGAAACAGCGACCGACTTCGAGCAACTCCGGCACCGAATGTCCGTCGATCTCAACCACCACCGGCTTGTCCGTGATATCAAGGTAGCGTTGCACAACGTCGATCAGCTGGCCGTACTTCTGCACCATCTGGTTGAGCACGACCGTATTAGTGACAATGCCGGCGATTCCCAGGGGCATCCACTCCTTCAAGTCCTCGGGATCACCCGCCAGCCAAATCAACGGCCCCCGGCCCTCCCGTTTAGCCCGCGGCACCGCCCCCGAAACGACGGATTCATCCTTCATAGCAGTTCCCTCTCCATCAGATCTCACCATGACGGAAGAGGATCTCTCCAACCAGCTCCCAAGTCAAGGGTCTGTCGGGTTTCCGATTTCGAATTGCGGAACAATTGAAAAATCGTGGTTGGATCGTATATCCCGAGAATTCGAAACCCAACAGAATCTATGAGTATTGCCTTTGCTTGAAATTCGGGCTGGCATGGAATGATCCCATGTGTTAGCGCCGTAGCATCTCTGATCTCTGATCTCTGATCTCTGATCTCTGATCTCTGATCTCTGATCTCTGATCTCTGATCTCTGATCTCTGATCTCTGATCTCTGATCTCTGATCTCTGATCTCTGATCTCTGATCTCTGATCTCTGATCTCTGATCTCTGATCTCTGATCTCTGATCTCTGATCTCTGATCTCTGAACTCATGTTCCACTACCGCGCCGGCATCATAGGCAGAACAGGAAAGGGCGACTACGGTCACTATCTCGATCGGGCTTTTCAAGGCCTCCCCCAAGTGGTGTGCGTGGCGGTTGCCGACGATGATCCGGAAGGACTTCGATCCGCCGGTGAACGGATCGGAGTTCAGAGTCTGTACCAGGACTTTCGACAGATGCTTCGCGAAGAGAAGCTCGACCTTGTGGCGGTGGGACCCCGCTGGTGTGACAGTCATGCCGACATCGTTATCGCCTGCGCCGAGGCGGGGGTGAAAGGCATCCTCTGCGAGAAGCCGGTGGCCGCCACTCTGGCGGAAGCAGATGCAATGGTCGAGGCCTGTGAGCGCAACAACGTCCGCATGGCGGTGGCCCATCGGCGCGCCTGTGCCTACGAGCAATACGCTAAGAAACTCGTCGAAGAGGGCGCCATCGGACCGATCCAGGTGATGCGGGCACACGGAAAAGCCGACCACAGAGCCGGCGCCATGGATTTGATGGTGCTCGGTACTCATATGCTGGACAGTATGCGCTATTTTGCTGGAGCCGACGTGACCTGGGCCCACGGACACGTCACCCAGGATGGCCGTGAGGTTTCAAAGGATGATATCAGGGAGGAAGCCGAAGGGGTCGGCCTGGTCGCTGGAAACGGAGTATCGGCTTACTACGTTTTCGAAAATGGCATCACCGCTCACTACGAATCGTATCCTGGCGACCGGCCTGGTTCGCGCTGGTTCGGATTCGAAGTTTACGGCCTCAACGGTATCCTATCCCTGCGCAATTCGCCCAGCGGTGAAATGTATCGCTATCCTCACGGACTCTGGATCCCCGGGGAAGATGACGGACGCTGGGAGCGCATCTTTCTCGAGGAATGAGAGAAAAGGCCGGACGGACAAATGAGGACCGGCGAGGAGCAGATGCACCTGAGCAACCGGATGATCGCCGAGGAACTTATCCAGGCGATCGAGGAAGACCGCGAAGTCATCGCCTGCTCAAGCGGCCGGGATGCCCGTGCCGCCATCGAAATGGTCATGGCCGTGCACGAGTCCCAGCGGCTGAAGAGGCGCGTCACCTTCCCGCTGGAGAATCGGGAGAATCCTTATCAAACTTGGATCGCCGACGAAGGATGATACGATCTGTATAGGTGCAGCGTCCGGGCGCGACGACTCTGCTACCCTCGGTTTTCGATCAACCCACCCCTGGCCCCTCTCAGGAGGGGATCTAGCCAAGTGGACTGGATTCTGGAACTTCCCCTCCTCGGAGCTTATCCTGTTCCGTAAGTCAGCTGGCTACTATCAAGGTTCAGTTCGCCTGAAGTGATCATCCTGTAAAAGCTGGCGATGTCTTGGAGTCGCTGCAACCCACGCCAAAGTGTCTTGGGCCCTGGCTCTCCATCGCATTTTCGCGCTAAGAATCCGCCCAGTTGGGCCACCATCCTTACTGCCTGCCTGAGAGGAGGCGCTTTGATGGGTAGTTGCTCGGTGCGATTGACGAAGCAGTAGAGCGCCTTCCATTCATGCTCTTCGAAGTTAATGCTACAGGGTTGCTGGGGCTGGTGGCGGCTTTGATGAGTCAGATAGAAGATACGCCATGCCACGACCATGTCGATGGCCAGGCAAGCTTCCAGTTGTTGGCGGCTTTTGAGTTGACGATCTTCAATTCTACATCCGCTTTTGAGCACCTTGTGATAGACTTCGATCTGCCAGCGTATGGTATACCAGCGCACTCTTTGCACGGCTTCTGTTAAACAGTTTACCGGCACCGTCGTCAGGAGCATCCAGGAGAGTGCCCTGCTCCCTTTGGGGGGATCGTTTTCATGGGCATAGACGGCCCACCCTCTGATTTTCTCCTTATCTTTCGATGGCTTTTTTAAAAGGACCTCTTTATGGCGGATTTGGAGGTTGGCCAGGCGCTTTTTCTCTCCTGGTTTTCGAGGTACTTGCACCTGCAGGATGCCCGCCACTTTCTCCTCCTTGAGGCTCTCCCAGAGCTTCTTTTGCTCTTCTTTGAGGATGCGGTTATGGGTCGCGCGCACTAACAGCTTCGGTCCCTTTTCTCCCTCTTCTTCGGCGTGGGCAAAGAGTTCATAAATATCGGCTTCTCGATCGCCCACGCTGACCCACAGCTTCCCCGGATCCTGCTTTTGCGCTTGCACCAAGGCATCGTAACTTTTGATCCATTTGTAACTCTCCTTCTCTTCCATAGGTTTGTTCTTTCTTTGCTCTTTTTGGGGCTTCTTGAGGTCTCTCACCCAGGTTTGCACATCCAATAGCCCCAGGGCCAATCCATCAGTGTCAAAGGCCATCGTGTCGTGTACGATCAATCCTTTGGTCTTGCCCGCCTGGGTCCCGATCTCCCCCAGATCAACCGCTTGTTGGTGCCCGCTGTAGTTTGTCAGCATGGTGTCCTGCACCCCCAATATGACCTCTTTTTCCCGACAACGCTCAATCGTCTTTTCGCTATGCGCTCCTACTATCCTGACCATCCTTACCCTTTCGTGAGCAAAGAAGCGATAGGCCCCTTTGCTCGCTGCTACGCTGCCGCAGGCTTGCGGAATGTTCGCCTCGGGCCGAGCGTAAAAGTCCAAACTGAGCCGATGCAAGCGTTTGTGAAGCCGCTCATCGCCCAGCTCAATGCCCTCAAATTCCTTCTCTGCCCAATTCAATAAAGAAGGCTTTTGCCACAGTCCCTCTCGGCCTCCCAAGAGCTCCCGAAAATCTTTCCTTAATGGATAACAGTAGACCGCTTTGATCGATTTTTTATGCTCGTGGTTTTGATCCATTTTGCCCCGCCCCTTGGTCAAACCCAGATACTGCCAGTTGGCCGCCCGATAAGAACTGCCACGGAATCGTTTGTGCTCCACGAAAGTTTCCAAAAGGAGCGGTTCATAGCCATAACGTCGTTGCCAATCAGAGGGAAGCTGCCGCGCGCACAGACTGAGTACCTTGGAGGCCAGATTGGGTACTCTGACACCGGGTAAGATCAAAAAGCGCGCGTTGTTTACCACCTTGTCCAGATGGTCCAAACGGTGCTCATCATCCCAGCCGATCCATCGATCGCGCACCTCCGTGCGCCAGGCCGCAGCACTGAATCCGAGGGCCCCCAAAATCCCCTTCTCCGATACGATCAGATAGCGCATCTGGGCCCCCGCCAAGGGACTATTGCCCAGGTAGTGATAGCGCTCTATGAGCCCACTCCACAGCTTAAGCCGCTCGGGTTGTTGCAGGCTCACAGGCTCAAGGCCCACTTCCCCTATTTGCTTTAAACTGCATTCTATCGATAGAGGCCAAAGCCACTCCTCCAAAGCCCTTTCTTTCTTTCTCCTCTCTGCCTTCCTGCGAGGGGCCGGCAATTCAATCAGGCCTCGCTTCTTAAGACGCAGTAAAGCCACTCGACAACTCATCTCCTTGAGCTTTCCCTGACCGTCTCGCCAGTCCATTAACTCACAGACTTTGATTGATAATTGGCGCCGTGTTAGCTCTTGGCTTGCCTCCACCCACCGGTTGATCCTATCCAGGATGGCGGGCGTGAAGCTCTGTCTACAGATCGTATGGGTTTTGTTCATGCCCACGAAATTGCATCGTGCGCATCGATGTGTCCAGCTCTTTTATGGGGAACGATGAGCCTCGGAGGGGCCAGGGGTGGGTCGCCCTAACCCACCAAGATTCCTCATTCAGCCCTTCGTCGGGGATGTCAATATGATTATCGATCCACAGGGTCTCTTTTAGGATGAAACTTGAAGCGGATACACGATCACTCATAGTCTCAGTCGATCGGATTCCCCGGTTAACCCTTCCATCTCCTTACAAGCGCGTGCAGAGGTATCGAATCATCCGAAACGGAGTCCTTCTTTTCCTTATCTGCTATTATGTGGTTGGGCTGCTCAGTGGAATCACTCCAAAACGCGAGATTTTTCCCTTCTTTTCCTGGTTTCTATTTGCCCTCACTCCCAACCAACAGGCGGAATACGGGCTTCGCCTCACAACCTATGCCGGCGAGAAACTCGACCCACCGATCGATTTCCGCGCCGCCGGCGACCGCATAGTCCGAGGCACGGATATTGCCTTTTATCGCGCGGTCCAGAAGTTCGGTCGAGCCTATGCAAACGGGGATGAGGCGGGGTTGAAACGTTGGCGGTCGCACCTTGAGTCGAATCATATGAGAATGCCTTGCCATTACGAGTTGATCCATAGCAGTTATCATCCAATCGAGCGGTGGAAAACGGGTGCTATCCGGGTTCAAGTCATCGATGCATTCTATTTCGCCGGAATGCCATGATGGCGCTAGCCCGTCTTTCTCAACTGGGGCCTGATTTCGACGTAAGTCGTTGATAGTGGGCCAAAGGTCTACACTACAGGAGGGGTTATTTGGATTCGATTGGGGGGGGTGGTTGGGGAGGAAGTTCGAGGTGTAACCGGTTCAGTAGTAGCTTTTGGTCCTCACCGGGCTCGGTGTAACGGGTAAGCACAACGGTGCGTCCGTCGGTGGTGGGCAGTTTCACATCGAGCATTTGGATGGCCGCCATTTTGGAGAGCACCTCGGCTGGGGTCAGTCCCGGAGCCATCGGGTAGAGTCGACGTTTCAGGGTGACCCACAGAGAGTAAGCAAGGAAGCTGATAAAGATGTGCGCCTCGATGCGATCATCTCTCTGATGATGGATGGGGCGGATGGAAAGGTCGTTCTTGATTTCCTTGAAGACTTGCTCGATCTCAGTGAGCTGCAGGTAAAGGCGCCAGAGTTGCTCGGGGTTCTCGGCACTGAGGGTGCTGCGCAACAGATAGCGGCCTTCGCGGCGATAGGCTTGGCGGTATTTTTTTAAGTTCAACCGGAAGCTCAAAGGCGGCTTTTCAGTGGGGGCGCCCTTGGGGGCGATCTCGATGTCGAGTAATCCAAAGATCCGGGGACCGGCCTCCTTTTTGGCTTCGCCCAGTTTGATCAGGATGGTATCGCGTTGGTAGCGCCGTTTGCTCTCACGCAGCTTCTTGAGCGCCTCGATAAGACGGCGTAAACGACGCAGGCGCATGTTTTTTTCTTTGCGCACCCGATCGTCGCTTTTAGCCAGAACGTAGGTTTCACCTCCCTCGCTGAGGAGTTTCACCTCGATACCGGGACGCAACTGCTTCCAATCCTTCTGCAGCAACGACTGCTCGAAGCGACCCAGCCAGGAGCGCGGGGTACCCACCAGATAGTGGATCCTGGGTTCGCTTTGGCGCATCTGTTGCAAGACTTCCTCGGTCGGAATGCCCCGATCCATCACCCACACCCGGTTCGCCTTACCGTAGTTCTCTTCCACCCGAGAAAGAAAATCTTTTAAGGTGGTTTTATCCTGCGTGTTACCCGGAAGTACCTCATAGGCAATCGGCAAGCCCTCACAAGTCACCACCAGGGCGATCACCACTTGCACGCAGTCAGGTCGCTTATCGCGGCTGTAGCCGAACTTGCGCAGTCGGCTCGAGGCCGCCGGCTCCTGGTTCGGATCGCACTCAAAATAGGTGCTCGTCAGATCGTATAGCAAAATCTCGTAACGGGCATTGAACAGATCGCTCCACCTCTCGGTCAGGTGCCTGAACAGGGCCTTCTTGTGCCTGAGCAATCGATCGTGGCAGCGATAGAGCGTGTTCTTCTCGGCGATCCCAAAGTCTTCCCCCATCAGATCGCCCATCGCGCTTCGCTCATACCATTCCCGATGCAGCCGCCACTCGCTTCCCGGTGCCATCAGCCGGTAAACCACCAGGGTCTGCAGCACATGGGCCCAGCGGGTACCCTGACGGGAGGGTCTGAGACGCTCCCGCCAGAATTCTCCCAGTCCCAACTGCTCATATAGAACGCACCCAAGCCAGCACCCTCCCCATTGCCGCGGCTTCTCGATCCTGAGATCTTTGAGCCGTATTCTAGAGGCTGTCCCAAATCCGAGAGGATTTGGGTGGAAGCCTGATACCGATATCAATCTTCGTCACGTTATGTAGACCACGACATGCCTTCCGTCCTCGGTAGCTTACCTTTTATCCGTTATGCACCTTTCCAGCACCCTTCCTCTCGCTTTGAGTCGATAGTTCTCCCAAGGAAGCGCCTCTGACTCGATTCTTGGATCCCTATGCCGCCTGCGTTGCCTCTTTCTCATGTTCTTGCGCAAGTCTCTGCGCGATTTTCCATAGATTGTGGGACAGAACCGACCAGGCCACGCTAAGGTTACGGTTGTCAAAGCCTTTGCTGCGTATCTTGCCCCCGTGCCATCGGTTCTTGAGCACTCCGATCCGGCCTTCGGTGCTCCCTCGTCGTCGCTGCAACCGGACAAAGCGCGGCTCCTCCATCCGCTCCTTGAGCTCTTGTGGATTGCGGGGCGTAAGGGCGTCAAAAATCCCCTCTGCCTGGAGCCGCTTGCTGGCCGCCTTCGAGGCATAGCCCCGATCCCCACTGATCGCTTCGATCTTCTCCTCTAAAGCGAAGCCCTTTTGCCTCTCCAGACTTTCCCAAAGCTGCTTCAATTCGCTCGGGGCCTGCCCCCCATACAGTTTCCAGTCCAACAGATATCCCTCTGCGCTCTCGCATAAATAAAGGGTGTTGCCAAACTCCACCTCCCGATCTGCCTTGCCTCGCACGATGACGTCAATCTCAGGTTCGTAGGCGCTCAGGATCTTCTCCTCATTCTTCACCTGCCGCCCCCCTATGATCCGTTCGTGCGCCTGTTTCATGACCTGCGGTATCTGCTCTAACATACCATCCATTCGCTCGATGATTCGGCTCGCCTTCTTCTCGGTGTAATCGCTTTGCATCCACATAGCTTCCAATAAGTCACGGTGGCGAAGGGCATGGCCCTCAATCTTCTTGAGCAATAGCTTCATCCGCCGCAGGATCCCTTTACGCGCTTTGCCCGCCTCCCGGCGCCGACGCGCATGCGTCATCTCCAGGCACCGTTTGTTCATCTCCCGAGCCAATCCCTTTGCTCCCTGGGGCATGCGCTGTTTCATTCCCGCCTGCCGGATCAGACTGATCGCCTTGAGCAGCGTTGCTCCCACATCCTTGAGCAAGACCCAGTCCACGGGCCAGTGGATGTTCGCTTCCAGGCAAGTGGCGTCGATCAGGCATTCCCTCGTATCGATCGGCTTCTCTAATCCTGCCTCACCACAATGTTCAGCATTGCCCACCACCTCGGTCATCCTTGCATGCAGCTGTCTCAGATACGCTTCGTCGAAGAATTTCGAATCCCGTTCCAGACTGCTCTTCGATATTTTCCGGATCCCGTCTACCTCACGCACCCGGCAAAAATTAGCCAGAAGCTCACTGCGTCCCAACTCCTGCGACAGACAACGAAAGGATATCCCTCCGAGTAAATGACGCACCACCTCCACCCGTAGCGCTTTTATCGCTCTTAGAGCGCGTCGCTCCCGATCCTTCCCTCCCGCTTCATCCCATCCTTCCAAGGCTTTTACGATCGCCTCCCTTTCCAGCGAGGAGTCGATCAAAACCCGGTCAATCCGCTCCATTGTTTCCAGAAACACGGTGTAGTCTTTGCATCGAATGACTGGAGTTAGGGCTGGACGCAGGAAGCTTTGTACGGCAATATTTTTCATGAGAAGGGCGTGCTTTGTATTTGACTAACGCAAGCATAAGCGCCCTTTTTCGCCGGATCGAGCTTTTTGCAGCTCTATCCGGCCTTTTTTTTGCCCATAACTCATTAAAAATCAATTGTTTCCACCACTGGGACGGGCTCTATTCTAACAATACTTTCGTCGCCCACAGGCGGGGCACGATCTTCCGGAAACAGCGCCACCTGTTCGGGTCTTTCCCTGCCCTCTTCGAAAATCTCGATGCTCTTGCGCCACGCTTCGTGTTGGCTATCGTTGATCTCTCCAAGGTAGAGGACCTGTCTTTGGACCACCCGCCCCCCGCTGACACGCTTGTTCTCAACGATATTCCAATAGTAGTGCTCTTTGCCATCTTTGCGCCGACGATTACACCTCAGAAACATGATGGCCCACCATTATACGAAAAAATCCCGCCCTGGGAAGAGCGTAGGTCTACACTACAGGCGGTTTTGCCAACCCACCTCTACTGTTGATGCGCCTCCTGAGCCCTACTACCCCCGAAAAAAACCGTTTCGGAAGTTGAGTTGGTCAAGTAGGGCTAGGAGTCTGTCGGATCGAACTTGGTCAAGATTTACAACCTTCAAACTCCGATCCGATGTTCAACAATGTTGCGAAGTGCAAAGTCCGACAGATTCCTAGCGAAACGAGTCCTCCGATTCTTGGGACCGGCCGAGCCACGGCCCTGGAGTGAGACTGTGAGACGTCAGGCAGTTGCATTCCAGACTGCCTGCGTCCTCATTCGGGTTTTCTACTGCTGTCTGCTCCTTCGGTCCCTCTACGCCTTGAATGACTGGTGGGCATTCGGGAATCTCACACAGCTGGATCCATTGTGGCCGGTGTTCTGGCTACAATTCCTCGATCCCTCATTGGGCGCGCGAATCATTGTGGCCGGAAGTTTTATCACAGTAGTGTTCGGGGTATTCTTCTTTGATCAGCGGTGGGTGCGTATTCTCGTTTTTGTCGCGGCTTTGGAATATGTGGCGCTCAGAAACTCGTTCGGCACCATCGGTCATAGCCTACACCTTTGGCTGATCCTCTCCTTCATATTGGTCTTCCTGCCTCACGGATGGTCCCGTTCGGAGCTGCCCGGCCGCCCTACCCGTCAGATCGTGCTCCGGCTCTTCTGGTGCTGTCAGGCTCTCATTATGCTCACCTATCACATGGCCGGTCTAGGCAAGATCCTAGGCGCGTTCTACCAAATGGCTCTGGGTCAGATTCACGCGTTTCATCGCAACGCCTTAGCACTCCACATCGCCGAGCGAGTTCTCAGCACAAACAACCCCAGCATCGTGGGATCCTGGTTCGTCGAGCACCCCTCTTTCGGATGGCCAATGATGTTGGCGGCGATCTATCTTCAATGTTTCGCACTTTGGGCCGCCTTCCGGCCTAATCTTCATCAATCATGGGCGGGCGCCCTTATGCTGTTCCATATAGGAACCTCGCTGACTATCTGGGTGAATTTTCACCCCAGCACGTTCCTCCTCGCCCTGATGTTCTTGAATAGTCCCTTTAAGCCTTCGCACGTTTCCTGGCGTCATATCCTCAACGATCTGCCGATCTTCGGACTGCTCTACCGGCGGGTTACAGTTCGATAGATCTGCCCGTCTGGGCCGCCTCGTAGATGGCCTGAATAAGCTGCACCGCTTTTCTCCCCTCAGATCCCGGGATGGTCGGAGACCGGTTCTCCCTGATGGCGCCGACCAGATCCAGAATCTGCAGTCGGTGGCCTTCCGTGCTGATGGCCCTGGGATCGGACGTGCCTCCACTGATATCGACCTCGGGCTCTTCAGTTCGGATTTTCTCGTCTTCCGGAAGTTCATCGGAAAACTGCCAGAACTCGATCCGGTTGTCCTCGAGGATGGCCGACCCCTCGTTGCCGACTATTTCGATTCGCCGCTCGAAACCGGGGAAAGAAGAGGTCGAGGCTTCGATCACCCCTACCGCACCCCCCGGGAAACGCATAGAGACCGCAGCCGTATCCTCAACTTCCAATCCTTCGTGGGACAAAGTCGCGCAGTAGGCGGAGACGGATTGCGGCATTCCCACGAGCCACTGAAGTAGATCAACGTAGTGAATGCTCTGGTTCATGAGGGCGCCTCCTCCGTCCAGACTCCATGTGCCCCGCCAATTCGCGCTCCGATAATAGGCATCATCTCGCCACCATTTTATATAGGCGCTGCATTGGGTGATCCTACCAAAACGGCCCCTGCCTATCGTCTCCTTCAACAGCTGAGCCTGGGGGCTGAAGCGCGACTGAAAAACTGCTGCCAGAATGCGCCCTGTTCTCTCCGAGGTCTCGATAATCTGATCGACTTTTTCGACTGTGACCTCGAGTGGCTTCTCGCAGAGCACATGTTTTCCGGCCTCCATGGCTGGTATCGCTACCTCACCGTGCGCTCCGCTCGGCGTCGCCACGCAAACTACCTCCACGTCATTTCGCCCGAGCAGGCCTTCCAGAGTTCCTTCAACTGCGATATCTGAGGAAGAGGCAAATCTTTTCGCTTTCTCCCCGGAACGGTTGTAAACTGCCCGCAGTTCTGCTCCAGGAGCGCTACTAATTGCCTCCAGATAAGTCTCAGCAATCCCACCCGTACCCACGATGGCGAATCCTACATCTTCATTTTCACTCATCAGCTATCCCTTCAACTCATCCTGAACCATTCCTTCAATCAACCTACCATTCCCCAGATCAGGTTTCCAAATCGTTCCGCGATTTGGGCTAGGAAGATGTCGGCGGTCGTTTCACCCGTCACAAACAAACGCACCGGGATTGCTGATCTCTTCCACAGACTCCGAACGAAAAGCGGACATATTCCTTCCTAGGCGAATCCCCGTTCGCTCTCATCGGCGAATTCGATGATCGAGCGGACGATGGTCGAGTCCCCCTTTCCCATCTTCTTCAGTTTTTCCAAGGCCTGACTTCGATTCATTCCCTCCCGGTAGAGGGTACGGTAGACGCTTCGGGCGAGACGAATTTCCTCTTCCTTGAACCCCGCGCGCTGTAGACCAACCGTATTTACGGTCCGCACTTCGGCCGGATTCCCTTCACACATCATGAAGGGCGGAACATCCTGGACCAGCTTTGCACAGGCTCCAAGCATGGCATAGGAACCGACTCGACAGAATTGATGAACCCCCGCATCCCAAGCGATATTGACATGGTCCCCGATTAGAACATGCCCGCCAAGCGCAGCGTGGCTGCTCATGATCAGATGATCTCCTACCACGCAATCGTGGGCCACGTGACTGTAGGCACACAGCAGACAGTCGCTTCCAATCAATGTATCGACGCCATCTTTGGTCGCTGCGTGGACCGTGGTGTACTCCCTGAATATGTTTCGGTCACCGATTATGACTCCCGGCTTTCCGCCTTCGGATTTCAAGTCCTGGCTCTGGGACCCAATGAAGGCGTAGGGAAAGACCACACAGTCACGCCCCATCCGAGTCTGACCGACGACCGAGGAATGGTGATCGATCTGCGTCCCCGCTCCTATACTGACTCCGCTTCCTATGAAAGAAAAAGGCCCGACAGTTACGCTTCCGTCAAGTTCCGCGCCATTCTCAATAATTGCGGTGGGATGAATACGAGTTTCCACACGTCACTCGGCATCAGCCGCATCTATTATCGAAAAGAGCAGGTCCGCCGAGGATGTCACTTTCTCATCCACAGTACAGACGGCTGAGGCTGCAGCCAACTTCCGAGCGCGGATCTTCGTAATTTTGACGTCGATCTTGAGTTGGTCCCCAGGCACCACAGGTCGCCGAAATTTGACTTTGTCGCAACTCATGAAGAGAGCTACCGTGCCTTCACTGGCGACATGCCGAAGCATCAGAACTCCAGCCGCCTGGGCCATCGCTTCGATTTGCAGAACGGCCGGCATTATGGGCCGACCCGGAAAATGACCCTGAAAATAGGGCTCATTGATGGAGACATTCTTGATCGCGCTCAATTCGAAATCGCTTCGGATTTCGACGACACGATCGATCATGACAAAGGGATAGCGATGAGGGACGATATCGAGGACTCTTCGAATGTCCAATTCGGTCTCAGTAGCAGCAACCGACGGCTCAACACGTTTCCGCTTGACCTGTTTCCCCTTCCCGTTTCTCTGCCGATCCAGTTCTTCCAACAGACTCTTGGTCAATTTATAATTAAGAGCGTGGCTCGGTCTCACGGCGACAATATGAGCCTTCAGGGGAACACCCAGAAGATGGATATCCCCCACGATATCGAGAATCTTATGCCTGACAAACTCATCCTCAAAACGAAGAGGCTCCTTGGAGAGGATCTTGTCCCCTTTAATCACGATGGCAGATTCGAGGCTCCCTCCCCGGATTTTTCCCTGCCGGATGAGCTCTTCGATATCCTCATAGATCGAGAAGGTGCGGGCGGGTGCGATTTCGGAAATATAGGTCTCGGGGTCTAGATCAATTGAGAGATGTTGCGTATGAAAGCCCCGGTCATCTGATGACGTGCAGGTGATCCTCAGCCCGTCATGGGGAAGGGCTACCAGCGATCGATTGCCCTCCGTCACCGAAATCGGTCGATCCAAGGCGAAGTAGGTCCTCTCTTTCTTCTGCTCGACGGGTTCCCCTTTCTTAAGCAATTCGACAAACGCTTTGGCCGAACCATCGACAACGGGAGGCTCGCTGCCATCGAGCTCGATCAGCAGATTGTCCACCCCGGAGCCGTTGCAAGCGCTTAGGACATGCTCAATCGTGTGAATCTTAGTATAGCCCGATGCCACACCGGTATTCCGCACTAGATCGGAAACCAGATCGACCCCCGGTTTTATTTTTGGTTTCCCGTAAAGATCGACACGCTGAAAGACGATACCATGATCCTCGGAAGCCGGCTTCAGCGTCAGGTTAACCGCCTCCCCGGTATGCAGCCCCTTCCCGCGCACACTCGCTTCCCGCAGTATCGTCCTCTGTTTCATGGTATTCAGGTTGGAAATTGATCGAGTTTAGGCTTTCGCAATCCTACCGAACCTCTCTTTTCCCTCTCCCCTCATCCTAATCGCAAATGGGCTCGAAATGTCAATCGAACGGTGCGACTGAAAGGAATCTCAATCCTGCCCCGACGAAGTTGACGACCAAGTTTTGGAGAAGTCCGACCACCGAGCAACCTTCTCTTGGTCGCAAACCTCGTCGATTCTTCCGCGCTTCAAATTGCAGACATCCGATACATCGGAACAATTTGTTGTCTTTTCCCATTCGCAGCTTATTGGAATACGATTTGCTCCGATTCAGATTTCGATTTTAGACCATGCCATCGCCAACTGATATTCGCAAAGGAAGAGTAATCGACTACAACGGCGCACCTCACCTCGTGCTCGACATGCTTCACCGCACCCAAGGGAGGCAGGCCGGATTCGTCCAAACGACTCTTCGAAACCTCCATACCAGCTCCACTACCACCGTCAAATTCCGGAGCACCGACGAAGTTCAGATTCTCCTTACCGAGACTGAAAAGCTCGAGTTCAGCTACGTCGACTCCGATGGCTATCATTTCATGAATCCTGATACCTTTGAAGATACACTCCTCGATGAGAGCTTTATTGGGGATGCGAAGAAATTTCTCTCCGAGGGCAACACCTACGATCTACTCTTAGTCGAACGCCAAGCTGTCCAGATCCAGCTACCCTCGGCCGTAGAACTCAAAGTCACGGAAGCCCCGGATGCCATTCGCGGTGATACCTCGGGCGCGGCTCTCAAACCGGTGACCACCGAAACCGGAATGGTTATTCAGACGCCTCTCTTTATCAAAACCGGAGACGTCATCAAAGTAAGCACATCGGAACAGTCGTATTTGGGTAGGGTGTAGGAATCTGTCGGGCCAAGTGTCTATCGGACGAACTTAGTCATTTGCGAAAAAATCGAACGTCCATGCCCGACAGATTCCTTAGGCCACCCGCTCCACCACCAACTGAGGTGGATTCGGCCGTTTCGGGGCGAGACGGTAGGCAGAACGCAAGTATTCCAAGGCGCTGTCCAAACGTGCTTCGTCGTTATAGTGAATCATCATGAGCGGCTCCCCCTGCTTCACTTGCGTTCCGACCTTGCTGATATTGGAAACGCCCACCGCGGGATCGTAGTGTCCCTTTTTATTCTGGGCTAGAAGCTGGACCCCACGGGCGATCATTCCGGCATTTATAGTGTGAACGTAACCGCGCTTGGGAGCCGGCATTTTTCGGATATACTTGGCTTTAGGAATCTTATCGGGATCATCGATCATCGATGCATCGCCGCCTTGCGCCTCGACCATCTTCTTGAATCGATCCAAGGCAGAACCATCATTGAGATGTCTTTGTACCGTCTGTTTGGCAGAGAGAGTCGAACCCGCCACTCCGGCCAGCCGGACAATCTCCATACCCAGTTTCAGGACCAGTTCCTGCAAATCCTCCGGACCCCCACCCTTAAGCAGTTCGATCGCCTCCTTGATTTCCAGCCCGGTTCCCACTGTATCTCCCAGCGGTTGATTCATATCCGTGACCAAAGCCACGCACCGTCGCTTCATTGAGCGGCCCACTCTGGTTATCGATCGCGCCAGCTGCTTGGCTTGGTCAACTTCCCTGATAAACGATCCATTCCCCCATTTTACATCCACCACCAGGCCTTCCGCACCCTGCGCCAATTTACGGCTCAGGACGCTCCCTGTAATCAAGGGAAGACTCGGAATCGTGGCCGTCTGCTGGCGCATTTTGTAGAGGATTTCATCGACTGGAGCGATCTGGGGGTCCTGCTGGACAATGCCGCAATTGACCGTCTTGAGCTGCTTGACGAAATCCTTTAACTCGAAGTTCGACCTAAATCCTGTGATCGCCGAGAGCTTGTCCAAGTTGCTGATAACGAAGTCCTCATCCACTCCGTTCATCATCGGCATAACCACTCCGCAAGCAGCGGCCAGAGGAGCCAGCACCAGCGATGACTTATCGCCCACTCCGCCGGTCGAATACTTATCGATCTTCGGCTTCGTGATCTTTGATAAATCGACCACCTCTCCAGACAACATCAGCTCCTCAGACAAGGTGGCCGTCTCCTGCGCGGACATTCCTTGAAAGTAGATCGCCATCGCCATGGCGGCCAATTGATAAGATGGCAGTTTCTTATCTATGATCGAGTCGACGATGTAGCGAATCTCCTCCTGGGTGAACTCGCCGCCATCGCGCTTTTTCTCAATCAGGTATGCATATGAGGGCTTAATGAACTTGCGCGGGGATATGTACTTTTTCCTCATGCTTGACGGAGGCTTTAGCTAATATCGGGTCAGACAAATACCGTAACTCCATTACTATTAGGCCATTAAGAAAAGGGTTGTCGAGCTTTTTTTGCTCGGCGCCCGTACCGTCCACATTCTCGCGGCTCAAATTCCCTCCCTTCTCTTCGTTCATGCCACGCCGCCACGTCTACAAGAGTCTGAAAAAAAACGACTAACAGAATTGAGCCGAAAGTCGCACAATTCTCAAAAAAAGGCATTTACATCCATTTCAGAAAGAAACAATAAGAACCCTTAGGCCGCTTTTCTCAGAAATTTCCAAGGGCCCTTCTGCAGCAGGATCTTCCTTTTGGAGTATTGCTGCGGGCTAGGAATCTGTCGGACTTTGATTATCGCAACATCGTGGAGGTTCGGATTCAACGGTGAAGGGTGCAAATATAGACCAAGTCCATGCCGACAGATTCCTAGCCAACCCTTTCCCGAAATCGCGATGAATCCCCCCACATTCAACCCCCTCGACGAATTGAACGCCGCGGTCGCTTCGGCAGCGGCCTCAATCGAGCCATTCGACGACGATTTCCAGCCCGAAATTCGCCCTGCAGACCCCCGATTCGGTGATTTCCAGGCCAACGGAATCCTCCCCTTTGCCAAAAGGAGTAAGCTCAACCCCAGAGAAACGGCGATCAAGCTGACCGACCACATGGGTGAGACAAAAAGTCTCAACCCGGACGATTTTGAAATGGAGATCTCGGGACCGGGGTTCATCAACTTCCGAATGACCCGGCGCTATCTCGAGGCGTGGCTGAACACATTCGCCAGTGAATCGGCCATTCAGGAAGCGGCCGGTGGGATTCTCGGAGGCCGTCGATTTGTAGTCGATTTCAGTTCTCCGAATACCGCCAAAGAACTGGGTGTCGCTATCATCCGCACGACCGGTCTTGGCGAAGCGATATGCCGCATACTCACCTTTTGCGGAGGTCAAGTGACGAGGGACAATCACCTCGGGGACTGGGGTACCCAATTCGGAGTATTGATCACGGCGATCAAGCGCGCCCATCCCGGGCCCAATCGTCTCGGGGGCTCAACGATCTCCGATATCGAACAGTTCTACGTGGAGGGTAACAAGCATGCCAAGTCCGACCCGGGAGCCATGGCTGAGGCTAGGGAAGAACGCTCCAAACTGCAAAAAGGAGACCCCGAAAACCTTGAACTGTGGAGAGAAATTAATGCCATCAGCTATGCCTCATTTCAGGAGATTTACGATCGACTGAATGTGCGCTTCGATGTCGTCCAGGGAGAGAGTTTTTATCGCGACAAGTCGGATTTCATCTACGAGGAGCTGAGTCAACTCGGGATTGCCGAAGAGAGTCAGGGCGCCCTTGCCGTCTTTCATCGGGACCACCCGAGATTCAAGGACCAACCCGCCATCATTCGCTTTTCCGATGGATCCAGCAACTACCAGACCAGCGACCTCGCCACAATTCACTTTCGAGCAGAGGAGTTCAAGCCGGACGAAATCATCTACGTGGCGGATTCACGCCAGAATGACCACTTTGAGCAACTCTTTCTCACCTCAGAAAAGTGGTTCGCAGCGAGGAAAAGAGAGCTACCGAATCTCGTGCACATCAATTTCGGCACCGTACTGGGAGAGAACGGTAAAGCGATGCGAACCCGAGATGGTGCGCCCATGAAACTGAAGAATCTCCTCGATGAAGCGATCGAGAGGGCCTTCACGGTCGTCACGGAAAAGAATCCCGATCTCGCGGAGGCCGAAAGACGCAACGTCGCGCGGGTCGTCGGTTTGGGTGCGGTGCGCTACTCTGATCTGATGCAGAACCGAACCAGCGACTACGTCTTTTCCTGGAACAAGATGCTCAGCCTCGAAGGCAACACCGCACCCTATCTCCTTTACGCGGTCGCTCGCCTCTACAGTATTTTTGGGAAAGCGAGAATCGAGGCCTCGGGATTTGAAGGAGAACTGAATTCCCTGGAAACCGAGGCGGAAATCATGCTTGCCCGCAAGCTGGTCGGATACGTCGCCGCTCTCGAACAGACTCTGGCCGATTATCGGCCCCACTTTCTCACCGGTTATCTCTATGAACTGGCAAGCGTCTTCTCCACCTTCTATAATGCCGACAAAGTCCTGGACTCCGATCAAAACACACGAAGCCGACGTCTAACGCTCTGCGCCATGACCCTCACCTTCCTCGAAACCGGACTCCACCTCCTAGGCCTGGAGACCCTGGAGAGGATGTAGGTCAACCGTCTCGGTTGACCCCGAACACACCCAATCCCCCACGCTTGTCGTGGGGTTCCCCTGAGGCTTTCGAGCTACCGTAATCGGAGCCGACAAACGTATCCCCCAGGCTTGTCCTGCGGATCGTTCGCCTCTTTCGACTCTTTCCTTATCGAAGCCGGAATGACTCTTTGTCCACCAGAGATACACTTAATCACATTAGGAAAACTTAAAATACTACGCCCCGAAACCTGTCCAGGCATCAGCGTTTCAACCCAGCGACTTCAAAAAACCGAGCAGATCATCGAACACAAGCACCGGGTAATTCTCAATAAAGGCATCGACTTCATCGGTGAACGCGTGACCGGTCTTCACCATAACCGATTTTATGCCGGAGTTGAGACCGGCGCCGATGTCCGAATCGCGATCGCCTACCATGTAGCTCTGGCTTCTCGCGAAACCGTGCTTTGCCATCATTTCTTCGATAAACCTTGGAGACGGTTTCCGATACTCCGGCGGATCGTCGGGAGCTTCAGTAGCGATACAAATCTCGGTAAACTCGAAACCAGGTAGATCGATTAGCTCCAGCATCCGCTGATTGCATGCATCGACATCTTCGAGACCATACCATCCCCTCCCCACTCCGCTCTGATTGGTATGAAGGAATAGCAGATAATCGAGGGCCCGAGCGCTCTCCAGGGCTTCTCTCACTCCCGGGATCAACTCCACTCCATCCGGATCCGACAAGTAATTCTTATCATAGATAGAGGCTGTCCCAAATCCGAGAGGATTTGGGTGGAAGCCTGATACCGATATCAATCTTCGTCACGTTATGTAGACCACGACATGCCTTCCGTCCTCGGTAGCTTACCTTTTATCCGTTATGCACCTTTCCAGCACCCTTCCTCTCGCTTTGAGTCGATAGTTCTCCCAAGGAAGCGCCTCTGACTCGATTCTTGGATCCCTATGCCGCCTGCGTTGCCTCTTTCTCATGTTCTTGCGCAAGTCTCTGCGCGATTTTCCATAGATTGTGGGACAGAACCGACCAGGCCACGCTAAGGTTACGGTTGTCAAAGCCTTTGCTGCGTATCTTGCCCCCGTGCCATCGGTTCTTGAGCACTCCGATCCGGCCTTCGGTGCTCCCTCGTCGTCGCTGCAACCGGACAAAGCGCGGCTCCTCCATCCGCTCCTTGAGCTCTTGTGGATTGCGGGGCGTAAGGGCGTCAAAAATCCCCTCTGCCTGGAGCCGCTTGCTGGCCGCCTTCGAGGCATAGCCCCGATCCCCACTGATCGCTTCGATCTTCTCCTCTAAAGCGAAGCCCTTTTGCCTCTCCAGACTTTCCCAAAGCTGCTTCAATTCGCTCGGGGCCTGCCCCCCATACAGTTTCCAGTCCAACAGATATCCCTCTGCGCTCTCGCATAAATAAAGGGTGTTGCCAAACTCCACCTCCCGATCTGCCTTGCCTCGCACGATGACGTCAATCTCAGGTTCGTAGGCGCTCAGGATCTTCTCCTCATTCTTCACCTGCCGCCCCCCTATGATCCGTTCGTGCGCCTGTTTCATGACCTGCGGTATCTGCTCTAACATACCATCCATTCGCTCGATGATTCGGCTCGCCTTCTTCTCGGTGTAATCGCTTTGCATCCACATAGCTTCCAATAAGTCACGGTGGCGAAGGGCATGGCCCTCAATCTTCTTGAGCAATAGCTTCATCCGCCGCAGGATCCCTTTACGCGCTTTGCCCGCCTCCCGGCGCCGACGCGCATGCGTCATCTCCAGGCACCGTTTGTTCATCTCCCGAGCCAATCCCTTTGCTCCCTGGGGCATGCGCTGTTTCATTCCCGCCTGCCGGATCAGACTGATCGCCTTGAGCAGCGTTGCTCCCACATCCTTGAGCAAGACCCAGTCCACGGGCCAGTGGATGTTCGCTTCCAGGCAAGTGGCGTCGATCAGGCATTCCCTCGTATCGATCGGCTTCTCTAATCCTGCCTCACCACAATGTTCAGCATTGCCCACCACCTCGGTCATCCTTGCATGCAGCTGTCTCAGATACGCTTCGTCGAAGAATTTCGAATCCCGTTCCAGACTGCTCTTCGATATTTTCCGGATCCCGTCTACCTCACGCACCCGGCAAAAATTAGCCAGAAACTCACTGCGTCCCAACTCCTGCGACAGACAACGAAAGGATATCCCTCCGAGTAAATGACGCACCACCTCCACCCGCAGCGCTTTTATCGCTCTTAGAGCGCGTCGCTCCCGATCCTTCCCTCCCGCTTCATCCCATCCTTCCAAGGCTTTTACGATCGCCTCCCTTTCCAGCGAGGAGTCGATCAAAACCCGGTCAATCCGCTCCATTGTTTCCAGAAACACGGTGTAGTCTTTGCATCGAATGACTGGAGTTAGGGCTGGACGCAGGAAGCTTTGTACGGCAATATTTTTCATGAGAAGGGCGTGCTTTGTATTTGACTAACGCAAGCATAAGCGCCCTTTTTCGCCGGATCGAGCTTTTTGCAGCTCTATCCGGCCTTTTTTTTGCCCATAACTCATTAAAAATCAATTGTTTCCACCACTGGGACGGGCTCTAGATAAGAGTGCCATCCCGATCCAGAAAGAGGGCTTTGGTGCTGGTGTTCAAAGATACGAAGATCCCGCCCAGCGGGACCTGGGCGATCTCAGTCTTAAGCAAGGCGGCTCTGAGTGTGCTGGGTTCAACTATGCTGTCGTTCGTATTGGAGAATCTCCTCCGGCGTAGCCGTGGAGGTTCCCCATTTTCCTACCACTATTCCCGCGGCCGTGTTTGCGAAATGCGCTGCCTCTTCCATTTCGGCGCCCGCCGCCATCGCCGCTGTGAGCGCCGCGATCACCGTATCTCCGGCACCGGATACCTCGAAAACCTCTTGGGCGTAGGTTGGAATCGCCATCGTCACTTTGCCCTCTTCGCTCAGGAGCAACCCATCGCCTGCCAGGGTAACAGCCAAATGCCGCGGTTGATGTCGTTCCCATATTCGGCGGCATACCTCCTCGGCCGGAAATTCCTCGTGCCCACCGATCTGGATTCCGGCCAACTCGAGTGACTCTGACCTATTTGGAGTCATCAGGCCGAAACCTTCGAACTCGAGCCGGCGCCTTGGTTTCGGATCGTAAGCTACGACCACATCCCTCTCTGAGGCTGCTTTCTGCACGGCCCTGATCAAAGCCTCTGTAATACAACCTTTTCCGTAGTCCGAAAGAATCACCCCATCCGACTCCCCAACCAGAGTCGCAATCCGCTCCCCCTCGCTGGACAGGTCGACCTCGTAGTCATCGGGAGGCGACTCCCGGTCGAGGCGACACAGCTGCTGTCGCCTCGCTATAACTCGAGTCTTCAAGATCGTCGGAACGCGGCCGTTTACGATCAACCCTTCGCCTTCAATCTGTGCGTCCCTCAGAAGCCCTTTCATTCGTTCCCCGGCCCCGTCTTCTCCAACGATTCCGGCAATCGCAACGCCGCATCCGAGATCGCGCAAGTTGAGCGCAACATTGGCCGCCCCACCCAATGCATAGGTATCTCGATCTACCGTTACTACAGGGACCGGAGCTTCGGGTGAGACTCGGGAAGCGTCGCCCCACACATAGTGGTCCAAAATAACATCTCCCACCACCAAGAGGCGTAGCTGAGCGACCTTTCTTAGAAGTTCTCTCACTTTATCTCCCAGCGATAGTGATACTTCGAAAGTAGCTGATTGCCTCCCCTTCGCAACCTCACGACATCCTCAATACGGCATCCCCCCAGCCCAGGATAATACAGCCCAGGCTCAATTGTGACGACTGTGCCCGATCTCAATCGGGGACCCTGGCGGCCGGCACGCGGCGCCTCGTGGATTTCCAAACCGAGTCCGTGGCCCGTCCCATGAAAGAATCCTTCATTAATGCCTTCTACTTTACTCGTTCTGAAGCCTTTGCCTTCAAAATGTCTTTCTACCAGAGAGTGAACCCGTGCCCCTGTGACTCCCGGCTTTACCGCCTCGAGCGCGATTCTCTGCGCCTCCTTAACACAACGAACCAACTTTCGTTGCCGGTCGCTCGCCCGACCCTTCAAGAAAGTTCGCGTCATGTCCCCATGATAACCGCTATTCTTGACCCTCGGGAATACATCCACGATGACGAGCTCGTTTGGTCGCAGTGGCCCTGACCCGCGGCAATGCGGATCGCAGCCCTGATCGCCCCCTGCCACGATCGTCCCCGCCGCAACCGCTCCCTTCTCAATACAAGCGATCTCAATCGCCTGCTGCATCCGCTCCGAGGTCAGTAGGCGACCCTCGAAAAACAGCCGGCCGTTTTTTGCGCCCGATCGACGAAGCATCTCTTCCGCAGCCCGAATTCCACTCGCCGCAGCTTGGTTTCCCTTTCGAATGGCACTGGCCTCGACATCACTCTTCACCTCCCGTCCGGGGAAGAGAGGACCATCCGAAACTATCAATTTCGCCCCAGTGGATCGCAGCTTGAAAGCTAGTCCAACCGGGAAATTCTCCGGAATCTGAAAGGTCGAAATCCCGAATTCCCGCGCCAGAAGACGAATTACTTCGGCCTCACCGCATTGCTCCCTCCTATATCGCTTTCTCGCACGAGCGATCCACTCTTCTAGTGAAAGGACCACGTCGAAACTGGACTCCCTGGTCACGCGAGCGTATTCAAGGGCGCTAACCACTGCAAATTTCTCCGCCCTACGGCTGAACGAAATGAAAGGGTCCGGCACGAAAACACCGCCGAAATAGAGCTGATCAGCGTTGCTCTCCGAGTCCGCGTATATCAGAATCGATCTCTCTCTTGCGTTAGAAGCTATCAATGCTCGATGATTAGACACTTTTCAGATTCCGGGTTACCATTCAATTCCTCCGTCGCGAATCTCAATCGTAATCGAAGAATTGAGCATCGTACTCGATAGGGCAATCGACAATCAAGATCTGTCCAATATTGAACACATCCATCCAGCAGATTCTCGCCTCCGCCCTCCTTCTCTTTCACTTGCTCCTCACATCCTGCTCGGAGCGAGCCCCGGAAATCCGCCCGCCTTCCGAGAGCCTTTCCAAAGCCCACTACTTTGCCTTCAATCTGGGAGACAATACGATCCAAGTTCAGCTCGCCGTCACGCAGTCTGAATCCACCAGGGGCCTGATGTTCCGCAAGTCGTTGGCGGCCAATCACGGTATGCTTTTTATCTATCCAGGGGCCGAAGAGCGCAGCTTTTGGATGCGCAACACCAGTATTCCCCTGGATATCGGCTACTTCTCCTCGGATGGCGCCCTTGAGGAAATCCATCCACTCTACCCCCACGTGGAAACGAGCGTCAGCTCTCGAAGCGAAAGGATCCAGTACGCTCTCGAAATGAACCAGGGCTGGTTCCGGCGAAACGGAATCAAGCCTGGAGAGAGCCTTGACCTTGCAGAGATCGGAAGTGCCCTCGCCGCCCGTGGCTTCGATCCCGAGGATTTCGGCATTCAATGATTTGAATCCATCAGACCTCAGTGTCGATGCGGTGCTGGTTTTCTGTCGGACTTTGTGCTTCGATTGCTCTGCAAGTACGAAAGTTCGTCCGACAGGTTCCTGGGGCTTCCCAAGCCATTATATCCCGAGAGACACCTTCTCAATGTGACGAATAAATCGACGGCCGTCGATTTATTTGTCACATTGAGATCTCCCTTGGATAGCCGGTCCTGCTGCAGTTTGGGCAGAAGAAGGAAGCTTTTCCGCTAGGAGAGAGAGGATTAGGCTTCCTGAATTTTCATCTCGTCCTGCAATTGGAGGATACCGGCGACCTTGAGGTCGGGCGGAACGACGGCCGCGCATTCCTCAAACGAGGTGATTCCCTGCTTCACCTTGAGCATTCCGTCCTGGTGAAGGGTGGTCATGCCGTTTCGAATCGCTATGGCTCTCAGTTGGGCCGCCTCGTATCCCATATTGATCCCGTGCACGAGATCCTCACTGGTGGGCATGAGTTCGTGAACACCGATACGGCCTCGGTAACCGGTGCCCCCGCAATTGGGGCACCCCTTCGGTTTCTGCGCAAAAATGGGGCCATTCCAGCTGATCGCTTTTTCGAGAAGTTCCGATTCCCTACCCTCCGGATCGTGAGCGATTTTGCATGTCTCGCAAAGCCGGCGCACGAGCCTCTGGGCGCATACGCACAAGAGGCAGGAAGAGATAAGAAAGGGCTCAACCCCCATTTCCTGAAGGCGGATGACGGTCATAGGAGCGTCATTAGTGTGGAGGGTGCTGAAGAGGAGGTGCCCGGTGAGAGCGGCCTCCACCGCGATACTGGCAGTCTCCTTGTCACGAATCTCACCCACCAGAAGGATGTCCGGATCCTGCCTCAGAAAGGACCGCAATGAATTTGCAAAGGACAGTCCAATCTTTCGATTCATCTGCACCTGGCAGATTCCTGGAAGGGTGTATTCGATAGGATCCTCGGCGGTTCGAATGCAATGTTCGGGAGAATTGATCTCATTCAGAGCCGAGTAGAGAGTCATCGACTTACCGGAACCTGTGGGACCGCAGTGCAAAACCATCCCGTAGGGTCTATCGATCAATTCCCGGTAGTTTCGAATGTTTTCTTGAGAGAATCCCAGAGCCTCCAAGGGCAGGGTCGACTTCTGCTTATCGAGCAAACGCATGACACAGCCTTCGCCGTAATTCATAGGGCTGGTCGAGATCCGAAGATCGACGTCGATCCCCTTGCGATTGTACTGTCGGAAAGAGATCCTTCCGTCCTGGGAAACTCTGCGCTCGGCAATATCCAGATTGGCCATCACTTTGATTCGGGAGATCAACGCAGCGGTGGTCTTCTTGGGGAGCGTGAGCTTCACCTTACAGATACCATCGACTCTCACTCTCACTCGGGTATCGTCTTCAAAGGGCTCGATGTGAATATCGCTTCCTCCGGAGAAGTAGGCATCTTCAATAATGCGGTTAGCGAGCAGGATAACAGGGGCCGACTCTTCGCTTTCGAAGTCTTTTTCTTCGATTTTCTCGGCGTCGAGATCGAATTCGAGACCCAATGCTTCCACCACGTCAGAGAATCCGACGGTGGGGTTAATATGGGTCTTTTCTCCCGTATCGTACTTTGCCTGCAATTCCGACTCGAGAGCGAGAAGGAAGTAGAAAGGTTTCCTAGTCGCACCTTCAATCTTCGATCTCAGGGTGGGATTGAGGGGATCGGAGGTGGCAATCGCGATGTAGCTGCCCACTTCACCCAGCGGCAGAATGTTAAAACTCTTGCAGAATTCCACTTCGAGGTATTCGAAGCACTGATCGGTTACATTGAATCTCTGAAGATTGATGGGAGCGAGATTGTAGGCTTTGGCCTTCGCCAGAAGCATGGGGACCGGCTCAACGTTGTAGTCCCCGGTCAGGATCTTCTCTACGTCGGAACCGGAAAGGCCGGAGCGCTCCTTGAGCCCGTCCGCCTGCATTTCATCAATACCCCCGAGCTCCTTCAGAGTATCGACAAGAATGACCTGTGACCGCGCTAACACTATGAAACCTCCCTCTCTGGGCCGGCCGTCGTTGGCATGACTGGGCTCGGCTCCTCGCTCTCCCTCGCTGATTCTGAGCTTACCTCATCGATCGGTTCGGTCTCTTCTCGATTGCCTTCGACCGCCTCTCCTTTTTCGGCCGGTTCGGCCTCTTCCTGGTTACCTTCGACCGGCTCTTCCTCATCTCGCGGAACGTCCTCCGACTTCGCCCCACCGGCAAGCTTCTTTTCGTCCTCGTTTTCCATGTTCTCGAGGGTTCGGGTTAATGAGGATAGATCCGACAGAAACCAGACGATGTTGGGAGTCAATCGCTTTTCCCAATGCTTCCTTACTTCTCTACTCAGATAGCTGGCGGTACTGACAAAAAACATCCCGGAAAGAGAGTCGAAAGGAACACTCATAGTAGCCCAACATTCCTTCAGAGTAAATTCCGGCAATGCCTCTCGCTCGATCTGAAAACTGAGCAGGCTACAGAAACCGAGATTAAATTCCTCGATCTGATAGTCGAGGATGACTTTCTCTTCAACGCCTTCCATATCCCAGGTGAGGATCTTTAAGATAGAGGCTCTCTTGATGTTTCCATCCATCAAATGCTCATCGAAGGCCAGTCTCACCGAGTCAATCTGTGATTGCTCGGCAAGCTTGAGGCGGACCAACTCCGCACCTAAGGCGTAATTCCCCTTTTCGGCCAGAGAAACTATTGGATCCATGATACTTTCGCGAAAAAAAAAGAAAGCGACTTAGGGTGACAGCGCGACGAGTTCGTTGGGCTCCAAATGGCGCCATTGTTCGATCGTAAAGGTTCGCTGGTTACCTGTGAAATTCGCCAACTGCTTTTCGTAGTGCAGATTAAAGTTCCCTCGAACAACGACTCGATGACCAATAACGGCGCCGAACATGGATCCGCTGCTACCGTTACCTGATATATCGACATAAGACCGAGGTGCCTAAATCACAGCGTAGAGGTCGGGAATTCCCTGAAACCACATTGAAGATTGCCAATCAACATTGGCCATGGAGTAAAATCGGAGTCTTGCCGGCTCCTGGGTCTGATTGACTATCCGAGTGAATGCATTGGTCCTTATGTCATCCTTGACATACACTTCCAATTCGCCGAGCGGCGTAATATCAAGGAGCCCGTATACGTACAAATCATCCTCGATGATGAGAATGACTTTCCCATTGATCCTGAGGGTGTGAGGAGCATCGATCCGAAGATCTACAGGGATACGATACCTTTCAGTAGTAGCGCCGTTTCCAATATTCACCACGGTAGGAACCGGCGTCGTCGGCATGACAAGGATGGAACCGCCCCCGGGGTCGGTCTCATCAGGGAAAGTGGACTTGAAATCATCGGCCGTGCGTTCGGGATCGATATCGATTCCATTCGGCGTTGTATTCCCGAAAACTTTTCCATTGTTTCCGAGGGAAAAGGCGCCACCGAACTGGCAAGCGGCATGTCCGAAGATCTCGGCACGCGATTGAGAATGGGTGTAAATATGGGCACAAGCAACATCTCCGTGATCACTTCGATTCAAGATCGGGTGGTAGGACCCATCAATGGAATCGTAGCTGTCGATTCGAATCACGTTGCCGCCACTCGAACCACGAAAAAAGTAGGTCCAATTCCTGGCCGTGATGGCATTAGCGAACTGAGAGCGGGGTCGCAATTCAACTTCGATCTGTTCCCGAATCGAAGCGCCCGAATCAAGTAGGATTGTCGCTTCACTGATAATGGTAGGGGTGAAGTCCTTATCCCGAACTTCGACTGTGACATTGCCGACGGCGCCGTTCCCGATATCGACCGGACTCAGGGCCTTAGTCGCATCGTTCCCGCTCAAGGTCCATCCAGACCAATTCCGTTGATTGACCGCCAGCACGCCGGTCTCGGCGCCGGCCTCGGCCAGATTCAGTGCGTTATCCTCGTGGAAGCTGCTATCGGAGATCTTGAGTTCGAGCAGGGACGAGCGGATATAACTCGTCACGACATAGCCACCCACGAGGGCCACAAAGAGGGCCACGATGAGAACGGACCCTCCATTCGTTCGAAACTTCAATTACTGGAACCTTTGTTACGCATCAAGGCTCTTGCCGACACATCATGGTAAACGACTTTTTCGACACCGTTCCCGCGCGCCAATCTTGCCGTCATTTGGATTTTCTTAACTTCGATCGCTTTGTTCGTACTGTTTCCGTCCAAAGTAATGTAGCTGAAGGATAGGCTGTCGATATTATCCATCAATAATTTTGTGACCTCACCGGCCATGCCCGGTTCTTCAATTCTGGAAAGGGTGTCAGCGATGTCGTCGAAGTCATACTCCACCGTATCGGACCCTCCGGCCCCATCGGGAATTTCCAATTGGAACCCGTCGGCCAATGGCGCCACAATCTCGGTGGCGGTCCGAACATCCGAATTAAAGCTGTCCACCGTCCGCTTGGCTTGGGAATTCATCGCCGAATGGTGGGACAGGCTGGCGCTATGTCGCATGATCGAGGTGATCGATACCGCGATAATTGCAAGCGCCTTCACCGACAGCGACAATACCACAATCACCTCGGCCAGAATAAAGCCCCTTTCAGCAGGAGAGGGCTGAACGGGAGGTCGAACGCCTTTGTAAAACCGGATCATTTCCCCTTTTCAAGAGTATGGCGGCACCCTTGAAAGTCGAGACCGAAGATAGTCAAAAACGTATGAAAATAACCGTCATCGAATGGTGAATTGCGATTGAATCTCCCGTTTCGAGTTTCGATTACGCCTGCGATTACGCTCTTCGATTGGAAGAGCCTGTTTCCTTCATCCACCGGCAGTCGATAATCGCAACCGAAGGCGTGATCGACGATCGAGGTCATGAGATTCCGGGTATGTCAAACATTCGTCGACACGTGCTCCTCGCGGCGCCTCCGACCCGTTCAGGCTAGGAGTCTGTCGGACGAACCTGGTCACTTGCGAAGCAATCGAACGACAACGTCCGACAGAAAACTGAGGTGGTCCGTCAAGGGATTTTTTAAAATAGTACTCATTTTCTGTTTAGAGGGCGTGGCCGTTTAGTTGCTGGAGTCTATGCCATACCGGTGAACCGCGCCTTTGGAGTGATTGGAGGTATCTGTGCTCGTCGTAATTCTGGTTATTTTGCCAGCAGCGAAAGAGAATGCGGGTCCACTTCAGAGCGAGCGCTCGAAGGATGGTTTGGCGGGATTTGCCCTGTTCTTTTTTAATTTGATAGTAGGTGTTGGCCCAGTCGCAGTTTCGGATCGAATGGGCGGCAAATTCAACAAAGCTCTGGCGGACAAAGGTGGGCGCGGACCACCGCCAGGTGACCAGTCGTTTTGCCTGGCTGCTGTTTTTGTGCTGACCGCTGCTGATGGTGACTGGAGCTGAACCATTCCACTGGGTCATGTTCCGGGCCGTTTCGAAACGCGAACGATCGGTCCCAAAGGCGCACAGCAGCCGAGGGCTGAGGGCCTCGCCGGCTCCGGGAAGGCCGCTGAACATAGGGGCATCGGGATGGGTGCGAAAAAGTTCCTTGATACGCTCCTCGTAGGCCTCGATCTGCGGTTGCAGGGCCAAAAGCTGTTTGGCCAGAGTCTGCGCTTTGCGACTGTACGCCTCCAGAGTCGCAGGATCCTCGGTCAAGGCCTCTTCCCGGCCGATCAACTCCAGGCGCTCCTGGATTTTCGCGGCGCTGCGGCTGTTATGCTTATAAAAGAACTTTCGCAACCCTTGCGCCGATGCGCTCTTGACCTTCTTAAGCGTCGGCCAGCGTAGAACAAAGCGCAGACACATAGCACTGCCCAAGTCATTGAACAGTTTCAACACCAATGGGTTATACTGCTTCAGACAACTGCACAATTGCTGCTCGAAGCGAGTCGCCTGATCGACGAATCCACGCCGGTCCTCACACAACAGGTTGAGCTCGCGCGTCTCCACACTGTCCGGTCTCAGACACTTCTCAAAGTGCTCGGGATGTTTGAGGAAAAATTCCGCGTGCAATTGCGCATCGACCGGATCGCTCTTGGCCCTGGAAGGATACAATGCCTGTCGATAATCCTTCGCACTGGCCGCATGCACCGGATAGATATCGACAAACTCCAATCCGATCAGAAAATTGATCAACCCGCCACGCTTCTGATCCACCACGATGGCGACGCGCTTTCCCTCACGCCCATACCTTTCTCTCATCTCCACGGCAAAACCATGCAACGCTATCGCATCCTGAGCCACCTGCCGGTGACTCCCTCCTGCCGTTTCCCTCTCGATCATCCAAAGATCATTTTTCTGATCCGCCCAATCGATCCCTATAACCACACTGTATGGATTAGTTTTTTCGCTTTTCTGCATCCCTTTGATCAATTACCTTCCCTTCTGTTTTATTCGTTTTGTGGTTTTCAAAGGCGCTGGATGTCCAGGCGAAGTTCTTATAGTGGATCCTGCTATGAGGATACAAACTGAGGGTTCGTTATCGGTCATCCAGGCAAGCCGTCTACTCGAAATTCTGTCGGAAGTCGTCTCACGACTGCCTCCTAAGTTCGTAGTGGACGGCCGCCTTTGAAAATTAACTCCTCTAGAGAAACAAACTCCTTGCCTCATAGCCAACCCAGCTTCTGCCAAGTTACTCACAATGGGGCCTCGCCGAGTTACTCCTACGGCTCCACTCGGCCCCACTGATGAATAACTTGGAGCTACTATAAGACTCCTAGGAACTTACCCTGGCACAGCCACCCGACTGTCGATCCCAGCGAGGTGTTCCGGCATCAGCGATAGTATTCTCTGGTAGATCACCGGGCTGTAGTAGGTCTTGCCGGAGAACATCGACTTAATCGCCAATTGGACTTGCTCGAGGCCAGCCGATTTCTCGATAAAGCCGTCTGCATTTCCGTGAATTGCTGTCTTGAGGGAGTGATCGGTTACGTTTCCCGTAAAGATGAGGACCTTTGTCTCCGGCACTTTCGTCTTCAGAAGGTGGAGAATCTCAAGGCCGTTAACTTCGGGTAATCGGATGTCAACGATGGCCAGATCCGGCCTGAGCCGGATACATTCACGGAGCGCTTCACCCCCATCACCGTTGCTGCCAATGACCTCAAAGCCCAGCTCAGCAGTTTCGAAGTACTCGAGAAAAAGGTCCCTCAAGACAGCCTCATCCTCGATTATGAATACTTTTTTCATCGGAGATAGTGCGAACCTATCAGCCTTTTCGACAAAGAGCGACTCGCTGCCTCAAGGTCCGAACCGGTCGACAGTATAGATTTCGACGGAATTCCCCGGCGCTTTAGGTGCGAAGAGTGTTCGGTTGAATCATTTCCCTCTCTGCCGCCGTACCTGTTTAGCGTCTCTTGGGCGCCGGAGCCTCAATGACGCTCAACACGAACCTGCGACCAAGCAGAGAGCCAGGGAAGATGTCGGTGGTGGAATCCGGCGCAAATCACGAATAAACCCAGATGGTAAATCTTTTCCAAGGAATTAGAACGCTAGGAGTCTTTCTGTCGGACTTAGACGTTCGATTGCTTGGCAAGTGACCAGGTTCGTCCGACTCCTAGAAGAATCTGTCGGTATGAATTTGGTCGCCGTTTACAACCGTCAACCTGCGATCCGAAGTTCAGGTCTGTTACGAAGTGCACTTGTCACGGCACAGCGAAGCGGCGACGGAAAGCCCGACAGATTCCCAATATGGGGTTGATCCGGAAAGTCCGCATTCATAAAACGACCTCATGAACCGGATGTCAGTCCCACCCCTCCATACGATGACCCGCGAACTCGCGGATGTCGCCTCAGGCCGCCGTCCACCTGAGCTCGTTATCGCGGGCGCCCGAACTCTTTCTGCGTACACGGAACGAATTCTGCCGGAACGGGAACTCTGGGTACATGGTGGCAGGATCGCGGCTATTCAGCCATCTGGAAGCGCGAAAAAGAGCGAATCCGGCAGCACCTACGACGCCGATGGAGGAATCCTCGCTCCCGGCCTCATCGATCCCCACATCCACATAGAATCGAGCATGATGTCAGCCCGCTCCTATGCCGAGGGCGCCCTTCTTAACGGCACTACTACCCTTTTCTGCGACAGTCACGAAATCGGCAATGTCTGTGATCGTGAGGGAATCGAATGGATGTTGGAGGATTCCAGAGCGGCGCCACTCAACATTTTTCTTACCATCCCGAGCACCATACCGGCAACCAATCCGGATCTCGAGACTCCCGGTGGCAATCTCACCCCCGAAAAGGTGGGATTCCTATTTGATCAATGGCCGGAAGCGGTGGCTCTGGGCGAAAAGATGGACTTTGTGCCGGTTTGCATGGGAGATGAGAGAAGCTACGCCATCATTGCGGAGTCGCTGAAGAGAGGGAGGCCCATATGCGGGCATATCTACGGAAGGGAATTTGTTGCGGCCTACGCGGCCAGTGGCGTGACCGACACTCACGAAGCGATTGATCGTGAAATTGCGGAGGATTTCATCGAAGCAGGGATCTGGATATTTCTCCGTGGAGGGCCTCCGACAACACCATGGCACAGCCTTCCGGAAGCGATCAAAGTCATCACCGAACTGGAATCGAGCCACAAGAGAGTCTGCCTCTGCACGGACGACCGAGATGCCGACGACCTCTTTCTCTTCGGTCTCGACTGGGTAACGCGCCAGGCCGTTCAAGCCGGCATGCAGCCGACCGAGGCATGGAGCATGGCATCGCTTCATCCGGCGACTCGGTATGGGATGGATGGTGAGATTGGCGGACTGGGGCACAGCCGGAGGGCCGATATCGTCCTGCTGGACAACAATCTTGAAGTTCAAAACACCTGGTATGGGGGTGAACTCGTCGTCGAGGAGGGTTCGATTACCCCGTTGCTCGATGAACAGCTCTCGAATCATCGTTACACCTATCCGGACCGAGCCTATCGGACGGTCGCTTTTGCGGACGACTTGAAACTTACACCCGATCTTCCAATCGGTCCATTTCGTGTCAATGTCATCCGCACCGAACTACCCGGAATCGTAACGCTCCGAATACAACTGGAGGTCTCCGAACCCATTTCGGAATGGGACTCTCTCCTCGAGGAGAACGACCTCTGCTTCCTCGCCGTTGTCGAAAGGCATGGGAAAAATGGGGGCATCGCCCACGGATTTCTTCAGAATTTCGGGCTCAATTCCGGCGCCGTCGCCAGCACCATCGGTCACGACGCGCACAATCTAATCGTGGCGGGAAAGAACGCGTCGGACATGCATAGCGCGATCCAGACTCTCAAATCGAAGAACGGCGGTGTCGTCGTGGTAGACAAAGGGGAAGTTAGGGCCCTGGTTGAACTACCCATCGCCGGTCTCCTGTCCGACAGGCGGGCGCCCGAAGTCGCGTTGGAGGCTACGGCCCTGAAGAAAGCATGGAATGAAGCGGGTTGTACCCTACCCTACATGGGGTTCAATCTCATCCCTCTATCGGTAATCCCCGAAATACGAATCACGGACAAGGGACTCGTGGCCGTGCCGGAGATGGAACTGGTGCCTCTCTTCGAATAGGAAGGAAGCTGTCGGCTTCTACTTCGTGATCTCCCGGCGGTGTACTCTTTTCTGGAGGTCTCGTGAGCGACCGCCGATTCCAACACCGGCATCTTCCTTGTCGCTCTGCCAGGGCAGGCGTTTACCGACCTTCCGGCTATTGGCCGCCCCGGTCTTGTGCCGGGGTGGCGCTGGGATTGAAGCTACAGATGGCCATTCTTGATTTTTGCCCCACACCCTGCTTCCCCTGGACGCGTTCGCGTCCAGGGGAAGCAGGGTGTGGGGCTGCTTGAGGCGAGGTTTCTCTAGCCCAGAATCAGCGCCACCCCGGCACAAGGCCGGGGGAGCCTAAGGCGGGCGAAACATCCACCTACCGTGAAACACAGAACCTATTCAGAATTGGAACAATGAGTCCAAACGACCCATTTTTGCGATAAAACCCTTGCTCCCCTCTCGAAGACCTACATACCGTAATATACCTGAGCACAACTATGAAAATGGTGAAACAAAATGTGAACCCAAAGAATCTAACTGCTTTATTCGTGGCTCTTACGCTACTCTTCGGCCTGCATTCGGGAATCTCGCAGATAGAAGGAGAAATCGAGGAGCTCGACGTATTTGAAATCGAAGAGGAGGTGATCGATCCGGTCGGTATTTTGCCGCAAGTTCCGGTCAATTCCGTATTCGGATTCGGCCAGAATATTATTGATACGCCGCGTTCCGTCAGCTCGATCAGCGCCGAGATGATCGAACAATACGGCATCAACGATATCAACGGCTTGGTCGCTTTCTCTCCTGGCACCTTCACCACCTCATTCTTCGGTGTAGCGGGCCAGCTCGATATCCGAGGCGCTCCCGGGGAGACCTTCTTCCGCGGGATGAAACGCATAGAAAACCCCGGCAACTACCAGACCCCGATTGGCGCCTCGGACCGGGTCGATGTGGTCCGCGGGCCACCGTCGCCCATCTTCGGTTTTGGGAAAATCGGGGGATACCTGAACTTCATCCCGAAATCCGCCCGCGCCAGAACCGGCAAGTACTACGAAAAGCCCAAAGGAAGAATCATGGGCACCTATGGTTCGTGGCAGAAAAGGGTTCTCCAGGGAGAAGTGGGCGGTCCTATGACTCTCGGAGACAGTAGAGGCGGATACTATCTCTTCGCACTTCTGGAGAAATCGGACAGCTTCTACAACAACGTCTATACCGACCAGATCATCGTTCAGTCGACCTTCAACATCGATCTCTCGGATCGCGTGCGGATCGAATTCGGCGAGCAGTATCAATTCTTCAGTTCGACGGAAAATGCCGGCTGGAATCGCGTTACGCAGGCTCTAGTAGACAGCAATACCTACATTGGGGGAGCTCCATTGGTCAATCCCGATCTGGCAGAACATGGTGGGGACGGAGACGGTTTCCTCGACCAATTCGAAGCCCAAACTGTCCAAGACATTACATTTCCTCTTTCGTATTTTCTGGACGCTCGGTTGGGTTTTCCCCTTGAAGTACCGGGGTTCGGTAGTGTGCCGCCTACAGGTATTGGCGGAATAAATGAAGTGCTCGCCCTTAACCCGGCCACAGTTCGTATCACAAAAATCGACGAATCGGATGTCCTGGTCGACTCGCGAGATTATCTGGACTCGAACAGCCTGGGCCTCTTCTTCGATACGTTCTTCGATTTAAGCGACAACCTCAATATTACAAACAAGGTGTTCTTCGACTTTCTGGACCGTGAAAAGAGAGCCAGCTATGGATTTTCTCAAAGGAATGACGGATGGTCGATCGAGGAGAAAGTGATTGTAGCGGGAAATACCAGGCTGGGTGACAATGTGAGGGCTAATTGGCAAGTGGCACCCTCGATTCGAGTCTACCATGCAGAGACATTTCAGGATTTCATTGTGGAAACCTTTGACCGCCGCGATCTCTCTCTGAACGGAGGTACCGGCACACCCAACGACCGGCGCGCCAATTCGCTGGACAATCCCGGAAAGAATAACTGGACCGGCGCCGATGTTACCGACTTCTGGGAATTCGGCACAGGGATCTTCTCGAATGTCCATGTCGGAGACTATTTACACCTCCTCCTCGGTGGAAGGGCAAATTACGTGGATGTCGAAACTGAAGCACTGGCCGACAACAACCGCGACGACGACGCCGGGAACATCTACAAGGCGGATAAGTGGGAGTGGGCCTACAACTTGAGCGCAACCGTCGACCTACCAATGGGTTTCAATGTCTACGCCACCAACGCCCGGCAGCCGTTGATCATGACCGACCAAACTGGTGGTGTTCCCAACAGCATAACGAGAAGCGGTGACCCCATGGCCAATACCAGCCTCTGGGAAGGGGGCTTGAAGGGTAAGGCGATGGAGGGCAAACTATTCTATACTTTTGCCGTCTATCAGCAGACCCTTCAGGCGTTCAACGCTCAGCAGCTGACGGTCACGGCGACGAGAGGAACGGGTTACGAAGCAGAGATACGGTTCGTACCTAACGAGTTCTGGGCCTTCTCATTTGCTGGAAACTGGCAGAAGACCGTCTACCGTCCCCTTGTAGAAGGAAATGCGGATTTTGCGTTTCTCAATCCCGAACAGGTTGAATTTCTGACTGGAATCCCGGTGAATGGTGCCGATTTTTGGGGCGGAACGCTATCGAACCAGAATGGTTGCTGCGACGTCGCGCACGAGGAACGCCCCGGCGTTCCTGACAAAACTCTCAGCTTTAATTCGACCTGGCGATCCAACGGACCTTGGGAAGCAAACCTCGGCGTCACCTATATTGCGCCTGTCGCCGGTGACCGATTGACGCAACTATCCCTGCCCAGCGCTTTTCTGGTCAACGGCGCCATCGTCTACAACACCGAGCGCGGGAATGTTCGCTTCATTGGCAAAAACATCACCGACGAGCGCTATTTCCGAGGCAATTTCCCAGGGCTCTTTGGCGGTGTCACCGTTCTACCCCAACTACCCGCGAATTGGGAGATCAGCGTTACCTACAAATTCTAAGAAACCTACCTGCTAAGCGCGTTTGATGCTGCCTCGGTCTTTCCTTGCCTCGGCGAAGCCTCGTGCGAGACCGGGGGAGCCGGGATCCGAAAACGTGACACTCCGTAGACACGAAAGGGTGGTCACGTGAATTGTTGAGAGGCGTCCAACTCTCGAGCGCCTTTCTTTTTCCCATGAAACGATTCGTTAAAGGCGACCTCGACGGATTTTTCGCTCTCGGGCTCGACAACCTCATCATGTTCCTCCTGATGAGCAATCTCTGCCTGGGGTTTCTCGGGTTTTCCAATGAGCTCTTCTACGGACGAATCCTTCCAGCCATGGCCGTGGGTCTCATAATAGGGAATCTCTACTACGCCCGAATGGCTCTGCAACTCGCGCAAAAAGAAGATCGCGCTGATGTCTGCGCCATACCCTACGGCGTCAATCTAGTCACAATCATAGTCTACGTTTTTCTGGTCATGTCTCCGGCCCAGCAAAAGGCCTTGGCCGCCGGTTTCACTCCCGAAAGAGCAGAGGTAATTGCTTGGCAGGCAGGCCTGGTGGCGTGCCTCGGGTCGGGGTTGATCGAGTTTTTCGGCGCTTTCGTGGTCGAGAACATTCGCAAGATCACTCCCAGGGCGGCCCTGCTTGCCGCACTCGCCGGAATCGGCATCGCCTTTGTCGGGATGGATTTCGTCTTTCGCGGATATGCCCATCCATTGATTGGTTTCACGACCATCGCCATTACTCTGGTGATTTACTTTGGGCGTGTCCGATTCAAGCTTGGCATACCGGGTGGCTTCATCGTGCTTGCGCTGGGAACTCTCATCGCCTGGGCCCTCTTTTTTACAAGAGGAGAGAGCGTAGTCCCGGTGGGAGATCTGGACTTGGAACAGATCGGGCTGCGATTCCCGCTCCCGGTTATCGGGGATCTCATCGCCTCCTTCCACTACCTCGTCGATTATCTGCCTGTTATAATTCCCATGGGCTTTATCAATCTGGTACTTTCCCTTCAGAATATTGAATCCGCCGCCGCCGCCGGAGACTCCTACAAAAGCACCTCCGCTCTCGCTTTTAACGGACTCGGCACCATCGGAACCGCCCTTTTCGGGTCCCCCTTTCCCACCACGATTTACATTGGCCACCCAGGATGGAAGGCGATCGGAGGGCGCGCCGGTTACTCGACTTTGAACGCTATCGTCTGGTCTGTAGTCTGCTTTACCGGCACCCTCAGCGTCATCGTCTATTACATCCCCATTGAAGCGGGAATGGCCATTCTGATTTGGATTGGTCTCATGATGGGAGCCCAAGCCTTTCAAGCAACTCCCAGACATCATGCCCCCGCTGTCGTTATTGGAATTCTTCCAGTCCTCGCCGCCTATGCAGCCGTGGCCGTCAAGCATGGCCTCTTTGTCAGTGGAATCAAGACTGGGACATTTCTCTTCAATCCGGAGGTAAATGATCTCCTCGTCACATACAGGAACTTTTACGCAGACGGTGCATTCGCTCTCGAACAGGGTTGGGTTTACACCTCGATTGTCCTTTCCGCTGCAACCGTTTGCATAATTGAGCGGAAATTTCGCGGCGCCGCGGCGTGGTTTCTGGCAGGAGCGGTCCTCTCCTCCATTGGATTCATTCATACCTACCAATATTTGCCTACCGACGTCGTCGGCAAGATTGGCTTCTCGATTACGAAGTGGACTTGGGGATACCTCGTCATGGCTTTGATCCTCTTTATTACCCCGTGGATCACCGAGGAGACCGACACTGTCGGCCCCCTTTAGAATCGGCCGTAGGCCGATTCTAAAGCCGTTCCTACAGTGGCGCGGCTTCCAATTCTCGGCGTTGCAATTCGGCCCGACCGATTTTGCCGGTCGCGGTCATGGGCATTTGGTCGATGATCTCGAAGACTTCGGGGCGATCGCCGTCCCCAATTTTCCGGCGGCAATAGTCTTCCAGTTCTTCGAGAGTCGTATTATCTCCCGGGTGAAGCGTGACCACCGCCTTGATCAACTCGCCTGCCTCGGAATCGGGTTTTCCAATAACCGCGGCTAACTGGACGGCGGGATGATCGAAAAGAACCTCCTCCAAGGGTCGCGGAAAGATCGTCCTGCCACGCGTCACAATCCTCTCGCTCCAACGTCCCAACATGGCAATATAGCCGTCCGAATCCATTGTTCCCATATCTCCCGTGTGCAGCCAACCTTCCCTCAGAACTTCCTCGGTTTTCTCGGGCATACTCCAATAGCCAATCATGTGGCCACCTCGAATGCACATTTCACCGGGCTGCCCGATTGGAGCCTCACGACCCGCCTCGTCCATTATCTGCACTTCCTTGTCCGGAAGAGCCGGACCGATAGTGGTGGATTTGTCGCCCTCCTTTTCACTGGGCCGGCCCAAAGCGACGAATCCGCCCAATTCGCTCTGTCCATAGCTCTCCACTAGAGAGACGCCCAATTCATCCCGATAGGCCCGCTTCAGATCCGGAGGAACGGGAGCGCCTCCACTTACCGCCAACCTCAGTGCACCCGGTTTCCGTCCTCTATCCCGGCACTCCCTGAGGAACTCCTCAAAAAGAGGCGGATTACCCGGAAAGATCGTCACTCCTCGCTCCTCCATATCGCCCCAAGCTCCGGCCGCCTCCCAGCGCGACATCAAGCCCACCGTCGAACCTCTATGGATCGAAGGGAGAAGGTTCGCCACTAGTCCGTAGGAACTAGCCGGGGAGGTCGGGCCGATCGTCACATCGCGGCTGCTGAAGCCGAGTCTCTCGGCAATGCAGTGGGTGGCGCGGGCGGTCGGTCCGTGCGCTAGAAGAGCTCCTTTGGGCATACCGGACGATCCCGAAGTGTAGGAGAGGTGGGCGGCATCACGACCGCCGATTTCCACCTCCGGATTAGGCGGCGGGTCCTTGATCAAGGACTCCCAATCAAGAGCGCCCTCCTGCTCACCATCAAAGCAGACATAGTGCTCTATCCCCTCCGCCACCGTCCTACTCCCCTCGATCACATCGAGCATGTCTCCGGTATAAATCAGCACTTTGGGTGAAGCATTCTGAACAAAGTAGGCGAAATCATCCGCCTGCAAGACGTTGATGTGAGTACTGATCGCCCCAAGTTTCCATGAACCGAACATCGCCATGATGTAGTCCAAGCCGTTATGGGCAAAGATCCCGACTCGATCTCCTTTCTTAACGCCGAGCTCAGCCAGAGCGCCCGCAACCCGATCCGAGAGTTCCTCCCCCTCACCGTAGGTCAATGTACGATTTCGATCGATCCAGTGCAGAAACGGCTTGCCCGGATAACGCATCGCCGCGCGCCGCAATAGATCGTTAAATGTCGTAAAATTCATGACTCTAGCCCGGACATTTCACACACTTCGTAGCGAGACTGCGGAGGTCGCTGCGTGTCAATGCCTTTCTGTAGCATCGCTGGCGACATCTGTACTGACGGCCGTCAGTACAGATGTCGCCAAGAGAGAGTGACTCCACCCCGGCGCCGGACTGGGGATCCCGAAACTCCTCCCCATTTTCCGGGTCCTCGAATGCTACAGTATCTCCCTGAAATTGCCGATGCTTGAATCCTGCCGCGGATTCAGATTTCCAAGAGACACCTTGTAAACTCCAGTCAGATTGATAGAGTGCGTCATCATGTCTGCCGGCAGTACCGACTTCGCGGAATCAAGCGCAGCGAAAGTCTCCCCCTTTGAATCGATTCCCTATTACCATCCTCCGGGGGAGGGGCAGGATGGTTGCAATCCACGCTACGCCGCGGGCCCTACGACATGCTTCCTCGAGCCCTACCGCTCACTGGGTCCGATCTTTCGATGTCGATTCTGGGGACAGGAACGGATTGCGATCGGCGGGGTGGAGGCGAATCGATTCAGCTGGAGTGATGGAAGTCGCTGGAACTACTACAAGTCCAACCGCATCTTTCGAGAGCAGTTCAGCAAACGCTACCTGAATCAACTGAGAGGCGAGGAGTACCGAAAGAAACGAAGGCGAACCAACCAGGGCTTCAAGCCTAGTCTGCTCTACTCTCACGGCGACGGAATGAGCCGAGTAATTGAGGAAGAGATTGGAAAACTTCCTGATGGCGTGGCCGACCTTCGACCTTTCTGCATGCGCCTCATGATTTGCATGACCAGCCGTGTCCTACTGCAAGAAGATTTGCCCGACGGTATGGATCAGATCATGGCCCGGAGCAACAAGGAGATGCTTCGCTCCACCAGTCTCGGAAAACTCCGTTGGCTTTGGTATTGGTATCCCCCCAAGAGATGGAGAAGGCGAAGGGTATTCAACTACCTGAATCGGATACTCGAAGAGCGAAAGCGCAATCCAGTTGAACGTGACGACATCCTTTCACTCATCCTGAGAGGGCAACCGGATACCGAGCCCCCAATACCGCGCTTCGAACTGATCCATGATCTCTCCCAGCTCATGATGGCAGGTTCCACCACCACCGCGATGCTCATGACCTGGTCTCTGCTCTATCTCAAACAGTCTGAAGATTGGACTTCAGACCTTCGAGAGGAATTGAAAGACTGGGATCCCAGCACTCTAAAGAAGATGGAGGACTTTCCTAAAACCCGTGCCACTTGCCTCGAAATCGAGCGACTCAAGCCTTCCGTCCCGGTGTTCAGTAGGATTGCGGCCCATGATCTCGAATTTGAGGGCTACCTGATACCCACCGACACCTGGGTCCTCCACCTTCAGACGCTCTGCCACTTTTTAGATGAGGTTTACGACGAACCCTTGGCCTATAGACCCGGACGATTTATTGGAAATCCCAAACTTCCGGCCCGGGAAATCCATGGAATATACGGTGGAGGCGAACACGCCTGCTTGGGCCAGAATCTTGCCCGCTTCGCGACCTTTCTCGCTCTTGCCGTCATTGTCTCGCGCTACGACTGGGATTTCGTAGACGGACCTCCCTCGATGAAGGAGAGATACGACGTCGTGACGGCCCCGGTGGAAGATCAAATACTGGTGCGATTTCGAAGGCGAGATCGTTAGGTTCGGCGCTTACCAAGGGATTGTAGGAACGCAGGATTCGAAAAAGGGACGGATCGCCATACGTCCGGCGCCGCCACCGAAAAAGGCATAGTTGCGACCCTCGAACGCTCACCCACGAATGCGATCTCGGATTACACACTACCATTTTTTCTTGGCATTTGGATTTCCTGGATCCCGACTTCCGACAACTTGATCAGCAATGCCATCAATCGGTCCTTCTCTTTCTTAAATCGCTCGATCGTAAATCCTTCCTCAGCGAACTGGAAAAGGAGGTCTCCGTAAACCGGAGTTAGATAGAGGCTGTCCCAAATCCGAGAGGATTTGGGTGGAAGCCTGATACCGATATCAATCTTCGTCACGTTATGTAGACCACGACATGCCTTCCGTCCTCGGTAGCTTACCTTTTATCCGTTATGCACCTTTCCAGCACCCTTCCTCTCGCTTTGAGTCGATAGTTCTCCCAAGGAAGCGCCTCTGACTCGATTCTTGGATCCCTATGCCGCCTGCGTTGCCTCTTTCTCATGTTCTTGCGCAAGTCTCTGCGCGATTTTCCATAGATTGTGGGACAGAACCGACCAGGCCACGCTAAGGTTACGGTTGTCAAAGCCTTTGCTGCGTATCTTGCCCCCGTGCCATCGGTTCTTGAGCACTCCGATCCGGCCTTCGGTGCTCCCTCGTCGTCGCTGCAACCGGACAAAGCGCGGCTCCTCCATCCGCTCCTTGAGCTCTTGTGGATTGCGGGGCGTAAGGGCGTCAAAAATCCCCTCTGCCTGGAGCCGCTTGCTGGCCGCCTTCGAGGCATAGCCCCGATCCCCACTGATCGCTTCGATCTTCTCCTCTAAAGCGAAGCCCTTTTGCCTCTCCAGACTTTCCCAAAGCTGCTTCAATTCGCTCGGGGCCTGCCCCCCATACAGTTTCCAGTCCAACAGATATCCCTCTGCGCTCTCGCATAAATAAAGGGTGTTGCCAAACTCCACCTCCCGATCTGCCTTGCCTCGCACGATGACGTCAATCTCAGGTTCGTAGGCGCTCAGGATCTTCTCCTCATTCTTCACCTGCCGCCCCCCTATGATCCGTTCGTGCGCCTGTTTCATGACCTGCGGTATCTGCTCTAACATACCATCCATTCGCTCGATGATTCGGCTCGCCTTCTTCTCGGTGTAATCGCTTTGCATCCACATAGCTTCCAATAAGTCACGGTGGCGAAGGGCATGGCCCTCAATCTTCTTGAGCAATAGCTTCATCCGCCGCAGGATCCCTTTACGCGCTTTGCCCGCCTCCCGGCGCCGACGCGCATGCGTCATCTCCAGGCACCGGTTGTTCATCTCCCGAGCCAATCCCTTTGCTCCCTGGGGCATGCGCTGTTTCATTCCCGCCTGCCCGATCAGACTGATCGCCTTGAGCAGCGTTGCTCCCACATCCTTGAGCAAGACCCAGTCCACGGGCCAGTGGATGTTCGCTTCCAGGCAAGTGGCGTCGATCAGGCATTCCCTCGTATCGATCGGCTTCTCTAATCCTGCCTCACCACAATGTTCAGCATTGCCCACCACCTCGGTCATCCTTGCATGCAGCTGTCTCAGATACGCTTCGTCGAAGAATTTCGAATCCCGTTCCAGACTGCTCTTCGATATTTTCCGGATCCCGTCTACCTCACGCACCCGGCAAAAATTAGCCAGAAGCTCACTGCGTCCCAACTCCTGCGACAGACAACGAAAGGATATCCCTCCGAGTAAATGACGCACCACCTCCACCCGCAGCGCTTTTATCGCTCTTAGAGCGCGTCGCTCCCGATCCTTCCCTCCCGCTTCATCCCATCCTTCCAAGGCTTTTACGATCGCCTCCCTTTCCAGCGAGGAGTCGATCAAAACCCGATCAATCCGCTCCATTGTTTCCAGAAACACGGTGTAGTCTTTGCATCGAATGACTGGAGTTAGGGCTGGACGCAGGAAGCTTTGTACGGCAATATTTTTCATGAGAAGGGCGTGCTTTGTATTTGACTAACGCAAGCATAAGCGCCCTTTTTCGCCGGATCGAGCTTTTTGCAGCTCTATCCGGCCTTTTTTTTGCCCATAACTCAATGAACCTCCCCGCAGCAAGCTGCGGGGTATCGAATCGTAGCAGATCACGCCCATGCTCACGATAGCATCAACTGCCGTAGTTCCTCTTTCGGTTTTCCTTGTTCGCGCACGTATTGTTCCACCGTTGCCCAGTCTCCTCTTTCCCCCACCGTTCCCACGTAGTAGCCGTCCGACCAGAATTCTCCTCCCCATAGCTCCTTTTTTATCCAACTCTCTCGCCCAAACACTTCCCGCGCCGTTATACTCTTATATATCTGCACGATCCTCCCGGGCGCCATCTTGGGATGTGCTCCGCACAACAGATGTACGTGATCCTTATCACATCCCAATCCCTCCATCTCGATCGCATAGCGTTCCTCGATCCCTTCCGTCGTCTCCTTCAAAACCCTCCGTATTCTTTCCTCTATCAACGCCTTCCGATACTTCACCGGCATCACCATGTGGTAATGGATCTGCCACACACAATGCCATCCTCGCTTTAAACTGCTTCCGTCCTTCCTTTTTTCCACCCTCCCTGCTTATAAAGTGCGCGACCCCGTAGCAAGCTACGGGGAATTACCAAGTTAAAAATCAATTGTTTCCACCACTGGGACGGGCTCTAGATAGACTTGCATCCAAGTGACCCAGAACCAGTCTTTGATCGCGAACCGCGATGACAGACCATTGCCAGACCACTCTCCCCTTCTGCCGGGTGTCGATGGCATCTGAAATCAGCTCAACATTGGTGGGTAGGCGATCGATCTCAAGAACCGTTCCAAGGGCCAATCCCCTACGGTGTTTTGATTCTCGGGACATTAGGTGATGATATTGATGGCCTTGTGTAGGTTGAAGGTGAAATGATCACAGAGGGCAGGGGTGGATTCGAAGCCCATGGTAGATTTGAGGCTAAGAACCAGTTGCCTGCAAGCAGCCAGGATTCTGGCTGCGTTATGGTTACGGATCATACATCGATCTTCATCGAAGAAGCGATCTCTGGGGTAGTGGTTTTTGTTTTCGATGGCCCAGTGGTTGCGGATTTTCGATAGGAACTGAGGAGGGCTCAAGTCGGTGGGATCGCGGCTGCTGACATAGTAGGAGCGTTCCGAGGAAGGTTTCGCTTTGTTAGGATAATGGAAGGTGCGTTGGACAGAGGCGAACTGACGAGCATGAGGCAAGCCAAGGGAGGGAGCGCTTAGAGGATGGGTTGCTATTTGACGAATCTCCAGGCGGCCATGGTCCTTATCTACGGTTTGGTGGACAAAAAGGGGGAGGGGCCGAAAAGATTCTTTGCGTCTTGATGCATGGTGGGTTGGTTGTCTTTGATCTGGATGATATAGTCAGCACCGAGTTCTTCGACCACGATGTGGGCCGTTTCTTTTTGGTTATGCATGGCGTCGAAGGTGAAGGTGGATCCGTCCATGGCCGGCATCTTGCGCAGGAGAGTTTGGGCGGCGGTGATCTCGTTGGATTTGTCGGCGGTAGCGACTTGGGCAATCGTTTGAGCGCTTTGATGATCGACCGCGGCCACCAGGTGCAAGGCCTTGGCCGGTTCTTTGTCAGTGCCTTTGAGAGTCTTACCGTCAACCGCAATATCGCGGGGCAAACGGCCCTCGGGCGAGGCTATGAATTGGGTGAGGATTTGATCGAAAAGCTCGGCCTCGACGTTTTGCAACACCCGGTAGAAGACATCATAGCAGGGGGCCTGAAAACGGCTTGTTTTGGGGTTTTTCCAGGAGCGTAAGGCGCGCAGTTGGGCTTGATTGAGGTGATGGGCCAGGCGCACGATCTCCTTGAGGTTGTGTTTGCCGCAGAGGGTGCCGAGCACAATCATACTCAAGACCGTGGCGAGTCGATAGCGACGGCCCGCTTTTCGACGGAAGTCTTCGATCTGGTGGAAGCGTTCCCAGAGGCTTGTCATCTGTTCCACTTTGAGGCAGACCGCATGGGAGTTGTCGTTGGCATTGAGGGCCTCACGGTGTGCCTTGGGCAAGGGCCCTGGCGAGCGCAGCAGTTGCAGAGCATCAGCCCGCAGGGGTTTGACCCAGATCTGCTTGGGGCGCTCATGGCGTTCATAGAAATCTTCCCGCTGTCGACCATATCCCGCGCTCAAGCCCAAAGGAGTCCACCCGCTCGCCTTGTAGCAAGTGCCTCGGTGGATCTGTGGGTCCACGAAAGTTTCCGCTACCAAGGGGCGATAGGCAAAGGCCTGCTCCCAGTGATCGGCCAAGACTCTCAGGCACATCGCCAACGTCTTGGAGGCCAGATTGGCCAGCTTGAGCCCGGGCAGAATGAGAAAACGCCGGTTCTGCACCACCAGTTTCAAGCGCGCATGCCGTCGCGCCCCATCCCAGCCGATCCAGCCGTCTCGATCCTTCAGCCGGTAGCTAGCCGCTCCCCACAGCAAAAGACACACCCATTGCCCGTCGATCAAAGCCACATAGCGCAGGGTCTCTCCCGCGCTCCCCGCACTGTGCAAATAATGATGTTGGATCAAAAGATCATTGAATCGCTCCTGCTCTTCGGGCAAGATCAGACGCAGAGTTAGACGATCTATCGAAGGAGTCAGATGGTAAGATTTTTTGTCTTTCATACCATCTTGGCATGACTGATTCCCTCGGGTTTGTCTAGCTCTTTTTTTATCTTTTTGCCTATCAGCCACTTCCTCCCCAGAAAACTTTCACCCTGGCCAATCCCCTCAGCCAATTCGGTTTGCATCGTGCCAGCGCCTTTTTTCTCGTAGTTGATACATACCGCTCCGAACTGAAGCTTTCGGCCCTGGCGGACTCCTGGATGACGGCGCTGTGCCGATTGAAGGACTTCGCTTGATAAACATTCAGACCTTCGCCCGAATCTCCTGAAACCCGTTCAAACTTCCTTGGTAGGATCAAATGCATCAGACCCTCCCGGATATACTACCGTCCATCAGAACTTAGTTTTGAAAACGTTTGAAAGTGAACCCAGCTGAATTTCAGTAGGCATTTCATCTTCTCTGATGTCCACCGTTTCAGCTTCGACTGGACGTATAGCTTCAGCGCGGCCTCTGGCCGTGTTGAAAGCACCAGTGCCATGGTTCGTAGGCGTATCCGTAGGGATTACCTCTTGGGTAGGACAGGCTGAAGTCGTAGAGGTGAGCGTTGCAAGCTAGCCACTTGAAGGCCTCGGTCTTTTCAAATTCATCAGAGAGCGGTTCGCATTCGTCGGTTGTCACATCGATGGCATTGCCGGTATGATGCTCACTGTATCCGGGAGCGGCGTTCACCCGCAGAATCGATCTGATGTCCTCGCCCTTATTCAGCTTTCTCCGGATGATCTCCGCCTGATACTCCACAGATCGGAAGGCCGAGACGAGACGGATTGAGTACCCGGAGGCGTCAGCCTCCTCCCTAATCTCAATCCACGCTCTGGAGGCGCCTGGTGTGAGCTTATGTCTTCTCTCTCCTTCACACACCTCGACGAGGTCAGATGCTTGCGGTTGAATCGTGAGACGGCGTCTTTCCATTTCGGATTCAGAGATGCCCAACTCGTCGAGCAGGGTAGCTAGGAATCTGTCGGACTTTGCGCTTCGTGACATCCTTTTCGTTCAGATATGAGACTGAAGGTAGTGGATATCGACCAGGTTCATTCCGACAGATTCCTAGCCTAGATTCCGACATAATCCCAAAAGGGCCCGAGGTCCACCACTTCGCCCTTATCCATCGCCTGATCAATGGCAAAGCAGGTCACTGCCGCTCGGAGCCCATCCTCCATGCCGACAGAAGGAATAACATCGTTGAGCATACTGTCTGCCAGTTCCTTAACGAGAATCTCATCCCCACCTCCATGCCCACCTTGAGCCGAACTCGATACATCCACCGCCCCGGTATCGAAACCGATTCGCTTCGTTTCGATCGCACCGGTTGACAAATTGGCTCTTATTGCACCCTCGGAGCCCAAAAGATACATTCTTCGCTCCGGAAGGGCGGCATGACAATTGGTGTGGAAAGTGGCTTTGACACCGTTTTCGTATTCCATAATGACGACTTGATTGTCACAGATGTCCTTATCCGAAGTGAATGGATTCAGTTTCACCAATCCTCTCCAAGTCGAATAAGCTTCCTTCCCTTCGCCGCTCCTCCCGATTCTCTCAATATGGTGTTCGTTTTCCCTCGTGAAAAAGTTGAGTCCCCCAAACGAAGCGACTCTGCGGGCCCGGCTTCCTACCATCCAGTTCGCCAGATCGATATCGTGACAACACTTTTCCAAAAGGTGGGTCCCGGCGTTCTTCCTCAGCCTCCGCCAATCACCCATTATGTAGCCACCATGGTTGAAATCCAGAGTCTCGTTGAATTCGAAACTGATCAGTTCGCCGACCACACCTTCATCGATAAGGCTCCTGATCTTTCGATAATGGTTGGAGTAGCGGAGGCTGAATCCAAGATTGAACATCCCGCCCGCCTTGCGCCAGGCGCCATACATCAATTTGCCGTCTTCCAAGGTCGTAGCTAATGGCTTCTGACAGAATACGTGCTTTCCAGCCTCAAACGCGGCGATCGTCTGTTCCTTATGAAAGCAATTCCACGACGCAATCATCACCCAATCGATTTCCGATGACGAAACCAGATCATGGTAATTGTCAAAGACCGGAGGATCTCCCTCAATCTCCGCCAGCGCACCTCCTACGGACCTTTCGTCCGGATCGAAGATTCCCCGCACTTCAAGAGGCTTATCGAGAGCAAGTAGCTTCCGCGCAACCGACATGCCCATCCCCCCACACCCGATCAGTCCGATCCCAATTCTGCTCATTTCCGTGATGTTTCCCTCCAAATACCAGTTGTCAAGGAGGGAGGAGGTTGGGAAACGAGGCAGGTTTGTAAGGACTCGCGCCATCGACACAGGAATCCGAACCACGGAATCGGAACTCTCCGTTCCTCCACCGCCACTTTGCTGTTTACTACGGATCCCTTTGGTTTAACTTTCTGGATTGACCATGCACCTACCCAAGCCCTCCCTCATCGATCTGATTTTGAAGACGAAATCCGCGATGGTCATGGGCATCGGCGGCGGGGGAGACATCATACAAGGGATCCCGATCGCCAATCTGATGAGAAAATTGGGGGTTGAGGATATTCTCTTGGGTGGGGTGAGCTGCCAATGGTGGACGCCGGACGGCAATCCTCTGGCGGATGAGTGGGGCAGCGCGGTGATGGGACCGACTCTCTATCCGGTTTCCGATCTGGAGGAGGCGGAACTGGTTGCGCCCCACCTCGCCTTCGTCAACGAGAGGTCGAACTATGGGGGAAGACGGCCTTGTGAGGCGCGCCTGGCCGAACTGGTTCCGGCGGATGAAGTATTCGTTGCCGGGCTGACGGGAGGAGTCATAGGCCTGGCCCGCAGTCTCAATCACGTAATCGCTGAGCGAAGCATCGATCTCTTCGTCGGAGTGGATATCGGTTCGGACTCATTTCACGACGGTAAGGAGGCATCCCCGGCAAAGACTTCGTTGGTCGATTTTATCAGCCTGGGAGCGATCACCCGCCTGGAGTGCCCTACGGTGTATGGGGTTTCGGGATATGGCTGCGATGGAGAGATGCAATTGGAGGAACTGGATGATCGAGTAAGCAGGGTCATGAGAGCGGGCGGCTATCTCGGCGCTCACGGTCTTACCCAACAAGATGTCCTCGACATGGAAAAAGCGAGTGAAGCGTATCCTGATCCCATTGAACCGACGTCCTTTCGGGCCGCCCGGGGCGAGTTCGGCTACAAAAATGTCTGGACCAATGGTCCCTACGGAACCGTCATCAAAGTGACTCCCCTGGCATCCGTTATGATGTTCTTCGATCCCGATATCCTCGGGGAGTCGTGCGCAACCGGCATTGCCGATCTATTGCAGACCGAATCTTTGGACGAGGCGGAAGAGATCTTTAAGGAGAAACTTGGCCAGTTTCCTGAGTCTCGCATGCATCACGTGATCGATTTCTTTCGAAATAGGTAGTTTCTGATCTGTTTGGGAAGATCCATCACAATGGGAAAGACAAGGCGGCAATTTCTGACCTCGATGGGGGCGGCGGCCGCTCTATCCGCATTTCCTCATATTCTTCGATCGAAGACCGATGTTTCGAAGACCCCTCCCAACATTCTTTTCATTCTGACGGACGACCTCGGATACGGGGACCTGGGCTGCTACGGGCAACCCACACATCAAGACACCCTATCTGGATCTGTTGGCCAGAGAGGGCATGCGCCTGACGCACTGCTACTCTCCATCACCTCTCTGTTCACCGGCCCGCGCCGGGTTCCTGACCGGCCGCACGCCCTATCACACGGGGATTGAATCCTGGATTCCGGCAGGCACGGAGGTCCATCTCAGCCAGCAGGAAAAAACCCTCGCATCAATTCTCAAGGAGCACGGCTACGATACTTTTTGGGGCGGGAAGTGGCACCTGAACGGCAAGTTCAATTCGCCTGAGCATCCTCAGCCCGATGACCACGGATTCGATCACTGGCTGGCGACCCCGAACTTCACGAGGCCATCCCACCAAAACCCGAGTAATTTCGTCCGAAACGGCGAAGAGCTTGGCGAAAAGGAAGAGGTTAATCGGAGTGTGGCAAACGATCAGTTGAGGCTAGGAATCTGTCGGACTTTTCCGACCGCCTCCTAACCTATGCGAATAACAAAGAGGATACTGTCAGTTTCATTTGATATATTTCTGGTCGTTTGGACGCTAACGCTGGTCTTGGATGACTTTGGAATCCCTATTACAACCGCCGCTTTTCACCTGATTCTTGTGATTCCCGCTCTTTGGTTGAAGGTGCTTCTGCGACTTGACCTTGGCCTCCTTCCAAAACCCATTGATCTCCTGATCTTTGGCCCCTTTTACGAGAGGAGAAAACAGTTCGCTCTGATGGGGGTATCTCTCGGTTTCTCCTTCTTTTCCTTGGAGATGCTTTTTCGAAACTATCTCGACCTCTTGCCCCAAAACATCGCCAACGAAATCGGAACCCGATACCGCGTGGGAGGTGGTGGGATCTATCTTTTCGATTACGAAGTCATGATTCATCGGATGAGACCAAACTACACGACGAGCATGTACTACAACGGCTACCGTTGGCGGCATGTAACTGACTCCCGGGGGTACAGAAACTCCAAGGAATATGCGACGGCGGACATCGTCCTGATCGGGGACTCAATGATCTACGGCCATGGAGTCGAATCGGAATCCACGGTCGCATCCAAACTCGAAGTGTTGACCAAGAAGAATGTCTACAACATGGGAAGGCAGGGGGCTTCGATCCAACAGGAGTACGAGTATTTCGTTCACGATGCACTCGGATTGAGACCGGCCTGGGTCTTCGTCTTTTTCCTCAACAATGATCTCAACGACCTCCTCATAGGATTGACCCTCAAGGAGCAGTTCGAATTCATCCAGACCCCAATTTCGGATTTTGAACATCCCTATAAAGTACCGGGAATCGCACCAACGAGCGGCATTTATCACACAATCAAGGATCGGCTCTCCTATTCCCCTACCCTCCGAATCTATTTCGGACTCATGAGGGCCGTCCGCTTGAAAAGGATCATGAAATCGTTCACGGCCGAATCCGCCGAGAATACTGCATCCCAATCCAATGCCAGTGAACAGAGGCATCAATCAGCATCCCTTCTACCAATGATCCTAGCAGAGTCTTCCGGCTTTCGGACCGACTCACCGCTTCAAGAGAAACAGAGTGTCGAATCCGGCTACGACGACTTTCTAAACGAATACAAAGATTCGGCGCCTTTTTCAGAGAACCCGAGATATCTTTCAGCGATGAAGTTTCAGCTTCATGCGCTGCGGAAGCTTCAGTATTTGAGCCATAATCAAGGTCTCAGATGGGCACTAATTTACATATACACGGGCCAACCGTACGACGAGATTTATCAAGACATTTTAGGCGAATTCTGCAGGTTGAAAGATATAAATTATCTCAACCTTGAGGGAGCCTTCGAGAAAGAGAAAGAGGCCGGCCTTTTCCTGCCCAATGATGGGCACTTTACAGATCAAGGCGCTCTCGTAACTGCTCGAGCGCTAATAGAGCGCTAATAGAGCGCTTCGGCCTATAGTGTCGTCCATATACTTCTGCCTAGCGTTACGCTGAACACGAAACGCGAACTAATCCTTCTTGCTGTCGACTCCCCCGGCCTCGCGCCGGGTACCAGGCTACAAAGCAACGACGACGGCTTTCGTTTCCGTATAGTTGTTCAATACCTCGTGTCCCATCTCGCGGCCCCAGCCCGACTGCTTGTAACCGCCGAATGGAAGGGAGGCATCGAATATGTTGAAGCAATTGACCCAGACGGTTCCGGCGCGAAGCTGAGCGGCGGCGCGATGGGCCTTGGCAATATCCTTGGTCCAGACGGCGGCCGCCAGCCCATAGTCGGAATCATTGGCCGTGGTCATCAATTGATCTTCCTTGTCGAAGGCCTCGGCCACCACAACGGGTCCGAAAATCTCCTCCCGGACGATCTTCATATCCGGCTTGGTGTCGGTAAACACGGTTGGTTCAACAAAGTAACCTTCCTCGCCAAATCGCTTTCCACCCGTTCTGGTGCAGGCTCCAGTATTGATCCCGTCGTCGATGTAACTGGTAACGCGTTGAAACTGCTCATCCGAGACAAGGGGGCCCATTTCCGTATCGCTGGCAAGGCCGGGACCAATCTTGATATTCCTGGCTGCCTCGGAGACACCATCCACCACTTCATCAAAGATATCCTTTTCCACGAGAAGCCGGGATCCAGCGCAACAGCATTGGCCATGGTTGAAAAAGATAGCATTGGCCGCCCCTTGAATTGCGGTCTCGAGGTCGAGGACATCGTTGAAGAGGACATTAGGGGACTTTCCGCCCAACTCCAATGAGACCTTCTTCAGATTTCCTGCCGCGGCCTGGACAATCAACTTTCCGACTTCCGTGGAACCGGTGAAGGCTACCTTATCTACACCATCATGGGCAGCCAAAGCGGCACCCGCAGTTTCACCGAATCCGGTCACGATATTGACGACTCCATTGGGGATCTCAGCCTCCTGAAGGAGTTCACCGAGACGCAAAGCTGTGATGGGCGTCTGTTCAGCGACCTTCAGGACAACCGCGTTTCCCGTGGCGAGGGCGGGACCTAGCTTCCAGGCGGCCATCAAGAGCGGAAAGTTCCAGGGGATAATCTGTCCAACCACTCCGAGGGGCTCTCTCGTCGTGTAGGCGTGATACTTCGTCCCCGGGGCATAGGGTACTGAAATCGGAATGGTGTTACCCTCCACCTTTGTCGCCCACCCCGCCATGTAGTGGAAGAGGTCGGCGGCAAGAGGAACGTCGGCGGCGCTGGCGACGGCCATCGGCTTCCCGTTGTCGATTGATTCCAATTCCGCCAGCTCGTCCAGATTCTCGAGGATGAGATCTCCGATCCTCCAGATCATTCTCCCTCTCTCCGACGGCGTCAGATTCGGCCAGGGACCAGTTTCAAAGGCCCTCCGCGCGGCTTTGACGGCCTCGTTGATGTCTTCGCTGTCTCCTTCCGCGACCTGAGCGATGACCTCACCCGTTGCCGGATTGAAGACATCGAATGTCTTGCCTGATGCAGCTTCGACCCAACTTCCGTCGATCAGCATTTTTTTCGGTGATGAGAGAAATCCCTGAGCCTTGGAACTGAATGGGATCGCCTCACTTGTGGTTGTCGTCATTGTCATCTTTTTTCCTCCTAAATGTGGTTTGTGATTTCCGCGTAGTTGACACCCCTACCCATTTGAAAACCCTCCGGATTCCATTTGATCTTCACTTGATAAATCGGAAAGGTTAAGATCCGTCATCGTGAAGCTCCGAGAAAATTGTAGCAAGCCAAATTATGTGAAACTCCATCGAAGCGGAGAGTTGGACCGAAGGGTGGAAAAGGCTCTTGCTTGCCACAGAGATATCGACCAACACCTACCTTAACGTCATGGGCCAGTACTACCCAGCCGGCAAAGTGGGTGAGAAACTCTACCCCGAATTTAACCGCCGCCTCCTGAGACCCGAGCTCGCCGACGCCAAGGCGATCGCCCGGGAAAGGGGCTTGCGAATCGATGAGAGGGAATCCTTATTCAGCCCTCCCTCGGTGCGATGAGGATGGCATCGCCTTCGATCCGAACGTCGTAGAGGGGAACCGGCTCGAAAGCGGGAGGGGACTCTTCTCCGGTTTTCACGTTAAAGCGTGCGCCGTGCCGCGGACACTCGATCTCGCACCCGTCCAACTCCCCGTCCATAAGGGGGCCGCCATCGTGAGTACAGATGTCCGAAATGGCAAAGATCTCACCTTCCACGTTGATCAGACCGACATCCTCACCCTCGTAGGAGACGCGCATTTTTTCGCCCGGTTTAAGATCTGAGATGGTTGCGACTTTGATGAATTCCGGCATCACTCCCCCAAACCTTCTTCGATGGCATCGAGCTCCTCAATACCTCGTTTCCTCTCCTCTCCCTCCCATAGGGCGATCTCAAACCCGTTGCGGGCGATCTCGACGAGCTCACGTTTCGTGAACTGGAGATCCTGGTAAAGGGCGTAATACTCTTCACTGAGCGTGTTTCCGAACATGTAAGGATCATCTGAGTTAATTGTCACCTTCACCCCGGAATTGAAGAGTCTTCGAATCGGGTGCGCTGCCATGGTCGGAATTCCCTCTACGGCAAGTTTCACATTGCTGATCGGACAGACGTCGAGTGCGATCCCCTCTTCCACTAGGCGATTGACCACATCCGGGTCCTCTATCGAACGTACTCCATGTTCAATCCGCGTCACCTTCAGCTCATCCAGAACCTTTGTGACAAATCCCGGTCCCATGAATTCGCCGGCATGGGCTTTTGTAAACTGTCCAGCCACTCGGGCTTTCGCCCAAACCCCGGCCGTCCAATCCTCGACCGGCCAGTATTCCGGTCCGTGAAGATCGATTCCGTCAAGTTCTTCCCATCGATGACACTCGCTTACAATCTCGCGGCCCAGACCGTCCATCGCATTGTGGCTCATACCCATAAAAACGCGCACTTCCAGCCCGTTCGGCGCTGCCTCCTTAATTGCTCGAATCAGCACTGGGCCGGTTTCATTAACATGGTCGAAAACGGCACTGTGAAAGCTCGTCTCGACATATTTTGCGTTCTGTTTGAAGCAATCGCCCAGAACGATTGCGGCGGCTCGATGGTACTGCTCAGCTGATGTAAAGACTGCTTCGCAGGATACAGCGTAGAGCTCCATGAAGTGTTCGAAGCTCGTGTAGCGAAAGTCGTCCGCCCACATTTCCGGTGGATCCCGAAATCGAATCGGGTCGACTTCCCGCAACAATTCGATCGGGCAGGCTCCCTCGAGATGCAGGTGAGTTTCGGTCTTGGGAAGACTCTGGACGAACTCTGCAAGTTCGGGGTCGGCTTGGTAGGGCATAAGTTGGAGTGGATTATTGGAATGGTGGGGCGATGGAATACAGCAAGGTTCGGTGCTCCAATGAGAAAATCAAAATGTCGCTTCGACAGATTCCTAGACCGAGGTCATTCTAATAACTTCGGCTAGATCGAGCCGATTTTCATAAAGTGCTTTGCCGATAACAACACCTTCGAAATTCGAGAATTCTTCGTCGATTCGCAGAAATTCTTCGATGTCGGAAGTCTTTGACACTCCCCCCGAAGCGACCACTCGGGACCCTACTTCGCCGAGCATCTTGCGCTGAGCCTTAAAATTCGGACCGGTCAACATCCCATCGCGCGCGATATCGGTGTAGACAATATACCGGATACCCACGGCCGCCGCTTCTCTCGCCAAATCCAGAGCCGAGAGATCTGTTATCTTCACCCAACCCTCAACCGCCACCTTTCCCTCACGAGCATCGATCCCAATCGCCAGTCGATTTTCGAATTGAGCCACAAGGCCGGCAGCTGAGCTAATCTCGTCTGCTGCCCTAGTGCCTAATACGACACGCGAAACTCCGGTTCGGAAGGCCCGTTCGATGTCTTCCTCACGCCGAAGACCTCCCCCCATTTCGATCTTCAATCCGATCTCGGCGATTGCCTCGACTGCCTTCCAGTTCTGTGGTCTTCCCGTGAAAGCTCCGTCCAGATCCACCACATGGACCCATTCCGCTCCAGCCTCTTTCCAGAGCCTGGCTGGCTCCTTGGGATCATCGAAATAGACCGTCTCCGCGTCTTTCCTCCCTTGGAGGAGACGGACCACCCTCCCCTCTCTCAAATCAATTGACGGATAGATTGTCATGGATTTTGATGGTCTTTCCCAAAACACCCTGTTCAATCTCTGCCTTCAAGGAAAAAGAAATGCCGAGCAGACGGTACCCGCCCCCAGAATTCCTCGTTGACCTTCTCAATGCCCGTTCTCCTTCCGGTTTCGAAGAGGAGGCCCAAGCGGTTATTGATCGCCACGTTGGACCGATCGCGGACCAGTACTCGAAAGACGCGATGGGAAATCGATTGGCCACCCTCAACCCTGATGGGAATCCGATCCTGATGTTCGCCGGCCATATCGACGAACTGGGCCTGATCGCAAAATACGTTGATAAAGACGGCTTCGTCTATTTCGACACTATCGGTGGCCACGACCGAATCATGATTTCCGGCCGCCGTGTGTCGATCCTGACAAAGAAGGGAGTGGTGAAAGGTGTGACCGGCAAACGCGCCGTTCACCTGATGGAACCTGAGGCACGTAAGAGAGTCCCGGAAGTCCACGATATGTGGATCGATATTGGCGCCAAGAACAAGCAGGATGCCCTCCGGTTGATCGACATTGGCGACCCCGCAACCTACGACCATGGATTTGAGGTCCTTCGAGGGAGCATCTGTGCGGCGCGAGCATTCGACGACAAAGCCGGCGCCTATGTTGTCAACGAAGCACTGCTCCGGTTGTCAAAATTCAAATCGCTCAAGACCAGTGTCGTCGCCGTATCCACCTCCCAAGAGGAGATTGGGACGCGCGGGGCGATTCCGGCTGCATATTCGGTCAATCCACATTTTGCCATTGCCGTCGATGTGGGACACGCAACCGATCACCCGGATTGCGACAACCGAAAATTCGGGGAATTCAGCCTCGGGGCGGGCCCAATTATTACACGAGGCGCGAATGTCAATCCTCTCATCTTTAGAGGACTCGTCTCATGCGCTGAAAAGGGAAAGATCCCCTACCAGGTTGAGGCCGATCCTCGACCCACGGGAACCGACGGAAGGGCGATCCAAATCGGACGCAAGGGGGTGGCCACCGCAGTCGTCTCGATACCCTTACGGTACATGCACACTCCGAGCGAGGTCGTCGATCTAAAGGATATTGAAAACTGTGTCTGCCTGCTCGTGGCCTTTGCCCGCTCGCTTCGGCCGGGACAGACTGGCCAATTCTGAGATCGGCGGACTTACTAGGAAGATCGCCGAATCTTCCGTGTCAAGCCGCCGATCTACGGTTGCGCTTGGGAACGGTACGGTACTTTGGTTTTCTCTTTCCGTCCACCACTGCGCGATTGATCGTGACCTCCTCGACATTCATCAGGCCAGGCAACTCGTACATCACGTCCAACATCAGCCTTTCCATGATTGAACGAAGGGCACGAGCGCCCGTCTTCAATTCCATCGCCTTCTCCGCCACCACCTTGACCGCATCCCGGGTAAAATTCAAACGCACATTCTCCATAGCGAAGAGTTTTCCGTACTGTTTAACAATGGCATTTCGAGTATCGAGAAGGATCTTCTCGAGATCCGAGGCGTTCAACTCATCCAGATTCGAAATGATGGGCAGACGACCAATGAACTCTGGAATCAACCCGTATTTAACCAGATCTTCCGGTGCCAGCTGTTCCATCAAGTTGTCGGCATTGCCCCCTTCATCTTCTTCCTTCGCATTGTATCCCAGGATCTTTACCCCGACCCGCTGCTTGACGATGTTTTCAAGTCCCACAAAGGCGCCCCCACAAATAAACAGGATGCGGCTTGTATCAACCTGAATGTATTCCTGATTCGGATGCTTTCGACCGCCCTGCGGCGGAACGTTGCAGACGGTTCCTTCGAGAATCTTTAATAGGGCCTGTTGGACGCCTTCACCGGAGACGTCACGGGTGATCGAGATATTATCCGTCTTCCGCCCGATCTTGTCGATCTCGTCGACGTAGATAATTCCACACTCCGCTTTCTTCACTTCATAGTTTGCCGCCTGCAGGAGTCGTAGTACAATGTTCTCCACGTCCTCGCCGACGTATCCGGCCTCGGTCAGGGTGGTTGCGTCGGCGATGGCAAAGGGCACTTCCAGCAGATTGGCAAGCGTCTTCGCGAGCAGAGTCTTTCCACTCCCGGTAGGTCCGATCAGGAGAATGTTGCTCTTCTCGATCACGATATCTCCGAATTCCGAGTCGCCCAGTTTTATTTCCGATTTCTTCGGCGATGCTTCCGAAAGGAGTCGCTTGTAGTGATTGTAGACGGCCACCGACAGGACCTTCTTGGCATGCTCCTGTCCGACAATGTAATCATCGAGAGACGATTTTACGTCACCCGGTTTGACCAGTTTGAAACCTGCCGGAGTCTCTTGCTGGGGGGACCGGAGTTCACGATCGGTGATCGTTTTGCAGACAGTGACACAGGAATCGCAGATGTAGACCCCGGCCGGACCCGCAATCATCTTTCTAACCTCATTCTGCGATTTCCCGCAGAACGAACAGAAAGTCATCTTGGTAGATTTGGCCATCTGTCGAAAGGCCCTTCCTCAGGCGCTCTTCTTTTCCTCTTCAGTATCTTTATGAAACTCGATGACCCGATCGACAATCTTGTATTCCTTGGCCTCTTCCGCCGTCATATAGTAATCCCGGTCGGAGTCCTTCTCAATCTCTTCGATGTCTTTGCCGGTGTGTTTTGCCAGGATCTTGTTCATCGTCTCTCTCCATCGGAGAATCTCTTTGGCATAGATGGAAATATCGGAGGTTTGTCCCGTGGCATACCCCGTCGGCTGGTGAATCATAACCCGGCTATGAGGAAGAGAATACCGTTTGCCCGGAGCCCCTCCGGCGAGGAGCACCGTCCCCATGCTGGCGGCCTGCCCAATGCAGGTTGTGCTCACATCGCAACGGAGATAATTGATCGTGTCGTAAATGGCCATCCCATCGGTAACGCTTCCTCCCGGAGAGTTTATGTAGAGACTGATGTCCTTTTTGGGATCTTCCATATAGAGGAAGAGAAGCTGCGCGATGACACCATTGGCGACGTAATCATCAATCGGCGAACCGATGAATACGATTCGATCCTTCAAGAGCCGGCTGTAGATATCCCAGTGTCGCTCGGTTCGGCCGTCCGTTTCAACCACACTGGGAATTGGCAAATAATAACTCACTCGAGGTCCTCCTTTTTGGTAAGCTTGGTATTGAAAATCCGGAACAGGTCCGAAGTTGCGGTACCCAGCTCTCATAAAACTGAAATGATGAAATGAAAAACTGGGTTGAACGATAGCATTTATTCAGCTGATTTGCCACCCTTTTGATCACTACTTTCTGATTGCTCAATCTTCCTTGGTCGCGACCGTCGAATGTTCGACCAGCAAATCCCAGGTTTTGTTCATCATAATGGACTCGCGAATGGTGGCCAAACGGTCGCGATCTTCCCGGATCTCCTTGATGAACTTTTCCGGTTTACTACCCGATGCGATGGCTTCGCGGACGAGGCATTGCTGCATGTCTTTTTCATCGACGCTGATATTCTCTTTCTCTCCAATCCGGCTCAAGAGGAGGTTCATCTTTACCCTATCGACGGCAGCGCGACGAGCGCTCTGATAGATCTCCTCCTTATGTTTCTGCATCTCATCCTCACTCACTCCACGGCGGAGATTCTGCACCATTAACTCGCGCATAAGCGCCTGGGTTTCCGACTCGACGGCGCTCTCCGGGAGGGGAAATTCTATTCTCTCATTCAATCGTTCCCGAATTTGCTGCCGCTGACTGCCCCGGTTTGTCGCCTCTTTGGAAGACTTTAGTTCCTCGCTTACCCGGTTTCGGAGTTGTTCAAGATTTTCCACCTGCATGCTCTTGAGCAGTTTTTCGTCGAGTTCGGGGAGGACCCTTTCCCTTACTTCATGGACCTTCATGTGGTAGACCGCCTTCTTTCCCGCCAGCGCATCGACGGCGAGATCGGAAGGGAATTCCATCTCCTCTTCTTTTTCCTCACCGACATTCATTCCCACCAATCCCTCGACCACCGCCTTCACACCCGGCCCCTCATCACCACCTGCCTCTTCCCAGGCGTTCTCCTGCTTTCCATAGATCTTCATATCCGGAGCAAGCTCCGCGATAGGCTGATCTTCGATCCTTCCTTCGTAGGATACTTTCACGTAGTCTCCGACCTCCGCTGCCCGATCCACAACTTCGAAATTCGATCGCTGCTTTCGGAACTCGAGGATGGCCTCTTCCACCTCTTCTTCGCTCACGTCGGTGGACGAAACCTCAGTGGGAATCTCCTTGTATTCGGGAAGATCGAAATCCGGATTAACGTCGACTGTCAGAGTCAGATCGCCTTCTTCGCCGGGTTTGATCTCTTCCTTGTCCAGATCCAGGACCGCAAAGATATCCATTTCGGACTCTTTAACGGCCGTTTCGTATGCGAGGGAAGTGATCTTTCGATCCAACTCCTCAGCCAGCTCTTTCCTGTATCGCTGCAAGATTAAGGGTCGGGGCGCCTTTCCCGGCCTGAATCCAGGGATTCGCGCGTGCCGGGAGAACTCCTTCAGAAGCTTCTTCTGCTCCTCCTCGATCTCTTCCGAAGCGACGGATACATGAAGTTTTTTCCGCGTCTCGTTGATATCTTCAATTGTCAGATTCAATGATCACATCCCTTTTTTATCGAAGACGAGGGCCTGAAATTGGGTGAAGCACCGATCGGACACCAGCCCGGCTATTTCGCACACTTAACAGCGAGAAAGTAATACGACATCGCAGCATTCGGTCAATTGTAGAATGGTTTCTTTCCCCTGCCGCTGACAGCGGCAGGGGAAAGAGTCATTCGGTGTGCGCTCCATCCAACCTAAACACGATCGTGGTGTGCGGAGGTAGAGTGAGCGCCAAGGAATGCGGTTGACCGTCGCAAGGGAGCGGCCCGCTCGTAAGACCGCCTCTATTGCTTGTTCCGCTGCCACCGTAAGTGCCGGCATTGGAATTGATCTCCTCTCTCCAGAATCCTTCCCGGGGCACACCGAGGCGGTAGTTGGAGAGATCCCCGTCCGCGTAGTGACCGACAACAAGCAAGACATCCTGATCATCGGGAATGCGACGGAGGAAACATATCACTGAGTTTTCGGCATCGTTGCCGCTGATCCACTGAAAACCGGCGGCGTTTCCATCTGTTTTGAAGAGGGAGGGCGATCGACGGTAAAGTTCGTTCAGATCCGCCACCAGAAGTTGCATCCCTTGGTGGTCCATGTACTGGAGCAGGTCCCAATCAAGGGCGGCGTCATATTTCCATTCCGACGACTGTCCAAACTCGCCCCCCATGAAAAGGGTCTTCTTTCCCGGCCAGGCCCACATCAGAGTATAAAGGGATCGAAGCATCTGTGCCTTCTCCGTCATCGAGTGGGCAGGCATCTTCCACATCATGGATGCCTTACCATGGACTACCTCGTCATGAGAGAAAACCTGAACGAAGTGCTCCGAGAACTGGTAGACGGCGCCAAACGTCAGGTCTTTGTGGTTCCTCTTTCGCTCTCCGGTCTCCCTCGAAAAGTAGCCTAGCACATCGTTCATCCACCCCATGTTCCACTTGAAATCGAAGCCTAGACCGCCCTCCTTAGTCGGACCGGTTACTTTCGGCCAGGCCGATGATTCTTCAGCGATCATCAGGAATCCCGGGTAGCGCCGGTGCAGGACATCATTCGCTTCTCGCAGAAAGTCTAAGGCTTCAAGGTTCTCCCGGCCGCCATACTTATTGGGAATCCACTCACCCTTCTCACGGGAATAGTCCAGATAGATCATTGAAGCGACCGCATCAACACGAAGACCGTCGACGTGATAGCGGTCGGCCCATGCGAGCGCGCTCGACATCAGGAATGCTCTGACTAACGAATTCCCGTAGTCGAAGATAAGGGTTCCCCAATCTTGATGCACCCCTTGGCGGGGATCGGCGTATTCGTAAAGGGGCTCGCCATCAAAGCGGGCGAGGGCGAAGGAATCATCCGGGAAGTGCCCTGGAACCCAGTCCAATATGACTCCGATTCCCTCACCGTGGAGATGATCGACCAGAAACATGAAGTCGTGGGGTTCCCCGAAGCGATGGGTGGGAGCGAAATAGCCCGTGACTTGATATCCCCAGGATCCATCAAAAGGATACTCGGCGAGAGGCAGAAATTCGACATGGGTAAAGTTCATCCGTTTCACATAGGCGGCCAATTCGACGGCGAGTTCCCGGTACGAGAGGGATCGATTTCCATCCTCCCGATCACGCCTCCATGACCCGGCGTGAACCTCATACACGCTTATCGGCACTTCGCCCCAGTTCATCGAGCACCGCCTCTCCATCCACGCCTGATCGTTCCACTTGAAGCCGCTCAGGTCGCAGAGAATGGCGGCGCTGTGGGGAGGAGATTGGTAGAAAGTAGCAAATGGGTCAGACTTCAAAAAGCGCCCCTCCCCTCGGGTCCGTATTTCGAATTTGTAAAGCATCCCGTTTCCCAGTCCAGGAATGAACAGCTCCCAGAAACCTGAACTGCCGCGATCACACATCGGATGATAGCGGCCGTCCCAGTTATTGAAGTCGCCTACAATCGAAACTCCCTCTGCCCGCGGCGCCCAAACTGCGAAGGATACCCCTCGAACCCCGGCCCTTAGGCAAAACTGGGCGCCGAGAATCTCATAGGTCTTCGAGTGCTTTCCTTTTGAGAGGAGGTCCAGTTCCTCATCCGACAACGACGGGGGAAAAGAATACGGGTCAAAGAACTGCCGGATTTCTCCGTTCTCCTGTTCCACCCTGAGTCGATAGGGAAATTTGTGACTCCTTCCTTCCAGAAGTCCTTCATAGAACCCGTCGTCGGAACGTTTCCGCAGCGGATACCGTCTTGTGTTATCCCCATCGAGGTCGACTACTTCGCACCTGACCGCGTTCCATAGCAACGCGCGCACTGAAACCTGCTTCCCTTTTCTCGGGCCGGTCGCGTGCATGCCCAGAACCCTATGGGGATGCCGGTGCCGGCCGGACAGGAGAGCTTCCAGTTCCTCTTTCGGCAGCATCACATGGAAAGGGTCGCATACCGCCTCGGGCCGGTCAATTGCTTGATACGGTTTCTATCAGAATCCATCGGACTCAGTATCAATTACGTCCCCATTCTTGTGGCATTCATCGACAAGGCTCGAGTCCCGCTGATCGGAACTCGAACCTTGTCGACAACACCGAGTAGAATGATTCAATTCAACTTGGAATTTCAATCTCGGTACGGGTTTCCGGACGATCGTTACTTCGCCGAGAATCGAGCAATCCGGCCGATTCGCGGCGGCTGTATCTTGAATGTCCGCAACTCATAGACCACTTCATAAAAGGGCCGATCTCACCGGACGGGTAGCAAGAGATCATAGATTTGTGGAGAGTCAGCCGAGACGCAATCTTCCAAGCGGTTTCATTGCTATTTTCATTCTCATTGCATCCACAACCAACTCCTCCGGTGGCGATCCGACCCTCAGCTCCGATCAACCGATCGTATTCGACTTCGAGAGTCAGAGTCTTTCGGCCAAGGGAAATGCCACCATCGAATTCGAAGAATTGCACGCGATCGCTGATAAGATTCAGTACTTCAAAGCAGAGGGCCGAGCCATTGCCGAGGGGAATGTCCGGCTGAATTTCCAATCTCTTCGATTATTGAGTCCACGCCTTCTCTACGAAGTCGATTCGAGGCAGTTCTCCTGCGAAGAGTTTCGTGCCGGGTTCGCTCCGTTCTACGCCGAAGGGAAAAAAACCAAGGGACGCCCGGGAGAGATAGAATTCGAGGAGGCGACTCTCTATTGGCAGGAGCCGAACCCGGTATCTCCAAACATCAAAGCGAAGCGTTTCAGGATCATGCCCAACAGGCGGATCATTGCCGAGCGGGTTCTCATTCGCGTAGGAAAGCTTCCCCTGTTCTACCTGCCGCGCTACTCCCAGAGGGCGGATGAATCTGGGCTCAAGATCGAAGGTGAGGTCGGATTTCGCGGTAATCTCGGAGCCTTTCTTAGGTCCGAGACTCTCTTTCCAGCGTCCTCTCAGTGGAGCCTTGGCGCTACCTTCGACGCCTACACCGAGCGAGGTATATTGGCGGGCCCGACCTTCGGCTGGGGGCCATTCGATGCAACTCGCCGAACCATTGGGGACCTCAGAATTGCCTTCATAAACGACTCCGGTCCCCTGGGTTACGATATCAACGGCGAGCCAATCGAGAATGACCGTTATTTTCTGAATCTGCACCATTTGCAGAGTATTGGAGAAAGAGTGGCCCTCACCGCCGAGATCAATCTCTGGAGCGACTCCGAGATCACCCGAGATTTTCGGCCCGAGATGTTTCGGCACATTCAGCAGCCTGACAATTTCGTAGAGGCTCTCCACTTTGGAAAAAACAGTATCCTCTCCTTCTTTACGCGCTTCCATGGGAACGATTTCTTCGTCAATCGGGAGCGCGTTCCGGAGGTCAGGTTCGATCTGGTACCTTCGCCCTTTTTCCGAACTCGATTCCTCCATCGTTTGGCCGCAAGTTACGCCCGTCTTAAAGACGATAGTCTGAGGCTCAGCGGGCCCGATTTCAAAACGGAAAGTGACCGTCTCGATTTTCACTATTCGATCTACAGGCCGCTCCGGATCAACGATTGGCTCAATCTTCTTCCTAAATTCGGAACTCGCACGACTCACTATTTCGACACTCTCTCTACCAACCGCGGTTTCACGAGGGTTTTGGGGGAAATTGGAGTCGACGCGGAGATCAAGGCATATGCCACCTGGGAGGTTCAAAATGAAATGTGGAATATTGACGGACTCCGCCATATCGTCAGACCGATCGTCCGCTACCGCTACCTCCCCGGGGGCGCTTCCGGGACAGAGGAGATCATCCCCATCGACCGTGAAGTCTTCAACCCATCCGTTCCTGCCATCGACCTTGCCAATATTCGCTCAATCGACGACCTCACGGATCTGAACGTCATTCGACTAGGCGTCGAAAACCTCCTGCAGACTCGCGCCGCCGAATACGGTTCACGCAACCTCGCGGAACTCCACCTCTACCAGGATTACCATTTCAACCCCAGAAACGATGCCGCCAACTGGTCCGATTTCTATACCCGATTGAATCTCTCGCCGATCCAATGGCTGAATTTTGACCTCTTCAATCGCTTCCAATTCGAGAACCTGATATCAATTGAAACCAGAACCCAACTCTCTCTCAATGATGGCGACATTTGGCGACTCGTCTTTGCTTCGAATAACCTGCGCAATGAGATAGATCAATACGAGGTGGACTTTCTACTCAAGTTCAACGAAAGATGGATGTTTCGAACCCGCCTTCGCCTCGACGCTCGCAAGGACGAATTCACGGAAAGGGTCTTCGCGCTGCGTCAAAGGGTAGCGGGCATCTGGGAAGTTGAATATCAGGTTGTCTTCCATGAAGGCAGTGGCAGAGAAAATGATACCAGCTTTAACATTCGAGCTAGTCTCCTGACCTTTTGACCCTATCATTTGAAACAATCGGGTTGACTCGCATGATTTCCACTCAAGAAGCCCTCGTCCGATCCCTTGACCATCCCATCCGTCTGTCGATTTTCGAAGGACCGCTCGATCTCCTGCTCTTCCTCATTCGGAAGAATGAGATCGATATCTACGACATCCCGATCGAATCTGTAACCCGCCAATACATCGAAGTTCTGAATAGTATGGAAAGCCTTCAATTGGAGGTGGCAGGTGAATTCTTCGTCATGGCAGCCACCCTCATGCATATCAAGAGCCGCCTGCTTCTGCCGAAGAATGAACAGCCCTTGGAAGAGGAAAGCGAAGGGGAAGAGCTGGACCCGCGCTGGGAACTCGTTCACCAATTGATCGAGTATAAGAAATTCAAAGAGGCTTCCGCGGATTTGTCCGACCTTATGGAAGAAGCCCAGAATTTACTCCCCAGGAAATTCTCAATTCTCAAGGAGGAGAGGATGCCAAGGCCTCTCAAAATGAGCGACCGGCTCGATGTGTGGAACGTCTTCAACCAGATATTGCGAAGGCTCGCCGACAAAATCACCTTCGGTCAGATCCACGACGAAAGAGTGACCGTGACCGATCGCATGGAATTCATTCTCGTCACCTTGGAAAATCGGGAGCGCTTTCTCTTCACCGAGCTGCTCCCGGCCGGTGGATTCAGCCTCGCCCTCTTTGTTGCAACCTTTCTTGCCGTCCTCGAATTGACCCGCCTCAGAGAATTGAACATCGAGCAGACGGGAGCCTTTGCCGATATCGAGTGCAGCGCCGGTGATGATACAGAAACGCCATAGCGCTCGAATTGAACGATAGCCCCAAGAAGCCGTTCAAGTTAATGGCGAGAAATCTTTCTTGAATATTCAGCAAAAGAAGACACTTTAAGTCCTGTGAGAAAGGAACCAGCAAAGGACAAGGTTCAAGGACATCTCCTCGGTGTGGGGCTCGACAATAAGGACGGCCACAAGCGCATTACTTTGGCGGAGAAGTTCTCCATTGTCGGCGGATCGGAGGAAACACACGAAAACATGACCGAAACGGTCGTTAAGACTTTTGAGGACCTCGATGAACGCGGCAAAGAGCTCGAAACAGTGGAACCGACTGAGCTGGCCGATCTCCTGGCAAAGAATACCCCAGCCGGCTGAATCCGGCTATCTTAGGGAGGAATCTTCCTGCACGAATTCGTTCACGGCCAACGATCGACCTCCCGGCTCCTCTTCCCGTCGTTCACTCAATCGTACACTGTAGTCGATCTCGTTCCCTTTCCACTTTAGATCACGATTAGGAGGCACGAAAGAAGATTGGGCTGGTTTCCTTTCTCAACGTGACTCTTAATCGTCAACTGCGTTCGAAGGACAAACCTATTGAAAGGATGAAAACACCCAAAATCACAAAACTCGAGCTCACCTGCTTCGAACACCGCATCGAAGACATGGGATATGATTACAATGGGTTCAACCAAGTCTACGAGAAAGGAAGTTCGATCACCCAGCGGCCGGCCATACTCACGATTCACACGGACATCGGCGTCAACGGTGAATCTCCGGTAGCTTCGGGAGAGGCGGCGAGCAAGTTGAAGTCGATCTCAAACTACCTGATCGGAAAGAATCCATTCCAGAGGGAAAAGATCTACAATGACCTGAAAAGAGGGCTTCGTCACACCGACCGCACCACCATCAGCATGGTCGACGTCGCCCTTTGGGACTTCGCCGGCAAAGCCTACAACGCTCCCATCAACCAAATGTTGGGAGGCTACAAAACGTCGCTCCCCGCCTACGCCAGCACCTACCACGGCGACAACAACGGAGGACTCGATTCACCCGAAGCCTATGCCGACTTTGCCGAGGAGTGTGGTGAACTGGGGTATTCCGCCTTCAAGATTCACGGATGGGGCAATACCTCCGCAAAACGCGAGGCCGAAGCGATTCACGCCGTGGGCAAGAGAGTCGGCCACCGCATGGATCTGATGGTCGATCCTGCCTGCGAGCTGGAAACCTGGGCGGAAGCGTTGAAAGTCGGGCGCGCCTGCGATGAAGAGTCGTTCTTCTGGCTGGAGGATGCCTACAAGGATGGAGGAGTCTCTATTTTCGGACACAAAAAGCTGCGCGGTTTGCTAAAAACTCCGATTCTCCAAACCGAGCACATATTCGGATTGGAACAGCACGTCGACTTTATCGCCAACGGCGGAACCGATTTCGTCAGGACCGGCGTATACGAAGACGGCGGAATCACCGGAGCGATGAAAGTGGCCCACGCCGCGGAGGGTTTCGGGCTCGATGTCGAATTTCACGGCGGCGGCCTCGCCCACCGCCACTGTATCGCCGCGGTTCGCAATACCAACTACTACGAGTACGGTCTGCTCAACCCGAAAATCAAAAAGACAAAACCGCCGATCTACCCCGCCGAATTCCTCGATGAGCTCCACAGTATCGGAAAAGACGGTCACGTCGCGGTCCCACAGGGCCCCGGACTCGGAGTCGAGATCGATTGGGACTATGTGGATAAGAACAAAGTCGATGGTATAGTGTTCGACTGAACCTGACAATCTCCAGGACAAGCCTGGGGAGAATTCAGGTTTCTCGGCTAGCTCCACCTCCTGCAATCGTGTCCCTGTAGCTCCTCGAAGGTTTCGCCGCCGCCCGGGTGACACCGATCCTTCATAGTTATGAGGTCGACTTTCAGATCATCAGTCTGTGGAATCTATCGCTACAAACTCCGCCGGAATATGAACCTGTTCATTCGAAAACGGAATCTCTCGAATCGCACGAGGTCCTGAGTCGGAAGGAATCTGTCTCATGTCCTTCCTCTCCGAACTAAGTCGGATCTTCCCACCGAATCGCTTCCTTGACCAAAAGGCGGAGACTGTCCCTTACGAATCAGACGGCCTCACGGGGTTCCGCACGCGCCCCATCGCGGTGGTCCTTCCCGAGATCCAGAAGGAAGTCATCGATACGGTTCGTCTCTGCTATCGTCACTCCATACCGTTTGTGGCGCGTGGAAGCGGAACCAGCCTCTCCGGTGGTTCACTCCCCAATGCTGAGGGAATCGTAATCGGGATGAACCGCATGAATCGAATCCTGAAGCTGGATTCGGAAGCAAGGATTGCGGTCGTCGAACCCGGTGTGATCAATTTGAATGTATCCTTGGCAGCGGCGCCCTATGGACTCTACTACGCACCAGATCCGAGTAGCCAGCAGATCTGCACGATCGGGGGGAATGTCGCTTTCAATTCCGGCGGAGCCCACTGCCTCAAGTACGGGATGACTGCGAATCATATTCTGAAGATCAAGGTTGTCCTTCCGGACGGCGAGGTCGGCGAATTCGGCAATGAGAGCCTGGAATTCGTAGGCCCCGATCTCGCAGGTATCTTTTGCGGTAATGAGGGGCTTTTCGGCGTCGCACTGGAGATCACACTCAAGCTGTCGCCGAAACCGGAACACTACCGTACCGTTCTCGCTGCCTACAATACCCTCGAAGAGGCGGGAAGAGCAGTCTCTCGCGTCGTGTCATCCGGTCTCCTCCCCGGCGCCATCGAGATCATGGATCAACTTTCCATCGAAGCGGCCGAGGCAGCGGTGAATGCCGGTTACCCTAAGAATGCGGCCGCGATTCTACTGGTCGAACTCGACGGGGAGAAAGACGCGGTGGAAGCCGACTACGAGAGACTGCATGCACTCATCGCCGAGACCGGGGCATACGAAACAAGAGTGGCCACGAGTGAAGAGGAGCGAGTGAAGTTTTGGAAGGGAAGGAAGAGCGCGTTTTCCGCGATGGGTCGTCTCAGCCCCGACTTTATTGTCCAGGATGGTGTCGTTCCTCGAACGCGACTCGGAGAAGCGCTAGTCGAAATTAAAAGGCTGAGCCGCAAGTACGACATCCGGGTGGGCAACGTGTTTCATGCCGGTGACGGAAACCTTCACCCCCTCATTCTCTATAACGGATTAGAGGAGGGGGCGCTGGAGCGAGCCGAGGAACTGGCCGGTGAGATTATTAGACTCTGTGTTCGACTGGGAGGTTCGATTACGGGCGAACATGGCGTTGGAATGGAGAAGAGAGACTACCTCCCGGAGATGTTCTCGCCTGACGACATTCAACTCATGGAAGACATCCGACGCGCCATCGATCCGAAGGAAATTTCCAATCGGGGAAAGATGTTTCCGGGCGGTGATGCTCCCGTGCTCTCCGCCAAGGGGGCCCATCCGCTGGAGAAAGCGGGAATCCTGTCGCGGGAATAGCGTCAGAGAGACATTCGAACGCAATCCATTGAACACCGATCTAATAGAAACCTAGATGTCCCAGCAAGGCTCAGGAACTAGTTTCTCTCCGTCCTCTCCCGAGGAGATCTCGGAGATCGTTCGTACACAATCGAGTGTCTTGCCCATCGGTCATGGGACCAAGACCGGCCTCACCAAACATCCGGAAGGCTGCGCTGCTATCAAGACAGAGAACCTCAACGGCATCGTCGAGTACGCTCCGGAAGAGTTCACCATCACGGTTCAAGCGGGAACGCCTGTAGCCTCGATCCAGTCCGAGCTGGAAGAGAACGGACAGTTTCTGCCCTTCGACCCTCCATTGGTCGATAAGGGCGCCACGATCGGAGGAACCGTGGCATCGGGGCTGTCCGGACCGGGGCGTCAGAGGTACGGAGGAATCCGCGATTTCATCCTCGGTGTGCGCTTTATCGACGGTCGCGGCGTTCATATCCGAGGAGGGGGAAAGGTAGTCAAAAACTCGGCTGGGTTCGATCTGCCCAAACTGATGGTCGGCAGTATCGGTCGACTGGGTATCCTCACGGAAGCAACCTTTAAGGTGTTTCCCAAACCAGAGAGGTTTCAGACTCTGAAAATTCAGTTCCAAACCGTCGACCAGGCCAAAGATGGAGTCGGTTTGCTCCTTTCTCAATCCCTCGACCTGGCCGGTCTTGAATTGGAGTCCGACGGTTCTCTATACGTGCGAGTTGGAGGGGTCGAGGGCTCCCTCACCTTGCGTATATCCCGAATACAGACCCAACTGAGAGAAACCGGGGAGGTTTTCTCCGGTGAACCCGAAGCACGGATCTGGCGAGACTTTCGCGAATTCAACGGCGCCAACCGCCACCCCAACCTTCTCAAGGTGCCAATCTCTCCACTCCGAATTTCTGACACGGAAAAACTGCTCGCTGATAGGGAAGCAATTCGACGATACGGTGCGGGCGGTAGTGTCGCTTGGATCGGACTACCGGACGCGGAAAGCGTTCAGCGTTTCGCCGAGGACCTCGCGGCGAACAGTCTGTCCGCCATAGTTTTCATGGGTGAGACTTCCACACCTTTACTCGGTGACTATCCGGGACACTTTCTCCTCAATCGAATCCAGAAAGCAATCGATCCGGAAGGCAGATTTCTTCCCTTTTAAAGATGTCGATGAATTGGCCACTTATTAAAACCCTACCTACTGTAGTTCGTGGAGTTTTAATCCTGATTGCGGCAATACGACTCACCAAAATTTCCGAGAAAAGCCGGCTAGGAGGCGGTCGGACTTTGTCCTTCGATTGCTCTGCAAGTACGAAAGTTCGTCCGACAGATTCCTAGATGCAGCATAAGATCTCCAAGGAGAGCCTGGGGCCTCAGGGCGTCGCCATGACTACCGCTGTCGAGGCCTGCGTCCATTGTGGATTCTGTCTTCCGACCTGCCCGACCTACGTAACCATGGGTGAGGAGATGGATTCGCCTCGAGGACGCATCATCCTCATGAAGGAGGTTCTAGAAGGCGGCCTCGACGCGGAGTCGGCCCGACCCTACATCGATAACTGCCTGGGATGTGTCGCCTGTGTTACGGCCTGCCCTTCCGGTGTCGAGTACGGCGAGCTCCTCGCACCCTTCCGCGCCCTCTCGGAGAAGAAGGCCAAAAGGGGCCTGACCGGCCGCCTATTCCGACTCCTTCTGATGGAAACGCTGCCCTACCCTGCACGTTTCCGGCTCGCATTACTTTCCGGTATGCTCGCTCGTCCCATCCAGCGGCTGCTTCCCGCGCGATTGCGGGCCGGCCTCGAGCTGCTTCCTGAGAGGCTCCCGAAGTCAGTCTCGCTTTCCAATGTTTATCCCGCCAAGGGCGACCGGAGAGCCCGAGTGGCACTGCTGGCCGGTTGCGCCCAGCAGGTGCTCGCTCCCAATATCAACCTCGCCACCATCAAGGTCCTCAACCAGAATGGCGTCGAGGTTCTCGTCCCCAGCAACCAGTCCTGCTGCGGCGCGCTGGCCATGCATATCGGAGAGGAGGAACGGGCCCGAGCGACGGCCCGCAAGAACCTGAATGCCTTTGCCACGGACGTCGACGCGGTCATAACCAACGCCGCCGGCTGCGGATCCGGAATGCGCGAGTACGGACTCCTTTTCAAAGGCGAGGAGGAAGAGGAACAGGCGACCAGGTTGGCACAGAAGACGACCGATGTGAGCAGCTTCCTCCACTCCCTCGGACTCAATCCACCCGAAAATCCGATCGAGCCGAATCGATTCGTCTACCACGACGCCTGCCATCTGGCACACGCTCAGAAAGAGCGCACCGCCCCCAGGGCCCTTCTCGCATCGATCCCCAATCTGACCCTACTCGAGCCGCCCGAGTGGGAGCTCTGTTGCGGCTCCGCGGGTACCTATAATATCGATCAACCCGACACCGCCAACGAACTCGGAGAGCGGAAAGCCCGGAATCTCATTTCAACCGAGCCGGATGCCGTCGTGACCGGAAACATCGGCTGCATCACCCAGATCCAAAAGCACCTGAAATCACTCGGATACGATACCCCGGTCTACCACACCATGGAGGTGCTGGACGCGGCCTATCGGAACGCGGATTCCGGTATTGAGTAGGCTACGCACCTCATTCCAATGAATATTGATCTCAAGGAACGACTCGCCAGTGAAGGAATAAGCTACAATCGGCTCTTGAATGCAGTGAAGATAAAGCTGCTACGAGAGTGGTCACATACCTTTCCAGAACTCCGTGCCTCTACGCGCCATGCGGAAGAATGCGAACGCATTCCTCTACAAACACTTAATCTGCAGGTAGTGGAATGCGTGAGCATTTCGTCCTTTTGGACGCCAACAGTTCAATAACCGATTGATACGGTAGAGGCTGTCCCAAATCCGAGAGGATTTGGGTGGAAGCCTGATACCGATATCAATCTTCGTCACGTTATGTAGACCACGACATGCCTTCCGTCCTCGGTAGCTTACCTTTTATCCGTTATGCACCTTTCCAGCACCCTTCCTCTCGCTTTGAGTCGATAGTTCTCCCAAGGAAGCGCCTCTGACTCGATTCTTGGATCCCTATGCCGCCTGCGTTGCCTCTTTCTCATGTTCTTGCGCAAGTCTCTGCGCGATTTTCCATAGATTGTGGGACAGAACCGACCAGGCCACGCTAAGGTTACGGTTGTCAAAGCCTTTGCTGCGTATCTTGCCCCCGTGCCATCGGTTCTTGAGCACTCCGATCCGGCCTTCGGTGCTCCCTCGTCGTCGCTGCAACCGGACAAAGCGCGGCTCCTCCATCCGCTCCTTGAGCTCTTGTGGATTGCGGGGCGTAAGGGCGTCAAAAATCCCCTCTGCCTGGAGCCGCTTGCTGGCCGCCTTCGAGGCATAGCCCCGATCCCCACTGATCGCTTCGATCTTCTCCTCTAAAGCGAAGCCCTTTTGCCTCTCCAGACTTTCCCAAAGCTGCTTCAATTCGCTCGGGGCCTGCCCCCCATACAGTTTCCAGTCCAACAGATATCCCTCTGCGCTCTCGCATAAATAAAGGGTGTTGCCAAACTCCACCTCCCGATCTGCCTTGCCTCGCACGATGACGTCAATCTCAGGTTCGTAGGCGCTCAGGATCTTCTCCTCATTCTTCACCTGCCGCCCCCCTATGATCCGTTCGTGCGCCTGTTTCATGACCTGCGGTATCTGCTCTAACATACCATCCATTCGCTCGATGATTCGGCTCGCCTTCTTCTCGGTGTAATCGCTTTGCATCCACATAGCTTCCAATAAGTCACGGTGGCGAAGGGCATGGCCCTCAATCTTCTTGAGCAATAGCTTCATCCGCCGCAGGATCCCTTTACGCGCTTTGCCCGCCTCCCGGCGCCGACGCGCATGCGTCATCTCCAGGCACCGTTTGTTCATCTCCCGAGCCAATCCCTTTGCTCCCTGGGGCATGCGCTGTTTCATTCCCGCCTGCCGGATCAGACTGATCGCCTTGAGCAGCGTTGCTCCCACATCCTTGAGCAAGACCCAGTCCACGGGCCAGTGGATGTTCGCTTCCAGGCAAGTGGCGTCGATCAGGCATTCCCTCGTATCGATCGGCTTCTCTAATCCTGCCTCACCACAATGTTCAGCATTGCCCACCACCTCGGTCATCCTTGCATGCAGCTGTCTCAGATACGCTTCGTCGAAGAATTTCGAATCCCGTTCCAGACTGCTCTTCGATATTTTCCGGATCCCGTCTACCTCACGCACCCGGCAAAAATTAGCCAGAAGCTCACTGCGTCCCAACTCCTGCGACAGACAACGAAAGGATATCCCTCCGAGTAAATGACGCACCACCTCCACCCGCAGCGCTTTTATCGCTCTTAGAGCGCGTCGCTCCCGATCCTTCCCTCCCGCTTCATCCCATCCTTCCAAGGCTTTTACGATCGCCTCCCTTTCCAGCGAGGAGTCGATCAAAACCCGGTCAATCCGCTCCATTGTTTCCAGAAACACGGTGTAGTCTTTGCATCGAATGACTGGAGTTAGGGCTGGACGCAGGAAGCTTTGTACGGCAATATTTTTCATGAGAAGGGCGTGCTTTGTATTTGACTAACGCAAGCATAAGCGCCCTTTTTCGCCGGATCGAGCTTTTTGCAGCTCTATCCGGCCTTTTTTTTGCCCATAACTCATTAAAAATCAATTGTTTCCACCACTGGGACGGGCTCTAAGGTAAGCTTCAGCACGTCAGGAAGCCTGGGAAGTCTTAGACAAAGAGGGAGTCGATTATTCGTCTCACTCCTTGCCTTGGGTCTTTGTCTTTAGAGTCGAATCCTAAGTCCTCGAGGACCAGCCCGCGAGATCGGTTAGTTTCGGTCGGGGAAGCCTTACCGGCACCCTCTACTCCGATTTCTCCAGGAAATTACGAGACCAAAAATCGCGACTGCAAAAAGAATCATCTCTGACGGCTCCGGGATCTCCATCTGAGTGAAGTCGCGGTTGCTTGAGAGAAATCGTAAAACGCAAACCGGCCATCAGAAAAGTTCCCGGCGATGTCCAGTTCCAGAACGTTATCGACGAAGACCTGCAGCTGGTTGGGAAGAAAGACAAACCTGAAGTCATATTGAGTTTAATCGGCCCATCCCGTATTGCCAAGATTAGTAGCGCGGGCCAATTCCGAAAGTCCCCCGGCCGCACTTCCCCCATCATCTTAGTGTCCCCAGAATTCATCGGCTGTGGGAATACCCGAGACCTGCGATACGGCCAAGCCTACCAACGCAGACGAACCTGCTGTGTTATCCGCGTCTCCACCTGTGAAATTGAAACTCTGAGTAACCTGTTTCCAGTCGACCAGAAGGTAACTGGCACTGCTGTTGCCGGAGTCTCCAGGATTGAAGCCGAGCGCGAATCCGATGTAGTCGTCATCAGCCGTAGGATTCTCAGTAACTTCGAGCGTCCCTTCGATTAGCTTGTTGTGCGCGTTGAAATCGCTGTAAAACACCGTCGGCTGCCCATTTGTTGTTTCAACCGCATTTCCGCCCACCAAACTCCATGAGGCGTCAGGGAAGCCGGTGATGGAAGGATAGTTTTCCGCTGTGAAGTTATCTCAGATCTACAGGAATACCGGCCGCTTTGAGCGTCCCGGATCCGCATGCCAATATCACCAATCCTACCAATGTTGCAATCCAATTTGATCTTTTCTTCAGTCCCCTTTCAAGTGTGTTTTTGAGTAATGAGTGCGAGTCCCCCACTACTTCATTTTTGAGGTGAGGAGACTCAACCCGACAACGAAAAAATTCAATTCGGTCCGCTCAGCGGGATTCGTGGTTGTCCCCACCCTCTCTTTGGCTGCGAATACGCTGCTGAATCGGCCCTCATTGCTCCTGCGCCTTCCGCTCCCAGACCTCTATGGCCCAAATGCTGTACCCATCAGGTACATTGGTTTGCCCGCTACAGAAGCAGGGAAGAGAGGATATCACCCAACGCTGATAGCTCTTTTTAAGAGATCGCGATCGAAGAACTCGATTTTGAATCCCCGAGCCACGAGGACGTAGTTGAAATATGCCGACTCCACCTTCCCCCTCAGATCCAATACGAATTCGCGGAAATAATCAGCAAACTGGGTGCGATCGTGGGTTGCGGAGCATCCGACCACCGACAGATTTCTAACGACGAAAAAGAACCGGTTTGTGCTTGGTTTGTCCGAAGCTAAAAGCGGAACCGCTCCGGGTTGTAAAAGATCCTTGAAAAGCACCTACTGGCGATTTTTTCCTTGGCAGGAGACCAACCAGTCCTGTATTCTCTGCGCGCCTTATTTAACGGGCAGACACACTAATCAGAAACACACGAAAATAAGAGAATATAATGAATAATAAATCGAAAAAGCAGGGTTTTACCCTAGTTGAAATCATGATCGTGGTTGTCATCATCGGTCTCTTGGCCGCCATGGCAATTCCGGCATTCAATAAGGTCCGCGCGACTTCGCAGGACAAAGCCGTTATCAACAATCTGCGCCAGTTCGCGTCCGCCGCTCAGCAGTATATGCTGGACGAAGGTGCCTCGCAGGTGTCTTCGGCCAATATCGTGGGCGTGGGTCTGCACATCAGCGTCCTCGACCAGGTGGCCGACGAGACTTACGTGCTCACGGTCGCTACGGACACCACCCGTCTGAGTACGACGGTCAATGGTCGGAGTATTACTTACGATTTCTAAGTGTTAACACTTTAACTCTGGCCGCCTTCCTTTAGCTGGGAAGGCGGCCTTTTTTATGAAAACAGCGACGTCGCTATTGCTACTCTTGGCCATCGGTATCATGCCCGTTTCGATTTCATCGGTATTCAGCGAGGATTCGAACCGTGAGCCGCTTGAAACTTTATAAACAACGGGATGTGCCCAGCTCCACCCTTCGTTCTCTGCCTTCTGCCCTATTTGCGTATCTTGCCATCAGTCTCGTCCTCTCCAGCATTCTCTATTTCTCGGCATGTCGGAAATCTGAGGACCTCGAGTCTTCGAGCAAAGCAGTCGGCGAGAACAGGGTTCACGAGAAATCTCCCGCCCTCTCTTCTCAATCCTGTCGAGAGTGCCATCCGGAGATCTTTGCCATCTGGTCTCAATCGCACCACGCCATGGCCAATCGGGAACTGGATTCGGAATTGGATGGTTCCGCCTTCCAATCACTGGGAGTAGCGCGAGATCCCAATTCGGAAACCGCCGTTCGAACGGAAGCCGGAGAGTTCCACTTCCCGAAGTCAGACGACCAAGGCGACGATCAGCTTTACCGGCCTCAGATGGTAATCGGCTACAGTCCTCTTCGCCAATATGCTGTCCCTTTCCCTGGCGGACGGCAGCAGGTGCACCACATGGCGTGGGATCCCAACAATGGAGAGTGGTTTGACGTCTTCGAAGATGAGGAGCGCAGCCCCGACGAATGGGGTCACTGGTCGCAGAGGGGAATGAATTGGAATTCACGATGTGCCTCCTGCCACATGACTTTCTATGAGAAAGATTACGATTCAAAAAGCGACTCTTACTCCTCCAGATGGGCAGAACACGGAATCACCTGCCTGCAGTGCCACGGACGGATGGAGAAACATGCAGCGACCGTCGCCAAGCCAAACTACGAAAGAGACACGTTCACATCGACTCAGATGTTGGATTCCTGCGCTTCCTGCCACAGCCGCAGGGAGGAACTGACAGGGAGCTTCAAAGTCGGCGATTCATTTCATGATCACTTTCGTCTCACCCTTCCCACCCATCCGGACCTCTACTACCCGGACGGCCAAATACGAGAGGAGGTCTACGTTTACGGATCACTGAAAATGAGCCGAATGGGACAGGCGGGAGTCACATGTCTCGATTGCCACGACCCCCACTCCGGCGGCCTCAAACTTCCGGTCGAGACCAACGGGCTCTGCCTCTCCTGCCACGATTCGTCACGTCAGTTGGGTGCACCTCGAATCGATCCCGTCGCCCACAGCAGGCACCCCTCAAATTCGACCGGCAACCGATGTGTAGAATGCCATATGAGCGCAACAACCTACATGCAGCGAGATCCCCGTCGCGACCACGGATTTATCATCCCGGATCCGGTACTGACCAAGGAACTGGGCCTACCCAACGCCTGTAACCGCTGCCACATCGACCGGACGGTGGACTGGGCGATCGAATGGTCCGAGCGATGGTTCGAAGACCGCAAAGAGAGTCCCGCCAGAGAGCGTGCCCGAATCATTGCCCGCGCCTACCTGGAAGATCCAACTGTATTGGAACCTCTGGCGACACTAGTCGAAGAGGAAGAGAATTCCGTCTGGAAAGCTGCCCTCATCACACTCGCAGGGCGGTGGTCACAGGAATTGAGAGTGCGAAAGCTCGTTCATGCCTCGCTCAATGACTCAAGTCCCTTGGTTCGATCCGCATCTATTCGCGCCCTGGCGACCCATCCCCATGAATTTCGGCGTTTAGAACCGTTGTCAAACGATCCGGCCCGACTGGTTCGAATCGACACGACTTGGGCTCTGATCAATCAGTCCAGCCCTGATTTGCCGATCCCTCAGGAACTGGCAAGGTATATTGAATTCAACGCCGATCAGCCACCTGGCGCAGATCGTAAGGCACAGTTGGCTTACCGAAACGGAAACCTGAACGAAGCCGAGAAATGGTTTCAAAATGCGGTTCAGTGGGACAGACTCTCTCCCGGTCTCTGGCAGAATCTCGCCCTCTTTCTCAACGCCTGTGGGAAGTACAAAGGAGCCATCGAAGCACTGGAAAAGGCCCGGAAGCTGGACTCGTCCGATCCTTCTTTCCCCTACATGACCGCCTTGATTCACGCCGAATCCAACAACTTCGAAGAAGCCGAAAGGTATTTCCGGTTGACCCTGGAAGCTGATCCCGAATTCGCGAGAGCATGGTACAATCTCAGTCTCCTATTCGCCCAAGCCGAGAATATTGACGATGCAATCGCGGCTATTGAAAAGGCGGAGACGATTGAACCCGACGTGCCCGACCATCCCTACGTCAAAGCCACCCTCTACCTCCGTCAAAGGAAAATCGCGGCAGGCAAGACCGCCGCCCAGCGAGCTTTGAAGATCAACCCAAATTACAGTCCCGCGAGACAATTCCTCCAATCAATTCGAGATGAAGAGTGACCGAACATCGATATTCGATCTTTCCGTCTCCTCTCCGAATTCCACGCCCTCTACGCCGAGAGCGGGTTTTGAGTCTTTAACCCAAAGAAACGGGAAAAGTCTCGATCCGCTGTCCACAACATTTGAACACTGTTGTAGAGTCGGGAACCGAAACCTTATTCGTTGCCGTGCTATGATTCGTTGCATTCAATGAATTCAATTTAGAAATTCAGGGCCACGAACCAAAGAAAAGAGATGACGTATTACATCACAAAGGTAGTCCTAACGACGGTGCTCATTATCGTGATATCGGAAGTGGCGAAGCGGAGTTCACTGCTTGGCGCGGTCCTGGCGTCGGTGCCGCTGGTCTCGGTCCTCGCCATGATATGGCTCTACACTGAAACCAAGGATGTGGCCCGTATTTCGTCACTGGCGACAAGCATCTTTTGGCTCGTTCTTCCATCCCTGGCTCTCTTTCTTGCCCTGCCCCTACTGCTCAAGAAAGGGTTCGAGTTTTATTCCAGCTTGGGCCTTTCCATTGCTATCACTGTTGGATTCTACTTCATGATGATCTACTCCCTGGGCAAATTTGGCATCAGACTTTGAGTTTCAAGGAATCCGTCGGTATGAACCTGGTAAAGAATTACACCCTTCACGGTTCGATATCGACCTCAGCAGTGGGTCGAAGTTTAAACTCCAACAGATTCCTACATTGGACTCTGCCTCACCTTTCTCAACTCGCGTAAGGGATAGAATGTCCCTCTCCATGATATTCCCCGATTGATGATCGTGCCGATTACGGACTTCCAGAGGACAAAGAGGACTACGAAGGGTGCAACCGGATACCAGAGCAGGCCGGCCTTCCCAATGCCGAGGGAGAAAAAGAACCCTGTGAAAATGGCGAATCGAAGGGAAACAGCCGCCCAGTAGATAGTGGACGTCATGCCGGATGCCGTGAGAGCGCCGTAGAGAGGCCAGACCACGATGACGAAGTAGGCGAGGGAAGCGAGGACCGCCTGGATCAAGCTGAAATTGAGCACGGCGAAGACGTTTTTTTGCAGACCTTGGATCATGTCGGAGAGCGACGGATACCAATCCACCATGATCATAGATCTGCCCATCAGTAGCTCCTGCTTGAAGCCGTGTGACTTGATGAGACGGCCCAAGGACAGGTCGTCAATCACGTGTCCCGAAATCGAGCGATGGGTTCCGCACTTCATGTAGGCGTCTCTTGAAACAAGGTTGAAGGCGCCCACCCCGACGGAGTTCTCAGCCCCCGGTTCGGAGGCCCTCCATGGTTTCGCCAAAAAGATCAGAGCAGCGGCGCCCTCTATCGAAACCATATTGTAGAGGCCGTCATGAGGAACGATCTCGCAAGCTACGGCGAGATGATCCAGCCCGGCATTCTCGAGATAACAGACGGCACGCATAAGGGACGAGGCCTCGAAGATCACGTCGGCATCGGTGAAGAGGAACAGTTCACCGGTAGCTTCATGCGTGCCCCGGTAGAGGGCATGATTTTTCCCGATCCAACCCGGCGGCAACTCGGTAATCCGAACAATGTTCAAGCCGGGGTTGTTTTCCGCGATTCGCTCGAGAACAGAAAGGGTATGGTCAGTCGATCGGTCATCGACCACGATCACCTCCAGCTCCGGGTAGCGGAGCGAGAAGACGGATTCCAGCGAAGGTCCGATCGTATCGCCCTCGTTCAGGGCAGGCATGATGATGGAGACCTTCGGCAGACGACTCTTCGTTCTCTCCGGAACATCGCTGAGTTGAGGGATCTTCCGGAGAGCGATCAGGATCTCAGCACCGACGAGACAATAAAGAGACAGGACGAGAAGGGCCAATGCGAGATTCGGACTCATCGCCCAAGAACCATTCCGATGGAAAGCAAAACGCTGTAGAGGAGAAGAAACCGGGCCGTATTAGCAAGTACTCGATTCAACTGATCCCCGTCTCGTGAAGCGCGTAGTCTGCGACGCAGAATCAAGCTCCAAGGCCAGCAGATTATCGGCAGAAGCATCCAATTTCCGAACCCGTTGCGCCAGAGAACGATGGGGACGACAAGCGCGATCAAGCAGTTCACCTGGTATTCGAGGAAAGCGAACTTTCGCCCAAACCGAACCGCTAAAGTCATCTTTCCGGCCCGGCGGTCCGTCTCCACGTCTCGATAGTTGTTTACCACCAGTATATTCGTAACCAGAGATCCAGCGGCCGCTGCAGGGAGCAAGGAAATGATGGAGAAATATCCCGACTGGACATAGAAGGTGACGGTAACGGCGACGATTCCAAAGAAAACGAAAACAAAGATATCGCCAAGACCGTAATAGCCAAAGGGAAAGGGTCCTCCAGTATAGGCGATTCCCGATGCGATGCTGGCAGCGCCCACTAGCAGCAACCACCAGCCTCCATAGTAGATGAGGGCGCACCCGATGACGAAGGCGAGTAGGAAGACAACGCAAAAAGCGCGCTTCATGGTTGAAGGGTCAATCAATCCGGCTGCAACCAAACGCGTCGGTCCTATCCGATCACCCGAATCAGCTCCCTTCACGTGATCAAAATAGTCGTTGGCGAGATTCGTCCCGATCTGCACCAGAAGGGCGAAGGAAATGCAAAGCAACGCCGGAATTCTCTGAAACGATTCTTCACGGACCGCCAGAGCAGTCCCCAGTAGAACTGGCGCCATCGCCGCCGGCAAAGTCTTGGGCCGCGCCGCCAATATCCAGACTCTCATAGTCCTTCCGTTCGCAATTCAACAAACTCGACAACCTCAATCCCGAATTCCCGAACGATTTCATCTCTCCTCGGTCCCGCCCGGTTCTCACCGGCAAGCTCACTCAAAAGTGCAAGTCCCTCACGTGAAAGAACCGTCAGTTTGAATTCAGCGGCACTGGGAAACGGTCTTCGGATCTCACCATCCGGAAAAGGAAAACTGTGGGTGCTATCCACCGGGATCGATTGGGTAACCCTCTGTTTCCTCTCATCGTTCCAAGTTTCGAGGAACAGGGTCACCTCGAAAGAAAGGATGCCTGAAGCGAGAAAGAACGGCTCCAGACCCGATCCGGTGGTGCCGGCAAGAAAATCTCCCGTCGTTTTCCCTTCAAACCGGCCGATGAATTCCCGAAACGTTCGCTCGCGACTGGTCGAAACTCGGTAGAATCCGCCCACGCCAACTTGAGATTCTCCCAATTCTTCTGGATCGGCCGAGAGGATACAGTAGCGCACAGCGGTCAGGGCACCAGGTTCGCCATTACTATCGTGAAGGGAATTGGTAAAGAACTGCAGCCAGGCGGAGCTACCGTAAAGGGGAGCGATGGGATCTCGGCCCGCAGTCAGCCAAATCTCTCCATCGGCTTCAAAGTCGGCCGACTCGAAGTCTCGCCTGAGATAGTCCAGAGAAGTCCTGGCACGGGATTCAGCCTCCAGTCGGCTTGAAGCCCTATTCCAGGAGCGCAGGAGAGAGTTCGTGGTGTAAACAACCAGAAATACAACGAGGACGGTTAGGGTGGCCGCAAACAAGAGTTCGACAAGTGTAAACCCACTCTTCTTCCCGCCCGTGAAGATCTGACCGACTAGGAATCTGTCGGACTTAGCTTTGCGATTTTGCGGCGTGCTCGGATTATTTGGGTGCATTAGTGGATCGCAGCAGATTCCACCACCGACATCTTCCTACCGAACCACCGCCGTGGTGAAGCTCAATATGGATTCGTCGCGGTTTATGTGTTCGCCAGATAATAGAAGGGTAACTCCATCGCCCATATCATTTAGGGCAAAGATATTCACCTCAAGAACCAGATATCCTTCACCGTATCGCGCCATATCGGCAGGCAGGACCTTGCGGCCCTCGCTTCCATCTCCTTCAACATAGGGCCCGATGGCTCCATTGAGGAGGATTCGATAGACCCGAGAAACAGTCTCTCTCTTCTGGGGCAGCGAGGGGTCATCCGATTCCGTGATGCGCATAGTCCTCCCATCGGTCCCCACCGCTTTCTCCTGAATCCCATATAGGATCTTGGAACGGCCTCCTGCAACCCATCCGTAGACATCCTCAAATGCTCGGCCACCGAGAAAATCGTCCAGGCTCGCGACCACCGTAGCTGTTCTACTATGTTCCGCGCTCTCTGAAAGGTTCCTCAGGGTGGGTACCATGAGACCAGTCAGGATCAGGACACCGAATGCGAATAGGCCGATCGCAATCACGACTTCAACCAAAGTGAAGGCGGAGCAAGCAAGTGCTGAGCGAAAAGTGGACAAGAGTCTCTAGGCTATGAGGTTAAGAGTTCACGGTTCAAAGTTCAAGTGTCCGGAGTAGAGAGTGGCCCTGCGCCCCTGCGCCCTCGTCACTCGCAACCCGAAGCTCGCAACTCGCCTCTCCCCACTGTTCACTGTTCTCCGTTCACCGCTTTCCAAAAAAACCCTCAATCCAACATCGCAATGCTCCCCAATCGGTAAACAACGAACCCTTTCACTAAGGACGGATCGAAATCGATGAAACCATCGGAATCCGAGATCTCCCCGGTTGACAAATAGAACCGTCGTCCAGGTTGGCGAGTCTCTCCGAATTCGTTGAATTCGTAGTAAATCCAACCTCTACCTGCCGCATCGCCGATTTGTCCCTCAGCTCTTGGAAATTCGATTCCCATCGCACTGCTCGCGGTTCCTACGCTGGATCCTGGCTTCTCGATCTCGTCGCCCAGATAAAATACGTCGGGAGGGAGGTATTCTCCTTTTCCCGCCGCATGCCAGAGATTCTCATTCGTATCGAAATAGACGATTCCCAAATAGCGCCGGTACTTTTCCGCATCCCCGAGTTCATTGTTGATGATGCACCGGACCCGTGTGCTCTTAAGAAGGGCGAGCGCCCGGGATGACTGCATGACCCCAGCCGAGATTCTCTGCCCAGCACGAACCCCCTGACGTCCATCGTGGTCGCTGAACGTCAAGCCCACCAAGCCGAAGAATGCGGCGATCAGGCCGATCACAATAACCAATTCGATAAGCGAAAAGGCGCGACTCAGAGTTGCTTCTCTACTTCCAGCTCTCAACATCCTCCCAGTCGGGGCAACCCCAGCTCAGCGAGTACACAATTACTCCGGCCTTGACCGAATTTCCTTCGGAATCTTTTACAATTCCATCGCGATCGCGGTCAACCGCAACAAAGATATTTGGGTTTCCAAACTGATCCACAATCGACCCTTCGAGAACCTCATCCCGACAGACCGTTGCCCTCCCCGCGAGGAACTCCGACTCCGCAAAGGAGTGGAAAGCAATCCCCTTTTCGTTTGCTCGGAGGGCATAGGCGCTCGACCGGGATACACCATCCCACGCTCGACCCGAAAGCGTTTCAAAAAATGTCTCGTTATTCGACCTGAGTTCGATCGTCTCCCCTTCCATATCCATCGTTGGATAGTGTCCGTATTCGGACCTAAACTGTTCAAACGCAACAGCATACTGACCAAACTGGGTACGGGTTTGGGCCTTCAATCCGGCGCGCCGGGCTGTCCCAAGGGCAGGGAGAAGAATCGCAAACAGAATCGCAATAACAGCAACTACCGCGAGCAGCTCGATGAGGGTGAAGGCAGGGTGGGAGTGAGCCGGGGGAGGTTTCGAGTCTCGGGTTTCAAGTTGCGAAGAGAGAGGAACGGAACGGGAAAAGATGGATGAAGCTCTCTCGTCGATCATTGGTGCTGTCGGGTTTCGCCCTTGGGTTGCATTTTTCCGGAATTATCAATCTGTCGGTGAACGAATCCCCTGCAATCTACAAATGCTTGAAGATGGTCGAATTACTCAGCGAGGAGTAAACGCTCAGCCCGGCAGATTCCTAGTCCGCTTGATACAGGTTGTCCTCGGCTCCCTCCTTTTCCCGATACCCCCCCGGAAAAATCCCACTTCCCGGAATGGCCGGTCCCAACTTTCCATCCGGCCCACTCGAAACAAGAACATACCCGACTCTCTTCCATTGTTTCCCATCTCTTCCGGACCCGGTCACTTTGTATCGATAGAGATATTTTCGCTCCCATGGATCAACCAGAGCATTGTCCCGGAATCGGGAATCCAGACTTCGCTGGGCCGAAATGTCACTTGATTCCGGTTCGTTCAACAAACTCAACGATTCCAATTCGAGAAAATGCCGACCTTTCCTCCGCAGCAGGGGATCCGGAGAAGCAGCGAGAACCGTATCCGAATTCATCACAAAATCACCTGTCGGCCGCCGGTGACCAATCAGCGCTGCATACAGCTCTCCTGACCCAGTCCCCCTTTCATCGACCCATGGATAGTCTCCATGGTGCGCCCTATATTGTTCCAGCGCCTGGGAGATTATCGCGAGTTCGCCCCTTGCCTGTGCGAATTTGATCCGCCGATTGATCGCCCCACTCAAAGGGAAAGAGACCGACACCAGAATCAGCAAAATCGCTATCGCCGATAGGACCTCGATAAGTGTGAATCCACTCGAGATTGGAGGGTTGGCGATTCGCCAGGCTGGTGTCAGGTTTCGGTACATTGCAGAGCCTATCAAGCAGTGTGAGCCTATCTGATTTTCAGGTAAACCAATAAAAGAGGCACCAGCCTAGGGAATCTCCAACCCACCAATCTAATCTGTGGCGTTGACAGAGATGCAAATTGTCCTACGATCCGTTCCCAAGGCTGTGTGGATCGGTGTTTGTAGACCAGCCCGTCTGCCGATTTTTCTAATCGGTCCCTGTAACCAGTGCGGATTCGCCTCCCGCAAGACATTGCCGATTCCTTTCAAGATCGGAAGAGCGTCCATCAAAGTCCCTTGCTCATGCACGAGAATAGTACATCACAGGAAAAGAACGTTCAAGTTGAAGGCATCTTTGAGCCTCACCAGAATAAATCGGGGCAGCTCCTGCATCCCGAACGCAACGGGAAGCTTCGGAAGAACGATCCCTTTCTTCCTCGCGAACTGGTACGCCGGTTCAAAATCAAGACAGGGAGTTGGATCGTCGGTCAGGCTCAAACGGACGATCGCTTTCCGAATCCGAAGATACGTTATGTCGAGACGATCGATGGTCTACCTGTAGACAAACGAAAAAAAGTAGCGGATTTCAGCCAGCTTACCACCATTACTCCAGACGAGTGGCTCCGCCTGGAGACGGAAGACGGCGCCATGACGGTGCGTCTGATGGATATCTTCTGCCCCATCGGTCGGGGACAGCGAGGGCTTATTGTCGCTCCACCACGGACCGGCAAGACGACCCTGCTTCGCGACATCGCCCTTGGTGTATTGGCGAATCACCCCGACTGCCACGTCATGATTCTGCTGGTTGATGAAAGACCTGAAGAGGTTACGGACATTCAGCGATCCGTCCCGGCTGAAATATTCGCCTCCTCCAACGATGAGAATCTGAAGAACCATTTACGCGTAGCCGACATTGCGATTGACCGAGCCAAGAGACTGGTCGAAGTAGGCAAGGATGTCGTCATCCTACTGGATTCTCTCACTCGACTCGCTCGGGCCCACAATGCAGCAAAAGGGAGCAGCGGCCGGACAATGACAGGGGGGCTCGATATACGTGCCCTCGAAAAGCCGAGACAGCTCTTTTCCACCGCCCGAAACACCGAGGAGGCCGGGAGCGTTACGATTATTGCGTCCGCCCTTGTCGACACAGGAAGTCGAATGGACGACTTGATCTTTCAGGAATTCAAGGGGACCGGCAATATGGAGATGGTCCTTGATCGCAAAGTGGCCGATCTCCGCTTGTGGCCGGCCATCAACATCGCATCCTCAGGGACGAGAAGGGAGGAACTTCTACTCGATTCAAAGAGGCTCGACCGCTGCCATTTCTTTCGCCGTGCCCTCGCCAATATGAAAGTGGACGAAGCCGCCGAGACAGCCATCACGAGACTAGCGAAGACAGACTCGAATGAGGAATTCCTACAGATGATTAAAATTTGACCTGAAACTTCAATGCTGAGTTTTGCTGACCAATGCCTGGATATGGCTCGATCCACCCTCGGCCATAATCTGGACTCAATCAACGAGGACGGCTCGATTACGCCATTCGGAAGCGAGAACCAACAGCTCGACGAACCTGGACACGCGGCTCTCGCAATGGGAGAATTCCATCGTCTCACGGAAGAAATCCAACTCGGAGACCACGATCTTATCGACCTCTCGGCCCGCTGCATCACGGCCCAAGCATTCACGGAAGAGCCGAACGAAAACGGTTTGGCCTACGCCGCTCTAGGCCTGCTCTCTTTCGGAGCGTCAAAAGACAGAAACCCAATCTGGGAACGTCTCCTCGATCCCACTCGCGAGCGCCTCGACAAAAGGCTGCTTGCCCGTACCGACTATACCGGCCACCTGCAGGCCTTCAATGTCGCAAAAGCCGTCGCTCGCTTCAGCATGGGACTCTCAAAAAAGGATGAAACCGGCAAATTGATCGACCGTTTCATCGAACGAATCAATCAAAACAGTTCGGCAAATTACTGCGATGACGCACCCGAAGTAGGCATTGGTGGCGCCTTCGACCTCAACGGGATCTTGAGCTTCGTCTTTATCCGCCAAGCCTTGCAGCTTCACGCCAATATGCATCTTCGCGAAAGGAAGCTTCCTAGCCTGCGGACCTTTGCCGAGAAGTATATTCGTATGATGCCGGATATTGTCCGCCAGGACGGTCTGGGATGGATCTACGGGAGAGGCATCGGCGCTTATGGACAAATGCACTGCATCAGCATCATTCTCCAGGGCATGCGCGATGGATGGATTTCCGAAGAAAAGAAACCGCTCTATTTCGACATCTTGCGCCGCCTCTTTCAGTTCTTCTTCATGACCTACCTCGACCAGGAGCATGGTTTTCTGGTCATTCGAGATGTTGAACGCAGCACAAACGAAGAACACACCACCAGGCTGGCGAACTTTGATGGGGCCCGTTATCTTTGCCAATGGGCCCGTTTAGCTCGATCCATCGGTGGCGAGATGATTCCCGGAGTCGCCTCCGGAGGGACCAGAGGGCGATTCGTGATCTTTGACAAGTCAAACCGCAAAGAGCAGGGTGTATTTATATACCAAGACACGACAAGCGGTTTGCATGTTCAGATTCCTCTGGTCGGGTCGGGCCGCGAGGGAACATCCGACTCCCTCGCTTTTCCCCACTGTCCCGGACTCTTCGACTGGCCGACCGATCGCTACCTACCAATCATGCTTCCTGAGCTCACTTTCGGCGATCGGATCATTATTCCATCCTACTATGGAAAGCGGTGCGTCACGGGTCTAGGGCTGAGAAGGACCTTCTATTTTCGCTTCGAACAACCGGAATTGATCACCAAAGATGAGGAGGTCGTTCCGGGTCTGGGTTCGTCAAAAGTGTCTTGGACTTTCTCCGGTAACAAAGTCACAAGTGATTTCATTTTCTCGGTAAAGAACCAGGTGCAAATGGACAGGATGCGATACGTCCTCGTGATTGCTGCCCCACACACCGTTTACCGCATTTCAACTGCCTACACCTTAGGACCTGAAGGTCTAAGGTGCAGGGTCCTTAAGGACGATTTCCAGGCTTCTTGGGAAGAAACAGAGGTGGTTACAAACGAGCCCCTCTTCAAAACCTACTACGGAAACATCCATTATCTGCAAACCCTTCAGCGTGACCATCCCCTCATCATGCGACCTGGCCAACAGTACCGCCTGACCGTCTCCTTCGAACCCGATATCGTCTTCGCCGACGAGTAAGAAAATGGACTGTTTGCGGCTCCTCGGGGCCAGTATAGGAGGCCCGAAGGAGCCGCAAACAGTCCATTTTCTACCCGCAATTACCCCGCGGCGGCTCGGTCTCTTCCTCGATAAATTGAAGGGCCTTCTGATAACTCCGACGCTCGAGAAAGTGCACCAGGCGCGGTTCCAGATCAACTCTGTGCGCACTGAGAAAACGGTCGACCTTCCGTACTGCTTCAAGGATCTGTTCCCCACCCGATGGACGGTTCAAGACTCTCAGAGTATTTGCGATTTCAGTCAGATTCATTGGATCTTTCTAAATGGTGTAATTCCGTGCAAATCGATGCCGTATTCCGAGTCAACGCTAAACACTTAAGACATCATTCTCGCTTGTGTTCAATTTCAAAGATTCATTTAGTTGCAGGTCCCCAACAGCAGGAACGCAAATGACACGCGTTGTGGAATCGAAAGAAGCGTGAATGCGAATCCCGAATCGCGGGGACTATGCCGGTTGTTATCGCAATGAGAAATCCGACTTTTTCCACCCACTGGAATACCGATGTCATCGACGATTGCTACAATCGATGGCTGAGCAATCCGGATGACCTGGACGAAACCTGGCGCGCTTTTTTTGAGGGTTTCGAACTTGCTGGAAACGGACAAACTCGCCCTCCCTCGGAACTGTCCAATCGAGACTCATCCGAATCGCCAACCCGCATCGACGGTTCTCTGCAGCCCAGGCAAACTCACAAAGGTGTTGATTCCAGGAAACAGGCTCAATTCATCGGAGCGATCTATGTATTTCGCTCAATTGGACACACTCAGGCCGATTTTAACCCCATTAAGCACCTTGAGTCCAACCCGCGCCTCTCTCTCGAACGACTTGGATTCACCGAAGAGGATCTCGAAAGCGAGTACGACACCGGGAACTATCGGGAAGGCACGGCGATGTCGCTCCGCCGGCTCTTGCAGGACCTGCATACCACATATTGCGGTCATATCGGCGTCGAGTACCTCCACATCCAAGAGACCGAGAAGTACCGATGGTTGCAGAACCAAATAGAACCCACCCTGAATATCCCCGCTTTCGGCCGCGAACGGAAACTTCGGATTTTGGAAAAGGTCTTGAATGGGGAGATCTTTGAGAAGTATCTCCACTCTCGATTCGTGGGACAGAAACGATTCGGTCTGGAAGGAGGCGAATCTCTCATTCCCAGCCTGGACGCTCTCATCGAGCAGTGCGGGGAACAGCAGATCGAGGAGTTGGTAATGGGCATGGCTCACCGAGGCCGACTCAATGTCTTGGCTAACATCCTCGGAAAGTCCTACGAGTTTCTCTTCGACGAATTTTCCGAAAATTACATCCCGGAAACCATTCACGGGGATGGAGACGTAAAATATCATCTCGGCTACCGTTCCGAGATCACAACTTCGAAGGGGAACCAAGTCAGCATCACCCTGGCGGCGAATCCGAGCCATCTGGAAGCTGTGAATCCAATCGTCGAGGGCCGGGCGAGGGCAAGGCAACGAATATTGGGAGACTTCGAAAGGAAGAAAGTCCTGCCCGTTCTCATTCATGGAGATGCGGCCTTCGCAGGTCAGGGTCTGGTCAGCGAGGTGCTGAATCTCTCCAAGCTCAAGGGCTACACGACGGGAGGAACCATACACTTTGTCATCAATAACCAGATCGGGTTTACGACCGATCCTTCGGAGGCTCGCTCCAGCCGCTACTGCACCGATGTCGCGAAGATGGTCGAGGCTCCGATTTTTCATGTCAATGGAGACGATCCACAAGCGATGGTCATGGTTACAGAACTGGCCCTCGAATACCGACAGAAATTCGGAGATGACGTTGTAATCGACATGTATTGCTACCGGCGCCACGGACATAACGAGGCGGATGAACCGGCTTTTACGCAGCCCAAGCTCTACAAACAGATTTCCAAACATCCTCCCATCAGCGAGACTCTGATTAAGCAACTGCGTAGTGAAGGCGTCTTGAGCAATGAGGACGCCGCAGAGATCACCTCCCGTTTTCGAGAGTCTCTCGAAAACGCGTTTAAACGTCAGAAGAAAAGGAGCGCCCAGAAAGAGCACGAGAACGATGCATTTGAAGGCTCCGACGCAATACGCCAGCCCCCCTACTCTTTTAGGCCGATAAAAACGAGGGTGAGACAAGAAGACCTCGAACACGTGGCGAGGTCCTTAACGAACCTGCCTCTGGAAATGAAGGTGAACCCCAAGATCAAACGCCAGCTCGACGCGAAATGGGTGGCATTCTCCGAGAATACCGGAATCGACTGGGCCTTCGCCGAGTCACTGGCGTGGGGAACATTGATGCTGGAGGGGACTCCGGTCCGACTATCAGGGCAGGACAGCGCCCGGGGCACCTTCAGCCAGCGGCATTCCGTGATCTACGACAATCAAACGAGGGAACCCTACCTTCCTCTGATGAACATGGAGAGACGCAAGGCCATTCTCTGCGTTCACAACTCTCTTCTTTCGGAGGCAGCGGTGTTGGGCTTTGACTACGGTTATTCTCTAGACTACCCCCAAATGTTGTGCCTTTGGGAAGCCCAGTTCGGCGATTTTGTCAACGGCGCCCAGGTTATAATCGACCAATTCATCGCCAGCAGCGAGTCAAAGTGGATGCTCGTCAGCGGCCTCGTTATGCTCCTGCCTCACGGCTATGAGGGTCAAGGGCCCGAGCATTCTTCAGCTCGTCTGGAGCGCTTTCTTCAATCTTGTGCCGAGTCGAACATTCAGGTGTGCAGTCTCACCAAACCGCACCAATATTTCCACCTCCTGCGTCGACAAATGAAAAGGGATATTAGGAAACCCCTCGTCATTATGGCGCCCAAGAGCCTTCTCCGTCACAAGGAGGCAGTCTCCTCAAAGGAGGATTTCAGCCAGGATGAGTTCCACGAGATCATTGACGATGTCGACTCGACCGTAGAGTGCAGGCGTCTGATCTTCTGCAGCGGAAAGGTTTACTACGATCTGAAGGAGTACCAACGACACAACGGGTCTGAGGGAGCCGCAATCATCAGAATTGAGCAGCTCTATCCGCTCCATCTTAAGCGTCTCGCTGAGATTTCCGAGCAGTACTCCTCCTGCAATACCGTCGTCTGGTGCCAGGAAGAATCCCAGAACATGGGAACATGGAACTATATCGCTCCCCAACTCGAAGAGATCTTTAGCCTCAAACCGTCTTACGCCGGTAGAGACGCGAGCGCAAGCCCGGCGGTCGGATCACTGGCCCTTCACAAAAGAGAACAGGCAGCGCTGGTCAAAGACGCTTTCACCCTGTAACTCCAAGATCCCCGACTCCCTATCCCCGCATGTCTATTGAGGTTCGAGTGCCAACTCTTGGCGAATCCATTACTTCCGGAATCCTGACTGAGTGGCATGTCGACGACGGGGCCTTTATAAGGAGCGGTCAGCCAATTTACGACCTCGAGACGGATAAGATCACTTCGGAAGGCATGGCTGAAGCTGACGGACGTATCTCCCTCAGCGTCCAGGAAGGTGAAGAGGTCGAGATTGGCCAAATTCTAGCGATTATCGACGAGACGGCTCAGGCGACCAAGTCCGACGACGATACTGCTGAGGCGGAAGTTTCCGATGACGGGAAATCGGGTGGGAGAGTCGGTCATGCGGTAGGAGATGCCTCCCCCGAAAAGTCAGCGAAAAACGATCGGCCCCTACCCCCCTCCAAACCGCCATCAGCAGAAGGGAGCCGTGGCCAGAGCTTACACTCTCCAGCCGTCCGCCACCACCTGGTGGCTTCTGCAATCGATCCCAGCACGATTGCGGGCACCGGCAAAGGCGGCCGAATCACGAAGGGTGACGTCTTTGAAGAACACAAGGATTCAGCCGAAGCCTCCGAAATTTCCTCTCAGGGAGAGCCTTCCCAATCCGATCAGGAACGACCTTCCGAAGCCAGAACCACACGCCGTAGAATATCGCCCCTTCGGAGGAGGATTGCGGAACGTCTCGTCGCGGCACAGCAGACCGCGGCGATCCTTTCGACGTTCAACGAAGTTGACATGAGTTCGGTCATGGCTTTCCGGCGAAAACATCAGGACGCCTTCACCGACAAGCACGGGATAAAGCTCGGTTTCATGTCCTTTTTCGTCAAAGCAGTGGTTCACGCTCTCAAAGAGGTACCTTCCCTGAATGCCCAAATGGAAGGGGATTATGTCATTGAGAATCATTTTTTCGACATCGGCGTCGCCGTCTCCACCGAGAAAGGCTTGATGGTCCCGGTGGTTCGGGACTGCGACTCCCTGAATTTCGCCGACGTCGAGAAGAGAATAGTCGAGCTGGCGCAAAAGGCGCGAACCGGCAAGATTCAGATCGAGGACCTCCAGGGAGGGGTCTTTACGATTTCCAACGGGGGAATTTACGGTTCCATGCTTTCAACTCCGATTCTTAACCAGCCCCAAAGCGGTATTCTCGGAATGCATGCAATCAAGGACCGTCCAGTTGTCGTGGAGGGCGAAATTGTCGTCCGTCCCATGATGTATCTGGCCCTCAGTTACGACCATCGGCTGGTTGACGGGGCCTCATCTGTTAACTTTCTAATCAAAGTCAAGGAGTCAATCGAGGATCCTTCCCGACTGCTTTTCGAAATTTGATCATGACAGAAGATAACTACGATCTCATCGTCATCGGCGCGGGACCTGGTGGCTATGTCTGCGCCATACGGGGCGCTCAACTCGGCCTCAAAACCGCAATCGTCGAAAAAGACCGCTTTCTCGGAGGCACCTGCCTCAATGTCGGATGCATACCCAGCAAAGCTCTGCTTCATTCTACCGAGATGTTTCATTTTGCCAAAAATCAGAGTGACTCGCACGGAATAAAAATCGGCGAGGTTTCGATCGATCTCGACACCCTGATGAAGAGGAAGGATGGAATCGTTGCGACGCTTCGAAAAGGAGTCGAGATGCTGGTCCGCAAGCGCGGCATCCAGGTTCTCCAGGGCCTGGGAGAGATCGTCGAACCCGGATCGGTGAGAGTGACCGGTCCGGACGGATCGGAGACTTACCGATCCCGGAACATCGTCATCGCGACCGGCTCCAAGGTTGCCGAGCTGCCCGGAATCGAAATTGATGGCCACAGGATCGTCTCGAGCGATGACGCCATCGCTTTTGACCAAATCCCCGATAGCTTGGTCGTAGTCGGAGGCGGGGCGATTGGATTGGAGCTCGGTTCTGTCTGGGCACGACTGGGAACCGAGGTCGCGATTGTTGAATTTCTACCCCGAATAGCTCCCACCTTCGATGAGGAAATCAGCGTCTTGGCCGAACGCATTTTCAGGAAGCAAGGAATACGAATCGAGACTTCCGCGAAAGTATCCGGACTGGAAGAGTCCAGTGATGGTGTCACTGTCACTGTCGAAAGAGAGGATGAGCGCTTCCAAATCGAGACTGAAAAAGTGCTGGTCGCGGTCGGACGATCGCCCTCTACCGATGGACTCGGTCTGAAGGAAGTGGGAATCCAGACGAACGATCGTGGTTTTGTCGTCACCGATGAATCCCTCCGAACCAATGTTGAAGGAATCTATGCGATCGGTGATGCCGTTGAAGGCCCGATGCTGGCCCACAAAGCCGAGGAAGAGGGAATCGCCGTCGCCGAAACCCTCACGGGACACCATGGAGCAGTAAATTATGACGCACTGCCAAATGTTATTTACACCAATCCCGAAATCGCATCCGTAGGAATCACCGAGACGATGGCAGAGGAGGGCGGCATAACTGTTGCGACAGGAGAGTTTCCCCTTGCGGCAAACGGGAGAGCCATCGCTTCCGGTGTCACCGACGGAATCGTTAAGGTGATCGTGAAGAAAGAGACGGACCGTATCTTAGGTGTCCAGATCCTCGCCCACAATGCCTCCGAACTGATTGCTTCCGCGGTTGCTCACATCGAATACGGCGGGAGCGCCGAGGACATCGCTCGTACCATCCACGCCCACCCAACGCTATCGGAATCGCTCAAAGAGGCAGCCCTGGCGGTGTCGAATTCAACGATTCATTCCCTTTAGCCCGCTTTTTGTGGCAGGCATGCGACACTACGGCGGGAGGAGCGCTCTGCCGCATTTGGATGCTAGAAAGTTTGTGAGAAAAGCGGGCTAGGAGTCTGTCGGACGAACTCTTGTACTTGCGAATCAATCGAAGCACAAAGTCCGACAGCCTCCTAGACTCTCTTCAGTACCAATGTCGCGTTGTGACCCCCGAAGCCGACATTGATGCTCACCGCGACATCGACTTGGGCGCGAGTCTTTTCATTGGGTACGTAATTTAGATCGCACTCGGGATCGGGCACCTCATAGTTGATCGTGGGTGGAATATCCCCGGTCTGAATAGCCATGGCACAGGCTGCAGCTTCGATGGCTCCAGCCGCCCCCAGAAGGTGCCCTGTCATCGATTTCGTCGAACTCATTAGGAGGTTCCTCGCGTGATCGCCAAAGACTTCCTTGACCGCGTCGGTCTCCGCCTTGTCGTTGTAGAGAGTGGATGTGCCGTGCGCGTTGATATACTGGACTTCCTCGGGACGGACATTGGCATTCTCCAGGGCATTGGTTATGGATCGGGAAAGTGCCCGCCCCGTGGGATCCGGCGAAGTTATATGAAATGCATCGCAGGTGGCCGAGTACCCCGCTACTTCACAATAAATCCGCGCTCCCCTTCTCACCGCATGTTCCTGGGACTCTAGGATCACCACTCCGGCCCCCTCCCCCATTACGAAGCCGTCGCGGGTTTTGTCAAAGGGTCGGCTAGCGCGATGCGGGTCGTGGTTGCGGCTCGTTGTCATCGCCTTCATATTGCAGAATCCGGCGTAACTCAATGGAGTGATGGCGGCTTCACTTCCTCCCGCCACCATTATATCCGCATCTCCCACCTGAATCATTCGAAGGGACTCCCCAATGGAATGGGTCGCAGTGGCGCAAGCGCTGACGATGCCAAAGTTTGTACCACGGGCTCCGATCTCGATCGCCACCACCCCCGATGCCATATTCGCGATAAGAGAAGGTATTGTGAATGGAGAAACTTTTCTCGGCCCCAAATGGCGAAGACGCTCCGACTGATTTTCAATCGTCTCCATCCCTCCAATTCCAGACCCCAGAATCACACCGATCCGAAAAGAATCCAATTTTTCAACATCTACACAGCCGTCGAGGAGCGCGCTCTTGGACGCGGCCACCGCAAAGTGCGTGAATCGATCATTGCGCCGGACTTCCTTCGCATCCATCGCCTCGGTGGGATCGAAGTCCCGCACTTCTGCCCCTACCTGACACGAGTAGTCCGTGATATCAAACCGGGTAATGCGCTCGATCCCACTTTTCCCGGCAATGAGGTTGGCCCAGAACGTCTCGACATCATGACCCATCGCGGTCAGGACACCCAGACCGGTAACCACGACCTTGGGATTTGGCCTCGAAGTACCCATCAAAGGTGGTGGGATAATCAGTTACCGATCGAATTCAGTCAACTTCCTGACTTGTCCTCGATGTACTTCACGACGTCGCCAACGGTCTGCAGATTCTCTGCCTCTGATTCCGGGATCTCTCCGTCAATTTCGCTTTTGAACTCCTCCTCGAAGGCCATTATGAGTTCTACCGTATCGAGCGAATCTGCTCCGAGGTCGTCGAGAAAAGATGCTTCCGGGGTAACCTGCTCGTCATTCACGTTAAGCTGATTGACGATGATCTCTTTGACACGCTCCTCAATCGATTTTTCTGCCATTTCTCCCTACCTAGACATTTACTAAATTACCTATTTCGCATCACATCACCATGCCGCCGTCAACGGTAAAAACCTGCCCTGTGATATATCCGGCTTGCTCGGAGCATAGGAAACCTACGACCTGAGCAACGTCATCAGAGTTACCCAGACGGCGTAACGGGATGCTTTTCAGAATGAGATCGGTCGTTTTCTCGTCAAGCCTTGACGTCATATCGGTGTCGATAAATCCGGGAGCTACGGCGTTTACCGTAATCGAGCGGGAAGCGAGTTCCCGGGCCAGGGACTTGGTCAGCCCCAGCATGCCGGCCTTCGAGGAGGAATAATTGCACTGACCGGCGTTTCCCATCAGACCGACCACCGATGAAATATTCACGATGCGGCCCCAGCGTCTTCTCGCCATCGGATGGGCCAGGTTTCTCGTCCAGTAGAAACAGCTGGTCAGGTTGGTATCCATCACCTCCTGCCAGCTCTCATCCGACATCCGCAAAATCAATCCATCTTTCGTGATACCGGCGTTATTAATGAGTATGTCCACCTCACCGAAGTCCTCCAGGACCTGCTTCGCGGCGCCCGAGACTGCTTCACTGTCGGAGACGTCGACGGCATAGGCTTTTGCCTCTCCACCCGACGCTACAATCTCCTCCGCGGCTAATTTACAGCTCGCCTCGGTTCTGCTCACACACGCCACAGCCACTCCTTCGGAGGCCAGCAATTTGGCAATCGCCCTACCGATTCCCCTTCCAGCCCCGGTTACCAGAGCTGAGCGTTTGGTATAAGTCAAAGCCATCGGGAACCTGTCCGTCTCGAATTCGTCACAAATCTTTGGTCACTCAACCGCCCCTCGACAGTTTCCTTGATTGAAGAGTAGATTCCAGCAAGAATCCAAACGAATCGAGCCGCTTGGGAATCAATTGGACTTTGCTCTTTGCAACATCGCGAGGATTTCCAACGTTGGGTGAAGTGAACAATGAACCAGCCCAGAAGATCAATACGTTTACAGAAGTTCCTCTCCGCGCAGGGAATCTGCTCGAGGAGAAAAGCCGAGCGGATGATTATCGAGGGGCTACTCCGCGTCAATGGTGAAGTCGCTTCGATTGGACAAAAGATCGATCCGGAAGCGGACCGCGTCACGGTTGGCGCAAAGGCGATTCCATCTCCAAAACAGCCTGAACTGACCTACCTCGTCAACAAGCCCAAGGGTTACATTTGCAGCAATCGAGATCCTTACAACGCGAAGACCGTATTTGATCTTCTTCCGATGGGCTTGTCCATGCGTAACCTATTTTGCGCCGGCCGCCTCGATAAAGAGAGCGAGGGGATGGCGATACTGACCAATAACGGATCGCTCGTCCAGCGACTCACCCATCCTAGCAAGCGAGTCGTGAAAAGGTATCAGGTAATCCTCGATAGACCTCTCTCTCCCTCCACCGCATCCCGTCTCCTCAAAGGGATCTACGACCAGGGAGAATATCTGAAAGTGGAAAAGGTGATACCCAACAGGCGGGGGCGCGAATCCGTCTGCAGCGTGGAGCTTCACCTCTCCCACGGAAGAAAAAGAGAGATTCGCCGTCTCATGAAGGCGGCCGGTTACAAGGTAAAGCGCCTCTATCGATTTCAAATTGGAGGCCTCAAATTAATCGGCCTGGGCAATGGGAAATGCCGTCCCCTGAGCCGGAGGGAGATCGACCTGCTCACGGAACGAGTTTAAAATCCTTACTACCCACCCTTCGACCCCGATGTTGGGCGTTGGGTACCGCCGAGCGGGATTGGGCGTTGGGCCACCTGAAATTAGCCTGACAACCTCCTCCTCCTTATACTAGAGTCTCCCTACCATGAACAGAATCGCGATTCCTTCTGCTCTCCTCGCTATCCCCATTGTGGTTCATTGTGAGACGATTTACCTCCACCTCGAACCCGACGCAAATTCGGATGTGGTGGCAGAGCTCGATTCATCGGATGAACGCTTTGAATCTGCCGAGTCCGTCTTCGACGCCGCCAAGCTCGCTGAAGGGTGGAATTGGTTTGAGTACGAGGGCTCGTTCCGGGGATTCGTTGAGAATAGGGAGGTCGGAAAAGACCTGGAAGTGAGCATCGGAGCCCTGGTTCATCTAAGACCGAGTTCAAACAGCCCGATTCTTGCCACCATAGAAGAAGGTGATCCAGCAAAGGTTATCTGGGCCGGAGATTGGGTGCAAATCGATTTCACTAAGGCGGTGCCGGTCTACTTCCGCTACGCTGGCGGCGCCAAATCCGAAATACCGAAATTGGCGAACGGCGCAACGGTGGCCAACTCCACCGAAAACGATGATCAAAGCTCCTACCCACTGGGATCGAATTCAGCCGTTCCGGCAGGCTCGGCGTCAGAAGGGCCGGCAGTGACCGACCTGTTTCGCCACTTTGATGGAATTCTCCAGTCTACAAGAAAAAGGGTCACAAGTGACGAGCTCTATCAATGGAAACTGGTCGACCCGGCCGGCAAGCGCATTGCCTACCTGGATACTTCCAAGCTGCTGATCAGCAGTTCCCTGCGGGAGTACGAAGGGCAGAACGTCGTTATTTACGGTGAAACCCAATCCGCAAAAAATACCAAGATCGTCGTCGTCATCGCCAAGACGCTCCGATTGAAACACTAGGCCTCTCCCGGCTCCGCTTCGAAACTCGAACTCTCTGCGCCACCCCCATCCCGCATCCCGTATCCCGTATCCCGCAACTCCCCATGGGGCTTCCTACTTCTTTTTCTTCGAGACCTTGGTGCCTTCTAGACTCAGGTTGTACATCAGGCCCTTGTTCCCAAAAATGAAGCCGATCACGGGGTGCTTCGCCGTTTCCGTGTCGATCTCGCCGCCGGCGCCCAAAGTTGCGATGGCGACGCTGGCGTCGACTCCTACTTCCCAACCTTGACTATTCTGGAAACTATCCAGGACCTGATCATTCATGAAAAGAATGATCTGGGAGCGAGTCTGGGCTCCGATTTGAAACCCGATCGAAGCCGAAGTGGTCGTATAATAGTCCACCAACTCACCATCAACGAGGAGGGCGCCGTTGCCTCGCTCGCCGCCGACTCCAAATCCCGCTTTGGTCACGTTTGGAAAGACAAGCATCCCTTTCGCCTTTCCAGCGAGTTCCTTTCCTGCCGCACTAACCTCGTAGAACTTGGATGTTGCAGCCCGGATTCGAGCGTCTAAGTGAACCCTTTCCTTAGCCGATGCACTCGTAAGGACAACAAGAACGCACCCAAAGGTACTGATAACATATTGGATCTTTCTCATCGTTTGAACCCTCCTTTAGTGAAATTCAAACAAAGCGAAGGATGTCAGCAAAATACCTGTCATGTCAATTTTACGATTAACCGCAACCGCCCACTCAGAAGGGCAATAGGGAATCTCCTGCTTTCTACCCCGTGGAGATGGGTAGCCGGCCTTTAAATCGTATTTACGAGAAACCCTGTCCCGGGATTTCCGGGACAGGGTTCGATGAAATTCATTCTTACCTCCACTCTGCCGCCCGCGGCAGAGTGGGCTAGGATTCTGTCGGTGGTCCGACCCTCCTCAGGTCCTCAATTGGATCCGGATGTCGCCTCGCTTCCGCGATCATCTACAGCCCCGCCCGACCGAATCCTTCTTAGGTCGCTGACGGAACCATAAGCGGCTGATATTCACCGTTTTTGTTCAGATACGAGACCATCACGCGCTTGCTTGACTTCCGGCTCTTCTCGTCACTCCAGCGGAAAATGAGCCGCACTTCGATTCTCGAATCGGTCTTAGGGGTCAAAATCCTCTGCCCTTCAAAATCGCTCAACGGAAATTCGGTAGCCTCGCTCTGAGGAGTGAACGAGTCCTGCCTCGGAAGTCCGACGATCTCATTCCACTCCAACGAACGCAAATGCTCCATTTCGGCAAAAAGCGCGTCTTCTACGATATTCTCACTCTCGATATTCTGCGCGATCGTGACCCATTCATTCAAAGATGCGACGACTAACGCCACCACTAGGGTGATGATCCCCGTCAACAAAGCAAAGCAAGGTAGGGAAGAGTCCCTAGTCTCAGTTGCACCGGATTCTTGTGTCTCTTTCATGATTTCCTTCAATTTACCTGGTTTGGTTTTCTAATCGTTGAGGAGGAGTATGGGGGATTGACCCTAGATTGTCCAATCCAAACATAGTCAAAGACTTATGAAATTGTTCTCAAAAAAATGTAAAGGATCTCGCTCTCATTCTGCCGCCGTTACGCCATCCAATACTGCATTCTGAATAGTAAGTCGGCCCTCCAAACCGATTCTGTCGCCGAACGTCCTCCAAAATTAGGGAAGGAATCTGACACGATCGAAATGCTCACGCATTTTGCTACAGGCTTCGATTCGACGGGTAGTCCCGCCGGGCGGGAATAGCTCGTCAGGCTCATAATCCCACTCAGCGGGATCGGGGGTTCAACCGAATCGTCTCCACTCGCTTCGAGGATGGTACCTCTGCTGAGGATCACCCCACAAAGATTAATGAGACAGTATATTTGGCTTGCGTGAGGCTTGATATGGCACCTTATTTCATACCCTCCTTGTTGCAGGGTGGAGCAGTCCGGTAGCTCGTCAGGCTCATAACCTGAAGGTCGGGGGTTCAAATCCCCCCCCTGCACCCAATTTGTTTCATCTGCATTTGAACGAGGGGGATTTGCAACCCCGATCCTTCCATGGCCACCGACGCACCATATTACGTTTACGTATTGAAGAACACGAAGGGCCGATTCTATATCGGAATTTCAGAGAACACTTCCAAGAGGGTGTCCAATCACAATTCAGGCGTAAGCAAGTGGACCAAACATCGAGGACCATGGAAGCTGGTTTGGAACAGCGACCCAGTGGCTCTTTCTGAAGCCCGTAAGTTGGAGAACATCCTGAAGCGATCAAAAGGTGGCAACCAACTCTACGCCATAACGGGACTGACTCGCAGCAGCTCAGGCTCATAATCCCGCCCAGCGGGATCGGGGGTTCAAATCCCCCCCCTGCACCCAATTTGGCCCCAATTTGATCCTCTGGTCTTCAGATGCTTACAGCGATTCTACCATCGTTGCATCTCCACGTATGGTCAGAATATTCGGCCGACCCACAAGTCCCTGTTGCACAGAAATTTGGGGGCACCGTTCCATAGCGAATGAATTCGAATTCCGGTAATTATGGATCTTGGATCGAGACATTCTGCGATCCTCAGGCGGCCTTTCTTCGGTAGAACTTCAGCAGTCCTCCCAGGTGTTCCACGCAAGGGACAGTTCCCTGCCCTTCAAATACTTGTAGGTCTGGGCGGATGATCTGGTTCTCGATCGCCTGATGGTTGCTCTCGCTGTTGTAATGCTTCTCGAAAGCTTTCACCACGTTTGCCGGAGATCGCTCACCAAATAACACCAGATGATCCAGGCACTCACATCGGATCAGTTATTTCTCGTGCCATTTGCAACGCCGATTTCTTTGTTTCCTAGTCAATAGATCAGGCAAGGTCGAAGCGATCGAGATTCATGACCTTGTCCCACGCAGCCACGAAGTCACGCACAAACGCCTGCTGCGAGTCGTCATACGCGTAGACTTCCGCAATGACTCGGAGCTGAGAGTTCGAACCGAAGACGAGGTCGACGCGGGTGCCGGTCCACTTGGGCTCACCCATCGCGCGTTCGCGCCCCTCGAACACATCCTCGGATGTTGAGGACACCTGCCACTCCGTGTTCATGTCGAGCAGGTTCACGAAGAAATCATGGGTCAACGTCTCGGGCCGCTCGGTGAAGACGCCGAGTTCGGACTGCCCGACGTTCGCATCCAGGACGCGCATGCCGCCGACGAGAACCGTCATCTCAGGAGCGGTCAGCGCCAGCTTATGCGCCCGATCCACCAGCAGCTCCTCCGCCAGTCTCTTGTGTCCGTTTGCGAGATAGTTGCGGAACCCGTCTGCGGTCGGTTCGAGCACGGCAAATGAGTCCACGTCGGTTTGCTCCTGCGACGCGTCCGTGCGCCCCGGCGAGAAGGGAACCTGCACGTCGTGCCCGGCGTTCTTCGCAGCTTCCTCGACCGCTGCGCACCCGCCCAGAACGATCACGTCAGCGAGCGAGACCATCTTCCCGTCGGACTGCGAGCTGTTGAATTCCTTTTGAATCTCCTCCAGGGTCTGCAGCACCTTCCCCAATTCGGCCGGCTGGTTGACTTCCCAATCCTTCTGCGGCGCGAGGCGAATGCGCGCCCCGTTCGCCCCACCGCGCTTGTCGGTGCCGCGGAACGTTGCCGCCGACGCCCAGGCGGTCGAGACCAGTTGGGAAATGGACAGTCCTGATTCGAGGATCTTGCCCTTGAGGGCAGCGATGTCTTGCTCCCCAATCAATTCATGAGTGACGTCGGGGACGGGGTCTTGCCACAACTGCGGCTCCGCAGGAACCAACGGACCGAGACACCGCGTGCGGGGCCCCATGTCGCGGTGCGTCAGCTTGTACCACGCCTTGGCGAAGGCGTCTGCAAACTCCTCCGGGTTCTCGTGCAAGCGCTTCGAGATCGGCGCATAGATCGGGTCCACCTTCAGTGCGAGGTCCGTCGTGAACATCATGGGGGCGTGCTTCTTCGACGGATCGTGAGCATCCGGCACGGTGCCCTCTGCAGATGCATCCGTGGGAGTCCACTGGGTCGCACCGGCAGGACTCTTCACCTGCTCCCACTCGTATCCGAAAAGGTTGTCGAAGTAGTTGTTGTCCCACTTCGCCGGCTCGGTGGTCCATGCGCCCTCCAACCCGCTGGAGATCGTGTCACCGGCTTTGCCGCTGCCAAAGCTGTTCTTCCAGCCGAGGCCTTGCTCCTCGATGCCGGCACCCTCGGGTTCGGGACCGACGTACTGGTCCGGATTGGCAGCACCATGGGCTTTGCCGAACGTGTGTCCACCGGCGATGAGCGCAACCGTCTCCTCGTCATTCATCGCCATGCGACCGAACGTCTCTCGAATATCCCGGGCTGCAGAGAGCGGATCGGGGTTACCGTTCGGCCCCTCCGGATTGACGTAGATCAGGCCCATCTGAACGGCGCCGAGAGGATTTTCGAGTTCCCTGTCGCCGCTGTAGCGCTCGTCTCCAAGCCACTCGTTCTCAGGCCCCCAGTAAATGTCCTCTTCGGGCTCCCAGACGTCCTCGCGCCCGCCGGCGAAACCGAGCGTCTTGAAGCCCATCGACTCCAGGGCACAGTTACCGGTGAAGATCATCAGGTCGGCCCAGGAGATTTTCCGGCCGTACTTCTGCTTGATCGACCAGAGCAACCTGCGCGCCTTGTCCAGGCTCACGTTGTCGGGCCAACTGTTGAGGGGCGCAAAGCGGAGTGTGCCGGAGGCTGCGCCGCCGCGGCCGTCGCCGATGCGGTAGGTGCCTGCGCTGTGCCACGCCATCCGAATGAAGAACGGCCCATAGTGGCCGTAGTCGGCCGGCCACCAGTCCTGCGACGTCGTCATCACCGCCCCGATGTCCTTCTTCAGTGCATCCAGGTCAAGTGTCTTGAACTCCTCAGGGTAGTTGAAATCCTCGCCCATAGGATCTGACAGGGAAGAGTTCTGGTGGAGAATCTTCAGGTTCAACTGATTCGGCCACCAGTGTTGGTTCGACGTGGTCCCGACCGCCGTGTGTCGGTGAGGCCCGCCTAAAACCGGGCACTTGCTTTCCATGTTCTCTTCAATCGTTTTCTGCATTTTTCTCCAACCTGTTCTGTATACAAGGATCATGAATCCCTGGAAAGTGAAGTGATGATGTACACGCTGGACATTGCCCGAATAATGTCAACTCGACCTCATCAATCGCACTCGATCGAGCCATCCCGCGGATGAGACCTCGGATTTCGGAGCGAATGCTCGGACGACCACCCCGGGATTTCCATCGCCAGAAGAGCCGAAAGGCCCAGCGGTGCCACTTGATGCCGGTCCCGGGTTGAACGACGAACAAGCTTCGCCTCCAGGCGCTCCATCGGTAGAGGATGAGAGCCCAAAGGACCCGGTCCCACCGAGTGAGATGCTAGCGGCCTGGGTTCGGCCGATCGGGTATTGACGAGGCACAAGGGGTTTGGGGTGGGTTGACCTATTCACCAGGATTGGTTCGTAGTCTTCCTAGAGAGCTCCGGAATGTCGTTCGCCTTGACGCATCCAATCTGCTTCAGCTACCGTCTCACCGTGAAAACGCTTTTTCTGGCCGGTCCCGCTCAGCGGGATGGCCGGATAAATCGAGATTGAAACTTCATTTCGCTCGGCAATTCTTAGGCCTTTCTTTGCTGCCGAAGGCGCCGGAACATGCAGCCACCAAAATTGAACGTTGAACGTTGGATGTTGATCCCAGCCTTTTTTTCAACGCCTAACATTGAACGCCCAACTTCCAAGTAACCTTCAGAACTCGCTATTATGCGGGTTGTCGGGGTGGGTAGAATCGCAAGTAGAATTCCCGACTTTTAACGAGAGAAAGAAAACGGTAGGCTTCTCCTTCGAAGAACTAATTCGAAGAAAATGGAGAAACCTACCGAGCAAGAAGAGTCCTGCCTACAATGCCTCCTTGGGGTAGACAAGCGTAATCCCTGCCTGACGGTCTATCGGGACCTGAGCAAAGGCCAATTGCAGGTCTATTACGGCCATGAGCTATTGGAAGTGGTGGGGGACGATCGCGAGCAGGTTGGATTCAAGATTCTGGTGGGACGGCTCTATAATGCGGGGTTGAAGATAGGGTGCTTACAGAGACAATTTGAGGTTGACCCCAAGACGATGAAGCGGTGGGGCGAGGCCCTGCAAAGTGGCGATGCCGAAACCCTGGGCCGGGTGTTGGCGGGGCGCCGGTGGCATCGCAAATTGACCCGGGAAATACGGAGTTTTGTGCGGGTGCGCTTTTTTGAGATCTATGAGCAGAGCCGGTACGCTTACAGCAAGAAGATACGCGGTGAGATCGAGGAGGTGTTCGCAGTCAGCCTCAGTGGGGAAACCCTGCGCCCTTTGTTTAAGGAGCTCAAAGAGGCCTTGGCCAAGGAGGCCGAGCAGAGGAGGGGGCAAAATCGGGAGACTGCCTGGGATTCTCCCAAGGGTTCACCCTTGCAGGCAGAGCAGGAGCAAGCAGAAAACAAGGCCGAAGGCGAAGAGGAGAATCGCAAGGAGTCTCCCGATTTTACCACGGGCAGTTCCGAATCGGTGCAGTGGTGTCGACATTTAGGGGTGCTGGTATTCAGTGAAGGGCTCGGGCAAGTGGCTCAGATAGATGGCGAAGAGGGCTGGCTTTTGAAGCAATGGCTGGCCTGCGCGCTGTTGGCCGCGGTGAATATCGAGCAGAGCAAACTGCTCGATCTGGAAGACCTGCAAAAGCTCATCGGGCGAGTCCTCTATACGCCCCATCTGCAACGCCAAAGGCTCAGCGCCCTGGCCCATGAAGCGCTTTTAAGAGCGATCCTCAGGGTGAACGCGAGGAACCTGAATGCTTCTTGTGAGCAGAGCTTTTATTATGATCCGCACACCAAACATTACACCGGCATGAGCAAGCTCCTGGCGGGCTGGTGTCCCACCATCCGGTTGGCCGACAAAGCGCTTCACAGCGATTTTATTCATACCCTGAAGGGCTCTCCGGTCTATTTTGCCAGCACCGACAACTACGAGGATATAAGGAAACGGTTTATCCCCAACTGCGAAGCGATGCTCGAATTGGTAGAGGTGCCTGCGGATAAGAAGGTGAGCATTTACGTGGACCGGGCGATCGCCGCGGACTGGTTTTACGAAGCCATCCTGGAGCATCCTCAACTCGAAATCATCACCTGGGAAAAAGGTTTCAAGGCCAGCCCCTGCAACGGATCGACGGACAACTGCGCCTGCTGCGCCCCAGAAACCATGCCGAAGATCTCCAGGAGTATTATCTTTGCTATCAGCGGGGCCCGTGGAAAAAGAATCCTCATCTTACCCAATGGGTGGTGGAAGCGACCAATCCCAGAAATCAAACCATTACGGTGAGCATCTTAGGGACCGACCCAAAAGCCCCCGATGAAGCAGTCCTCAAAGGGATGTTCAGTCGCTGGATTCAGGAGAATGATTTCAAATACCTCGATAAGTACTTTGGGATTAATCAGATCACCTCTTATCGCACCATCCACTACCAGCGCTTAGCCCAACACCTTGAGGATAGGCAGGAGAAAAGCGGTGCCGCTAAAGCACTCCTGAAGCAGAAAACCCAATCCACCGAAGCATTGAAAAGACTGCTCCTGGCCGAACATGCCCATCCGGGCCAAAGCACCTCAAGGAGCGCCATGATCGCTCGCCTCGATCACAAGCTCAATGCCCTCCAACTCGAAGGGGAGCAAATCGAGACCGAATGCTCGCGCCTGGAGCGACTCATTGAGCAGAACTATGTCCGCCTGGACACCTCCAACAAATCCATCATGGATGCCTTGAAAATCCTCGCCCGCAATAGTTTCTACAAGCAGTTTGAACCCTTTAAAGAAGGCTACGACAACTATCGTGACGACCACGATCTGTTTCGCAATCTGACTCACTGCGACGGCGCCCTCATAGAGAGGGGCGCAACCGTCGAAGCGCATCTATTCCCAACCGCAAACTATTCCCCTCATTTGCAGCAAGTCGTGATTGAGTACCTCCAGACTCTCAACCAGAACCCGCTCCTGATGCCCGACCGCTCGGGCCGAACCATTACCTTCCAACTCGGCTATAAATCGAGATTTAAACTTGCGATTGCATAGCTCCTTTAAAGGGGCAAGATAGTGAGGTCTGAACCTTGTGAGCCGAAACGTTTCTAATCAGTTCACCGGCCAAAGACCTTTCCATGTCGTCGCGGGGCTGGTTGCTTTCATTTTTGGAGTCGGAATGACCCCGGTTTCAGCCGAATGTCGTGGAGGAGCTTATGAACCAGATCCCTCAGATAGAATCTGACATAGCGCTGCGCGAGGCACCTTCGTGGGCTCTGCTCGAACGCCATCTTTTTGCGCTGATGGAGGATTCACTGGAGCCGTTCATCGGCAAGTATACCCATCCCGACGGTCGCCTCATCTGGCGCGAGGGACAACATCCCAGCCGAGATGGGGCGGACGACTTCTACGAGAGCTTTTACAACTGGCCGGAGCTTTACCTGCTCGGCGGGAGCGGCCACTGTCTCGAGCTCGGCGATCGTCAGTGGGACGCCACCACTCGGCTGATGGAAGAGATCGGGCTGGTGAAGAAGGAGTACGAAATCGGCTACGATCAGTTCCACCAGTCGGAGAGCTACATCTACTTCTATCTGCTGTGCATGGCCGATCCGGCAAACGCCAAACAGCTGGACCGGGCGCGGCGCTTTGCCGGCTTCTATCTGAACGAGGACCCGGAGGCGATCAACTACGACTTCGAGAAACACATCATCCGTGCGCCCCACAATGGCAGCATGGGGCCCCGCCCGCGTGAAACCGGCAGCTCCTACGCACCCGGCCCGAGCATGGTTAAGTATGGCCTACCCTACGAGGATGTGGAGGGGGTGTCGAAGGTTGAAGATCTGGAGAATCCCGAGCTGGCGCGCCGCATGGGGGCCGCCATGGATGAGCGCATGAGTTGGGGAGACGTGGTGGCGAACCTCGGTGTGGTGTCGTTGGTCACCAATGCCTGGCTCATGACCCACGAGGAGAAGTACCGCAACTGGGTGCTTGAGTACGTTGGCGCCTGGCTCGAACGGGCGCGAGCCAACGGTGGGTTGCCGCCGGACAATATCGGACTCAACGGCGAGGTCGGGGAGTACATCAAGGGCAAGTGGTTCGGCGGGGTCTATGGATGGACCTGGCCCCACGGCTTCTACAACATAGGCATGGCCTGCGTGGTGGCCGGCACCTGCGCCCATCTCATCAGTGGCGAGGAGCAGTACCTCGAGCTGCCGCGAGTCCTCATCGACCGCATGGTCGAGCTGGGTGAAGAGCGTGACCCGGCGCAGGAAGTGATGAGCCTGGGTCAGGAAAAGACCGGCAGGTTCGAGACCACCGATGGAGTGCGCCGCTCTTTTCTCGTGCCGAACAGATATGCCGAGTCGGGCTGGTTCGATTACCGGCCGATGATGGTCCGTCTGCCGCTGGCGCTGTGGAACGCCAGCGGCGCCGAGCAGGACAGGAACCGGGTCGAGCATATTCGCGAGCTCGAGCGGTACGACTGGAATGAGTATACGCCGACACACAACAAAGAGGACACCGGGCACGAGCAGCCGTGGCACATGTTCATCACGGGACGGAATCCGGGTTACCCGGAAGAAGCACTGCGAGGCACAGCGGCGATGATCTACCAGCGATCGGCTGATGTGCGCGCTGATCGCTCCAACCCGCTCGACAACCACATCCATCAATGGCAACAGAAAAATCCGGTGACCACCGAAACACTCGTGCAGCTGACCCTGGGGGCGCCCCAGTTCATCTACAACGGCGGTCTGCTTTTCGCGCCGATCCGCTACTTCGATCAGACTAGAAAGCGGCCGGGGCTTCCCAAGGATGTGAGTGCCCTCGTCCACAGGGTCGAAGAGGACGGCATCGAGGTGGAGCTCGTCAACCTCAGTGCCTGGGAAGGGCGCAGCGTGCTGGTACAGGCGGGCAGCTTTGGGGAGAGCCGATTCTCGGCGGTGGAATACGGCTCGAAGGCGTCCGGCAGCGGGGCGGCTGGTGTGCAGGAGAGCGTGCAAATCGATGGCGTTCTTGTGGAAGTGAGAATGCAGGCCGGGTCGCGCATCCGTATGAACCTCGGGCTCGAACGCGGCGCGGGAGGATCTCCCTCTTACCGTTTGCCATGGAATGCGTAAGACGAGGAAACCCGCATGCTGACCGATTGTGGTGAACGGTCGTGGTTCAGGTTGTGAGAAAGGGTTACGGTATATGGCGATCGATAAGGAATTGTTCAAGGCTTATGGGGCAGCGCGGCAGAAAACGGCGACGTATTTTGCACGTGCTTGCAAGACGCTGGGAGGTAAAACCGGGCACGACTTGCGCTATTTTTCCCCGATGCCGCTCTACATTGAGCGAGGGGCCGGAGGGCGCAAGTGGGACGTGGATGGCAATGAGTACATTGATTTTTTGTTGGGCAACGGAGCGCTGCTTTTGGGACATGCGCCTGCGGAAGTCGTCGAGGCAATTTCCGAGGCAGTGGGACGGGGAACACATTTTGGCAGCGATCATCCCCTGCACATCGAGTGGGCGGAACGGGTGCAAGAGTTGGTGCCGTCGGCCGAGCGGGTGCGGTTTGTCAATTCGGGCACGGAGGCAACCTTGCTGGCTTTGCGACTGGCCCGGGCGTTTACCGGGCGCAACAAAATTATGCGCTTTGAGGGGCACTTTCACGGGTGGCACGACGATGTGATTCACGGCTTTCAGCCGCCGTTCGACGCGGAGGGTTCGCTGGGCATCCCGTCGCAGGTGAGTACCCATATCGTGCGGATCCCCGACGGGGACTTGAAGCTGGTTGAGAAAGTACTGGAACAAGAGAAAGATATCGCCGCCGCTATCCTGGAACCGTCGGGGGCTTCGTGGGGCCGCGTACCGCTGGATCCCGGTTTTTTGCGCGGTTTGAGAGCGTTGACGGCGCAACACAATGTGCAGCTGATTCTGGACGAGGTGGTCACTGGGTTTCGCTTCAGTCCCGGTGGCGCGCAACAGCTCTATGGACTGATGCCGGATCTTTCCTGTTTTGCCAAGGTCTTAGCCGGCGGCATGCCGGGTGGGGCGGTGGTGGGGCGGGCGGAAATTATGGCCCTCTTCGATCTGACGGGGGATCCCCGCCACGACCGCTTTGAACGGGTGGCGCATCACGGCACCTTCAATGGGGCCCCGCTTTCAGCCGCTGCCGGTGTGGCCGTGCTCAAGAGCGTGGCCACCGGCAAGCCGATCGAACGTGCCAATGCGCTGGCTGAAAATCTGCGCACTGCCTGGGATAAGGTGCTCGAGCGCCACGGCATCGCCGGGTACGTGTACGGGGCGTACTCCACCTTCCACGTCTATTTCGAGACGAATTCGGAAAGGGTGCGGAGGGCCTCGAGCCGGAAGGATCTCCACACCGGCGATGCGCAGCGGCTCAAAGGCATGCCGACAGAGCTGATCGACGAGTACCAACGCCATCTGCGCTTTCACGGAGTGGATATTTTGAGTTCCACGGGCGGGGTACTATCGTCGGCTCACACCGAAAGAGATATTGATCAGGCGACGACGGCGTTTGAAAAGACAGTCATCGCCCTGCGGGATGGGGGACTCATTGCCACGCTCTGATTCTGGGAGATGATGAAAGGGATATTCAGCCTGATGGGCCTGAAGCGGCTTTGGTGTATGGGGAAGGCGTGGGTCCATAGCCGCGAAGGCTAGACCGCCAACCGACGTCGATAAGTAAGTTCGGAGGTCGCTCCAGGCTTGATTTCCATTCCTCACTCCTCCAGCCTTGCGGCCCAGCAACACCGTTTTCTATTGCACGCTCAGGCAGCGTTAGACTATTGGAATGGCTCTCAGCGCAGGCACAACCATCGGCTCCTATGAAGTCACCGCCCAGATCGGTGCGGGCGGCATGGGTGAGGTTTACCGCGCCACCGATACTAAGCTGAACCGGGACGTGGCGCTCAAGGTGCTCCCTGAGGCATTCACGTCCAGTCCCGAACGCCTTGCACGCTTCGAGCGCGAAGCCAAGGTCCTCGCTTCGCTCAACCATCCCAACATCGGGCACATCTACGGGCTGGAAGAGGCCGAGGGCACGAAGGCGTTGGTACTCGAATTGGTCGAAGGCCCAACCCTTACCGAACGCGTCGCAAGGGGACCCATTCCAATCGAGGATGCGCTCAACATCGCGAGACAGATCGCGGAGGCTCTCGAAACCGCCCATGAACAGGGCATCATCCACCGGGACCTGAAACCGGCCAATGTGAAGGTCAGAGACGACGGCACGGTGAAGGTGCTCGACTTTGGGTTAGCCAAGGTGTTTCAGGCGGAATCCGACGGGGCTGAATCCGATTCACCTACACTCACTGCCGCGGCGACCCGTCCCGGAGTTATCTTGAGGACGGCGGCATATATGTCCCCCGAGCAGGCCAAGGGCGAGCCCGTAGACAAGCGCAGCGACATCTGGGCGTTCGGATGTGTGCTCTATGAGATGTTGACGGGGCGTCGGACGTTTGAGGGGGAAAGCGTCTCCGAAATCATGGCCGGGGTGATCAAAGGCGAACCGGATTGGGATGCTCTGCCGAATAGTCTGTCCACTACGCTTGTCGCCTTGCTTCGGCGCAGTTTGCAAAAGGACCCAAAAGAGCGCTTTCGTGACATCGGGGATGTGCGCTTGCTGATGGTTGGTACTTTCGACATCGGGCTCCCATCGACCCCCGAACTAAGGGTGTGGCAGCGAACCATACCGGCTATTGTGGCTGGTCTGGTTTTGCTGGCCCTCGGCTGGATTGCCGCGTGGGCATTGATGGTGGACCGCACTACCGAACCTTCCCCAACAACGACACGCTTGACAATCACGTTGCCTGACTTCCATCAACTTCCCCATAGGAGTGCCGGCAGGGCAGGGGTACCAGGAGCAAACAGGGTAGCCGTGTCACTCGATGGTCAGACAGTCGTCTATAACCCGTTTGGAGACCTTCGTGACCAACTCTTTCAACGTCCAATCAACCAGTTCGAGGGCGTGCCAATAATGCATACGGAAAGTGCCGGGACTTTCTTTTTCTCGCCCGACGGGCAATGGGTGGGTTTTTGGGCCGGCGGGGCATTGTGGAAAGTGGCCCTCGTCGGTGGACCGTCCCAGGAGCTTACCAAGTTGCCCGGAGGACAACCCCGAGGCGCCAGTTGGGGATCCAACGGAATGATCGTAATCGGAAATCCCCGCGGTCTCGTGCAGGTCCCGGAAGCAGGCGGCGAGCCCGTCATCATTGCGGAGCAGGAGGGTGAGGGTGCACTCTCGCACCCTCAGGTGCTGTCGGGGATCGGAGCGATCCTCTACACTGTGTCGGAGCCAAGCCCACACGCCGGCGAACTGCAAGTCCTGCTGCCTGAGACAGGCGAGCGCCGGACAGTGCTGCACAACGCGGTCGCGGGTCGGGTCCTCGATACCGGGCACCTGGTCTTCGCGCGAAGCGGAGGCCTGTGGGCGGTACCGTTTGACAGGAAGCGCCTTGAGATCGCGGGCAACCCGGTTCCGGTTCTCGAGGAGGTGAGTGTCGGCCGTGGGGCTTTTTATGCCGTCGCTGACAATGGTACGCTGGTCTATGTTCCGCACTTCGCTGCACCAGCCATAGAGAAGGCGCTGGTCTTGGTGGACCGGCAGGGAACGGTGGACCCGGTGCCCTTGCCTCCGGATAGCTACGACTATCCGAGGTTCTCGCCGGATGGGACTCGGATTGCCGTTCAGATCAATACTCGTGGTGGTGACTCAGATATCTTCATTTATGACCTTTCGAGCAATCGATTAGAACAGCTTACGTTCAATGGGGCAGAGGTACCGCTCTGGACGCCCGATGGGACACAGATCACCTTCCTCGCGAATGATGCACTCTGGAACATCGCGTCCGACTTCAGCTCAGAGCCCAAGCTGTTGAGTGCTGCCAGTGAAAAGTTACGGATTGCTGGTCCCTATTCCTGGTCTCCGGACGGGCGCGTTCTCTTCTGGGAAGGGGGGGGTGATGTCGCTCAGCTCACGCGACTGGAAGGGGGCGGGGTGGAGCATGGCCTGCTCCTGAATGAGCGGTATGTCGAGGTGGGGGCAAATTTTTCTGCGGACGGCGAATGGTTCTCTTTCGCCACCAACCAAACCGGTGCATTCGAAGTCTACGTTCAACCCTACTCGCTGGGCACCGGCGCCAAGCGGAGGATCACTCAGAGAGGAGGCACCATTCCGATATGGTCCCGAAGCGGGCGCGACTTGTTTTATTCAAACGATGGGCAACTTTGGGCCGTGGAAATCGAGACGAAACCAACGCTCAACTGGCAAGATCCCGTGGCTCTATTCGATACACCCTGGCCTCTGAGCACTGTAGGGTTCGCCAACTACGACGTCAGTCCCGATGGCCAACGATTCGTCTTTGTACAACCGATGGGGGCCAAAAGCGAAGATCAGCCACACGAAATCCGCGTTGTCCTCAACTGGTTCGAGGAATTGAAAGCGAAAGTGCCGATCCCGTAGCGATGACGTTATTGCTTCTGATCGTGCTTGATCGAATCCAATTGAAACTATAAGCTACTCTATATGTTGGATTGGACGGAGTGTTCCGTTGTCGAACGTGACCCTCAAAAGGTTAGCGGAGCTTGGGTTTTTCTGGGAACCAGAATACCAGTGGCAGCGCTCTTCGAGAATCTCGAGGACGGCGCAAAGATTGACGACTTTGTTAAGTGGTTTCCCGGCGTTACTCGCGAACAGGTAGAGGCCGTTCTTGAGCATGCATGCAAGAGCCTGGCGATTATCTGATTTTTAGGTAGCTTGGGTTTTCGCGCAATGCGAATACTGTTCGACCAAGGGACGCCTGCGCCTCATCGTGATTTTTGAGATTGCGATTCTGGTCCTGCCCACGACGAGTTGGCCCCAGATCAGAGCGCATCACGACATCGTTGTTGAGGCTGTAAGTTCGATTAAGGAAGGAGAATGCAGGGAGATTACCTGGTGATTCAGGAATTTGCACAGCAGCGCCGTTTTCTATTTCTCATCCAGGCGGCGTACGGAACACTTTGATGCCTCTCACGCCCGGCACAACCCTCGGCCCCTACGAGATCGAAGCCCCCCTCGGTGCGGGTGGGATGGGCGAGGTTTACAAAGCCAACGACACGCGACTGCACCGCACTGTCGCGGTCAAGGTGCTGCCTGAGGATGTCACATGGAACCCTGATCTCAGGAAACGTTTCGAGCGTGAGGCTCGCGCGGTGGCGGGGTTGAACCACCCGCACATTTGCACGCTCCATGACATTGGTAGCGAAGATGGCACCGATTTTCTGGTCATGGAGCATCTGGAGGGCGAGAGTCTGGCCCAGCGGCTGAGCAAGGGGGCCCTGCTCCTGGATGAGGCATTGAAGATTGCCATCGAGATCGCGGATGCGTTGGACAAGGCGCATGGGCAGGGGATCGTCCACCGGGACTTAAAGCCGGGCAACATAATGTTGACCAAAACGGGGGCGAAACTCCTGGACTTCGGACTGGCCAAGCTGAGGGAGGCGGAGACGGAGGCAGGCCTCACAGCAATGGCGACCGAGTCCGCACCCCTGACCGGCGAGGGGACGATCCTCGGCACGTTCCAGTATATGGCCCCGGAGCAGCTCGAAGGGAAGGAGGCGGATTCCCGGACAGACATTTTCGCCTTCGGCGCCGTGGTCTACGAGATGGTCACCGGCAGAAAGGCCTTCGAGGGAACGAGTCAGGCGAGCTTGATCGGCGCTATTTTGAAGGATGAACCACCAGCCATGTCGGAGCTTCAGCCACTATCGCCCTCTACGCTGGAGCATGCAGTTGATGTATGTCTGGCGAAGGATCCCGACCGACGCTGGCAGTCCGCCGGTGATGTGGGATTGGAGTTGCAGTGGATTGCCGAAGGTGGGGGCGATGACAGGATGGCCTCAGCACTCGCCGCAAGCAATCGGTCGAGCCGGTGGCTCAAAGCGGGGATCGCAGGAGTAACCTTGGGACTTGCTGCAATCGGTCTCGCCGCGTGGTCGCTCATAGTCGAACGCAGCACGCTGCCTTCCGCAACACCGAAGCGCTTTACGATTATGTTGCCTGATTCCGAAATCTTTCCCAGTGCGGGCGGTGGAACTAGGGTGGCCGTGTCTCCGGACGGTCACACACTCGTCTATAACCCGTTTGGAGACGCCGGCGACCAACTCTTTCAACGTCCTATCAATCAGTTCCAGGCCGTGCCCATAATCCTTACCGAACGTGGCGGGCATCAGTTCTTCTCACCAGATGGACAGTGGGTGGGTTTTGTCGCCGATGGAGCGTTGCGGAAAGTGGCCCTCGCAGGCGGTCCGGCTCAGGAGCTTACCAAGGTGCCCGGCGAAGTCTTCCGAGGCGCCAGTTGGGGAACCAACGGTATGATCGTAATCGGAAGTCCCGGGGGCCTCGTGCAGGTTCCCGAAGCGGGTGGAGAGCCTGTCGTCATTGCGCAGCCGGAGAGTGACGGTGCACCTTGGCACCCGCAGGTGCTGCCGGGGACGGGTGCGATCCTCTACACTGTGTCGGAGCCCCGCCCAGACGCCGGCGAACTGCAAGTCCTGCTGCCTGAGACGGGCGAGCGCCGGTCGGTGCTGCCTAACGCGGTCGCGGGTCGGGTCCTCGATACCGGTCACCTGGTCTTCGTCCGGAGCGGTGCCCTGTGGGCGGTGCCGTTCGACCAGGAGCGCCTTGAAACCGTGGGCAACCCAATCCCGGTGGTGGATGGGGTGCGTGTCGATCGAGGGGGCGAGGTTCAGTATTCCGTCGCCGACGAGGGCACGCTCGTCTATCTGCCTGGCGACGTCGGAGGAGCTGCCGGAAACACGCTGGCGCTGGTGGACCGGCAAGGAAATATGGAGAACGTTCCCTTTTCGTCAAATGATTACGCCCTCCCGCGATTTTCGCCCGACGGGACTCGGATTGCCGTTCAGATCAATGCTAAAGATGGCTCAAACATCTTTGTTTATGAATTTTCTAACAACCGACTGCGCCAGCTCACCTTTGATGGGGGGGAGGTGCCCATCTGGACGCCTGATGGGGCGCAGATCACCTTCCTGGCGAAGGATGCGCTGTGGAATATTGCATCTGACTTCAGCGAAGAGCCCCAACTTTTGAGCCCAGCCAGTGAAGATTCCGCGATTCTTGGTCCATATTCATGGTCGCCGGACGGGCGTGTTCTTCTCTACTGCCGTTCTGCCCACGGCAGTGGTTTCGATGTCATGCAGCTCATACTGCTCGAAGAGAGCGGAGTACAACCAGATCCGGTCTTGGTTGCCGAGTATCAGGAGAACTACGCGGATTTCTCAGCGGATGGGAAATGGATCTCATTTCAATCAACCGATGCAGTTATACCTGAAGTTTACGTCCAACCCTATCCACTGGGATCGGGCGCCAAGCGAAAGATTACCGAAGGAGGGGGAATCATCCCGATTTGGTCTGACAATGGGGAAGAGCTCTTTTACCTGACACTCGATGGAAGACTATCCACAATGGGAATCCAAACTGAGCCCAAACTCAACTGGGAAGACCCGCAATCTCTATTCGAGCTGTCCGATCTGGCCTACGAGGGTCCGTTCGCCAATTTAGATGTCACTCCCGATGGCCAACGGTTCGTCCTTGTGACACCGTCGGAGCAGAGCGAAGAGCAGTCTCGCGAGATCCGCGTTGTCCTCAACTGGTTCGAGGTGCTCAAGGAGAAGGTGCCGATCAGGTAGGAGGCCGCTCGAATTGACCGCAGATTAATCAGATTAAGCGGATTGGGGATGGGGATCTGTGTAATCTGGGAAATCTGTGGTTAGGGGCTCCAGCAGGGAACGGTTCGCAGTTTGATCTTCGATTCCAGGGTCGATCACGCTTGCGATTACCTCAGTCGATTATTGATAGGCTGTCCGTGCGACCGATCGAATCGAAATTCGTCGGTTGGGCTGTTGTAGCTGGGTGTATGGTTGAATAACGGCTATTCGCAAGTTGCACCGTGAGGCATATCGAGTGCGGTGACTTGACAGCGCTTCTCTTCGGCGAGGCCCGAACGTCGCTAAGGCTATGACCGGCAGGTTGACTCGACGTCCGAGCCTTGGGGATGTATTCGATGTCGCCGGTGTCGAGCCACCGGCTCAAAAAAGCGCCGTCAAGCCGGCGCACTCGAAAGTACGCCGCAAAGCTTGTTGCGCATATCAGGTGTCGCACATTCGACAGGACAGGAGCGGAAGAAGAGGTCGAAAGCAGTTCTATCAATTCATTCTATGGTAAATGGCGTTCAAAATCCATGCTGTCGTGCAATACGCGGACAATCTCGCGGACTTCATCCTCCCCGACTTGAAAGAAAATCAAATGCCGCGGCCTTTTCACGAAGTCCGGCAAAAAACTGCATGTGTTCTTCTTCCGAAGCGATCGCCCTGTAGCGCCCCGCTTCCAGATCATCGAGCCCGATCCGGAGTTCATTCCTCAATCGCTCGAGACGGACCTTCCGTTCCTCTTCAGCCCTGGCCATCGCCGATAGGGCTGCCCGATGGACTTCACTTGCGCTGTTGAACTGCCCGGTCTCTACTTGGGCTCTGACGAAGTCATCGAGTTCAGGAGTCAGATTCACATTTTGCGTTGGCACAGGATAAATATTCGGACACTTGACAAAGATCGTCAATAGCTTCAGAGCGATTGATTCTGGCCTTCTGCCTTTTGAACGTGATTGGATAAGAAAGAGTTGGTTGACAATCGTATGTGTCCGGAGACGCATGCCGTCGTCCTGACATAGAGATTGAGGACGTATTGCTCAAACCACTCGCTGTCTGCTAAGATACCAACTATGCATCAAACGCGCATTGCCTCACCCATATCTCGTGTGCGCTTTGCAATGTCCCGCGTCGATATTACCCCACCGGTTGGGATTTACCATCGCATGTGGGGCGCTGCACGCCACGATCGAGCGACCGGGGTACATCGGCCACTGCAAGGCGATGTGCTTGTTTTCGAACTAGCCCATGAAAAAGGCGCCCATTCCCGTTTGATTCGTGTCCAGCTCGACCACGTTGGATTTGCTACTGAACAGCATGAGAGATTAAAGGCGTCAATTAGCGATCCCGGCGGTGTTGACCCGGATCGAGTCATACTGACGTACTCGCACACCCATTCCGGCGGCTGGTATGTCCCGGATCGGTTTGAACTGCCGGGGGGCGACCTGATTCCGCCCTATCTGGATGAGCTAGGCAAGAAACTGAACCAGGCCTGTCGGGAGGCCGTAACACAGGTGCGCGAGGTGACCATAACCTATGCGTTCGGTTGGTGTGATATGGCAGCAAACAGGGACTGTTGGGATGACGAGCTCAATGGCTACGTCACCGGCTTTAATCCGGATGGGCCGGCGGAGAATTCGGTGATTGTGGGCCGGGTAACTGACGGAGGTAACGCCCTGACTCACCTCTTCGTCCACTACGCCTGTCATCCCACCACCTTGGCGTGGGAAAATACGCTCCTGAGTCCCGACTTTGTCGGCGCGCTTAGAGAAGAAGTGGAACTTCAAAGTGGAGCGAGCTGTACTTATCTCCAGGGCCCCTGTGCCGACATCGGTCCTAAAGATGGCCATCAAGGTGATACAGCCGTAGCTGATCGCAATGGCAAGCAACTGGCCTTTGCGGCGCTGTCGACCCTTTACTCGATGGGGCCCCCCGGTCACGATTTCTACTATCGAGGGCCGGTGCTTTCGGGTGCGACTCTGGGTTCCTGGGAGTTTCGACCCCGCACCGGAGAACGGTTGGCAGAAAGTGCCGTATTCAGTGGTGGCATCCATACCGTCGATCTGCCGCTTAAGCCAAGGCCAGACGCACAAGACCTGAAACGTGAATTAGCTGATTGGACTTACCGCCAGAAAGAAGCGGATAAACAAGGAGATGCTGCGGCCGCCCGTGACTACGGGGCCAGGGCAGAGAGGGCGCGGCGCTGGTTGGGACGACTGAAACACTTGCCGGATTCGGATACCTATCCCATGCGCTTCACCGTATATCGCCTGGGAGATGCGATCTGGATCACCTGTGGCGGAGAGCCTTATAATCTGTTGCAGATCGAATTGCAGCGCCGGTTTCCCCTATGGACCATAATTGTATCCCCTCTTGATTGCGGCGTTCAAGTGTCTTATCTCTTACCTGAAGACCACTACGGTAAAGGCCTCTATCAAGAAGAATCAACGCTGCTCGCACCCGGCTGCTTGGAATGTCTGATCGAGGCTATAGCCATGCAAATAGAGGCAATCGCCTGAGCGACGACCCCATTGACACCTAGGAATCTGTCGGGCTTTGCACTTCGTAACAGACCTGAACTTCGGATCGCAGGTTGACGGTTGTAAACGGCGACCAAATTCATACCGACAGATTCCTCTCAAGAAAATGAAACTGAGATTTGAGACGCTCTGTCATAGCTAGAGCCCGTCCCAGTGGTGGAAACAATTGATTTTTAATGAGTTATGGGCAAAAAAAAGGCCGGATAGAGCTGCAAAAAGCTCGATCCGGCGAAAAAGGGCGCTTATGCTTGCGTTAGTCAAATACAAAGCACGCCCTTCTCATGAAAAATATTGCCGTACAAAGCTTCCTGCGTCCAGCCCTAACTCCAGTCATTCGATGCAAAGACTACACCGTGTTTCTGGAAACAATGGAGCGGATTGACCGGGTTTTGATCGACTCCTCGCTGGAAAGGGAGGCGATCGTAAAAGCCTTGGAAGGATGGGATGAAGCGGGAGGGAAGGATCGGGAGCGACGCGCTCTAAGAGCGATAAAAGCGCTGCGGGTGGAGGTGGTGCGTCATTTACTCGGAGGGATATCCTTTCGTTGTCTGTCGCAGGAGTTGGGACGCAGTGAGCTTCTGGCTAATTTTTGCCGGGTGCGTGAGGTAGACGGGATCCGGAAAATATCGAAGAGCAGTCTGGAACGGGATTCGAAATTCTTCGACGAAGCGTATCTGAGACAGCTGCATGCAAGGATGACCGAGGTGGTGGGCAATGCTGAACATTGTGGTGAGGCAGGATTAGAGAAGCCGATCGATACGAGGGAATGCCTGATCGACGCCACTTGCCTGGAAGCGAACATCCACTGGCCCGTGGACTGGGTCTTGCTCAAGGATGTGGGAGCAACGCTGCTCAAGGCGATCAGTCTGATCCGGCAGGCGGGAATGAAACAGCGCATGCCCCAGGGAGCAAAGGGATTGGCTCGGGAGATGAACAAACGGTGCCTGGAGATGACGCATGCGCGTCGGCGCCGGGAGGCGGGCAAAGCGCGTAAAGGGATCCTGCGGCGGATGAAGCTATTGCTCAAGAAGATTGAGGGCCATGCCCTTCGCCACCGTGACTTATTGGAAGCTATGTGGATGCAAAGCGATTACACCGAGAAGAAGGCGAGCCGAATCATCGAGCGAATGGATGGTATGTTAGAGCAGATACCGCAGGTCATGAAACAGGCGCACGAACGGATCATAGGGGGGCGGCAGGTGAAGAATGAGGAGAAGATCCTGAGCGCCTACGAACCTGAGATTGACGTCATCGTGCGAGGCAAGGCAGATCGGGAGGTGGAGTTTGGCAACACCCTTTATTTATGCGAGAGCGCAGAGGGATATCTGTTGGACTGGAAACTGTATGGGGGGCAGGCCCCGAGCGAATTGAAGCAGCTTTGGGAAAGTCTGGAGAGGCAAAAGGGCTTCGCTTTAGAGGAGAAGATCGAAGCGATCAGTGGGGATCGGGGCTATGCCTCGAAGGCGGCCAGCAAGCGGCTCCAGGCAGAGGGGATTTTTGACGCCCTTACGCCCCGCAATCCACAAGAGCTCAAGGAGCGGATGGAGGAGCCGCGCTTTGTCCGGTTGCAGCGACGACGAGGGAGCACCGAAGGCCGGATCGGAGTGCTCAAGAACCGATGGCACGGGGGCAAGATACGCAGCAAAGGCTTTGACAACCGTAACCTTAGCGTGGCCTGGTCGGTTCTGTCCCACAATCTATGGAAAATCGCGCAGAGACTTGCGCAAGAACATGAGAAAGAGGCAACGCAGGCGGCATAGGGATCCAAGAATCGAGTCAGAGGCGCTTCCTTGGGAGAACTATCGACTCAAAGCGAGAGGAAGGGTGCTGGAAAGGTGCATAACGGATAAAAGGTAAGCTACCGAGGACGGAAGGCATGTCGTGGTCTACATAACGTGACGAAGATTGATATCGGTATCAGGCTTCCACCCAAATCCTCTCGGATTTGGGACAGCCTCTAGCTAATGGTGGCATTCTGAGAACCTGACGCTGGAAGTCTGAGGCTCTTCAGACATCCGAGACAGATTGGCACAGCGCCATCCACCGGACGAGTTAGAAGTGCCCTTCTCCACAAATCTCAGTTTCATTTTCTTATTTCTAGGAGTCTGTCGGACTTTGACTTTCGATTGCTTCGCAAGTTACCAGGTTCGTCCGACAGAAAACTGAGGTGGTCCGTCAAGGGATTTTTTAAAATAGTACTCATTTTCTGTTTAGAGGGCGTGGCCGTTTAGTTGCTGGAGTCTATGCCATACCGGTGAACCGCGCCTTTGGAGTGATTCGAGGTATCTGTGCTCGTCGTAATTCTGGTTATTTTGCCAGCAGCGAAAGAGAATGCGGGTCCACTTCAGAGCGAGCGCTCGAAGGATGGTTTGGCGGGATTTGCCCTGTTCTTTTTTAATTTGATAGTAGGTGTTGGCCCAGTCGCAGTTTCGGATCGAATGGGCGGCAAATTCAACAAAGCTCTGGCGGACAAAGGTGGGCGCGGACCACCGCCAGGTGACCAGTCGTTTTGCCTGGCTGCTCTTTTTGTGCTGACCGCTGCTGATGGTGACTGGAGCCGAACCATTCCACTGGGTCATGTTCCGGGCCGTTTCGAAACGCGATCGATCGGTCCCAAAGGCGCACAGCAGCCGAGGGCTGAGGGCCTCGCCGGCTCCGGGAAGGCCGCTGAACACAGGGGCATCGGGATGGGTGTGAAAAAGTTCCTTGATACGCTCCTCGTAGGCCTCGATCTGCGGTTGCAGGGCCAAAAGCTGTTTGGCCAGAGTCTGCGCTTTGCGACTGAACGCCTCCAGAGTCGCGGGATCCTCGGTCAAGGCCTCTTCCCGGCCGATCAACTCCAGGCGCTCCTGGATTTTCGCGGCGCTGCGACTGTTATGCTTATAAAAGAACTTTCGCAACCCTTGCGCCGATGCGCTCTTGACCTTCTTAAGCGTCGGCCAGCGTAGAACAAAGCGCAGACACATAGCACTGCCCAAGTCATCGAACAGTTTCAACACCAATGGGTTATACTGCTTCAGACAACTGCACAATTGCTGCTCGAAGCGAGTCGCCTGATCGACGAATCCACGCCGGTCCTCACACAACAGGTTGAGCTCGCGCGTCTCCACACTGTCCGGTCTCAGACACTTCTCAAAGTGCTCGGGATGTTTGAGGAAAAATTCCGCGTGCAATTGCGCATCGACCGGATCGCTCTTGGCCCTGGAAGGATACAATGCCTGTCGATAATCCTTCGCACTGGCCGCATGCACCGGATAGATATCGACAAACTCCAATCCGATCAGAAAATTGATCAACCCGCCACGCTTCTGATCCACCACGATGGCGACGCGCTTTCCCTCACGCCCATACCTTTCTCTCATCTCCACGGCAAAACCATGCAACGCTATCGCATCCTGAGCCACCTGCCGGTGACTCCCTCCTGCCGTTTCCCTCTCGATCATCCAAAGATCATTTTTCTGATCCGCCCAATCGATCCCTATAACCACACTGTATGGATTAGTTTTTTCGCTTTTCTGCATCCCTTTGATCAATTACCTTCCCTTCTGTTTTATTCGTTTTGTGGTTTTCAAAGGCGCTGGATGTCCAGGCGAAGTTCTTATAGTGGATCCTGCTATGAGGATACAAACTGAGGGTTCGTTATCGGTCATCCAGGCAAGCCGTCTACTCGAAATTCTGTCGGAAGTCGTCTCACGACTGCCTCCTAAGTTCGTAGTGGACGGCCGCCTTTGAAAATTAACTCCTCTAGAGAAACAAACTCCTTGCCTCATAGCCAACCCAGCTTCTGCCAAGTTACTCACAATGGGGCCTCGCCGAGTTACTCCTACGGCTCCACTCGGCCCCACTGATGAATAACTTGGAGCTACTATAAGACTCCTAGCATCCACTCGCCGTCGCCAAGATTTGGGACGAGCAGCGCCGAAGCCTGATGCCGCTTCGCGGTGCGAAACGGGGAAACGCTGTATCACTGAATCCATAGGCCTGTCCTTTCGCGTCGTTCGGGATGCGGGAGAAGACCGAATATCGAAAGTTCAAGCCTCAATGATCAAGTGGTAGCCGAAATTCCCGCGGAATTTGCGCTGGAAGTGATAGCCAAAACTTCCGCGAAATTTGGGCTGAAGTAAAGACCTCACGGATAACCGAAGGCACTTGAAACTTGAGTATTGAGCCTTCGGGGTTGAGTCTTTTCCTTTCATGGCTCTCTTATCCGCAAGGTGGCCACCCCAGCTCGAGACGCGATCCAGGTCCTGGAAAAGTCCGTTTCTCCGCGGGCACAAACCTATGAAAGCCGTTTCGAATGCACGCTTCGATTGATCACACTCAAATCCAAAGCCCGACCCTTTCGGACGGCTCGAGTGAAAGGAGGTTAAATGTCTAGTCCATATTTGTATTCTCCATCAGGGCTGTCCCACGTCCTCAATCCGACACCCGAGATAGGCGATATAGAAGTTGTTGTGAAGGATGACGAAATTCATCTGTTTCATCTGATTCTTCCAAATCACGACATTATCGCTCACGCTGTATCCCGGGATGGCCTGGTGTGGGAGGAGCTTCCGGATGCTTTGCATACGGGAAATCCCGGCTCATATGATGACGACATGCTGTGGACGCCGAGTGTCAAAAGATACAAAAATCGATACCACATGGTCTATCCCGCTCTCTCTAAGGCTGATCACGGAAAGATACCCCGGACAGCGCTGGCAACCTCAGGGGATCTTAGCCACTGGGAAAAGTATCCGGGGAATCCTATTGGCGAAGCAGACCCCCACTGGTATGACACCGATCTGACAACAGGCCAAGTCTCGTGGAGAGACTCCTATCTCTTCGTTGAACAAGACACTGCTTACGTTCTCATGTGTGCGAGGGAAAAAAAGGACGTTCCTTTCCTTAGGCGGGGATGTGTAGGTCTGATGAGTTCGACGAATGGTAGAGACTGGAAGATTGAAGCTCCTCTATATGCTCCAGGTCACTTTATCGACTGGGAAGTCCCGGTACTCGTAAAACTGAATGGACACTACTATCTATTTGGGTCCATCAGAGAGACCGAATGCTGTCACTACCGCATCGCTGATCGGTTCGAGGGTCCGTATCACACCCCGTCGAATGATATGATCCTGCCGAGAGGAAATTATGCAAATCGTGTGTGCAGGTGGAAAGACAAGGATCTCATGTTTAGCTGGCTACGTCGTCCTCTTGACACAGAGGATTTTCCAGGCAGGTTGCTTGCCCCTCCCAAAGAAATCATCGTTGAGCGCGATGCCACCTTGGGCCTTGCATCTTTTGAGGGATGGACTGAGAAGCACAAGGAGCCAAAGCTCGTGCTTTCTGCGAAGGACTTTCTCCGCCAAGGGAAATCGGTAAAGGGAAGATGGGAAGCGTGCGGTAACGAAATCCTCTGCCATTCGGCTGACGAGATGAGCACACTTCTCTTAGCACAGGAGGAGGACAATTTTGTTTTGGATCTGACAGTCAGAATTGAACGGGGTATCGCTGCCGGGATCGTCTTTCGCAGCCCTGATGACGGCTTCGGCCAAGGGATGTTTCTCCGCGTCAGTCCGGACGAAAGTGAGATTCAGTTAGTGAGATGGGGGAAAGAGGAAATACGTTCAGACTGGCAGGAGCGGCACGAGATCCTTCACGAGAGACATGTGTTACAATCTGGAAGAATTCCTCTCCGACCGGGAGAAGACTGTAAGCTTCATTTGATTGCCTCTCATGAATATGTTGAAGTCTCTGTCAACGGCAGGGTCAAAATTTCGACAATAAGCTGGGCTTTAAAAAAGGGAAGAACAGGCGTTTTTGCAGAATATGGTGTTGCGGCCTTTGGGGATTTTCATCTGTGCAGACTTTGATCTACGACTCATCCGAAGCCGTCAGGTCGATAGCGTAGCACTCGGGGGCAGTGGAGCCGGGGGTACGAAGAGGCCAGCAAGCGACCGCGACTTCGGGCACGTTGCGAAAGGACTCGTGAACAATAAAGATGGGAGGGATCTGCCCGACCGTGCCAATGACCCACAGATTTTCCCGATTCAAGTCGATGATTCTACGGAAGAGCCGGATCTGCTCGGCTTCGTCCATCGTTCTCTGGACCTGCCGGAAAATGTCCATGCACTCCACCATGGCGGGGGGCGGCTCTTCACCCTCGGCCCCTTGGGTGCGAAACCAGGGAACATACTCGAGCCCGTAAAAGGAGCCCCCATTGTAGGGAAGGAACCAGCGCGGATCGATCACCGGATTCATTTCGCCCGTCCCAGTCCAAGCAGTCACATCGAAGAGGAGGGCAAAAATCCGATTCATATAAAGTTCGCGGGCCATGATTTTGACCTTGGTCTCGACTCCAACTGCGGTCCAGGAAGCGGCAATCATTTCAAGCAAACGGCTCGAGCCTCCCCAGGAAGCTGTGCCCTCGATTCGCAGAGTGAGTGGCTTCCCATCGGAACGTAGACGCCGGCCCCGATCATCGAACCGGGACAATCCCATGGCATCGAGCAAACGGCGAGACTCCTCGGGATCGTAATCGATGTAGGCCCGTTCATAGTCGGCGTCGTAAAAGGCCGAGCCCGGCGGTGGCGCCATCTGGCGCGGCCGGCCCACTCCCATGTAGCAGACCTCATTGATGGCGTTTCGGTCCAGAGCCTGGGACAGAGCGAACCGGAAGCGCCGATCGTGGAAGATTGCTTTGAGGACGGGATCCTTGTGGCTGAGATTGAGGGCGATCGCGGAGGAACCGGCTTTTCCATCGATCCAGTGAAGGACACGGTAACCGCTGCGCTTTCGATTGGTCATGAAAAGAGGGTAGTTCTGAAAGCTGATATGCCGACCTTGCATACCCACTTCGCCGTTAATGGCTTTGAGGTTGATCGTCTCGAGGTCGTGATTCTCAAACGTGATACGGTCGATATAGGGTAACTGACGGCCCGAGGGATCGACTTTCCAGTAGTAGGGATTGCGGACGAAAACGACCGGACGGGCAGGAGGCGGATGCTCCAGAATCCACGCCCACAGCCGTGGAGATTCAGGATTCTGCCAGGAGGCTCGATCTAGGAACAACTGATACCAGAAACTAAAGCCCTCGCTGCGGGCCATGCGGTTGAGTTCAGCAAGAGGCGTAAAGGCTGGATGGTAGTTTCTTAAAACGTGAGCCGGGTACTCAACGACATAGGCGAAATTGGAGGCCAGGACCTTTAAGAACAGGCCGTAGGGAGCGGCGAAGCGAAACCGGATCGTGGTGTCATCCGGAGCCTCCAACTCGACTAGCCGCCCTTCGTAGCGGAGTTCAGGTGTCACCACCGGAGTCAGGTCCGGGTTCTTGAGGACATGCTCATACCAGAACATGATGTCGGCAGCCGTGAACGGATTTCCGTCGGACCAACGCACTCCCCGGCGAAGATGAAACGTGTAGGTCCGTCCCCCGTCTGCGACTTCCCAATCGGTGGCTAGATTAGGGAGGATCCTTCGACCCATCGGTCCCCAACGTACCAGACCTTCGTAGGCTATTCGATCAGACATGGTACGAATGTCCTGAGGGCCGGTGCCAAAACGGGTCCAGGTGCCGCCGTAGGGACCTTCCTGATGGGGCGGAATGATAACCATGGGGTCCTCTGGTACACGCTCCTCAACCGAGGGAAGCCCCCTGTTCGCCAGCTCTGGTGACTGGGAGAAGGCTCGAGGTGCAGAAGAGGGCCATTCTGCCACTTCGTGCAAAGCGCCGGGTTGGGTGGGATGCCGCTCAGGGAATGGTAGTTCGGCTACAGCGGCAGGGTCCGTCCGTCCGGCGCCCGCCAAGGCGAATACCAGACGGATGTAAAGCTGAAAGAGAAAAAAGAGACCGAAGGCGCCCCCGGTCAGACTTAGGATCAGGGTGACAGCGGATCGGCGCACGAGTTGATTGGGCTAAAAGCGATGAAAACAATACCTCCCATTAGAATACCCCGGTGATCCGGAATGTAAGTACCGGCAGAATGGGGAATTCTGTCAACTGTGCGGTTTCCGCAACCAGCCTAGGGTCAAAATATTCGGCCGACCCACAAGTCTCTGTTGACAGTCCTGAAATCGTCCCCGATTTCAGGACCGGCTACCTCCACCCCAACAATCCGGATCGAGATTTCTTCTCTGGCGGCACCTTGAGTTTCGTCAAATCCTTCAGCGGTCCGTGGACGGAGAGTTCAGTTATGGAGGTAAAATGGGTTGTCGGGCTCTGCCAATGTTCGGCGTGGCCGGCCGGGCCGACGATACGGATGGCGTTGCTCTTGATCGTCGAGAACGCTACCAAGTACTCGACAAAGTGAGGCCGGTTATAGGGGTCGATGTCAGGAGGGAGAGTCTCCGGCAACTCGGGAGAGACGAACAGGCCACTCACCGGCCGCCATTCCCCTTTCCTATCTCGGTATTCGACCCCCAATGCCTCGAACCAGCCGCCGTTTTCCTCAACCGAACCTGTGTTGAAGCCTATCAGCCCGATTTCTCGCTCTTCCTTCCATTCATAGCCATAGTAATCGATCTGAGGAGCGGATCCTCCTTTGATACTGTAAAAGGTAGATTCCCGTCCCGTGCGAACGCCGTCCCGAATGATGTTTTCGACAGTGTCAGAAAAGAGAAAGAAAGGAATGGAAAGGGAGAGAGAGTTGCGCCATACGTTGTTGGTCTTCACCACCCCGGCCAGAACCCGAACGGCTTCGCGCGCCAGATTCGGTCCGCGGATAACAACCTTGAGATCCAGAGCTGCCGACTCCCCCCGGCTATCGCTCACCATTAGCTGGACGGGGAAGACTCCCGACTTCCGTGGAACTCCTCGGAGGCGCCCGTCGCTGAAGAAAATCCCGATAGGAAGCTTGCCGTCTGATATGTACCAGCGAAAAGGCGGAACACCTCCTGAAATCTGAAATCGGTGATCAGTGTTAACCCCCACCTCAACCACGGGCTGTGGACCCTTTGGGAACTCGAGTGGCGCCACATACTCTGCCGCCCGGTCGATCCGTAGGTAAGCCTGGTCACCACGCTTAATCCGCTCCCCTCCGGCACTTATGACGACGGCTTCCCCCTGCTCCGCGATCCGCTTGGCCATGTCCCTGATGCTGGCATCTTTCATATCGTGCCGGCTCACGTTCCGATAGCGATCGTTCAAGCGATCATACCACTCCCGATCGGGAAGAGGCCGGAGCAAATTCTCCGGGATTCCTTTGGAACCGTGAACGATTCCCAGGAGCCCGGCCAATGTTGCAGCCTGATTGTCGGCATCCATTCCAATGGCGCAGGCCAAATCAAGAGTTCTCTGAAAGTCACCACTACCATAGAGAAGGGCGAGGATTCCACAGGCTCCGTTCAGATTGGCATTCCAAATCGAGCGCACTTCGAGCCCCTCATACTCATAGTACTGCCTAACCAAATGCGAACGAGCGGTTTTCCAGTCATTTGGATTCTCATGATAGAGTCTTCTCACCTCTACTACCGTTTGGGCATACCTCGCGCCCGCCGGCAATGCCTTCAATCCGACCTCAATCAGCTTTTCTACATCTGTTTCGAAAAATGCAGCCGAAATCATGGCGCCGTAAAAGATCGTCGGTTGCACGCCCCAGTCATCATTGGTAATTCGTGCTGCCCAACCCGATTTTTGGGCTGCGTACTGGATCATCCCCGGCGCCGGCGCCGCCCAAATTTCGTTGATCAGCTGTGCGTCAATCTGGAACCAATGGGGATTGATCTTCCGGTTCCCGGTATAGGGCGGTTCGTAACCATGGTGCATGGAGGCGAGCGCGGCGCGGTTAGCCAACCAAATCCGATCGCGAATGTGATGAGTCCACAGCTTCGAAAGTTGGGAGTAGGTCGGCTCCACACCGTGCTTCTCCATCGCCAAGAGGTAGATGTATTCGATGTCGGTGTCGTCATCGGAAAACGCCCCATCGGCCTTTCGAAGTCGACTTAGATCCTGGTAGCCGTAAGGGAAACTGGATGGCCCCGGATTGCTGATGTACCGGTTCTCATGAGGGAGTCCGTAAATGTTGCCGACGCACTGCCCGAGCCAAAAGCCGTAGACTTTGTCCCGGTACTCGTCTAGCGAAATCCTAGCCGTCTCATGTTGAGCGTCGCTGCCCAGATAAGCAGCCATGAACAAACACAGATAGACCAGAATGCTTAAGAATCTATTGTCCCCCTTCATGAGAACCCATTCTGCCGAATGTCTAATCCAATTGCCAGCATTTTGCAAAGAATCTGTTGGAACTAGGAATCTGTCGGACGAGATTTACCCTCGGCACAGCAATCCGGAGTTAAAGTCCGACAGGCAACAAACCCGACAGATTCCTAGTTCCCCACCAATTTTCGAAATTCAGCGTAGGGTGCATCCCATTCACTCGTAACGGCCGGAACAAAAGTCTCCACAGGGAACGAATTCCGAATCAGCTCACGCCCTTCACGCAGACCCGAGACTCTACCTACCGCAATGAGCTGCATGAGAATATTTCCGAGCGCGGTTGCCTCCACAGGACCTGCCATCACCTTCTTACCCGTCGCATCCGCGGTGAACTGATTCAACAGTCGGTTCTGGGAACCTCCACCCACGATATGAAGAGGATCGAGCTTTGTTTTGGAGACTTCCTCCAACTGTTCCAGAACATAACGGTATTTCATAGCGAGACTCTCAAGGACGGTTCGGAGTATCAGATCTTTATCGTTCGGTAATGCCTGCCCTCGATCGCTGCAGTATTCCACTATCCTATTCGGCATTTCACCGGGCCTAGTAAAGTCCGAATCGTCAGGATCAATTACGGCCGTAAACGGTTCTGCTCTCGACGCCATCTCTGCGAGTTCCTCATAGGAATAGCTTTCCCCTTCCCGCTCCCATTGTCGCCGACACTCCTGCACAAGCCACATACCAGCGATGTTCTTTAAGACTCGAATTGTCCCACAGACTCCTCCTTCGTTGGTCAGGTTGTACTGATACGTCTTCTCCGTAACCAGCGCATCCTCAGTCTCGATCCCTAAAAGCGACCAGGTTCCCGAGCTCAAGTAGGCGTAGGACTCGTCATTCGTTGGTACCGCGGCGACCGCCGAACCTGTGTCGTGACCCGCGACCGCAATCACTTCGACACCCTTGAGATCGGACGATTTCCCAATCTCAGGCTTCAGCGCTCCCAGTTTCGTTCCGGGAGCGATGGGATTCGAAAGAATTCTGAGAGGAATCGAAAGTCCCTCCAGCACCGAATCACACCAGCGGCCGGTTCTCATATTCATGAACTGGCTCGTGCTCGCTATCGTGTACTCGATGCGGCCGACGCCGCAGAGCCAGTAGTTCAACAGATCGGGGATGAATAGCAAACGGTCCGCCTTTTCCAGCAGCGCATCGGAACACTTTCGCTCTGCAGCAAGCTGGAATATGGTATTGAGGAACATTATCTGGATTCCCGTCTCCATGTAGAGTTGATCCCTCGGAATGGCCCCGAAGACCTCCTCAATCACCCCATCGGTCCGCCCATCCCTGTAGCAGTAGGGCTGCTTAAGGAGATTCCCGTCGGCATCGAGGAGTCCGTAATCAACTCCCCACGTGTCAACTCCAACGGTCCTAACATTCTCTCCAAAGCGCTTGCCCGCCTTCGAGAGCCCTTCGCAGATCTCCTTGAACAGACCTTCGATGTCCCAATGAAGATGGCCGTCTATTTCTTGAGGAACATTCGGAAATCGATGCACCTCTTCCAACGACAACCTTTCCGCATCATACCATCCCGCAACGACGCGCCCACTTTCGGCGCCCAAGTCGACGGCGAGGTGAATATCTTCCTTAATGTCCAAACCTGGATCGGCCGTAGAATCCTTCTCCCCATCCGGTAGCAAGTGCTTCGAGAACGCTTACGACGAGGATTACGACAAAGATCCCCCAAACCCCAAACCTATCCGAGCCCTTTCATGATCGAATCCGTAATCCTCCGCACCAATTCATCCAAATCAATGTTCCCCGCAACCGCACCTTTGCCCTCCGATCCTCCTCCGGTCGCTCCTCCTACCGGGATCCTACACACCACACTCGGCCGAAACTCGCTATTGTCGCAGAGCTCGCAATCGCGCAGTTCGGACCTCGGATCCTCCATCCCCAGTCGCTTTCGCACCTCAATCAGTTCCTTTAGATGCAACGGGCTGAACGTACTGAGGCCGCGCCCCAACTGTGACGCAATCCAGACGGTCTGACAGTAGGCATCCGTATTTTCCATTTTCCAGTATGCGTCCTCAACGTCCTTGCCCCAAGTGATGACGCCATGATTTTCCATCAAGACGGCGTTGTGATCAACACCAACTCTACCCACCTCGTCCGCATTCTCCTTGGTCCCGGGAGTTCGATACTTTGCCAATCCGATTTTTCCCAAAAAGACCTCTGCTTCGGGTATCATGCATGTTGGAGGCTCGACTGAGGCAACCGCAAACGCCGTTGCGTGGACGGGATGGGCGTGGACGCAGGACTTCGCCTTCGACTGTCGGCGCATGATGCCGATATGGGTGTTTACTTCGCTCGTCCTCTTTCTCGAACCGGCAAGCTGGTTGCCCTCGAAATCGACCAGACACATCTCCTCTGTGTTCATGAAACCCTTGGAAATCAAAGTCGGCGTACAGAGTACCAGATTGTCCCCAACTCGAATCGTTATATTTCCGCCGTTTCCGTCGACGTAGTTTCTCTCCCATAGCCGACGCCCTATATCGACCAATCTCTCCTTCAGCGTTTCAATAGCGGATGAACTGAAAAAGCTCTCCATCTCCTCTCCGGTTTTGGGATCGCTTCCTTTAGTCCATTTGTACTCGTAATCCGGCACGACCGGTTCCGCCCCCTTCGGTGCTGAACTCTCGCAGGCAGCCTTTTTGCTCCTATCGCTTCGAAGCAGGTCACGGGCGGCCGGCGTCAAGATCGCTCCTTCGAGCTCGGCATCGATTTTGCGGCTCTGTTTCAAGAGCTCTTCAACTTCGCGGGCACTCAAGACTTTCTTCATTGACGAAACAAGAAACACAAATATCACCACACCGACAAGATGTTCTTCTCCTGCCGAGGTATCGATCTCAGATTTCGTCGCTCGTATCTATCCGTGCGCAAAGACTCGAGTGCAATAAGCACCCTTGAAAAGAATTGCTTCTTGCGGGTGAAAACGAGACGAAATAGCCGATGAAGATCAGCGAAGAGCAACGGAAGCAATTCGATGAAGAGGGGTATTTCATTCTGGAAAGCGCGGTGCCTGATGAGATGCTGCAAATACTGAAAGAAGAATGCAGCTATTTCCTCGGGCGCAAAGATCAGGAATTGGAAGTGAGCGGCGAAGGCACGTCGGGGATCACCCACAAGGGGAAACGCTACTTCATCTCGAAGCAATATCGCAAGAGTCCCCGCCTTTGGCGCTTTATCTACTCCGACCTGATAGCGGAGATCTGCCGGGCAACCCTGGGAAAAGAGGTGTATCTCTTCAACGAGCAGTGGGTTGTGAAAGGCGCGGAGGTTGGGATGAAGTTCGCCTGGCACCAGGACTCGGGCTACGTGAAATTTCGCGATCCCAAGACTCAGCATAAGCCCTACTTGAGCTGCTGGACCGCGCTTGACGATGTCGACGAGACCAATGGCACCGTCTACCTTTTGCCTCACTCACGCGCCGGCACAAAGAACCACATTCAACCTCACCACCGCGAGGAGGGCACGAATGACCTCATCGGATACACAGGCGACGATCCCGGAATTGCGGTCACCGCTCCGGCCGGTTCAATAGCATGCTTTTCCAGCACTTCCCTCCACCGCAGCGGAGCCAACACAACCCAGGCCATGCGTCGGGTCTATCTAACGCAATATTCGACTGAGCCCCTTCTAAGTAGCGATGGAACTTTATGGGGAGACGCGGTGCCGTTTGTCAAGAACGGGGAGAATATCTACGACCCCAAAGCGGACGAACTAGCGTGACAACGTCCAGACCTCACTATCTTGCCCCTTTAAAGGAGCTATGCAATCGCAAGTTTAAATCTCGATTTATAGCCGAGTTGGAAGGTAATGGTTCGGCCCGAGCGGTCGGGCATCAGGAGCGGGTTCTGGTTGAGAGTCTGGAGGTACTCAATCACGACTTGCTGCAAATGAGGGGAATAGTTTGCGGTTGGGAATAGATGCGCTTCGACGGTTGCGCCCCTCTCTATGAGGGCGCCGTCGCAGTGAGTCAGATTGCGAAACAGATCGTGGTCGTCACGATAGTTGTCGTAGCCTTCTTTAAAGGGTTCAAACTGCTTGTAGAAACTATTGCGGGCGAGGATTTTCAAGGCATCCATGATGGATTTGTTGGAGGTGTCCAGGCGGACATAGTTCTGCTCAATGAGTCGCTCCAGGCGCGAGCATTCGGTCTCGATTTGCTCCCCTTCGAGTTGGAGGGCATTGAGCTTGTGATCGAGGCGAGCGATCATGGCGCTCCTTGAGGTGCTTTGGCCCGGATGGGCATGTTCGGCCAGGAGCAGTCTTTTCAATGCTTCGGTGGATTGGGTTTTCTGCTTCAGGAGTGCTTTAGCGGCACCGCTTTTCTCCTGCCTATCCTCAAGGTGTTGGGCTAAGCGCTGGTAGTGGATGGTGCGATAAGAGGTGATCTGATTAATCCCAAAGTACTTATCGAGGTATTTGAAATCATTCTCCTGAATCCAGCGACTGAACATCCCTTTGAGGACTGCTTCATCGGGGGCTTTTGGGTCGGTCCCTAAGATGCTCACCGTAATGGTTTGATTTCTGGGATTGGTCGCTTCCACCACCCATTGGGTAAGATGAGGATTCTTTTTCCACGGGCCCCGCTGATAGCAAAGATAATACTCCTGGAGATCTTCGGCATGGTTTCTGGGGCGCAGCAGGCGCAGTTGTCCGTCGATCCGTTGCAGGGGCTGGCCTTGAAACCTTTTTCCCAGGTGATGATTTCGAGTTGAGGATGCTCCAGGATGGCTTCGTAAAACCAGTCCGCGGCGATCGCCCGGTCCACGTAAATGCTCACCTTCTTATCCGCAGGCACCTCTACCAATTCGAGCATCGCTTCGCAGTTGGGGATAAACCGTTTCCTTATATCCTCGTAGTTGTCGGTGCTGGCAAAATAGACCGGAGAGCCCTTCAGGGTATGAATAAAATCGCTGTGAAGCGCTTTGTCGGCCAAACGGATGGTGGGACACCAGCCCGCCAGGAGCTTGCTCATGCCGGTGTAATGTTTGGTGTGCGGATCATAATAAAAGCTCTGCTCACAAGAAGCATTCAGGTTCCTCGCGTTCACCCTGAGGATCGCTCTTAAAAGCGCTTCATGGGCCAGGGCGCTGAGCCTTTGGCGTTGCAGATGGGGCGTATAGAGGACTCGCCCGATGAGCTTTTGCAGGTCTTCCAGATCGAGCAGTTTGCTCTGCTCGATATTCACCGCGGCCAACAGCGCGCAGGCCAGCCATTGCTTCAAAAGCCAGCCCTCTTCGCCATCTATCTGAGCCACTTGCCCGAGCCCTTCACTGAATACCAGCACCCCTAAATGTCGACACCACTGCACCGATTCGGAACTGCCCGTGGTAAAATCGGGAGACTCCTTGCGATTCTCCTCTTCGCCTTCGGCCTTGTTTTCTGCTTGCTCCTGCTCTGCCTGCAAGGGTGAACCCTTGGGAGAATCCCAGGCAGTCTCCCGATTTTGCCCCCTCCTCTGCTCGGCCTCCTTGGCCAAGGCCTCTTTGAGCTCCTTAAACAAAGGGCGCAGGGTTTCCCCACTGAGGCTGACTGCGAACACCTCCTCGATCTCACCGCGTATCTTCTTGCTGTAAGCGTACCGGCTCTGCTCATAGATCTCAAAAAAGCGCACCCGCACAAAACTCCGTATTTCCCGGGTCAATTTGCGATGCCACCGGCGCCCCGCCAACACCCGGCCCAGGGTTTCGGCATCGCCACTTTGCAGGGCCTCGCCCCACCGCTTCATCGTCTTGGGGTCAACCTCAAATTGTCTCTGTAAGCACCCTATCTTCAACCCCGCATTATAGAGCCGTCCCACCAGAATCTTGAATCCAACCTGCTCGCGATCGTCCCCCACCACTTCCAATAGCTCATGGCCGTAATAGACCTGCAATTGGCCTTTGCTCAGGTCCCGATAGACCGTCAGGCAGGGATTACGCTTGTCTACCCCAAGGAGGCATTGTAGGCAGGACTCTTCTTGCTCGGTAGGTTTCTCCATTTTCTTCGAATTAGTTCTTCGAAGGAGAAGCCTACCGTTTTCTTTCTCTCGTTAAAAGTCGGGAATTCTACTTGCGATTCTACCCACCCCGACAACCCGCATAATAGCGAGTTCTGAAGTTCAACTCTCGGTGGGATCAATCAATCTCAGATTCTTGAAATATCGACGATAGAAACCTCGATCCCTGCTCAAGAATCGATCCGCTCTTCTATTCGCATGGCATCCGATCAGAAAGTCCGTAATGATTCGCTCACGTTTTCTCCCGGCCCGCCGATACGACCGAAAACAATGACCGGCATCATAGGCCGCCTCGCGTGTTACCGGCTCTACGTCTATCTCGTTGAATGAAAGAACTCCATCGAGCTCGCTCTGTTGGCTGAATTGGCTTGCCAGCTCCGCGTAGACCGGCTCGCAAATCACCAAACCACCACTGCGAAAGCTCTCCCGAATCGCTTCTCGGGAACGGTCCAGATACTTCGGGTCAGGCAAGAATATGTCGAACAGGACAGATGTGTCGATTGCCGTGATCACCGGCCTCTCAACTCTTCGATTATTTTATCGGATTCTCCCTTAGACGCCTTCAGTACGCCAATCGATTTATCGATCGGATAGGTGTCAGGAACCCGCTTCCGTAGAATCAATTGCTCTCTTTCTTCTACCAACTCTACTTCGGTAGAAGGATGCAGCCCGAATTGCTTCCGAATCCTCTGAGGAATTGTGATTTGTCCTCGTTCACTTATTTTCATATTGGATAATATGAACGGTAGTACATATTCTTTCAATTCATTCAATTTCTCAAACTGTAGCCAGATCCGAGAGATCAATATCGGCAATTTGCAAGTGAAGCACCCTCCGCCACCGATGCGGCACGAATAGATTCATCATTCCATCATCTGAAAATCCGTCCAGATAGGAGCACTGGTAGTTTCGGAAAGGCGTATCGAAGTATTCGGTAAGGGCGTTGGCAAAGAGGAAGCGCGGTTCGCTCCAGGAATCTCCGCCATCTTTCGACAGTGAAACCCAAATCTCCGAACGGTCTTTCATCATCTCCGGTTTCTTACTATCCAGACCTGAGTATTTTGTGTCGTGATGGCGGTTATGGTGGAAAGCAGCCAGTGTCTTGCCGTCCGTGAGCTTGAAGAGCATCGGTGGAGCATCAGGGTGGATAAGCGGCGTCGGTTCGGGCTGGCTCCAAGTCTTGCCGTCGTCTACGCTGCGAAAGGACCAGAGATGTCCCTCCGGGGTGCGCGCCATTAGAAGAACCCGGCCATCGCCCAGTTCTATAGGCCTGCCTTCATCCATGCGTCCGAATCCAGGACAGTGCCAGCCACCGTGTCTATTTCCCGGCAGCAATTCCCACGACCTTCCCCGATCTTCAGACCGAAGCAGGTACTGCCGAGTGATCAGCGGTTTGTAGGACCAATCCGCTTCATGCGAACCAAGTAGCCAGACCCCACTCTCAGTTTCACACATACGCATGACGGACATGCCGAGAAAACCGGGATCGTTGATCGGCTCAATCAAGTTAGCATCCGACCAAGTGAATCCGTCATCATCCGAAAATCGATATCCGATCGGTGCATTCTCCTGGAGGCCGTCTGGTGGATGACTTGGCCGCTGACGCGATCATCATGTAACAGCCCCAGTTTCGCGGAGAGCCGAAGCGGTGCCGGGAGATTGTCCGTGCTGATCTCTCTCCCCGATACAACCACCCGCTGTGCAGGTATCGCGTCTTCGATTAGGCTCGGATCAACCATGATAAGATTACTCTGTGAAACGGTGGAGGGACGAGGGCCCTCGAGTCCGATTACACGATTTATCGCAGATCATCACATTATTTCAATAGCGACCGTGCGCTTCTGAGTCATATCGATGGCGATTTTCTTGTCAGGTCTGCTCGAAACTTCCGGCGAGGACCGCCGATTGCATGGACGCCCGCCTCCTCCTCGAGATCACCCACCCACCCATAGCAGCCGAGGCCACCATTCACGTTGCGACCCGTCACAAGAAACCCTCCCGTCCGCCAGCTGCTTGGCATAGGGGCGGTGGAGCGCGAAGGGACAAGGTTGTGGATCTGACCAGATGTGCCCGCAATCATCTGAGAATGTGACGAACGAGGGAATCCCTGCCGAGTGGTTCTCTCTCAGAATACAGGCTAGCCGTTTCCCACCGTGAAGGATGACCAGGCCCAGTTGCCACTCGCCTGGTCCTCATGAAAATGCGTGAAATCGTCATGATCGCAGAGCACCACCAAACGCGCCGTCCTTCAACCGGCTCAACCTTGGGGTCACCCAGCCGCTCATCCCGCGGCTGCTCCGCCCGCGCCACCTCCTTGAACTTGTACCATGTCTCTCCCCCATCGTCGCTCGCCACCAAAGTGAGAATCTCGCTCTCTTGAGCCCAATGGGCATCTGTATCGCTGTAGACAAAAAGAAGCCGCCCCGAAGAGAGCTGAATCAAATCCGGATTCTTGGTGAACCGCCCCGGCGAACTCCAGGCATCAAAGACTGTGTCTCTTACCGATCGAGGGTGGGTGTGCATTTCGTTTCCTTTTCTCTTTCCAGATGTCTGATAGGTTTCTTCAGAGACTCGAACTAGACATAACGGGAGACAAGCGAATACCTGATTGAGCTGTGTGGAAAGCAGATTTCCTTGAATATGATTCGCCAGCTGACTTTGCTTGCCTCGTTCACGCCGCGGTCGAAAGGCAGATGAAAAATCCCATGGACAGACAACTCGCCAAGAGGCTTTCAGAACGGGCTGTTGCCATCGGTCGCGAAGGCGAAGTGGGGGCATTTCAGGAACTGCTCGAACTATTGCGCTCTTCGTCCCCCAACGTTCGTAGGCTGTCCGCCTCTGCCCTTGGCAAACTGGCCTGGATGGGGGTGGATCAAGCCACCGCCGTGAAGGCTCTCGCGCCGGTTGCAGGACGCGATCCCCACGCCCAGACACGACAGTATGCCATCAAGGTTCTGAAAGCATACGGCGCCACGGCGGAGGAGTACCTGCCGGACCTGCGCGATATGGCAACTAACTCTTACGAACAGCCCTACATCCAACGCGATGCAGCAGCGGCCGTCAAATTCATCGAAGAAGCAATACGAATCCGCGCCTCAACCGCCGTAAAACGCTGTCAGCGCTGCAACACCCGAGTTACCCCTGACGAATTCAGCCGCTCACAACAAGCATTTGAACGCACATTCTGCGACCGATGTTTCGACGAGGTATTCCTTGAGCGGCGAAACTTCGAAACTCAAGTCGAGATTAACAAGACTATCCAGGCTCGCGACGGCACCGTGGTGCAGTCCCAAGGAGAACGACGGATCGCCTCCTGGCTCACCACACACGGAATTGCCTATCGCTACGACGCCAAGTACCGCATCATCGCCGAATTCCAAATCCGGCCCGATTTCTACCTTCCCGAGCTCGATGTCTACATCGAATACTGGGGCCTCGACAATCCCCAGTACAAAATGAGCATGTATAAGAAACAGACTCTCTACCAACAGGAAGGCAAGCGCCTGATCTCGGTCTACCCCCACGACCTACCCACCCTCGACAGGCTCCTCTATTCGAAATTGTCCCTCTTCGGCTTCAACCCCAGCGTTGACGCGCGAAGCAAAGTCAGCCCGAAAACAACCCTTCGATAGGTTCAATCGAAGAATCTAAAATGTACGAAGCGACCGAAGGCAAGTTCCTCGCCGAAGAGGAGAAAGGCGATGTCTCGTCCCTACTAATCCGTCCGCAATCGGCATCGACACTCCTCGTCCTCGGCCACGGCGCCAGCACCAACATGCGCCACCGGACGATGAAGATGATCGCTCAATCGATGGCGAACGCGGGAATCGCCACTTTCCGTTACAACTTCCCCTATAGCGAGGCGGGCGGCGGACGTAACTCGAACGCTGTCTGCATGAAGACCGTCCGGGCCGCGGTAATGTCAGCACACGAAGCCGCGCCGGACCTTACCCTCTTCGCAGGCGGCCACTCCTTCAGCGGACGAATGACCTCCCACGCGGCCGCGGAATCGCCCCTAAAGCACGTGTCTGGCCTCGTCTTCTTCTCATTTCCCCTCCATCCAGCCGGCAAACCCTCGACGGAAAGGGCGCAACATCTAGCCGACGTGACCCTCCCGATGCTCTTCCTCTCTGGGACTCGAGACGCCCTGGCAGAACTCGACCTCCTGAAGCCAACCGTCAAGCAATTCGGAATGAAAGCGAACCTCCACCTCCTCGATACCGCGAATCACGGTTTCAAGATCCTGAAGCGATCCCGCGCCACGGACGAGGACGTCTTCGATGAAATGGCACGCGTGCTGAGCGAGTGGGTGGTTCCTCTCAAGTGACTGGAAGTAGCGTTCGTTTCAATCCAAACTCGACACATTGTGCCCTACTCTGCCAATTATCTGCAGCCCCTGACGGAATCGAATAATCGACATATCCTGAGAAAGGAAATCTACCATGATCAAATCCATCGAACACATCGCGATTTTCGCCTCCGATCCGAAATCGCTCGCCCAATGGTACTGTGACACTCTGGGATTTGGAACTCTTGTATCGAAGGAAGATAAGGGCCAGTATTTCATCGATCTTCAGGAAGGGGGCGTTCTGGAGATCCTGCCAGCCAGGAATGACAGGCAAATGGAACCACATCCAAACGATCTGGGAATTCGTCACATCGCCTTTACGGTCGATGACTACGACGCAACCGCAACGTCCCTCGAAGAAAGAGGAATCGCTTTTCTCAATCCCCACCCAGAATCCTCGGGCAGCAACAGACTGAATTTCTTCCGAGACCCGGAAGGAAACATCCTGCAAATGGTCTGGCGGCAAAAGCCTCTCGGTTAGGACTATTTAGGCTGCAATCTCGCGAATACCGCTAGGAGCTTCCGGATTCTTCGCGCGAAACGACGAGAGTATATTCAATTTCGTCCACTATGAAAGTGTCATCAAAGATGACTGCATAGTGAGAGAGTCCACGGAATATCGAGAGCTGGAGTTCGATCGGAGACGCAAAGTGGATCTTGGCGGATCTCCTTGAACAAACCGATTCCATATCTAGTCTGTCATTGTCTGCGTTCGCCAACCCTCAACAAGGAGGTTTTCCTCGACCCATGACCATCGAAGCCACCAAACAGAAACACCTCGAAGCACTAGCTGAAAGACTTGGCCGAGCCTGGCTGGAAGCTTCCACGATCGACGTGCTCGAGCCTTCCGAAGTTCCGGAGAACCGCGAAGAGGCCTACTTCGTTCAGGACCGCATGGCCGAAGTAGTCGGCCAACCCGTAACCGGTTGGAAGGTGGGCGCGACAAGCGCCAAGGGGCGCGAGATTGCCGGTATCGACGACTTGATTCCTGGTCGAACTTTCTCCTCAACGACGTTCATTGGCAAAGACCACACCCTTCCCGGCAGTCGATTTCCCAATGTCGCCGTAGAAGCCGAATTCGCTTTTCGCTTAAACGAAGACATCTCTCAGCGCGACAATCCATGGACTCCTTCCGATTTGGCCGACAAGGTCGATATGCACCCTTCATTCGAGATCATCGGGCTCCGTCATCAGCTGCCGGATGAGCTGTCGGATCGAAAACTCGTGATGTCCATCGCGGACAACGGCGGCGGGATCGGCGTCGTCTACGGCGATGCCTTCGAAGGATGGAAGGAGATTGACCTCCGCAATCATCCCGTCCACCTGCAGGTGGACGACAATCCGCCGCAAGAGAATCTTTTGGGGGAAATGCGGTGTGAACCGCTGGAGGCACTTGCGGATACACTCAATCACTTGGCTGGACGCGGTCTCGGCCTAAAGGCAGGGCAGTTTGTAACTACCGGCACCACCACTGTGCCGCCTTCCTTACCGGTGGGCTCCCGTTTGACTGCAGATTTTGGGGTAGTCGGGAGCATCTCGATAACGCTTAAATGACCTTGATCGATTGAAGGTCAAGGCATGTAGGACCGCGCTCCTACATCCTTCGGTAACCGGCATACCGGAGGGTTTCTCACCTAACCAATTGACATTTCGCGAACTTTCGATTCCAATCTCAGCGCTTTCGGGGAAGCCGCCAGGCCCGCGGGAAGGACAGAGTCACCCCCGATTTTCTAGAGCAAACAGCAGTTCGTCATCGACTTCTATTGCTGTCCGGGAGCGGGCCACGGACCACTTAGTAATGGAGGTTTCATGACAACCTATACACTTCCCGAAAAGCCTAGTCTTCGTCAGCTCAAGATCCAGGCGAAGGAATTACTCAAGGCCGTTCATAATCTGAATGACGAGGCGGCGGCGCGATTGCGCCGCCACCACCCGGAGTTTGCCAAAACCAGGTCGAATTCGTCGACGCCGAAAGACGCCTCCCTCAGCGACATCCAACTGGTTGTTGCCCGGGAGTACGGGTTCGGCAACTGGGCTAAGCTGAGAGCCGCTGTAGACGGCATGAACGTCGCCCGGCTCGACGACGCCGTGAAACGCGGAGATCGGGCTGAGGTCGAGGCCATTCTGAAGACCCGTCCCGAACTCGTGAACATCGATGCGGCCGGGAATAATGAGCACAAACCGATTCACTTCGCTGTCCTTCACAATAAGCCCGAGATTCTGCGCCTTCTACTCGACCATGGCGCCGATCCCCATAAAGGCATCTATCCCAATCGCGGCGCCACCACTGCTTACATTTTGGCGAAAGAACGCAACTACGACAATCTCGTCGCCATCATGGACGAAGAGGAGGAGAGGCGCCGAGTCGCAATGCAGTGCAAGAATCTGACCGTCAGTCCGCTGCAGGAGGAGTTGAATGCCGCCATCGAGAAAGATGCCAGGAGCCGGTTCGAAGAGATCCTCGCCGAGCACCCAGACATGGAGGAAGCCTCCGATGCCAAAGGACGCACACCTCTACACATAGCCGCCGCCAGCCACCGCCCGGATTATGTGAAACGGCTGCTGAAAAACTGGGCCTGCGTGCGCAAGTCCGACACCACCGGCAGGACGCCTTTGGATTCCGCGGTTGCAGCGGTTCGCAAACGGGATCGGGAGACTTACCCGCAGTTTCTCGAAGTGGCCGAGCTTCTCCTCGATCACGGCGCCCCGCTCTCGCCTGTCGCGGCCGCGGCATTGGGAAAAATCGACGAACTGCGGACCATGCTGGCCGAGAGACCGGTCGAGCTGGCAGACGATACCGACTGGATAAGTGGCGGTTTGCTCACCATAGCGGTTCGTCACGACCGCAAAGAAGTCGCCCAACTCCTTCTAGACTCCGGTTGGGATATCAACGAGTTCAACCGTTTGGACGAAGTTGAACGTGACGCATTCAGTTCCGGTAGTCCCCTGCGGTGCGCTTCTATCAATCAAGACTACGATACAGTCGAGATGTTGCTCAAACGCGAGGCCGATCCAAATGCCATGGTCTATGCTTCAGGCAACGCCCTTTTCTGCGCTTACGGCAATCGAGATGCCCGTATGAAGGAACTCCTCCGGCAATACGGGGCGGAAGCTGATCCCGAAGCCATCGGACTCTACCGGGACTCCTCTGCCGCGACCGTTTTCCTGCAAAGCGACCGAGAGGAGGACGAAATCCGACGCCTACTCTGGGCTTCCGCCTGTGGGGGAGACCCGGAAACAGTGAGGATGTGTCTGCAGCGGTTCTCCTCGCCACCCGACCACAAGGGGTGGTTCAACCTGCTCGAGCAACCCTTCAGAATGTGGGGCCACGGCCCCAAGATTCGCTACCCCGATGGCGATCGCCAGGCATACCACGAATGCTTCCGATTGATGCTCGAACACGGCGTCGATCCCAACGTCGAAGGCCGATTCAATAGTCGACTCCTTCACTTTCTCATGGCCAGGGGAGTATCGAACGGAGTAGTCGTCATGTCCGAAGAGGAGAGACTTCAGTTCGCGCAGACGTTGGTCAAACACGGCGCCGCCCTCGACCCACGGGACGGCCTCCTCCAATCCACGCCCCTCGGCTGGGCCTGCCGCTGGGACCGCCTGGATGTTGTAAGGTTCCTTCTCGAATCCGGAGCGCCGGCCCAGGAACCGGACGCCGAACCTTGGGCCACTCCCCTCGCTTGGGCCGAGAAACGCGGCCACCATTCGATCGTCGAAATGCTGAGAGAACATAGCGCGAAAAATTGAGAGACGGCTGGGCTGTCGCGCGAGAAAAAATTGCGGCCCGGGGGAGTCTGTGTCCAACTCCCCCGGGAGCGATTAGCCTTTTGTGCGTAAGGGACACAACCCCGCCCTCGCCGGGTCTATCCGCCTTTGACCGCAAATTCTCAGAATCAGCTTCCTCTATATCTGACGATTCAGATCCCGAAAAGGTTCGGTTAAGCTCCGTTGTTACTTTCATGCGCCACAACGATCAGGCGTACCAATTTCCCCATCGCCCGCTGCGCCAATCCATCGGACTCTTTGGAGAGGGCAACCGCCGCCACCTCCAAGGGAACCGCTTCAGGCCACTTACGCAACTCAAAGGCCACCCTATGACGCACCAGTTTCGTCGGATCCTGCAGCAAGGGCAGCAACCAAGGAATAAACTCTCGCCGCTTGCGTTCATCTTCCACTTCCAGGTAGAGCAGAGCCGGTCCCGCCCAAGCGCGCACCTTTTTGTTCCTATCTAGAGCCCGTCCCAGTGGTGGAAACAATTGATTTTTAATGAGTTATGGGCAAAAAAAAGGCCGGATAGAGCTGCAAAAAGCTCGATCCGGCGAAAAAGGGCGCTTATGCTTGCGTTAGTCAAATACAAAGCACGCCCTTCTCATGAAAAATATTGCCGTACAAAGCTTCCTGCGTCCAGCCCTAACTCCAGTCATTCGATGCAAAGACTACACCGTGTTTCTGGAAACAATGGAGCGGATTGACCGGGTTTTGATCGACTCCTCGCTGGAAAGGGAGGCGATCGTAAAAGCCTTGGAAGGATGGGATGAAGCGGGAGGGAAGGATCGGGAGCGACGCGCTCTAAGAGCGATAAAAGCGCTACGGGTGGAGGTGGTGCGTCATTTACTCGGAGGGATATCCTTTCGTTGTCTGTCGCAGGAGTTGGCACGCAGTGAGCTTCTGGCTAATTTTTGCCGGGTGCGTGAGGTAGACGGGATCCGGAAAATATCGAAGAGCAGTCTGGAACGGGATTCGAAATTCTTCGACGAAGCGTATCTGAGACAGCTGCATGCAAGGATGACCGAGGTGGTGGGCAATGCTGAACATTGTGGTGAGGCAGGATTAGAGAAGCCGATCGATACGAGGGAATGCCTGATCGACGCCACTTGCCTGGAAGCGAACATCCACTGGCCCGTGGACTGGGTCTTGCTCAAGGATGTGGGAGCAACGCTGCTCAAGGCGATCAGTCTGATCGGGCAGGCGGGAATGAAACAGCGCATGCCCCAGGGAGCAAAGGGATTGGCTCGGGAGATGAACAAACGGTGCCTGGAGATGACGCATGCGCGTCGGCGCCGGGAGGCGGGCAAAGCGCGTAAAGGGATCCTGCGGCGGATGAAGCTATTGCTCAAGAAGATTGAGGGCCATGCCCTTCGCCACCGTGACTTATTGGAAGCTATGTGGATGCAAAGCGATTACACCGAGAAGAAGGCGAGCCGAATCATCGAGCGAATGGATGGTATGTTAGAGCAGATACCGCAGGTCATGAAACAGGCGCACGAACGGATCATAGGGGGGCGGCAGGTGAAGAATGAGGAGAAGATCCTGAGCGCCTACGAACCTGAGATTGACGTCATCGTGCGAGGCAAGGCAGATCGGGAGGTGGAGTTTGGCAACACCCTTTATTTATGCGAGAGCGCAGAGGGATATCTGTTGGACTGGAAACTGTATGGGGGGCAGGCCCCGAGCGAATTGAAGCAGCTTTGGGAAAGTCTGGAGAGGCAAAAGGGCTTCGCTTTAGAGGAGAAGATCGAAGCGATCAGTGGGGATCGGGGCTATGCCTCGAAGGCGGCCAGCAAGCGGCTCCAGGCAGAGGGGATTTTTGACGCCCTTACGCCCCGCAATCCACAAGAGCTCAAGGAGCGGATGGAGGAGCCGCGCTTTGTCCGGTTGCAGCGACGACGAGGGAGCACCGAAGGCCGGATCGGAGTGCTCAAGAACCGATGGCACGGGGGCAAGATACGCAGCAAAGGCTTTGACAACCGTAACCTTAGCGTGGCCTGGTCGGTTCTGTCCCACAATCTATGGAAAATCGCGCAGAGACTTGCGCAAGAACATGAGAAAGAGGCAACGCAGGCGGCATAGGGATCCAAGAATCGAGTCAGAGGCGCTTCCTTGGGAGAACTATCGACTCAAAGCGAGAGGAAGGGTGCTGGAAAGGTGCATAACGGATAAAAGGTAAGCTACCGAGGACGGAAGGCATGTCGTGGTCTACATAACGTGACGAAGATTGATATCGGTATCAGGCTTCCACCCAAATCCTCTCGGATTTGGGACAGCCTCTAGCTATCAAAGCCTCTTTTAGAAGCCCGACAATCACCTCGCGGGCTTCCTTCGCCGTGGTTTCGAGGCCGTGGACCAGCCCCAGAAGTCTCAAGGTAAAGCGCCGCGTAGGGGCGTGTGGCAGCCGCATCGCCTGCTTCAGTCCATCGAGCCCTTTTATTCCGATCCGTCGCAGTTCACTCTCAATCTCCGTTGGAGGCCAGCCTGGATCGGGCTGCCGGTATCGGCAGAGCAGCTCAAAGACCCGCTGGCCGAAGTCCTCGTTCGGCGCTTCGGATTTAAGTGTGTCTTTTACCATCTTTATCATCTCCATTCTGAGTTTTTCCCGTGCATCGTGAAGACGGCGCTTGATAGTGCCGATCGGCACCTCCTGCATTCTTGCTATGTCCCGGATTGAGTAATCGCCAATATAGAAGAGAGTCGTTGTTTCGCGCTGAGCCTTGCTCAGCCGGCCTACTGCCGACATCACCTGATTGCGCAAGTCCCGCCTCTCCAACTCCTCATTAGGCGCCCTGTCGCTGCTGGCCGCAAAGTCTACCTTCTCAATTTCAACATTGTCGCGACGCCGCCGCAGAACGTCGATACAACGATGGATCGTCACAGCCCGCAGCCAGGCAGCCAACCGTGCCGGCTTTCTCAATTGATCCAAGCGCTCGAAAGCCTCGATAAAGACTTGCTGCGCCACATCCTCCGCCTCGTGGAAGTTTCGGAGCCTTGCCAATGCAATCCCGAAGACGGCATCGCGATACTGTTCAACGATCGGGCCGAACGCTTCGGGGCCGTTGGTCAGGGCGGCGCCCACTAGCGATGCATCGTCCGATTCCCTCATTGTGACATACTCTCTTAGATAGCAAGGCGGATCAAATGCTTAGAAAGTTCGGAAAAACATAGAAACCGCCTGGTGACCGCCCTGAAAACTCGTTGTTGATCCCCATTCGTTGCCCTGCTTTGATTCGTTGCAAATCTCTCTTCACCGACTCTGATTTAGCAATTCCGAACAGTGTCCAACTCCAACCACCCGAACATCCTCCTGATCATGACCGATCAGCAATCGGCCGATGCCATGAGCTGCCAAATGGGAGACGAATACATCAGCACTCCTGCCATAGACAGCCTTGCCTCGAACGGGATGCTCTTTACTCGCGCCTATTGTCCTCACCCACTTTGCGTTCCTTGCCGGGCATCGATGCTGTCCGGACGCTATCCCCATGACACCGGGGTGCTGTCGAACGCCGACCGAAACCGGGACATGTCGGAATTCCCGTGCCTCGGCACATTATTCCGAGATGCGGGTTACGAAACCGGATACGTGGGTAAATGGCACGCTCCCTTTCCAATTGAGAATTCGGAAACGCACGGCTTCAGCCATATAGCCAACATCCGCAACAATGGCGCGGATTTTGCCAATACCTCTGAGGCCATCAGCTTTCTGCAGAGGCCCCGAAGTGCGCCATTCTTTCTCGTAGCCTCTTACAACAATCCGCACAACATCTGCGAATGGGGACGCGGCGCCAGAGGACAGCTTCCGGATGGAGAAATCGCGTCACCACCTCCGATGGACGAATGCCCCCCCCTGAAGCCCAACCATCTCCCGGAAGAAGACGAGACCGAGGCAATATTCCTTCTTCGTCGTTCCTACCAGGCAACCCCGATGTTTCCAGTCGGTGACTTCGGGGAAAAAGAGTGGAGGGAGTTTCTCTGGGGCTACTACCGAATCGTCGAGAGGGTCGACCGGCGAATAGGGCATCTACTACAGGGTCTCGAGGCGACCGGTCAAAAGGAGAATACGGTCATCATTTTTCTCTCCGACCACGGAGATATGCAAGGCGCACACCGCTGGAATCAGAAGACGGTTTTCTACGATGAGTCGTCTCGTGTGCCCTTTATCGTTTCATTTCCAAAAGTGATAAAACCGGGAACTTCCAAAATATTGGTGCAGACCGGGATCGATCTACTCCCAACGCTCTGTGACTTCGCGGATATCGCTATCCCTGACCAGTTGCCTGGCATTAGTCTGTATGATGCTGCGACGGGCAACGATGGTGAAATTGACCGCTCCTATATTGTCTCCGAGACTCGGTTTGTGCAGGGCGCGGAGATCGATGGATCAATTCCTGAAGTCGACGGCCGAATGGTTCGGAGTCGGAAGTTCAAGTATTGTGTCTACGACTGGGGCGATTATCGCGAGTCCCTGACGGACATGGAGCAAGATCCGGGTGAGACAGTGAACCTTGCGAGAGATAGCGAGCACAGTCCCGTGTTGAATCAGCACCGGGCGTATCTACGCGAGTTCTGTTCAGAAACGGGGGATTCGTTTCCGGTCGTCGATGGCAAGTAAGACTTGAATCGGATGAGAATGGCCAATGTAGCTAGAGCCCGTCCCAGTGGTGGAAACAATTGATTTTTAATGAGTTATGGGCAAAAAAAAGGCCGGATAGAGCTGCAAAAAGCTCGATCCGGCGAAAAAGGGCGCTTATGCTTGCGTTAGTCAAATACAAAGCACGCCCTTCTCATGAAAAATATTGCCGTCAAAGCTTCCTGCGTCCAGCCCTAACTCCAGTCATTCGATGCAAAGACTACACCGTGTTTCTGGAAACAATGGAGCGGATTGACCGGGTTTTGATCGACTGCTGGAAAGGGAGGCGATCGTAAAAGCCTTGGAAGGATGGGATGAAGCGGGAGGGAAGGATCGGGAGCGACGCGCTCTAAGAGCGATAAAAGCGCTACGGGTGGAGGTGGTGCGTCATTTACTCGGAGGGATATCCTTTCGTTGTCTGTCGCAGGAGTTGGGACGCAGTGAGCTTCTGGCTAATTTTTGCCGGGTGCGTGAGGTAGACGATCCGGAAAATATCGAAGAGCAGTCTGGAACGGGATTCGAAATTCTTCGACGAAGCGTATCTGAGACAGCTGCATGCAAGGATGACCGAGGTGGTGGGCAATGCTGAACATTGTGGTGAGGCAGGATTAGAGAAGCGATCGATACGAGGGAATGCCTGATCGACGCCACTTGCCTGGAAGCGAACATCCACTGGCCCGTGGACTGGGTCTTGCTCAAGGATGTGGGAGCAACGCTGCTCAAGGCGATCAGTCTGATCCGGCAGGCGGGAATGAAACAGCGCATGCCCCAGGGAGCAAAGGGATTGGCTCGGGAGATGAACAAACGGTGCCTGGAGATGACGCATGCGCGTCGGCGCCGGGAGGCGGGCAAAGCGCGTAAAGGGATCCTGCGGCGGATGAAGCTATTGCTCAAGAAGATTGAGGGCCATGCCCTTCGCCACCGTGACTTATTGGAAGCTATGTGGATGCAAAGCGATTACACCGAGAAGAAGGCGAGCCGAATCATCGAGCGAATGAATGGTATGTTAGAGCAGATACCGCAGGTCATGAAACAGGCGCACGAACGGATCATAGGGGGGCGGCAGGTGAAGAATGAGGAGAAGATCCTGAGCGCCTACGAACCTGAGATTGACGTCATCGTGCGAGGCAAGGCAGATCGGGAGGTGGAGTTTGGCAACACCCTTTATTTATGCGAGAGCGCAGAGGGATATCTGTTGGACTGGAAACTGTATGGGGGGCAGGCCCCGAGCGAATTGAAGCAGCTTTGGGAAAGTCTGGAGAGGCAAAAGGGCTTCGCTTTAGAGGAGAAGATCGAAGCGATCAGTGGGGATCGGGGCTATGCCTCGAAGGCGGCCAGCAAGCGGCTCCAGGCAGAGGGGATTTTTGACGCCCTTACGCCCCGCAATCCACAAGAGCTCAAGGAGCGGATGGAGGAGCCGCGCTTTGTCCGGTTGCAGCGACGACGAGGGAGCATCGAAGGCCGGATCGGAGTGCTCAAGAACCGATGGCACGGGGGCAAGATACGCAGCAAAGGCTTTGACAACCGTAACCTTAGCGTGGCCTGGTCGGTTCTGTCCCACAATCTATGGAAAATCGCGCAGAGACTTGCGCAAGAACATGAGAAAGAGGCAACGCAGGCGGCATAGGGATCCAAGAATCGAGTCAGAGGCGCTTCCTTGGGAGAACTATCGACTCAAAGCGAGAGGAAGGGTGCTGGAAAGGTGCATAACGGATAAAAGGTAAGCTACCGAGGACGGAAGGCATGTCGTGGTCTACATAACGTGACGAAGATTGATATCGGTATCAGGCTTCCACCCAAATCCTCTCGGATTTGGGACAGCCTCTAGCTATGAGTCGCTTTTCCACGAAGAAGGAAGTCATCATGGAACGAACTTGCCCCATCGCTCCTCGATTTTCTGCGGCTCCGGAACAAAGAGAAACCGATCGGGATCCGTTTCAAACTGTTCGTAGATAAAGAGTCCCTTCTCCAAGCCCAGGAAACCATACCCCTCAGGACTCTTCTGTATGAGTTCTCCGTATTCATAGGTATCATTGTGCTCCCACCGAATGTGCCCATCAGCATCGAGCAGAGGAAACCAGGCGAGGCCTCCGTGTGCCCGGACGCCATCGTAGTCAAAGGCGTAGGAACGAACACACCACGCCCCAATGGTGAGCGGCTGATCCGGATCACCACTGATCGTGGCATGACCCCAGCCGGGCGGAATGATGACCACTTCTCCGGGCCCGGCGCGAACCGCAAAGCAACGCCCCGGATCATCCTCCACTTTCTCCTGCATAGTGAATATCGCCTTGCCAAACCTCGCACACCTCAGGAGTCGACCAACCGATTTGAGGTAAGGTTGCATGCACGTGCCCCTGGCTGCGGATCGGTTCTACGCCCAAACGCCCCGATGCAAAGGTCACCGCTCCGTAGAGGAGATGGTTTTCTACCAGCAGCGGCTTATGTTCCGTTTTACCAACATCCATTGCAATGGCGTAAACGATCTCCGGCCCCTGACAGGATGGCTCCCTAAGACTCTTGCGAATCGAGTCCAAGCTTCGTCGCTCAACGGGCGGCGAAAAACAATCAGGCCCAACTCGAAAACCCAATGGATCAGTGATCGGCTCGATTGAGAATCCTGGGGCAAACATGAATAAAAGTTACACCAGAGCACGCGAGAAATTCCCAGAGAATTCAGACTGCATCACAGACCAATAGAAGAGTAACTTCCAATGGATCCGACAGGAGAGGAACAAGAACGTGTTCATTGGAGGGCCGAGGGCTCTCGAGGCCGACGAGTAAATGCGGACAGCGAACAGTGGCGAGCTACTCTCAAGACTCCGCCAATTCCGTTACTCCCCGCCTCCTCCTTCGCCAAACCCTCGACTCGAGCGCCTGTTCGAAGCTAACGAGTCGCCGTATTAGAGAGTTATACTGAGAGTACGCGTCGGTCGGGTACTCGGCTCTCAGCAAACGATAAAGTCTCAGTTCTGCTTCCTTTTGAAAACTTGCGTCAGGTATCGATATTCCTAGACTCCGCAATCTGGGATGGGCGATCTCCACGAGCAAAGAAGCCTGGCTCTCAATCCCTGCGGCGAGGTCGATCAGTCCTTCCTCTATCAGGTCTCCCCCAGGCAAGTGATCGAAATTGGCCGTCATTCCGGGCCCTCCTGAATCTTCTCTACACGCTCATGGAAGGCCTGCGGTTCGATGGCAGGATATCGCTTGAGATCGGGTTCAATTAAACTAAACAGCTCGAGCAGCTTATCCCTCTGAATGAGTCCTCTATCCAACATCTCAGCAACATCCGCATTGTCCCTGGCATGGTTCCGCTCAATCTTGGACAGCGCCTGACTGTAATAGTCATAATGGTAAAATGAAATCTGTCCCTGCCTTCCAATGTACTGGCTCCTCCCCTCCCAACCTGGGAGGGGAGGGATGAAGTCCTCCGGAGCAGCCAACTCAATATTGATGTCCAATTCATCTTTCAAGACAGGAAGAACATCGAAAATACCAACCGGCTCCGGATCGAATTTGCAGTCGATGTCGACCGTCATATCGCGCCAACCATTCATAATCGCACTTACTCCCCCTGTGAAGTAGACCCGCCCCTCGGTTCGGACTCGCCGACCGAGCTCCTCCATAAACTGATTGATCTTCTCCCTGTCGGTCTCAGCTCGCACTTTCAGCAAGAAATCGTGGCTTGTGATCGTCCACGCCGCAATGCATATCGCCTAGGCTTCCCACTATTCACTGCTGAGCTCAGCGAAGTCCCGGCTTGCCGGGGTTCACTCTCCCCTCCCTACCAACGGTCTGCAGTTTCCCGGCAAACCGGGGTTGGGATTGGGCATTCGATGTTCGATATACTCTTAGTCGCCACACTTAGTCCAATACACTTAGTCTCTGCGCTCAGTCGATTCGTTCTGCAGGGACTAAGTGGATAGACTAGGTGTACCCGACGAAGTGTAGCGACTAAGTGTGACTGACTACACACCGAAAGAGAGCGTAGCGCGGCACTGGAGGGCTACTCGAAGCACGGGACCTTCGATGAAGCCCAACTCCGCTGGTGCGAGATCCTGAACACCCTCCACTTTGCCAGCAACTTTCGCAAGATGCCGGAGCCATCGTATACCACTTTTGCCCTGAAAAGAATTGAGCAAATGATCGAGGATACTTGACCGGAGACTTCGACCTACATGTGGGTTTCCGGACCATGTGGTGACGACGAAATCAAAGGCAAGTTCGTCGAAATGCTTACGCATTCCGCTACATTCCGTTCGGCGCTCGTAGCGGAATGCGCGAGCAATTCGTCTTCGTGCACGCCGAGAACTTCACCCTCAATTGGCCGAGCATGTCCCCCAAACCCTCAAGCGACAGCGCCGCCAGTGGCGCTAAAGGGCAACTCACCCATCGAGCCGCCCAATCTCCAGTCTTACCGAACGCTCATAGAACGCGCCGATTCGCTCCACCTGTTCTTTCAAAAGGGCCAGCAGCTCGCGCGTCAGTCGCTCAAACGGCTCGACCCGAATCTCCATACACTTGGACCCGTTTCCCTGCGCCCACATACCGCCTACGCGGCCATTGACCAACAGCGTCCGGATTCCAACTGCTCCTTCAAGTCGGCCCATCTTGTAGCTGAAGATTCGCCGACGATGCGTCTCCGGGAGGACGTTTCGGGCGTCGTTCCGCTTCGACATGTGCTGCTTCAGGCTGTTCAACACATAGGGATCGTAACGCGGCAGAAGAAAGACCGATTCACCAGTCCGTTGCCACTCCGACTCTGTGGTGTTACGGGGCACCCACCCTGTTTCGCCTTCGGTATCTATTTCGTCCAATGAGTCACGATAGTCTTCGAAGATTTCCTGAACCGTGTCAGGATTCATGTGGATCCAGTTGGCGAAGTGTCTGGGCGTAACCGGTCCATAGGTGGATGCATACCTCAGAATGATGGCTTCTAGGGCTTCTCTACCCTCCCACTCGAGTTCGTCGCTCACCCATTGATCTACTCGCACAAACGTCACTCTGGACCCGCGACTGGGACCAAAACAGAGCTTTCCGCGGTAGGCTGCTTCCTTGATGGAGTCGGCGCCCCACGTTGAAGAGAGAGCGTCTCTCCCTTGAGATCCTACCCGACGGCCTACTTCGACCGCCAGCTCGCGACGGCCGAGCGGATTTCCCGATAGGACTTCCAATACGGCGGCCGTTATCGCGTCCGGTGCTTTTCCATCCAGCCCGGCAACCGTCCTCATTCCCGCCATCCACATGTTGAGCTCACGGCTGGGAAAAAGGTGGATCGTCCTTCTCGGGCCGTAGGTCTTGACGAGCGACTTCCGTTCCCAGATCGCTTCGCGGACCATTCGCTGGGTCGCTCCTTCGACTCGAAGCCCGATCGCCAGTTCGGCTGCGGAAAGCACCTGGGCCTGAAACCCGCAGAGATCCCCGACCACCTTTTCGAGCCGGCAGATCGGGGCGCGACGGGTGAGACCATTTCTATCCAGCCGCCGCGAACGGACCTGATCCCAGGTAACTGAATTCATTTTCAGGCTTTTGTTCGTTAGCCCGTTTTTTGTGTTCAATGTACCGCCGCTCAAAAGATGGCGCATCATATCGCAAAACACACCCCGAAAATCTGAGGGGAAAGCGGGCTACATCACTCCTTGATCTCGTGGAGCGTGACATCATTGTCGAAGGGATCCTTTACAACGAACATCTTGCAGGTGGGAAAGTCCATCATCTCGGTGACGAATTTCACTTCCTTCCCTTGCAGGTCTTCGTACCACCCATCGATGTCGTCAACCTCGAAAGCCACACCACTACCCGGTCCTCCCTCCTGCAACGGTTCGATCGTGCTGATGGCGAAGGTGCCGCCGCCCACATCGTATTCGTGCCAGATTGGCTGGCTCAATCCCCCCGCTTCAAGCCTCAGTACGTCTTCGTAGAAACGCCGCCCCTCCTCCAAGTCACGCACCGGGTAAACCGTGAATGCAATCGCTTTGATTTTGTTCATGCTTTTGTTCCTGATTTCCAGTTCTACCGTAGTGAAGAGAGCGAAATCGGCAAGGATGACCTGGGCAACCGTTTGGACACTACACCCGTATAATCAGGATATTCGGTTCGGAATTCAGGCTGCAATGCGCATCACTGCCCAAGAGATACCGATCACGCTTATAGCCGCGGAGCACGGTATCAGAATCGCCTTGCGAAAGTGGCGCCAGCGCCGAAACCAGCCGATTGCCGCGAAGGCGCAGAGAAGAACGCCAATCTGGCCGCCCTCAACCCCGATGTTGAAGAAGACGAGTGCCGTCACGAAGCTGGAATCGGGCAGGCCAATCTCCCTCAAGACTCCAGCGAAGCCGAGTCCGTGCACGAGCCCGAAGAGTGAGACGATGACCAGACGGGCCGGCCCCGGTCTCGTCTTGAAGATATTCTCGATTCCAACATAGGCGATGGAAACCGCAATGAGCGGCTCCACGACTTTCGCCGGAGGGGACAGGAAGCCAATGATTCCAAGTCCCAGCGTGATCGTATGGGCCACCGTAAAGCAAGTTACTTGCGCGAGCAGGGGTTTCCACCGGACGGCAAGAAGAAAGAGCCCAAGAACGAAGAGAATGTGATCGCGACCAGAAGGTAGAATATGAACGAAGCCGAGCTTGAGGTAGATCCAGGCCGAAGCCATCCAGTCGACTGTTGACGAATCTTCTCTCTGCCCAGACGGATCGGATGATCCCTCTCGATCTACCACTACGACCTGCGCCGCAACTGGAAACGGACGGCTCACTTCACCCGATTCAACCCATCGAGTCATCGTGCGCCCCTCCTGCGGCTCCCTGAAGGTTATGGCGATAGGATTTTCGATCGTGAGGTTGGTCTCAGCTCGGAAACGCAATTCGCCTCCACCCTGCGGCAGCGATCCCTCCAGCCGGACGCGCGTCATCGGCGCCGCATAGGTTGCCTTGAAATCCTCGAGATCGAGGTTTGGGAGAACCACCTCCGTCGAGTTCAGATCTATCCGGCCACCATCGCAGGTGAGCTGCAAACCACGCTCCAGCGCTCCCGCAATTGTTGCCAGATCGTTCTTCCTTTCTTCGTCTGGCGTCTGCGTCAGTTTGTAGTAGGATTTCGGTCCTCCCAGCATTCGCGTCAGGTCGACCTCCAGATCCATCTCCACTCTATGTGTCGTGGGATCGATTGAGACCGAGACCCGTGTCATGTTGAGCAAATGGGCTTCGCTCAAGGGTCCACAGGACAGGAGACAGAGAACCACGAATGCGGAATGGATGACCGTTCTCTTCAACTTCGTGCTACTCTCAATTCTGGCTGAATCCTGAGTCTCAGCGGCGCGTCCGGCGGCCACGCCCTACCACCTGCCGGTTAATCGGATATCTTATACTGTTCACCGCAGTACGCTCCTTTCTGTACATCACTCCCTATCAGTTCGACGTCCTGAAAGTAGATAGGGCGTGGCCGCCGGACGCGCCGCTTTTTAAGATGGTTGCAACATATAAAGTCCGACAGAGTCCTCTACCATACAACGGGATGCGTTTCCCCGGTCGTCACCTTCACCAGCCCGTGCGGATTTCCTTCGTAAGGAGCGACCAGGACCCACTTCCACGGCGTGCAGGTGAGGAACGATTTATCCAGGATCCTGGGCAGACCGGGTCGACCGATCCACTTCATGGCGTCCGCTGCTTTGTAGAGGCCTTCCAATTCATCGGCTACTTCCCGGACCGGTCGCTGTGACATCAGTCCTCCGATCTCAAGCCGCACCGAAGCCACGACTCGTCCTTCCCGTACCAGAACCCACCCGCCGCCCATGCCGGCGATTGTATTCACCGCCAAGGCCATGGCGGAATCGCTATTTCCCACCGCCCAGATGTTGTGCAAGTCATGAGCGTTGGAACTGGCAAGGGCGGAATCCGGGTTTATCGGTCCGACATTTCTCCAGAACATCTTCGCCACCCCGGCATCGCCATGATAGCGGTCAACCATCGCCACCTTGGAAATCCCGTCCTGAGGACGAGCCGGCACCTTGCCGTCGATCACCGGCAGTTTGGCGGTCATGAAATCCTCTCCCCAGTAGAATATCTCCAGTATCGCGGCTGTAACTTCCTTCTTTCCCTCCGGAGCTGATATCGAGAAGTCCTCGGGCTTTAGTTTCCGGCCGACATTTATCGTGTCGGTGACCCATTCCGGATATTCAATCTTCGGAACTTTGAGGAGATACTCGTCATCTTCGGCCGCCAAAATGCCATTGGCGAATACGCGGCCAATACGAACTTTCTTTCGATCCTTAAGGAGGACAATGTCGGCGTATCGACCCGGCGCGATGGAACCCACCAGATGTTCAAGATGCCAATGCTGGGCTGGATAATAGCTCCCCATGGCATAGGCAGCTTCCACCGGGACGCCGGACTCAATAGCCGTTCGTATGTTGTAATCCATAGTTCCCAATTGAAGGGAAGCGAGCGCGTCGCGGTCATCCGTGCAAACCGAGAGGGAAGACCAGCTATTCACGCCCTTTTCCAAAAGGTAGGGAACGAGGAGTCGGGTCGCTTCGGCATGCAGCTCGGCAAATATCCCGCGCCGCACCTTCTGGTACCCCTCCTCCGCCAACCGGATGTGGTGGTCGCTGGAAAGACCCGCCGCCGCGAAGGCGTTTATCGATTCGCTATCCACCAGTCCTAAGGCGTGTCCTTCAACCACGCCCCTCGAGTCCAAGGTGGCCTGGATGACTTCCCAGATCCGCTGGTGTCCGGGCGAATCCGGAACCGAAACACTGCTCCAATCCATCACTTCACCGAGACCCACCACCCGGGGATCCTGCTCCAGAAATCGCTGCATTTCCTTGTATCCATAGTAACCTCCGCCCTTCTCGTAGACGGTTGGCGGAGTCGCCGAACCCACCCCGACAAAGATTTTCAACGGACTCCCGTGCTCCTCCGCCATCAGCCAGAAATCGACATTCCGGTTGCCTACCACATTCGAAAGTTCATGCGAACCCTCGGCGCTCCATGTGTTCCCATCCGGTATGACCAGTTGAGCCTCGTACTCCGGAGTGACATAGCTGCTCTCGATATGCTTGTGCGACTCTCCGAAGCCCGGCACCGCCCACTCACCTTTTGCTGAGGCAATCTTCGCAGCCTTACCCGGCCAGGTTTCCGATTCCCCTACCCACGCAATCCGTTCGCCCCGGATTACGATGTCTTGATTCTCCGTCCAAATGAGATTGAATACGTCGAGCACGGTGGCTCCCCGAATGATGAGGTCAGCCGGCAGATTCCCCAACGACACTTGAAGGAGCTCCTGCCGGGTCCGCACTTCGTCGCTGAACTGGAAACCCTCCGATGAGATGCCCGAATGGGTGAAGATAACAAGGAAAGAAGAGATAGTGCCAATTCGGATACAACGATACGTCTTCATACGACCCACCGTAGAAGATCGACCAACACGAGTCACTCGTTTTCACGCCACACAACGCGCCCGAAGTGCGCGCCACCGGAGCTGCGTTTCGACCGATTTGAAATCCAGAAATCCGATAGCATCCCCAACCTAAGAATCAGGAGCTAAATTGTAGTGGCAATTTAGGTCTGAATCCTTGACTGGACATTCGAGCGGACTGACATCCCAACGATACCTTGTGTTTTAATCGACTTAATTACTGCTGGTCGTTCTTCTTCGTGACGATTACGATGCATGTTGATGTTCCATTGGTATGACATCGTAGGATTTTTCGGCATCACGATGATTGTCGGGGCATATTTTCTTCTGCAAATTGAACGTCTACGAAGCGATGGGTTCATTTATTCTCTGCTAAACGGCTTTGGGGCGCTTTGCGTGATTTTCTCCCTGCTGTTCGCCTTCAATCTGTCCGCGTTTCTCGTTGAGGCATTCTGGGTCGTCATCAGCTTTATTGGGGTTATTCGATACTTCACTCGCAGACGGCGAACGAGAGAACTAGCCCATGACGATCATGACGATCCATAGGTTGCTAGTTCGCACAATGCTGGGCTTTGGGGGCTCGTTAGTTCTTGTAGTTCTCGCCTTCCGGGAAGTATTGATGTAAACCCTTTGGGCTCTCGAGCATGGTTAAGCAAATATCGACCCAGACAATCCGGAATAGATAGGAGGTGCAACATGGCCATCACGTCACCGAAGCAAGCTGTTTACTACTACGAGGCCAGCAACGGCCACTTCCGGCTGGTCTACTTCATGCCGCCGGAAGAGTTGGACCAGCTCAGCCGAGCCGGTAACATTTCGAAAGAGGTGCTTAACGACAATCCGGATGGCGTTGACTTGAGCTGTACGGAACTGGATTTCCGGCAATTCGAAGAGCTCTACGGGTACCGCCCGCCTTACGACCCAGAGGCCTTGCAACGCGCCTTCTTTGCCATTTTTTCGGGAACGCGTAACTGGAAGCGGTTCCGGGGATCGGACCTAATTCCGGCGGATACTCTCAGAGAGGCGATGGAGTTGGTGGAAGAATCCCTCCGGCAGATTGAACCGGTCCCCGAGAAGATTCAGACTTATTCGCAACAGATGCCCCTTAAAAAGCGTAGGCGAATCATGAGAAATCGAATCATTCAGCAAAAGCGGACAACCGCGCATCTTGAGCGGATGAAAGTAAAAAGGGTAAACCCGAAGCGTTCCCTCCGCCGGCAGGATTTTCCGGAGATACAGATGCAAAAAGGGAAGAGCGCCGAAGAGATCTTTAACAAACTGCTACGTCAGCAGAAACAGACCTGAAATGATCAACGCACCCGACGGCAATCTACACGTCTACATGCTCAGCGTCGGCCAAGCCGACACCTCGGTCATCATCTCGCCGGGAGGCAGAGTCATTGTTATCGACGCCACTCGTCCCCGAAAGCTTATTCGCCTTTTGGATAATCTCGGGCTTGATGGCACGATCGAACACCTGATTATAACTCACCCCCACGACGACCATTACAGCGGCGGTAATCGTCTCGCTTCCGAGAGAAACATCGAGCAGGCAACGGTATCACCCTTCTGGCATGAATTTGGAATGGGTCCGCCAACCTATCGTCGGCTCATTGACCGTCTTGAAGAACAGAACACCAATGTGACCTTCCTCTCCGGCTACAGTCGCTGGTATCCTGATGATGCACTCACTGAGGATCCTTCCGGTGGAGATCCCGTCATCGATCCCAACGCTCCATACCTCGAACTTTTGGGGCCGACCAACGGTATGGTGCGCCTACTGGAAGACGCCAACGTGTATAATACCAATCACCTGACCATTATGACCCGGATGGCCTGGCGCCGTTTTAGAATGATCAGCACCGGAGACGCCCAGATGGAAAACTGGTCCTTCTTTGATACTGAAAGGATGATGGAAGACCCTTGCCAGGTGCTAAGGGCATCCCACCACGGCAGCGCCAACGGCACGCAGTGGGAGCGCATTAACCGGCTCTCTCCCAGCCAAGTTATCATTTCATCCGACCCCGCGTCCGGCCATCAACTACCGGATCTGACGAGCACCGCAATTTTCGCCAAGTTCGACAGCGTGAATGGACAAATGGTAGTCATAACACGTGACGCCGGGACAATCCATCTACGGGTGAGGGCATCTGGCAGCCGCACGCTCCGTCGCTTCAATGACTCACCGAGAAACAATGTCGACCTGAACTCGCCCATCGCTCTTACCGAACAATCCAACCCCACCGATTGGCCGGCGCTCCTCGCCAATCGGGTGGCAACTCTCTAGCCCGCTTTTCTCACAGATTTTCGGGGACTGTTTTGCGAGATGATGCACCATCTTTTGCGTGGCGGCGCACTGAACACGAAAAGCGGGCTAACCAGCAATCGGAGTCTCGGGGTCGGATCGGTCGGAGTCTCGGGGTCGGACCACGGTAAATGATTAATGCTGAGCAAGATAACGACGGCTATTGATTGGAAAGAGGCCCTTAGGGGCATTTTCTACGGCGGTTTTTGGATTCTAACCGGATCTCGGTCCGTGTACGCGACCACCCAGCCTAAAGTTCAATTCTACGACCGAAACTGGACTCTAAGACCGATTTCAGGCGGTCATTTCGGAGTTAATATCCTGACACACAACAACATACCGTGGTCCGACCCCGAAACGAGATTGCCCAGGATGTGATCGATGCTTGTTCGGTCGTCGACTAAAGCGAGAGCCGCTGCCGAAACGCTCACGCATTCTGCTAAAGGTTTCGATTCGGCATGAAGCCCCACCGAGCGGGACTTAAGCATTTCATCTTCGTGGACGCCGATTGTTCAATCCTCGATCGATCGGTAAAGTGTTAGGGCGCCGAAGGGCCGACAGATCTGTAGAGGAGTTACCATTCTCGGCGAAACGCCATGATTTCCGCGAATCTTATGGAATCCTCCTCTTATGGTTGCTACACACGCTTATCCGGGCGACGAAGAACAGGCCATACAGTAGCAGTGCCGCTGTTACCACCCTGAGATAGACATTCTCCAAAGCGAACCCGACCGAGTAACCTCCGCATACCAGAATCAGAATAATCGCCGTCATCTTGGATGCTCGGGAGATGCACCGGTGCTCTTGCCAGTTACGAATTAGGGGCCCGAAAGTCGGGTTGCTCAATAACCACCGGTGCCACTTTTCCGATGATCTCGCAAAACAGCCCGCGGCAAGGAGCAAGAAAGGCGTGGTCGGAAGGATGGGGAGGAATACGCCCAGGGTCGCTAATCCAACGAAGAGGAATCCAATGGCTTTATACATCTGACAGGTTTACTTAGCGAATAGGTTCGGCTACAGTTCAATAATGATTGAGAAGGTAGTCAAAAAGCGAACCCGTCGTTGAATCAGCATAAAGCAGTTTCCTCCCACGAGCCGCCCGTTTCTACAGCCATAAACATCGTTGTAGTCTGCGCTGATACGCTTCGCACCGCCTACATCGGCGCCTATGGTAACGAGTGGATCCGAACACCGAATCTGGACCGCTTCGCGCAACAGGGTGTCCGTTTCACCCACGCCCATCCCGAATGTCTACCCACCATTCCCACTCGCCGCACCCTTCACAGCGGCAGGCGCGCATTCCCTTTCAATGACTATCATCCCATTCCCTGGGATAATGTCTACCTTCCGGGCTGGCAACCCATGTCGTCCGAAGAGGGGACCATCGCGGAAGCTCTCGTTGAAAAGGGTTACCATACCGGATTCTTTTCCGACGTGCCTCACTACTTTGTGCCGGGGATGAATTTTACCCGCGGCTTCCAGCAATGGGCCTACATCCGCGGTCAGTCGGAAGACCGCTATCGCGCCACCGTTCACGTTGATCCAGCGCAAGTCGCGAGATACAAGGGCAATGAATCCCGCATCCGAGCCCACCTGGCAAATGTGCAACCCGAAAGGCTCGAGGAGAGTTGGCCAACCGCCCGAACATTTCGAGCCGCGATCGAGTTCGTCGAGCAGAATCGAAACAACCGGCCGTTCTATCTTTACGTCGACAGCTTTTCGCCGCATGAAACCTGGGAGGCGCCCGTCCACTACTACGACCTCTACGGCCGCCGCGAGGATCGGGAACCGATCTGTCTCACGGTGCCTTACGCATCTCTCGACCTTCATCCCGACTACGAAGACCGAATCGAGAGCGTGAAAGGCAACTATGCCGGGTTGGTCACCATGGTCGATACCTGGTTCGGCAAACTGGTCGATACCGTCGACAAACTCGGTTTGAAGGAGAGCACACTAATGATCTTCCTGACCGATCACGGCACCAATTTCGCCGATAACCCGGACCGCATCTTGGGAAAGCCGGCGGACTTCATGTACCCGGGAACCATGTGCATTCCCTTGTTGGTCCGTCATCCCGCCGGCGCTGGTGCCGGCACGACCTGCGATGAGTTCGTTTACACCACGGATGTCCCGGCAACTGTCGGCACGGCAAGCAAGGCAACTCCCTTCGGTGGACTTGACGGCCAAAGCCTGCAGCCTCTGATCGAGGGCGACGGCGAATTCACTTCGCGCGATTATCTGACCTGTCGCTACGGCAACTCGGTCTGGTACAAGGACAAAAAGACCTGGTTCTTCAGCAGCGTGGACTTTGAAAAACCCTACGTGTTCGACCTGGAACTCGATCCATGCTGCAGTCGAAATATCGCATCGCAGGCTTCGGATCAGATCGAACAGGCGAGAAGATCTATTCTAGAAGATGCCGGCGGCTCCCTTGTCAAATTCACACGCATGTCAACGACAGACGCGCTGGGGCGACCGGAATACTCCGAAAGGAAATAGAGTGAGATGATCAACGAACTGCCAACTCTACAAAACGGAAAGTCCCGACGGTTTTCCTCATGGGATACGACCGGACGAAACCGCGACGCCTGGATGCTGGAAGCTGGAGAGTCGAGGATTCTGGCAGACATCAAGGGTCCCGGAGCCATCACTCACATCTGGATGACTCAGCGCGCAAACTATCGTGAGTGCCTTCTCAAGATCACTTGGGACAATGCAAAGAAGCCGAGCCTCCTTGTTCCCCTGGGAGACTTCTTCTGCCTGGGCCACGGAATCGTCAACAGCTTCCAGTCGTTCCTCTTTACCGCCTCGACCGCGCACAACAATCAATTCAACCAGGGGTGTGCCCTAAACTGCTACGTACCCATGCCATTCCGCGAACGAGCTCTGGTCGAACTGATCAACCAGAGCAGTGAGTCTCATCGGCAGTATTTCTACATTGATTACGAGACCTGCACTGAACCACCGCCGGACGCAGGTTACTTTCACGCCGAATTCCGCAGAACCAATCCCTTCGAGGGCTGGGGACACGAGATTCGGGTCAACTCACCTGAAGCGAATATCGTAAACAAGGGAAGACCGGCCTGGGAGGACAATTACACCATTCTGCAGACCAAGGGCAGAGGTCACTACATCGGCTGCAATCTGTCCGTCACAAACTTTCAAGGCACCTGGTGGGGCGAAGGCGACGACATGATCTGGGTGGACGGTTACAAGTGGCCTCCGGACCTACACGGGACGGGAAGCGAGGACTACCTCAATCAAGCCTGGGGCATGCAACCCAACGCTTTTCTGCGTAACGGCTCGTCCATCCATGAGAGCAACACCAACGGTTACCAGACCAGCTACGTGCTGCACATAGAGAATCCGGTCCGGTTTGAAAAGGAGATCAAAGTGACAATCGAGCACGGCCATGGGAATCACCTGGCCAATGAGATGTCATCCGTCGCCTACTGGTATGCGGAGCAACCCACAGCGGTAGCCGCCCCGCCTCCAGTCGCCAAACGCCTTCCTGTCCCGCGCGACAATCAAGGTCGCTGGTTGTACGAAAAGAAAAACCAGCGCCCGGGCAAAAAAATCTCCCCCAACGTGGAGATGAAGAGGATGAAGGTTCGGTGGGCTAAGAAGGATGGTTAGGCAGTAGGGACAAGAATGCCGATGTTGAAGTCCTGGTGATGCGGAGATGCCGAAGTCACCGGCACGATCGTCGAAATGCTCACGCATTCCGCTACCAGCAGAGATCACCTTCGTAGCGGAATGCGTGAGCATTTCGTCTTCTTCGACGCCAGTTGTTTCATCCCAACCGATCCGACAAACATCAAAGCCGGCTCTTCACGATAGTCGATCATTCACCATCAAGCATCGGCAACTGCAAGTCTCCACGAGGACGTTGGATGTTAGACGTTCGATGTTCAATTTCACTCAACTCGCCACTCGCAACTCGCCATTTCCATCACTTCAGACCCGGCACCCACTGCTGCTCGATCGGTTCCGCATCGCCCTCATAGACGATTCGGAGCGGATCCAATGAGTCGTGGAACTGTCGGGGCATCGCATCCACGAGCCCGGTCTTTTGTTCCACGAAAGCGACCGTGGCCTGCGTCCTCTCCGGCAGATTGACGAAATCCGGATAGTACCACATGGTGAGCACCGTCCTCCGCTCGTCCGACCGGTTCGGATGCGAGGCGTGAAGCAGGCTCCCATAGCCCATTACGAGATCGCCCGCCTTCAAAGGCACATCAATTTCGTCGTCCACTATCGAGAATTCCGGATCGTCCGGATTGGCATATGTGCTGAGTTCAACCGTATGTCTCTCCGCAATTTTGTCGTGTAACGGGTGACGTTTCAGATGCGAGCCGGGAATCACGCGTAAACAACCATTGGTCGGAGTCGTATCGGTCAGGTAATACATCAGGAAAACCTGTATGGGCTGCAGCGTATAGCTCACCGGATCATCCCAGAAACGGCCATCCTCATGCCAGAAAAGGGGCGGGCTGTGTGGCGGCTTACTGATGATTCGCCCGTGCCCGAATTTTGGCTCATCGAACCCAAGCTGTTTCAGCGCTTCCAGCGTCCTGGGAGAGGCGATGAACTCGGCCAGGAACGGGTGCTCGAAGGTCATGGCCCAATCAATCATGACCATACTGCCGCTCGTGCGAAATCTCTCGAAATGCTCCGGATCCTGTTCGGCGAGCACTTTGTCGCTGAAGCTCCTCAACCGATCGACCATACCGTCATCGAGGATATTCTCGAACACGTAGAATCCATCGCGGGCGAACTGTTCGCGCATATGCCTATTTCCGTTCTTCATATTATCTCCCACGAAAATTCGGCCGTCGTTTTTCCATGAAGGCCCGACGACCTTCCTTATAATCTTCGCTGTCGTAGCATTCATCCATGAGGCTTTTGCAGAGTTCAAGATCACGATCATTGGGTTCTTTGCCGATCTCGGCGATAATCTTTTTGCAAGCCTTGATGGAGAGGGGTGCATTGCCGGCAATGGTCTGCGAGCATTCGTTGACATATTCATTCAGTTCGCCTTTCGTCCGCACACCGTTTAACAAACCCATGTCGTAGGCCTCCTCAGCGCTGAATCGCCTGGCCGTGAACAGAATTTCCTTGGCCCGAATAGGTCCTACACAACTCACCAGTGGTCTCAAGGATTCAAAGCTATAGCCGATGCCGAGCTTGGCCGCGGGAATACCAAATTGGGAATCGTCGGATGCCATTCGCAGATCGCAACACAGAGCTGTCGCCAGCCCGCCCCCAATACAATAACCCGAAATACTGGCGATAGTGGGCTTAGGTATGTCCGTGAGTTTCCGGTAGGCGAGTTTCATCGCCGCATTGTAGACCTCGATGTCATCTGCCGATCCGCGCTTCGCCTCGAACTGTGATATGTCGGCGCCGGCGGAAAAGGCCCTCCCACCCTCACCCGAAACGACAATCACGCGAAGGCTCGGGTCGGCCTCGAAATCGTCCATGACCTGGCCGATGCCCTGCCACATCTCGTAAGAGATCGCATTGTGTTTTTCGGGTTGATTCAGACCCAAATACCCGACCCCATTGCTCTTTCGGATAGCGAGTTTCTCTGTGCTACTTTCCATCAGAATCTGGTCTTTTGAACACTTTCTCTATTCTTGTGAAATGTAGGTTTCTGGAATTCATACAGTGTTCTCTTTTTTCATCCTCTCGATCTCGTCATCGGAAAATCCGAACTCCCTCAGAACTTCGATGGTGTGTTCCCCGCGCTCGGGAGCGGCATGATAGGCTCCCTTTGCATCCCCGCTCAGATTCGTCGCGTTTCGTACCACTTCGTATTCTCCAAGCACGCTGTGCTTAACGGGACGCGACATATTGAGATGACGCACCTGGGGGTTCGACCACATCTCGTCAATGTGGTAGATTGGACCACAAGGTACCCCTGCGGCATTGAGCGCTTCAATCCACTCGCTGCAGCTTCTGTTTGAGAGGTACTCTTCCAACCTGGCGTTCAAAGCGTCTCGATTCTGCGACCTCGCCTCGGCGTCGGCATAGTCGGGATGGTCATGCAGGTCCTCGGCTGCCAGGACCTCGCAGATGCGCCGCCACATCACGTCTCCGCTGCAGGCAATGTTGATATAGCCGTCGCTGGTTCGAAAGACACCCGTCGGAATGCTGGTTGGGTGGTTGTTGCCGGCCTGCCCGGGCACCTCGCTTCCGATGAGCCAGCGCGCCGCCTGAAAATCGAGCATTGCGATCTGTGCCTCGAGAAGCGACGTATGCACCAGCTGGCCCTCCCCCGTCTCCTCCCTTTGCAGCAGCGCCGTAAGAATGCCCAGGGCCGCATACAATCCGGCGGCCAGGTCGGAGATTGGCACACCGACTCGCACTGGTCCCTGCCCCGGCAGTCCTGTAATCCACATTAGACCACCCATCCCCTGAGCAATCTGATCGAAACCCGGTCGCAGTCGGTAGGGTCCGTCCTGCCCGAAACCTGAAATGCTTGCGTAAACAATACCCGGATTTTCAGATCGGCACGACTCGTAGTCGATCTTGAGTCGGCCCTCTTTACCATGCGCATGAATGCCGCCCGGCCGGCTTCCTCTTTAAGGTTCAGCGTGAGACCGCGCTTGTTTCGGTGAAGATTCTGAAAGTCCGGACCGTGTCGCGCTCCCCCCATGCCCTTAGACTTGTCGATCTTTTCGGGCGGTTCGATCTTGATTACGTTCGCCCCCCAATCGGCAAGTTGGCGCACCGCCGTCGGTCCCGATCGTACCCTCGTCAAATCGAGCACCGTAAAACGCGATAGAGGGGCTCTCTGGTCATTCATCGGTTAATTCTTGAAAAGGAGGTATCCGTTCTTTCTCTCTATCAGATTCCAGGGGACTGCTGGGCTACGAAAATGTCGGTATTGGGAAAGGCCGCAATTCACAAATCCACCCTTGGTGCTGGTGTTCGTAATTAGAGCCCGTCCCAGTGGTGGAAACAATTGATTTTTAATGAGTTATGGGCAAAAAAAAGGCCGGATAGAGCTGCAAAAAGCTCGATCCGGCGAAAAAGGGCGCTTATGCTTGCGTTAGTCAAATACAAAGCACGCCCTTCTCATGAAAAATATTGCCGTACAAAGCTTCCTGCGTCCAGCCCTAACTCCAGTCATTCGATGCAAAGACTACACCGTGTTTCTGGAAACAATGGAGCGGATTGACCGGGTTTTGATCGACTCCTCGCTGGAAAGGGAGGCGATCGTAAAAGCCTTGGAAGGATGGGATGAAGCGGGAGGGAAGGATCGGGAGCGACGCGCTCTAAGAGCGATAAAAGCGCTGCGGGTGGAGGTGGTGCGTCATTTACTCGGAGGGATATCCTTTCGTTGTCTGTCGCAGGAGTTGGGACGCAGTGAGCTTCTGGCTAATTTTTGCCGGGTGCGTGAGGTAGACGGGATCCGGAAAATATCGAAGAGCAGTCTGGAACGGGATTCGAAATTCTTCGACGAAGCGTATCTGAGACAGCTGCATGCAAGGATGACCGAGGTGGTGGGCAATGCTGAACATTGTGGTGAGGCAGGATTAGAGAAGCCGATCGATACGAGGGAATGCCTGATCGACGCCACTTGCCTGGAAGCGAACATCCACTGGCCCGTGGACTGGGTCTTGCTCAAGGATGTGGGAGCAACGCTGCTCAAGGCGATCAGTCTGATCCGGCAGGCGGGAATGAAACAGCGCATGCCCCAGGGAGCAAAGGGATTGGCTCGGGAGATGAACAAACGGTGCCTGGAGATGACGCATGCGCGTCGGCGCCGGGAGGCGGGCAAAGCGCGTAAAGGGATCCTGCGGCGGATGAAGCTATTGCTCAAGAAGATTGAGGGCCATGCCCTTCGCCACCGTGACTTATTGGAAGCTATGTGGATGCAAAGCGATTACACCGAGAAGAAGGCGAGCCGAATCATCGAGCGAATGGATGGTATGTTAGAGCAGATACCGCAGGTCATGAAACAGGCGCACGAACGGATCATAGGGGGGCGGCAGGTGAAGAATGAGGAGAAGATCCTGAGCGCCTACGAACCTGAGATTGACGTCATCGTGCGAGGCAAGGCAGATCGGGAGGTGGAGTTTGGCAACACCCTTTATTTATGCGAGAGCGCAGAGGGATATCTGTTGGACTGGAAACTGTATGGGGGGCAGGCCCCGAGCGAATTGAAGCAGCTTTGGGAAAGTCTGGAGAGGCAAAAGGGCTTCGCTTTAGAGGAGAAGATCGAAGCGATCAGTGGGGATCGGGGCTATGCCTCGAAGGCGGCCAGCAAGCGGCTCCAGGCAGAGGGGATTTTTGACGCCCTTACGCCCCGCAATCCACAAGAGCTCAAGGAGCGGATGGAGGAGCCGCGCTTTGTCCGGTTGCAGCGACGACGAGGGAGCACCGAAGGCCGGATCGGAGTGCTCAAGAACCGATGGCACGGGGGCAAGATACGCAGCAAAGGCTTTGACAACCGTAACCTTAGCGTGGCCTGGTCGGTTCTGTCCCACAATCTATGGAAAATCGCGCAGAGACTTGCGCAAGAACATGAGAAAGAGGCAACGCAGGCGGCATAGGGATCCAAGAATCGAGTCAGAGGCGCTTCCTTGGGAGAACTATCGACTCAAAGCGAGAGGAAGGGTGCTGGAAAGGTGCATAACGGATAAAAGGTAAGCTACCGAGGACGGAAGGCATGTCGTGGTCTACATAACGTGACGAAGATTGATATCGGTATCAGGCTTCCACCCAAATCCTCTCGGATTTGGGACAGCCTCTAATTACGAACACCAGCACTTAGCCTCCAAGCCGCAACCAAAGAACGACCGATCACCGAAGGATGGTGAAATGATCGAACTCGACATGGCACAGCTCCCCTTTCGCACTGAATGCGTGCGCAAACATACCAACGTCTTGCACGGAATCCGCATCCTCTACCGAAACCTGATGCAAACCCGAGATCTCCTTTCCCGTTTTGGCGATCCGACGCTTTTGAATGTCCTCATAGTGACAGACGGCATACTTCGGATAAAACCAGTCAATCACGCAGCCCGAGTTGTCCGAAGGGTTTGTCATGTCATTCTTGGCCATCAGTCCCCCGCCACAATAGGGGCCGGTGACGCGGCGCACCGAAAGTGTGGCCGTAGCGATAAAATCGCCCGCCACACCTTTCAGGTAGAGAGCGGCGAATTGGCGGTCAGGAGTCTGGATATGTTGCTCCCCTCCCCCGGCCTCAATGATGATCTTTTCACGGGTCTGGTAGAAATTTGCTGCCGTGTTGGCAAAGGTGGCGTAGGGCCAGACAGGAAAATCGCCTATCTTCAGGTTGTGCGGTCCTTCCTCCTGGAAACGGTGCTCGAGCGTGATATCCCTCTCTTCGCCGGGCGCCAGAGAAACGTCTGCCGAGGTAACCGTTGCGCCGTCGGCCAGCAGCTCAACATGCTTGGTTCCAGCCTCTCCTCCGATGTTCTTCAAGGGAACGGTAACGAGAGTCAATTCACCGGATGCGGCGGGTGATTGGATCTCCATCCGCTCGCCAAACTCAAATGCGTCGTTGGTCGGACGGACTTCGGCGGTGGCTGTAAGGGAACCCACTGCGATTCGATAAGCACGGGGCAAATAATAGGGCCGGGTCGTCAGAGTCACCTTTCGCTTTTCCCCACTCTCCAGCCATAGCCATTGGGAACCGGACAGATCGCCGTCAACGTCAACCTCTGCCTTGAAGAAGCCTTCCTTTCCCTTGTTGCTTACCGTCGCCTGGACCGTGAATCCTTCGTTCGCCATGATCTGCTCCGATACCTCGAGATTGCTATACACGACCTCTTCGGCCAACGCGACCATATCCTCTCGGGATAGATCCTCCCTGAAGTCCAAGGGCACAGAATTCTTGCCCCAATCGTTGCCCGACATCTCGATGTGGGACGTCTCCGCCCCTACCCCTCGGAGGAAACTTCGGGAAGCCGGTCCTCTGCTGTTACTGATCGACGCCCCCTTCACCTGATTGAGAGTCACGACCGGCCCCGTGCCCTCCTTACCGGCTATATCCCGTACATCCAGCCCATCGATCCCAACCTCCGTGCTTTCTTCACAGATCAAGACCGACTCCACCTCATCCAGCTGGAGTTCCACCTGGTCCAATTTGAATCCTCTGACGTGTCGAATCTTTAGCCAATAAGGTGCGGGCCTGGCACTCCCTTGGAGCATGTCGCTGTACCAGTAGCGCACCGGCTGCGCGCTCCCTTTAATCCTAATGTTCCGAAGGGTCACGTTCTCAATGGGAGCATCGGCCAAACCCCACACCGCGGATCTTCCTTTTAGATCGTGCGCAATGATGTTCAGGAGAGTAATGTTCCGAATGATCGGACGGTCGACCGTCAATGAGGTAACATCGATCAACCCACTGACGTTCTTCAGGGTGATATCTGTAAAACCGATATTTTCGATCGCTCTTTCAGGAGCGTCTTCCTGCTCAGGGCTCATCAGCTGCACAGTCAACATGGCCCCCGTATTCTCGATTCTGCAATTCGTGAAGGTGATTCCCCTAAAGATCCCAAAAGTCCCCGTGCCGATCTTCACCGCCGGATGACCGCAGTTTCGAATCGTCGTATTCTTGACGGAGACGTTTTCCGTAAGAAAGCCGCAATCCGGCGCCCTTCCGGACATCTCATTCTTAATCGCGATCGGATCATCTTTCGAACCCTCGATCAGCACCTCATCGTAGCAGACGTCCTGTGAGCAGACCGGATTGATTCCATCGGCATAGCTGTCGAGGCATTTGACGCGGATCACGTCGACCTTGGCGCATCCGAAGAAGGTGATCGCCCAGCTTGGCGAGTTTCGCACCGTAATGCCCTCGATCAGGATGTTACGGGAATTCTCAAACAAAACCGGCAGCGGTCCCCGCCGGTTTGCGACCCCGTCATTGGAATCCAAAGCCAGGTTGCCGTCGATCGTGCCCTCCCCAACCAACGATACGTTCCCGACCCCGTCCCCGTGAAGGAAAACGCGACGAGACCCAGTACCGTGAACATAGCAACTCCGGGGTGGGATCTCGTAGTCAGCCATGTCCTTGCTCTGAAGCAGCGTCGCGCCTTTCAGTAGGTGCAGCGTGACATTGCTTCTGAGGCGAATCATCCCTGCCCGATGGATTCCAGGCGGAAGAGACACCGTCCCGCCGCCTTCCCGCCCGCGGGTGTCAATCGCATCCTGGATCGCCTTTGTATCCAATCTTCTTCTGGGTCAATCGCTGCGGGTCAGGCTGGTGGGTCGAACTGAACCCGTCAACTGCCGTAGAGGATTCGCTGAATCTCCTCCTCACGACGGCCGCCTTGACGGAGCGAGTCCAGCAGCGCCGCCTCTTCCTCCGGCTCGTATCGAAGCGGCAGACTGCCACGCTTCACTTGCTCATCCAAATACTTCAGGCCTCCGCTGCGCAGGATGGTGGTGAGAATCGCATTCAGCTCCTTCACCGCCTCGATCGGGTCAATGTCGGCGAAGCTCTGGGGAAGCTCAATGCCGTTCAGCCAACTGTCCATATCCTCGCGTAAAGTGAGCAGAAACTCGCGCAACTTCGGATCGACTCCTTCGAGGTCGATCTGATCCCAATCGGGTCGTGCCAGCGCCAGCTTCAAATAGTACGTCCATGGCTCGACAATAGACTGGCTGATGACTTTTCTGAGCTCGGGATCCGTCCCCATCTTTCCGGCGATCTGCGGACTGACCTGGTAGTAGTATTTTTCAAAATGTTCGAACCATTCTCGACCTGAGCGCATCTGGCGCAGCACATTGTCCCGAATGCCTCGTAGGAAGTTCACCTCGGGCGCGACGGCGGAACCATACGCTGCCGTGGCGATGAAGCAGCGATCATCCTCGTTAGGTTCATCCGGCGCGTCCGGAGGGGCCGCTGGATAGAGACTCTGGATTCCCGATATGTCATCTTGAGTTAGGTTTCGGATTGTAATGTTCGAGCTGACCGAAGCGAACATCACCGCTCCGGCAACATTGGTGTGGGCCAAGCCGAGGATGTGACCGATTTCATGCAGGGCCACCGTTTCTACATCAAAGGCATTCGGTTCGGCGCCGATCGACCAGGCATGTTCGGTATCATCAAAATGGACCGGTTTCGGAAGCGTATCGGTGACAATCCCGCAAGCGGGGGGAAAATCGGCATGAGCCAAAGCTCCTCCCTGCATATCAAGATCAGGATCATCCGCCGGTCGCCAACCGATCAGAATGTCGGGGTTGTCATCGGTTCCCACTTCATTAAATGTGAGCTGGACCACTCCCGCCCAAGTCCGAAAGGCATTTCGGACGGCTTGGAATTCCTCCTCCTCATCGACATCTTCGGTCCCAACGTCAAATGCGAATGTGAGATTGCGCTTATCCCAAGCACAAGTGGTCGAAAACTCGACCCCATTTCTCATATCCGGAAACGCGCACCGGTCCGTCGTTATTTGGTCACGGGTCGCCTCATCGAAATCCCCGGTCGTTTCCAAACCCTGGCACTGCTGGTACTTTTCCAGTGCCTCCGAGGTCTCATCATCCAAGATCCCCGGCGTGCAAGTATCTTTGTCCGAGAGATAGCCGAATCGCCCCAGGAAATCTTGCACCTCTCTAAGCCCCTCCTCCTCGCCGCCCTTCTCTGTCGCATTCACCGCCGCGATTTTCTCGAATGCTCTTGCTCCTTTGTCAGCCATTTTGCCCTCCTTCTATTGGTGTTTTAAGAGACCCCGCTCTAGCCTATACTGCGGTCGATTGCGAGTCGGTAGGAACCGAATTTTCGTGTGATGCATATAGGCGGTTCGGATTGCAATGTTCGGATTTGACACCCTACGGAATGGTCCAAAACTCCTCGGATTGGAGGTCGACGAACGCTCTCGGGTTAATCTGCAGGTATTCTATTATCCTCAAGATGTGCCGCGCGAAATGGGACCGACCGAAATCCTCCCCGGCTCTCATTTTCTCTACTCCATCGAGACACGATCGACAACGCGGAGATGTTTTGCTGGCTATGCGGCAAATCCCAGGAGTTCAGCGTCCTTGGCGGGGCGGGTTGGCCGGTGGCGAATTCCGATGGGCACAGCCTTGCAGGCCGCCCCTACGGTGTCCCAGCCGGACTGGACGGGTAGCGCCTACCTGTCTCGGCGGCAGGCTCGGTTACAACGAAGAGAGTATTGCAGCCAATCACAGCACGCCAGCGGATAAGGCCGCTTTCGAAATACCTGCTACTCTCACACTCTCCCCCTATCCGTCGCCGTCCCGTCATCCGTTGCGCCTCATTCTTTGCAGCGAAAAAGGAAATCTTGCCGGAGCCGGGTATTCTCACTCATTCTCCGCATTCGTTGCCGTCCTCTCATTCGTTGCTCTAAATATCCGGCAGCAAACTTGCCTTCCTAAATGCGGAATATCGATCTCCTATCAATAGCAAGATGAAGAACATCATTGTCATCATCACCGATACCTTTCGCTACGACAACCTGGGCGAGCGGGCGGAGCGGCCGATCAGGACCCCGGAGCTCGATAGATTTTCGGCCGAGCGAGCCACCGCGATCGAAGGATTCTATATGGGGAGCTTCCCCACCATCCCTCACCGCACTGACTTCGCCACCGGAACCCTGGGATGGCCGCATTACGGCTGGCAGCCGATCGATCAAAGTGGCCCGAATCATATTGCCCAGATGTTGGGGCAGTCAGGGTATGTCTCGCAGCTAATTTGCGACTGTCCCCATCTATTTAATTCCCGCTTCCAACTCGGTTTCGACGCTGCATTTCAGCACCGCGGCCAGGAGGGCGACAGACCCTTGCTGCACATGAACGATCCGATTCAAACCGTCGTGCCGCTCGACAAGACACGAACGCAACCGACTTTTCAAGACCGCACCCTACTCGATACCCACCGCTGGACAAATCGCGATTTTCTTTACGAAGCGGATGCTTTCCCCGCCAAGACAGCCGGGACCACGGCCCGATGGCTCGAGGAGAACTGTAACGCTGGACCCTTCTTTCTCTGGGTAGACTTTTTCGATCCCCACGAACCCTGGGACCCGCCGGAGTATATGGTGCAAAGATATGATCCCGGCTACGGCGGCACACCCATGATGCACCCCAACTACGGCCCCGCTTCAGCCTACACTTCCGAGGAACTACACAACCTTTGGGCTCACTACGCGGCCGAGTCCGAACTCACAGACCGCCATATCGGTCGCATTCTTCAGAAAATCGATGACCTTCAACTTTGGGACAACTCGATCGTTGCCGTCCTCTCGGATCACGGTATGTCGCTGGGCGAACACGAGCGCACGGGAAAATCCAATATCCATGATCAGGACAACCGTTATTGGCCGATCTATCCAGAAATCGGTCATACCGTCTTTCTCATCGCCGGAGGCGGAATTCCACGGAGTCAGACCCTCGACCTGATTGCCCAACCAATGGACATCCTGCCGACGCTCTGTGAATTGGCCGGCACCTCCGTAGAGCCACCAAAGCCGATAGACGGCATCTCTTTCGCCGACCCAGTCCTACAGGGCAAATCGAAACATCGGGAATTCGCGGTCAGTGGCAGCCATATACAAGCGCCCCCAGGAAATCGGCCGAGAGGTGCAACCACCCCATTTCTCGTAACCGACCGGTGGGGCTACGCACCCGTCGGCGCCTATGGCCGACCGGAACTCTATGACCTCAGCGTCGATCCCCTGGCGGCCCGAGACATCGCCGCTGACGAACAACAAACCGTCGACGATCTGCACGCTCTATTCACGTCGCATCTTTCCGATCACCGATCGTCCGAAGCATTCTTGTCGCTCTGGGAAAAATCACACACGGAGGAAGTTGATGGCGGAAGCTGGGCAATTGACTACCCGGAGGACTCATGAACCCACCGCTAGCGCCAAGATGATTACCAACCAATCCTGGTGTGTAGAACGACCCACCCCCAGCCCCTCCCAGGGGATGTTCCAGACTCGGCGCCTAACGGTTTAATTCCCCTCCTCGTGGACACAATTGGGGACAGGACAGAAGAAAAGTACTTGTGTGGACAAGGCAGAGAATATCCATTGAAACAGACTCCGATCTTCGAATGGACAAACTAAAAGTAGGGATACTCGGACTCCGGCGCGGCTTGAGCCACCTCCGCAACTTTCTCAACACGGAAGAAGCCGAGGTAATCGGAGCAGCGGATCGAATCGAGAAGTGGCGCCATAGGGCGGCAGAATCAATTCAAAAGATGGGGCACAAGGTCCGATTCGTCTCTGAGTTCGAAGAGCTCCTGTCATTGAAGCCCGATGCAGTCGTCATAGCCAGCAACGGACGCCTCCAGGCGCAGCATGCGATCCAGGCCATGGAGTCGGGATGTCACGTCCTCAGCGAAGTGCCGGGGGCCTTTACGCAGGAGGAAATCCTCCACTTGGCCATGACCGTCGAAAGCACAGGCAGACAGTATATGCTGGCCGAGAACTCTAGCTTCATGAATTTCCTGCGCTACTGGAGGAGATGGGTAGTTGAAGGCCGGTTCGGCTCCGTTTCCCTGGCCGATGGGGAGTACCTTCACTATCTGCCGGCGACCATGGTCAACTCGGAGGGAGACACCTTCACTCCCTCCCAAGGGCGGGAGCAGGGCTTCGAGGATGTGCGTCCTGTGTGGCGAGCGGACCAACCGCCCATCCAGTACCTGACCCACGATCTTGGCCCGCTTCTCGAGGTCCTCGACGATCGCGTAGTTTCGGTAAACTGTATGGAAGGCCCCTGGTGGAACCCCGAGACACCGCTTCGATCCGATGGACAATTCGCCCTCTTCAAGACAGCAAGCGGAAGATTGATTCGCATCCTTGTGACCCTCAATACCAGGAGACCGGGCGCCCACAATTATCGTCTTTTTGGCACGGAAGGGAGTGTCGAATGGTATTCTCACGAGGGATTTTGCCGAAGACTCGACCGGAATCGTGAAGAAGGAGAGGGATGGGAACGAGTAGATATCGGCACCGCCCGATCCGAAGCGGACGACGCCTCCGGCCATGGAGGAACCGACATATGGACCGCGATCACCTTCACCAGGGCCCTCCTGGCAGATAAGCGCATGCCCATCGATGTCTATCGGATGGCCGACTACACCCTACCCGGTATTCTGGCCAATCGTTCAGCCGAAAACGGAGGCGCGGCCATCGCCGTCCCAGATATCCGACGCCGGCCCTTCCAACACACCAAATTCTGGGACCACGTCGGAATCCCTGACGACGAACCAGAGGGTCGAAGTTATGAGTCTGACTCAGCAATGTCATACTGATCTGACCTGCGCCCGCCCATCCCGCATCCCGTATCTCGGATCCGGCAACTCGAAACTCTCTTCCCTCCCCATCCGTTGTTTTCTTAGTCCGTTGGGAAGCATCCCCCCTCCCCGTCCGTTGCCAATGTCAGCTTGCATTATTGCAAGAAGCGCCACATTTTTCACCGAGCTGTCTGTTCAGCTGCCCATGCTGAAGTGGGAACCACAGGAACAGAAAAAGCAGACAGTTAATCATCTGCATGGTGTGGGTGAGGGAATAACGTTCGTGAAGGGAAAGAAATGAAGAATAGATTAATGACGCTATCGGGTATCGCCTGCGCACTGGTAATTGGCCTTGCCGCATGCAGTGGAGGAGGATCCTCAGCCGGAGTGGATGAGAGCAAGCCAATTGCCGAGATCCAAGCCGAAGCGGAGAACATGAGCGCGGACGCCCTTCGCCAGTCGGCCGAAGCTTACAAGAAGGCGATCGAGGATCTGGGTCCCGAAATGGAAGCACTGGCAGCCAAACTAAAAGAGATCCCACCCACGCAGCTGTTAGGGGAGGAAGCAAAGGCTATCAAGGGCGATATGGAGAAACTCGGTGGATCCGTACAGTCCTTAACCGAGCGCTTCAACGTATACCTCGGGGAACTCAAAAAACAGAATGTCGACGTCAGCGATTTGAACCTGTAAAGGCATTCCAACAAGCGCAAAGGTGGTGATTCTTCAGGCTGCAGATCGAATCACCCGCAAATACGAAGTCGAGCGCTTCCCAATTTCGGCGGGCGATGGCTTCCCATTGCAGGGCTACCGTTTCCCCAGTCCCAAGCGAGACTATCCGGCCATCGTCTGGGGTCAGGCGGTAGGAATCGCGGCCGGAAGTTATTTTCCTTTTCTCCATCGCCTGTCTCGAGAGTACCAGGTCTTCGCCTACGACATGCGTGGACATGGTGAGTCCGTCGTCGATGACGATCTACCTTTGGACAGCGTGACCCTCGATCTTTTCTGTGAAGATCTTGAAACCGTTCTTGAGGAAGTCCACCGGCGCGTAGGAGAGGCTAGAATCAATGCCGTGACCCATTCTTTTTCCGGCACATTGGCCCTACGCCTGGGAAGCTCACTCGACTGCCTAGCTTGGCATAAGCTCGTCGCCTTCGATCCTCCTGTGTATCCTCATGACGATCCACAACTGAAAGAACTGATCGAAGAGCTCGTCGGCCATCGAATGACTCAGTTTGGTCGAAAACAGGTCAATTGGCCCGATGCCAATGCCTATATGCGGAAATTGCTTTCGATTCCCGCTTTTGGGGGATGGGAAGAGGAGGCCTTGGAAGCGTATGCGTGCTCCTCGCTAACATCGGAGGCCACCGGCGCCTGCAAGCTTGCATGCCCTCCGGAACTCGAGGCCCGGATTTTCCAGATTGCCATGGATCCCTCAACCAGCCGATCGCTATCGGATTATCAAGGGGATGTTCTCTTGGTGGCGGCCGACGGACGCGCCGAGAAGAAAAGTTGGTCGAATCGCGTTCAGGCGAGCATCGAAGCCAGGCTGCCTTCCTGCAAACGAATCGTCCTGAAAGGGGCACGTCACATGATGATCTTCGAGAGACCCGACGAATGCGCCGAGATTGTACGGACGTTCCTCGGCCGCGAATGAAAATCAGAATTCGATCCGCTTGTTTTGGATCACATACCGGTCCAGAACAGTGTCATCCAACCCGATGGCCTCAAATCGAATTCCCTCCCTCATCGCATCCACCAGCCAGAAGTGTCGCACCTGCCGGCTGAAAGCGAGATAATCGCGCTCTCTCAGTCGGTGAGTTGGGCGTCCAAAACAACCGTCACCGAGGTAGAGTGTCCCCAGCGGATCCCCGACTCCGTTTCGCATTCTAGGCGTCCTCTTCAAAACGTGGTCGTGGTTCTCAAAAGCAACAGTCAGGCGATAGCGGTCAAAGAGCGGCTGCCAATACTGTCGACCCAAGGCATGAAATTTGCCCTCAAACGGATGAGACGCCGGATAGAGAGGAATGTGATAGACCGCTATGCTATAGCGCAAATCGGTTTCACTCGAAAGGCTCTCTTCCAGCCAATCCGCCTGCTCCCCTCCATGATCCGCCACGTGACCGGTATCGAGGATGTAGACACCGACATTCTCCCCGAAACGTTGGTAGAAGTAGCTTTTCCCAGGCCCTCCCTTTTGGCGAAAATATCCGAAATAGAACGGGGCGTTCTGGTGAGGCTGATTATAGCCGCCCGCAACCTCGTGATTCCCAATCGCCAGCACCATCGGAACCATATATCCTTCCGGGGTGACACAATTTAGACGCCAACTGTCGAGCCACTGATCCCACTTCCGGTAGCGTTTTACATTGCCGTTCGCATAGGCCAGATCGCCCCCTACGATCGCGAAGAGCGGGTCTCTCATCCCCGCGATTCTCAGTAACTGTGCCGTCTCATCACTCACTCCCATGTCCCCGCCCACCACGAATCGGATCTTTCCTGCATCCGAAGGAGTCGTCCGGAATTTAAACTCCTCGCTGAACTCCCCTTCTTCGCTTCCTGCCACGAAATAGTAGCTGGTTGCCGGCCGCAATCCCACCAAATTTGCCCAGTAGATCGAGCGCAGGCCGGACAAGCCCTCAATTGAAGTCTCAGACGCTGAACTCGAGTGGCGATAGGCGCCCCACTCCCCTCCTCTACTCACCGTGTCGTAGCGAACTTCCGCTCCATCCGCATCACCGACAACATGGAAATTCACCGTCATTGTCGTCGACGGCTCCCCCTGCCAGGTCAGGTAAACATGCCGAGGGGTCGCCCCTTCTGAAACCGGAAGACCGGCGAACACAGCAAGCAATAGCGCGGTCGCCCTCATCGAAACTGGATAATAATCTGTTTCGTCACCTAAGTAACTATTAAGGTTCCCGACTGGAAACTTCAATGTAGATGCGGGTTTTCGAGGCGGTCCGGAACCGTATCTTCTGTACGATCCCGGCAAGCCGGGACTTGCCACTAACCAAGCTCGAATACTCATTATAACCGGCTATGTGTCAACCGAGACGGTTGGCCTACTTTGCTTCCTCTTCCTTGCTCTTTCATTCTCGATTGATCCGGCTATATTCTGTGCTGACATCCCGGGAGGCTTCCCTTTCACTCTCCTCCGATATGACACCTCCATTCGATCCTCAACTTGCAGAGAAATTGGCCCGGACCCGAGTCGTTGCCGTGATTGTCATTGAAAGGATTGAAGATGCGGTTCCTATGGCCCACGCCCTTTTGGAGGGCGGTGTCGATGTAATCGAACTTACCTTGCGCACTCCGGTGGCAATCGAGGCGATGAAGGCAATCGTCCAGGACGTACCGGAGATGAGCGTGGGTATCGGTACGGTGATCGAAGTTGAACAGATCCGAATGGTTAACGAAGAGGGAGCGGCCTTCGCCGTGGCGCCGGGTATGAATCGCAGGGTCATAGAAGAAGCGATCCGGCTCGGACTTTCCTTTGCTCCGGGAGTGGCAACCCCCTCCGATATCGAAACGGCCCTCGAGTACGGATGCCGACTCCTGAAATTTTTCCCGGCCGAACCGATTGGCGGCCTCCCTTACCTCCGAAGTATGGCGGCGCCCTACGCTCACCTCGGTATCAAATACGTACCTCTTGGAGGCATCAAGACGGCAAACTTGAGGGAGTACCTTGACGATCCTCTCATCGCCGCAATCGGGGGCTCATGGATTGCCCCGAAGGATCTCATCAGCAAGAAGGACTGGAAGGCGATCACTGAGAATTCCCGCCAAGCCAGAGAGATTGCCGGAGGCTAGGAATCTGTCGGACTTTGCGCTTCGTAACATCGCTGAACTTCGGATCGGAATTTGACGGTCGTAATTCTCGACCAAGTTCGATCCGACAGATTCCTTCGAAGAAAATGAAACTGAGATTTGAGACGGTTTGTCATAGCTTCGCGTGGCATTCTCAATATCTGACGCTGGAAGTCCGAGGCTCTTCAGACATCTGAGACAGATTGGCACTCGACAATTCACCGGAGGAGTTGAAAGTGCCAATCTCCACAAATCTCAGTTTCATTTTCTTATTGCTAGGAGTCTGTCAGAAGAGGTTTACCTTTTGCAGAGGCAATGGCAACTGTCGGTCGTGGGACCTGCCACGATCCACGAATGCACCCAAATGATTTGAACGCCCCGCAAAATGGTAAAGCTAAGTCCGACAGATTCCTTGACGGGAAACAGTCTGCCGGTATTCACTTCTGTGGGTACTCGTAATTTCGCTCGGCGGGAATCTCGCTCTTGCCTCTACCTGGCTCGGAGATGAGGTCGAACTTTGACGCCCGTACCCGGTTTACGATGGTACCACTTCGAGGAGTTTCGAATTCATGAGCGACAATCGAGAGTCGAACGAACGCCGCGATCCTGAAATTGAGCGGTATCGCACACTCCTCGAAACACCGACCGAATTCAAGGAGGGGTTTGGCTGGACCACCGTTATAGGGATCTTTTTCTGTGGCCTCGTCATGATGCCGGGAGGGATCTATTTGGGGCTCATGACGGGAGGAAGTCTCAGCACAGCCTCGGCGTGGGTCACCGTGATTCTATTCATGGAGATCGCACGAAGGGCCCTTCAGCAGCTCTCAAAGCAGAATCTAGTCGTTCTCCTTCACGCCGCCCAGGTTATGATGATGGGCAACCTTCTCTTCCCCGGCGGCCCCTTAGCCCACCTGGTCTACCGCGCCTACCTGGTCAGCAGCGACGTCGTCCGCGACGCCGGCATGCTAGGGGCCTTTCCCAGTTGGTTTGCGCCTCCTCATGATAGTGCGGCCGTCCTCGAAAGGACATTTCTACATACGGACTGGATAGTCCCGATCGCGATTATGTTCTTCATCCTCCTCATCGGGATGGTCCAGAAATACACCCTTGGTTACTTCTTCTTTCGCCTGACCTCCGACGTTGAGAGACTGCCCTTTCCGCTGGCGCCGATTCAAGCTCAAGGAGCAATGGCACTGGCGGAAGCCGACATTAGTAGTACTACGGATGAGTCGGCGCCACGGCGAGTTGAGTACCTAAAACCCGGCCTTGATCGCCTCGCTACACGGAAAAAGAGCAACCGGTGGAGGATATTCTCATTGGGTGCCTACCTCGGAATCGGGTTCGGCGTCGTCCAGGTAGGTATCCCCGCCGTAACCGGGCTCTTCCTGGCCAAGCCGTTTTATCTCATTCCCCAACCCTTTCTCGATACAACCGTCCTGACGGAGGGCATACTACCCGCTACCCCAACCGGAATGACAATCGACCTTGGGATCATCTTCCTCGGCTTCGTACTTCCCTTCTGGGCCGTAATGGGAACCTTTGCGGCGATCGTCCTTACGGCCGTGATCAATCCAATCCTCCACTCCGTCGGGGTTCTCCATACCTGGAAGTCGGGAATGGACACGGTCAACACGACATTTTCCAACGATATCGATTTCTGGCTCAGCTTTAACATCGGCGCCGGGATGGGCATTGCCGTCGTCTGCATCTACTCGACGGTTCGGGATTTCCGGAGAAAACTGAAGGAGGTACGCAAGACCGAATCGGGGGAAGAAGCCCAAGAAGACGTGTGGGCGCCGCCAAGGCAAGGACGCGGAGACTATCCGATTTGGATAGCTCTTTCCATATACCTGATCTCGGCCGTTGGTATGATCGGATTATGTCTGCTTCTCCTTCCGCGCACACCGGGGCTCATCTTCTTTCTCATTTTCTTTGCCTTCCTTTACAACCCGTTCATCTCCTACGTAAACGCCCGCCTCCTCGGTATCTCCGGACAGAGCGTCGACATCCCCTACATTAAGGAGTCCGCTTTCCTTCTTTCCGGCGCCAGAGGTATCGATATCTGGCTAGCTCCGGTTCCGGTCGATAACTACGGAATTCAGGCTCAGGCATTCCGTGTCAGCGAGCTCACCGGAGTCCGATTCTGGTCGCTCATTAAGACCGACCTGGTCGCCCTTCCGATCCTCTTCACCCTTTCGTTACTCTTCTGGCAGTTTATCTGGCATTCGGATGCGATTCCATCGGAGGTGTTCCCTGCCGCCCAAATCAATTGGGAACTCCAGGCTAAGAAGAGTGTACTCCTCTATTCATCGACCTTTGTGGGACCGGGAGAGGACCCCTCCGAAAAACGGTTTGAAGACACCGAATTCAGCAAGGCGATCCACCCAAAGGTCATTGGAGGAGGATTCTTGGGGATTCTGATACTCTATCCAGTCCTGACTTTTTTCGGCCTCCCCATCATGCTCATCTACGGCATGATGCGAGGCTTTGGGCAATTTCCCCACATCATGATTCTCGAGGTTGTAGGGGCCATGCTCGGACGCTTCTATTACCAAAAACAATTTGGTAGCCAGGATTTCCTGCGCATGGCGCCCACCCTACTCGCCGGCTATTTCACGGGTGTCGGCCTGATCAGCATGGCCACGATCGCCCTTCGACTGATCAAGTCAGCCGTCTCCGGATCCCCATTTTAACCGCCTCGAAATTGCGCGAATCCAAAGTGAATACTTCAGTTCGATAGGATCTCTTATGATTCCCAATCAAATCGTGCTTCCCAAAAGCGTAGCCTTTAACGTCGTCATTCAGGGTTTTCGCATCCGGTTTGGTCGATCCGTAGTTACGGTTCTCGGAGTGGTCCTCGGCATCGCCTTCCTTATGAGCATCCTGTCGAGTCAGGCCCTTCGCAAAGAGGTCGCAGCGGAAGATGCAATCCGCCTCGAGGTCAATCGAATGTTCAGTTTCCTCAGAGCCGAGATGGGGCCACCCGAAAAACGCATCGTCGGCCTGATTTTGACCGGACCCTTGAACGAAACCGAGAGCCGTCTCATCCTTAGACTCGAGAAAGAAGGTCTCGAGAAGTTGCGGTGGTCGAGCGACGAACAGGAAGAGTTTCCGATTTCGACTTCGGATGTGATTTTGGAGAAAACCGGAAATCAGGAAGTTGGGCAGGAAGTCAGTACCGTATTGGTAATGGGAGCGGGCCCCCTACCCAACCTCAGCTGGGAAAAACTGACGGAGAAATCGCGCCAGAAAGTTCTGGCGCTGAGCCGAAAACAGGATTTCGAATTTCCGCCTTCCGCTGGGACAGTGACGGATCTGTGGCGAGAGATGAGACCGGAAGAGATCGCCAAAGCGGAACGCGAAGCAGCCAAGGAGAAAGTGAGGAGCATTTGGATCATTACGATTTCATTGATCGTTACCGTCATTGGAATCAGCAACGCCATGCTCATGTCGGTATCCGAGCGGTTTCGCGAGATTGGTACGATGAAGTGCCTCGGAGCACTCTCGGCCTTCGTTCGTATCACCTTTATTATTGAATCCGGTATAATCGGCACGATCGGAGGGGTCTTGGGATGCGTGGTTGGGATCTTGTTCTCATTCCTAGCCTACACCGTTACCTACGGTATAACTCTCGCCGCAATTTCGTTCCTTAACGGCGCAACTTCTCTCGCCCTTTACGCTCTCATCGGCCTAATTCTCAGTATCGCAATGTCTGTCATGGCTGCGATCTACCCGGCCAGCATCGCAGCCCGAATGATTCCGGCAGATGCTCTTCGATCCAATGTTTAGCATCCAATCGGACCGATGACAACGGAATCACAGAGTTATCGGGCAATGATCGAGGAGCTCTTCAACACCTCGGCCGAAGAAGAGCGCGAGTGCATCATCCACGCCGTTGATGTAAAGAAAACATACCGCATGGGTAGTCAGGAAACACACGCTCTTCGCGGCGCTACTCTCGACGTCTACAAAGGCGAGTATCTCTCAATCATGGGCCCTTCGGGCTCGGGAAAATCGACCCTCTTCAACATGGTCGGCGCCCTCCAGAAGCCGACTTCCGGCAAGGTCTACATCGATCAGGTCGACATCGCTCAACTCGACCACAACGAGCTCGCTTGGCTTCGTTGTCGAAAGATCGGTTACATTTTTCAGACCTTCAACCTGATCCAGGTTATGACTTGCCTTGAGAACGTTACTCTGCCAATGAGTTTCGCCGGAACAGAATCCGAAACCGCCCGCGAGAAGGGACTTGAAATCCTACGGCTAGTCGGTCTGCAAGATAGAGCCCTGCACAAACCGGCGGAACTGAGCGGCGGTCAACAGCAGCGAGTCGCGATCGCTCGCGCCCTCGCCAACAGCCCAGAGATCATCCTGGCCGATGAACCGACCGCCAATCTCGACCAAAAAACCGGTGCCGAGATAATCGATCTTCTCGCCGAGTTGAAAGAAAACTACGGCGTGACCATTATCTCAGCGACCCACGACCTCAAAATGCTCAAGACATCCGACCGGATCCTCTGGATAGACGACGGAAGAATTGTCAAGTCGGCCAAACCTGATGAATTGGACTTTGGCAGCTCGGATTTTCACTAATGAGTCAGGGAAAAATTGTCCAGATCGAGGGCGTCAAAAAGCTCTATCACATGGGAGACGAGGAAGTCTGGGCCCTGAAGGGTATCAGCCTCGAAATCAGCAAGGGCGAGTTTCTTTCCATCATGGGCCCGTCCGGCTCGGGCAAGTCGACTCTCTTCAACCAGATTGGCGCTCTCGACGTTCCGACCGAGGGAAGGGTGTTTTTTGAAGGTGAATCGGTCTTCGAACTATCCGAAAGCCAGCAAGCCTGGTTCCGCTGCAATCAGATCGGCTACATCTTTCAGACCTTCAATCTCATCCCTGTCATGAGCGCTCTCCAGAACGTCTCTCTCCCCATGCTTTTTCAGGGAGAACAGGCTGAGAGAGCTGAGAAAAGGGCGACTGATATTCTCGATCGTGTCGGCTTGGGACATCGCTTGAACCATAAACCGTTTGAACTCTCCGGTGGCCAACAGCAAAGGGTCGCAGTTGCTCGCGCTCTCGCCAATACCCCCTCCCTCATTCTGGCCGATGAGCCGACCGGAAATCTCGATACCAAGACAGGTTCCGAAATCGTCGATCTTCTCAAGAGTCTCAATACCAAGGAAGGGGTGACAATTGTCTGCTCCACACACGATCCAAAGATGATCGCATCTTCCGACCGCATCTGTTGGATATTGGATGGCCGTCTCGAAAGGATCTCGCGCGGGGCCGATTTCGACCTCAAGGAGATGGAGAGAAGCTAGAGGCTGTCCCAAATCCGAGAGGATTTGGGTGGAAGCCTGATACCGATATCAATCTTCGTCACGTTATGTAGACCACGACATGCCTTCCGTCCTCGGTAGCTTACCTTTTATCCGTTATGCACCTTTCCAGCACCCTTCCTCTCGCTTTGAGTCGATAGTTCTCCCAAGGAAGCGCCTCTGACTCGATTCTTGGATCCCTATGCCGCCTGCGTTGCCTCTTTCTCATGTTCTTGCGCAAGTCTCTGCGCGATTTTCCATAGATTGTGGGACAGAACCGACCAGGCCACGCTAAGGTTACGGTTGTCAAAGCCTTTGCTGCGTATCTTGCCCCCGTGCCATCGGTTCTTGAGCACTCCGATCCGGCCTTCGGTGCTCCCTCGTCGTCGCTGCAACCGGACAAAGCGCGGCTCCTCCATCCGCTCCTTGAGCTCTTGTGGATTGCGGGGCGTAAGGGCGTCAAAAATCCCCTCTGCCTGGAGCCGCTTGCTGGCCGCCTTCGAGGCATAGCCCCGATCCCCACTGATCGCTTCGATCTTCTCCTCTAAAGCGAAGCCCTTTTGCCTCTCCAGACTTTCCCAAAGCTGCTTCAATTCGCTCGGGGCCTGCCCCCCATACAGTTTCCAGTCCAACAGATATCCCTCTGCGCTCTCGCATAAATAAAGGGTGTTGCCAAACTCCACCTCCCGATCTGCCTTGCCTCGCACGATGACGTCAATCTCAGGTTCGTAGGCGCTCAGGATCTTCTCCTCATTCTTCACCTGCCGCCCCCCTATGATCCGTTCGTGCGCCTGTTTCATGACCTGCGGTATCTGCTCTAACATACCATCCATTCGCTCGATGATTCGGCTCGCCTTCTTCTCGGTGTAATCGCTTTGCATCCACATAGCTTCCAATAAGTCACGGTGGCGAAGGGCATGGCCCTCAATCTTCTTGAGCAATAGCTTCATCCGCCGCAGGATCCCTTTACGCGCTTTGCCCGCCTCCCGGCGCCGACGCGCATGCGTCATCTCCAGGCACCGTTTGTTCATCTCCCGAGCCAATCCCTTTGCTCCCTGGGGCATGCGCTGTTTCATTCCCGCCTGCCCGATCAGACTGATCGCCTTGAGCAGCGTTGCTCCCACATCCTTGAGCAAGACCCAGTCCACGGGCCAGTGGATGTTCGCTTCCAGGCAAGTGGCGTCGATCAGGCATTCCCTCGTATCGATCGGCTTCTCTAATCCTGCCTCACCACAATGTTCAGCATTGCCCACCACCTCGGTCATCCTTGCATGCAGCTGTCTCAGATACGCTTCGTCGAAGAATTTCGAATCCCGTTCCAGACTGCTCTTCGATATTTTCCGGATCCCGTCTACCTCACGCACCCGGCAAAAATTAGCCAGAAGCTCACTGCGTCCCAACTCCTGCGACAGACAACGAAAGGATATCCCTCCGAGTAAATGACGCACCTCCTCCACCCGTAGCGCTTTTATCGCTCTTAGAGCGCGTCGCTCCCGATCCTTCCCTCCCGCTTCATCCCATCCTTCCAAGGCTTTTACGATCGCCTCCCTTTCCAGCGAGGAGTCGATCAAAACCCGATCAATCCGCTCCATTGTTTCCAGAAACACGGTGTAGTCTTTGCATCGAATGACTGGAGTTAGGGCTGGACGCAGGAAGCTTTGTACGGCAATATTTTTCATGAGAAGGGCGTGCTTTGTATTTGACTAACGCAAGCATAAGCGCCCTTTTTCGCCGGATCGAGCTTTTTGCAGCTCTATCCGGCCTTTTTTTTGCCCATAACTCAATGAACCTCCCCGCAGCAAGCTGCGGGGTATCGAATCGTAGCAGATCACGCCCATGCTCACCATAGCATCAACTGCCGTAGTTCCTCTTTCGGTTTTCCTTGTTCGCGCACGTATTGTTCCACCGTTGCCCAGTCTCCTCTTTCCCCCACCGTTCCCACGTAGTAGCCGTCCGACCAGAATTCTCCTCCCCATAGCTCCTTTTTTATCCAACTCTCTCGCCCAAACACTTCCCGCGCCGTTATACTCTTATATATCTGCACGATCCTCCCGGGCGCCATCTTGGGATGTGCTCCGCACAACAGATGTACGTGATCCTTATCACATCCCAATCCCTCCATCTCGATCGCATAGCGTTCCTCGATCCCTTCCGTCGTCTCCTTCAAAACCCTCCGTATTCTTTCCTCTATCAACGCCTTCCGATACTTCACCGGCATCACCATGTGGTAATGGATCTGCCACACACAATGCCATCCTCGCTTTAAACTGCTTCCGTCCTTCCTTTTTTCCACCCTCCCTGCTTATAAAGTGCGCGACCCCGTAGCAAGCTACGGGGAATTACCAAGTTAAAAATCAATTGTTTCCACCACTGGGACGGGCTCTACTGTACCGATCGAGGTCTTTGAACACCTGTGCCTCGTCAATACCCCATCGGCCGAACCCAGGCCGCTAGCATCTCACTCACCAGCATAGACTTTCTGCGATTTGGAGGGCGAGCTTCCGCGGGCCGCCCTTTACCCTGTATCCTCCCCGGATATATAACCTGATTGGCCTCCTGACCGGCTCCCTCATCGTACTCTTCAGGTCTCGAGCCTCCCTGGCGGCCGAGATCATGGCACTCCGCCACCAACTCGGCGTCTACCATCGCACAGCACCTGCTCGGCCTCATCTCACCCGGTGGGACCGGTCCTTTGGGCTCTCATCCTCTACCGATGGAGCGGCAGGAGGCGAAGCCTGGTCGTCGTTCAACCCGAGACCGTCATCAAGTGGCACCACCGGGCCTTTCGGCTCTTCTGGCGATGGAAATCCCGTGGTCGCCGGCCGAGCATTCGCTCCGAAATCCGACGTCTCATCCGCGAGATGGCTGGATCGAATCCGACTTGGGGTGCCCCTCGCATTCACGCCGAGCTCCTGAAGCTCGACTTCGAAGTGTCCGAACGAACAGTCTCGCGATATCTTGCCCGCATCCGCCCCAAGCCCGCGAGGCCAGGATCTCAGAGCTGGGCCTCCTTCCTCCGCAACCAGGATCGGTGCCATTTGTCCTTGGCCAAGGATACCCCTGCACATCGACCAGTCGAGCGGCCCGCCATGGGCAAGGTCGTGGCCCTTCCCCGGCTGGGCGGCTTGCATCACCGCTACACCCGCCGCGCCGCCTAAGTGAAGAGCCAGCGAACCCCAATTCTGCGCCCAGCCAAGGGCAGCGGTCTCTCCTCGGACCCGCCTCGCGGTGCCGATCCCGGCTTACAGAGCAGAGATCGCCAAAGGGCACTTGGACACGGACTATCGCACATCTCCGCCTTCATCCAGCGTCCCGCCTACGGCGAACTTCCGTCGGTGTCGCGGTTTTGGCGAACCACAGGAGAGACTTCTCGATCCGAATTCCCTCCCGAGCTCTCGCATTCGTTCTACACGTCTGAATCACACCCACGATTCATCAGACGATCCCATTCGCTAAACCGTACAGTCTGAGAATAGGGGAATCGAAAATCCGTACCATCCAGAATGGTACGAAACTTATGATCGAATCAGAATCAATATCGATCCCGTCTCGGTCTTTCTTCTCTGGGCTTTGCTTGATTGACCTTCATCTCACGCCCTTCAACCGAGTTTCCGTCCAAGGACTTTATGGCGTTTTGTGCTTCTTCTGAATCGGGCATGGTGATGAAGGCGAATCCCTTCGCTCGCCCCGTATCCCGGTCCATGATAACATTCACTTTCTCAACACTGCCGAATTCGCTAAACACTTCGCGCAATGTCTCTTCGTTTATCTCGTACGGCAAGTTACCTACGTATATGTCCATCTTTAGTTCGCTAATATATTACGCCATCTGAAACGGAACAGTTCAGGATGATGGCGATGATTCCTGAATCTGTCTCTGAACTTTCATTCATTTTGTCCAAATTGTCTCTCGGCGCCAATGGTCGGGAAGCGGTAGCAATTCGAAACGGTCCTCTCTCGTTTAACACTTTCGGCGGGTTGTGAATCAACACCACAACTGGCTCGGCGCCGGTCGAGAGTGTGCGCCCATTGGCAGCGATTCGAAGGATTGTGTCGGCATTTAATTTTAAGACCGTTTCAGGGGCAAGGCCGGCGCAATTCAACGGTCTCCCGCGGATCCTATTCCGATCAGCCGGCCCTAAAATTGCGCCAAACCGAACCGCTTGCAAGTCCTGATTTGCAGATTTCCCTTCTGACTCACCATGCGGTCCAGCCGCCGTCTACGAGGATGTTCTGGCCCGTGATATAGCTGCCGGCGTCGCTCGCCAGGAGGAGGATTGCGCCCTTCAGTTTGTGAGGCTGCCCCATCTGCCCGTAGGGTCAAGATATTCGGCCGACCCCGAAGTCTCTGTTGCACAAAAAGTTGGGACCTCCGCGGCAGACGGAAGTCAGCCCTGATTCAGCCCAACTTTTTCCCGCCTAGCGCCTGAGCCCCCGGACGTGAACCAAGTCCCGTCTGCCTCCGAACCAGCAAATCATGAATTTTGCCATCATGTTCAACCAGAATCCCATGGCCGAGGAGCGTATCATTCATTTTCATGAGTGCAACGCTATCAACCTGCGGGAATTTTCAGGACCTACAGGAGGGCTACACGGCCGAAAAGAGAAAGGGCAACATTGTCCGGCTTGGCCCTGGAGAGACATTCTCCACGGCTTTCGAGTGCGGTCTCCTCTCGCCTGCACGGGCGGCCGATCGGGTGGCCAAGATCGAGCGCATCACGGGCGGCCGTTCGGCTACCGTTTGACCCTCGCGTTGCCATCCCAGACGCTCCAGATCTGCTCCTCGTCGGCGGGTTGGCCATAATCGGTGAGGAAGGTCGTGACCATCGCGCCGCTTGCCCAACCGAACTGGACCCACTTCTCCGGTTCCCATCCCTGTAAGATGGCGTAGAGAACCCCGCCGACAAACCCGTCGCCTCCGCCGATCCGGTCTTCAACCGCGATTTCTCTCGGGCTCACGACATGCCAGTTGTCCCCTTCCCGCAAGATCGCACCCCAGAGATGGCAATTGGTGTGCACGACCTGCCTCAGCGTGGTCGCGTAAACGGATGCGTCGGGATAGGCATCCGAAACAAGCGAAATCATACCCTTGAAACTCTCGATTTTCGAGGCGAGGTCCTCGCCTCCCGCTTCCGGGCCGGAAAAACCGAGGCAAAGTTGAAAGTCCTCTTCATTGCCAATGAGAATGTCCGTCATACTCGCGATTTCCGCGAAGGATTCCGCCAGTTCCCGTTCGCGGCCCACCCAAAATGACGCCCGGTGGTTGAGGTCGAAAGACACGAGGGTGCCGTGCGCCTTCGCTATTCTCGCCATCTCCAAGCACAGCTGGGTGGTTTGGGGCGAAACGGCCGCGATCAACCCGGAAAGGTGGATCATCTGGACCCCGTCTTCCCCGAACAACCTGTCGAGGTCGAAATCATCGGCCGACATCTCGAAAGCAACCTCACCGGCACGCCCGTTCCAGACGCGCGGCCCACGCCCACCCGCACCGGTGTCGGCGAAAGTGATCTGGTGCCGGCACCCCCAAGGACCTTCCTGAACCCGCTCGACCGCTTCGTATTCGATATGCCGGCTTGCGAGGTTATCCTTGATCATACGCGAAATGGGACTCTCTTTGACAAAACTCGTGAGCACCTTCACCGGTTTCCCCAGATAGGAGACAATGCTGCAGACATTTGATTCGGCGCTCGTCACCTGAGCGATGAAGTGCGTGCTGCTGTGCACCGGCTGCCGATCGCCAGGTGTGAATCGAATGCCCATGCTGGTCGGAACCACGAGGGAGTAAGTATAGTCTTCGCGGAGTTTCATTTGTATTTATAAGTGAGCGAAGGTGAAAGGAGTTTTAAACTCCCGTGAAGATACTCAAGCAAAAGCCTGTGGCTCGCCTACCCCGTGATTCATCCACGGTATCGCCTTGTGCTACAATCCATCAGAGTTTGGTTTTCTCAGCAAGTTTTCGAGTGGAACAAGCTGAGATTCAAAGTATAGCGTATTTCAACATCCAACGTCCAACATCCAACGCCCAACGCCCAAAATGAACTTGATAGGAACAATAGCCGAAATAGGAAATTATGATGAGCAATAGGAAGTTCGACCTGGAGGATCGACTACTGGAGTACTCGGCTATTTACACGAGCATTCGTACGGCAGAAGAGAAATCCGGTGACTAGGGCCTGCAGTCAAACTCCTATTCACCGAAAGATCTCACTTGGAAGTTGGACGTTGGACACATCTCAACCGTGGTTCTTTGGTTACGGCTCGGCTGCGCTAGGTATTCTGTGGTTTCTCTCGACCTTGGTTTCAGCAATATTCCGACCACAGATTATACAGACTACGCGGAAAATAGAGTACACTCCCGTGTTAACGTTCCGCGCAGCCTGGCCCGATTTCACCTTGCCATTTCGACCCTCGTCGAGATTTCTCAACACGATGCCAGTAATCACCAAAGCAAGAGTCATCCACATGCCCTCGTCGCGAGCGCTGCGCTATCTCCCCGAGGGGATCATCGCGTAGGGCGAGATGCTCGCGAATATCACCATTCAACTCGAAGCCCGCGCCGGCCATGGCGCCTTGCATTTTTTTCGTCCCGACGGTACGACCATTGCGCTTATCGAATTGGAAGGCTTCCCCGGTGCGATCTACCCGACTTCCGAAACCAGACCGGATGGAAACGGTATTGGGTTTGTTCCCATGCCCGGCACCGAGGCCGCCAAAACACCGGTTCTGGAACTGGATTAGCGCGGCCGACGGCCGCGCTAGCTTGGAACCCTCTGAGGTCGCCGGGCATCCTCACGGATGAAAGACCATCCGTTCAGCACGTCTCAGCTTCGGACACCGCTTCTCAAAATATCGCTCTGAGCTCACTTGATCTGTCAACGCCTGTTCCGAGGCGTCTATGGCCGCTCTACCGTCAGGTGAAAGATCAACTCACGGATTCTTTCTCCCTTCGTAATTATGGAGCTGTTCTGCTTCATCTCGGAACAAGTTCGCCTGACTCAATTAGCATCACCATGATAGGGGACTCGGGCGAAGAGCTGAAAGCGCTTCACATCCTGCCAGGAAGCACGGAGACAGTTTTTGTGCCCGCTGAAACTACGTGCCGCATCGAATTCACAGGTCCAGGAATCGAGCGGCACCAGAGCCTCAATATCGGAGCCAGTGATATCGCCTACCATTCAATTCGTTAGGACATCGTGCAAGACTACCCGCACAATATGCCAGGCCCATGCATTCCAATCCCCTTTTCGCAACTTACAGAGTTTGATCGCACCACCCCAACAGGAGGCACCCCTAACTCTCTAACCGAAGGCAACCTCAGTCGCTCGAATCGTGTTGTTCCGCAATACTCTTACTCAACACACCTCAGGGCAAGGCGGACCTGTCACGCTGGAGCTTTACCGAACACTCCCTCAACCTGTGCCTCCTCAAAACTCGTTTTCATTGGACATCCAACAACGTATAACGGGCCTCCTTGACGCCAGCGTAGTAACTGCAGACCATGAATCATGGCCACTGCACTCCTCCTGCGCGTCACAAAGCTTGCCCTCTGGACCCTGGGACCCTTTTCCTCTCCCGCCACGCGCTCGCCCTCGAGAATCTCGCCCTACGTCAGCAGCTCGCGGTCTTCAAAGACAAGAGACCGAGACCTCCACTGGACGACATCGACCGGGGCTTCTGGGTCGGCCTTCGAGCAGTATAAGCACGCTGGCTCGACTCGCTTCTCATCGTGAAGCCCGACACCTTTGCCGCCTGGTGCTTCAGTACGCTGCCTACTACCATGACGATCGCTCACACCTCGGACTCGAGAAGGACACCCCGCACGGTCGTCCGATACAACAGCCCGGCGACTCTAGGAGCAAAGTCGTCGCGCTTCCGCGACTGGGTGGATTGCACCATCGGTACGTTTGGCGATCCGCGGCCTGACTCTCTGAGGAACTTCCTCGCCTTCGAACCATAACACCACCGTTCACGAAGGTATCGCTTCCCGTGGATGGACGTGAGCGCGAACCGAGAACTTGAGTTCCTCTCCTCCCTCATGGGTTCCAGGCCGACGGGCGACCTCGGTTCCCTGGATCAATAATGAGGAGGCACAGGCCCAGGATTTTTTCAGACTGGGCCGCTTGACGGATCGAATTTGGTGCTGTCTCGACGTTTTAGATTCCGTCAAGCGGCCAAGTCTGAAAAAATCCTAGTCCGAAGACTCCCGGGAGTGGAGGAACTTTCTGAAGGTCTCCTGGATCTGATCGGGGCTGAAGGGCTTGGTGATAAAATCATTCATTCCTGAAGCGAGGCAGACCTCTTCTTCGCGGCCACCCATGTTTCCAGTCATTCCGATGAGATAAGCCGGGGGACTGAGGTAGCGCTCCTCCTCGTGACGTCGAATTACCTCTGCCAACTCGACTCCGCAATAATTCGGCAGGACAAGATCGAGAAAGATGCAGTCGCTGTAGAGGATATTCAGGCGCTTAACGACCTCGAGACCGTCCATCGCGAAATGAAAGTCGATATTCCAATCTGCGAGAGAGTTTTTGATGATTTCGTGCAACATCTCATGGTCGTCCACGATCAACACACTGATGGTCTGACCGGACCGGCTCCTCATTCGGGCCTGTTCCACGGAAACGTTACTGCTGGTGCTGCTTAGCATCGGATCTTCCTCCTTAGGTGGTGCATATTGCTCAAAGGGTATATCGGCTCCAGCACCTTGAATTTGAGGGGTAGTTGAGCTGAATCCCTAGCCCGCTTTTCTCACAAACTTTCGAGGACCCGTTAGCGAAGTGATGCCTCATCCATTGAGTCGCGGTAGGTCGAGGACAAAAAGCGGGCTATCCAACAGAATGACACAGAAGATCTTGAGGAGTATCACAGAACTGGCAAAACTGGCATTCTTTCTTGGCGCAAACCCAATACGATAGGTTGAAGTACAGACTGTCGTAGCGAATGGCTGGGTGCTTCTTCGAGATTTATCCATAAGACTTTCCAATTCAAGACCTTCTGTGTCATTCTGTTATCAGCCTGGAAATCTTCTGAGATTTCCAGGCTAGGTACTCGGAATCGAGTACTTAGGGATCAAGCGGGGCCGCGGCCAATCGACTCTCGAGAGCCTCCAGTTGCACTTCGGCCCCTGAATACTCGTAAAAGCGAGTAACCCCCGTTTCCAGGCATAAGCGTAGCATGGACAGGGCGCCCGTTTCATCACCCTTCAGAATACGCTTGTTGGCGGCATAGAAATAGGCCTCGCAGAGATGTTCTGCCTGTTTCTCCGGATGGGAAGAGCGAGCCAAGTCAATGAGGCCCGATTCATCGAGAGAATCGAGCAAAAAGGCGGCTAGTTGCAAGTACCACTCACTCTCGCTCTCCGCGTTCCGCAAATCAACGTGATCTTGGAGGAGGCGATTCGCTTTGGGAGGGTCGCCGAGCACGGTCAGCGTCATCCATACCCAGAGGTTAATATAATCCCTTCCATCCTGCTGCAGATCGAGTTCCAGGGCTTTCGTCAGATCTTCAATGGCAGTGGCCGGACTCCCCGAAACGTACCTGTAAAACCCTCTTTCGAGATAGGCGGAATAATCATCGGGAGAGAGCTTTATCGCCTCCCCAAGGTCTTCGAACGCACTCTCCATCACACCCTGCCTGAACTTCAATTTGGCCCGCGTAACGAAAGCGTCGGACGACTCCGGAATCAGCCGGATCAATTCGGAAAAGTCGTTAATCGCCCCCTTGAGGTCGCCCAGTCTCTCCAAGGCCCAGCCCCGTTGACGGAATGCCGCGCTTTGGTCCGGATAGAGCCGAATCAATTCCGTGAAATCTGAAATCGCCCCTTCCGTTTCACCCAACTGAACTCTCAGATTCCCTCGAGCCATCAACCCAACCATAGACTCGGGATCCGCCTCGAGGACATGATTGAAGTCCAGAAGGGCCGCCTCCAACTCCCCAAGTTGCTGTCTGGCGATTCCACGATTAAAGAAGGCAGGAACGTACTTGGGACTCATCAGAAGGGCCCTGTCGAAGTACTGCTGCGCCTTTAGCGGATCGGCCTCCACCCCAACGCCTCGAAGATAGACCCGACCCAATTCAGTTGCGGTGAGGGGGCTGGCCTGTTCGGCAGCCAAACTGTAGAAACGGAACGCTTCCTCGAGATTTCTTTCCACGCCGTTTCCGTTCTCGTGGGCAGCGGCCAAGTTTAACTGAGCCAAGACGTAGTTCTGCTCGGCCGCCAAGGCGAACAGCCGGACCCCTTCGACGTAATCCTGAGTTACCCCTCTGCCTGCGAAATGGAGATTTGCGAGATAGTGTTGGGCCGGTGCATACCCCTGTTCCGCGGATCGGCGATACCATTTCGCGGCTTCCGCGACATCCACGTTTATTCCGAAGCCGCCTTCGTAGCAACGCCCGACGCTGCTTTGGGCGGCCGCATGTCCCTGCTCTCCGGCAAATAGATACCACTTGTAGGCTTCCTCTTCTACTCTGGGTACGCCCTCCCCGATCGAATAGGCCACGCCCAGCTTGTACTGAGCTTCCGCATGCCCGCCCTCCGCAGCCTTTTCATACCACTCCGCAGCCTTCTCAAGGCTTTGCTCCACTCCGCTTCCGGCGGCATAAAATTCGCCCACCTTGAGCTGAGAGTTCGGGTCTCCCCGTTGCGCCGCGCGGCGGAACCAATTCAGCCCATCCTCGAAATCCTGTCCGACGCCTTGCCCCAAGGTCGACATTACCCCGAGCAGAAACTGAGCCCGCAGGTCCCCCTGTTCGGCAGCCTTAAGATACCACTCTCGCGCTTCCGCGAAATCCTGCTCCACACCGTAGCCATTATAGAAGATCGCGCCGATATAATTCTGGGCAGGTATGTGATCCTGTTCGGCAGCCCTACGCAGCCAATCGAATGCCTCCTTGGGACTGGCTGCCACGCCCTGTCCCTCCGCCGCCAAGACTCCCAGGACAAACTGCGCATCGGCAAATCCCTGCCGCGCCGCCAGGCCATACCACCGATGCGCTTTATCGAAGTCGCGCGGCACACCGATCCCTCTTAGATAGATTGAACCCAGGGTGAATTGAGCCAGGACATGATCCTGCTCCGAGGCCGCCGTCAGCCACCGCACCGACTCGGCGACGTCTTCACGAACTCCCAGACCGGAACTGAAGAGCAGCGCCAATTGATATTGGGCCTGGGAATGCCCTCCATCAGCCGCCCTCCGATAATACTGCGCCGCCCGGCTATAGTTCAGATCAACTCCGTCGCCGTTGGCATGGGCCATTCCCATCCGAAAGAGCTCCGGCAGTTCACTGGTCCCACCGGTAGGGCCGGCTCCAGCTTCTTCAACCCTCGGGGCTGTGGCGCACGAGGACATTCCAACGGCAATGCCCACAATCAGAATCGCCCTCAATACTACCCTCATGATATTGATCACCCTGCCCCGGAATCTGTCGACCATTGAACTACCTAACACGGTTGCTAAAGCCGCGCAACACTCTCCCATGATACATCTTCCTTCCACTTCAAAGCGGCGTCAAGCCGCCACACTCGAAACAGTCTCATCAAAGCACCAGCACTATCTTGGCCAAATGTAGAAAATTCTGCATTGTCATCGGACCCGAACTAATCCATTTAATCGTCACAGACTCATTGAAATTTATCGAATCGAGGAGCTTCAACTCTTCGATCCGACTCAAGGTGACGTGGATGGAACTCCATCCCCTATTCCAAATTGCCTGGTGGTGTAATGGTAGCACGGCTGGTTCTGGCCCAGTTAGTCCAGGTTCGAGCCCTGGCCGGGCAGGTCTTTCCCGCTCTCATAGCGGAGACAATCCTCTATCTAGAACCTTGAGCGCGGCATCAAGGTAGCGGCTGTCCCATTCCGGCCCGTCGATATTCTCTCCAACGCGAAACGCATACTGCTTCTTTCCTGTCTGCCATCCCTCTGTCAATGCCCACATCAGTGTGAGAACAAGCACCGCCGGTATGTCGTCGCGGATCTGTTTCCTACCCTGCAGATCGCCGATTATCCGAACCAAGGGTGACGACTTCCCTTCGATCTCTGAAGGCGGGTTCGTGTCCAGGGCTCGGTGCCACCCCACCAGATCCCGATAATTGCCCTCCTTCCCCAGGTACTCGAAATAACTCGTGGCAAACGCGGAGACTAAATCGCCGCTTCGCACCGCATCGCTCAAGTTCGGCCGAAGGGCCTCAAACATTCGCCTGTAAATGCGAAGCTCCACCGCTCTCCAGAGGCCTTCCTTATTCCCAAAGTGATAGTGTATGAGACTCTGGGTCACCCCCGACCCTACCGCAATCGACTTCATCCCCGTCCCCGCATATCCCGAGGCCATAAATGCCTCCTCCGCCGCTTCCAATAGGCGCTCACGGGTCCGCTCTCGCCGCTCCCGTCGACCGTCCTTTCGCTTCATTGACTCCTTCAATCCTGAAATTTAATTAATTGATTAATCACTTATATTCCTTGAGTCAAGCTCAATCAAGCACCCCCTTACGAACTTACCCTCTGGCGACATCGGTACTTACGACCGTCAGTACCAATGTCGCCAGACGAGGCAGTGTCACCGGATCCAAGGGAAATGCAAGATTACGAGAAGCCGCATGGACGTTGAAGTTTCCAGTCAGCTGGGTCACCGGCCGCGCGGGCTTGCCGGATCAATCGAGGGTGAAACTTAAGATTTCGATACTTGGCTGGGAGAGAGAAGGGCCCGCGGATGGCGCAAGGCGATCCCGCGGATGAAAAGAGCGCTGAAAGCGTCATTATATCTAATAGATGGATGAATCAATTAGTTATGAGCTGGAGAATACCACTGATCTGTATTGGGGAGCAGGAAAGCGTGTTATCTACTATTGAATCCACTCGAAGGAAGTGCATAGAATAGCCAGTTATCACCGATATGACATCGTTCTTTGAAAAAAACGGCAAGCGTTGGTATCGCACTGGGATGCTTCCGTTGAGCCAATACTGGGCCGGATTGCTTCTCCTTCTCCCATTCATGGCGATGGGCGAGGGAGATCTACGGCGGTCAATCCTGGAGCAGGTCGACAGTGAATTTGCCGATCTCGTGAAGATCTATGAGCATCTACATGCAAACCCGGAACTATCGCACCAAGAGGTCAAGACGGCGGCTCTGTTGGCGGCCGAGCTGCGGGCGGCGGGATTTGAGACGCAGGAGGATTTTGGTGGCAACGGAGTGGTAGGGGTACTTCGGAACGGCGAGGGACCGGTCGTTCTCTTGCGGGCCGACATGGATGCACTGCCGGTGGAGGAAAAGACGGGTCTCGCCTATGCGAGCCAGGCGCGGGGAAAGAATCCTTTTGGCGATGAAGTTCCGATCATGCACGCCTGCGGCCACGATCTCCACATGACCGTCCTGATTGGCAGTGCTCGTGTTCTAGCCTACCATCGGGTAAGTTGGCAGGGCACCCTGATACTGATTGGCCAGCCCGCGGAGGAGGTCGGCCAGGGAGCGAAAGAAATGCTTGGGGCCGGCCTGTTCAAAGAGTATCCGGCGCCCGATTATGCATTCGCGCTTCACGTCAGCGCCTCCCTGCCCGCTGGAAAAGTGGGCTATGCTCCCGGATTCGCGATGGCGAATGTCGATTCGGCGGACATTTTTGTCAAGGGGGTCGGAGGACATGGAGCGTATCCGCACAGCACAAAGGACCCGATTGTTCTTTCCGCCCAGATCATCCTCGCCCTGCAGACAATCGCGAGCAGGGAGAGCTCTCCCCTCGAACCCGTGGTCGTCACAGTGGGGTCGGTACACGGTGGAACGAAGCACAATATCATTCCGAACCAAGTTCATTTGCAGCTGACCATTCGAACCTATTCCGACGAATCGAGGAGCAAGACCTTGGCCGCAATTCGACGCATCGCCGAGGGTCAGGCGATTGCTGCCGGCCTGCCGGGGAATCTGTACCCCGAGGTTACTCTGAAAGACGAATACACTCCCTCGCTCTACAATGATCCGATCCTGGCCCGGCGCCTGGCCAAGACCTTGAGCGGGTGGTTGGGTTCGATGAACATTGTGAACTCGGATCCCGTAATGGGAGGGGAAGACTTCGGGCGTTACGGACGAACGCCGGATAAGATTCCGATCTGCCTCTTCTGGTTTGGAGGCGTGAATCCCGAGGTCTGGGAGAATAGCCTGAAGACCGGTGAGACCCTGCCTTCCCTTCACTCCCCCTATTTCGCGCCCGCTCCGGACCCGGCTATCAAAACTGGGGTTACTGGGATGGTGGCAGTCGTCCTGGAACTCGCGGGGAGTGCAAAATAACTGAAAAGGAGATATCCGGCAAATTGAGAATGCTCAATATCGGCCGATAATTGGTTGATATTGAACAAGTTGATATCCATATCTATTAGAGTTCGATCGCCATAATAGGTAGTATTGGAAATGCACTCTGAAGTAATCGAAACTACCCGGGGAGAGCCGATCATCCAGTTCTTCGTATTCGCGGACAAGAAGGTCGGCAGACTCAATGAGCTCATTCGGCTTCTACTCTCTCACGACGTCCACATCATCGCGATGAGCACCCAGGATGCGACCGACAGCACATTGATTCGCATCGTAGTAGACCACCCTCAACTCGCCCGTGATCTTCTATTGGAAAATAACCATCCCTTTACGGAAAATCATCTTGTCGCGGTCGAGATCGACAGCGTTTCGGAGATCAAGAGGGTCACCGCCGCCTTGCTTCAGGCCGAGATCAACATCCACTATGTCTACTCCTTCATCTCGCGGCCCGACGGCAAGTCCGCCCTGGCGATTCGTCTGGAGGACAACGAATTGGCTGAGGAAGTATTAAAAGCCAAGGAGCTCAAAGTGCTCTCTCAGGGGGATATCTCGAGGTAGAATTCTTATTTCTCCGTCATCACGTAGACCCCGTCCCAATCTTTTCCGGGTGGGTTTTCCTTCATCTTCAGGGCACGCTTGATGAGCTCATCGGAAGGATTCGTCGGCGACATCGGATTCAGTTCGGGGCGATTTGGTTCCAGCTTCAGAGATTGGCCGGAAAACTCGAGGGCCCTGTCCCAATCCTGAGCCAGGTAGTGTTCCATTCCCTGGTTATAAAGATCGAGACACTCCGAGGCCTCGTCCGTCATCTTACCGGTTAAGCCCATAACTTCAAAGACCTCGGCCGGTTGGGTACGCCCCTGGACCACGATCTTGTCGAGATAGCGGAAGATACACCCAACACCGTTCGCTTCCGCCCCCGCCTTCGTCTCTCCCGTAACCATGGTGAAAACACCGTATACTTTGGCGCCGCTTTCACAGCGGGCCGCCAGATTCACCGTGTCTCCCATCATGGTGTAGTCGAATCTCTGATCCGAACCCATGTTGCCGACCGTAGCCTGACCTGTGTTCAGACCGATTCGCGTCCGCATCTTGCTCACGATGGGAGGCCATTTGTCGCCTTCACCTTCCCACTTTTCACGCAGTTCTGCCTGCTTTTCCTGCATTCGTTGAGTCGCTATACAGGCGTGCAATGGATGCGCTTCCATCGGAACCGGAGCGTTAAAAAACCCGATAATCGCGTCACCTTCATACTTGTCCACGAAGCATCCCTCGTCCATAAGGATGTCGGTCATGGCAGTGAGGTACTCGTTCATCAGCTCGACCAGTTGCCCGGGGGTGAGCTTCTCAGAAAAAGAGGAAAAACTCTGAACGTCGGAAAAGAATGCCGTGATCTCGGTGCTGATCCCTCCCAGGTGGGGATCCTCTCCCGACTCAATCATCGAATTGACCAGGTCGGGGTTGAGATAAGTGCCGAACATTTCTGTGATCCGGCTCTTACTCCTCTCTTCGATGACGAGCTGCACCATGGCGCCGAGTAAGCTGGCAGTGACAGCGGATCCAACAGGAGCAATAAGTGGAATTACCAGATGATAGTTCCAGAATACCTGAAAAACTAAGAATATGTAGAAAAGGAGAAGAATTCCCCCCAGCAACTTCACTCTTCGATCGTAGAGCCCGGTACGGGTGGCGAGAAGTCCCACGGCCAGCGTCAAGAGAACGGTAAGAGCGTGATTAATCTCGGCCGGCAACCGCTTGATGTAGAGTCCGGAAAAAATCGTCTTCAAAACATTGGCATGAACACCCACTTTAGGTACTGGGCTGTCATCCATAGGGGTGGGCGCGATGTCCTGGAGCAATGGATCGGTGGGGCCAATGAAGATAATAGAGTCTTTGAAGCGGCTGAAAAAACGCTCGGCTTGCTGCTGCTGCAATTCGTCGCCCTCCGTGTGTAAGGCAAAGGCTTGAGCCACGTCGTACATACCAAAACGGGGGTTCTTTTCAGAGCGAAACTTGGAGAAGTAATTCACCTCCACCATCTGCTTCTCCCAGAGAGGCACCTTGACCAAAACCTTTTCATTCCCGTCGACAATCTCGATACGATCGTTGAAGCGCCGGATCGACTCCGGGGGCAAGCCATAGTAGGTCCGCGCCATCTGCAAAGCGATCTGATAATAAGTGAATGTTTTGTCAAAGATCTCATCATATTTTTCGGTGAAAAATGGAACCCAACGAGGAGCAGAGTCTCCGCTTTTCTCCACATCCACGTTTATCAGGCCCATCTGATTCGTCCCGAATGTTTTAGTGAACTGAAAGAGGGGCGTCTCTGGCCTATTGCTCTTCCCGGGATTGTAGTTTCCCTTATAAATGAGAGGAACCTCGTCACCTTCGGAATAGGCTGCCGCAAGGATGATATTCGGATGCCGGTTTGACACCTTCGAGAATTCCGCTATGTCTTCCTCAACTATCTCCTTGGGCACCAGAATACTGGGTGTGAATTCGGACAGGACGAGGTCGAAGGCGATCACTCTCGCTTCGCCCAAGTACAACAGAATCTGTGCAATTCTGCCAAATTCCTCCCGAGGCCAAGGCTTTTCTCCAAGCCATTTGCGGATCGATTCCGCATTCAAGTCGACATAAATGAGCTTGACCGGGGCGTCGATCTCACCCCGTACACGATAGCGCCAGTCCATCGCCTTGTTCTCGAAAAAGGTGAGGTAACCGTTGTGAGTAGCAACAATCCAGAGGACCACGACAGGCAGGAGCCAGAGGAGGCGTTTGGAAGTGTCTAGAAGGTATCTAGAGGCTGTCCCAAATCCGAGAGGATTTGGGTGGAAGCCTGATACCGATATCAATCTTCGTCACGTTATGTAGACCACGACATGCCTTCCGTCCTCGGTAGCTTACCTTTTATCCGTTATGCACCTTTCCAGCACCCTTCCTCTCGCTTTGAGTCGATAGTTCTCCCAAGGAAGCGCCTCTGACTCGATTCTTGGATCCCTATGCCGCCTGCGTTGCCTCTTTCTCATGTTCTTGCGCAAGTCTCTGCGCGATTTTCCATAGATTGTGGGACAGAACCGACCAGGCCACGCTAAGGTTACGGTTGTCAAAGCCTTTGCTGCGTATCTTGCCCCCGTGCCATCGGTTCTTGAGCACTCCGATCCGGCCTTCGGTGCTCCCTCGTCGTCGCTGCAACCGGACAAAGCGCGGCTCCTCCATCCGCTCCTTGAGCTCTTGTGGATTGCGGGGCGTAAGGGCGTCAAAAATCCCCTCTGCCTGGAGCCGCTTGCTGGCCGCCTTCGAGGCATAGCCCCGATCCCCACTGATCGCTTCGATCTTCTCCTCTAAAGCGAAGCCCTTTTGCCTCTCCAGACTTTCCCAAAGCTGCTTCAATTCGCTCGGGGCCTGCCCCCCATACAGTTTCCAGTCCAACAGATATCCCTCTGCGCTCTCGCATAAATAAAGGGTGTTGCCAAACTCCACCTCCCGATCTGCCTTGCCTCGCACGATGACGTCAATCTCAGGTTCGTAGGCGCTCAGGATCTTCTCCTCATTCTTCACCTGCCGCCCCCCTATGATCCGTTCGTGCGCCTGTTTCATGACCTGCGGTATCTGCTCTAACATACCATCCATTCGCTCGATGATTCGGCTCGCCTTCTTCTCGGTGTAATCGCTTTGCATCCACATAGCTTCCAATAAGTCACGGTGGCGAAGGGCATGGCCCTCAATCTTCTTGAGCAATAGCTTCATCCGCCGCAGGATCCCTTTACGCGCTTTGCCCGCCTCCCGGCGCCGACGCGCATGCGTCATCTCCAGGCACCGTTTGTTCATCTCCCGAGCCAATCCCTTTGCTCCCTGGGGCATGCGCTGTTTCATTCCCGCCTGCCGGATCAGACTGATCGCCTTGAGCAGCGTTGCTCCCACATCCTTGAGCAAGACCCAGTCCACGGGCCAGTGGATGTTCGCTCCCAGGCAAGTGGCGTCGATCAGGCATTCCCTCGTATCGATCGGCTTCTCTAATCCTGCCTCACCACAATGTTCAGCATTGCCCACCACCTCGGTCATCCTTGCATGCAGCTGTCTCAGATACGCTTCGTCGAAGAATTTCGAATCCCGTTCCAGACTGCTCTTCGATATTTTCCGGATCCCGTCTACCTCACGCACCCGGCAAAAATTAGCCAGAAGCTCACTGCGTCCCAACTCCTGCGACAGACAACGAAAGGATATCCCTCCGAGTAAATGACGCACCACCTCCACCCGTAGCGCTTTTATCGCTCTTAGAGCGCGTCGCTCCCGATCCTTCCCTCCCGCTTCATCCCATCCTTCCAAGGCTTTTACGATCGCCTCCCTTTCCAGCGAGGAGTCGATCAAAACCCGGTCAATCCGCTCCATTGTTTCCAGAAACACGGTGTAGTCTTTGCATCGAATGACTGGAGTTAGGGCTGGACGCAGGAAGCTTTGTACGGCAATATTTTTCATGAGAAGGGCGTGCTTTGTATTTGACTAACGCAAGCATAAGCGCCCTTTTTCGCCGGATCGAGCTTTTTGCAGCTCTATCCGGCCTTTTTTTTGCCCATAACTCATTAAAAATCAATTGTTTCCACCACTGGGACGGGCTCTAGCTAACCATGAGGAACCGCAAATCGGTCGAATCCTAAGCGAGACTCCTCGACAGAAGACAGGAACGGATCAGAAAATGACAACGCCCGGATCTCTCTATACGGGCCTCGTCGAAATCGAAATCCCACCAATTCCAGACAAAATTGGATTCGAAACCTAGTTACCTCCCGAGCCCAAGGTGCCCGTTAGAGCATCGAAGATCTCCTCGATTGCCTCCTCTATCGCATCCGGATCTACTTTTGTTGGCGGTGATGCCTGATCCTCAGCTTCTTTCATCTCATCCAGTGAGTTCTGGTCATCGGCATCGTCCGGATTATCCGGATCGATATTATCCTCGGTAGCATCCTCCGGGACCGGTTGGCCGTCTTTGATAGGAATCGAGAGTCTCTTGCCCCCGCCAACGATATGAAGCGTATCGTCTATCAAAGTGATTACCACCTCGCCCTTGAATACCTTGCACACCAATTTAGCGGTTTCCGCCGCCGCTCCCCCGCCTCCGAAGAATCTGATGTACTGCATCGACTCGATTCTCGAATGCCCGGCCAGGAGATCACCCTGTCCCTTTGGAGTTGGCGCCTCCCATCTTCCGGTTGACCCAGCGGGAACCAGCTGAACCACGAAATCAGTCCCGCGGATTCCGGCGATTCCAACCGGGGTGTGGACATTGAAACTGGAACTGAAGTTCAATTCCTTGGTGCTCCCAATAATCTTGCCATAGTCGAGATTGAGGCGCATGATGGAGCGGCCCGGCTCGGCAATGAGTGCGGCCAGCGGGGTGGTTACATCGTGCTCATCCTGGAAAAACTGATCGATCGAAAGGTTGGTATTCTCTGACACTTTTACCGTTGAACCGTTAGAGAAAAGGAGGATGACACTTCCGCCGGCTCCGGTCGTTATCGAGTACCCCTGGCCGATCTTTTTCCGATTCGCCGCCTTCGACTCCTCACCCGTGGCCTTTTCGGTGACCGTGACGGTGCCGGTGACGTTCGCCATAACCACCTCATTAATGGTCTGAGCGAAATTAAGGGTTGGCAGAAAGGCCAATGCTGCGAAAGCAAAGGTGAGCGCGACGAGGGAAGGCTTAGCGGACATACAACTGGGCTCGGTTAAAGAGTTAATTGACAGAGAGACTTTTTTTTAATGCTATACCATACCTGTTGTTTGGGTCAAGCATTAATACCTTCGCGACTGCCGCGAGAGTTTCCGATTTTCGTGATGGATCGATATTCAGGAAACGGGCAAAATAGACCCAGGCCGCGGGATTTGACGGACTCAGAGCCACTGCCCGTTCATAGAAAGGCCGGGCCTCGTCAAATCGTCTCTGCATGGCGAGCGCCATACCGGCATGGGCATGGGCGTTCCAGACTCGATCGCTTACCGCAATAGCGCGCTTGGCAGCATCCAAGGCCTCCTCCCCGATTTTGTTTCGATCTCGCCGATCGACGAAGTAGGTCTGGATAACGACCAGGGAAAGGTCGGTCCAGGCCCACCCATGATTTTCATCCCAGCCCAGCGCCTCCTCGAATTTCTCCCTCAATTCTTGAAGGTACTCCGCGTTACCCCGAAGCTCTTCCCTTTCTCTGATATACTTTTTCAGGCCCTCCTTACCTTTGAGGTACCATGCCGCCGACATGTAGGTCTTTAATCCCTGGTGGGCCGTGAAAGCGCCCAACACAACGCCGAGGCTAATGTAGAGAAACGGAATCGCAGCCCTTCTCCGCAATCTAAGATCCCTTCTCGAACTGAATTTGACCAGCAGGCCGAAAAGCAGTGCCACGATATAGAGCAAAGCTGGTATCTTCAGATGGAAGTCCACCAAGAGGTGAACCCCGAAACCAATCAATGATAGGAGAACGCAGCCCAGGACAACCTTGGAAGTTGGAACCACGCCGTGGCGCTCCCCCTTCGGTAGGGCGAGGAAGGGGATTACACGCCAGCTCCTCCACCCTCTCCAAACGAGATAACCAGCGGGACCGAAAAAAAGAACAAATCCCACCAGTCCTCCGTCGCTCAACGTATTCAGATAGTCATTGTGGGCGTAACGTGGCCCAACCTGGGCCTCGGGCGGCCGATAGTGGGCAAAAGCGAGTTCATAGCTGCCGATTCCGCTACCCTCCAAAGGATAGTCCTTGAAAATCTCCCAACCGACTTTCCACACCCACCTTCGCGAAGGCTCCCCACGTTCCCGTATCAAATTGTCGAAGCGGTCCCGGACCATATCAAAAGAGAGGTAGACGAGAAAACCAAGAACCACCCCACCGGCGATGGTAGCGACCCAAGCCTTTATCCTCACCCAAGGCTGGCCGCTCATAAAATAGGGAAGAGCGACCAGAACGCAGACCATGCCGATCCATCCCCCCCGGCTCCCGGAGATAATCAGTCCCCCGACGAATAGAATCGCCAGGAGAGCCGCCACCAACCTCAAGAGGGGACGAAGCCTCTGAGTGCAGGCGACCAGCAGAAAGGAGGAGGCGAGGAGGCCCATGAAAGCGCCGAAATTGTTGGGCGCTCCAAAAGTACCCCAGGCGCGGCTTGAGTACTGGCTCAGTTGCACCCTGCCCAAGGGCAGCCAATCCGATTGGTAATAAAACTGGGCGGCGGCAAAGGATAGCGACACCAATCCGCACAGTGTGATCGCCGATAATAGAAACCAGATATGCCGCTTTCCACGGAGATTGTGTATCGCCACCCAGAATACCACGCAACCCTGAACGAGAAGATAGAATTCTTCCCTGCCCCTCCACGGCATCGAGGTCACAAAGAGAAGACTTACAATGGAATAAAAAATGAAGGGCAAAAAGATCAGACCGAGAGCATTAAGCCGCAGGGGACGCTCCGGCTGCGCCGCCATCCAGATGCCATGAAGCATCAGGAGGACGCCAATTAGCACCGACTGGACCGCTTCGGATGCCGGATAGTGTCCCCCGAGGCACCAAACAGAATAGGCGATCGTCCCGGCTAACCAGAATGCGATGATCCAGTCTATGGCGCTTCCGACCAGACGCGAATCCGAAGAATCCGCACTCCGGACGGCGGAAGGTATCCTCCGTTCACCCATCACACCAAATGAAACCTTGCCTAATCAGATCTGTCAGCTTTAAAGAACGCCCCATAGACTGTGGAGACATGCAATCTAGTATAAGTGAGATTAATGAGAGGGTCAAAGAGTCCTCGTCGTGGATTCAATTGATCAGAACCGAGATCGGCCGGGTCATTGTCGGCCAACAATACCTCATCGATCGACTACTCATAGGACTGATTGCGAACGGTCACGTCCTCCTCGAGGGTGTCCCCGGACTCGCTAAGACGCTCTCCATCCGGACCCTCGCCGCCTCGATCAACGTCCAGTTTCAGCGCATCCAATTCACTCCCGATCTCCTACCGGCGGACATAATCGGGACCCTGATATACAATCCAAACGACGGTAAATTCTCGACCAAGAAAGGGCCGATTTTCGCCAACCTAATCCTCGCCGACGAAATCAATCGATCTCCCGCGAAAGTCCAGAGCGCCCTCCTCGAGAGCATGCAGGAGCGTCAGGTTACGATCGGAGAGACAACCTACCCTCTGCCGGAACCCTTTCTCGTCCTCGCCACCGAAAACCCAATTGATCAGGAAGGGACCTATTCACTCCCGGAAGCCCAAATTGATCGCTTCATGCTGAAGTTGATGATCAACTACCCGACTCGCGAAGAGGAGCGGCAGATTCTCGACCGGATGGCGACCACCTCTCCCCAAACCGAGGTGGATTCGGTGATCAATCCAGATACCATTCTCGATTCACGCAAGATCGTTAACGACGTCTACATCGATGAGAAAGTCAGAGACTATATTGTCGAAATTGTCTTCGCGACGCGGGAACCGGAGAAATTCGAACTGCAAGAGATTCGGGACTTCATTCAGTACGGGGCCTCTCCCAGAGCCACCATCTCCCTGACTCTGGCGGCCAAGGCCTGGGCCTTTCTCCAGGGACGGGGCTACGTCACCCCGCAGGACGTCAAGTCCATCGGAATGGATGTTCTCAGACACCGCGTCATTATCAGCTATGAGGCGGAGGCGGAAGACATGTCGAGTGAAGACATCGTCAAGTCGATTTTCGACACCGTACCGGTGCCCTAATCTCCCGCTTTTCGTGGCCCGCACGAGGCAACACGACAGGAGGAACAGTTTGCCGCTATATGATGCAGAAAAGTCCGTGACGATAGCGGGCTATAAAAAATGCCGGAATCCGCAGAAGTTACTCGAGAGATCCTGAGGAAGGTGCGCCAGGTCGAGATTCGGAGCCGACGTTTCGTCACCGAAACGATGGTGGGCGCCTATCACAGCGTCTTCAAAGGCCAGGGGATGGACTTCGAGGAAGTCCGCGAGTACGCGCCGGGTGACGATATCAGAGACATCGACTGGAATGTCACGGCCAAGATGGATAAACCCTTCGTCAAGAAATACCGAGAAGAGAGGGAGCTCACCATCATGCTCTGCGTCGATCTGAGCGCTTCCGGAGATTTTGGATCCATCGACCAGAGCAAACGTGAACTGGCCGCGGAACTGGCCAGCGTCTTGGCCTTTTCTGCAACCCGAAACAACGACAAGGTGGGGCTTCTTCTCTTCACCGATAAAATAGAGAAGGTAATTCTCCCAAAAAAGGGACGACAGCACGTTCTGCGGGTAATCCGGGAAATCCTCTTCTTCGAGCCGGTCAATCGCGGAACCGATATCATCCTTGCCCTCAATACCCTTAATCGGATCCTGCGACGCAAAGCAATCGTCTTCCTCCTCTCCGATTTTCTTACCGAGGATTCGCTCTCCTGGATTCGTCCCGCCACCAATACCACAGGAGATCTCTTCAAAACAATCACCCTGACCAACAAGCGCCACGACCTCATCTGTGTCGACATTTCAGACCCCAGAGAATTCGCGCTGCCGAACGTTGGAATTATCACTCTCGAGGATGCCGAGTCAGGTGAAATGGTTGAAGTCGACACAGGAAACAGCGAATACCGGCTCCTCTATGAGCAGCAAAATTCCCGACGTTGCGCCTCTCTCGAACGTGGATTTCGTCAGGGCGGAGTCGATCACCTCTCGGTTTCAACCGATCGGCCTTACGTCAGTGCATTGAGGGAGTTTTTCCGTTTGAGGGAGAGACGCCGATGAGGTGCTGGTCCGCCCTTTTCCTACCCCTACTCTGCTTCTACGGATCTCACTTCTTGGGGTCAACGGCGCTGTTGGGCCAAGTCACAGGTCCTGATCTCGACGAAGCTCGGACCCCTTCACCGAGTCCTCCCCTTCAGTTCGCGCCTCAAGTTCCGACGTCGCCTCCTTCCCGGACCCAATCTCCGGTTCCCTCTCCCGATCAATCAGGTCAGGATATCCGCGACATTCGCAATCCCCTGACTATTCCGAACCCGTGGCTTCCCTTCGCAATCGCGGCCGGGATCACGGCCGGACTGCTGTTGCTCGGCTTCCTCATCTACCGTTGGTTCAGGAGAAGGAAGGATGAACCGGGCGATCCACCGCTCAGCCCCTATGACCAGGCCCTCCAAGATCTCCGGGCGACCCGTTCCCTGATTGATTCGGCGCAAGACAAGGAGTTTTCATCCGCTGTTTCAGACGTCGTTCGCTACTTCCTCGAACGCCAGTTCGACATGCCGGCTCCGGAATCGACCACCGAGGAATTCCTCTACCGAATCCGGGATCATAGCTTTATCAAAGGAAAGCTCGCCGACGCATTTTCCGAATTCCTCGTCCTTTGCGATCTGGCTAAATTTGCCCGCCACTCCCATGGTCGAATTGGAATGCAGGAACTCTACCGCAAAGCGGAAAGTCTAATAGAGGAAACCTACTTGAAGCACCGCATGCAGCTGTCCGTTCTCGGCCCTACCGAGGAGCCAAAGCCGGAGGCAGAAAAAGCGGAGGTAGCGCAATGATCTTCCAATTTGCATCGTCAGAGCTGCTGTGGCTCCTCCTCCTGGTCCCCCTCGTAGCCATATTGAAAGGCCGGCGTGGAGTGTCCGCGGCGATCCGATTCCCAGCCACCGGACTGGCCAAACAGGTGGCCTCTTTCGTGCGAAGTCGACCCGGACGTATCCTCCCTCATCTACGCCTCGTCGCTCTCGCCTGCCTCATCCTCGCTCTCGCTCGACCGCAACTGGGCAGCGACATCAGCGAGATCGAGTCGAGCGGGATCGATATCGTCCTCGCCCTTGATCTCTCCACTTCGATGTGGGCCCACGACTTTAAGGTAGATCGACAACCCACGGATCGCCTGACTGTGGTTAAATCAGTAGTGGAGGATTTCATCAAGAAGCGACCCAACGATCGCATTGGGCTCGTCGCATTTGCCGGCATTTCATCTCTGGTTAGTCCTCTAACACTCAATCACGAGTGGCTCCTGCAGAATCTTGAGCGTCTCCGCATCGGTATCCTTGAAGACGGAACCGCCATTGGAACCGCCATTGGAACCAGCGTTAACCGTCTCCGTGTCCAAAAAGCCAAGAGCCGAATTCTAATCCTCCTCACAGACGGCGCTAACAACGCGGGTAAGATCAGCCCATTGGCGGCCGCGGAAGCGGCCAACGCGTATAAAATCAAAGTCTACACAATCGCCGCCGGCCGAGAAGGGAGAGTTCCAACCCCACAAGGTCTGGATCGGAATGGAATCCCGGCCCGCGACCGTAACGGGAGATTGCTTCTTGAATATCGAGAGTCTGCGATCGACATCGATTCCCTCAAGGAGATCGCCCAAGTCACCCGAGCCCGATTTTTTCGCGCCACCGACACCAAGACCCTTGAGGGGATTTACGACGAAATTGATCGACTGGAGAAGTCGGAGATCAAACTGAAGTACCGCGCCAGCTTTAGGGACGTTTTCATGTGGCCCGCCATTGCCGGACTTTGCCTCCTTGGCTTTGAGCAACTGATGAGTAACACCCGATATCGCCGTTTGCCCTAGGAATCTGTCGGACTTTTCACTTCGCCACACACTTGAACTTCCGATCAGAGCTTGACGGTCGTAAATTGCAGCAGAGTTCATCCCGACAGATTCCTTCCAAGAAAATGAAACTGAGATTGCTAGGAGCCCGTCGGACGAGATTCACCTTCTCCACAGAACTCCTAGGACAAAGTCCGACAGGCTCCTAGCCTGCTATTCTCACACGATGAATTTCGAACAGATATTCTGGCTTTTCGCCGCCGTAGCCGCACTTCCGATTCTGACGCTCCTCTATATCCACGTCGAAAAAGGTAAGAGGAACCGTCTTGAGGCCTTTGCCGCCTTTAAACTTCTCTCCCAACTCGCTGCCTCCTTCAGCCCTCGAAAACGAAATCTCAAGACCGGATTGACCATTGCCGCATCCTGTCTCGTTCTCCTTGCCTTGGCTCGCCCTCAATGGGGCTACGAATGGCAGGAGACGAAGGGCAAGGGAATCGATATCCTGATCGCCCTTGATACTTCCAAAAGCATGCTCGCCGAAGACGTCAAACCGAACCGCATGGAGCGTGCGAAACTGGCCATCCTCGACCTCCTGGAACGCATCGAAGGAGATCGAGTGGGTCTCATTGCCTTTTCCGGAAGCGCCTTTCTGCAGTGTCCCTTGACGCTCGATTACAACGCCTTTCGCCTCACCCTGGAAACGATCGATACATCCGTAATCTCCCGTGGGGGAACCAACTTCGCAGCCGCCATCGCGGAGGCGCAGGCGTCCTTCGCTGAGGACGATAACTTCAAGATTCTCGTTCTCATCACGGACGGAGAAGATCTCGAAGCGGCCGGTGTGGAGCAGGCCAGAGCGGCGGCCGAAGAAGGTGTTAAAGTCTATACGGTCGGAGTTGGCAGTCCGGGCGGCGAGCTCATTCCAGTACGAGGAGAGAATGGAAGTGTCGATTTTCTTCGGGACGAGAAGGGTAATGTGATCAAGACTCGCCTGGATGAAGTAACCCTGAACGAAATTTCAAACATAACCGATGCATTTTACGTACCTTTAGGCAGTCGGGGGGAGGGACTCGAGAGGGTCTATCGAGTCGGCCTCGAGTCCATACCGAAGCAGGAGAGAGAAGCCCACCTGCAGAAGCTTCCCTTTGAGCGATTTCAATGGCCCCTCGGTCTCGCCGTAACCGCACTCATTGCCGAGTCTTTGGTCAGCTCCCGGAAGCGGGAAAGGCGCCGTCCTTCCAAACGCGCCCTTCTTCTCATCCTTCCCTTTCTGCTACTCCTGCTGCTACTCCCGAATTGGATCCGGGCCTCACCGGCAACAGCAGAGCGGCATTACAACGAGGGGAATTATTCAGAGGCCAAAGAGGCCTACGAGAAAGCAATCGAAAAAGCGCCTGATGATGAACGCCTCTACTACAACCTCGGTTCGACTGAGTATCGCGAAGGCTTATTCGAGAGCGCCGAAGAGGCCTACAAAGAGGCGCTCCAGACGGACGACTTGGCGATTCAAGAGGATACTTTCTATAACCTCGGGAATACCCGCTATCGCTTGGGCGAAACCGCCCTTCAATTAGACCCGCAGGAAACCATTCGGCTATGGGAGGAAGGCCTTAAAGACTATGAAAACGCTCTCAATCTCAATCCAGAGGACGAAGATGCAAGATTCAATTTTGACTTCGTCACAAAGAGGCTCGAAGAGCTCAAGAAGCAACTAGAGCAACAGGAACAGCAACAACAGGACCAGCAAGAGGAAGACCAAAACCAGGAGCAGGAGCAGCAGGACCAGAAAGGCGAGGAGAGCCAGACGGAACAAAATCAGAATCGGGAGGAACAGAATCAGGAGAACCAACAACAGGATCAGAATCAGCAAGAACAGAACTCACAGGAGAATCAAAACCAATCCGGAGAACAGGATGAACAGAGTTCGCAAGAAGGCAAAAGGGAACCTCAACCCCAACCACATGAGGCAGGCGAAGAGGAGGAATCAGCAGAAGAAAAACAGGAACGGCGTGCCCTTGGGCTCATGACCCGGGAGGAAGCGCGTCAGCTTCTCGAATCGCTCAAGGACGAGGAGAGGAAACTTCCCATAACTGTCTTCGAATTCCCGGATCATCAGAATCCGGAGTTGAAGGATTGGTGATGAATCCCAATAGGACATATCTGGCTGCTTTCACGATTGGCTTGCTCGGCGTCTACTCGAGTTCTCTCCACGGGCAGCCGAACATTACAAGCACAGTCACTCCCAACTCCGTCACCTTGGGCCAGACCGCTACCTACGTAGTCTCCATCGAAGGCGATAAACAGCCCAAGGTATGGTTGCCGCCCAAAGTTGATGGTCTCGAGATCGATTATTCCGGAACCGGCCAGAGTATGCGAATCTCGACCGTCAACCGTAAAACCGTGAGGGTGGTGACAAAGAAATACAACTACCGCATCGTGCCGAGAAGAACCGGAAGTTTCATTATACCAACCTATGCTCTCAGCATTAACCGAAGAAAGGTGATGATCCCGGCCGCCACTTTCACGGTTCTTCCTCCAGATGGAAGATCGGCAACAACGCTCGATGAACTCGCCTTTCTTGAATTGAAAAGAGAGGAGGAAGCAATCTACGTCGGGCAAAACCTACGGTACGTTCTTAAGCTTTTCGTACATACCGGTTTGACCGAGATCAGAGCAGGCGAACTCAACCAAAAAGGTGACGCCTTTTCCCAACGTGAAATGGCCCAATCGACCGGCTCCTATGGGGCTCGCCGGAACAATCTCAACTATCAGGTTCACAACCTTCCTGTCACCGTCACTCCCCTTAAGGCTGGACAGCAGACGCTCGAGTTTGAACTGACGATTCAGGTTTCTCTCCCTCGACAGCGGAGACGATCCTCATCGTCGGCCTTCGATCGTTTCTTCAACGACGAATTCTTCAGTTTCGGGGGATTCAGGGAACGTCGGAATATCTCTATTACGACCGGGCCTATCGAGGTTCTAGTTCAGTCACTTCCGGAAAAAGGAAAACCTCAGAGCTTTTCCGGCGCCATCGGTCACTTCTCAATAAAGCAGGCCCTATCGGCAACGGAACTCAATGCCGGGGACCCGCTCACTCTGAAAGTCGAGATCGCGGGAGAAGGCAATTTCGACCGAATTCAACCCACTGACCTGAAAGTGGGAGAGGATTGGAAGACTTACCCTCCCAAGGCCGAATTCATCGCCGGCGACAAGATGAAACACCAAGGCACTAAGATCTTCGACTATGTCCTCATTCCACAGTCGACCGAAATCACGCAGTCGCCTCCGGTTCATTTCAGCTACTTTGATCCCGATTCCGCTCAATATGTCCAGCTCTCTCCGGAACCGGTAGACCTGACGGTCAATCCGGCAACGATAATCGCTACCTCCGCTTCAATCGTTCCCCAGAGCGCCCGATCCAATGGCAGAGGACAGGCGTCGCAGAGGGCCCGGGAGCGAAACATTCTGCCGATAAAACTTCTCGCCGGCCGATGGATCCCTTCCATCCAACCCGCCTTTCAGTCTCCCTTCTTTCTCTCCTCCCAGTTGATCCCTTTTCTCCTCCTCTCCGGAATTTACTTGCTTCGCAGGCGGCAGATCCGATTGCGGGATGATGCATTCTACGCTCGCCGATTGAAAACAACCCGGGCTATGCGTAAGTGGCTCCAAGCCGCCAAAGAGTCTTCAACCGAGGACGATTCGTCCGCCTTCTTCGCTGCCGCCCAAAGAGCCATACAGGAGAGTGTGGGAAAGCATTTCACCTGCCGCGCCGCGACTCTCACCCTGGCCGACCTGGAGGTCTTTCTCGCGGACCGTCAAACCGAAGAGTCGTTGCTCAACGACGTCCGCGACTTCTTTGAAGCGGGCGATGCCATCAGATTTTTTGCGGGAAATCAGGCACAAGAGAAGACGCTTCGCGAATGGAACAAGCGCCTTCTCGATCTTGTGGCGAAGCTCTCCACTCTGAAGTGAATCTAATCTCCCTGTATCCATGTCTCCTGGCAATCCCCTTTCAGCTCAGCGCTACGGAGCCCTCCACTCTCTTCCGGGAGGCGAACGAGCACTACAGCGAAGGCGACTATAATCGCGCCATTGAAGTCTACCAGCAGGCCCTCGAATCGGTTGAATCCGCTCCTCTCAACTACAATCTGGGCAATGCCTATTTCAAGGTCGGCGAGATCGGCCTTGCCGTCTTCCATTACGAGAGGTCCCTCGCCATCGATCCATTGAATCCTGAGGTTCAGGCGAATCTGGCTTTTGTCCGAGAATCCGCGGAACTTCAGGAACCTTCCTACGGTCCTCTGACGCGTTTCAGCACGTGGCTGCCTCTCGAATACTGGTGCTGGTCACTGTCGTTCGGATTTTGGGCCATGGTGTCGCTTCTCGTCCTACCACGTCTCTACGGTGGAGGCGGTCTCCTCACCCGGCTTCTTCTGCTCCTGTGCGTATTCGTTGCAACAATCTGTCTCCTTGCCTTGATTGGGTTTCATGAAAAGGGCAAGGAGGGTGTAATCCTTAAGGCTGACACACCGCTTAGAGTGGCTCCTTCAGCGGAGAGTCCGGAGACAGGCTACCTGCAGTCCGGAGAGCTGGCTTCCATCGAGAAAATACATCAAGACTTCCTCTTCGTGGAATTGAGGGAAGGAAGAACAGGCTGGGTTAAAAATTCCGAAATCGGAAAGATCTGGGAATGAAAGTTGAATCTACACTAGCGAATCTAGTCTTGGAATTGAAGCGAATCGATTGCCTCGCCTCAGCCGCTGGTCTCCTTGACTGGGACGAACAGGTAAATCTGCCCAGCGGGAGCGCAAACCGAAGGGCGAGCGAACTCAAGGCAGTATCGGATATCGTTCATCGAGAGAGAACCCAACCGCGTATCGGAGATTGGCTGGCCACGATTGAGAATGGGATCGATTCGCTCGATCCGGGGGGGCAGATAATAGTCAGAGAGGCCCGCCGCGACTACGATAGGGCGGTCAAACTTCCCTCTGAGTTCGTGGCCGCCAAATCAGAGCTCAGCAGCCGCGCCTATCACGCTTGGGCGAGAGCTCGAAGTAAGTGTGATTACTCGATCTTCGAGCCTTTTCTTGCCGATCAGCTCAAGATGGCGAAAGAGGAGGCGGGTTTCTTCGACTTCGCTTCCGAAGAGGCCTACGACTATCATGTCGACAAACACGATCCCGGTCTTTCCGCTTCCTATATTGGGACCCTCTTCACCGAATTGCTCGAGGATCTTCGGCCCCTCGTTGACACTATTCTCAATTCGTCGATAAAACCCGATCTTTCTCTCTTTTCGGGATTCCCAGTCGAGCGCCAGAGTGCTTTTCTAAGATCCGTCACCTCCCGCCTTGGTTTCGACTACAGTCGAGGCCGTATCGACGTTGCTCTTCACCCCTTCTGCGGTGGAAACGGCTCCGATACCCGAATGACAACACGCTTTTCCGTCGACAATCCGCTCGACTCCCTCTTCAGCTCCATCCACGAAACGGGCCACGGCCTCTACGAACAGGGACTGCCGCAGGAGCATCTCGGCACCGCCCTCGGTGAAGCCGTGGGAATGGCCGTGCACGAATCACAGAGCAGGCTGTGGGAAAACCAGGTCGGACGAAGCCGCGGATTCTGGGAATTCTGGGAACCTCACTACCGCCAAGCCTTTCCTGAGCAACTCTCCGACATCGACTCCGAGACCCTCTATCTCGCCATCAATGCCGTTTCCCTCAACCCCATTCGCACCGAATCGGACGAAGTGACCTACAACCTTCACATTATCCTTAGATTCGAGCTCGAGAAACGGCTCTTTCAAGGCAGCCTCTCGGTTTCCGATCTCCCTGTCGCTTGGAATCAGTCTTCCTCCGATATCGTTGGCCTGACTCCCAGCGACGACTCCCAAGGCGTTCTTCAGGATATCCATTGGTCAGGCGGAGCCTACGGCTACTTTCCCAGTTACTGCCTCGGCAACATGCTGGCGGCCCAACTCTGGTTCGCCGCCAGAGAGCAACTCCCGGATCTCGACGATGACCTGCGAAAGGGCCGCTTTCAACCTCTACTGGATTGGCTCAACCTCAATATCCATTCCCACGGCAAGCAATTCGATACCCTCGAGCTCACTGAGAGAGTCACCGGCGAAAAACTCAGCCCTTCCTCCCTCATCCGTTATCTCAAGGAACGCTACCTGCCTTTGTACACCTGAGTCGACCCTAGCCCGCTTTTCTCACAAATTTTCGAGCATCCTATTGCGGCTGAATGTTCCTCCCGCCGTGTTGCCGCTTGCCGGCCATAAAAAGCGGGCTAAGCCTGGAAATCTTGTGAGATTTCCAGGCTAGTTGCAATCCAGTCTCACGTCCATTTCTCCCTCCGCCGGACAGCAGCCTACTTTTTGCGCCTTGGGGCCGGGGGAGCCGACAACAATCCAAACGGTATCCCCGGAAGTTATGCCACACCCGAGCACAGAGGCACTATTGCCAGGTTCCGATCCAAGCTAAATCAGTTTCTCCCGATCAATCCTTCTCACTTCCCGAAAACGGCCACGAAGGTCATTTTCCAGAATGGCCCTGGTGTCGTTTGGAATCCTCGCCACAAGGTCTTCCAGTTTCGGCAAAGCCGGTGACTTTTCTGTATCAGGAGCAGAATCGGAGGCTGGTGCTTCCGGGTTCCTGTTTTCGACCGTTCCTTCCGCTTTGGTTGCTCCCTCTGGAACTTCCCTGGGAAACTCGTCCGTCGAGCTGGAATCAGTGCCGGACGGCGCCGGATCTCGTGCCGTTTCCTTTGTAGAATCCTCCGGCATCTCGGCAACTAGATTGCCCAACCGCTTGATCACAGAGTCGATCGCTCTCGATCTGCTCGCCTCCACCGCTTTAAGCAAAGTGACTTCGAAATTGACCTTCTCGCTCAATCCCATCTTTACCGAGTTCTCCCCCTCATGGAGAACCTCGATGATTCGGAGCAGGGATTCCGACGTAAGCGGGGAGCCAAGGATACGGGTCTTTCCGTCCTCGCGGACAGCGGAGAGGAGCGCCTTTCTTACCACTATTTGGAGGTCGACCAAGACGCGATAGAGATCTCTGCCTTCCGCCGCGAGCTCTTCGATCAGATCAATCAGAGTATCGTATTCGGCCGATGCGATGGCTTGGGCAAGGGCATCCACTCGCTCTGGAGAAGCGAGGCCGTAGACGTCAAGCACATCCGCCTCCTTTATTCTCTCACCACAAAACGAGATCATTTGATCAAGAATCGACTGCGCATCGCGCATTCCTCCATTTGCCAAATGAGCGATCGACTGAAGTGCTTTCTTCTCGATTCCAATCTCCTCGGATTCGGCAATCTCCTCCAGCTTGGCCGCGATCTGCCCGTCCGGGATAGGTCGAAATTCAAATCTCTGGCATCGGGAGACGATGGTCGGAATTACCTTATGAGCTTCGGTCGTCGCAAAGACGAACTTAACATGCGAGGGAGGCTCTTCCAACGTCTTGAGTAGAGCGTTGAATGCCTGATTCGTCAGCATGTGCACTTCATCGATGATATAGATTTTAAATTGGCACTGGGATGGAACATACTGGCAATCCTCCCGCAAGTCGCGAACTTGATCGACCGAGTTGTTTGAGGCCCCGTCAATCTCTATGACGTCCATACAGCTTCCTTCCATGATCGATCGGCAAATCGGCGAATCATCGGGCGGATTAAGGGAGGGACCGCCCTCGCAGTTGAGCGCTTTCGCGAAGAGTCGGGCCATGCTGGTCTTACCGGTGCCGCGTGGTCCAACAAAGAGGTAGGCATGGGCGATACGCTCCTGCTCAATCGCATTCCGTAGCGTCCTGACAATGTGATCCTGTCCGACCAATTCCTCGAATTGTCGCGGACGCCAACGACGCGCAATAACCTGGTAGGATGAACTCATGAGGGAGGGGAATTTGAAGTAATGGAGTAATGAGTATGCAGATCAAACCCTAATTGCACAAATCCGCCACGACTTTGGTCAAGAAAGAGCGGTGGCTTCTTCGAGAGTCCTCCAGTATGTTTGAGAAAAGCGCGTTAACGAGTTATCCATCACTCCAAAACTCCCCTACTCCAACCCTCCGGTTCCCAAAAGAAAATGGCCAGGCACCCTACGGCACACAGAGTTCCTGGCTACCGTTGCTCCCTTCCGGGCCTGGCGGAGTTCGCCGGCCCTCCGTTGCATAGGACCCAGCCGAGGCAAGGTCTATCACACCGGACCGGGCGTTTTCAAACTATTGCCAGGTTCCGATCCAAGCTAAATCAGTTTCTCCCGATCAATCCTTCTCACTTCCCGAAAACGGCCACGAAGGTCATTTTCCAGAATGGCCCTGGTGTCGTTTGGAATCCTCGCCACAAGGTCTTCCAGTTTCGGCAAAGCCGGTGACTTTTCTGTATCAGGAGCAGAATCGGAGGCTGGTGCTTCCGGGTTCCTGTTTTCGACCGTTCCTTCCGCTTTGGTTGCTCCCTCTGGAACTTCCCTGGGAAACTCGTCCGTCGAGCTGGAATCAGTGCCGGACGGCGCCGGATCTCGTGCCGTTTCCTTTGTAGAATCCTCCGGCATCTCGGCAACTAGATTGCCCAACCGCTTGATCACAGAGTCGATCGCTCTCGATCTGCTCGCCTCCACCGCTTTAAGCAAAGTGACTTCGAAATTGACCTTCTCGCTCAATCCCATCTTTACCGAGTTCTCCCCCTCATGGAGAACCTCGATGATTCGGAGCAGGGATTCCGACGTAAGCGGGGAGCCAAGGATACGGGTCTTTCCGTCCTCGCGGACAGCGGAGAGGAGCGCCTTTCTTACCACTATTTGGAGGTCGACCAAGACGCGATAGAGATCTCTGCCTTCCGCCGCGAGCTCTTCGATCAGATCAATCAGAGTATCGTATTCGGCCGATGCGATGGCTTGGGCAAGGGCATCCACTCGCTCTGGAGAAGCGAGGCCGTAGACGTCAAGCACATCCGCCTCCTTTATTCTCTCACCACAAAACGAGATCATTTGATCAAGAATCGACTGCGCATCGCGCATTCCTCCATTTGCCAAATGAGCGATCGACTGAAGTGCTTTCTTCTCGATTCCAATCTCCTCGGATTCGGCAATCTCCTCCAGCTTGGCCGCGATCTGCCCGTCCGGGATAGGTCGAAATTCAAATCTCTGGCATCGGGAGACGATGGTCGGAATTACCTTATGAGCTTCGGTCGTCGCAAAGACGAACTTAACATGCGAGGGAGGCTCTTCCAACGTCTTGAGTAGAGCGTTGAATGCCTGATTCGTCAGCATGTGCACTTCATCGATGATATAGATTTTAAATTGGCACTGGGATGGAACATACTGGCAATCCTCCCGCAAGTCGCGAACTTGATCGACCGAGTTGTTTGAGGCCCCGTCAATCTCTATGACGTCCATACAGCTTCCTTCCATGATCGATCGGCAAATCGGCGAATCATCGGGCGGATTAAGGGAGGGACCGCCCTCGCAGTTGAGCGCTTTCGCGAAGAGTCGGGCCATGCTGGTCTTACCGGTGCCGCGTGGTCCAACAAAGAGGTAGGCATGGGCGATACGCTCCTGCTCAATCGCATTCCGTAGCGTCCTGACAATGTGATCCTGTCCGACCAATTCCTCGAATTGTCGCGGACGCCAACGACGCGCAATAACCTGGTAGGATGAACTCATGAGGGAGGGGAATTTGAAGTAATGGAGTAATGAGTATGCAGATCAAACCCTAATTGCACAAATCCGCCACGACTTTGGTCAAGAAAGAGCGGTGGCTTCTTCGAGAGTCCTCCAGTATGTTTGAGAAAAGCGCGTTAACGAGTTATCCATCACTCCAAAACTCCCCTACTCCAACCCTCCGGTTCCCAAAAGAAAATGGCCAGGCACCCTACGGCACACAGAGTTCCTGGCTACCGTTGCTCCCTTCCGGGCCTGGCGGAGTTCGCCGGCCCTCCGTTGCATAGGACCCAGCCGAGGCAAGGTCTATCACACCGGACCGGGCGTTTTCAATCCTTTATTTTCGGAGCCAAGGCAACTCGAAATCCGATGGAATTCGAGACGGTCACCTGCCGAATCCTTTGCCGTGAGGCGGAGCGGACCTGATGGGCATAGTCCTCCCATCCTCCCCCTCGATAAACTCGATCGACACTCTTTCGCTCTTCCCACCAATCGGCCACCTGAACTCCCGGAAATCGGGAATTGAAGTAGTCGTAGCACAGTTCCCTCACGTTCCCATGCATATCGAAGAGTCCCAATGCATTTGGCTTGTAGTTTCCAACTTCACTCGTGCCGTAGATCTCGCTGGGACCAACCGGTGCTCCTACCGAACCGCGAGGATAGACTCCCTTGAAATTTCCCAATGAGGAGTCGGCGCGCTCACCAAAGTGAAACGGCGTTGCCGTCCCCGACCGACAGGCTAACTCCCACTCCGCTTGGGTGGGAAGCCGGTACTCATATCCATTCGGAAGCCTGCTCGCTTTGCGCTCCTGGTCGTTAATCTTTCGGCAGAACTCCATTGCCTCGTTCCAGCTCAAACGCTCCACAGGTCGATTCGATCCCGCAAATTCGCTTGGGTTTTCTCCCATTACCGCGCGATACTCCTTTTGCGTCACTTCGAATTTTCCGATCCAGTATCCTTGGGTGATGGCGACCAGCGACTGTGGCCCCTCTTCCGGTAGACGGGCCTGTTCGGGTGGAGGACTCCCGATCAACACCTCACCGGCCGGTATCCAAACCATATCCGACCCCACGTAGGGGATCGACCATTTGTTGTCTAGTTCCGGTCCTGGAAATCGAACCAATGGAACGGCCCACTCCTCTTTTTCGTTGGGACTGAATCGCATCACTCTTCGAGCCGTCAGGTGATCCCTGACCTGGAGCTCCAATTTGTGGTCCCTTCCCGCAGGCAACAAGAAGCGGCCGTTCTCGCTCGAGACAACGGCTCCGTTGGCGATAAGCTTGAAGGGAAGAACTCGCTCCAGTTTGATGAAGAGTTGCCCTGGGCGCGGTTGTAAATCGACCTCAATGGAGGTCTTGTGCCCATCCGCCACTCGTATTTTCCGTCGCCAAATTTCGTAATTCGGATGTTCCACCACGAGTTCCTGCATGCCCGCCCTCACGTTTGGAATGAAGCCAATCACTCCCGAGAAGGTCTGCCCTTCAATTCGAGTTACGATATTCGCCTGTTCTACAGCATCCGGTATCCTGGCCTCCATAGTCACGACCGTGTCAATCGCTCCAGACATTCTAGTCAGCTCGCCGAAATCGAGCAAATCATCAAATCCTGCCGGCAATCGAATGGACCTCTCCGCCTCGCGATAATTGACCAACGAGGCCTTGATTTCCAAATACACCCCGATGGGGAGATCCTCAAGCAACAGAGGGGTGTTTCCCACCACCTGGCCGTTCATGTAAACTGCCGCTCCTTCCGGTCGAGTCAAAATCGTCATTCGACCTGGTATTGGTCTAAGATCAACCTCGCGGGAGACGAGTTGATTTGAAGGCAGAATGACGCCCGGAAGGCTCGCCGACTCGTAACCCTGCCGCAAAATTTTCAGCTCGTAGGTACCGCTGTAAAGAGTCTCCTCCGCCCGAAGCAAACCACTCTCGGGCACGATCCCGAGATCGATATCGGACTCTCCGGATCGGGCCACCATAACGCGTGAACCCGGAACCGTGGTCACTTCGAGTAAAGCCCAAGCAGGTTTGAGCGAGACTGGAATCTGGAGCGTATCCGGCCCTACCTTCAGGCTCAGCCTTCTTTGCTCATGATCCTTTGCCCCTACCGTTACTTCGTAGTCGCCCCGGGGCATGACCACCTTCAGCTTGCCTTCACCGACAATGAAGGTCGATTCGCCTCCGCCAAAAAAGGACACCTTCGATTGCGCGGGGATAATCGTCATACTGACCATCGGTTCCTGTCCCGGATCGACGCGCCTCACAATCGGACCTTCGGCCTTTTCTCCCTCGGTAAATATGATTGTATAAAAATAGCTCGCCAGCCCGACCGAGCCGATCGCGAATAAGCCAAGAATCGCTAGACGCAACAGCTTTAGTTTGGCAGGATCGAGCTTCTGCTCGATCTTCTTCGGAATGGGGATCCGTTCGATCTGTTTTGCGATCGAGGCCCCTTCCCCAGCCTGCGGTTTGACGATCTTGTCAACGCGATCGATATCGGTCTCGAGGAAATGGAGGGCGGAGTACCTTTCGCTCGACTCATCCTCCAGACAATGCCCCACGATATTGTCCCACCCAGTCTGAATCGCGGCCGAATACTCGGACGGAGGGATCTTGTCGATGGTGTGCTTGCTGCCTGTCAGCAAATAGTAGATCGAGGACCCAAGGGAGTAGATCTCGCTGTGCAGATCCGGTTCATTTCCTTCGATCAGCTCGGGGCTGACAAAGTCCTTCGGAGTGACGACGAACTTCTGGCGTCCCAGGTTTATCGGAGGAATTTCGGCCGAGAGAAGGCGGGCGAAGTGCGCCGGACCGATCATATCAAAAAATCCCAAACCGAGAATCTTGATCTTTCCATCACTCCCTCGAATAAGCTTCTGAGGATCCAAATCGTTATGGTAGACGCCCGCGCTGTGTGCCGCGTCTAAGCCGAGAATGGTCTGTTTTAGAACATCCTGAACCTCGCCGGGAGGGAGACCGAAAGCCTGGTCGTAGAAGTATTCACGTATCCTTCCAACACCCGATTCGGAGGAGGTGTCGAGCGCTCCTGCCGCCTTCAGCTTTTCCTCGATTATCCCAGCCATGTAGGCATGGAGGTTTTCGCCTTCCAGGGGCTCGATAAGGAGACAATGGTAACCACTGATCTCCTGACTCCCGACTACCTTCGCGATGTTGGGGTGTTCGAGCTTGGTCAAGATCTCCACCTCACCCGCAAATCGGTCCTTGAATCCCTCGATCTCCGACACCACAAGCGGGAATACCGCAACACACACTTCATGAAACTTCGTAATGTGCTGCATCCGGTAGATGCCGCCTAAGATCCCCAGACTCAAGCAGCTCAAAACCTGGTAGTCGCCGAATTTTTCGCCAGGGGTGAGAAGCTCGATATCGGCATGGATCACCTCCACCTCGGCCAATTTGTCCCCATCCCCCTCCGCTTCCGCCTTTTCCTCCCCAGAGTCTTCCGGCAACCGACCTTCTCTCGTGGCATCCTCTTCCGAAGATTCCTCAGAGACCTCGCTCCCCGGCTCCTCGGCCTCCACGATATTCTCCTCCTCAGGATTCATTGCAAAGCTGACCTAGATCTAAATGGGCACTCAATGGGGGGCCATATTTCCCTTAGCCGTCTCAAAATATCGATCGGTCAGGATTCGCCAAGCTCTGACACGCAGCCGAGACGATCACGTCAATACCGCTCAACTTCCCTTTGCCTTCATAGCCGCAGGCGAGCTCCCCCTCGTCCGGATCGATGATCAGATTTCCCCTTTCTCTCAGAGTCTTGAGATTCTCACGCGTGGCCGGGTGCTCCAGCATCTTTCCGTTCATGGCGGGCGCAATCATTACCCTGGAACGTGTCGCAAGGTAGATCGACGTCAAAAGGTCAGGCGCCAAACCCAGTGCGAAACAGGCGATAATGTTCGCCGTCGCGGGGGCCACAAGGAGTAGATCGGATCGATCCGCCACTTCAATATGCCCCGGTTGCCAACCTTCCCCCTCTTTCCAGAGATCCACCCCGACCGGATTTCGGCTCAGGGTTTGGAATGTCAAAGGCGCAACGAATTCAGTCGCCTCACGAGTCATCACGACAAAGACCTCGGCTCCCTTTTTGACCAGCTGACTTGTGAGATCTGCGGCCTTGTAGGCAGCGATCGATCCGCTTACTCCCAGGACGATCGTTTTCCCTTGAAGCTGCTGCCCTTCCTCCATTGCAAAGCGCCACCGGCCTCAAACCTTTCAGGCCATTTTCAGCGGTCTCATCCTCTCCCATTCAATCGCCTCTGTAAACCCCATTGTTTCAAAAATATCCGATGGCTTGACATGGAAACCAAATAACCTTTCTATAAAACCAATCTGGAGATTTGAATATGTCCTTGTTCGCGCCATTAGGTATCGCGCTTAGCGCACTATCGCGACTTCTCCCTTAGGGGAGAAAAGGACTCAATCTGTACATATTTTTGTTTTAACCGGAAGGATTGTATTCGTTCAATCCGCCGACTGGCGAATTCTCCCTCGCCCTCTCTTCTCCTCGATATATTTCTTAGAGATCCTCCAACTCAGACGTTAAATGTCATCACAGATTTCCAGTTCAATGCAGCAGAAAATCAAAGCCAAGTACCGCCCTTTTCCAAGAATCGAACTTCCGGACAGGGAGTGGCCCAACCGCCTCATTGATCAGGCGCCTTTCTGGTGCAGCGTCGACCTCAGAGACGGCAATCAGGCGCTCTCTGTTCCGATGAATCTGGAAGAGAAACATGAACTCTTCGAGACTCTCGTCGCGATTGGCTTCAACGAGATTGAAGTCGGGTATCCATCGGCCTCGGAGACAGAGTTCAATTTCGCGCGTTTCCTGGTCGAGAACGGGCACATTCCTAGTGACGTCAGGATTCAAGTTCTGGTGGCGGCACGCGAGCATCTCATCCGGAAGACATTTGAAGCAATTGAGGGCGCCGAAAAGGTCATCGTTCATCTCTACAATTCGACAAATCCGCTGCAACGCCGCGTTACATTTGGAATGAGTAAAGAGCAGATCAAGGCCATCTCCGTTGATGGAACCCGTCTGGTCAAGGAGCTGGTCGGCACGGTACCGGGGACGGAAGTGTACTTTCAATACTCACCGGAGAGTTTCACAGACACCGAGCTCGAGTTCTCGCTCGAAGTCTGTGAGGCGGTGATGGAGGTCTGGGAACCTACCGAGGCAAGACCCATCATACTGAATCTACCGGCCACCGTCGAATTATCGACTCCCAACATCCATGCCGATCAGATTGAATGGTTCTGCCGCCACCTCAAGGATCGGGAAAAAGCGATAATCAGCCTTCACACCCACAATGACCGGGGAAGTGGGGTCGCGGCCACGGAGTTCGGCCTCATGGCCGGCGCCCAGCGCGTCGAAGGTACGCTCTTCGGAAACGGCGAGCGGACCGGCAACCTCGACATCGTCACCGTGGCTTTGAACATGCTTTCCCAAGGAGTGGATTCGGGTCTCGATTTCAGCTGGCTCAATACCATCCGGGAAACCTATGAAAGATGCACCCGGATGACCGTGCACGAACGCCATCCCTATGCCGGCGATCTAGTATTCACCGCCTTCAGCGGAACTCATCAGGATGCTATTAAGAAGGGAATGGATCAAATGGAAGGTCAGTTCGATTCTCTCTGGCAGGTTCCCTACCTGCCAATCGATCCAAAAGACATCGGCCGAACTTACAAGGCAATCATCCGAATCAATAGCCAAAGTGGGAAGGGAGGAGTCGCCTATGTCGTGCACCGGGAGTTCGGCTTCGATATACCGAGGCCCATGCAACCGGAGTTCGGAGCCGTCGTCAATCGCATCGCGGATGAAGGAGGCAGGGAGCTTACTTCGGTTGAAATTCGCGACGCCTTTTATCAGGAGTATATCGATCTGTCCTCTCCCCTCGCTCTAAATTCCTACGAGATTCAAACTCGTCCGGACGATCACAGCCATGTTTCAATCTCCGCTGCGGTTACCTACCACAACGAGACCAAACAGATCGAGGGAAGCGGAAATGGGCCCATCGCCGCCTTTGTCGATGCTCTCGATTCGATAGATTTGAAGGATTTTCACCTAACCGATTTTCGTCAGCATGCTATAACGAAGGGTTCTGCGGCGGAAGCGGCCGCCTACGTCGAAATCGAACGGACTCGCGACCGCCAACGATTCTGGGGCGCCAGTATAGAGAGCAATATTGAGTTCGCCGGAATCAGGGCTCTAGTCAGCTCGTTCAATCGAGCGAGCGCATCATTGCCGAAAAAGGAGCCCGCTGCGGCCAACGCCGGCGTCTCACACAGTTAGCCCGCTTTTCTCACAAATTTTCAAGCATCCTATTGCAGCTCAATGTTCCTCCCGTCGTGTTGCCGCCTGCCGACCACAAAAAGCGGGCTAGGAATCTGTCGGACGGAGCTGGCCACTTGCGAAGCAATCAAATGTCAAAGTCCGACTCCTAGGAGGATCTACTCCCCCGGCCCCACCGCATCCGAGATGGCGAGCCCAATCTCGCCACTCAATCTGGCCAGACCCACGCTCAATTCACCGACCAGCTTCTCATACCGGGTCCCATTCCAGCTGCCCTCGAAATGAAAATTTCCGGTATCTACAACCTCCCCGTCTTCCGAGGAAAGTGACCACTCCGCTTGAAGCGCAACCCCACCGTTTCGGTCACCTTCGAAACCTGAAAACCGAATCTTGACTCGGTAATCCAGCTCCGTTCGATCAGGCCAGGGAAACCGGGAGAACTCGACCTCCGGTAGCCGGTTGGCCAGGTTCGCTTGCAGAACCCTACCGATACCTTGATCGAGGTCTTCCGCCCAACGATTGTACTCGGAATAGGTGAGCTCACTCTCTCCTTTGCGAATCACCATCTTCGAGCTCTTCAGGTATCCCGGTACCTCAATGCTTAGCAGGCCGACTTTGAGCGTTCTGAGGGTTCCCTCGGAGTCGATCGACGTGGGCTCTGGCAAAACATAGAATCGAGTCGGATCAAGTTGAGGATCCAAATTTATACAACCGCCGGTCAACGCAACCACCGCAACGTAAACCAATCCTCGATTTTTCAGTAGGTCCGCCAAACTCATCGCCTTATTCAACGTTTCAGTTTTCAGGTGGACTTTTCCCCGTCAACAAAGACTTGGGATTACGTTCCAGGTACTCCACCAACAATCGAATCGACCCCGCCGCCTCCGCCAGCTCAGCAAGGGTATCCTCAATCCGGAATCGGAAGGAGGATTCTGAGGAGAGCAAATACTCCACCTGGGCCGTCGCCGCCCCCACCCGTTTAAGCATGCGCTGCAACTCCTCGTTTGTTTCTCCGGCCTCCGCAAGCACTGTATCAATCCTGCTGTTGATCTTGGCGGCAAGCTCTCGAATCTCAATCACTGCGTCCTCGATTGCGGCAATCGTCTCCCTGACTTCCGGCGAGTCGAGCAGCTCAGAAGCCGAATTACCCGCACCAATAACCGATTCGCTGATTCCTCCAAAATCGACTTCTTCCAGACCCTCCCGGGCCCTTCTCAAAACACCGACGAGCTCGTCATTAATCGATGGGATGTCGAGCGCCCCCAGTCTGACGAATACCTCCTCCATGCTCTGGCCCAATTGAGCGGTCAGGGAAGGCACCGTCGGGATCTCTTTGTAGATCACTTTCTCCTGAACCAGATTCGGCCGATCCGCTTCTACATCGATGTCAATCTCGATGTATTTCAATCCCGTAATGAAACTCTCCGTCACCAACTGGGCCCGGTAACCCAGGTCGATGATCTCGAAAAATGTCTCTTCGTCACGAATGTCTACATCCACCCTAAGAGAACTATTGAGAAGCGTAAGATCCAATTGTATCAGGACCGGAATATGGTCCGTTTCATCTCCCTGATTATAGCGAATGAAGATTTCCTTAACGCTCCCGATCCCTACTCCCCTGAATTTTACCGGAGATCCAATATCAAGACCGCTGACCGGTTCGTCGAAATAGCAGATGAATTCCTCAAGTTCACTGAGAAATTTGAAGGATCCAAGAAATATGATCGTTCCCACCGCCAGGATAAAACCCCCAACTACGAATAGCCCGATGACGGTATAATTCGCTTTCCTGCTCATTTCGGTTGCTGGTGAGAGATCCGCCGGTTCCCGAGATTATTCGCCACCTCTGGTGAGGAATTCATGGACGTTTCGATTAGGTGGATCCTGAAGCAAGTGGTTTGGATTGCCGAGCGCCGTCATCGTCTTGTGTTCAACGTCAAGGAAGATGGCATTGTCCGCAATCGCAAAGATACTCTGCAATTCATGGGTCACAACCACGACCGTTGTCCCCAAACTGTCCCTCAGCTGCAGGATGAGATCGTCGAGCCTTCGAGAACTGATTGGATCGAGACCGGCCGATGGCTCATCAAAAAAAAGGATCTCAGGATCCAGCGCCATGGCTCTGGCCAGACCGGCTCGTTTTCGCATACCCCCACTTATCTCCGATGGATAAAACCCCTCGAACCCCTTCAGGCCGACCAATGACAGCTTATAAGAAACAAGGTCCGCGACTTCCTTTTCCTTCAGCTTCGTGTACTCCTCCAGCGGCAAAGCCACATTCTCGGCCAAGGTCATCGAGCTCCACAATGCACCACCCTGGTAAAGGACTCCGAAACGGCGGACTTGGGAACGCTTTTCCTCTTCAGAAGCCTGAACGAAACTCTTCCCATCATAGAGGATGTCTCCTCGGGCCGGTTCCAGTAAACCAATCATATGCTTGAGCAAAGTGCTTTTTCCGCATCCGCTGCCTCCCATGATGATCGTGACTTCACCATGCCGAATCTCGAATTCGAGATTGCGCATAACGACGAAGGATCCATAGGCCATATCCAAACCTTTGACCTCGATATGAACCGGTTCCGAAGTCACCTTCTTAGATTCCGTAGATCGCGGCAATCCAGTCAATTACGGCGTTGAAAAATATGATCAGGGTGATTCCTGTAACAACCGCCGATGTCGTCGCCAGTCCGACCGCGTCGGCGCTGCTACCCGACTGCATTCCACGAAGGCATCCCGAGACCGCAATCAATACCCCAAAGACGATTCCTTTGACCACACCGAGGACGTAGTCGGGCCAGTCCGCCGCAACTTTCACACCACTGAGGAAGATGGGGAATGGAATGTCGAGCATGACCTTCGAAATGAGCATTCCGCTCGTCACTCCGATTACATCGGCGTAGATCACCAGCACCGGCATCATCAGAAAAAGCGCCAACATGCGGGGAAGGACAATAAAATCGATTGGCGAAATTCCCAATGTCTTCAGCGCATCGATCTCCTCGGAGACCTTCATACTCCCGATCTCAGCGGCGAATGCCGCACCCGTTCGGCCTGCGATGATTATCCCCGTCATGAGGGCGCCTAGTTCGCGAAGCATTCCATAGGCGACGAGATAGGAGACGTAAACATCGGCCCCGAATCGACTCAATACCACCGCACCCAAAAATGCGATAATCAATCCGACCAGGAAGCTGATTAGGGTAACGATCGCAATAGCGTTGGCCCCGACTTCCTGGATCGTGAGCCAGAAGTCCCTCCAGCGTATGGAAGTCCTTCCCACGACCAGGCGGAGAACACTCAAAGTACATTCGCCGGAGAAAGTGAGGATCTCCAAGGTCTGTTCATAGAATTCGACCGCTCCTTTGCCGATTCGCGCAAGGTAGAAATCCGCCTCATCATCCCGGCGGGCCTCCTCCTTCTCCGGAACCGCCAGAGATAGATTGAGCAGCCTCTGAAGATCATTCGGAAGGGAGGATCGTTCGAATTCCACGTCATGCCTTTCACAGAGACTCAGAAGCTGAACCAAGAAGGTCATCAGCATCGAATCCCATGACGCGATCTCTTCCGTCCTCGCCACCATCTTCCGGATCCCGTCCCCAGACTTGAGCGGTTCCGCGATCGCGTCGAGATCGGGGATGTCGCAATCCGTTTTCCAAGGACCCGAAAGGTGGACGGATAAGACGCCGTCCTCCAATTCCATCCGTATCGCGGCCATCTGTGTTTGCAGTTCCATTCTTCACACCTCTCAATAAATCGTTGACCTACCGCCACGGAGGCCACCCTGCTCCGAATAATACAACATCGGGATAGCCTGACTATCCTAAAAAATCGTAGGCTAGGAATCGGCTGATGCAGTGTCGGCTCCGGGTAGAGCACCCTGTAGCGCCGCAACAGCTCCTGGTCGGACACCACCACTTCCTTCCGGTCAGGCACCCGCACCAGAGATAAACTACCAGTCCCTGATTAATTTCTTACGAGATTTCGAAGTTAGGGAGTTGCAACATTGTCTTGATCTCTGTCTATAGTCTCAGTCTCCAACCCTAGGAGGCTTATAGTAGCTCCAAGTTATTCATCAGTGGGGCCGAGTGGAGCCGTAGGAGTAACTCGGCGAGGCCCCATTGTGAGTAACTTGGCAGAAGCTGGGTTGGCTATGAGGCAAGGAGTTTGTTTCTCTAGAGGAGTTAATTTTCAAAGGCGGCCGTCCACTACGAACTTAGGAGGCAGTCGTGAGACGACTTCCGACAGAATTTCGAGTAGACGGCTTGCCTGGATGACCGATAACGAACCCTCAGTTTGTATCCTCATAGCAGGATCCACTATAAGAACTTCGCCTGGACATCCAGCGCCTTTGAAAACCACAAAACGAATAAAACAGAAGGGAAGGTAATTGATCAAAGGGATGCAGAAAAGCGAAAAAACTAATCCATACAGTGTGGTTATAGGGATCGATTGGGCGGATCAGAAAAATGATCTTTGGATGATCGAGAGGGAAACGGCAGGTGGCTCAGGATGCGATAGCGTTGCATGGTTTTGCCGTGGAGATGAGAGAAAGGTATGGGCGTGAGGGAAAGCGCGTCGCCATCGTGGTGGATCAGAAGCGTGGCGGGTTGATCAATTTTCTGATCGGATTGGAGTTTGTCGATATCTATCCGGTGCATGCGGCCAGTGCGAAGGATTATCGACAGGCATTGTATCCTTCCAGGGCCAAGAGCGATCCGGTCGATGCGCAATTGCACGCGGAATTTTTCCTCAAACATCCCGAGCACTTTGAGAAGTGTCTGAGACCGGACAGTGTGGAGACGCGCGAGCTCAACCTGTTGTGTGAGGACCGGCGTGGATTCGTCGATCAGGCGACTCGCTTCGAGCAGCAATTGTGCAGTTGTCTGAAGCAGTATAACCCATTGGTGTTGAAACTGTTCGATGACTTGGGCAGTGCTATGTGTCTGCGCTTTGTTCTACGCTGGCCGACGCTTAAGAAGGTCAAGAGCGCATCGGCGCAAGGGTTGCGAAAGTTCTTTTATAAGCATAACAGTCGCAGCGCCGCGAAAATCCAGGAGCGCCTGGAGTTGATCGGCCGGGAAGAGGCCTTGACCGAGGATCCCGCGACTCTGGAGGCGTTCAGTCGCAAAGCGCAGACTCTGGCCAAACAGCTTTTGGCCCTGCAACCGCAGATCGAGGCCTACGAGGAGCGTATCAAGGAACTTTTTCACACCCATCCCGATGCCCCTGTGTTCAGCGGCCTTCCCGGAGCCGGCGAGGCCCTCAGCCCTCGGCTGCTGTGCGCCTTTGGGACCGATCGATCGCGTTTCGAAACGGCCCGGAACATGACCCAGTGGAATGGTTCGGCTCCAGTCACCATCAGCAGCGGTCAGCACAAAAAGAGCAGCCAGGCAAAACGACTGGTCACCTGGCGGTGGTCCGCGCCCACCTTTGTCCGCCAGAGCTTTGTTGAATTTGCCGCCCATTCGATCCGAAACTGCGACTGGGCCAACACCTACTATCAAATTAAAAAAGAACAGGGCAAATCCCGCCAAACCATCCTTCGAGCGCTCGCTCTGAAGTGGACCCGCATTCTCTTTCGCTGCTGGCAAAATAACCAGAATTACGACGAGCACAGATACCTCGAATCACTCCAAAGGCGCGGTTCACCGGTATGGCATAGACTCCAGCAACTAAACGGCCACGCCCTCTAAACAGAAAATGAGTACTATTTTAAAAAATCCCTTGACGGACCACCTCAGTTTTCTGTCGGACTTTGAAGTTCGATTGCTTCGCAAGTGACCAACTCCGTCCGACAGAATCCTAGCAATAAGAAAATGAAACTGAGATTTGAGAAGTGTGGCATTTCTAACTCCTTCCGAGGATTGTTTTGTGCCAATGTGTCTCGAATGCCTGAAGAGTCTCGATCTTCCAACGCCAGATTTTTGGAAGCCACGAAAAGGTAGGACAATTCGTCTCAAATCTCAGTTTCATTTTCTTGGAAGGAATCTCTCAAGAGTGACGACGCCGAACGACAGCGAGATCCAAGGAGTTCTTGAGCGAATCATCTTTCTCAATGAGGAATCGCAGTTTTGCATCGGCGAGTTCCGGACCAGCGACGAAGGTGAGACTTTAACGATCAAAGGTACACTTCCGGGGGTCCAATGCGGTGAGACGCTGCACCTTCAAGGCCGTTGGGAGCGGCATCCCAAGCATGGAGAACAGTTCAAAGTAGCCCGGTTCAAGTCCACCCTACCCTCCTCCGTATTCGGGATTCGAAAGTACCTCGGGAGCGGGCTGGTGCCAGGGATCGGGAAAGTCTACGCCGATAAGATCGTCGATCGCTTTGGAGCCGACACGCTCCGCGTTATCTCCGAGGAATCGGCCCGCCTCAAGGAAGTTGCGGGGATCGGGCGAAAACGGGTCCAAGCCATAAAGAGTAACTGGGACGAACAGGAGGCCCTGAGAGACGTCATGACGTTCCTGCAGACCTACGGGGTTTCAGTCGCCCATTGCCTCCGCATTGTGCGCAGGTACGGCGCTTCGTCCAAGAAAATCGTCCGCCAGCAACCCTACAAGGTCGCTCGCGAGATTCCAGGTATCGGCTTCAAGACAGCCGACAAGATCGCCATCAACATAGGATTCGCCAACCACAGTCCGGAACGCGTCGACGCCGGGATACTCTACGCCCTACAGTCTCTCGAAGATGAAGGCCACACCGGATTCCCTTCGGATTCGTTGGCGGCTCACGCTTCCGAACTCCTCCAGACCGACCCCGATCTTGTCCGAACCCGCTTGGGGTCGCTTATCGAGAAGGAAGAAATGGTGGTGAATCCCGAGTCCTCCCTCGTGCAGATTCCCATCTTGGAGAGGGCGGAGCGCACAATTGCAGCGGCCATAAGCAGAATCCTGGCGCGGCCCTCCAGTTACCCGGCGATCAAGGTTGATATTGCCATCCAATGGGCCCAGGAACGCGCCGGAATGCCCTTTGCCGAGGACCAGAAACATGCCATTCGCTCGGCTCTGACCGAGAAGATTTCGATTATTACGGGCGGACCCGGGACTGGAAAGACGACCATCCTTCGGGCCGTCGTGGAGATCCTGAAGGCCAAAAAAGTCAAGGTGCTGATGGCATCTCCAACCGGACGCGCCGCTCAAAGGATGGCGGAAGCAACCGGGAGTTCTGCTCAAACGATTCATCGCATGCTGAAATTCGATCCCGGAGTGGGTCAGTTCGCGGTCGATGAATCCTCCCCTTTGAAGGCAGATACATTGATTGTAGACGAGGTCAGTATGCTGGACTGCCGTCTTGCATCTGCCCTATTGCAGTCGGTCCCTTCTCACGCACACCTCCTCCTGGTAGGCGACGTCGACCAATTGCCATCAGTAGGATCAGGAAACGTCCTTGCCGATCTCATCTGCTCACGGCGGATACCAGTGACTCGCCTTTCAACCATCTTTCGGCAGGAGGAAGAGAGTGCCATCGTCGAGACCGCCTACAGGATCCTCAACGGTTATCCCAGCCCACCTCGTCCCAAGTTGGGTCTCTCTTCATTGCAGACAGGAGAGGACATGCAATTTCTGAAGGCGACTTCCCCCGAGGAATGTGTCGAGTTGGTTGCGAGTATCTGCAACGACTACATTAGAGCGCAGTCATATTTCGATCCCATAATGGACGTGCAGGTGCTGGCTCCCCTTCATAAAGGGATCGCGGGAATCCGAAACCTGAATCTGGAGCTTCAGTCCAGGCTCAATCCGAAAGAGGCCGGCCTGACCATCGGCAACATTCGATTTCGCATCGGCGATAAGGTGATTCAAACTCGCAACAACTACGATAAAGCAATCTTCAACGGTGATATCGGCAGGGTCGTCGAGGTGGATCGCGATGGCAGCGGACTCACCGTCAAGTTCATAAGCGAATCCGTTTCCCTGGACCGGTTCGACCTCAGCGATCTCCAGCTGGCCTACGCAACCAGTGTCCACAAGGCCCAAGGAAGCGAGTTTCCCATCGTCATCCTTCCTCTTCTCAAGCAACACTACGTGATGCTCCAGCGTAACCTCCTCTACACCGCAGTGACTAGAGGCAAACAGAAGGTAATCATCGTCGGGGATCCGGCCGCCTACGCCATGGCGGTTAACAATAGAGAATCCGCAACCCGGTTTACCGGCCTGGAGAGTAGGATACGGAGACTTGCAGGTTGACGGACAAATTCCGAGTACGTGTTCAGCGCTTTCTTGGCTCCCCCGCCTCGCGTCGGGGTGGCGCTGGATTCTGAGCTACAGAACGCTTACCCCTCCACCTCTCTCCCGCCCCCTTTCTTCCCCAGCCTCCAGTTGACTGCCTTCCGATCCACTCTGAAACACCAGCAGACCGAAAGGAGCACAAAGACACCGAATACGCCCCGAGCAATCAATATTGCTCTATCCGGCATGACACAAAGATTCCTAGCTGAGGATTCCAGCGATGGTCCCGATCATCAGGCTGGCGCAGGTGCCGCCGATCATGGCGCGAAAGGCCAACTTGGCGAGATTCCGTCGCTGTCCGGGCGCCAGTACCGAGATCCCTCCAATCTGGATACCCATGCTGCTGAAATTCGCAAAACCGCAGAGGGCGAAGGTGGTGATGAGGAAGGACTTCTCATTGGCCAGATAGCCCGTATCAACCAAGACCTTCATCTCCTGGAAGGCCACAAATTCGTTCAAAACCATCTTCTGCCCGAGCAGCTGGCCCACCGTTAGGAGGTTATCCCCATCGATACCGATGAGGTAAGCGACCGGTGAGAAAACAACCCCAAACATGAACTGCAGGGTGAGTCCTTGGTAAAGCCCGCCGGTGGCATCCGCGATCAAGTCATTGATTCCGGTCCATGAACCAATCCACTCCTCGGTTATGTGATTGAGGAAAGCCATAAGGGCGAGAAAGACGAGTACGATCGCGCCGACATTCACCGCCAACTTAACTCCTTGCGTGGTACCGTTGGTGACGGCATCGAAGAGATTCACCCCGACAGACTCCTTAGAGACCCTTAGATCTGTGTCGATCTCCTCTCTTTCAGGAAAGAGCATTTTCGCGCAAATGATCGCTCCGGGCGCCGCCATGATCGAAGCGGATATAAGGTGGGTGCCAATCTCGATCTGCTTCTCCTTATTACCCACCCCTCCAAGGATTTCCATGTAGGCGACGAGAACCGCTCCCGCAATCGTGGCCATGCCTCCCGTCATCAGACAGACGATCTCGGATTTTGTCATCCGCTCGAGATAGGGCCGAACAACAAGGGGGGCTTCAGTCTGCCCAATAAAGACGTTGGCAGCGGCGGCAAGGCTTTCCGCGCCGGATAGGCGCATCGTCTTCTGCATCACCCAAGCGAAGACATAGACCACTTTCTGAAGGATCCCGAGGTAGTAAAATAGAGACGTGAGCGCTGAAAAAAAGACGATTGATGGGAGAATCCTAAAAGCAAAAATAGGTCCGAATGCAACGGGAGAGTCAGATCTGCCAGTCGCCAAATGACCGAATATGAACTTTGACCCAACCACGGAGAATTCCAGCACGCTTCGAAAGACCCCGGATACGAAACCGATGAAACCGTTGAACACCGGAACCTTCATGACCAAAATCGCGAGCACTACCTGCAGCGCGAACCCCCCGCCAACCAACCGCCAATTGATATTGCGCCGATCCAAACTGAAAAAGTAGAGAAAGGCATAGATCGCGGCCAGGCCCAGTATCCCCCTCGCCAGGTCAATCAACACTTCCGGCATAGGGCCAAGGTTGGGCGCCTTTTAGTCTCTTCACAACTATAAGTTGCTAACAGAGTTTCCAGCTCTCTGTTGCTCCCTAGGAATCTGTCGGACTTTGAATATCGCAACATCGCGGAGGTTCGGATTCAACGGTGAAGGGTGCAAATCTAGACCAAGTCCATGCCGACAGATTCCTTTACTAGGAGTCGGACGAACTTTGGTACTTGCAGAGCAATCGAAGCACAAAGTCTGACAGCCTCCTAGCCCAATCGAATGTCAAAACTACTGCAGCGGCGGCGACAGAGCACCGCTCTCCAGAATGCCCTTTTTACAGTCGGCTGGAGGGTGGTGCTCTGTCGCCGCCGGGAGTCTGTCAGTTTGCTTCAGTCCCTACGGAAATCCAACCCTTAGAATACAGAATCATTCCCGTTGAGTGGAATTGTAATTCAGTGCTCCACACGCCGCGACCCAGCACCGAAATGCCTTTCATAGACGTTGTTGAAGGCTCGCCTCAGGCCAACAGGATCGAATTTGTAGTAGTGAGCCGGCAGCACTGCGGACGGGTTCAGTTCGCTGTACGGATGTACGGATACTCCCCATCGATGTGGATCTGTTCTAGGCGATGTCCGTATACCTCGGCGTCCTTTAATTCCTGCAATCAATCCGACCTCCCCCATCATACCGGTGTCGATAAGGTGGCATGACCCTTCCTCCACTAGAATGTGAACGCGGGCCAGGAATCCCCCGAATCCGTAAGATACTCGGATCTTGTCTATGACTTCCAAGCGGGTTGACCCAATTTAGTGTTTGAGAATTGAGCGCAGGGCTGCAATCCTGCCTACCTGGACCGAAAATTCAGCAAATTCGAGAATAAGGGAATCCAGAATCTGCCCGACCACTTCCCTGCTTGCCGAATTCGCTCATCATGTTTCGATCGCTCTTCAAGTTGTTCCGCACCCATTCTGGAGTTGCTCTCGTTTCGGCGTTACTTGCTTTTTTTCTCCTCTCCGCCTGCGAAACAACCCAGACCAAATCACCGAAAATCAGGGTCTCCATCGCCTCGCCGGAGTGGGAGATTGAGAAGGAGATGTTGGTTCATACCCCCCTCGGAGCAGACCCGGATTATGTCCTCGAATTCGTCAACAAACGACTCGTCCATTCCGAGGAAGAGGACTCAGAGTCGGATGCATTTAATGTCTACATGGACGATATGGATGGGGACGAATATCCGGACGAGATGCAATACAAGATCATCCAAGTCCACATGGGCCTCCACGGCGCGGCCCAGCAGGACTTCCTTTTGAAGAGTAATTGGGTCTACATCTCCTGGCTTTTCGAAAATAGCGGCCTGGTTGATATTGTAGTTACCAAAGTCGTCCCCTCGGAAGAGGATTCGGTCGGGCTTCAAGATCCCGAAGGCCGGTAGGGCCCAGTCCGTGAGTTCCGAATCCCGATCTCCGACAGATTCCTAAAGCAATACCTCCTCGACCGTCTCTTCCAGACTGTGCCTGACGGGCACGTTTCCCTTCACCAGAGGGTAGCGAAAGACTTTATTTTCGTAATTTCTCAGGACCACTTCGTCGTCATTGATTCGCTCAACGTAGTCCGGATTCAGCGGAATTTTCCCCCCGCCGCCGGGAGCATCGATCACAAACTGGGGAACCGCATAGCCGGAGGTATGCCCGCGCAGACCGCGAATAATCTCGATTCCCGTCGCTACATCCGTCCTCAAATGTGCGCTCCCGGTAATCAGATCACATTGGTAAAGGTAGTAGGGCCGGACCCTCATCATGAGAAGTCGATGAACCAGCGATTGCATGGTTTCCAGATCATCGTTCACCCCCCGCAAAAGAACAGATTGGTTGCCCAAGGGAACCCCGGCATAGGAGAGCTTCTCACACGCTTCATACAGCTCGTGTGTGCATTCACTCGGATGATTGATGTGCAGGCTCATCCATATCGGACCATTCTCTTTCAAAATAGCGCACACCTCATCCGTAATTCTCTGAGGAACAAAGACCGGAACCCGCGAACCAATGCGAACGAATTCAACGTGCTCAATACGGCGCAGGCGACCAAGAAGGTACTCTAGTTTGCGGTCCGAAAAGAGAAGAGGGTCCCCGCCACTCAAAAGAACATCACGCACTTCAGTATTCCCTTCGATGTATTCCAGTCCCCCTTCGAGATCGGAATGAAAGTTATAATCCTGCGAATTGGAAACCATTCGACTCCTCGTACAGTAACGGCAGTAAGCAGCGCACCGATCCGTAACCAAGAACAACACCCGATCCGGATATCGATGCACAATCCCAGGTACCGGCATCGTCTTCTCTTCGCCCACCGGATCGAGCATCTCCTCCGGCGCCGTCTCCATCTCTTCTACCCGAGGCACAACCTGCCGCCGAATCGGACAATTCGGGTTGTCCGATTCGATAAGATTCAGAAAATACGGTGTTACCGAGACAGCCAGTTTCTTGTTGGCAAATCGAAACCCCTCTCTCTCCTCCTCCGTCAGACAAATATGCTCCGAGAATTCTTCAACCGTGGCTATCCGATTCTGCAGCTGCCAGTGCCAGCTCGCCCAGTTCTCATCCGGCTCCTCATCCCAGCGCCCCTTCCCCCGATACCATCCCGTCAATGCGTCCCTACCATGCATCAATGCCCACTTTCTCCATTCCTCATCAAAATTTGCTCCACAACCTTGAAAATCGGTTATTTTCCTTGAACAACGTGATCTGACCCGTAAAACATTAGTATATTTAAATCTGTCAATGTATTTCTGTTCCTAGTGAGATGGAGCGATCGGACGAGGAGTTGGCCAAACAGCTGTGGGCGATTGGGGACATCGCTCGCCTAAGGATATTGAGGCTGCTACCGCACTCCCCGAACTGCGAGCATGAGAATAATGTATCGCAGCTAGCTGACAAGCTGGGAATGCCCCAACCGACAATTTCACATCATTTGAAGGTCCTGCGCCAGGCTGGAGTGATATCGAACAAGAAGATGTGCCGAGACGTATTCTATTGGATCGATCGGGAGAGATCGGGCCAGATCGACGGCGCGCTTCGCGAGGTTCTCAACATCGGGGCCGAAATCAGGGAAGCCGAGGAGGTCCTCGCCTCGAAGGAAGAGTGAACCCCATCTCTTCGTGGTCGGTTGTTGAATCGTCCGAAATCTACCAAGGCGTTGAGAAAAGCGGCCTAGGAGTCTGTCGGACTTAGACGTTCGATTGCTTCGCAAGTGACCAAGTACGTCCGACAGATTCCTAGTCCAGGAAACGTTCAAAGGCCGCGGCATCTTCTGGAGTATCAATCCCAATAGTGCGTTGTTCGGTCAATCCGACGGCGACCTTATATCCGTTTTCCAGAGCGCGTAACTGTTCCAGCATTTCGATAGCTTCGAGCCGCCCTCGGGGCAATCTTTGGAAAAGGCGGAGAAAATCGGCCTTATAGGAGTACATCCCCAAGTGCCAGAAGCAGTGGTTCTGCCGCAGCCAATCAGCATCGACGAAGCCACGGTGTTCGCGCGCAAACGGGATCGGCGAACGCGAAAAATAAAGAGCCTGGTGATTCGCATCAACGACGACCTTGACCTTGTCCGGATCGCGAAAGTCCTCCTCGGTCAAAAAAGGGGTGGCGAGCGTCGTCATGTCGGCCTCTCCCCGGATCAAATCTGCCAGCATATTGATCTGCTGCCCTGTAACGGTCGGCTCGTCTCCCTGCACGTTGATGATGAATTCCGCCCTGATGGATTCATTCGCTTCCGCGATTCGATCGGTTCCACTGGGGTGCTCCTTTGATGTCCGGATGACATCAAATCCCCGATTTTCGAGGACCGTGGCAACGATTTGGTCCTCCGCCGCGAAGAAGAGAGGGAGATCCGGGACCTGCTCTGCGATTCGCTCCCCAGTCCAAAGAATAAGCGGTTTCCCCTTAATTTCGTAGAGCGGTTTGCCGGGGAATCGCGATGCAGCCAGGCGCACCGGGACCACGATAGCTATATCTTGCGTCATACCGATGGTTGTTTAACCTGGAAATCTTGTGAAATTTCCAGGCTAGAATCTGTCGGATTTTGAATTTCGATCCAATTCCATGCTTCTTCTCTGGATATTGATATTCAGTCTTTCGGGAACCCTGGGCACACTGCTCGCCGCTTCTCTCTTCCTTTCTACGAGGAGGAAGATCAGCCGCAGAACACTCTCCTGCCTTATCAGTTTTGCCGTCGGAACACTCCTTTCGGTCGCCTTTCTCAGGCTGCTGCCGGAGGCGCTGGAGCTGGCCGAGAGTAGATCGATCATGTTCACTGTCCTCTCTGGAATAGTGCTATTCTTCGTCCTCGAGAAATTGCTCATTTGGCGCCACTGCCATGAGCGGGAATGCCAAGTGCACTCGACCGGCGGACACCTCATCCTCTTTGGAGACTCTTTTCACAATCTCGTCGACGGGATCATCATCGCGGCCGCATTCCTCACGTCGTTTCCTCTCGGTGTAGCCACCGCCCTGGCGATTATCATTCACGAAGTCCCTCAAGAGGTGGGCGACTTTTCAATTCTCCTCGAACAGGGTTTCACATCCGGCAAGGCAATCCTTTTCAATACGCTCTCGAGCTTAACAATGTGTGTCGGCGCCCTCCTCGGATATTTCGCCCTCGACCTCATGAAGCCAATCATTCCATTCATCTTGGCCATCTCAGCTTCGAGCTTCATCTATGTCGCAACCGTCGACCTGATCGCAAATTTGCATCGCAACTCCGAAGACCAATCAGCCCCCCTCCAGCTCTTCTTGATATTGTGCGGAATCGCTACGATCAGCATTCTGGGTCTCGCGCCGATTCCCTGAATCCTCCCAGCAGACGCTCGATATTGCCCCCAAGAATCTGATCCAACTCATTCTCCGTCAGTCCCGAGTTCTTCACATCCTCGACAAACCGCAGGAAGCCCGGCTCCCTATCTTGGCTCGGATAGAGACGAATAGGATAGTCCGAGCCGAAAAGTATTCGATCGGCTCCTACGATATCAGCGGCAATACGAAACACTTTCCGGTCGTAAAGTAAAGGACTGGCCGAGGTATCGTAATATACGTTTCTCAGAGACTTCCGACACTCCGCGTTGAGTTCATAGAAAGGCAGACCACCTCCCCAGTGAGCAAGAATGAATCTCAAGTCGGGAAATTCCTTTCCCAACCACTCATACTCACTCAGAGAACCATAGACCTTGCCTTCATAATCGTGACCGGCCGGTTCCGTCACATGGAGATTAACCGGAATACAATTCTCCTGGGCCCATTCCAGGATCTTGATCCAGACCGGATCCTCCATCGCAAAATCCTGCACGGCCGGGAAGACTTCCCCAACCCCCATCAATCCTGAGTCAATCGCACGCCGCACATCATCAAAAGCCCGAGCACCGGCTCGGGGCTGCACGGCGGCAAAACCGATCATCTTATCCGGGTCTTCCTTTATCCATTCCAGATGCCAGTGATTCTGCAACCGGCAGGTCTCTTGATGTTCCCAGTACCACCCCAGCAAAATAACCTTCTTCACCCCCGCACTCTCCATGTCGGACAGAAGACGCTCCCGATCGGCCCATCCCTGAATAGATCTTCTCCCGTCTCGACCCACTACTAGATCAACCCAGTGACCCTCTTCTAATCCCCGTCCCCACCTCTCGGGATCACTGATGACCTCTTCCGGATAGCGGTGAACATGGCTGTCAATAATCATAGCAACAGAATCTGTCGGAATCGTGCCCGATTGAGAATCAGATCGATCGGTGAAGACGCCATATCCAAAATCAACAGTTCCGACTAGCTTCAGCGCGACCGGAATTCAGGCTCATTAGAACGACCTCCGAAGCCCAAATGACGTTCCCACCGCAATCATCGCATTCCGACAATCAAAAGCGGGTTACCTTACTCCCCTAACTGGTATCTCGTAAAACGCCGAACGTTGATATTCTCACCCAACTTCGCTATCTTCTCGGTCAGGAGGTCTTTGATCGTCTTATCCGGGTCTTTGACAAACGATTGCTCCATCAGACAGATCGATTGGTAAACCTTCTCCATTTTACCTTCCACGATCTTCTGCACAATGTGAGGCGGCTTGTTCTGCACCTGGGAGGCCGCGATTTCTCGCTCCTTCTCCAGGTACTCTTCCGATACCTCCTCGCGTGAGATAAATTCGGGATTGGCCGCCGCTATGTGAAGACAGATGTCCTTCACCAGGTCGTTGAAGTCATCGGTCTTGGCCACAAAATCTGTCTCGCAGTTGACCTCCAGCAAGACTCCAACCTTACCACCGGTGTGGATATACTGTTCAATCAATCCCTCGCTGGTGGTGCGCCCTGCTTTTCTCGCCGCCGAGGCGATTCCCTTCTTCCGCAAAATCGTAATCGCCTGCTCAATGTCACCCTCCGCCTCGATCAAGGCATTCTTGCAGTCCATCAAACCCGCGCCGGTCTCCCCCCTCAGTTCGCCCACCATCTTCGCCGTGACTTGCACACTCATCTCTACCTTGCTCGTATTGAAATCCCGGGATTAATGTGGCCTACGAATCTGTCGAACTTTGAATATCGCAACATCGCGGAGGTTCGGATTCAACGGTGAAGGGTGCAAATCTAGACCAAGTCCATGCCGACAGATTCCTTGCCAGAAAATGAAACTGAGACTTGAGACGAATTGTCATATCTTCTCGATTCTTTCCGTGAATATGAAGGTGGAAGTTTGAGGCTCTTCCGACTTCGTGACAGTTTGCACAACGATATCCATCGGAGGAGTTAGAAATGTCATTTCCCACAAATCTCAGTTTCATTTTCTTATTGCTAGGAGGCTGTCGGACGTACTTTCGTACTTGCAGAGCACTCGAAGCACAAAGCCCGACAGCCTCCTAGCAGGCTAGTTTTTCCCTATTCCGGGTGATCGATCGGCATCATCATCGGTTGAATAGGAATCCGGAATCTCACCGCCGGGAATTGCCCTCTGAGAAGAAGCAAGGGGCGCCATTGGCGTCACCGGAAGCTGCTCCTCTTTCGCCTCTTCACGCACCAATGGGGTTAAGGTTTTTCCTGCCCTACCCGCTTCCCGCCTGGAAAGACCGTTTTGAATCGCCTCCAACACCGTCTCAACAATGATCCGAATTGACTTAACCGAATCATCGTTTCCCGGAATCGGGTAGCTGATGATGGAGGGATCGGAATTCGTATCCACCAAAGCGACCACCGGTATTTCCAGTCGAACCGCTTCCGCCACCGCGATTTGCTCCGTCTTTGTGTCTACCACGAATACCGCCGCCGGTAACTCCGCCATCTCCAGGAGCCCTTCGAAATTCCGATGCATGCGGCTCATCTCGCGGCGAATCGCTGCCGCTTCCTTCTTGGGAGTCTTGGCTAGACTTCCATCCGCTTCCATCGACAGATAACCCTTATATTTCGCTATGCTTTTCGTTATGGTCGTGAAATTCGTCAGCGTTCCGCCCATCCACCGATTCGAACTGAAGGGCATCTGGCACTGGGTCGCAGCTTCACGGATTATTTCTTGAGCCTGACGTTTGGTTCCCAAAAGGAGAATGTTCTTTCCCTCCGAGATCGATTCCTCGATGAAATCGCTCGCCCTTTGCAGTTGCTCGTAGGTTTTTTCCAGATCTACAATGGAGATCCCATGGCGGTTATCAAAGATGAACTCTTTCGCCTTGGGATTGTACCTTCTTAACTGGTGACCGAAATGCACACCTGCATCCAAGAGGTCTTTTATCGTGATATTCATATCAATCGACGCCCCTCCCAAGGAGGAAACAGCGGCCGCTCGCCGGCCGCTTTGGCGATGTAAGTTTGAGATTTATACTGTTGTTCATTGTCCGAGGAGGCATTCCTGCAAGAGTCGTCAAACCTCGTTGCCTCAAGGGAATCAGTCGAGACTTCACCAATACCTGGGTCCTGAATGTAGCGAATCCCGCCTCCCGGGAAAACAATCGTAATTGCAGTATCCAAAGTAGCCGGGCCCCAGCCTTTCCCTTCCGCCGCAGGGTCGAACTACGAACCGGCGGAATGAGAAGACTGCCACGAATACCTTAGAGCGAAGGGAATGCAAGAAGATTCGTCCCCCACCCAACCCTACTCGTTCTTGAAGAAAGGTATCGCTAACGGATAGTGAAACTCCTTGCCCTCATTCGTCTTGATCGACGCCATAATGACAAATACTATGTCCGCCACGACCAATGCTAAAAATAAGGGGATGCCGATAATTACGAACATAAGTGGAATCGTTACCAGAGCGTAGATGGTCATCGATATCTGGAAATTCATAGCCTCCTTCCCATTCCTGTCCACCAGGGGCATCTCCTCCCTCTTGATAAGCCAGATAATTAGAGGCCCCAGTATATGGGCTAACGGTATCGCAGTCAAACCCGCCAAAGCCGAGAGATGCGTGAACAGCGCCCACATCCTCTCTTCCTTATTCGCATCCTTCTCAGCCATCTTGAACTCCTTCCTTCGAACTTATTTCAACCAGGGATGTAAGAGACTTGGAAACAATGATGCAACCCCGGAATTTGGACAGATCATTCCGGATTTTTACAACTTTTTTAACAATATTCACTGAATCTCAACGATCTTACCATTGACACGCTGGGGGATACTCCTACGGTGTTTTGATTCTCGGGACATTAGGTGATGATATTGATGGCCTTGTGTAGGTTGAAGGTGAAATGATCACAGAGGGCAGGGGTGGATTCGAAGCCCATGGTAGATTTGAGGCTAAGAACCAGTTGCCTGCAAGCAGCCAGGATTCTGGCTGCGTTATGGTTACGGATCATACATCGATCTTCATCGAAGAAGCGATCTCTGGGGTAGTGGTTTTTGTTTTCGATGGCCCAGTGGTTGCGGATTTTCGATAGGAACTGAGGAGGGCTCAAGTCGGTGGGATCGCGGCTGCTGACATAGTAGGAGCGTTCCGAGGAAGGTTTCGCTTTGTTAGGATAATGGAAGGTGCGTTGGACAGAGGCGAACTGACGAGCATGAGGCAAGCCAAGGGAGGGAGCGCTTAGAGGATGGGTTGCTATTTGACGAATCTCCAGGCGGCCATGGTCCTTATCTACGGTTTGGTGGACAAAAAGGGGGAGGGGCCGAAAAGATTCTTTGCGTCTTGATGCATGGTGGGTTGGTTGTCTTTGATCTGGATGATATAGTCAGCACCGAGTTCTTCGACCACGATGTGGGCCGTTTCTTTTTGGTTATGCATGGCGTCGAAGGTGAAGGTGGATCCGTCCATGGCCGGCATCTTGCGCAGGAGAGTTTGGGCGGCGGTGATCTCGTTGGATTTGTCGGCGGTAGCGACTTGGGCAATCGTTTGAGCGCTTTGATGATCGACCGCGGCCACCAGGTGCAAGGCCTTGGCCGGTTCTTTGTCAGTGCCTTTGAGAGTCTTACCGTCAACCGCAATATCGCGGGGCAAACGGCCCTCGGGCGAGGCTATGAATTGGGTGAGGATTTGATCGAAAAGCTCGGCCTCGACGTTTTGCAACACCCGGTAGAAGACATCATAGCAGGGGGCCTGAAAACGGCTTGTTTTGGGGTTTTTCCAGGAGCGTAAGGCGCGCAGTTGGGCTTGATTGAGGTGATGGGCCAGGCGCACGATCTCCTTGAGGTTGTGTTTGCCGCAGAGGGTGCCGAGCACAATCATACTCAAGACCGTGGCGAGTCGATAGCGACGGCCCGCTTTTCGACGGAAGTCTTCGATCTGGTGGAAGCGTTCCCGGAGGCTTGTCATCTGTTCCACTTTGAGGCAGACCGCATGGGAGTTGTCGTTGGCATTGAGGGCCTCACGGTGTGCCTTGGGCAAGGGCCCTGGCGAGCGCAGCAGTTGCAGAGCATCAGCCCGCAGGGGTTTGACCCAGATCTGCTTGGGGCGCTCATGGCGTTCATAGAAATCTTCCCGCTGTCGACCATATCCCGCGCTCAAGCCCAAAGGAGTCCACCCGCTCGCCTTGTAGCAAGTGCCTCGGTGGATCTGTGGGTCCACGAAAGTTTCCGCTACCAAGGGGCGATAGGCAAAGGCCTGCTCCCAGTGATCGGCCAAGACTCTCAGGCACATCGCCAACGTCTTGGAGGCCAGATTGGCCAGCTTGAGCCCGGGCAGAATGAGAAAACGCCGGTTCTGCACCACCAGTTTCAAGCGCGCATGCCGTCGCGCCCCATCCCAGCCGATCCAGCCGTCTCGATCCTTCAGCCGGTAGCTAGCCGCTCCCCACAGCAAAAGACACACCCATTGCCCGTCGATCAAAGCCACATAGCGCAGGGTCTCTCCCGCGCTCCCCGCACTGTGCAAATAATGATGTTGGATCAAAAGATCATTGAATCGCTCCTGCTCTTCGGGCAAGATCAGACGCAGAGTTAGACGATCTATCGAAGGAGTCAGATGGTAAGATCTTTTGTCTTTCATACCATCTTGGTATGACTGATTCCCTCGGGTTTGTCTAGCTCTTTTTTTATCTTTTTGCCTATCAGCCACTTCCTCCCCAGAAAACTTTCACCCTGGGGATACTCCCTACCCTTAACCTTGAAAATTATGGATGTGCGTAATCATAAGGATTACAAGGGCGATACGGTAGAAAGCAGAAAAGGGGGTTTTCACTCGTTGAGTTCATGGTTGGATCCGGCGTCATGACGGTGGTCTTGGCCGGATGCTTTTCAGGTATCCACCAGGCGATCCTGATCAGCGAAAATGTGAAGAGCAGCAACTTTGCGGCTCAGATTCTGCAGAGCGAAATGGATGAAGTTCACAATCTGCAATGGGACGAGGTCGATGCGCTGCCGGCGCAAGAAACCTTTGATCCGACGCAGTATTTTTCCTCCATTCCTTTGCGTGACTACAGTTGTACTCGACAGGTCAGCACCCTAAGTGCGGACCAAAAAGAAGTGCGGCTAACGGTCTCTTGGACGGACCTGAAAGGGAAAAGTCACGACCGCCACTACGTAACCTACTACACGAAGAACGGACTCTACGATTATAATTATCGAGCCTTCTAAGGTTTTCGCTCGGTCGCTTAGTACTCTGAAGTAGGACAACCGGTCAGACCACTGATAGACCGGAGTTTTACCGCGTACGTGAGGACTGTCACGCCGCAGCGATCGAGGTCCGCGAGCACCGGGATCATTTACAGGAAGAGTTCCTTTCTCCATTCGATAGCGGCTACCCTACTCTAGAATATCCGCGATCGCAGCTGATGGTTGGTGAAATCTTCGGGCTCGAACAGTTTCAGGCAGGGACTGGAAAAACGGGCACCTGACGACCTCCTGCCGGTAATGGAGGACTGGCAATTCTCATCAATCCAATTCCCCGGATCTTCTCAAAATGGGGATCGAACTCCCCAGCGAGTCTCAAGTACGCTGCCGCTTCCTTAGCTCTTCCTTCGTTGGACAGGGCCAGTGCGTGGAGGAACCATTGACTCCATCCGTCGAAGAGATGGATCGGATCAAAGATGCCAAAGTGCGAATCATGCAGCTTGTCGTAGGCTCTAAGACCTTCAGCACGATTCCCGATAAGAAGATGCATCACCCCGTAGAGGAGAATGTGCTCAGCTTTGGGCATATCGTCGAGAACACCCACTCTTAGCTCTTCCCTGGCATCCTCCTCGTAGCCCATCACCCAAAGATAGAAAGCGATAAGCAGGCTGTTGACCGGCGGAAGATCGGGATTCTCGCTCCTGATCTGCGTGGCCGTTTGGTAATCATTCAGTCCCAAGTGAAAGAGCACAAGTAGCGGAAGAGTATTCAGCGTCATACGATTGGCAGTTAGGTCTCTTCGTGTCAAATTAAGCGCGGATTCCAGCTTGGCCTTGAAACTCCCTTGGGCCGGTGAATAGAGATCAGCCCAGCTGTCATGCAGATACTCAGTTACAATCGATCCAAATCCCCCTTTCAGATCGACCTCCGATTCGTAACACGCATCCACAATCTGGACGGCGCGATCGATCGACCCACGGCGCACCAGGAATCTCAAATAGCAGTGCACTATGCCCTCGGTCTGATAGCCTTGCGAGTGGTCCCACTCATAGAATCGCTCTGCCTCTCCGGGTTCGCTCCTTTCCAGATAGAGCGCTAGAGAGCTTAGGGAGTTCGTCAAATTGGGACATGCCTCGTAGGCCTTTCTCCCAAACTCCAATGCCGCCTTGCTCCCTTCCCGCCGAAAGATCAGAGGGAGGCGCTTTACTTGGATCTCCCACGAAAACCGGCCCAGTTCCAGGTCTTTCTCGAAACAGGAATCTGCAAACCTATGAAGCTCCTCATCTCCCTTTTCACACTCTTCGTAGAATAGAAGATGAACGATTCCTGCTCCAATCAGCGAGTAGGCGTTGATGTGATTTTTATCCTCGCGATAAAATCGATCTCCTGCTCTCTCGCACCATGGCAACCAATCGGGAAAGAGCCGATAGCACTCGGAGAATAGGCTCAGCCACTCTTCTCCGGGATAAGAGAAAAGGTAAGAGCGAATAAAGTCGCATACGATTCGCTCCGTGATCGGCAGAACATCGCCATTGACTGAATATCCATTCTCACCGAATCCTGCCCAGGTCGCGTATCGCTTCAGAAGCGACCAGTTCCTCCGAATCTGAAAGTAACATGGTTTTGCCTTCTGCCGAACGGCCCCTCCCCACACGGAACTCTTCGGCAACCACACTGAATTCGTTTCCCGGGACCGAAAGATCTCCCGGCAGAGAAAAGTAATCGGATCGCCGCCCGTTCCGTTGCCGCTTGGCGGATTCACGCTTCCGGCGCCGCCACTCTTAAGGACGCCGATTTTCTCCAAGAGATTGTCGCACACTACATCTCCCTCGCAACTCATGACGCTCTGGTCGAGGATCCTGCGGCTCACGGGAATGGCATCATCGATCGCATCACCATCGAACCGAGCCAAGGCGGCGAGCTCCGAGAGCCCATCTCGTAAAGAGGAGACCGGCTTCCTCCACAAACGGGTCAACTGGGGAGCCATCATACCGAAAGCTGCAAATCGATACGGCGAGTAATACTCTTCTCCGAAATAAACTGCCTTCGCTTGGTGGATTGCGCCGGACTGCATCAGCGCCAAGACCGCTTGGGGGTGGCGCACAGCGATGACCAATTTCGAATACGTCCCCACCAAATTATCGATTCCGGATGCGTCCATACCGATAATCTCTTCCAAGTCCACCGGGTCCACCTCTTTCAGCTTCCGTATCACCGGGAGGAGATCGGCCAATGGCATTCTGCAGCCCCCCTCGCCACCTCCCCAGGCCTCGTCACGGTAGGCGATTACGCTTTGATCTTCACGAGACCAATAGATCAGGGCGGTCTTCTCTATGGAAATCTTTCTAGCCGGCGCCCTCATTTCCTCCCTTGTTTCCCGGACCGGCGGAATGAAGTGGAACTTGCTCTCGAAGTATCGGCTCAGCTCAGGATCGAGATGCTCCGCAATCTCGTCCGGTAGTTCTTCGCTCAAAACCAGATCGACGCCGTAACGGCGGCAGGACCGAAGATTCTCTGATACTTCCCGTCCCTGCCCGTACATTAGGCTGAACACTTTGAGCCCTTGAAATGCTTCAGGCATGAATTCGCCCAGCTCGCGCCCTCCAGGATGAAAGCAAATGAGTGCATCGATGCCGCGCCCATCCAGGACTTTCGAGTCGTCCAAAATTCGGCCCTCTTCCAACAGATCGGGCCTGTGACCTTCCACCCAGTCCTCCGCCCTATCTCTCTCCTCGGCCGTGCTGCCGGGAGCGAAATAGATCCAGCCGCACCTCTCACCCAAACATGCAATCAGCGGCTCCCAGAACGGAAAATCTCCGCTTCCAAGGCCCGAGCCCTCCAGTGCGAATTCGACTCTATCGCAAGCCCCCATCTTAAGAACTCATTCCAAACTGAGAGAAGGTACGGAATACCCGGCACGCTCCAATCTAGAAGCAGCGATGCAATCCACTACCTCTCCTACGGCACTTTTACCCCCTCGTAAGCTGGATTTTCTGTCCCGAAAACCGGCTTCACTGTCGAACGACGCACCCGATCTGCGGGATTCGGATTCTCCGGAGACGCGGGCAAGCGCCGGTCCTGACAAGGCAATTTTTTCAAGGGGTCTGTCCCCTTTTCTTCTCCGTCCTGATTTTCGACTCTAGAATATATCTGGTCAGAAGGTCTCCAGGTGATAGTCTTGGCTCCCAGGTGAAGATGATCGAAAGAGAGGTAATTGGACGGATTCTCTCGAGGAACCTGATCGGCTCCAGAGCGGAAAGGGAAGCGAAGAGGTTTCTCAAAGGGCATTTGCCTCGCTTTAGCTGCCCGAAAAGCATCCGGGTCTGGGAGGCACGCCGAGATCGCCTTCGAAAGGCCGTCCTCGAATCGATGTTCAGAGGGCATACCGAGGCTCTTATGGAGACGAAACAGAAGGTGCGTTGGGGAGATGTCCTGGAATCCGGAAGAGGATATCGAATACGAAAGTTGCGCTACGAAGGCTATCCCGGAATGTGGGTTCCCGCGCTTCTTTACGAACCGTCCGCAATCGAGGGGAAGATTCCCGCGGTACTCAATCCCAACGGACACCATGCCGGGGGCAAGGCAATGGACTACAAACAGGCCCGTTTTATCAACCTGGCGAAGCGAGGGATGCTGGCCCTCAACACCGAGTTCATTGGTATGGGAGAACTCCGCGCGGACGTCGACCACAATCGCATCGGACTCCTCGATCTTTGTGGCGTCGCCGGCGTCGGCGTATTCTATCTCCTGATAAAGAGGGGGCTTGATGTGCTCCTGTCCCATCCTCGGGTAGATCACGGACGCGTTGCCATGACCGGACTCTTAGGAGGAGGTTGGCAGACCGCGCTTCTCTCCGCGCTGGACGACCGAATCAAGGTAATTGTCCCAGTCGCTGGACATTCTCCTGCCTGGCAACGGGTCCAATATCATGCCGACCGAGGAGATCTCGAACAGCTCCCCTCGGACTTCTGCGCCACGACGGACTGGGATATGCTCACCGCCTTTTTCGCGCCACGGCCGACCCTTCTGATCTTTAATCGCAACGACGATTGCTGCTTTCAAAGTCGCCGGATGCGAAAATCGCTCTACTTGCCGCTGAAGCCCTTATACAGACTCTACGGCGCCGAAAATAATCTGCGCTTCTACGACAATATAGATCCGGGGACCCACAACTACGAAGCGGACAATCGCAGCCAGCTCTACAAGTTTCTCAACCTCCACTTTGAACTCGACACGCCTGATCGCGACCTTCCATGGGAGAGGGAGATTTTCTCCGAAGACGAGCTGAGAGTGGGCCTGCCTCGGAATAATTCGACGCTGCTCGACCTTGCCCGCAAAGCGCTGACCGAAATCAAAGATGTGCGCGGAAGTCGAGATTCTATTCCATCGTCGAGGGACCGGCGATTGGAGCATCCCGATATCGTTATTCGAGGCCTCTTCCGCCCAGAGAATGGAATTGATAATATCCGATAAAGGAACCGCGAGTCTGTTCCAACGTGTGGAAGATCGGTTGGTCGAAAACTTCCGAGTAGTAACAGCTGATATCTGGGGAAGTGGAGAAGCCGAGGTCCCATGGACCTACCATATGCTCGTCGCCACAGCCGGCGCTCGGTCTCTGGGACTGCAGGTGGCCCAACTACAGTCATTGCTGCGATGGGCTCACGCTAAGAACGGCGATAATCCCGTCCACCTATATGCCGGCGGGCAGGTGAACACGGTCGTCGCCCTGCTGTTAACTCTCCTGAACCGGAGGCGGGTTGCTTCTCTCACCACCAACGGGCTTATCGATTCCCTCGCAAGACTGATCGAATGGCCTGCTTCCTACCGAGATATGGCCCCCCTTTTCTGCTTCGGACTCCTGCGAGAGTTCGACATCCCTCGCCTTATCGAGCTCGCCCAACCCGTGCCGATCAGAGACCTGTCCCGAGGACCGTTGATCCCGATTACTCCAATACGGGAATCCCGTTGATCTGAGGTACAGTCCATCAAAAGTCGATTTACGTACACGATCCCGCCTCTTTTTATTGCGCATCGGAATCTCCTTCTGCCGCTCCGCCAGAAACCTTTTCTCTTGCCAGTCTCGGTTTCCCTGCGAAGCGGACGCCGGGATCTCGATCTCCCCTTTACTGATAATCAGGGTCACGCCGACATTGGCTTCCACGATCGGAATTTCATTCTCCCGAGCTCTCGCCAAAACCGCCCTATCCTGCTTTCCGATTCCGTGCCATCGCCGTAGCCAGTTTCATCGCCTCATTCATGCTTCTCGGATCCGCCGTCCCCTTCCCCGCCTTGCCAAAGTTGGTTCCATGTTCAACTGAGGTTCTTATGATCGGCAGACCGAGGGTGACGTTCACCCCGAGCCAGATACCGAGCATTTTCGCCGCCACGTGTCCTTGATCGTGGTACATCGCAACGGCGCCATCGAAATGTCCCTGAAGGGTGCGGAAGAATATCGTATCACCGGGATAGGGACCTGAAACTCTATAGCCCAGACGAGTGGCCTCATCGATTGCAGGTTGGATGTATTCCGCCTCTTCATCACCAAAGAGCCCATCTTCTCCAGCATGGGGGTTGAGCCCCGCAAGGGCGATGTGCGGATCGTCAACTCCAAGCTGCTTGACTCCTTCCCGAGCAAGCTGCACGACCTTCAGGATCCTCTCCGGCCGCACCCGATCCAGCGCTTCCCGCAAAGAAATGTGCGTCGACACATGGCAAACCCTCAGCTTACCCGCCACCAGCATCATCGTAACATCAGAAGTTTTACAGAGTTTCGCGAGAAGACCGGTATGGCCGTCATAGTGATGGCCCGCCTTGTTGAGGGACTCCTTATTTATGGCCGCGGTCACCATTGCATCCGCTTCTCCTTTTAAACAGAGCTCCGCCGCCTCCTTAATGTACTCGTAGGCCGCCTGACCCGCCATGACATCAACCTGACCCCGTGTCAGTTTCGCCACGTCGATGTTCTTTAAATCGAGAACTTCGACTGTCTCCCCCGACCATTCAGCCTCTGAAATCTTCTCTATCCTTCGCACCTTTCCCGGCATGCCCGTGATCTTGAGCGCTTCTTCCATGGCCCCTCCATCACCGATTACGACAGGCCGGCATTGGCTCCGAATCTCCTCCTCAGCCAACGTCTTGGTGATGATCTCCGGACCGGACCCGGCCGCATCCCCCATGGTCAGTACGAGGATTGGACTGTAATTCTCAGTCAAAATTCGCTCCTAGGAATCTGTCGGACTTTGCACTTCGCAACAGACCTGAACTTCAGATCCGAGGTTGACGTTCCTAAATCACACCCATGTTCAAACCGACAGATTCCTTCCAAGAAAATGAAACTGAGATTTGAGACGAATTGCCATATCTTCTCGTGGCTATCCAAGAATCTGACGGTGGAAGTTTGAGTCATTTTAGAGATCCGTGACAGATTGGCACAACACCATCCACCGTAGGAGTTAGAAATACTACTCTCCACGAATCTCAGTTTCATTTTCTTAATGCTAGAAGGCTGTCGGACGAACGGGGTCACTTGCGAAGCAATCGAACGTCAAAGTCCGACAGCCTCCTAGGTTGAATATTCCGCATTTCTCCTCAATCCTCCAGCCTCGCCCGTTCGAGTAGCCTACACTTCCAACTATCGACCTCAACTGGAATCGATCAGCAAGCTTCTTTTCCTCGATGATCGACTTTCGATGTTCGACGTTCTCCCGGCAGGCCGGAATTCGACATTGTCGTTCTTTGTTTGCAGCTTCGTGGCTCTAGAATATCCGTTTCTCCCAAATACCCTCGGGCCAGTCATAGCTCCCCGGCTTCACCGTTACGGTTGGCCGTGTTGCACCGAGAGGACAGATCGTAACCACTCCGAGCCTGATTTCCCGAAGAACTCTGAACTCCCTCCACCCCAATTCCTCGAGTACAGCCGATGCCGTGGCGCCTCCCTCCATCCAAAAGTGGTCGATCGACATACTTTCGATGACCATCCTGGTAAGCTGGCCCAAGTATCTACCCAATCGCACCGGAAGGTCGGGTCGCGGAGAGATCGGTTGCCCAATGGTCACGATCGCTTGGGGAAACTCCGAGAGCGAACCGAGCACCGCATCAGACCAGTCCTGAAGCGCCCGACTCTCGTGCTCTCCAGCTTCCATCAGTGCAGAGGGCATGGAGATCACCGGCAGCCCGAGCTCCGATGCGCGTCGAATTCTTTCCCGACAACGTGATGATGCGCTGCCCGAGATCCAGACATTCTTTTCCTCTCGCTGGTATTTCCACGAACTTGACCTCTCCTTCAGATTCTTTGTCTTCAACAGTGCCACCAGAAACTCTGACCCACCGACCGGCATGATCGCCTTTTCCGCTGCAATCGCTGCCCACCTACTCAAGTCCTTTTCGTTCCCGACATCCCCCACCAGGATGCCAACTTCCGGCAAGGGGGATTCGAAGCCACAGGAGGCAACGGGCCAGGAAGTGGTCCTCCCGAGCATCCCGATCACATCCGAGCATTGGGCCGGGTGTTCAGGATCGTTGGCGAAATCCGTTTTATCCAACGGGCGCCCATCAACATAGTAGACTCCATTCTTAATCACACGACCGAGAGACGGATTCGCCGGCACCAGCAGGGCGCGGCCGAATCCGAGCGAATCTCCCAGCGCCACGATCTCGTCGTAGACATTGCCCCGAAGAACAGAATCGACTTTCTTGTAAATCCACTTCGGGCTTACCTTCCCCAGACAATCCGCCGCTTCGCGCAGCCTTTCGCTGGCATCTGGAGAAGAGAGCGAACGAGAATCGGCGTCAATTACAGTGACGTCCGCAGAGCTCCGCAGCCCGTCCAACTCGCGAACAACCTGGGTCTCGAGTCCGAATCGTTGACAGACCCCCCCCACTTCCGCGGCTCCGGAAATGTCATCCGCCACTATCCCGATCATCTTGAACTAGTAGGCGGCACCGTAAATCTCACTCGCCAACTCTTCGGTCATCTTTCGCGGATTATTTTTCAGTAAACGGGTCACCGTCATTGCCGCCTTCGCCAGTCGAGGGATTGCATCCATCGGAACACCCAGTTCGGACATGTGCTGTGGGATCTTGCATCCAATAGAAATCTCGATCATGCGCTCGAGACCTCTCTCGGCGATTTCTTCTGCACTCCCCTCCTCCGGCACCCCCATAGCAACGGCGATATCCCTGTAGCGGTCGGTGGCCGCGGGAAGATTGAAACGGATAACATGCGCCAAGAGAACCGAATTTGAAACGCCATGAGCGATGTGGAACTCTCCCCCCAGCGGATAAGCCAACGCATGAACCGCCCCCGTGTTGACGGGTCCAAGACACATTCCCCCGTAAAGACTGCCCAGCGACATCTTCGCCCGCGCCTCCCCATCCTCGCCATTCTCAACGGCACGCTGAAGATTCGCCGCGATAAGCCCGATCCCCTCGAGCGCTATCGAGTCAACCATGGGATGCGCAAACAGATTTGCATAGGCTTCAATGCAGTGCACCATCGCATCCAATCCGGTTGAGGCAGTCACTGCAGGCGGCACCGACCACGTCAACCGCGGGTCGACAAAGGCGCCGTCCGGTACCAAAAAGGGACTGACGACCCCCTTCTTTAGTTGATCGGATTCGTCCAGAAGAATCGCATTGGGCGAGACCTCACTGCCGGTTCCTGAGGTCGTCGGCACACAGGCGAGATACCGGCTCCGCCCGGACAGAAGTCCGATACCGAAAACGTCCTGGATCTGCTGGTCGGATTCGAGGAAGGCCGCGACCAGTTTCGCCACGTCCATCGGACTTCCCCCTCCCAATCCAACAACCGCGTCGGGATCCCGTTCCGCGGCGGCCACGAGCGCCTTCTCAAACATGGCAATGGTCGGCTCCGCGTTCACTTCATCGTACACTTCAGCCGATGCTCCCCCCTCCCCCAGCGCGTCTACCAAAGATTCGGTGAGTCCTACAGTAGGCCCGCTTGTGACAATAAAAACTCGACTGTGCCCTCGAGCCAGAATGTCTTCGGCGCATTGCCGGAGACAACCGTCGCCGAAAACGACTCGGTTCGGATTCAATAATGTAACGATGTTCACTGCTTTCTAAAGTTGCAAAGCGATTGATCTAGGAAAAGGAGATCCCTTTCCAGCGCTAAGATAGCGGAAAAGAGGCCAATTGCAAATCAAGTCCGGAAGGTTCTGGGAACGGATTTAGAACTCAATGGTAGATCTGGGTTTCCGGGTCGTGCATTTGGGACGGAATACCAAGATAATGGAAGGAAACTGATCTTCCTCTTTCTCCTCGTCTTCCCCTTCCTCCACTCGGAACGCTCAACAGTTTGGAGACATGGGGGCGAGGCTTGCCGGTCATAGCCTTGGCGACGTCTGGGCCCTCGCTTGCCACGCCGCAGCACTCGGAGGCGGGAGCCCCAACCTTTTTACGGCCCTCCGTCTATGATTTCTCTCGATGAGGGTCAATTGCCCCTTATCCCAGTGCGAAGCCCTCACGTGAAGCCCGAATGGGGCTCGATCCCGGCAAGCCGGGACTCCAATCTAGCAGGTGATCGGGCGTCCTCAGGATACATTCGCCCCCTCCCATTCGCGGGATTGCCATAGTCAAGCTGAGTGGGATGGGCCATTCAGCGCCAATACCTACCTTCGTTTGAGCTTCACCGCCAATTTATTCCTCACGATTCGGCGCGGCCTCCGGCCGCGCCGACCCGATGCTCCTCGAGCGTCTTCGCGTTGAGTTCCAGACCCAAACCCGGTCGGTCCGAAAAGGTAAGCCGCCCCTCTCGAATCACTTCAGCGGGAGTAGTGAGTTGCGGCCTCCAAGGTACTTCACCCCAGGCAAACTCCATCATCACGAATTGAGGCAAGGAAGAGACCGCTTGCGACGAGGCGGCCAAGGCAATCGGGCCGCGTGGCCCATGGGGCGAGAAGGACGTTCCGTACTCGTCAGCGGCCTTGGCTATCTCCCTCAAAACATGGATCCCTCCCACATGGCTTATGTCCGGCATGATCACATCCAGACATTCCTGTTTCAGTAAATCCAGGAATTCGGAGGCTCTGGTGAATCCCTCGCCCCCGGCCAGGCGAATTCCACATTCTTTCCGGTACCCGGCAACCGCATCGAGGTCAGTCTCGGGAAAAGGCTGCTCGATCCAGAAAAGATCAAGAGCCCGAAGAGCATCGGCCAATTCCAAGGCGCCCTTCACCGTAAAGTGACTGTGCACGTCTACCATGAGCCGGATCTCCGGATCGACTACTTCACGGACGGCTTCGACACATGCGATTCCCTCCTCGGCCTCGGAAGCGCGATCGATGTCGAACGGAAAGCCGTCAAACGGAGCCAACTTTACGGCATCGAATCCATCCGCCACAGCGGCTGCCGCGTTTCGTGCAAAGCCGTCCGGAGAGCGATCCTCCGTTGCCCGGTTGATGTTTGCGTAGAGATGAACAGGACTTCCAACTGAGGGCTCGAACAATTGCCACGTGGGAGTTTCCGCTACCTTCCCAGCGATGTCCCATAACGCCTGTTCGATCCCGCTGAGAGCACATATTGTATGGTTATCCGGCTCCGCTTCGACCGTCCGACCGACCAGAGATTCAATCTCTCGAGGATCGTATCCCCGGAGCTCCTTCGCCAAACGACTCAGCGCCGTTATGCGATCACCATAATTGACTCCGGCTTGAAATTCGCCGATACCTTCAACACCTCCATCCGTCTCAACAATAACGAAAAGCCAGTCACCCCGATGGTTGACGTGCACAACTTCCCATCTCACTTCCGTGATTTTCATGACCTCTCCTCGCCTCAAAAACCCGGACATTTCACACACTTCGTAGTAGAAGGTTTGTGAGATGTTCTGGTTAATCCCGCGATCGAATAGGCCCAGCCTTCTGAATCTTGTCCAGCCGAATCTTGCCTGTGAAATACCGCACCCTAGGAAGAACCGGACTGAAAGTCTCGTTGGTTGGCCTGGGAACCGGCGGCCCGAGTCAATTCGGACAGAAGTCCGGAGTGAACCCGACTCAGATCCGAGAGCTGGTTCGCTATGCCCTCGACCAGGGGATTAACTTTTTCGATACCGCGGCCGGATACGGCGAGAGCGAATGCATCCTGGGCACCGCGTTGGAAGGGATTCCTCGCGACTCGTTCTATCTTGCCACAAAGTTCCAAGCGGGGCGTTCTAACGAAAAAGCGTCGCCGCAAACCGTCGTCGAAACGGTGGAGCGTAGCCTCCGACGACTACGGGTTGAGACCGTCGATATTCTCCAGTTTCACGGCCTATCCTCGAAGCTCTACCTCTATGCAAGGGACGAGCTGATGTCCACGGTGATGCAACTTCAGCAGCAGGGTAAATTTCGCTATCTCGGAGTCACGGAATCCTACAGCATGGATGCCGGGCATGAGATGCTCACGCGAGCATTGCGGGATGATCACTTCGACACCGCGATGGTCGGCTACAACCTACTCAGCCCCACCGCCGAAAGGAGAGTTCTCCCTCAGTGTCGGGAAAACGACGTCGGAGTGATCTGCATGGTCGCGGTCCGTCGGAGCCTGAGCCGGCCGGATTACTTGCGCAGCCAAATTGCCGCCGCCAAGAAACACGGAATCATCGCTCCTGACGCCCTTCCCAATGAAGACCCCCTCGGCTGGCTTCTGAAAGAGGGAGTCCCGTCTCTTGCCGCGGCGGGATACAAATACGTCGCCGCCCATCCCGCGATTTCCACCATCCTTACCGGCACCTCAAATCGGGAGCACCTTGAGGAAAACATCGACGCCATTCTCGGGCCACCTCTCGACCAAACCGATATGGAACGCCTCCGCTCCATCTTTGGCAACGTCGAAGAACCGCTGGGAAACTAGCTTACTTCCGTATCCAAGACTGAGGGCTATCCCACGAATGCCTGTCGGCTAATCGTTCTTCTCTTCATCCGCGGATCGCTGAAATACAATCTGTCCCGACTTCGTTTTTCAGCACGTTTTGGAATGTAACAGGCTGAATTTCAACATCCAACGCCCAACGCCCATGGAGTTGAGTCCTAATTCGGTGTTGAATTCTAAATCGATCCGTTGTCTTCTCGAATCCGTTGGGAATTTCCCTCCGTGCCTCCGCGTCCTCTGTGGTCAAATCAGTCGCGTAATAAGCTGCACTATCCATGAAAGTCCGCGTATCCGCCTGCCAAATTCTCACCTTCGGAGATGTCCAAGAAAGCTCCGATAAGGTCCTGCATTGGATTGGAAAGGCGGCTCAAGATCGAGTCGACGTCGTCGTCTTTCCTGAGGCCTGCCTGTGCGGCTACCAGGTCGACGAGAAATATTGGGAGGACGCCAAGCCGGAAGACTTCATTCAGGCGGAAGACCGAATCGTCGCTGCATCGAAAAAATACGATATCGCCGTGGTCCTGGGCACGGCTCACTGGGAACACGGCAAGCTCTTCAACAGCCTCCTCATCATCGACAGAGGGGGAATTGTTCGCGGCCGCTATTCCAAAATCCACCTGGCGGAAGCGTGGCCGGAACCGGGCAAAGTTCTACCCGTCCACAAACTCGCCGGACAGAACTCATGCTTCATCGTGTGCCATGATGTCCGCTATCCGGAGCTCGTTCGCCTTCCTGCCATCGCGGGCGCACGCATCTGCTACTTTTGCAGCAACGAGGCGGGCATGACCAGTGAGTTCAAATTTTCCGCATACCGCGCCATGCCCATTTCCCGGGCCACGGAAAACGACATCTTTCTCGTCATGGCCAACGCACCCGCCAATCCGAATGATGTCGCCTCAAATTCGCAATCGCACGGTAACAGTAAAATCGTCAGTCCCGACGGCAATGTCCTGATCGAGGCGGGCCACTTCGACGAATGCCTTGTCACCGCCACCATCGACACCGATCAAGCCGGTCGTAGCTATGCCCTGCGATCCGTCAATGACAACACCATCCTCGCAGACTGGATGCGGGAGGGTGGGAAGCTGGTCCATGGGCCAGACCAGGATCTGGAATCCAACTAATCATAAACTTCAATGGAGATCAGTCTCAGAAAATGGAGAGGCCACGATGCTTCGAGCACGAGCAAACTAAGATCGCTAAATACAAAGCAAGTCCCGCATACTCCTTCGGCTTTCTCAATTCTATCTCCGTTTTGATTCTTTATTTCCCCGATTTCCCTAAGTTCCTATTTTCGAAGGTGAACCAGTATGGCTAATCCAAACCATCACGAAGTCTACGCCATCAAATACGCCGAGAATAAGGTACGCACACGTGGTGAGTCTTTTATCTTCGATACCACCCATGATGTCCCCCACGATATGGACTATTTCATTTGGGTCATCCGGAATGAGCAGCAGACCATTCTGGTCGATACTGGGTTCGACAGCCGTGAAGGCGCGCGCCGCGATCGCCCGATCCTGCTGGAGCCAGCCCAAGCCTTAGCCGAAATCGGAATCGCCCCAGAGAGCGTCGATACGGTCATTATCACTCACCTCCATTACGACCACGCAGGTGGCCTGGAGCAATTCCCCAACGCCCGCTTCCAAGGTGGCGTCCGATCCCACAACCCTCGTGATCGGGCAAGACGGCGACAACCAACATTTCTCCTGACTTACCATCGCCCATTACAAAGCCAACGATCTTGCCAGAGTCCTCGCATACCCAACCTTTGGCCTTCTCGCGCATAATCTGCAGAGTCGATTCCGGCGTGACGCCATATTTAGCGAGACCCTCCATCGTCGCCCGATTCTCGCGCGTCGAGGTGCGGACAACGAGTATCTCCTCGATGTCACTCTCTTGCATTTCACAATATCCCATCACCGCCGTAAGTTAGGCCAACGTCAGCGGTTAGGCAGCCCGAGCCCAAACATATCGCTATGGCGAGGCGGATGAATCGGGATTGCCTCGACCGCATTGTTCGTCTCGTAATACTCTGAGGCTTCGGTTAATTCGCGTTGCGCCGCCGGAAGAAACTCAAGCGTCATCCCTTTAAGCGCTCGTCCAATTATTTGAAGACCTGGGAGGCCGAAATCGACGCAATGAGCCCTTCATCATAGCCACGGATGCGATCGCGAATCTCGGCATCCCAAGCCGCCAACACGCGACTCTCCTCCTCAGGCTCGATGCTCATAATCAGTTCGTGTGCCAAGGTAACCCTTTGATCCTTAGGAAGCTGTAGTGTAGTGCCTCCCTCCTTATTTCCTCCGTCTCCATGGTGGATCTAAGCATAATCCAGCCGTGCTGAAAGTCCAGCTAGTCTTTCAGCGAACGTTTGAACACTCGCACGATGGCGCTAGCCAGCGTTGTGAGCAGTATTTTGTTCGGTAATCTGGCGAATGGTCGAGGGAATCTCCGCAAATTCATCCACGATGCCATCGCAGGTTTCGGGACGGTCAAAATAATCATTTCGCATCCAAATAGCTTTCAAGCCAAGGGACTTCGCTGCCATCACATCATCAATTGGATTGTCTCCGATGAAAAGCCCGTCGGATGGTTTCGTGTCGAGATCGGACAGGCACCGCAAGAAGATCTCATGATCGGGCTTCTTCACTCCCTCTTCTCCTGAGATTTTGATAGATCCAAATAGGCTCCGTATCTGCATGCTATCAATCTTCCTGTTTTGAGTTTCCTTTCCACCATTAGTTATCAGGCCGAGTCGATAAAAGTCGCATAAAGAGCTGAGAATCTCCGCAGCGCGCGGGAAGGGAACTGCCGCATTCCCAAAGTCAGACCGAAAATCGGTGATCAGAGAATCGCGTAACCGGGAGCCAAAGGAAAATTCAGATGAAAGGCGCTCATAGACTACCTCTGCTGTCACTCGCCCATTCTGCTGGTATGCCATGTAGGACTCAATGAACGATCTCTCTGGTAGACATTCGGATAGGTCAAACAAGCCATATTGCCTCTCGAGAAACACACGGAGGCTTGCCGCCCTGTTATGGATTGTCTCATCCAAATCGAATATGACGGCGTCAATCATTTCTACCGAACGTCAAGGGTGAGTCACCTGCGACCAAAAGCGCGGGTGGATTGGAATGATGATGTTCGAGCTGCCCTCACGCGTCAACTCCGAGGGGGTCGCAGGTTGATCTCCACCCGCTGGTTAGCCGAGGCGCTCATCCTCGCTGAAACCTTCGATCTTTTCTACGACCAGACTCCTCAATTCCTCTGAAAGCACACCGCTTCTCCGTGAAAACTCCTCACGAAGTATCTGATGCGGAACAACGCCGTCTCGCTCCAGAATCGGAGAGCCGTGCCGTCCAGGTTTAAAATCGCCCACATCGATTCGATTATGGAAGAGCCCTTTTGATTTCCACCATGTTACGGCATGCGGATCAGGCCCGTACGATAGCTGAAATCCAGAAATTGACTGTTTCTCTCCGTACCAAACGACAAGATCGAGAAGATCGTCTCCATAGACTTCCCGGCTGCCGCCTTCCCACTGAGAATCTGATCTGTAAAGCCTGAGCATCAATCTGATCGGCTAACGTCCAAGAAGAGGCACGCCGCTAGGCGTTGTCTCCCTCGCTTGGTTGGGCGAATATCCTGGCAGCAGCAGAGTACATCCCACTCAGAATCGGAAACCTGCTTTTGAAGCGCGTAACGTATCCATCGAGAGTACCACGTCTAGATTGCATGTCCACGATTCTGTACCAGTGGTTCATCATGGCCATCGCAATAATATGCTTAAACCATCCATCATCAATCACGATGTCGCGCCGTTCTTCGTAGGCTGACTTGAGGGCTGCCCATGCGGGCCTTTTGGGGAAGAGCGGGTAGATCTCGGGGATTGTATCGAGCATCGCACCCAAGAGAATCGTTTCTGTGCCTAGGTAGCATTGCTCGAAATCAACAAGACCGATAAGATGGTCATTCTGGATCAGCATGTTGCCAAAGTTATTGTCGTACCTGAATATGATCTGATGCTCTTCCCGTATGGTCGGCAGGGAATTCTCTATGATATTCAGTGTCTCCGCATGATCACGGAATTCGGCTACGTGAAAGCAAAGGTCACGAGCAGTAATGAGAAGGTCCTCAATGCGCTGTTCAAGCGGTTCTCCCTGGTGGAAGGCATCGATGAAGCGGGCTCTGTCTTCATCGGATAGGTCACATGTAGCGATCTGTGCATAGACGTGACCGCACTGGGTACCGATTCTGTACAGAAAATTCCTGGTGTTGGCATCATATTCCAGCGGTTGAATTCTGGCCGCGAAGGATTGGCCAACGAATCGCTCCATAATAATGCAGTCATTGAATTCTGCGTAGAGACGGGGTACCTCAACGATCTCTGCCATGTGTTGAATCGAAAAGCTCTCAATGCCCTTTCGTGTTACTGCGCCTTTCTTGTTTATGCAGTCATCATAGTACTTCAGTACGGCAGGGCCGCCGTCGTAATTGCCGGACAGGACACGGTTGTTGAGCCCCTGAACAAGCTCCTGCTTTTCATCCAGCAGGAAATTCGTATCGAGTGACTGAATTTCCCGTGCTCGTGCCAAAGCTTTGTCATAGCCAGGTAGCTCTGTCATAGATGCTCTCATCCCGCCCAACGCAAAGCGGAGGCACGCCGTCAGGCGTTGTCTCCCGCGATTTGTTGGCATTCTACTCCTCCGTCAAGTTCTTGATGATTCTCCTGGAGAGTCTCTCGTGGATTTCACGGTGGCGTGGTACCGGCTCTGAAGCCCCCGTTTTCGGATTGTGATAGATATCGTGCTTGGCCTCGTGACGAAGGAGAACGCAACCTGCCTCTTCGACCTTCCTGATCAGATCGCGTCGCTTTACGCGATTTCGAGCTCGGCAACTCTCTTGATTCCCGGAAGATCCTCATCCTTCAATGTCTTAAACAGATCCACCAAGTGCTCCTTCAGATCTTCTAGGTTTTCTCCTTGGGTCCAGTGGTCCGGATACTCGTTGAGAAATCCCAGGTAAGTTCCGTCGGATTCCTTCCAGTAGGTGTAGGGAGTTTTCATTCCTCTAGCTTACGAGATCTCGAGCCAAGCGCAAGGCGATTGAAATCGGTCGACGCTTTTCCGTTGCCAACAGTACAATGGGCTCCACTCAGTGTAAGATATTACGGGTGGAAGAATGGTGTTTTTCTGCGATCAGCATGAGCGATTCCCCCACTACAATAATCCGCCAAACTGAGTCGCGAAGCGACTCTCAGTCGACTGCTTCATCACCATGAACGAAGTTTCCATACGGCGCAACGACCGAATTGTCTTCCGTGAAAAGCTACACTCAGTCTGTCCGACTCAACATCATACCCTTGACAGCCCGACGCGGTCAGACGACCTTATCCATTCAATGGAAGAATGAGCGACCACAAAGAAGCCCAACAACTGCTCGAGGACGGCTTTGTCCTCGTGCGCGAGATCCTACCACCCGCGCTTCTGGAGTCAGTACGGGCGAGCTGCGAGAAATTGGTCGACCGTCAGAGAGAGATCTGGGCAAAAGAGCGCGAGGAGGACGATCCACCGGGTGGGGTTTGGGAAACGGCGAGACAGCCCCGTCTTGTGGCCTACGAGCGTCTAATCGACGCCGAAACGGCGCCGGCGTTGGAGTTTCTCTACAGCGAGAAGACTCTGGGAGTCTGTCTCCGAATCATGGGCGCACCGGACACCGCTCCGACAATGTTCATGATGATGTGCAACCCTGTCGAAGACCACGGTCCGGCCGAGTGGCATCGTGACATCCACCCCATCGATCAGGCGCCGCTCTGCGGCCTGGAACAGGATCTGCAAGCCAATGGGCCCGGCTACCTGCAGTGGAATATCCCACTCTACGACGACGATGTGCTGTGGGTCGTGCCCGGAAGCCACCGACGCCCAAACAGCGCCGCGGAAAACGAGCAACTCGAAAAGGACAGGAAAGTGCCATTACCGGGAAGCGTGCCCGTCGAGCTCAAGGCGGGTGACGGCGTCGTCTACACCAATACCATTCTCCACTGGGGTAGCAACTACAGCAGCAACCTGCGCCGGACGGTGCACTTGGGCTATCGCTCCTACGGCGGGCGGCTCTTTCCCTACGTGCCGCAAATGCGACGCGAAGGAAACTATGAACTCTTCCTGAATGAAGAGTGCCAAGCCCTCTGCCGCCGTCATCGAGCCCTTTACGATTCGGAGTGCACACGCATCGAGGCCTTCTATCGAGCCATAATTGCAGGCGACAAGGAATCCTTTTACGCCGGACTCGAGAAACTTCACCCAGGCGAGGAAGAGAGAATCGTCGCCCTCATCCTCCTTTCCAAGCTGGCCCGAAAGATCTGTCTGGGCCCCCATCCCGATCGAGAGGGTTACGGCGGCGACTGGTCGCAGGATGCCGAGCTGGGTCCACGGTTCTCCGAGAGAGAAAGAGAGTTATTGTGGTCCCGCTTCGAATCCCTTGACCAACGTCTGCAGTCCGATGAAGAACAATTCGTCCCCGGCTTTCAGTCGGTTCCGATGCGGTATTATTTCGAAATGATGCCGGAACGGTTGGACGTTGATTCGTTTGTAGCGGACTGGTAACCCAATCATCTTAAACCGCACTTCAAAAGCAGGTGGTAAACAAATCGGCGCCAAGATGAAGAATCGACAGAGCTCGCGATCCCGCTCAGCAGGACTCTCGACGAAGATATTGGACCTGGGATACCCGTTGTTAAGTTCGTAGTCCCAAATGAAATCCTGAAGCGCCACCGCCATAAACGGGAAAACCATGACGCAACTCCTTCCTATCCCATCAAACAAGGAAGTTGGTATCGATATAGATGACTATATCGGCCACCCGATCCAATCGCCCGAATCCTTCTCGCATGAATACATCGTCAAGCGGACGGTGCTGAGTGGGGGAGATCCGGCCGCGCCAAGCAAGCGCGGAGCTGTTCTCCGATACAGTACGGAATTGGCCACCGCGACTCTCAAGGGGAATACTCAAACACCGTTGGTCAATTTACCGGATCAGCAACTGTTGTATGTAGAAGAAGGACAGGGACAACTGGATGACGGCAGTCGATGCTGGGACCTCAGAAAGGGAACCGGTGTTCTGATAGCACCGGGCGCTACACACCGATTCAAAAGTACGACGGATGCTCCACTTCAAATGATCCTGGCGACCTGGCAACCGGAGGACGAGGCGCGACCTGTCGACCAGATCCGCGTAAGAAACATCGATCAGGTGCCGACCACGCCGGCTGCGCATTGGGACGCCTACATTGGTAAAGGGCTCTTCGGGCCGGACGATGGCCTGCACCCAAATGAGGCCTTCAGCATCGTTCATGTTCCACCTATGATGATGGGGGACCCACACGCCCATGACGTAGGATTCGAGGAAGTCTGGTTAAAGCTGGCACCCGACGATGCCTACATGCTTCTGGGTAGCGCCCTCCGCGAAATGCCGGTCCATACGGCCTACCTCTGTCCGCCTAACGGCAAAACGGTGCACAGTAACCTGAACCTGATTCGGGACAAGACCCAGCAATGGTTTTACTACGCCCGTTTCCCCTTCCCTCTCGCCAGGAATCCCGACTGGCCGGTTCAGGAGCCGAAGCAGTTGGATCAGACCTGATTCGAAGCTTCAATGCTTATGTAAGCTTTCGGGCTACGGGATCTGCCGTTTTCGACGCGTAATATTCCCCTCAGGTGGCAGAGCAGTACCGCACCCAAAGGGTGATCGAAGTAGGAAGCTCGGGGAGACTTTCTACAATGTTTGATCGAGTTTAAGTGGCAGTGCGACCGTGCCGTCAGGCTGAGGGACTACTCTGCTACCTGAGGGTACTATTTCTCCCATCCTTCTTTCGATATAGTTTGTAGCATTTCGACTTCATCCCATTTCGAATATGACCGAGCGCCGATACTCCGTCAGCCACTGAACGTGCGAACACGCCCGTAACGGTTCGCAAGCTATTTTAGTTGCTCGGCCAGTTTCAACACCAACTCGCGGCTGGGATCTTCGCCCTGCTTCATGGCCTCGATGGCGATCTTCTCAAAGAGATCTCCGCCGATCCCCTCGGCCTCACAGAGTTCCTGAAGTTGCTCCCTGAAAATCTGCAATTCCGGCTCGGTTCGCTCGGCCTGCCAGATTTTTGGCCTTCGTGCCGGATAGGTTATTGCGTTGAGGGCCAGTCGTATGAGACCACTTGTATTCGGCAAGGAACGATGAACCGCGCAACTGTGAAACATGAGGAGATCCCCCACTTCGAACGGCGAAGACGTCCACACTCCGCGGACGTCCTCGGAAACCACGCCCTTCTGCGTCCGTCCCTTCAATGAATAGGAATAGATTCCCTCAAACTCGACATGGTCTCGGAGACCATGCTTGTGGGACCCCGCTGCGATGGCCAGTCCACCGTGGACGATTTTCATATCCATCAGAGGAATCCAGATCATGCGGAATTCATCGGTCTCTCGGATGTAGAAGTAATCCTGGTGGGAGGGGGTCAGGTAGGCCCCATCGGTAGGCATGGAGTAGCGGATTCCAAGAGATCGCGCGATGTAAGCCTCCTCCCCATAGGCGATATCAAGCGCCTCTTGGAGTTCCGGTGAAGCCATCACCTCCTTGGTAGACTGCAGACTATGGAGGGGGTCGCTATCGACCTCGATGGCGGTAGTTCCCGGCTTGACTACTGGATCCGTCGAATCTCCCTCAACGAATCCCTGGTCTCGCAAAACGTCGGTCATATCCGCCTTTGCTTTGAGCACCAAATCTCTTTTCAGAACGCTCTTGAAGAGCAGGTAGCCGTTTTCGTCGAAGGATCGTCGGATGTCGGCAGTATCGTCCCTGCCGATGCGGACTTCGTGGAAGGGAGCGAGTTCTTCTTTAGCCTGTGTCGATGCGTCTTCAGTCATTCCTGCCATTCCAACCTGATTTTCGGTCACGAAAAGCGGGCTACTCAATCACTTCAATCGTCAGATCCTCAATGATATCCCAGTCGAGGTCGACGCCCAGTCCCGGACCCTCGGGCATGTGAACGTAGCCATCGGTCAGTTTCAGAGGATTCTTGAGCGCTGGTTGCATATGCTCTTCGAAAGGCGGATGCACTTCGAGCAGCACCATGTTCTCCAAGGCGCCATTGGCATTGACCGAGGAGAACCCCCACATGTGGTTATGCGCCGACACATGCATGGAAGCTCCAAAGGTGTGGGTGAGGTTGGCCAGCTTGACGATCTCTGTGATCCCGCCCGTATCGACCATCGGCTTGAGGCCGTCAGCCGCTCCGAGAGCCAGCATCTGCGCGTAGCTGTGCATCTGGTGGGGAAAATACTCGCCGGTCACAATCGGAATCTCCAGAGCATCGCGAAGTTGCTTCAGGCCGATAAAATCCTGATCGCGCATCGGTTCTTCGAACCAAGTGTATTTGTATTCCTCGAGCGCATGGCCCACGCGAATGGCTTCCTTCAGGTCGTAGTACCCCACCGCATCGTGCATCAGGTGGTAGTCGGGACCGACTGCATCGCGCAATTCGCCGGCCAACTCGGTCATGAACTTCGGTCCCGCGTAACAGTGATCCTTGCTGCCCAGGTAACCCTGCTCCTTTACCATCAGAGCGAATTCGAGAAAGTGTTCCTTCTGCAAGCCCTCCGGCCCCATCGTGCCCGACTGAGTTCTATAAGTCGGCACTTTGTCCCGGCAGGCACCTAACAATCGCCAGACCGGCATGCCGAGCCGTTTTCCCGCAATGTCCCAGAGGGCAATGTCGATCGCACCTCTCAGTCTCTTGGGGGGCCAGAACAAGCGCTCCAGCATCAACATGTCCTGCCAGAGGCGTTCGCGCGCCAATGCATCCCGCCCGACCAGGTGCTCGCGAAACGCACCCGTGATGAAACCGGCCGTTACAGGATCTATCCGATTGCTCCAACCCTCGATTCCGTCCTCCGTGATGATCCGGAGGAGACCATCCTGCTTGCCCTCCTCATCTTCCTTCAACATATGGACCTTGAGGTCGGTGATCCGGAGCGGTTCATAGCCTTCATACTCCACCTCCTGCCAAGGTCCCGCGCTTCGATTGTCAGTTACCATAGTGCGCGCAAATCTACTTATGCCGCCAAGCTTGGCAAGAGTTTCGGAAGTTAATCAGCTGTTTCTCCATCGAACCTCTCACTCCGCCCAGACTTCTCGAAACAGATTCAGCCAGTTTTCTCCTAGAATCTTTCGAATGTCGGCCGGCTGGTAACCACGCGCCGACAAAATATCTGCGATATTAGGAAACTTATCCGGAGTCTCGAGGCCCTTGGGAGAGTGGGCCAATTTATGATATCCCTCCTGTCTCTCAAAGAAGGTGGAGGGCAACTTGGTTCCCTGTTGGGAGCCTATATAGTCCCAGAATTCCTGAGTCTGATCCTGGGTGAAGTCAGTTCCGATGCCGACATGGTCGATGCCGACTCGTTGGACGAGGGCATCTACGGCATTTCCGAAATCTTCGATCGTCGAATCCCGTCCGGAAGGAAGAAACCGATTGAAGGCGGGAGTTCCGACGACCCCTCCTCTTTCGGCGAGGAGCTTAAGGGCCTCGTCAGTCTTGTTTCGGGCGATTTCGCAGTAGCTGCGGGCGTGGGCGTGTGTAACGGCGACCGGCTTGCTCGAATTCTCGATCGCCTCGATGGTCGTTCTTTCTCCACAGTGGGAAAGATCGATGAGGATGCCGAGACGGTTCATTTCGCGCACCGCGTCGATCCCGAAATTGCTCAGCCCATCATCACATCGCTCATAGCATCCATTGCCGATGAAGTTGCGCTCGTGAAAAGTGAGCTGGATGATGAGGATTCCAAGAGAACGGAACAACTCAATGCGCCTCAGATCATTCTCGATCGGCGTCGCGTTCTGCCAACCCAGAATGATACCCACTCTACCATCTTTTTTAGCCTGCAGGATGTCTTGAACAGATCGAATCTGGCTGATCACATCTCGCCGTTCATTGAATCTGACCTTCCACTTCGCGATGTGATCCATCGCCTGCTGGAAGTTCTCCCACGTAACCAGGGTTGCGTTGATCGCCGTCAGGCGACCCACCCGCAGGCTCTCAAAGACAGCCGGACTGTCCCAATTGCTTACGTTGAGGGCGTCAATGACGATGGCATCGTTATATAATTCTTGGGCTGAAGGGATTGTTGACATGGTGATTACGATACTGAAGAGCGGCGCGTCCGGCGGCCACGCCCTACCTCCTCGCGGTTCAACGAAATCTGCCACATCCACATTGCCTGAGTCCTGTTAGTTTTAGGACCCTTCGTCAGGTGGTAGGGCGTGGCCGCCGGACGCGCCGCAGCGAACTAGCTTTCAAATCTTGTAAACCACATTCTGCTAGTGAAAACAACTTTACGGGATTCAAGAACTACGAATTGCAAAAAGCCGCAGGAACGCCGGATCACTCAATGACCTCGATCGTATCTTCTTCAATCACATCCCAGTCGAGATCTACCCCCAAACCCGGCCCCTCTGGCATTTTTACATAGCCTTCGGACTGTTCAAGGTAATTCCTGACTGCGGGGTGTTTCCGAGTCTTGAATGACTCGTGTACCTCAAGTAGGACCATATTCTCGATTCCACCGTTGGCATGAATCGACGCGAAGCCCCACATCGATCCGCCCAATTGGACGTGCATGACCGCCCCGAACGCGTGGGTCATATGTGCCAGTTTCTGAGTCTCGGTGATCCCTCCGCTCGTCACCGGCGGCTTGATCCCGTCGACCGCCCCCATAGCAAGCATTTGGGCATAGCTGTGCAGGTGGTGCGGAAAATTCTCGCCCGCCACTACGGATATCCCAAGGGCCTCGCGCAGCTTTTTGAGAGAGAGGAAATCCTGATCCCTTAGCGGTTCTTCGAACCAGGTGAAGTCATGTTTCTCCAAAGCACGGCCCACTCGAATTGCTTCCTTGAGGTCATAGTACTGCACCGCATCATGCATCAGGTGGAAGTCGGGGCCGACCGCGTCGCGCAGCACCTCCGCAAGGTTGATCATGAACTCTGGTCCGCCGTGGCAGTGATCCTTACTGCCCAAGAACCCATCGGCCTGGGCCTTGAGCGCAAAATTCACGTAGTGATCGATCCTCTTATTTTCGGGACCGCCGGTGCCGCCCTGGGTCGTATAGGCGGGCACTTTATCCCGACAGGCGCCCAGAAGTCGCCAGACCGGAAGATTGTGGAATTTCCCCGCAATATCCCAAAGAGCAATGTCGATGGCGCCGCGCAACTCCTTGGGTGGCTTGAAAAGCCGCTGCCACATTAGAAAATCATGCCAGATCCGCTCTCTGGCCAGCGCATCACGACCGATCAAGAGTTCTCGGGCCATGTCTACAAACACATCAGCCAGATCGGGTGAAATGTCCGAAGACCAGCCTTCGATCCCATCCTCCGTAATGATCCGCAGAAGCCCATTCGCCGGTCGCCCACCTGACCAAGCAGGCCCATACACTTTACCCAACATATTGACCTTCAGGTCGACGATCTTCAGCGGCTTGTATCCTTCGTACTCGACCGCCTGCCAGGGACCATCACTGCGAATGTCGGTAACCATATCACTCAGGACTCTACAAACAGCGCCGACGGTTGCAAGATTGGACGGATCACCGAAGGTTGTAGGAGTTCGCTTGCGAACGATCTGCCGATTCGAATTTTCCAGCGGGCTCATCCCGCGCAAGCGCGGTCCTACTTGCTTTCCCGAAGATCGGTAGGTCAGTAGATGCACCATCAGGCGGAAGGGCGTGGCCGCCGGACGCGCCGTAGTTAATCAACTTCAGCTTCTTGTACACCAAAATGCGCCCAAGATCGCATCTTCGAGGGATTCAAGAACAGCGACCTCCCAAAACCCGCTAGATCTTCGGACTACTCGATCACCTCGATCGTATCCTCCTCGATCACATCCCAATCGAGATCGACTCCCAAGCCTGGTCCCTCGGGCATCTTGACATAGCCGCCAATTTGCTCTCGTGGATTACGGAGTGCGGGATGGGTCTGATCCTTGAAAGCCGGATGCACCTCGAGCAGAACCATATTCTCGATTCCACCATTGGCATGAACGGCCGCGAATCCCCACATCGGACCCGCCGCCTGGACGTGGATGGCGGCTCCAAATGCATGGGTCAGGTGGGCCAGTTTCTGGGTTTCGGTGATCCCGCCGCTCCCCACCGGCGGCTTGATCCCATCCACCGCTCCCATAGCCAACATTTGCGCATAGCTGTGCAGGTGATGGGGGAAGTTTTCACCTGCCACCACAGGAACTCCAACAGCCTCGCGCAGCTGCTTGAGGGCGAGGAAATCCTGGTCCCGCAACGGTTCCTCGAACCACCTAAAGTTGTGTTCTTCCAATGCTCGTCCCACGCGTACTGCTTCCTTCAGATCGTAATACTGCACGGCGTCATGCATCAGATGGAAATCGGAACCCACCGCGTTGCGCAGCTCTCCGGCGAGGTTAATCATGAACTCCGGTCCACCGTAGCAGTGGTCCTTGCTACCCAAATATCCATCGGCTTGGGCCTGCAGTGCGTGTTTGAGGAAGTGCTCAACCGTCTTGCCTTCGGGCCCAAGGGTGCCGCCTTGGGTCCGGTAAGCGGGGACCTTGTCCCGACAAGCGCCCAAGAGTCGCCATATGGGAAGACCGAGGTGCTTTCCTGCAATATCCCAAAGAGCAATGTCGACCGCACCACGCAATTCTTTCGGGGGCCAGCCTAGACGCAGCCACATCAGCATGTCGTGCCAGATGCGTTCGCGGGCCAGTGCATCACGGCCAATCAGGTGTTCACGGAACATTTCTACGATGACGTGCGCCGTATCTCGCGAAATCTGGTTACACCAACCTTCGACCCCATCCTCCGTAATAATGCGAAGCAAACCATCCGTAGGACGACCGTTTGAATCTGATCCTCCCGAGAGCTTTCCCAGCATATTGACCTTCAGATCGACAATGGGGAGCGGGTCGTATCCCTCGTACTCCGCCGCCTGCCACGGTCCCTCACTGCGATTGTCTGTAACCATATCGCTTCGGACTCTACCGCTCGCGCCGATGGTGGCAAGCGTTTCGCACGGGATCGTTCAGTGAGGTCACGTCTCTAAATCTCTTTGTCGCGAGCCTTGTCGAACCGCCCATACGAACCATAGTAACTAGAATCTGAACCACTACCGCCGAGCCACAGCCTCCAAGTAAAGAGGAATCAGCCGGATCGAGAAACGCCAAGGCTCGCGCCAAAGATGCCCTAACGGGACACATGGGGCTGACCTCGAAATCCGGCACACAATCCTGAAAGGTCTCGCAGCAACGATCTTACTTGCTTACCCAAAGGAGGAACGCTGGCATGGAGCAAACAACACGAATTACAGGAATTGCCATATGAAAGTCACAAATATCGAACGCATAGTCGTAGATGTCCCCTTTACTCCAAGACAGCAGGAAATCACCAAGGCCTCAGTCTACCAATGGTCGACCCTCGAACTCTGCAAGGTGACGACGGACAGCAGCCACGTCGGCTGGGGAGAGACGGTCATTCACTACACCTATGGCCGGGTCACAGACGACTCAGTGGCCCGGGTCATCGGCCAAAGCCCAGCCGCGCTCATGACCGAGGACAGTCTCGGCGCCGGCCTGCAGATGGCCCTGTTCGATGTGGTGGGAAAAATACTGGAAGTACCGGTGCACCAACTCCTGGGCCCTAAGGTACGCGACTGGACCCCGATCTCCTGGTGGTCGGCCTACGCCAAACCCGAAACCTGGGCCGCTGAAGCCGCCGACGCTGTCGCCAATGGCTATACCACCTTCAAGAACAAGCCTCGTCCCTGGCACGACATCGTCGCCCAGGTGGACGCGATCTCCAAGGTCGTGCCTCCCCACTTCCATCTCGATCTCGATCCCAACGCCAGTTGGGAGAACGCGGCCAACGCCATCCCGCTCATGAAACGGCTGGAGCAGTACAAAAATGTAGCGATGTTCGAGACTCCCATCCCCCAGGATGATATCCTCGGCAATCGTCAGATCCGCCGTTCCGTAAATCTGCCTGTCGCCATGCACTTCGGTTCCCCACCCTACACCACCGTCGTTCGGGAGGAAGTCTGCGACGGGTTTGTCATTGGAAGCGGACAATCCGAGGTCATGCGCCAGGGGCAACTCGCCGCCGAAGTCTCAATGCCCTTTTGGCTACAGATCGTCGGGGATGGATTGACCACAACCTGGGGAGCGCATCTGGGCTCCGTCCTCACCCACGCACGGTGGCCGGCGATCAGCTGCATCAATCTTTATTCGCATCACCTGTTGAAGGAGCCGATTCAGATCGTCAACGGGCACCAGCACGTCCCGGACGGTCCCGGCCTCGGCGTCGAGGTCGATGAGGAAGCGGTGGAGAAATATCGGATTCCACAGGATGTACTGGACGAATGCAGCAAGCGCGGCGAACTCTACACCAAGCCAACGCCACGCCTCATCCACACCGTCATTTATCCTGAGATAACTCATGCGTCCACACCGCCAGTCTTTCCGTCCCCGGTACCTACGTGGAGGGAGTGCGTAGCGAAATCTGGGAGGATGACGGATCCAACGAGTGGAAGGAGCTCCATGAGCGGGTCAGCCGGGAGCAGGTGTGGACGAAGTGGGAAGGGCGGTAGTCATTAGCCGCTTATCGAGGCGACGGATTCAAAGTCGTGCAGAAGACAAGGTTCGAGAGCCAGGTTCGGGACAAGGTTACTACGTGAATCGGAGCCGTTTTCTCAATTCGATAGAATTTATCCTCACTGTAAACCCACTCAGAACTCAGCGGAGCAAACCTCGCCTGCCTCGGCAGAGCGAAGCGACGACGGGTCTCGAACCTTGTCTCGAACTTTGTCCATTTGTTGCAGCTTAGCTGCGCTAGAAGAAAACCGGGCTGTTGATGAAGCGACTCCTCCGCAAGAAAGATCTCGTCGCCCACTTTCGTGAGGCAGGTCTGCACCGCGCCAGGAATCTGATCATGCACAGCTCCCTCTCCCGGCTCGGCCGAGTCGACGGAGGAGCGAACGCCGTGATCGACGCGGTACTCGAGGTTTTGGGCTCCGAGGGAACATTGATGGTTCCAACCTTCAACTACGCTCTTCTTGAAGGTGTGTTTGATCCTGAAGTGGAACCTTCGCAGACCGGAGCGATTACCAACGCCTTGCGGAAAAGACCCAATGCGGTGCGGGGCATACACCCTACCTATTCCGTCGCCGCAATCGGGAGAAGAGCGGCCGAATTCACGGCAGAGCATTGGAAGGCCGAGCCCGTCGGAGTAGACTCGCCCATGGATCGGCTCGCTAAGGCCGGAGGATACATTTTTCTCCTGGGCGTCAAACACGATACGGACTCGACGATGCACATCGTCGAAGCTTATGCCCACGTCCCCTACCGGGGCATTCCCTTCGATCCCTCCTGTCCCCGGAAAGCGCAGGTGCGAATCGAGTCAGAGGAGGTGGTCGAAGTTGATCTCAATGACGAGCCAGGCTGCAGCACCGGTTTCGGCGTCATCGAACTGCCTCTTCGGGAGAAGGGTTTCATTCAGGATTTCCGAATCGAGCAGTGCAAATGTCAGCTTGTCAAATCGCAGGATGTCATCGACGAGACTGTGAAGCTACTCAGGAAAAGAGTAGACATCCTGCTCTGCTCAAATCGCCGATGCTATTTCTGTCCTCAAGCCAGGAAGGCAGTTGTCGCGCGCAACAGAAACGCAACAGACAACGGAGCCGGTCATCCAAGCCGGGAGGTTCCGTCGCCCCGGCCCGTGGAGATACCGTTTCCGGATCGTCCGCGCCTGCTTAGCTCGCCTCCCATTACTGCAACTAAAAGTGATCCGATCGGATCACTTTTAGTTGCAGTATTTCTATGGATTGGAACGCAGCAGGCGGATCTGAAGTTCAGAGACTTCCGGACTACTGCCCAGCCGTCACCTCATTCAACGACTCCTCCAGCGCCTCAATCGTCGCATCAATATCGCCCTCACTGTGCGCCGCCGAGATGGAACACTGCTTCGTCGCCACCGGGAAAAAATAGACACCTCGATCGACCATCGCCCGGCGCATGGCCAAATCCAGAGAAAAGTCGTGATGCGAGGCCAAATCGTGCCAATCCTTCGGAGCGTGATCCATGAAATAGATACAGAAAGCTGAGCCTTGTCTGATCACAACCCCTTCAAGGCCCAGAGTTCCCAATATCGACTCGATACCTTGTTGTGCCCGTTGGCCGAGACTTTCCAAACGCCCGTAGACCTCTCCCTCGTTCTCAAGCAAGCGCTCCACCGTCGCAATGGCTGCAACCACACTGATCGGATGACCGCTGTAGGTGCCGGCCACAAGCACTCGTTTAGCGGGATCTGGATGGGCGCAATAATCCATTAACTCGCATTTGCCGCCGACGGCCGACAACGGGTAGCCGTTGGCAATCGCCTTAGCGAAGTAGACCAAATCGGGTTTCACTCCTTCGAGCTGGCTGTACCCACCCACGCAATAGCGAAAGCCCGTCTTCACCTCATCGAACACCAAGACGAAGCCGTACTCGTCGGCCAGATCGCGCAAGCCCTCTAAGTATCCGGGTTCCGGTCTGACCAGGCCGATGTTCTGCAGAATGGGCTCCGTGATTAAAGCGGCCACCGGATAGCGTTCGCACACGTAACGGACGGAATCGAGATCGTTGAAATTGATATTGTGGACCAGGCTTTTGTGAACTTCGGGTACACCTGCCCCGAGAGAAACGTAGCGATACTCTCCCGGAGACACTCGGGGCCCAATCTCCTCCAGAGGTGTTAGAACGTTGCATCCCACATCATTGTGAGACCCATTGAATCCCCCCTGCATAACGATGACATGATCCCGACCCGTGGCGGCACGAGCGATTCGAACCGCCCCCATGCTCGCCTCAGTACCGGTATTGCAGAACTCGACCCTGTCCAAAGCTTCCACCTGAGTGCAAAGCATCTCCGCCAACTTCCCCTCCAGCGCGTTCGTACCCGTGCCATAGAGACTGCTGCCATCGTGGAGCACCTTCTCGACCGCTTCAGTGACATGCCGATCGCAATGACCCAATAAGTGAGGGGCAAAGGCAGCATGATAGTCGATGTAGCGATTACCGTCCGCATCCCACAAATAAGCGCCTTCCCCCCGAACGAACGCGATTTCGGGCTCTACCTTGCGCACGCTGGAGACAACTCCGCCGGGGATATATTTCTCGTTCCGCCGGAAAACAGAAGCTGATTTCGATCGAATTGGAACTTTCATAAGCTTGCTTCTCTATCGCACTGCCAAGATGATACTTCAATCAGGATATATGAAATCCAAGGTAAAAATATCACGTCGCGACTTCCTTAAAAATTCGACCTATGTGACGGTTGGTTTCTTCGGTCTTCGGCATTTCTTAACTCCATCGGCAGCTGGGCAGTCCTATTTTAGCGAAGTGCCAGGGTATGGCCCACTTCTGAATGATCCCCAACGGATTCTCGACCTACCTCAGGGCTTTAGCTACACAATACTGTCGCGGACCGGCGACTTTATGAATGACGGACTCCGCATTCCCGGTGCTCCCGACGGCATGGCCGCATTTTCCGGACCGGGTGACCAAACAATCATTGTCCGCAACCATGAGCTCTCGCCTGACGGAACTTACCTTGGACCGTTTGGCCTTGAGAACGAGCTCTTTGATAAGATCGACCGAAGCAAAGTTTACGACCCTGGGACCGAGGGTATGCCTGCCCTTGGTGGGACAACGACGATTCTCTATGACAGCAATAAAAGGCAAGTAACGGGACAGTTTCTCAGTCTCGCCGGAACGGTGCGCAATTGCGCGGGAGGTCCCACCCCCTGGGGTACATGGATAACCTGTGAAGAGACCACCCTAAAGGCCGGGGATTCTCTTGCGAAAGACCATGGTTTCAACTTTGAGGTCCCAGCGACTTCCAACAGATACCTCGCGGATCCAGTACCGCTGGTACAAATGGGCAGGTTCAATCATGAAGCGGTAGCAGTCGATCCAAATAGCGGCATCGTATTTCAGACGGAAGACGTCGGTGATGGTCTTATTTACCGGTATATTCCAAATGAGCAGGGAAAGCTGATCAAAGGTGGGCGCCTGCAAGCACTCGCGGTCAAAAGCCACAGCTCGCTCGACACCCGTAATTGGCCAACCGTCGAAAGCCCTCCTGTCCCTCCTCGAAAACCGATGGATGTCCAATGGATCGATCTGGATGATGTTCTCTCACCGAACAACGATTTGCGTTACCAAGGAAATGATAAAGGCGCAGCGCGATTCGCTAACACCGAGGGAATGTGGTATGGAAATGGAGCGATCTATTTCGCTTCAACTAACGGTGGAGCAAATCTGACTGGTCAAATCTGGCGCTACACTCCCAGCCTCTACGAAGGAACGAAAGAGGAAGTTGAGCACCCCGGCCAACTCGAGCTCTATCTGGAACCCAACGACAGCGAACTGTTGGAGTATTGTGACAATCTCACAGTTGCCCCATGGGGAGATCTCATTATCTGTGAAGACGGTTCAGGGGACCAATATCTTCGAGGTATCACACCTGAAGGGAAAATCTATACCTTCGCCCACAACAACTATTCTGGGGATTCGGAATTCTGCGGTGTCTGTTTCGCCCCCAATCATCCTACCCTCTTCGTGAATATTCAGAAACCGGGAATTACCCTGGCCATTACCGGACCATGGAAGAATCGAGCCTGATTTGAAACTTCAATGCCGATGCGGGTTTTCGGACCTTCGGCGAACCCAGCCAAGAGGCGGAAATATGGAACTGACGGGGGAAGTTTCAAACCCCGATTGATCCGGCTCCGAAGAGGCAGCCGGCGGCTGGAGCTGACCTGAAACTTCAATGTACATGCGGGTATCCCAGCGCCCAAATTCGCCGGTTACGACACAGAATAGTTCCCTCAGGTAGGAGAGCAGTCCAGCACCCAAAGGGAAGTCAGCACAGGAAGGTCGAGAGAATTGCTTCGAAGTAGGGATCCTGCCGCCAGGACTTCGATGAGCTCAGTCGAATCGCTGAGGGATCGCTCTGCCACTTGAGGGAGCACTCTCTTTTCGTGTTCATTCGTGGTTAAACTCATCTTCCCACTCCTGCATTTTCTCCGCCCGCCACCGCGCCGCCTCCCCGGGCATGTGATCCTGGTTGGCCAGCACCTGATCGAGATGGACTCGGCGCCCCGGCCCTGCCGTAGCCAGCATCTTCTCGTCGTACATACTCTCCATACCGTATTTGGCGTGGGAGCTGATGCATGCTTTTAAATAATCCTCTTCAGATACGCTTCAGGCACTTTTAGGCAAAGAATCAAACCACGGCAACGAGTAGGGACGGTTGGGGTGTTTTGCCGAGTCGCAATCTTTCCCAATCCGTTGTCTTCTCGAATCCGTTGGGCATCCCTTTCCCTCCCCCCATCCGTTGCTGTGCTTTCATCCGTTGCCAATCCATTCCCCCTCAGCCTTATTTTTCTTATTCCGCCGGGATTCGACAAAGCTCACGACAAGGATTCCAGGACCACAATCATACTGCCATCCCTTTCCGTCCCCCGTAACCGCTTCTCTCGCGTCTGCTGTTCTGGCCGCAGCCCGGCAGCACCATGTTCTACGCGGTTGATCCTCTGGTCCCTGACACCGTTAGGTGAGCAACGGCCGATTTTGTTCTTTACCTCTTTCATTTCTGAACTGAAACGAGTAAAGCTTCGCATTCTTAAAGTAGAACCGCAGCTTAATATGGCTACCCGCCAATGCACTCAAGTCTGAGCTGCCTCGCCATGACACGACGTGGTCCAGACCGGAGGTTGTAATCGGATCGCCGTCATCGAAGGAGAAGCCTGACACCCAGTCGTGGTTGGGAGTCAGCACCTCGACCCGGACCTCCGGAAGTCCGGGACCGGCGGCCAGCGGGGACGCACTCATGTTCAGGTGCAGCTCCCTCCCTGAAAAGCGGAATGAGCGCGTAACCAGCTGGCTGAACGACTCGGGACCCTTTGATGTTTCCAGCAGAATATCCCGATTTCCCAAGCCCTTCCGGTCGAAATCGTCTTCGGGATGGGTCTGCCAACCCTTACCTCCATCCACCGAGACCATACCGTCGAGAGGGGTGACGGCGAGGCCGATGGCGGCGACGGCTTTGTCCCCAAGATCGAGCAGAGTCTCGGGAGACCGCCAGTTCCGGCCATTGTAATAGGTCAGTATGCTGTCGCCAACGACAATCTGACTGTGGGCGTAGACCGACACGGAGTCGAAATCCGCCATCGCTCCTCCTCGGGAAATAAAAGGCTCCCGATAGGTTCGACTGAAGCGGTAGCCGTCTCGGCTGAAAACGATCTCGGGGTGATGAGTCACGTTGGTGGTCCGAAAGATCCAAAGCATGCCGACATAGATCCCTTCGTAGACCATCACGGGCATATTGTAGAACTCGGTATCAGGAAAATCCTCTTCGTCGGGAATGAGTATCGTCTCGGCCTCTTCCCAGTGAATCATATCGGGGCTCTCGGCCCGTCCTATTAATCGTTTGCCGAACGGCCCTCGCATGTGGTGGCTGTTTTCTACATAGGCGGCATAGGTCTCCCGTATCGAGTCCCATCCCATGTGATAGGTCGGTCCCCAGCGGCCGATTCTCGGGGTGGAATCGATAACAGGATTACTCTCATAGGGTGTCCACTCGAAGCCATCCGGTGAATAGAACAAGCTGATCTTCATTGGGACTTTTGTGGATCCTCCACTGCTCAGCGCTTTGCAACGTTTGGCGGGGTCTTCCTCGTGCAGATCCTGGAAAGTCGGCGAGGAAGGCATGCCCTCCCTGGTGGGAATGATGTTGTTTTTCCTGGAGCCCTCGTACTCCACCTGTCCCAATTCCGGTCGCTTCCAGTTGACGCCGTCCTCCGATATAGCCAAGCACGATATTCCCGGGTCGTCTTCCCCGATCATGACCAGGCCGCTGGCGCCGCCCGGGATTCTATCGGGATGGGTCTTGCTGGTAGAGGCGGTGTACCACATCTTGAAAACCCGCTCGTTCTCGTCGAAGCACACATAGTCCAACCTGACGTTATTTCCCTCCCATGGCCGTTCGGGTCGGATTATCGGATTGTGGTCCACCTTTACGGCGGGATTCATCCCCTGCTTGGCGAATTTCAAGCTTTCGATGATGAAGTAGTCCACGAACAGTTGCTTCGTTGAACCGATATCCAGCCCTGCCATTTTCCGTCCCTTTCTCTCTCAGCAAAGAATCGTATTGCTTCCCGTGTCGGCTATTTCGCGTTGTTTCCGCTTTCTTTCAGATACGCCATATACTGGCCCACGAAATCATACTCGACCAGCTTGGAAAACGCATCCGTCAACCTCTCTGTCACGGGACCGGTGACGTTTTCGTGCGGGACCGATTTCTTGTTGAACCATCGCACGGGACAGATGCAGAAACTGGTCGAGGTAATGAAAGCCTCATCCGCCCGGAACGCGTCCGACGGTGTGAGATCGTGCTCCACGACCTCAATGTCCAGCTTCCCGGCCAATTCGATCACCGTCTGGCGACTTACTCCTTCCAGAACATATTCCGCCTTCGGCGTGTAAATAACCTCTTCCTTCACCAGAAACAGGTTGCTCCCCATACCCTCGGCCAGAAAGCCGCGCGTATCCAGGAGAATCGCCCAAGCCTCGGGACTGTGGCTGCGCACCTCAAGGTCCGCCACAATCAGGTTCAAATACTGGTGGACCTTGACGTTGGGGCTGAGGCAGTCCGGAGGTGTCCGCCGGATCGACGGGAAAAAGACCTCAATCCCATCTCGATAGAGCGGCGCTCGGGCTTTTAACGGCAGCGGTGTACACTCGATGATTACATTGGGTTCAGTGCATTCCTGAATGTCGCCCTCAGGAATATTCACGCCTCGCGAGATACGTTGAGAAACCCAGTGGTCGGAATTGGGCTTCAGTAGAGGGAGATTGCGCTCCGAGACCTCTTCCGACAGCCGGATAATTTCCTCGGGTGAGAGTTCCGGATCGATTCCGACGTATTTCAGGGAATCGAAGAGCCGCTCCACGTGTTCACGCAATTTGAAAATCCGCCCTCCAAACGTCCGCGCCGCATCGAATACTCCATCTCCATACTTGAAACTTCGATCCCGAAACGGAATCAGCACCTCGCTTTCCGGTACAATCTCTCCATTGAAATAGGCTACACGTTCTTTGTTACTCATAGGTGATCTCCTTGTTGCCCGCACATCCCGGTCTCGGTTGTAGTCGTGCAGATAAATTGGCTGACTCCCAACGGATTAAGAAAACAACGGATAGGGATCAAGGTATCTCAAGAACTCTAGCACGATTCTCAAGGACCTTCGGAAATGCGCGGGCTCGTCACTTGATCATTCAGACTTGAGCCTTCGGCGTTGGATATTCCCCATCCGTTGCCTTCTCGGATGCGTTGGGCATCCCTCCCCTCCCCATTCGTTGCAGTCTTTTTCCCGCTTAGCGGGATTGTTTTTTCCTCTCCGCGACTCCCAATGGTGATCTTCGAAAAGGCGACAGAGCTTACGATGAAGACTCAATCTCCCCCTCGCTTACTTTGGTTAAGGCTTAGCTGCTCCAGGTTCTCAGCGTCCTCCGCGGTTTAATCTCCGTGCTTGTGTGCCCGCACCCGTCCGGCATCCTTTCCTTGATTAGACGCGCTCTTGTTCACCGCACCAAGATGCCTGATACTCGCCCGAACATTCTGCTAATCATGTCCGATCAGCACAATCCCCACATCATGGGATGCGCCGGGGACGAATCGGTGAAAACCCCGGTCCTGGACGCCCTCGCCAGAGAGGGCGTTCGCTTTTCCCAGGCCTACTGCAACCACCCCCTCTGCGGCCCGTCACGCATGAGTTTCCTGACCGGGCGTTATTCAAGTGACATCGATGTTTGGACGAATTCGTGTTCACTCAGCAGCGACGTGCCGACCTTCGCCCATCACCTTGCCGCCGCTGGATACGAAACAACGCTCTGCGGGCGCATGCACTTCAACGGGCCGGATCAACGGCACGGCTTCGAGCAACGCCTCATCGGAGATGTCAACAGCAACCTCGTTCCTGAACCCATCAGGCGAGCGCAGGGCCAGTATCTTTACTCACTCCAGCATGCCGGCGCCGGCCGCACCGGATATCTTTCCTACGATGAGGCGGTTACCGATCGCTGCGTCGAGTACCTGCATGATCGCAATGACGATCGTCCTCTGCTCCTCACCGTCGGGCTCTACCAGCCGCACTGCCCGTTCATCTGCCCGAGAGATCTATTCGAATACTACCGCCACCACGTCTCCCTACCAATTCTCCCGTCCGGCTATTTGGAATCTCTACACCCCGCCATGCGCGACTGGCGCGACCGCCGCGGCGTAGATGACGCGACCGAGGACAATCTACGCACCAGCCGAGCCGCCTACTTCGGACTGGTAACCTTCCTGGATCGATGCATCGGACGGATTACGGATGCGCTGTCGGCTGTGGGGATGACCGAGAACACCATCATCATCTACACTTCCGATCACGGGGACATGGCGGGCGAACACAGGACGTGGTGGAAATCGAGTTTCTACGAAGGGTCGCTCGGCGTCCCTCTGATCGTCAGTTGGCCGGAGCGATATGCCCAAGGAATCACCGTGAACCGGCCCTGCAGCCTGATCGACATCGCCCCGACTCTGATCGAGATCGCTCTAGCGCCTCCGTTGAATCTACAGCGCGGCAACAGCCTCAAACCTTTCCTCGAAGGCACCCCTGCCGATTCGGTGAACTGGTCCGACACGGTGCTCGCCGATCGTGCCGGCGAGTGGGAGGACCCGATCGCAAGGATGTTTCGTCGGGGTCCGTGGAAGATGTCTTGCCATCACGGCTACGAACGGGTGCAACTTTTCAATCTCGATGACGACCCGGACGAGCTCCACGACCTGGGCGAAGCCCCGGAACTGAAACCACTACGGGATTCGCTCCTCGCCGAGCTGCGGAGTGGCTGGGAACCCAAACGGATCGCAGCGCTCGAGGCCACGCGCCGCAGAGACCTCGACATCATTCACACCGTAACGGGCAACCGCGAGTTCGCAGCCGCAGTCGCATCCGGCGACGTTTGGGAAGGCCCAGTCGAGAATCGGTTCCCAGAGGATTGAGTCTGCTAGGCTCAGGGCAAGTAGACTTTCCCATCTTCGTCGCTCGAACATTCAACAAAAGGTGGTCCGCGTCCTCCGGACCCGGAACCTCCGAACGCGGAAGTGGCTCGCTCGGTGTTTCGGAGCTGATGCCGCGCCCGGAGGGCACGGCCCACCTATCATCTCGTTATCGCTCCGGGTCGGTCTACCTCATAATTCCCTAAATCTGAGGCTAGGAGGCTTTCGGACTTTGTGCTTCGATTGCTCTGCAAGTACGAAAGTTCGTCCGACAGCCTCATAGCCTTTGCGTTTGTCAAGACGCCGGAATTCCTTCAAGAAGACCGCATGTTATCCCCCCACGGCGTCAAATTTCCAGCTTACCGTCAATCCGTTATGGGCCGCAACGAAATGGTGACCTCCGGTCATCCCCTCGCCTCTCAGGCGGGCATTCAGGTCCTCATGGAGGGCGGCAACGCGATCGATGCGGCGGTTGCGACGGCAGCGGCGCTGGGTGTTGTTGAGCCTGACTGCTCTGGGTTAGGCGGGGACGGATTCTTGCTCATTTACACTGCCGAAACCGGTCAGGTCTCGGCGGTGAATGCTACCGGCGCGGCGCCCGGAGGCGCGACCCGGGACTATTATCTTGAAAAGGGCGGCATCCCCATGAAAGGCATCTTCAGTGTCTCCATTCCCGGCCTCGTGGACGGTTGGCTGCTGGCTCACGAGCGATTTGGGAAAATACCGCTTGATAAAGTCCTTGAACCGGCCATCTCCCTCTGCGAAGAGGGCTACCCGGTCAGTCACAAGCTCGCCAATGGACTGGGAAATGAATTCTCCCGATTCAACTCGGATCCCTTTACCCGCCCTGTCTTCACCAAAGACGGCAACCCGGTCCAACCGGGAGACATTCTCTATCAGAAAAATCTCGGCACGACTCTTCGGACGATAGCGTCCGATGGCCGCGAATCCTTCTACGAAGGAGACATCGCTCGTGCCCTTGCCGAATTCTGCAACGACTACAATGGCTTGCTCACGGCAGAGGATTTGGCAGGCCATCGATCCCACTGGGACGAGCCCATCCACGTCAATTACCGGGGCTATGAGGTCTACGAAATGCCGCCCAACTCCAGCGGCCACATCCTCCTCCAGGAACTCAACATCGTCGAACGCTTCGACCTCGCAGCCCTCGGATGCAATTCGACGGAAAGCGTTCACTTGATGGTGGAGGCTAAGAAGCTCTCCTTTGCCGACCGGGAAGAATACATGGCCGACCCCAAATGGGTCGACGTTCCCATCCAAGGCCTGCTCTCCAAAGAATACGCCGCCCAACAGGCCGAACGAATTGCTCCCGACCGGGCACTGACTAACGTGCCCGCCGGCCATCCGGAATCCTATTCCGACACCACCTGCTTCTGTACCGCTGACGGCGATGGAAACGCGGTCTGTGTCTTGCAAAGCCTGCAGTCAGGATTCGGATCCAGCCTCATCGCCGGAGACACCGGCATTCTCCTCAACAACCGTATGACCTACTGGCATTTGGATTCCGATCACCCGAACTGCCTCATGCCGGGGAAGCGGGTGCGCCACACCATGAACCCGGTCATCGCGACCAAAGACGACAAGGCATTTCTAATCTGCGGTACCCCCGGAGCCGACACGCAGGTCCAAACCAACCTTCAGCTTATCACCCACATCATCGACTTCGGCATGACCTCTCAGGAAGCCGTCGAAGCGCCCCGCTGGCGCAGTCTATAAAATCCGATGGAATCGACCGTCCCCCACACCTGTGACGATGTCCTCCAGTTGGAAGCTCGATTCCCCGACGATGTCCGCCGAGGCCTGGCGGACAAAGGCCACGATCTCCAAATACTGGACGAGTGGGGCGGGCCAGGCTACGCCCAGACTATTCTCATTCATCCCGATTCCGGCGCCCTCATCGGTGGGTCGGATCCACGGCGCGACGGTTATGCAATAGGTTTGTAGTAGTCGTAGCCTGGCCCTGCGACTGCGGGGCCAGGCTACGACAACTACAAACCTGGCACGTACCCCCGCCCCCACTGCTCTTTCCGCTCTTCCCGAAAGTCGCCGGTCAAGGGCATGATGGAAAGTTGCCCGCCGTCGACAAGAAAGGTCTGGCCGACGATGTAACGTGCGTCATCGGAGGCGAGAAAGAGGGCCAATTTGCCAATGTCGGTCGGTTCTCCAATGATGCCGGCTGGAATACCGGCGGCCGCCGCTTCCCTATCGAAATCCTTCAGTACCTTGAGATGATTCTCGACCAGGATCCAGCCCGGAGCGATGGCATTTACCCGGATCCCCTTTTGCGCGAGCTCCAAAGCGAGAACACGAGTGAATGCCACGATCGCTCCTTTCGTTCCGGCATATACGGTGTGCTCCGTCATACCGGCATAAGCGTGAACCGAGGTAAGATTGATCACCGACCCACTACCCTGTTCAATCATCCTCGGCACCGTGAATTGAGTGAGAAAAAACATCCCTCTGATGTTTACATTGTAGAGGGTGTTGAACTGATCGGGAGTCACCTCGAGAAACGGTTTGTTCATGGTAATCCCGGAATTATTCACCAGCACATCGATCCCCCCGAGGAAATCGATCGCATCAGATGCAAGGTCCCGGCATTCATCAATGTTCCCGAGATCCGCTTTGAGTGCTTTCGCCTTTCCCCCCTCCTTCTCGATCTCATCGACCGCGCTGCGACACCCCTCTTCGCTGTGGGCGTAATGAAGAGCGACCCCAGCGCCTGCCCGGGCGAACTCCAACGCCACCCCACGACCGATTCCGGTACCCGATCCGGTTACCAGGACTCGCTTGCCTTTCATCCTTCTAGTTTCGTTCATGTAAATTCTTGTTTTGGTGCTCTTCAGATCATTGCGTGAGCCTCTTTGTCGCGAGCCTTGTCGACCCGAGACTATGGTCTTCAATACGATTTTTCGATGTGGAGCTCTCCGACTCCTAATCGCCACTACCAAACGACGATGCGAGCGGATACTGGACAGACAAGCCACGCATACATTCTTCGCATCTCTGGCGATTGTAGGCGGTCTCGTCCACACAATCGAATACCATAGAGCGAAGGCTTTGAGACAGCATGCAATACAACCCAATCATGTTAAGCAAGCATCCGCAGTCTTCAGCAATCGACAAAGCTCGCGACAAGGCTCACGACAAAGAAAATCGAGCGGCGACAACGGGAGTAAAGTTCGTAATCCCAAAAAACTCCCCAATGCACCATTTCAGAATCGGGTCGCCTCAAACTCCCCGAAAGGCGCCTTCACTCCAATCTCTTCCGCCAACGTCTCCAGCTTCTGCTGGTGGTCGGGATCGACCGGAATGCCTTCAACCCGGTTCTCCTTTTCCCACGCCCATTCCATGCCGCCGGCCAGTTCGGCCCTCTCGGTCCCAGGAAGAGGTTGGGTGGAACGCGCTTCGCGCAAGTAGCGGTCCATTTCCTTCTTGAATGCAGCGACTTCCATAAACCGCTTCACATCAAAAATGGCGACAAAGGCGCCCTGGTGCGGCGCCGCGACTTCATCCGTCCCCGTATAGCGAAAACCCTCATTGTACATCCCCGCCAGAATGCCTCCCATCGATTGAAATATGGAGGCCAAGCCCAGCGCTTTGAAGAACGCGGTAGGAAATTTTAGTACCAAGTCCTCTTCCTGCGGCAGAAAGGAGGCAGACATGTCGAGGACCAGCGGCGGCTCGCTACCCGTCGGAACGGCGATACTCATGGGCGAGCCTCCGGAGGCGCTCATCACGGTGGCCTCCGGATTTGGGCGGAAGCGATGAGAGGAAATAGCCATGCCGATGCAATCCTTAGGAAGGGCCATCCGTGAGTAGTTTCCGGCGGCGCCAAAGTGGAAATGGTTCCTTGTGGTCACCGCAGCGACGCCTAAATCCAACGCTTTCTCTATGGCCATCTCGGCTCCACGATGGGCCGGGAAATATCCCAGACCCCCGTCGCCGTCCAGAACCGCTGTGGCCGACGATTCAGATACGACGGTCACGGTGGGATTAGGATTGGTGTGGCCTCCTAACATCTGGCGCACATAGGCGTCCGCTTGTATCGTCCCGTGGCTGAAGACGCATCGCAGGTCATTAGCCACCAGCGTGACAGCCATGTGACCCGCTTGCTCAGCCGGTGCCTTTGCTTTGCGAAAAAGAGCGGCAATGAATTCGCGCATCGCATCGGCCGGTATGCGAACTCCATGTTCCGGGGGTATGTTGTGACGTGGCATTGTTTTCTCGTAGATAACCATCGCGTGTAGGTCAACTGTCCTAGTTTCGGCGACGTCCGTATTGACGGCCGTCAATACGGACGTCGCCGAAACTTACCCCTTCGTCCCCGAGAGCAACAACCCCTGAACGAAGTACCTCTGCGCCAAAAAGAAGAGAACCACGAGCGGCGCCAGGGCGGTGAGGCTCGCTGCCATGAGAAGGTTAATCCAGGATCCTTCCAACGAATTGTACAGATCCAGTCCCACGCTGATAGGAAATTTGTCCATGTCGTTGATGTAAATGAGGGGATTCATGAAGTCCTTCCAATGTTGAATCAGACTCATGACCGCGACGGTGGCGATAACAGGTTTGGCATTCGGCAGGAATATATGCCAATAGATCTGCCAGGTGGTGGCGCCATCGAGAACGGCAGCCTCCTCCAGGCTCTTCGGAATCGCCTTGAAGAACTGGCGAAACAGAAAAATGAAGAAAGCGCTCTCTCCAAACCAATAAGGCACGATCAGGGGCTTGTAGGTATTGATCCACCCGAGCGCATCAAAAAGAATGTAGCGGGGTATGAGCAGCACCTGCCCCGGCAGCATCATGGTTGCGAGCAGAACAACGAACCAGAAACTCTGTCCCCGCCACTGCAGCCGAGCGAAAGCGAACCCGACCAGAGAACAAGAGAGAACCTGTCCCGTCGTCGCCGACAGGCAGATCACCACCGTGTTGACCATGAAATTCAGGAAGGGCAGCTTTTTGAGGGCGTCGGGGTAATTGGACCAAAGCCACTCATCCGCCCAAAGGGTGGGCGGAAACTGATAGACATCTCCTAAGGACTTCAGTGACGAACTGATGGCCCACAAGATCGGAAAAAGAAACGTCAGAGCCACTGCCGATAGCAGCACATACATCGCACCCTTCGATAATATCTGGCGCAACTGAAATCCTCTAGGCGAGGACTGGACGAACTTTGCCGATGCCGTCATACTCATCCGTCCTCCCCTTGATAGTGGACCCAGAGCTTGCTGGATTTCACCACACAAAGCGTAAGTACCAGAATGATGACGAACAGGATCCAGGCCAGGGAGCTGGCATATCCCATCTCGAAATCGATAAAGCCTTTATTGTAAAGATAGAGGACAAAGAACAGAGTGGCATCATTGGGGCCACCCGCAGTCATTATAAAAGCTTCGTTGAAGACCTGGAAGCTGCCAATCACACCCATCACCAGATTGAAGAAAATGGCCGGTGAGATCTGGGGTACGGTTACGTGCCGGAATTGCTGAAACCGCCCCGCTCCATCGATGTGTGCGGCTTCGTAGAGCTGTGGCGGGACGTTTTGAAGAGCGGCCAGAAAGATGAGCGCCGGCCCGCCTGCGCCCCACCAACTCATCATGATCAACGCCGGCTTGGCCCACCGTTCGTCGTAAATCCATCCCGGCGGCTTCCAATCATTCGGCAGCAGTCCGACGCTTTCAAACCCAGACCCAATCGTGCGAAGAATCAGGTTCAGAAGCCCAAAGTCCGGATTGAACAGTTGCAGCCACATCATAATCGTAGCGATCCCGCCTATGATGTAGGGCATGAAATAGATGGTGCGGAATATGGTGATTCCCTTGAGCTTCTGGTTCAGCAAGACCGCGATGATCAGGGAGATGACGAGCCCACCCGGCACCGCGGCCAGACTGTAGATCACGGTATTCACCAAGGCCTTCTGCACATACGGGTCCGCCATGGCCTTCTCATATTGGCTCAGGCCCACCCACTGCAGCTGCGCCCAATTCATCCCGTCCCACCTCGTAAAAGAGAGAAGCAGGGACCCGAGCAGCGGAAATAGAGTCAAAAGGAGCAATCCTGTCAGCCAGGGCGACGCAAAGAGGTAGCCCGCTCCACTCTTCCGAACCTTGGAGGAAATCCTCATCGGCGCATCGCCTCCCAATCCGGCCGATACTCTTCTGCCGCGACGAGGTCAACCGGGGGCAGTTTCTCCAGTAATTCCGGACTTTCGAAAAGATACCTGGCAATGGCTTGCCTGGGGGTCAGACGAAAGTCTTCATTTTCGGCTATTAGAGCACTCATGCACTTCACAATCGCTCTTTCCATGGGCCCGTAGTGAACGCTGATTGGCTGTCGCCTGGCGTAGGTCCTGGCAGCTTCCGTGAATTTGTATAGATCCACCTGCCGAGACGAAACCGGTGCCCGCGCCGCATTCAAGAAGAAGGGTTCCGATGCTATCAGACTCGGGAGTGAAATCTGATATTCTGCAAGAATCCTCTGCCCATCGATGGAGGTCAGGAAATCCAGGAAGATCCAGGCTTCTTTCTTATTTTTCGACAGGCTGCTCATGGCCATGCCTTCCCAGAAAAAACGCGTGTAGCGCCTACCCCCTTCGCCTCTGGGAAAATGAAGAATGTCGTAGTCGATGCCCGTTGCATTCAGATAGATCAGGCCGTAGGTGCCCGTGTTCAGAATCGAAACCATGCCGGTGAAGAAGGCGGTGTTCATGGTCAGAGCGCCCAAGGCAGAGGGTGCTGGCATTACCTTGTACTTCAAACGGAGATCCTGGAGCAAGGTCAATGAGGCTTCACATTCCGGCCCATAAAAGGTGGTTCTCGTGAAATCTTCATTCAATACACTAGCCCCCACCGTCCAATGAATCGGCATCCAGCCCCACCAGGGCACGAAGAATGCGTACTGATCGGTCCGACCATCTCCATCCAGATCCATGGTCAGGCGTTGGCAGATCTCAACGAATTCCTCCAGGGTCCACTTGTCGTCATTCACATACCACCAGCCATCATTTCCTTTTCGGAGACCGGGTGCGTCGGGATTCTCTCCTACCCGGGTTTGGGCGCGATTCCAATTCTCTTTGTTGTAAAAGAGCAGATTACAGCCGCCCCATACCGGCATGCCCCACTGCTCCCATTCCTTAGTCTCTGGATGATACTCCCCGAAGTCGCGGACGGCCGTCTTCCAGTACTCCCCTTTTACAATCTCCCCGTCCTCCCCCCACCGGTCCATCGCCTTGATATACGGGGACAGATCCTCAAGCTTGCCCGAGGCTATCAGATTCGGAAACGGTTCATCCTGCATCATGAAAAGATCCGGAGCCGTATCGGAGACAATCTGCTGTTGGATCTTCTGGTGGTACCGGCTTGCTGGAAGGTGGCGCCTCTCGAATTTGATCTCCGGATATTTTTGGCTGAACGCCTCGAATATCTCACTCCACATTTGATAGTCGATATGGTCGCCCCAGTGGGCCACAACCAGGGGTTGATCCTTTGCGGTTTTTCCATACCGGCGAAACGTGTCGGCAAACAACCAGTAGAAAAATGCGCCCACAATTAAGGCGATAGCGATAATCCGAATCAGGTATGCCATGGGTTTACAGTCTATTGGGCTCCGCCTTTCGCTAGTGCCCGGAATTCAGCACCGAATATCGTAGATGGGTAGTTGAAAATTGCGACTTTCTTCATAGCGACAGATCCTCAAGCTTGCCGGAGTTAATCAAGTTGGGAAACGGTTCATCCTGAAAGAGGAACAGGTCCGGAGGCGTATCAGAAACGACCTGCTGCTGTATCTTCAGGTTGTACCTGCTGGAAGGGATATGGCGCCTCTCAAACACAATTTCCGGGTGTTTTTGACGGAACTCCTCGAAAATATCCCGCCACATCTGATAATCGATATAGTCGCCCCAGTGAGCGATCACCAAGGGTGGATCATCCTTGGTTTGCACATACAGCCGATAAGTGTCAGCGAAGAGCCAGGACAAAGACGCACCCGCAACTAAGGCGATGGCGCAAAGCCTAAGAAGGAATGCCATAGGATGCCTACAAACCCAAATCTTTCAGCAGCTGGATCTTTTTCATCCGGCGTGGGTTGGCTGTCTCAAATAGTCGGTCCGTGACCAGGCGGCCGGTCGCAGGAGCCCACATTTCGGCATAACTCTTGTTGAAATCGACAATACGTTCGATTTCCCAATTCAGGCGTGGTCGTGTCCTCATCATCCAGGCCATCTGCCTTCGGTTGGTCCCGCCACCCCAGGAAGAATGCCAGATCCGGGAATGAAAGACGATCACATCCCCCTTCTCCGCCGGCAGATCGTACCTTCCAGGAAGTTCTGAAATCGGATAACCAAGGACACGCTCGTCGATCGGCTTTTCAAGATCAGTCAAGTGGAGGGGCCAAAAGTGGCTGCCGGGAATGAAACTCATACAGCCTTTTCCCGGGGCGACAGCGTCGAGGTAAAAAGTCAGCTTGGCTTCGATGGCTGGTCCAGGTAGCGCGCCATCGCGATGCCAATGGGTGTCCCCATCGTGGATCTGTCCGTCGGAGCTACCGAAATAGATACAATCCTCGCCCAGAAGATCCTCTGCGATCCCGGCCAAGTTGGGATGGTCAAGCAGGTTGTAAAAAAACGGGTCTGCCTCAATCAACGGAATGATGACACGGTGGCCGCCGGGGAAAATGCGCGACCCGTCGGCCGAGGTGTCGCCCTGCGTTTCGCCCTGCTCAATAATTGCGTCAAAGCGCCACAAAAACTCATCAATCTCTTCCGGCGATAGGGCACCCGGTACTCTGACAAAACCGAGTGCATGAAAATGCGCGATCTGAACGTTGGTTAACATGCGCTCCGTCTCCTTCGGCCTAGAGGTCGAATACATTCATTGCCCCTGGAGGATGAAATCGGCCACCCTTTCTCCGATAACCATGGTGGTAGCATTGGTGTTGGCGCGCACACAGTCGGGCATAATGGCGGCATCCACCACTCGCAGGTTTTCGAGCCCGTAAACCCTGCCGTACTGGTCGACCACAGCCAGCGAATCGGTAGCGGGCCCCATCTTGCAGGTGGATGAGACGTGGTGGCTGGTACTGATGACGCGCGCCATCCACTCGTCCAAGGCGGCGTCCGACGCCAGTTCGACATCTGTAGGACCGATCCTCACGTCGACGATTTCTTTGAAGGCCCGGTGTTCGAGCAGGTCGATGATGATTCGGACGGCTTCGCGCAGTCGCTGGCGATCGAAGGTCTCGGCCAGATAGTTGTAGTCGAGCTGCGGCTGCACATGGGGATCGGTCGAGGCCAGTCTGAGCTGGCCGGCACTGGCGGCAAGATAGATGCAGCTCACCATATAAAAGCCGAGAGGTTTGGAGTGGGAGATAGCGAAATGGCCATCCTCGGTGGCGAAGGAGACCGGGAGGATGAACATGTCGTTGCGCAGATCCGAATCCGCCGCTGTATAGCGTAGGCCCACCTGCAGCCTGGGATCGCGGCCATCGAGCCGCACCCCTTGCCGGGTCCTCAGAGTCACCGCTACCTGAGGGTGGTCGCGTAGATTTTGCCCCACCCCCAGAAGGTCGTGGACCACATCGATACCCATCTGCTGCAGGTGGGCAGCCGGGCCAACGCCCGAAAGCAACAGCAGGTGAGGCGAGCCGATGGAGCCGCCGCTGAGGATGACTTCCCCACCGCTGACTTCGAGGATTGTCCCGTCACTTTCCAGTTGCACGCCGGTGGCGCGCCGACCCGCAAAGAGCACTCGGTGGACCTGGCAGTCGGCCTTGATCTCCAGGTTGGGCCGCTGCCGCGCCGGCTCCAGATAACCGATGGCGGTACTCCAGCGAATGCCATCGGGGTTGTTGAGAGCGAGGTGGCCGATGCCGGTGGAATTCGGGTCATTATGGTCGGGACAATCCGAGTAGCCGGCGTCGCGGCCGGCATCGTAGAAGGCGCTGTGCTCGGGCAGCCACTCGTTCGGTTTAAAACGCCGGGCCCGGATGGGGCCGCTGTTGCCGTGGTAGGAGGCTTCGCCGTAGTCCAGATCGGTTTCGATCTTGCAGAAGTAGGGCAGCAGTCGCTCAAAGCTCCACTTGTCGTTGCCCATTACGGCCCACATGTCGAAGTCCTCCGGAACGCCACGCAAGAAGATCTGGGCGTTAACGGCCGTGGAACCGCCGATGACTTTGCCTCTGGGGATGAATATATCGGGGGCCAGATCGGTGCCGCGGGCGCGATAGTCCCAGCCAAAGTGAGTCGGGTAGCCAAAGGCGCGGGCCCAGATATCGGGATCGCGGCCATAGCCGTATTTGATCTCTTCCGGCACCTGGTCCCGATCTGGGAAATCCGGCCCCGCCTCCAGCAGCAAAACGGAGCGGTTCGGATCTTCGCTGAGGCGGGCCGCCAGTACGGCGCCGGCGGCGCCCGAACCGACGATGATGTGGTCGTAGTTCTTCGTATTCACTACCAGTATTCTGGCTTTAGGAACTTGTCGGACTATGCACTCTCACACTTGCACAGCAATCGAACCACAAAGTCCAACAGACTCCTAGCCCAAAAATAAGCACGTTCAGGATTTTAGCGTTCCTATTTTGGACCTAGGAATCTGTCGGACTTTGCACTTCGCACCAGACCAGAACTTCAGATCGGAGGTTGACGTTCCTAAATCACTACCATTTTCATACCGACAGATTCCTTTTGCTAGGAGGCTTATAGTCGGACAAACGCGGATATTTGCGAAGCAATCGAACGTCAAAGTCCGACTATAAGCCTCCTAGCTGCATATTTCGATCAGGCAATGAAGGACGATCACTCCGAACAGCTGAAATTCTTCGCCCTGAACGGCTACCTCGCCGTCCCCGAGGCGCTGACGCCCGCTGAGGTCAGTCTCATAAACACAACCATCGACCGGGATCTCGTCGACAACGAAACGCTGTGGCGCGGTGTCTCGGACGGACGCAGCCAGAACGAATACATCCTGCTGGCTCAGCCGGACCTTGATTTCACGATGCGGCCGCTGTCCGTGCTTCCGCTCATGGAGGCCATCATGGGACCCGAACTATGTGCTGAGGAGCACTCCGTCATGATCCGGGCCGCGAATCCGGAGGGCCCGACCGAATGCGGTTGGCACCGGGATTCGTGCGGCGGCGGTACGAAGCCGCCTCATTACACGAGATACCTCTCGGTCGTCTTCTATTTGACTGATGTAGACGAAACGACCCACACCTTCAGTGTCATTCCCGGTAGTGCTCAGACACCCGAACCGAAGGATCTCGAAGAGTACGACCTGGCCACGGCTCACCACATCGAAGGCAAAGCGGGCACCGCGATCCTCTTCAACGCCTACACCATTCACGCCGGCAACGTCCGCAAGACGACAACTGAGCGGCGCACCATTCACCTCTACTGTGGACACACCTCGGATCGGTATGTGAGCAACTTTACGATTTTTCCACCACGGCTGTGGGAAGGAAAAGACGAGGCCGCGCGCGGGTATTACAGCCGTCTGAACCCGATCAGCCGGTTGCTGCTGGATCACTTTTGAAGGCTCGATTGTCCCAACATCGAATTTTCAATATTCAATTATCAGGGACCTTCGGGAACGCAGCTATTCGCGCTTGTCGGATTTAGGCTTCTTAAGGGCATTCTTTTATCCTCACTTACATTGGCGATTGAGTTCTAAGGGTACTTCATCAGTTTACTTCCATGGCAATCCAACTTTCGTCTGCCCTTAAGAAGCCGTTTGAGACGTTGGGGTGAAATACACACGCTTCGGAAACACGGGCCTCAAGGTCTCCCGACTCTGTCTCGGTACCGCATTTCGTGGAACCCGCGATGAAAGTGTCGCCAGAAAAACGATCGAGTGTGCCATTGATCACGGCATCAACTTCATGGACTGCGCCAATATCTACGGCCAAGGCTGGTCCGAAACTGTGCTGGGCAAGGCCATTAAAGGTCGGCGTGACGATCTCGTCATTACGAGCAAAGTGCACAGTCCTACGGGAGGCCTCCCCAATGACCTGGGCTCATCCGCCTACCATATCATGAGGGAGATCGAGCGGAGCCTGAAGCGCCTGCAGACCGACCACATCGATCTCTACCTCCTTCACAGTTGGGATTCCGAAACTCCACTTGACGAAACTCTGCGCGCGCTCGATATCCTGATTCGACAAGGGAAAGTTATCTAGAGGCTGTCCCAAATCCGAGAGGATTTGGGTGGAAGCCTGATACCGATATCAATCTTCGTCACGTTATGTAGACCACGACATGCCTTCCGTCCTCGGTAGCTTACCTTTTATCCGTTATGCACCTTTCCAGCACCCTTCCTCTCGCTTTGAGTCGATAGTTCTCCCAAGGAAGCGCCTCTGACTCGATTCTTGGATCCCTATGCCGCCTGCGTTGCCTCTTTCTCATGTTCTTGCGCAAGTCTCTGCGCGATTTTCCATAGATTGTGGGACAGAACCGACCAGGCCACGCTAAGGTTACGGTTGTCAAAGCCTTTGCTGCGTATCTTGCCCCCGTGCCATCGGTTCTTGAGCACTCCGATCCGGCCTTCGGTGCTCCCTCGTCGTCGCTGCAACCGGACAAAGCGCGGCTCCTCCATCCGCTCCTTGAGCTCTTGTGGATTGCGGGGCGTAAGGGCGTCAAAAATCCCCTCTGCCTGGAGCCGCTTGCTGGCCGCCTTCGAGGCATAGCCCCGATCCCCACTGATCGCTTCGATCTTCTCCTCTAAAGCGAAGCCCTTTTGCCTCTCCAGACTTTCCCAAAGCTGCTTCAATTCGCTCGGGGCCTGCCCCCCATACAGTTTCCAGTCCAACAGATATCCCTCTGCGCTCTCGCATAAATAAAGGGTGTTGCCAAACTCCACCTCCCGATCTGCCTTGCCTCGCACGATGACGTCAATCTCAGGTTCGTAGGCGCTCAGGATCTTCTCCTCATTCTTCACCTGCCGCCCCCCTATGATCCGTTCGTGCGCCTGTTTCATGACCTGCGGTATCTGCTCTAACATACCATCCATTCGCTCGATGATTCGGCTCGCCTTCTTCTCGGTGTAATCGCTTTGCATCCACATAGCTTCCAATAAGTCACGGTGGCGAAGGGCATGGCCCTCAATCTTCTTGAGCAATAGCTTCATCCGCCGCAGGATCCCTTTACGCGCTTTGCCCGCCTCCCGGCGCCGACGCGCATGCGTCATCTCCAGGCACCGTTTGTTCATCTCCCGAGCCAATCCCTTTGCTCCCTGGGGCATGCGCTGTTTCATTCCCGCCTGCCGGATCAGACTGATCGCCTTGAGCAGCGTTGCTCCCACATCCTTGAGCAAGACCCAGTCCACGGGCCAGTGGATGTTCGCTTCCAGGCAAGTGGCGTCGATCAGGCATTCCCTCGTATCGATCGGCTTCTCTAATCCTGCCTCACCACAATGTTCAGCATTGCCCACCACCTCGGTCATCCTTGCATGCAGCTGTCTCAGATACGCTTCGTCGAAGAATTTCGAATCCCGTTCCAGACTGCTCTTCGATATTTTCCGGATCCCGTCTACCTCACGCACCCGGCAAAAATTAGCCAGAAGCTCACTGCGTCCCAACTCCTGCGACAGACAACGAAAGGATATCCCTCCGAGTAAATGACGCACCACCTCCACCCGCAGCGCTTTTATCGCTCTTAGAGCGCGTCGCTCCCGATCCTTCCCTCCCGCTTCATCCCATCCTTCCAAGGCTTTTACGATCGCCTCCCTTTCCAGCGAGGAGTCGATCAAAACCCGGTCAATCCGCTCCATTGTTTCCAGAAACACGGTGTAGTCTTTGCATCGAATGACTGGAGTTAGGGCTGGACGCAGGAAGCTTTGTACGGCAATATTTTTCATGAGAAGGGCGTGCTTTGTATTTGACTAACGCAAGCATAAGCGCCCTTTTTCGCCGGATCGAGCTTTTTGCAGCTCTATCCGGCCTTTTTTTTGCCCATAACTCATTAAAAATCAATTGTTTCCACCACTGGGACGGGCTCTAGTTACGACAATTGGACCCCTCTGCGGCCTCCACCAGAGGCCGGAAATCCGTGTCCTGGGTAACCACGTTCCCCTCTTCATGGTCCTCGGCGACCAGGGCATCGACCAGGCCCTGGCCAATCCACTCCCGCACATCCATACCCTTTTCCAGGCAGGCCTCGATACTGTTGGGAATGCGGACGACCAGTTCGCGCTGGCCGCCACTCTTTTTGACCGCTTCAGACACCCGGCGAATCCAGCCAGTCATGATCTGGCGCCCTGCTTCGACCTCGTTCGGGTGGAAGTAGTAAGGCGTGTAGTTCATCTGCAACTCAAAGCCGTCGACCGGGTAGTTGTTCAGGGTTTCATCGATCAGCGCAAAGCGCTCCTGGCGGACCTCCTCGCGCTTGAAATCCAGGCATTCGGCGCCTGGAAATCCTGTATCCAGATCCTTCCGGGCCCCGATCTCCAGGTGCTTGTTGTCAAAGCGGAAGTTCGAGCCGCGCGTATCCGCACCTCGTTCGCCGCTGCCCTGCTGCACCAGCAGGGTCGGGTAGAGCAGAAAACCCTTGGCATGGGCGCGCTCGCAGACAATGCGCAGGGGGTCGTTGCCCTCTTCGATGAGGTGTTTTGCGTTTTGATGGGCACGCCGAAAGATCAGGTGCGACCATTGCTCATTGGGCGTGCCCCACAGTTCGCCCACTTTAGTATCGTGGAGCACAGTGCGCCCGTCTCCCAGGCAGAACATGATGGCCTCCACCGGCGTGCCGATCAACTCGTCGACGGCCTGCTCGTACTCCTCCTTTTGCATGGGAGGCTCGTACATATAGATGAGCGGATGGCGTCCGTCGTGGTAGAACAAAATGCGTGGTCTGGACATGATTTCTCCTCGATTTTGATGGTCACTGCTCGGCTTCGGGAGCTTCGCGCCCCGTCCGATCAGCAGATGAGGGTTCGACCTTGGCCGATCATGGTCTTGCATCGTGCCGCTGGGCATCCTATTATTTGCCGGTAATTATTTACCGGACATAAAGGTGCTCTGTTACGAGATGCCGTGTCAAGCATTCGCCCCGAAAAGACAAGGACAGTGCTCCGCGAAGACTAGGAGGATCCGTGCCCAAGAATCGCCGCATCATCAGCAATGACGACGGCTGGCTCATGAGCAACATGACCGGCCCTGTGACACCCGAGACCATCAGAGAACTGATGATCGAGACATACGAAGGGTCGCCGATTGATGTCGTCAGCTGGTGCGTCGGCAACTCGGAGACCTATGAATTCGAGACATCGGTAGGCGAGCGGACGGGCGACGGCTTCGAAATCTTCGAGGACGAGCGCCACTACTGGGCCAAGAAAAACCTCCAGGACCTCGCCGAGACCTGCGGCGGTCCCCTGACCGAAATCAACAGGCAGTTCACTGAGGCGGGCATCGATGTCTTCCCGTCCATGCGCATGAACAGCCACTACAACATCCCGTTCAACGCCCCGGGATACGGCAACTTTCGCAGGACGCACCGGGACTGGCTCATCGGTCAGCCGGACGAGTACATTTCCGCCCCGACCATCGAGCACGCCATTGCCCGCGGCGTCGACTACAAGTTCCCGGGTGTCCGCAACCATCTCCTCGCCGTGATCTTCGAGCTGTTCGAGCGCTTCGACATTGCCGGCGTCGAGCTCGACTACATGCGCCACCCCGCCTTCTTCCGCCCCGAGGAGGCCTATGCAAACTGCTACCTGATGACTGACTTCATCCAACGCATCCGTGCCCGCATGGATGAAGTCGGAGCCGAGCGAGGCCGCCACCTGGACCTCCTGGTGCGCGTTCCGCCAACCCTGTACGATAGTGCGAGAATCGGCCTGGACGTCGAGCGGTGGATCAAAGAGGGCCTGGTCGACATGGTCGCGGCGGGTGGAGGATTCATCCCCTTCGAGCAGCCGATCCGCCAGTTCGTGGCAGCGACCGAAGGAACCGACTGCCAGATCCTCGGCAGCTTCGAGGCCCTGCGCTGGGCCCTGGACGAGGAGGTGCTTCGAGCCCTGGCGGCCAGATTCTGGGATGCCGGCGTCGACGGCTTCTACCTCTTCAACTACTTCAACACCCCAAACGAGTGGAAGCGCCGAGTCCTGGGCGAGATAGTCAACAGGGAGCGTCTGCCTCGCTTGAACAAACGCTACGAGCTGGACCATACCGACAGAGTCGAATCCAAACACGCCCACGTGGGCGCCTTCCGCTATGCGATTCCGCTCGCCCAACTCCCCGTCTTCCTGGAGGAAACCCTGCCCGACGGCGGCTCCGTGCTGCAGATGGACGTTGCTGACGATGCCTCAGCTGCGAGCTCCGTCAAGCTCGGCCTGGGCTTCGGCAACATCGCCGATGACGACGAACTCGATGTCAGCGTCAACGGTGACATCCTCGCGTGGGACGCACGCCGTGTCTCCACTGACGGGTGGGGCTACCACGTCTTCGACGGCGATGTCTACCACACGACCCTGTCGATCGAGACCGTCGAGGGAACCTTGATCGAGTTCGACGTGCCGCCATCGGTGCTGAGAAAGGGGATCAACGAGGTGACGGTGCGAATAATCAAGGGAGGGTCGCCTCGCCTGAATCCGGTGATCCTCAAAGAGGTCCGCCTGTCGATCAACTACGACTAGCCCGGTTATCTCATCCCCCAACTACTCGGCAAATATGAAACGCCATTCAGTTGAATATGGACCTCCGGTAAAAGTGAAATTTGCGATTGAGCAAATTGCCAGTACGGCGGGTTATAGGATGCAACTGCCAGTCAACGCCTCTGACGGGAATCCTGTAGTCGTAATTGGCGCTGGAATCGTCGAGGCCTCCATCGCCTTTCACCTCGCCCGATGCAACCTGCCGTAGGGTCAAGATATTCGGTCGACCCACGAGTCTCTGTTGCACGAGAAATTGGAACCTCCAAGTCGAACAGAAGTCTGCCTTGATTCAACCCAACTTCCTCTTGCCTTGCGCCTGAGCCCCAGACGTGAGAATCTAGTCAACTATGAACTTCGTGCTCAAACCCTGACAGCTGCTGCTCCTGATTTTGGCCGGCTGGATCAATCGATCTACTCCGAAGACTCATTCGCAGAGACTCCCCTCACGTGAGATCCTCCTCAGCCTTCCTTCCTTGAATTCATTATGGAGAAGGGTCACCGTTATGGTAGTTTGTGGTCGCTACCCATGAAGTGAGGTGCCTGTTCTTCCTGATGTGCCCAGGCAAAACCTAAGCCAAATTCCGACCGATGACACTTGGCGCAATGGCATGTTCTCCAAAGTCAAATCCCGTCTGCCTCGGAACCAGGAAATCATGAATTTTGCCATCATGTCCAAGCAGAATCCCATGGCCGAGGAGAGTACCATTCATATTCATAAGTGCAACGCTATCAACGTGCGGGAATTTTCAGAAACCACAGGTCTGGCAAAAACCCTGGGTCGTGCACTGTAAAAGCGTCGGCGATGGTCGTCGTGCCCTCAAGTACCTCGGTGCCTATCTTTTCCGGGTCGCCATCTCAGAGGCGCGCGTGGTCTCTTACGACGGCCAGGAGGTTATCTTCAAATACCGAAAGGTCGGTTCGCGCCGATCGCGCAAGCTCTCTCTACCGGCTCTCGAGTTCATCCGCCGTTTTCTCCAGCACGTCCTCCCCAAGGGCTTCGTCAAACTCAGGCACTTCGGCTTCCTCTCGCCCAACTTCACAGTTCCTCTGCAAAAAATCAGGCAACTGATCTGCGTCCTCTACGAGCTCCTGCCTGCATCCACGGCCCGACCAACTCCGCCCATAAAACCCAAACCTCTGCGCTGTCCTCGCTGTCGGCTCCCCATGCAGTGGATCCGATTCATGCCTTCTCGCAGCCCTCCCCTGATCATTCCCGATACCGGCTGAGTCTGTTTCCAGCTCAAGCACCTCTTCCAACTCACTTCCTCCTCCACGCGCCGCGATTCCATCGCAGCACGTGCCCGTCTCACTATGCCCTCACTACACCTATCGACCCGAATTCCCCCATTTCCCCCTTCTTCAGAACCCTACCACTCTGCTTCTACCTGCTTCCTTTACCTTTCCTCATACCCCCGCTTCTACTTCTCCTCGCTTATCACCTCAGGGCCTTCTGAACCATTCCCCTTTTACCCGCGACTTCATGAACCAGGCATTAGAACCGAACCTTCGGCTCGGCTTCTAATCCTTACCTTGTTCAAGTAAGCTGCTACGCGGCAGTTTAAGGCGATTTATGCAGATCGGTATCTTTCACCCGACAAGGTTAAATCATCAAATGAAAGGAAGATACCATGAACGCCGATCTATACGATCAATATGTAACAGATCTAAAACTGAAAAGCTATGCAATAAGAACCATCCAGAGTTACCTGCGGGGCCTGCGGCAACTGCAGAACTTCTGTTGCAAAGCCCTGGAGGATATCAGCGAAGAGGAGGTGCGCGAGTACTGGCTCTTGAGTACATGCGCCGTTTCCTCCAGCACGTCCTGCCCAAGGGCTTCGTCAAGCTCAGGCACTTCGGCTTCCTCTTCCATTCCTCCCACTCCAAGGCTCCTTTCCCCTCGCTTATCACCTCCGGGCCCTCTGAACCATTCCCCTTTTACCCGCGGCTTCATGAACCAGGGATTAGAACCGAATCTTCGGATCGGTTTCTAATCCTTACCTTGTTAGGCGGCAGCAGCGGCCCTCTGGGAACTTTAGCGTCGTTGAACGTAGACTCTACATCGGAATCCTGCTGCCGATCCAGAAAGTTTGCCATGTCGCGTTCAAAGTGCGCAGGCAAAAGCATTCTCTGCGCTTGGCGTACTAAACCGCCACTCAAGCCGTCAGTTCTACGTCTGGTCCGAGGCGCTTGCGCGTTGAAACAGCAAAGCCGATCCGAGCCACAGCGTGGCAAAGAATCCAGTCGCGATCAATACATCTCTCGGCCAGACCGGTCCACTGGTGCCTAGCCGAGCGGCCAGCGTGATCACGGCGACCAACATCTGAGCAAGCGCCGTCGCGAACAACGCGCGCGCCATTCCATGTGGCTGGAAGCGCGCGATGAGGGCACCGATAATTCCGACGGCGAGCACCCCGATGTACATCAAGTTGGCGGGGTTTCCCTCGTTTCCAATGATGCCAACGGCAAGGTTTATCCAGACAAGGAGGAGCGCTGCCGCGACCGCAACGCCGACGGCGCCTCGGTACGCGATATGGCCTGCCTTCCTCGCTATCAGCTCATACGTAAGACCAGCGCCGAACAGGAGGACGCCGGCGACAGCGAAATCGGCCAGGTCCCAGACCACTTCATCGGTGAACTGCATCGCTAACAAGGGCAGCAGCAATATGAACGCTGTCGCGAGCGCAATGCGGATAATGCTTTTGTTTTGCATGATGATAACTGTTATGTTCTCTCTTATAAGTCCTGCGAATGTTTCGACGAACATCCAGAGAGCGAAGCCGAATAATCCTTTTTCTTCCTCTGCGCGCGCTCGGAGAAGATCGTTGAAGGTTTGCTCCATCGGTTCTCCAAAGCGCTCGCGGTACGGCTTCGGGTAGAGACGAAGCAGTGTTGCGTACCAGCTTCGGAATCGTCGTATTGAGTGTTCATATGCCATACGCAAAATTACTCGGCGAGAGCCGTTTTTGTTTGGCGACCGCTACGACCTCGCGGTATCGCTGCAACTCCGCCGCGAGCGCTTTTTGGCCGAGGCCAGTGATTTTGTAATAGACCCGCCGCTCGTCGTCCATTTCAGGGTCTATCTTTTTGTTGCTCTCGCATATCAATCCGGCCTCGATCATGCGACCAATCGAGCCGTAAAGCGTACCCGGCCCCATGTTCACCTTTCCCTGCGAGTCCGACTCGACCTGCTTCATGATTCCATAGCCGTGCCGCTCTTTCGTAGAAAGCGCGAGGAGGATATGAAGCACTGCCGGAGTGAGGGGCGCGTTGGTTGTACTCTTTGCCATGCCACGATACTATATCCGTAGCGGATATATATCAAGGACTAATTTTGGAAGCGCCGCCCGCCGGAGCGTTCGCAAGTGCGAGCCAACTTCTCAGTTTGCTCAAAGACTCCACCGAGTTATCGATGCCGCATAACGATTTGAATCACTGGTTTTTAGGAGCGGAGCGAGTGAAAATCCAGTACATTCATTTGTTAGCGCTCACTATTCTACAACTCCTTGATCAGGTCGTCTGCAGTCGAAACCCTGCCAAATCTTCTGGCATGGGTCAGCAGGGCCTCGTCATGTGCTCGTTGTGTCATCGTAGCTGAGCAATTCTCGCAGATCATGGTGTTGTAGCCCAACTCGGCCGCAACTCTCGCAGAGCCCAAGACACACATATCGGTGAACACCCCAACTACCACAACATCTCTAACACCATAATTTCTCAATGCGTGATCAAGTTGAGTTGAAGTGAATCCACCAGAGGTCAGTTTATCAATAACCAGGTCTTCTGGCCTGGGATAGATTGCTTCTGCAATTTCGTACCGCGGAGTCCCTCTCCACAATTTTGGTGGGTTGTTCAGTGCTCTTAGTCGATCAGACATCTCATCACCCAGCGATGTCATGCATCCATTTCGTGTATATGCAATTTTTAGATCCCGCTCGCGGAACGCCTTGATCAACTTCACTGAGTTCGGCATCACGATCTCATCGATTCTTCTATTGAAGTAATTTCGAATGTCGGGGTACTTCTTTCCCACGGGAGAGTTCTCGTCGATATGCAAATAGTCGATTTGCATATCGATCACAACCAATGCCGTATGAGTCTTGTCCAGCTCGAATTTCACCGCAAAGAGGTCAAATGGATACTTCGGGTCTAGTTCTTCTGCGTTCCAGCTCATTGTGCCATCTACTAACCTTTCCGGGGCATCAAGGTAGGACCGCCGGTTGCCCGACGGCCCCCTCGCAGATCCCTGCGTGCGGTTTTCTCGCACAGGGCTCCTCTGAGCGATCGCGCAGTGGAGACAGCGAGGCGTTGTTCATGTATAGGAGAGAGTCCATTGGTGGTGTCGGCAGTAGGGTCTTTCTATGATTCTGGGGGTCGGTATAGCCAGTGTTTTCCACATCTGTTCAAAACCAACCCAATTGTAGCTTTTGCGCTGGCTGCGGCGATTGAGACCACGGAAGATGATCCGTCGGCTCTCCTGCCAATAGCGCTTTAACATATACGAGTTCCCAATGACCCCGTAGTATTTGAAGTACCCCTGGTTTTTGCGCCGCAGCGTGACGGCAAGCTCCTTGAGCGGGCGACTGCGGTTCTTCCTCAGCCACTCTTTCAGGTTCAACAGCGAGCTCTTGAACTTCTTCTTTGAGGTTCGCCGCTTCACCGTCAGCTTTCCGTTTCGCGTATGGGCCCAATAGAACTCAAACCCGAGGAAGGTGAAACATCCGCTTCCTCTCACATCACAGCGACTGAAGCGGAGGATTCCGCTCTTGTCGGCCGCCATGTTCAGGCCGAACCTGGCCAGACGTTTGGGCAGTTCCTCATAGAACCACTGCGCATCTGCTCCATATTCGAAACCAACGACAAAATCGTCAGCATAGCGCATGTAGACCTTACACCCCCGGATCCGTCGGGGCACTCTCTTTTCTATCCACAGGTCCAAGACGTAATGCAGATAGATATTCGCTAACACCGGCGAAATGACGCCTCGTACACAAAAGGCAACTTTAGCTTTCGCCGGATAATTGGATTCGAGCGGTTTCGTTCGGCTAGGTTGAAACAGAAATCCAGAAAAACGAGTTGCCATGTCAGATAATGTATTATCTATAAGTCATAGTGGGCAGAGCATCGGCTATGGAACAAACCCGGCGGGTGAATACGGCGATACAGCTTTTACGGAAAAATGCCACTTCCGGCGAGGTTGTATCGTCTCTGATCGCCCGGTTCGAGGTATCTTCGCGTCAAGCGCATCGTTACCTTCGACGGGCGCAAACCGCCGCTCAGCCCCTTTCTGCGCCCGAATCGAAAGAGGTTTTCACGGTGAGATTGCCCCCAGGCTTGATCCAGGAGGTTCGTTCTACCGCCCGGCGAAGAAACCAACGTATCAGCGATCTCACAGCCGAGGCTTTACGGGCTTTTTTGCAGGAGAGTATCCATGGCTAAATCCAACCCTCAGCGCAGCCTGCGTATCGAGCTTGCCGCCCGTTACGATCGCTACGCTGAGGAGAAGTTGGCGCAAGTTTACCGGGTGTTGGTTCCCGGCCTGCGTCATGCTGACAACCTGAACAATGGAGAGCCAAACCATGAAGAAGAATGCGGCCATCTATGCACGAGTATCCTCGGATCGGCAGAGGCAACAAAACACGATTGCCAGTCAGACGGCGCTGCTGTCCGAATATGCCCAAAGCCATAACTACGTCGTAGCCAAAGACTGGATTTTCGAGGATGAGGGCTACAGCGGGAGCGTCTTGAATCGTCCTGGGCTGGAGCGTCTTCGCGATCTGGCAAGTGAGGGGGTGCTGGAGACAGTCCTGGTCTATGGCCCGGATCGGCTCAGCCGAAAATACGCCTATCAGGTGCTGTTGCTCGAGGAGTTTAACCGACGCGGAGTGGAAACGGTTTTCCTCAAATCCGCTGGCGGCGACAGTCCGGAGGATCGGCTGTTGGTACAGTTTCAGGGAATGATCGCCGAATATGAACGAGCCCAGATCGCGGAGCGAACCCGTCGCGGCAAAAGGCATCGCGCTCGAAGCGGATGTGTCAATGTGTTGTCGGGAGCGCCTTATGGCTACCGGTATATCCGAAAAACCGATACTTCGGAGGCCTACTATACGGTGATCGAGGCGGAAGCCGAAGTGGTCCGGAAAGTCTTCGACTTTTTTACGCGGGAGCTTTGGAGCATAGGAGCGATCGCGCGCGAACTCAACCAGGAAGGTATTCCGACCCGGTTTGGAAAGAGCCCCTGGGAGAGATCGACGGTTTGGGGCATGTTGAGGAATCCCGCTTACAAAGGGACGGCCTGCTTCGGAAAAACCGAGCGGGCCGAGCGCAAAAGGATTACCCGGCCTCTACGTCAAAAGGGCGGTTTTTCCCCGCGTTCGGGAGCTAACCGTGAAACCAGCCGCGAGGAATGGATCGAGGTGCCGGTTCCGGCCGTGATCCCTGTGCAGACTTTCGAGATGGCCCAAGAGAGACTGCAGGAAAACAAACGCTTGTCGGCGCGAAAAACGAAAAAGCCCACGTTGCTGCAAGGACTTCTGGTGTGCGGAAAATGTGGATACGGACTCTATCTTACCTCGACCAGGACAAGCCGCAGACAAGTGCGCTATTACCGGTGCCTGGGCTCGGACAAATGGCGCCACCTTCGAGGACCTGCCTGCGATTGCCGGCCCATTCGCCAGGATTACCTCGATGAACTGGTATGGATGGAGGTTATTCGGCTGCTTCATTGCCCGGAGTTGGTGCGCGCCGAGATCGACCGCCGCTTGCGCGAATGCCTTACCAGCGACCCGGTAGAGCAACGCAAAGCCCACCTCGAAGGCGAAATAAAGCGCATGGATGCCCGGATCAACAAGCTTTTGGATGCCTACCAAGAGGATTTGCTCGGGCTGGCTGAGCTCAGGGAACGTTCTCCGAAACTCAGAGAGCGCCGGAGCGCCCTCGAAAAAGAGATGGAGAGCCTTAGGCTGCAGGCCTTGGAAAACAGCCGCTTGCACAGAATGAACGCTTCCATCGAAGGTTTTCTTGCCCAATTGCAGCACTCGGCGCAGACTCTTTGCGTGACCGAGCGCCAGAAGATCATCCGGCTCGTCACCAAAGAGATTATCGTAGACAGCGACACCCTGACCATACACCATTCGATCCCAGTTTCAGCCGAACCGGAAGGTCCGCCCGGCGAAAGTTACCTTTTGTGTACGAGGCGTCAGTATCCCACCTTGAGGCGTTCCCGTCGCAGGGTGGATCACCTCTCCGGCTTCTTCCAGAACTCCAGCTTTGAGCCACTTGCGGATCAGACGCATGAACGCTCTATCGTCCACCCGCTGCTCCAGCATGCGCTCCAGCCAGTCATGATCGACCTTCTCGAAGAAACCCTCGATGTCCGCCTCCACTACCCAGTGCACTCTTTCCAGAAAGAGTTGCTCGCGTAGTTCCTGGCTCGCATCGCGGGCCCCACGGTTCGGCCGATACCCCTTGCTTACATCCAGAAAGTCGACTTCGTAGATTGCTTGCAGCAATCGACTGGCCGCTTGCTGGACGATCTTATCCTCCAAGGCGGGTATGCCAAGGGGTCGGGTCTTTCCCTTCCCCTTGGGGATATGCCGCCTTCTCACCTTCTGCGCCCGGTATGTCTTGTTCACCAGTCGCTCCAACAGCTGCCTCAGTCGGTTCTCCAGATCGCCTTCGTAGCTCGCCACCGTCTCGCCGTCCACTCCGGGCGCAGCGCTACGTTTGAGCTCTCCAAAGCTCTCATACAACATCGGCAGGTTGATCTCTCGACACAATGAACGGAACCGATGCTTCGGTTCCCGCTTCGCTTTCTCTCTCAGTTCGAGCAGGGTGCGTGACACGCTCTTTTTCGGGACACTCCTTCCCCAAGCGTGGGTGCTTTGCTCACTTAACCGCTCAGCCCGCCCCTTCCCCTCGTGATCGGTCCTACCGTCTCCGAGTACTATGGGCCGGTCTGACTGCACACGGGTCATCTGTCTATCCTCCGGTTGGTTGCATAGCCATACCCTTGCGGGAACCCGTGCGCTCTCCCGAGTTCAAGAACGCTTCTCTGCATACATGCCACGGCTTCGAACCCCGACAGGCCCCCACTGATCTCGCCATTGCGATCCGTGGAGTGCTGACTTCCGCTCACGTTAACGCCGTCGTCGCCTGCTTCTACACTCATTACGGGGCTAAATTGCCTTAGAGGACTGCGAACCCTCTGCGGCCTGCATGCTTCCCTGTGTACGCTTCGCATATGCCGTTTCGCCATCCTTCCACACGTCACAGAAGCAACGGTTTCCGGTTTCGACCTGTCAGCGCGGTCCACGCGTTTTAATGACTTAGCTGATCCCGCTCGGCGGGACAACACTCGGTAGTTTCTGTTTCGCTATTACTTTGAAACATCCGGACATTCACCGGATAAGAAGCGCCTCGCTTCGCTCGGCGCACTAACGCTTGAACGCAGTGACGGCGGCACTAGCCGTCGTTCGCTCCCGTATCTTGTTCTGCGATCCTTTCGTCTCTCAGTGCCTTCTTTCGGAAATAGTTCGGATTGATGACGAACTCAAACTTCAAGCCATCCGGGTCCATAAAGAATGTCGCATAATATCCCTCCCCATATTCCGGGCACTCGCAAGGCGGATCCTCTACCGAGCATAGGCCTTCACGCTCTAGGGGAGCTAATACTTCCTCGTAAAGCCGGTCCACGTCCTCTCGATCTTCCGCACAGAAGGCAATGTGGTTATGTCGACCAACCGCCCGTCTTTCATCACGATCGTAGCTTGTTCCCGATTTTGCTTGTACGATGCTGATTTCGTGCGGCGTTCCTTCCAGCCAATGCTTCCAGTCTTCGAACGCCCAATCGCCCTCGTGATCGTAATCCGCTCTGTCGTATCCCAAAAATTCGAGTACCGGACCGTAGAATTTGGATGATCGTTCCAGGTCGGAAACGTTGATGTTCATGTGGTGGAGTAGCCCGCGATGTGGATTCATGGTTTCTTTGGCAGAACGGTTGAGTCCTTAGACGCGATTTATCGCGTTCTCAGGGACGATTTGTTATGCAGTCTTTTCCCACACGGAAATATGAAGGTGGCTTTCATTCGTAAAGGCGTCCTTTCGCCAGTTTTCCCATCGTCCACTCAAAGTCATTCCTGCAATCTTCGCCATCAGATCAAGTTCTCCCGGCCAAACGTAGCGGAAGGGAACGGACGAGCGTTCAATCTTTCCGTTCGAGAACTTCAGATGATGTGAGATTACGCTCTGTGTTGAGGTGTCATACTCGTCAATTCCCCATTTTTCTTTCTTAAATCCGAACACATGACACCTCCTGCTCGTCGAGAGTTCTCTTAATTGGGGAATCATCACTTCGATTACGAAATGTCCACCCGGCTCAAGATGCGCAGCCGCATTTCGAAAGCACTCTACCTGCGCGTCCTGCGTCGTGAGGTTCATGATCGTGTTAAAGAGCAGATATACTATAGAATACGATTCACCGGTGGCTGCCGTTGCGAAATCGCCGATTGTCACTGGTATTTCAGCACCTTTTGGTTTCTCAACGAGTTTAGCAACCATTGCGCGAGACATTTCGATCCCGTGAACGATCACGCCGCGATCTGCCAAGGGCAGAGCGATTCGTCCTGTTCCAATCCCAAACTCAAGCGCGTTACCCGAACCGACAAGGTCGACCAGAAAGTCCACGGTCGGTTTGACGATCTCTGGTCCAGCTAAATCTGCATGGCGCACGTCGTAGGTCGCCGCAGCACGCTCATCAAAATACCCCTCCTTGTGCATAACGCAGTGTTCAGCTGCGGACAGACTTCCTGTTTTGCATTGTCTCAACCGAATTGGAAAGGCGAAACACCGTCAACTCAGGCACAACCGGGCATCCGTCAGCTGCAACACATATTAGCGATCACGACGTCTCAATCACATCCACGAGGCTTGGGCCACTCAACCCCAAAACCCATCTCCACAAGCAGTTCGATTCCCCTGTCGAGATGACGGCCTACGGTAGCCACGCCGTGGGAGTCATCCCCGGGCACGCACTTCACACCTATCTCTGATGCCATCTCCAGGATCGAACGAGTCACGTACGGTTCGGACGCGCCTTTCTCCAGAGCCCTAAGGTTGAGATCGAGTATGGAGTCAATCTCCTTCACCTTCTCAAGATTCCTCCAGATGCGGTCCTTGATCTGACCGACTCGAAGCCTCTCGTGATACTCAGCATCGTGCATTCGTATCAGATCGAAGTGACCAATTACTTCAGGCCGTAGCGCTTCCATCATCTCATACTGCTGGTCGAAATACTCGCAGTAGAGTTCCTCGATTCCGCCTACGCACGCTATCGCCTCTGCGTACCATCGTGATCGTCCATCAATTACGACATCACGAACATGGTGTACGGAGCCTACAATGTAATCCGGCTTGAATTCGCGTCGCAGTTCATCCACGTGCTCTATGTAGCCCGTGCAGCACTCCGTCTCGAATCCAACTAGAATCTGGGGCTTTGGGCGATGCTCGGACTGCAACGAGCGGGCCGTCGAGAAATAGTCGACGAATCGAGCGCGCTTGCTCGTCGCAGTCTCCCCTGCCTCTATGTCCTCATCGAACAGGAACGCGTCAGAGACTGGAGGTATGTGCTCGGTAACCCCGAACCAGGCAAAATCCTGCCGCGCATACTCGGCGACAACCTCGGCCAGCGTGTCCTCGCCGTCGCCAAACTCCGCTGTGTGACCGCCGTGCACAGAAACGGGCAGCGCATCTAAAATATCGTCAGCCAACCTTTCCTCAATCCTCTCTCGCTAACGTGCTCCATCACCTACCCGGATCGAGCGGAGCGAGATTCCGGGTTAGCCCTACTTGACCAACTCAACTTCCGAAACGGTTTTTTTCGGGGGTAGTAGGGCTCAGGAGGCGCATCAACAGTAGAGGTGGGTTGGCAAAACCGCCTGTAGTGTAGACCTACGCTCTTCCCAGGGCGGGATTTTTTCGTATAATGGTGGGCCATCATGTTTCTGAGGTGTAATCGTCGGCGCAAAGATGGCAAAGAGCACTACTATTGGAATATCGTTGAGAACAAGCGTGTCAGCGGGGGGCGGGTGGTCCAAAGACAGGTCCTCTACCTTGGAGAGATCAACGATAGCCAACACGAAGCGTGGCGCAAGAGCATCGAGATTTTCGAAGAGGGCAGGGAAAGACCCGAACAGGTGGCGCTGTTTCCGGAAGATCGTGCCCCGCCTGTGGGCGACGAAAGTATTGTTAGAATAGAGGCTGTCCCAAATCCTCTCGGATTTGGGACAGCCTCTAGCATAAGCGGCGCAGCCAAGCCATCCCAAATCCGAAAAACTCGGATGGCGGATGCATGGTGCACCGAAAAAAGCCTAGGGGCCGTACGTGGCTGCGTCCGACTTGATGCGCTGGTTAGGCCCCACAGTGCTCAGAGTCACAGCAACTGTAGCTTTCCGTGCTCGCTAAGAAGTAAGTCTATGCCTCACCAACCTTAGGCAATAGCGACCGCAGTAAACCGGAAAGATGCTCGTCGAACGGAAACTGACGCGATGATAGAAGTGTATGGGCCAACTCGATGCCCTGATTCGCCAATCCTACCACTCTGGCTGGGTAACACATGCGCTCCCTGTTCCGATCAAATGTTTCTCGATCGCGAACAAAGTACGTGAATTCTGGCTCAACAATCAGGTCGAGGTCTAGATCATGAAACTCGACCACGTCTCCTGCACACTTCGCGGGAAGAGCGGCATCGCATTTAGCGCCTGTGAAGGCCCCAGCGGTATTGTACTCCAGTAACACGGTCAGGGGCTCTTCAGTGTTAAAACAGTGCAGAAAGAACGGCTCCGACATCTCTACCGCTCCGTCCTGAAACTTACGGTGGCGCTTGGGATGGTGCAGTACTACAAGCCACTCTTTCGCCGGAGATGGCAGCAATTCCCCTTCCCACTCTGACTTCACACTTCCGTCATACTTCCGCTTGCGGACGATTACATCAGGATTCCCGTCTGTTCTTCTTGTAGTTCTCAATCTCATAAAACGAACACGGCCTAACGATTAAGCGGAGGCATTCCGGATCAAGGGGAATTGATTGAAACAGGCGGCTCCAACCGGATTTGCCTCCCGCGCCTTGTTGGCAGTTCGTATTTCTGAACAATCCCGCTGAGCGGGACCAATCTACGCCAATGCGATCTCTCTTCACTCGAACTCATCGCCCTTTAAGTGCCTTCTGGATTCGCGCTGATTCGTGTGATTCGTAGTTTCCGATTTTCCTCTTTCTTCCTCCGTGTCTCAGTGTCCTCCGTGGTTCAGTTTCATTCTGATCTGACGCTCTGCCAACGAATTGACTCACGCTCGGGAGCGTTCGCTCCCGTTGTCGTGGAGCCGCTGGTTCGACTGTTTATTCATCAGGGATCAATCACCGTGAAGTGTCTGCGTGTGCCGGTTAAAGTACCACTATTGAGGACGAGCGATCGTCTCGCAGTTGTGATACTCTCCACCCTGTTGACGTTAACGTGATGGACATCGGCTCCTCGTTTCGCGACATTTGAGGATTCCCCAAAAGGATCAGTATGGCAAAAAACAAAAACACATTCGAAAAACGCCGCAAGGAAATGGACAGGATGCGAAAGGCTCAGGAGAAGCGTGAGCGGCGACTCGCGCGCCGATCATCCTCTGTGGATGCGGAAAGCCCTGACGGAGTTCCGACTGTGCGGGAACCCGAGCAGAGCGACACTCAAACTGTGGCGACGCCCGCGATGTAATATCCAGCATCATTCGGCACATCATCTCTTGTCGAACGCGGCCATCACCTACCCGGACCGAGCGCAGCGAGATCCCGGGTTAATGTGCAAGGCATGGTTCTCTCCTGAATTCTTTGGGTACTGCATCTTCAGCCTGGCCAGGTGAAGATCGGCGGCCTCGCGCTTCTCTTCCGATCGGTCGTAGATCATCCAACACCAGACCGACGTAGCCCAGCTTCGCAGCAAACCTAATTCATGAAGGAGTTCCGCATCGAAATTTCGATCACCGGATACGTCCCCCGCAAAACAAGTGAGGTCCCATTCAATCGGCCCTTCACAGACACTGTCAAAATCAAGCCACAGATGCCCCCGTTCTGTGTTAATGACATTGGCCAGGTGGCATCCTCCATGCAACGGGCGAAGCACATCCTTCGACAAACTCCGAAGGTGCTGAAACTGGTCAAAGACATCCACCAAAAATCCATGATCCTGTACCGAAAGAAACTGGCGCCCGGCGGGTGAAAGAAGACTCTGATAGGTTGTTTCCATGGAGTCCCAGAAGTGCGGCAACTCACCGGGAAAGTCACGAAGCTCACGATGAACATGCTTCAACGCGCTCGCGGCTTGGTTTACATCGACCCTGGACGCCGCAATCGGTTCGTAGCACCAGAACGTCACGCAATGGCCATCAACCTGATGCGGCCCCGCATCCGGCCTCGTCGTTGGCCGCGTAACGGGTGCACCATGCTCTGCAAGGTAGTGTGAAACATCGCGTCCGAGCGCCAGCATCGCGTATGCGTTATCACCGGCATCTAGCAATACACGCGCGACGACATCAGCGTTCACACGGAATGTCACGTGGTTTGAGTCCTTGAGCAGCGACGGTTCTTTCAGGGCCAAGCCAAGGGCGTCCGACAGCTGATTTACAACGTCCATTGCACGTGTCATTCTAATCGACGTTGATGGTGTCATGTGATGAAAGAGAACGTTTGAGTGCAGTGAGGCCGGGCTAAGTGGTCTACATTGGAACGGACGGTATAAACCGGCATTCGCTGCCACGATTTGTTATTTCTTTCTGGGTGTCATTGTGTAGAATTTCGCTTCGCCCTCTGCGTCCGGTGTGAAATCCACATCTTCGCATTTCATTCCTTCCTCTCGGGCAAGGGGCAGGAATCTTCCGTAGGACTCTTCGTCAAACGAATATGCGCCTCCCATATTCATCCCGGACAGAATCTCACCGAAACGCGTCTTGCGGATCTTGACCTTTCCAGGCGGTTTCGTTTTCGATTTCGCAAGATATCCCTTCATCCTTTTGTAGGAACCCGCAATTATGCACGCAGGGCCGTCGCAAACCACATCGCCCCGCGTCGTAGCCCCAATGTATCCAACGATCCTGGAATCTCTATCCATCAGTGTTTCCGGACATAACGCTTTGCGTGACTCGCGGCGGCGTCAGCCGGCGTTGAGTCGACGCGATTGTTAGCCCCCGGCTGGTGTGATGCCGAGATGTCGGAGTATCGTGTCCCTACCCTGCCGAAGGTCGCAGACAGCATGGACCACGATTCCGCGAGTTTCAGACGTGTAGAAGATCCCAATTCTTCGATGTCTCAATACTAACCGCCGATAATTCTCAGTGTAAAGAGGTGCCATCTCCGGCATGATCCGCACAAGGCGGAGAGCCGAATCGACCATCTCCAAAAGATTGAATCCGGAACCTTCGCTAAAATCCTCCAATCGGAAAACTCGCGGAGGAGATCGGCCTCCGCGCGCCACGTCCAAACGGGTTCAGGGGTCACGGCTCGCTAGAATCCGAGCCTTAACCTCGTTCCAGGCTGAGGCTGAGGAAGGATTCTCCCTATACTCGGCCAACCGTTCGTCTAGAAGTTTGACGATCTGCGGATCGGGTTGCTCAGCATGGCAATCCGTTGCGTCTTCGAACAGCTCTGCTGCGAGAGCTAGCTTCCTCTCGGGCGATAGTCGTTGAACCTCTGGGAATTGCTCCACAATCATCAATTTGAAGATAGTTTTCGAAATCTTCTGTGTCAATGCAACTTTCTTAGGCTAACGTCCAAGGCTCACACACACCTGACCTGAGAGCGAGCGTGGACTGCTGGTCGAAAGTTCAGATTACTAACGGCTTTCAAACTCACTACGGGTCAAGTGTTGTCGTGCAGCCGCTTGTTGAACTAAGCCGCTGACGCGGCACTTTTCAGATTGCACCGTTCCACGAATTGGATAAATTGTCGTTCAATTCCCGTTGTGCCGTGAAATCGGAAAAAGTCCCTAAAGACCCTTCACTTTCTCTAATGAAAGTCACGTTAGTATACTCGCTTGTCAAGTGAATTTATTTCGCTTTATACCAACGAGTTAGAATACTTTTTCCTATAGCGCGATTTCGAGCCCTTCACGGCTTGTTCAACCAGGGGTGCATTTTAACCACGGTTAAATGCACCCTTTATTGTTTTGTTAGGCATTCTTGTTCTTAGTAGAAAGGCTCTTCTTTAAGTGCCGAACTTTCGACGGCTATCTGCAGTCCATATTTCTTATTCACGTCGTTTACAAGATCCAGAAACCATTTAGGAGCGTTCGGTGAGGCAAATACGCTCTCAATCAGAACCGGCAGATTCACAGGAATAATCTTTCCTAGGTCATCCCAATTGAAGTCTGTGACCACTGCTCTGACCTCTCTCTCGTGCTCGAAGGACTTTCGTTTACGCCAGAACGCATCATTCACGCCGACGTAGCTCGTATTCAAATCTACGTATTCGACCCGTCCAATCTGAATGGATGGATCGCGATCGATCGCGGCGTAAAGTGCGCCATAGGTGGTTTGCACAGCAATCGCGTTGTCAATGTAGCTGGAATATAGCCGCCACATCGCTTCTGATTCGAATTCATTTTCGTGCCAGCAATTGACAAACGTCCTCGACCTGTCGGCCTCGCCGCCCTTCTCTAAATCCTTCAATATTCGGTCGGCTTCCTTTTCGACTTCCTCATCGCTTAGATTGCATTCGTGTCCCGGAGGCGGGTTTCGAATGGCCTGCTGAAAAAATCCTAGGTAGTGCTGATCCCACTTCTCTTTGTTCTTGCGTATACCTTTCGCCCCCTCAAATGCGTCTTCAAAACAATCGGCTCGCGTGAAACAAAGGTCGGACGTCGAGAGGAGACTCACGTATTTTGTGAAGTCCATGTAGCGCCACAGCTTGGCGTCCGCACCGGGCACCTGATAGGGCCGCGAAGTAAAGTAATCTCGAACAGCTGTCTCCTTCAAATTCTGGGAACAACCATCGCAGACATACAGTGGATTGCCTTCGGAGTCATAACCGAGATGGGTAGTGTCACCTTCGCGAAAACGGTGGCCACAAGAGACGCATACATCGTGGCTCTCGGATGCCATTCTTCTAAGCTCAGTCGTGAGCCTGTGCGTCATTGTCTGCATTCGCCGAACGTTAGAGGTCTGCCGCACCTGCCGACAAACCAATTCCGTCTCCGCCAACGTTGCACGAAGCCACCGACCGTTTCGAATCGGCGGCGCTGGCAGGGGTTGGAAGGACCGTTTTGTTAGGTGCCGTGCGGGTCATTCACGTTGAAATCAATGAAAACCTGCTCCATGCTTCTTCCTGATGAGTGAATCTATCGTTCAGTGTTCTCAGGAGATTCTCAGCGGTAAACCGGTGTTCCGTGGAACTCGCGTTGCGATCCGGACCCTTCTTGACTATCTTGAGGCAGGGGAAACCGTGGCAGAATTCCTGGACGACTTTCCCACGGTCTCGAAGGAGCAAGTCCACCGATTTCTCGAGGGTGCCGCGAAACGGGAGATCGAAGCGGCGACGACATGAGTCGGCGGGTGATCCTCGATGAGTGCCTGCCTCGTAAGCTGTCGGCGCTCCTCGAAGGGAAACTGGTAACGACCGTTCCGAAGCACGGCTGGGCATCAAAGTCCAATGGCGAATTGCTGACCCTTGCTGCGCCTGAGTTTGACGTCTTCGTGACGCATGACGAGAACCTGGTGCAACAGCTCAATCTGCAAAACTTTGACATTGGAATCGTGGTAATTCACGCGGAGTCAAATCGCCTCGACGACATCCGGCCTCTCGTCGACGAAATCAACGCCGCGATTGAATCCGTATCTCCCCATCACGTCGTTCATGTGGGCACCTAACGTTTGCGATGAGGCAGGAGGCCGCTAGGCCGAGTTGCCCTCGATCGCTTGGTTGGGAAGGCTTTCGATCGAAACCGATTACTCAGAAAGTGTCCACACAAGGGAATTCCCGTTTTCCGATTTCCTAATTCTTCTCAATCCAATCTCACTTTCGAGCCATTTGGTCCATGTACCACAGGGCCGTTCATACGGTAGCTCCCGTTTTTCCTTCAATTCCTTCCAGGTGAGGCCCTCCCTGTTCCGGATTAACTCGGCGTGGATCGCCTCCTTGAACTCAATATACCTCATCTTTCACCCAACCTATGGTGTGATATGGGGATTCATCGTGCTACCTCAATGCCGTGTCTCGAGTGTCTCAGTTTCACAGTTGACGCTTTCTTTGGTGTATACCGATCTTATTCCCATCGGGATCACTAATCACGCCAATAAAGCAAATATCCTGCTCTGCAGGGCCAAGCTCGAATTCCACTCCGCATGCACGGATGTGACGCACTGCTGCTTCAAAGTCATCGACCTCAAGAACCAGTCCCGTACCTGGTTCTTCCGGAGATTTTCCATCCGTCCACGCAGTCGTGATCGCCAGAGTATGCGGACCGATTTCATACTCGAGAAAACCGCGCTCCCCATCCAGCGAGCCATTTAGAGCTTTTGGCTTCGGCAATTTCAACACCTCTTCATAGAAAGTCCGTGCTCGCTGCAAATCTGCAACCGCATGTCCCACAAACGCAAATTCCGTTACTTTCATCCTCTATTCCCAACGTTGAAAGTGATCTACCCGTAGTGCGAGCGCGCGAGTACTACAGGTTAGATCCACTGCTTGGTTCGGCTTGTTTTGTCTCAGCTACGAGTATATCTCTCGACCGGATTAATCTCGCTTGCTTTGCCTGAAGTTTCCTCACTTTCGACTCCCGACTAAGAGAGTTCTTCATTCTACGCGCATTTTCAATTCGTACTTGAAGATTCTGCGCTTTCTCTTCCAGATGCTGTGCGTATTTGGCGACATCAGGTGCTTCAGAATAGACTTTCCGAGCCAACCTTCTCCAACCATTATCATCTTTCTTCTTCGGTATTCGCGACTTCCAAAAAAGACTCCACATCTTTTCTCGACAACCCGGGCAGCGGACCGAATCGGAGCTGTCTCCGTATCGAGCGGTTCTGCCGGTGCTGGTTCTGCACTCAAGGCAAATGTAGGTGCGATGGCTCATCTATTTAGTGCCGAACAGTATAATGGGCTCCACTCAGTGTAGGATATTAAGGAAAGAGGGAATCAGAAAGACTGCGAAGGTGTTGAGGACACCGAACACTAGTCTAGTTGAAAAGAATGTGGTTTTATGCGGCTCCCGAATCGTGATCTGCCGAGAATGGCCGCAATTTCGATCGAGCGCAACCAACAATCGAGGATCTGCAAAACCTACACTGAAGGTCCCAAGAGTGCCGCCCTCTTCCTTTAGCAGTCAAAAGGGCTACACCCAGCGGTGGATATCATTTTCCATCGTGTTTCCAAAATTGCCCTCCAATCGGCTGCAAATCATTGGATGACAGAGAATAAGGTCACTGAGCGAGAACCTATCCGCCAAAGTAACCGAAACCATAACTGCCACTGAGTGTAGCACGACGCTTGATATAGTGAATTTATATTCACTATATAGGAATTCAGTGAAGGCGGTCTATTTTCCACGCTGGAAGGAGATTCTGGATCGGTCCGATCTCGCACCTCGAACGAAAGATTCCCACCAGATCACTCTTCGCTGGTACCTCTCTTGGTGTGCGAATCGAGGTGTGTCGGCGACGAGCGATTGGGCCCGTGAATTCGTGGAATGGGCCACGCGGGACAAGTCTCCATCGCAATGGTGCTTGGACAGATGGAAAGAGGCGATCAGATGGTTCTTCATAAACGGAGCGGGCTTGCGTGTGAGTGAGTTGGTGCACCTTAGGATCAAGGATGTGGATCTTGAGCGAGGTCAGGTCGTAGTGCGGTTTGGGAAAGGGGGCAGGCATCGGCAAGAGAGTAACCACTCATGCCCTGCGTCATTCATTCGCAACCCATCTGCTCGAAGCGGGGGTGGATATTCGCACTGTTCAGGAGCTTCTTGGTCATGCGCATTTGGAAACGACACAGATCTATCTTCACGTCATGCAGAAGCCCGGAGCCGCTAGTCTTAGTGCTGGTGTTCGTAATTACGATGGCGTTTGCCTAGGCGATTCTGGTCTTGAGCAAGGCGGCTTTGAGTGGGCTAGGTACGAACCCTGCGACTCAAAGCTAACGCGGCTCAAGGCCAAAAGCGCCAGGCCGCAAGGCGGTGGGGCGGCATTGAGGGTATTGCGGCGTTGCCCAAACGCGCAAGGGATCCCCGACCCGTCCGGGTTTGGGCGCCTTGCACTACCCCCAATGGCGCTCCCACAAACGTCACCGTAATTATGAACACCAGCACTTAGCCCGTTGGATATGGCGGTCTGAATTCGCCAGCTAGATCTCCTTCGTCAACCGGCGGTCAGAACTTCCCTTAGGCCGGCAACAATTCTGTCCCGATCTGGAAAGACATGGTCTTCGAGGCCGGGGCTGTACGGTATCGGCACCTGCAGTGCGCAAACACGTTTTACCCCCACTTTCATCTTTGCAAACGTCTCCTGATCTTCGGTAACCAAGGTGGCAATTTCGGCCGATGCGCCCGCGGTCGGGCCGGCCTCGTCGGCGATGACCAATCGGCCGGTTTTCTGGACGGACGCACGAATCGCTTCCTGATCCATGGGAACGAGGGTACGCGGATCGATCACCTCGACAGAAACGCCCTCGCGGTCGAGCACTTCGGCGGCGGCCAGCGCCTCGTGCACGAGCCAGGCCAGGGCCACTACGGTGACATCCGTTCCTTCACGTTTGGTATCGGCCTTGCCGAGCGGCACGGTGTAGTCTTCCTCGGGCACCTCGCCTTCAGTCACCGCCAAACGGTTGGATTCAAAAGAAATGACCGGGTTGTCGTCGCGGAGGGCGGATGTGAGCAGCCCCTTCATGTCATAGGGCGTGGACGGCAATATCATCTTCAGTCCTGCCAGATTCATAAACATGGAGTAGGGACTCTGGGAGTGTTGCGCAGCCACCCTCCTACCGCCGCCGACAGAAGCCCGAAAGGTAACCGGAAACTTCACCTGGCCGCCGAACATATAGTGGATTTTCGCCGCCTGGTTCACAATCTGGTCCATGGCCACAAAAGAAAACGTCACCATACCCCAGTCCACGATCGGTCGAAAACCCGAGCCGGCTGCGCCAATGGCAATGCCTGTAAACGCGCTTTCAGCGATGGGAGTAGCCCGCACCCGCTCCGGCCCGAATTCTTTAACGAGTTCCGCAGACGCGCTGGTCGCAAGGTGAAACGTCTTTGGATCTCGCCGCATCTCTGCTACGAGTGCTTCCATCCCGGCTTGCGCGTATGAGATCTTTCGCACGGTGGGTTGCCCTCTCAATCAATCCGCAAATACATCTTCGAGGGCCGCTTCCAGATCTGGAAACGGACTCTCCTCGGCAAATTTGACCGCCGCCTCAATTTCCGCAAGAATTTCAGTGTCCATCTTCCGCCAGGCGGTATCGACGAGAAGCCCCTGCTCCATGAGGGTGGTGACAAGACGCCGGATCGGGTCTTTCTGTTGCCACTCCTCGATCTCATCTTTCGGACGTGAATCAGCCCCCCCGATCCTTTCGGTGTGGCCGCGCCAGCGATAGGTCTTGCATTCGATGAGGGTTGGGCCTTCCCCGGCCCGAGCCCGGCTAACGGCGGTTTCGGCGACTTCATTGACTGCCAGCACGTCGTTCCCATCCACAACCACGCCTGGAATGCCGTAGCCGGCAGCCCGGGCCGCCACGTCGGTGTGGGCCAATGTTTTGGCCGACGACGTACCGGCGGCCCAAAGATTGTTCTCGCAGACGTAAAGCATCGGAAGCTTCCACGCCGCCGCGATATTAATCGACTCGTGAAAAGGGCCGGCGTTGGAAGCACCGTCCCCAAAGAAAGAGACCGCGACCCGCCCCTCGCCTTCGAGCTGGGCCGCCAGACCGGCGCCGGTCACAATGGAAATGCCACCGGCAACAATGCCGTTGGCCCCCAGCATCCCGATGCTGAAATCGGCAATATGCATGGAGCCGCCTTTGCCTTTACAATACCCGGTCTGCCGTCCGTAGAGCTCGGCCATCATGCGATTCAGATCCGCCCCCTTGGCAATGCAATGACCGTGACCACGATGGGTGCTGATAATCTGATCGTCCTTGTTCAGCGCCGAGCACACCCCCACGGCAACCGCCTCCTCGCCGATATAACAGTGCACAACGCCGTAAATGGCGCCGGACCGATAATCAACTGAGGCACGCTCTTCAAAGCGGCGAATGGTCTGCATCGAGCGCAGAATTTCCCGCAGTTTCTCTGGCGTAGGGGTCATGAGTATTCTCCTCTCTGGGGGCCTGTCGGACTCTGTCCTCGGATCGTTGTGCGACAGGTTAACCTCGTCCGACAGGCTCCTAGCAATAAGAAAATAAATCTGTCCGTATTAACTCTCCTGCAATTTCGGCACCTCCATTCGGCAGAGAAAGGTTTCATTTGTCGCTGTCATAGGCAAGATTCGAAATCGACATTAGTGGACGATTAGGTGCGCGACAACGATCATTCCTCCGTTATCCCCTCCTGTCGTCCACTCAATCGTCCACTGCGGTCGACAGCACGAACTAACCCGACACAAATGAGTTTCAACCTGTCAAAAGGGCACCCGCAGCCCCGACATTGCTTGGTCGGTATTCAGCACCTCCAAAGTCCGATAACGCCTGAAGATCTGTTCCCAAGCACAAAGCTCGACAGATTCCTATGCCGGCCTATCGCCTTTCTTTACAGGCGCCGTCCGGCTATCCACACCGGGCAGCATTTTGGACGGATCGCGGGTAACCAGAACATCGACAATGGTCGGAGTGTCCCGCGTGGCAATTCCTTTAGAAAACGCTGCCCCAAGATCGTCGGGGTCGTCCACCCGAATACCCTGGCAACCGAGTTCTCGGGCTACGTTTGCGTAATTGGTTTCGGTCAGATCGCTGGACTGATACCTGCCTTCGAACAGACTGTGCTGAAGCGCCTTGACGTATCCGGACGCGGCATTGTTCACAATCGCCAGGGTGAACCCGAGACCCAGCCGCCGGGCGGTTTCGAGTTCACCAAGCACCATATTGAATCCGGCGTCCCCGGTCAGTCCAACCACTGGTGAATCGGGCACCGCAAGTTGAGCCCCCAAGGTGCCCGGCAGTCCGTAGCCGATGGAGGCGAATCCTCGATTGGCGATATACGATCGACCGGCTCGAACCGTGTCATAGAGCAATCCGGTCCAATGGGCCGCAAATCCGCCGTCGACAACGAGAATGCCGTCTTCGGGCATCTCGCGCTGAAGCTCGCGAACCAACCGCGCCATATGAACCGGTCGCTCCTCGGAAGTAAAACGCGGTTCCGCCTCGATCCGCCAGGTTTCCATCCGTTTTTCTACTTCAGCCAAGTAAACCCCTCGGCGTGCCCTCAGGGAATCCATGTCATCCGATAGGCTGGAATGGAGATCGCGAAGTCCCTCCGCCGCATCGCCCCAGAGCGCGACTTCGGTGGGCGTGGTGCGCCCGATCTCTTCGGCCACGATATCCAGTTGAATAAACGGAACACCACGGGGAATCAGGGCGTAGCGGCGGGTGGCGATCTCGCCCATCTTGCACCCCACCGACAGGATGCAATCCGAAGACTCGATCAGATCGTTGGCAATTCTCGACCAGCGACCGAACAGGCCCACGCTCAGCGGATGGGTGCAAGGGATCGCTCCTTTCCCGCTCAATGTCTGGGCAACCGGAATGCTGAAGTCTTCGGCAAAGCTCAGCAACTCCTCGTAGGCTCCCGAAAGGTGGATGCCGCCTCCGGCAAGAATAATCGGACGGTCGGCGATGCGTAATCGCTCCGCCGCCCGGGCCACCGCCTCGCGGCCAGGCCGGGGACGTTGTGCCGGAATGCCAAGCGTCTCCGGATCGACATACAGATCGTCTTCCGGATAGTCAAACTCCCCGTGCGCCACGTCTTCAGGCACATCGAGCACGACCGGACCAGGACGACCGGATGTGGCAATGGCATAGGCCCTTCGCACAAGCTCCGGAATCCGCAGTCCCCGTTCAACCCGAATCAACGACTTCACCGCCGGCGCTAGAATTTCTGACTGCCGCGCCTCCTGCGTCATATTCTTCCAGGAGTGATCCCGGTTGCTGTTGCCCACGATTACAACGAGGGGGACGCCCGCGTTCAACGATTCGACCAGCCCCGTCACCAGATTCGTGGCCCCGGGGCCGAGTGTGGCATCGCAAATGCCGGGCCGTCCGGTCACTCGCGCCCAGGCATCGGCGGCAAAGATCCCGCAACGCTCGTCGTTGATCAAGGTATGCGAGAGCCCTAACTCCCGCACCGCATCGTAAAAGGGCAGCAACTGAAATCCACCCATCCCGAACATTGGCGCAGCATTGTGGCGCTTGAGCATCTCCGCGAGGGCACGCCCTCCGTTCAATCTTACACTTGAAGACATTGGTTATCCGCCAGATTTCTAGTCCATCAGAACGTCAGCAAATGTGGGCACGGTCATACCGACCGCCACACCCCGTTTCTCCGCTTGCGGGTTGATGTAGGAAATAATGCCACTCTCCCAGGACGAAATCGCATCGCCGATGCAAGCGCTCATGGCATCGACTGTGGCCGCCGGGATCGCAGCCTGATCCAAAATTTCAAGGCGCTGAATTCCCGCCTGATCAATCCCGACGCCGGCATCGTTGAAGATCGCCCCCCGTGCCTGCACCGCAAGCCCGTAGCCGGGCCTTCCGGCAAGCAAACCACCATGCGATCCCGTCACGATAATCGCCCCAACATCGCCGGGTTGGACGAGCGATGCCGAGTCGCATGCGATCACCCGAACCGGACCGTCACGCAACCCTTCTCGACCTTCCTCGTGATCCGGCGTATCCCCTTCAAACACCTTGCCCCGGCACATCGCCTGGGCGGCTTCACGGCACGTCTGGCCTGCCTCACAACCGAGCGTCCCGGCCACCTCGTTGCAATAGCTGAGACGCCCCCGCTCGAACATGTCAGCGCCATCCCCGATACGGGCCAATGTATGGCCAACCGTTGCCGCAGCGATTCCCAGAGGCTGCAGAAAATCCAGCGATCCGATGCCTGCCCTGTCCTTGCCGACGCCGGCATCATTAAAAATCACGCCCCGCAGACCTGCCAGAGCCGCCAAATACCCACAGTAGCGTCCACCGTGAGAGCCGGCAACAAGCACGGTTCTCCGGAACTGTGGACCCAGCTTGGTAATGCTATCGGCGACTTGAACAGCTTGCATTTGAGATTGGAGTCCAATCAGACCTTCCGGAGTGCATCACCAAGTTCCAATTCACGGAATGACTGGCGCAGCGTTCCCGACGCCACCTGCTCCATCCACCGTTCGCGTTGCTCCGTCGAGGAACCGTCCGCGTCGACTGATTTGAGGACGGCCAGGGCATAGTCGCTGAGGAGATCGCTCCGACACTCCAAAACAAGATCTGCCCCATGGGTAATGCCGCATTCCGAGTAGGCAAAACAACGACCCACGTTTCTCCTAGCACTCTCCAGTTCAACCTCTTCGATCGAGACTTCGCCGGCATCGCCATCCGGAACCAGCAGGACATTCACACCCCGATCGTTGATAGCTTCGGTCGCCCGCTGCGCACCGTCGGCAACGTGTACGTTCTTATGATAGGGCCAGATATCGCACATGCCATAGTCGGCACAAGGGATTTCGTGCTGAAAGGTAAAGAAATCCGGGTAGGCAAAAATATCCGAGCCACGCTCACGATAACGATCATAAAATGCCGTCACATACGACATGATCAAAGTGATAGCACCGATATCCTCCGTCCGGTGCGGGGCGACCACCCCCACCCGATCCGTATCCCGAAACGAAGCGAAGAACTCGCCATGCGGAACGACTTCGCTCCGCCAATGGATCTCAAATTCTGTTCCCCTGATGGTGCTGCTGTGCATAACCTGGTTCGAGGTCTTCTTTCCGAACAAAGGGTAGACAATGTCGCAACAGATACCAGCACGGCAACGAATATCGTTAGCAGCAAGTTATATCTCAACTCTCAGCGGCGCGTCCGGAGGCCACGCCCTACCACCTCGCGGCTGAACAGAATTTGTTCACCCTCACTTCTCGGGTTCGGATAGTCCGTTGATTCACCGTCAGGTGGTAGGGCGTGGCCTCCGGACGCGCCGCTCTTCGCTTAGCAATGCGCTGTCTCCTAGAATCCATCGGGAGATACCTCTAGTGAATCGACAAAGCAGGGTCCGGGGCATGGGTTGCCCCTTTTAACGGGACGAAACTATTGTGTTTCAGGTAGGTTCGTGGTGTGCTTCGAGCTTCGATTACGCTTAAGATTGCGAGTTTCGATTACCTTTTGCGGATCACCACCTCCCGACAATCGACCAGCCCAATCGCAAGCGTAATCGACCTCCGATCCTTCGAGCTTCGATTACGCTCAAGATTACGAATTCCGATTGCCCTTTACGGATCACCTTCTCCCCACGATCGACCAGCCCAATCGTAAGCGTAATCGACCTCCGTTATTTGAGTGCACGGCGATCGGATTCGTCGAATCGCGGAAGTTTCAGGAGAGTTCGCGACAAAGCTCGCGACAAAGACAACCAATCCCGAGACCTAAGCCCGACACCTGTTCACTGTTTACTGAACACTGTTCACTCTCCTCTTCCAATCCGCTTGGCCATCAAGATATCCGGCTTCCCCGGCCCATTGGCATCCGGCATTACCCCGACAATAACGAATCCCTGTTTCTCGTAGAACCCATAGGGATGACCGCGCAAATTCTGAATCATTGCGAGATGCTCTAACGGATTCGGATAGAGATCGATCCCTGAAAGTGATGTTTGGTCATCTTCATCATCAGTTCCCAACCATAGGGTATTACAGCCACGCTCCCTAACCTTTTCTTCCAGGTCGGCAACCAGCGCACGCCCGATTCCCTTCCCTCGATGATCTGGATCCACAACCAGCGGATGCAGCTCCCAAACATGCCCATCGTACTGCCTGATCCCCCCAATCCATCCCAGGACTCTCCCGCTCTCTTCAACCGCGACCCGGCTGATTCGATCCGATCCGAAAGACTCTTGGACTTCCTTGGAAGCCGCGTCCATATCCGGCCATGAATCCGGCGAATGTTCCCTGAAGCCCTCGACGACCAGAGACGCTATCCGCCGTATGATCTCCCTCTCGTCTGGCTTGACGTTTCGAATTCGCATTATTTTCCTTTGTTAAAGGGCTGCCGGAAAAGCGGATTCATTTCGATCCTGAAGGCCCATACTGTCTTTGCCGGGCATGCCTACGAGCAACCGGATTATTGCCGGGAGGAACCGGCCAGAGCCGAGAAAATTCGAAATCTTTTGGACAAGCATATGAAGATCTCTATCCGTTTTCTAGACCGACGCTCAACCCTTATTGCGAGCCTGTCGGCCGCAATCTTCTTTGGCGCTAACGCCGTCGTTACCACAGGCAGCGAAAAGGCGCTTTCCCTAAGCGAAGCGATCGATCGGGCGCTGGAGCAGAACTTGGGATTGAGTATTGAGCGCCGGCGCTCCGAGCTGGCTGTAGAGGAAATACAGATCGAAAAGGCGGCATTTGACTATGATCTTTTTCTCAACGGGGCATTGAGCGAGCAAGTTAGCGCCGGCGCCGGGGATGCTCTAGAAGGCTCAGCCAACCCGGAGAACGACACTCGTGATTACAGTCTCGGTGTGCGTAAAAGGCTCGCCTCAGGCGCCGAAGTGACCGCTGCAACCTACTTGAATCGGTACAGTGACAACTCCACCTTTCGCATCCTCGATCCCGATTATAATGCGAGGATTCAACTGGAGCTTCAACAGCCCCTTTTGAAGGGATTCGGCAAGAAAATCAATCTGGCGGCTCTCGCCCAATCGCAGTCCCGGCTGGTTCAAACCGAACTGGAAGTGCGGAAAAACATGGTCAACCTGATTACGGAAACAGAAATTCAATACTGGAGACTGGCCTACGTCCGCCAACACCGAGACCTCCTGCGTTCCAGTGTTGAAGTCGCCCAAACGCTGTTGGAGCAAACCAGGGAGCGCAAGCATCTCGGACTCTCCACAAAACTGGAGGTGTTGCAGGCTCGGTCCTCACTTGCTTCGAAACGAGAATCTGTGATTCTTGCTCAACAGGAAATTGAAGACTCCAACGATATCTTGCGGCGATTAATCGGCGAATTCAGTATCTCCGACCTATGGCTCGATGTCTCAGCGTTGCCCGAGGAACTCATGCCTCTACCCGATTTAGCCAGATCCTATCAGTCGGCAGTGGATTGGAATCTCGAGACGCGGATACAGGAGGAAGTGATCAAGCAACGGGAGATCAATTTGCGGCTGGCGCGCAACAGTCGCTTACCCGATCTCGACCTTTCCTTGCGCGGGGGATTCCTGGGACGGGACGAGGAGGGAGATAACGCCCTCAATGATGCCGTGTTAGCCGCGGGCTACAACTGGAGGGCGGCACTCGCAGTGAGTATTCCTTGGGGATTCCGTGAGGACAAAGCCAGGTATCGTATGGCCAAAGTCCTACTGGAACAGGAGAAGACCCGTCTTGAGGACATCAACGAGCGAACTCTACTGGAGGTGCGTATCGCTTGGAGAAACCTACAAGCAGCGCAGGAACTGTTTGAACTGTCCGGTCTGACGGTTTCTCTCCACCAGGAGCAATTTGAGCAAGAGCGCATCAAACACAAAGCCGGAGCTTCTACCTTTCGCAACGTTCTTGAAGCACAGGAGGATATGGACGAAGCGCGTATGCGACGTCTCCAGGCTATGCTCGATATGGTGGATGCAGCCGCCGAGCTAAAGGCGCTCGATGGCTCCATCTTGAACCGGCACGGTTTCAGCTGGGAATCGTTAGAATCCAGGTTAGAGGGATGAGGAAATTCTCGATCGTCATTATGATCAGCCTGATAATCACGGGCTGGCTGATATACCTGACCTGGTTCAAAGATTCGATCGATTCGGATGGCAAGACACAGGGAAACAACCCACCTGGCGAAAAAAACTCAGCTGACAAGCAGGAGTCCTCCGACACCGAAGGAGTGCCGGTGGAGATCGCTTCGGCGACTGTCGGCCGGATCTCGTCTTTTCTCGTCTTCACCTCAAACGTGGAAAGTGAACGTTCCGTAGACATCCATGCAGAAATCAGCGGCTTGGTGAAGTCCATCGCAGTGGAAGAGGGAGACACCGTTGAGGTGGGCGATGCGCTCCTCTATCTGGTGGACGATGAACGACGCATCGAAGAGGAGGAGAGCCGATTAAACCTGAAGTACCTGGAGGCCGATTTTGGGCGCATTGAGGAGATTTTCAATCGCGAGATGGTCACGCATCAGGAATACGAAGACAAAAAGCTTCTTTTCGAACAGGCGCGTCTCCGCCTCGAGCGCGCTGAACTGCAGCTCTCTCGGAGCATTATTCTCGCTCCAATAAGCGGTATAATCACCGAACGCCAGGTGCAACTCGGCGCCCGTATTACAACGCAGGACAAGCTTTTCCACATTGCTGATCCTGAAGAATTGATCGCTCGTGTGCACGTTTCTGAGAGATACCTAGGCGTGATCATGCTGGATCAGTCCGCGGTCTTGACGCCGGGCACAGAAGACGCGAAGCCCTATACCGGTTGGATCAAAAGATTGAGCCCGATGGTGGATACTGAGAGCGGCACATTCAAAGTCACCATTGGGCTGCACCCGGATCAGGGATTTCTTCCGCCGGGACTGTTCATCAGCGTGAGGATCATTACCGAAACTCATGAAGAGGCGGTCCTTCTTCCAAAGCGATCGATCGTCTACGATGGGGAGGATAAATACGTCTTTGTCGTGAAGGATGGCATAGCCGTCAAAAGCCGCATTAATGTTGGGCTGGAGAACAGCCGGCAAATCGAGGTGCTCTCCGCTTTTGACATCGACACACCGGTGATTGTCCGAGGACAAAATGGCCTTAAGGATGACACTCGGGTAAAAATCTTCGTAGAGACTGTAAAGCAAGCCTCTGAGGAGTCGGAAACTGGTTCTTAGAAAGAGCTGTATGAAGAGCAAAGGACGGAGCCGGTCGGTGTGCGTGAACTCTCTCCTACTTGAAGAGAAACTCGTTGCCCCTTGTTTCCGCCGGTGAATAGGCAGACTTCACACTTTGCGGTGACAGCATCGCGCCCGGTCGCGATATTGATGATCGTGGTGGCAGTCTGCGTCTTTGGCTGGGTGTCTTATCACCGGCTGGCCCTGACGCTCATGCCGGACATTACCTACCCCACCTTGACCGTGCGCACGGATTTACCCGACTCCGCGCCTGAAGAAGTGGAGAACCTGATCTCCCGGCCACTCGAGCAGGAACTAGGCGTACTCCAAAACCTAGTTAATCAGAGCTCGATTTCGAAAGCCGGCTATTCCCACATAATTCTCGAATTCAAGTGGGGCACCGATATGAATTTCATGTCCCAGGAGGTCAGGGAGAGAGTCGACCGCGTGCGCCTGCCGCGCGAGGCGGACAAGCCTCTCCTCCTCCGCTATGATCCCTCATTGGACCCTATTCTGCGCCTCGGGCTGCATGGACCACAGAGTCTCTTTGAACTGCGCAATCTCGCCGAGTATGATATTGAGCGCGAACTGGAATCTTTACCCGGTGTCGCCGCGGTCAGGGCCAAAGGCGGCTGGGAAGAGGAGATCCATGTTTCGCTGGATGAAAGCAGGATTACTGCACTGCGACTAGATATTGCCGAAATCGACCGTCTCTTGGCCCAGAACAATGTAAACCTTCCCGGCGGCAGGTTACGAGAAGGTCAATTCGAGTATCTCATTCGCACCGTCAACGAATTTGTTTCTCTCGAAGAGATCTCGAATCTCGTCATCACAAACAAAAATGAAGCCGAAGTGCGCTTACGCGACATCGGTCGCGTCTATCGCGCGCCCAAAGACAGGGAAATCATCACTCGGATAAACGGGAGGGAAGGCGTCGAAATTGAGATTTTCAAAGAGGGAGATGCTAATCTCGTGACCGTGTCTCGGCTTGTCCGTGACCGCGTCTTTGGTCTGCCCTCCCAGCAGAGGTATGTTGAGAATCTGGAAGAGCAAGGACCTAGCGAGTCCCTCGAACACCGCCGAATGACTGATTTCGTCGCCTATCAGCTGCCCGAGGGCGCGCGGATTGAGATTCTTTCCGATCCATCGGAATTCATCCTCAGTGCTCTCCGCGAAGTAAGGAACAATGCCGTCATCGGCGGCTTAATGGCCATAATCGTGATTTACGCCTTTCTGCGGAGTCTGTTGCACACCCTTATCATCGGCGTGACCATTCCGGTCTCCATCCTGGCCACATTCGGGCCCATGCATCTATTTGATGTCTCCCTCAATATCATGTCTCTCGGGGGTTTGGCGCTGGGTGCGGGCATGGTGGTGGACAACTCTGTGGTCGTATTGGAGAGCATCTTTCGCTGTCGGGAAGAAGGGGACGATTTGATCGATGCGACCGTGCGTGGCGTCCACGAAGTCGCCGGCGCCATCACCGCATCGACTCTGACTACGATTGCCGTCTTTTCTCCCATCGTATTTGTTGAAGGAATTGCAGGACAGACCTTTGGAAACATGGCTCTAACCGTTGTCTTTTCCCTCTGTGCGTCGTTGGCGGTCGCCCTGTATTTTATACCGATGCTGGCCTCTCGAGAGGTCAAAAAGGAAGATATTCCGAATCAGGAAACAACCAATCTGGGCAGGGTTTTTATGGAGTTCGATACAATGATTCTGGCCCGTGCGACGCTGTCGGATGAGAGCAAACCGATCGGGCGCCGCAGCATCCTTTTTCTTCTCACCTTGCTGCAAGTGCCGGTCAATCTCACCAAGAAACTTGCCCTCGCGATCACAGTTATATCGACCTGTCTGCTGAAGGGCGCGGTTACCTTGTTCGGACCACTGATCTGGTTGGTATTGAGACTCTTTCAGCCGCTCGGATTATCTCCCCAATACACTGCCTTCAGCGATTTTTCGACATGGGCTGAGAATGACGGTCTGGGAGCCTGGAAATTGCCTCAAATCCTCCGGCCCGGCATCATGATCTACCAAGGTCCGGCAAGTCTCTCCAAGAGCATGCAAGGTTTCATCAAATGGTACGAAGGAAAAAACAGTACCCTGACGGTCGCCTATTCCCCACTCATTTCCGTCATAACATTCTACCTCTACCTGCGGCATGCACTGGATACTCTAATTCGCACAGTCGGCGCAATTGCGCAGATCCTCCTCATGAGCGTTGTCGCAATCGCGGTTTCTGTTCTATGCCTGGCAGGGTTGGTCCTCTTTCCCGTGATCGCGCCGTTGCTTCATCTCTTTCAGAAGATTTACGACCGACTTGCAGCCGCTTATCGCGGAATCATTGTTGCCGCTTTGGCTCACCGCGGCTCAATCATCTCCGCGGCTGCCCTGAGTTTCGCTCTTTGCCTATTCGCGATAATGCCAAGATTAGGGCGGGAATTGATCCCAGTCGCGCAACAATCGGAATTCAGCCTGGATATCTCCCTGCCTGTGGGCACACCCCTCGACCAGACCTCGGCTATTGTGCAAGGAATCGAAGGCCGCCTTTCGACCCCTCCCGAGGTCGAGCGCCTGACCACAACAATCGGAGTGGATCCCGATGATACAACCAGCAGCGACAAGGGAGAACACTCCGCCGAACTGACGGTCAAGCTTTCCAACGCGACAGCCAAAGACCGTGCTGCCGCTGTTACGGAACAGTTGCGCCAAGTCGCCTCGGTTATTCCTGAGGCACAGGTTAAAGTGTCCCATCCCGAGCTCTTCAGCTTCAAAATGCCCGTCGAAGTGGAGATTCATGGCGAGGGTCTGACCACGCTGAGACAGCTCAGCGGCATTGTTGAGAGCAAATTGGCAGCCCTGCCTCACGTCGTTGACGTCAAATCTTTCCTGCAGCGAGGAAACCCCGAACTTCAGATCATCTATGATCGAGATCGACTTGCCGATCTCGGATTGAATCTCGCCGAGGTCGCCGAACGAGTGCACCAGAAAGTTAGAGGAAGCGTCGCCACTAATCTGAGACGCAAGGTTCGCAATATCGATATCAGAGTACGTCTCCAAGAGGAAGATCGCCTTGGAATCGAGGAAGTGGAACGCCTCGTGATCAATCCGGAGGGTCAGATACCCATCCCGCTCGCCTCCGTGGCCGATGTTCGGATTGGGGAAGGTCCCAGTGAAATCCGGCGCATCAACCAGCAGCGTTCCGCGCTCCTTACGGCAAACATACGAAATTCCGATTTGGGCACGGCGACTGAATCCATCTTTCAAACTCTACGGGGCATGGTCTTTCCCGAAGGCTATTCTTTCCTGATCAGCGGACAAAAAGTGGAGATGGATCGGTCCCAGAAGAGTATGATCTTCGCTCTCGCGCTCGCGATCTTCCTGGTCTATGTTGTGATGGCGAGCCAATTCGAATCGCTCCTTCACCCGTTCATTCTCATTTTTTCCGTTCCGTTGGGGTTGGTTGGGGTGGCCGTCGTCCTCTTCCTGGGCGGTATTCCACTGAGCCTTGTAGTCTTCATCGGATTGATTATGCTCGCGGGAATCGTCGTCAACAACGCCATCGTTCTGGTCGATTACATCAACAACCTGCGTGCTAAAGGCATGGAGAAAGAGAGCGCCATTGTGCAGGCTTGCAGCGTTCGCCTGCGCCCTATTCTTATCACCACCGCCACAACCGTTCTGGCCCTGTTGCCGATGTCGCTCGGTTTGGGTGAGGGCGCCGAGATCCGCGCACCTATGGCTATTACCGTGGTCGCGGGGCTTCTCAGTTCCACTCTGTTAACTCTCGTCGTGGTTCCGTGCCTCTACTCCCTCCTGGAGAGTGGAAAATCCAATATCGAGGAATCTATCGCGAAGCAGATCTGAATCTTCAATGGCCATGCGGAACTTGGGGCCGTTGGTGAACCAATAAAGATGACGGAAAAATGGAACCGTATGGGGAAGTTTCAAACCCCGATTGATCCGGGATCTATCGAAATGAGAGCTAGTCGTGGGCCGGGGCCTCCGGACACGGCAGAAGCCTCTAACATAGAGCCCGTCCCAGTGGTGGAAACAATTGATTTTTAATGAGTTATGGGCAAAAAAAAGGCCGGATAGAGCTGCAAAAAGCTCGATCCGGCGAAAAAGGGCGCTTATGCTTGCGTTAGTCAAATACAAAGCACGCCCTTCTCATGAAAAATATTGCCGTACAAAGCTTCCTGCGTCCAGCCCTAACTCCAGTCATTCGATGCAAAGACTACACCGTGTTTCTGGAAACAATGGAGCGGATTGACCGGGTTTTGATCGACTCCTCGCTGGAAAGGGAGGCGATCGTAAAAGCCTTGGAAGGATGGGATGAAGCGGGAGGGAAGGATCGGGAGCGACGCGCTCTAAGAGCGATAAAAGCGCTGCGGGTGGAGGTGGTGCGTCATTTACTCGGAGGGATATCCTTTCGTTGTCTGTCGCAGGAGTTGGGACGCAGTGAGCTTCTGGCTAATTTTTGCCGGGTGCGTGAGGTAGACGGGATCCGGAAAATATCGAAGAGCAGTCTGGAACGGGATTCGAAATTCTTCGACGAAGCGTATCTGAGACAGCTGCATGCAAGGATGACCGAGGTGGTGGGCAATGCTGAACATTGTGGTGAGGCAGGATTAGAGAAGCCGATCGATACGAGGGAATGCCTGATCGACGCCACTTGCCTGGAAGCGAACATCCACTGGCCCGTGGACTGGGTCTTGCTCAAGGATGTGGGAGCAACGCTGCTCAAGGCGATCAGTCTGATCCGGCAGGCGGGAATGAAACAGCGCATGCCCCAGGGAGCAAAGGGATTGGCTCGGGAGATGAACAAACGGTGCCTGGAGATGACGCATGCGCGTCGGCGCCGGGAGGCGGGCAAAGCGCGTAAAGGGATCCTGCGGCGGATGAAGCTATTGCTCAAGAAGATTGAGGGCCATGCCCTTCGCCACCGTGACTTATTGGAAGCTATGTGGATGCAAAGCGATTACACCGAGAAGAAGGCGAGCCGAATCATCGAGCGAATGGATGGTATGTTAGAGCAGATACCGCAGGTCATGAAACAGGCGCACGAACGGATCATAGGGGGGCGGCAGGTGAAGAATGAGGAGAAGATCCTGAGCGCCTACGAACCTGAGATTGACGTCATCGTGCGAGGCAAGGCAGATCGGGAGGTGGAGTTTGGCAACACCCTTTATTTATGCGAGAGCGCAGAGGGATATCTGTTGGACTGGAAACTGTATGGGGGGCAGGCCCCGAGCGAATTGAAGCAGCTTTGGGAAAGTCTGGAGAGGCAAAAGGGCTTCGCTTTAGAGGAGAAGATCGAAGCGATCAGTGGGGATCGGGGCTATGCCTCGAAGGCGGCCAGCAAGCGGCTCCCAGGCAGAGGGGATTTTTGACGCCCTTACGCCCCGCAATCCACAAGAGCTCAAGGAGCGGATGGAGGAGCCGCGCTTTGTCCGGTTGCAGCGACGACGAGGGAGCACCGAAGGCCGGATCGGAGTGCTCAAGAACCGATGGCACGGGGGCAAGATACGCAGCAAAGGCTTTGACAACCGTAACCTTAGCGTGGCCTGGTCGGTTCTGTCCCACAATCTATGGAAAATCGCGCAGAGACTTGCGCAAGAACATGAGAAAGAGGCAACGCAGGCGGCATAGGGATCCAAGAATCGAGTCAGAGGCGCTTCCTTGGGAGAACTATCGACTCAAAGCGAGAGGAAGGGTGCTGGAAAGGTGCATAACGGATAAAAGGTAAGCTACCGAGGACGGAAGGCATGTCGTGGTCTACATAACGTGACGAAGATTGATATCGGTATCAGGCTTCCACCCAAATCCTCTCGGATTTGGGACAGCCTCTAACATAGAACCGGGCTTTTGTTCCGCGTCCGGAGGCCACGGCCCACCTCCTAGTGTCCCGTATCATAATTAAGCTTGTATAATTTAATCCGGGTGTGATATCTTTCGGTTGTGATGGGAAGACCCATTGAACCAGTAATGCTGATTGCAGAGGAACGTCAAGAGTTGGAGCGGCGAGTAAAGGCGGCGACAATCAGCAAACGGGATAGCGAGAGGGCAGAAATCATTCTTTTGCGGGCGGCGGGCTTGGGCCAGGAGGAAGTCGCCCGGCGCTTGCGCTGCAGTTCGTTGAAAGTATCGAAGTGGACGGCTAGGTTCCGCCGCAACGGGCTTGAAGGACTGAGGGATAAACCCGGCCGCGGACGAAAGCGGTCGATTCCAACGGATCGCATTGAGAAGGTGATAACGAAGGTTACCCGGCCTCCTAAGAGCCGACAAAGATGGTCCACCCGATCCATGGCCAAAGCGGTGGGAATGTCTCACTCCAGCGTGCAGCGCATCTGGAATGCGAATGAGCTTAAACCGCACCAGAGCCGAGTATTTAAGATTTCCAACGATAAGAACTTCGAGGAGAAGTTCTGGGATGTGATCGGGCTATACCTGAACCCGCCGGATAAGGCGCTGGTGCTTTGCTGCGATGAGAAGAGCCAATGTCAGGCGCTGGAGCGCACCCAACGGGCCTTGCCGCTGGGTCCGGGCCGTCCGCAGACTCGCACTCACGATTACATTCGACATGGAACGGTGACTTTATTTGCCGCCCTGGACTACCTGCAAGGCAAGGTCTTTAGCCGCTTGGAGCAGAATCACACCCATGTCGAGTGGCTCAGGTTTCTGAAGCAGATTCATCGGGAAACACCGAAGGAGCTAACCTTGCATGTGATCCTGGACAACTATGCCACCCACAAGAAGCAAGAAGTCAAGGATTGGATCGGGCGACGCAACAAAGAGCATCAGAAAGCCTACGGAGCGAACCCAATCGAATTGCATTTCACGCCCACTTCGAGCAGTTGGATGAACTTAGTGGAACGCTTTTTCGGCGATATCTCCGAACAAGCCATTTGCAAGGGAAGCTTCCAAAGCGTGCGCGAATTATGTCGATGCATCGAAGAGTATATCGTCGAACACAACTTGAATCCGAAATGCTATGTGTGGAAGGCCAAAGGCGAAGAGATTCTGGCGAAAATCAAACGCGCACGAGAGAAATTGTCGGGTAATTAAGTTTTAGAAGCTTATTTGTGAGTCAGGACACTAGCGGTCGTCCAGCACGGCTGGTGGCCGCGCTAACCTGAAGCTCTAACGTAGATGCGGGAATCCGGACGGAATCGAGAGCTCGATGTCAACAGTATGCTTGTCCAAATGCTCACCCGTCTTATAGTCGTTCGAGGCTACGCCGAGGCAAAGCGCATTTCACGACAGACGGTTACCAATGTGGTTGTGACTAGGTCCTCGATGACTCCGACCTCGCCGGCGCCCTCGACATCGCGCTCCCGAAAAACTGGCGGATCCACTCCCGAAGATCATCAAAAAAAGTATAAAAAAGCGGCACAATAAATAGGGTCAATGCCGTCGAAGCGATCAGGCCGCCCATCATAGTACGGCCGAGGGGCGCATAGGATTGACCGATCATACGGGAATTTCCCACCGCCATCGGGATTAGGCCGGCCGCGGTCGTAAAGGTCGTCATAAGGATCGGGCGAAATCTGTGACGTCCGGCCTCAATCAAGGCATCCAGACGCGTCAGTCCCTCCTGGCGCAATCGGTTGACCAGATCTACCAACACGATGGCGTTGTTGACGACCACTCCAATCAGGATAACCATGCCAAGGCCCGCCATTTGTTCAAACGTCGTGTTGGTGAGGTATAGAGTCCAATAGACACCGAGAAAGGCGAAGGGTACGGCAACAATAACTGAAAATGGGAGAATGAAGGATTCGAAGAGCACTCCCATCAGCAAGAAGACAAACGTTACAGCCATCACCATGGCGAAGCGACGTGATTTGTCCGCCTTTTCGAGTCGAACGAAGCGCTCTCCTTTATCCCAACGGTAGCCGCGAGGCATATAGAAACCCTCCATGACTTTTTCGATTTGGGCAAAGATTCGTTCTGAATCACTTTTCGCCACAATCGCAGTTACGTTCAAGTTGGATTGCCGATTCCTTCGGCCAAAAACGGGCTGATTCTCTTGAACAGATACAGAGGCCACGGATTCCAAGGGGACTTCCTGTCCTTCCCCATTGCGTATACCGATATTCAGCAAATTGTGTATGCTCTCCCTGTCGGATTCTTCCAGCATCATACGAATATCCACCTCTCGCTCACCTTGAGAAGTGATCTTTCCAACCGTGACACCACGCAAGGCATAGCCGATCGTCTGCGAAACGGTTTGAGGATTGATTCCATACTTTTTGACGTGATCCCGGTTCAACCGCACCCGCAACTCTGTGGTTCCTCTCTCAATATCCGATTCGATGGCTATGAGGTCCGGAATCATTTTCAACCGACGCTCTACTTCCTCCACCAATTTCATCAATACGAGTGAGTCTTCTCCATAGAGGCTGATCTTCAGGCGGTCATCCTCATTGCCGTCATTTCCACTCCCTTGGATCTGTAAGCGATGCCCAGGCGGGAGTAGGAGGCGTTGCTTAAGATCCTGGACAATTTCGAGATAATCGAGGTGGGATTTTTCCTTGATCCCCGTCCATTCCAATAGATCGCTCCATGCCACCGAATACCAGGTATCATTTGGATTCGTATGAGTGACAATTCTGATATAGCTCCTGTTTCGGTTTGTCCAAGAACGGATTCTCTTGAGGTTATACTCTTCCCTCTTTTCAAGAATCGCCTCCTCGATTCCGGCTACGCTCCTCTCTTGTTCTTCAATGCTCAAACCAGGCGGTATGAGTAACTTGAGCCTCACTACATTTTGAGCGCCCTGTTCTTTATCACCCTTCTTGATCCCGCTCATTGGAATCTGAATGCTCAGTAGCGCAATCAATGCGATTATGAATGCATCCAAACGACGGGTCAGCACCAGACGCAGAATGCGTTCATAGTGGCTGCGCAACCAGCTGATGGAGCGAATTTCCGAATTCACACGGTTGGTCGCCAGGCGCAGAGTGGCCAACGGAATAATGAGAAGCGCAATGAAAAGCGATGCGATCAGTCCAACGATTACGGGTACCCCGATACGAAACATCCAGAATGAAAAATCGGGGTCATCGCTCAATAGGAGCAAGGGCACGAATACCACGATTGTGGTCAGGGTTGCCATGGTAATGGCGAGGCCCACTTCTCCCGTTCCTTCGATCGCAGCCTTGCGGGGTGTGAACTGATTCTGCCTTTTGCGGTAGATGTTCTCCACGATCACGATGGCATTGTCGACGACCAGACCGAGACTGAGCATCAATCCCATCATGGTCGCCACATTGAGCGACCAGCCCGAAAAATAGAGAGCTATTAAGGTGGCCATGATCGAGAGGGGAACAGCAGCGAATATGATCAAGGTCATACGAAAGGCCCGGAGAAAGGAATAGAGGATGAGGAGGGCAAAGAGTCCTCCCCAAAGTGCCGATGACTTGAGATTGTTTACGGACTGCAAGATCTCTTCCCCCTGATCCCAAAAAATCTCCATTCTCATACCCCTGAATCGGGGATTGGACTCAAATTTCTCAATCTCAGCTCTTACCCTGCGACTGATTTCCAGGATATTTCCGCCGGCTGCGCGGTGAATTTCGAAACCTATCTGCTCGCGTTGATCGACTCTCCACAGCCATTCCTTCTTTGGTCTGCGCAATTCGACTTTGGCAATGTCTTCCAGCCGAATATCATGCTCCGCGTCGATCAGCAGGCCGCGAATCTCTTCCGCGTCATTATACTTGGCAGCGGACCGCATCAGGATCTTTTTGCCTCCTTCATAGATGTATCCGCCTGAGAGATTAACGTTCTCGCGGCGGATCCTATTGACCAGGGGCCCAAGCTCTATGCCATGGGCGCGCGCTTTTTTCTGATTTATCTCGATATGGATCGCCTTATGTCGGCCACCCCAGATTTCGACGTTGGCCACGCCTTCAATTCGCTGCAGGGTAGGACGGAGGTAGCGGTCCATGACGAAATAGGCGGACTCGAAGTCATCTGAAAAATGACTTCCGCCCCAGATGATGGACCTATCTTCGGCGTCCCATTGCCGTACCCTCGGATCCTCTATTTCTTCCGGCAATTTCGACCTGACCCGATCGATTCGGTCCTTAACCTCGGCCATAGCCACGCTGAGATCCGTGCCCGGTACAAATACTAACCTCAGACTGGTGGAGTTCTGTCGGATCCGACTGTAACTTTTCATTTTGTCCAATCCGGAAACGGTGGCAACCGCTTCTTCCAGGTGTCTTGTCACCTTCTGCTCTACCTCAATAGGACCTGCGTCAGGATACGAAACCCACACATAAATCCGCGGATTCTCTAAGTCTTCAGGATAGAGGTTGAGAGGGATGCGAACGTAGGCAAAGTATCCGATTACGAGCAAGGCAGTCAGCGCCATAATGACGGAGACCGGCCGATTCAGCGCCATTCGCGGTAATAGATTTTTGCGCTCGGAAGCCATTCTAGGTGTAGGAGTTTTGGCGGTTATTTCCCATTCGCTGCTCTTGATTGCTTGCAACGGATGAAAGCACGGCAACGAATAGAGTTCAAGAATTCCCCAGCCGAAACTCGCGACTCTTCTTTCCCTGGCATTTCAATCCGCGGATTCCTCTTCAGCACGCCTATGCCCGCCGCTGCCCGCCGCTGCGCGCTGAAGCGTGCGCTTCCGCGGTCAATCCCTCTTCTTTCCCCACTCATTGCTAGGAACCGAAGTCGGAACTTTCCTTGGTCCCCATCCGCTGCCGTCTTGTAATCCGCTGCAGAATCTCTCCCCATCCCCATCCGTTGCTGTTCTTTCATCCGTTGCGTTTTCTCTCTCCCGTCTTCGTTTCCCCCCGAATCGATTGCGATATCGTCCTCCAACCCAATCGACAAAGCTCACGCCAAAGCTCGCGACAAAGAATCAAATCGGGTAACCACAGCTTACTATCTCGATTCGAGTTTCCTCGACCAAGCTTACGACGAGGCTTACGACGAGGCTTACGACTAAGACTCAAGGATGAAGCGTCCTTCCTTCCCCATCCGTTGCTGTTCTTTCATCCGCTGCAAACTTTCTCTTCGGCCCCACACTTATTTCGAAACCTTACGAACTACATTACGTAATGTTTCATTCCCTGCCTATCCGTCGCGGGTGTTGTTTCGCAGATATTTCCCGACGATCAATCTCATTCCTTTCGGCTGCTCTTCGAAACCGAGCTTTTCGTAGAACCCGACCGAATCGTCTGCTTGAACGTAGATGTGCTGACCGGGGACCGCATCGATCAGCATCTGCATGATCTTTCGGCCGATTCCCTGCCCGCGATAGGCGCTCTGGGTCCAAACATCCACAACATAGGCATTGCTCACGCCGTCCGACAATAACCGCCCGTTGGCAATACAGCGGTCACCGTCGAAGCCCATTGCGACGAAGGCGCTGTTATCGAAGGAGAGACCACGAAGCTGCGTCGTAGTTCGGCCGTTATGGAAGTCGTCCGCGATGAGATCCTGTTTCAGAACCTCCCAGTCGACGCCCTTCAGATCGGTTCGGTAGGTTATCATCCTAGCAAATGGAATCTATATAGGTGATCGATTTTAGACGACATGAAGCAAACCACCGAGGCCACGGACACGGAGAAGAGAGATCCATACACTCTCCTGAAGCTTCGGCACCGCTAGCCTGGAAATCTCACACGATTTCCAGGCTTTTAACGGAATGACACAGAAGATCTTGAATTTGAAAGTCTTATGGATATGTCTCGAATGAGTATTCGGCCCTTCGCTGCCACAGTGTGTAGTGTAAACCACCCCAATGGTTCGACGCCGAAAGTAATGTCGGATGCTGAAACTCCTCAAGATTTTCTGTGTCATTCCGTTGGTTAGCCCGCTTTTTGACCTCAACCTAGCGCAAGGCAAAGGATGAGTCATCAAATCGCCAACGGGTCTTCAAAGATTTGAGAGAAAAGCGGGCTAGATAGAGGCTGTCCCAAATCCGAGAGGATTTGGGACAGCCTCTACGATAGGCAGACCGTCACCGTTGTACTTCGGGAACTCATCCTCGAAAGGGGCCATCGGCCGGCCCATGCTCTTGTTGATAATGGAAGGAAAGGTCTTTACGTCAGTTGTCATAAGATCCTCTGCGGCGCGTCCGGAGGCCACGCCCTACCACCTCACGGGTGATTGCATGCTGTTCAATCATCCTGGCACTCGTTCCGTGCCATCCACAATCGATCTTTCCTGATTCGAAGACCTAAAAGGAGGTAGGGCGTGGCCTCCGGACGCGCCGCCTCTCCTGCCCGGGCGAAGTCTTGGCGAAGAAAAGTCGATCCTCCAATCCGCCTCTTTCAAAACTGTCAACACTCGCTATCCATTCTTTCACCGAAATCACTGGAATTCCTCTCGCTGTCTCCCCATCTCCGTTTCTTCCCCTTCTGCTTCTTTCGAAAAGCATCCCTCCGAACCATCCATCGTCACCCCTCCCAATCTTCCGCGTAGGCCGAGGTCCTTTCTTTCATGAGTCCACCACGCACGTTTTCGTTCGCCGCGACCTCCCTGAATAGGGACTGCCGCTTTTCCGGCATTGCCTCAAGGAGGTCCGGATGGGGCAGCCAGTTATTCCACCGATTCATGACTGTGTTGTAGAGATTGAATATCGCGAGACGATCGTATTCCTCGTCGGTCCACTGAGATGCACTGTGCGACAAAGCCTCCGTAAAAAACAGCACCGATCCCGCCGGACAACCGTAAGTGTCCCAGAGGTCCGACTCAGGAACGTTGGCCGAATCGGGCGCTGGATAGGCGGATTTATGACTACCCGTCAGCAACAGCGTGCCCCACATCCCTTCCGGACCGGATTGAGTTCCCAGACGACGCGCGTCAATCCGCTCCAGGCCTTGCCCGGAACCATCCGATAGTAGTGAGAATCCCAAGGGGGACGGAAGAGGCCGTTTCCATTGTGAGGACTGAATGCTCGTTGAACGTTCTCACGCGTCGATCGAAAAATCAAATGGGAGGTCTCGAGTCTGAAACCGTAGCTCGCTTCGTTGCTAAGCGGAGGATAGGCCAGGAATTCGTTGAGAAATCCCAACACGATCGGATGGTCAGCCAGAATTTGGAGGGGACCGCCCAGGCCACATCGTTCCGGCTCCGGTATGCTCTCAGGATCTCTATTTAGACGTTCGGCGAATTCGCACATTTCGGCCAGCTCCGTCTTCGAGAGGACCCCGGGAATCAATAGCCATCCATCTCTGTCGAAATCATACTTCTGGCGCTGCGTCAATTGCACCACGGGTAACCCATCCGCATTTGTCGACGTCAAATCCTCGGTTCTGGTCAGCAGCGGGCTGCCCAGATTCTTGTTGATAATAAAAGGCTCCGTGCGGAGGAGGGGTTTCATGGCAGGGAATGGGGTTCAAAAATCACGGTTTCCGGTTCACGGATTGGAAGATTGCGAGTCGCGTGTGTCAAGTTTCAGCAAGGTCACTCCTTGCCGCAAGCTTCGTCGTAAAGTTGGTCGTTTCAATCTCGAATTTCTCATCATCCTCTCCCGAAACTACCCGTAAGTCAGAAGTCTGCCCCAGAATATCCAATATCGAAGGCTCAAACTCTCACCCAAGCAAGTTTCGTCCTGTTAAAAGGGTCACCCGCGGCCGGACTTTGCTTTTGGACGTTGGACGTTGGACAACGACGTGTAGCGACTAAGCAATATCAGAGGCACGGGTTGCTGCTTTCAACAGAATGAAACGGTGCCGTTTCTGGATGTTCTGCCGATGGATTCGAGCTCACTAGACGAAGGGAGAGAAGTCGCAAGGCGTCCTGCGCTTGTGATCTGAATCGTGCTCTGCGATCGCTTCGTGCTTTTCGATTGCAGATCACGACAGGGGAGTTTCACGAGAGTGTTAATCTCCTGAGACCTGACACCCGAAACCTATGAATTCGTGTCAACTTTTGATTCGGACTGAACACAACACATAGTCGATTCGTTTTGCAGGGATTAAGTGGAAAGACTAAGTGTTTCCGACGAAGTGTGGGGACGAAGTGTGCCCAACTAAACATTGACACTTCTCGATGCTCTCTTACCCAACATGGCTATGCCAACCGTCCGTCAAACCGTAACGATCCACAGAGATCCTTGGGCCTATATCTCCCATCCTTCCATTGCCGTCCTCAAGAATGGCGACTGGCTGGCGGCCTTCAACCATTCGAGACGCAGGGATCCTCGCATGCACCCACCGGGGGATCCTCTTTTTCGTACGTTGTTGTCGCGCTCCAGCGATCAAGGCAGATCCTGGTCTCAGCCTGGCTTTGCACCGGATTTCGATTGGTACGGGACGGAGTGTCCGGGCATCGCCCAAATAAGCAACGGAACCGTCATCCTTTCCCAATTCCGCTTTGCATGGTATCCCCTCGCGCTCGCCAGAAAACTGCGCGATGCAGGCGATCACATTGCCCTCCATCTTCATGATAGGGGGTGGACGGAAGAATTCAGCGACGACGAGTGGGCTCAGTGCACTTACTCCTGGGCACGAGGCTATCACGGTTTCTACGTCCACCTCAGTCGCGATGGCGGCCATCTTTTCGATGAGAGCGTCAAGATCGACTCAGGCGAATTCCGCGACGGCTACTCGCGAACTGGGGTGGTCGAACTGTCGGATGGGCGGTTGGCCTACGCCGTTCAGGAGCACCATCCACCGACCAACCGTTATTGCTATGTCGTATTCTCGGATGACTATGGCTCAACCTGGAGCGACCCGGTGGTCATCAATGACGACGAGCCTCAGAACCGCTTTTCTGAACCAGATATCGCTGAAGTCTCCCCGGGTGAGTTGGTCTGTGTCCATCGCGAAACGCAAAAGTCAGGACATCTTTACTTCTCACATTCCACGGGCGGCGGCGTCAACTGGTCGGAACCCGAGAAAAGTTCAATCTTCGGGCATCCCGGCCACCTTCTCGTCTTAGACGACGGCCGACTACTTTGCACTTACGGCCGCCGAGACGCACCCTTTGGGATCCGACTCGGACTATCCGAAGACGGCGGAAAAAACTGGCCCGAGAAAAATGAGATCATCGTCCGGGATGACTTGCCCAACCGTGATCTTGGATACCCTACCACGATCGAGTACGCGCCCGGGCAGCTGTTCGTCATCTATTATGGTCAGGATGACGAGGGAGTTACGTATGTGATGGGGACTTACGTCGATTTATAGCTGCTTCGGAGGAAATAACGCGGGCAACGACCGCGCCTGCAGCCTCCGATTTTTTCGATGTTGCAGGCGATCTCGTCCCGGCCCTCGAAGCTCGTTGAAAATCATGAGCTTGTCGAATGACACGATGAAACCGGCTGAGGCCGCAAAAGGCAGTTTGAATTCCGAATAACAGGTACTCTTACATTGAAACCTCAATTTCGCACCCGACTCCCGGAGTATTTCGTGGAGCAGATTTGCAATCTGCTCAGCCCGTCGTCCGACGAATGCAAAACTTCACTGCTAGTGCGAGTTTTCGATTCGATCAACTATGAGATAGGCTACAGATATCCGTGAGCAATCGTCACATCCAGATGTGCGGCCGCACATCTGGATGTGACGATCTTGCAGTCTGGAAGGAAGAATCGAGCCCGATGGAACCGGCTCGACGTGAGCTCGCCTAACCCATTTCGAAGTGCCAGCCGACAGGTGGAACTGATTTTGATCTCCAAGTCCGAATATCCTCAACGCCGCACCAAGGGCTCCAACTTCATTTCCTCGGTCGCCTCGTCGAACCAGGAAATAACCTCCGGATGGAGCGGAATCCCTTCAACCATCCGTTTCTGCGATTCCTCGTGCTCTATCAGGCCCGGATAGTAGACTCGCTCATGTCCTGGAGCAGGCGGGGTCTCACGCAGATAGCGGAGATAGCTATCCATGTCTTTTTTGAAACGGGAAACATCGGTAAACGCTTCAATCGAATAGGCGGCAACGACGTGGCTCATATGTCCACTGCCATAGTTTCCGAAAGCGCCGTTGGACAACAGGCCGGCAAGGATTTGGGCTACGGCGGCCAAGCCGTAACCTTTGTGCGAACCCAATTCCGGTGTGGCGCCGAGGGGAAGCATATGAAATTCTTCAGGGAGGGCTCCTGATCCCATAATCGGTGTGCCGTCCGTATCCGCCAGGAACCCCCCGGGCACGTCCTTGTTCATGCGTCGCAGCAGGCCGAGTTTGTTCATGGCTGATCGGGTGCAGGAGATATCCACGACTAAGGGCGGTTCCTTTTCGGCCGGGACGGCCCAGGCATGGGGGTTCGGCGCCAGGCGTGGCTCCGCCCCGTAGGTCGGCACCATCACGTTCCCGCCGGCGGTAATGGCGTACCCTATCATGTCGTGGGGCAAGGCGCCAACATGGCGTGGTAGGCGACCATGCCGTTGTGCCTGCCGTTGCTCATCGTGACCATGCACATCCCCGTCTCTCCGGCCTTCTCAATGGCGATTTCCATAGCCTTGGGACAGAGAATCAGTCCCAATCCACCGTCACAATCAATGTTCACCGCTGATGCCTTCTCCTGAACGATTCGCCAGTTCGGTTTCGTATTCAGAAACCCATTTTCCACCGCCGAAACATAGTGTCGCAGCATGTTGGAAACCCCGTGCGTATCGACCCCACGAATGTCCGCCGACAACAAAACGTCGGTAGCGATTCGAGCATCGTCCTCATCAAATCCCATCGCCTGAAAGATCTGATGCACGGTTCGACGCAGTTCATCCGGCATGACTCGGATGGCCTCCTCCTCAGCAACACGAAAGTACTCAATCATGCTCTTTTCTTTTTCCGCTTGTTGTTGCAGGTCTGATGACATCTTTCTATCTCTCAACCCTCGCGGGACGGGAAAGCAACATCATTATGCAAGATAGAATGGAAAATAGACTGGAGCATTGGAAAGGTAAAGTGGCCCTGGTCACGGGTGCCACTTCGGGGATTGGTCGACACGGAGTGGCACGACCGGTCAAGGGACGAGTATCAGTTTCGACCCCTGGACGCAGAAGATATCGCCGACGCTGTTCTCCATATCCTGTCTACCTCCAAGCACGTCCAAGTATGTGACATCCTCATGCGCTCGGTGGAGCAGGTGGTCTAGCTTGAATCCCACTCGGATTCTCGTGATAAATAGAAACCTCAATCTAGATGCGGGTTTCCGGGCTAGGAATTTCATCGTTTGCGACGCCGAATTTTCCCCTCAGGTGGCAAAGCGGTACCGCACCCAAAGGGTGATCGGGGAAGCAAGCTTAGGGAGAGATTCTGCAATGCTTGACCGAGCTTTAAGTGGAAGTGAGACTATGCCGTCAGGCTGAGGTACTGCTCTGCCACTTGAGGGGATTCTCTCTTTCTCTTATCCGCGGGATCGCCTTGCCATTCGCTGCAGTGCTTTCATCCGTTGCAATCTCTCTTCATCGCGAAAACGAGAACGATCAATCGGAAAAGTCACGTTTGGCTCTGTCCTCAGTTCCACTCCCGATTGATCAGACAAGCTTCAGACTTGCTGGCCGTCTAAGTGCAGAGCCGCCCTGTGCCCATAGGTTCATTCAAAAATCACGCACAGATCCGTCCTTCGCTTTCAATCCAGGCTGAAGGCGGCCATCTCTAAATGGTTTGGTTGCGGCCAGCGATTCGTCGAACTCAATACCCAGACCCGGGCCCTCAAGCGGCAGAGCATAGCCGTCCACTACCTCGGGAAAGGGATTTACGACCATCGGCTCAGATTTCCCTGAATCGGATTCCCGATTCACCCAAGGCGCTTCAATCATGGTAAGGTTCGGTATGGCCAAAGCAGCATGGAGGGTGGCGGCTGAGCCGAGCGGTCCGGCATTATTATGCGAAATCAAGTTTATATAGTAGACCTCGGCCATCGCCGCGATCTTCATCATTTCACTGATGCCCCCACAATGACAGACATCCGGGCGCAGGTAATTCACGTACTGATTCACTACTGCCTCCCGGAAGTCCCACTTGTCATGGTAGCGTTCGCCTATGGCCAAAGGTATATCGGTGTGCTGCCTGACCCACTTCAGAGCCTCGGGATTCTCGTGGCGTATGGGATCCTCGATCATGAAGGGTCGAAACGGCTTCGCCTGATCGGCAAGTTTGATCGCCCACTCCGGATCATATCGACTGTGGCACTCGAGAATGAGGTCAACATCGTTTCCGACCGCCTCCCTGATTGCGGCGAGGTATTCAATCTGCTGGCGCACACCTAGTTCATGATCGTGAAAATCGACGTCGTCATAGCTGTGAAAAGCGCGAAATCGAATCGCGGTGATCCCTTTCTCGGCGCGCGCTTTGGCCTGCTCTGCCGCTTCCTCAGCCGTTTTCCCGCCGACATGGCCATAGACCCGGACGCGTTCCCGAGCGGCTCCCCCGAGCAATTGGTAAACCGGCATATCACATGATTTGCCCTTGATGTCCCAGAGCGCCTGATCGATGCCGGCAATCGCTGCCCCGGTCGCCGGCCCTCCTCGGTAGAATCTCCTTCGCAGACAGGACTGCCATAGATACGTGATACGTTGTGGATCCTCGCCCACCAGACAGGGCTTCAGATCCTGCAACATTCCGACCACTGAATGAGGCAGAAAATGCTGAGTGGCGTCCCCATAACCGACGATTCCGGCATCCGTAGCGATCTTCACGAAGACATCGCGACCTGTCTGGATAGTTTCGACCTCCGTGATTTTCATACCCACTCAATGCGTTTCAAGGACTGAGGAACCATGCGATCGATCAATCATGCTCGTCTACGTTGAAGTTTCAGGAAATACGCTCCCCAACCATCTCACGACCTTTCAGCAGGTCGTATGCAATCGCACCGTGACTCTGCAATGGCGGCTCAACACCCAAGAGGTGGCAGAAGGTGGGGACGACATCGACGGCATGAATGTAGCCGAGGTTTACGGTAGGTCGCGTATATCCTTCCTTCAACCCCGGTCCGGCCAGCATCAAGGTTCCGAAGCTGGACGACACGTCGCTCCGTGTGGGTAGAAACCCTCCATGGTGGGCGCCAAACACCTCGGGAACGCCCGAGGAACCGCCCCCGACAATGCCTTTCCACTGCCCATAGTAACCGCTCACGTATCCGTGGTCCCAGGCGAACACCACATCGCCACACTGATCGCCCCATTGGCCCAGCAAGTAGGCATCACGCTTCGGCAGGGCAATGGCGATCGGCGTTGTGCCGGACTCTTCATCAACCCATCGCCGCAGCGCAACCAGCAGTTCTCTCTCGATTCTGTCAAACTCGGGACCCGGGTTCGCATTGATGAAGATGTCAAATCCTTTGTCGTCTTTCAGGTAGGCGGTCGTCTTTTCGAAGTCTATATCCTCCTCGCGGATGTCGTCCCGCTCCAGGCGCTCCTCTCCTCCATTAATCGCAGTGAAACCGGAGTCGTGCAGGAACTTACAGATATTTGCAATCCGCACATCGGGGGAGCAACCGTGATCCGCCAGTATTCCGACGTAGGTGTCGGCGTCGGCCTCTTCCCAAAGTTTGCCGAGGATCCGGTCCCCGATTTGGTAGGCGCGCCGGAAATAGTCTACGTAGGTCTCAGCCTTGGCAGCATCGTAGGCCGGGCAGACCGGGTCGACATCGGCCAAGTGTATGTGGTTGAGGTAGTCGTAGAGATGCCAATGGCAGATGAAGAAAGAGCCGTCCTTCTCCTTCATCACATGCTTGGCAACCTCGGCGAACCATAGTCCCTGGTACTCGCACTCCTCCAAGGCTGTATCAAAGTCAGCCATTCCCGCCGTGTAAGGAGTCATGGAAGCGTGTTCCATGTAGGGGCCAAACCGTTCAACCAACATTCCGCTGAGTTCTGACGGCACTGTGAATCCATCCACAAAAGTGACCTGCGACCGATAAATCTTGAGGCTGATTCCATCTCTGGCCAACTCCATGAGCTTGAACCGAACGCTGGCGCGTTGGGATCTCCCATCGAAACTGAAGGGCTCGACAGCCCATTCGCTCCATTGTCCAACACCCAGTTTTGCGATACAAGTGGAAGCGTCGCGCTCACGACATACCCGTACTTCGTCGTACCCTTCCCCACAACTATCCCGGACGAGGACTTCGAAACGGTTGATGTCTCCGCCTACTCTTGCTACCACCTCAAGCGAAGTAGCCATTGCATTTGACTCATCCTCAGGAAGACCCACCCAGCCCGTGGCGGGAGAGAGCCTATCGATCGGCTGAACGCTTTTCTGTGCTCTGCGCACCGCCGTTCCATCGTGATCCATTGAGACCGTTGCAGCGCCTTCGGCGGTGGTGTAGGCCTGACAGGCAGCAACCTCATAGTCCGTCGACGCGTATCCGGGATGTCCGAATCCATCGATCGCATACCCCTCTTCCATTCCAGACGACGGATGTGACGCAGGATAATGAATGGCCACGGATTTCATACCCACCCGATCCAAGGCGTTCCAGATTCGCTCCGCGGCCAAAGCCCGGCCGTCAAAGCTGTCGACCCGACGGCCATCCGGCAATTGGACCCTCCAGCGGGTAGCCCCATGGGTTCCCGTATGCGCTCCGGTGGAAAGGGTTGCCCAATTCGTCGGAGTCCAAACCGGAAAGGAAGGCTGGGTCTCATTCACCGTCCCCTCCTCTATCATACGTTGAAAATTTGGAAGGCACCCTTCCGCCGCAAACCGGCGCACCATCGGTGTGATCAATCCATCCATCCCAAATGCAAAAATTCGCTTAGCCATACTCAATCTTCCTCTTCGTTTTCCTCTGCCTCTTCCTCCCCCAACTGCGAATCACCCTCAAAGAAGCCGATTAAACCTGATAGCATCGAAACAATATCAAGCAGCATCTCCTTTCCCGCTTCAACATCCTGCTTCGAGAGGACTTTCTTCGCGACCATCGCATCTAGGCACGCTGCACATTCCGTGGCAGATCCCCTTGCGTCGTCGAAATACTTGACCCGCACCGGGCGTCTACGTTTTCCGTTTCCCTCGGCCGTATTCAAAAGCGCCGAGAGACTGGCTCGATCCAACTGGCCGATCACTTCTCCAACTCGAACATCGCCGGATTTCTCTTTCGCTGCGACGATAATATCAGTAGCCCACGAAACGAATTCGAGCTCGCGTTGATATACTTTAAGTTTCTCGTGATCGAACTGCCGGTCCATGGCAAACGAGGGAATTTGAACAGATACCCATGGATATATCGTAGGCAATCTTTCTCTTCCTCTTCCTCCCCCGGCCCGGAGTCTAGAAAAGTCCCTTTACCACCCTTCAGTCTCTGGAAATCGATCCAGCGCCGAACGGCCCACGCTGGGGGATCAAAGAGGATGAGGAAGACGAAGAGGAAGATAGATATTGAACGGTTGGACACATCCGCCTCCCCAACTCAAAACAACTCATAAGGCTCCGACTCAACCGGCGTGAACGGGAACGGCGGATATTTATCCAGGACCTCCTGCTTCAGATCCACACCCCAGCCCGGACCCTCGGGCGGCACGCAGTATCCATTCACCACCTCGATAGGCTGGGTCAGGACCTCGTTGTACCGATCGACCGAGTTGAGGAATAACTCCTGCATCAGTGAATTGTGGATGTTTATATCCAGGTGCAGACTCGCGATCGTCGAAATCGGGCCGTTGGAATTGTGCGGCGCCACCGTGACGTAGTAGGTTTCCGCCATGGCCGCGATCTTCTTCAGTTCGGAAATGCCTCCTGCATGGCAGATGTCCGGCTGAATGATCCCCACCGCATTGAGCTCCAGAAGGGAGCGGAATTCCCACCTCGTGTAGAGCTGCTCGCCGGTTGAAACCGGCACCCTGACTTCGTGCGCGAATTGTGCTAACGCTTCAGGATTATCATAGAGAATGGGCTCCTCCATCCACGCGATCTTGAACGGTTCCAACTCCTGGGCCACTCGCCGCGCACTCCATATATTGAGACGCGCCCGAACGTCGATTCCGATTTCGATATTGGGGCCCACCGCCTCCCTCACCGCAGCCACCACTTCAACTCCCCGCTGGATACGCTCAAGTTTGGCCACCTGCTCCCCGCTGAAGGGATAGAATTTAAGGCCGATAAATCCAGCCTCTACCACTCTCTTGGCTCCTTCCGCCATCTCTTTCGGGCCTGAACCCTCTCTCGGCCAACCATTGGCATACATCCGAATTCTGTCGTGAGACTTACCCCCCAAGAGTTCGTAGACCGGCGCCCCGAGAGCCTTTCCCTTGATATCCCAGAGCGCCAAGTCGATCGCGCTGATCGCGCTCATCGTCACAGGTCCACCCGACCACGTCACACGGCGATGCAAGGATGTCCATATCCGCTCAATCTCGAAGGGATCCTTTCCGATCAAGAAACGCTCAAAGGCGCCGAGCTCCGCCATCAGACCTTCGTCCTTGTACTGCAAGCTGGCCTCGCCGAGCCCGCTGATCCCGGCGTCCGTCTCAATCCTGATGAAAGTCCAATTGGTGCCTTCATCACGTGCCGCGCTGCTCATTCGGAAAACTTTGAGATCCGTGATTTTCATGGTTGCTGCATCTTTCTACCACGAATCGAATTGGCAAACCAATCTGCCCGCATTCTGTCTGTTCACTCAATTCTCCAAGCTCCATTTCTCGATAAACGCCTTCTCATCGGCAGCTAGAGGAAAGGCGAAGAACTGCTCGCGAGTGTATTGCTTCGGACCTTTGAAACCGGGGCGCTCAAGATCCCGGCTCAAGCTGCAGTCGAAACGTACCAGACGTGATCTATACTTGCCCTGGTAGGCGGGACGCACAAAGGACATGCCCCAAAGGATACCTCGACCGTCTCCGTTGTCGGCCGAAACATCGGGAATGAAGGGTCCGCCCGCATTGGGGGGGACATCGACAATCGCCTTGAGCTGAAAATTCAGACCATCAGGCGAATACTGGACGGTATTGGCTTCATTTCCATTTCGAATCTGAAGCGAGGCGATACCCTCCCGGTAGGGCCAAAACATCGTCTCATGACCGGAATTGAGAATCGGATTGGTCACAGCCTTCTCAAACGGACCTTCAGGCGAGTCGGCAATCGCCACCCCTTGAGCAATTCGCATGATCCCTGGTTCACGCCAACCCGTCGGGTGCCCTTTATAGTAGAGGTGAATCTTTCCTCTATAGAGAAGGGGGTAAGGATCATGGATCGAATTGCTGTCCCAACTTCCTTCCTCACCTCGAGGAAGAAGCTCTGTCTCCAAGAGTTCGAAGGGCCCTTCAGGGCTGTCTGATACCCCCAGGCCAACCGGGCAGGAGTCTTGGCGGATGAGGGTCGCTGTAGACTTGCACGAAAAGGTAGAATTTCCCCTCCCAAGGAAGAATGTCGGGGGTCGAGAGTGAACGGCATCCGAAACGGCCCCTACCCGAGCGCCTAAGCGCTGGGCCTATCTCCTCCCAAACAAAGCCGTCTCTTGAGACGGCCACATAGATGTCGGCAAGATCCCAGTCAGTGGATGGGTGATCTTCGTCGTCCTCGCCTGCCGGCACGACATGGTTGCCGGTGTTCCGGCAGGTGTAGTAGACGTAGTACCGGCCCGCCACCTGTATGATCTTCGAAGGATCTCGCCTGGATATAAAGCCGTCGTCTGAAAACCCTTCGACCTCGCTGTACTTGAACTTCGTGTAGAACTCGTTTTCGTATTCCGCCTTGCATTCCCAGAAGTCGTAGAGACGCTCTGTCGCGGGACTGAGCGCCATATTCTCCGGTTTCTTCTCAGGGAATCTCGCGGGAAACTCATTCATTTCACACCTTCCTTTGCGAAGAAGAATAGACCGACATTCTGAGAGTGCCACCTCCCAATTTGCCTCGACCTTGTCGTTAGGTCTGATTAGAGGCAAATACAATGAAGAATCCAGATATCGAAATCTCCGACGAGCTGCTTGAGGAGCTCAAGAAGGTCCACGTGCCTACGGCCACCGCACACCTTCAAGGCCAGGGCTTTAACAATGTCTACGTCATGGGAGGCATGTTTCCCGCCGCCTTGCGCCCGGGTCAGAAAATGGTTGGTCGCGCCCGCACTCTCCGCTTCATACCCAAACGCGAGGATCTGGTTAAGTCTCAGTACGGGGCCGTTACGGGGAGGCCGCACCGCGACGCCATCGAGTCGATCGAGAAGAACGAAATCCTCGTCATCGATGCTTTCGGAGACCGCGGCGCCGGTGTGGTCGGCGACATGTACACCCGTCGGGTACAGGCCAGGGGAGGAACCGGCATCGTCGCCAACGGCGTAGTCCGTGATCTCTCGGCAATCAAGGAAGTCGGGCTCCCCCTCTATTGCCTTGGATCCCACGGCTCCGGCATCCAGCGTACTCTCATGTCCGTTGGAATTAACGAACCTATACAGATCTGCGGCACACCCGTGCTACCCGGCGATGTTCTGTTGGGCGACGAAGACGGCCTCGTTGTGATCCCGCCCCAGGCCCTCGAGGAACTCGTCGAACATTGCGTAGCGCACGACCTGCGGGAGGAATTTTCACGGGAGAAACTCGAAGAGGGCTATCCGCTGCACAAAGTCTACCCGCCCGACGAGGAGATGATGAAAGTCTACGAAGAATGGAAGAAGGAAAGGTGATCGAAACTCACAACTCGACCGTAGTTTACGCTTACGATTACGATGATCGATAAGTAGCTAACCGACTTCCGTAATCTTGGGCGTAATCGATTGACGAAATTCGACTGCTGACGGAAGAGCTCTCCTTGGCATCAAATCGAAATTCGTAATCTCAAGCGTAATCGACCCCAATCCTGAATCCTGATACACCATACCTCCCAACCTACCAATACTCACCGTGCCCAAAGATAAGCCCAACATCCTCTACATCATGAGTGATGATCACGGAACCGGTGGTCTCAGCTGCTATGGCAGCAAAATCAATCAAACCCCAAACCTGGATCGGATCGCCCATGGTGGAATGCGTCTGGACAATTGCTACGTCACCTATTCCCTCTGCTCACCCAGCCGAGCCGCGATTCTGACGGGCAAATACGCCCATATCAACGGCATGACTTCGATTGGCGGGAGCGTTTTCGACGGAAGCCAGCCGACCTTCCCGAAGTATCTGCAGGAGGCGGGATACGAGACCGCGGTTATCGGAAAGTGGCACCTGCACAGCATGCCAACCGGTTTCGATCACTACAGTGTGATGTGGAACCAAGGCTCGTATTTCGATCCTCGCTTTATCGAGCCATCGGAGTGCGGCCCGGTGTGGAAGGATACGGTGGGATACTCCACGGATCTGGTAGTTGATCAATGCCTCGATTGGCTCAAGAATCGGGATAACGATCAGCCCTTCCTCCTACTCTGCCAGTTCAAATCGCCTCACTACAACTGGGAACCTGATGAAAAACACAAGGGGATGTATCGGGATGAAGTCATGCCGGAACCGCCGACCTTTAATCACCGTTACTCAGAGCCCGTTCCGCCCAATGCCCTCCAAGTGAAGCTGGAAACGGTCCACGACCAATGGAAGATCACTCACTGGGAACCCATGCCCGAGGGCCTATCCTTGCAGGAGCAGAAGGAGCGAAACTTTCAATACTTCATCAAGGACTATCTCCGCTGCGTGGCCTCGATCGATGACAATGTCGGACGACTGCTCGACTACCTCGATGCGGAAGGATTGAGCGAGAACACCATCGTCTCCTACACCTCCGACAACGGCATGTTTCAGGGAGAACACGGATGGGTCGACAAGAAGATGATGTACGAAGAGAGCTTGCGGGTGCCGTTCATGGTTCGGTTTCCGGGCCGAATCGAGGCCGGTTCGCACTGCTCTGATCTAGTAATCAATCTCGATTACGCCCCGACCTTTCTTGAGTACGCGGGTCTACCCATTCCAGATGATGTTCAAGGCCGAAGCGCAGTCCCGGTCCTCAGCGGAAACACGCCAGACGACTGGCGCAGCGTCCTCTACTACCAGCACTTCGACACCTCCCCTGACGGCGAACTGGCAAATTGCGGCGTCCGTACGAAAGAGCACAAGCTGATCTGGTACAACCACAACTACGACAACTATCAGTTGTTCGATGTCTCCAAGGACCCCTCCGAAGTGAATGACGTTTTCAACCATCCCGATTTCACTGACGTTGCCGACCGCATGAAGAATCTTCTCTTCCAAGAGCGCCAACATGCAGGCCTGACCGACGAAATGGAAACCCGGATCTTTTCCGGCACCGATGTCCCGTGGGCAAGGAAGAAGATTCAGGAGATTCTGGAAGAAGTGGATGCTAACACGGCACGATTGGCGGACAGTGGTTCGGCCCGGTGATTGGCTGGTCGATAATTCATCGGAATGCGGCAGCTTATCGTCCTCAACCTTAGTACTCGAGTACTTAGGCCTTCACTAATGTCTAATTCGGAGTCTTTCGTGGGGCAGATTTGTAATCTGCCGATACCGCGCAACCGGGAGGGCAGATTGAAAATCTGCCCCACGGGCTACGCCCCTCCGATAGTCGAGGAGTTCTACGCGGTAATCGATCACATCGAGATCCCTCCAATCTCGGAACTGTTCGACGGAATACCTCTTCCTCCGAACCGAGTAAAAGCATCCAGCCACGCACTTGCGAGATCCATCGGAGATTCTTAGCTTTGGCAGGATACCATGAAAATCACTGATCTGAAGTGCGCCGTAATCGGCCGTAATCCGGTTGTCCGAATCACAACCGATGAAGGAATCGACGGATACGGTGAGGTGGAATGGCCGAAATCGTACTTGAAGTCCCACATCCTGTTCTATCGGGATTTCATTCTCGGAGCGGATCCGACAGATGTAGAACGAGTCATGCTCGGCATCCGGCGATTGGGGGCCTTTAAGCCTTGGGGAAGCTCCGTCAGCGCCATCGAAATGGCACTCTGGGACATCGCCGGCCAGGCCGCTGGAGTGCCGGTCTACAAGCTCCTAGGGGGAAAGATTCGAGACAAAGTCCGAGTTTACAATGGATCCGTTCGGTTTCCCATGGAGGGCCACTTGCCCGAAGACTACGGTGCCAATATGGCCAGAATGAAAGCGGTGCGGGAAGGGTTTACCATCATCAAACAGGGCGTCGCGTTCCACGGTCCGATGCTGCACCACATTCCAGATTCCACCTACAACAACGTTACGACGAAAGGAAGGCCTTTTGAGACCGGACTGCTAACGGAACGCGGGTTCAACCATGTTGTCGACTGCGCCCTTGCCATGAAGGAAGCCCTGGGTGACGAGGTGGGTTTGGCCCTGGATTGCGGTCCGGGCTTCACCGTACCCGATGCCCTTAAGCTGGCCCGAGCCCTCGAACCATTGAACTTGATGTGGTTGGAGGACATGATTACCGGGGACTATACTCCCTATGTACTGGCCGATCTCTACCGGGAGGTGACTTCGAGCACGTCGACGCCCATCCATACCGGCGAGCAGATCTACCTCCGGCAGAATTTTAAGGACCTCTTCGAGAAACAAGCCGTCAACATCGTCGGTCCGGACCCCTGCGATGTGGGTGGAATCGCGGAACTGAAGTGGGTGGCGGAATACGCCGATCTCCACGGCATTCTGATGGCGCCTCACGGAACCGCGAACGGTCTGATCGGGCTCGCCGCCCTCGTTCAAGTATCCGCGGCGCTGCCACAGAACTACATCGCATTCGAGTATCCCACGGGCGATCCGGAGTGGTGGTACGATATCGTCAAGGGCCTACCCGATCCTATCGTCAAGGATGGACACATCGAGGTCTGGAATCGACCCGGCATGGGAGTGACCTTTAATGTGGAAGTGGCCAAAGAGCACCTGTCGGAGGAGGACAAGGATTTCTTCGAATAGACCAGGGATCTTCGTCTTACTCATCGTCTTCCTCTTCCTCGAAATTGACTCGATAAGCTTCCGATTTCCGCAACGTTCAGAATCCAACCTTGTAGCGGAAAGCGGAAGCTTTTCGTTTTCAACTGGTGCGTGTTTTCGGGCCATGGATTCTCGGGAGTTATTGTGGATCGCAACTTCAGTAATGGAGGGGCGAGGGCCCTTCAGCCTGGCGTCCCCCGCTGATTCGGGACCGAGTCTCGATAATGCTGGCCCTGTCATGTCATTTCAATCTATTCATTGGAGTCGAATCACTGAAACGTAGCAACAAAAGGAAACACACATGCCATCCCACGAACCGTTACTCAGCGCCGCCCTCAACAGCATCAGCTTGGAGGAAGTCAAAAAGGAGATGGGACCGCCGAATTGGAATCGGCACGTCGTCTCTCTCGACCATATCCGGGGAGTCATCATCTGCCAGAATTCGGGAACCGTTAACGACAACCACTGCCATAACTACGACGAGTGGTGGGTGATCCTGGAGGGAGAGATCGATTGGGTAATTGAAGGAAGAGAAGACAATCCGGTGCAGGCCAAGGCCGGAGACTTTGTTTTCGTGCCCGCGCTGACTTTCCACCATATATTTCCAAAAGGGGGAAAACCGTCGATTCGTCTTGGTATGGCCCTGCCCGGCCAAGGACACGTGCACGAACGTCCCAAGCGGAAGATCAAGATTTCGATGGAGGAGTAAGAGGCGGCTAAAGCAACCTCCCTCTTTCTCATCCTCTGCCTCGGTAAGACACGGACAAGCGGCAACCTCCGCCGCCTCGCTACGAAGTGTGTAAAATGTCCGGGTTAATCAGATCGACAACCTTCGAATACATGTAAGAAAAGCCAACTGCATGAAAATTACAAGCATCGGCACTGCTCTCCTCCAACCCATTTCCTGGGTCCTGGTCAAAGTTCGCACCGACGACGGCCTCGTCGGTATCGGCGAAGCCTACCACGGCGCCGGGGTCCATCAAATCGCGGTCGACCAACGGTTGACCAGGAACTTGATTGGTGAGGACCCGCGCAATGTGGACAAGCTATTCCACGACATGCAGAGTTCCATGTCCGCATCGGGTTTTTACCAGGGCGCCGTGATGAGCGCGATCAGTGGGATTGAAATGGCCCTCTGGGACATAACCGGCCAATCACTCGGGACTCCCATCTGGCAACTGCTTGGCGGGAAGTTCCGCGACCGGATTCGAGTCTACAACGATTGCCACGAAGGGGAAGACGAGTCGCCCGAATCCTGGGCGGAGAAGGCAAAAGCGGTGGAGGCCCGTGGCTTCGACGCCATCAAGTTCGACATCGATCCACGCCCAACCCAGAGGGATCGCTACAATCGAGGCATCAGTAACGACCACATCGAATACTTCATTGAGGCGGTGACCAAGATCAGGGATGCGCTTCATCCAAACACCGATCTCGCCATCGATGCCCACTGGAACTACGCGCCTTCGGACATCCTGAAGGTCGCCCAAGGCCTCGAATCTCTAAACCTCCTCTGGCTGGAAGACCCCATTCCCCCTGAAAATATCGATGCCATGGCCTACGTGACCCGAAATACCCGTCTGCCCATCTGCACAGGCGAGAATTTCTACACCTCACACGGATTTCGAGATCTCATTGTGAAACAGGCGGCGGACATCATCATGCCCGATTTGGCAAAAGCGGGCGGCCTCCTCGAGGGCCGACGCATCGCCGACCTCGCCAATCTCTACTACATCCCCTTCTCTCCTCACAATGTATCCGGCCCCATTGGGACGGTAGCCGCCAGCCATGTTTGCGCCGCCAGCCCGAACTTCCAGGTCCTCGAGTTTCACCATCTCGACAACGAGCTTTGGAATACTCTCACTGTCGAACAGGATCTGATTGTGAACGGCCACATGGCGACCCCGGAAAGTCCCGGACTCGGCGTCACCCTAAACGAAGATGTGGCCCGTGAGGCGTGCAAAGAAGATCTTGGATTTTTTGAGGCAGAATAAATCGAAATCTGCCGGACGAATTTCGATTGCGCTTACGATTACGGATTCCGATTCGCGGCGACCGATATCCGTCCTCCCACAATCGACGATCGAAATCGTAGGCGCGATCGACAGTCCAATCTCCAGCTTCGATTACGTAATTCGATTAGCCCTACTTGACCAACTCAACTTCCGAAACGGTTTTTTTCGGGGGTAGTAGGGCTCAGGAGGCGCATCAACAGTAGAGGTGGGTTGGCAAAACCGCCTGTAGTGTAGACCTACGCTCTTCCCAGGGCGGGATTTTTTTCGTATAATGGTGGGCCATCATGTTTCTGAGGTGTAATCGTCGGCGCAAAGATGGCAAAGATGGCAAAGAGCACTACTATTGGAATATCGTTGAGAACAAGCGTGTCAGCGGGGGGCGGGTGGTCCAAAGACAGGTCCTCTACCTTGGAGAGATCAACGATAGCCAACACGAAGCGTGGCGCAAGAGCATCGAGATTTTCGAAGAGGGCAGGGAAAGACCCGAACAGGTGGCGCTGTTTCCGGAAGATCGTGCCCCGCCTGTGGGCGACGAAAGTATTGTTAGAATACGGCTCAAAGATCTCAGGATCGAGAAGCCGCGGCAATGGGGAGGGTGCTGGCTTGGGTGCGTTCTATATGAGCAGTTGGGACTGGGAGAATTCTGGCGGGAGCGTCTCAGACCCTCCCGTCAGGGTACCCGCTGGGCCCATGTGCTGCAGACCCTGGTGGTTTACCGGCTGATGGCACCGGGAAGCGAGTGGCGGCTGCATCGGGAATGGTATGAGCGAAGCGCGATGGGCGATCTGATGGGGGAAGACTTTGGGATCGCCGAGAAGAACACGCTCTATCGCTGCCACGATCGATTGCTCAGGCACAAGAAGGCCCTGTTCAGGCACCTGACCGAGAGGTGGAGCGATCTGTTCAATGCCCGTTACGAGATTTTGCTATACGATCTGACGAGCACCTATTTTGAGTGCGATCCGAACCAGGAGCCGGCGGCCTCGAGCCGACTGCGCAAGTTCGGCTACAGCCGCGATAAGCGACCTGACTGCGTGCAAGTGGTGATCGCCCTGGTGGTGACTTGTGAGGGCTTGCCGATTGCCTATGAGGTACTTCCGGGTAACACGCAGGATAAAACCACCTTAAAAGATTTTCTTTCTCGGGTGGAAGAGAACTACGGTAAGGCGAACCGGGTGTGGGTGATGGATCGGGGCATTCCGACCGAGGAAGTCTTGCAACAGATGCGCCAAAGCGAACCCAGGATCCACTATCTGGTGGGTACCCCGCGCTCCTGGCTGGGTCGCTTCGAGCAGTCGTTGCTGCAGAAGGATTGGAAGCAGTTGCGTCCCGGTATCGAGGTGAAACTCCTCAGCGAGGGAGGTGAAACCTACGTTCTGGCTAAAAGCGACGATCGGGTGCGCAAAGAAAAAAACATGCGCCTGCGTCGTTTACGCCGTCTTATCGAGGCGCTCAAGAAGCTGCGTGAGAGCAAACGGCGCTACCAACGCGATACCATCCTGATCAAACTGGGCGAAGCCAAAAAGGAGGCCGGTCCCCGGATCTTTGGATTACTCGACATCGAGATCGCCCCCAAGGGCGCCCCCACTGAAAAGCCGCCTTTGAGCTTCCGGTTGAACTTAAAAAAATACCGCCAAGCCTATCGCCGCGAAGGCCGCTATCTGTTGCGCAGCACCCTCAGTGCCGAGAACCCCGAGCAACTCTGGCGCCTTTACCTGCAGCTCACTGAGATCGAGCAAGTCTTCAAGGAAATCAAGAACGACCTTTCCATCCGCCCCATCCATCATCAGAGAGATGATCGCATCGAGGCGCACATCTTTATCAGCTTCCTTGCTTACTCTCTGTGGGTCACCCTGAAACGTCGACTCTACCCGATGGCTCCGGGACTGACCCCAGCCGAGGTGCTCTCCAAAATGGCGGCCATCCAAATGCTCGATGTGAAACTGCCCACCACCGACGGACGCACCGTTGTGCTTACCCGTTACACCGAGCCCGGTGAGGACCAAAAGCTACTACTGAACCGGTTACACCTCGAACTTCCTCCCCAACCACCCCCCCAAATCAAATCCAAATAACCCCTCCTGTAGTGTAGACCTTTGGCCCACTATCAACGACTTACGTCGAAATCAGGCCCCAGTTGAGAAAGACGGGTTAGCTGAGACCGACGTCCATTTTCCAATAATCGACTTTCGTAATCGTAAGCGCAATCTAAGCTCGAAAGAGATTAGCATTTCAAGCCCCTGATTATCAAGAACTAGCGAACCCATGAAGATCAAGGAAATCCGTTGCGTGGACATCGATCTTCCTGTCGTAACGCCCAAGACGCCACCGCGTAGGAAGAGCTGGCGGGAGTATGCCCCGATCGGTCTTCCCATGAACCGATACTTTCCGGCCACTGTTCCTTCCAAGACGCCGGGGATCGGGGGTCGGCGGGTCTGGGTCCAGGTCATCGCCGAGGACGGGACGTGAGGTCTGGGCGCTACCAGTTTCGGCCAGCCGATTGCCTTCTTGATCGAGCAGGAGTATGCACCACTCCTGGAGGGGAGAGACTGCTTCGCCACCGAGATGCTGAACGACATGATGTGGCGGTTTTCCAAGCGACATGGTTCAGTCGGTCTGTCGGCTTTTGCACAAAGCGCTATCGACCTCGCATTGTGGGATCTGAAGGGCAAGCTCCTGGGGCAGCCGGTCTATCGCCTGTTGGGCGGGCCGTGCCGGGACAAGATTCTCTGCTACGCTACCGGAGACGATCTCGACTGGAATCTGGAACTCGGGTTCAAGGCCTTCAAGGTCACCAACCCGGTTCACTACGATCAGGGGATTGAAGGGATCAACATCATCGAGGAGAAGATCGCCAAGGCCCGTGAGACCGTAGGTTCAGGCGCCGAACTCATGTTCAATCCGGTCATGGCCTACGACGTCGAATTCACCATTCGGCTTGCGGAGCGACTCCGGCCCTACCAACTGCGCTGGTTGGAAGAGCCGCTCTACCCCGAAGATCTTGAGGGACACATTCAAATTCGAAAGGCCATAAACTGGATACCTCTGGCCACAGGGGAAGATCATCACACGCGGATCCCGTTCCGGCAGCTGGTGGAACACCGGTGCGTGGACTATGTACAGCCCGACCTGCACTGGTGCGGCGGAATGACAGAGGCACTCAGAATCTACTACATTGCCGAAGCGGCGGGCATCAAGACCTGCCCTCACGGTGGTGCCGCTAGCCCTTTTGGGCAGCACTTCCTCTACGCCCTGCCCGAATGCCCATTCGGCGAATACGGGGTGCATTCACCCGTTGGCATCCCATTGGACGAGACCACTCGAATCCCGGGCCTGCCCCTACCCAGCGAGGGTTATGTCGTACCTTCGGACGCACCCGGCTTCGGAATGGAGATCAAGGAAGAATGGATCACCCCTCGGGAAAATTCCTAACCCACCCTCCCGGAATCTTTCCCGTCATGAATCTCAATCGTGCTCTCCAGTCGATCCCCTCCTTGGAGGGGTCCGGGGTGGGTTGCCCCAACATCAGGATGGGCATCTTTCGACTCTAGATCACGATTGAGATTCACCACATCAGATCTTCGCAGCTATCTCTTCGCTGCCCCCTCCTTATCCGGATCCGTTTCAAAGAATTGTTGCGCCGCGCCCTTCTGAGCCTCGTAGATTCCGGTGAGACCGCTAGGCGGCGGCAGAGGAATCCGGACCGGTACATTTTCCAGCCGCGCCTCGATGGTCGGCTCCCCGGCAACCATGCGCGCGTCGTAAGTCTCAAGATCGGGGATCAAAGGTTTCGTGTAGGTCCCACAGAGAGGCCAGGCGTCGGCCGCCGTAAGCTCATAGTAGAGCACCCGTCGTGAACGCTGCGACCGATTGATATCCGAACCGTGCACGATGCGGGCGGAAAATAGAGCCAAGGATCCGGCCGGCGCCGTTAGCTTCACTGCATTCGAGAAGTCCAATCCGCAAGACTCGGTGTTGAGGGCGCCGGTAAAGCGTCCATCGTGATGGTGATCGAATATCGGGCCCTTGTGGGTGCCGGGTAAGACCAACAGCGCTCCGTTGTCTTCCACAATGTCATCTATCAGGACCCCGCTCACCAGAACGTCATCGTTGGTGTGCGGGTAGAAGGCCCAGTCCTGGTGCCACTGGACAGGGGCGCCAAAGCCCGCCATCTTGAGGTTGATTTTCGCATAGTGGAGCCGGATGTTCGGCCCAATAAGCCGGCTCACCACATCGACGTATTTGGATCTGCGAACGAAATCTCGAAAGACCGGATGCTGATCATCGGGCCGAATGATCCGGCGGATGCGGGGCCGTTCCCGAGTGTGCGACTCCTCCAACTCAACTACCCCGTCACTCTCCGTCATTGTCCTGCCCCGCTCCACAAACTCATCGATTACCTCTGTGAGCTCACCGATCTCATCTTCCGAGAATAGCCGCTCAACCACGAGGTAACCTTCGCTCTTGTAGAAATCGACTTGCTCTTCACTCAGCATGTATTTCTCCCTCAATGAATCTTCCTACATAAACCTCTTCCAGGATTTTCGCAGCCTTTCCTCGTGTCGTCCATAAGGAAGTGCAAGATCGGACAGAATGGCAGAATCTCTCTAAGAAGAGGGCCGATCCCTCCGAGCAGCGGCGGTCCGCGACCTCCCGTCTTCGTCTCCCGGCGAGCCGGGATGGCTTCGCCGAGGTGTACCGGACGCGGAACGGCAGTGAATCTGCAATTCGGGTTTCTTTCTCATTTCAATCAAGCAATTCAGAAGAATCCAAGATGGCTGCGAGCAGCTCTTGCGCGGAATCGATGTCCTCTTTAGGCGCTATGCCATTGGCAACGAAGCGGACCAATTCCCAAATTGTCTCAACTCCTGCAAACGCAAATGTGCTCTTGAGGACGCTTCGATCGCAGGCGTCAAGCGGGAGATACTTATCGTAGCAAACCAGCGTCTCACGAAGCTCATCAAAACTGAGGAAGCCCCCGCCCTCGGGTGAATTGCCGCTGAGCAATCCGATGCAGAAATCCCGCCATCGCTCGCCATGCGTTGCCGTGTCAACGTCGACAACACCCGTCAGTCTGTCCTCCTCAAAGAAAACGTGACAAAAGCGAAAATCGCAGTTGATAATTGTTGAAGATAAGCTCTGTTTTCCAGCTCTCTCGACGACTTTTATAGCCCGATTGACAAGCGTGGATGAAACAAAAGGCGACTCTTCTGCTGCTTTGCAAATGGCCGGCCATCGTTTGAGCATTCCGTTCCAAGTCTGCCGCTGTCCGGATGCTGCATAAGGGAAAGAGAGACCCACTTCATGAAATCTAGCCATGGCGGCAGCGTACTGTTCGAGAAGGACTGAATGCGGTTCCCGCATTGGGGCGCCACGAATCTCACGCATCAGATAAACCACGTCATAGTCGGAATCGCTTAGGGGTGATAGAAACCATTCGCCCCTGACGGTACGAAGAACCTCCGGTACCGGCACGCCGTGTTGACGAGCGTAATCAAGCCATGGGAAAAGTTGCTCCGGTGAAGGGTTCATAGAGCGGGACGCGAACTTGAGATAGAAGTACTGCCCAGATACTTTGATTTTCGCAGCCAACCCGAAAGCGATATGCAGGGATTCAACAGAGGCGTCACGCAGCCCATAATGCTTACCCACATGACACGCCGTAAACTCCGCCGCAGTTTCAGGTCCCGCGAATCCGTAAATCTTCCTCAGTTCCGCGGTAACAGATTTCCCATAGGGCGATAGTATTTGCACAACCACTCCTCATTATAATGTCGCTGCATCTGAAGATCCCCGCAGTAAGCGTCTTCCCAAGGAGCCTCCAATCCACGCCATCGGCAAGTAGGCGCATAACAAATCAAGGACACCGAACCACAAAGGCGCTGGGAGCATGAACGTGTTTACGAGCCCTCCAAGCAAAAAAAAGGCACCCACAACAAACGCGAACATCATGGCTCGCGTTGATGCAATCAGAACAGCACAGGTTACGAACCAGTGTTTTGACTCTCACTATCCAATAGACCTCCAACGCTTCACTGCACCAAGACGGCGCCGGCCCGATTTACCTCCAGAGAGTGGCTCGGAGTTCCTGGTTTCAAATCTGTTCTCGCCACCTCTCTGCGTCAATCTCTTTGCGTTTTCCGGGATCTCAGCGGCCTACAATCTGCTTCTTCTAGCCTTAGCGATGACCGACAAATTACGAGCGACTAGCGAATATTTTGTTCGTGTTCAGCGCTTTGTTATGTCCTAATTAATACTTCATCTTAAAATAGTGACTAAAGTATCGTTATCTCGCGTCGGCTCAACTCAAGGCATAAGAACAAGGCTTGCATCAATAAAAAAGTGCATCAGGACTATCATTTCTAACCTTCTCAATCCCATTAGAATAAATGGAATACCAAATGCTAATCCTCCGATAACATAGAATGACACTTGTCCTATGCTTCTTGGTTCACCATGTATTAGCACGAATGATATTACTGTGATTGGTAGAATTAACCATGGATTTGAGATCCAGCGCTTCAATCGTGTGAAGGCAAAACCTCGAAATAAAATCTCTTCAGTAACGGCTGCAGTTAATGCACCAAAAATGATAAATAATCGCTCTATTGAACTAATAGGACCAATAAAACCGGCTCTTGACTTCAGAGGAAGAGTATCACCGTAATGAATACCTGGCACTATGAATGCTGAAATAATCAAAAACACGAAAAGGATTAGAAACCAAATTTTATATTTACCGAACCATTGCCAGTTAACGCCAATTGAATCCCAGCGCTCCCCATTCTTATGCAGTGCCATCCAAACGAAGAAAAAAGGGATCCAATGAAATGCCATGTTAGTCAGCCAGAAATACCACCACTCAGCTCGGCTATTTTCATCTAATAGTGAAGAATAAATCCCTTCGGGGAGGACCAAAAATAATATATTGCCAAAAAATCAGTACTATAGAGCACTGGGTAGGCGACAAGAGATACCAATAAAGCAATCAATGTATACTTGCTGGCCCGCTGTCCTATAGATCCTTCTTGTTCTAACATCATATGTTCCTCATCATCTGCTTAATAATCCAGCGCGTATAGTGTTTTGTTCCGGTTACCCATCCTTTTTCGAGTCAATAGTATAACGATAATCGACACGAGGGCGACGCCCAGTACCAATATTGGTATCGGTCTCTTTTGTTTTTCCTTATACAACTAACAGTATCATGGGCTACACTCAGTGGAGTATATCATTGTCTGAGGGACGCTGGATTACTGCGATCTGCAGAGTCGGATCTTCAACCGAAACGACTTCAGAACATCACTTCCAATGCACATCACCCTTCCCACGTCTCCTTAAGCAACCGGATCCAGTTTCCCGAAAGAATAGCCTGGATATCGGCCTCCTCAAATCCGCGGCGTTGCATCTCGGGCACCAGCTTTTGCAAGTCGGCAATGGTGTCCATATCCCTGGGTGACTGTTCCTGGCCGAAGCCGCCGTCCAAGTCGGTCCCGATGGCCGCGTGCCGGGTGTTTCCGGCCAGTTCGCAAACATGCTCGACGTGATCGACCACGGTGGCAAGAGTCGCGCCCGAGGTCTGCCGGTAGGCGGGGACTTCATGATTCCAGTTCGGGTCGAGCATCCATGAGTCGAAGGCGGCCCCGATCACCCCGCCGCGCTCGATGATCGCCTTGATCATGTCATCGGTCAGCTGCCGCTGACCCGGGGTGAGGGCACGGCAATTGTGGTGAGAGGCGCCGACCAGACCATCGTAGGCCTCCATGATCTCCCAAAATGCCTGATCCGTAGTGTGGGTCATGTCGACGATTATGCCCGCTTCCTTCAAAGCGGGAAGCAGGTCGCGGCCCCGAGAAAGGAGCCCGCCGTCGGTTCCTGTCCCATGGCAGTAGGAACTCACCCCATAGTGGGAAAGGCTGACGATACGCAGGCCGCGTTCATACCACAACGGAACCTGATCCGGATCGAGTATCGGATCGGCGCTCTCCATGGCCAAGATAAGCCCGATGGGCGTGTCCGCCGCCGGCTGCCTCCAGGCCTCGACCATGGCATCGAGTTCTTCCGACGTTCTAATAAAGCTAAGCACTCCCTCCTTCTCCATCGCCCTATAGAAGGAATAATGGCCGGTCCCCACCCCATAGCATTGCGACTGATCATACATACCCGTCCCGCTCCAGCGATCCATCGGATCGATGCGGGACATGACGGTTCCGAAGACGATGCCGACATGCCCTCGGCGCAGCTCGGGGAAGGTGACTGTACAACTGCCGAACTTCTCCCTTACAGCATCCATATCATGCACCCGAACCGTCGCCGCCGGGGTCGTCAGATCCCGATTCATCTGGATGGCGCTGAAGCCAAGATCCAGATGACTGTCGAGGATGAGGTAAGGTTCTGTATCCGGCATCATGTGTCTCCCAATCTGAAGGGCTAAAATGCTTTCAGCGGCGCCTCCGGTTTCTCGGCTAGGAATCTGTCGGGCTTTGCACTTCGCAACAGACCTGAACTTCGGATCGCAGGTTGACGGTTGTAAACGGCGACCAAATTCATACCGACAGATTCCTCTCAAGAAAATGAAACTGAGATTTGAGACGGTCTGTCATAGCTAATGGTGGCATTCTGAGAACCTGACGCTGGAAGTCTCAGGCTCTTCAGACATCCGAGACAGATTGGCACAGCGCCATCCACCGGACGAGTTAGAAGTGCCACTCTCCACAAATCTCAGTTTCATTTTCTTATTTCTAGGAGTCTTCTGTCGGACGAACCTGGTCACTTGCGAAGCAATCGAACGTCTAAGTCCGACAGACTCCTAGTTCCAAATCTCCCGAAAAAATCTCACCAAATTCCCATGGGCGAATTTCACCACCTCTTCCTCGCTGAATCGGGCATCGCGCATGATCCCCAGAAAATCCTGAAGATCATCAATCGTATGGAAATCTGTAGGCGAGAGCTCCAGGCCGAATCCGCCGTCGAGATCGGTGCCAAAGGCGACACAATCCGTGTTCCCCGCCACCTCACAGATATGTTCGATGTGCTCCAGCACCGCCTTCATGGGACGGGTGGCGCTGGGATAGTGGGTTTCGCGATCATCGAAATTCCATTCCGGACTCAACATACTTTCGGCGAAGACCAACCCGATCACGCCCCCGCGTTCAGTGAGGGCTTTGATCATATCGTCGCTTAGATGTCTCTGCCCGGGAACCAGGGATCGGCAGTTGCAGTGGCTGGCATGCACCGGCCCATCCCAGTAGTCGAGAATCTGCCAAAAACACAGATCGGATGCGTGGGTCAAGTCGATGGCTATATTCGTCTCCTTGAGCGCGTCCATCAGGGCGTAAGCAGGGGGAAACAGTCCTCCTTCCGTGCCCGTGCCGTGGCCATAGGTGTTGGCCCCGAAATGGGTGAGGGTTACCGATCGAAGTCCGTCCTCCCACCAATCAGGCACATTGTCGGTACCGAATATGGGATCAGCGCTCTCCATCGTAAGGATCAACCCGACAGGTGTGTCATCCTTCGGCGATCTCCATGATTCCACGCACCTGTCGAGACCGGCGCCGTCTTTGATAAAGGAGATCTCGCCGGCCCGTTCCAAGGCCTCGTAGTAAGCCAAATGCGACCTGCCGCGAGCATGCGCCACCGCTTGGGTACGAACAGAATTGTGGGTAAAAAGGCCGGGATTCTGCACCCGAGCCATGATCGTAGAAAGCATGATTCCGACCCGGCCCCTGCGCATGTCCGGCAGCGCCACAGTGGGAGTGAACCATCGCTTCACCGGCCCTTTGCGGCGCTGCAGAGAATCGGGATGTTTCGATACTCCTTTGGGGTAGGGATCTTCACGCTCCCTCAAAACCCGGACCGGTTGCGTGAGGTCTCGCCGGTAAAAAAGCGCGTTGAAGGCCATATCAAGATGACCGTCAATGATGAGTAAGGGCTCTCTGGGCATGAGAAGAAAAAGCGTAAGGTCCAAGATTGATCGTCGGAACCGGAGTCAAAAGGAGGAACCGTTACAGGTCACGAAAAAAGATGATCAAATCACCGAAGGCGCCGAATCCGAAAGGAGATTCAGCCCGCTAGCCTGGAAATCTTGCTAGATTTCCAGACTCGGTACCGGCGCCTCTTCGTCTACCAGTCCTTCGCTCTTTAGCTCGGCCCAGAAGTCGGCCGGGATTTCCTCCTCCAACAGGCCGGCATTGGCCTCGACCTCGGCGCGGGTGCGACCTCCCGGAATGACGCAGGCCACGGCCGGGTGTGCCAGCGGAAACTGGAGGGCCGCGGACGGCAACCTGACTCCATGTCTCTCACAGACCTCCTGGATCTTCGAAACCTGCCGGAGAATGTGCGGCGGGGCCGGCGCGTAGTTGTAGTAGGCTCCTTCAATCGCACCGGTAACCAGGATGCCGGAGTTGTAGGGCCCGCCCACTACGATGCGTACCCCTCTTTCCACACAGAGAGATAACAACCCGTGCAGCGACTCCTGCTCGAGCAGCGTGTAGCGGCCGGCGAGAAGAAAACAGTCGAAGTCGCCGGCGCGGGCAAAGTCGGCCAGCATCTGCCACTGGTTCATGCCCACTCCCACCGCCTTGATCACCCCCTGGGATCGCAGGTCGTCCAGCACCGGGTAGGCCCCATCCATCGCCTCCCTGAAATGGCTAGCGGAGTAAGGATCGAAAGCAGGCTGCACGCTGACCACTTCGTCGGGGTCATGGATGTAGACGATGTCGACACGATCCGTCTTCAATCGCTCCAGGCTACCCTCGAGCGATCGCTTCACGGCATCAGCCGAATAGTCGAAGGCCGGCTTAAACGGCGGATGGTCAACGAAAAACTGGTCCGTCGGATCGTCCTCCGTTCGCGGGACAAGCGAGTACCCAACCTTGGTCGAGATGGCGAACTCGTCCCGGTCATAGCGGGGCAAATTGGCGCCGTACCGTCTCTCGCTGAGTCCGTAGCCGTAAAGGGGTGCGGTGTCGAAATAGCGAATTCCGGCGCTGTGAGCCGCAGCTACACATTCGGCTACATCCGAATCGGAAATAGCAGTGAAAAGGTTGCCGAACGGCGCGCCCCCGAAGCCCATGCGGGTGACCTCCAGCCCTTGCTTTCCAATAGTCTGTCGATCATTCAGTTTCATATCCGTACTTCAATCTGCGTTTTCCTCCCAATCCAGATCACGAAACCGTATGCGGCACGACCTGTGGCGCTTCACCCTGACCAACAATTCGGGGAAGGACATGCAATCATCCCACAATTCGATCATAACCTCTGAGGATCACATCATCCAATTCCCTTCTTTCTTCGGTACGCGCCTCGAATTCAGCGTAGCTATCCCAGAACGCCTCCTCATATTCCCCAAGCAGTTCACTGATCTCCGGATCTCTTTTAATTCTGTTGTCGAACCTGGAAATCGCCTAAGATCTCCAAGCTATCGCTTAACGTTCGAGTGATGAACTAAAGCCCTACTCTACCAATGCAAGCAACCGATCTCGTTCTTCATCGATATTTTCCCCCAAACGCGCTGCCGCAACGATTGGTTCCCAGGCAGTGAGCTGACTTCTGTCGCCTGGACGAAGCTGAAAGTAACGTCTTAGGTACAAAATGTGAAACCACCGGCGCGCCGCTTCGATCAAAATCCGTGCAGAAGTCCCGGGCAGAGGAGCGGCCACACGGAGCAAGAGTGAGGTCTTCGCGACGTCGGACAGAGAACTGCCACTGGACCCGTTCATCCAGTCAATTAGAACTGGCCCTTGAGCTGTCATCAGGACATTATCCGGATGGAAATCTCCGTGACACAATTGCCCACTGTACGGCATTGCGTCCAGAGTTTCCAACACAATCTTCTTCCTATCCGACGGCAGATGTCCCGCTTCCTTGATTCTCATTTTCAACTGTTCCCGCTGGAAAGGTAACCCCGGTATCCGAACTGCGCCCAGACCGGCATGCAATTCGGCGAACAAGCGGGCGAAGCGCATTAGGTTCCAAGGCTTTGCCTTGAATACCTCCAGCATCGATACGCCTTCAATACGTTCATAGATTAGCCCTGTACGCCCTTCAATCTCAACGATCTCTCCGACCGCGGGAAGCGGCAGCCCGGCGGCGTGAACCAACCTACTAATCCTTGCTTCCCTTTCTACCGATTCATCCGCCATCCACTCCCAAAAGAGCTTGAGGACATACCCGTCTTCCCAGGCAAAGATCTCCGCCGTGCGGCCGGTCGCAATCTTTCTCCCCTTTCGTTGCTGTCCCATGATTCGTTGCACCTTTTCCTCGCTCTATTTCGGCTCTTGAGGATCGCAACCACTGTGGCGCCCAAATCTCAGAACCTTACGAACTACATTAGGCAAGGTTTCACCTCCTGCCGTCTATGTTTATACCTCTTCGAACAATATTATCAGTGGGACCGTCGTGATATCAGGTCACTGATTCCACGGAATTACCCGTCGTGCATCCTAATCGTGTTCTAATGTCGAATCCCGACTTGCCGGAAGAACCTATTTCATTGATGATCCAACTAGCCTCCGTTATTCATCAGTTTCAATAATGCGCATATCCGTAGGCCACGACCACGAGCTCTCCGACAGCTACCTTCGCAAGATGTGTCAACTTGGGGTCGATTGTATCGACTTCGGAAGCGGTTCCTGGTTTCCCGGTGTCGCAGAACAGGGTTATCCCGATCTCGACAATCTGATACGGATTCGCCGAAAGCTGCGATCCTGGGGGATGGACTGGAACCGGGCCACTCTACCCGACATGACAGAGGAGTTTTTCCTCGATCGCGACGGGGCGCAGCTTGAACTCGAGAATACGGTCAACGCCCTCAAAGTCTTCGCCGAAGCGGGTGTCCCTATCGCGCGCCAACGCTGCGAGGGGGATACTTTCAATCACCTGTTGCGTGGCTATCGCTCCGTCCATCGGGGAGGCTACACGGGACACGGGAATGCCGCGCTGCAAGGCCGCGCCCACCAAGTCCCAGAGAATGAGCTCAGCGCCAGAAGAGTCCATGTCTGGGACCCAACCAGCACCGAAGCTCCAGCCCCTGAGGAGCTCGACAACTGGTGGGAACACTTCTGTCACATATACAAAGCGCTCGTCCCGATCGCAGAGGACCACGACATCAAGCTGGCCATGCACCCCAGCGACGTCCCTTTGCCCGAGACGCCTTTCGGCTCCCTTGGCTTTCATCGCATCATCGACGCATTTCCCAGTAAGCAGGTCGGCTATCTTTACTGCTGCGGCACCCGCGCCGAAGCGGGCGGCCTACCGCTCGTCCTCGACGAACTCAGCAATTACGGGCGCAAGGGACGTATTTTCATGGTCCACTTTCGCAACGTGCGAGGCTCTTTGGCCACCGCTCAAGCCTACGAAGAGGCGGCCCTCGACGACGGCGATATGAACATGTTCAAGATCATCCTCGAATTGGACCGCGTTGGATTCGACGGCTGCATCAATCCCGATCACATTCCCATTCTCGAAGGAGACTGGGCCGAGAACATGAATCCGGCCAGCGAACAGATTGCGCATCAAGGCCTGGCCTATGCCATAGGGTATATCAAAGCGCTCCTCGCGGCGCTCACCGTCTGCAAGGGTGGCAGGTAGAATATTGGAACTTGCAAGAACAAAGACCAAGGTTCGAAGGTCAACCGTCCTCCATTGACTCCATGCCCGGTGCTGATGAGGTATTGAGCTTGGCTGGCGACAAGAAAGATGCTCGACCTACGAATGACACAGCGGCACACTGTCGAAGACCCTGAGCTTGTCAAAAGGAATGGGCGCCAGAGATTATAGTCAGCTCGGCCCCCGGTCGCACCTAAGCTTGCCGGATTAAAGGTGATTCTTCGTTTCAGAATGCAAGATCGTCATATCCAGATGTGCGGCCGCACATCTGGATATGACGATTGCTCACTAATACAGAAGGCGAACTTTGCGATTGATTCGCTCGGAAACCCGCATGAGTTCCGCTTAGCGAGATTCCTATTTAGAACCCACAAACAATGAAAATCACAGAAATTAGGTCCCACAGATTCAAAACCACGACACGATGGTTCACCGGCCCCTACGGATTTATTGCCTACCCGATCGAGATGCTGGAGAGAGAGCCGACCGAGAGTATCAACGAAATTCAGGAACTGGTCACCGATACGGGCACCAGCGGCTACTGGATCGGGCCGGCTCTGACTCCATGGATCGAGAAGCTGGCGATCGGGGAAGATCCTCTGAACCGCGAACGATTGTGGCATCAGTCCTACGGGGACACTACGCTGGACTTGATGCTCTGGGATTTCGCCGGCCGCTATTTTAAAACGCCGGTTCATCGGCTTATCGGCGCCTATCGGGACAAAATAAAGTGCTATGCCAGTTCATTTCCGAATATGGGTTCGCCGGAGGTTTTCGCTGACCACGCGGAGGAATGCGTCAAAAATGGTTACCTCGCCTACAAGATTCACGCCTACATGTACTGGGACCCTTTCAAAGAGGAACCGGCTCCTCGGAGTCCAGCCTTTCCCAAACAAGACGTGGAGGTTTGCGAGGCGGTAAGGGATCGCGTCGGAAACGACATCGTCCTGATGCTTGATCAGGCTTGCGTCTACAATTACGAAGAGGCGCTTTACGTCGGACGGGAAATCGAAAAGCTGGATTTCTTCTGGTACGAGAGCCCGATGCCGGAGAATAACATCGAGCCGTACATCAGGTTGGTCGAGAATCTCGATATAGCAGTCTGTGCACCTGAAAACGTCTCTAACCTCCCCTACAGTCGCACCGAATGGGTCGTAAGAAAAGCGTGTGATATGGGCCGCGCCGAGATATCCTTCAATGGTATCACTGGTTGCATGAAAACGGTGGCCCTCTACGAGTCTTTCGGCATGCGCTCAACGATGCACGGAGGCGGCTGGGGCAACATGCCGATCTACGGAGCCACCAACCATAACACCATCGAATACTACGAGCGCGGCCTCTTCGCCCCAGGTCATGACGAAGCCTACGAGATACCACCGCCCTACCTCAAACAAATCAGTGATCCCTTCGACGGTGAGGGCAATGTCTCCGTACCCCAGAAGCCCGGACTCGGTTTCGAGATCGATTGGGATTACATCGAAGACAACCGGGTCTGACTACTGGTAGGGATTTCCTCGATTTTAGATCACGATTAAGACTCACGAACTGCGTAACCCATTCGGTCTGCTGTCGTACATCTCAATCGTTGTCTACTGTCGATCCTCGGTAGCTCGCGGTTCCGTTTGAGTACCGAACCCGTCTTTTCAGCAGGGACGAAATGCTCAACCATCTTTCGGTCGCAGATCCGTATACTCCTCCCCCCGCTTTCCCGCCTCTCCTCGCACTAAATAGACTGGGATCGGATGCCGATCCAAGTCCACCCACGCCGTGTCCGTACTACAGTAGCGAATCGTGTATCCCGCTCGCCTTCGCCCGGTGCGGTTCGAATCGCTGGCGTGCAGCAGGAAAGAATCGTGAATGGACACACTTCCGGCCGCCATCTCCAAGGTTACAGCTCGCGCTTCCATCTCTGCCGCAACGACGACTTTCTTATTCAGCATCTCGTTCCCCTCCGTGGGCACGGTGGCCCGTCCCTGAAAACCTGTATGCGACCCTGGAATCACCTTCATTGCCGAATTCTCTGCGTCGGCATTATCAATCGCCAACCACACCGTAACCACATCCGTACCGTGGACACTCGGCCAATAGGTATTGTCCTGATGCCAAGGAACCTTATCCGCACTCTCCGGCGGTTTGATGAACATACTGGAGTAAACCAATATCAGGTTCGAACCCAGAATTAACTCAACCGCATCCAGCAGCCGTGGGTGCCGGCATATCTTCAGCCAACGCTCGTCACGCGTGTGAGGTTCTCCGAGATAGTTGGGCCGGTCCAGCGCACCGGCATCGGTCGCCTCGTCCAACAGACGCCGGTTCAACTCCACTTCCGATTCACTGAATACACTCGGAAATAGGCAGTAACCGTCCTCAATAAATCGCTCCGGATCTCGATTCAGCATTCTCTCGCTCGACTCTCTATCTCACCCTTTCGAGTCTGTCGGATACATCTCAAATCGGCCCATCGGTCTGCGCATCACTTACCGGTCCGACACACTCCTGGCGACCACACTCTCACGTGTCAAGGAGGGATCCAATACTCTCGTTCAGTCACCGTAGGTCCTCCACGTTTGCATCCCCAGATTGGACAAATAATCGCACGATCGTAGGATTATTCGTCCAATCTGGGGATGGTTCTAGCCACAAAGGAGACAATATGCTGGCATACAGGATCGCGAGAACGATACAGTAGAGAAGGAGATACGACAATGCAGGGATCGAAGCATTCCATGCGACTATTTAATGGAATACACTATCTTGGGAAGAACGGGCCTTACGGTCAGTGTCGCGGGACTGGGCTGCGGTGGGTTCAGCAGGATCGGTAAGGGTACAGGAAAGAACGAAGCCGATTCCATTTCAATCATTCGCCAGGCACTTGATCTGGGGATCAATTTCATCGACACGGCGGCGGCCTACGACACCGAATCCATAGTCGGAAAGGCGATCAAAGGTTACGAACGGGATGGGCTCGTCCTTTCGACCAAGGCATCGGTGGGCAAAGCTGACAACCTACAGTCTCCCCGACAGGTCATATTGAGCCTGGAGCGGTCACTTCGAGAATTGGGTGTGGAATGCATTGACATTTTTCATCTGCACGGCGTCCACCCTCAAATCTTTGACTATGCTTGCGATACGCTCGTACCTTCGCTCACAAAGGAGCAGGATAAGGGCAAGTTTAAGTTCCTGGGTATCACTGAAGTTCCTCCTGACGATCCTGGCCACGATTCACTTGCTCGCGCCGTCCAAGCCGGCTCCTTCCCGATGATTATGATCGCTTTCCATATGCTTCATCAGTCCGCCCGTCGACTGATCTACCCGGCAACCATAGAGAAAGAAATCGGAGTGATCTGCATGTTTGCCGTTCGGCTGTTGTTCAGCGAGCCCGGCCGCCTCAAGCGTGTGGTCGGCAGACTAATCGAAGAAGGGCAACTTCCCTATGAATTCGTTAACAAGGCCGATCCCCTCGAGTTTCTCATTCACGAAGCGGGCGCCGTATCTATAATCGACGCCGCCTACCGTTACTGCCGGCACTCAGAGGGTCCCGATGTGGTTCTCTTTGGCACGGGAAACCCGGATCATTTGAAAGCAAACGTCGATTCACTTCTGCGTCCTCCTCTCCCTGAGACGGACGTGGCCAGACTCGAGTCTCTATTCGGAGCCCTGACCGACGTGGGACTTGATGCTCCGGGGAGGGTCCGCGGGTAGCTCGAGCCACCGGCCGGCATTTCGTAATCGAATCAAAAAGGACTAGCGAATTTAGGAAGTTCCGCACTCCGCAAATTTGACCAGCGCCGGCTCGTCGATTTCAACGCCTAGTCCAGGACGATCCGGAATCGTTACCATACCGTCAACAGGCTCGATGGGTGATTTTGCAAGATCTGTTCGCAGCCCATTCTCCATTACGTCATATTCGAGATAGCTTGGAAACGGTTCGGACACGCCGTAATCATCCGGTATCGTGGCCAGCCACTGAAGCGTAGCAGCAAGTCGAACGACGCCCCCAAACATATGCGGAATCACTCGAATATCATTCGCAGCGGCGAGGGCAGCAATTCGCCGTCCTTCGGAAAAGCCTCCAGCCCGGCCGATGTCTGGTTGGAGTAGGTCAACCACCCTTCGATGAACAATCTCCCGAAAAGATCGCAGCCCGCATAGGCCCTCTCCTCCTGCCAAATTCAGAGGAACGGCCTGTTTAATCTCGCAGTATCCATCCAGATCCTGCCCGTCGATCGGTTCTTCGTACCACATGATGCCGTACGGTACCAACCGGCACCCAACCTCGATCGCGGTGGCGGTATCGTAGTTGGTATTCGCGTCCACCGCCAGTTTCACTTCGGATCCGATCGCCTCACGAACCGCTGAGACGATTCGCTCATCCCGATCAGCTCCGTAACCTATCCGCATCTTGAGGGCCTGGTATCCAGCAACTCGACAGCGGCTCGCTTCTTCGACCAAGTCCTTGAGGTGGTCCAATCCCGCCCGCTCGAAAAAGCCGCTCGCATATGCCGGGACCCGATTCCGTCTGGCCCCGCCCAGCAGTTGGTAAACAGGCATTTCAAGAAACTTGCCCATAAGGTCCCACAGTGCCATCTCGATTCCACAGGCCACTCTCTTTCTGCGGCTGTTTCGACTCAGTCCGTCGTAGATCAACTCGTAATCGAAGGGACTCCGGCCGATGACCCAAGTCTTGATTTCCTCCTGCGAAGGTACGCCGTCTCCTTCGCCCCACCCCACCAGACCGTTATCCGTCCTGACTTCAAAGAGATTGATCCTCCGAGACCGGATCCAGTCGGAGCAACTATTACGGTAGGGACGACTGACGGGTGCGGTGAGTCGGTGTATCAAAACGTTGGAGATCTTCATCTTATGGGCCGACACTCAATCGAATGATTTGCATCCAATGCAAGGTAGGAATCTCTTCCGACCTTGTTTTCCACTACTCGTTCCTCCATCCTTGCTCCTGAACAGACCCAAGTCCTGTAGATACGCAACGATAGCCAAAGCATCGCCACTGAAGTGCGGGATTTTCCACCTGGATGAAAATTACAGACGTCTCGATCGACCCTCTGAAAATCGGCCGATCCCTGGTCCGGATCTGGACTGACGAAGGCATTGTCGGGTTAGCCGAAGCAGGACGCAGTCCCATCGTTTTGAAGGCACATCTTGATGCCACGGTGAAACCCCTTTTGATTGGGCAGGATCCGTTGCAGACGGAAAGGCATTGGGAAAAATTGGCCCTCGGGGTCGGGGAATCTGCCGTGCGCCATCCGCCGCAAGTAGTGGGAGTCATCGACATTGCCCTTTGGGACATTCTTGGCAAAGTCGCCGGGCTACCCGTCTACACGATCATGGGCGGAGCCACACGAAAGGAGATACAGCTCTATTGGTCCCAAGGCAGTGGCTGGAGGAAGGAGCCGGAAGAGATGCGGCGAGACGTCGAAACTGGTTTGGAAATGGGATTCCGTGCATTTAAGATTCGTATGGACTGGAAGGACTACCGCCAGGACTCCGACCCGGCCAAAGACTTCGACATGTTCAAGCTATGTCGGGAGTTCCTTCCGAAAGAGTATCCACTCGGTTTCGATGCGAACAACGGCTACTCTGTCAGCACCGCAATCACCCAGGGTGTGAAGATGCAGGAACTCGGACTGGCCCATTTCGAGGAACCCCTCCCGCAGTATGACTATCCCGGTTATCGACAGGTCTCCGATGCGCTTGATGCGCCCGTTTCGACCGGAGAGCTCGAGGCATCCAGTTGGCGCATTCGAGACCTGATTCTCCTTGGAAACCCAGATATCATTCAACCCGATATACTCAATATCGGCGGTCTCACGGAGATGAAGCGTGTCTACGAGATGTGCCTCATCCAAAACAAGCCCATCATGCCACACAGCCCAACCGCCGGGATCAACTCAATGGCCAGCCTGCACCCCTATGCGACAGTCAAAAACGCAACCAGACCACACGAATTCTCCCTCGAATTCTCTCCGCCGTATGATGACCTTTCGCGGCTCTTTGTCGAGCCCCCCATTCCGACCAACGGCAGCATCAAGCTATCGGAGAAACCGGGTTTCGGACTCGAGATCAACGAGAAAGAGTTGCCGAATCTGATCGCGGATCTCTAACCCGACTTTCGTGTTAGGTGCGCCGGCTGGAAAAGGCTCTTATCGTTTCGAAAATCAACTCCAGCCGCCGATTCCACTTCGGCAGGCTTTTGGGAGCCCCGATCAATCGAGACTGAAACATCCGGTTTCCAAAAAGACGAAATACCAAATAAACAACATGAAGGTTGGACCATTGACTCATGAAGAAGCTTACTGTCTCGACGTCACGGGATATTTGATCGCGCGCAACGCGCTTACCCAGGAAGAGGTGACGGCCTGCAACCGCGCCATCGATCAAGTCGGCGGAAGTGATGGAATGCTGGAATGGGGTGCGCCATGGCGTGATCCGTTCATCGCCCTGCAAGAGCATCCCGTGCTCACTCGATACCTCGAGCAGATCTGTTTTGGACAGAAATTCCGGCTCAATCGGCCCCCGCGTCTAATAAGCGACAGAACCGTTGAACCGATGAGCGGCGGCAACGAACCTCGCAATTGGTCGCGTTCTTACTTCCACATCCAGGAGACTCGTTTTGTCCAGGGCCTACTGGTGCTCTGGGCGCTGACTGATGTCAACCAAGGTGAAGGCGGCTTCACCTTGGTTCCCGGCACCCACAAGAGCAGCGTGGAGACTCCAGCCGACATCCTTCAAGGATCCAATGATTTGGGTCTCCCAATACAGCCAACGTTGAAGGCGGGCGATCTCCTTCTCTGCACCGAAACCGTCCTGCACGGGGTGCGGCCCTGGATGGGAAACGGACCACTAAGGCTTCTGCGCTACGGTTACATCGGAGAACTCGTACGCAGATCCAACTCAGCCCCGATTCAGGAAGGTGACCGGGTGGATCCGGTTTGGGTCGACGAAATGTCTCCCGAACAGCGCATTGTGATGGGAGTCGACCGTCCCAACCCGGCACCAATCGTGCACTCGGACGGCAAGCGATGCTGGGTAGATGACGATCCCGGCACCTACCACCCCTCGATCCTTATTCGGGATCCCGATTCCCCAATCGATGAGAAGGAATTCTACCACTGGGACCTTTGCGGCCACCTTGTCCTGTGAGGGGTCATGGACGAAGAGTGGTTGGCAGCCGCAAACAAAGCGATCGACGTTCACTCCGACGTAATTGAAAAAGGAGAGGAATTGTCCCGCGGCTCGAAGCGCCTGGCAGGAACCGGCCTCTCCTCGCTCAAGGGCCTCTTTGAGCTCCCCAATCCGCACAGTGTGCCATTTCGGCGTATGATCGCCAACCCGGCCGTGGTAGAACGAATGAATTGGATGTCCGGGAGCGGATTTGTCCTGGATGCGGAACGCGCCATTATCTACGAAAAGGGATCTTCCGGCCATTCCATGCACAGCGGCACCGTGCCAAGCACGCCACGGAACCATTACGTCCTGCAAAACGGAAGATCATACTGCGAAACAATCAATGTGGCCTGGCAGCTTGTCGACGTGAATGCCGGCGACGGCGGTTTTGTCTGCATACCGGGCAGTCACAAGTGCCACTATCCCCTGCCCGATGGCGTGCGCTCGATGGAAGACGACCGGGGTTTAGTCAAGCACGTTGAAATGAAAGCTGGGGATGTCGTGCTCTTCATGGGATCAGCCCAGATCCACGGCGCTTATCCCTGGATGAACGATACTCCGCGGCGGGCGGTAATCGTGAATTACGTCTCCCGAAGCCTCGATCAGCCGCCGCGGAGATTCTGAATTCTGAAATACAGAAAGGAAAGGTTTCGAGATCCCAGACCAAACCCTGGACAACACGGTGTCCGTAGGAAAAGACCGGAGAATCGGGAAAGGGATTGTCCTCCGGTACCTGCGGCAATTGTAGTTGAAGGTGCGCTCCTCGTTCAGGCCTTACCCGGCCGGACTCCCCTGCTCTACCGACAGAACTTCCGGTGCCAGATCGCCGATGGATGCGCCCATCGGATCCTGATCCGCAATTGGCAGACGTCCGGCAGTTTCGGGTAATGGAGTATCGAACTGATAGCCGGGATCTACCTGCTGCTGCCGCCAGATCGCGCGCATCTCCCGCCAAGCCCCGAACAGCGTGCGCGGTTTCGGCATATCATCTGCGATCTCTTGATACAGCATAGCCAGATTATAGCACGGTACGCTCGCGTACATGTGGTGTTCCAAATGCCAGTTCATGCGCCAGTAGAGAAAGGAGGAAAGTGGATCCAGAGTAATAGAGCGGACACAGAGACGAAAGTCGGGAACATTATCCCGAAGTCCGCAGTGCATCGGAACACCGACGAGGTAACGCCAGATGTTACCGAAAAATGGTGCTAAGGTAATGAGCAGCGGGAGTAGCCATACCTTGGAAATAATCGCAATCGCGATCACAGCGATATGGAAGAGGACGGTGACCCTCGCACAATTGACCGCCCTTCGGCGCTCCTCCGGGCAGTCCTCATACAATGCTTCTATCCATTCTCTCTCTCCTGGGAATCTGGCCATCGCAGTCGAAAGAGTCCTTTTCATGATGGGAATGAGGCCGCCCGCTTCGAATCCACCGCCGAAGTTGAAAGTCGCAAGCTGCAGCAAGAACAGCGCTCTTAGGCTGGGATTTTTCGGCAATTCCACCTCCCGATCACCCTCCGGATGAAGAGTGTAACGGTGATGGTAAGTGTGGCTCATGGCATAATCGCGGTGATTATGATAGGAAAGAACTGTATAGATCCATAGAAAGAAACGATTCAGCCCCTTGGTTTTGAATACGGTTCCGTGTCCCAATTCATGGCAGGCGGAACCCATGAAGGCCGCAATAGACCCATGAAAGAGGAGGGCAAGCCCAAACCCGATCCAGTTTTGCTGGAGAAAGAAGGCGTAGGTTATGACACCCGTAGCGGTGAAAATGGCGAGATGTCCGAGCGACTGAAACCAGCCCTGTAGGTCGCTCGGCTTGCTCAGCTCACGCAGACGATCAACCGGTATTGGGCATCGATACCATTGGACACGAAGTGTCTTACGAACATCTTCAAGGGGAGTGTAGTTGGCAGTCATTTTCCTTTCCTTTCTGAAAACACGTCTCTTTTGTAAAGGAGAACGGCCTTAAAGGAAACATCATTTTGAATAATGGAACCTCTTCGTATGGGAGTAATAGGCGCCGGCGGGATGGGAAACCATCATGCCCGACAAATGATGCAACGCGACGACGTCGAGATTGTAGCAGCCTGCGATCCGCATCCGGCGTCGCTGGAGCGCCTTAAGGCTACTCTCGGCCGCGCCCATGAGGGCGTTCGTCAGTATGCAGAGTTGCCCGAAATGCTGGGGAAAGATGGGTTGGAAGCCGTCGTCATTGCCACACCCCATACTCACCATCATGACCACGTCCGGTCCTGTTTGGATGCCGGACTTCACGTGATGGTCGAAAAACCGATGGCGACAACAGCGTCAGCGGCAAGGGAATTCATCTCAGCAGCGGAGCGAAACGGGAGAGTACTTGCCGTAGCCTATCAGCGACACGGCCTGGGCAAGTTCATCCGTGCCCGTCAGTTGATCCAGAAAGGCGCCATCGGAGAGGTTCGCTTCCTGAACGTGTTAATTGCGCAGAATTGTCTCCGCGCCTTTCAACCGGGTGACAAGTGGCGCGGCGATCCGGCGCTTTCGGGCGGCGGTCATTTCATAGATACCGGCAGTCACATCAACGATACCTTGCTTTGGACGACCGGTCTGGAGCCGAGGCGGGTTCAGGCCTTCATCAGTCAAGAGGGAATCCTGGTGGATGTTCTGACCGGCGTCGTGGTGGAATTCACGAACGGCGCTATAGGTACCCTCGCATTTACGTCACTGTCGCCGGCTTGGCGAGAGGAATTCACCTTCTATGGCACCGAGGGAGAGTTGCGATTCGGCGACCCAGAGCCGCTAAGACTCCACCGAACTGGCGAGGACATTGTCCTACCCAGTGACGCGAGCAAAGGGAAGGCGCCGCTGCACAACTTCGTAGAAGCAATCAGGGAGGACGCTGAAGTACAGGCACCGCCGATCTGCGGTCTGCGGGTCGCCCAGTTGACCGAAGCCGTCTATAAATCGGCCCAGTCGGGAAAAGTGGAGGACGTGGGTTAGAAATCGTCCTCGTCCTTCTTCTCGTGGAGGGGCGAGGGCTCTCGAATGGTTACAAGGTCGATTACGCTTACGATTGTGATGTTCGATTATAGGTGAAAGGATAGCCAACCATGATCAAAATTGGATGTAACTACCTCAGCCTGACCGACACCAGCGTCGAAGATTTCATCAAGATCGCCTACAATCTCAGGCTCGACGTCGTGGATTTCCACCAGCGGGCTTTTGAATCGACCGACCCACAGTACCTCAGCAGCATCAAGGCGCTGTGTCTCAAATACGGTCTCCCCATCGGTTACATCGGAGTCAGCGGTCTGTTTCACGGGACCGCGATGGAGAGGGCCGAACATACCGCAACTTCGAAAGAAGCCGTCGATCTGGCCGCGTTTCTCGGATCGCCTATTATTCGAATGTTCTGCGCCACTGTGCCTGATAAAAATGGCGACGGCGAAGAAACCTGGCCGGGCATGATCGCCGGATATCAGGAAGTGGCCGATTACGCCGCCACCAAGGGAGTCGCAGTCGGTCTGCAAAATCACCCCGTAACGGGTGATGCGATGTTGAGGATTCGCCAAGAGACGAACCGCGACAATTTCAATTTTATCGTCGATACCGGGCAGTGGACCGGTTCCCCGGGATCGGCCCCGCGCGGCGAAACAGATCCCGCCCACGATTTCTACGGCTACATGGAACAGACCCTACCTCACGCCATGTATATCAGAACCAAGTTCTACAAGATCGAGACCGGCAGAGAGGAGTGGCTTGATTACGAACGCATTGCCTCCCTCATCAAGAACATCAACTACAACGGTTGTATCTCGATCGTCTACGAAGGAGAAGAGAAGGATCGCGTCGAGCAGGTACGACTGGCTGCTGCGTATTTGCGGACGCTGCTGGCGGGGTATTGACTTCAGAATATATCCGTGTTTTCCGGCTACACAACGCACCGACTCCGCCCCTAAAGGATCCCCCAGGCTTGCCCTGGGGAGGATTCAGGTTTCTCGGCTAAATACGAGATCCCTTTCTCCTCTCTCTACATTACTTTCGGTGGCGACTTTCAGTGGATATCTTCCATCCAGTCCGACTGTCGAAAGGGTAAGTTCCATCCACGGGTATTCCGGCAAGCTTCAGATTGAACATTTAATCCGGCGCTGCATACTCTATATCGCTCGGGAGCATATGGATGCCTGATCCTTCTCCTGCATTGTTGAAATGAGCTCTATCCCCACCCTTGATGGACCGCGCAGGGCGCACGCTGATGAGTTGGACGGGATCCTCGATCTGGCCAACGAAGTGATGCGCCTTAGTCGAGGCTGGGAGCCGACCATTGGGACGGACTACTCATTCATCTACAACCAGAAGAATGCTGAAAACATCATGATCGTCAAAGACGGCGAACGTGTCGTCAGTACGGCCGCGATGTGGATGAATACGGTTGAAGCCGGGAGCGGGCGAATCCGAGCCGGTGGATTCAACTGTGTGGCAACCCGCCCCGCCTATCGGGGGCACGGACTGGCCACAAAGGTGATGACAGCGGCCGTCGAATACATGGCCGAGATCGGATGTCAGGTCGGGCGCTTGTCCACCAACATCAGCGATTGGTACCACCGCATGGGTTGGGGAGATGCCGGTTCCCGATGCAATTATCGTTTGAACCATTCAAATATCGGCCTTTTCCCCGAGCTGCCTGACGAGTTGAGCGTCACCGAAGGAACCGAGTTCAACGACGAGATCATTTCCGAGATAGTCTGCCTGCGCCAGGCGGACCAATTGGGAGGCCGGCGGACCCAGGAGATCATGGGTGCGCTGTTGGCGGCCGGCAGCGACCCAGAACTCCAAGGTAAAAAACAGTATGCCATAGCATGGCAGGATGACACGCCTGTTGCCTACTGCATCGAAAGGAAAGACCAGATCATTGAATGGGGCGGCCAAGCTGACCGGGTTGCCGGTCTTGTCCGAAAAGTGTTCGGCCGGCGAATTGGCGAGCGAGGTGGACAGCTCACTCCCGGACATCAGGAAAGGGTAGCGCCCAGCCGCGAACTGACGCTGGTGGCGCCCGATACCGGACATCGGTTTGCCGAATTCCTGAAGTCCATCTCAGTACCGTGCGACATAAACTATTGGGGGATGCTCACCATCATCGATCCGCGCGGTATCCTAGACGGATTCGGGCTCGATGACATCACCGTTACGGAGATGGACGGCAAATTCGCACTCGCTCGCGGCGATGAATCCGCAACCGTTAGTCGTCAGGAACTGGCCAAGCTCCTATTCGGACCGGAGCGCATTTCGGATTTTGCTGGTGATGTTCTGCCCTTGCTTTTCTGGGAGTGGCCGCTCGAGCACGTGTGAAACAACTGAAAAAATCGGTCTGCCGGAATCTCCCTTCCGCGCCATCCTTGAACAATAAGTCGCCAGGAACTCAAACGTCCTCAACGTCTAGGCTCATAGATCCGTGCCAGAATCGGGAAACCGCAACGTCCTTCTTCACCTCTGACGCTTCCGTTCCTTCGCCCCGATCGATTTGCTCGAAACCTTCTCGAATACCGGCTACGAACTCAATCTCCTTTGCAATGTCTCGAAGCGAAGCCTTTTCAGGCAATTTTTCAAGAAGATCGATAACAATCTCTTTGTTTGTCCTTGTTCGATCGTACTTAGAAGCCTGACGTCCTGCAAGGCCGAATGTCCTGACCCAAGTACCCGGTGGTTTGGAGATGTCGAAGTCAATCGCGAGATCGTCGAATTACTCACGTATTCCACCACCAACGGTGATGCGATCAGAAGTCTCAATGGACGGGACACGGGCATTTAGTTTTCTTATATGCCGATAGTTTCATCCCCAGTTGATCCGGTCTGCGATGAATCTTGTCGAACTCGCAGGCTTCGTTAGTGCTCGATACCCGCTAGAGTCCGAGACCAGATACACGGCAATTTAGATGCCCTCTATATTGACAAAATAGTGTCGTCTATCGCCCGGAAGGCGATTTGTTATCAACTTATGCAGTCGGTCGCAGTAGCAACATTCGATGGTCCGGGTAGCAGTCCAGAAATCAGGTCCGTGCCCCGGCCGAAGGTTCCTGACAAGGCTGCCCTAATCGAGATCGGAGCCTGTGGGGTGTGTGGCACCGATCTGCATATCTTGAAAGGGCATTGGCCCAAGCCACTGCCATGGCCCTTTACCTTAGGCCACGAACTCGCAGGAGTGATCACGGAAATCGGACCCGAGTTGAAGCAGGACTTCATGGGCCAACCGCTCGACCTCGGCAGCAAAGTCATGCTGCCGCCACTGATGCCGTGTGGCGTGTGTTATTATTGTGTTCATTATCCAGCCACCGCCAATCGCTGCCTCAATCCGACCTACTATGGTCGCTACTTTCCATTCGAGAAACCACCTCACCTCTGGGGAGGTTGGGCGGAAATGGTTTACGTCGACCTGGATATGCTGCCGGCCACCAAGATATACCGACTGCCCGATAGTATGTCGCTGATGCTCGGGTCCCTCTCCGAGCCTCTGACCTCTTGTGTGCGGGCCCTTAATCGGGCCGTTTCAGTCGGCGGATTCCGGGTGGGTGATACCGTCGTGGTTCAGGGCTCCGGACCGATCGGAGTGCTGGCGTTAGTCGCTGCCCAGGAGATGGGAGCGGGCCGCGTCGTGGTGGTAGGCGCCCCGGAAGAACCTCGCTTGGCTCTGTGTCGCGAATTCGGCGCCGTCACCACGGTATCAATCGAAACTCATGAGACTTCGGAAGCCCGCATCAATGCCGTCCTTGATATCGTGGGAGGTTACGGGGCGGATTTGGTCGTGGACTGTTCCGGCCATCCATCCGCCGGTCCCGAGGGAATCGAAATGCTGCGGGACGGCGGAACCTACGTCGAGATGGGCCAGTTTACCGATGCCGGTTCCATCGAAACCAACTGGCATCGTATCTGCATGAAAGACATCAACCTGTTGGGCAGTTGGGCCTTCACCGCCAATGATATTCCCCTGGCCATCGATATGCTCGACCGGGCCCGAGACCGTTACCCCTGGCATCGAATGCAGACCCAGTTCCCCTTCAGCGAATCAGGCGTCGCCAAAGCCATCGACTGCGCTATGTCGATGCAGTGCGTCAAGGCGACCATCGTTCCGAATGGTTGACGGACTAAGATTCCCATCCAACTTAGGATTCCATTGCCTCTGACCGTCTATTTCGAAACTCCTCGGAGGTACTGTCACAAGTAGAAAGTTCCCAAAATGGGAACTTTCTACTTGTGGTCTATGGACACAAGATTTATATCTGTCGCAATGAATGAGAATTATCGCGAGGAAGGCCCTGGGAGAATTCTGGGAATCCCATGCTGATGCGGAAGGAGCTCTGAAATCCTGGTACCATGAAGTCAAAGTTGCTGACTGGCAGACACCTCAGGAGATAAGGGAGCGCTACGGGTCAGCGGACTTTCTTCCGGACAACCGGGTCGTGTTCAATATCAGGGGAAACACATACCGTCTGGTGGTGCATGTTCGATACGACATCGGAATCGTGTTCATTCGTTTTATAGGCACACATGTACAGTACGACAGAATTGACGCGGAAACCATCTAATCGGCGCTGATATAGAGACCCATGAAACCGAAAGTCATCAAAACCGAAACCGAACACCGAGCAGCACTGGAGAGGATCGAGTCCTTGATGGATGCACCTTCAGGTTCGCCCGACATGGATGAGTTGGAACTTTGGTCGATCCTTGTCGAACGCTACGAAGAAGAGAACCATCCCATTGAAAAACCGGATCCAATCGAAGCGATCAAGTTCCGAATGGAGCAGGAAGGCTTGCGGCCGGTGGATTTGCAAAAGTTCCTCCGAAGCAAGAGCAGAGTCTCCGAAGTACTGAACTACAAAAGGCCCTTGAGTCTCACAATGATCCGCCGTCTCCACGAGGGTCTCGGGATACCGGCGGAAGTTCTCGTCCAGGAGTCCTCAGCTCAATATGGGCGCCCTCCAAGAAAACGAACAAAAGTCAAATCGAGGAAGTCGTAAATGAACGGATTCTCCTCTTTCTCTTCGTCTTCCTCCTCCTACCCACCGCGTGTCTTTGGTCCTTTTTCTCCGTATGAATCTCAGGGCTCCACAGTTGGCCTTGACCGAGAGCTTCAATTTCCATTCGGGTTCAAGCGCCGTATCGTCGAAATCCTCACGGATTCCGCTACCGGGAAGCTGGTTGGTCAGTGTTCGCGGTCGGCAGAAACCTCGGCGGCCGACGAGCCCTCGTTGCCTGTTCGAACGTGTAAGCGATCCGCAGGAGCTTTGCTTCGCTCCAAGCTGTGGAAAAGAAAGAGAGGCCTATGGGAAGACCAAAGACTTGGCCCGCCGGCACCGTGATATGGGGATAACCTGCGACCGCCGCCGGGCCGGTGCTATTCATATCCCAGTTGCGCGAATCGCCATTAGCCAAATCTATTGTCCAAGCCGGTCCGCCGGATATAACGACGATGGCGTCGAGGCGATGTTTTCTCAATACGGCGTCGATCCCTTCCCTTCGTGTGAGTCGACTGTTTCGGGCCAGCGCCTGGCGGTACTTCTTGTCGGAGAGAGATCCTTTACTAAGCGCGGCCAGCATCTTTTCCTGGCCGAAGTATGGCATCACGCGGTCCTTGTTCTCTTCATTGAAAACGACAACCTCTTCCAAGGAATGAACTCTCGAGCGTGGCCCGAGCGAAGAGAGATACGAATCCAGTCCTTGCTTGAATTCGTAGAGGAGGACTTCGCTTTCGGTCTTACTGAAACTGTGGCTGTTCGGCAGGTTGGCTGGATCAATGATGACGGCGCCCAACTGTTTCATGATATCGAGGCAAGAGTCCAGGATCCGGGTAATCCTCGGGTCTGATCCAAGCATGTTTCTCGCCACGCCCAGACGTGCCCCCTTAAGCCCATCATTGACCAGGATCGTTGCGTAGTTGCCCATTGCACGTCTTCCTTTTACCTGCATGGAACGGTCTCGTTGATCCACTCCGATTAATACACTGAGCAAGAGCGCGACATCCTCAACAGACCTTCCGATGGGGCCGGCGGTATCCTGACTCTTGGCGATAGGAATGATTCCACTGCAACTGAGCAGGCCCACGGTGGGTTTGAGACCGACCACGCCGCAGGTTTGCGCTGGGCAGATGATGGACCCATCTGTCTCCGTCCCAATGGCGGCGGCGCAGAGGTTGGCGGACACCGCGGCCGCCGATCCTGATGACGAACCGCAAGCGCTTCGGTCCAATGCGTAGGGATTCCTGGTCAGACCTCCACGACTCGACCAGCCGCTGATCGAGCGGTTTCCTCGAAAGTTGGCCCATTCACTCAAATTCGTCTTGCCCAGGATGACGGCGCCGGAAGCCCGAAGCCGCATCACAATGAAGGCATCTCGACGCGCGTGCGAACCCTCCAGAGCGAGGGATCCAGCCGTGGTCTGCATGCGGTCTCTAGTGTCGATGTTGTCCTTGATGAGGATCGGAATGCCATGCAGAGGTCCTCTCAGCTTGCCCGCCGCTCGCTCCCGATCTCTCTCTCCCGCGATCGCCAAGGCATCGGGATTGAGTTCGATGATCGAGTTGAGGGAAGGACCAGATCGATCCATCACCTCGATGCGCTGTAGGTAGGATTCAGCCAGAGAGCGCGCAGAAATTTCCCCAGACGCCATCTTTGAACCGAGATCCCGTATGTTGGCTTCTTCCATTCGACAGTTTCCGATTGCAGCGAAACTAAACGCCGGAAAGTCTGTATCAACATTGTAGTCTCAGGTCAGCGCGGCCGCCGGCTGTGCTGACGCTTGCCGGATCAGTCGAGGGTGAAACTTGAAAGTTCGATACTTGGTTGGAAGAGGAGGGCCCTCCGATGGCGCAAGGCGATCCCTCGGAAGAGAGAAAGAGAGTATTCCGCGTCGTAAGCGGTAAATTTCGGTGCCCGGGATTCCGCACCAGCATTTAGGTTTCTAATCAGCGCGGCGTCAGGCTCCAAACTTGATCGTAAGCTCAAACGTAAACTTCGTCGCTGCCACGGTCTACCCAGACTTGGGAAGCATCTAGTGGTGGATTCGCACGACACACCAGGATTGGTTGGTACGCATCTCTCCGCTTAGTGCTTCCTCTTAGTCCCCAACACTTAGTCACATACCCTTAGTCCCGCATCTCAGTCTGTCAAATTCGGTTCATTCGACTAAGGGTGGCGACTAAGTGTGCTGAGCGTCAAGCCGGTGACGTCCTATCCTTCCTGTAAAAAGAAAAATGGTGTAACCTCCTGAAAACAAAAATGTAACCAAACCGGGGCCGAAAGGCGGCCCCGAAAAACAGGAGACTACACCATGAAGAAGATAGCACCGAGTGAGAAGATAGAGCAAGAGCTAATGGAAGGAATCGCGAGCAGCACAGATCCACTGGGGGAGGCGGCCCGACGGGGAGCCCAGCTGATGCTGCAAAGAGCCTTGGAGATCGAAGTGAGCGATTTTCTGGGGCGAGAGCGCTATGAGCGCTCGAGTGATGGAGCACTGCGGGGCTACCGCAATGGCTATGAGCCGAAGAAAGTGCATCTTTGCGAAGGGACGATTGAGCTGCAGGTACCGCAGATTCGCGACGGGCTGGAGCCGTTCGAGTCGGCCTGGCTGGAAGCGATCGGACGACGCTCGAAGCGGCTTTTGGAGCTGGTGCCGATGCTCTATGTGAAAGGGATGAGTCAGCGCGATATCGAGACGGCGCTGATCGAGTCTTTGGGGGTAGAGCAGACCGGGCGCAGCGTGGTCAATGAGGTGTGCCAAAGTCTGAGGATGGACTTTGCAAAGTGGCAGGAAAGAGATCTGAGTGGTGAGCGCGTGCTCTATCTGTTTCTGGACGGGATCTATATGAGGCTGCGGCCCGAAGACAAGAGGGCAGTGGCGGTCCTATGCGCCTACGGGATGCTCTGGGACGGACGTAAGGTATTGCTTCATATGGCCGTAGGGGACAAGAGGAGAGCAGCGCCTGTTGGGAGGCCTTCCTGGAGGACATGAAGAGCCGGGGATTGGCCGATCCAGTACTCAGTGTGATGGACGGTAATTCGGGTCTACGCAAGGCGGTGGGAAGGAAGTTTCCGAACAGCCTGGTGCAGCGCTGCCAGGTGCACAAGATGCGCAACATCGTCAACAAGCTTCCAGAGGTAGCCCGTCCCACCCTCAAAAAGCTCATTCACAAAGCCTTTACGGCGAAGGGATACCGCGAGGCTGTAGAACAGGCTCGCGCCATCATCGAGGAATACAAGGGGAGCTTTCCAGCCGCCATGAAGTGCCTGGAGCGTGACCTGGAGGAATCGCTCACAGCGCTGAAATTTCCCTTCCTGCACCGAAAACAGATCCGCACCACCAATCTGCTGGAGCGACTCTTCGGGGAAGGGCGCCGTCGCACCAAAGTGATTCCCCGATTCCGCTCCGAAACGAGCGGACTGTGCCTGATCTTCGCGGTCCTGGTGGATGCCTCAGAAGGCTGGCGAGGAGTCCGCATGGAACCCTACCTGGTGGAACGACTCAAACAGATCTGGAGCGATCCGGAGAGCACCTGGGAGGATCCGGACCTGATGAAATTCGCTGCCTGAAGGGAAGAAAGTAAAGATAATCTAATAGAGGTTATGCCATTTCGATTTTACAGGAAAAGGCGGACTTGACCTCAAGCCTCACCCTGCAAACAACCCCCGATACCTCTGATCAAACTCCTCAGAACCATCATCCACCTGCAGGTCCAGCGAAATACCGGGCAGAAAGCCGAGGATCCTACCCTCTAGAAAATCCTGACGGTAACTGCCGTCCGGATAGTGGGTCTTTCGGCCATCGGGCCAACAGATGGTGTGAATCTGGCGCTTCACATCGAGCTTGAAATCGGGTTCGACCCGGTAGTTCTCGATCGCGTCTCTATCCATCTCGACACCCAGTCCCGGACCCTCGGGCACCCGCACGCACCCGCCCTCGATTTCGAAATCCTTAATGAGCGGATGGGAATAAATATTGATGCACGGGATGGCGGGCCAACGAGCATGAGTCAGGACTGCCCCGAGGTGAACGGAGAACATGGTGGTCAGTCCCGTGCCGACCAGCTGCAACCAGAAAGGCATTTTCGCATGCGCTGCGAGCGTCCCCTGGCTCATTACTTGGCTGGCGCCGCCGCCAATGACAAACCCATCGCATACTCCCTCCCGTACCGCCGTCATAACCGGCGGGTTGCCGAAATGCATCGCGATCGGGCTCTGGATTTTCCTTCTCAAAAGGACGTTACCGGCGACGTCGTCCTGGGGAATGGGTGATTCGACAATGGCCAGATTGCTGTATTTTCCCTCCAAGTTTCGAATCAGCGGCGCCGCCTGATCCACACCCAGCAAGAGACCGTTGAAATCCATATCGAGCTTGAAGTGAGGGGAAACCGCTTCGCACACCGCCGCCATCTGCTTGTCCGGATCGAACCAGGGCCGGGCCTTCACCTTCATGGTGGTGAAGCCCTGTGCTTCCGCGGCCTTTGCTTCGGCCGCCCATTCCTCCGGCGTTCGGTCCTGGGACCACCAGGAGACCGGACAGGCATCGCGATGCTGCACCCCCATCAATCGATGACAGGGCACCCCTAACGCTTTGCCCGCGGCATCGAAGAGCGCCATCTGCAGCCCCGCTCCCAGGCTGTCGTCCCACAAGTGGTCGAAGAGATTCCTTCCCTTAACCCGATTGAACTGGGTCTCATCGGACTGAGCCCAGGTATACCGGCTCAGGGTCTCCCCAATTCCTTTAACCCCGCAGGCCAAGGTTACCTCGACCACATCCACCAGCGACCAGAAAGGCACCCGGATCTCTTTGACCTTCGCACAGCGTGGGTGGAACGGAACATGTAAGATGATCGGTTCGATGGCTTTGATTTCGAATTCTTTTGATGTCATGGTAGTTCTCTACAATGAGATTGTGGTTTTCGATCGGCCGTAACGAATATCCATTCTTCCACAATCGACCCTCGTAATCGTAAGCGCAATCTACAACCGAACGTTTACGCTTACGATTGCGAAATTCGTTTGGCAGGGGCTGATCCCCTCTCTCTCAAAATCGACCAATATTGACCGGGGTGCAAGTAACACTACCTTGCATTGTATTTTATTGGAGGGGCGAGGGCCCTCGAGCCCTGGCCGGACGGCAAATTTGGTCAAGTCTTTGGTCCCACCAAGCGGGATTCGATCACGGGCACGAGGGCCCTCGCCCCTGCTAGACGGCTGACTTAAACCCATGCCAACAAACTCCACCTACCTCCTCTGCGACGACTCTATACTGGCGACGAAGTCTAACGTTTGGCGCTCGCTGCATCATCTCGAGAAACATCGAGGCAATCCAGTCCTGCGGCCCGATAAGCCATGGGAGGGGTATCTCGTGATGCAGCCGGGCACGGCGATTTTCGATGAGGAGGAGGGATGCTTCAAAATGTGGTACACTGCCCAGCCGTCTCGAGCAAAGCCCGATGCCGGCCCTTTTCTCTGCTACGCAACTTCCGCCGATGGGGTTCATTGGGACAAACCCGAACTCGACCTGGTCGAATACGAAGGCTCGAGGGCGAACAACATCGTATTGCGCGGTGTGAATTGGACCCATTGCATCCTCAAGGAGGACGTCGAATGTGAGCCGGAACGGCGCTACAAGCTTCTCTATTGGGACAGACCGAAAAGTGGCCTGCAGGGAATCTATGCCGCATTTTCAGCTGACGGTATCCATTGGGACCCACTCGGCGACAACCCCGTGGTGCCAAGTTGGGCCACAGGTGATACCTTCAGCGTCATGCGCGATCCTTCTTCAGGCCGATACTGGCTGTATCACAAGACTCCGGCCGAGCAGATTCGCACTGTTTCGCGCATCGCGAGTGACGATTTTGTTCACTGGAAGCATAGTCGGAAAGTTCTAGCTCCAGACGCCTATGACCCGCCCGATACTCAGTTCTACGGCCTCTCCGCTTTCCCCTACGCGGAGCAATATCTGGGTCTCTTGTGGGTCTACCACACCTATGCCCAGACCATGGATCTGCAGCTGGCGTCCAGTAGGGACGGGTCGCAGTGGGATCGGACCGCCGACCGCAAGCTGCTCATCCACCTCATTCCAACGAATAACTACCAAGGCGGAGCATTCGACAGCATGATGATCTACCCGGCATCGTCGCCGATACTCAAAGATGCGCGGCTCTGGCTCTACTATTCCGGCTTTACCGTGCCTCATAACACGTCGGCTCTTGATCATGACGGATCTATCGGACTCGCGACGTTACGCGAGGACGGGTTCTGCTCCCTGGATGTAACCAGCCCCGGATACATCCTGACCCGACCCTCTATCTGGAATGGGGATCGACTCAGAATTAACGCTGCTACCATCGGTCCGGAAGCCCGCGACATGGTAGGGATCTCACCCTCGAGGGAGCTCACCGACTCTGATAACTTCGGCCGTGGAGGGATACGGGTGGGCCTCGAGGACGAGCAAGGCCGTCCCATCGGCGACTACTCCGTGGAGAACTGCACGCCGTTCCAAGGCGACGAGACTGATATAACCGTGGCTTGGCGTGGACGCGATGATCTTTCGGAGCTTAAAGGTAAGACAGTGCAGCTGAGATTCGAGTTGAGCAATGCTCGGATTTACTCCTGGACCGTGCACCGACTTTGACTAGAAGTCCCGATGAGCGGGACTGATGCGGGTTTCTGAGAGCGTCAACCGAGACCCGTCCCCGTCCTCCAATGACGGACTGCGCCATTTTAGTTGTGTTCCTGACCGGAAGAGCAAGTGGAAGACACTAAACATGACAGCCACCCTTCAGTTTCATCCTCGAATATTCCGCCACCCGCCGACCGGCGTGAATGGGAGCTACTCCGCTATTGGCTCAATTCCCCGCTCTTATCAAAGACACAAATTTGTCCCTTCCTGTCAGCCTAATCTCCGGAGAGTCGTAGATATCCACACTTTTGGGAGCCATTCCTGGCCGACTTGCGACTGCTGGCGGCGACAGAGCACCGCCCTCGATCTTGCATTTTCAACCTTCGGCTGGAGGGCGGTGCTCCGTCGTCGCCGCTGTTGCAATACGTCTAATACTCAATCCGTCAGCTTCCTCGATGGCGCAAACAGCGCCGATTCGCGTGGCCGGTTGGGCGGCCAAGTCGTTTTTTTGACGAGCTTGAACCCGCGGACAAGGTAGTTCTGCAAGGCGTGAGGATGATCGTGGCTGCACGTCGTCAACCAAACTCGGTTGGCCCCCATCTCCCAACATCGCTCAACCGCTTTGGCCAAGAGGCCGCCGCCCAGTCCCTGGCCGATGAAGGGCCCGAGCAAGCCAATGCACTCGATCCGCACACTGCCATCCTCTTGCTTTTCGAGTTCATAGTAGCCGGCCGGAGTACCTGAAACGTAGGCGACCCAGGTCTCCAACTCCGAGCGATCCACATACTCAGTCCACTCTTGGCGCCTCCAATCATCACGACCTCCCCAGCGGAATTCGACGCCCACGGCCTGGTGCAAGAACCAGTTGAATTCGGGACATGCAATTTCGACGCGCTTGACTTCAATCTCGGCTCCTCTTCGCTCAGGCAGGCGAAGATCATCGCGCCTCAGCATTTCAAGGTTATACCTGATCTTCTGGCCGGTGTCCCGTTCCCGGGTGGCTTCAGCAAGAATATCCTGGGTCGCTAAATCTGCTTGGTTCATGGATTTTCGAAGGTTTAGGACAAAAGATGATCTGCGGGCGGTCAGGTCGGCAACCAAAAGAGGATTTGCAGAAGGCACTTACGTCGGGCAATGATCCGCAAAGCCCGATGGAAATCCGGCTGAAGCCGCGGCCGCTAAGGACGCGAATGGACGTGCCGAATACCTTGTTCCAAGCCCCCGCGTCCTTGCGGCCGCGGCCACGCCTTCGGTTTATACTCCGGGGGTTGAAACAGGTTCTCCGACTAAAGATTCGCAGTTTCACAGCGGAAAAACCTCTTGGTCCCCATCCGTTGTATTCTCGAATCCGTCGGGAATCTCTGCCTCATTTCGCATCATTTCGAATTCATTCGTGGTTCCCTCTCTTTCTCTCCCTACCCTCCAAACCCAAACTCTACTCGAGCAACCTCCCAATCCGCAGAAAGTCAATCGGCTGCTTCGTTTCGCCCTCCAAAGCGAGATCGGCCAGAATCTCTCCGACCACGGAAGCGAATTTGAATCCGTGCCCAGAAAATCCGGCACCAATTACGACGCTCTTGTGCTCTGGGTGTCGGTCGATGATAAAATTCTCGTCCGGGGACATCGTGTAAAGGCAGGTGACGAACTTGCTCCTCTCCGGTTTCAGGCGCGGAAAAAAACGCTCCAGGATCTGAAGCACCTGCGACTCGTCATCGTCCTCCAGCTGGCGGTTCACTTTGAGAGGATCGAGAATCTCCTTATGGGAGATGTTGTGCTCGGTTATCTTCAACCCCCACTCGTCGATAGCAGGAAAGCCGTAGATGAGTTCCGACCCGCTTCCGACACCGATGCAAAAGCACGGAAAGACCTCCCGCCGGTATTCTTCCACCCCCTGTCCGCCGTACCAAAACAGCAATTTGCGGAGGACCTTCATTTCGACCCCTAATTCCCCAAGAGCCGGAACCGCCCATGCCCCGGCCGTCAAAATCATGCATCCGGCCGACAGCCGCCGCCGCTCGGTCTCCACAACGACACCCTCACCCTCCGCCTTCCAGGAACGCACTTCCTCCCCGGCAAAGAGAGTTGCGCCATGCCTCTGCGCCATCGCTACCTGCTGCCTCACGCACTCCTCCACCCGTAGGATTCCCCCGAGAGGATCGAACGATGCGCTCCAGTCAGCCGGAAGTCTCAACTGCGAATATCGCCGTCGCAGCTCTTCGGCATCCAGCTCCTCGTGGGGTAAATTGTGTTCCTCATAACAGGCCGCCAAACCCCGCATTACCTCCGATTCGGGAGGACCGGACAAGAGCAAGCCGGTTCGCAAAAAGAGCTCCCGTCCGGTTTCTTCCTCCAACTCCTCCCACAGATCGTAGGCTCGGTGCAAAAGCGGAACATAGTCGGGATGTTCCATATAGGCCTTACGGATGATACGGGTATCGCCATGGGACGAACCGCGATCATGGGCGATCCCGAAGCGCTCGATGCCGCAGGCACGAACCCCGCGTTGGGCGAGGTGATAAAGGGCCGCACTTCCCATCCCGCCTACACCGAGGACGATGACATCGTATGGGTCATCCATCAGTTCAGTCCTTATTGGAGTTTCGAGTTGTGGGTTGCGAGTATCCGGTTACGGACGGCGGAGGTGTCAGGATTCAGTGTTCAGGAGATCCTCGAAAGCGATTCACACTTCGTCCCCACATTTAGTCCCCAAACTTCGTCCCCACATTTAGTCTTTCCACTTCGTCCCCTAGCTGAAACCTGACACCTCAAACATTCTTCCATCACTGAAACCTGACGCTTGAAACCGATACTGGGAATGGTGTATATTATCAAGTCTAGGAGTCTGTCGGACTTTGACGTTCGATTGCTTCTCAAGTGACCAGGCACGTCCGACAGATTCCTAGCTGCGCCGAGGATCAAAAGGTCTAAGATCCACAGTTTCCGCCCTACCTTTAAGTATCAGTTCGGCCATGGCCGCGCCACTCGCCGGTGCATTGAGTATTCCCCAACAGCTATGGCCGCTTGCCAGATAGGCACCGTCACAGTTGGCCACCGGCCCCATCCGCGGCAGCCCGTCAGGGTATACTGGCCTGAAGCAAGCGGCAGGCGAATTGATGAGACTTTCCGAAAGATCGGGCGACAGAGATCGCGCAAAACCGCCCAGCTCCTCGATCGCATCCTCTCTCGGTTTCACCTCCTCAGCGGCAGCGGGTACCTCGAGCTGTTCCGAGATACCGCATAGGTAGACGCTGCCATCCGGCCGGGCCACAACCTCCGGTGCGGTGTAACTATCACCGAGCATCATATCTTCCACAAACAAGGCCTGGGCAGGAAGCTCTAAAGCGGGCGTCACCGTGATGCTGTGACCCTTCAACCCGTAGACCTGAGGGAGAGGCAGTCCTAGCAACGCGCCGCTGGACCACGGACCCAACGCTATGACAACCGCATCGCACTTCAGCTCCGAACCGTCTACACTGACCCTTTCAATCCGTCCCTGATTGGATTTCACCGCTTCAACCCGCCCTTGAATGGAACGGGCGCCTTTCTTACAAGCCGCATTGATCAGGGTCTGAGTAAACTTCCGCGGGTGAACCTGGGCCGTCGTCTCTTCATCACCCAACAATCCACGGACTCGAAAACCTTCGCCCAGCCAACCGACCTCGCCGGATTCAACTGAGCGGGAATTACCTGAGGCGACGGCATACGTCCTGACCTTCCGGTAGTCATAGAGGTCGCCGAACCGGCCCGCCAGCTGCTCGTGCAAGGCGTAACTGGTTCTGGCAAGCTGGGCCAAGGGCGTACCGTCGCACCAGTCCGATGCCAAAAAACCTCCCGACTTACCGGAGGCAGCGCCCGCAACTTCGCCTTCTTCGACAATACTGACGCGCGCGCCCTGTTCGCACAGGTTGAAGGCTGTAGCCGCCCCGATCGCACCGGCTCCGCAAACTACGACGTGGGGTGCGGTTGATTCGTGGGAATTGGACATGTCAGACTCGTAAAGTACTCCGTGCCGTTGTTCGTAGATACTATGACATCTTTCTCAACATACAAAGCACTTACTTCGCAATGAGATTCCACCACGCCCTTTCTCGGGAAACCCACCCCGCCCTGCGGGCACCCCTCCCAGGGAGGGGATCTGACAATTCGGTCCCGATTTCGGAAAATCCCCTCCTGGGAGGGGCCGGGGTGGGTTGCCCTACATACCAGGATCAGCTGGTAACCACCTCCCAGCGATTTTCCTCGCAATGCTCGATGTCCGATTCCACAATTTTTTCCCAGAACATCCAAGACATAACACTTCTGAAACCCATTACGATGCCTCCTGCCCTTTCATTTTCTGATTCCCCAACCTTCCATCCCAGTGACTACATCCGCATCATCGTTTCGGCGGCCCTCTTTCACCTAGCTGCGACGACCACCGGCGGCCAGATCGATCCGGTTGAGCCCTTTGGCGACAACTTGATCCTCGGTCCGTCGGATGAAGTGGTTATCATCTCGGCGCCGGCTCTGAGCGATCTCATCGACAGTCGGATCTTCGACGTCGATGGAACCATCGAGAACGGGTTTACCAGCGGATCTCTGCTCCAGACGAATAATGTTCCGCTTGAGGATGACAACGGAAATCCCTCCGCAACCCAGTTAGATGTCGCGACGGGAAACTTCCTCACCGAAGATAGTGTGGATGTGGTCGCGGTGTGGGAGGGCACCGCACGGTCGATCATCCTACAATTTTCCCAAATCGATTCCGCCAACTTGGAGTGGGATTCCCCGGAGCAACTGACGATTCAGGACGACGGTTTACCCGCACTTTTTGACACAACAGAGTTCGGTTTCCGACGGATTATCCGTCTGCTTCCCGCTCAATTGGACAGCGACTGATTTGAGGAGCTCGTGCTCGCATACTGGGCGGCTGACATGTCGATTCAAATTGCTGTCTACGATCCCGATCCGAGCGGCAACGGTCCCCTCAAACTCCAGACATCGATCAATGATGAAGTCCTCGATCCGTTCGGAGGGGAGCGCGAATTGGAGGAGAGTGGCCGCTTCGACATTATGGTAGGCGATTTTGACGGCGACCGGACAGATGAGATCCTCCTGGTGGCGGTTGAAGCGGCGGAAGTTGTGGAGGACAACTGGCAGATCTTCGCTCGCGTTTATGATCTCGACGACTCCGGCAATCTGATACCAAAAGGACGCTCTCTTGCTCCTAACGTCCCCCTGGGTTCTCGATTTCGACCCGGTAATGCAGCGGTCAACCGCATGGCCTCCGCAAGCGGCGACTTCAACGGTGATCTGCGCGAGGAACTGGCTTTTGCCTATGAAATAGCACCGACCAACGAAAGTGCATTCGAGACCTGTTTACTTTTCGCGATTGTGAGCGAGGACCTCATGGAAGTGACCGCGGTGACCGACCCAAGCAGGATCGAGGGCAGTTCGGGCAGTAAGGGCATCGACCTGGCGCTGGCTTCGGGAGACATGGACGGCGACGGAAACGATGAACTCGCCTACTCCCACCGCCAGGGTTTGCGAATCTTCAGCATCGAGGAGGAGAGGGAAATCGTCGACGACGAGCTCGTGATCTCATTCAATCGCAGTTCCCTCGGCATCTGGAGCCTCGCGATCAGCGAGAGCTTTATCCACCGCAGCCTTGCCATCACCGACCTTGATGCCGGCACCAGCGGAGTATTCGGTGCGGAAGTGATTGCCGTGGATCAACTTGAGATTTTCGAAGACGAACAGTCTGTCGGATATGAGATCCGTCTGCGCGCATTCACTCTTGGGGAGAATCAGGCAGTGGCAGAAATTCGTGAGCAGTTTATTGGGGATACCCGTGAAAGGATGATCGCGGTGGCAACCGGTGATTTCAACGGCGATTCGATTCTTCTGGGACCTCCCCGGAAGTTCTCGCGCACCGATATCGTGCAACCGCTCATTATCCTCAATGCCCCTCCCTTGCATTTCGATTCCTTTGACGGGGTCAACTTCGATATCAATAAGTGCTTCGATCCCAATCCGCTGGTTCCCTGCGAGCACCGCGCAACCTACGTCAATTCGCAGACCGTTGAGGTCGATGTGGAAACCCAGATCAGCGCTGACTGGGGTATGTCAAAGGAACTGACTGGGGAAATTTCGTCGGGTGTAGGAGCATTCTTCGGAGTGCGAATAGGCATGAGTCTTACCAACACCTACGGCGAGGGCTTTTCCAAAGTTGAGGGCTCAAGCAACACCTTCACCGTGACCTCAACCACCTCAGCAATCAACGACGATCTGATCTACGCTTCGGTAATCGATTACGACATCTTTGAGTATCCCGCATATGCCGAGGGCGATTTTCTGGGATACGTGGTCAGCGTGGTGCCCAGTCCTCAGCAGCCGACATGGTTTGGCAGCAAAGACGAGAGAGCGCGTACCTACCTCAACAACCACGAGGTGGGAAACATTCTTTCGTATCCGCCGGAGAGCGGCGCGGTGAGCAACGAGCTCGTCGAGAGAGCGATCCGATTTATCGAGGGTGATCGATGGACCTTGTCCGCCTCAAGCACACAATCCTGGGAGTTGAGATTCTCTGACATTGAAACGTCCGAGCGCCAAAATTCGGCCTTTCAGCAGGTCTCGAGGCGAACCGAAGTAGAGTTCAATGTCGGGGGTGAGATTCCCCTGATCGGAGGTCTGGTGGGTTCCTTCCAAGTCGGTTTCGGGGCCAACATTGAAGGAAACTATGGTAGCAGCCAGATCTCAACCCATCGCACGACCCTCCAAAACGAGCGTTCGCTGCTCGTCGATTTCGGACCTATCGACGGCGCCATCCTGGGAACGCGAACCTACGATGTCATCCCCTTTGCCTACTGGGCCGCCAACGGAGCGATGGTCCTCGATTACGCAGTGAATCCCTCCGAGGGAGGAGGTGTACCGAGTTGGTGGGAGGCGCAATATGGTGATAAGCCCGATCTGGCCTTCACGCTCCCTTTTCGCAACGATGAGGCTAAGGGATTGGGAAGCGTCGAGCCTGAAGTGCAACGCGAAGAGACACGGGACATTGTCATCAATCCGGTGAGTCCAATCTCCGGCGAGATCGTCACCATTTTCTCTCGCGTACGGAATCTCAGCCTTTTCCCTGCCAACTCACCGTCCAGCACACTTGAGTTCTACGTGGGAGATCCGAGAAATGGAGGAACTCTCATCATCAACGAGGACGGAAAATCACAAGTCGGGGTACCGCCAATCCAACCGCGCGGTGAGGTTATCCTGGCGCTGCAGAATTGGCGTGTCCCAACGTCCGGTCTGGACCAGCGGTCAAAGATCTACGCCATGCTTGATTCCGCTGAGCAGGTCGACGAAATCCACGAGGACAACAACATCGGGTGGAATTTGATCGGGGCGGTGCCGGGCGGCCTCTGGTCGGAATCAACCGATCTAGGAGATAACTGGCGATTCTTCGATTGGTTCGGATTTTTCAATCTTACATTTGACCCGTGGATACTCCACTTGGAACACGGCTTCATGTTTTCCATCGGCGATTCCACGGAGAGCGTCTTTCTCTGGGACCTCGATCTCGGGTGGATGTGGACGAGTGATGTCGTCTATCCCAGTATCTATCTTTTCTCGAGAGACTCTTGGGCCTTCTACCTTCTCGAATCATCCGATCCCCGCTTCTTTTTCATTGATGTAACCCAGGAATGGGAAGCGGTCGGAGGCCCATGAATTGTTTGTCGAGGACAAAGAAGAGATCTGAATAGAAACCTCAATGCCAATTCGGGTTTCAGAGCGGCTTGGCGAATCGGAAATGAACCGTGCGTTCGTCGAAATGCCCACGCATTCCGCTAGTATCCACGACGGAGCATGTAGCGGAATGCGTGGGCATTTCGTCTCCTACGCGCGATGAGCCGAGGACTGACAGCGGAACAAGTGGCGCAGTATCAACGGGACGGTTTTCTCATCGTGCAAGGTCTGTTGACCGGGACCGAGGTAGCATCGCTGAAAGGGCATATCGCCGATATTGCGGGTGGTGCGGCCCCGGTGGATCCCGCGAGACTACAAAAGGAGCCACAGGTACTCGAAGGCGAGACCCAACCGACAAGCCAAACGGATTCCTACCGCAAGATGAGCCACCTCGCCTTTGAGGATTCGGTTTTCCGCGCTCACGCCCTCAATAATCGGATTCTCGACTGCGTCGAATCGCTCCTCCGAGAGAAAGACATAAAGCTCTTCCAGGATCAACTGTTCATGAAACCGCCCCGAATCGGTTCCCGTCAGCCATACCACCAGGATCAACCCCTTGGCTTCACCTTCGAACCGCCGGATAAAATGGTGACCTGCTGGGCCGCCCTGGATGAAGCAACTATCGCTAACGGTTGTCTCTGGATGGTGCCCGGCACCCACATAAGCGGCGTGATCGACCGGGAACGGTGGCAGGAGTACGAACAACACGCGCTAACCGGGGACCTGACGCAGGAACGGCCAATCGAGCTGAAAGTCGGTGACTGCAGTTTCCATCATGGCCACACCCTGCACAGCTCGCGCCCAAACTTGACCGACCAGCGGCGCTGGGGCTACGCCACCCACTACGTCAGCGCCCATTGCCGCTTTACGGGTGAAGGCGAAAGCGACGCCATCCTTGCCCGAGGCCGGTCAATCCCCGGATGCATCTAGCCCGCTTTTCTCACAAGTTAGCGAGCACTCCATCTGCGGCAGGATCTCCCTCGTGAGGCGCTGCCGCTTGCCGGTCACGAAAAGCGGGCTAGACCTCAAGGGGCGACTCGCCGATCGCCTCAAGACGCTTCGCCGCTTCGGCGTAAATGTCCTCGGCAAGTGCGCCTGCATCGGCCGACGCTACGTTCGATTTCAGGTGATTCAAATCTGCCGTCCCCACGATCGTGGTGTGACACTCAAGGTGGCTGAGTGTAAAGCGAAGAACGAACTCGTAACGGTTCATTCCGTGGAGCAAGTCATTGAGTCCCGCACGCTCCCACTTGTCCCACCTCTCCCCGGATTCTCGATGACCTTTCGCCACCCCTCCCCGGATAATGATTCCGGCGCCAAGTTCCGCCGCCGCCTTGATCATATTTTCGTGCTGCCGCTCAAGCAGGGAATAGGGAATCTGAAACGAATCGAAGACGCCCATGCGTGCAAACCCCATCAGGTTCGGTGCGGTTGAGGAGACTCCGATAAATCGTGTTTTTCCGGAATCTCGAATCTCCTCGAGGACCTCGACAAGACCACCGTTGACGACGTCGTCAAACGATGGGTTGTGCATCTGCAGTATGTCGACGTAATCGACCTTCATCCGCTCCAGACTCTTCTCGATGTTCCGACGGATGACATCACCATTCCAGAGGTGGCTCGGATCCTGTCGAACCCCATCCGGATAGGTGATGTTGCAACCGCACTTGGTCGATAGGTAGAACTCGTTGCGTCGATGACTGATGTACTTTCCAATACGCTCTTCGCTGAGCCCGTAGTCCGGTGAGGTATCGATGAATGTAATGCCGGAATCGAGGACTGTGTTGAGCAACCGTTCAGCGTCCTTTTCGGTGATCTCCTCTCGTCTCCCGCGAAGCTCCATCGCCCCGTACCCAAGCTGAGTGATATCCAGCCCCGTTTTACCCAAAGTTCGTTTTGTTAGATTCCCTGCCATAGTCTGGATGATGAGTCTGGATTCTAAAGGGGTCAACCGTCTCGATTGACAAAAGTCTTCGTTGATCGACTGTCGATTGCGCTTACGATTACGATGATCGATTATTCGAAAACAAGGCGTCGGTCGCTTCCAATCGAAATTCGTAATCTCAGGCGTAATCGAAACTCGAAACGGCTGACACCTGACATTCGAACTCTGTAACCTTGAGAGCAACATCGGCCTGCAAAAAACACGAACAGACGTCTCCGACCTCCCATTCATCCGGTATTGTAATCCCTCCCTAATCTACGATCTTGATACCTATGACTACGAAACGAAAAATTGTCCTCACCGGCGCCTGTGGGCGCATCTCCTCTATCCTGCTGCCCGGTCTACGAGAACGCTACGACCTCGTCCTCCTCGATGTGAAGGATACCGACCGGGAGGGGAACCGCGTCGAAGGTGTTCAAATGGCAGATCTTCGCCATACCGATCGCGATCGCTACCGGTCCCATTTCGTCGGGGCCGATGCCCTTATTCACAACGGCTTCATCGGCAGCGCCAGCGGAGCCAACACCTTCGAAGCTGAGATTGGTAATGTGCAGATGGCATACAATATCTATCAATCCGCTCTTGAAGAGAATGTTCGGCGCGTCGTCATGACCAGCTCGAACCATGCCGCTGACTACTACGAAGACCTTATCCTCGATAATGAGATGGATCTCGTGACGCCTTCCATGCAGTCTCGATCCTACGCTTTCTACGGTTGGGCCAAAGACTCCTACGAACACCTCGGTTTCGTCTTTGCCCTCGGCCAAGCAACTGGGCGGCCCTTGGAGAATGTCCAGATCCGAATCGGGGGCCCCAGAGAAACTGACCTGGAGAATGTCGAGGTTGGCGACCTACGTCGTATGCGCAGGTGCCTCGCGGTCTATATCAGCCAACGCGATCTACTCCAACTTTACGTCAAAAGCATCGAGACCGAAGACATCACGAACGAGAATGGGGTACCCTTCCAGATTTTCTACGGCATCAGCGGCAATTCCCACGCCTTCTGGAGTATCGCCAACGCGCGCAAGGTCATCGGATATGCTCCCCAAGACAACAGCGCCCTGCGCTTCCACGATCGCATAGGAGAAATCCAAGCGGGTTAAGATTCTGTCGGACGAGCTTTGATACTTGCAAAGCAACCGAATCACAAAGTCTGACAGAATCCTAGCGAAAGGTCGGCGCCGCCGCCCCCTCGATGGCCACGTTGACGCAGGCCGGCCGCTCCGAGGCCAGGGCGCGTTCGATAGCCGGAGCAAGTTCGTCCAGATTCCGAACGAACTCCCCGTGCCCTCCAAGGGCTTGCACTATCTTGTCGTAACGCGAAAGTTGAAGTTCACAACCAACCGTTCGATCGGCCCCGTAGTTCTTGATCTGCAGTTGATACTCAGCGTTCCAGCGAGCGTCGTTCCCGACGATGGTGATGAGGGGGAGATTGTAGCGCAGAGCGGTGTCGAAGTCGAGGGCGTGATAGCCGAAGGTACCGTCGCCTTGGAAGACGAAAACGGGACGATCAGGATGGCAAAGTCGAGCCGCGAGGGCCAACCCCATTGAACTGCCGATGGCGCCGGCCGGACCGTTGATCAGCCGGCCCTCGGCCTCCAGACCCGCCTGCGCCCATTGGCCGAACTCACCTCCGTCGCTGACCAGAATCGCGCCATCGTCCAAGTAGGGCTGTACGGTTCGGCAAATGGCTAACGGATGAATCGACTCCTGAGACATCAAGGCTTCCCATTCAGGAGGGCTGGATCTTCGCTTAGTTGCAACCTCTTCCGTCCAGGCATTCCGTGGCCACTCCCTCTCTCGAGCCGCCGCCAGCAACTGTCGAACCGCTTCCCCAGGATCGGCCTCTAAACTCAGCACCACTCGTTCGCCCTCCCGCACTTGATCCTCATCCGCGTCGATTTGCACGAATCGGCAATCGTGCGCGAAAGAGGGCGGCTGCCCAAATTTGAGAGTGAAGTCCAATTTCTTGCCCACCAGCAAAACAAAGTCCGCTTGAGCTAAACAATTGACCGCCGCGTGTAGCCATGGGTCGTCGACCCCTCGCGGGCTCTCCATGGGCAGGGCGGGAACGTTCGTGGTCTCCGCCAGCGCTTCGACCTCTTTCCATCGGGGAGCTCGGCCCATTGCCGGTCCCGCCAGAATGAGGGGCCGCTGCGCCGCGCTCAGCAGATCGACTACTTGCTCCACCTGCGCCTCGGATAGATCCGGAAGCGGATCATCTCCGGGACTGCCCTCCGATCCTCCCGACGGAGTATCCTCCAGCACATCGGCAGGCAGGCTGAGGAAGACCGGGCCGGGCCGGCCACTCCCTGCGATGTCGAAGGCGCGACCGATATCAGCCTCCACCTGTCCGGCTTCCTCAACCATCCACGCAGCTTTGCAGACCGGACGGACGATGGCGACCTGGTCCATCTCCTGGAAGGCCCCTTGGCCGATCTGCGTTTTTGGACTGCTTCCGCTCAGCAACACCAGAGGAGACTCGGCCATCAGGGCGACGTAGAGGGCGGAGACGGCGTTGCAGTGTCCCGGACCGGCGGTGAGCAGAGCGACGCCCGGTTGTTCTGTAAGGCGGCCCCAACCGTCCGCCATGTGCACCGCGGTCGCTTCGTGGCGGGTGTGGATAATGTCGACGTTACGGCCGATCGTGGCATCGTAAAGAGAGAGGATCTGATTGCCCGAGAGAGAGAAGAGGTGTTTGACGCCTCTTTCTACGAGGGATTCGATGAGGAGATCTGCGCCTGTCGTTGCCATGGATTGTCTTCTCGTTCAAATGCAAAGGGTAGACAAGTCGGAAACATCAGTGCTCGAACCCCCCAGTCCATAAACGTAATCAAACATCGCGAATTCGATTGCGCTTTAAATCTCGGATGTCGATTGGATGCGCCCGACATCCTTTCCACCAGCAGTCGGCCGTCGTAATCGCAATCCTAATCGGCGATCGAGTCCATCGAATTTATGACCTTCGATGATCGATGTTCTCTCGCATTGGAGCAGTTACTTCCACTTCTCAGCCTGTCAATCGAAAGTGCAACCTCGGCCGCAAGGCTCCGGCCACGAAAGAGAATAGTAGAATAGAGTAGGATCTGCGAAGAGAGGTTTTCAGCTAGGAGGCTTATAGTCGGACGAACCGGGTCACTTGCGAAGCAATCGAAGGTCAAATTCCGACAGCCGCCTAGGGATCTTCCTCGTGGCCCCTCCCGGGAGGATCACGACCAATCCTGATGAGTAGGACGACCAACCCCAAACCCCTCCCGGGAGGGGATGGTCCAAAATCGGGGCCGGAAGGTTTAGTCTTCTCCTGCGAGTAGTAGTGGTCGGTTCCCATCCTTTGCCTTGCTTTCATTCGCTGCCAACTCTCTCTTCGCCCGTTTGGTTTCGAGATTCGACTGAGCTAAGGATAGCGTTTCCCGATTGGCTGTAACAGCGGCCGCCAGGACGCGGAGGCTCGAATATCCTTTTCCCATCGTCCGCGTCCTTGCGGCCGCGGCTACGTCCAGCCATCAACCAGACATTTCGATCTATGCTGCCCGAGAGCGCCTTGGTCGCCATCCGTTGTTTTCTTAAACCGTTGGGCTCTCTATCGTACTGAACCCTACCCGACTCGTCCTGTCAGACGCGGCCAGAGAGTCAGGAGTATTGGATTGCAAGATTAAATCGAATCTATTGGCTCAAGTCCTTAGCTTTTTGGAACCTCTTCGAACAGCCTCTAACGATGAGCCGCCCACCGAACATTCTCTGGTTCTGCACCGACCAGCAGCGGTTCGATACAATCGGAGCGCTCAACAATCCGCACATTCACACCCCGAATCTCGACCGGCTCGTGGCAGAGGGGGTTGCGTTCACCCACGCTCATTGCCAGAATCAGATATGTACGCCGAGCCGCACGAGCTTCCTTACCGGGATGTATCCAAGCAGCATTCGCGCCTGCATCTGCGGAAACGAGGAATATTCGGGCGCGGCGCCGCTTGTGACGCGGTTGCTGGCTGACGCGGGCTACGTCTGCGGCCTGGCGGGTAAGTTGCACATCGCCTCACCCTGGCTGGGTCCGGAGAAGCGGGTCGACGATGGCTACAGCTTTTTTCGCTACAGCCACTCTCCGTTTGCCAGGCTCGACCAAGGGAACGACTACATGCAGCGGCTGATGGACCAGGGGATCGACCCCGCAACAGTCTTTAATCGGAAACCGCCCGGCCAAGACACCGAGTTCGGGGCCTACCTAGAGGCTGTCCCAAATCCGAGAGGATTTGGGTGGAAGCCTGATACCGATATCAATCTTCGTCACGTTATGTAGACCACGACATGCCTTCCGTCCTCGGTAGCTTACCTTTTATCCGTTATGCACCTTTCCAGCACCCTTCCTCTCGCTTTGAGTCGATAGTTCTCCCAAGGAAGCGCCTCTGACTCGATTCTTGGATCCCTATGCCGCCTGCGTTGCCTCTTTCTCATGTTCTTGCGCAAGTCTCTGCGCGATTTTCCATAGATTGTGGGACAGAACCGACCAGGCCACGCTAAGGTTACGGTTGTCAAAGCCTTTGCTGCGTATCTTGCCCCCGTGCCATCGGTTCTTGAGCACTCCGATCCGGCCTTCGGTGCTCCCTCGTCGTCGCTGCAACCGGACAAAGCGCGGCTCCTCCATCCGCTCCTTGAGCTCTTGTGGATTGCGGGGCGTAAGGGCGTCAAAAATCCCCTCTGCCTGGAGCCGCTTGCTGGCCGCCTTCGAGGCATAGCCCCGATCCCCACTGATCGCTTCGATCTTCTCCTCTAAAGCGAAGCCCTTTTGCCTCTCCAGACTTTCCCAAAGCTGCTTCAATTCGCTCGGGGCCTGCCCCCCATACAGTTTCCAGTCCAACAGATATCCCTCTGCGCTCTCGCATAAATAAAGGGTGTTGCCAAACTCCACCTCCCGATCTGCCTTGCCTCGCACGATGACGTCAATCTCAGGTTCGTAGGCGCTCAGGATCTTCTCCTCATTCTTCACCTGCCGCCCCCCTATGATCCGTTCGTGCGCCTGTTTCATGACCTGCGGTATCTGCTCTAACATACCATCCATTCGCTCGATGATTCGGCTCGCCTTCTTCTCGGTGTAATCGCTTTGCATCCACATAGCTTCCAATAAGTCACGGTGGCGAAGGGCATGGCCCTCAATCTTCTTGAGCAATAGCTTCATCCGCCGCAGGATCCCTTTACGCGCTTTGCCCGCCTCCCGGCGCCGACGCGCATGCGTCATCTCCAGGCACCGTTTGTTCATCTCCCGAGCCAATCCCTTTGCTCCCTGGGGCATGCGCTGTTTCATTCCCGCCTGCCGGATCAGACTGATCGCCTTGAGCAGCGTTGCTCCCACATCCTTGAGCAAGACCCAGTCCACGGGCCAGTGGATGTTCGCTTCCAGGCAAGTGGCGTCGATCAGGCATTCCCTCGTATCGATCGGCTTCTCTAATCCTGCCTCACCACAATGTTCAGCATTGCCCACCACCTCGGTCATCCTTGCATGCAGCTGTCTCAGATACGCTTCGTCGAAGAATTTCGAATCCCGTTCCAGACTGCTCTTCGATATTTTCCGGATCCCGTCTACCTCACGCACCCGGCAAAAATTAGCCAGAAGCTCACTGCGTCCCAACTCCTGCGACAGACAACGAAAGGATATCCCTCCGAGTAAATGACGCACCTCCTCCACCCGCAGCGCTTTTATCGCTCTTAGAGCGCGTCGCTCCCGATCCTTCCCTCCCGCTTCATCCCATCCTTCCAAGGCTTTTACGATCGCCTCCCTTTCCAGCGAGGAGTCGATCAAAACCCGGTCAATCCGCTCCATTGTTTCCAGAAACACGGTGTAGTCTTTGCATCGAATGACTGGAGTTAGGGCTGGACGCAGGAAGCTTTGTACGGCAATATTTTTCATGAGAAGGGCGTGCTTTGTATTTGACTAACGCAAGCATAAGCGCCCCTTTTCGCCGGATCGAGCTTTTTGCAGCTCTATCCGGCCTTTTTTTTGCCCATAACTCATTAAAAATCAATTGTTTCCACCACTGGGACGGGCTCTACCTACCTTCGGTCAGACCCGAGCTTCACCAGACGACTTGGTGTACCGACGAGACGATCCGGTTCGTCACCGAGAATCGCACCCGCCCGTGGCTAATCAGCGTCAATGTCTTCGATCCCCATGGCCCGTTCGATCCGCCAGAAGAATACCGACGTCGCTACGAGGCCGATGAACTACCGGGACCACATTTTCATGAGAGCGACCTTGAAATCCAGGCGCGCCTAGCGGAGGTAGACTTCCCACGCAAAGCGAGCCCTCCCGAAGAGTTCGAGGCCCAAGACAAAATTGCTGCGTATTACGCCATGGTGGAACTCATCGACGACAATGTCGGCCGCCTGCTCGACCATCTCGAGGAAACGGGACAACGCGAGGAAACCCTCTTTATCTTCACCAGCGACCACGGAGAAATGCTGGGCGATCATGGTCTTCTGAGCAAAGGGTGCCGATTTTACGAAGGGCTTGTGCGAGTGCCCTTGATAATGTCGCTGCCGGGCCGTTTTCGAACCGATGAACGCAGTGAGGCGCTGGTTGAATTAATCGATATTGCGCCCACCCTGCTGGATCTAGCCAGCGTCCCGCATCCACCACGGATGCAAGGCCGTTCGTTGCTTCCGATCCTCGAAGGCAAGGTAGAGCGAGACGGCCACCGCGACTTTGTCCGGTGCGAATTTTTCAACACCTGCGAAGGTATCGGAACGGGATGGAAAAGCGCGGGTAGTCGCGCCAACATGGTGCGGGATCGCCGATTCAAGCTTGCCGTTTACCATGGCCAGGAGTACGGCGAATTGTACGATCTGGAGGAAGATCCATGGGAACACACATAAATCTCTGGGAAAGCAAGCCTCACCAGACGGTCAAAAGCCGCCTCATGCGGACCGCGTTCGACGGGCTCGCGTTTTCCGTAGATCTCGGACCGCGTCGGATAGGGCGCTATTAGGAATCTGTCGGACTTTGCACTTTGTAAAATGGCTGGACCTGCGATCGGAGGCTGAAGGGTCTAAGCAGCGACCAAGGCGATTCCGACAGATTCCTTTTCTCGCAATATTTCGAGCATCGCATCGCAGAAGATTGCTCCCCCCGTCGTGACGCCGAATGCCAGCCACAAAAAGCGGGCTCTGACAGTCCTCGCACTGGCGGGGCTTTGGATTTCGGCACACGGGCTAGGCGCATCCAGCGACCCTCCCACACTCTCCGAAGCTTGGAAACTCTCTCGTCTCTATCGTTTCAATGAGGCAGCCGATGCGTTCGAGGAGATGCTGGCGACCCAGTCTTCCGATTCTGCCCTAGAGACGAAGTTCGACTTGGCTGTCACTCTCATCAACCGCCAGCCCAAGACAAGGGCCAATATCGATCGTGCCCGCAACCTCCTGGAAGACGTTTCGGAAGCTGCCTCGGCCTCCGATTTTGGAATCGCCGCGAAGTATTTCCTGGGTCGAATCGCTCATCTTCATCTGCACCCACCGAGAATCGACGAGGCGATTGAGCACTTCCGCTACCTCGTCGAGCATCATCCCCGCCACTTCTGGGGTCAGGCAGCCGCGAGCAAGTACGGGTTCCTCCAGCTATACCGCCAAAATTCTCCCGCGGAACGGGAACGGCTCTTTCGCGAGTTGGAGCCGCTGGCGGAGAACCTCACTTCGCCTTTCCTCAGGTCGAACTTCCACTTCATACTGGGAACCGCAGCCGTCAGGTTTGGGATTCTTCCCGAGCGCGCCCTTTTCCATTTCATCGAAGCGGATAGAGGAGGATTGATCAGTGGTCGCGCCCGAACCGACGGCTTGCTCCGGGTCGGTGAGCTGGCCCGTCAAGTGGGCGAGTGGCAGCTAGCCGCCCGTTATTACCGCAGATACTTGGAAGAGTTCCGGCGCGACCCGCCACGGGATCTCGTCCGCGACCGCCTCCGCGAAGTAGAAGCGAAACTTCGAGAGCAGACTTCGAAAACCACCCGGCTGTTGCATCGAGAGGCCAGATGAACTCGAACAAGCTCCTCAACATCATTGGATGTGTTTTCCTCCTAGTGTGCTTCTCGCTCTCCCTCGCTCGCGTCTTCAGCCGCACGGTGCAGGAACACGACCCAGAGGTGAAGATCATAAGGGCCGGACATTTTATCCAGGAGGACGGGTTTCGGCAGGCCTTCGACGCCCTTGCTGCCGACTACATGGCGATGCACCCCGGCGTGATCGTGAAACAGGTTGTCGTCCCCGAGCGCATCTACAACAGTTGGATTAACACGACCATCGTGGGTGGGCTGGCGCCCGACCTCATGCTCCACACCGGCGCCACCCACGAATTCCTTCTCCGCGAATTTGAGTCCCTCAACAATATCGTCGAGAAACCAAACCCCTACAACTCCGCCACGGAGCTGGCAGAGCTCCCTTGGCGCGAAACCTTCCTCGATGGGCTCTCCGGCAACCCCGCCTACAAACCAAACCTCGTTTCCTATTACGGGATTCCGGTAACAAGCAGGACGACACGCGCCCTATACAACAAGCACCTCCTCAAAGAAATCACCGGAAGTGATGACGAACCGTCCAACTTCGACGAGTTTGTCACCCTTTGCGAAAACGTCCAACGCTACTCCCAACGGAATACCAAGACGATCTTCCCGATCGCCGGCTCCGGCACTCGTGACGATCTTCTTCGGCGGCTCGTCAGCAGCCAGACTCAAAGGACGGCGTTGGAACTGGACGTCGTACGGCCTCTCCAACTCGTCACCGACGAGATCGTCACCGGCTATCTCAACGGCAAGTGGTCCTTCGCCGACGAAGACCTACGTCTCGGCCTTCAGCTGGTTCAGGAGATTCTTGGCTATGCACAGCCGGGATTTCTCCAACAGACTCCCCAGGATGCTCTTTTCTATTTCTCGCAGGAGCGGGCCTTGATGATGGTGGCTCCAAGCATACAGTTTCACAGTATTCGCCAACAGACACTTTTTGAAATTGGGGTGGTGGACATTCCGGTTCCGTCTCGGGACCACCCCGTTTACGGTAAGTATCGTTTCGGGCGTCTCTCGGAGGGCGGAAATGTCACCGACCTCGCCTTTGGCCTTACCCGCCAGTCCAAGCACCCCGATACTGCCATGGACTTCCTGCACTTTCTTTCCAGCCAGAGTGCCAACCAGAAGTTCGTTTGCCTAAGCGGTCGCCTCCCGGCTGTCGTTGGTGTTGAGCCGAATCCGGAAATGCAGCCCTTTATGCCCGTTCTTTCCGGATATCCGAGAGGCTATGCGCCGGACATGCCCGGCAGAAATCCACTCTCTCTCTACCGTTCAAACCTCTATCTTCTTTGGAGCAGCGCCGGCGGAGTTGATGCCTTTCTCGATGTCATGACCCGTGAGTATGAAGGCGCAATTGTGCATGAAACGAACGCCCGACTGAGGCTCAAAGGGGAACGCGTTTCGAATCAGGATGGGTGGCTCGCCGGGCATTGGGCCCAACGAATCAAGGATCGCGATTTCGAAGGTCGTTGGGACCGGCCGCACGACCCGATCCATATGATGCTCGAGTCCCAGACAATGCACGAAGGCGACCGCCATTGGCAGCGATACTCGCATATTGCTAACGGGTTTGCGACGACGGAGTGAGAGGCCGATCAATAACTGAAGTGGGATCTCTCCTCTTCGTCCCAATCTTACGCGCAATCGAAACTCGAAGAATCGGAGGTCGATTGCGCTTACGATTAGGCCGATCGATTGTGGGGAAAGGAGATCCATCACAGCCAATCGAAAATCGCAATCTTACGCGCAATCGAAGCTCGACACTTAGTCCCCTACCCTTAGTCGCTACACTTAGTCCTTACCAGCGCGGACATAGGACTAAGTGTGGAGACGAAGTGTGCTGGGTCAAGTCCGCCTTTTCCTGTAAAATCGAAATGGCATAACCTCTATTAGATTATCTTTACTTTCTTCCCTTCAGGCAGCGAATTTCATCAGGTCCGGATCCTTCCAGGTGCTCTCCGGATCGCTCCAGATCTGTTTGAGTCGTTCCACCAGGTAGGGTTCCATGCGGACTCCTCGCCAGCCTTCTGAGGCATCCACCAGGACCGCGAAGATCAGGCACAGTCCGCTCGTTTCGGAGCGGAATCGGGGAATCACTTTGGTGCGACGGCGCCCTTCCCCGAAGAGTCGCTCCAGCAGATTGGTGGTGCGGATCTGTTTTCGGTGCAGGAAGGGAAATTTCAGCGCTGTGAGCGATTCCTCCAGGTCACGCTCCAGGCACTTCATGGCGGCTGGAAAGCTCCCCTTGTATTCCTCGATGATGGCGCGAGCCTGTTCTACAGCCTCGCGGTATCCCTTCGCCGTAAAGGCTTTGTGAATGAGCTTTTTGAGGGTGGGACGGGCTACCTCTGGAAGCTTGTTGACGATGTTGCGCATCTTGTGCACCTGGCAGCGCTGCACCAGGCTGTTCGGAAACTTCCTTCCCACCGCCTTGCGTAGACCCGAATTACCGTCCATCACACTGAGTACTGGATCGGCCAATCCCCGGCTCTTCATGTCCTCCAGGAAGGCCTCCCAACAGGCGCTGCTCTCCTCTTGTCCCCTACGGCCATATGAAGCAATACCTTACGTCCGTCCCAGAGCATCCCGTAGGCGCATAGGACCGCCACTGCCCTCTTGTCTTCGGGCCGCAGCCTCATATAGATCCCGTCCAGAAACAGATAGAGCACGCGCTCACCACTCAGATCTCTTTCCTGCCACTTTGCAAAGTCCATCCTCAGACTTTGGCACACCTCATTGACCACGCTGCGCCCGGTCTGCTCTACCCCCAAAGACTCGATCAGCGCCGTCTCGATATCGCGCTGACTCATCCCTTTCACATAGAGCATCGGCACCAGCTCCAAAAGCCGCTTCGAGCGTCGTCCGATCGCTTCCAGCCAGGCCGACTCGAACGGCTCCAGCCCGTCGCGAATCTGCGGTACCTGCAGCTCAATCGTCCCTTCGCAAAGATGCACTTTCTTCGGCTCATAGCCATTGCGGTAGCCCCGCAGTGCTCCATCACTCGAGCGCTCATAGCGCTCTCGCCCCAGAAAATCGCTCACTTCGATCTCCAAGGCTCTTTGCAGCATCAGCTGGGCTCCCCGTCGGGCCGCCTCCCCCAGTGGATCTGTGCTGCTCGCGATTCCTTCCATTAGCTCTTGCTCTATCTTCTCACTCGGTGCTATCTTCTTCATGGTGTAGTCTCCTGTTTTTCGGGGCCGCCTTTCGGCCCCGGTTTGGTTACATTTTTGTTTTCAGGAGGTTACACCATTTTTCTTTTTACAGGAAGGATAGGACGTCACCGTGTGCTGGGCAACTCGACGAAGCTGACGACGAGGTTTACGACAAAGCAATGTCCGGAGCGGGCGGAGCGTCCCTTTTAACAAACTGAAACTGTTTGGTTTCAGGAGAGTTGGGAAAGGTCCATTCTCCCCGTGAGGGAATCTCTGTCGTCAGCTTTGTCGCGAGCTCTTGTCGAATCTCCCTGGCAGAAATGAAGGTCTGTCCAGTGGCACAAGGAACACGTTGTGGAGAGAGGAGCCGACAAAGCTCACGACAAGGCTCGCGACAAAGTTGGTGAAAGTCATCTCTCGACGAAGAGTTTGGAAAGCCATAAGGTCGAACAAGCTTCCTCCTCCCAGTTACCCTGTCCCCGTTTCTACGTGTCTCTCCAACTTTCCCGCCCCCCATCCTGCCCCTCAAGAGATTCTCTTGAATCGGATCGTTCTACCGCTAGACTGTTCTTCTCCAGCACTAAAATCCAAATCTATGACAGATCAAGAGATCCAAGACTCTTACGAGCAGGATGGTTTTGTGGTGGTCAGGGACATCATCGATGACCGCGACCTGGAACCCCTTCGCAGCTTCATTAAAGCAAAGGTCGATGAGTATGCCCGCGAGCAATACGCCGAGGGCAAACTCTCGTCGCTTTACGAGGACGAGTCCTTCGAACGCCGCTATGCCGCCATCTGCGAAGAGCAGGAGATTTCACCTCGCGGATGGTCCTTTGGCTCTTCCGGCCGCGAATTCTACGATCTCTACAATATCCCTGGAATCATTGACGTTCTCAGCCTCATCCTGGGCCCTGAAGTCTCGAATCTCGGCGGTCCAGCCTTAAGAACGAAACTTCCGGGAAGCGTCATAACCTCGTTTCCCTGGCACCAGGACAGCCAATACGTCGACCAGACGAAAATCGGGACGAAGGAGAAACACACCGGGCATCTGCATCTGGTTACGGTGTGGGTTCCCCTAGTTGAAGCGACGGTCGAAAACGGCTGTTGTTGGGTCATTCCGGGCAGCCACCTCTGGGGCCTCCTGGACGGAGCCCGGGGTGACGATATGAACGTCCACATGGAGGAGGACGTGGAAGCCCGGGGCACTCCGGTGGCGGTCCCGCTCAAGCCGGGCGGCGCCCTCTTTATGTCCAATCTCTGTATTCATACCAGCAAACTCAACACCACTAAAAGTTGCCGCTGGAGCATCGACTTCCGCCACTTTCCCACCCCGGATCGGGCCGTCCTGTCTCCGGAGCAACGCGAGGCGGCTGACTTCGTGCAAAACAAAATCCTAGGGGGCAGCCGGGTTCCGCTCATCGTGCTGACCAAGGGACAGAAGCCGACCTGGGAGGAATGGGAAGCGAAAACGCTCAAGCACAAGGAAGCTTCGGTTGCGTGATTCGGGATGCGGGATGCGAGTGAAAGAAAAGGGAGAAAGGGTGGATTGAGATGAGCTACAAAACCTTGGAGATTTGGCAATTGGCAAGGGAATCGACTGTTGCGATTCACCGGATGACGCTCGATGAGTTGCCCAAGTTTGAGATCTACGAGGAGGGCTCTCAGATTCGGCGGTCGATAAAATCGGTCAGATCCAACATCGTGGAAGGCTACGGTCGCCGACGCTATAAACAGGAATTCATAAAATTCCTAACCTATGCTCACGCGTCCTGCGATGAGACAATCGATCATCTTGAGACTCTCTTTGAAACTGGCTCCTTGGCAGATCCCGACCTCTACGAACAATTGCATGAGGGACTTGATCTTTTGGGCGGCAAGCTTAATACGTTCATAAAGAGTGTCGAGTCTCAGCATCGTTCGGTCCGCGAAGATCCGGTTGATTATAATATTGCTCTGAATTGACACTTCGTTTTCCGCATCCCGCATCTCTTCTCTTTCATCCCGCATCTCCCATCTCGTTTCACGGCTCCATCCCCTCCGGCATGAAGGTTTGGACGAGGGCGTAGCGGTGATGGCCGGATTTTTGAGGCCATCCGCGGTGAGCGCCGCGCTGGAAGGTCATGCCGAAATCGCCTGCCCGGCCGAGGAATTTTACCTCCCGGCGCCTGTCCCAGAAATTGAATGTCGTACCCTTTAATTCGTCGCTGAAGCGCTCGTAGAGATCAATGTTACATTCTCGCAGGGCGATGTACTCGTTCGTTCCTAATCCAAAACAGTAGGGTCCATCATCGGTCGAGCTAACGTCGTCGAGGTAAAGAAAGGATTTCACTTTTGGCCCAAACCCATCCGCGTGGTAGCCCCGTGTTTCCTCGATTGCAGTAGAGATTGAAGAGGCGGGATTTGTAGGGCAGGCCGGACGCTTCGCGCAAGACCCCAATGAGGAATTTATTCCGTTCCACTCTTTGAAATAGCTCGCGGCATTCGGGAATGAGCCCATCAACTCGAAATATATCAATCAGACCGTCATCACCGGCGGGACCAATGTCCCCCACTCGGACATTAAATACCGATTTCCCAAGCCTGAAAAGTGTCGTCGGGGTGACTTTCTCTCCACGGGGGAATCGCTGAAAGGTGCAATTGATCAAAAAGTCATCGGTTTCATAGTCGATACGTTTTTCGATAGGGGTGGCGATTTCTTCTCGCGAGAGCAGCTTAAGGAGAGACTCGAGTAAGCCTCCCGCTTCATTGGTGCCGAGGAAATTCCGGAGAATGACACAACCATTCTTCTACATGCTGCGCGAAGCCTTATCAAAGAGCTCGGCCCGATCGCCGGTCTCCCGATCGAGATCGAATTCGGGAAAGGTCAAGTCCTCATCACCATTGGGTTCCGCGTCCGCCGAGATTTTCTCTACTAGGTAATTGATGATTTCACGTTCCATGATTTATCTAGAGGCTGTCCCAAATCCGAGAGGATTTGGGTGGAAGCCTGATACCGATATCAATCTTCGTCACGTTATGTAGACCACGACATGCCTTCCGTCCTCGGTAGCTTACCTTTTATCCGTTATGCACCTTTCCAGCACCCTTCCTCTCGCTTTGAGTCGATAGTTCTCCCAAGGAAGCGCCTCTGACTCGATTCTTGGATCCCTATGCCGCCTGCGTTGCCTCTTTCTCATGTTCTTGCGCAAGTCTCTGCGCGATTTTCCATAGATTGTGGGACAGAACCGACCAGGCCACGCTAAGGTTACGGTTGTCAAAGCCTTTGCTGCGTATCTTGCCCCCGTGCCATCGGTTCTTGAGCACTCCGATCCGGCCTTCGGTGCTCCCTCGTCGTCGCTGCAACCGGACAAAGCGCGGCTCCTCCATCCGCTCCTTGAGCTCTTGTGGATTGCGGGGCGTAAGGGCGTCAAAAATCCCCTCTGCCTGGAGCCGCTTGCTGGCCGCCTTCGAGGCATAGCCCCGATCCCCACTGATCGCTTCGATCTTCTCCTCTAAAGCGAAGCCCTTTTGCCTCTCCAGACTTTCCCAAAGCTGCTTCAATTCGCTCGGGGCCTGCCCCCCATACAGTTTCCAGTCCAACAGATATCCCTCTGCGCTCTCGCATAAATAAAGGGTGTTGCCAAACTCCACCTCCCGATCTGCCTTGCCTCGCACGATGACGTCAATCTCAGGTTCGTAGGCGCTCAGGATCTTCTCCTCATTCTTCACCTGCCGCCCCCCTATGATCCGTTCGTGCGCCTGTTTCATGACCTGCGGTATCTGCTCTAACATACCATCCATTCGCTCGATGATTCGGCTCGCCTTCTTCTCGGTGTAATCGCTTTGCATCCACATAGCTTCCAATAAGTCACGGTGGCGAAGGGCATGGCCCTCAATCTTCTTGAGCAATAGCTTCATCCGCCGCAGGATCCCTTTACGCGCTTTGCCCGCCTCCCGGCGCCGACGCGCATGCGTCATCTCCAGGCACCGTTTGTTCATCTCCCGAGCCAATCCCTTTGCTCCCTGGGGCATGCGCTGTTTCATTCCCGCCTGCCGGATCAGACTGATCGCCTTGAGCAGCGTTGCTCCCACATCCTTGAGCAAGACCCAGTCCACGGGCCAGTGGATGTTCGCTTCCAGGCAAGTGGCGTCGATCAGGCATTCCCTCGTATCGATCGGCTTCTCTAATCCTGCCTCACCACAATGTTCAGCATTGCCCACCACCTCGGTCATCCTTGCATGCAGCTGTCTCAGATACGCTTCGTCGAAGAATTTCGAATCCCGTTCCAGACTGCTCTTCGATATTTTCCGGATCCCGTCTACCTCACGCACCCGGCAAAAATTAGCCAGAAGCTCACTGCGTCCCAACTCCTGCGACAGACAACGAAAGGATATCCCTCCGAGTAAATGACGCACCACCTCCACCCGCAGCGCTTTTATCGCTCTTAGAGCGCGTCGCTCCCGATCCTTCCCTCCCGCTTCATCCCATCCTTCCAAGGCTTTTACGATCGCCTCCCTTTCCAGCGAGGAGTCGATCAAAACCCGGTCAATCCGCTCCATTGTTTCCAGAAACACGGTGTAGTCTTTGCATCGAATGACTGGAGTTAGGGCTGGACGCAGGAAGCTTTGCACGGCAATATTTTTCATGAGAAGGGCGTGCTTTGTATTTGACTAACGCAAGCATAAGCGCCCTTTTTCGCCGGATCGAGCTTTTTGCAGCTCTATCCGGCCTTTTTTTTGCCCATAACTCAATGAACCTCCCCGCAGCAAGCTGCGGGGTATCGAATCGTAGCAGATCACGCCCATGCTCACCATAGCATCAACTGCCGTAGTTCCTCTTTCGGTTTTCCTTGTTCGCGCACGTATTGTTCCACCGTTGCCCAGTCTCCTCTTTCCCCCACCGTTCCCACGTAGTAGCCGTCCGACCAGAATTCTCCTCCCCATAGCTCCTTTTTTATCCAACTCTCTCGCCCAAACACTTCCCGCGCCGTTATACTCTTATATATCTGCACGATCCTCCCGGGCGCCATCTTGGGATGTGCTCCGCACAACAGATGTACGTGATCCTTATCACATCCCAATCCCTCCATCTCGATCGCATAGCGTTCCTCGATCCCTTCCGTCGTCTCCTTCAAAACCCTCCGTATTCTTTCCTCTATCAACGCCTTCCGATACTTCACCGGCATCACCATGTGGTAATGGATCTGCCACACACAATGCCATCCTCGCTTTAAACTGCTTCCGTCCTTCCTTTTTTCCACCCTCCCTGCTTATAAAGTGCGCGACCCCGTAGCAAGCTACGGGGAATTACCAAGTTAAAAATCAATTGTTTCCACCACTGGGACGGGCTCTATCTACGTTAGGACGATCTTGCTGACTAAAATCCCGCTCGACGGGACTGATGCCCTTCGACAAGACAGGCTCTTCGACGGGTTTTCGGGCGGTTCGTGAACGCCTCTCTTTGATGGGGAGGCTTGCCAAGAGATGCGAGTTAATCTTCCTCTTCGTCATCCTCTTTCTCGAATCCTCTCGGTAGAGAGAAGCCTAACCATCCCCAGGACAAGCCTGGGGGATTAGAGAGAAAACCGCGCGGAAATGATTCGTTCGTAGCAGGTGTGCTCGCCGCCCTCATAGAGACAGCCGATCTCCCCGCCCGGCAGCGGACACAGGCACGAATAGGCCGACGGGCCCTCGTGCAGGAGGTTCGCAACCGGCCAACTCCCTCCCTCGTCCTCGCTAACCCGCATCGTCAAATTGACCCGCTCTCCGCGTTCGTAGGTGGCCGGTCCCGGCGGCACCGGGTTGCTGAAGAGAAGGCGGTTGCCATCGCGAACGAAGCTGGCCTGGCAGACTGGACAGGGCAGATTCTCGTCGTATGTCGGGTTGGTCCAACTCTCTCCTCCATCTGAGCTCCTGGCCAGAGCCCGATATCCTTCCTTGCGATTTTCCACTCGCATGTTCATCAAGAGCCGGCCGTCCTCCAATTCTACGACCTGGCACTCGTCTCCACCGGGCTGGATCGCGACTCCAGCCGTCCAAGTCTGACCGTGGTCGTCGCTATAGATGGCGTGCGAGCCGGAACCGTAACCGTCCGGCATCTGGTGGTCGCAGGGAATCACGAGTCGTCCTCTGTGCGCTCCGCGCTCCAGTTGTATGCCTATACCGGGGCCGGTGGCGTACCAGATCCATCCCTCCTTTTTAACGTCGGGCGTTATTTCTCGTGGCTCCGCCCAGGTTAATCCGTCGTCCTTGCTGTGTGTGACCAGCACGTCACGGTTGTTTCGGCAGAAAGGCAACCAGATGATACTGGTGTTCCGGTCCACCACGGGGCAGGAATTGCCGATGGCGATATCGCCCTCCTCTCTGTAGATCAACTGCTGTTCCGACCAGGTTTCTCCGACATCCTCCGAGCGTTTGAGAACGAGATCGATATCACCGTAGTCTCTAGGACTATTCCTGCGCCCCTCGCAAAAGGCCAGCAGGACCCCTCCCGGCGACATCAGCAAACTGGGGATGCGGTAGGTGTGGTAGCCATCCCGGCCACTGTTGAAGAGATCTATCAGTGTGGATTTCATGAGGAGAAGATAGTGAACCGTAAACTGAGGGACGAGATGCGTGATGAAAGAGAAGAGATGCCGGATGCGGGATAGGAGATAGAAGATGCGGGATGCGGAAAACGAAGTGTCAATTCAGATCAATTTCATATTGCACGGGATCTTCGCGGACCGAACGGTGCTGAGACTCGACACTCTTTATGAACGTATTGAGCTTACCGCCCAAAAGGTCGAGACCCTCATGCAATTTCTGGTAGAGGTTGGGATCTGCCAAGGAGCCAGTTTCAAAGAGAGTCTCCAGATGATCGGTTGTCTCATCAAGGGACGCGTGAGCATAGGTTAGAAATTTTATGAATTCCTGTTTATAGCGTCGGCGACCGTTGCCCTCCACGATGTTGGATCTGACCGATTTTATCGAGCGCCGAATCTGAGAACCCTCCTCTTACATTTCAAGTTTCACCGAGGAAATCTCCCGTTCATCGAGAGAGAAATCCGGGCCGACGCCGGCTTCAGAAAAGCCCGGCGATTCGAAACCGGCCCGTTTCTCCTCGTCTTCCACGGCGACCAAAGCACGAATGCAATCCGCACCCTGTTCCCTACCCCAGTCCACGGCGGTTCGATCAGATCATTCCAGATCGTGGTGTGGCTACCGTGGGTGAAACCATCCACCTGACAGATACTCGGTTCCAGGAGTCTCGCGGTGGAAAGGCCGACCAGGCATCCATTTTCGGTTCGGGCCTCGAAGAAAGTGCCGCAGTTTTCCTGGAGCAAGGCCTGGTAGCGATGATAGAGGCTCATACAGGATGACTGCACTTTGTAGCGAGTTGAGCAAAGGTCGACATTGGCATCGAGGACGCGCCAATCGTGGGGTGAAACTATCAGGGGGATCATGGGTACGCGCGCCGCCGGGGTCCCCGGTGAAACGGAGACCGAACCGCCCTGGCGAAAGTGGTCGGCCAAGAAATCTTCAGGCGAGGAGTCCTCCGTCACCAGAGCCATCACATTGGCGCCGGCCAGTTTGCGCCAACCCAGACGGTGGTAGACGCGCAGGGCTTCCGGATTGCCGGTCCCCAGGAAAAGCGCCTGGCCGCCCAGGTGCCGGAAAGAATCCCGGGCCCGAGCGCAGACCGCGGCGGCGATGCCCTGGCGTCGAAAGGACGGGGCGGTGACCACTTCTCCGAAACCGCCGAGCGCGGGTTGAGATCGAGAGATGGTCAAGTGGCAGGTGCCGGCTATCTCACCGTCGCGGCGCACGAGATACACGAAATCGCGATTATCCTCTATCTCCTGACCTCGCATGATTCCACCGAAGCCCTCGTAGCTCGTGTCGAACGCGGCTTCCCAGAGGGCGAATAGCTCGCCGATCCGATCTTCGGGTAAGGGCGGTTCCAGTTGCTCGATCTCCATCGTTGAACTTTCGTCGGGGCGAGCTTAGCGGTGAAAGATATGGAGTCCCTTATTCTCGGCTGTCGGCTCCCCCGGTCTCGTGCCGGGGGGGAGCGGGGTTCCAGCCACTATGTCGTTTGGGAGAGCGTACCCCGCAAGTCCGGCTAAGACTAATCGTCGAAGACGATTAGTCCTCGTGCGTTCTTACCCGCGACCAGATCATCGAAGGCCTCCTGCGCGTCATCGATCGGATACCGCTTCGTGATGAGCCCGTCGAGGTCGAGCTGACCCGACTCATAGAGATCCAGGAGGCGAGGCAGGTCGACACGCTGCCGGGTCGATCCATAGAAGCAACCGAGGACGCGTTTTTCTTCGCGGACCAAGACACTGGCCGGAATCGTCAGGTGATCGTCTCTTTTCGCCATCCCGATGACCGTGATGGTGCCGGCCTTGCGCGCGCTATCGAACGCCTGTCGCATGACCTGCGCATTGCCGATCGCTTCAAAGGTGTAATCCGAACCTCGTCCGTTGGTCATCTCTCGGACGCGTTCCACGGGATCTTCTTCGCTCGCGTTGATCGTGTGGGTTGCCCCGAATCGCAGGGCGAATTCGAGCTTCAGCGGGTTGGTGTCGATGGCGATGATAGTGCGGGCGCCGGCGACGACAGATCCCTGGATTACGTTGAGGCCGATCCCTCCAGATCCGAATACGGCGACCGAGCTGCCGGGTTCAACTTTCGCCGTGTTGATGGCAGCTCCGACACCGGTCATCACGCCACAGCCGACCAGGGCCGCATTTTCGAGCGGGATGTCGGGACCGATAGGGACGCAGCTGGATTCATGGACGACTGAGTATTCGCTCATTGTTCCGATCCCCGTCATCTGCATGATCGGCTCACCTCCCCTTCGTTTCGGCTTGTTCCCGTTCGGGAGCTCGCCCGCGCGCGTGAACACGCTCGTCTCACACAAGTAGGGTTTTCCCGTAGTGCAAAAAAAGCACTTCCCGCATTGGGGTATGTAGGACAGGACGACGTGGTCCCCAGGTTTGAGCGTCCGTATTTGCTGACCGACTTCCTCCACGATGCCGGCGCCTTCGTGTCCAAGCACAAGCGGGAACTCGACCGGGATCGTCCCATCGATGATGGAATAGTCGCTGTGGCAAACGCCGCTGGCGACCATCTTGATTCGAACCTCGTCCTCACGAGGATCATCCAGTTCGACCTCGTCAACCCGGACCTTCTGGTTTGTTCCTTCTATGACAACGGATTTCATGGGACCTCCTAGGGTTACCGAATTCAAGATTCAATTCTGATAGCGGTTTTCGGCCAGCCGATAGAACGCCGAGATTCGAGAAAATCCGGCGATTCGCGGCGGCGACAGAGCACCGCCCTCCATTGTGCACTCCCAGCCTTCGAGAGGAGGGCGGTGCTCCGTCGCCGCCGTAAGTTTGACATCCGGCACAAGCCAGGGTCTCGGCAATCATCACCGTATTCGCGAATTCGAGTATCACGTCCGACAGATTCCAAGCACATAAATTTCACAACCGTTCTAGCTCCTCCTGCAACTCCGTAAGTCCCGCATCCAGAATGCGGACGATTTCATCGACCTGCTCCCGAGTAATGCTGAAGGGTGGCGAGAGACGGAGGTCATCGCCACCCTTCCATTCTGGGGGAGAGCCCGCCGTAATACAGGAGAGGCCCTTTTGTAATAGAATTCGTAGAAGACGCTTGGGCACTTCCGCGGACGCCGGGAGCGGCTCTTTGGATACCCGGTCACGGACCAACTCAACACAGAACAGGAGCCCCTTGCCTCGAAACTCCCCAACGATCGGATGTTTCTTCAACACTTCGGCACGTTCAAACAGATATTCGCCAATCTTCGAGACGTGTTCGACCAGGTTTTCTTCCTCGATGATATCCAATACCTCAAGTCCGGCCCGAGCGGACACTGGATTGTTGACGTAGGTAAAAATGTGAGGGAAAGCGCTGCCGGTTTCGGTCAGGGCATCACGTATCTTCTCCCTGAATAATACACCACCGAGAGGGGAGTAACCACTGCTGGCCCCTTTTCCGAAGACAATCATATCCGGAACCACATCCCAGTGTTCGATCGCGAAGAACCTGCCGGTTCTTCCGAATCCGCTGATCACTTCATCGGCGATGAAGAGGACGTCGTGCCTGTCACATATCTCTCGAATGCGCGGGAAATAGTCAGGCGGCGGAGTGGATGCGCCTACCCCGGCCATACCCACCGGCTCGGCAATGAAAGCGGCGACATTCTCCGGACCCGTTTCCAGAATTGCTCTCTCTAATTCATCGGCACAGGTCAGATTACACTTTCCTTCACAGCCCTGGAAAGTGCATTGATAGGGATAACAGGTTTCGATATGCGGGAAGGGCAGCAGCCACGAATCAAAATTTCGCCGCAGCCAGGGCATGCCCGTGAGGGACAACGCGCCGAGGGTGCCGCCATGATAGCTCCGCCAGCGGGCAATGACTTGCTGTTTACTTGGATTTCCGCGCTGCTGATGATAGATCCGCACCATCTTGAGGGCGCTCTCATTCCCTTCTGAACCGCCCGAAACAAAATAGACATGGTTCAGGTCGCCCGGTGCGATCGAAGCGATCCGTTCCGCCAACTCGATCGCTGGTTGATTCGCAAAATGGGTGGAGAAAACGTAGGCCAGAGTTTCGGCTTGTCCTGCCATTGCTTCGACGATGCGACGGCGGCCGTGACCCAAGGTGACGTTGGTTGCACCCGCGCCTCCATCGATGTAGCGCTTGCCCGCGTCATCATAAAGATAGATACCTTCACCACGGACGATGACGGGATAATGGTAGGTCGGATCGCGATGGAGGAGTGCTGATTTTGCTTCAGTCATTCTTTATTCATACAAACGGTACCAGCTAGTATTCAAGTTCACGGTATATTGGATTGCTGTTCTTGCATTCTTCTTAATTGCCAAACTTCAATTCCCTCGAGCCGTTCAAACCAGCGTATTTTCGCGCTGGCCGGTTTCGTCCAGCAGCTTTAACAAGCGCCCCAGATTATGATCGACCAATTCAATCATGGCGTAGTAGGCAGCTTTTCTCTCTTTATTCTCCAGCTCGTCGATCTTTCGCGCCTGGTCTATAAAATCGATTTCGCTCAATCGCTTTTCATGATCGAGGTCGCTCTCCATGAAATGCGATTCCGGCATTTCCTCGACCTCGTATCGCTCTCTGTACTCTGGCGGCGGATCAAACGGACCATGTGGATCGAAGACGTTAACGCTCATTAGCCAGGGCCGTTCCCTATTGGCCTGGATGAATTCAATGGCCTGGTCCGTGCACCAGGTGGTCTGGTGAATCTCAGGCTTGATGGTGGATAGATAGGCCCCGAATTCGGTGTCCAGACCGGGCGGTTTCCGATGAAAGACGGATGCCGGGTCGATCCCTTGGTCCAGCAGCCATTGCATGTAATCGTTCCCCTGGTCGACCCGAGCAAATGGGGAGTGGCTGTAGCGGAAGAAGGTGTAGCCATCGTCGACCCGCTTTTCCGGACTCAGCCACGGTGAGGCAATGTGCAGCTTACCGGATAAGCCGCAGACATAGCCATTATCAGCCAGGAGCTTGGGAATCAATGGAGCGGCGTCGGAAAACGTCTCGTTGCCGCTCATGCACGCGCGGATGCTGCTGGGATACCTTCCCGTGAGAAAACTCGACCGGCTCGGAATGCAGATCACATTTTGGCAATAGGTGTGCGTAAAAGCGACACCGTCCGCGCACAGACGGTCCAAGATTGGCGTGTGGATATGTGGGTTGTTCAGGCAATGAATCGTGTCAAATCGCTGCATATCCGAGGTGAACCAGAGGATGTTGTAGGGTTTCTCTTTCTTCACTGTCGTTTAAAGGTAGCGACTCTGGTTCAGGGTTCAGGGTTCAGGGTTCAGGGTGGATTGTCGAGAAACATACCTTCCGATTCAAAACGAGCTCTGGTTATCTTCGTCTTCGTCTTCCTCATCCTTTTCCTCCTGAAATTCATTCGTGAACACGCGGACGAGCCATTCTTTTGTTACATCGCCACTAATGCGCCTCACGGCCCCCTCAATGTGGAGACCCGCTACATCGATATGTATCGCGAATCCACTCCCCATGAAGATCGGGCGCGATTCTATGGAATGATCACCAACATCGACGAGAACTTCGGCAAACTCGCCGAAGTCCTCGAGGAACTCGGAATCGTGGAAGACACCATACTCATATTCATGTCCGATAATGGGACCGCATCGGGGTGCGAATTGGATTCGAGCGGTTTTTCCGAGGAGGGTCCAGGCAGCTTCAATGCGGGAATGCGAGGCAAGAAAGGTTCCCCCTACGAAGGAGGACACCGGGTCCCCTTCCTATTGCGCTATCCCGCAGGAGGATTCACCGGAGGCAAAGACATCGATACTCTCACCAGCTACGTGGACTTCATGCCTACTCTTCTGGACCTGTGCTGCGTGACGCCCCCCGCGGAAAAGTCTTTTCACGGTCGGTCCCTTTTACCTCTTATGAACGGTGAAAGCGGTGGGGATTGGGATGAGCGCGTCGTGGTCAGCGATACTCAGCGAATAGCGAACCCAATGAAATGGCGCCTCATAGACGGTTCAGAGTTGTATGACCTGGACACGGATCCCGGCCAGACGACGGACATCTCTGATCCGCACCCTGACATCGTCGCCGAACTCCGAAAGGAATATGACAGGTGGTGGGAGTTGGTCTCGGAGCAGTTCGATCGAGATGTTCCGATTGCCTTGGGAAAAGACGTGAAGGCCGTTAAGCTGACGACCCACGATCTCAGGAATGAGGCGTGCATGGTAGCCTTTAATCACAGGCAGGTCAGAGAGGGCCTCGTCACCAGTGGATTCTGGGAGATCGACATCAGGCAACCGGGTCGAATCGAGATCGAAATCAGTCGCTGGCCGGAGGAGACGGGCTATGCCATCAGCTCCGGAATCGAAGGCGATGACGTGGAATGGCGGAAGGACTGCATTCAAGAAAAAATGCACCCCATTACTCAGGAGGAGTGGCCCTGAACATCCGTTGGGCCAAACTCACGGTCGGCGAGTTAAACACTCAGAAGGAGATCAGGCCAAACGACACCAGTGCTATTTTCGAACTGGAATTGGAGGAAGGACGAGACCGACTCTTTGCCTCCTTTCACGACGATGCAGAACGCACCATAGCTCCTTATTATGTATACGTGCGTAGGGTCTGAATATGCTCTGCACTCGCCGCGCTGTTTGTAACGACGTCGATCGGGCTTCTCCAATGTCGTGCTCACCATACCTTTAGAAAGTCCCAACATCGAATTCTCGATGTTCAATTCTCAAGGACCTTCGGAAACACGCCTGCTCTTCACTTTATCATTCGGAATTGAGCTTCTCATATTGGACACTCCCCATCCGTTGTCTTCTCGAAACCCCATCTTTTTCGTGCAGAACGGCTAGCTCCACCTGCGCGGGGACCGCGTCTGGTGCGAGCTTTTGTTACACGGATTCCATCTCCTTTAGAGTTTTTCCTTCCTTATTCTTCCATGCCGTAAGACCATTGGCGTGGCCTCCGTGAATGACGGCAGCGGCTGCGCTAGGGCTTGTAAATTCGACATCCTCTGCGAAAACAAGCCGATCTTTCTTGTCAACGAGAGCACCGTCCTCCGTGAGCCTCTGTCGCATGTTCCGTGGCCATGGCCACTTTTCGACCGAAGGTCGCTCCTCATGCACTGCCTCGGAGCCCTCAAGAATCAAAAGTCCATTTGGCACGAGATAACCATGGGCTCTCAATCCCTTGATTTCACAATACAACACCTCTTTCTTTTCTGGACCATCCGGTTGTTTCGCTGAAATGGCGACAAGCAGTTCTACTCCCAAAACTGGCAGGAGTTGGTAGATCTTTTCGAGAAATACCTCCATATCTTCGCGGTCTGATTCAGGAAGCTTTGCACCGCTGCTTTGGCCATTAGTTACAATCGCACGGTTTGCGCGGTGTGCCTGATCAATTAGATGTCCTTCAAGGTAACGAATATGGGATTTCGTGAGATTCTCGTCCTTGCTTACGAAGTAGACGATTTGGTTCCAAAAATCCTTATCGAGGTGGGCCTTGGCTCGATCCTTGATACTTTCACCTTCACCAATGTATAGCGCCGGCTTCCCACTTTCCGGATCTGTGCCAGTGAGCAGATAAACACCTGACTGCTGGGACTCATCACGTGCGAGCACACCTTCAAACTCGCTCCGTGGTCCAGCAACTGCTTTCCCACTCCAGTTGGAAATCTCGGCAGTTCGCAAGCTCTTCGGATCACCATGAACAAGGAAGAGCTTAATCGTCGCTGTAGGCATTGTTTCTAGAAGTATAACCCTAAGCGGAGGCATGCCGGGCCAAGCGGATCAATCTGAAACGGGCGCATCAACCGGCATTGCCACGGCCGCCTTGTTGGCAGTTGTTCTGTGAAACTACAAATCACGCGAATGGCATTTTCGCTCATCGTTGTTTGTGTCCAGGATTCACCTTATGGACGATTGTCGTCAACGATTTCACTTTCCTCTGTATTCGTGCTGATTCGCGTAATTTGCAGGTAGAGAGTCTCCTTGCTTCCATGGTATAATCCCCTATTCGTTGCTTCTGCCAATTTCGGCGCTGACCAGGAGCACCGCTACGATTCAGGAAAGACGCAGAAGCTACAACTCATCTTCCGCCACAGGGCGAGTCAGCGGTTGGTCTCCATGCGCTTCTTCTGCATTCGTCGGTATGCGGGTCACCATTCGTTCTGGATGCTGCCGCTGCTTGGCTTGGGCTGCGGCTGCAATCGCCCGAATATCGAACCCGTGCTTTGCCGCGTTCTCCTCCTTGAGCCGACGGACTCGTTGAATGATTGAGTCAGTTTCTTGTTCAATTGCCGGTTCCATAATCGTCTCCAATAAACTCTTCAGGTGTGCAAATTACAGGCATACCGAGCTGATGTCGAGCCAAGCACTGTTCGATTCGGTGCCGGTTGTGAGGATTGGCTATGTGGGCACAGTTCCAAGTCAACAGGAAATCGACTCGGTGCACTCCTGCACATGCGATATGGAAGGCATCGTCCGTTGCCCTTTTCGGAATCACACCGTCCTGAAGCAGGTCTTCAGCGACCTCAATCACGGGTTCGGTGATCACAAGCAAAGGTACATTAGCTAGCATTTCCAATCGTCGTTCAGCCATCGTCTCCTCTCCGCGTGCTGCCTCATCCAAGACGACTTGAGATGAGAGCAATTCGTACTGCGAACGATGATTGTCCCACCACTCAATCGTGAGTTCCTGTCTGGCCGCCTGCACAATGTCGCGTGACCTCCGAGCGACGTAGTAGCTGGGAATCGTCGTCTCGATGAATACCGATTCGCTCATTACTCTTGTGCGTCAGTTTCTTGTGCAGAAGATCCTCACCTATCCGGCGGCGATGGCCAATTCTTGCGAGATATATTTCGAGACTGCCTTCCGGAAATCGTCAGCCTGGTATTCGTGCTGAAAGTGAAAATCGTAGAATCCATTCGCTGCAAGAAAATCCTTAGTCGTTCCCTTGACGGCATTGAATCCTGCAATTTCGACGGCCAGCGCTTTGACCATCGCGCCGACACGCCGATCCTTGCCGATAATGTGGACTCGAACGGCGCGCATTTCTTAGCAGAATGAGGCGCTCATCCGGAAAGATGGATAGCAAACCGCAGTTCTGTTAGCCAGCTTTATCCGGTGAAGCGGCCTTAATCCGATGGTGCGCTGCCTTTCTCGCCGGAGCTTAAAGCGAAGGCGGGCAAGGCCGCTAACGTAGGTAGCGCCGCAATCGGCGCGCACCAGCGCGCGGATCGTAAAGCATGACCCACCGGAGACCGTGAGCGCCGGTGGATTGCAATCACGACGATCGATTCGCCTTCATGCTTCAACTTCGCGTTGGGTCTCAGGTTGGTATCCATGCACTTGTTCGCTCTTGTTAGATGTGAAACGATGAAGTGCCAGTCTGTTTTGCGTTGACGATCTCTCGGATCGCTTCCTCCTTCCAAACTATACCGAGCTGAGCCAAGAAAGGATCGTCGCCAACTCGTCCAGAGTAGATACCTAGAAAACGATTCCCTTTCCCGAACACACCCTCATCGGGCATCTTTTTTCCCTCCGGTGCCCAGAACCCAGATTCCTGTGCGTACACAGGAGCACCGGACATCCCTTCTCGAGTTGCCGTGTCGATATACATCTTCGGGAGTTCGTCGATGTGAATGTCAGGCTCAGAAGCGATGCTTCCCCGTTTCCACAACGGAAAGCGACCTCCACCACTGATTCCCCTTGGGTATCCGAGGACAAACACGTCCATCCCTGGAGTCAAGGCCAAGCGGTCCAAGTCAAGAGAGTTTGCATTGGCGGAAACCGCCTTAGTCGTTTCAAGTTCTTCTATCTCAATTGCGACCGCATCGACTGAGAAGCTGTGTTCGGGGTGTTCCCACCAAATCGGTTGCCGGTGTTCGTCATCCTCGTACAGCTTCAGAATTTTCGGTACCCATCTAAATCCCGTCGTCCCGCCGTCGAGTTGATCTTGATAAGGTATTCGGACGACAAGATTGTCCGGAATTGCCGCATGCTTCGAAATCAGCGTCTTGTCCCATGGTCGCCTCCCCGATACGTTGTGCCAGTTTGTAAGCAAATAATCTCTCTCGTCTTCGGTGTAAAAGAAGGAAGTACCGATTCCTATGTCTGCCTCCTCGAAGCGGATCGTAGTGTGAATTGGCACATAGGTTAAGTTGTGCGTGATCCTGCTGATTCTCATTTTGGAGCGAAACGATTAACTGAGGCGAAGCGTCGGTAAATGCCAGCCTCGCAAATTCCAGAACATTCCAAATTCCCTTGGCGTCCTCGAGAGAAGCGGTCAGGCGCTGTTGCCTCCACTGATTCGTTGGCCTCTCATATCTTCGTCGCTGAATTCCATCTCTTATCGAATGACGCGGCCAGTTCGTTCAACAGGTCTGGCACGAGGGCAGACCTTAGGCAAATCATGAACGATTCTTTGCCGCCTATGTCCTTCAAACCGTGACCGAGGATCATAAGCACATCTTTGGCGAGGACATAGCGATCGTGCAGGCTGTGTGAGGAGGTTGTACGAAACTCGATCTTAGGCCGTTCTCTTTTGAAATCGCGTAGTGCGCCGGTGAGCTTCCGGCCTGATTCGCTTGTTTTCGCAGTGAGAAAGCGCACTGAAGTTGCTTTCGGTAAGTGGTCTAACGAGTCAAGCGTCCGTACGCCGTAATACGGGTCACAAACCCGCACAGTTCCTGTTAGATTACCTAGTACCTCCAAGAACCGCAGGCGACAAGCTTGTCTGGGCATAAATGTGACCGCTCTCTTCGAGCTTCTTCTGAACCTCCGGCAGCATGCGCTTAGTCTTGAAGAAACCTTCCGCGGCGAGTTCGGTGATGAGACTAACGGGACCTTTGGCTTTCGTTCTCCTCGGGCCGCCATTGGTTTTACCCGATGGGCGTTTTCTCTTCCTTTGCTTGCTCGCCGGTGTTGACGCCGAAGGGCTGCCTGATGAGCATTTTGCCACCAGAACAGCTACTTCATCCGCTGTCCCCTCAATCTGTACCTTTGTCCCATCCGGGAGCACTAGGTTTGCTTTTGCCATGTATGTCCTCCATGTTTCGACTATTTCGTGTGGCCAATGCGGCGCTCACCGGAAATGGTGGATAGCAGACCCTAGGTCTGGTAGCCAGCTTTATCCGGTGAAGCGGCCTTGATCCGTACGGTGTTTTGATTCTCGGGACATTAGGTGATGATATTGATGGCCTTGTGTAGGTTGAAGGTGAAATGATCACAGAGGGCAGGGGTGGATTCGAAGCCCATGGTAGATTTGAGGCTAAGAACCAGTTGCCTGCAAGCAGCCAGGATTCTGGCTGCGTTATGGTTACGGATCATACATCGATCTTCATCGAAGAAGCGATCTCTGGGATAGTGGTTTTTGTTTTCGATGGCCCAGTGGTTGCGGATTTTCGATAGGAACTGAGGAGGGCTCAAGTCGGTGGGATCGCGGCTGCTGACATAGTAGGAGCGTTCCGAGGAAGGTTTCGCTTTGTTAGGATAATGGAAGGTGCGTTGGACAGAGGCGAACTGACGAGCATGAGGCAAGCCAAGGGAGGGAGCGCTTAGAGGATGGGTTGCTATTTGACGAATCTCCAGGCGGCCATGGTCCTTATCTAGAGCCCGTCCCAGTGGTGGAAACAATTGATTTTTAATGAGTTATGGGCAAAAAAAAGGCCGGATAGAGCTGCAAAAAGCTCGATCCGGCGAAAAAGGGCGCTTATGCTTGTGTTAGTCAAATACAAAGCACGCCCTTCTCATGAAAAATATTGCCGTACAAAGCTTCCTGCGTCCAGCCCTAACTCCAGTCATTCGATGCAAAGACTACACCGTGTTTCTGGAAACAATGGAGCGGATTGACCGGGTTTTGATCGACTCCTCGCTGGAAAGGGAGGCGATCGTAAAAGCCTTGGAAGGATGGGATGAAGCGGGAGGGAAGGATCGGGAGCGACGCGCTCTAAGAGCGATAAAAGCGCTGCGGGTGGAGGTGGTGCGTCATTTACTCGGAGGGATATCCTTTCGTTGTCTGTCGCAGGAGTTGGGACGCAGTGAGCTTCTGGCTAATTTTTGCCGGGTGCGTGAGGTAGACGGGATCCGGAAAATATCGAAGAGCAGTCTGGAACGGGATTCGAAATTCTTCGACGAAGCGTATCTGAGACAGCTGCATGCAAGGATGACCGAGGTGGTGGGCAATGCTGAACATTGTGGTGAGGCAGGATTAGAGAAGCCGATCGATACGAGGGAATGCCTGATCGACGCCACTTGCCTGGAAGCGAACATCCACTGGCCCGTGGACTGGGTCTTGCTCAAGGATGTGGGAGCAACGCTGCTCAAGGCGATCAGTCTGATCCGGCAGGCGGGAATGAAACAGCGCATGCCCCAGGGAGCAAAGGGATTGGCTCGGGAGATGAACAAACGGTGCCTGGAGATGACGCATGCGCGTCGGCGCCGGGAGGCGGGCAAAGCGCGTAAAGGGATCCTGCGGCGGATGAAGCTATTGCTCAAGAAGATTGAGGGCCATGCCCTTCGCCACCGTGACTTATTGGAAGCTATGTGGATGCAAAGCGATTACACCGAGAAGAAGGCGAGCCGAATCATCGAGCGAATGGATGGTATGTTAGAGCAGATACCGCAGGTCATGAAACAGGCGCACGAACGGATCATAGGGGGGCGGCAGGTGAAGAATGAGGAGAAGATCCTGAGCGCCTACGAACCTGAGATTGACGTCATCGTGCGAGGCAAGGCAGATCGGGAGGTGGAGTTTGGCAACACCCTTTATTTATGCGAGAGCGCAGAGGGATATCTGTTGGACTGGAAACTGTATGGGGGGCAGGCCCCGAGCGAATTGAAGCAGCTTTGGGAAAGTCTGGAGAGGCAAAAGGGCTTCGCTTTAGAGGAGAAGATCGAAGCGATCAGTGGGGATCGGGGCTATGCCTCGAAGGCGGCCAGCAAGCGGCTCCAGGCAGAGGGGATTTTTGACGCCCTTACGCCCCGCAATCCACAAGAGCTCAAGGAGCGGATGGAGGAGCCGCGCTTTGTCCGGTTGCAGCGACGACGAGGGAGCACCGAAGGCCGGATCGGAGTGCTCAAGAACCGATGGCACGGGGGCAAGATACGCAGCAAAGGCTTTGACAACCGTAACCTTAGCGTGGCCTGGTCGGTTCTGTCCCACAATCTATGGAAAATCGCGCAGAGACTTGCGCAAGAACATGAGAAAGAGGCAACGCAGGCGGCATAGGGATCCAAGAATCGAGTCAGAGGCGCTTCCTTGGGAGAACTATCGACTCAAAGCGAGAGGAAGGGTGCTGGAAAGGTGCATAACGGATAAAAGGTAAGCTACCGAGGACGGAAGGCATGTCGTGGTCTACATAACGTGACGAAGATTGATATCGGTATCAGGCTTCCACCCAAATCCTCTCGGATTTGGGACAGCCTCTATCTACGGTTTGGTGGACAAAAAGGGGGAGGGGCCGAAAAGATTCTTTGCGTCTTGATGCATGGTGGGTTGGTTGTCTTTGATCTGGATGATATAGTCAGCACCGAGTTCTTCGACCACGATGTGGGCCGTTTCTTTTTGGTTATGCATGGCGTCGAAGGTGAAGGTGGATCCGTCCATGGCCGGCATCTTGCGCAGGAGAGTTTGGGCGGCGGTGATCTCGTTGGATTTGTCGGCGGTAGCGACTTGGGCAATCGTTTGAGCGCTTTGATGATCGACCGCGGCCACCAGGTGCAAGGCCTTGGCCGGTTCTTTGTCAGTGCCTTTGAGAGTCTTACCGTCAACCGCAATATCGCGGGGCAAACGGCCCTCGGGCGAGGCTATGAATTGGGTGAGGATTTGATCGAAAAGCTCGGCCTCGACGTTTTGCAACACCCGGTAGAAGACATCATAGCAGGGGGCCTGAAAACGGCTTGTTTTGGGGTTTTTCCAGGAGCGTAAGGCGCGCAGTTGGGCTTGATTGAGGTGATGGGCCAGGCGCACGATCTCCTTGAGGTTGTGTTTGCCGCAGAGGGTGCCGAGCACAATCATACTCAAGACCGTGGCGAGTCGATAGCGACGGCCCGCTTTTCGACGGAAGTCTTCGATCTGGTGGAAGCGTTCCCAGAGGCTTGTCATCTGTTCCACTTTGAGGCAGACCGCATGGGAGTTGTCGTTGGCATTGAGGGCCTCACGGTGTGCCTTGGGCAAGGGCCCTGGCGAGCGCAGCAGTTGCAGAGCATCAGCCCGCAGGGGTTTGACCCAGATCTGCTTGGGGCGCTCATGGCGTTCATAGAAATCTTCCCGCTGTCGACCATATCCCGCGCTCAAGCCCAAAGGAGTCCACCCGCTCGCCTTGTAGCAAGTGCCTCGGTGGATCTGTGGGTCCACGAAAGTTTCCGCTACCAAGGGGCGATAGGCAAAGGCCTGCTCCCAGTGATCGGCCAAGACTCTCAGGCACATCGCCAACGTCTTGGAGGCCAGATTGGCCAGCTTGAGCCCGGGCAGAATGAGAAAACGCCGGTTCTGCACCACCAGTTTCAAGCGCGCATGCCGTCGCGCCCCATCCCAGCCGATCCAGCCGTCTCGATCCTTCAGCCGGTAGCTAGCCGCTCCCCACAGCAAAAGACACACCCATTGCCCGTCGATCAAAGCCACATAGCGCAGGGTCTCTCCCGCGCTCCCCGCACTGTGCAAATAATGATGTTGGATCAAAAGATCATTGAATCGCTCCTGCTCTTCGGGCAAGATCAGACGCAGAGTTAGACGATCTATCGAAGGAGTCAGATGGTAAGATTTTTTGTCTTTCATACCATCTTGGCATGACTGATTCCCTCGGGTTTGTCTAGCTCTTTTTTTATCTTTTTGCCTATCAGCCACTTCCTTCCCAGAAAACTTTCACCCTGCCTTGATCCGAGGGCGGGCTGCCTGTCTCGCCGAAGCTCTGCGAAGCAGTATGCGCGACGGCGGGCAAGGCCGTGAACGGACTGAGCGCCGCAATCCGCGCGCTCCAGTGCGCGGATCAAGTTATTCTAAAGAACTGTATATTCACGCCCGGAGATCACGATGTAAAGGTAACGCGGGCGGCGAGCCCTTGTTTCTAGCTCGTGTTGCTTCCCAAAGGTTTGCTATCCACGAATAACTGAAATTCAGCGAGAGCATGTAGGACTGCGCTTGCGCGGGATGAACCAGACTGGGAAATCGATCCCGAAATATCCCCGGCAAGCGGGGTCCTACAACCTTAGGTGTTCAGCATGACCGATCGCTAAAATGGCATAAGCCTGAAAGAAAGAGTTTCACAACGAAAGCGGATCATAATGCTTGGTCTTTTGGACATATTGAAGAATTGTCCTGGACGGTCTTTTTCCGCCGTTGTTATTCCATCCCTTTTGGTTTCAAGTATGAGCTACAAATGAAAATAAGACTCGCACAATACGGAATTTCCCACGACCACGCGGCGGGCAAGGCGCGGGTCATGAGAGAGAGCGATGAGGTTGAGTTCTGCGGCGTCTTCGAGCCGTCCGTGGAAGTCCGCGAAACGCTCGGTACCGATCCCGTTTATGAAGGGGTGCACTGGTTCGCCAAAAAAGAGGAGATCCTGGAGGACGAGTCCATCGTCTGCATTGCGGCCGAGGGCGGGGTGTCGCAAAACCTCACCTTTGCGCGTCAGGCCTTGGAGCGCGGTAAGCACCTCTGGCTCGACAAGCCGGCAGGCGATGATTTGGAGGAATTTCGGGCAGTGCTCGATATAGCCCGGGAGAAAAGGCTGCTGGTGCAGCTGGGCTATATGTTCCGTTACAACGCGGGTTTTCAGTTTATTCTCGATTGGGCCAAAAGCGGCAAGTTGGGAGAACTATCCTCCGTCCGGGCGAGGATTTCCACCGGTCCATCCGATGAAGCGCATTGGAAACGCTGGGATTCGCGGGGCGAACGCGAGGGCGGCATCATGTTTATCCTCGCCTGCCATTTGATCGACACCATCGTCGCCTTGCTCGGCCGACCCGACAGCGTTACGGCCTTCTCCCTGGCTCAAGACAAGGAGTATCCGTGGTTTCGCGACAATACTGCCGCCATTTTTGAATATTCTGAGGCGATGGCGACGATCGAGTCTGTCGCGCGAGAGGTGTCATCGGGGGAGTCGAGACGCCTGGAAGTCTACGGCACGCGTGGCTCCGCCATTCTCGAGCCGCTTGAACCGCCAACCCTGCGGCTCTGCCTGGACGAAGATCGAGATGGTTACGTAAAAGGCTGGCAGCATGTGCCCGTTGAAAAACGGCCGCGCTACGTCGAGAGCTTGCGAGCCCTGGTGGCGGACATCCGAGGCGAGAAAACGCCCGATCGCTCACTCGACCATGAATTCACCGTGCAGGAGACGGTTCTGCGGGCGGCGGGGCTTTGCGAAACCGCCTAACCCGCTTATCTCGCAGATTCCAAGCGAATCAACTTTGAGGGATAAGCGGGTTCGACCAGCTATGTCATTTCTGTGTGTCTCAGTATTACAATCCTTCAGAACTTAGTTCCTTCAACCCCTTTCGGAGTGTAACATACTGGTATTCAATGTCGTGCAGTAGACAAGGTTCGAGGCGAGGTTACCAGGGTGTTTCGAGATTCCTTCCTGATTCCTACAAAGCCTGTCCCTACCATTGACCAGCTTCGATCTCAGCGGAGCAATCCCGCTCAGCGGGACCCGAACCTTGTCTCGATCCCGCTGATCGTAATCAATGCTTGCGGCCGAAGGCTGCCTTAGAAAGCGAAACCGCTCGACATTCGCTTGGACTATGCTTCCACGGAAGCCATCTACTCGAGCCTGGGCGAGCACGGCCGTCTATTCGAAACACTCACCCAAGGAAACTTATTACTCGAGTTCGTAAATACGATGAAGCATCCCACGGAAAAAATCTACCGCGGCGCGGTTATTGGAATCGGGCGCATGGGCAGTAAGATTGACGACGAACAGAAGTACTTTTACTTCCCCTATCCCTGGTCACACGGGGGCGCGATGGTCGAATCGAAACGAGTAGAGCTGGTGGCCGGTTCCGATCTTTTGGGGGAGCAGCGCGAAGATTTCAGAAACCGTTGGGGTATCGACGCGGTTTACGAGGATTTTCGCGAGATGCTGGCTAAGGAAGACATCGAGTTTGTCAGCATTACGACCAAACACGAGGAACGCGCTGATGTGATCATGGCCTGCGCCGAAGCCAAAGTAGAAATCATCTATCCTACCAAGCCGTTCTGCAACACGCTTGTCGAAGGCGACACCGTGATCCGCGCCTGCCGGGAAGCCGGCTCGCTCTTGGCGGTGTCCTGCCACCAGAACTGGAATCCCTGGTTCCATGCCTGCCGAAAATCTATCGAGCACGGCGATATCGGCAAAATCACGGCGATCATTAGCCAGAATAATCTCAACGACCACAACGCCGCTTTGATGCGCATGTTCGCCGGGGCATCACCCAAATGGGTCATGGCCGACTTCGATGGGGAGGGTCCCGCGGGTATCATCGGGTTCGAAAACTGTGTGCGTGGGTTCGACACACCCGGAGCGTGGCAATACCTTCAAATCATTGGCACCGACGGCTGGATTGACGTGCGCGACGAATACCGCGAATTCGAGCTGTGGCGCCGCTTTCCCGGCGGGTTCCCTCCCGAGATGGTGGAGGGATTCCAAACCTTCGGCGGCGGGGTGCGGGGAGGTCCTCCGGCCCGCATGCTATTTCCCAATCCGCGAATACCCATGAGTTCCCAACTCGCCAGCATTGATGCACTGGTCAGGGACTACGAAAATGGAACGACTCCGGAATGCCCAGGCGAGTGGGGCTTGGAAGCTATGGAGATGTATATCGGCGCCGCCGAATCAGCCGGTCAAGGCGGACGCAAGCTCGAGATTCCTCTCGCTGACCGCAGCCTGGCGGTTGAATCCTCGGGTTATTGGAAAAGCACAGCGAGATAGCCAGTAACCGCTCCTCCGCTCCGCGGTTACTGGCTATCTCGCTGTGCTTCTTGTAAATGGCTTTCCCTCGATTCCCGACGGGCGGCTTTGGAGGTTGGCGATAATGCGCCGCAATAGTTTCTCCTTCATCGTCCACAAGGTGGCACGGTGAGATGGATCACCGGCCAGATTCCGTGTCTCGTCCGCGTCTTCGACAAGATCGAATAAGCATATGGGCGCTTTCGAAGCCACCAATTCATCGGGCCAATCATCAGGAATGGCGGTCCTATTACTACCGAAAAGGAGCTTGTAGCGGCCGTCGAAGAGCATCTTGTTCGGACCCAACTCGGCAAAGCAATCGTCCCGATTGCTCTGCTTCGCCCCAGACAAAACTGGCTTTAGACTCCGACCTTGATCCAAGTCGTGAGGTTCCACTCCCATAAAATCAACCACCGTTCGGCCGACGTCGATTAATTCGGCCAGGGCGTCGGAGGTGTGGCCTGCCGCGATGCCGGGACCACATGCGATAAACGGGACATGCACACTCGGTTCATAGAAATCACCCTTTCCCCAATTCCCATGATCTCCCGCAAACTCGCCTTGATCCGAAGCATAGAGTATCACAGTATCGTCGAGCAGATTTCGCTTCTCGAGAGCTTCGACTACTCTTCCTATGCCGCTGTCAACCTCGGTAATGCAGGCACAGTAAGCCCGCCACCATTCGTCTACCTTTCTCTCCGGGTCCGGGCCCAGCGCGATCGGCGGTGACACTTCCGCGTAGCGAGTTCGGTATCGCTCATGGGCATCGAATTGAGGATGAGGCCCGACAAAGCCCAAGTGGAGATAGAACGGACGATCGACCGGAACCGAACTCACGTACTCGACTGCTTTACCAGCGATAAATCCGTCCAGAGAGGTCTCTTCGCTCCAAGGCCACGCCCCGGAAGGCATGACCCTGCTGTAGTGCGAGAGTTCCTTCTCTATCCACTCCCTGTATTTGCCAAACAGACCAATCTCCTCGAGAAACTCCGTAAAACGGCAACGGATGCGGTGGTGCCCCGCATTGATTTTGCCCGATGTCTCGCAGACGTGTTCATATCCGAGACGGTGAAGATCCCCCTCGTGGGCAATAAAATCCGCATCGTCATAGTTGGCGTGATTGTGGAATTTCCCGATCATCGCCGTCGCGACCCCGCTCTCTTGCAGATTGCGGACAAAGGAGGGAACACCGGGATCGGAAATGGGGTGGGCATTTCCATAACATCCGGTGTTCATGGGGTACCTTCCCGTGGTCAACGTAATGCGCTGGGGAACACAAACCGGCGAGGTGGAGTACATTCGAGACAGTCGGGTGCCTCGCGCCGCCAACCGGTCAAGGTTTGGCGTGTTCATGAAATCGGCGCCCGCGCATCCCAGGTAGTCCCATCGATGCTGATCGGATGAAATAAAGATTACATTGGGTCGGTCAGGTCGCATATCTGTCTAAGTAATGTCCGGGCACCGAGGCCCTTTGTCGCAAACTTTGGCGCGAACTTTGGCGACCCACCTCGATGGAGTACAGTCACGAGAATTTGAAGATCTGCCCGAGAACCCTTGACCCTAAATCGAGAGTGCCACGATATCAGAATTCGATCCCGCTGAGCGGGACTCGCGACAAAGAAACCAAATCTGAGACATCTGTCGTGAAGTTCGAAATCCCACACCAAATCCGGAAGAACCGTTTCAGAAGAAGGAATCCGTAGGATTTTCAGGCTCGGAGGATCCGGTAGTCTTGGTCCTTTCCGCTGGCGACGGTCGCTTCGTTGTAGGAGAGGATGAAGGCTCGGCGGTGATTGTCGCTATGGTTGCCGAGTTTGGGTTGGGGTGCCAGTGAAGTCACGGGTTATGCCCTTTTTTAGTCTCAGCCTCCAGTTTTTCGGTGAGGAAAATCTTCATGAGTGATTGATAGGGAACGTCCCTTTTGTTAGCCAGGGTCTTGTATCGCTCAATCAAAGATTCGGGTAGGCGAATCGAAATGGAGCGAAGAGAGGGCTTGAGGTTGGGAAACTTCGCCTTCCTTGATTGGGACCAATCGATATATTCGGTGGTATCTTCTTCTGCCCAGAACTTCCGTTCTTCATCTTCCGATTTAAACTTCGGAATTTGCTTTTTCATACTCGCGTCTCTCCTTCCTGCTCATATCCCGGGCCGAGATGACCCTGACCTTACTTTCTCGAACCGTAAATACCACCTGGAGTGTTCTCTCATGATCCGTTGTACCCAGCACATACCATCGCGATTCTTCCGTCGAGTGCTTGAGATCTTCATAGATTAAGAGTGGCTCGTTAAAGAAAACTTGCTCGGCTTCAAGATGACTTACTCCATGGTATTCCCAGTTCTTGTTTCGATTTCCCTCATCCCAGTCGAATCCGGTGAGTTCAGCAAGATCCATCTGTATATTACCATAGTATACTTTAGGGTGTTGTCAAGGATAGCACTTTCGACCTTAGATCACGATAAAGATTCACGATTTTAGATTCGGCCAGTTCCCTCTCTCATCGTGGTTCTTAATCGTGTCCTGGGAGACGCTCCTCAGCGAGAGTTGCGTCCTGTTAAAACGGCCGTACCGCTCCCCGGACATTCCTTTGTCGTAAGCCTTGTCGCAAACTCTTCGTTCTTGCGTTCCCTGCGTCACCTGGCACGTGCACCCGGGGGCCATTCCCGTTCAAGGTTTGACTGAGCACCCTGAAAACACATTTCTCAAGGCACCGGCCCTATTGATTTTAGAAATAGTGAGCTATGAAATATAAAGCAGCAGTAATCGGTCTCGGCCGCATGGGGAGTACCTTCGATGACGAAATGTGGCCGGGAACCACACTTCTCAGTCCCTATTGCCACGGCCCAACCTATCACTCCCATCCTGCCGTCGATCTGGTCGCGGGCGCAGATCCTCACGACGAGCAGCGTGTCATCTTTGGCCGGCGCTGGGGCCTTTCTCCAGACCACCTCTACGCCGATTACAGGGATATGCTGGTAAGGGAGGAACCCGATATCGTAAGTGTCTGTACTTCGGCCCGTTTTCGTCCCCCCATTGTCCAGGACATTGCCAGAGCCGGCGTGAAAATCATCTGGGCGGAGAAGCCAATTTCGATAAGCCTCGCCGAGGGCGACAGTATGGTCCGCGTTTGCCGGGAAGAGGGCACTACCCTGGCTATCAACTGTGCCCGCCGGTGGTGGATCGGTTTCAGCGGGGTACGCGATATCATCGACTCGGGCGAAATGGGCAAGGTTCTGCAAGTGACCGCGCACTTTCCCTGTGGGTTGTCGCAAAACGGAAGCCACTTAATCGACGCCATCCGATTTTTGGCCGGTGGCAGCAATGTAGAATGGGTCTTCGGCGAAATCGACTCAGACGAATCGGCCGGCGGTGAACTCGATGTCTCGGGCAACGGGTATTTCGCCTTTGATAACGGAGTTCGTGCCTTCATAAGAACCATGCCTTGCGGCGACTCGGTTGGGAATATCTATGAAGTAATCGGCGAGCGGGGCCGTATTCACTGCGAAGAGCGGCCGGCACACTTCGAATTCATTCGCTTTCAGAACTTCATGGAAGTCGAAGACAATCATCCCGCACCCCCGCCCAGAAGTGCACAACCAGCTGTGGCGCGCTATCAGATTCCCCTGCCCCCGAAGGTAGACGGGCTTGGAATCACTGCCCTCAATGACATCATCGCAGCCCACGAAGAGGGACGCCCACCTCGCGTCTCAGGAGAGGACGGCCTCCAGGCTCTGGAAATCGCCATGCGGGAGTCCCACCGCCGGGGAGGGGTCAAAGTGACCCTGCCTCTCGAAGATCGGTCCCAAGGATTGGTGGCAGCCGAGTCGAATCGGGACGATATTCCAGCACGCCTTCGGCGGGCGAAAGCGGGTTAGGAGTCTGTCGGACTTAGACGTTCGATTGCTTCGCAAGTGACCAGGTTCGCCCGACAGACTCCTAGCTCACTTCTCGATCGTCGATTACGCTTACGATTACGATTACGCGAATCGATTGCTGGAAATTGGTCACTTCCAATCGAAGTTACACCTGTTAAACTTGACCCGTTGGATTCGCAACCGGGAAGATGCGGCTTCTGCCTATGCAGCCGCAACTGGATGTCGATCGCTACTTTTCCTGTCTCCCGGTGGAACCGTCACATCCGGGCCACCTCGAGACGACCCTGTGCGGAGGATCGGGTGACGACATCACTCTCATCTATTACACTCCACCGGGTTCCAGGATAACTCACGCCGGGCAGATCAACGTTAAGACATCGGGAGATCGGGGGCGCACCTGGAGTTCCCCTCGGGAGTTGGTGGACCGTGCAGGGGCGCTGATTCTGGGCAGTCACATCACCATTTTGCGCCTCAAGTCGGGCCGTCTTGGAATGGTCTATGCCTCCAGCGCGGCGCCGCTGGCGCGCACCGGCCGCGATGGCGGCACTCTCTTCCGCACCAGTGATGACGAGGGCCAGAGCTGGACTGAAGCCGTAGCAATCGAGCCGCATTTCGGAATCTGCTGCAGCGGGCATGCTATCGTTCTGGCCGGCGGACGCATCGTCGTGCCTCTCTTCCGCTGGATCAGCCCTGATCCGGGGGGGAATGCCGAAAACTGGTCTGTCAATGGTTGGGACGACGACGACTCCGGGGGAACCCTGTCGTACTGTTACGCCTACGTATCCGACGACGAAGGTGAAACCTGGCAAATCAGCTTGAGCGAGTTGTTCATAAGCCGGCAGCGTGCGGCCTTTGACCTGGAGGAGCCGACCGTCGTGGAGCTGACCGACGGGCGGCTATTGATGCACATGCGCAGCCAGGTGGGACGAATCTATCGGTCTTACTCCGCCGACGGTGGGATCTGTTGGTCCAACCCGGAGCCGTTGCCCATCGCCGCTGCCTACACACCCCAGTTCCTTCGACGCATGCCCGGCGGAGAACTTCTCATGATCTGGAATCAGGCTTCGCGCCAGGAGATTCTCTCAGGTTTGCACCGTACCCGTCTGACTTGCGCCGTTTCCAGGGACGAAGGCGAGACATGGACCAACTTCAAGAATCTGGAATCCCTCGACGATCGTACCGAATTGCGGCCGCCACCCAGGAGCCTGGTTCAGGTTTACGAACAATTTGAATCCTACGGCTACCATCAACCAAGCGACACGAAACGTTACTTTCGCGCACCAGGGGTCCTGCGGATCTGTTATCCCAATGTCCTGTTTGTCGACGACGAAGCGATCATTATCTACGACTGGGGCTACGGCACATTAGGCGACAAACTCGGCTCCAAACTCCGGATCGTGCCCCTCAATTGGTTACTCGAATCACATGAAGATGGTCCCGACCTCACTCCGCCATCGGGCGAAATCCCGAACCCAACTCAAACGCTGCCGAGAGCTTGAGGAATATTTGTGATTAGATGCTGAATCTTGAATTCCCACGGCGCGTCCGGCGGCCACGCCCTACCGCCTCACGGCTGATTGAATGCTGTATCTCCTTCATTCCGCGGGGTCCGTCTGGATTATCGGGCGCTACCAATCCGATGACCTGACGAGCGGTAGGGCGTGGCCGCCGGACGCGCCGCTCATGGATCCAACGTCATCCCCTTATCAAGACATGGAACCCTCCCCTTCCGATTCTTTCCTTTCAGCAACCTATCCCTATATGAGAATCGGGCTCGAGTATTCGGCCTTGAGGCAACCTTGAAATCGATCTGGTCGCCAAGCTTTCCCTTCGCGCCGGCGCGCTTCCCAATCTTTTATGGTTGGTGTATCGCGCTGACCGGTACGATTGGCGCCATTGCAACGATTCCGGGACAAACAGGGGGCGTCAGCGTTTTCACCGATATTCTCATGGAGCAGGTGGGATTGACCCGCCTTCAAGTCAGCACCGCCTACATGATCGGCACTGCTCTGAGCGGCTTTCTCCTTCCCTGGGGAGGTCTTTTCTTCGACCGCTACGGCGCGCGACAGACCGCCGTATTTTCCGCAATCGGTCTCGGCCTGGCGGCGGTCTTTTTCAGTCAACTCGACAGAGTAGCGGTGTCCGTGCGCCACCTTACCGGGCCCTATGACGGATCGGTAATAGGGTTTCTCGTCGTCAGTTGCTGTTTCTTCCTTCTTCGATTTTTTGGTCAGGGAATGCTGTCGCTATCAAGTCGCTCCATTATAGCGAAGTGGTTTGACCGGCAACGTGCCATGGTCCTGTCGGTCTCTGGAGTGGTCGGTGCGGTTGCTTTTGCGGTGAGTCCTAAGATTCAGAATTTCGGAATTCAAAGTATCGGCTGGAGAGGGACGTGGATTACTATCGGGGCCTCCCTTTTTGCTTTTTCTGTTCTGATTGCATGGCTCCTATTTCGGGACAATCCGGAGGAGTGTGGGCTGGTCATGGATGGATCGCTCGACCCGGATGCCGACGAGAAGCCAAAGAATCCCGATCGAATTCTAGTCAAGGAATTGAATAGGGAGGAAGCGCTGCGCACCTATTCATTCTGGTTCTTTACCTTTACACTCACCTGGAGTGGTCTCTTCGGGACGGGGTTTGTATTTCACATCGTTTCGGTTGGGAACGAATTTGGGCTGCCTCCTGGAGCCATCTTCGACTTTCTCATTCAGTCCTCACTTTTCGGGGTCGTAACGATGCTTGTGGCGGGCTGGCTGAGTAGTCATACTCGCCTCAAGTACATACTCGCTGTGGTCGGTCTGGCCTCGACCTGGTGGGCGATCGGGATGTTGCTGATGCCCTCGCTAATTGGACAGGTTCTCATTGTGACTGGGATCGGAGTTGTCTTTGGTTCATTTGGTCTCTTGAGCGGGCTGGTCTGGCCCCGTTTCTTCGGGCGCCGGCACATGGGCGCAATCAGTGGGGTGGCCACAAAGTGGAACGTCATCGGCAGTGCCCTCGGACCGCTCTGCTTTGCGGCATCGCGGTCCCTTGGAGGCGACTATCGCTCAATCAGTTCGATTGGGATCGGCATTGGCCTGATTTGGACGGTGGGAGCCTTCTTCGCGGACAATCCCCAAAGGAAGCTGTCGGAATCCGCCTCGTGATTCTGCGGATCCGTCCCAATCTCTGGGTGCATTTGTGAGCTGCTGCCAATTCCAACGCCGACATCTTCCTGGCCGAAATGCTGACGCATTTCGCAACTCTCCATGGTGCCGCCTGTAGCGGAATGCGTGAGCATTTCGATCTTTACGAATGGAAGACGAGGACAATTACCCTAGATTTCGCTCTCCAAGGGTCCGACAATTTTGGCCCGAACACCCGCACGAACATTGAAGTTCACGCCAATTCCGGTCGCCGCCTCGACCACGGCCGCGCCTGTTCGAAAGCGGCGGAGGCGGCGAACACAGTTTCCTCGTCCTTCATTCGCCCGACGACGTGGAGCCCGATCGGCAGGCCCGACGAGGAGAAGCCACAGGGCACGCTGGCGGCAGGGTTGCCGGTCAAGTTGAATAAGGGCGTAAATGGAATGAAGCCCCAGCGTCGATTCGAGACCGGCCGTCCCCCGATCTCGGCCGGCGGTTCGCCGATGGGGAAGGCAGGAACAGCGGTGACTGGGGTCAGGAGTAAGTCGTAGCGACTAAAGAAATCCTCCGCGTAGGACCGACACTTGCCGATCATATTGAGGGCGCTGATATACTTCGCCGCTGAGCAGGCTCTGCCATGTTCGAGGTTCTCTCGGAAATAGTCCGTCAACTGGGCTGCCTTTTCCGGATCCTCAAGAAGACCCCCGTTAGCAGCGTACCCCCGAACGCAGAAATAGTCGAGAAATCCGGACATGACTGCCTCATTATCCTCAGGCCGAAAGTCCTCTTCTTCAACCTCCGCGCCGGCTTCAGTGAAAACGCCGGCCGCTTTACGGACCGCATCCGCGACTTCGGGATCTACCGCAGCACCTCCTAAATTCGTGCTCAATGCGATCTTCAGACCGCGAACCCCGCGTTCCAGCGCCAGCGTGAAATCCGGTGGATCCTCTCCGATCGTCGTGTACTCGGCATCCGGAGAGGGGCCGGCCAATACATTGAGGAAGATGGCCGAGTCTCGCACCGTAACCGACATCGGGCCGACCGAAGAATTGTTGACGGGATGCCAGGAGTGCTCGCTCGACTGACGGCGCGGCACCCTTCCCTGTGTCGCCTTGATCCCGTAGATGCCGCTGAAGGCGCACGGAATTCGGACCGATCCTCCGCCGTCGCTGCCCTGGGCGATAGATGTCATGCCCGCCGCGACAGAAACCGCCGCTCCGCCACTCGAACCACCCGGTGTTCTTTCAGGATTCCAGGGGTTTCGGGCCGGTCCGAATACCAGATTCTCGGTCGTTCCAGCGTGGCCGAACTCGGGCGTATTGGTCTTTCCAATTATGACACCACCTGCTTCGCGAATGCGCTCCACACAGAGGGCGTCAGAGTCGGAAACTTCATCAGCGGGAATGGACCCATGGGTCAAACGGACGCCTCTCACTCCCTCCAAGTCCTTGATCGGGACCGGGATGCCGTGGAGAGGACCGAGATCGTCGCCCCGCATAACAGCAGCTTCGGCCTCTCGGCTTTCGTCCATCGCTTCGTCCCCCATGACTGTGATGTAGCCGCCCAGACCACCGTCAATCGCTTCGATCCGGCGCAGAGTCGCCTCCACGAGTTCTACCGGTGAAAGCTCCTTGGCGCCTATCATGCGCCGGAGTTCGTGAGCAGGCGTGTAGCCCGGTGTGGTCGAATCAAACATGACTGCCACTGGTCCTTTCAGATAATCCTCATCCCTTCAATCACCAACGCTGCATAGCATCCTGAATGCAGTCCCAGTGCACGATTTATACGCAGACTCTCGCATTGAGGGCCAATTCTCAATGGTAAACTCTTAGGTTTTCGTGATCAAAGCTCATGATCAAAAAACCGACAAGGCTCGCGCCAAAGCTCGCGACAAAGGGCCGCCTAGACGGGACTTCAATAGGAAATCCCACACCAAACCCTGTAGAACCCAAATAAATCGACGACCGTCGATTTATTTGTCACATCAGGGTTACAATAGTCTGGATGATAGGCGCGATCAAAAGTCGAGGATTCTACATCGAAGAATGCGGTCTCGGTGGAGAGCGGAAGCGGGACGGGAGGGTCCCGGCCCAACACAATACTATCCAGTTGAGTAAGAATCGTTGGTTTGTGGTTTACGAGACCCGGGGCTTTCGGGGAGTGGACGACAACTGTAGTTGTGTTTATCAAGTGCGTCGAGACCGTCCAGACGGCTCCGTTTTAGCTGAGGGCTATCTTGAAAAGAGCATCGACGATTGGGACCCTCTGGGGGACGGCCGACACTACGTAAGGCAATGCAACCATTCTACCGTTTTCGGCCTGCCAAAATCGGCACTGATCGAAGGAAGGGTGCCGCCCCAGGGTGAAAGTTTTCTGGGGAGGAAGTGGCTGATAGGCAAAAAGATAAAAAAAGAGCTAGACAAACCCGAGGGAATCAGTCATGCCAAGATGGTATGAAAGACAAAAAATCTTACCATCTGACTCCTTCGATAGATCGTCTAACTCTGCGTCTGATCTTGCCCGAAGAGCAGGAGCGATTCAATGATCTTTTGATCCAACATCATTATTTGCACAGTGCGGGGAGCGCGGGAGAGACCCTGCGCTATGTGGCTTTGATCGACGGGCAATGGGTGTGTCTTTTGCTGTGGGGAGCGGCTAGCTACCGGCTGAAGGATCGAGACGGCTGGATCGGCTGGGATGGGGCGCGACGGCATGCGCGCTTGAAACTGGTGGTGCAGAACCGGCGTTTTCTCATTCTGCCCGGGCTCAAGCTGGCCAATCTGGCCTCCAAGACGTTGGCGATGTGCCTGAGAGTCTTGGCCGATCACTGGGAGCAGGCCTTTGCCTATCGCCCCTTGGTAGCGGAAACTTTCGTGGACCCACAGATCCACCGAGGCACTTGCTACAAGGCGAGCGGGTGGACTCCTTTGGGCTTGAGCGCGGGATATGGTCGACAGCGGGAAGATTTCTATGAACGCCATGAGCGCCCCAAGCAGATCTGGGTCAAACCCCTGCGGGCTGATGCTCTGCAACTGCTGCGCTCGCCAGGGCCCTTGCCCAAGGCATACCGTGAGGCCCTCAATGCCAACGACAACTCCCATGCGGTCTGCCTCAAAGTGGAACAGATGACAAGCCTCTGGGAACGCTTCCACCAGATCGAAGACTTCCGTCGAAAAGCGGGCCGTCGCTATCGACTCGCCACGGTCTTGAGTATGATTGTGCTCGGCACCCTCTGCGGCAAACACAACCTCAAGGAGATCGTGCGCCTGGCCCATCACCTCAATCAAGCCCAACTGCGCGCCTTACGCTCCTGGAAAAACCCCAAAACAAGCCGTTTTCAGGCCCCCTGCTATGATGTCTTCTACCGGGTGTTGCAAAACGTCGAGGCCGAGCTTTTCGATCAAATCCTCACCCAATTCATAGCCTCGCCCGAGGGCCGTTTGCCCCGCGATATTGCGGTTGACGGTAAGACTCTCAAAGGCACTGACAAAGAACCGGCCAAGGCCTTGCACCTGGTGGCCGCGGTCGATCATCAAAGCGCTCAAACGATTGCCCAAGTCGCTACCGCCGACAAATCCAACGAGATCACCGCCGCCCAAACTCTCCTGCGCAAGATGCCGGCCATGGACGGATCCACCTTCACCTTCGACGCCATGCATAACCAAAAAGAAACGGCCCACATCGTGGTCGAAGAACTCGGTGCTGACTATATCATCCAGATCAAAGACAACCAACCCACCATGCATCAAGACGCAAAGAATCTTTTCGGCCCCTCCCCCTTTTTGTCCACCAAACCGTAGATAAGGACCATGGCCGCCTGGAGATTCGTCAAATAGCAACCCATCCTCTAAGCGCTCCCTCCCTTGGCTTGCCTCATGCTCGTCAGTTCGCCTCTGTCCAACGCACCTTCCATTATCCTAACAAAGCGAAACCTTCCTCGGAACGCTCCTACTATGTCAGCAGCCGCGATCCCACCGACTTGAGCCCTCCTCAGTTCCTATCGAAAATCCGCAACCACTGGGCCATCGAAAACAAAAACCACTACCCCAGAGATCGCTTCTTCGATGAAGATCGATGTATGATCCGTAACCATAACGCAGCCAGAATCCTGGCTGCTTGCAGGCAACTGGTTCTTAGCCTCAAATCTACCATGGGCTTCGAATCCACCCCTGCCCTCTGTGATCATTTCACCTTCAACCTACACAAGGCCATCAATATCATCACCTAATGTCCCGAGAATCAAAACACCGTAGGTGCCGCCCCACGCCGGAATCTTTGCCGTTGCATGGATGACCCATGCCCGCTATCTCGATCCGGGCGACGGCTATCTTCACCACTCGGGCGAGCACCCGGTCCCGTCCCACCTCATTTCGCGTGCCCGCTGGTCCCAGTTTAGGCTCAACCAGTCCAATGACGACATCGAGCTTACTCTCCCTCCAAGCCCACTCCAAGAGAAGGGATACGAAACGGGAGAGACGCTCTGTTCACACCCAAGGCTTCGTTCGATGAACCAGTCGTTTGTCAATCCGGTACCCTACAACAAGGACGCCTCTGAGTGGGTTTACATGCGGCACTGGGGAAGCGATCTTGGAGGAACCGTCTGCACGCCGGTTCGCTTTCGATGGAATAAGGAGACCGAGCTCTATGAATGGGTGGAAACCGGTCCTATTCTGAGCGGGATGATGGGCCACGGTACGGGAGAGTCGGCCATCGCCCCATACGACGACAGTTGGATAATTGTCTCTCGACTGAGTACCGGGAAGGAGGGCAAGCACATTTACGGAAACGCCTGTTATCGCACCGAGGATCCATTCGGAAAAGCGCCCGTGCCGGTGTTCACACCGGACACAGGAAGCAATTGCCCCATCACTGCTTACACTTTTCCGGACGGAACCCTACGTGTCCTCACAACAAACCAGGCAAAGTCGCCCTACCAAAACATCTACCGTAGGCGCATTCCCCTCCATCTGATGGATATTGATCCGGACAGGCAGTTTGCCGTGACCCGAATCGAGGAGGTATTCGACAGCCTCAAAGAAGGTCTACCGATTCCTTCTAAGCATGCGCCGACGATACATTTTGGCAGACTCATTTCCCATTCCGGCGGTAGCAAGGGCTGGTTGTCTTACTTCGTCCGATCACGCGCTATCAGCACGAGAACCCATTCCATCGGCAATTTCAAGGGAATCGTCGGTCCCGAAGAGATTGACGCCTCAGGAGTATACTATTCCGAGCTGACCTACGATTTGGAGTACCCGGCGAGATGGGAGTTCCGGTAGCGATCTATCGAACGGTTGCGAGGTTTTCTTTTCTGGCACCGTCGCTGAAATTCACTCCACAGTAAGTCGGCTTATCTCCACGGTCTGCTTGCAAATGCCGCCAGCGACCGGCGCGGGGAGATTCGCCCGGTCGAATCGGTGTTGTGCAGGGCATACAACCGATGCTTGCGTACCCTTGCTCATAGAGCGGGTGGGTTGGAAGGTCGTGCTTCAAGGTGTAATGTTCGACATCCGCCAGAGTCCAGTCAAAAAGGGGATGGAATACTCTGCAATCAAGATGCGGATCGAGGGCAACCGGTTCGATCTCCCGTCGCGCGCCGCCTTCCGTGCGCATAAGCCCATTCACCATTGCTTTGAACTGATACCTCTCCTTGGCGGTGATCAAAGGGACTTCCTTGCGCAAATAGCAGCATAAAGGTTGACCATCGACGTACCGACTCAGTTCCACTCCGTACTTCTCCCGCTGTTCTAACGGAGAAGCCTCTGGTCGAACTGTATCGATGCTCAGGCCATATCGTCTGATGAATGCATCCCTCAATTCCAGTGTCTGCGAAAAATGAAATTGGGTGTCGATAAAGACAATTCTGATCGAGGCATTGAGCCGGTGAATCATGTGCATAATCACACCCGAGGTTTTTTGCATGCTGGAAAGTTGGATTGCCTCCTCACCGTAGACCTCGTCGATCAACTGCACACGCTCAAGCACTTTGAGCGAGGCGAAATACCCCAAATCTATACCGGTCGCTGTATTCATCTTCATCGCCCCATGGTCGCAAGAATGGCGTCCCGCCTCATTCGCGCCTCCTCCAGGGACTTGGTTCCCAGAGTACGGCGGATCCGCTCCTTCGTCTGAGGGGTCGGATGAACTGTGTAGTGAATAAACCAGGTTCCATTATTGTTCCAAAGATGGTGATTCGGATTCTCTCCATTGATGCGCAAGGCGGAACCGTTATCCCCATGCCCCATTACTGTTATTTGCTTCATTGACCAAAAAAGAAACCCCGGAAGTCCGCTTGGACTGCCGGGGCCTAAATTCTTGCTAAACTTCGTATGTAAGTCTTACTGCCTCTCCCTACAGCCAATCGGATCGGTATGGCGGCAACAACTACACATGCAGGTGATTCCAGAAACTAGAGAGGAATCGGGCAGGGCCACGATCAATTCGGCTGACAGGAATTTCATTTGCTCCAACTCAAGAAATGAACATCGACCGTTGAGTCAATCTCGATTGCAAAGATAGTGTGTCATAAAAACACCCCGTGTTGGCGATGAAGCAGGAGAAGTCCGAGCAAGAAAAAGAGGAGGTGAAACGGGCACTCTCAACTTCCCTGATACGCATTCCACGCATCGATATCGCCACGGTCCGCGATCTGATACGAGTCGGCTTCACAGAGACCCACCAACTCGCCGGCCGATCCCCCGAGGTGATCTACGAAGAAATCCTCCGACGGTCACCTGATACTTCCAGAGACAGCCTCTTTCTGCTCAGAATGGCAGTCTATTATTCCGAGACGGAGGATCCCGATCCAGACCTGCTCCACCCGTGGGCCTGGAAAGATTGATGGCTGAAGACTTCAGTATTCCCCCGGAGGTCCCGGTCATGACATTACCGGATGCGGTTCTCTTTCCGCACGCCATCATGCCCCTCCGCATCTTCGAACCCAGGTATCGCAAGATGCTCTCCGATGTTCTCAGCAGCCACTGTCTCTTTGCTGTCGCCGGCCTCGATATGAAAACGTCTGGATTGGAGATATCTGAAGAACCGCTCTTCCGAACTGCATCGATCGGAATTGTGCGTGCGTGTCACGGGAAAAAGGACGGAACTTCGGAGCTTTTTCTGCAAGGATTGTGTCGTATTCGAATCGATCGGATCGTACAGGAAAATCCCTACCGCCTCATCGCCATCACTCCGATTAGGGAACGATTTCGAGCCACCGATCAGGACCTCGCTCCATTACAGAATGATCTCGCCGATTTGATCGCGAGTCTTGGCCGCATGGGTGACGAAATTTCGAAACAGCTTCTGAAATCTCTCGAGCAGGTCAAAGATCCGGATGCGTTCATTGATTTCGCTTCCCACTCCCTCCAAATTGACCCGGTTTATAAACAGCGTCTCCTCGAGACACTCGATATAAAAGCAAGGTACAAATTGCTCATTTCCAAAATCGAGGAGGAACTTGAGGGCCTACGTGCGAAAAAAGAGATTGAAGACCTGCTTGACGACACCGATCAGTCCCTGAATTAGGAGTCTGTCGGACCTAAAGTAAGTAAAGTTTTCAACGAGAGTCGCCAGAACCGTGCCGGCGGCGACAGAGCGCCGCCCTCCATGCCGAAACTGCAACCGTTGGATGGAGGGCGGCGCTCTGTCGCCGCCGCGATTCAGGAAAGATTTGGGAGCATCTGAGAAAGGTTTCCTTTTATTTTCAATACCGTCACTTTGACATTGGCGCCCTCTCATTCCGGATCCGAATAGCTAGGGACGAACTCGAGAGATCCCTCCTCGGTGACTTTTCGATAGAAACATCCGAATCGGTAGCAACCTTGGGCATCCTTGGTGTGGCATGCGCCTTCGCCCTCGAGACGCACGCGGTAGAGCAACGAATTCTGCTCGCAGTTGACACGGACTTCTTCAACCAAAAGGGCGTTCCCGCTGGTCTCCCCTTTGACCCATAGTTCGTTTCTGGAGCTACTCCAAAAGGTCGCTCTTTTCGTCTTCAACGTCGTCTCCAGCGCCCACCGATTAACGTATCCCACAATCAGCACTTCTCCGCTATCCGCTTCCTGAACGACCGCCGGCAAGAGCGCTTCGCCCGTGGCCGCAACCTTCTGGAGCTTATCGAAATCCATAGCCAGAACGGTTCCTTCTTCCAGTTCCTCAGTACTCATTGCCGAATTCTCCTTTTCCCTTCGTTCTCCAGAAGTTTTGCCACCAGAGCCGTCCATCCTGTCTGGTGGCTCGCTCCCAGTCCCTTTCCGGTATCGCCGTGAAAGTATTCATGGAACTGAAGCAGATTTTTCCAATTGGCACTTTCTCGGAACTCGCGGAGCGAAGCATTGTAGGGGCGATCACCATTTTCGTCAGGAAGAAACAAGGCGATCAGTCTACGGCTGATTTCGTCGCTCACTTCGGAAAGATCCATCTGATTTCCGGACCCGGTGGGACACTCGACTCTCAAACTATCGCCGTAGAAGTAATGATACCTCTGCAATGCCTCAATTATCAGAAAGTTGACCGGAAACCAGATCGGTCCCCGCCAGTTTGAATTTCCCCCGAACATCCCTGAATCGGATTCGCCGGGCACATAGTCGACACGGAAACTCTTCCCATCAAGGGTCAAGCGAAAAGGATTGTCGGCGTGAAACTTGGATAGAGCCCGAATCCCGTAGGGCGAGAGAAATTCCTCCTCGCTCAGCAGGTAGCCAAGCACCTGAATGAGTCGTTCTCTCGAGGGAATCGCAAGTAGGTGGCGGCCCGAGCCGCTGTCGATCGATTCAAAATAGGAAATATGGCGGGCGAGATCCTGACGGTGGTCGAGGAACCAGTCCATTCGGCGGGTAAAACCGGGTAGATGGTCCAATATCTCGTCCTGTAGAATCTCCACTGCAATCAGGGGAATCAACCCGACCATCGAGCGCACCCTCATTGGTCGGTTCTCTCCCTTGCTGTGAATCTGGTCATAGTAAAATCCATCCTCGTCATCCCATAATCCCGTCCCTCCAAACGAATTCATGGCATCCGTTATTGCAACGAAGTGCTCGAAGAACTTAGAGGCCAGATCTTCATACGACGGATCGTGATCCGCCAACTCGAGCGCCATGGCGAGCATGGTGGAACAGTAGAAAGCCATCCAAGCAGTGCCGTCCGCCTGAGCCAAGGTAGCGCCGCCGGGCAGCGACCGGGACCGATCAAAGGCGCCAATATTGTCGAGACCCAGAAATCCCCCTGCGAACAGATTTCGGCCCTGGGGATCCTTGCGATTCACCCACCAGGTGAAGTTCAGGAGAAGTTTCTGAAAGACGCGGGAGAGAAAGTAGGTGTCTCGTCGGCCTCGCTCGGCGGTCAGTTTGTAGACCCTCCAGCAGGCCCACGCATGGACCGGTGGATTCACCTCGCTGAAGTCGAATTCGTAGGCGGGAAGTTGACCATTCGGGTGCATGTACCACTCCCGCAGCATCAGGACCAGTTGCTTCTTGCTAAAATCTGGATCGACGTGGGCAAATGGAATCATATGAAAGGCGAGATCCCAAGCCGCAAACCAAGGGTATTCCCATTTATCGGGCATCGAGATGACATCCCTGTTGAAGAGATGCGTCCAATCTTGATTCTTTCCCTGCCACCTTTGCGCCGGCGGCTTCGCTATGTCGGAATCCCCTTCTAACCAGTCGATCACGGAGTAGTGATAGAACTGCTTCGTCCAGAAAAGCCCGGCGTATGCCTGCCGTTGAACAGCGGCCTCCTCCTCGGAGAGTGTTGACGGAGTTATCTTTTCGTAAAATGAGTCGGCCTCCTTCCGCCGCTTTCTGAATACTCGTGTAAACTCCTCTCCGAAGAGCTTGTCAGGGGCCTCCAACTCACTGAACAGGCGGAGGCGCAGCGTCTTCCTTCCCCCCGGAGGAATTTCGAGTCTGTAGTGGGCAGCCGATTTGGTTCCCCTCCACTCCGAACAGACGGAATCCTTCCGAGAGTTTACGACGTATTCATGAAAGGCATCCTTTACGTAGGGAGTGTATGTCTCGGAGCCGAAGAGTTTCACCGAATTCGTTTCGTTCTCGGTGAAGAGAAAGGTCGGAGAAATTCCATCCAGTCCTCTGTCCGCCGCAAAACGAAAAGTGTCCAGCGCTTCATGGTCGCAAAGAACGCTCCCCTCATCCAGTTTTCGGATACTTGGCTTCAGAGTACAGCCTTCGTGCTTACATCCCCAGATCCAAGTATTGCGGAACCACACCGTCGGCAACACGTGCAGCGGCGCCGATTCCGCACCGCGATTGTAAATGGTAGCTCTGATGAGAATATCGTTCGGGCCTCTCTTCGCGTACTCGACCATGATATCGAAGTAGCGCTCATCGTCGAAGATCCCCGTGTCCATCAATTCGAATTCCGGATCTGCGAACCCTCGCGACCGGCCCTCTTTGCGCAATCGTTCGTAGGGGAACTCAAGTTGGGGATACTTATATTGCGCCTTCATGTAGGAGTGTGTCGGCGTCGAATCGAGATAGAAATAGAGCTCCTTGACGTCCTCCCCATGGTTGCCTTCAAGACCGGTCAGTCCAAATAGGCGCTCCTTCAAGATCGGATCTCTTTCATTCCAGAAAGCCCAGGCGAAGCAGAGGCGGCACTGCCGATCCGTGATGCCGAGAAGACCGTCTTCTCCCCATCTATAGGCCCGGCTCCGCGCCTGTTCATGTGAAAAATAATCCCAAACCTTTCCCTCGGCCGAGTAATCTTCGCGGACCGTGGCCCATTGCCTCTCCGCAAGATAAGGACCCCAACGCTTCCAGTTTTTGGTGCGTCGTTCCTCTTCCCCAAGGCGACGAAACTCAGCCCCTCTCTGTTTAAAAAGCGCCATCACTTTCCTAGTCCGGATATCTTACACCTGCCTCCGTCACCAACTAGGAGTCTGTCGGACTTTGACATTCGATTGCTTCGCAAGTGACCAGGTTCGTCCGACAGACTCCTAGCAATAAGATCAAGAGTGACGGAGGCCGATGTGAGTATTCTGGACTGAGAAACAGGCTTGCAAGAAAACTTGCGCAAAAATAGAGAAAGAGAGAAGCTCAAGATCTTTGTGAATATCGAAATACTAAGTAAAGCTTCCAATCAAGCACGAGGGCTCGCCATCGACGCAGTTCATGCTTGTCAGAGCGGTCACATCGGGCTGCCGCTCGGAGCGGCTGAGATTGGCGCTGTTCTTTTTGGTCACGCCCTTTCCTTCAATCCGAGGCGACCGGCCTGGATCAACCGCGACCGCTTTGTCCTCTCCGCTGGGCACGGAAGCATGTTCCTCTACGCATGGCTCCACTTGAGCGGATTCGATCTGTCGATGGAGGAGATACGGAATTTTCGCGGCCTCAACAGTAAGACTCCCGGTCATCCCGAATTTGGAGAAGTTCCGGGAGTGGAGGCGACTACGGGACCCCTTGGCCAGGGAGTAGGAAATGCAGTCGGTATGGCAGTCGCGGCTAAGATGGTCCAATCACAATTCAATACCTCCGTGCATCAGATTGTCGACCATCACGTTGTTTGCCTCGCAGGGGACGGATGCCTTCAGGAGGGCGTCGCCTCCGAAGCCTGCTCCTTCGCAGGTCACTTCGGGCTCGATAATTTCATCCTCATTTACGACTCCAACGATGTTACTCTCGACGCATCGGCCGAAGCCACCCAGAGCGAGGACGCGGAGGCGCGATTCCAGGCCTACGGATTCGAAACCATAACGGTCGACGGGCACGATTTGGTCGCCATTCTCGAAGCATTCGAGCGCTTCAAGACCAATGACAACGGAAGGCCGAAATTCATCGTCGCCAAGACCTTGATCGGCAAGGGAATTCCTGAGGTAGCAGGAACAGCGGCCGCCCACGGGGAAGGAGGCCATGAGTTCTCCGAGACGGCGAGACGGGGCCTCGACCTGCCCGACGATCCCTACTTCGTGTCCGACGATGTCAGAGAATACTTCGCCGATCGGCAGAATGCTCTGATACAGTCATACTCGGAATGGGAAGAGGTGTTCTCGGCCTGGGAGAAGGTCAATCCGGAAAAAGCCGAGCTCCTCACCGAAGGTCTCAAGCGGCACCTGCCGGACGACCTCCTCGGTCGGATACCCCAATTTTCCCCGGAAGACAGCCTAGCCACCCGCGCTGCCGGCAGCGCGGTTCTGCAACCGCTCTCAGGAGCGCTTCCCCTCCTCATTAGCGGAAGTGCGGATCTGCACGGTTCGACCAAGAACTACATCGAATCGAGCGACGACTTTACACGCGACAACCGGGGCGGGCGCAATATTCGATTTGGAATTCGAGAGCACGCCATGGGAGCGATGGTTAACGGGATCGGATACTACGGGGTCTTCCAAGGTTCCGGTGCGACCTTTCTCGCTTTCTCTGATTACATGCGGCCCTCAATCAGGCTGGCCGCGCTTTCTTCTCTGCCCGTTTTCTTCATCTTCACCCACGATTCCATCGGCGTAGGAGAGGATGGACCGACCCACCAACCCGTCGAGATGGTCAGCTCGTTGCGACTCATTCCAAATCTGGATGTCCTCCGCCCGGCCGATCCAGAGGAAACCGCGGGCGCCTTCGTCGCCGCCCTCGAGCGCCGAGATGGCCCCAGCGCCCTCATCCTCTCCCGTCAGAATCTTCCCAATCTCAATGACATTCCGATTCCTGATCGGAGAGAAGGGACGCTCAACGGCGGATACGTCGCAAAGAGTGAGTCGGGAGAACTGAATCTCATCCTGTTGGCCACTGGGAGTGAACTCCATCTCGCAATCGAGGCGGCCCAGGAAATCGGAGAAGGAACCCGCGTCGTGTCGATGCCCTGCTTCGAACGCTTCGATCGGCAGAGCGCCGGCTATCGCGAGAGCGTACTCCCCTCCTCCTGCCGGAAGAGAATTGCGATTGAGGCGGGAGTGACCGGCCTCTGGCATCGATTTGTCGGACCGGAGGGAAAGATCATCGGCATCGAGCGCTTCGGACTCAGCGCCCCCGGCCCAGTCGTGATGGAGGAACTCGGTATTAGTGCCCACCACATCACCGCCACCGCCGCGGAAATCCAGTAACCCACTTTTCCCGCCAGCTCTCGATCACTTTTCTCCGCTAGATCAATCCGCCCTCCAGCGTGCGAAATATCGGCAATGATTAGCGGGATGATAGTGCGACGAAAATGCCGTAAAGGTGATATAGCGCTCGACTCTTTCCTCTCTCTTTCACTTCCGGCTTGCCGGGCAAGGAATATGTCGGTGCCGGAATACCCTAAGATCGGCGAAGGCACTCACATGCAGACTATCATCAAGAATGTCAGATGGTAAATCCGACAGATTCCTCGTCAGATTCCTAAATTTCGGAATCGTCGCGCTCCTCTGGTTCGATCTGCTCTCCATGCTCAGCACCGAATGGGAGGTCAATCAGCAATACCATTTCGGTTACCTCGTACCTTTCACTGCCGGCTATCTTCTTTTCCTCCGCTGGGCAGACCGACCTGAACCAGAGCTCTCGGCGCGTCCTTTCCCTTCCCTACTCGTCCTCTACCTCCTTGTATTCCTGGTCATACCCGTGCGAATCATCTTCGAATCCAACCCGGACTGGCGATTCGTTTACTGGTTTCATTTCTCTATCATTTTCGGCGCCACTATCGCCGTTCTGTGGCATTGGGGAGGTTTGCGATGGGTCAGGCACTTTGCCCTCGCCGCCGCCATGCTCGTGTTCGCCGTTCCCTGGCCTGTCCAGCTGGAACGTACCCTTATCGTCGACCTAATGCGAATCGTGGCCGCGGTCACGGTCGAGTCACTGAACTTGCTCGGTATCTACGCCGTCCAACGAGGCAATGTCATCGAACTCGCCCAAGGACTGGTCGGAGTGGAAGAGGCCTGCAGCGGCGTGCGCTCCTTCCAATCCACTCTGATGAGTGCCTTTTTTCTAGGCGAACTCTTACGATTCAACGGCTGGATTCGCGGTGCCCTCATTGCACTCGGCGCCTTAATCTCCCTCTTACTCAATGTCTTCCGCACCCTCATCCTCACACTTGTCGTCTACAAACAGGGTTCCGATACCGTAACATCGATCCATGACCCGGTCGGATACATCGTCGCCCTAACCGCATTCTTGATCCTGCTCGGAATCGCAGCCCTGATTGCAAAAAAGCGGAGCGGCCGGGAAAAAGAGAACCCAGAATCTATCGATAGAGAAATCCCAATGCGCTGGATCGCATGGATCCCCGCTTCCTCCATCGTTGCTCTCTACCTGTTCAGCATTCCGGCCGTCGCTCTTTGGTATAGAAATGAGGACGGATATCGTATGTCCCCGGTGATCGCCGCTGTCGACTGGAACGAGGCCGATTCCAACGTCGTATTCCAGACATTGCCCGCCCCGGTACGGGCCATGCTGCGATGCTCGGAGGGAACGAGGGCGGAATGGGCTGTCGCTGATCGGGAACGGTGGGTCGTCTTTTTCTTTGTCTGGCATCCTGGAGAAGTCTCCTCCTTCATCGACGTCCACCGCCCCGAACTCTGCCTTACCGGTTCCGGACTCACCCTCCGCGATCAGAGTCCCCCATTCTCCTGGGAGCGGGATGGTCTCAACCTTCAGATCACGCCCTATACTTTCGATTTTGACGAGGAACCCGTCTACGTCTACTTCGCTGTCTGGAACGATAACCAGGATGAAATCGTCGTGCCCACCGTCCGTACCCCAAAAGACCGCCTCCTCGCCGCCCTCCATGGCGATATCATCAAAGGACGACGCTCCATCGAGATCGTTGTCGCCGGCATCAAATCAGCTCAGGAGGCAAGAAACAAGGTGGTCGCCTTGCTCGATCGATCGATGGTCGTCACTCGTTAGAAGGGTTTACAATGGAATAGGAATGCTAAAATAAGTGTCAGACCCTTTTAGCTTTACATTCGCGACTTCAGCGGATAGTTACGGACAGAATGAGGTATAAACGACTCAAGATTGAAGGCCGGAGCGCAGTTTATCATTGCACAACCCGGACGGTGAACGGTGCCTTTCTGTTCGACGCAATTGCAAAGGAACGGCTGCGCAGGCAGCTGTGGCAGGTGGCGGACTTCTCGGGGGTGGAGGTGCTGACCTACTGCCTGATGAGCAATCACTTCCATATTCTCCTAAGGATACCGGACCAGGAGGAGGTGGCGGTGTCCGACCGGGAGCTTCTCCGTCGCTATGTGGTTCTCTATCCGGAGTCGACTCAGTATCAGACAATGACGATCAGGTATCTGAAGGCGGTATTGAAGAAGGGAGGTGAAGAGGCGGCGATGTGGCGAAGGCGTCTTCTGGCGAGGATGTATGATGTTTCAGAATTCATGAAGACTCTCAAGCAGCGGTATACGATCTGGTATAATCAGAATCACGACCGGTATGGGACCCTGTGGTCGGAGCGGTTCAAGAGCACGGTGGTGGAGGGAAGGGAGCCAGCATTGCGGATCACTGCGGCGTATATCGACCTGAATCCGGTGCGGGCGGGGATCGTAGAAGATCCCAAGGACTACCGCTGGAGCGGCTATGGCGAAGCGGTTGGAGGCAGTCCTGAAGCGCGCGAGGGGATATGCGAAGCGGTGCTGGGATCGGACGGAGGGCCTTTGACGTGGCGCGAGGCGTCGAGGGAATATCGTCAATTGCTCTACTGCACGGGAGCGCTCGAGGCGTTGGGGAAGGATTCAACCGAACTGATCCCGATGGAAGCATGGCTGAAGGTCGTGGAAGAGGGAGGAAGATTGCCATTGGCGGTGGCATTACGCTGTAGGGTGCGCTACTTTACGGACGGCGCTGTACTCGGTAGGAAGGAGTATGTAGAAGGAGTTCTTTCGCATTACCGGGACCATTTGGGGAGGCGAAGGAGAGGCGGTTGGAGGAAAATGAAAGGCAGCGACTGGGGGGGATTGACGGTAGCGCGAGATCTGAGGCGACAGGTCTTCGGCTAGAATTCCGCGGAGGGCCGCAAAATTCTTGTCCAGCTTAGTGCTGGTGTTCGTAATTACGAACACGAGCACTTAGGCTGGAGACCTTTCAGTCGCTGCGAGAACTCAAAATATACCTCAGTTTGTTCTCTCGAGCCATCTTCTCCAAGCTTCCCAACTCTTTTTGTATTCTCCTTTTCCGTGGAGGAGTCGGGCATGCCAGTAGGAGACAAAAGGAGGGAGGTCGGTATTTTCGGTGAGGAGGCGGGTTGTTCGGTAAGCGCGGTCCCAGTTTTCAGTCTCGATCTCCGCTTTCAGAAGGGAGACGCCCAAGCGCACATTCCGCGGGTTCTTGCGGAAGGAGGCCTGCAATCGCTCAAGATCGAAAGGAGATTCTGCTCCGGGAGGGGCCGGGGTCGCGGAGGACTCCAGGATGATCTGACATGCTTCGCGGAACTGACCAAGAGCGGCCAGACTCTCAGCGAATGATCTCCAGTAGGTCTCGCCCAGAAACGGGAATTGAGAAAAGTGATGACGCAGTTTCGACGCCCCGCCGTTCCGCACCCAGCGTTCGAAGAGTTGCTCCCTTTTGGATGGAGGAATCTGCTCAAAGGCCGGGTCAGCGGCAAGGACCGCGTCCATCTCATCGAGAAACGCCGTCCCTTTGAAATTGGACAGATATTGGTAGCCTAACTCAGGGTCGAGGGTGGAGAGCCTGCGCAGGCCGGCCCGGTAGGAAGGGAGGTGTATTGTATGACTGACGATCTCGCGGAAGAGAGTGAGCCTGTCGATTGACTCTCGACGCAGAGCCTCATGCCAGGCGGAGAGCGCATAGGTGGGACTGAATGGAGCCCAGGCCTTCCCCTCCAGGTAGGCGACCTCGGCATTCACCGGCTCGAGGAATCGACTGCGCCGAAAATCATCGAAGGCGCCGTGAGGGTCTTTCTCACGAAAGAGGTGAAATTGGGCCCGGTTGAAGTAGGCCTGCCACTTCATTGGTGTCCAATACACCGCCCTCTCGCATGCTCGCCCGGTGAAATCGAGTTCCTCGCTGTCTCCCTTCTTGAGAGCTTTCTCCGCAATCTGTTCGACGACTTTCGAGTGTAGCGGTAGGGCCATGGAAAAGGCACTGACCCAGATTCCTCCGGCCCCGACAAGGAGGAGACCTAGTCCCCTCCAGAATGCCTGAGGCAGAGGCGTCTTTGGAAGGACCGAATCACTCCGATTCAGGGCCATACTGAAGAGCAGAAAAGCGGACAAGATCGTGCCTAACCGATGTCCCGGAACATCGACCAGAGTGTGGATCAGGAAAACTAAAAGGGCGGAGAGAATACCGGATCGAGAGAGGCTGACGCGCCGCGGTTGGTCGCGTCCTAGGGCCCGCCAGAGACCGACCAGACCGAGGACCGCAAACAACAGACCGGGAATTCCCAATTCAGCACCCAGCCAGAGCCAATCACTCTCAGGGTGGATGATGGCCGAGGCGCTTCTGGACGCCTCCCGATACTGCGGAAAAATCTGAGGGAAATTTCCCAGCCCGAGGCCGAAAAATGGATGGTCGGCCATCAGATTCAGAGTGTCCTCATAAATGCGGAGCCGAAAATCGGCGGGACCACCATCGTTCAGGTTTAGAAGCCCCGAAATCCTCCTCATGGTGTCGCCCCCGAAGTAGAGCAATGCGCTGGCGGCGAGAATCAACACCGAGAGGGCAACGCCAACATTTCGACCGAGGCGAGAACGGGAGGTGGGCAAATATCCGAGCATTGAGATCAAACAGCCGGCAAAGAACAGCAACACACCAGCTCGAGAGAGGCTGAAAATGAGGGCGAACAGTATCAACAGGACAGCGCCGATGCCTACGATAGCGGTTAAGCTGCGACGGCGAATCGCGTGGAGAGAAAGGGAAAAGCAGATGACTCCGCCGAGGATCAGGATGCTGCTAGTCTGATTGCGATTGGGAAAAAAACTGAAACTCTGCGCCTCTTTCCCAAAAGGATACTTCCATTCATTGATGGTCCCGAGGATAATCGCCACTGCCAGAATCGTGACGCCGGCGGCGAAAGCCCAGAGGATGCCTGTCTGCGAACTCCGATCGACCTCCACCGTGCAGACGAGATAGAACCAACTCAGTGCCGCGATAAGGAGAAGAATCGCTTCGACCGTAAGGAGGGGCTGAGAAGAGACGGTTGCGGAAAGCTCGATCCTAAAATCCCCGGTCGCCGATCGCCACCAGTCCGGCCGATTAAAGCCCCCTATCGGAACCAGTCCCAGAAGAGAGAGAATGACAAGCCCGGCCGCCGCAGTGTCGACTAATCTTCCGGGAGTTCGTTTGGGCGGTGCGTAGATCAAAAGACCGCCGATCACACCCATCGCGATACCCTGCGACCATCCCGAGGTTCCGCCGCCCAGAAGAATCAGAAAAAACAAAAACCCGACCGCGAAGTAGGCTGCGATCGGGCTAGAATTCTTTCGGAAGGAACTTCCTCCGATGAGTGCCTCTGTCACCTCGAATTCGGAATCTCAGGAATATTGCGAAATGCTACGTCGGAAAGAATCCTGATCACTTCCGCGCCCCCTCCCCTTCCACGTAGTAGTCGCTTTGGTATTTGTTATAGTAGTAGTAGTCGGCCCCCCGTGTATCGACGCAATTCAAGACGAATCCACTGACATGGGCTCCAAGCATACGAAGTCTTTCGAGCGAGGATCGCACCTGGCGGGCCTGAGTATGGGAGGACCGGACGGCAAACAAGACCCCGTCGACCTTGGTGGCGAAACTCGTCGTATCATCAGTCGCAAGAACCGGAGCGGAATCGAAAATGATGTAATCGTAACGTTCCTGTAGAACCGTTAGCACCGGATCCACGCCTTCACTCAGGAGCAGCTCGCCGGGACGATCCGGATAGCGGCCACAGGAGATGAAATCTAGATTCTCATAGTCTGTTTTCTGGATCACCTCATCCACCGAAGCGGAATGTTCCAGCAAATCGCTCATTCCACAATCGTTACTCAAATTGAAGCGCTGGAAGAGCCTTCCCCGGCGAAGATCGGCATCGACGAGCAGGGTTTTCGAGGAAGTAAAAGCGAAGGTGATGGCCAGATTGCTGGAGAGGGTTGACTTGCCCTCAGTAGGCACAGCGCTGGTGATGATAAAAGTCTTGGGCCTCTTTCCCTGCACATCCATAAAGAGAAGCGAGGAACGCAAAGTACGGCAGGCCTCGGCAAAAAGATGGCGTTCGTCCTTCGGTCGAAGCAACTCCACCTTTCCGTTTTTGGAAGCGCCCTCAAAGGGAATGATGCCAACAATGGGCTGTTCAAATCGACGAGTGAGGTCCTCCCCCGATACGATGCGGTTATCGAGGAGGCCGAGAAGAAAGATAAAACCCCCACCGAGGAGAACATCCGGCGACTCCCCCTTGCGCGACCTTCGAACCGATCTTGGGCATTTCGCGGTAAGGGGGCGAGGCTTGCTCCAGGATCCTCACCGTTTCCTGCCCGATATTGAGATTCAGATCGATCTGTTGAATGGAAGCGAGAAGACGTTCATAGAGATTCTTAGACCGTTCCAATTTCGACTTCAATCGGTCGTACTCCGCCATCAGGCGACTGTAGTCGAGGGCTGTCTGTTCCCATTGCGCAATCTCTTCCTCTAGATTGCCCACCCTGGTGTGCAGAACGTTTTTCTGCTCCTCGAGCTGGCGCAGCCCCTGCTTACGATAGATACCGAGAAGATTATCCGCACGTTCGATCTCGAGGTTCAGGTTGATTATCTTGGGATGCTTCGGCCGCATGTAGATCCCGAATTCATCCCGCTCCGCCACGAGTTTATCATACTGCCGTTTGGCAAGAAGGAAGTTCTCGCTGGTCTCGAGGACGCTTACCTGAAGCATATCGTCGTCCAGTTCGGAGATCTGCTTCTTGGATCCTTCCAAGTGCTGCTCCAGGCTGAGCGACTCCAATTCGCGGAACTGGGTCTTAAACGCCGCCATACGATTTTTCAACCGGGCCAGGTAGGAGCCCGCCGATGTTCCCTGTTCTTGAATAAATACGATGTTGTTGTCCTTCTGAAATTCGACCAAGGCGTTCTCGCCGCCATCGATCTCGTCTTCCAAAACCAGGAGTTGCTCATTGATCTTGAGCAGAGTACTCTCTGAGGTCGCGGAACGAGCCTCGTTCTTAAAGTTGATGTACTCCTCCAACGAAGCATCGAGAAAAGCCTGGGTGTACCTGGGCTCGCCTCCTTCCGCGGTGAGGACGAAGATGGAGGTCTCTGGTTCCTGGGCCGCTCTCAACCCGACCGGACTACTCTGCAAATCGGGATAAAGTACTTTTAGCCGTTCGTGAGCGGCATTGATCACGATCTGGCTCTGCATGAGCCTTATCTGGGTGCCGAAGAAATTGGAGAGTTCCTCTTTGTAGCCGGCGGCATCAGGAACAGCGACGCGACCGCTCACGATCATGCGGGCATGTGACTTGTAGCGCGGTTCACGCTGGTACTCCTGCCACCCCTGATAGAAAACTCCGATACTGACAGTAAGGAGAAAGATCCACCAATATTTCCGTAGCAGCAACTTGGCTCGAAACACCCAGACGTGTAGATTCTCGACCCATTCGAGACCTCCTTCGGTATCGTCGAATTCCGGCTCTTTCATTGGATATTAAACCAGCGTTCCTGGACTCGAATAATGTCGTCGACTTCGACTATCGGGTCATTGGTGCGAATGCCTCTTTCAAGAATATCGGCGACATTGACAATCAGGGTCCGTTCGCCTTCCGGACCTCCGGAGTTTGCCCGGATCAACTTTACCTTTTTCTTGTCGGCAAACTTGGTAAACCCGCCGGCGAGCAGTATCGCCTTGCTCACTGTAAAGTGCTTGCTCAAGGGAAGATCGTAGAGACCGGGCCGGTTCACCGCCCCATGAACATAGAACTGCCCCCCCGCCCCGGTCAACTGTGGAACAAGGATGAGATCATCCGGTTTTACAACATCATCATCCTGAAAGCGTCCCGTCTGGAAAATTGAGCCGACATCAATCTTGATCCTTTGCTCCTCCTCCGGATTGGCGCGGTCTTTTCGCACCAGCTCGATCTTACCCCGGTCGGCGCTCTGGAGGAATCCTCCCGCTCTCAAGATAGCGCTGCTGACGGTCAGGACCTGATCCGTCGGTATAGGAATCGGGCCTTGAATCTTGACCTCGCCCAGAATGACGACTTCGCCCCGGGTCTCTGAGACCAAGGGAAATCCGACAACAACGGTAGCCCGGTAATAGAACTCGACCTCCAGCTCCTTCTTTACTCCGAAGGCGAATTCCTTGCAGGTCTTGCCGCTAGCCTCGACTCGCCCGATCAGAGGAACGTCAACCTCCCCCCGATCCGTCACGAGGAGCAGTTTCGGCCGTTCTCGATCTTCCAGAACGGAATAGGAAACGCGATCCCCGATTTCCAGCCTCCTCTCGTCATCGAGAAGCTCCATCTGGCTGTAGGGGTTTGCCACTTCCCCGGATAGGCCGATCCAAGTGCTTCCGTAAACGATCAGAAGAAGAGAGAGGAAGCCGCCGTCAAAGCGACCACGGGGACCGATCTTTCTAAGAATAGAACAGCTAAAAGTCATAGCGGAGGGCAAAGAGGAATCTGTTTTGGGTATACGATCTCTCGGAGATATTCGACGATTTGTCGGTGTAACTATAGGTGAAATTCCCCGAAAACTTGGAGGAGAAAGAATGGGTGTAATCGACCTCGAATCCGAACCGGTCATAGGCCTCCGGTCGGATACCACCTGAATCGGCTCCTTCCCCGTGATAGAGGCGGCCATTAATCAGAGAGTTCGACGATACATTCCAATTGAAAGAATAGGCGAGGCGATTGACCCTCGTGGTATTGGAGATAAACCCGAATTGGGTACTTCTCCTGAAGGCGAAGCTGTGAGAGTAGCCGCTATTCAGCTGGTGTCGAAGAGCGAAATTGACGTTCGGCGTCGAGGTGTCCGAAAGATCCTCGTTCAAGCCTGAAGTGTCGAAATCCTGTTTCACCCACGAAACCGTCGATTCAAGGCTTATAAACTCCGTTAGCTGCCAGTCGAAGAAGGCTCCCAAGCTGTAGCCGGAGCTGTCGTTTTGAAAATCCTCACTGTAGACGTTGTCGAAGTAGGAGGCGGTGGGCCCCACTCTGAGGTACTGATTGACCAGGTAGGCGAAGTTCGCACCCACGGTGTACTCTCTACGGCGGGTATTATCAAACACGGTATCGAGGGGAATGACATCGAAACGGTCGATCGTAAACTGCCACTGCGATTTCGAGTTCATATCCCACAGGGTCCGCAGGCCAACCCGATTTTGGAATCTGGCGTACTGCTGAACGTTGAAGTCGAGTTCCGCATTGCTTGGATCAACGATAACCGAATCGGTCGCGTCGGCGGTAAAACTGGCCCGGTCGAAAGCGCGAACCTCGAAAGCGCCAACCAGCAAGACCAAGGCGAGCTCCGACTGATCGGAGAGATCGAGAAAATTCTCACTGGAATCCAGTTCGGGATGGTCGAGATACTTTCGGTAGCCCAGATCAAAGTTAAAGGAAAATGAATTGAAGGAGCTCAGATCAAGGATCCCGTCGAATTTCACTCCCGATTTCAGAATGATATCTTCGAGGCTCTCAACGCCGGAGGCGTTGATGTTATCGTTGACCTCAACTTCGAAGTAGGCGGTGAGGTCGAAGTAGAGTCTCCCCAACTTGAGATTACCCCGTTGGCCCTGGGCCGGGGCCATTCCGACAAAGAAAAGAAGGACCAGGACAAAGGCAGCTAAGCTACTTCTCATTTCCCCCCTCCTCTTTTGGGAAAGAGCGCTGCAGCATGCGATAGAACTGGCTCCAATTGGCCGAGGCGCGCATCAGCCCGACAACAGCGTAGACATGATTCTCCAAAGCCTGGTGCCCAATCGTCTTTGTCAGCCACGGCTGCCTGGTATTTTTTCGGCGGCCCTGAAAGTCCTCTGGAACGTGTTCCCTAAGTTCTCTGACCACCCCTGGCGCAAGCCGTTCGAAGATGAGACTGTTTGCGGTCCGCCCCAGCGTCTTCGGTTTCTTGAGCGCCATGCCCTTCCATTCCCAGCCTCTCAATCGAAAGACCTGACGAAAGAAATCATCCGGTATTCGATGGATCCAAACCATCAGCTCCGGAGAAACGGAGCGGCGGAGAATATCGTGGAGAGCAAGCCGATCTCGAACCGTATCAAATCCCGTCACGGCGTCGATCTGCTCCTCGATCGTCTCCTCGCCCAGAAGCATCAAGAGATGGTCGCACTGAGAAGCCGTTTTTAACTGAGCCTGATCCAGCTCACTATCTTCACGAGCTCGGATAAAGGTATTACAGAATGTGGTTAAGGCATAGGCCTGGAGTCCCTTCGCGCGCTGACCTCGAAGTGAGCGAAATTCGATCAATGTCAGTGCCTCCCTCAGTCTGTCGTCGTTAAAGGACCGCAGGTTCGACCCAATCTGGACACCCAGATTTGACCCATCATTCAATTTTCCGCGCCATGGGAGACCAAGGACCCGGAGGAAACCACTTCCGCCAACCAGGTGGGTTCCATCCTCCAGTACGGCACAGGATAGAGAGTTTCGCCCAAGCGAAATCTCTCCTTCGTGCGTTGCCCTTGGTAACTCTCTTTTCACCTCAACTAGTGTGATGGTTCACACTACCAGTCCACGAATTCAGCCTCGAATCACCTGCCCTCCCGTCCCAACCGGGCCCCCCTATCGACACTTTCAGTTTCGAATCCATCCCTCTCGGTCATCCGATCCAAAATTTCCTTGAGCAACGCCCTCTCTCTGCTCGGCGCCGCTTTTATCCTCTGTACCATGTACCAAGCCGTATTCCTGTTTACCTCCAATTCCTTAGCCAGCCCCCTAATGGACCGCCCATTCCCACCCCGCAGGGTCCAACCAATAGCGAAAAACCACTTCTGAAGATCGACTTTTGTTCGCTGCAGAATTGTCCCAACCGTGACCGAGAATGTCGTGTTGCAATTGTTGCAGTGATGCCGCCTCTCCTTCGGCGCGGAGGTGCAATTGCTCGACCTGCAATAGGGACACGAGGGCCTCCCCGCCCACCTGATCTCCTCAAGAACCCGTACACACTCAAGCCGGGTAGGGAACATGACGTACACCTGATCAATTTCCATTGTTCCTACCATATAATAGGACAAATCAGAATGATGTCAAACTGATTATTACTACCCTGAAGTAGGACACCCAATAATAATCAGAAAAAGGAAGCGAGAAAAGACCTTGGATATATGGATTATATCTGATAAAAGTCGGCATTCTCTAATTTAGAAGATAGGGAAGTAGCCGATACTTGAAGTGTATCGACCGAGTGAATTCGGAAACTGTTCAGACTTTACAAAACAGATTTTTACAATTTTTTCATGAACCGAATATTCTTGGTAGGACCGCTCCTGAGCCTTTTTCTGGGGCAGGTGGCCCATGGAGAGGTAGAACTCAAGCAACTTCCACCTATGGATGAGGCGTTGCTCAGCCAAATGCCGAAGAATCTGGCCCGCTGGCACATGGAAGCGGAGCTCATAATCCTCGATCAATCCGGCCGCATGACAACCATGTCGGTTGACCATAGTAGTGTGCTACCGGAGGCGGTACTCCTGAGTGATGATGAGACTTTGACATATCGAATGACACGGGGCAGCCATTCATTTATCGTCGATTTAGGTGAATTCTATCCAATAAATCGCAGTTTCTTTCTTAACTACGAAGGCCAAGGGAGCGTCTCGATTGCGGTCTCTGAGACGCTCAGTCCGATAAAGAGCCGGCGGTGGAGGCGGGTGGTGGAGAGTGCTGATGTAAGTCCATCGGCACCTCACAATTTCATTTTTCCCGTAACGACGGGAAAGTATGTGCTGTTTGAATTCGATGCTGAAACTTCGACCGAGATCGGCTACCTCGGCGTTTACGGGGAGACGTCGATCGCTGAGACTGAATTCGAATCGAAGGGAGCACTGGCGGTCGAGGCAAAGGGGGAAGCGGTCGCAACAGGGGGCGCTACGATTCCCTACGACTTTGCCTCACTTTACACCGGATGCTCCATCAGCCATGTCAGTTCGGGAGATCTGATATCCGCGAACTTCATGATCGATGATGACTACCTGACCTCATACGAGTTCTCCTCGGAGGATGATGAGACGGTATTGGCCCTCGATCTAAGGAGAAGCGCGAAGCTAAATGGAGTGTCGATGCTGTTCGCGGCGGGGTCAGGGACCCTCGAGATATACCTTTTGCCGGAGGTGCCTGTTGAACTGCGGGAAAGGGAGGAGCAGCCGTTGGCGGGAGGACTGCGGCCGGGGTTGCCGCAAAGCGCCAATCAGCCTGGAGCGCCCTACAAGGTAATCAAGGTTGAAGGAGCGGAAGAGGAACTTCAAACGGTCCCACTGGGTGAGCGATTTTTCGAAGATCGCGCACCGACCGCAACAAAGGTCAAAGAAGGAGAAGTGGGAATGGTCCGGTATCGGAGCGAGTTTAAAGCCTCTTTTGGTCGGGTTTTATTGATTCGCTGGATCCCGGAAAAGGCGAATCAACCAACTCTCAAGCAGTCTTCGACTGCCCTTCACGATGGTGCGAGGGAGATGATGCCGGTATCGGCTTCTCCTCCCCAAGAGCCGAACGTCGAGGAAAAGAGTGCCGCGGCGGACCCGGATTTGAGCGATCTGATAGCGCGAGTCCAAGCCTTAGGAGGTCACTTCTTTCAACCCCCCGGGAGCGGTGGTTTACGCGTGTTTGAAATCAGCCTTTTTGGCGATCTTCCGTTCGACCAGGCCGTCCTTGATCGGATACTTCAGTTTCAGTTTGCCGATACAACGGCAGGCGGAGAGAGCCTCCTAGAAACGACGACGATCGACACTGCACCCCAGATCGCTCCGACGAGCCCATAAGAGTCGGACTTTGACATTCGATTGCTTCGCAAGTGGCCAGCTTCGCCCGACAGATTCCTAACCGGAATTAACCCGGTCGATATCGTCATAGAGCTGGCGTTCTTCGGGGAGTAGAGCCCGCGCGTCGAGACCCTCCACAATGAGAGCGGCTTCATCAACCCTACCATTGAGGGAGAGGACCGTTCCCCAGATCACCCGCCAGCGCGGCCGAACACGGGACCAGTCGAGATTCAGCCTGTCCAGCACCTGGAGCGCGGAAGCGGCGTCCTCGGTTCGTAGATTGGCCAATGCGAGTGTTATCTTATGGGCCAAGAATTGCGGATTCTCCGATACCATATGGCTGGCCTCTTCCAACGAGGTTTCAATCTGCTCACCCAAGAGAAGGTTAGTGTAGGCGAGGTCGTTACTCAGGGATGCTTCCTCAGGATAGATCTCGACCAGACGAGCCAAGACGTCTCTGAGGGCAGAGGTGTCTCCGGCCAACTGCTCCAATTTGAGAAGAGAGTTGAGCGCCCTCCGCAAACTCGAGGGGTGAGAGGTGAGTTTTTCGAGGGCCAGACGAGTGTAGTGATCCAGTCCGAGGCGAGAACCGTAGTGGACGATGTTCCACAGTTCCTCCTGGTCGTCAGCGGCCGAGAGAAGCACTCTCTCCCACTCCAGCTCGGCACGCCGGAAGTCACCTCGCGCCCGATGAGCGCGCATCTTGAACAGATACTTCAAAGTGCTTTCGATAGGGATTTTCGGCTTATCGAGAATCCGGCTCACATCGTCCCATCGATTCGAAACGGCCAAAGCGTCGACCAGAATAAGGTAGAGATCCCGCCTCGTCATAGCTCTATCTTCATCGATCATAAAAACCGTTTGATCGTAGAGACTGTGTCGATTCAGCCAGCGGCCAAGTTGAATGAGAGACTTATCTTCTTTCGGGTTTAAAAGTGTCACGGCTTCCGCCAGGGTCTCCTCCGGCGAGAGTTCAGCGAGTTCCAGTCTCAGCTCGAGGATGAGAAGGTGCTCACCCAGACCTGACTCCGGATGGAAGGAGAGACGCCGCATCAATTCCTGGACCAGCTTCTCTTCCTTCTCTGGATAGCGAGCGAGGTTCTTAAGAGCGGAAAGGCCAAGGGAATCCGTTCTCTGCCCCAATTCCCACAAGTGGCGAAGCCCCTCCTGCCGTTTAATCCTGCTGGGGAGGAGCTGAGTCAACTGAACATAGAAGAGATGCACCGTATCCGCATAAGAGTCCAAGGCCAGCAACGGTTTGACCACCTCCACCGCTTCCTCCACTCGATTCAAACCCATGAGGAATCGGGCTCTGGCAAAGAGAAAGTCGGGATTCTCAGGAATAAGAGTCTCCAATTGCGCGAGGTTTTCTTCGACAAGATCGAACAACCCCATCTCGAAAGCAGACTCGACTAGAAGGAGCCGGTCTTCGGCGGCTCCCCCTGACAATTCCGAAGCCACTTTCAAATAGGGAAGAGCGGCCGCGGCATCGCTACGAATTAGGATCTTACCTACCACTCTAACAACCTCGAGGTCGAGGGGAGCTAATTCGTAGGCCGCCCTCGCTCTCTCCATTGCTTCCAGGCTGCGGCTATCCTGCTCGAAGAGTTCCAACGCCGAATCAGCAAGATTGTGAGCCCGCCACAGCCGAATCCCACGATAAACCGGGCGCGCCAGAAAGACCGAGCTGAGGACCACAATTAGGGCCAGCAGAAAGATCAATCCGACCCGCTTGGAAACGAAACCTCTGTTAGTCTTCTCGCTCACTCCTTCTCGTCTTTTTCAGCTCGTAGGTCTTTGCGGAATTGAGGAACTCGTAGTAGGCGTGGAGGCGCGAGAAATAATACCCCTCCCGCCCATCAAGAAATCCGAGCTGCCAAAAGTAGACATAGAGGAATCGCAACAGCGACCGGCAGGGCAGTCTATGAGATAGGCGCTTCAGCCTCCTTCGTATTCCGACATTCCCCTTCTGCAGCTGCCCGGCGCTTTTTTCAAGAAAACCCTCGAGCGCCACTCTCGCCTCCCAATTGGAATATCGATTGTGCTTCTCTACAAAGACCTCGACGGAAGGAAAGGCGAAGTGATCCATCTCGCACTTCAACCTTCCGGTGGGACCTTGCACGATGAGATGCTCATGGACCTCGTTGTCTCCGCTTGCGGTCTCGGTTTCGGTGAGTTTTTCGTAGCGGCCCAGCCGATGTTTGAAGAGCCGCAGATTCCAGTTTGGATAATAGCAATGCTTCAACCACTTTCCCATGAAATGGAATCGTCGATTGATCCAATAACCCGAGCACTGGTTCAGGGAATCGGTCACAATTCCTCGCACCTCATTCTCGGCTTCGGCCGGGATGCATTCATCCGCATCAATGATCAAAACCCATTCATTCTGGAAAGGCAGATTCTCCAAGGCCCAGTTTTTCTTCTTCGGCCAGAATCCGCCAAATTTGAACTGGACGACTTCGGCGCCCGCCGCCCGGGCAATGTCTGCCGATTCGTCAGAGCTCTCTGAATCAACTACGAAAATCTCATCCGCCCAACTCACCGACCGTATGCATCGGGCCAAATTCTCCGCCTCATTGAGAGCGGGAATGATCACCGAACAGGGGACTTTCTCTCTCTCTCCGCTCAATGTCTATTCGCTCCGCCGCACTCTTGTAGGATCCCTTTCCTTGATCACCCGACACGGATTGCCTGCACAGACTCTCCAAGAGGGCATATCTTTAAGGACCACCGAGCGAGCTCCGATTACCGCACCTTCCCCGATGGAGACCCCAGGCGCGACAAAGCACTCCGCCGCAATCCATACCAGAGAGGCCACTGAGATTGGATGCGCGTGGAGCTCGAACCCGGCCGACTCATAGTCATGGGTGCCGGTGCAGAGATGGGAGCCCTGACTGATCACGGCGCGGTAGCCCAGACCGATTTTGGCCTGATTGTAGAGGATGGCGTGGTCCGCGACCCCTACTTCATCCCCACATTCGAGGTTCCAGGGAGCCCAGATTCGAGCCGCTGGATAGATATGGCAGCCTCGACCGAGTTTGGCCCCGAACAGTCTCAGAAGGAACGCTCTCCAAGAGTGCAGAGGACGTAGACTGAAGCGAAAGAATAGGATATATGTAAAGTTCCAGAAGAACCGAGCGAACCGATTGGCCTTTGTAAAACTGGGGCCAGTGTGAGTGTCTCTGTTAGTTTCAGACATCATCAGTCCGCTGCAATCGCCCTTTTCCGATCGATCACTTTGAGAAGACTATCAACCGCCCGCCCGACCTCGAACTGCTCCCCAAAGAGCCGAACCGCATTCTCCGACATCTCGGTCCTTCGCGAAGAGCTTGTCTCTCGCCATTTCAAAAGAAGCCGAGCGACTCCGGATTCGCTGTCGTCCTCTACGTAGCCGGAGCCGGAATTCTCTACCTCTCGACAGATGTTCACCTTATCCGAGATCAGTACCGGCGTCCCAACCGCCAAGGCCTCAGTCACCGCAATACCGAAGTTCTCTTGATGAGAAGGTAGAATAAATACGTCTGCCAACCGCAGAGCACCCCATTTCACTGCTCCTTCAACCATCCCCACCCACGAAATGCGCTTCCTCGTATCAGCTCCGTATTCCAGTGCGAGATTCTGGACTTCTGAGAGGTAGCGATGATCCGAGCAGGGGCCAGCGATCACCAGATGGAGATTCTCCCTTCCCCAATCTGAATTGCGCCGGCACAGCTCGCAGAAGGCGCGGATGAGAAGATCGACTCCTTTCTTCTCGTGGATGCGCCCGAGAAAGAGCAGTATACGCCGTCCCTCCAGCTCTGGGAATCGCCTTAGAAACTGTTCCCGCTGCTCAGAAGGATCGCCCTCCGGCAACTTGGTACCGTAGTTGACTACGCTTTCCCGACAACGGTAGAGCCAAAAAGACTTCCTGGCCAAACGTCTCTCCTCCTCACATGTAAAGAGTACCGAATCGGCATCTCTGAGCACCCGGTACTCTGCCCATGGCCAGTAGAACCACTTCTTAACGTGCTTCAAAGGGTAGCGGCGTTTGAACCACGGATCCAGCATTCCGTGAGGATAGACAAAATAGCGGGACTCTGAGCCTCTCAAGGCACGCCAAACTCCAAAACTGGAGTACTGCCAAATACCGTGAACGATAACGGCGTCAAACCTGCTCTGGCAGCTTCGAAGCCAAGGCACGAGTCTCCCAGAATAGCCATAGGCCGTTCGACCCGGGCCCAAAGCGTGGGTGGGCAGGGAGAAATCCTCGTGCCAAGGCGAATGGGGAGGATCAAGAGTGACGATCTCCGTTTCGTGGCCACGATTCCTCAACTCCTGATCCGCTTGTTTGATACCTTCGATCGGCCCACCTATGGCCGGTTTCGTAGAGTGGATACTACGGAGAAACCTCACTGGGATTTTGTCGGACTAGGTATCTGTCGGAATGAATCTGGTCGATCTATAAGAACGTCAGTCTTCGATTCGAAGAGAAAAAGTGTCGCAAAGGGCAAAGGCCGAAAGATACCTAGCCCGCCAGAATCGTCTCATACACTTCGATATAGCGGTCAATCATCGTCTTCGTCTTAAATCGTTCGACATTCTCGAAACCGCGACGGACCACCTCTGATCTCAGATCGGGTGACTCGACAATCGATACAAGGTGTTGGCTGAGAATATCCTCATCCTCAGCGTCCGCCGTCAGTCCGCTTTCTCCGACCACCTCAAACAGGGCACCTCCTCTTCCAGCGACCACGGGACAGCCGCAAGCCTGCGCCTCGATGGGAGGCCAGCCGAACCCCTCGTAGAAAGAGGGAAAAAGCAGCGCCTCAGAGAGGTTGTAGAGCGCGACCAGCCTCCTCCGGTCAATACGTCCCATTTCAATTACTTTCCCTTCGAGATTTTCCTCCGCAACTATTCTTCGCTGCCCCGCTGATAGTTTTGGCCCAACAAAAAGGAGAAAGAGAGACTCCTCGTTGGCTCTTTTCATCGTCCGGCTGAAAATTCTCAATGCTCCGTCGCGATTCTTATACCAAGAGTCATTGCCGACATGGAGAACATATCTACCTTCTTCGGGAAGATTCAAATCCACCAAAAGCTCACGGGCCTCGTCGTCAGGAAGCAATCTAAAACTCTCGTTGATCCCGATATAGATCGTCTGGACCTTTTCCTCATTTCGATCGAGCGTAGACAGAAGATCCCGCTGGGTCGAAACCGAATCGCAGACGAAATGAACTCCTCTCCTAACGCCCCGAAGAATCAGCTTTTGAAGGGCCCTCCCACTCAACCGTAGCGAGTTCTGTGGGAAACGACCCAACATAGAGTCGATCGCCATAAGATCATGGCAGGTTACGAGAAGCCTCGATCCGAAATTCAAGAAATTTAGATATATGGCGTTGGAGTGATCACAGATGTGAATCACGGAGGTTTCGTCAATATTGCGAAGATATCTCCTGAGAGAGACGAGGAAGAGAATGTACTTGTCTATGTATCCTAACCACTTGCCCGTCCTTCTTCCTTTCTTGAATTTTCCGAAGAACTCCCTCGGCTCGATTCTCGCCACTTCGATTTCTCTTTTCTTCAATTCACCCTCCAGCAAATCGGCGAATTGAAGCATGCTGAACTGTTCGTCGCCCGGATAGTTGCTGATCAGGAGGATCTTCACTGGACTCTGCCTCCAATACCGAGAGGGAGTAGAGGGGACCGAACTCTGTGGCTCTTACCTGTACGCCGAGGTTGATTCGAGACTGCGCTCCCACCGTTCAGGGCGGCAATGACGAGACCTCCTCCAAGACTCACGAATCCCAATGTAGTCGGTTGCCCGATCTGGCCCCAAAGTAAAAGTGGACCGGCCGCTCCCCAGATCAAAGCGGGGAGATAGTTGCCCTTGGAAGCGGCAATGTAGGAAGCGCGAAGCAAGGCCAAGGTTAAAAGGATACGCCAGAGGATGAAGAGATTGCCTGCAATCGGTCCGCTCTCAAGGACCACTCGATGCCACTCATCCTCCCCCAGAGCGAAGGCACCACCTCCGGAGAGGGCAGAGCCGGCGTTGGTCCCGGCGCCAAGGCCGTATCCGAACAGAGGTGCCGATTGGCTGTGCGTAATGGGAGCCATCAGGTTCCGGATGGTGCGTTCGACAAATCCTTCAACGGCACTTCCTTCCGCCGACGTCGCCTCTTCGAAACGCATCTCCATCACTCGAACTCCCTCTTTCACAACCGGAATTTGGGATACCAGAGCGATTACAACAAAGGAGAGCACCATACTGGCGAAGATCCTTCCAAAGACGCGAGGACGTGCGGCAAAAAGGATGACAAAGGCTCCAAGCACCATAATCACACTGGCGATCGCGCCGCGACTACCACTGGTGGCCAGAGAAATGGCAATACAGCAGGCGCTAGAGTAGAGAATCCATGCAGGGAAGCTTCCTCTTCGCAATAGACCGTATGAGGTAAAAGCGGCAGCGAAAGCGAGGTAGTAGACAACCCCGTTGACAAAGGAGAACGTACCGGATGCCCGGACTTTGCCGCTCCCAGCCGCGGAACGAATCTGAGCGCCCGTTCCGCCGACTCCCGTATTTACCCGATCTGTGGGAGCGGAGGAAAACTGGTCGATGATAAGGTAGGACATAGGAAGAGCGAGAATGAGGAGCCAGAGACCCAATTTGGCTACATCCTCGAAGCGAAAGACTTTCCCGATAATAAAGATCAAAGGGAGATGCAGGAAATTGGTTCGGAGCCCGAAGAGGATGGTGAATGGTCTGACCGATTCTGCGAGGAAAGAAAACACAACGGAGAGACCGGCAAGGGCGAAGAGGGAGAGAAGGTATCGATTCTTGGGAAAGTTCCCAGAGGCAAAGGCCAGACCTATTATCGCAATCGCAATAGGATCCCTGACAATGAGAAGAGGCGCGGAAAAGCCAGAGAGAAACCACTTTCTAAGGGCGCCTTCCGACAACAGGAGAACAAAGTAAATCCAGATGAGCCACCGGATGAGGCGAACCGGACTCAGGTTCAGTCGGCGGTACTTGTGCCTAGGGGTCGATCGAACTTGGGATACCGCCATAGTGCTTTCGATTGGATGTGAGGAAGTTCGAGGTGGATAAGGATCCGGTTCGGACTGTCAGCCGGATGACTTCTGGATTCCTCCGACTGCCTGTCGGATTGCCTCGATGATCTTGCCGGAGTATCTCTCCCAGGTGTAGGTCATCGCCTTCTTCCGTGCCGCTTCGCCCATCTGCCTGACTGCAATACGATTATCGGCGCACCAGGCGATTTTCTCGGCGAGCGATTCCGGCGATCGAATGGGAACAAGAAAACCGGTTTCTCCTTCTCCGATCAGATCCTCACCACCGGCATTCGGGGTGACAATGAGAGGGAGGCAACAGGCCATAGCCTCCTGTTGCACCTGCGCCCTCCCCTCGACCAGTGATGGAAGAACAAGAACATCACATCGCCTCATCAATTCCAGGACCTCGGCATGGGGACGGGGCTCCTCGTACTGGAAGTCCGGATACTGAGAGAAGTAGAATTCCATGGAAGCTTTGAGCGACCCCATGACAACAAGACGAACATCCGACCGGTTGAGAAGCTTCATGGCAGTGAAGAGATCCGCCAACCCTTTCCTCTGCGTCATGGATCCGGCAAACAACAAGCGAAGAGGAGCTTCTCTCGGCTCTTCCTGCCGAAATGCCTCTTCGACCGAAGCCGGCGTGCCGAATTCTGAAACCAGGCAATTCTTTGTTTTCCGGATCCCACCCGGAAGAGAATCGAGAACGAACCGGCTGGGGCAGATGATCCAGTCCGCCAACTCGATCTCGGCGTCCTTTCGATCCTTCTTTTCATCAGAATCGATCGTCGCGCCCAAGGTCGACTTCCACTCCGGATACCTCTCCGCTTCCTCCTGTTGGATCTTCCGAGCGGTTTTCCAATAGGCGATGGGCAATTCATAGAGACGCGGTAGGCCCAGCTCAGCGGCGCGGGTAAAGGTGTGATAGGCTCCGTCTTCGTAACAATAGACCGCCTGACACTCCTCCAGTTTTCGTTGGCGCGCCACCTTCCTGTCGAGAGCGCGATAGACCGAATCAACCGAAGCCCACCCTGTTTCATGACGGCTGAGGAGAGACAGATTGAAACGCTCTTCAAAGAGACGTACCCCTTCGCGAGTGAGCTGCCGCCGAATCTTGCTGCCAGGTAGCGGGTACTGTCTTCGATTGAGGACCCTCTGCCAGGCACGAGGGAGGAACTCAAGAATATGACTCTCCATCTCAAAGGCAACTGTAGTGAAGAACATGCCCAGGAGGTCCTCTCTAAAGAGTACTTCGATCAATGCTCTTACGAACATGCTTCCCGTTGGATGACTCAGAACGACCATGATCAGGCTCAATGCGCGCGAAATCGAATAGCTCGGCCTTTCCACGATTCCATAAAAGAGCACCGCGACTCCGACTGCTGCCACGGAAAAGGCCAAGGGTATCAGGAAGTTTGCCGGCTTGTCCTCAAAATGGCTCAGCCAGAGCGTTCCCGAAAGTCGAAAAAAGGGATAGTGAACAAGGTAGAGCGAGTAGGAAATGGTCCCAAGCCCGGATAGCAGCCTGAAGGGCAGCGAGGTGTAATTTGCCGAGGGGATAGGCAGGGAAAGGAGGAACCAGAATGCCATGAAATAGAAGCAGGCCCACAGGAAGTGTTGTACCGCAGTAGAGACGCCCGCCAGGAGAGCACCGGCGGCAACGAAGAGAAAGAGTAGAGTCGTGACGGTTGAACGAAGGGACCAGTTTGGAACCCTTCCCGATGCTACCCATTCGGCCAGCAACGTACCGGAACACCAGATGATCCAGTATTTAATGAAATTCGCCATCATCCATTCCGCGCCGGTGAGATAGAGACCGAGTCCCAGCAACGAGACGAGCGCGACTATTGTAAGGATACTTCTCATTCCCAACCTACTAGCCAACCAGTAGAAGAGTGGGAAAACGAGATAGAGTTCCATCTCCACCGGGAGAGACCAGAGGGATGGGTTGCTTGATATCTGTCCGGGAGACGATCCGTAGTTCTGGATCATCAGAAGAGACTCGCCGAATTTGGATAAATCGGAACCCGTTCTTTCAAAGTATCTGAAGAGTAGTTTTTCCAACAGCAGGCTTACGAAGACTACAACCAGATAGGGAGGGTAAATTCGAAGGAGACGTCTCAATCCGTAGGTTCCGAGGCGAAGAGGCCGCTTCCCGCAGACATAGGGGTAGTGAATACAGAATCCACTGATTATAAAAACATCATCACGGCGTGGCCCAGAAACGGAGCAGGTAAGGAGAGGTAAGCGCAGACGCGATCTAGAAACGAGTAATTATCGGGATGGTTCCAAATTTCACGCCAGCCTACCCAGAGTTCAACTCGAACGTGAAAGACCACGATGGCGAGAGCGGACAGTCCCCTCAGGATGTCGACGGCGGCGACGTGCGAGCTAGGGCCCAGCCGGGCTTCAGACTTCGATTGCTCCGCGAGTGACAAAATTCGGCCGACTCCGTCTTTCCAATCAGTTAAGCAACTTGGCGTATTCTTCACGATATACGCTCAAGGGCCGGAGATATTCGAGTAGTTCCCGGTGAGTCTTTTGACAGAGCGATTCGTATTTATCTTCGCCTAGTGCAGCCGCCTTTTCGAGAAGCGATCGAAGCTGATCAACGCTTCCAGGCTCGCAGACGAGGGCATAGCGACCCCCCGCCTCGGGTAGACCTCCATCGCGGCTGATAATACAAGGAACCCCTACGTGGCGGGCTTCAATTGGGGTCAAACCAAGATCCTCTTTGGTTTTGGCAGGAGTGACCATCCATTTGGCGTGTCGGATCACATTGTTTCGGCTCTCGTCATCGACAAAGCCGAGGTCTTCGATCCCTTCGACTCCCAAGTCATCGATGATCTTCTCGATACTCGGCCTAAGAGGTCCGTCACCAACCAGCACCAAGGGCCATCTCTTTCGATCGAGATTCGCACCGGCATAGGCCCTGAGGAGTTCCTCCAGGCCCTTGTTGGCGATCCATCGGCTGACGAATACGAAACCTTTCCGCTCTCCGGTCGGAACCATTCCCTCGGGAAGATTCGAAACGATGGGGAGTTTCCCGCTACTGGGTCGCCGGCGCCTAGGTTCCCAGGAATTCCAGACGAAATCAGAGATATACCAGCTGCGGTTGGCCAGCCGGTTAGCGCAACCCCAGAGGAGCGGTCGCCACCCCAGATTTCTTCGCCGCCAATTGTAGACTGTTACTGCAACCGGTTTTCGGAGCAGCTTGGCCAGGAAGACGATATCTATGCTCGGATTCTGGCAGTGCACCAAATCGCATTTGGCAATAGCGCGCACCAGATCAGAAGATCCCCTCTCAACCAATCCAACATCCAGATCACTCTCCCGCAGCCGCTGTTCAAGACTCTTTCGCAGAAGGAAAGGACGGGTTTTCTTAAACCGGACAGTGAGATCGACATCTTCCTTGCTGAGAGCGTCGGCCAAGGCAAAGACGAAGGATTCGATTCCGCCAAAGGCTCCGAAGCTCGGTCCTGCAATGAGCACTTTCACCTTAGGTGCCTATCGACAGCAGGAGCTCGTTGTAACGACTCATTACGTCATTCCAGGTCCAACGCTCGAGGAGAGAATCAATCGCAACGCGGTCTACAGGCTCTGGCGGATTCAAAACAGCCTCTCGCATCAACGAGGCAAGTTGAGCCGGATCGTCCGACCGGAAGAAGCGAACAAACTTCGCGCAATCGTACAACTCCACCTGTTCTCGAAATGCGGGTATATCAGAAGCTAAAATGAGCTTCCCATAAGAGAGGCCTTCAATGAGTGGAAGTCCGAAACCTTCGGAAAAAGAGGGAAGCACGATTGCCAAACTCTCTCGGAAAAACCCCCCAATAGTCTCAGTGGAACCATAGCCGTAACCCTCAATTCGGCTCTCTAATCTGGTTCGGTTGTGCTCAAAGAAAAGTCGACACTTTTCCACGCCAGTATTCTCAAAGGGCGACTGACCGAGTAGTCGATCGGTGCCCTTCCCCGACAGGATCACTCGAAAGGTCAATCTCTCTTCGGCTAGGAGGTTAGTTGCCATGAAAAGCGTTAGGTGATTCTTATGGGCCAATGCTCCCGCGGGGTAGTAGAAAGTTGGAGTCTTATTCGTTCGCCTAACCGAAAAGAAAGCATCCTTTGCAGATTCGGCAGACCAGGGAACGGTGGAGATCTTTCCTTCACACTCCGGCATATTCTCTATAAGTACATCTCGAGTGTATTTGGAAGGAGTGGCGATTGCATCCGCCTTTTCCATCCATCCGGCGATTCCTCTCTCCAATTCCCCCAGGAATCCTTCGGGAAAGTTCTCTGGAAACCACCTCCAATTTAGATCGTGAATCAAGCCGACGACAGGGATACGGAGTTCAGGCACACCCTGATGCTGTGCGTAGAGGGTAAAGCAATGGGTCGCTTCGTGACGCACCGCCAATTCCTCAAGACGATTACTGACGATACGACTAATCGCTTTCCGCGCCCCTCTATGCATAATAGGCGCCCGCCGTACGATACTTTTGAGCCCTTCCCTAATTCCACGTGCAGAAGTGGCTCTCCCGGATAAAGAGGGGTAAAGCGGTTCCACGCAGAGTCTCTCACTATCCGGGAAACTGCATGGAATCGATTCCACACGATCAGCCGGTAGCACCCAGATAATCTTCTCGATCGTCTTCAACCACCTCCGGACAAGCTCATAGGCCACCCTTTCAATCCCGCCCGAATACGGCAGCTCGTCAGGAATCAGTAGACGTATGGGTAGTCGCCCAGACATCACCTAAGATCGAGCCCCAAGAGATTCTCTCCGCTCTAGCTGCCCAAGAAAGGTCTCAGCGACGCCAGCGACACCGGCCTCAGCCTTGGCCCTTGGGATTCCTTTTGAGAGCAAACCGGAAAGACTATCGTCCACGCGGTGTATAAGCGGTAAGTGGCTGTCTCTGACTACAAGGGGCGCACCAGGTGTACCGCCCTCATCGCTGACCAGAACAGGGAGTCCATGTTCCAGCATGGCCGCTACAGAGCTACTCTTCCCGATAATATCGAATGGCGTCGAAGTAACTCCATAGTCCACGGTGTTAAGAAACTGTGAGATTCGCGATTCGGGCTGCTCACCAAACTCGCAGAAGGCGAACCGCTGACCATATCGCAGGCCAAGTTTCTCCCACTCCCATCTGCCTTTACCAAGACGACCGATGGAAACCATGACCACCCTCTTGCCTTTCCTTTTGGCCTCTTCCTCGATACGGAAAAAAAGCGCTTCAGGATCCCAACCCGAATGGAGTACGCCGAAAAATCCGAATATCCAGTAGTCGGATCGCCCTGTATCCGCTTCCATGGCCCCTTCCGCCTCAAGTTTTCTGTAGAACCACTCCCCCGCTCTTTCTTTCCCAGGCCGAATATTACCAAAGATAGGCAGATATTCCAAAGGACTGTAAACACTCCGCAGTCGGACCAGAGATCCGGCGTTGCTGTAATGCACGAGGCTGGGTTGTGTATTCTCCAATAGTCTCCGAATAATTCGTTTTTGAAGAAATCCGGTGAGGCGCTCGGTCAGAGGAGCCCCTGGGTATTCTCCGATCCAGATTCCATGAAAAAGAATCTGAACTCTGGCAGGTCCAACCATCGCTGGAAATCCTAACACAAATGAGCGACAGAGACCCCTGCCGTGGAACGCGTAGGGAACAAACTGAAGACTCAACCAGTCGGGAGAAAACTCCTTCACCGCCTTACAAGCCGACCGGAACCGTTCTCTCCAGGAAAGACCACTCGACATTCGTAAAATGCTGCCGTTCCGAGTGAAGTCCATTTCTTGTACCGAATCTTGTTCAAGCCACCGATCATTGAGGCCGATAGCGACAGTCTCGTGACCACGCTCACGGCATGCATCGGCGAGATTACGAGTGAAGTCGCCGACCCCATCCCGGCCTGGTTCGAGAGTACCCGTCACGAAACATATACGCATGTCTGAAACTGTCGAAAAGCCTCCCCAGGTGTAGCGATGTCCCTCCTCCCAACCGAATTCTCCGGACCCAGAATCGTCGTCTTGGGAGCGCCCCATTGCCTATCGTGCTCTGAAGCCGAATTGAAATGGGAACCGAGCAAGACGATCGCCCGAATATCAAACGCAGCCGCCACGTGCATTAGAACGCTGGAGTTGCAAATCAATAGGTCTGCCCTCTCGACGATGGCAAACGACTCACGGAGCGAGGTCTCACCGGCCAGGCTGACAACATTCGGAGATAATTCCGCGAGTCGCTCGCCCGCCTTTCGGTCTTCCTTACCTCCCAACACCAGGATCGCTTTTCCATCCTCCATCACAATTCGATGTGTCAGTTCGATGAAATTTCGCAGGGACCAGCATTTCTCAGAAAATCCGCCTCCTGGCGCCACAACTATTCTCTTTCCCTCACCCATTGACCCCCAACGCTCCCGCCCAAACTCACTCTCACCGGAATCGAGAAATAACTGCGGTCGCCGATTCGGAAGATTTTCCGTTCCCAGCAATCGTGCAAACTCTAGAGCGGAGTCTCCAACATGGCGGTGACTACTGAAATTTAGAGCACGGTGAACCGCGGTATGACCGCCTGCATACCCTCTGACTCCAAGGCGCCAGGGAATGCCGGCACGTAACAAAAGGAGCGAACCATAGCCGCTCCCAAGTACGTCGATGCCTAAATCGAACCGCCCATGCGCCAAGTCCCTAAGCTCCTTGGAAAGCAGAATATATCTCATCGCCGTCCAAAATGAATGCCGGCCCGTGAACTTGTTATGCCAAGGAGCATTTATGGAAATCAGTTCGTCAACGAACGGATTGTTTCCTAATATTTCCCGGCTCCATGCACCCAAGCCGACCGCCAATTGCGCCTTGGGAAAACCTTCCTTTAGGGCCTGCAGCAGGGGAGTAACAGCGATAAGATCTCCTAGATCATTGTTTCGCAGGACGAAAATTGATTCCACCTTCTCCAGCGACTTTGCCGGTTTCGGTGATAATCGACCTAACGTCCAGACCAGTCCCTCAAGTAAATCTCGACACAGAGCCATCTAATTCGGCTAGGCCGCCTCATCCTTCCAGCCGAGACGCTGAATTCGATGAGCATCACGATGCCTATCCCAACACACTACCGAAACAGAAATCGGCTCCCTTTCAAGGGCGACCGAAAGAGGAACAGATTCAGCCAGATTATCGGAATAACAATGAAGAGCCTCGTAACCGATTTCCCGTAAGAACGAGTAGAGTTCCTCTGTTCTATAGCCGAAATCGGCAACAAACTCACTCCTCACTTCTAAGTGCAGGATTGGACGACATTGGCTGAGAAGCTTCCTCCCACCACGTAACGCGAGTAACTCGGCGCCTTCCAGATCCAGTTTTATGAAATCCACTCTTAAGTCCTTTGCTTCGTGCCAGTAGCTGTCCAACGTTACCATTTCGGCCGTAATGGACTCCACCCTAGGGTCTTGTGACCAGGTGCCCACAGCATGTGCCTTTAGGGAGGCCTGTCCGGAATCATTTCCTGGTTTATAGATGGACACGGTGCCGCAGCGATCACCCAGGGCCAAACGGTTTAGAATCAATCCGCTCTGCAGTTTCGAGGACCTGCAATTCTCCTGGAGCCGATCGAAAGTTTCAGCCACCGGTTCAAAGGCGTGAACCTGGCCTCGTCTTCCTACAAGCCTTGTAAAGTACCCGAAATTGGCTCCTCCATCATATACCGTATCACCCTGCTCAACGAGCGAGAGAAAGACAAGCTTATCGAGGTTCCTGTTCCTCTTTAAACGGAACAGGGCGGCATAAAATCGAGGACTACGGACCAGCAGGTTTTCTATAAAAGGGTTCATTCCACTTTCTTACGCCCTTTTTCGAGAAGCTTCACCAACCTTATCAAACTGTTCCTGAGAAAATCTACCCATACTGGAGGACGTCGAATCCCGCTCTGAATACCGTTCAGGTAACCACTCTCACGTCCTCGTTCCAAACACTTCTCCCAATCAAATGACCAAATGTCGCACCACCAGAACTTTCTCGCTCCAAATCGAGCAATCAGATTCAACACCTCGAAGTCGAACCAGCAAAATTCATCCTCGTCACAGTTCGCCATATCGATGCCTTCTTTTTCCCAAGGCTCGAACCATTCTCTAGGGGCCTCCGCCACCATATCTCTGAAGCGCCCCGTCCACCCTCCGTAGAGCGGCGCGTAGGTGATCATTCGCCGACGCCATGAAGTGGTTTTCATGAGGGTTTCTTGAACACAATAGAATCTCATTTTCGCATCCATCATCCGGGGACGTGCCATAGCATAGTGAATGAATTTGATCTCGTGAAGATCCAGCATACCCGCACCGTGGGGACGAGGGATTCGAATGCTATGGATCCTTTTCGTTTCCAGATCCGCTCCGTCATCGACATACCCGAGCGGCCAATGATGCTCGTATCGGATACACTGTCCCGTTCCCCAGTAGAGATCGGGCTTCTCAAATTTCAATACGGTACCTTTGCGTGACGCTCGTATCCTCGCCCAGTCCGGCGAATCCAGAGAATCCCCCGAGAGGACCTCATCCGCATCCAGCGCCAGTAGAATCCGAGGACCAGGTACGAGTCTTCGGGCCTCGTTGATGAGCAGGATCTGCCTCTCGTCTTCGTTGAAATCGGGGTTCCAATTCTCGATCAATATCACCTTACGGAACTGTCGGCAAATCTCTCGGCTGCCGTCCCGCGATTGCTGATCGGCAACAATTATGTAGTCAGCAAAGCGCGAACACACTTCCAGAAAACGGGGCAGATTATGAGCCTCGTTCTTGACCGGCGTGAGGACGATTATTTTTTCGTCTACGATGTTGCCTGTCCTAATTTCTCAGACTCTTTACCGAATCCCGTAACTTTCGGTAAACGTTCAGCAGTATCGAAGGAAGCATCCGCTTGAGCTTCTTTCGGACTGCTACCCGAGACTTGGCAAGCTTGTAGCGCGCCTTTGCAATTGAAGCCGCGACAAGCCTCCGCTCCAAGTACGGCCTGATCAAGGAGAGATCCTGTCGGTCTTTCGCAAAGGCCCTTTTCTCCTTCATTTCCCTTACCCGATCGATTGAGACGAACTTGAATCCCAGGTAGTAGAAGTGGTTTGAGGGATTCATAATCAGATCGTCAATTGATTCGGAATAGTGCGAATCACTGTTGTGGCTATCAACCACTGCAAACTCTCTAATCTGGAAAGAATCCAACCTCGATGTATGGAGAATATCGAGGTCTTCGGCTTCGCGAATCCCGTAAGCGGCAAGGACACTACCGCTGTCGATGACGATGGAGGATCTGTCGATTCGCTCCTCATCGACTGCATTTTCAAGGCTTTCAAGACGGCAAAGGAAGTTTCTGAAGTTCTTGGGTCGAGCCCGATTGAGAAAATGAATGCTATTCTGATTAAAAAGAAGCTCACCCATCTCGACTGCTTCATCTCTCGTGTCTGTTATGTGAATGGAGTGATTGCCGAGCTCAAACAGGCTTCGTATTTCTTCTTTTGCCCTCACGACCTCACCGGCGTCGTTGCTTTTGATCAGGTAGACCCGCAAGGGTCCGCTTCCCGCAAAACATTCCAATACTTTCTTTCAAATGCCTTGGAAATTATCGTCCCAATCACCCTTCCATGCTTCACGCCGATACATTCGTTGTGTCAGAATAACGGGACCCTCATTTTCCAATCCAACTGTTTTCCCGTAGTAAACCGAAACCCTTTCCCTTAAAATCTTCTCGATCTCCTCAGTCTTTCTTCCCTCAATGGAAGGAAATACGCACGCGACATAGGCATCGGGACAGATCTCGCAGAATTTAAACGCAATCGCGTCTGCAGCGCTTCTTTTCAGGCCCCGACTGCGAAAGAATCTATAGTCAAAAAAGGTGTCAGCGGGCAGAGTAATCGTGTCGACGGACAAACCGAGATAGGCGCACGCCGCAACGCGATGGCCCCCATCGATCAATACGCCACCTGGGGTTACAGGAACAAGGCCCAATTCGGCACGAAAACCCTCCCTCTTAATCGATGCGAATAGCGCATCGAACGAATTAAGAAAATCGCTTTCATCTTCCTTGGCATACTCGCGATTACTTTCACTGTACCTATTAAATGCCCAGATAGACTCCAGGTACAGATTCTTCGCCCATTCCGTCTCCAGACCGCTTTCTTTGAATTCCAAATAGAGAAATTTCGCAAGAAGGTCGAACCGCCCTGTGTTGAGGAGGAGGGTCTTTGCGGAAACATTCCTGCGGATCTCTACTTTGCCTGTCTCGCTGAGTAGTCCCCCTAAATCAGGGTGCAGCCTGTTTTTCAATGAGGCCCCTAAAACGCTCTCGGAATGTCCGCAACAACTCACTTGATAGACGCTTTTAGTTCGGAGGTTCCGTCTGCTGGGCGTGTTTCTCTCTCCACAAGAAAAAGGCAAAGAACAGAGGCGAGACGACGCATTTTACCAGCGCCAGAATAACCTCCTTGGGCAGGCGCCTCTTCACTTTTCTAAGAAGCTCAGCTATTCTATCGCAGATATAGGATCCGAGTATATGAATTGGATGCTTGAAGTTGAAGTGATTCATATGCTTGGTCGTATGTATCGCCCAGGCGTGCGTCTGTCGGGGTATTTTCCTTACGGCCTCAAATAGACTCTCTATTCGCACCGGATGCTCGACCACAGCTTCCTTCACAAAAAGCACCTGCGTATATCTCTGGAGTCTCAAGAAGAGATCTGTGTCTTCCAGTGCGGGGTAGTGGTATGCCGCGTCAAATCCACGACAGCGTTCAAACAGTTTGCGCTCCACAATAATGTTGGCGGACCAGAAACAACCCCCACTGAGGTTAACAGGACAGAGTGCAAGACCGGAGTTCATGTCACCAACTGCTATAATGGAGCCTTCCATTGCTTGAATTTCTCGGTCGACGTTTTCATCTATCACCTTGCAGTATTGAGCAAGCCAGTCGGAGGACGGTAAGCAGTCGTCATCCGTAAATGCGAGCCATTCCCCACGAGCGCATCGGGCCCCGTTATTGCGATTTGCCGCTGGCCCCTTCCGAGGTCCTTCCACCCAATTCGCCCAAGAATACTCTGTCCCTATAAATTGCTCAGCGTTATCCTTGCCCCCGTCATCGCTTACGATCAACTCATAGTAGAATCTATCCACCTTCGACTCCATTCTTTCGCCGGCGGGAAGCAGTACCATTCCCTCCTGGGAACCGGGGGCCAACCGCTGCAGGCAGAGAGCGAGAGAGTCAATCCGATGGCAGGTCGGAACGATAACCGAAACTAAAGGTCGACTCATGCTTCGAGGAATGCCTTCAGCGCCGCCTTACTTTTCCTCGCTAAACCTCCTACCAGATTTCCTGTCGCGGAATCGTTCCCGCGATTCTCCGAAAGTAATTTGTACTCCTTCTTCTCCTCGCTGCTCAGAAACTCGAAGAACAGTCGGTCAATCGGTCGCGATTCGTGCAGTTTTGTCCCAGCCCAATGAATAAGGTAGGGCTTCCTCGAGTTACTACTCCAATATTTCTCGTATTTGTCCGGATAGTCTCCAGCCCAGGTGGATTCCATCTCGAAGGGAGGTAAAGTGAGATTCGTCACCGGAACTCCCGATGCGTGGACCAGGAGATTAATGCCCATCTGCTCGTGAAACAGTGAGTCGAGGCAAGTCCCCCGGAAACTTTCCTGTTCCGCAGTCTGACGAAGTTCATCGAGGGAATACAGAACGCGATCGCAGGCGAACTGGCCCGTATTAAAGATTGCCTTCTGCCAGGTTGTTGTCCTCTTGAGGAAACACTGCACCGAATCCGGTGTTACAGTGTGTCCCGGATTATGCCAGTGGCAACATGATGTCACGAATCCCGAAACGCTCTGGAGCGCTTCCCGCGGGTCGTGGAGAAAGATCACATCCGAGTCCACAAACTGATAGCCGCCCGACGTCAAACACTGATATTTCCGCATGACGTGTCGTGGATGCCGGTGCGGAACCGCCCCATTTAGCCAGTTGATAACTTCCTTCTCTTCCCACCATCGACAGTTTATCGGGAGTTCAAATTGACTCTCGTCATATGGAATGACCCAGACCGGCAGATCACATCCGATTTTTCGAAGAGATCGTTCCATTGCGAGAAAACGAAGTCTTACCGGCGCATTGGCCAGGGTTATGATCTTATCTAGCTCCATCGATGATGGTCAGGAATTTCTCTTCCGCTGACCCCAACGCATCGGTGGTTGAAAATCACACAGAGCAATGCAAACCGAACGATAGCTGAACCTAATGAGAAGTTCAGGAAATAGATCCTCTGCCATCGACTGCCTTCCAAAATCGGTAGTGAGGCGAGAACAAGCTCACCAGAGCACAGGCCCAGTCACCTTCGGCGAAATCAATTGAAGCCATCACTCTTATCGAGTAGATGATCTCTTTCATGTATCGCTTTATCGAATATGTCCCTTCCGCCCCAATATACCATCGACTATACCTCTCGAGAACCTCAGATAGCGTATTCTTGACATCATAATAGACCACGCATTCGGGAATTTTGACTATTTTGAAACCTGCCAACGCCAATCGCCTTCCAAAATCGGCATCCTCCGAGTGGCGCAATGCCTCGTTAAAATTGCCTACCTCGAGGACGGCAGAACGTCGCAAAATTGCCCCTCCAGTGGCCAGGGGCGCTCGATCAGACCTCTGAAACTTGATTCCCTCCTTAAAGAGATGTCTCGCACGCCAACGTGCAGAAACTGACGTGCGGTCTCGGCTGCAAAAGGTTCCTACAACTCCTCCGACCTGTGGATCCTCAAACAGCGACAGTCCGTTCTCGAGAAAATCAGGCGCAAGAGTACTCGTCGCGTCGCAACAGAGTACCAGTTCCCCCCCCGCCTCTCTCATGGCTCTTGCCCTCGCCGCACCTCTGCCCTCATTCTGCTCATTGCGAAGAATGGGAACATCGAGATCTGAAATCGTTTCAGTCGAGCCATCTCCGGACCCATCATCGACCACAAGGATTTCGTTCACTTCGAGCGATTGATTCACTACCGACTCTACCGCTTTTCTCAGGGTTGACTCGTTGTTAAAGCAGGGAATGAAGGCGGTTACTTCGGTCTCTTCCCTATGCGATTCTCCGGTCAACTCCAACTCCCAACCGTCTGTCAGATTCTGTCGCTGTCTGGTCAGAGTTGTCTCAACGCCTCGAACCACTCAGCCTGCAATTTGTCAGGACGAAAGTTCTCCCAGCCCCAAGCTCCATTTTCATCCGAGATCGGGGCCATGTTATGGCGGCAGCACAACTCCATTTTACGGGTTAGGGCTCGCCGTTTCGGAACCCGCAGATAAGCGTGACGGACACGAGCGGCGCGGTAAGCAAATGACTTTCGGGCGATGAACTCAGGTGCGACACGGAGCTCCTTCTGCCGCACCCACTCGTTCATTGGAGCAGCATCCGTTGTTATCACAGGGATTCCGCAGCAAACCGGTTCAAGGACCATGAACCCTAGGCCTTCCATCTTTGACGGCTGCACTGCTACATCACCTCTTCCGTAGAGTTCCTCCAGGCTGATGTTGCCGATCTCAACTTCCACTCGATCATCGAATTCTGGTAGTTCCGTCTCCTTTTGAATCCGCACCAGAAGGCGCGCATCGGCAACCTTCACTTTCTTGAAAGCCTCAATCGAAAGCCGGGTGCTCTTGCGATCGTCATGATCGACCAAGCCTCCGTTGTGGACAAAGAGCCGCGCCGGCCCACTGATCTTCCTCTTTGGCAGCTGGGTTGAATCCAATGCCCAAGTCACGTAGCGACAGTTTCGGAAGCCCAGCTCCTGTAACACCGACACCGTTTTCCGGGTGGGACAGAGAAAGTAATCGACTTCCCTCCAGACCGCGTCGCTCGGACGAAACCATTCCCAATTCGGGACGCACACAAGCCTGAGCTCCCTACTCTTGACGGCAGCGACGAGATGAGGGTGCCATGCCACTCTTTCAAGACAGATAATCCCATCCAATCCGCTCAGGATCTCATTTATATCTTCAGCCGCTGTCTCAGGATCCAAGAGAACGTCTGAATCCGAATCGAGGCGACCCGTCTCCAGCCGTTCCGAAGGAACCACCAGGTGCTTTCCCAACCCCAATACTCGTTTGAGATCACGGGCCTGGCGGCCGAGACCCGTATTGTCGTTGAAAGCAACCACACCCCATCGTCTGAAAAAGTCGTTTGCACTGATGTTGTTCACAGACCTCCTTCCGCCACGGCGGTCACAAAGAAAGATCCTTCAAAAGGGTTTGGAATCTCTTCTTGATTCCGATCACCGACATGTGCTCTTGAGCGTACCTTCGGTCACGCCTGGCCTGCTCTCGAAAGGCTTCTCTATCTGCCTTCAGTTCCACGAGAATCCGGCCAAGAGCCTCACTGTCACGCCGGTCGACAAGGAGGCCGAGCTCATTCTCGCGGCAGAAATTGGATATCGCCGAATAGGCTGGTGCATAGATAATAGTAGGGGTGCCGGATGCGAGATACTCGGGCAGTTTGGTCGGAAAAGAAAATCGGTAGGTCTCCTGTTCGGCTTCGGAGAAGCTTGCCGGTATAATGAGAAGATCGGCTTCCTGAAGTAGTCGAATACCCTCCCGACGGGAGACGCTTCCCAAATGTTTAACCGATCCGTTCCGTAATAACTGGTCACTGCACCCGGCTGGAGTCTCCGATCCGTAAAGCTCAAGCATTGCCTTCCGGCCATCACTATTTAGGTCAATTATTGCATCAATGACATCGTTCAGGGCGTCGAAGTGCTGCGAAGGCAAAAGATTACCCAGGTAACGGATCCTGAGCCCTGATGCTTGATCGTCTCTTTCCTCAGCCGAGAGAAAATAGTCGCTGTGGGCACCATTATGAAAAACCTCCCACCGATGGCCGTAGCGATCTTTGTATTCCCGGGCCATCGTTTCGCTAATGGCAAAGTGTGCCCCTGCACCCTCACAGAGCTTTCTGATCTCGCTGATGTCGCACTTCCCCAAACCGTCATCGGCGACATGCATCACGTGCGGGACCTCTAGCTCCTTACCTAACCAATCGGCGAATCTCAACGTTGAATCCGAATGCACGAAGGAATAGACCAGATTGGGTTGAAATTCACTCAGTGCGCTCCGCAGCCAAGGCTTGGAATAGTTGCCTCGCCACTCCGGCTTTAATCCCAACAGGAACGGGATAGCGAAACGCCGACCGGGACTGAGAGGAACATGAGCTCGAATCGCATCGGGAAACTGTGACCTGTCGGGTTGGAACTGATCACTGGTGTAAAGAATTCTCAACCTCTCCGGAGGCCAACCCGCGAACAGGTTGCTCAATGTGACGCCAAATCCATTGTCAAATCCGAACGGATTTTCGCTTACGATCAGGAGATAAGGAAAGTCTTCCATCTGCATTCAGGAATCAGCCATCACTTGCTTTCCAGAATCTCCCGGAAGAAATCCAAGTAGGCAGCGCTCTGCCTCCGAGCTTCGAATCTCTCCTCGGCAAAAGCGCGACATTTCGCTCGGAGGTCCAATCCACCCTGAACCTCGTCGACCGCCTCCCCAAGGCAAGCGCCCAATGAACCGGCATCGACTGAAGAGGCCATCCAACCTGTCTCTGGCGGCACCACCATTTCTTTGACCCCTCCGATGGGAAACGCGACAACCGGAGTCCCGCAGGCTAGGGACTCGGCTACGGTGTTCGGCAGATTGTCCACAGGATGTGGGTGAATCAGAAAGTCGGCCGCAGAGTAGAGCAGCACCCTGAGATGATCGTGATCCACAAATCCGAAGTGCTGCCATTCGTGGCTGCCGATCTCGAGGGCAATTCCACCGTTTCCCACAGTGATGATGTGCATACTTTCGTTCAATCCCTTCAAAGCCTCTTTCAATATCCCGCTGCCCATTCGAGGCTCTTCCAGATTTGCGCCGCAGATCAGAGCCACCGTTCGTCCCTCTGGAATCTCCAAAGCTCGGCGGGAAACCAGCCGATCCAGGGGCCGAAATACTTCCAGTGGAAGCGGGTTAGCGATGGGACGAACCTCAAGAGACTTCCAGCGGGATTGTTTCGCCTCCTCCGCCAACCAAGAGGATGGCGTCACCGCGGTTAGCGGCCGCTCTCCGAAGCCATTAGGGCTTCCCTTCCAGAATTGTTCGATTCTGAGGCGGGTTCTCGCATCTGGAAGGTGGACCGAATCCGGACCGGCCAAATTTTCGATACCTTTGAAGTCGTAGGGAGTTGCAGCAAAGCTCCACATATCGTGAAGCGTCCACACGACCGGAAAGAGGTCTCGACAGACTTCGAGAAGGTTAGGGTGCCAGGGAGATCCATGAATGTTATGCACATTGACAATATCACCACCCTCGGTCTCCAGGATCTGCCGCAAACGTCGACGGTAGTCAGCCTCGGCAACTCTCCAGACGAACGAGCGACCCAACCAGTCGGGAAGCAGACTCCCCAGCAGAAGCGGTTTTCTGCCCTCGAACAATTCCACGGTGCGCCACGGCCGCTCCTTTCTCTCTGCTCGAGCAACGATCCGAACGACCTCGTGCCCCAGCGAGTTTAATCCCTCCGCCAACCGGCTCGCGGCAATCGCGGCTCCGCCGGTAGACTCGAAATCCGAAACCATCAGAACCTTAAGAGAATTCCTGTTAGCACTCAAAAACACTAAGGGCTTTAGATATTTTCATCTCCCGATCCTGGCTTAACACCTTCCACATACACCGAATCTGGTTTTGCCGCCTCTCCTTCGAGATTCACATCCAATGAGTATTCTTCCCAATCTGGGATCAGGCTACGGTTTGCGTCGACTACTCTTACTTCGGTGAAACCTGTTCGCTTCAGTATTCTACCAAGAGAGTACCGATCGTACATCCAACGATGCACTTCGCCGCTCTCACGAAATTGAGCAATCTTTAACAGGCTATAGTCACTTCCTAAACTCCATTTCCAGATAACCTCTCGAACCAATGACCGTCTCCTTCCGAAACCAACTGCATACCTGTAGTCGTTTCCCAGGATCATTCGGAGTAACACATCGCTACGATAGAGTGGTTCTACGGTGAATCGCTTCACGCCCCGCAGGACTCTTCTCAGGACGCTCTCCTCCAATCCACCCGTCTCCATCTTCCGATGGCGTTGAAAACTCTCAATGCTCTCTAACTCGCAACCGATGCGGCTCTTGACGAAGTCAATTTCCGCGTCGCAGCCTGTGGCCAAAACGGCGGGCACATCGCCACCGGACTGCACCCGTATCAACTGATCAAATAGCTCCAGCAAGGTCCAATCGTAGCGAAATTCTGCCCCTTCATCGACAGCCAATGCCTCCTCGAGAAATCGTAAATAGCTTCTCGCTATCCCCTCCAAATCAGGCACGACGATGCGTAGAATTCCTCCTGCCTTAAGACATCGAAAACACTCGTTTATCATCTTATCGCCATCCTCCCTACTCAGATGCTCAAGTACATGGGATTGGTAAATTCCATCAAACTTTCCCTCTTCGAACGGCAGTCCCTGGCGAACATCGTGGTTCACGATCTCCGGACATCCTGGATCTATGTCCAAGTTAACCCAACGTCGGTCCCAACGCTTTCCGCATCCAACATTAAGGAGATCCAAGCTCACCGGTAGAGACTCTTATCTCCTCCCAAATTCGGCCAAAACTGAATCATAGTAGCTGGCCATTCCTGTTGCCATAGCTTCGCTGCTGAACAACCCAGCCGCTCTTTCTCTGGCATGCTGTCCCATGCTCTCCCGAGTCTCCTTACTCCTTAGCAGGGATAGGACTTTCTCTACAAGATCGCCCACATCATCAGGTTTCGCAAGCAACCCTGTTTTCCCATCATCTATGACTTCCGGTATACCGCCAACTCGGCAACCGATGGCGGGCTTCCCAAAACTCATCGCTTCTACGTAGATGAGACCGAAAGACTCATAGCGAGACGGCGCCACAAATATGTCGCAGTCTCGATAAGCGGCTTGCAAGGTCTCCGAATCTACTTCCCCCTTGAATGCTACTCTTCGCCTCACTTCACAGTCGTTATTAATCTCAAACTCCCGGGCAAACCCGCCGCCTTCATCGCGCCCAATCAAAACGAATTCTACATCCTTCTCATTTTGAAGCACTATCGGAATCGCCTTCAGAAGAATATCAATTCCCTTTCTCCTTTCTAAGCGTCCAACGAACAAAACCGTCAAATCTCGGCCCACAATCGGCCGAGACTTCATTTCCGATTCCTCAGGTATCTCGATTCCCAATGGAATGACCGTGAACCTCTCAATTGGCAGACTTAAATCCAGGCATATCTGCTTCCTGTGTTCTTCACTGTGGGTTACCAATCCATCGCTTCTTCCAATGGCAGCTCCCTCGAAGAACTGATTCATCCGTTCCCCGAAGTCCCGTTCTCCTTCGTTAATCTCGGTATGCTTTGATCCAGTCGTCGCCACGCGGGTTACCACTGGTGTGGAGTGAAATCTGAGCAAGTAATAAAAACAGAAGCCCCGTACGTTCGTAGTCTCCACCAGGTCAATGGAGTATCTATCTGCAAGCCGCTCGATCATCCTACCGAGTATGACAATGTTTCGAAACGATGGATACCACAATGGCATCCCAAACAATCTGGCGATCCGACCCAGTCCCCTCCGGCGAAACCATCCCGGTGGCTGGAGGTGTATTTGGTGAATTTGTATATCACCTCTCCTGAAACTCCGCGTCTTGGCGCAATTTTCCGAAGCGAAGAGCACGTGAATTTCATGACCGAGTTCCACCAACTCTTGAGCCATGGTTCGCAAGTAAATCGCTATACCACTTGAGTCACGTCCGCTTAGATCGAATAACGGGGTGACGATTAAAATTCTCATTGACCCACCTGAAGAGAGTCTCCCTTTGAAAGGGAAGTGACTTCTCTTCAACAATCTACCCTCAAGACTCTGAATCAGCGGCTACGCTTCCTTGCCGCGCTTCTTCGGATGATTCATGTTCCCAATGATGTTCTATCAGGGATACGCAATGGTCACTCTTAAGCCTGTTATAAGCTGGGAAAAATACGGAATTATTAACCGTGAATTCCAAGGCATTCAGAATTACATCCTGCTGCGTTTCATTGTAATCAACCGCCACAGCAACTGAATACGAGCCCAATGGAAAGTTCAGCTTATCGATCTTGCACCGAAAACGCCCCCGAGTGCCCAGCCCCAACCCAGTTGCTCCTGTTAGAGGCATATCTGTCTTCGTCACCGGAATGTGATTCTGATTAAAAATCACGGTAGACAATAAGGCATACGGCGCGCTAATTTTGTTTTCATATTCAAACTCAAACGTGACCGGATTCCCAGAAACCACGTTTGAGCAGGGATTTCCATCACAGTCTAGGATTCTTGCGCTGGTTATCAGAATTCCACCCGCTCCACTTCTTCTGGCGCTACTAAATCCTCCCTTATCGTCCTCTGATTCCGATTCATTCTTCAGGTAATATCGAACGGTTTCAGCGCTTTCACCGTCCTTCACCAAGAGACCGTGATGAAGGAACAACGCTCGGGAACAAAGCTGCTGAATCGAACCCATATTGTGACTCACGAAGAGTACAGTCCTACCAAGAGCGGACACTTCCTTCATCTTTCCCAAACATCTCTTCTGAAACTCAAGATCTCCTACCGCCAATACTTCGTCGACTATCAATATCTCCGGCTCCAAATGCGCTGCTACTGCAAACGCAAGTCTTACGAACATACCGCTGGAATAACGTTTAACCGGCGTATCGATGAAGTCCTCCACTCCTGCTGAGAAACTCACTATCTCATCAAACTTCCGTTCGATCTCGATCCGCTTCATACCAAGTATTGTTCCGTTGAGATAAACGTTTTCGCGGCCGGTCAATTCAGGATGAAATCCCGTTCCCACTTCAAGAAGTGATGCAACGTGGCCCCGCAATCGGGCCCATCCTGAAGTCGGCTCTGTGATGCGGGAGAGGATCTTCAAGAGAGTAGATTTTCCCGCTCCATTAAGCCCGATTATTCCGAGCACCTCCCCGCGCATTACATCGAAACTGACACCGCGCAGCGCATTGAATCGGTCGCCCCTAATTTGCTCCGACGCTCCCTCGGAACGACGGAGTCCGTCCCCTTTCCTTTTCCAAACCTTTCTCCATAATTGCTCCAATTCATCACGAAACGAAGGGGCGCCTATAACACCCAACCGGTACTGTTTGGTCAGTCCGTGAACTTCAATGATCGGCCTACTCATGGGAAATCCGCTTAGCTTCTACGGAGAGTCGGGAAACGATTTAGGACACATGTATTGGGTTACGGTACCTGAGTCTACTCAAGGAGACAGCCTCGAATAGAAGTCAGACCGAATCGACGAAATTGCGCTCTACTCTGCTGAACAAGAGCAGGCCGGTAAACAGTACCAGGCCCGTAATACCCACCGACAAGGAACTGTAATACAGGGAGAGTTTACCCTGACCAAAGAATGCATACTTGTATGTTTCCACGATCGGCGCCATGGGATTGAGATAAGCGATCCACCGCCACTCATTCGGTATCTCCGAAAGAGGATATATGATTGGTGTTGCGTACATCCAGAGCTGCATCAGCAGGTTTGAGAGGTGAGCAAAGTCACGGTACTTTGCGGTGAGAGCGGATAGCCATAAACCCGTTCCTAGGGCGAGCAGCCCTGCCTGGAGCAAGAGAAAGGGGAGAAAGATCAACTCGCTCTGCGCTTCGAAGCGACCGCCCGCCGATGTAAGGAATTTAAAATAGGCGTAGAAGGCGAGAAAGGTAATCAATTGGACGGCGTAGCCAAAGAGACCCGAAAGACAATTCGCGAGAGGGACCACGAGCCTCGGGAAATAGACCTTTCCGAAAATATGCATGTTCGAGACGAACACATTCGAGTTGGCATTGAGCGTATTGGAGAAATAACCCCAGGCCGAGAGTCCGCAGAGATAAAAGAGGAGGGGAGGAATTGTATCCGTGGAAATCTTCGCCACCTTTCCGAAAATGATGGTGAAGACCACCGTCATCAGCAGCGGCTGAATAACATACCAGGCAGGTCCGAGGATGGTCTGCTTGTACTTAGAGACAAAGTCCCGCCGAACAAGCAGAATGAGTAGGTCCCGAAACTCCCAGATCGCGTGCCAGTCGAAAGAGAACCAGGTGCTCTTCCGCTCAATGACTATCTCATACTCTTCGCCTACCGTGTGATCCATTGAATTGCCTCTCAGATCGTCATCCTCTTTCTCGCTTTCCTCTGCGGTTCCCCCGAATTACGGGACACGAAAAAATCCAGGTCGCCGGAAGAAGAGGAAGAGGAAGACGATGATGACAGGCACCGCATTAGCTTCATTCTGGATTTATCCGATCCTGGATATCGAGTGCGGTTTGCACCTTAGAGCCTGAGATTCGAAAGGGACGATTCCCCCAACGTCCCACTCATCAGCTCGAGCTCCGCCTCGACCAGTCTTCGAGCCATCTCCTCGAATCTGACGGTCGGTTTCCAGCCCAGCCTTTCCCGCGCCTTGCCCGGATTCCCTTTCTGGGGATGGAGTTCAGCCCTGCGAGCCAGACTGGCGTCAAAGTCAACGTGTTCTTCCCAATTCAGATCGACTGCTCTGAAGCAGGCATCGACCAGATCTTGCACGGAGTGGGATTCTCCCGTCGCGAAGACGTAATCTTCGATCTCATCCTCTTGCATCATCTGCCAGATACCTCGTACGAAATCGGGAGCCCAGCCCCAGTCCCGCCTGGCATCGAGACTTCCCAGCTTCAATCGGTCAAGGATACCCGTCTTGATGGCGGCAACTCCTCGGGAAATCTTCTTCGAGACGAATTCGGGACTCCTTCGTGGGGACTCGTGATTAAAGAGAATACCGGAACCGCAGGGAAGACCGTAGTTCTCCCTATAGATTGAAACCAACTGCTGCGAATAGGCCTTAGCCGCGCCATAGGGAGTAACCAGCCGCACCGGAGTTGTCTCGTCCTGAATTGCCTCCTCCGTCTTACCGAAGACTTCGCAACTGGAAGCGAAAAACAGCCTCGCGGGATGATCCAGAAGGCGATTAAGCTCAAGTAGTTGGAGGGTGTAGGTGGCGTTGCTGTGCAATGTCTCCTCTGGAAACTCAAAACTCAACCGCGGGCTGCTTTGGCCTGCCAGATGATAGATTTCATTCGGCTTAATGCTGCTCAGGATTCTCTCCATCTGGACATTGTCGAACACCTCCATGGTGTGGACAAAGAGACGGCTTCGGTAGATCTCTCTATCTCCTACCAAATGGGCGAGATTCCCGGAGGGCAACGCGGAAGGATACCGCGTGATTCCGTGAACCTCATACCCTTTATCCAAAAGAAGGTCACAGAAGTATGAACCATCCTGCCCCGAAATTCCCGTTATGAGAGCCTTTCTTGCCATCTGCCCAGTCCGCTTTTCATACAAATCTCCTATCAGCCGGTCGAGGCTCAGCCACCCACCCACAGCGCCGTTGCTTTGTGTCCACAAAAAGCGGTCTAATGAAGGAGATTTATCCACGCTCCCGCCCTTGGTCCTTTGCCCAAATCTCCGAACAAAACCTTGACCCCTTGTTCTCCTCAAGAGGAGCAATTTCAATTGCGGGACGATAAAGGAATGACTCTCTGGAAGCACTCGAAGTCCCTCATTACGACGCCGCCAGCAAGTCGGATCGCGCGTCCCGCTTCTTTGCCATCACCGCCGCTACCGGAAGATCCACTTGAATCTGACGCCCCAGAAAATCGAGAAGCAGAGAGACGCGTTCGACCGCTGGAAGATGGCCGCTGACGATCGCCTCAATATCGATGAAAGGACCCGCCGTTACGACGACCTCGCTTCCGACCTGCAATCGTGGCTCCGGCATCTCATAGCATTCGCTTTTCATCCGCTCCCGCAGTTCATCAATGAACCTCTCGGGTACCGGAGGTATCTCCTTCCCATAGCAGACCACCCCCACGATTCCCTGCATGGAAAGGAGGTAGCGGTAGTTACCTTCAATATCGCAGCGCGCAAATACATAGCCCGGAAACAGTGCTTCCGTAAAACGCACCTTTCCTCGACGAGTTTTTTTGTCGTAAGAAAAACGTGGGCAATAAACTTCCACCGCCATTCGAGATCGGATTCCCGCGGCCGCAATATGCTCCCGCTTGGGCTGCGTCCTCAGACAGTACCAAGCCTCTGTAACCAGCTCACCAGCTCACCAGCTCGTTGCTCGATTCTTTCGACATCCCTAAAAGTCGATAAATGAAGTCACTTTCCTTATCAATCCGGCACTCATCTGATGCCAGCTCCGAAGTTTATCATACCTGCCCAGGTAATGCGATGTGCACCCATCCGAGGATCCTTCGATGAGCAATTTTATGCTCTCCAGTCGCTCACCCGCTCTCTCAAGATGAGGGTAGACCTCCTCCTTGAGAAAACCGGCCGTCAGTTTTCGAAATTCCGTCTCCGCCTCGTAGTAATCTTTCCGCTGGCCCGGAACATAGACCGCTCTCACCGCTCGAAAAGCCCGCAGCTGTTTTAAACCCTGACTTGCCGATCCAAGACTAATTTGTAGTTTCTCTATGATCTCGTCCATCGACATCGGCTCCTGAGAAATGAAAAGAATCCCGTATATCTCCCCGACCGATCTAGGCAATCCGATTAATTGCGAGGCCCTCACGAATAGCTCGATCACCTCGGTCTCCATCTCCGCTAAGACCTCCTCCTTGCCAACCATCTCTACCGACTTTTCGACCATTTTGTTACTATCATAACAGGAACTTCGCCTATTTCAATATAAATTGAAGGCTTTGATTATTCTGTATTCATTTGAAAAGGGTGAGGTATGTGAGTCGAAAGAAACGGGTATTCAGGTGAGGCGGGAGGAGAGGAAGGATGGAAGAGATTGGCTGAACGGGTAGTGGTGAATCCTTTTGCCTAAAACGCCGACATAGAATAGAGCATGGTAGAGATTGAAACGATCCCCGAGCTGGACAAATGATCGCGAACCGAACGATTGGGCTACTGAAGATACAGGCGGCGCTACTATTGCTGGTGGTGCCGGCGTGGTTTCTGCTGAACATAGTAGTTTCGGTAGAGATTTTCCACCGAATTCAATACTGGCAGATCAACACGCACCTTTATCTTCTGGGAATCATTGGAGCACGGATATCGGTGTTCTATTCGCGAACCCAGTCGCTTCCGAGGGGGCCGCGCCGATTCCAATGGGTAGCGGCGATTCGCCGAACCAATTCGGAAGTATTCACCCTCGCTCTGGTTCTTTTTGCAATCGTCTTCGCGATCAAAGACTTGGCTATCAGTCGGATATTCCTCGCCACATTCATCGTCGACACCTGGATTCTTCTGATCATTCTCAACCGCTATCTGCCCGGCCTGCTGGCACGCCTTGCATTCCATGGGCCGAACGAGGCGAGAACGCTACTGGTGGGGAGTGCTCGAGCGGCGGAGAGGCTGGAGGACTGGATCGTCAATCAACCGCCCATCGGAATGCGCCTACTCGGGCTAGTTTCGAGTCAAGCGGACGCGGAGTATAAGGGAACCCTTTCTCATCTCGGTGAAACGTCCGAGTTCACTGCAATCATAACGGAGCAGCGCGCCCATCAGATTATACTTCTGGAGTCGCGGGACTCCATGGGTTGGGTGAACGAAGTGGTCGATACCTGTGTAAGGATGGGTTGCCGGATCCTCATGCTCAATCCATGGGAGGAGTATTTTCAGCAACCCTTGAGGGCAGTGAGAGAAGGCCGGCACACCTTCTTCACGGTCCAGGAAGAACCCCTCGAGAATCCGATCGGTCGCATCCTCAAGCGCTTGCTCGATCTGGCGGTGGCCCTGCCCGTCTCCTTCTTTATCCTCCCGCCTCTCTGCCTCTTCGTTAGATTGGCTCAGGCAAAGCAATCGCCCGGACCCATGTTCCATCGGCAACAACGATCCGGCTTTCACCAGGGAATCTTCACCATCTACAAGTTTCGCACAATGCACGCCTACGAAAAGGGGGAGAAGGAGGCGAGGCAAGCGGAACGCGATGACGACCGAGTCTACCCTTTCGGACGGTTTCTGCGGCGAACCAGTCTTGATGAGTTTCCACAGTTTCTCAACGTCCTCATTGGACAGATGAGCGTGGTGGGGCCGAGGCCCCATCTGCTCGAACACGACGAAGCATTCAGCAAACAGGTGAGGACTTACCATTCGCGGCATTTTGTAAAACCGGGCATCACTGGACTGGCCCAGTATCGCGGTTTCCGGGGCGAAATAACCGATCCCTCCATGATACGCGACCGGGTCCGTCTCGATCTCGAATATATTAGAAACTGGTCGATCTGGTTGGACATCGGTATTATCGTAATGACTTTCGTTCAGGTGCTCAATCCACCTCGTTCCGCCTACTAGGAATCCGTCGGGGTTGGGAGTCTGTCGGACTCCAAACGGTAAGAAAATGAAGATCAGCATTTTTGGGCTCGGATACGTCGGAACCGTCACCGCCGCCTGCTTGACCCGGATGGGACATGAGGTGATCGGAGTCGACATCGACCCATCCAAGGTCGAGCAGATCAATGCGGGCGTTTCGCCAATCATAGAAAAGGGTCTCGACGATCTCCTCGAAAAGGCCGTCTCCAAGGGAAGACTGCGCGCCACGACAAGCTGTGAATCAGCTCTCTCAGAGACCGCTCTCTCTCTAATCTGCGTAGGAACACCCAGCACCCGCGCCGGGCGCCTGGATTTGACTCACGTCGAGGAAGTCGCTCGCGAGATCGGTGAGTACCTGGCGAATCAAAAGAGGCTCAACCAGATCATCGTCCTGAGAAACACGGTTCTGCCGGGTGCCACCGAGGGACGCGTGCGACCGATTATCGAAGATGGCTCCGGTCACAAAGTGGGGAAATGGAATCGGCATCGCCTATAACCCGGAATTCTTGCGAGAGGGCAGTGCAGTGAGTGATTTCTGGAATCCCTCGAAAACGATCGTTGCTTCCGAGGATCCCGGAACGGCCCAAACAGTCCTGAGCCTATACCGGAAACTTCCCGGTCCTTTTTTCACTCCATCGGTACGCGCCGGAGAGATGATAAAGTACACAGACAACGCATTTCACGCCTTGCAAATCGCCTTTGCAAAAGCGCCGAAGTCGACGGCGGCGAGGTGATGGATCTCTTCGTCCAGGATACAAAATTGAACATCTCGGCCGCCTATCTTCGGCCCGGCTTTGCCTTCGGCGGCTCCTGCCTGCCCAAAGACCTGAGGGCTCTCCTCGCCAACGCGAAGGACCAGGACATCGAACTTCCTCTCCTCCAAAGCGTCCTGGCGTCGAATGTGCAACATATTACCGAAGCACTCAAACTCATCGAAGATCTGGGACATCGAAAGGTCGGCATCCTGGGCCTCGCCTTCAAAGAGGGGACCGATGACCTGAGGGAAAGTCCTATGGTCACCGTCGCTGAGAAGCTCATTGAAAGGGGATTTGAGCTCTCAATCTATGATCGCTATGTCAAGCTCTCCGAACTGCGTGGGACGAATAAGCACTTCGTTGAAAGCCGGTTGCCCAACCTACAGCGACTCCTGACCGGCGACCTCGACTCTGTTCTCAAGAATAGTGAACTACTCGTTGTAGGGAGCTGCGATCACCAGTTTCAACGCCTTCCTGAACTGATGTGCGATGGACAGGTCGTCCTCGATCTCGTCCGACTTTATCCAGGAACTCATGGCAACGGTCTTGCTTACCAGTCGATCGTTTAACAGCTGCAATGAAGGCTCAACTCAAGCAGCGAGTTGAACGATCGATTACCCATCTCTTCTACATATCCCCCATTGCAATTGCCAACTTCAGCGCCATCGAGCTTGGAACCCACCTCATTTCGTCTGATCAAAGCATCACTTCCCGCTAGGAGTCTGTCGGACTGATTTTGGCATATGCACAGGAATCGAACCACAAATTCCGAAGGACTTCCGATCTTATGTCTGAGAAAGCTAGGTACCTAAATTCGAACCCATGGTTTTTTCGGCCTTCGCGGCATCCCCGTTCGCAACTCAGGCTTTTCTGCTTTTCCTGTGCCGGATCCGGAGCATCGTGGTTTCGAGAATGGCCCGATCTGCTACCCGATTCGATCGAGATTTGGCCGATCCAGCTCCCCGGAAGGGAATCCCGAATGCGCGAGGCTCCTTTCAAGGAATTGAAACTAATCGTCGAAAATCTCACTCCGGCAATCGTCACTCACCTCGATAGACCATTCGCCTTTTATGGTCACAGCATGGGCGCCCTCATCGCCTTTGAAATTGCCCGAGCACTAAGAAAGGAAGGGCAGGACCAGCCTGTTCACCTCTTTGTGGCCGGTAAACCGGCACCGCCGTTGCCTCAGAGGTTACCTCCTATTAGCAACCTTCCCGATTCCGAGTTTTCCAAGGAGTTACAACGCCGATATGGCTCTCCTTCCGGCCTCAGCTCCCAAGAAATGGTCGATCTTCTCGAGGTGTTCCTGCCCTTAATCCGAGCAGACGTAACGGCGGTCGAAACCTATGCCTATGTCGAGGAAACGGCACTCAGCTGCCCAATCTCCGCCTTCGGCGGTCAAGAAGACCTTTCTGTTTCTAAGGAGGAAATTGCTCCGTGGGAGGAGCAAACAGATGCCTCCTTTTCATTGCGCGTGTTCCCGGGCGATCACTTCTTTCCCATTTCCTCTCAGGCGGAAGTTATCGATTGCCTGAAACACGATCTCCAGAGATTCCTGGAAACATGAGATTGACCGATCTCGCTATCTATTTACCCGTTCTAGTATCCAGGATTGAACCAATCTAAGAAGCCGCTCCTGGGCAGAGAGGCGAGTAAACATGTGATCGGCATTATGTATTATCTCTACCTCCTCCGGCCTCTCGATTTCGCTCCTCCGCAGGTCCACTCCGAGAATCAGACCCATGTATTCGAGGCTAAAATCGCTCCCGGAAAGAACATAGAGAAGAGACACCCCTCGCTCCCGTAGGCGATCAATCTCACTTCTGATATCTTCCGCGACCTACCTCATTTCCTTCTTTTGACGGAAGACTCCCCGGGTCAATTGGTCGCGAAGCGTCCTCCAGATCCGTCCGTAGTCAACCCGCCCACGGACTATATTCAGCCATGCCGTGGGGTTGAAGAGCGATCGGCGTAAATATCAGTGGTTGCATCTCTCTGCAACTTGGATCGGCGCTATTCCGATTCTATTTTGACCACAAAGACGATGTCGAAAAAGATCGGACCGTCACCACCGCTCTGATTGCCACTCAGGCCCTTATCCTCCTCTCCCTCCTTCCCCTCGCCTTCATCAGCGACGCCTTTCCTGGGAGAGAATAGAGGCGAGCTTATCTTCATCGGTATTGCGGCAATGCTTTTTGAACTTCTGTTCGGTACCGGGGTCCGCTATTTCTTCGCCAATCGCCGCTCCTCCGCCATTCTAGCGGCCACTTTTCTCCGATCTCTTGCGAACCTCACGACCGTATCCATTCTGGTCGTAGAGTTGGAGTTCGGGCTGAAGGGCGCACTCTACGGAATCCTGATTGCCAATGTTCTCGCAGGTATCGGGGTTTCACTCATTCATTTCCATCGTCTCGGAATCTCATTCTCATGGCCTCGATTTGTCGCCATGGCTCGCCATGGTATCCCTCTCGTTCCCAGTCAGATTGCATCAATCGGAACTCTCTTTATCGAACGATTCTTCCTCGCCAAACTGAACTCCTTACACCTTGCAGGCCTCTACTATCTCTCTTGGCGATTCGGCGATCTGCTTTCCATGCTCACGTTCGCCTCGTTCAACCCCATTTTCATAGTCAGCCGACTAGAGCAGTTCCGCGATGGTGAATTCGATGCCGATGCCCCGAAACTCTTCACATACTTTTTTGCCTTCATCAGCTGCGCCGCTCTTGCGCTCTCCTTGCTGGCCCCAGAACTCCTCTCCCTGGCCGCCACCGAAAGCTACGCTTCCGCTTCGATGCGATGGTAATACCGTTCATTGCCCTCTCCGTCGCCATATCCTCTCTTAACGTCCTCGTCGGACTCGGCATAACCTTCCGGAAAATGACCTACCTCTTCACGCTCGTTGCGTTCTCCTCCTTTCTCTTCCATACCTTGCTCGCTGGAATCCTGATCCAACTCTGGGATCTTATTGGAGCGGGAATCGCGCGATGCTCTACCGCTGCTTTCGGCGTTGCCCTAACGAATTTCCTTGGACGCCGGCTCGGCGGTCCCAAATCAGAATGGAACCGTATCAGTGCTATATTCGCTCTCTCACTGTTGATTTACGCCTTTGGTTATTTGATTGGCATGACTGGTGGGATTCTCTCGACGACAAGCCGGCTCGCTCTGGTGTTTTCTTTTCCGATTCTGCTATTTTGCTCCCCGATCCTTCGAAATGATGAAAGACAGCGACTCGTTTCGATATCGAAAGAAGGATTCGATCGTCTCAGAGAAGAAGGAATATAGCCCCAAATAGAACGGGTTCTGCACCCGTTGATCGCTACGAAGACGTTTTATATGGGCACGCTACGTGCAAGGTGCGCTCGCCGGATTCCCAGTCTTTACCCCTAATCGAGGCGGCCGATCGTATCACGGCAGGAGAGGAATGCATTATGGGATGGGGATGGCGGCAAGTAGGTTCCCCGCCAAACTGGATAAGCCCGATGGAGGCGGCTCTCAGAATCGTCTCTTGGTGCGAGGTCTACGCAGTCGCCAAAGAGTCCCTCTCGGACCTCGCTCTAACCAACCTCGAACAGGGAACTCGGACTTCACTGCGATTCGTATGGAAGAACCGCTCGATTGGATCTTCCGCAAACAACCATGCTATCGCTGAGGCGGTTGGACTGATTGTGGGGGCCGATACATTCCCTAACCTCCCAGAGTCGAAAAGGGCGCGGAGGAACGCTTGGAAGCTTCTTGCTTCCGAAATCCAAAAGCAAATTGGGAGTGACGGCTGGCCCTTGGAACAGTCCTTGAGCTACGGAGTCTTCGTCTTTGATCTCGTTCTCCGTGCCCTGCGATCCCCCTCGGCCCGCTCTAATTCCTATGCACCAACCGTAAGGTGCCGAAGTCGCGCTCTGGCTCGTTGTCTCCTCTCCTTCTACGAATTCGCGCTCACCGGTTCGGGATGAGCGAGGATATTGAAGCACCATACCCCACCCGCGTAAACAAAACCTCCCTGGACCAAGGACCTGTATCTCCCTCTTTTGGGGAAATGCAATTCGCTCCTCGAATTAGGCTTTGGAACTGTCGAGGCAAGTCCTCTACTGCTTTCGATTTAGAATAGGATCCTTCCTCGTCTCCGGACGCACTAGATCATGATTCCAATGCAGTTGACTCATTTAGGCAAAACCGCTAATGTCTAAACCCACTAAATCGGAGGAGCAGCATTGAGTTGGGACGAAGAAGAGGACAAAACAATTTACCGCGTCGTATTGAATCACGAGGAGCAATACTCAATTTGGCCCGAGTACAAAGAGATTCCCCTGGGCTGGAAAGATGTCGGCAAAGTAGGGCTGAAACCCGAATGCCTGGCCTTCGTCGGGGAAGTGTGGACCGATATGCGCCCGCTCAGTCTGAGGATAAGGATGGCGCAAATGGAGGAGTCGAAGGAAGAGAAATCCTGACCCCGGTGCGATCCTGTCCCATCCGCCTCTCGTCCTGAAACCGTGTTCTCGCCCTCGCCGGAGACCGCTCCCCAAATCGAAACATTAGCCAAAAAAGCCGCCCTGCCCTCCAGTAGCGGGGAACAAATCGCAAGGGCGATTTCAGGCAGCGGATCAACCAACCCAGTAATAGGCGATCGGCCCAGCCGGGAATCGTCGCCTGCTTGCCGGTAAGAAATGCGATCGCTGCTCCCGTGCAGATGATCGTTGGCCTGTAGGAGAGATTCTTCTTCAGGTAGCACCCAAGCTTCTCTTGGATCCCGCCACCGATATTGATCACGATATAGCGCGGCTTTTTCTTCTCCAGAATCGACTTCAGCTCCCCGTCGACCACCCTTTCCGATGAATACATCGGGGCGGTGTAACAGTCAGACTCCTTCACCGGAATCCCACGCCGCCTCAGCCAATCGCGGTTTGTCTTACCGGCCTCTTCGCTCGGCATGACCCAGAAAGAGGCGTTTTCCCTCCTGAGGTCCTCCTCGTCGAGAAAATGCTTTAGAAACCTCAACCCGGAAATTCGTTCCAGCCGCTCTCTTTTCCAGAACCACCAACAGAGAACCATCAATCCACTATCGGTGATCGCAACTTCGCAATCGCGCAGTGCCTCTTGATAACTGCGATCGTGAGGCAGGTCCGCTAATCCAGGTCCCGATGGGGCCAGTACCAAGCCTCCCCGTTTCGCCAACTCCAATGCATCCGAGACCATACCTGTGAAAAATCGTATGCCCAGTATCGTACGAAAACTCTCCAGGTTTACCGGAGTGACCGTATTGAAAATCAAATTCGTGTCCCGCAAATTCACCACTTTTCCGCTTTCTCTTCCTGAAGGTCGGTCCCAAGGGAATCAAATGAAACACGATTATGATAGCTCAATGGTTTCTTATTGTCTACATATCAATGACTTATAACCTCATTTTTACAATTTTTCCCCTCTTTTTAGGCGGAATTTTACAATTGCAGCCTGTAGGAGCTTTATCCTTCGACGAACAGATCTCCGCGAGTTCCGCTAGTTTCCACGCTCCGGCCCCTGATGAAACAGGCGAATAAATGCAGATGAATCCAACTCAACTCCAAGCTCTTCTCTATGCGTCTTCCAGGGCTGCGGATGTACTCCCCATCCGCAATTCCAGGCCGGCTGGAGGAAACCTATCACTCTATTCATTTGAGTCCCCACTCTGCCTCCCGGCAGAGCGACTAGGAAGATGTCGGTGGTGGATATGGCGGTGATCCTCGAACGCACTCGAATCGAAGGACCGCTCCAGAAAATCGTAAAGCTTACACCGACAGCTTCCTTCCAGTAAAAACCCCTTCAAAAGCAAGATAAAACTTCGTAAAAAGCAATCTCTAAGTCATTGAAGAGTAGACAATTCCAAATAAGGTCAATACCCTAATCTTCTTTCAATTTAACGATCGGATATCCGATTTAAAGATACGCTCCCAATCGCGAGACGCATTTCCTGATAAATTTGCACCCGAGAAACATCGGAAAAGATGAACCCATTTCGAATCCATAAGAAGACGGCGGGGGCCCTCCTCTTCCTCTGTCTTTTCTTCAACCAGGCTCTACCGGCGCAGACCTTCGTCTGGGCACTCAACGGGAACTGGAACGTCGACGGAAACTGGAATATTGCCGGTTTCCCTAACGGCACCACCCAAAACGCATGGTTTCTGAACGTGATCACGGCAAACCGATCCATCAACCTCGGGCAGAATGTCACTACCGGTTTTATGTTATTTTCGGATAACAACAACTACACGATTAACGGGGGAGGAAACAACCTGACTCTCGATCTACCCGGAGCTGGTGGAAACGCTCTTATTTTTTCCCACAGCGCATTTGGAAACGGCGCTCACACCGTCAACGCACCCGTAAATCTCATCGATGACAACCTCCTCCTGATCAATTTCACGACCAGCGCCCTCACCCAGGGAGGAGCCCTAAACAACAACGGCAATCTCGTCATGATCACCAGCGCGATCGGAAACGGAAATGTCGTCATCAGTGGAAATACAAGCGGCGCCGGCGGCCTCACCAAATTTGGAATCAATACAGCGATTCTTTCGGGTAGCAATACCTACACCGGGCTCACCACCGTTAATACGGGAAACCTGAATCTGAACTCGGCCGCCACTGCCGTTCCCGGCGATCTCACCATCGGCAATGGCGGAGGAGGACCCGGAGCGGATATCGTCCAACATCAAGCCAACGACCAGATCGCCGACACTTCGGCGGTCACGATCAATTCGACAGGCCGCCTCGATCTCAATAATTTCGACGATACGATCGGATCCCTAACCAGCGCCAGCGGGACCGCCCAGGTCTTTCTCGGTAGCGGCACATTGACAGTGGGCGACGCCACTAACACGACTTTCGCCGGCGTGATCTCGGAGACCGGAAACCTGGTCAAGGAGGGGAACGGTACCCTCACCCTTTCCAACAACAATACCTATAGTGGAACCACCACCGTAAACGATGGCATCCTCGCAGTGTCCAACGCCGGCGCTCTGGGGGGCAATAGGTCAAGTCCGCCTTTTCCTGTAAAATCGAAATGGCATAACCTCTATTAGATTATCTTTACTTTCTTCCCTTCAGGCAGCGAATTTCATCAGGTCCGGATCCTCCCAGGTGCTCTCCGGATCGCTCCAGATCTGTTTGAGTCGTTCCACCAGGTAGGGTTCCATGCGGACTCCTCGCCAGCCTTCTGAGGCATCCACCAGGACCGCGAAGATCAGGCACAGTCCGCTCGTTTCGGAGCGGAATCGGGGAATCACTTTGGTGCGACGGCGCCCTTCCCCGAAGAGTCGCTCCAGCAGATTGGTGGTGCGGATCTGTTTTCGGTGCAGGAAGGGAAATTTCAGCGCTGTGAGCGATTCCTCCAGGTCACGCTCCAGGCACTTCATGGCGGCTGGAAAGCTCCCCTTGTATTCCTCGATGATGGCGCGAGCCTGTTCTACAGCCTCGCGGTATCCCTTCGCCGTAAAGGCTTTGTGAATGAGCTTTTTGAGGGTGGGACGGGCTACCTCTGGAAGCTTGTTGACGATGTTGCGCATCTTGTGCACCTGGCAGCGCTGCACCAGGCTGTTCGGAAACTTCCTTCCCACCGCCTTGCGTAGACCCGAATTACCGTCCATCACACTGAGTACTGGATCGGCCAATCCCCGGCTCTTCATGTCCTCCAGGAAGGCCTCCCAACAGGCGCTGCTCTCCTTGTCCCCTACGGCCATATGAAGCAATACCTTACGTCCGTCCCAGAGCATCCCGTAGGCGCATAGGACCGCCACTGCCCTCTTGTCTTCGGGCCGCAGCCTCATATAGATCCCGTCCAGAAACAGATAGAGCACGCGCTCACCACTCAGATCTCTTTCCTGCCACTTTGCAAAGTCCATCCTCAGACTTTGGCACACCTCATTGACCACGCTGCGCCCGGTCTGCTCTACCCCCAAAGACTCGATCAGCGCCGTCTCGATATCGCGCTGACTCATCCCTTTCACATAGAGCATCGGCACCAGCTCCAAAAGCCGCTTCGAGCGTCGTCCGATCGCTTCCAGCCAGGCCGACTCGAACGGCTCCAGCCCGTCGCGAATCTGCGGTACCTGCAGCTCAATCGTCCCTTCGCAAAGATGCACTTTCTTCGGCTCATAGCCATTGCGGTAGCCCCGCAGTGCTCCATCACTCGAGCGCTCATAGCGCTCTCGCCCCAGAAAATCGCTCACTTCGATCTCCAAGGCTCTTTGCAGCATCAGCTGGGCTCCCCGTCGGGCCGCCTCCCCCAGTGGATCTGTGCTGCTCGCGATTCCTTCCATTAGCTCTTGCTCTATCTTCTCACTCGGTGCTATCTTCTTCATGGTGTAGTCTCCTGTTTTCCGGGGCCGCCTTTCGGCCCCGGTTTGGTTACATTTTTGTTTTCAGGAGGTTACACCATTTTTCTTTTTACAGGAAGGATAGGACGTCACCGGGCAATACGACTGGCGCTACCTCCGTAAATTCTGGCGGCACCCTCGATCTGACCGGAGGAATCTCCGTCGTCGACGAGGACCTCGATCTCGCCGGTACCGGGGAGTCCGGCGTCGGCGCTCTTCGCGGCGTCTCCGGTAGCAATACATGGAATGGCGATGTCACGCTCACCGCCGATGCCACCGTAACCTCCAATATCGCCGGCACCACACTCACCTTTGGTTCCAGCAACTTTGATTCCGCTTCTATCGGGGCCAATACTCTCACCATCGACGGCGCCGGGGATACCTTCTTCAACTCCCAGATCGACAGTGCAGTAGGTGCTGGCAATCTTGTTAAGAACGGCACCGGCACGGCTGAACTGAACTGGGGCGGCGCGGCTGGACCAATGTCCAGTCACGAAGGTACCACCACCGTAAATGCGGGAATGCTCATCCTCAATCTAGGCAACGGTACCACTCCTTCTCTCGACGGCACCATCACCGTAGGGGATGGTGCCGGAACGGATACTCTGCGCACGGAGTGGTTCGACCAGATCGGGGACAGTACCACCGTCAACGTCAATAGCTCCGGCGTCTTCGAAGTCAGCGCCGTCCAGGAGGATGCTTCCCTAGGAGGCGACCTCAACGAGACCATCGGCGCCTTGAACCTACAGGGAGGTTCCCTGGTCACTACTACGAATGGCGGCACCAACAATGCTTCCCTTCTTCTCAATGACAACGTCACCCACGACGGCACCGGCAGCACTTCCGCCACCATCAGTGGCGACCTCTCTCTTGGCGGGGCTACACGGACCTTCGATGTGGCCGATTCCGCCGTTGCGTCCGACCTCGTAGTCTCCGCCGATATCATCGACGGAGGAGGCGCGAGTGGAATCACCAAAACCGGAACCGGGACTCTGGAACTCACCGGCGCCAATACCTTTACCGGAAGGACCACCATCAATGACGGCATCGTGCGAATCGGGGCCGACAATAATCTAGGAACCGCGCCAGGCGCATCCGTCGCCGATCAGCTCACCATCGATGGCGGTACCCTCGGCAACTCCGCTACTCTCACTTTAGACGCTAACCGCGGGGTCACCCTCAACGCCGGCGGCGGTACTTTCGAAGCGCGTAATCTCACCACTTTGACCGTCGACGGAGTCATAACCGGAGCAGGCGCCCTCACCAAAACGGGCGCCGGCACCCTTGAACTGGTCAACACGGGAAATGACTGGACCGGCGGAATCAATATCAACGCGGGCACCGTTCTCCTAAGCACTTCCGAAGTCATAGCCAACGCCAACAATATGAGCTTGGGCGGCGGCACCCTCAACACCAACGACTTCGATGAGACTCTCTCCACCCTCACTCTCAACGCCAGTTCCAACATCGACTTGGGAAGCGTGTTTGCTGACGGTAGCCTTCTCAACTTCGGTGGCGGCACCCACAATGCAGGTCAACTATTCATCAGTAACTGGAATGGGGTCTGGGCAACCGGCGGAGGCACTGACCAGATCGTTTTCGGAACCGGGTTGAGCCAGAACTTCCTCAACAACGGTTTTTGGGTCGATCTCGGTCACTCCGGGGCCTACCAGCTACCCACCGGCGAAATCGTGCCCGTTCCGGAGCCTACCACAATCTTCGGCGCCTCCCTCCTTTGCATCGTCGTCGGCTTCGACTTCTACCGCCGCAAAAAGGCTAAGTCGGCCGACTAAGCTTCGAAAGCACTGTCAATCCGACAGTTTCCTACGTAGGATCAACGTGTGAGTGCTCCCTCGGAGTACCTCATATTCGACCTCAACTATCTCGCTTTCGATTCCCCGGTAGCTCAGGTCACGCATCAGCCTCGCCAGCAGAGGATACGGCTTTCCTTCAAGGTCCAAGAGCGGATAGATCCGCACCTCGCGACATGAGACACGGCACAGTTCGCGGCATCCTGCAAAATGGAATCCATAGTCGAGGCGATCGGCATAGAGAAAGAGGAAATGCCCACAGAGAACGAGATCGAAGGCGTTGTTGGGGAAAGGAAGGTCGGGCAACGACCCGCAGCAGTAGCGGCCGCTCGCCCTCCCTGCCGGATAGTCCTCCTCAAACAATTTTAGAGCTGCCTGCCGCAGTGATCGCAGCCCCTCAATGCCCCCAATTCGGCCCAATTCGAATCGTTCCGGATGCTCGGTCACGCCCTTTAAGACCGCCTCGAGGTCCCAACGCGCCGTCTCTCCGAGGGCGCCCGCCTGCCTTCCGTAAAGCGGATCCACGCCTACTACGGATACATTCCTCCGCATCGCTTCAGCGGCAAAAGAAGCCGAACCCGATGCGCAGTCGAGAAGTCGCCTTTCCTCGTACTCCTCGATCCCGATATCAAAGAAGCGCTCATACTCGCTCAAGGTGCGACCGGAAAATGCGACTGCTCTCAGTGAATCTGGCGCTTCCGTCAACCTCTCGCGGATGGCTTCAGAGTGTACTCTTGCTCGGTTCATGATTCTGCTCTTTCTATCCGGTAAAATCAGTGATGTCTTTTGGGGTGAATAATTCGGGAAACAAAAAAGCCGGACTGGTAAAGTCCGGCTCGCGCGACGGAGTGTAAATCAGTCTGCCTGTCCTATCGACAACAATCCCACCATCGGCGAGCGCCTCCCAAGAAATACCAAAACCAAAAAGGAAAAGCAGTTAGCCCACCCTTCAAAGGCAAACGGAAGTTTGGAGAACTACAAAGACTGATGCTGTTGGTCATAATTAACCCCCATAGTCAAAAGCAGATCCGACCCATTCTCAAGCGGAAAATCTTGCCTCAATTCTCTCGCCACCGAAAATGCGCCTCAACTCTTGCCGGGATAGCTCAGCTGGTAGAGCGACGCATTCGTAATGCTAACCCGTTGATATTAGCTCACTTAAGCTCTAGTCGACTGGAGTACTCAAGTGCCCGCAAGAGACGAGTTTGCAGAATCTGAAACATAGTCTGGAGTACTCCTGAATACGCCCGAATTTCCCGAAGGGGTTAAACTTTGGGTTATACTCCTACCTCCAGTACACTTCGACCTTCTTGTTTGTCCGCCATATGGGTCACAGGCATAGACACATTCTTCAATTCCTGAACACTTTAGAACTATGAATCACACGAATCAGCGCGAATACAGAGGAAGGCTGGATCGAAAGTGAGTATCATCGGCCGTCAAGGCTTTGGAATTTCTTCCCATTCGCGTCGATTCGCGTGATTCGTAGTCCAGGAAAACGAACTGCCAACAAGGCGATTCCCCAACGCTCTGCCCGTTCCGCCTTCGTCGGCCTCGAAATCTATAAAAAGGCTCTTGGGCCAGAACATCCCATTCTTGCCGTATCTTTCGGCGCCCTACATGCTACTTTTGGTGTACCACTACATTCGCCTACGGTAAAAGGCAAAGCCCAAACAGGCTACAGCGATTCCGATTAGAAGAATGGAGCCGGGTTCGGGCACTTCGAGATTGGCCACCCAGGCTTCCCTGTCTCCGCTGGGATTAATCCCAAATCCCGCAACAATCAGCCCGTCCGAAGAAACGCTATTTGCTTGTTCCAGCTGCCAGCCCGTCAAGGATGCACCCAAGCCGAAGCCAATCAGCTCTTCCTGCAGGCTCCTCAATCCGTTCGTACCGTCCCAGATGAACGCTTCAGTTCCCGATGCGGTAGCGCCACTTCCAACTACAACTGACCCGTCGCCAGAGACGCCCAAGGCTCGACTAAAAAAACTGCCGCCCGGCAGATCGCCAAGTCCCATCATTCCACCGCCCGAGGTCCAACGGAACGCTTCATTACCCGATCCGCTTTTGCTAATTCCCACAATAGTCGACCCGTCGCCGGAGACGCCAAAGGCTGAACTACTAAAAGTGCCGCCCGTTAGATCGCCCAAACCCACCATTCCATCGTCCGAGGTCCAATGGAACGCTTCAGTACCCGATCCGCTATTGCTAAGGCCCACAATAGTTGACCCGTCGTCGGAGACGCCAAAGGCAAGGCTGCTAAAAACGCCGCCCGTTAGATCGCCCAAACCCACCATTCCATCGTCCGAGGTCCAATGGAACGCTTCAGTTCTCGATGGGGAAGTGCTACGGCCAACTACGACTGTCCCGTCGTCAGAGATGGCATCGGCTCGACTACTAATAAAGCCGCTCGGCAGGAATCCCAAACCCTCCATTCCGTCGTCCAAGGTCCAACGGAACGCCTCGGCTACCGATCCGATGGTATTGCCAACGCCCACAATAGTCGACCCATCGCCGGAGACGCCATAGGCTGAGCTAGTAAAATTGCCGCCCGGCAGGTCGCCCAAACCCATCATTCCACCGCCCGAGATCCAACGGAACGCTTCTAAACCCGATGCGGAAATGCTCGAGCCCACGATTGTCGACCCGTCGCCAGAGACACCATTGGCTGAACTAAGAAAATTGCCGCCCGGCAGATCGCCCAGAGGTTTGAATACGGCTCCAGTTGCAGTCACACTCGAAAGGAGCAGTGACACCGCCACTATGGCTCCACATCTTACCGTACGAATCAGATTGCAGTATTCCATCCTTCTATCCTCCCTAACTGTGGATACCGGCTCTTCAGCGTCACTATCGAATACTGGTGACGATAAGAGATATCCCACGTCGAAAAACAAATGATTGGATTCCACCTCCCAGGCCTATGCAAGTTCATATTCGCCTTTCTTTGAATGGTGGCCATCTACCAAAAACCCTCGCGCAGCTCTTTCGAGCCACAGGATGGTTACCAGAAGCAGAGAATCTTGAGCAGCGGGCCGCACAGATCCGCGCCATGCAAAATTGAAAGGCGCCTTCAGACACCAACTCCTGGAAAATCCTTGCGTCACTTCTCTAACCCAGGAAAATGAGCTTGAATCCTTGCCGGGATAGCTCAGCTGGTAGAGCGACGCATTCGTAATGCTAACTCTTTGAAATTAGCCTACTTAAGCCTGAATCGACTGGAGTACTCAAGTGTCGGCAAGACACGAGTTTGCAGAATCTGCAGCCTAGTCTGGAGTACTCCTGAATACGCCCAAATTTTCCAGATGGGTTAAACTTTGGGTTATACTTTTCCGTCGCTAGACAACGGCTCAGTGGAGCAACGATCCGAGATCCATAAAAGGCTCTTGGGCCGGAGCACCCCATTCTTGCCGCATCGTTCGCCGCCCTACATGCTACCGCAGGTGTACACCTCTCCAGGCTACGATTTTCTCACAGGAAGACCGGGAAGATCAGGAAGAAAGAATTCGAAACCTGACAAACTTCTAAGTACCCTCAGGCGCGAGAGGCGAGGGCAAGGGGTCCTCGTCCAGATCGGCGGTCAGCATTTGATCGCCCTTGGATGCCCAACTCCACTGTAGCCCATTGACACCGGGAATACCTCTGAGCATTTCATTCGGGTACTTCCTCCCGTAGAGTTTCGCCAACCGCTGCCGTATCATCAAACTGGCCCAAAGACCGACCTGGTGATCCTGGCATAGAGTGGAGTACTCGTCGGCCAAGATCTCAGGAAGTGGGGGCAAACCGAACTCTCCTTCGAAGTAGCTGGTGAGATAGCCGTAGCCCATGCGCAAGTGCCGGCCCACCACATTGGCGTGCCCCACCGCAATAAAATCGATGATACGGTCCTGGACCCAGGTGCGCCAATCCAAGTGGAGATTACCCAGCGGCGGGCCGAAATAGTCGCCCGGCCCCACACCGATCCCAAGCTCCAGGTCCCGCTCCCGACAAAGCGTTCTGACTTCCCGCAGGTATTGAGTTACGAACTCCCCACGCAAGCGCCGCCACGCTTCGAGGTCGAAAATCTGGGTGAGAATGTCGACGCCGTATCGCTTCTTAAAGGCGGCTGCCACCGGTTCGTTAAAACCGTATTGATCGCCGTACTCCGCGGAGAGTCGATGACCACGAGTACTGATGTAGACGCCGTCCCAAGAGTAATTGTCGACCAGGTAGGCGAGTTCCTCACGGCATTTGTAGTCTCGCACCTCATCGTAAGCGTACTCCGGCACGCCCCAGTGCTTTTTCTGCCAGGTTCGATCGCAGGCGTAGAATTCGGGGTGCTTGGCGAAGAATTTCGACTCCCAAGGGTAGCGACCATGGGTGTAGTTGTCCACGTGGGGCGGCGATCCTTCATCATACATGTCTACGTAGCAGAAGATTTTGATTCCGGCTTCATGGGCCGCCTCGGTAGCTATGGCCGCTTCGTCCACTTGAAAGTGGATTCTGTGGATTTCTGGTTCTTCTTCGATGGCTGATGGAGCAATATTTGCAAACTTGACCAGCCACCGTTCCTGACGCCATAAAATACCGGCGAGACCATAGGTCTTCTTCCAATAGACGAGGGCGTCGCGGATGCGTTCCGGAGTATTAAGACGGTGTTCCTCGCGCTCCGCCTGTAACGTGTCTCCCCAGCTACACAACAGGAGGTCGCCTTTCATCTCGTGCATAGGGGTGCTACTCATAAGTCATTTTGGGAATTCGTCGGATAGTGTTTGTTGAACGATGGCACGGTGTGTCGTGGATACCAAGTCGTTTTTTGATAATTCAGCCGGTCTGCTCGATTGCACATCACGATTCGGACTCACGACGCTGGACTGAATTCCAAATCGGTCAAAAACAGCCTGACCGGTCAGTCGCTTTGAAAGCTTCCTGCGAAGTCGACAAGCGGAAACCGGGGGATTTCGAGGGAAAGGTGCAAGGGGTGGTTTGCCGAAAGATCAGGAGTCTGCTCGGTACGATCGCTGTAGTACCGACCTCGGAGTGTCGTTCGCATCTTCTCCAACAGTTTCGGTCTCTGCGCCTGAACACTCATAGGTGTACCTATATTCACTTATATCGGCTAGCGTCAACGCAATAATCCTACAGTATATATTGCATCGAGGTACCACGTTTTCTTGCGTAAACGCAAGAATCCCCAGCTTTGGCAGGGGCCTCTGTGTAGCGATCTAATCCGTTGTCATTCAAGAAGATGTTTGCATCTCTTGACACCCTCAAACAGATCTTGATAGATTGCTTAATCGCCCATTGCGTAGACGCAAACTATTCTAAGTTATCAGAACGACATTGACTAGCAGTGGACGCCGAGCCGAGTGAGGCGGAAGTCAAGAGTAGCGATCAGTGCCTGGGGTCAGGAATCTGAATACTCACAGGAGCGCATATTCTACGTTCCGTGGGCCACTGACTTTCATCTTCGAGAAATGGCTCGAGGTCCGCGATTCGTGAGGACGTTAGGTGAACATGAAAAGAGACTGCACTATAGCAGAACCTCCTTAAGAAGAAGGCAGTGGCAATGACGCCAAGAGACGAGGAACCATGGTCCCCGTATGAGTATCCATCGTCGTGGTTGACGAACGTCGAATACCGATTAGAGGGCGGATATGCCTATATAGAGATTCCACAGGGAACCGTCTTGTATCATGGTTCTCAGACACTACCAATTACGGTGTCTGCCTCGGGCAAGTCCGCTCTTCCAGACGTCTTGAACCCGAATGCATACTTGGCTGAACGGAGCAAAGCCAAGAGCTGGGGTTTCCCATTCCCCTTTGTTCTGGAGCAAGACGCGCTGTTGCTGGATATGCTCAGTGGATGGAATCTGACAAAGTTGCTGGAACGATCAGATATGAGCGAAACGGAGAGGAAAGCACTTCGCGAAGTGACGGGGTTTGGCAACAGGCGACAGTTACAGGCAAAGAGTCTCATTAACCACTACCGAAACAAGCCCAAGCTCACAGCCCTGTGGCTTCTTAATCCCGAGGGTGAACAGAAACGAACCGTATCCAACTCGGTGTGCAGCCATGGCTTCCAAGGCTTTGCCAGAGACGATCTTCTCATACGCACTTCCAAGGGCCCGTTTGACAATGGCGGCCATGTTGTGATTGCGGAGCCTTCCACGTTGTTGCGGCCTGTCCGAATCGTCTTGAGCAAACTTGACAAAGCGGGCAAGGCTGCACTCTTGAGTGAGGATCGCCTGGTACGATCCGGCCCCACCGAACAATCGACTAGATGAGGGTGATCTTCCACGTCATTTGACAGATATCTACTGCTGAACCACCTACGCCGCTTCGCTCTCATCCTTGACACAGCAACGGATTATAGGATTCGCCGAAGCAAAACTCCATATGACAGAAGGCGAAGAATTTAACGAAATTGCAGGCTGTGGCGGGAAGCTCATTTTGAAGTTCGACCCAGAAAGCCAAACGGTCTCTCTGGAATTCACACATTCAAGTCCGACTCCAGCTGGAGCATTCCAAATAGGAATGTCCCTCGATGGCAAACGCATCAAGTATTGGCCGATTCACGGGATCCGCATGAAGGAGCCCGACCCACCGTCACCGATGGTGGCAACCTTGATTCTCTCCGATCAGATGGGATTCTACGGTCGCACCTGCCCCAATTGTGAAGCTTACTTCCGCATGACCAATCCTGCAGAGATAATCCTATGTCCATACTGCTCGCACCGAAACCGAAACGAAACTTTCACAACGAAGAATCAACTCAATTTTATCAACAAAATCCGCGTTTCTTACAGCGCCGCCTTCGAAAACAGCAAAGACCTTGTGATCGACCTCGATGAGATTGCCGAGGGACTACCGGAAAACACACCCGCGTTCGTCTACACTGAGCAAACACAACAGAATCGGTTTACATGCCCACGCTGCAATACAAGCGACGACATATTGGGTGAATACGCGGGATGTCCCAAGTGCGGGAAGCGGAATTCCCTACAGATCCTCGAGACAAAACTGGATGAAGTGGAAAAGGAATTCGAGAAAGTGGATAGCAAAGTCACCGACCGGCACGATCGTGAAGTAGCTTGGGAAACACTCACACGTTGCATTTCCGACTTCGAAGCAATGGCCCGCGACCTTGTTCACCAGCTGATACTCATCCCAGCCACGCCTAGAAGACAACGAGACCTTAAAAAGTTGAATTTCCAGAACATAGAAATCCTAAGCAAGGACCTGCGAAAATGGCTCGGTCTTGAACTCATGGAAGGAATCAACGATACAGATAAACATTTCCTTGTTAGAATGGCGCATCGCCGGCATATTCTGACTCACAATGCCGGCCGCGTTGATCAGGAGTATCTAGACAGATCAGAAGACTCCACAGTTCGTTTACACCAAAAAATCACAGTTCGAAGCAAGGAAATAAGGAGACTGACAACACTCCTCAGAACGTGTGCGACTAACTTTTTCACCGAATTTGAAACCATCTCATGACCACAGACACTTTAGAGCCGAGAAGCCAACCAATCAGCAGCGATACAAATTCCCGCCGTTCAGTTCGCTCTGATCTAGCGCGGGCCGCTATTCGCTGCCACAACGCGAACGACCCGGCGTCGGGATCGTCCTTTCTAGCTAGATTGCCTCAACATTCAAAAGCTATTCTGAAAGGATAAGACATGAGTCAAAAATTAACCACCACACAATTTTAACCCCTATTGTATTGATCGAAGGGCCAAGCGAATTCGAGACCGAAGATTTTGGGAACGGCATTACTAATACAACCGAAAGGACGTCAACGAAAGAGATACGTGTTTATTTGCAGTCAGATCCATCCGAACCGGATCTCCATTCAATCAACGCGCGCGAATACGAACTTGATATAAGGCAAGCCATGTATTGTACACTCGCATTCAATCCACTTGATAAGCAAAATGTTGAAAGTAATCGTTTTAGAAGATTCCTCACCGCAAGAAGAAATCTGAGCCTTGGCAGTATGCTCTTCATTGCGATTTTTCCGGTGATACTTCTTTTCCTCATTGGAAATGCCTTACATGCGAACATCCTGCATCCGATAGATTACACCCTGTCAGCAATAATTACTTTCAACACTGCTCTTTTCACCCTTGCTGCAGTAGCCACGCCCTTAGCTGCCGGATGGTTTGCTTCGCACAGATTGAAATCGGTTCTCGAAGACGTGGCGGCAGCATTTGATGGCTTTCGAAACAAGCACGAGAGAGATTTAAGGGTTAAATGGATTGTAAAGCAGGAGATATGTAAGAAATTCGATCCGAAGGCCTTACCAGATTCATGTTTGATTGAAAAAGTATCAAGTAGGAGGGGTGCAAAATTCTTTAATCCCAATACCTATGAAGGGACGAATTACTTCACTGGCTCGGAATCTGAAACTACGGAATACTACAGTGATGACTTAGCTGATGACTCTATTCTTAATTCTTATGTTAAGGCGTTTTCAGTAGACATGGTAATCGTTGTAGGGAGGCCATTATCAGGCACCGACTACCAACTTGAAGGTACATTTGACTGCCACAAAGTACTAAAGGAACAGCTTGAGGGGAATTCCACCTGAGTCAGTGTCGGAAGTACAGAAGAATACAATCGCATGTTATCAGAAAGGAGAAAGAACTGGCCGAGTCATGACTGTCTTTACTAGTCGTTTGTGGAGAGACTAGGGGAAAATTAGGGTGTAGCTATTTGTTGGGAGAAAATCACATTATTATCAACATCCCCCTTGATATGCTCACAGAACATCCCGTTTTGGGTCAGCGTTGGTGACGTTGCGGGTGTGATTTCGAAACATAGCTCCAAATAGAGCAGACCGTGCTACTTCAAATCCCGTGTCAGACAAGTCACAACTCCACCCCTGTTGAGTTGTAAACCCCAAATCCTACCAAAGCACAACGCGAAGGAATCAAAACGGCTTTGTTGACGCCAAACAGTCTTGATTGCCGCAAGTGCCAAGAACAACTTGCATACGCTCTGGACAGAGCCGCCTCCTCGCACGAAAGATTCCCGCTGATAGCTCTGTTACACCAACTCTCCGTCGAAGATCTGCCTACACCACTCCGAGTCCGTGGGTCTATCAGCCTATCGAACCCTAATTGGGCTGAAACGGTTAGAGCATCACTATTGGCGAAACCTCTTCCCCGCGAGAAAGAGACCACAAACAAATTCGTTTGGCAAATACATCCAACATTTGCAGGAGATCCCAATCAAACTGGACTCGAGATACGGCCTCGATTTGGCGAGGTCACTTATTGGCGCCTACTCTATCCCGCGACTGCAAAAGTCCAAAGGTTTAGCTTCGGACCTTCTGGAGGCGGAGGACTAAGTATGATCAACACTATGACAGTTGAAGGTCACGGCACTGAGTTACATGGAGTTTCTCTGAACTGGGTCGGGACTGGAGATCGTCTGTCGCCGAGCACAGGCGCGTATGTTGTCTTTCAAGATGAACTCCCCGAATTCGTCGTCTTTAGCATCGCAAAGACACCATTTGGACCTCCAGACCCGGACGATGCGGAAGTGATAGAACTTAAGTGATGACTTTGTTCTAAATCATCAATTCCTTCACCAAGATTGCCTCCGATGAGACGAGTAGAACGACAGGCTGATTTGCTGAAGCCGAATTTGGACAGTTATTAGAGGATAAAACAAGGAAAAGGCGGGTGGCGCGCTTCGCGCGCCACCCGCCACCCAGTTCCACTAAACGATCTCGAATCTTTTGACAGTCAAGGTGTCGTTTCGCACATCGTACCACAGTGCTTTCAACAATACTGTCTGGAATTCCGGCAATTTGGGATAGCGAACCACATCCATCCCTTTAACCTGGACTTCCGAATCACGTTCTGGATCGAAATACTGATCCAGAACGGCGATACCGGGCTGTAAGGCGATTTCATGCCTCACATTTACGTATCGCCCGGAATCGTCACGGCGCTCTCCGATGCGAGCCATTGATGAGACGACAACGCCCCGAACATAGATGCCATTTTCACTGATTCCATTTGCTTTTTTCCCATCTCTCTCTTCCTTATCTTTATCCATTTACTGATCTCCTTTAGGGAGGTTAACCTTATAATACCGTTGCCTCAGTAATTACCCGCTCGGGCAATCGGTAAGAGAATTCTACCCAGAATATCTCGAAACGGTTCCGGTAACTCAATTTGCCGGAACCGTTCTCCGTTTTTAAGTGTGGCGAGTCGCCTCCATCGTTCCATCCGCTCGCCAATCGTTAAATCGCGAAACTCCGAAGCTAATCTGGGAATTGCACAGTCTTTTTCACTATCCTTCTTCAGTTTCGTTGAACCGACTTTCTCGTAGAAGCCTTGGGAAGCCTGGGTAATTCGAAGCCTTTTTCGTTCTTTTACCCATTCAGGCAGGTTCTGACCCTTTGTGACATATTTCAAAAGGTATGAGATTCCATGACTATCATTCCTTCGAATGTTTGTACGTCCAACCTTCCAGAGGTGATTCAACAACCTTCCTGGAACAAACCTTCGTGTGAGAAAGATTATATGGAAATGAGCGAAGCCGCTCCGATGGAATTCAACCTTTATCCAGTATGGTGCATCAATATCATAAACCCTTCCATCCCAGCTAACACCCTTACGTAATTGAAAGAACATCCTTCGGATACGATCTCTCGAATACTCAAATGCTGATTCAGGATCTCTGAAGTCTTGAGGATTGACGGTTAGAGTGATTAGCAAAGCCCTCGTGACGTTGGGCATCCGCTCCATCACTCGTTTTCGAACCTTATAAATCCCTAGTTCGTGAAACCACGAAACTGGGATATACTGACTGATCGTTGCACTGACTCCTGTTTTATCAATACGTTCAGGCTCCTCAGACCGCCGCCACCCCTGGCCCCCAGGGGGCTCAATTTTACCTCCAGCCGTCAATGTATTGCTCGCCTTCGGCTGCGCTCCACATTGACCGCTTCCGGTTAATTTCCCCTGCGGGGCCAAGGGAAAAACAAGTGATGCGCAACCATGATGCAGCCCTCGGCGCGTTCTCAAGCGCGACTGCACATCGGACCACTCAGCGGTGCGCGAGGCCCCGCCCGACTTCGGAGCGCCTTATTCAAAGAGTCTCCCCAAAAACGTTCGAGGTTCGTCTTTGGTATCCTCGAGAAATCTCTCTACTTCGGATACCGAATACAGTGGTTTCCGGGTTGCACGCGATGGCCGAAGTAGGCCCCGCCTGGTTAATCGGTCAACTGTAACGGGATGAACCCCGAGCATCTTTGCCACCTCAGTCCTGCTGAAAGCCAGTCTTGACCGTTGTTGTTTACTGCGATCTGAAGTTGTCATAGGACAACAATATCAGAAACCACGTTCTGACGCCACGACAACGACGTTACACTACTTTGTCGCGCGCTTGGCACGCAAACTGCGTAATGAGGCCGCCTGAGGCAGATCAAGCTTGCGCCAAGTTCTATGAAACGTCCGATCGGTTATACCGCATCGAGGAAAGATCTTCTCAAACTCCCTCTTCACTTCCAAACCGCTGTCGAACCTCTCAAACCTTTCCTCCTTAATTCCAATGCCGATCAACAGAAACAGCAGTTCTTTTCCAGAGACACGATATTGGGCGTCAGGTAATCTCCTAGCATCTTGAATACCTTGCACGAACGCCTCCATCACCGCTACAAACTTGTCCCCATGCTTTTTTCTCAATCTATCAAAATCTGCACGACTCCTACTCGATACCGCGGCGAAAATCTCAGAACTATCCCGACAACATTCCAATCCTAAGGATGATTCCAAGAAAGGTGCTAAAATATCCCTAAGACTATCGGGATTCACATGAAACCTCTCAGTATTCGCCACACCCTCAAGATTTTGTCTCATCAGATTACCTAATTCAAAAATCAAACCCAATCCGTGTGCCTCGGATACCGGATCAAGGACTTCATTGTCATCTGGAATCTTTACTGTAGGAATTATCGTCTGAATTATCATTTGGCCGATTTTCCTCAGAAAGTTGGGCGTCCTTGGAGAGTACGAGTCCTGCAAAAATTCTACAAAAGAAAAACAGCCACTTTTCTTATCCAACAAGCGCTCGCGAAATGCCAGGAGATCAGCCCTCATGAATCCATAAGCTTCGCCATCGCCCTTGAGTGCTCAATCCGAAGATGTCCATAGGTTTTGGCTACGAGCAATCCGCCGTCCTTATGCCCAACCCAAGAAGCAATTACCTTGTAATCAATCCCCTTCTCAATCGCATTGCTTACGAAATAGTGCCTTAGACAGTGATGCGTAAAATTCGGCAGACTTGATTGCTGACACGCCGAGAACATTGCTTTTTTAGCATTCCTGATTGGAATGATCGAAGCATTACGGTCGTCGATCTCAGCTTGATTAAGCCCCTTCTTGTAACGACGGAGAAACTCACCGAGAACAGGAAAGAGCGGAACAACACGACTTTCGTAGTTTTTTGTTCCAGTTTCTCCGCCGGTAACGGCAAACTCTCCTTTCCCGAAATCAACATCCTTCCAACGTAGATGAATCGCTTCACCAAGGCGCATTCCAGAATACGCGAGCAGCTCGACAAGATCGCCTGCAGGTCTCGCACGGGTATCCAAATTTCGAATGGCCATCACGAGAGTTTCGAACTGCTCTCGAGTCGGTATCAGGACAAGATCCCTCCGGATTTTTCGAGGCTGAATCACTTCTGCAGGATTCTCCAGAATCATCCCCTCGCGAACTGCATAGTCTAGAATCGCAATCAGTGAATTGCGTTCATAGTTAAAGGTAGCAGCAGAAATCGATTTCACCGATTTGCCATGTCTCCCAAGACGATCACGCCAGATCTCCCAGTCTTCGCTTATTCGGCGGGTAATCTGATCTATCTTGTAATGTCGAAAGAAGGGCTCGAACGATCTCAGGCACGTCAGCCGTCTTCGGTACGAAGTAGGCTTCAATCGTCCCTTCCCTGTTTCCGCCCACCTCTTCGCAAGATCCATGAACCCTATTCGACGTGGGTTATAGGCGACATTCAGTCTGCCAACTTGCGCTCTGAATTCCCGTAAGCGTCGATTTGCCAGGGCACGATCTGAAGTCTTCAGCGACCGGCGAATCTGCTTGCGCCCCCTTTTCACCCAAGCATAGTAAACACCCGATGAATTGTGTCGGTAAAGGCACTCAGCAACCCGCGAAAACACATGGTCGTTCCGTGTTTCTGCCTGCTCAGGGCTACTCCCGCTCATCCAAGGTGCCTGAGGATTAAACTATTGGGTTACAAGTCTAAACTACCGACTGGAGATTCATACATAAAGGATTGATGAACAACACTTTGCCGGGATAGCTCAGCTGGTAGAGCGACGCATTCGTAATGCGTAGGTCGTCGGTTCGAATCCGATTCCCGGCTCCATCCCCCTTCGCCAACACGTCCTCCATAGCCGAACGGGCGACGGGGGAGGCTTTGGAGGATTTACCCTCCATAAAGACTCTATGGCTAAGGGGTATGGTGCCCCTCGTAGCCCGACGCAGTCGTGGCGAAGTGGGGTAACAACGACCCTACCATAAAACCACTCAGAACTCAGCGGAGCAAACCTCATCCCCAACCTCGTCAGATCTCGTGGCGGGAACAAACGAGGAAGGACCTGATTTCGACGCATCCTAGTCTCCGTGATACTGGAGCATCGGATTTTTCTGATGCCCTCGGCAAGGCTCGCGGAAAAATTACGAGGGAATTAGGAGTTACTTTCTCAATCCGTTGTTATCCAAATACGTTGGGTACCCCATCTACATCTAGATCGGGAAGGCCTTGTTCACACTTGTCCCACTCCCGGCAATAGATGTTGTAGCCAATGTAACGCTGCGCTGTGGCATAATAACGGCTCTTCTTGGGAACTTCCTTATACGCCTCGAGGGCGCGCTTGTATCTCCTCTGTTTGTAGTAAAGCAAATTCCCTTCCTCAAAGGCCGAAGCGTCTTCCCGTTCCGATTGCTTATCATCAAGCGGTTGGTCAATCGTGCGTTCAGACTTTTCGCCCAGTCCACGAGCCACAATTCGTTGAGCTATTGTCTCTCCGGATCGATCCCGGCCTCCTCAAGGATCCGGAGCCAATCGAGATGAGACCTGGCGACGCTCTCGGGGTCGAGGCGACTTCGGGCGATGAAGCCCGGCACATTCTCACGTCCCGTCGGAAGCCCGGTACGATTGTAACGAACGTCCAGACTCCACCTGACCGTCTGAGATGTGTGCGGGGTCGACCGATGAATCACCCGCTCCATCGTCATCAATACATCGCCGACGTCGACCTCACAGGTGACAATCTCACAGTCTGGAAGCTCATCTTCAGCGATCCGATGGAAAAATGCAGTCCGATAATCGTGCGATAACAGACCGCATCGATGTGACCCACGCATCACCTGCAGACAGCCGTTGTCGGCCGTCGCCCTAACCAGAGGGATCCAAAAGTTTACGAATAAGGTATCCCCAGCGTCTTCCGGAACGAGGTAGGCGAGGTCCTGGTGCCACGGCACCACCGTCGCCTCTTGCTCCGGCATTTTTGCGCGCAGATTGGACTGAGGATGAGCATAGATTTCAGGTCCAATCAAGGATTCGGTGGCATCCAGAATCGAGGGATGGGTTCTGAGGGTGAACATCCCGGCGGTCTTGTGTCTCTTGCCCTGAAAGTGCCCCCAGATCCGTTTTGGATCCGAGCATGCCTTCGACACCAGAGCTAGACGCGTGGCAAAAGGCTCTCCAGGAAATGTATCTGCTCGACCGAGCAGGCCTTCTCCCGCCACTTCGATAATCAGCTCATCGAGCCTGGCTTCGAGTTCACCGATTAGTGGTTGGTAGGCTTCTGCTGGAAGCAAATTGCGGACGATCAGGAAACCATCGCCGTGAAACTGTTCAACCTGTCCTGGACTCAATCCGCTATCCATCGCTAACCCTCCTTTAATCCTCCTGAATGCTGTCAGGCCGACTTCCCACCGACGGCGCCGCCATGATTCGCAACTGCTGCTCCGTCGCATCCGGGTAGTAACCAGGGCGATAGTAGCTCTCACTCCATGCAGAGTGTCCCGGACTGTACTTGTAAAGGAGCGCTCGGCATTCGTGATCCGCCGTCCAGGCTCGAGTGCCGTGAACCAAAGCCTCCGTGAATATAATCAGAATTCCATTCGCAATCCGGTTCAATTCCGCCACCTCATCAGGAGCGAGCGCGTTCCTCACGACCAGATAACCTTCCAAATCGAACCTGAACTTTTCCTCGGCGCTAATCATTCGGAGAGCAGTACCATCTTTCATTCCATTAATCTGAGAATTACAGTAGGAACGCTACTCATTACGACTTTTCGATTACAAGAGTCACTTGCCTGCTGCAATCAGCCGCACATTAACCCTCCCGAAAAGTCTCTGTATACCACAAAGTTCGGGTCTGTAGCGTATTGGCAGCAAATACGCGAATGCGAAACGACTCTTATCCACCGAATTTGGTCCGTACCGGACCCATTTTTAGGAAGATCCCAGTGTGGGCCCCTGGGCTTCTGACATGCTGCCCTCGTGCAAACCTTCGCCCTCCTCTCCGAAGAATTGCCGGATCAATCGAGTTTGAAACTGGCCACAACGCAATCCCCCACGCTTGTCGTGGGGTAGTTTTAGGCTTCCAGGCTACCGTGATTGGAACCAACGAATCCAATCCCCCAGGCTTGTCCTGGGGATGCTTAGGTTCCACACAGGCCTGAATGTGAAGAGGTATTTCAATATGTTTTCCTGATACGAGGGCCCCTTCCGGTTTAACCGTGTCCAGGCACATTCCCGCGCTGTCAAAGCCTGGGCAATCGAACTCGTTCTCCATCTCTCCTCGCGAGCCCTCTTCACCATCCATGGCGCCGACAATCTCGTGACCGAGTCCTTGTGCCGTCCGGCCCAAACTCCGCCCATGATGACTAAACGAAAGAACAACCAACTTCATGCTATATCTATTCTAGTCCCTCATCTCGGCGCCAGCGTTCGAGCGGATGTTCCCGCTCCTCCAAGGGAGCATAGACCCTCTCCTTCCGCCTGTGCGATTCCCATGTCATGTTGATCATCTCCATGCTGGCGACTCCACCTCTACCGTTGGCAGCCGGTTCACGATCCTCCTCGATGGCCTCTATTAAGTCTCGCAGCATAAGGCGCTGAAGAAACAGCCTCCCTCTCCTATCGCGAGGCTGTCCCTCCCCGTGGTTGTCCTCTTCTTCTACCAGCACCCGTTCCCATTCTTGCCCTACGAGATGGCGCTGACCTCGATGGACATACATCGTCGTGCCGACGCTTTCGCGGACGGCGATGCGGCCCTCTGTGCCGATGAGGTCGATGCCGTATCCTCTGTCATCACCCTTCCCCTCGGCGAGGAAATCGGCTTCGCCGTGGATTCCGCTCTTGAAGCGAAAGGAAGAAAAGCAGCGTTCGCCCAACACCAGACCGTCGTTCTGATCCTTGGAGTTTACCTCGCGGGCGTCTCTGATGTCGTGCACCGTAGATTCCCTCCCATCAAACTGGACAAGATGGGCATGTACCCATTCGACGTCCCCGGCGAACAGCCGCATCCAGTCAAAGAGGTGAGTGCCCATCGCCATTAAAGCATTGCCCGACTTGCGTCCGCCCTTGTCGACTGCCCTGAGACGGATGAGTTGACCGATCTCCCCCTTATCAATCAAGTCGAGGACTCGGCCATTATAGAGGCTGGCGCGCTTGATGTGGTTAATGGCCAGCTTGACCTTGTAATCGTCGCAGACCCGGACCATCTCATCGGCCTGAACCAGGTTGCGAGCCATCGGCTTTTCGCAGAATACATGGATTCCGCGCCGAGCTGCCGCCAGGGTCGGGGCGTGATGGTGGGGCGACTGAGTTGAGTTGATCAGGATGTCCGGCTCAAGTTCATCCAGCATCCTTTCGTAGTCGTCGAAAATGGCGTTAACTCCGAATCGTTCCTTCCAGGCGCTGGCACGCCCCGAATCGGTCTCGGCCCCACCGACCAATTCGCATCCATCCTCCGCCTGGACGGCAAGAGCGTGGTTGTTGCCCATGCCCCCGAGTCCAATGATGGCAATGCGGTAGGTCTTCATTGTCCCTCCCCGATTGATCTTCGCTCACGCGATTCGATTCGTTCCTGCCGAGTGAAAATCTGGAGGGGCGAGGGCCCTCGAGCCCCGGGAAAGGTCGATCAATTTCGTGAGACAGGCAACATTGACATCGGGTTGAGGGTTCATTGGAGATCGAACCGTCATGCGGCTAACGGCATACACCCTGTTCATATTCTCCACTATTGTTGCAGCGTCAAGCTCAGCCAACGATCGGTCACTTCTGTTCATTATCGGCTTGGTTCGGACCATGGACGATCGCGGATCCACCTCCGCGGAAGTCGAGGTCAAGTCGGAGAGGATCGTTCAGATTGGAGAACGAGCCGAAGTGGAGCGAGCGATTGCTCGACCCACCCGGATTATTGATATGCAGGGAGGCGTCCTTTTCCCAGGATTCACCAACGCCCATTGCAGTCCGGAACACATCGGGAATCTCAACATCCAGCTACCCGTGCTCAAAGCCTATGTCAAAGAGCTCCATAAGAAGAGGTTTCAAGTTCATTTCCATGCCATCGGAGATCGCACTACCCGAGCGGCCTTAAACGCGATCGAACACGCAGCGTCGCAACCGCACAGAAAAGGTAAGGACCGTCGCCACACCGTGTCCCACCTGCAGTTTGTTCATCCCGCCGACGCCATCCGCTTCGAAACTCTAGGGGTCTACGCGAATATTCAGGCCCTATGGGCGTTTCCATATGACCATTCGATGGACCCATTCCTCGACAAGAAGATTGGGAAGCGGCTCTACCCCTTTCGAACCCTTCGCGACGCCGGTGCCGTGATCGTCTCCGGTTCCGACTGGCCCGTATCCACCGCCAACCCGTTCCATGCGATCGTGGTCGCGGTGCTGCGCAAGGATCAATCAAACTCAAGCGGCCGCGCCCTGCTGCCAGAGCAGTCCCTCGAAGTCGATGACATGATGCGGGCACTCACTGTGAACGGAGCGAAACTGATGCACCAGGAGGACATCCGTGGCACAATCGAAGTCGGCAAACTCGCCGATCTGGTTCTACTTGATAAGGATCCTTACTCGGTCGATCCACATGACCTCTCCGAGATACGCGTAAACTTGACGGTCTTCGACGGCCGGGTCGTATATCAAAGGGCCGATTGGTGAATTCTCGGCGGCGATCCCGGCTTGCCGGAACGCTCCAACACAGCTGTCCGAATACCTGGAATACAGGGTCCCGGCAAGCCGCATTTGCGTTAACCTAAGGGGTGTCCGTATCGGGAAAAAGCTGCGATTCTGCGTGTGGAACGGTTTCGAGTGCGGTGGCTTGGCACCGCTTTCCCGGGCGAGGCTTGACTCGTCCCCCCATGATTAAGCGGCATTCGGACCGGCAGGCATCAAGCTTCCTGCCATCGAAAGCGGTGTCGAGCCACCGCACTCGAAATTCTCCCCATACGCTACCCGAAATTCGATGATACTTTACTGATTAACAGCAGCTTACAGACGCAAGGTTAACGCAAATGCGGCCTGCCAGGATCACCCCCGCTTTCCTGTGATCGAGTCCGAAAGACAAATCAATCCACAAAGAAAAACTCCTCGGTCTGGAGATTGACGAAGGATCGTGGTCCGGTGGATCCTTCAAAGTAGAAAACCCACCCATCATGCAGAAAGCTATACATTGTGGGATACAGCACCGAGCTCGTAAAAATCCAATTGCCGATTCCCAAATCAAAGATGAACATCCCCTCATCCACACTCCCTTCCGGCACATAGAGCCATCCATGTTCTAGATGGAAAATCCACGGTTCGAAATTGACATTGTAGATCCCTAACCATTCGAGAAATTTCCAGCCATCTCCCAAGTCCACCGCTCCAGAGAAAAGAGTCGCCGATTCCACCGTGACCAAAAAAGTGTCCTCAACGAAATTGCCATTGGAGTCCGTACTCCTGATGACCAGAGTGGCCTCTCCCGACTGTCCTGCACTGGGTTCCAATCGCAATTCACTGCCGTTCAAAGTCACCGCAACCAGTCCTTCACTCGAATTCGTGACCGCGATACTCAGTACCGACGGTCCTCCCGTTCCGTCGGGGTAGATGGGAATCACCGAAGTGCTACTGAAGGTAACAAAGTTCTCAGACACCGGTGGTCCGGTATTATCGAAATTCACCAATGGAAGCAATTCAAAGGCTGTACCATATTGTAATCCTGCGTCGAACCTCTCCACCGCAGCGATCGCGTCAACCACCTCCATCCCCGTCCCAATCACTCGAGCGAAGACCGTAAATCCCCCATTTTGATTGTCGAGATTCTCCGAATTATCGGCCAAGCTGAAGAACCACTCGTTAGTCGCACTATCCGGATTGCCACCCAGTTTTGCCATGGCAACCGTCCCCCGTGTGTTGGATATACCAAACTCGTTCACAACGGGCGGATCACTCGGTATTTCTTCGGGCCGGTTCGAAGCGTCGAAAATGTTCCTGAATCCTCCACCCTGCACGACAAATCCCAGCACAGACCGATGAATGATCGTATTCAGGTAGTCACCGTCGTTAACATAGTTGAGGAAATTCGCTACCGTCAGAGGCGCCTGATCCTCAAAAAGCTCGACGTTGATTTGCCCAAGATTCGAATCGAACTGCACCACGTCTCCGGTCACATCTGTCACCGTGAATACGGTGGTCAGATCAATCACCGTAGCTTCACCTCCCTCCGAAAGGACACTATCATCAATCGGACTCAGGATCGAGGGGAGCGTGTCATCGCCCCCTAATCCGCCAAAGGATTCCGCTGTGCAAAGAACTGCTATCAGTGTTGCCAGTGCCCGCATTGTCGACCGAATGGACTGCCTCGAGTCGCCCGCGGGAACGGGAGCATGGACTGAACATTCCGTACCCAATCTTCTGTTGATCAACATTATGCGAAGTCAATATTTAGGATCCGAGAATCGCAAGGCGTGTCTCTGGGATAGTGCAAGTCGGAAATTTTGAAAGCGCACTTAACGTTCCATATTTGAGGGACAACGATTCTAAAAAGATAGGATTCGTGGGGAGGTGATTTCTTCCCGACGGAGTCTGGCACTTGAAATCTGACACCTGAAGTCTCCGGAACGCTTTTGGTCTTGAGAGGAATTCACCCATCCGCATCTACCCTTCCCCGGTAAGTCTCTCTACGACCCATCCTGCAGCCTCCCGGTAGGCTTCGTTGAGATTCTCCACGCCGGACTCATCCCCGCCGGTGGAGGATAACCGTCTTTTGTAATCGGAAATAGAAAGCAACATTCGATTGATGCACTGAACATGATAGATTCCCCCTAGTAGAAAGAGAAGAATATGGCAAAAAAGTGACGGGCAAAAGTATAAAGGGTCATGAGCAATGCCGGTTTCAATAGGATCAGAGCTTGTTCCTCGAATCCTTCTACCTCCAATCTCACCTTATATTTTTGCCATTCCTCATTGTGTCGCCCATGCTTTTCCCTTCTGCGACGATTCTGACCAATGACTCTGCATGACTTCCCTTTTCCTCTGGGCGTTCAGATCACGCTCTCTTCGAACAACGACTACCCCGCCCTGCTTGATCAGCTTCGCACCATTCAGAAACTCAGCTACTCAGTCATCGAGCTGAACATCGAAAACTTGGATTCGGCTGATCTCTCCGACATCAAGCAGTGTCTATCAGAGTCCGACCTCTCGATGTCCAATCTCGCTACCGGGGCGACCGCTAAATTCGAGAAGCTGTCGCTATCGTCTAGCGATCTCGAGGTCCGCACCCATTCCATTACGCGCACCCGAAAGATGATCGAAGTGGCGGCATTCTTCAACGCCGGTATGATCATTGGGTTTATGAAGGGAGGTCCATCAGGAGACCCGGAGTCGGCTCGGGAGCGGCTCACTGACAGTCTGAATCGAATTACAGACATTGCCGAAGACAAGGAGGTTCTCATCCTGCTCGAAGCAACCAATCGTCACGAAACAGTCGTCGCCAAAACGATCCAGGAGACAAACGAAATCATCAAGGAAGTCGGCAGTGAAGCACTAACGATTCTGCCCGACACCTACCATATGAACATCGAGGAGCCCTCCCTCCTCGGTTCCCTTCCAGATTCCCTTTCAAAATTCCAAACAATCCATCTTTCCGATGACAATCGAAGATTTCCCGGATTCGGAACCATTGATTTTCCCAGCCTCTTTCAATTCCTGACCGATGCGGGCTACGATGGCTACCTGACGCTCGAAGGTAATACCGAACTGGGATTCGAAGCCGATCTCGCTGCTGCTACGAAGTACCTAACCCGAACCTTTCAAACGGTCGGTCGGTAGAACCCAGCGCGATGGGGACCCTCTTCATTCAATACGCGGTGCAGCTTGACGGGAAGAATCAACGGTGTATGCCTCTTCATTCGTGTTCATTCGTGTTTGTTTTCTTCTTCCCTCTTAGCGGGATTGCAGCTGCGGTGAATTGGGAATCCTTTCGCTGTGATTCCGTGGTCTATCTTCGCCTGCTAGAGTGAGTGATCACGTTTTTCCCAAACCATGAGTGAGCAATTCTCTTTTCGCCCCCAGCGCAAACCAAACGTCATCTGGGTCTTCGGGGACCAACACCGAGCCCAAGCTCTGAGCCATCGGGGGGACCCCAATGTCTTCACTCCCAACATCGACAATCTCGCGCGAACCGGCATCTGTTTCGATTGCGCGGTTTCGGGTGCTCCATGGTGTTCTCCCTTTCGCGGCGCTCTCCTCACCGGGACCTACCCGCACCAGAACGGAGTCGTCAGAACTCCCACCCTCCTCGATCCCGCCATCCCAACTGTTGCGATCCCATTCAATGATGCCGGCTACCACACCGCCTACGTGGGGAAGTGGCATCTTGACGGGTCTAACCGGCGGGAACACTACGTTCCGCCCGAACGTCGGGGAGGCTTCCGATACTGGATGGGCTACGAAAACAATAACAACCAGCACGAGGTCTACGTCTATGGTTCGGAAGGTGAGACTCCCCGACGCCTGGCAGAATACGAAACGGACGGTTTAACCAACATCCTTCTTGAACATCTAAAAAAGCACGTCGGAGAAGAGGAAGACTACCAACCATTCTTCGCCGTCCTCTCGGTTCAGCCGCCTCACGGACCTTACGTAACTCCGACCAACCCAAAATCAGGCGCACCTCGCATCCACCCATCGGAGATAGAACTTCGCCGCAATGTGCCCGATGTACCTTGGATACGATCCCGCGTTTCCGTTGATCATGCAGGTTACTACGCGATGGTGGAGAACCTGGATGACAACGTCGGCCGTATCTGCGAAACCCTTAAAGAACTGAGCATCGATCGCGAAACCTACATCATTTTCTTCTCCGACCACGGTAACATGCTATGGAGCCATGGCCAAACCGGAAAATCGTCTCCTTGGGAAGAATCGATCCGCGTACCTTTTATCATCAGTAAAGTTGGAGGGCCGGAAAATATGCGCTGCGGCGCCACCGATGCGCTGATTAACCACGTCGATATCGCGCCGACCACCTTCGGACTCTGCGGTATACCGGTTCCCGAAGGGATGGTCGGTTATGATTATTCACGTCACTGCATCCCAGACTACGCGCCCGAGTATCGCAGCGATCCAGTTCGCGCCGAAGAACCGGATTCCGCCTATCTCCAACAGATACCAAGAAAGATGAATCCAAACACCGTGAACAAGGCCTGGCGAGGCGTTTTGATGCGGGACGGCTGGAAATATGTCTGCACACCCGGCAATGACTGGCTCCTTTTCAACACCGCAGACGATCCCTATGAGGAGGCAAACTACGTATACAGTACGAATTTCCAAGAGCAGAAAAAGCGCTGCCACGATCGGCTGGCGCAGTGGATTGAGGAGACAGGGGACGAATTCGAGTTGCCGGATATTCGGCTGAGTTGAGAATCGATCCCACCGCGGATTTCGGGTCCTCCGCGAGCGCGTTTTCAGTAGGCAATCCGTGCCTCAATCTTCCTCTTCGTCATCCTCTTCCTCGAACACACGGTATGCGAGCACACCGATATCAGTATTCACTGGCAATCGTCCGCTAAGCAAAGTAGCGGTTTAGGAATATGAGCAAAAAACCAAAAGTCTGTCTAGCCCTGCCAATAGAAGATGACCTACGAGCCAAACTGGACGAGGCCTGCGACGTCGTTGAAATCGACTACTTCGCACCTCGAGCCAAAATGTTGGAAGCAATCAAGGAAGTGGAAGGGGTCCTCGGGACGTCCCGAGTCAACCCGGATTCCGAGTACTTTGAGTTGGCCCCAAACCTTCGTGTCTTTTCTTCCTACGGCGTGGGTTACGACGCCATCGACATCGAGGCGGCCACCCGTCGAGGCGTCGTCGTGTGCAACACACCAGGAGTGCTCACCAACGCGGTCGCAAACCTTACCGTCTCGATGGTTTTCGTACTTACGCGAAAGTTAATCGAGAACGAATCCTACGTCCGAAGTGGAGGTTGGGCTCGCCGAGAGGAAGCACCTGCCCTTGGAATGGATATCGAAGGGAAAACATTCGGCGTGATCGGATTCGGCCGCATCGGCCAAGAGGTTACGGGGCGGGTTCAAGCCTTGGGCATGCGAACGCTCTGGCATGATGTATTCGAAGACCCACCCGAAGGCGCCCCTGCCAGCGAGTACCGCTCCTTCGATGCACTTCTATCGGAATCCGATTTCGTCAGTCTCCATACCAACCTGAGCTCGTCTTCTCACCACATGATCGGCACCAACCAACTGAACCTCATGAAGCCGACCGCCTATCTCATCAACACGGCCCGTGGTCCCTTGGTCGATCAGGCCGCGCTGACAAAAGCGCTCAAATCCGGAACCATCGCCGGCGCCGGCCTGGACGTATTCGAAACCGAACCAACTGATGAGAACGAACCCATCGTCCAGTTGCCCAACGCCTACTGCTTCCCCCACGTCGGCAGCGCCACCGAGGAAACCCGCCGCGCCATGCGTGAGCTGGCGCTTCAGAATCTCCTGGATGTACTTTCCGGCAGACGGCCTCAAGCGCCGGTCAACCCGGCGGTATTGGAATAGGGTTCGGGAGTTCACGGTTCAGAGTTCACGGTTTGGGAAGACGCTGAAGTTCGAGAATAGCGAAGCGATTGAGAACGCATCAGACCACAAGGGAATTCCTTGAACCCTATCCGTTGCCGTGCTTTCATCCGCTGCATCTAAATCTCTGTATCCCAGTTGGCTTTGTTCTCAGCAGATGAACGTCTTCTTCGAATTCCACAAGTCAATCGTAAGCCGAGCTGTGCCGGTCAAAATGGAAGGAACCGGTGACATCCTGCTCGCCAATGCGGAGGATTTGATCCGCCTCAAGTCCGTACGAAACAGCGGGCAGGATCAAGACGACATTCGGGTGTTAAGGGAGACTATCTCGGGAAATGAGAACTAAGGACGCCGATACCGTCTTCCGCGAACTGGGCGAGATGTATTCCTTTCTCCGGAAGCTGCAGAAGTCACGCATGGCCGGCGAATCGGACGAGGCCTACGACAGACGCCAGCGCCGCATCATCGAGGAGCAAGTCAACCACTCCTACCCGAGAGACCAACGACCCCCTCTCCCTCGCCGCGGGAGTCTTGGCATGCCCGGAATGGGCAATGTATGACAGCCTCGGGTTTCAACCCGAGGATAGTGATCAGCAAAAAATCGAGTCCTGGAGGGACGCTGTCAGCGCAACAGCGCGGAGCCGGCAGCGGCCTGATTGTTCGATTCGGCGAATAAGCGATCCTCCGGAACCTCGCATGTGCATCTGAATTTCAAGTCGAGAGACATACAGATTGGTTGCCAACTCCTGTCAATGGCACACACTCGATCCAAAAGTAAGCGCGCAGAGCGATCACAACCCGGTACAGATCATGAACGAAACACAGATAGCCGAAGTCGCTGAAAAGATCGTCAGCATAGAGATTCAAACTTTGGGCCCTAAGGCTTTTATCGGCGCTTTGGGTGGATTCCCAGAGAGACGGAAAGGACATGGTGGGCCCAAAAATGAAAACCTTACGGACGGTAGTTCGTAAGGTTCTGAATCGGCGGGTCTAACCTCCGAGCGACGATTGAAAGACACACTCAGCCCGCCGATTCAATGAGCGACCAACCCAATATTCTCTTTTTTTTCCCGATCAGTGGCGGCCGACTTATCTCGGTTGCGATGAATCGGGGGTGCCGGTTCGCACACCGAATATCGACGCATTGGCGGCGCGCGGAGTGAGATTCACCCAGTGCCGGACGAACTCCCCCCTGTGCGCTCCGGCGCGGGCCTCTCTGGCCCTCGCGGTTCGGCGTCACCACACGGGTGTCGTCGACAATGGTCAGGATACCGATCCAAATTGCACGACGATTTTCATTCGTCTGCAGGAGGCCGGGTACTGGACCGCGACCTGCGGGAAAAACGATCTCCATAAAGGATCGAATGACTATAACGACAGCGGCTGAGCACAACGCCTGGCTGACTACGGTTTCGACGACGCCATAGATCACAGGGGAAAAATTAACGCCTTTCAAGCGGCCCGCCGGAGTCCAAGGGGTGGCTGTCCCTATCTCAAATATCTGGAAGACGAAGGGGTCCTGGGCGAGTTCGTTGCGGATTATCAAAAGCGTATGGACCCTCACGGTGGTCGGATGGTCAAGGCCGCCTGGCCCAATACTATCGCTCGTGAGCATTTCACAGACGACTTCTGCGGACGAAACGCCCTCAAGCTTCTCAGTCGGGTCCCGGAAGGAAAACCGTGGTTTCTATGGGTGAATTTCCCTGGACCTCACGATCCGGAAGATCCGCCAAAAGACCTCTTTGACCGTTATGCCAACATCGATTTCCCACCTGTTTTCCGGCGAGAAGAGGGTCTCGATCATAAGAACCTGCGTCGCCTCTACGCAGCGAGCTGCGAAGGAATCGACGAGTGGTGCGGTCGCATCATCGAGGCCGTATCGGATCGCGGCGAATTGGATAATACACTGGTCGTGTTTTCCAGCGACCACGGCGAGATGCTCGGAGACCACGGGAGGTGGGGCAAGAGCGTATGGCGCGAACACTCCGTTCGGGTTCCGCTGGTGGTGGCGGGTCCGGGAGGGCAGAAAAATACGGTCAGCCCGGCTCTGATCGAATTGATCGATCTGGGCGCAACCTTCCTCGACTGCGCCGGCGCCGAAAAGATTGAAGGTCAGGATGCCCTGTCTCTAAACAGGGTGCTCCGGGGTGATACGCAATCACATCGGGATTACACCGTAAGCGAATTGCTCGCATGGAGGATGGTCACAAATGGACAATTCAAGTATGTCATCGAAGAGGGAACCGAGTACCTCTTCGACCTCGTCAATGACACTCAGGAAACAACGAATCTCTTGCAGGAAGAACCGGCGTCAGCGGAATCTCTTAGAAAGGTATTTGCCCAGGCATTTGATAGCCTTTGATTAGACAACCTCTGAAACACGGAGTCTCTCGTGGAGCAGATTTGCAATCTGCTCAGCCGGGTAAGAGGGAGATGGCAGATTGAAAATCTGTTTCCAACCCTGACCCTCGACAGGCTAGCTGATCAAGCCGCGTTTCGGAAGCGAAAAAGATCTCATCCGTTTCATGTCGGACGACTTCAATGAGCCCCTTGACGACTTCAAGGAATACATGCCGGAGTGATTGTTCTTCTGGATCCTCACGTTGCTCTTTGGTTTCTCGCTGGCGACCGCCGAATGAGCCCGACGCGCCCGAAGAACGATAGAGCCGGAACAGAATTCTCGGTAACTCAGTGACGCGAGCATATGGGAGATCTGCATCAAGATATCGACGGCTCTCTCCGAAGGAATGTCAACAGTCACCGATGACTCGGCCTTCGAGCAATACCAGGTAAATGTGATTGGGTGATCGCAACTCGTTACTTCCCTCCTCTCTTCGGCTCACCTCTCAGCTTGATATACGCCGGATCCACCTTCTGCATCTCTCTCGGCGGGAGGCCGTTGAGGATCGCCTCCGTATCGTTGGTCACCATCCGTCCGATGTTCCAGAAAGCCTCCTGAATGGCGCCGGCCCGATGGGTGGAGAAGACCACATTGGGCGCTTTGCGGATGGGGTGGTCGAGGGGCAAGGGCTCCTTGGGATAGACGTCGATGCCGGCCAGGAATCTGCCCTGATGGAGAAGATCGGTAAGGGCGTCGAAGTCCACCACATGGGAGCGGCTGAGCAAGAGAAAGATCGCGTCCTGCCGAATCCGCTCCAGCCTTTCGCGATAGAGGAAGGCGCGATTCGATTCGGTCGGCGTGGCCAGGACGAAAATGAGTCTGGAAGTGGAGAGTAAGGTCTCCACATCAACCGGCGTCACTCCCTGCGACTGGAGATAGGCGTCGGTCATCCAGGGATCGTAAACCTGGATCGGGCACCCGAAAGGTTCGAGCAGCGGCTTCAGACACCGTCCCAGGCTACCGAATCCAATGAATCCGGCCTGCAAACCAAAGATCGAGAACTCGCCGCGAAACTTGCGGTGACTCCAGTGCCCTTCCCCCCTGCGGAAATCCGCGTCGTTCCAACTTATGCGCCTCGCGACGGAGAGCGCTAGTCCAAGCCCCATTTCCGCGACCGTAGGACCAAAAGCAGGAGCGCAACTGAGCACCCGAATGCCTCGAGCAAAACACGACTCATAGTCCAGTAAATCCGGCGACCAGAAACCGCCACCGGTTTCGAGAATCGCTTTCAGTTTTGGAAATCGTTTCACGTCCCTGTAGGACCACCGACCCGTAACGATAGCCTCGAGATCCTCCTGCGCCTCTTCGATCACCTCTTCAGGTGCATCCTCGTCCTTCGCCCAAACCAGTTCAGCCATCGACTCCAGCCGGGAATAATCTTCAGGCTTAAAGAGCAACCGAATGGTCCGACGGTAGGGATTAAGGAGTACCTTGGGTCTCTTCGTATCCATCCTATCTGTCCCTTTCTAAAGTCCAAAATCGTTAACCATGTCCTGAACTGAATCCGTAAACGATGTCCTGACCTGCGCCCTCGCCACTCGCAACTCGAAACTCTCCACTCCCTCGCGGTCTCGCCACAGTCCGAAGGTCGGCGGCGGAACCCTCACCCCATCTTCTCCATACCCCCCTTTCAGATCCAAATAGGCCGGGTCGGCGGCAGCATCGAGTCGGGCATAGTTCTCCGGCTCGAAGAGTGCCTCGATCTTTCGACGATGAGTATTCAACATTACCTTCGGCTTCATTCGACAGAACCAAACTGATTCATGCACTGCCGATCACGGTGGTGCAACTAGGAATCTGTCGGTGGAGGTACTCCCAACTGGCCACATCGAGACGTGAAATGCGATCAACCTCCGTCCGCCGCGAACCTCAGTTCCGACAGATTCCTAAGACCATGGATCGAGCATCACCTTCCCACAAGCCCCAGTGCTCTGTAGATCAAACGCTTCCTGTACCTCGCTCATCGGAAAACTGTGCGTGATGAACTGGTCGAGCTTAGCCGCAGAATCCTGAATCACTCGCAACAGCTTCGGATAGTAGGAAAGATTGTAGTGCCAGTTCCCGTGCAGAACCAATCCCTTCCGAATCATATCCCTGCTTACCGCGAGCGGAAACTCGCCCCCTTCGCCGATAAAAGCCACATGGCCCTTACGCCGGGTAGCTTCGATCATAAGCCGATGAGCCGGTGCCGCGCCGGAGAAGTCCAGCGCCTTATCCACGCCTACCCCATCGGTCAGATCCAAAATCTGTTCGAGAGTACTTTCGTCGTTGGGGTCAAGCACCACCTCGGCGCCCAAGTTTCTGCCCAATTCTGCACGGAAGGGCACGCTCTCAACCGCGATCACGCGCGCACCGCGATAGCTACCGTTGATCACTCCGCCCAATCCGACCGAACCCAACCCGGTGATAAGAATGGTGTCTCCTGCCCCCACATTTACCTTTTCCATGGCGCCGAAACTCGGCCCCAAACCGCAAAGCGCCACTCCGGCGTGCTTGTAGTTGACCGAGTCTGGAATCGGCGAACAGAGCCAGTCCTTTTGTAACGTGTATTGGGCATACCTGGGTTAAGGGGAATCGGGCCAACTCCAATCTAAGCAATGGATGTGGTCGCCGGCATGACACAGCGCACACCGGCCGCATCCACTGCCACACTGCAACACTACCCGATCGCCCACCTTCACCTGTCCCGGCCGAGCCACCTCCACGACCTCCCCTACCGCCTCATGACCCAGGTTTTCGTTCTTCTTTCCCCGCACGTAGCCTTTGTACTCGGTGCACATCGGCACTTCGTGTACCTTTACCAACACAAAGTCATCAACCGGAGCCGGGTCAGATTTTTCAACCAGTCCTGCCTCCCGTTCACCTAGAATTGCTGCGACTTTCATTCACCTAGGAAGCGACTCTCAGATTGTGTATACAAGAAAAAACCAGCGAAATCGGATGCGAAGTCAGAAGGACCCCGGCCGAGCTGTCCTTTGCAGCATCAATCGAGGTTGAAACGAAGCGCGGTGGAAGCCGAAATGCTCACGCATTCCGCTACAGGATTCAATTCGGTACGTAGCGGAATGCGTGAGCATTTCGATTCTACGAGTACGGGGAAGAAACGAAATCTAATCCGTTAACTGGGGAATACCGCGGTCGAAAAGACCGAAAGTCCGCCACTCTTTGCCTCCGACCAAAGCGATTCGTCACGATTCGCGATTCACTCTTCCTTCAAAAATCCAACTCTCTGATCTACATCTTCCACGAATTGGGACAGACTCTCTGACCAAAGGAATACCTTCTGACATGCGTGACTGCTAACCAATCAGTCTCCCTTTTCATCGTATATATCGACAGTGCCGGATAAATGGACGTCCTCATAGCCGTCCCCATCTAGGTCACGATATTCAACGTTGAGTTGGCCACCGCGAAACACGCGGGTGTCAGCGTGGTTGTCTACGGCGAAAGTGTTGATTAGCGCCTCCAAACCACCATATCGGTGACTCTTGAACAGAATATAGTCACCGTTCCCTTTGCTCGTTGAAACGAATGTCTCTACTAACGGTTCGTCTTCAACGTTTAGCCGAATCCACCGACAAGAATTGACTTCGCCTTGAGCACCTAATCCTTCAACAAGGCCGACAAAATCATTATTGCGAATCACGACGCATACAGAACCGTTGACTCCGAATTGTTGCCGTATCTCGACGCGAAGATCTGCCGACTCGTCGAGCGACCTACACGATGCAGCGAGCAGCAGTGAAGCGATGGCCAAGACATTCATTGGATCGAAAGAAAACCCCATGTTGGCCGGACCCAGCCATTCAGAGACAAAAATCCGCCGGCCGCATGTCCTTCTTGGAATTTCCGAACCCGAAAAAGCTTGGGTCGTAGTCGCCAACGATGTCGACGGCACTCCATTCCGGAATTTGGTCTTCCATTCCGACGCACCAGTAGCACGCGTTTACCATCAAGCGACGTAGACCTTCATTCTTCAAATCCACCGCTGCTCCCATAGTGGTGCAAAACACGCGCGCCGGGTTCCCAAGCTCGCCGGTGTAGGATTTTGTCCAAGCCACCGGCCTGGTCGGGGTGTCCGGTTTCGGCTTGTCGGCCGGGTCCATCCCGACCAGCACCTGGCCGTGAACCAGCACTTCCGTCTCACCCGTCAAGGAATTGATCCCGTAGACGTCCGTCGGGCACCAGATGTCCTTCACCCCCTTGAGGATTGGATGGGATTGATTGTCCACATCGATGACTCCGCGGCAACTCTCCTTGCCGTGCTTGCCGTGGTGCCCCGCCCAAGCTTCACCCAGAATCTGCCTTCCATAACCCCCTTCAAACTCCTTGTTGACGCAGCTGTACTTGGCGTAGGGACTCTTCAGGTTACGTTCATATTTAAAGGCGTGCGTCGACGTCCGCAAACCGATCACCGGTTTCCCCGCCTCGGTGTGATCGATAATTCTCTTCATGTCCGAATCGGGAAGCTCGCGAAATCGCAGGAGCATAAAGATCAAATCCGCGCTTTCCAGACTGTGCAGGCCGGGGATATTCGTCACGCATTCCGGATCGATCAAACCCGTCTCCGGGTCGACTGCAAACAGCACCGTAGATCTGAAACCGTGGCGCACAGCCAGAATTTTCGCCAGCATGGGCAAGGCCTCTTCAGACCGGTACTCTTCGTCTCCGCTGATAAAGACGATATGGCGCCCCTTGCCCGGCCCTTCCTTACCCTCATACACAACCCAGAGGTCATCGTTTCTCTCTTCCCTTTTAATATGATCCATCTCTTTCGCACTATCGTTCAGCTATCTTTTTTTTCAGCAAGAAACTTACCACCGCTTCGCTTTACATTTCGGGGGTTCACGAGTAAAATAGAACCCTTAGTCCTTAGTCTGAGAAGGGTTGGCAAGGACAGTATCATGCTTTATTCCCCCAGCTTCCGACAGAGAACCAGACACGCCCTTCTCTCCTGCCTCGCTACCATTCTGCTTTGCGGCGGTGGGTGGGCGGCTGGAGAAGAGCAGGAGTTTACGGCGACAGAATGGTACGAGATGGCGCTGGTCCTAGCTGAGGAAGGGAAAAAGCCCGAGGCCCTTGCGGCCTACAACCGCTCTGTCGCTTTGGATGCAACTGTCGCTATCGTCTGGGCGAATCGCGGCACACTCCTGTTGAACATGGAAAGGTACGAGGAAGCTTTGGAGTGCTATGAGCGGTCTCTCGCGCTTCGGCCGAACAGTGCCTATGTTTACTGCAGCCGCGCGACGGTGTTTAATCGGACAAAACGACCCGAACTGGCTCTCGCCTCGGCGGACAAGGCGCTGAACTGTAACTCGAATCACCGGGGAGCGCTGCACAACAAGGCGAAAGCGCTCGAAGCATTGGGGCGGCTGGAAGCTGCCGAATCGTGTCGCGCCCGTGCCAAGGAGTTAACCCCGATCGCTCATCGGGTTAAGGCGAAACGTGATTAAACTTCGAACTGCCGTATGGGGCGCCTTCATTCGTCCCCGGCTTCGTGTTATGCGGGTCCCCGCGCCGGCAGAAATTGTTCATCGTGTGGTCGATGCGCCATTCCAGCGCGTGCACGATCATATCGCGTTCGGTCTCGCTCAGCTCCTCGTAGAACCAGTCGAAAAAGAGAACCAAGGACGAAGAACAACCCACCCCCAGCCCCTCCGAGGAGGGGATTTCCTAACGGGAGTCGGTTTTTTGGTTCCCCTCCTCGGAGGGGACAGGGGTGGGTTGCCCTACCTAGGAGGAACTCGAAGTGCATCTCGCATCCTACATCTCGCATCTCTCCCCCTCACATCTCCCGACCCACAAGATCGCGATAATGCGCCGGTGTTTCAAGAATCCCACCGCTCTTCTCGAAGAAATCATCACCTAGATTGAAGACGCCCTCCATAGTCTGCGCCCAACCCGCCTCAGGATAGGGATGACGACTTCGCATGGTCGCCCATTCGCGGTAATTCTGATGCCCATTGGTCTCCAGTAGACCCATACCCAGCCCCGGAAACGGCGCCAGGCGCGCCGCCACCACCTTGTTCCACTCAACCAGAATCGGGTTCACCGTAAGGTCCGCACAGAAGCACGGAACGTTCTCTTCGTGAGCGAGCTGAGCGATCTTCATGGTCATGCTCATGGTCTTCGCAATGGCTTTGAGGGCGATGGCACTGTAGCCCATCTGAATGCGCTCGAGCGCGTCCTTGTCCGTGTGAGCGCTCTCATCCGCGGCCAACCGAACCTCGATGTCATGCACGTCAATATCCGCCTCTTCTGGAAACGGTTCCTCGATCACCGCTATTTGATCAAGGGCTCCGATATTCTTCGCATGCTCCAAGAGCCGCAAAAGAGTCTCCTTTTCTTCATAGCGCCCGTTGGCATCGAGATAGTAGGGGATGCGTCCATCTTCCGTATGCGGAGTCCGGCGGTCGCAGATGGCTTGGTGGATCGAACTCAGGCGCTCCCTGTCTTTCTGAAGCATCTCTTCCTGGGATCCGGGCTGCCCGATCTTGATCTTCATGAAGAAATAACCCTCATCCAAAGCCTCCACAATTTCCGATACCGGGATCTGGTAAGCCATCAGCGGAATGCTCGCGACGCGTTCGTTGCGGTGCGAAAGGGCAGGCCGGAAAGACTCAGGTATCAGATCGTCAAAACGGCTGCGACCGGTCTCTCGGGCGTAAAGCATCCAGACAGCGTTGTCCACCCCGACCAGAGCATTGAGGACAAAGGTCATGCGCAAATCGGGATGAGCTGTTACTTTCTGAGCGTAGCCATAGAGCTCTTCGAGGATCTCCTCTTGAAGATGAATCGGCGATTCAAACTGCTGACCAGCGATCATCTGAAGCGCCCGCTCGCTCACTGCGTACATCAGCGCATTACCGGCCGATTCGGAGTGAGCGGCAAAGACCGCTTCGTCGCACCACAGAACATTCTGCGTACACAGGCCCAGACCTTCGTTTCCTCCAGCTGAGCGCAGCCATGCCACCGACTGCCAGATCTCACTCATATAACCTCCCTTGAATCCAAAGGGTCGGATCAGTGGTTCCCGTTCGAAATTGGAGTCTACTCTATCGACTTCGATCATTTATCTGCTTCCTTTTCGTCCAACTCCACATACGTCTCTCCTCCACTTCCGAATCATAACCACCTCATCAGCGCCACCCGCAACATATATCTGAATTATCCACGTCACGCCAGAATTCGAGCTGCCATTTTTTAGATCGCAAATTCCGAAGCATTTCCAGGAGGCTATCGGTAGAGCGATCCGCCGCCACCCACAAACGTACCTGAACAGTTAACTCTTCCGCGAATTCGAAAATCCACAACCGACAGATTCCTATGGCCACAGAGTACACATCAAAGGTTCCTTTCTACACCTTTCCCACCACCCTGGAGGAACAGGAGGCGGCGCTTGCAACCAACCCTCTCATGCAGCGCCTCATCGAGTCGCGCAAGACCTACTCCGACGACCCCCTCCGCCCGATCTACCATTACGTCAATCCTGAAGCCCTGCTCAACGACCCCAACGGCCTCTGCTTCTGGCAGGGTCGCTGGCACTTGTTCTACCAAGCCTACCCTCCGGAGGACACTCGCCAGCACTGGGGTCACGCCGTCAGCGACGATCTCATCCACTGGCGAGACCTACCCTACTGCATCTACCCAGACCCGGAAGATAAGTGCTTCTCAGGCGCCACCCTTGTCGAGGGTGACCGCGTCATCGCCCACTACCACGGAGTCGCGGCCGGAAACATGGTCGCTATCTCGAGGGATCCACTGCTTCTGAATTGGGAAAAGGTCGCCAACAAAGCTGTAATCCCCAGCGGGATGCCGGAAGGCGTTCACTGGCCGCCCCGCATATTCGATCCCTGTATCTGGAAAAAGGACGGCGCTTACTACGCCCTCTCGGCCGGCACAAAGCCGGAAGGTCCGGCCGGCAAGCCGATTCGAGCGAACTTCCTTCTTCGATCGGAAGACCTTGAAAACTGGGAATACCTCCACCCCTTCGTCGAGGACGATCACTACACCATGGTCGGCGACGATGGCGCTTGCCCTTATTTCTGGCCGATCGGAGACAGACACATGCTCCTCTTCTTCAGCCACCGGAGCGGAGGCCAGTATCTCCTAGGAGACTACGACAAGGCGAGAGACAAATTCGTCGTCACCTATGGCGCCAAGTTTAACTTCGGCCCCTATGGACCCTCCGGTGTCCACGCCCCATCCGCGACCCCTGACGGAGACGATATCATCGTTATTTTCAATATGAATCCGGGTAAGCCGACCAAGGATTGGAATCAGATCATGACCCTCCCCCGCCGACTGCGTCTTACAGGAAAAGACTCGATTTCCATTGAGCCCGCCGGCGACGTCGAATCGCTTCGGCGCGCGCATCAACACATCGATGCCATGACGATTCCGGCGAACCAGGAAACAGTCCTCGAAGGCGTGAGCGGAAACGCCATCGAACTGATCGCTGAAATTGATCCCAAGGACTCACCGATGGTCGAGCTCAATGTCCTGCGGTCCCCCAATCGGGAGGAGTACACCCGGATCTCCTTTTTCAAGAACAGAGGCTACCGCGACACCGTCTATCGGTCGGGTACCATTGCCAGCCTAATCTCTCTCGACACTTCCTACTCCTCCACCGCCCCGGATGTTCTTTCCCGCATCCCGGAGACTGCTCAAATCCAAATGGAGGAGAACGAGCTCCTCGAGCTGCGTGTTTTCGTCGACCGAAGCGTGGTGGAAGTATTCGTCAACGGTCGTCAATGCGTCGCCGCGCGCGTCTATCCCGAAAGACCAGACAGCCTCGGTGTCTCCCTCCGCTCCCAAGGACAAGAGTGCGAATTGAGATCCCTTGATATCTGGCAGATGGAGGATATCTACGGGTCGATCAGCACTCTCGTGAGTTTTCGACATTAGATCACGATTAAGAGTCACGACGGGAGAGTAATCTGACAGTTCATCTCCGGTCGTGATCAAAATCGTGATCTAAGATCGTTCTTGGCGCGCTCGACTGGAGATCACGATTGGGTGTACGACAAGAGAGTGCTCGGCGAGCTCATCTCCCATCGTGAATCTTAATCGTGATTCAAATTCGATCCGCGGCGCGTCCGGAGGCCACGCCCATTACTCCCCCCCACCCGGCTTGCCGGGACTGGGAAAATGTCGGCTGGCCGATGGCACCAGCAACCAACGCCATCGCCCAGACGGAGAAATCGGCTGAGATACGCCGAAAGCTCCGCAAGCAACAGCCGACAGATTCCTGCCGACAAAATCCTTAGAAATCCGAAAAGCTTCCATCCTCCGGATGCCTGCGCATCACCCGCTGCTTCCATTCCCCGGTAAAGGTGTTCTCCTTGAGTCCCTCGTCATCGATCTCGATTCCCAATCCCGGACCCTCCGGCAAGTCGACAAACCCGTCTTTGAAATGCAGAGGCTGCTTGAGCAACCCTTCACCTGTGCCTCCGCCAAATTCGTGAATAAGGAAGTTGGGCGTACCTGCCATGGCATGTATCGAAGCGACCAGGCCCACGGGATCCGCCGCCGAATGAGGAGCGACCAATATTTCGTGAATCTCCGCCAGGTTGGCGATTTTCTTCATCTCTAAGATACCGCCGCAGTGGCGAATATCAGGCTGTAGAATGGCGGCCGCGCGCTGGTGGCAGATATCGTAGAAGCCCCAACGAGTCGTGCTGCGCTCGCCCGTGGCTATTGGGATGTGCGTCGATTGGGCCACCTCTTTCAGTGCCTCTACGCTTCCGGGGATCATTTTGGTAGGTTCTTCGATGAAAAAAGGTTTTAAATACTCCAGCTCCTTGATTACGATCTTGGCCATGGCCGGCGTCGCTCCCCGGTGAAAGTCCAGACCAATATCGACGTCGGACCCAACCGCATCCCTGATCGCGGCAATACGGGCTACGATCCTCTCCACGCCGGCAGGTGATTCAAGGAGGCGAACCGGCTCAGGAAAGGGACTGGTCTTAACCGCGGTAAATCCCCGCTCCACCGCTTGGCGCGCGCTCTCCGCCGCCTTTTCAGGAGTCCTCGCATCACTCAACCCACCGTAGACACGGATACGATCTCGACACGATCCGCCCAACAGTCGCCAGACCGGAGAGTCTAACAATTTCCCCAAAATATCCAAACAGGCCATCTCGATGCCGCTCAAGGCGGAGAGTAGAATTGGCATCTGGCGACTGTAGCTGGAGCGGAAGAGCGTCTGCCAATGATCCTCAATCTGGCGCGGATCTCGACCAATCAGATACTCCGACATGTCGAGTATCGCACGCTCCACCGTTCGTCCATGTTCGTAATTCATCGGAGCCCCATACCCCACCAGCCCATTGTCAGTGTAGACCCTGAGTAGCAGACCTCTCTGCACCAGCGGCGTGACATCAAATCGAGTGATTTTCATAGTTCAAAATTCATCACGGCGCTTGTAGCATAGATATCCCGAATCGTCAAAGACGGCGCAGAATAACTCGTTCATCTGTTTCGCGTCAGCGGTGCCGGAAATCCCCCGGCCTTGCGCCGGGGATCATTAGGGTTCTTTGCTAAACAGTGCGACCGACCCCTTCCCCCCATTCCTCACGGGCGGGCGCGCCCGCCCGTGAGGAATGGGGGGAATGAACGAGAGCGATTGCCAGTACACCTTGAATTTCCGAAGCCACGAGCGATGAGTTCTGTCGCATCCTTGAGGAACTTTTCTCTCCACTGTCTGCAAGAGGAAGTCCCATCGGATTGAGAAAACAACGGATAATTCCTCTGGTCCCAATCCGCCTACGGTGAGCTCGCCGAATCCGTTGTTTTCCTAATCCATTGGGACAATTCTCTTCAATGACTCCGCGGTTTTCTCGAACCCGCGGTTACTCATTTCCGATTAGATCTTGGCAACCTCCCCCGAAACAGACTACCAACATCCTACATGAAAATCAGCGACGTCCAGACCACCACTTTCAAATACACCAGCAACAAAATCTCGGACACCGATGGGCACGCCCACCTGGTCCCGAACATGACACCACCGAAACCCTGCTCAAGATCATCAGTGACGACGGAGCCGAGGGCTATTGGTTCGGCGCCGATTCATCGGTCATCGAGAACGTCGTCAAACCCGCCATCGTCGGCAAAGACCCTCTCCTTCGCGAAGAGATCTGGTATGACTTGAACGAACGCCAGCGCATCAACAGTGGGACCATGACCGATCGCGTCCTCTGTTCCGTCGATTGCGCCCTCTGGGACCTCGCCGGAAACGCCCTTGGGCAGCCGGTCTACAAACTCCTCGGCGGCTACCGGGATAAAGTGCCGGCCTACGCCAGCACCATGTGTGGCGACGATCTCAACAAGGGGCTGGCCACCCCAAATGACTACGCGAAATTCGCAAAGTGGGCCATGGACCGCGGATATCCCTCCTTCAAGCTCCACACCTGGCAACCGCCTTGCCAGGGCGCTCCCAATCCCAGACGCGACATCGAAGCCTGTGCCGCCGTTCGCGATGCGGTCGGACCCAAAGTGCCTTTGATGCTCGACCCCTACCACTATTACGACCGCGAGGCCGCCCTCCTCCTCGCCAAAGGCCTCGAGAAACTCGACTACTATTGGATGGAGGAGCCGATGGACGAACACAGCATGTCCTCCTACATCTGGCTGACATCGCAGACTTCCCTCTCCATCTGCGGACCCGAAACCTGCGAAGGAAAAATGTACGTCCGTGCCGAGTGGATAAAAAACAACGCCTGTGATATCTCACGGGCGGGCGTCGGTGACGTCGGAGGGATCACCCCCCTGATGAAAACCGTCCACCTCTGCGAGTCATTCGGCATGCGTTGTGAAATTCACGGTGGAGGCGCCGCCAATCTCCACTCCCTTTGTGCCATGAAAAACGGGGAATTCTACGAGCGCGGACTCCTCCACCCCTTTATCGATTACGAACAACCCGCTCCCTGGCTCAACCAACTGATCGATCCGATGGACGAAAACGGATTCGTCCACGTCCCCGACCGTCCAGGTCTGGGTTGGGACATTAACTGGGAATATATCGAAGAAAATCGGGTCGATTGATCGGATAATCACCCAAAGAGGTGATGCGAAGACGCCGCCGAATGGAAACTCTTCTCACCCTCTCTGCGATAACTTACACCGGTACAATTCGAAGTTGATATAAAGTAGCAGAATCAACAAGGACTTCTACAACTCGGACAGATATGGCCACACCGAGAGAACGAGTCTGCTCAGTCGAGCAGTTGGGCTCAGGAGATCCCATCCAGTATAAGAGTGACAGCCATACCTATGTTATGAGCAGAAAACAAAAAACCCGAGTTTACGCACAGGATTTTCGTCTCACTATCATCGATCGACAATAGATGCAGTAAACACAACTTGGAATCCCCCTCGATATGAGAGATTACCTCTCCTTCGATGACTTTCCTATTTCGGCACAGTTCTAACGGTCACCTCAGACTCGCGTTTGATCTTAATCGCTCACAAGTCGAACCGACGACTTCCTCGCTGACTGTTCCCACCTGCTTGTCCAATTTTCCCAAACGCAGCACGAAAAAGCTGGCAAACCCGATACTGAGATTGAAATTTGTCAGCTATACATAACGACAAATTTAATTGCGCATACGAGAGATGGTGTTATGTCCTTTCTTTGTTATGCGTGCATTAACTATCATAGATTCCGAGGAAATGATCTTGGTTTTACAAGATGAAATTCGTCGTCGCGAGCAATCTCGTTACGACCATCGCCTCCATGGCGTCTTATTGGTGGCCCAAGGGTTGAGCGCCCATCAGGTGGCCGGTTATCTTGGCGACAGTCCGCGCACGGTGCAGTATTGGGTGCAACGTCTTAATCAGGACGGGCTGAGCGGTCTGGCCGAAAGCCCAGGGCGGGGCCGACCCTCGCGTCTGAGTGAAAGGGAACTGAAGCAGTTGGATGGGATTCTTCGGGAGAGTCCCCGCGAACACGGTATGGCGGTTAACCTGTGGGACGGCAAGACGCTGTCTCGGTGGCTTAAAGAGAACTGGCAGATTGAGCTGAGCGTACGGCAATGTCAGCGCCTCTTCCGACAGTTGGACTTTCGCCAGCGCAAACCTCGTCCGGTCCTTGCGCGGGCCGATCCGGTGGCACAACAGGCGCATAAAAAAACTCCGTCGACTAGCAAAGGACCCTGAGATAGATCTTTGGTCTTTAGATGAAGTGCATTTCCAACAGTACGGTTCGCGTTGCCGCATGTGGGTGCCTCCAGAGGTGAAGGAGCCGATCTTAATGCATGCGCCCACGCGCGAGAAAGTCGGTTACTTCGGCGCGGTCCGTTTGCGCGACGGCAAGTTTATCTATGCCAGAGAAGAGGACCGCTTTAATGCTGACAGTTTCTGGGGATTCTTGAAGCTTTTGAGACAACGGACAAGCCGTTCACCCGGGAAAACGGTACTCATCTCAGACAATGCGCGCTACCATCATGGGCTTCTGCATAAAAGCTGGCGCGAGGAATGCGCTGATGTATTCGAGCAGGACTTTCTGCCTCCTTACAGTCCGGAACTCAACCCCATTGAACGGATCTGGAAACTGACCCGTCGACTCTGCATTCACAACCAATACTTCGCCTGTATCGATGAAGTCTCCGACCGGGTGGAAAGCAAGTTTCAGGAATGGGCAACGGGGAACGAAACCCTCCGAAAACTCTGCGGTATCATCTAAGCCGTTATGCGCAATTATTTATGGCACCGAGTATAGATTCGGAAAACGTAAAAGAAAAGTAAATTCTTTGCGTAGCGTCCCGCAGCAGGGCGGGAGGTTCAGGACGAAGGAGTGGTGGTGGCGCGCCTTACAGCTGAAACTGCAAGGTGTTGGGATTATAACTGGGGTTCATGGTAGGGCGTGACCGCCGGGCGCGCCGCTTCTGCTTAGAAACTTCAATCTACATGCGGGTTTCCGGGTGGCGAATTTCTCCGTTTTGGACGCGGAATTTAACCCTCAAGTGGCAGAGCAGTACCGCACCCAAAGGGTGATCGAAGTAGAAAGCTTAGGGAAAGGCTCTGCCATGCTTGATCGAGCTTTGAGTGGAAGTGTGACTATGCCGTCAGGCTGAGGGACTGCTCTGCCATCTGAGGGTACTCTTTCTCCCATCCGTGGGATCGCCTTATGCCACCCGCGGGCCATTCTCTCTATAGAGGGACAGTCGAACTGATCTGAATCGTGCTCTGCGACCTTTTCCAGAATATAAAAAAGGGAAATACTCGGGTTAGAGTTGCAGGTATTCGGATCTTCGCTTGAATACACGATTACGAAAAATGCTGGAAAATACCATAATAGCCAAAATCGGGAGAGGAAAAAGGCGCTCTCACTTCATCTATCTTTCTCCACTCCTGAACTGATTGAATACGCCTCCATTGCAGGATTTGACGCCGTTCACCTGGACGGCGAGCATGGCGCCTTCAGCCCGGTCGAAGTGGACCTGATTGTGGGCGCAGCCCACGCCCACGGCATGAGCGTCACGGCCAGGGTCCCGAACTCTCAGTCCGACCAAATCAATAGATGGTTGGATCGAGGCGTTCAGGGCATCATGGCGCCCCATATTGAAACCGGCGCCCAAGCTCAAGCTCTGGTCGACGCCTGTTACTTCCCCCCTCTCGGCCATCGTTCCTGGGGCGGGCACCGGGGCACGGACTTCAACGACGACATCTTGTTGGAAGCCCACGGCGGTAGAGACGGCTTCACCACTTTTGCCAATGACAACATGCTGGTCTACGCCCAAGTGGAATCGAAGCTGGGCTACGAGAACCTCGACGACATTCTCGCCGTGGACGGCATTGACGCCATCGCCTTCGGCTCATTCGACCTCGGCTTTTCTTTGGGCGGCGGTGCCGCCGGAGCGAGCAGTCCCGACGTCAATCGCGTTGAGGCCGACATCTCCAAGCGGGCCCGCGCAGCGGGGAAACGCATATCCAGCGACTACTGTTCGATGCTTCTACTACCTCTCCTCCTCCTCGAATCCGGCCGAGCCTTCGTCGCCGAACATGCCGACGATGCGTTTCCGGATCAGGCGAAGGGTTGAGCAGATCGCTAGTCTGCGCTAATTCGGAGGGGCGTAGCCCATGTGGGGCAGATTTGTAATCTGCCATCCCCCAACGCAGCAGTGGGCAGAATACAATTCCGCCCCACCAAAGGCTCCGTAGTCCGAAGGGGCGCAGCCCTGTGCGGCAGATTTTCAATCTGCCACTGCGGTCTGGGAAGAAGACGGCAGACTGCAAGTCTGCCCCACCAAAGACTCCGTTGATCGGATTGAGTATCTTCTTCGAAGCTGGACCATCGAGATCCCCTCCTGGGAGGGGAAAGGGGTGGGTTGCTCGAAACACCTTAAATCCTTCTTGCCGCGCTGAGCAGATTGAAAATCTGCTCCACCAAATACTCCGTAATTCGTAGGTCTCCCTCGACACTCGCCTCTCTACCCTCGAAACTTGACCCCATGATCATCGAATGGAACCCCCACATCTTCTCCCCGGACACCGGAAGGTACCCCATCCACGAGCGAGCCGCCTATCGCCCCGACATGTCGAAGCACCCCGCCGATCCCTTAGCGGCCTATCTCGACCGAATGAAAAACGAAGGGATCGATCGCGCCGTGATCGTGCATCCGGAACCCTACGGCGACGACCATCGCATGGTCCTCGAGTGTCTTGAACGCGAGCCCGATCGCCTCAAAGGCACCTCCCTATTTTATCCTCGCGACACCGATGCACCTAAGAAACTCGAGGACCTCGTGGCACAAGAACCCCGCATCGTCGCGACCCGCTTCCATGCCCACCGGGGCACGGAAGTGTACCTCAATTCATTTTCAGATCCCGGCGTACGCGCACTCTGGGAGAAAGCCGTTGAACTCGGTCTCATCGTCGAACTGCACATCGGACCGAACTACGCTTCTCAAGTGGGCGAGGTTTTGAGGGACATCCCTGAAACAACTGCCCTCATCGACCACCTGGCCGAGCCTCACATGGGAAATTCCGTCGAATTCGCCGATGTGCTAGACCTGTCCGAACATGAAAACGTCACCATGAAACTCTCCGGTCTGAATCATTTCGCCTCCGACGAGCCGCTCTTCGAGAGCGCCCGGCCATTCACCCGTCGGGTCATCCAAGAATTTGGGCCGGATCGATTGGTCTGGGGCAGCGGCACCCCTTCCATCGTCGACGCCCACATGCCCGAATACGGCAAAGAAGACCGGGCGAAGGTGAAAGGCCTCAACCTGGCTAAACTTCTCTGCTGGGGATAATTATGCAATAGGCCCATAGTCAACCGTCAGGCGGTAGGGCGTGGCCGCTGGACGCGCCGGTATACTGCCTGCCATCGGAACGTCATCGAACTAAATTGCAACATCAGCCACCGAAGGTTCCCGTTTCGATGTTGGACGTTTAATGTTCGATGTTTTTCTCAATCCGCGTTGTCCTCGAATCCGTGCTACATTCCCCTCCCGTTTCCGTGTCACCGTGCGGTAGAGAGTACCAACATTGAATTTCCAATGCTCAACTCTCAAGGGCCCTTTTAATGACGCCGCCTCTCCACTTGAACATTCGATATTGAGTCTTCGATATTGGGAATTCTCTCTCTCTCACGATATTCCCGTATCCTTCTGATATTCGAAACGCTTCGACAAAGCTCGCGACAAGGCTCACGACAAAGAAGACGATTTTCAGGCCGATTCGCACCCCTCCTCGGATAATCTGCGGTTTCTTCGTATCCGCAGTCAGTCACTTCCCCGACAAATTGGTCTACGCTTTTTTCGACTCGTAAAACACCTCCGCGTTATGCACCGGCTCGTAGCCGATCTCCTTCCGGGGAGTTTCAATATCGGAAATGTTGTAGGTATTATTCGAAATAACGAAGTAATGCGCCCCGCTCCTCATCCTGCCGCTTAGGTGCGACGTGTAACAAGAGTGCACGAAGCGCGCCGCGTCCTCCTGATGACACCATAACGCAAAGTAGCCTCTCTCATCCATCATCTCATTTCGCGCATTGATGCCGCCCCACCGGGCCGCGATGGCGCCGAGTCCCTCCTCCGCCATCTTCTTTGCCCATTCCTCTACGTATGCTTTCTCGCTCCCATAATCACTATTCGGACAGGCAGGAATCGTCGCCGGAATAGGATCCGGAAGCTCATCGATTTCATCGAATTTCCGGTCGGCTAAAACGGATAGGGTTCCATCAACAAAGTTGTAGGCCTCGTCCACCGCGTGCACCGAACTCGCCGCGACAATAAAAGGAGGCTTCGATTGTCCTCGCACCGTCTCGAACACGAGGTCGGTCATCGCATTCATTTCCGCGAGCGGATTCTTTCGCGCGAGGTAGACCACCATATCCTTCCCCGCCACCAGAGCATTCAGAGCTGCCGGATCCGTGTTGATATCGAGATCAACCCGTTCGCTCCCGACGTCCTGATCCGCCGCCAAATCGACCGACCCGGGTAGGTCAACCGTTGTAATGACATAATCGGGATCGAGCTTCGGCAGATAAATCCGCAGCCCGGAACCGATGTTTCCCCGGCCACCGATGAGTAGGACGTCGATCATGGACTCAGGTTCTAAAGGTGGCCAATAGTCTCCAGTTTCGGGTTTCGATTGCGCTTACGATTGCGGATGTCGATTTGCGGTGATCGATATCCGATTATTCAAGAATCGACCATCGCAATCGATCGCGTCATCGACAATCCAATTTCGAGCTTCGATTACGGATGAGATTACGGAAATCGAGCTGTGGCTATCGATATCCGACTATCCAGAAATCGATCCACGCAATCGTAAGCGTAATCGAAGCTCGGGGCCACGCCGTCGAATTCACGGAGTCTTTCGTGGGGCAGATTTGTAATCTGCCAGCGTGGTGGGAGGAGGCGTCAAGGTGTTTCGAGCAACCCACCCCTGACCCATCCGAGGAGAGGATGGCAGATTGAAAATCTGCCCCACAGGGCTTCGCTCCCTGCGAATCATTCAGTCCATGGTGAGACCGGCTGCATTACCCCTCAAGCTCGTTCCAGCCGCACACTTCGTAGGCTATACTTAATTCTCACAGTGCTGTTCGACAGACATAGAGTGAAGATAGGGGACTCGACAAAGCTCACGACAAAGAGTCAAGAAAGCAGGTCCCGAGACCTAAGGCTTCCGGTAGAGATAAAAGATATCCCCGACCGTCATGATTTGCAGATCGGCCAGAAGGACACCTTCCGAATCCTCTCCACCGAAGACGAGCATCGCGTCCCCCGTCCAAACCGCGAGATGATCTTTTCTCGCAACGGGTGTGCCATTGGTGGGGAGCGGTTTCCAGGTGTCCTCCACGGGATCATAGCGGCCGCCGTCGGCCCTGGTGCCGCTGCCGCCGGTACCGCCGAAGATGATCATTTCTGTTCCACTCCAGACAGCGGAGTGACTGTGTCGCGCGGTGGGAGCGCCATCTTGCGAGAGGGGAGTCCACGTATTGGCCACCGGATCGCAAGACGCGCCGGTGTCAAGGGCTCCCCCACTACCTTCGCCGCCCCAGACGACCATCGCCGTCCCGGTCCAAATTGCAGTGTGACCGGAGCGGGCTTCGGGTGCGTCGACGGAAGAAAGCGTCGTCCATTGGTCCAGCACCGGATCATAGCGTGCACCATTCGCAAGCGGATTCCCGATAGCATCCAACCCCCCGAAAATGATCATCTCAGTGCCGGTCCACACTGCTGTGTGCTTTAAGCGCGCCTCCGGAGCATTGACGGCAGAAACTGGAGCCCAGGCATCCGTGTCTGGATCCCATGATGCGCCGTCGCCTTGGGCCCCGCCCAGATTGCGTCCTCCCCAGATGACCATCGCTGTTCCGGTCCAAACGGCGCTGTGCTGCCCGCGTTCGGTGGGCGCGTTTTCCGTCTGCAGGGCGATCCATTGATTAAGGGCGGGGTTCAAGCTGGCTCCATCATCTTCATAGCCTTCGGAGGAGAGGCCGCCCCAGACATGCATCTCTCCGGAATCATCCCAAACCGCGGAATGCTGGATCCGTGCCGAGGGCGCGGCAAAGGTTGAGGTCGCGGTCCAATCATCGCCGGGAGGATGGTAGACCGCTCCGGTCTGGGAGTAGACGGACAGACCGATGCCTCCACCGAAGATGATCAAGTCGCTTCCCGTTCACACGCCGCCGGGGTCGGTTCGGGCGGTGGGCGCGTCTACTGCGGCTCCGTCAGCCCAGCCCTGATCGTCCTCACCGGTGACTGCGAATTGCACGAGACCTTGACCGAGGAGCGCAGGATCCTCCGGATCCTCGGAACTCAGAACGCTCCCTGAGACCAACTGGTTCGGGCCTATGGCGCCGTCGACAACCGTCTCCGCGATCTTCGCTCTAAGGGCGGAAAATACGGGCAGAATGCGGGTGTCCGGGGTGAGAAGGGTGTAGGCGGAATTGTCCTCGCTGAACCAGACCTTCAGGAAGAGATCGCCAGGCGGGAGGGCTGCGGGATCAAGAGCCTCCATGTTCGAGATCAGACTGTCACCCAGGACAACCTGGTAGCGGCCGCTTTCGACCGGAGTCTGCACCGCCGCGGTGGGCTCCCCTCCCCCAACGCTGGTTTGGTCGTTGCTCCAATACGTCGTGTCACCGGCGCCGTTGACGAAAGCAAACTTGAAAAAACCGGTCCCGTTGTAGTGGAGTCCGTCGACCGCGATGCGGCCGGAGTACGGGATCTCGGCGGGAATGATGTCGGGTTGGGATTGGAGGGTGTGGGTGAGAAAACAACATAGGACGCCGATCGCCGGGAAGATGCTTCCAAGACTCGTCAGGAATCTTTCTCTTCCTCGTCCTCCCCTTCGCAATCTCGCGAAGACGGATCCGAAAGACGTGAGAAAAGGTGACGGGATAAAGGAAGTTTGGAGGGGCGAGGGCTCTCGAGCCCTGACAACATCGATCAATCTTTGAACTCCGATTCCTAATTTCTCCGGGGGCTCGAGAGCCCTCGCCCCTCCAGAATAATGCGTTCGCATGATCTTCTGAATAGCGGACAAAAACCCCATCACTCCCCCTCCCCGATCCGAATGCGATAGATCCCCTGGATTGCGCCTTGCAGCGGGATGTCGATGAAATGGTCCGGTCCGAGCGTCCCCTCGTCGACGGGAGCGGGGGCCGTTTGGTAGTCCGTGAGGAGCCCCGAGACGTCGCGTTCCACGGTGTAGACTCTTTCGGCGAGAAAAGGTGAAAAGAGAAAGCGGATGGCCGGGTCAAGGCCTTCCTCGTTGAATTCGGCAGTCAAGGTGAACCGTGAAGTCAAATCAATCGGAATGGTGCCCGTGAGGTATTCGAAGCGGTTGGTGCGACCATCGAAGTCGGGATCGACGCCGGCCGAGGCGATTTCCGGAGGTGACTCGAGAGCAAAGTAGAGCAGTTGCCAGTTGTCGGGTAATCCATCCTTGGCCAGGTTGCCAAAATTGTCCGGGTCGGAGTCGAGAACAGTCACAGCAAAGGATCGGTCAAAGCCGGCAGCGGAGGCGTCGAAGGAGAGCGGGGCCTCCGCAAGCACCGGATCGGTGAGGTAGTTATCTCCATCGAAAATCAGCAGCGGATCAGCGCTCTGGACGAAGACTTCGCTACCGGAAAGGGCCTGAAAGCTTCCGTCGTCGAGGAGGAGGGCGAGGGGGAGCGGAACGGCTTCGTCGATGTTTGGAAAACCGACTAGAGTTAGATCAATCACATTGGCCCCGAGAACGCCCGAAGCGGGGACTTGTGCTATTCTGCCAACGCCATCCTTGAGGACAGGGCCGGTGGCCGGGCCGAGGGTGGAAACGGTCGTGAAGAGTCCGCCGCTTTGTTGTTGGTAGGAGACGCCTAGGAAGGCGCCGGAGTTGGTGATGTTTGCGGTGAGAGGGAGAGGTGGAAGGGTGAGGAAGGTGACAGTTGATGTAGTCGGTGCGAAGATTTTGTGGGGGAGGGCGCGTCGAGCCGCGCCTAAGAAAAGCGGCGCCAGGTCGCCGCACTCGAAATTCCTCTTACGCTGCCTGTCCGGATTCTTGCGAATCCGGTGACTCGACTCCTCGTATACTTCCCCCCTCACTTTCACTCTTCTTAGACTGCCGTGCCGCAGACTCTCAAGGCAATTCCTCAATTCCCTGAAAACGAGTAAGTCTGCATATGCAGCTTGATTGATTATTATCTATTCTCGGAGCGTAACAGGCGGCCCGGTAAAGGTATTTTTCTTTTCAGTATACGATCACGTCAAGAGGGAATATCCTTTGCCCCATTTCTGCCATTTACAGCGCACTTAATCGGCTAAGCTTAGTCCTAGCACTCTTCTGAAACTCTCCTGTCGTGACTCTCAATCGTGCTCTTCAGTCGATCCCCTCCTCGGAGGGGTTTGGGGTGGGTTCCACGATGTCAAGGTTAGCCCTTTCGACCTTAGATCACGATTGAGATTCACGACCTTAGATCTCCGCCGCTAACTCTCCCAAAAGCAAATTTCGTCCTGTTAAAAAAGGCCACCCGTGGCCCGCACATTGCTTAGTCGAGTGTGTCGGCTCGCAACAAATCCGCTCGACTACGGTCATCGCGTGACCGAGAACGTATCTATGACTAAACCTGTGCGCCTAGGATTGATCGGATGTGGAGGAATCGTACGCATGGCCCACGGTCCCGGATACCTGGCAAACAAGGAAGCCGTGCGGGTCGTCGCCATTGCCGACCCGGTCGAAGACAATCGGAATTGGGGCGGAACGTTTTTCGGGGTACCGGACGATCAGCTCTACTCAGACTATCGCGACCTGCTGGGATCGGCGGAAACCGATGCGGTCACGATCGCCACGCCGCATTCGATGCATGCGGAGCAGGCCATGGCGGCGGCGGACGCGGGAGTCGCGGTCATCTCGGAAAAGCCGATGGCCACTTCGCTTGAAGAGGCAGACGCAGTCCTGGAAGCAGTCGAGCGAAACAAAGTGCCCTACGGGATTGTGCACAACTTTCTCTTTACTCAGTCGATGCAGACCGCTCTAAGGAAGCTTGAGGAACTTCCCGATCCCTACCTCGGTCGAACTAGCGGCATGGGACTTAAACCGGTGGGGTTCGGGCCGGATCATGAGAACCCGGCTTTGGCCTGGCGGGCGAGTAAGGCCGCCGGGGGCGGTTGCATCAATGACACGGCCTACCACGAGATCTACTCTTTGCAGGCGCTCATGCGATCTCCGGTCCGATGGGTCGAGGCCCGTGTGCGCACCCTACGCCTCGAATTGGACGTCGACGATGTGACTCTCCTTCTCTGCGAGCACGAGAATGGTGCTCTATCCACCATGGAGAGATCATGGTGCGCCCGATCGCCGAACAGGTTGTTCTGTGAAGTTCATACTACTGAGGGTTCGATCTGGTTGAACAACCGCAAGGACGAGACGGACGGTTACAGGCAGTCGTCACCGGATGGGAAATGGGAGACGATCGAGCTGCCGTCCTCCGGCTTTGAGACGACCCACGGGGCCTACTTCGCGGCAGCCTTCGGGGCTTTGGGCGAGGGAAAGGAGCTGCCCGTTACAGGCAATGACGGGCGCCGCAACCTTGCCCTCATCGAAGCGGCGCGGCAGGCGAGTGAGACGCGGAGGGCGGTAGATTTGCGGGAGTTTGGGAGGTAGAAGCTAGTCCTCCGTTATCCCACCGGACGCGAGTCTCTGACACTCCGCTGAAATGGTTGAATCGTCGAAATCCTCACCCGTCTGCGCCCCTACGAATCACGGAGTCCATCGTGGGGTAGATTTGTAATCTGCCCAGCGGCGTCAAAAGAAGAGCTCAATTTTTTCTGAGCAACCCACCCCGCCCGACTCCGCACATAGTGCTGCGTCGAGACTGCCCCTCCGAGGAGGGGATGGCAGACTGCAAGTCTGCCCCACGGGGCTTCGCCCCCTCCGAATTACGGAGTCTTTGGTGGAGCAGAATTGTATTCTGCCCTTAGCGGAAAGGGGGAGGATTTCAGCGGCAGTCGAAATCCTCCCGCTTTCCGCTAAATATATCTATGTGTGGTCGTAGCTTGGCGCTTGTCAGCGCCAAGCTACGACCACACATAGATATCGTCGTCATCCTTCGAATACCCCAGAAATACAGCCAGGACGATTCGTGGTTGGTCTCCCACGATATGCGGCACTTCATGAATACAACCGGCGTTGAAGAGGTAGAGATCACCCGGTTCCAAGTCTACCCGGCAGTTTTGAATTCCCTCTTCGTCCGCGTATTCGTGGAACAGGCCGGCATCAATCTGCTCTTGGATATCCGGACGCCACTCGCAACGGTGCATAATCCCCTGAGCCGCCCGCTCTTTGCCGACAGCATTCTGAATGCACAGGACACCGGCAAATTGATGCTTGAAACGGTGGACAGCATAGGCGGTGCGTCGTTCTTGCAACAGCACACGATCGGAATGGGGCCGATAGAACTGTCCTTCATAGTGTATCCGAAAGATCGCCGGACCGTATTGGCGGCCATCCGGTTCCTGAGCCGTCAGGACTCGCTTACCCGAGGCCAGGCGGGTCAGAGCATCGTAAATCACGGAAACGGGATTCTCAAAATCCTCAAAGAGAAATCTGAAAAGCCGATGGGTCTCAGCCGAGTGCGAAAAGAACGCCTCCTTGTCATCCCCGCGATTGCCCAAACTGCTACCGATATCGATGCGGACCCGTTGGTCTGTACGATCCAGTCCGGCTGGAGAAATAGGGTCCCTCATCAGGCCCATGTTTATAAACCGCTCGATCAATCCAGGACACTGATCCGGATCGTAGGCTCCCCGCAGCACGACTGCCGGCGTCTCCAGATCCGCGAGGGCTTGTAATGGTTGAGACGATTGGGACAACACCGTCTCCAGGTCGGGGGTGAGAGGTTCCCAGGGGGGTTCGTTTGGCATTTATTTCTATCCCTTTGTCGTAAGCTTCGTCGTAAACTTGGTCGTTTCAACCTCGAAATTCTACGACCGACTTTTTCCAAAATCTTTGTCGTGAGCTGTGTCGCGAGCGTCGTCGTAGACTTCGTCGAATCTACGTTCTACTCCTTTCGAAAGCAAGATATCGACCAAGTTTACGACGATGCTTATTACGACAAAGAACCGGAGACGAATCTTCATCCCCACTTCGATTTCTCGAATTCACACATCGACAAAGCTCGCGACAAAGACATCAACCGTGAACTGCGCCCTGCGCCACCGAATCCTGGCACTCGAAACACGCAACCCGAAACTCACAACTCCCCGCTACCACGGCATCGTCCGGCCACTGTGCTCCCTACCGATCCGTGCGACTTCCTCGTTTCGTCCCGATACGATCCTCACACCCGAATCAATCTGCTCCTTGATATTCTCGGCCGTGCCACCGCTAAGAAAGGCGACGCCGTTCTCGGCGCAGGCATTCTTAATGCGCTCGTGGGCTTCCTGCATTTCCGGGGGAAAAGGCCTGGGGCAGTTCAGGTAACCAAGGGACATACTCAGGTCGCCGGGTCCCATCTCGGCGAAACCGATTCCCGGCACGGCCAAGATCTCCTCAATGTGGGGTAACGCATCGGCTGACTCGATCTTCAACCCCAGGAGCAACTCACCGTTAGGATTGAGCGGCCAGGGATCGGCTGTTTGCACATACTGATCCCTATCGATTCCCCAAATAGCGGTTGCCGATCCTTCTGATCCGACGCCCCGCCTCCCCTTTCCCAAACCATTCCCCACCCCATCGCTGTTGATCGGATACCGGCACGACTCGACGAAGGCCCTTACCGCGGCAGCTGACTCGGCCTGGCACATCAGGATGCCGTGCACGCCGCGGCCGAGAATCTGCCGAAACTGCCAGGCATTGCTGCGAACGATCGCCTCCGAGACACCTTCGACCGGAGCCTCGACGATGACGGTTGGCGTGCGGTGCCCGCTGCGCGTGGGACCGCCCTCAACCAATCCCTGCAAGTATTCATCAAGTCCCGCCAGGTTGAAAGTCCCGTGCTCCATTCCAACGTTGATGTAATCGGCCCACGTGTTCGCATCCTCCTTGCCCTGCTCGCGCGTGAGCACGTGACCTGAGTGGGCGCCGATGTAGTAGCCAGGCTGGTTTTGGGCGAGGAGTTCGACGGTGCGGTTGATTCTATTGGCCATGGTTGGGTTCATGAGGTTCACGGTTGGGTTCACGGTTGAGAGGTTCACGGTTTCGGTAGAATACCTTCGTCGTAAACTTTGTCGCGAGCTTTGTCGACTATGTTTTCCAATATCAGCTTCTAGGGCCGCTGTCGTGCACTGTCATCGGATATGTCGAATTGGAAAGTTTCAGGAGAGATCGCGACGAAGCTTGCGACGAAGGACACGGTATCCCACTCAAACCTTCCCCATGGACCTCCTCTAGGATTCACGTATCGACAAAGATCACGACAAAGCTCGCGACAAAGTATCAACCGCTAGCTTCTGACTTCTGACCGCCGTCATTTGCCTCACCTCCCAACCGTGAACCCGGAACCGTGAATCTCTGAACTCTGAACCGTGAACCCTCAATCCTCCCTCCTGTTCCAAACCGGTCCCTCAGCCAACCTGGCCTCCAACTCCTTCCACTCCTTAGAACCATCATCCTCCCACGTCTCGAGGCGGACACCATGTTCGCAGACCGGCAGGTTGCCTTTGTGGTTTTCGGTCCAGTAACCGGCCGGGCCACCCTCCTCATAAAACCATATCTTATCACCGTTGGCTCTCCTCATGGCATAGAGCGCCTTGAGGTTGGGGTTTTTAGTCGATTCGACTCTGTATTTCAGCGATTCTTCGTTGAATTCGATACCCAGGCCGGGACCGTCAGGTACTTTGACGTAACCTCCGCGGACCTCGATCGGATCGGTGATCAACTGATCGACGTACATGTTCATGCAGGTGATGGCGGGCCAGGTGGCATGGGTACAGACAGCGCCCAGGTGCATTGCCCAGGCCGTCGTGATCCCCGTTCCGACCAGCTGCAACCACCCCGGCATATTGAAGGCAGCCGCGATCTGAAAACTGCGCAGGCAATTGCCCGCGCTCCCACCGATAACGAACCCGTCGCAACACTCTTCCTTGACAACCGTCCCGATAGGAGGGTTGCCAAAATGCATCGCCACTGCGGAATGAATCTGCTGCCGGATAATGCGGTTGCCCGAAACGTCATCCTGGGGAATGGGTGATTCGAAAAAGGCGACATTGGGACAACTTTCGAGCTCTTTCAATATGGGCAGAGCGATAGAGGCATTGTTCAAGTGAGCATTGAAGTCGAGATCGACCTTGAAATTCTCGTCGATCTGCTCGGCCGTCTGACGCACCTCTTCATAGACATCAAACCATGGCCGTGGCTTCTGCTTAAACGAAGTGTAGCCTTGCGCGACTGCGTCCTTCGCCTCGGAGGCGTAATCCTCTGGAAGCATATCAACGGACCACCAGGACAACGGGCAGTGGTCCCGAACTTTCGCGCCCATAAGCTGATGCGCCGGAACGCCCTCTGCTTTCCCGCAAACATCAAACATTGCCATTTGCAATCCTGCTCCCAGCGAGTCGTCCCACAGGAGGGAGAAGGGACTCTGTCCAATGACCCGCTTCTTCGCCTCTTCGCTCACCGGGCTCCAGGTATAATTCGGGAGCGTCTCGCCGATCCCGACTAGCCCGGTGTCGGTCGTGATCCGGCAAATCTCGGCGATGTGCCAACCACTGAGACTGCGTGCCATGTTGCGCTGCGGCACTTCATGGAACGGAACGTCGAGGATGATGGTTTCGATGTCTTTGATTAGCATGGGTCTCGTTCTTTCGCGATCGGGTCCTTCGGTCCAAGGCGAAGGCTGGGGCAGAGTAAAGTCAAGATGGGATTGTCGATTGGGATGCTCTCTTCGAAATTGTCCCCATGCTCGAACGCTTTCGTGGCAGGAAACCGCTAAGCGCATAGGCCTCAAGGTCTGGAGTAAGAGATTAGATTTCAGTCTCCTTAGGGTGCAGAGAGCTCTCTCGAGTGCGGTGGCTCGACACCGCTTTTCTTGGCAGGCAGCTCGATGCCTGCCTCTCAAAATTCACTTTGCGAGAAGGACTGGCGAGGCAAGCCTCGCCGTGGACAAAGCGGTGCCAGGCCACCGCACTCGAAAACAGCCACCGAAGAGGATGTCACAGACTCTGTTGCACGCATCTGATGAACTATCTCGTCAAAAAGCAAAGTTGACGAGTGTACGCGCCATGGAATGCGGCAGTCTTGCCGCTGATACTGTACATCTAAATGAATAGCCCAAATTTCTCCGAAATTTGGGCTAGGACATCGCTTCGCCCCGCAGTATCTTAGACCGAATCTCATGTCGACCCGGCCACTCGACTGGGAGATCGCCATTTTCGACCATCAGCCCAAGCGGATTGACTCGCGTTTTTAAAGGCAGGTATATCCGTTGCTTCTTTCGGGCCGACTCGTAGAGCGCCATCATCACCTCCTGAACAGCCCGGCCCCGTTCTCCGCTGGTGATGTGTTGATCGATCTTGCCTTCAACCCAATCGATTGTCTCCCGGCACTGGTGCGTCCAGCAATCATGCCAGGGCGCTTCGACCTCCTGCCAACCGTTGGAGGAAGCATTCAGATACCGGGCCCGACCGATCTCGAAATTGTAGCGTGCCGATCGTCCCTCGGGCGCATACATCGGCTCGTCACTCGGAACTTCAGAGTCGGAGGGACGCGTCGTACTCAGTTCCATCATTCCTTCAGTGCCGATGACCCGGCAGCCCTGTCCAAGTGTGGACGTCAGGTTACCCTGAATCAGGATCGACGCCCCGTTGTCGCAGGCGGCTAACGCCAGGCACGCATCTTCAGCCGGCAATCCCCGCTCCACCAAGTCGGTCGTGCGCTCCACTGCACCGGAGACCCATTCCACCTGCGGTTCGTCCATCAGGAAAAGGGCCAGCCGGATGTTGTGCGAATTCGTGTTCAGAAGATTGCCGCCCTCGTCGAGTTGGATCTGCTTGACTGACCCGATGACCCCATCACGGAGCAGATCTCGAGCCTTGAGCCACACGGCGTGGTGGGGCCGTTGGTAGGCGATCACGAGCTTTACTCCATTGCGATCACAGGCCGTGATCATCTCGTCGGCCTCGATCAGATCAACCGCCATCGGTTTCTGACTCGTGATCGCTTTCGGCCGGCGAGCGGCCGCGGCTATCACCATCTCGGCATGAAGTTGATGCCAGGAGCAAACATCGACGAAGTCCGACTGCTCTTTGTCCAGCATCTCCCGAAAGTCCAGGTAGCGGTGTTTCTCACCGACCTCGAAGAATTCACCGAATTCGCGCAGGGCATCGGCATTGGTATCGGCGATCGCACCGATCTCGGTCGGCCGCCCTTCCAAGCCCAGCCAGCCGCGCGCATGGACGCGCCCCATGGTGTCGGTTCCGATAATGGCGGTGCGGTATTTGGACATCAGATTACTGGTTGGCGTCGTTTAATCGCAACGAATGAAAGCACGGCAACGGATAAGGATCAAGGACTCCCTTCTCGCTTCGGTATCACATTCACCGCTAAAAGGCTGGGAAAGCGATATTCAGGGATACGGAGTCTTCCGTGGAGCAGATTTGTAATCTGCTCAGGGACGTAACAGGAAGGCGGCAAAATACAATTCTGCCCCACATGGGCTCCGCCCACTCCGAATTACGGAGTCTTTCGTGGGGCAGACTTGCAGTCTGCCCAGCCATGCATCAAGAATGCGGTCGACTGAACTTCGGCCCTCGCTCCGAACCTCAACACCGATTTTGGCCCACTCCGCCGCGACCCGACACCCTCAGAATACATGCCCTTCAAACCCTACGACCGCGACGTCGAAACATCCCGCCACCGCCGCCGACTTCCTCATTGGTTCCAAGAGGGCCGGACCTATTTCGTTACTTTTAGATTAGCCGATTCTCTGCCTCGTGATAAACGCGAGCATCTTTTGGAGGAGCGGCACGCCTGGCTTGCGGCCCATGGCCTAACTTCCCCGGATCAGGTCGATAACCTGTCGAGAAAGGACCAGCTTGCCTATCGAATCTGGTTCTCCGAGCGAACCGATAAACTCCTTGATGCGGGATACGGATCCTGCATCTTGGCCCAGCCGGAACCCAGTGGGATTCTCGAACAAAGCCTCCGATACTTTGATGGAGAACGCTACCACCTGGACGAATATGTCATCATGCCGAACCATGTCCACTTACTGGTTTGTCCCATACATCCTGCCTCCCTCTCCCAAATCCTACAATCGTGGAAACGCCACAGTGCTAGGAAGATTAATCGGTTGATCGGGAAGACGGGGAGTTCCCTTTGGCTCGATGAGAACTTCGATCATATCATCCGGTCGTTGGAAAAGCTCGAGCAGTATCATGACTACATACGTAGCAATCCCTTGAAGGCTGGTTTACGGGAGGAAACGTACAAACTGGGCACGGTAAAGAGTGAGCTCTAATTGAACGGAGTCTTTCGTGGAGCAGATTTGTAATCTGCTCAGCCGCGCATCAAAAAGACGGCAGAGTGCAACTCTGCCCCACGGGCTGCGCCCCTCCGATTTAGGGCGTTTTCGGTAAAGCAGAATTCTATTCTGCTTTCTGGTAATTTCTGCTAAGAAATTTCCCATGGGACTTCTACACGGCACCATCGTCGACACCTCAACGGGCCAGCGGATCAACGCCAAGGTTCATGTGCTCTCCTCAAACGGAAATTTCTGTAAACCCCACGATGCCCTTTTGAAGCGCGGCCCCGGCACAGAGTTCTTCTTCTGCGACGGCGAGTTCCAGGTCCACACTCCGCGGGGCCGCGCCGACATCTTGGTCGAACGTGGTACCGAATACGAACCCTCCCGCGTGGTGGCGGAAGTCCCGGAAAAAGGAACCACCGAAGTCGAGATTCCGCTGCAACGATGGTACCACCCTCAAGAAAACCATTGGTATCCTGGCAATACCCACATCCACTACGACGAGAAGGAAACCCGTCCCGACGACCGCCTCGCCGTCGACTGCACCGTTGAAGGCTACAATGTCACGGTGGTCAGCGTCCTCGACCGGCGCCAGCTCCCATACGCCAGCAACAAGTACCCCATCGGGGTGATGAACGAATTCACCACCGCACACCATGTGCTGGATATAGGGGAAGAGAACCGCCACTACGGCGAACACTCCCCATGGGGTTTCGGATACGGCCACGTTATGTTTCTGAATATCCGGAACATCGTCCAGCCGGTCAGCCGAGGCCACATCCTAACCGCTCAGTTTGATCCCGACTATCCCCCACTCTGCTTTTGCTGCGACGATGCCCGCGACCAAGGCGGGATTGTCATCTGGTGCCACAACGGCCGGGGCATGGAAGCGCCCATCGCGGCCGCTCTTGGAAAACTCGACGCCTTCAATCTCTTTGATCCCTTCTGGATGGATCCCGAATACGATCTCTGGTACAAGCTTCTCAATTGCGGTATTCCCCTCCCCGCCTCTACCGGCACCGACTGGTTCGTCTGCTCGAACAACCGAGTCTACGTAAACACTCAAGAGGATTTCTCCTATGCGAACTGGATCGCCGGCATGAAGGCTGGGAACACCTTCATTACTAACGGTCCCGCCATCAATCTCTCTGTGAACGACCACCCGATGGGAGCGACCATCGATCTGGGCCAGAGCGGAACCCTCGAAGTCGAGGCCACCTATAACTCCTTCTACCCGATCCACAAGATAGAGATCATCATGAACGGCGCCGTCATACACAGCGAGAGCCATCCCCAGGGCAGTCGCGAAGGCGTCCTACGTCATCAGGCTAGTAGCGACCACGACGGTTGGATCGCGGCCCGACTCTGGGGGGACAACCGTGACAGTTTCGACCAGTCCATCTACGCCCACAGCAGCCCTGTCTATTTCGCCTGCGGCCGGCCACCAGCGGAGCGCAGTGAATCCGCCAAGTATTTCTTGGACGGTATCGACGAATCGCTAAAGTGGATCGACTCATTCGGCCGCTACAACAACGACCGCCAACGCGAGGATGTGAAGGATTTGTTTCGTAGGGGTCGGGAAGCGTATGGCGCCCTGCTGGGGTAGCGCCGACGAAGGAGGATTGGAGTGACGCGGAGAGACGGGGAAGCGGCGACGCGGGGAGATGGAGCTGGTCAGAGTTGTGCTCCACCAGTCCCGTAAAGTCGACCTCGAAAAAAAGTTGAAAGCTCAACATCGGTTTCGTATTCTCCCGAATACAATGTCGATTGAAGAGTTGGAACGGGAGATTCTATTACTCCCTGATGATCAAAGAGCAGGACTTGCGTCGAAACTGCTTGATTCGCTGCCTGCAGTCCTTGTTGACGATGATGAGGGCGTCGCGGAGGCGTTACGTCGGGATGCAGAAATGGATCGCGATCCAAACGCCTCCATGACCATTGAAGAATTCAGAACGGCACTGGGCAGATAAGCCCAAATGTCCGTGGCTGTCTTCTTTAACAAGGCTGTTCAGCGAGATGTCTCGCAGATTCTTGAACACTACGAAACCGAATCTGGTTCGAAGTTGGCTAATGCTTTCTACGAAGATCTGAATCGAAGAATCGAAGACGCCGAAGCTCATCCTGAGCAATTTCGCTCTGTCGAACCGTCTCTTAGGCGGGCCAATCTAAGGCGATTTCCGTACCATTTCCTTTTCCGGGAGATCGGAGACGATATCAGAGTTTTGGTAGTACGGCATCACCGGCGGCACCCTTCATTTGGAATTCGAAGGCGTTAGCGGATATCAGACTACAAATCATGCTGAGGACGAGAAACCTGCAATGATCGAAAAACTACCCCTCGCCATCATCGGATGCGGCGGGATGGGCCATCGCCATCTCTACGGTCTCGCCGAGTTGCACCGCGCCGGGCTGTCCCCGTTCGAATTGGTCGGTGCCTGCGATCCCAACCTCGATAACGCCGGCTCTCTGGCCGAGCAGGCAGAAGATCTCTTGGGGCGGCGACCACGTGCGGTGGCGGATCTGGAGGAACTCGCCTCCTCCGGCGAGATCCAAGCCGTCGACGTCTGCACGCTCCCCGCCGCTCATCATACCGTTTCCATCGATGCGCTCAAACGAGAGTGGCACGTCATGTGCGAAAAACCGGCCGGCCTTACCAGCCGAGCCTGCAAACTGATGCGGGACGCAGCCCGACAATCCGCGTGCGTTTTCTCAGTGGCCGAGAACTTTCGGCGCGACCCCATCAATCGACTGGCCAAGGCGCTACTCGAGGCCGACGTCATCGGAGAGCCCCGCTTGATGATTCACCACACCCTTGGCGGAGCCGATCGAATGCTCATCTCCGTCTGGCGCCACCAGAAGCACTCCAGCGGCGTGCTTCTCGATGTGGGTGTGCACTTTGCCGACATGATGGAGTATCTGCTCGGTGAAGCAGTCACAGTTTTCGCGCAAACGCGCCTCCACGAAGGGATCCGCCAGAATCCGGTGGCCGGTGGAAAAGAGACCAGCACCAGCGCCGCCGGAGGGGTCTACGAACGCTGGCAGAAAGAGATGCCGGCAAAATTTGAAGCCACCGCCGAAGACGCCGCCTACGGTACTATTCTCTTTCGAAACGGGGCAGTCGCCCAAACCATCGAAGACCACGCAGCCCACGGCGAAGTTCTCTGGAAACGGGCCATCTACGGCAGCCTCGGCTCCATGGATCTTCCCGGAGACCGCAGCGGGCGGGAAATGCGGATCACTCTCGACAGGGATCCCCCTATCGAGGGTCAGGCCCTGCTCGACCTGGTCCCGAATTTTCACCTCGATGAAGTCACGGCAACTCTTTTTGGCGGTCCCCGACTCTATCGATACGATAACCCTTTTACCGAGACCGATCGCAAACTCATCGCCATCGAATACCACGAACTAGGATCCTGCATCGTCGAAGGTCGTCCACCCGAGGTCGACATCGAGCAGGGCGCGCGCTCCGTGGCTCTCTCCTACAGCCTCATGGAATCCCAGTGCGCGGAAGGAGTCGTGACGGTTGACGACGTCCTCGAGGACCGAACCAATGCCTACCAGGAAGAGATCAACGAGAGCCTAGGGATCTAGCCTGTTTTCTCTCGGGCAGAAGACGAAATGCTTACGCATTCCGCTACATGCACGACCTCAGTAAGTAGCGGAATGCGTGAGCATTTCGATCTTCGCGAATCTCCGAGGAGGAGAACGAGGACGAAAACGGCTTCTTAAGATTTTCGAGCCAACCGCTTGCTGATACAGAGATCCGCTCTCTCCAGATGCTCCCACACCTTCTCCAATACCCAAGCCGGCTGGGGCTTGGCCTCAATCCTGCAGTAATTCGTACGCAGGATTCCGGCACGCTCGAAGATCGTTTTGTGCATCCATAGATCACCCCCTGCAGGTCCGCCCGCTGCCGCCAGCCGACTAAGCGGAAGAATCCTTTGCAGGTAGATCTCCCATGCGCCCTGCTCATCCCCGGATGCATAGAGATCGCACACCGATCGGAAAGCATCGATAATGGCGGTGTAGGGTAGCGTTCCCACGGATCCACGGCCCAACTCTTCCAGTAAAAGATTACCGTTTCCACCTCCCAGGATGTCCACCTTCCTCTCTCCTCCTTCTTTCAGTCCGATTTCGCGGAGGGCTTCGATCACCAGACCCATTTTGTTGGGTGTTCCCGGGCATTCGATTTTCATGCACGTCACCATCGGCGCCTCTCGCACCGCCTTCAGAAGTATGTCAACCGGCGCGTTCCCACCCGCATCCTGCAGCATAATGGACAAATCCACCCGGCTGGACAGGTCCCGGAATAACCGAACCAGACTCTCACCGGTCTTTAACTCCGGGTTGACCATCACGCAATCGGCCCCGCAATCACGTGCCAGCTGGGTCAGTGCTATCACCCCTTCGTGACTCGGATGCGCCGTTGCCACCACCAGAGGCAGCTGACCGTTCAGGTGCCGAGACGCAGCACTCCACACCGTCTTCCTCTCCTCATCGGTGAGAAAGTTGCTTTCGCTGCCCATACCGAAAGCGATCGCTTGCGAGCCCGCTTCCAAGCAGAAATCAATCTCCCGGATCAGGCTGTCCACATCCACCGCTCCATTCGAATCAAACGGCATGGACAGAACCGGGACGGCTCCTCGAATCACTTTCTCCTGATTTCCTTTTCCCGTTTGAGAGGACATCGTGCTACCTTGGAAATTTGATGAACATGAGGTCTATCGCACCATAGAATTTCAGGAGTCTCAGTGGAAAACAACCTTAGAAATGGAGGGTCCCGTCTTATCGCAGGGTGAAAGTTTTCTGGGGAGGAAGTGGCTGATAGGCAAAAAGATAAAAAAAGAGCTAGACAAACCCGAGGGAATCAGTCATGCCAAGATGGTATGAAAGACAAAAAATCTTACCATCTGACTCCTTCGATAGATCGTCTAACTCTGCGTCTGATCTTGCCCGAAGAGCAGGAGCGATTCAATGATCTTTTGATCCAACATCATTATTTGCACAGTGCGGGGAGCGCGGGAGAGACCCTGCGCTATGTGGCTTTGATCGACGGGCAATGGGTGTGTCTTTTGCTGTGGGGAGCGGCTAGCTACCGGCTGAAGGATCGAGACGGCTGGATCGGCTGGGATGGGGCGCGACGGCATGCGCGCTTGAAACTGGTGGTGCAGAACCGGCGTTTTCTCATTCTGCCCGGGCTCAAGCTGGCCAATCTGGCCTCCAAGACGTTGGCGATGTGCCTGAGAGTCTTGGCCGATCACTGGGAGCAGGCCTTTGCCTATCGCCCCTTGGTAGCGGAAACTTTCGTGGACCCACAGATCCACCGAGGCACTTGCTACAAGGCGAGCGGGTGGACTCCTTTGGGCTTGAGCGCGGGATATGGTCGACAGCGGGAAGATTTCTATGAACGCCATGAGCGCCCCAAGCAGATCTGGGTCAAACCCCTGCGGGCTGATGCTCTGCAACTGCTGCGCTCGCCAGGGCCCTTGCCCAAGGCACACCGTGAGGCCCTCAATGCCAACGACAACTCCCATGCGGTCTGCCTCAAAGTGGAACAGATGACAAGCCTCCGGGAACGCTTCCACCAGATCGAAGACTTCCGTCGAAAAGCGGGCCGTCGCTATCGACTCGCCACGGTCTTGAGTATGATTGTGCTCGGCACCCTCTGCGGCAAACACAACCTCAAGGAGATCGTGCGCCTGGCCCATCACCTCAATCAAGCCCAACTGCGCGCCTTACGCTCCTGGAAAAACCCCAAAACAAGCCGTTTTCAGGCCCCCTGCTATGATGTCTTCTACCGGGTGTTGCAAAACGTCGAGGCCGAGCTTTTCGATCAAATCCTCACCCAATTCATAGCCTCGCCCGAGGGCCGTTTGCCCCGCGATATTGCGGTTGACGGTAAGACTCTCAAAGGCACTGACAAAGAACCGGCCAAGGCCTTGCACCTGGTGGCCGCGGTCGATCATCAAAGCGCTCAAACGATTGCCCAAGTCGCTACCGCCGACAAATCCAACGAGATCACCGCCGCCCAAACTCTCCTGCGCAAGATGCCGGCCATGGACGGATCCACCTTCACCTTCGACGCCATGCATAACCAAAAAGAAACGGCCCACATCGTGGTCGAAGAACTCGGTGCTGACTATATCATCCAGATCAAAGACAACCAACCCACCATGCATCAAGACGCAAAGAATCTTTTCGGCCCCTCCCCCTTTTTGTCTACCAAACCGTAGATAAGGACCATGGCCGCCTGGAGATTCGTCAAATAGCAACCCATCCTCTAAGCGCTCCCTCCCTTGGCTTGCCTCATGCTCGTCAGTTCGCCTCTGTCCAACGCACCTTCCATTATCCTAACAAAGCGAAACCTTCCTCGGAACGCTCCTACTATGTCAGCAGCCGCGATCCCACCGACTTGAGCCCTCCTCAGTTCCTATCGAAAATCCGCAACCACTGGGCCATCGAAAACAAAAACCACTACCCCAGAGATCGCTTCTTCGATGAAGATCGATGTATGATCCGTAACCATAACGCAGCCAGAATCCTGGCTGCTTGCAGGCAACTGGTTCTTAGCCTCAAATCTACCATGGGCTTCGAATCCACCCCTGCCCTCTGTGATCATTTCACCTTCAACCTACACAAGGCCATCAATATCATCACCTAATGTCCCGAGAATCAAAACACCGTACGTCTTATCGGAGCTTCGCCGAGGCTGATGGCCCACAACTTGCCCCATGATTAGTTATTCCGTTCAGCCACTCTGGTACGGGTTTCCCGGCATCGGCTTCTATCGTTTGGATCGCCCAACTCGCGGAAATCGTCCTCGCTCTTGTGCTCTTGCAGTTCCCCAAAAATCCGACGACCGGGCCGTTCCGGCGCGGCCGATAGATATTGCAAACATCCTGGCTCGTCTAATCCACTCCGCAGAATCTTATGACAATATCAAACAGCACACGCGTTGCGAACAGGAGATTCTCCACTGAGACACGTTCGTCGTGGCCGTGAATCAGATTCGCTTCCTTCTCATCGCCAGGGATCTGCCTCAACGGCATGAAGCCCAGGACCTCGGTTTCCGGTCTCCGTGGAAGAATGTGCTTTGCGTCGGTTCCGCCGGTCATCAGTGCTGGGATGATCTTCGCCTCCGGCTCATGCTCCGCCATGACCGACACGATCGTCTCATAAAGAGGGGATCCGATTGCTGCCTCGATAGGCGAAGAGTACTGGTCGACCTCAACCTTGACCCGATCGCCAAGGAGCGGGCGAATTTCATCCAGGAAACTCTGGTCCGTCTGTCCCGGGGCTAGCCGGCCATCGACCCACGCAACCGCCTCGCCGGGGATCACATTGATCTTGCTTCCCGCGTCGAGCATGGTCGGAGAAACCGTGTTGCGCAAAAGCGACTTCAATGAGGCGATCTCGGTGGCGGGGAGCGGCGCTTGGGAGAGCGCGTCATCGCTCCCGGCAGGATCCAGAATCGCCCTCAGCTTGCCTGCCGTCACCGAATCCTGGTGCGCCGCGATACCTTCGATATAGGCTTTCAAAGTTGCCGATGGATGGATCGGCAAGGTGGCCTCACCGAGCGCCGCCACTGCTCTCGACAGTCCTACCACTGCGTTCTCGTCATGGGGCAGGGATCCGTGCCCGGGCCGGCCTCGCGCGCGCAGCCGGAAGCGGAAAATGCCCTTCTGGCCGGTTTGAATAGTGAAAAATCTCGCGTCCCCGACCCTCTTTTCACCTCCCCCACCCTCGGTCAGCACGAAATTGGCATCAACCTGTTGGGGGTGATGGTCGATCAGCCAGCCGATTCCATGGTTGCCTTTGCCCGCCTCTTCATCCGCGGTGGCCGCATAGATTACATCACGATCCAAGGATAGATTCTGCCGCAGCAACAGCAAAAATACCATCAGCTCAGCCGCCACCATGTTTTTCATGTCCAAGGCCCCTCGACCCCAAACCACCCCATCCACGAGCTCGCCACTGAATGGAGGATGGGTCCACTTGTCGGGTTCGGCGGCAACCACGTCGGTGTGACCCAGGAGCATGAGAGTCGGTTTATCGCCACCCGACAGGCGCGCCGTCAAATTACCGCGTCCGGGATCGGACTCCGTTAGAATCGGTTCAATTCCTTCGCGGCGTAGGACTCCGGCGATGTAGTTTGCACACTGAATCTCATTCCCCGGCGGATTCGTCGTGTCCAGCCGAATGAGATCTTGGAGGAGTCCTGTGACCTCGTGGCGAACTGCGTTCCAGTCAATCGTGTCCATCTGATTTGGTAGTTTCTACCGGGACATCCCTTCGATGCAACTCAGGACAGGCCGACCGAGTCTATAACCCTCGATTCGCCGCGTGCTCTGATAGGCTCGGCAAATCAGGGATCCTATCCACCAAGCACTTTTTGATCCGGAGCGGCGAAGCCGGTGGGGCAGATTTTCAATCTGCCGTCTTCTTTCCGCGCGCTGAGCAGATTACAAATCTGCTCCACGAAAGACTCCGTAATTCGGAGGAGCGAAGCCCTTCGGGCCCTTCGACGTTGCCATTCCGCCCCGAGCTCGTGGCCGAGAGGCTCAGGACTAGCAGCAGATCCCCCTCGACCAATCGAGATTTCTCACTCACCCTACCCCATACCCAAAAGAATCACCCGTGCATGATCCCACACCAGTCATCACCGCCGAAGACCTACAGGCCCGCCTCGAACGCTTCAACCGCCTGTCCTTGGCGGACCTGCCCACTCCCTTGTTAGACTGCCCGCGCCTGAGCGTCGAGTTGGGCGGGCCTCGCATTCTCATTAAGCGCGAAGACCAAACCGGATTGGCTTTCGGGGGTAACAAGATCCGCGAATTCGAGTATTCATTGGCACCCGCGGTAGAGGGAAATTACGACATCCTGCTCCACGGAGCGGCATCCCAGTCCAATCAATCACGTGTGACCGCGGCGGTGGCGGCTCGACTTGGTAAGAAAGCGGTAATGGTGGGCCGGCGGGATGCCCATGCCGAACCCGTGAACGGCAACCTGCTTCTAACCCACCTCTTCGGGGCCGACGTCTATCTCATTGACGATCCCGAGGAAAAAGAACGCATCATCGAACGCCTCAAAACAGAAGGGCATCGCGTCTACAATACCAGCAGCGACGGCTATCTCCTACGCAGCATCGCCTACGTGGATGGATTCCTCGAGCTATGGAGCCAACTGCAGGACCAAGGTATCCGCCCCGACGCATTTTACCTCTGTTCGGGTGTTCATACTCATGTCGGCCTGGTGATCGGATCCCGCGCTCTTGGAGTGCCCGTCGAGGTCATCGGCATCAAGCCCATGCCCCGCGAAGATGACGAGGCCAATGCCCAGTTGGCGGAAGTGGCCAACGAAGTGGCTCGTATGCTCGACCTATCCATGGAGTTCGCTCCTACGGACTTTGAGTGCCACGGGCATTACGCCGGCGTGGCCTACGGCGTTGTAACGGACCAAGGCCGCGACGCGGTCCTACTGGCGGCACGGACGGAAGGTCTACTCCTCGATCCCGTCTACACCGGCAAGACATTCGGCGCACTCATTGAACACATCGGCCAAGGACGTTGGACCCCAGACCAAACAGTGGTGTTTGTCCATACCGGCGGTACTCCCGCGCTTTTTGCTTACGGCGATGAGATCCTGGATATCGAGACTGTTAAGCCTTAGCCTTCTGCGGACCCTTCATCGAAAGGAGTCCCTCCTCGTAGAGGAATCCGTAAGGATTTCTACGATTCGGCCAGTGAAGCCAATTTGCAAGAAACGCTCACCCGTCTCCGCCCGAGAGGACTACGCCGAGGCAGAGCGTGTTTCTCTACGCAGAACGAACGATCTTACCCCTTTAAATTTCAACTTTTCAACGAAGGCCGAACATCGAGCGCTGAACCTATCGAATGAGCCGACAAGTTCCTTTCCTTGAGCTCAGTCGAAGTTTCCTATTGCCATACAGAGGGATAAACGACTCCACTTGCTGTCAAAATTGAAAAAGCGACGAAATGAAAATAACCGATATCAAACTGCTTACCCTTGAACTCGACGACGAACATCCGGTCAGCGAATGGAAGCTGGTGCGAATACCCAATTTGCGGCGCATTCAATATACCCACGGCCGCGCAGAGCTAAAAGGCACTGAGAAGACACGAGCCACCTTTCTCAAGGTCATCACGGACGAAGGTATCGAGAGCATCGCTTCAACCGAAATTGCGGTCACGCCGGCGCAGCTGTCGATCATCAAGAATCAAGTCATCGGTGAAAGCCCATTCGACCGCGAGGCGATCTGGCAGAAACTGCACAAAGGGACCCGTTGGGTTTACCAACCGCCGGGATGGTTCGGCGCATTCGACAATTGCCTCTGGGATATCCTCGGGAAAGCAGCCAACCTGCCCGTGCATGCATTGGTGGGACGCGTGCGGGATCGGCTGCCGGTCTACCTTACCGGCGGAAATGCCACCACCGAAGAGTACCTGGAACAGATCGAAATGGGGAAAACTTTGGGGATCAACGCCTACAAGTTTCACACTTACAAAGGCGGCAAGGCGGATATCCCGATATTCACCAAGGTGCGGGAGACCGTCGGTCCAGATTACGATCTGCTCAATGACCCGGTCTGTTCCTATGACCTACGGGAAGCGATCGAGGTGGGGCACGTGATGGAGGATCTGGACTTTGTCTGGTTGGAGGAACCCATGCACGAACACAAGCTCAACCTCTACCAGGAATTGTGCGATGTTCTGACGATCCCGGTAATGGGAACAGAGATGCTGATGAACGATATTGGCATTACCTCTCAATGGCTCATCCAGGGCGGGACCGATCTTCTCCGGGGCAACGCCAGAGCCGGGACCACTCATGTCTTGAAGTTGGCCCATCTGGCCGAAATGCACGGAGCTACCATCGAACTCAACGGTACCGGCGGGCTATCCGGTCTGGTCCACGCGACCCTCGGATGTTGCATCGACAACACCCAGTTCTACGAATTCTTCGGCGGTTCCGGGGACGCTTTGCGCAAACAAGGCGCCCTCTGGGGCCTCACCAACGCTCCTCTCATCGAGGATGGCCACATCGCCCCCAATGATCTACCCGGCTGGGGAGCGGACTGGGATGAGGGGAAGTTCAACTCCCTTGTGGTCGAGGAGCACTGAGCCCGAGAAGCCGGACCGACGCGGAGAGACGGATCCGTCTTCGCTTCGCTCCGTCGTGACAGACGGACGGGGAGAGTGGGAGAGTTTCGCGTTGCGCGTTGCGCGTTTCGAGTTGCAGGTGAGAGAGCTGTCATGAATCTCTATTGCAAGCCTAGTCGTAAACCTCCGCGAATCACAGAAACGCTTACGCATTCCTCTACAGAAAACTCAATCTTCGATAAAATCCAGGTAACCGAAATAGGGTAAGATCATCACCTGCCAAAACAGGGCTAGAAATCTGTCGGACGAACATAGTATCTTGCGCAGCGGTCGAACACAATTGTCCGACAGATTGCTAGCCCCGCGACGGCTCGCTCCGCTTCTCCCGTTCTTGTCGCGAAAGCTCGGGCAGATGATCCTGATTCGCCAAAGCTTGTTCGAGATGCCGCATTCGGTCTGAGCCCGCGCTTCTCAGCATCGCCTCCCCGTAAATAGAATCCACCAGGAAACGGGCGCAATGGCTCACCTCTTCCCGCATCAGGGGCAACTGTTCCTCGGTGTGGCGCAAAGTGCAGTTGATAGTGAACATCCTGCGCCAATCGCCGCCGCCCCAAGCGCTGTGCTTGGTTCCCTGGTTGAAGATGACCACGTCTCCCGGGTCCGTCTCCAGCGCCATGGCCGGGACCTCGCCGCCACCGATTCCCCAATGGTCCTCCGACTTGCGAATCTGTCGCTCCACCTCCTCGGCGTAGCCTTCGCCGTAGCGGTGGCTCCCGGGAACGACCCTTATTGACCCACTCTCGCGGGTGAGCGGGTCGAGATAGAATGCCATTTTGTAATAGATAATCGGCCGAGGCCACCCACCGTCCGAGTGCCAACCCGTATCCCCGACATAGTAGTTCCCATCGCTGCCTAGGTACTGGTAGTCGTCTCCAAGCAGGCTTGAGAAGATCCCGTCAACCCTCGGATCGTCCAGCAGCGACGAAAGGTATTCGTTCTGGTCGATAAACGGTACGATACACGACCGCGATTTGCCGTCATGCCGCTTCCCGTCATGGCCCCCGCCCCTCTCCGCCCACACCGTATCATAGGCCTCGATTATCTCACCGATACGGTCCTCCAGCAGACCGGAAAAGCTCAGGTAGCCGAAGATCTCCATGAAGGCCAGTTGTTGCTCGGTGAGTTGCTGTTTCTTCATTTCCATGGTCTTCTTATTACCCCAATCGGCAGACTGCAAGTCTGCCCCACCAAAGACCCCGTGAATCGGAGGGGCGCCCCGTCCTCCGTCCCGGCAAGCCAGGACTACGGAGGGCGCAGCCCGTGTGGCAGATTTGCAATCTGCCATCTTCCTCGAATCCGCGGTCATTTCCTCTCCGCGTCTCCGTTTCTCCCCCTCTGACGTTCTGGTTGCGGCTACGTTGCTCAAGGAGCCCCAGTCCTCACTCCTCCATAAACTCCGCCACATCGATTATCTCTCCCCCTCTTCGCGCGGACTCCCACGCCGCCAGCACCGGCCCCAAGGAAAGCAAACCGTCCCGGTAGTCGTTCAGAAGCTCAATGTCGTCACCCCGACGCACCGCCTCGATGAAACGCCGGTCGAGTTCGAACCATGGGTTGTACTCCTCTCCCGTATACACTCTCTCTCCGTTCATCTCGATGTAATCGTATCCATGGAGGCCGAGGTGGCCGCCCTCATAGAAAATAAGGAAATAGGGCTGATTGGGCGGCGGATCACCGGCTGAAACGAAACATAGATGAAGGGTAGCGCCGCTATCCAATAGAAAATTATAGCTGTTCGAAAGTGGTAGGGCGAAATCGTCCGGATGATGTATGAATCCCTGGGCCCGAACCACGTTGAGCCCACTCATATACCGTGAGTAATCAACCGCGTGTACACCCCAGTCGAACGCGGCGCTTCCCCCCAAGTCGACATCGTTGTTCCAGTTCTCTCCCATTTCATCCCTCTTAGGCGACAGGTCCCGCCAACTCTGAAATCGTATATGGATCACCTTCTTGTCGGCCAGCAGCCGCTTCGCCTCTTGGAAGATGGGGCGGTAGCGCTCGCGGAAACAGACCGAACTGAATACCCCACCTTCGTCCACCGCATCGGCGATGCGCCGTGCTACTTCCATCTTTAGCGCCTGCGGTTTCTCGCTGAACAGATGAATGCCCTTGGCGGCCGCGGTCGCTTCAACATCGGTGCGGGCAAAAGCCGGTACGATCGAATAGAGGACATCCAAATCCTCCTTCTCCAACATCTCGTGAGCATCTTCGTAGGTGCGCGGAATACCGAATTTCTCCGCCGTGGTCTTGAGCGCATCCGTATTAATATCGGAAGCAGCGACCAACTCAACCTTCTCCAACTTGCTCAAGTTCGGGAGGTGCTGTCGGTTGGCGAAATTTCCCGTACCGTAGACGCCCACCCTCACATTCCGATCTTCAATGGCCTTGTGTTTCATAGTTTCTATTTTCCGTTTCTCGAGGTTCGCTTCATGCTTTCAAGTTTGACGAAGGTCCTTAGAGTCTTCGTTTGCTCGCCGGCTCCCCCGGCCTCGCGCCGGGGTGGCGTTGGGTTCCGCGCTACAGAATGCGTACTCCCTCTCCCTTCTCCCGCTCCTCGTTGCCCCATGCCGTTCCGACGGCATGGGGCAACGAGGAGCGGGAGAAGGGTCCGTCGGATCGGTCGGGCCTTGTAGCTGGGAAATCGGGCGCCACCCCGGCACAAGGCCGGGGGAGCCTTACACACTCTAAACCGGTACAAATTGATCAAGGTTACCATGGTCCACCAGCAGACGGATCGTTCACATAGCGGCTCGTCTCAAGGTCAAGACGCACTTCCGACCACCGTGGAAGAACCACTTCGAGACGACCATCGTTCACCGCCTCGGTCCGTTCCTCGGTCTCCAGAGTCGGCAGGTAATAGGTTCCGGCGTACCCGCCCAAATCGCCGGGGAATTCACTCGTACGGACCTGAAATTTCGCCTCGCCGAAACGGTGCTCACCGAATGCGCCCGCCTGGATCACAACTTTCTGATCCTCAAAGGGACTCAGATTAGCCAGGCGCACCACGGTCCTGTCCGCCTCCAGACTCTCCACCAAGGCACCGACTTCCTCAGGCAAGCCTGGCCGCCGACGCACCGGATCGAAATACCGCAGACGAGCGTGGAGCAAACCGCCATTGTAGATCGGCTGCGGCGCCCCCAACGTCAGCTGGATGAGGGCTTCCGAAGACACCGGATTCGCCCATTGCCAATGGTGCACGTGGTGGCGCGTCCCGACAGACTCATCTACTCGATTCTGTTCCAGCCGGCGGCAGACCAACTGATGACTGGCGTGCAGGATTCGCTCAGGGTAGTCCGGATTCTCTCCTGCCAAAAAGCGCACCCAAGGCTGCTCATGCCCCGAGTCTTCTTTGCTGTGGAAGGCGAACACGGCATTCCAATCATGAGCTTCGGCAGCTCGCACTCTCTCCATGCGCTCCCAATCACCCTTGTCCATGGATAGGTTCCACAAGGTCGCCATATAGACCGAACCCATAGGTTGCCAATCGAACCAGCCCGCATCACCGTAACGATAGGGCACCAGGAAAGTCTCAGTCTGGTCACCCGTGGATTCGAACTGACCGTCCCAGCGTTCACTTACGCTCATGTCGTAATCCCTGATGTCCTTCGTCTCTCCCAACTCCAGAACACGGTCCATCTGGGTTCTCGGCAGCTCCAGGTAATCTGAGTCCCTGGTCAGCAGGTAGGCGTTGGCCGCGGCGTCGAGGATGGCATACTGCATGGTCAGAAAACCATGGGGAAAGGTCCATCCGTAGCGACCGCCGTACCATTTGCCCCCGGTATATTCCCCTACTTCTCCGGAGAGGCCGACATTGTCCGGAATGAGGCCGCCGTTCTTTCGCGCGCGGTCGACCCAGGCATCCGTATACTCGACCACCCATTCGCGGTATTTCTCTTCGCCCGTCAGAAGAAAAGCGTTCGTCACAACCGAGGTAATGGAAAGGTTGGTGACCGTATCCCCCTGGCGCCAGCGGTCAAACAGGGCCTGACCCATGGCCCGGGCCTTCTCCGGATCCGCCAAGTCCTGTACGCTGGTGATTCCTGGTAGATCGAAAAACGGAAGGCTGTAACGCTCCATGGTGCCGCCAACCGGAGCATAGCTTTTCCCTTCCCGATCCGACTCCGGCTCGTAATAGGCGCCCTTGCTACCGTTCTGGCCCGACATGATGATCTTATGTTCGGTGTCATAGTTGATCGCGTCCGGATCTTCGTTCAGAAAAAATCCGGCGAAGCGTTGAGCCCGCTCGCGGCGCTTGGACCTCTCAGGATCCGCCAGACAGAGATGGTAGAAGCAGACATCGGCCTCCGCCTGGTGCATCTGATCCTCGCTGAAACCGTGCTCCTTATGATAGGTGCCCAATCGGGTGAGCTGTTTAATGACGGCCTCCCAATGGCGATCCGCCAATTCCAGGAGGTGCTCACCGCCACCCATCAAGTAGACCAAGGGCCAGTTGAAGAACGGCTCAAGAAAATCATCCGGACTTCCCCCTCCCCACTCGTCCTTCCAGATACGGTGTTTTGATTCTCGGGACATTAGGTGATGATATTGATGGCCTTGTGTAGGTTGAAGGTGAAATGATCACAGAGGGCAGGGGTGGATTCGAAGCCCATGGTAGATTTGAGGCTAAGAACCAGTTGCCTGCAAGCAGCCAGGATTCTGGCTGCGTTATGGTTACGGATCATACATCGATCTTCATCGAAGAAGCGATCTCTGGGGTAGTGGTTTTTGTTTTCGATGGCCCAGTGGTTGCGGATTTTCGATAGGAACTGAGGAGGGCTCAAGTCGGTGGGATCGCGGCTGCTGACATAGTAGGAGCGTTCCGAGGAAGGTTTCGCTTTGTTAGGATAATGGAAGGTGCGTTGGACAGAGGCGAACTGACGAGCATGAGGCAAGCCAAGGGAGGGAGCGCTTAGAGGATGGGTTGCTATTTGACGAATCTCCAGGCGGCCATGGTCCTTATCTACGGTTTGGTGGACAAAAAGGGGGAGGGGCCGAAAAGATTCTTTGCGTCTTGATGCATGGTGGGTTGGTTGTCTTTGATCTGGATGATATAGTCAGCACCGAGTTCTTCGACCACGATGTGGGCCGTTTCTTTTTGGTTATGCATGGCGTCGAAGGTGAAGGTGGATCCGTCCATGGCCGGCATCTTGCGCAGGAGAGTTTGGGCGGCGGTGATCTCGTTGGATTTGTCGGCGGTAGCGACTTGGGCAATCGTTTGAGCGCTTTGATGATCGACCGCGGCCACCAGGTGCAAGGCCTTGGCCGGTTCTTTGTCAGTGCCTTTGAGAGTCTTACCGTCAACCGCAATATCGCGGGGCAAACGGCCCTCGGGCGAGGCTATGAATTGGGTGAGGATTTGATCGAAAAGCTCGGCCTCGACGTTTTGCAACACCCGGTAGAAGACATCATAGCAGGGGGCCTGAAAACGGCTTGTTTTGGGGTTTTTCCAGGAGCGTAAGGCGCGCAGTTGGGCTTGATTGAGGTGATGGGCCAGGCGCACGATCTCCTTGAGGTTGTGTTTGCCGCAGAGGGTGCCGAGCACAATCATACTCAAGACCGTGGCGAGTCGATAGCGACGGCCCGCTTTTCGACGGAAGTCTTCGATCTGGTGGAAGCGTTCCCGGAGGCTTGTCATCTGTTCCACTTTGAGGCAGACCGCATGGGAGTTGTCGTTGGCATTGAGGGCCTCACGGTGTGCCTTGGGCAAGGGCCCTGGCGAGCGCAGCAGTTGCAGAGCATCAGCCCGCAGGGGTTTGACCCAGATCTGCTTGGGGCGCTCATGGCGTTCATAGAAATCTTCCCGCTGTCGACCATATCCCGCGCTCAAGCCCAAAGGAGTCCACCCGCTCGCCTTGTAGCAAGTGCCTCGGTGGATCTGTGGGTCCACGAAAGTTTCCGCTACCAAGGGGCGATAGGCAAAGGCCTGCTCCCAGTGATCGGCCAAGACTCTCAGGCACATCGCCAACGTCTTGGAGGCCAGATTGGCCAGCTTGAGCCCGGGCAGAATGAGAAAACGCCGGTTCTGCACCACCAGTTTCAAGCGCGCATGCCGTCGCGCCCCATCCCAGCCGATCCAGCCGTCTCGATCCTTCAGCCGGTAGCTAGCCGCTCCCCACAGCAAAAGACACACCCATTGCCCGTCGATCAAAGCCACATAGCGCAGGGTCTCTCCCGCGCTCCCCGCACTGTGCAAATAATGATGTTGGATCAAAAGATCATTGAATCGCTCCTGCTCTTCGGGCAAGATCAGACGCAGAGTTAGACGATCTATCGAAGGAGTCAGATGGTAAGATTTTTTGTCTTTCATACCATCTTGGCATGACTGATTCCCTCGGGTTTGTCTAGCTCTTTTTTTATCTTTTTGCCTATCAGCCACTTCCTCCCCAGAAAACTTTCACCCTGTCCTTCCAGATGAACTCGCCGTCATCTCTTGTAAAGTGGTCCAGGAAGGGATAGACCGACTGATTCATCGCCTTCAACAGCCGTCGTTCCCAGACCGCCCATGTCGGCGGCTCAGTGATCGGGATATTTGCTATGATCTTTGTCATTCGAGATCCTTTTCGTGTCAAAGTGAATCTGACTTTGATTCTTTTCCTTTACTTTCCATACACTCTTCAGTGTGTCGATCAACCTAGAACAACCTTCGCCTACTACACTCCCAGGGTGAAAGTTTTCTGGGGAGGAAGTGGCTGATAGGCAAAAAGATAAAAAAAGAGCTAGACAAACCCGAGGGAATCAGTCATGCCAAGATGGTATGAAAGACAAAAAATCTTACCATCTGACTCCTTCGATAGATCGTCTAACTCTGCGTCTGATCTTGCCCGAAGAGCAGGAGCGATTCAATGATCTTTTGATCCAACATCATTATTTGCACAGTGCGGGGAGCGCGGGAGAGACCCTGCGCTATGTGGCTTTGATCGACGGGCAATGGGTGTGTCTTTTGCTGTGGGGAGCGGCTAGCTAGAGCCCGTCCCAGTGGTGGAAACAATTGATTTTTAATGAGTTATGGGCAAAAAAAAGGCCGGATAGAGCTGCAAAAAGCTCGATCCGGCGAAAAAGGGCGCTTATGCTTGCGTTAGTCAAATACAAAGCACGCCCTTCTCATGAAAAATATTGCCGTACAAAGCTTCCTGCGTCCAGCCCTAACTCCAGTCATTCGATGCAAAGACTACACCGTGTTTCTGGAAACAATGGAGCGGATTGACCGGGTTTTGATCGACTCCTCGCTGGAAAGGGAGGCGATCGTAAAAGCCTTGGAAGGATGGGATGAAGCGGGAGGGAAGGATCGGGAGCGACGCGCTCTAAGAGCGATAAAAGCGCTGCGGGTGGAGGTGGTGCGTCATTTACTCGGAGGGATATCCTTTCGTTGTCTGTCGCAGGAGTTGGGACGCAGTGAGCTTCTGGCTAATTTTTGCCGGGTGCGTGAGGTAGACGGGATCCGGAAAATATCGAAGAGCAGTCTGGAACGGGATTCGAAATTCTTCGACGAAGCGTATCTGAGACAGCTGCATGCAAGGATGACCGAGGTGGTGGGCAATGCTGAACATTGTGGTGAGGCAGGATTAGAGAAGCCGATCGATACGAGGGAATGCCTGATCGACGCCACTTGCCTGGAAGCGAACATCCACTGGCCCGTGGACTGGGTCTTGCTCAAGGATGTGGGAGCAACGCTGCTCAAGGCGATCAGTCTGATCCGGCAGGCGGGAATGAAACAGCGCATGCCCCAGGGAGCAAAGGGATTGGCTCGGGAGATGAACAAACGGTGCCTGGAGATGACGCATGCGCGTCGGCGCCGGGAGGCGGGCAAAGCGCGTAAAGGGATCCTGCGGCGGATGAAGCTATTGCTCAAGAAGATTGAGGGCCATGCCCTTCGCCACCGTGACTTATTGGAAGCTATGTGGATGCAAAGCGATTACACCGAGAAGAAGGCGAGCCGAATCATCGAGCGAATGGATGGTATGTTAGAGCAGATACCGCAGGTCATGAAACAGGCGCACGAACGGATCATAGGGGGGCGGCAGGTGAAGAATGAGGAGAAGATCCTGAGCGCCTACGAACCTGAGATTGACGTCATCGTGCGAGGCAAGGCAGATCGGGAGGTGGAGTTTGGCAACACCCTTTATTTATGCGAGAGCGCAGAGGGATATCTGTTGGACTGGAAACTGTATGGGGGGCAGGCCCCGAGCGAATTGAAGCAGCTTTGGGAAAGTCTGGAGAGGCAAAAGGGCTTCGCTTTAGAGGAGAAGATCGAAGCGATCAGTGGGGATCGGGGCTATGCCTCGAAGGCGGCCAGCAAGCGGCTCCCAGGCAGAGGGGATTTTTGACGCCCTTACGCCCCGCAATCCACAAGAGCTCAAGGAGCGGATGGAGGAGCCGCGCTTTGTCCGGTTGCAGCGACGACGAGGGAGCACCGAAGGCCGGATCGGAGTGCTCAAGAACCGATGGCACGGGGGCAAGATACGCAGCAAAGGCTTTGACAACCGTAACCTTAGCGTGGCCTGGTCGGTTCTGTCCCACAATCTATGGAAAATCGCGCAGAGACTTGCGCAAGAACATGAGAAAGAGGCAACGCAGGCGGCATAGGGATCCAAGAATCGAGTCAGAGGCGCTTCCTTGGGAGAACTATCGACTCAAAGCGAGAGGAAGGGTGCTGGAAAGGTGCATAACGGATAAAAGGTAAGCTACCGAGGACGGAAGGCATGTCGTGGTCTACATAACGTGACGAAGATTGATATCGGTATCAGGCTTCCACCCAAATCCTCTCGGATTTGGGACAGCCTCTAGCTACCGGCTGAAGGATCGAGACGGCTGGATCGGCTGGGATGGGGCGCGACGGCATGCGCGCTTGAAACTGGTGGTGCAGAACCGGCGTTTTCTCATTCTGCCCGGGCTCAAGCTGGCCAATCTGGCCTCCAAGACGTTGGCGATGTGCCTGAGAGTCTTGGCCGATCACTGGGAGCAGGCCTTTGCCTATCGCCCTTGGTAGCGGAAACTTTCGTGGACCCACAGATCCACCGAGGCACTTGCTACAAGGCGAGCGGGTGGACTCCTTTGGGCTTGAGCGCGGGATATGGTCGACAGCGGGAAGATTTCTATGAACGCCATGAGCGCCCCAAGCAGATCTGGGTCAAACCCCTGCGGGCTGATGCTCTGCAACTGCTGCGCTCGCCAGGGCCCTTGCCCAAGGCACACCGTGAGGCCCTCAATGCCAACGACAACTCCCATGCGGTCTGCCTCAAAGTGGAACAGATGACAAGCCTCCGGGAACGCTTCCACCAGATCGAAGACTTCCGTCGAAAAGCGGGCCGTCGCTATCGACTCGCCACGGTCTTGAGTATGATTGTGCTCGGCACCCTCTGCGGCAAACACAACCTCAAGGAGATCGTGCGCCTGGCCCATCACCTCAATCAAGCCCAACTGCGCGCCTTACGCTCCTGGAAAAACCCCAAAACAAGCCGTTTTCAGGCCCCCTGCTATGATGTCTTCTACCGGGTGTTGCAAAACGTCGAGGCCGAGCTTTTCGATCAAATCCTCACCCAATTCATAGCCTCGCCCGAGGGCCGTTTGCCCCGCGATATTGCGGTTGACGGTAAGACTCTCAAAGGCACTGACAAAGAACCGGCCAAGGCCTTGCACCTGGTGGCCGCGGTCGATCATCAAAGCGCTCAAACGATTGCCCAAGTCGCTACCGCCGACAAATCCAACGAGATCACCGCCGCCCAAACTCTCCTGCGCAAGATGCCGGCCATGGACGGATCCACCTTCACCTTCGACGCCATGCATAACCAAAAAGAAACGGCCCACATCGTGGTCGAAGAACTCGGTGCTGACTATATCATCCAGATCAAAGACAACCAACCCACCATGCATCAAGACGCAAAGAATCTTTTCGGCCCCTCCCCCTTTTTGTCCACCAAACCGTAGATAAGGACCATGGCCGCCTGGAGATTCGTCAAATAGCAACCCATCCTCTAAGCGCTCCCTCCCTTGGCTTGCCTCATGCTCGTCAGTTCGCCTCTGTCCAACGCACCTTCCATTATCCTAACAAAGCGAAACCTTCCTCGGAACGCTCCTACTATGTCAGCAGCCGCGATCCCACCGACTTGAGCCCTCCTCAGTTCCTATCGAAAATCCGCAACCACTGGGCCATCGAAAACAAAAACCACTACCCCAGAGATCGCTTCTTCGATGAAGATCGATGTATGATCCGTAACCATAACGCAGCCAGAATCCTGGCTGCTTGCAGGCAACTGGTTCTTAGCCTCAAATCTACCATGGGCTTCGAATCCACCCCTGCCCTCTGTGATCATTTCACCTTCAACCTACACAAGGCCATCAATATCATCACCTAATGTCCCGAGAATCAAAACACCGTAACTACACTCCCTGAGCTCGCTCGCGCCATAAAGATAAAAATGGCGGCGCGTCCGGCGGCCACGCCCTACCTCCTCTCGGTGAATCCGAGACAGGTGCATTGCTTGGTTCGCAATGGTCCGACCACAGGCGTCTATGCGCCGTCAGGCCGTAGGGCGTGGCCGCCGGACGTGCCGCAGAGCAAAAGGCGAGCCGACAAAAAGGCCACTGCTCAGGAACCTGCGGCGAATCATCAATTCCGTTTCCCAAAGCCTTCAGCGCTCGATTCTTTCCAGTCCAACAACAGTTGCTAGTCTCTCCAGAAAGGAGAACCTCATCAGATGCCCAAACCCAAAGTCCTCATAACCGACCACAACGTCCGACCTGAAGGCCTCGACCTCCTGAAAGAGAACGGCGTCGATCTCACAATCCTCCAAGCCTACTCGAAACCCGAGCGAGTGATCGAAGCAGCCAACGACGTCGACGGCATGCTAGCCCGAGTTGCCCGCATCTCAATGGACGTCCTTCGGGTTTCGCCAAAATTGAAAATCGTCTCCCGTCACGGAGTCGGCTACGACAACGTTGACGTCGAGGAATGCACTCGCCTAGGCATCGCGGTCACGACCTCGGGCGACGCCAACTCCGAAGCGGTCAGTGAATATGCCTTCGCCCACATGATGGCCATTGCCCGCCACCTCACCCGCGCCGTCACCGAAGTGAAATCTGGTGTCTGGAAACGCGATGGCATCGTTGGAGTGGAGCTGCACCGAAAAACACTCGGCATCATCGGACTCGGCCGTATCGGATCCCGGCTGGCCAAACACGCCCACGGATTCGAAATGGATGTGCTCGTTTATGATCCCTACCCAGACAAAATCGCTATCGAGCAACTCGGCGCCGAACTCATGGATCTCCACCCATTGCTTCAGCGGTCCGACTTCATCTCTCTTCACACCCCTCTCACCCCCGAAACCCGGCACCTGATCGGCGAGACCGAACTCGATCTCATGAGACCCTCAGCCGTCCTGGTGAACACAGCCCGAGGAGGGCTCATCGATGAAGAGGCTCTCCACGAAGCGCTCAGCCAGGGAAAAATCGCCGCCGCCGCATTGGACGTTTTCGAACAGGAACCGGTTCCTGACAATTATCCTCTCATTCAACTCGAAAACCTCTTCTGCTCTCCCCACATCGCCGGCCAAACAGACGAGGCTCTCGTCCGCACCTCCATCGCTTCCGCCCAGAATATCCTCAGCGTCTTTCAGGGCGAACCACCCAACGATCTCGTCAATCCTGAGGTGCTTCAGAATCTTTCCCGAACTCGCTGGAATATACATCAGTAGCGCGCTTTCTGTCGATGATTCTGGCCGATCGTAACATTCCGGACTCATACAGAGAGGGTCTGCGAGCACGGCAGAAGACGAAATGCTCACGCATTCCCCTACCAGAGACGAATCAGGTGGTAGCGGAATGCGTGAGCATTTCGTCTTGAGGAGTCCCCGATAATGAGAATGACGACGAGGAAGAGGGAGATGCTCTAATCGCTATTGGTCCCTCCGCTCCAACAATACCGTCACTCCCATTTCCAGGCACCTCCCCCGCGCCTCCTCTGTAGCCGCGCTCATTCCCACCCGCACGTTGGATCCCTTGAGCTGATCTATAACGTGGTTGAGACACTCATCCTGCGTCCGATAGGGAAAATCCGGATGACCTTCAATGCTGAACATCAGGTCGTTCGCGCCGAAAGTGAGAATGTCCACGCCCGGTTTGGCCAGCAAGCGCGCATTCACCACCGCCTCGACCGATTCGATCTGCAGCGTCAGGAAACCGGTGTCGTTCCACCAGTGGGCATACTCGAGCCGGCCCGGCCGTTCCGCGAATCCCACTCTTTTCTGACCGCCCCAACTGCGCTTGCCCTGCTGTGGGTAGTAGAATGCATCCAACGCTTCATCGACCGTCGCATCATCCTTAATTTCGGGTACCATGACGCCAGTCGGACCCAGATCCAAATACGTCCCTATAAGGTATGCATCTCGGGTGTGTTTGATACGCACTCGAACCGGCATGGAGAATTCTTCCGCCATCTTGAAGAACGCCACCAAACGCTCTTCATTGTGGGCGTCGTGCTGACAGTCAACGTGCAGAAAATCGAACTCACGCTCCGCCAGGATGCCTTCAAGTTCACTACGCGGAATGTCTTTCGGCACCGCGACGCCCTGGATTGTCTCCCCATCGTGGATCCGCAGTTTCAGATTTTTCTCAGCCATGTTTTTCCTCCTCCTTAGTGTTAGGTTTCGTAACGTACCTGTTTACCGCGTATATGGCTCCCCCGGCCTCGCGCCGGGGTGACGCTGGCTTCTGGGCTAGAAAAGCTGCACCCAAAAAACCACTTTCCGGCCCCTTTCGCCCGGCCGCTCGGAGCGGCCGGGCGAAAGGGGCCGGAAATGCCACTCCGGTTTGTAGCTTGGAAACCAGGCACCACCCCGGCGCGAGGCCGGGGGAGCCGACAGCCGCCGGAACGCTAAGCACGTGCTTCGTAATGATAAACACCGGCATTAGATGCTTGAACTACCCCAGCCGACGAAAGTCCGCAATTTGATGAAGGGCAAGAGCGAACACCGTCATTTAGCTCGCATCGACGGACCCTCTCGTGTTTGGAATAGAGATCGTGTCTCGGTCCACCTTCCTTTCACGCCGTAATCCAGATACTCAAAATTGATAATGAGCAGACGTAGACTTCGCTTCGGCATATTCCTAGCCCCATTTCATCCAGCGGATGAAAATCCCGACCTGGCGATTGAGCGCGACTTCCAACTCGTGGAATGGCTCGACCAACTGAACTTTGACGAGGTCTGGGTAGGTGAACACCATTCCGGAGGCTACGAAATCATCGCCTCCCCTGAGATTTTCGTGGCGGCCGCTGCCCAGCGTACCCGCCGCATCCGCCTGGGCACCGGGGTGGCTTCCGTGCCCTATCACCACCCCCTGATGCTGGCCGACCGGGCGATGCAACTAGACCATCAAACCCGAGGCCGCTTCATATTTGGGGTAGGTCCCGGCGCCCTCCCTTCGGACGCCTTCATGATGGGGATCGACCCCATGCGCCAGAGGGACATGCTGGAGGAGGCGGTGGACGCGATGGTCCCTCTCCTGAACGGTGAAACCGTTACCAAAAAGACAGACTGGTTCGAGCTCAATGAGGCCCGCCTCCAACTGCACCCCTACTCCAATCCAAGAGTCCCCATGGCAGTCGCATCGGCCGTCTCTCCCACCGGCGCCCGCATCGCCGGCAAACACGGATTGGGTCTGCTCTCCTTTGCCGCAACCAGCAAAGCGGGCTTCATGTCTCTGCCCAAGAATTGGGAGATTGCCGTTCAGCAGGCTGAGGAAAACGGTCAGCAAATGCACAAAGAGAACTGGCGCCTGGTAGGGCCGATGCACATCGCCGAGACCCGACAACAGGCACGCGAGAACGTGCGGTTCGGCCTCGAAAAATTTGTCTGGTATTTCAATGAAGTGGCGGCGCTTCCCTTCAATTGGGAAGGAGACTGCGATACATTGGTTGACCTGATCAATGAATCGAGCTTTGGCGTTATCGGGACCCCAGACGATGCCATAGCCCACCTCGAACGCCTCTGGGGGCAATCCGGCGGCTTCGGGTGCTTTTTGCAATTGGCCCATAACTGGGTCGACTTCGAGCAGACCAAACGCAGCTTTGAACTGATCGGCCGCTATGTCATGCCCCACTTCAATGATCTCAACAAGGGAAGGGACTCGAGCATGAATTGGGCGGCTGAAAACCGTCCCGAATTCATCGGCCGTGCCGATCAGGCAGTCGAGAAGGCAACCGAAAAACACGAAGCGAAAGCGAAAGGATCCTAGCTCAGACAGTTAGAACCCCTCGTCGCGAGAGGTTCTAACTGTCTGAGCTAGGATCCTACTGCCACAGCGCCTCCCCCTCTCCCAGCTGCGCCGAAAGAAACACGTCATTCAGTTCAACCCCCAGCCCCGGCCGCTCACTCAACACGACATGCCCATCCTGGACCACGGATTCATCCGTCGCGAGGACGTCGTCCCATGTTGAGTCATGGAAGCGGTGGAATTCGAGAGCGAGGAAATTTGGAACACTGGCACAGACGTGTGCGTCCCCCACCGTACTCAGCGCACTGCTGTTATTGTGCGGTGCAAAAGGGATGTAGTAAATTTCCGCCATATTGGCGATCTTCCTGCACTCGGAAAGGCCTCCGCACTTCGAAATATCCGGCATGATGATATCCACCGCCTGTTTCTCTAGAAGATCCCGGAATCCGTATCGCAAATACAAATTCTCGCCCGCACAAATTGGGGTCCTCGTTGCCTGCGTGATCCTTCCCAGTGCCTCGATATTCTCCGGCGGAACCGGCTCTTCCAACCACAACAGATTCAGCGGTTCCAGGGCGTGGGCGAATTTCATTCCGGCAGTCGCATCATACCTGCCGTGTAGATCCATGGCCAGGTCCAGCGATTCTCCAATGCCCTCCCGGATCTCAAAGGCGAGGTCTACAATCGACTTCAACTCATCGGGGGTCACGGACCAGTTCCAACGGTCCAACTTGTGCGGATGTTGGGAGTCATCGAGATCGAACTTCACGGCTGTGAAGCCCCGTTCCCGGACCTCGGCTGCGCGCTCCTTGTAGTCGGTATGTGCGCTGTCCACATACAGCCGGACCCGATCTCGGAACTTGCCGCCCAGAAGACGATACACCGGCAGGCCTTGGGCCTTCCCTGCGAGGTCCCATAAAGCAATTTCGATCCCGGTCAGGGCCGAAATGCCAGCCCCCGCAAACCCACCGCGAAAAATGTAGTGCCGCCTGATGTGTTCGAAGCATGAATCGACGTCGCGCGGGTCCATCCCGACAATGAGACTTGCCATGTCGTGGGTCGTGTCCCGCCACCCGCTGTCCACATGGCTGGTCTCCCCGGTGCCATACACCCCTTCGTCCGAGAATACCCGGACATAGTGGTAGCAGTGCCCCCGCTTCCCATCGATCTTTATTGTTACGTCAGCGGTCTTTACTTCCGTGATCTTCATACGATTCCTCCTCTGTCAATTTTGTCTCTTTGATCTCCAGGATCTCTCGTAATGGGGACCGACCGTCAAATGATCAATCACGGTTTATCCAGGCAAGCGACGATCGGGGCAGAATCCACACGACGTTCGTGTTTACCGTGTATTCGGCTCCCCCGGCCTTGCGCCGGGGTGGCGCCAGGCTTCCCAGCTACACATCTCCGTCACATCAACACTCCACTCCCCGCCCCCCTTTCACCCAGCCGCTCGGAGCGGCTGGGTGAAAGGGGGGCGGGGAGTGGTTGGAGGGGTCCGGCTATTCTAGCCCAGAACCCAGCACCACCCCGGCGCAAGGCCTGGGGAGCCGAAGAATCCGAGATTTAGCGCTAGCAGGTGAGTCCGATGTCCGACAAGCTTCGCGCATGAAGATCGCCAGAATCGACCAATTCTTCCCCCGCCTCCGCATGCGGTTGGTAAAGATCACAACCGACAATGGCATTATCGGTTGGGGCGAGACCACCCTCGAGAGAAAACCCAGGAGCACGCACGCCGCGGTTAAGGAACTGGCCGACTACCTGATTGGCAAAGATCCGCTACGCATCGAACACCACTGGCAGCATATCTATCGTTCGGCCTTCTTTCGCGGAGGAAACGTCCTCATGTCGGCGCTGTCGGGAATCGACCAGGCGCTTTGGGACATCGCCGGAAAGCACTTCGATGTGCCGGCCTATCAACTCCTTGGTGGAGCGGTACGAGACCGCATTCGGGTCTACGCACACTGGGGCATTTCGGATCTATCCCAGCAGGGCCAAGATGCCGCCAGAGAACGGCTGGAAATGCTTCAGAAAAAAGGGGGCTACAAGGCGTTCAAGACGGGACCCGGGGGAAAGTGGCGGGCCCACGAACCTCCATCGGTGATCGATCAGTTCGTCAAGAAAGCCTACATGATGCGGGAATGGGTCGGCGACGATGTGGAGATCTGCTTCGATTTTCACGGCAAGATGACCCCCTCTCTGGCCGTTGAGATCTGTCACGAGATCAAAGGCATGCGTCCCATGTTTGTGGAGGAACCGGTCCCCCAGGAAAACGTCGACGCCCTAAAGCATGTTTCCGACCACGTGCCCTTCCCCATCGCAACCGGCGAGCGGCTTCTCAGTCGCTGGGAATTTCGTCGGATATTTGAGAAGAATGCAGTCGCCTACATACAACCCGATGGTTCCCACGCCGGGGGAATTTCGGAACTCAAGCGCATCGCCAATATGGCGGAGGTCTACTACATTCACATCATGCCTCACTGCGCCATCGGTCCCGTCGCCTTTTCCTCCTGTATGCAGGTCGATGCCGCGGTCCCCAATTTTCTCATCCAGGAGCAAGTCGATGCCGGTCTCGGAGAGGGCCTGCTCAAGGAGCCCTGGCAGGTCGTTGATGGCCACATCGAGCTCCCCACCAAGCCGGGTCTCGGTTTTGAGATCGATGAGAAAGAGGCCGAGCAAGACTGCGGTATCTACGAGGAAGAGCTCGGCGGTGAGCACTTCTACGAATCCGATGGTAGTGTGGCCGACTGGTAACTTTCAAATCGGCATTCGCCGATTTTAAAGTGGCGTTTCGTCTTGCCTCAGTTGTTACTTTCTCTCGTGTTGGTGTCAGGCTCTCCAACTCTACACGTGAAATTTCTGCTAACTTCCTAACAAAAATAGGAAACTCACTCATGCCCACCTACCGTTCTGTCATCGTTGGTCTAACCGGCATCGGCGCCCGTCGATCTGAAGAGCCGGGACATCTTCCCATTTTCCAAGCGAAGCCGAAATCCCACGCTGGCGCCTATTATCGCCACCCTCAGACCGACTTGGTGGCAGTCTGTGATATACGCCAAGAGCAGATGGATGCGTTCAAAGATGACTGGCAGGACGTGTGGCCGGACATGCACTACTACGCCGACTACAAGGAAATGCTGGAGAAGGAAAAGCCGGATCTAGTTAGCGTGGCCACCTCCGACCACTTTCATGCCGATATTACGGTCGAGGCCGCGGAACGAGGAGCGAAGGCCGTTCTTTGCGAGAAACCTCTTGCCACGACATTGGAAGATGCCGATCGGATGATTGCGGCCGTCGAGGCCAACCGCACCCTTCTTTCGGTCGAACATACCAGGAGATGGGGGGCTACCTACCATGAAGTCCGGGAACTGATCCGCAGCGGTGAACTGGGAAAGTTGCGCGGGATCACGGCCAATCTAATCAGCCAGCGATCCATGCTCTTTCGAAACGGTACCCACACCGTCGATTTGATCTGCTTCTTTGCCGAATCCGACCCACAGTGGGTTTTCGCCGAACTGGAGGAAGGCTTCGATCACTTCACGGAATATAAAGGGGACGGAGGACACGATCCCGCCACCGATCCGGCCGCTTCCGGCTACATACATTTTACCAACGGGGTACGCGCATTCTACAACGGTCTCAAAGTCGACTTCTCCGGCTCGGAAATCCAACTGACTTGTGAAAACGGCAGAATCGATGTCAACAGCAATACCGCCACCGTGATTCAGGGATCGTTCACATCGGGATGGTCCCGAACCATCCTCGAGCCAGACGAATACATGCACACCAACCAACTGGGTGCGGTGGGTGAACTTGTCAACGTGCTGGACCATGGTGGGGAACTCGTCTCGCCAGGCACCGAAGCGCGCAAAACCGTTCAGATCCTGTTAGCAATCCTCAAGTCCCATGAGCAGGGAAACGTTCGGGTCAACATTGAGTAACGAGATTACAAACGACACAGATCCAACCACGGAGGCCACGGAGACACGGAGAAGGCAATCACTGTTGCTTGAAAAGGACTCTCAGGAGCAAATTATCAGATCGATGATAGATCTCAGCTGGCTCTGCGGCTCTGGCTGGTAGGAAGCGATTTCCAAGAGAAGCTATGGTAAAATACCTGCCAGCTGACCCTCTCATCATCCTCCGTGCCTCCGTGGTTTCTTTCATCCGTGTCCATCCGTGAAATCCGTGGTTATTTTTACTCTCCGAATTCTTCTGGTTGCGGGTGCGCTGCACTAGATCCTCCGTGGTTGGTCTTCCTCTTCGCTCACTTTTGGTCGCGAAATCTCTCATCTAGGTAATCTTCAAGTTAGAATATGAAAGCAGCAGTATTGGGAGCGGGCGAACCCCATTTTGACGCCCATGTCGGGACGCTTCAGCAGTTGCCCGAAATCGAGTCAATGGTCCTCTGGGGCGAGAGCGACGATGCCCTGGAACCCTTCAAGAGTAAACCGAAGGTGGCAGGGACGTTCACTGATTTGGACGAACTGTTGGGTGAGGACGACATTTTCTTCGCTATCGCCACCATGCGCAATGACCTGAAGCGAGGAATCTTCAATCGACTATTGGAAGCGGGCATTCATCTCATGGCGGAAAAACCCATCGCAGCTACCGTGGAAGGAGTTGCGCAAATTGTCGACACCGCCGAGCGTCTCGGCCTTGCCCTGGGTACCTGCTACCAGAATCGTTACAATCCCTTGGTGCGGGATGTTCGGCGCCTCATCCAGGAGGGTATCGTCGGACCCCTCATGTCCATCGAGATGCGCATGCTGACCACGCAACCTAAATTCCGAAATCCGAGCAGCTGGCTTTTCACCAAGAAATTGGCCGGGGGCGGGATGCTCGCCTGGCTGGGCTGTCACTACATCGACATGATGCGCTACATCAGCGGGGATGAAATCGTCTCCGTTTCGGCCGAAGTGGCCACGCGGAGTGGCGAAGCTATTGACGTCGAGGATGTAGCCACGTTGTCCATGCGATTTGGATCCGGCGCTATCGGTTCCCTCCACACCGGTTATACACTCGCCGTGAAGGGACCCCAATACGGAGATACCGCGGGCTACGATACTTACATCGGAGTCAACGGCCGAGACGGGCGCCTCTACTGGAGCGCCTCGGGGGTACCGAATCGCCTAACCGTCGAATCGACTCACCCCTCCTGGGCCGATGCCCCCATAAAGGTCACGGACTACACTTTAGGCAAATCTCCCGCCTACGGCGCCGTCGCCGGCGAAGGGTTTATCCACGACTTTATCCGCGCCGCCCAAGGCGAAGGAGATGTCCCCGCATCCGGCCGTGATGCCCTCCAGGTAGCTCGCATCATCGATGCCGCATACGAATCCAGCGAAACTGGTAGGCGGATCGATATTGAGGGACCGTAAGCAGTGCCGAATCGAATTCCAAATACAATGTAGCGGAATCCGTGAGGATTTCGACGATGCAACTGTTATCTTCGATTCGTAGAAACGCTCACGCGTTCCTCTACCAGCCATTCAAACATTACGAACTACATTACGTAATGTTTCAGCCTTGGCCAAATTCCACTGACGATTATGAACCGGAAGTCTCACAATGAAGGTTCTTTGGCTTCGAACGATCTTCTCCAACGGCCGTCACAACATGTGCCTGGGCAATCTGGTGCACTGGAAAGGCACCTACTACCTTGGCTTCGTTGATTGCGAATACCACGGGAGCGATGACGCGCAGATTCGCGTCATCTCCTCAACCGACCTGGAGAAGTGGGATTCCCATACCGCAATGGGCAAGACCAGCTTCGACCCCCAGCTTCTCCCGGTGGGCGATCGGCTCCTCGTTTACGCCACCACCGGTGCCTGGGGCAGCGATGATTTCGAGGGATTCTCCTCCTGGCAAATGGTTGCATCAACGGAGAATGGGAAGAACTGGACCGAAGCCCAGCGATGCTTCGTGATGAATTATGATTTCTGGAAGCCGGTCGAACACGAAGGGAAATACTACGTCGCCGCGGACAGCTGCGGACACGTCCCTCCCGGCATGTATGCCACTGCCAATCTACTCACCTCCAGTGACGGCGAAAAGTGGAGTTGGGTCTCCGAGATCATACGAGGCTCGGAAGAGTACACCCTCCTGCCAAGCGAAGCAGCCCTCTGCTTTTTGAAAGACGGCCGTCTTTTCGCAGTCATCCGAACGAAAGCACCAAAGGTGATCCTGGCCGTCTCTGAGCCCCCTTACCGCGAGTGGGAACATTCAATCCTGCCCTTCTCTCTCCAAGGACCAGCCGCAGCCCGCGTCGGCGACCGAGTCGTGGTAACGGGAAGAATTCGTGACGAGGACGGCAGAGCGAGAACCGGAGTCTTCGAGTACGCCGACCGCAACCTTGAGCGAAAAGCAGTTCTACCCAGCGGAGGGGATACAGGGTATGCCGGTCTTCTTCCGCGAGGGGACGCCGAGATCCTCGTCGCCTACTACTCCACCCACGAATACTGCGACGAGCTCATCGAGAAGAGCCTGCACGGACCGGCGGACATTTACCTGGCTTCCCTGTCGCTCTCTTGAACGAGTAAAAACGTGGGATAGATCTGTAATTGGTTTCTCCTTTTGCGCTCCCTTTGGCAGACTTCAAGTCTGCCCCACAAAAGACTCCGAATTTCGGAGGGGCGCAGCCCGTGGGGCAGATTTGCAATCTGCCTCCCCCTCGCGCGGCCTCGAGCAGAATAAAAATCTGCTCTACCAAAGACTCCGTTTTCAGGAACGGTCGGGCAGATTCCATCTCTGCCCTCAGCTGCATAAGTCGTTAAGCCTTCTTGCGTTCTGAGGCTTCACGCTGCAACCTGCGTTTTCTATGTGATCGACCGAACCGCAGCAACCCTATGCCACACAGCAACGCTACCAACAGAACCAAATCCGACCTCCGAAATGGGAAAACCATCTACGTTCCCGAGATCAACCGTGTCTTCCACCCGGTGGTCGTGGAACTGATCGCCCAGGCCGGCTTCACCTGCGTGTGGTTCGATATGGAACACACCCAGCTCGATCTGGAGACTCTATCCAACATGATTCTCGCAGCCCGGACGGTCGATCTCGACGTCGTCGTGCGCATTCCTCATGGCCCTTACAACAACGTCATCAAGCCACTCGAACTGGGCGCCGGCGGGCTCATCTGGCCGCACTGCAAGAGCGCTGACGAGGCGCGTGCCTTTGTCAAGATGTCGAAGTTTCAGCCCCAGGGCCTCCGCGGTATCGGCGCGGGAAGGGATTCCGGTTTCGGCACAGCCGCCCTAAGCGACTTTCTCCCTCGAGCCAATGAGCAGACTCTTCTTGGAGTGATGATTGAAGATGCCGAAGGAGTGGATAATTCCGAATCCATTGCCGCGGTCGACGGTATTGATCTCCTCTTCGTCGGCCCCGGGGACCTCGCCCACAGCTACAACGTTCTCGTTGAATCCAATCCTCCACACCTGCACGAACGGATACTGGAGGCGTTCGAGAGAGTGGAAAGGGCATGCCGCGCCAATGGGAAATGCTTGGGGACCGCGGTCAATCCCGGCGAGGCCATGGCCGCGGTGGTTGAGCGTAGGGTCAAATGGTTGAATTGCGGGACCGATCTCGGCGCGGTCAGAGAAGGGTATAGAGAGGCGCTGCGAGCGACCCGGGAAATCGTTTAACAATGCTAGGAGGCTTATAGTCGGACTTTGTGCTTCGATTGCTCTGCAAGTACCAAAGTTCGTCCGACAGCCTCCTAGCAGGAATCTGTCGGCATGGACTTGGTTTAGATTTGCACCCTTCACCGTTGAATCCGAACCTCCGCGATGTTGCGATATTCAAAGTCCGACAGATTCCTAGTCATCAAATAAGTTCGCAACCGTTGTACTGGATCCAATAAACTTCAATTGAAGACAGACATGAGCGATAGTGGGGAGAAATGGTGGGCCGTGCCCACTGGTCGCGGCATAAGGTCACGTTGCAGCTTCAATCTCGTTCTTCCGCGTCCTCCGGACGCGGATTCGAAGTTAGAAACTGTGATTCAGGCTTTTGCCGGGCCGGGATCCCGGCCTGCCGGGAGCCCACCCAAAATTCCACTGTAGGTCCACGTTGGATAGATCTCTCAGTTCGCTGAGTCCGGGCTAGTTGTGACCATTGAACATCACTCGGTCATCATCATAGGAGGTGGCCCGGCGGGTCTGGCGCTGTCCGTCGTGCTGGGCGGCTGGCATCCCTACTTTAGAGACAGCAGTACCTTTTCCCAGCGCTATCCACAACTCGAACCGATCCTCAATCGGCACACCGGATCCCTGCTGTCCATCGACCTGCAAGATTGGGTGAGGATGGAGATTCCGCCAGTAGATCTGTTTCGTGCCTTACATCACCCGCGACAGAAATTCTTCGAGCTCGAGCAGATCGCCATGGCCTTTGAACGAGGGTCGGAACTGGATTATCTCCTCTTATCACGGGAGCCGGTTGGCGGGCTTTGGAACAACGTGCCGCGCAATCTGCTTACCCTGTCACCGGGTCAGTGGATGGAATTGGCATTTTACCCACTGGCACAGCATGCCGCGGAAGAAGGCATCGAAATGGATGTCAACGACCTCATCATCAAGCACCGACTTATCGACTACTATCACCGTATCCCATCCCGTTTTGAACAGGAAGGTAGGATTCGCACGGAGCAGAACGTTGAGCGAATTGAACCGCACGAAAAGGGTTTTCTTCTACACGGTCGCGATGTGACCAAAGGTATCGAGCGAAGCTACACCTGCAAGTACCTGGTCCTGGCGACGGGCCAGCGCGCTAACCTAAGGCGACTTGGAGTGCCAGGCGAGGAGCTCGATTGGGTCACGCCTACCTATGATAAATCTGAGGATTTTCCCGGCGATCGTCTCATCGTCGTAGGAGGAGGCCGCTCCGCGGATTGGACCGCCACCGAGCTGCACGATGCCGGTAAGCAAGTCTACTACGTCATGCGACAAGGTTCAGAGGTCCATTGGAGGCTGATCAATGACAGCCGCTTCGGGTTGCCCTACTACGGACGTATCGCCGACATCCTGGAGGCTCCCTCGCCTCGGCTCGAGACGCTCTATCACTCGTGCATTCGGGAGATCAGACCGGACGGTACCGTTCTATTGGAAGAAGCAGGCGAAGATCGCGTCCTCGAGGTAGACCATGTAATCACGGAAATTGGAGGCGTAGCCGATTACTCGATTCTCAAGGGATTTCCCGCGCTTCAGCTTGAAGACAAGTACGACGCCTACCGCTTCCAGGTCCACCAGGCCAAGACACACCCGCACAACTACGAATCCGTCGATATCCCCAACCTCTATCTCGGCGGCTATTTGGCGGCCGGAATCGGCCTCGTCGTGATCGCAATGCACGGCACCACCTACGCCATCGCTGCGGATATTTTGCAGAAGGAAGGTTGCCTCGGAACTTCGTCTTTATCTTAGTCCCGTTGATGAAACCCAAGCCGGCGTAGCCGGAACCAACGATGTTGCGCAAACATGATGGGATTTCATAAGTGAGGTACTAAGCATCCCCAGGACAAGCCTGGGGAATTGCGCTGTGGAGACGGAAATCCGCGATGTTGCTTGCCGGCAATCGCATATCCCACGGGCTCGCCCCGTGGTCTCTAAGGTTTTCTGGCTACACAACTTACCGACTCGTCTTACGAAGGATCCCCCAGGCTCGCCCTGGGGAGGATTCAGGTTTCTGGGCTAAACACAGGGAGCCTCTCTTTTGCCCTTCAAGCACTCTCCGTCCGACCATCCTTGGTCATTTTCTCCTTCAGTCTAACTACCGAACTGGTCAGTTTCATCCTCGACCGATCCAGCCTGTCGTAAGCCCTGTCAAACGGGCAAGAGCGCACAGCCGGAAGGCCGACCGATTTTCTAAATCGCCAATTTCCGCCCCCTGCTTTGACTTCCCGAATTCAGAGCACTATCCGTTACCCATCACGATCACCTAATCGCCAACCATCAAAGGAAACCCGCCATTCCAGTGGCCGAGGAATCAAAGGTGCGGATGGCCTGCCATCCGTGCGACCCGTGGCTACCGCCAGGCTACATCAAGGCGATGATGCAGTCGGTCAACCGATAGAATCGCTGATATGGAAATTCGGGAGAATTTCCAAATCAGCGATTCTCCAGAAAGTCCCAAACCTCATCGAACCGCTCGCCCACCACAGGCTCCCGCCGCAAAACCGAATCCCCATTCCGCGCCTCCAGAAACTCCGGGACGAACTCCAGTCCTTTGCGGAGTTGCTCGCGTTCCAAACCGATTTCTCCGGGGCGCCTCCTTACCTGACACCGATCTAATCGATCCAGGTATCCGGCGCATTCGTCGCCGCATGCCCAGGCGATAATGATAGCACCCAATGCAACCATTTCTCCATGTATCCAGGTGCGGCGGTTGATCGCCTCGCACGCGAGCCAGAGCGGATGGTCACCGCTTTCGGTTGCTCCTTTTACTCGATGGCCGTCGCGTTCTTGGATATGCCGCATGATCGCGGCGATGCTGCTATCGGTTAGCTGTCCCCGTTCATCCAAACTCTCCTCATAGCTCCGAGCAATTTCCTCATGGTGCGCGACCGCCTTGGCAATTTCGGATTCGTCGATCGGTGCGCCCGTCCCTTGGTCCGCGCGGTGGCGCCATTCCGCCAAGCCCGCGTATCCGCAAAGGATATCACCCAGCCCGGCAGTATGCAGGAAGGTGGGAGCCTCTAAGGCGACACCGACATCGACAAGCACGTAGAGAGGATCGACCCAGGGCCAGTCGTCCACGCTGCCGATAATTCGATGGCCATCCCATTTAGCCACCATTCCGTGGATTATCGCACCGGACGAAAGGATCGTCGGTGCCAGAATGAGATCGGTATCGCGGTCCAGAGCGCAGAATTTCGAGGCGTCGATCGCTTTGCCGCCGCCCAATCCGATGACCAGTTCAATGTCTTCAGGCAACCCGTCGCTGAGTTCCTTCTGATGGCCCGAATCGAGCCATTCCGCATAAACCACTCCTGATGGTTGACGCACCAGGTGGGGCTCAACAAGGCGGTAAGCGCTAGGAGTCGTGACAATACCGTAGGCCGGCCACTCCGCGCTGGCACTTTTGAATAGGTCACGCTCGACGCGAATATCGTATTGATCGGCGGGCAAGGAATTGCTGCCCTTGTTCCAACCCCGTCCCAGCTTTGCCATGGTTTGGTTTCCGTCGCTGATGTGTTACCCAATATTCGTGGGATCGTTTGCCCTAAAATACTAAGCGCTTCCGATTACGTGTGAGATATGACCATGTCATCCAGTCGGGGCAAGGTGGAAGCGTGCGGCTGTCGAAATGCTTACGCATTCCGCTACAGTCTGCGCGATACTGCTGGTAGCGGAATGCGTGAGCATTTCGTCCCCTGGGATGCCGGGGAGTCACCGCACAACCAACTTAACACATTTCGTCCTCGTTCTCGTCCTCGAAACTTGAATCCTCATCGGATTTCTAGACTTCCTCCACCCAATGCCGAAAGAGCGGCTTCGTTGCCTCGGGCAAGGCTTCGTAAACCCTTCGCGGCACCAGAGGCTGATCGTTTTCCTTAGCCCCCGGTTCGTCCACCATCATCTTTCGTTCTTTGGATCCCGGCTGCAGCACCTTGGTATTCAACCACCACGGCGCGTAGCGCACCACCACCGATACCCGCGAATCACCCGACTGGTTTGGCGCCGTGGAATGCCAGGTTCGACTGTCCAGCAAAAGGACGCTTCCCTCTTCACCCGAGGCATTCATCTCTGTTGGATAGGGTGCCTTGGGATCGACACCAATATCACCCGTCGGATTGTTGGGCCACCGATGGCTTCCAGGTACAATCAATGTGCCTCCGTTCTCGGCCGTAAATGAAGAAAGCATCCAAAGCGTTGTCACATGCATCAGCGCGTCCGGGTAGGGCGCCGGCACATGGGCAGCGTTATTCTGATTGAACGGCCAGTCCGCATGCCATTCTCCTCGCCGGTTACCGGGATGATTGATGGTCGCGGTGGTGAACGATACCCTCAGATACGGACCTAGGAGCGCCTCCAGCAGGTCGATGAGTTTTGGCTCGGCGAGGTAGGGCGCAATCGACTGATCGAAGCGAATGAATCCGGGTACGTGACCGATGCCTTGCTCGGCCGCTTCGGCCCGTCCGCGCTCAGCTGTGGATCGAAAGACCTGATCCCGAACCGCCTCCAGTTCGTCCGCAGGAATCACATCCGGGACGACGCTCCAACCGTCGCGACGGATTCGATCGAGATGTTGCTTTAGATTCACTTTCTGGATAATCCGACTTCCTGTCCCAGTCCTTCTTTAGCCGCGGAATCAAGCGGATGACACGCGACTTTTTTTCTAAAGGCAAGCCAGTTGAACCAAAATCCGAGCCATTCTGACAAAACATGGGATACTAATATGAGGTTCTGCTTCTGACCCCTCCCTGAGCTTCTTTGTCGTGAGCTTTTTCGAACAGAAATCATTTTCTTCAATCACGAAAAGAGTCGTCAAAGCTCGCGACAAAGTTTGGGTAGAGATTCGAGCGCAGTGCACGCCCTGCCGTGAAGCCGGTCGAATGAAATGCGTGGCCAACGAAAGATAGTCCGGACGGATCGACCATTAGACCGCGGCTTCCGATTGCATGTGACTAACTCTAATCAAACCTCGAAATCACAAGCCTGATCGGCAAGTCTGTGCTCCATGTCGCCCCACAACGATTCCAAAGTCTCCCTCCCGACCGACCGGTTCTTCGTCACAATCGCCCACCGAGGCGGTCTGGTGCCCGACTATCCCGAAAACACACTTACGGCCTTCCGCAAGACGATCGAGACGGGAGCCGAAGTGATCGAGATCGACCTGCGAAGCACCAAGGACGGGGAGATTGTTGTTCTCCATGACAGCACCATCGACCGCACGACTGATGGCAGGGGTCCGGTTGCGGAAACTACGCTGGGCGAACTGAAAACTCTCGACGCCGGAAAAGGAGAGAGGGTTCCGACCTATAATGAAGTGCTCGAACTCGTATCCGGAACCAACGCCCAACTCTTACTCGACCTCAAAGTGACCTCAACCGACGAGGTCCGCAATATCGTCAGAATAACGGAAACACACGGTCTTGTCCTGAACGTCATTGTGGCCGCAAGATCGCTGGAAGAATTGAGAACCGTCAAGTCCCTCAATCCCAATCTTCGCACTTTGGGATTCATTCCGAACCGTGATGATATCGAGGCATTTGCCGGTGCAGGAATCGACATGATACGACTGTTCCCTGTTTGGATACGCGAGAATCCCAGTCTGGTTCAAAAGGTCCACGCCTTGGGTAGGCCGGTCTGGGCCATGTCGCTGACCGCTCAGCGGGACGAACTCGAGGAGTTGATCGGTTACGGCGTCAACGGCCTTTTCACCGATTTCCCACAGATGGTTGCTCGGATGCGTGCCGAATCAGCAGGGGAAAAGTAGGCCCGTAACTGTAAGCAAGCCTTCCCCTTCGATAATTCGGTCAGGAACGGAATGGATGCGACCAGACTCAGACCTCACTATCTTGCCCCTTTAAAGGAGCTATGCAATCGCAAGTTTAAATCTCGATTTATAGCCGAGTTGGAAGGTAATGGTTCGGCCCGAGCGGTCGGGCATCAGGAGCGGGTTCTGGTTGAGAGTCTGGAGGTACTCAATCACGACTTGCTGCAAATGAGGGGAATAGTTTGCGGTTGGGAATAGATGCGCTTCGACGGTTGCGCCCCTCTCTATGAGGGCGCCGTCGCAGTGAGTCAGATTGCGAAACAGATCGTGGTCGTCACGATAGTTGTCGTAGCCTTCTTTAAAGGGTTCAAACTGCTTGTAGAAACTATTGCGGGCGAGGATTTTCAAGGCATCCATGATGGATTTGTTGGAGGTGTCCAGGCGGACATAGTTCTGCTCAATGAGTCGCTCCAGGCGCGAGCATTCGGTCTCGATTTGCTCCCCTTCGAGTTGGAGGGCATTGAGCTTGTGATCGAGGCGAGCGATCATGGCGCTCCTTGAGGTGCTTTGGCCCGGATGGGCATGTTCGGCCAGGAGCAGTCTTTTCAATGCTTCGGTGGATTGGGTTTTCTGCTTCAGGAGTGCTTTAGCGGCACCGCTTTTCTCCTGCCTATCCTCAAGGTGTTGGGCTAAGCGCTGGTAGTGGATGGTGCGATAAGAGGTGATCTGATTAATCCCAAAGTGCTTATCGAGGTATTTGAAATCATTCTCCTGAATCCAGCGACTGAACATCCCTTTGAGGACTGCTTCATCGGGGGCTTTTGGGTCGGTCCCTAAGATGCTCACCGTAATGGTTTGATTTCTGGGATTGGTCGCTTCCACCACCCATTGGGTAAGATGAGGATTCTTTTTCCACGGGCCCCGCTGATAGCAAAGATAATACTCCTGGAGATCTTCGGCATGGTTTCTGGGGCGCAGCAGGCGCAGTTGTCCGTCGATCCGTTGCAGGGGCTGGCCTTGAAACCTTTTTCCCAGGTGATGATTTCGAGTTGAGGATGCTCCAGGATGGCTTCGTAAAACCAGTCCGCGGCGATCGCCCGGTCCACGTAAATGCTCACCTTCTTATCCGCAGGCACCTCTACCAATTCGAGCATCGCTTCGCAGTTGGGGATAAACCGTTTCCTTATATCCTCGTAGTTGTCGGTGCTGGCAAAATAGACCGGAGAGCCCTTCAGGGTATGAATAAAATCGCTGTGAAGCGCTTTGTCGGCCAAACGGATGGTGGGACACCAGCCCGCCAGGAGCTTGCTCATGCCGGTGTAATGTTTGGTGTGCGGATCATAATAAAAGCTCTGCTCACAAGAAGCATTCAGGTTCCTCGCGTTCACCCTGAGGATCGCTCTTAAAAGCGCTTCATGGGCCAGGGCGCTGAGCCTTTGGCGTTGCAGATGGGGCGTATAGAGGACTCGCCCGATGAGCTTTTGCAGGTCTTCCAGATCGAGCAGTTTGCTCTGCTCGATATTCACCGCGGCCAACAGCGCGCAGGCCAGCCATTGCTTCAAAAGCCAGCCCTCTTCGCCATCTATCTGAGCCACTTGCCCGAGCCCTTCACTGAATACCAGCACCCCTAAATGTCGACACCACTGCACCGATTCGGAACTGCCCGTGGTAAAATCGGGAGACTCCTTGCGATTCTCCTCTTCGCCTTCGGCCTTGTTTTCTGCTTGCTCCTGCTCTGCCTGCAAGGGTGAACCCTTGGGAGAATCCCAGGCAGTCTCCCGATTTTGCCCCCTCCTCTGCTCGGCCTCCTTGGCCAAGGCCTCTTTGAGCTCCTTAAACAAAGGGCGCAGGGTTTCCCCACTGAGGCTGACTGCGAACACCTCCTCGATCTCACCGCGTATCTTCTTGCTGTAAGCGTACCGGCTCTGCTCATAGATCTCAAAAAAGCGCACCCGCACAAAACTCCGTATTTCCCGGGTCAATTTGCGATGCCACCGGCGCCCCGCCAACACCCGGCCCAGGGTTTCGGCATCGCCACTTTGCAGGGCCTCGCCCCACCGCTTCATCGTCTTGGGGTCAACCTCAAATTGTCTCTGTAAGCACCCTATCTTCAACCCCGCATTATAGAGCCGTCCCACCAGAATCTTGAATCCAACCTGCTCGCGATCGTCCCCCACCACTTCCAATAGCTCATGGCCGTAATAGACCTGCAATTGGCCTTTGCTCAGGTCCCGATAGACCGTCAGGCAGGGATTACGCTTGTCTACCCCAAGGAGGCATTGTTGGCAGGACTCTTCTTGCTCGGTAGGTTTCTCCATTTTCTTCGAATTAGTTCTTCGAAGGAGAAGCCTACCGTTTTCTTTCTCTCGTTAAAAGTCGGGAATTCTACTTGCGATTCTACCCACCCCGACAACCCGCATAATAGCGAGTTCTGAGGTTAGGTGGTCCGTGTCCTCCGGACGCGGAACGAACTCGAGGACTGAGACACTTCCACTCTAAATTTTGGGGCAAGCTAAGTGCTGCTGTTCACAATTACGGTGACGTTTGCCTAGGCGCTTTTGACCTTGAGCAAGGCGGCTTTGAGTGGGCTGGGTTAGGGACCCTGACACTCAAAGCGAACGCCGCTCAAGGCCAAAAGCGCCAGGCCGCAAAGCGGTGGGGCGGCATTGGGGGTATTGCGGCGTTGCCCAAACGCGGAGGGGGTTCCCGACCCATCCGCGTTCGGGCGCCTTGCACTACCCCCAATGGCGCTCCCACAAACGTCACCGTAATTGTGAACAGCAGCACTAAATCGACCTACCTGCAAAAAGGTTCGGGACAAGGTTCGAGACGAGGTTTGCTCCGCTGAGTTCTGAGCGGATTTACAACGAGGGTATTCTTGATCGAACTAACAGGGTAACTCGGAGTTCCCTGGTAACCTTGTCCCGAACCTCGTCTCGAACCTTGTCCACTTCGTCCCGTATGGCGGGTGCTGCGACGACGGGTCCCGAACCTTGTCGACAGCGGTGAGAACATCTACTGAGCTTGTTTGGTAAAGTAGGTTCTAACGGACGACAGCAGTTCCGCAATCAGGAGACCGGCGGCGTTATTGTCAATACGGCCTCAGTCAACAGCTTCTACGCCGCAGGCGATATTGCGGCCTACTGCGCCGGCGACGACTTTGATGCCCTCGAAAACTATTCCCTCGCTCCGATAACCGTGGGAGACACGCACTATATTTACTACACCGGACGCATCGCCGGTCACAAAATCGGCATCGTCTATGAACGCGTATGGACACCAAACGATCTCTACGCCGGGGTCGGCCTTGCCACCCTACCCCTGGATGGCTTCGTGTCCATGGATGCGAGCGAAGAGGAGGGCGAGCTCGCAACGCGCTCATTCAGCTTCAAGGGGCGCGAACTCCATCTCAACATGTTGGGAGGACCGCTCAGGGTTGAGTTGCTGGGGCCTTCCAGGCACATGATACCAGGCTACTCTCTAGCTGAGGCCGATCCGATATCAGGAACACACACCGATGTGATCGCCACCTGGTCAGGCAGGTCCGACCTCAGCCACCTCGAAGGGAAGCCGATCAAAGTGCGCTTCCATATGCGAAGGACTCAGCTTTTCTCGTTCCATTTCAGTTACTAACCCCGATGGTGTGCGCTTGCCAGCCTGTTGTAATTCCTCCACTCTGTTCGCTTCCGAGCGACGACCATAATGAGAATAAAGACACTACTTGATGAAACCTGAGAGGAAGAGGAAATGAACCGAGAAAAGGCACTCTCCCAGGAGGACATAGCTCACGGCCTGCGCGAGACCGGATTGAAATTTGGTGACTCGGTTCTGGTGCACTCGGCCATGAGGACGTTCGGACCCATCGACGGCGGCGCAGAGACGGTTGTAGCCGCCTTCCTCGAGGTGATCGGCGGACGAGGTACGCTGGTCGTGCCCACATTTACCTTTGCCCACGAAGGCGAAGAGGATCCCTTAATAGATCCCGCCAGTGACCCTTCGGAGATGGGCATCATCACCGAAACGCTCCGTCGGCATCCGGACGCGCTCAGGAGTACCGCCTACCGGCACAGCTTTGCCGCCGTCGGCCGTCGAGCCGGTGTCATCACAGGAGTGGACCCGGCGCTCTCCTCTTTTGACCTGCGCTCAGCCTTCGGGGTCATGCTCGCGCTGGACACCCAGATCGTTCTCTTGGGGGTAACCTACGACTCCTCGACGAGCCATCACTTTGCCGAATTCGTCTGCGAGGTTCCCTACCGGCACACCATCGATATGGTAGTCAAGGTCAGGCGCCCGGACGGCACCATCATCGGGCAACCCATGGTCGATTATCAGCCCAAACCCAGCGGCACGGGAGATTACTACGGTTCAAGGCGGCCCGATTTCAGTCGTCTGGGACGCATGCTCGAAGATCAAGATCGAGTCGGCGTGGCCCCCATCGGCAACTGCGCGGTAAGGTGCTTCTCCATGCGCGATCTGGTGGATCTGGCGCAGGTGGAGGCGGAAAAGGACTACAATATCTTTCGCACTCCAGAGGGCCAGCCCGACTACACCACGCCTTCCGACTTTGGAACCAAAGTGATCAGCCGGGAGATGCGCGACGGGGCTGGACGCCCTTCCAAGAGCAAATGGTGTGTGATGGACGAGTCGAAGCTCGTCATGCCGGGTTGAAGATCAACTCAAGGATCTGAAAGTCTGAAGGATGAACCAAGCGAATACTGAGAACCTAGAGCAGCGAAGCCGCAATCAAAGGGAGAGAGAGATGAATGACTACGAATGGACACGAATGAAGAGGGAATTGACTGCGGATTCGAGGAAACCGCGGATTGACTGAAGAGGGAGTTTCCAAAGGATTCGAAAAGGCAAACAGAGGGGAAATATTCAGTATTGAAGGCTCAGATCCGTATGTTCAAATGAAGAGCCGACGCGTTCAAAAAGGTCCTTGAGAAACGAAAGGGGAAACTCCGAACACCCTGGAAACCTTATCCCGATCCCGCTGAGCGGAACCACTCCACGACGTTAAATTCCAGCCTTTTGCACACCAAAACGTGTTCAAAAGACTAGATTCAGAACTCGCTATTATGCGGGTTGTCGGGGTGGGTAGAATCGCAAGTAGAATTCCCGACTTTTAACGAGAGAAAGAAAACGGTAGGCTTCTCCTTCGAAGAACTAATTCGAAGAAAATGGAGAAACCTACCGAGCAAGAAGAGTCCTGCCTACAATGCCTCCTTGGGGTAGACAAGCGTAATCCCTGCCTGACGGTCTATCGGGACCTGAGCAAAGGCCAATTGCAGGTCTATTACGGCCATGAGCTATTGGAAGTGGTGGGGGACGATCGCGAGCAGGTTGGATTCAAGATTCTGGTGGGACGGCTCTATAATGCGGGGTTGAAGATAGGGTGCTTACAGAGACAATTTGAGGTTGACCCCAAGACGATGAAGCGGTGGGGCGAGGCCCTGCAAAGTGGCGATGCCGAAACCCTGGGCCGGGTGTTGGCGGGGCGCCGGTGGCATCGCAAATTGACCCGGGAAATACGGAGTTTTGTGCGGGTGCGCTTTTTTGAGATCTATGAGCAGAGCCGGTACGCTTACAGCAAGAAGATACGCGGTGAGATCGAGGAGGTGTTCGCAGTCAGCCTCAGTGGGGAAACCCTGCGCCCTTTGTTTAAGGAGCTCAAAGAGGCCTTGGCCAAGGAGGCCGAGCAGAGGAGGGGGCAAAATCGGGAGACTGCCTGGGATTCTCCCAAGGGTTCACCCTTGCAGGCAGAGCAGGAGCAAGCAGAAAACAAGGCCGAAGGCGAAGAGGAGAATCGCAAGGAGTCTCCCGATTTTACCACGGGCAGTTCCGAATCGGTGCAGTGGTGTCGACATTTAGGGGTGCTGGTATTCAGTGAAGGGCTCGGGCAAGTGGCTCAGATAGATGGCGAAGAGGGCTGGCTTTTGAAGCAATGGCTGGCCTGCGCGCTGTTGGCCGCGGTGAATATCGAGCAGAGCAAACTGCTCGATCTGGAAGACCTGCAAAAGCTCATCGGGCGAGTCCTCTATACGCCCCATCTGCAACGCCAAAGGCTCAGCGCCCTGGCCCATGAAGCGCTTTTAAGAGCGATCCTCAGGGTGAACGCGAGGAACCTGAATGCTTCTTGTGAGCAGAGCTTTTATTATGATCCGCACACCAAACATTACACCGGCATGAGCAAGCTCCTGGCGGGCTGGTGTCCCACCATCCGTTTGGCCGACAAAGCGCTTCACAGCGATTTTATTCATACCCTGAAGGGCTCTCCGGTCTATTTTGCCAGCACCGACAACTACGAGGATATAAGGAAACGGTTTATCCCCAACTGCGAAGCGATGCTCGAATTGGTAGAGGTGCCTGCGGATAAGAAGGTGAGCATTTACGTGGACCGGGCGATCGCCGCGGACTGGTTTTACGAAGCCATCCTGGAGCATCCTCAACTCGAAATCATCACCTGGGAAAAAGGTTTCAAGGCCAGCCCCTGCAACGGATCGACGGACAACTGCGCCTGCTGCGCCCCAGAAACCATGCCGAAGATCTCCAGGAGTATTATCTTTGCTATCAGCGGGGCCCGTGGAAAAAGAATCCTCATCTTACCCAATGGGTGGTGGAAGCGACCAATCCCAGAAATCAAACCATTACGGTGAGCATCTTAGGGACCGACCCAAAAGCCCCCGATGAAGCAGTCCTCAAAGGGATGTTCAGTCGCTGGATTCAGGAGAATGATTTCAAATACCTCGATAAGTACTTTGGGATTAATCAGATCACCTCTTATCGCACCATCCACTACCAGCGCTTAGCCCAACACCTTGAGGATAGGCAGGAGAAAAGCGGTGCCGCTAAAGCACTCCTGAAGCAGAAAACCCAATCCACCGAAGCATTGAAAAGACTGCTCCTGGCCGAACATGCCCATCCGGGCCAAAGCACCTCAAGGAGCGCCATGATCGCTCGCCTCGATCACAAGCTCAATGCCCTCCAACTCGAAGGGGAGCAAATCGAGACCGAATGCTCGCGCCTGGAGCGACTCATTGAGCAGAACTATGTCCGCCTGGACACCTCCAACAAATCCATCATGGATGCCTTGAAAATCCTCGCCCGCAATAGTTTCTACAAGCAGTTTGAACCCTTTAAAGAAGGCTACGACAACTATCGTGACGACCACGATCTGTTTCGCAATCTGACTCACTGCGACGGCGCCCTCATAGAGAGGGGCGCAACCGTCGAAGCGCATCTATTCCCAACCGCAAACTATTCCCCTCATTTGCAGCAAGTCGTGATTGAGTACCTCCAGACTCTCAACCAGAACCCGCTCCTGATGCCCGACCGCTCGGGCCGAACCATTACCTTCCAACTCGGCTATAAATCGAGATTTAAACTTGCGATTGCATAGCTCCTTTAAAGGGGCAAGATAGTGAGGTCTGAGATTCTGATGCAATCGATCGTCGTAATCGTAGGCGCCTCCCGTTTCGAGCTTCGATTACGCTTGAGATTGCGGATTTCGATTTGATGTGATCGATATCCAATCATCCACCAATCGATCGTCGTAATCGTAAGCGCAATCGACCATCCCGTTTCGAGCCTCGATTACGCTTGAGATTGCGGATTTCGATTTGATGTGATCGATATCCAATCATCCACCAATCGATCGTCGTAATCGTAAGCGCAATCGACCACCGATTCTCGGGTTTCGATTACGTTCTAGAAAGCAACTCTCGATTACTTTCTATCGACATCCCAACGTGCGTTTATTCCGCATCCCCCAGCTTCACCAGCATCTTTCCCGTATTCTCTCCGGAGAACAGACCAAGAAACGCCTTTGGTGCATTCTCCAAACCTTCAACGACGGTCTCCTCCCAATGGATTTGGCCATCCTTGATCCATTGGCTCATCTGTCTCTTGAATTCGGCTTCGATTTCCTTGTGATCCGAAACAATAAAGCCCTGCATACGAATTTGTTTCCTCACGATCAGCATCAGGTTCGACGGAGCGGTGGAAGGCTCCACATCATTATAAGTCGAAATCATTCCACAAGCGATCACTCGGCCGAAATCACTCATAGCACCAATTGCGGCCTCTAGATGGCTGCCTCCCACACAGTCGAAATACAGATCGAGGCCGTCAGGACAGGCTTCCCCGAGCGCCTCCTGGAGATCTTCAACCTGGTTGTAATTCAGGACCGTATCGATCTGCGTATTGGCCTTGAGCCACTCGACCTTACTGTCCTTGCCCGTGCTCCCGACCACGCGGCAACCTTGAAGCTTCGCGATCTGGCAAGCGACGGAACCGACCACGCCGCCTGCCGCCGAGACGAAGACCGTCTCGCCCTCCTTGATTTCTCCGATTCGAAATAGCCCCACGTATGCTGTCATACCCGGCATTCCCAAAATCCCCAAGTAGGTCTGCAACGGAACGTCGTCCGATTCGAGAATCTCCAAATCGGCGCCATCGCTGATCAAGTGATCGCGCCACCCACTATTGTGCCGCACGAGGGAGCCGGAAGGGAACTGCGCATAGCGCGACTCCGATATCTGGCCTATCGCTCCGCCGGTCATGCACTCATCCAACGCAAAAGGCGGCGAGTAGCTTCTCACGTTTCTCATTCGTCCTCGCATATAGGGGTCGACGGACATCCAGAGGTTTCTTACCAGGACCTCGCCTTCGTCGATCTCGCGAAGCGCCACAGCCTTCATTTCGAAATCATCTGCGACCGGGAGTCCGACGGGATATCTTTTCAGGTAAATCTCTCTGCTTTCTTTCATTGGCTATTGTTTGCCAATCCAGCCGAATACTCCGCCTAGGGCAACCGCTAACGTCGGGATTTCACAGATTCTAGGGCTAGGAATCTGCCGGGCTATGCACTTCGCGTAGGCAGAATTCGGTCGCTAATTTCTGTTCCCAACCTCAGTTTGGGAGCACTCATGGCAGACCAACCCAATATCCTCTTCCTCGCCAGCGATGAGCATTCCTATCGATTTCTCTCGGCGCGAAGCTCCGCTCGAGGCGGTGAACCGTGCCACACGCCCACGTTGGACGGACTCATTGAAAATGGCGCTAACTTCGACGCCGCCTTCTGCCAGTTCCCCCTCTGCACGCCCTCCCGCATCGCCATGCTCACCGGCCGCTTTCCCCATCGGTGTGGCGCTTGGAGCAATTCGTCCATCCTCGATCCGGACATTCCCACAGTGGGTTCCCACTTTAATGAATACGGATACGAAACCGCAACCATTGGCAAGCTACACTTGGGAGGCTCTCTCCAGCACGCCGGTTTCGGCTCCCGTCCCTACGGCGATTTTGGTGGACCGTGCGGCCATCAGCACGATCCCCTGAAAAAGCCCGGCGACGAGATGAGGGCCGGGAGGGACATGCGCTCCCGGACGGTGAAAGCCGGTGTATCGGAAATTCCAGAATCGCTTCTCCAGGAGAATGCCGTCTGCCGGGAGTCGCTTTCCTGGCTCCGCGAGAACCGCCATGCAAATCCCGATAAGCCCTGGCTCCTTTTCGCTTCCTTCAGTCGTCCCCATTTTCCGCTCACCGCGCCCAGACGCTTCTTCGATCGGTATTATCCAGACGGTGTCACTCCCCCGAAGGTTGATCGAACCGGGAACACAGTCGACCATCCCATGACTCTCGGTGCAGTCAGCGGTTTTCGTACGGAAGAAATTGGGGAAGAGGAGACAAGAAAGGCGCGAGCGGCGTATTTCGCCTCGGTCGATTTCCTGGATGAGATTCTTGGGGATTTTCTCGCCGTGATGGAGCGTGCCGGCCTGATGGAGAACACGATTGTCGTTTATACATCGGACCATGGCGACATGGTTGGCGAGCACGGTCTCTGGTGGAAGAACACCTGGCACGAAGGATCCTGCCGGGTTCCGCTCATCATTTCGCTTCCCGAGCATCGTGCAGGAGAGCTCTCCGCTTCCGAAATTTCGACTCCCGTCAGTCTCGCGGACATCTTTCCGTCCCTCTGTGGCTTGGCCGGCATCGAACCGCCGGAGCAGCTTAACGGGCTAGATCTTTCGGAATCGATTCGCGGAGGATCTTGCACCGAGCTGGAGAGCCGTCCCGGAGTCATTACCGAGTCCCTCAGACCCCGCTGGGGCGAGGGAACCGAATTCCGGATGATTCGATCGAAACGGTACAAGTACGTCGCCTTCCGAGCATGCGACGATCTTGCTTTTGACCTGCAGTCCGATCCTGACGAGCAGAGCAATTTGCTGAAAGATCCTTCTCCGGAAGTGGCCGCGGACTTGGCAACTCTCAAGTCATCTGTCATGGAGAATTTCGACTTCGATAGGGTCGAGGAACTCGAGTCTCATGACAGCCGGGCTTTGGCCGATAGGTTCCCAAAACGGATCGACCCGAAAACTCCCAACCAGATACTCTTGGGCAATGGTCTGCTGGTCGAAGCCGACGCCCCACTCTACTCGCCAGAGATCGTCAGCTCGGACCCGTCGGCAGACTTCGTCGATTTCCCGGAGTGAAATTCTTGAGCGACACGATCTTGTCGGAACCAAGAATTGAATGCTGACGCGGGAATTTACACGATACATAAAGGACGAAATTCGCGGCAAGATCGTCGAAATGCTTACGCATTCCGCTACAGGCCACAATCCTGCAGGTAGCGGAATGCGTGAGCATTTCGTCCTCTGAATATTTGAATCCAGGATACCCCTTGATATGGAAACCATGTACCAATTCGCCATTCTCTCCGCAGCTCACAGCCACACCCAAGGCTACCTCAACTCAATCAACAAGCATGCAAACATCGGGACGGCAATCATCTGGGATGACGTCGAAGAGCGAGGCCGCCGCTTCGCAAAAGAATTTAATGGCGAGTACAGCGCCGACCTCGACGCTACGGTTAACCGCACCGACATTGACGGATTCATCATCTGCTCGGAAAACTCGCGTCATCTTCCGCTTTTGAAAGCGGCCATACCGACGGGGAAACCGATCTTCTGCGAAAAACCGCTGACTACCTCAACGGTCGAAGCCGCGGAAATACTGAGCCTTGTGCGTGCATCCAAATCGATCCTTCATGCCGGATACTTCCAACCCTTCTCCGCTGAACTCCAAGGCGTCGCGGACTTGGTTCAATCGGGCAAACTCGGAAAGATCACCCACGCACGATACCGAAACGCGCATTCCGCCGCCTACGGCAGGTGGTTCGATTCGCCCGATCGCATCTGGTTCTCAAATCCGGAGCTGGCCGGCGGCGGTGCCTTCATGGATATGGGAACCCATGCGGTTCACTTGCTCCGCACTCTTCTGGGTCCGGTCGAGAAGGTCTTCGCGACGGTGAGCAACGTCTCCGGAATCTATCCTGAAGTCGACGACAACGGCCTCGCGTTGCTGCGTTTCCGTTCCGGTTGTTTGGGAACCGTCGAAGCCTCGTGGGTCCAAGTCGACGGCCCCAAGGGGCTGGAGATTTCAGGGAGCGAGGCCGTCCTGTTCCAGGAACCTGATGGAGACTATGTTGCTTCAGGTATGGGTGATAGCGTCGAATCTGTTCCCGAGGGCATAGCGCGGCCGACCCGGGTGGACCGTCTCATCGCCGTGATCGAAGGCGAGGTGACGCAAGATGAACTCGAGAAAGATCTCAATTGCGCTGCGGACGCTGTTTCCATTATGGAAGCGTGCTATAAGTCGAATGGGTCGGGGAGATGGGTAGAGGTGAAGGATCTATATAAATGCTGAACCAGAATCAATCGATCCCTCAGGCCAGTCTCAACGGGTACCAGTCTCTATCGATCAAGAAGGGATTTCCCATCGATTTTTCGAAATCAGGAATCCTAATTTCCTTCCTGATTCCAATCTTGCTCTTCCCATTCTGTGAAGCCGCTGAACCCGTTGTTTTGGACCTTGCGGATATCGTCGGTGGTGGCGATGGAACCGGAACCGGTGGAGATCAAGGACTCAATTACGCGGGGCAACCGCAGTTAAGCCACGTCGACAACCTGAATCCCACGGCAAACGCTTTCTCCGTATCGTCGAATCCTTTTGTGGATGGGGTTTTCGCTCCAGACGGCGGGCCCGGAGGAAGCTCCGCTATCCAAGTGTCGAGCACCGGGATAACCGTGACGGGAGTATCGGACTTCGTGCCGACTACGGCGCTAACCTGGGACTATATCTGGAATGGACACAACTTTGGAGTCTCATCCTCACTCACTCCAGCGTCTCTCATCGGAATGCATCCAAATAAGGGGATAACGTTTGACCTCAATGCCATCGAAGCAGCTCATCCCGGGCTCGAAGCCATACTGTTCACCACCGGAGCAGCCATGGGAAACCAAGACTTCGGAAACTGCCACCTCTATATTTTCGTGGACGGTGAGGCGGGTCCTTCCGTAAACTTGACCACCGCAAATACAAGCATACCCTTCGAGGTGAACCTCGAACCGGAAGATCGATTTCTCACCCTGATTGCCTCCACCATCGGAGACATAATCTTTGACTGGGCGTTCTTCGCGGATCCTCTCCTAACCCTTGACGAAGTTCCGGTCGCTCCTCCGGTCGTGCCCATCCTGATGATCTTTCCTGCGGACGATGCCGTCGAGTTGCGATGGGACACCGTGGATGGGGAAACTTACCAGGTGCAAACCTCCGATGACCTTATCATCTGGCAAGATTTTGAGGGGATCCTCCTGGGGAACGAGGCACCCCTTTCGCGGCTTATACAGATGAACGACGACGACCACAAGTTCTTTCGTGTCGTCGTCCGAATTCCCAATTGAAAGAGCCGGTTCTAAATCCGAAGCCTAAGCTTTTTTTTCTGACTTATTCCAGCCAGAAAGAATACAGCCTCGCCTGGTAGAGATAAAATCGTACCCGCACCGGCTGGTCGAACACCCGGTCGTGGTCCGCCTTCCACTCAATCCTGGCTCGCACATGGTCGCCCCGCAACGGCACCGGCTGCTCCAGAGGCACCCAGAATCCGGGAATCGGTTTCATTTCAATGTCAACGATCTCGGCGTAGAGCTCACCCCAGCCCGCGTCGGCGTTCACATAGAGATCTTCGCCTTTCCAGATGAAGGGTTTCGAGGTGAGGCAGCCCGCGACATCGGCATCGAGGGAGACGAAGCCGTCGGGTCGCAGTTTTGCCAGACAGATGGTGGTGCTGTCGTCGAAAAGCTGCGGGTCCACGTTGAGGCGATACAGCTCCCTGTTGTGGTCGAACCGCTCGTAATGCTCCTTGCTCGAGGGCATTCGGCAGGCGATATGGTAGATCCAGATCTCGCCGTTGTCGCGCACCACCGGCTGTCCGGACATTCCCACTTGGCTGGTGTCGTAGCGCACCCCGTCCCAGTGCTCGATGGGGATGAAGAGGGAACGATCGCCCACCCGCTCCCAGTGGCGCAGGTCCCGGGAAACCGCCAGCTCGACCTGATTGATACGTGAATAGTTGGTGTGCGGCGGCGGTACCGCCCCGATCGGATTGAAGATCATGGGAAAACCCACGTAGAGTCCCTCGTAGGGCATCACTGCCATGTGATAGGCCTCCGCCTTGGTGTCGACTTCGTCGATGAAGGCCGGCTTGATATACCCCGGGTCCTCGAGGTAGGCGCGCACCCGCTGTCGACAATTCTCCCAGTCAACCTCATCCGTGTGAAAGATCAGCTCCGGATCTGAATAGTGCTCGCCGTCCTCGCTGGTCGCCAAAAAGACCGAGCGGCCCCATTCCGTACTCTGTTTCACCATGGCGATGAACTGCTCGTTGTAGGGATCGTAGGTAAACTGGGACTCGTCCTGGCTGGGGATGCCGGGCACGTCGAACCGTTTCCACTCGATCCCGTCCGCCGATACCCCTGGACACTGACGGCCGTCCAGGGGATGTCCCAGTAGCCCCTTGTAGCGGCGGGCCGGATCCGGGTCCCTCTCGTCTCGGACCACGTGCCGCGGCTTTTCCTTGATCGGTGAACGCAGCCAGTTTTCACCGTCTTCGGAGGTTGCAAAATCGTCGCCAAACCACCACTCCCATCGCTGCTTTTCCGAATTCCATTGAGGGGCGATGCGACTCTGCAGGGCCGTCTCGCCTCGCGATCGATCGGGCCGTACCACCGGACCTACCTTGTCCGGCTGGTGGACCGTCCGGCGGAAACCCGATTTCGTCTCCACCGCATGATCGTCAAGAAAGAGTTGTCGATATTTCTTAGGTTCGATGAGCTCGGGTTCCATTCCAAAGTACCTCCCTTTTCCTCACTATCCATCAAAATTTAGTCTTTTGAACACGTTCTGGAGTGAAACCAGCTGATATTCAAAGTATTGCGTATTTCAAACAGCTCGTAAGCGAACATTCAAAACTTTAATTACCGATAGGTTGCACTGGTCAAGTCCGCCTTTTCCTGTAAAATCGAAATGGCATAACCTCTATTAGATTATCTTTACTTTCTTCCCTTCAGGCAGCGAATTTCATCAGGTCCGGATCCTTCCAGGTGCTCTCCGGATCGCTCCAGATCTGTTTGAGTCGTTCCACCAGGTAGGGTTCCATGCGGACTCCTCGCCAGCCTTCTGAGGCATCCACCAGGACCGCGAAGATCAGGCACAGTCCGCTCGTTTCGGAGCGGAATCGGGGAATCACTTTGGTGCGACGGCGCCCTTCCCCGAAGAGTCGCTCCAGCAGATTGGTGGTGCGGATCTGTTTTCGGTGCAGGAAGGGAAATTTCAGCGCTGTGAGCGATTCCTCCAGGTCACGCTCCAGGCACTTCATGGCGGCTGGAAAGCTCCCCTTGTATTCCTCGATGATGGCGCGAGCCTGTTCTACAGCCTCGCGGTATCCCTTCGCCGTAAAGGCTTTGTGAATGAGCTTTTTGAGGGTGGGACGGGCTACCTCTGGAAGCTTGTTGACGATGTTGCGCATCTTGTGCACCTGGCAGCGCTGCACCAGGCTGTTCGGAAACTTCCTTCCCACCGCCTTGCGTAGACCCGAATTACCGTCCATCACACTGAGTACTGGATCGGCCAATCCCCGGCTCTTCATGTCCTCCAGGAAGGCCTCCCAACAGGCGCTGCTCTCCTTGTCCCCTACGGCCATATGAAGCAATACCTTACGTCCGTCCCAGAGCATCCCGTAGGCGCATAGGACCGCCACTGCCCTCTTGTCTTCGGGCCGCAGCCTCATATAGATCCCGTCCAGAAACAGATAGAGCACGCGCTCACCACTCAGATCTCTTTCCTGCCACTTTGCAAAGTCCATCCTCAGACTTTGGCACACCTCATTGACCACGCTGCGCCCGGTCTGCTCTACCCCCAAAGACTCGATCAGCGCCGTCTCGATATCGCGCTGACTCATCCCTTTCACATAGAGCATCGGCACCAGCTCCAAAAGCCGCTTCGAGCGTCGTCCGATCGCTTCCAGCCAGGCCGACTCGAACGGCTCCAGCCCGTCGCGAATCTGCGGTACCTGCAGCTCAATCGTCCCTTCGCAAAGATGCACTTTCTTCGGCTCATAGCCATTGCGGTAGCCCCGCAGTGCTCCATCACTCGAGCGCTCATAGCGCTCTCGCCCCAGAAAATCGCTCACTTCGATCTCCAAGGCTCTTTGCAGCATCAGCTGGGCTCCCCGTCGGGCCGCCTCCCCCAGTGGATCTGTGCTGCTCGCGATTCCTTCCATTAGCTCTTGCTCTATCTTCTCACTCGATGCTATCTTCTTCATGGTGTAGTCTCCTGTTTTTCGGGGCCGCCTTTCGGCCCCGGTTTGGTTACATTTTTGTTTTCAGGAGGTTACACCATTTTTCTTTTTACAGGAAGGATAGGACGTCACCGTTGCACTTGGACGTTGGGCGTTGGATGTTCAGCGTTGGGCGTTCACTTCTCATCGCTATCTCAACCGTAACTCTTTGGCTGCGGCTTTACTGCTCTAGGTGATTTCGTGGTTTTCCTTTTCACTTTGGCGACGGCTTTCGACCGGTCTTTTACAAGCTGGAGAGGATCGAAGAATAGCCGAATTTTCGCGGTAGACCGGAAATCTATTGCGATTTCCGGTCTACCGCGAAAATAGAGAGCCCCGGTTCGGAACAACTGGCTCGCAACCCACCAGCTGGAGGGCGTGCCACACGGTGACCTGGTTGGCGCTCAGCACCGGCTTACCCAGCTTGGCTTCCATGTCATCCAGAATATGCCCCAGCCTCTGCCCGGTACAGCCGACAAACACGGCCTCGGCTTCCGGCCGGTCCGCATCTTCGGCGGCGGCCCGAATACGATCCGGCGGCACAATGCCATGCCCGTCCGGCAGATTCAGCGCCACGCTGTTTTCGATCTCAAACCCATGCCCTTCCAGAAAAGTGATGAATGCCTTTTCCACATCCGGCATGTACGGCGAAGCCAGCGCCAGCCGCGTCACGCCAATCTGCCTGAGGGCTTTGACCATCGCCGTGCTCGTGGTCGTGGCCGGAAATCCGGTCGCCTCTGTTATCCGCGTATTGATCTCCTCATCCGATCCCACGCCCCGAATAAAACTCGCCGTAGTGCAAAAATAGGCAAAGCAGTTCGGAGCGAAACGCAGGAGTCGTCGAGCCGCCTCCTCGATATCCCCGTTCTCGGCCAGCCATACACCCATCTCGGCGCTGGCCTCTTTGTTCGGAACCGGTGTCTCAGCCGCAATCATCTCGACTCCCTCCGGTAGAAAACAGCGAAACTCACCCACCATTCGCTCGACGTCTAAATCCACCCAAGAGTCGTCCGGATAAATCGCACCAATCCGCGGCATGCCGGAAATACTTATCCTCCCTCCACAGGAATGCAAAACATTACAAACTTTGACCCGTCATAGTCCTTTTTTAGAACGTCTTTTCTCGAGTCATGCTCATGGAAAAACGGCGTCCGATCTAAAAGAAATGTAACCACGGAGGTCCTATCGTAGCGAAGCCGCAACCAAGAGCGCACGAAAAATAACCAAGGAGGGCACGGAGACACGGAGACGATTAATCTGAATCCGGGTAATCTGCGGTTATTCTTTCTGTTGCGCCCTCTCTGTGCTGCTGAACTGGTAGGCTTCTCTCCCCGAAAAATCAAACCGTATCGGTCGCGGATCCGTCTTACTTTCCTCTCCCTCTCTCCGTGGCCTCCGTGGTTGCTCTTTGCGCTCTCTGCGTCCTCTGCAGTCTATGGTTCAGCTTCGATGAACATGCTTTCGCCAACCGCACCCTTGAACCAGAGATCTTGGCAAGCCACCGAGAATTCCTCGAGCGCCTTGAACGAGGTGCCGGTCGCGAACAGAGTCGCGTCAATGATGCCGCCCGGACCGATGAGGGTGTTGCCGCGCTCGTAGAAGAACGCGAAGTCGAGCAGCCGGCCGTCCTCGTCGACCGCCAGATCCTGCCCCGACAGGGTGTTGCCTCCCGCGAACCCGCCGGTCAGACGGCCGCTCACAGGCGCGAACAGCAGATCACCCGGTCCCGGGTAGATACAAGCCCACTCCTGCGGCGGGGTAGGTTTGGGCAGAGGGACGAGGTTATAGACCTCGTTGTTGGCGTACTTCGCGTGATACGCCTGGCTCTCCACCGGCAGCATTCCGGCTACGGTCCTGCAGGTTTCCGGTGAGCGGTCCCATCGCATTCGCAGACGTACGCTCGCATTGCGCTTGCGCAGACCGAGGCGAATGAATTGGAGTTGCTCCGCTGGCATGTCTTCGTTAGCCCGATTTTCTCACAAACTTTCTGTTCATCCGATCGTAGCTGAATCAACCCCACTGCCAGCGGTTTCTAGGTCGCCTTAAAAGCGGGCTTATGAACGCAGAATTAACTGCAGGACAGTTCTCGCGCGTCAGTTATATTCACCACGCCCAGTCGCTTGCCCGGACATTTCACACACTTCGTAGCGAGACGGCGTAGATCGCTGCCTGTCAATGCTTTTCCGCAGTTCGGCGGACGACGGTGTGTTGAGACCCTCTGAGGTCGCCGGACAAGGGGAGGCATACACAGGCGGTGAGATGCGTCGTCGTAGTAGAAGATTTGTGAAATGTTCGGGCTAAGCAAGGCGAAAAATATCACACGCAACATAGCGGGAAAACAGAACGATCACCGAAGGATGTAGGAGTTCGCTCGCGAACGATTTGATTAATCGAGGATTCCGGTGGGTTCATCCCGCGCAACCGTCTCCGACCTTCGGCCTGCACCGTGTCAAGAGCGCGGTCCTACATGGCTACGTCCTGCTATCATTTACTGGTGAATAGCGACGGATGCGCTCACTCGCCATTCGCTAGGTCGTATGCCGTGCCAATCGACCTAGCCACGAATGACCTTGAGGGTAGGCAAGCTCCAGGTAACGACACAAACAGCGCGAGCGAGTCTCATCCAGAAGCGGTAGACACCGCATAAAGTCATCCTCGTCCTTCGATCGCATCCCTTTCGATTTGTAGAGCAACTGGACCTCAATCCGAACACAGGGTAATCCGCCGTACACCTCGAAGAATTCCTCCAGCGGCCCTCGGATCGTGTCATCGCGACGGTAGAGCCACTCCGTCTCTCCCATCTCTTGAATCATTACCTGTAGTTGCCACTGGTCGCCGCCGCACCTATGGCCCCAGATATCGTGTATGCCTCTCTCGAGATACTCGCCCTCTGCCCAAAGCCTCAAATGTCCGGGAGGATCCGAACAATACAGCACCCAGTCCCTCAAAAGGGAATTTTGAATTTCAAGCTGGTCTTTGCGGAACACGACCACGTCGGTGTCCTCGTGATGTCGGTATGCCCGACCCACGAACTGCTCAACCGCGTTGCCGCCACCAAACCCCCAAGGAAAAGAAACGCCGTCCAATGTTGGGGCGATCTCCCATGGATCTATCGGATCCCACTGATCCAGAGGAATCATCGTATTAGGGACATCTCAATGTGAGAAATCGAGGATGTCCTTTGATTTCCCGCTCTCAGAAAGCGGTTCTTCGTAGAAGGTATCATCCTTAAAACCGACTCTATAGGCGTGTCGATTCGGGCCGAGGCTGAGTATTCTATACTTCTCGCTGTCGATGAATATCGCACAGTCATCGTCAATTCCGATGCCAGCTCCTCCAAATTTCCTCAGCATGACTCGAAATGGTTCTTTTCTGTCACTGTAGTGGGTGCATATCGCTCCATCTATCCAGCCCAATCCGGTTCGTCGATGGTAACAGATGAACCTTTCGCTATCGACATCAGCTGTCCAGTCAGCGCCGCAAAATTCACGAAACCAGCAGACGGCTCCGGCACTCCTGCCGGAGATTACAGCACCCTCTTCGAAAGCAATCCTCAACAGTTTATCGACGCCCATTCCGCGCCATAAGCGAGTCATGAAATTGCTATCACCTCCGGGCACATAAATGATATCGGATTGAGAGATGCTTTGCGCGATCTCTTCATCGGTAAGATCGCCGTTCCTGAGAGCAGCAAAATCCTCCTTCGCCAGATCGCCTCTATGCTCAGAAAGGTAATCGGCCACATGCCTGTTTCCTTTGGTCAGGTAGAGCGGGGAAACGTCACAACCCAGCGGCGTAAACAGCTCTTTCCAGATGGCGAAGGCATTCTCGCTGTCATACCCTGCTGTTGGCAGGACCAGGACTCGCGGGTTCTTCTTTCCTGATAAACAGACGATCTCCTCAAGGAATGGGGGCATCTCCTTGAATAACCCCCCGCCAATCAGAACCATCTTCTGAGAATGCTCTCGGCCGGCATCCCCAACCTTCCTGATCACAGGATCCTCCGAATCCTGAATGGATTTGACTTTGCTGTTTGACGTCACAGCGGAGGCATGCCCCTTTCAATCTTTATTCAGCGAGATCACCGACATCCCGTCGCTCCGCTTCTCTGCCGCCTTGGACGGCTTTCTGACGTACCAAGATGGTATTGGAAGATCTTCACAAAGACAGACGGACTCTGTCTTGGTCGAAAAGAATTCGTCCACGGCCTTCTTAGCGCCAGGCCAATTCGGCGAACCATAATCGTCGAAGACAATGACACCTCCCGGCACGAGGCTTTGATAAAGCATGTTGAGACATTCCTTGTACGATTCGTAAAGGTCGCAATCGAGGTGGATGAAGCAGAACCGGTCGTCTGAGAACTGCTGAAGGGTGTCCGAAAAATACCCCTTCACAATAAGGCCATCAATCCCGTACGCTTCAAAAAAACGCTCCAATCGGGCAGGTGTATCCTGACACATGCGATACTTCCTCCGAACTCGACTCAAAATCCAATGGGTGCCCAAATCAATCCGCCCCACCTTCTTTTTCGGAAAACCTTCAAAACTGTCACAGGCAAGAATCCGTTTTTCTGGCGACGACTCCGCCAGGGTGCGACAGATCATCCGTAACGAATTGCCGCGATAGACGCCGCACTCGATCACCTTTCCGGGAAGTCGCAGCGTCGACTCTAACAGGCCGATCATCGAGTCTCTACGACATGCCTGGAGCAGGATTCCCCAATACGAAGACCGCCCGGAATCCGTCTCCAGCAGCCGATCGACGCGTTTGTCGTTCTCCAGCTTCCTCTTTTCGTGCCTTTTCACATGCCGCGGGAATGGGAAGAGCGATCAGGCGGGATCGGTTTCAACCGCCTTGCACTTCGGGATTCACATAGCGCTCGATTACGACCATGCCCGCGCAGACCACCCTGAAGGGCAACTCGCAGCGCATTGGAAACACAAGGACCGATTCCCGAAAGATGTAGGAGTTCGCACACGAACGATTGGCCGATTCATTGTCCCAAAAGAGTCCGTACCTCGCCCACCCGACTATTTCGCAGTTCGACTCGGCCACGTAGATCTGCTCCTTCGATATTTTCTCCTTCATCAGGCTTGCCGAAATATGCCGCCGGTTCTCGACAAGGAATTTCTCGTCCTCAATGGTGGCCAATCTTACGCTCATCTTTTCTGCTGAACAGGTGATTCTAACGGTATCGATATTCCTTCCGCCTGATCAGCATGTCAACCGAGACAGTTGACCTACCTTTCAAGGTTGCTGTTTCATTCCCGATCGATCCGTAGCCCGAACATTTCACAAACCTTCTACTGCGACGACGGATCTCACCGCCTGTCAAAGCCTTCCCTTGCCCGGCGACCTCAGAGGGTCTTAACACACTGTCGCCCACCGGGCTGCGGAAAAGCTCTGACAGGCAGGGATCTACGCCGTCTCGCTACGAAGTGTGTGAAATGTCCGGGCTAGAACTACACCTCATCTACCCGAAACACCAAGCTCCCCGCTCTGCCGGGAGGCAAAGCGCCCAGTCTGGAAATCTTCCCAGATTTCCAGACTAACGGAACTGCAAGGCGAACAGGTCCGCGTCCTGCATCGCAAACCGCAACCGAACGGGACGCCCGGCGAATTCGCCCATGTCAGTACCTTGCCCCCACGAAACAGTACGTCCGATCTCGTCCCCGTAAAGCTCTTCGCAGTCGTCAAGCGCATACCTTCGGAGCGGTTCGCCTTCAGCATTCTGAATCTCGACGCGGATCGATCCAGCGGCGCTGGTACGGAAATTGATCTCGAGTTCCTTACCCTCGAAAGTAACCGATTTGGTGATCAACTCCCCGCCGCCAAATCCTGCACTGGCGCTGGCAAATCCCCACGGACGAATCGCAAGACGACGCAGCCGGTTATCCGGCCAGCCGTAGTGTTCTGCCGCATACATCGACCACTCCGTCTGCGAAGTCTGCAGGATCCCTACCGCCGGAGTCTGGTTGCGATGGGTCCAGTTTCGCTCGTCCAGTCCAGGTTGAAGCCACGCCTCCATGAATGTGCGGTCCCAGTGGACGCCGTCCCGGCTCGACATCATGACCGCGTCCGACAGGCCCTTTCCAGGATAGTCCATTTCGCTGATATCGACCGGCGCTTCTCTCTCCGGCACGAAGCGCTTGGGGAAGGAGAGTAGAATGTGCTCCGCTCCCGGACAAGGGGTCGTGGCATTCGTGTAAAGCTGTTCGGCGGGAATATCCTCGCCGTAGTGATGCGGAACCGGCTCGGTCCAGTGGATGAAGTCGTCGGACTCACAGCTCTGAATCGCCCGGACGCCCCGATCCTCTTGCTTATCGAAATAGCGGCTGAAGAGCCGATACTTGCCCTTCAGAGGGTCCCATAGGGGAACGTTTGCACTGTCGAATGCACCGTCAATATCCAGGGGATCCTCCTGGGCCAGTTTCCAGTGCACACCGTCCGGCGAAAACAATCCGTAGAGTTTGCGTTCTCCCGAACCGCCGACCGCCTTGTAACGCTTCTCATCATCAACATCTGGTCGCGGATCAAGGAACGGTACCAGATTATGCGCCTGGTAGCCCTGCCATACCACGTTGTTGTGGCCCTCGTCAGCGAGATCGTAAATTCCCAAATGCGGACGCTCAAAATGAATACCTTCGTCGCTCATCGCGACATGGGCGGTCTGCTCAACTCTCCAGTCGCCGCTTTGCTCCCCCAATGGGTAGTAGCCACGGTAGTAGAGCAGGTACCTGCCGTCGCTGTCGACAATCACGCTGTAAACACCGCTGCATGCGTTCTCCAGCGGTCCTTCAACCTGGAAGACCACCTCCCTACGCTCCGGTGGGTGCATCCGAAGCCCCGCCGTGCCCAGCATTCGGTCGACCAGATACCGGTCCACGAACAGTTCACGCCGCGATCCAATGTTGATTACCGTCTCCTCTGTCATTTCTTCCCCTCCTTGAACCGATACGAGGCATGGACGTCGTAGTCCAGATCCTATACTTCATTCAATTCCAAGATCGCGATCTCAAACATCAATGCTGTTGACAGTTTTAAGCGGTCCAGAGAGGTCGAATTCGGAGGCGGGACCGTCGAAATGCTTACGCATTCCGCTACAATTCGAATTAAAGCCTGTAGCGGAATGCGTGAGCATTTCGTCTTCGTGAATGTCGATTGTTTCAATACCGATCGAAAGTGGGCTCGAGGGCCCTCGCCCCAGATTTCTCTAATCCGAAGCAGCGAGGACTCTTCGACTCGTCCTTGACCCAGATCTGGAGAAGTTGATTCTCAACATGTTCATGAAGAGGCGAAACGCTTTCGAGTGCGGCGGCTCGAGGCCGCTTTTCTTGCGAAATTCGATTGCTTCCTGCACCGCCGAATCAAAAGCGGCGTCAGGCCGCCGCACTCGAAAGAATGTCAAAAGGAGTACGTGATGGAAAGCAAGTTACGAGTCGGCCTAATCGGCTGCGGAGGAATCGCCAGCAGACACCTACAATGGTTCCTGCAAAATCCTGCCTGCCATATTGTCGCTCTATGCGATCTATCGGGGGAGGCCATGGAGGTACGCCGCCGTGAAATTCAGAGCATTCGTCCCGAGAGCGATCCGACTACGACCTCAAATCACATTGCATTGCTCGATGATCCAAACATCGAGGCCGTGGCAGTGTTACTGCCCCACCATTTGCATTTCCGCTTCACGTTGGATGCCCTCAAAGCCGGAAAGCATGTTCTCGTAGAGAAGCCTATGGTCACCCAGACCAGCCACGCTCACGAACTCATAGCGGAGGCAGAAGCCCGTGATCGGAAGATCGTGATCGGGTATCAAAGAAGCTATCTGAGCGAATATCAATACGTCCGGGAAATGGTTAGGTCAGGCGAATTGGGAGAGATCCGGTTCCTCTCCGCTCACCTGGAACAGGCCTGGGGACGGGGATTCAAGAGTCCGACTGGAGAACCCACCTGGCGCCAACGCCCGGAGCAGGTGGGCGGAGGCCAGCTGGTCGACACCGGCAGCCATACCATCGCCGCCCTCCTCGATGTGACGGGTCTGATTCCGAAGGAGGCCTTCGCCTATGTAGAAAAGTATGAACTTCCGGTGGACGTGAACACCGTCGCCGTGGTTCGTTTTACCAACGGCGCCGTAGCCTCCATCAGTATCGGAAGGTTTGGTCACAGCGTCACAGAGGTGCTCCGGGTGGTTGGCGACAAAAAGAGCGCTCGCATCTTTTTCCGTACGGTTCGCGAGCAAACCCTGGAAGTCGACGGTGAGGTGATCGACGCTAAGGCCCAGATTCCGCCATCGACGCCAAACGACAACTTTGTCCGTGCGATCCTGCTAGGCGCTGAAATTCGTGCCGGCGCCACACTCGGCCTGCGCGTGGCTCAGCTCACCGAGGCACTCTACCAATCGGCCGATGAGCATCGCCCCATCGAGATACCGACCAGATCGGAAATTCCGCTCCGCGGGCCTTCAGGGCCATGATCGACCACCAATTTTCGTGCAAAACAACACCAATTGGAGGAGTCGCTAGGGCCCTCCTGCCCCGACCGCGATACCAGCATCACAGAAGATTCGATTGTGACAAATAAATCGACGGCCGTCGATTTATTTGTCACGTTCGCAGAAGTGCAGATGGCGTCGAATCACCTCGCTGAAAGTGCTGGATTACGGGGGTGAATTGGGACTTCAAGGCCAGTCCGTGCCTCACGAACTCCTGAGAAATACCTCCTCATGCCCGGCCTGCCACGGATAATCGAAATGCGAGGCGATCTCCTCGTTCCCTTGTTGGGACAATAGATCCTCGAGCGCGCGAAAAGCCTGATCGTAGGATTCGGTCTGGCCGTCTTCCAGAGCGTTCCAGAGTAACATACTCCTGTCTCCAGACCTATAGGCTTCCAGTCCATGTTCCATTCTCAGGATGGTCGGCCACAGTTGTTCCAGCATGATCTTTTTCGGCAGCTTCCCCACATTGAGAGGCTGAATCCCTTTACGGTTGATGATGGCCGGCACTTCCACGACGACGTCGTCGTCGATTCCGTCGATCGCGCCTCGGTTCGGGACGTTTACCTGAAATTGGCCTTCGACGTTGTTGGTCAGCGCATCGATGATCGGCACCTGCTGTTCACGTGTTTTTTCCCTCCCGGAGAGCTCCGTCATGCTGGCCGAGGAATCCTCGCTCGCCTTTCGAATTTGCGCGAGCCTGTCTTCCAGCTTCTTGACGTGGAGGGGTCGGGCGAGATGCGTGTCGGGTCCACCCCAGGGTTGGCCGAACCACCACATCTTGGTATCGATATCGGTGTGATACCACCAGCCACCGGAGCGAGGCGAATCGCCAATCGGAAACAGACCATAAATACGGTATTGATGAATCGCACCGCGGGACATCTGTATGTCATGCGTGCCCTCCGCGACGTGTGATTCCCAGTACTTCTCCCCTTCTTCCTCGATCCACTTGTCGATCAGCGGATAGGCGTCCTCTCCGTCATACATGAAGTGGGTCATCCAGATACAATGGTTGACCCCGGGGGCCTGGAAATCGATGCGCTCGACGTCGAACCCGAGCACCTTCGCGATCGTGTAATATCCGTAGTGGCCGTGACACAAACCGCACACCTTGATGCCCGTCTCGCGAGTCATGAGGGTACAGCCGTCGAAGACTGGGTTGCCCGACTGGATCAACCACGCCTCCGGACAGATGCGCTCCATATCCCGGGCGACGTCCAGCATCAGGTTGAAATTGTAGAAGCTGCCGAGACTGGGCCCCCGGTAGTAGTAACCGTTCCTCGCGTAGATCTCCCGCATGTCGGCCTGATGGTAGTGACTCACCACCGCCGCCGTATTGATCACGAAGTCGGCGTCCTCAAGCGCATCCTCTCGTGAGGTCGTCTGCTCGAATGTCAGTTGCGAACCGATCTCTTTCGTGTAGCGCTCCGCCATCTCGGTCACGGAGGCGAGCCGGTCGACGTCGATATCCATGAATGTCACCTTGCTGCCGGCCAGATTCTCGGTCAGACATAGATCTTTGACCAGTCCTAGAGAGAACGTGGCGCTTCCAGCGCCGATTACCCCAATCTTAACAGACTTTGGCATAATTTACCTTTCTAAATTGGTGGAGAAAAATTGTGCATCTGAGCCTTTCTGTCAATTGCCGGGGACTCAACTCCCGGCCGTTTACGATTGTGAGACTTCATATTATGCAAGGGTTTTCGAGCGGTCGATAAGATGCCGAGATTCGAGCAGGCTTGAGGGATCGCCGCCGCTAAGTTCTGTATGACATCCCTGTAGTCCGAGTTCCGGTGGATAGAATTCTGGAGGCTCGAGGGCCCTCGAGCCCCTGAATCTAACTAAGAACCAACTTCGTTAGTAGGCTGGCCGTCCGCTAGGGGCTCGAGCCCATGTTATCTCCAATATACCTGCGCAACGCTTCGCTCTACATCCGACTTGCTCACTTCCGTTCTTCTGGACAGATTTCCTCTCACGAGAAATGAGACCAACTATGCTGGCCCGCCTCAATTGGCCTGGTCCTGCACAACGCGATAATAAATCCGCATTCAATGAGACAATCGTGCCTGATCAAAGTCGACTACCGCGCCCTGGTATCGCGGGCCGACCTCGTCTACGAAAGTCCAGCGGAGGTTTCGATCGAAGGCACTCCGATCGGCAACGGCTGCATGGGTACGACGGTCTGGACAACGCCGCGGTCGGTCCGCTTCCAGATTAACCGTAACGACCTCTTTTCCTCGGACAGAAACCACGCCGGCTCCCACGGCTGCCCAGTCGATTACCGGGGTCCATGCGCCCGTATTGAGGTCGATGTCGGCGATGTAGTGTTCGAAAAGGGAGATTCATTTTGTCAGCACCTCTCGGTCTATGATGCCGAGTGCACTGTCACCGGTAAGGGATTTCGTCTGAGGTGCTTCGTATCCTCGGCACGCGACCTTTTGGTCCTCGAATACGACGATCAACGTTCGGATCCGAGGGACATAAGCGTCACCGTTTGCATGTGGCGGTCACCGGAAGTGAGGACGCCCCTTTATTTGTGGCCTTCCGGAAAGTGGGCGCCGGAGGAGGTCGAGACTGGAACCCACTCCGCCCGTTACGAGTTCAGCGAGCCGGACGGCAAAATTCTCGTCGTGCAGAATTTCGATGAGACCCGGGAGTTTCGCGATGAAGAGTATCATGGCGCATCTTCCGTTGCCGTGCAAGTAGCCGGTAACGATACCCACATCGAGAACCCTGGCCAGGCGGCCTGGGAACCGGCGGCGCTGCAGTGGGACGAAAAGCCGCTTCATGTCGACTTCGAACGAATCCGCATCGTTCGAGGAGTACCCCAGGCTCGCACCATCGTAGTTCCCGCGGGCAATCGCAGACGGACGGTTCTTGTCGCAAGTGCGGCGATCCAGGGAGAAGACGGCGTGGGGGACCGTTCCTTGGCAGCGCTCAGTAAAGCGAGCGAGCATTCATACGAATGGTTGCGCAATCAACACAAGCAGTGGTGGCATGAATTCTGGTCCCGAACTTTCGTGCACCTGACCAGTGAGGACGGCGTCGCCGATTTCATGGAGCGGGTCCGGACTCTGCATCTCTACTACGCTGCATCCTCATCGCGCGGCGATGTGCCCGCTCCTCAAGGCGACGGCCTGATCTTCCAGACGGAGGGCGACATACCCCGGCTCGGAACGCAACTTTGGCACTGGATTGTCGAGTCAACCTACCGACCTCTTCTCGCGGCCGATGCCATGGATGTGACCGATCCCTATTTCGATATGTACCTGAAGCAGCTGCCGATTTGCGAGAAGGCTGCGCAACAGCGCTGGGGTGTGGCGGGCGGGGCCTACTATCCTGAGACTTCCCCGACCGATGGACCTACCCTCCTGCCGGAAGACAGCGCTAATGAGTTTCGAGATTACTTCCTCGGGAGAACCCGTAGCGACACCCTATCCGCCCGGACCCTGGCCCTCTGTCAGCACGATTCGCACTTCCACAACATCTGCAAATGCCATCACGACAGTGAGGAGCCCGGCTCGAGGCCGCACTGTGCCATTGGCCATATCGTTTCAACCGGGAGCAAGATCGCTCTCCAGGCCTGGTGGCGATTCCGCTGCACGGGTGACACTCAATGGCTTCGCGACAAGGCCTATCCCATCCTGCGCGGCACGGTTGAACTCTACCGGCACTTGGTCGGCAAGGGTGAGGATGGACTCTATCACATTGAGGGCACCAACGTGATGGAGTCTTTCTATCTCGTGAAGGACAGCCTCAAGGACTTGGCCGCGATTCGTGGCACTTTTCCACCGGCGATCCGGGCCTCCACAATCCTCGAAGTCGATGCAGATCTACGTGGGGAATGGCAGGATATCTTGCACGATCTCGCCCCCTTTCCCATGGGCCACGAGCCGGAATCCAAGGCGCTCACCTGGGGAACACTGGCCGACGACGTCTGGTCGGCCGGCCACTTCGGCGAAGTGAACAAGGATAGCGGCGACTACCCCAGCGAGGACGTGTGGTCCCATCCAATAGAGACCTTCGAAGTGTGGACCCTGGAGACGGGCGATCCCAAAACCGACAGGATCGTGCAGCGCCTGATAGAACTGTGCCCGAATCACCTCAAAGTAATGACAGGCAGACACTGGCGCCCTTCACTGGTACGAACTCCAATCGCCTTTGCTATGGCCGGACGCGGTGAGGAGCTTCCAGCGATCCTCGCAGCCAACTTCGCTGTCTACAGGCCGCACCTGGCGAACGGCCTGAGTACATTTGAACAGGGAATCCAATCAATGGGTCTGGAGCACTCCGGACTGATCACCATGACGCTCCAACTTGGCTTGATGCAGAGTGTCTCGCCGAATCCGGGCGAACCCGAGATCATTGGCGTGTTTCCCGCTTGGCCCAAAGGATGGGACGCATCCTTCCGACTTTTGGCCAGGGGCGGATTCCTGGTCACCTCATCAATTCGAGGCGGCGAGGTCGAATTCGTCGAGATCGAATCGCGCCTCGGCGAGACCTGCCGCCTGCGCAATCCGTGGGGCCGGCTCTGTCTGGTTTCTGAAGCCGATAGCGCGCTAAAACATGACGACGGCGATACTCTCGATGGAGAGATTCTACGTTTCGATACGACGGCGAGCAAGAGCTACAGAATCGTGCCCCAAGGCGTTCCCCCGCTTGCCGCCCGAACCATATCCCCTGAAACCGATTCCGGACCCTTCTCTTACTCCTTCGAACTACCGAGCGGAGTGACTGTGAGCAGCACGATCGGTCGAAGCAAGGACGAACCCCAAAAAGGACTCGCCCCCTACGTCACCGGTAACCGAAGATTCCGCATCGAGCAGGCCCTCATAACACAGAATTCCGAAACAGAAAATATCAATTAGGAGAGACAGAACAATGGCTGAATACCGCGCTGCCGTAATTGGACTGGGCTGGATGGGAATGCTCTACGATCTGGCCCCACGATCCCAAGAGCGATTTCACGTCGACGATGTCGACCGTCCTACTCCCCCTCTCGACATCCACCGTTACACCCACCACCGCGTCCGCCCAGGGAGAGAGGGCAATCCGACTTCCTACTGCGATGCCCTCCACAATCGACCAGAGACAGAACTCGTCGCCGCCGCGGACAGGGACCGGAAACGACTGGATGTTTTCACCCAACGCTACGGAGTAGATGTCACCTACACCGACGCCGAACAGATGTTAAATGATCTCAAGCCGGACATTGTGGCAGTGGCCACCAACACGAAACATAGGGCGGATCTGACCTGCTTGGCAGTCGAGTGTGGCGCCAAGGGGATCATGACCGAGAAACCGATGGCCCACTCTCTCGAGGAAGTCGATCGCATGGTCAAGACCTGCTCCGAGGCCGGCGTACCTCTGAATTGCGGCTCTATCAGCACCACCCATCCCTCCTTCGCCGTAGCAAAGCGACTCCTCCTTGACGGATCCATCGGAAAACTGCTTTCCATCGAGACCGGAAACCCTTTCGCCCAACATCAGAACTGGTCTTATTTCCTGGACCGTTTGCCCGACTCGGTGGTCGGCATCGGCGACGAACCGCGGCGTGAGAGCGGCAGCAACGAATTCACCGGCCAGGCAATGGCTTGGGCCGACCGTCTTGCGGTTCACTTCCGTAACGGTTCCGGCGGCGTGAGGCTGACGGGCGAAACTGGTGAAATGACATTTGAAATGCAGAGCGGTTGGAGGCTATGGAAGGATGTCGAATCAGATGAGGACACCAAGGGAAGAGCAGAATTCCCTTGGCCCAAGCCGAACTTCAATGTCCCCTACGGTGCCGTTTACTGCCTCGACGATATTCTCCTCTGTTTGGCGGGAAAATTGGACGAACCCAAAAATTCGGGCCGCCGCGTCGGAATCGCAATAGAAGTGGAAGTCGCACTCAAAGAATCCTCCGCCCAAGGTGGCGCTCGCGTCGATCTGCCCTTCCCTGATCGCAGCCACCGTCTCCACTACGATTGGTTCCGATGATTATGTTCAGGCAATCCCCTACCGGCCGTCGGGCGAATCGTAGCGGAATGCGTAAACATTTCGACGATCGCGCTGTTGGTTTCGATCTCTCAGAGCCGCCTGAAAATCCGAATGAATATTGAAGTCTCTCCAAGGTAGATTCCAACCAATCAACAATCAATGAAACACATTCCTACCCGCCCCAAAATCATGTTCTACCACGACGGCCGGCACCCCCTCATCTACATGTACGAGCCGCCCATACAGAAGGAAGAGTACGAGGCTGCGGTCGACGAGCTGGCCGGAACCACGGTGGACGCGCTCATGTTCTGTCTGGGAGATGGCCGCACCCTACTGCACGACACGAAGGTAGGCGAGCTTTGGGGCCACAACATCGAGGGCTGGCCCCATCCCATCTTCCGGCGCGCCTACCAGAACGCCAAGCACCTCATCGATACGGGATGCGATCCGCTCCGCATCGTCTGCGACCGGGCCCATCAAAAGGGTCTCGCCTTCTATCCAACGCTGCTGGTGCAACAGGGGCGCGGGCCCCGAGAGTCTGACGTGCGTTGCTCCGATTTTCGCTTCGACAACACTCACCTGGAGATCGGCGCCAAACCGGGAGTGGACGAAGATTTCAAGGGCTATACCTGTCTGGATTTTATGCACAGCGAGGTCCGTGAAGAGCGCTTTTCCTTAATCGAAGAAACATTGGAGAACTATGATGTCGATGGTTTCGAACTCCAGATGAACTATACTCCATCCTATTTTCATCCCGATGAAGGTGATGCCGGACGTCCAATACTAACACAGTGGATCGGCCAAGTGCACGAGGCGGTGAAAGCAAACGGTGCGGACCGGGAGCTCGTTCTTCGCATTCCGGCCAGCATAGAGGGTTGCTACAGTGTGGGTATGGATGTCGAAGCCTGGATCGCGGCCGGTATCGTCGACGCCCTGGTGGGTCAGACTTTCTCCGGTCCCGAGCTGATCAACTCGAATGCCGACTACAGCGAGCTGGTCGAACTCGCCCGCGGAACGAGTACCCGTGTTATCGGCGCCATCCAATCTCACGTGGATTCCGACCGACTCGGTGAAGGCCCGATCGCGATGACGCGGGCCTGCGCCAGCAACTACTGGGCCCAGGGCGTGAGCGGGCTCTATCTCGCTCACTGGTTCGGACTATGGCCTTACAGAGCCGACTTCTACGAAAAGCTGCGTGAGTTGCCACACCCCGATATCATGGCGTCAAAGGACAAATTCTACTGTGTGCCCACCGCAACCGGAAGATACCCGGAACCGCAAACCGAGCCCGGCACTACGATGGAGCTGCCCGCGGAATTGAAGACAGAAACGGCAACCGTGGTACATATTAACGTCAGCGACGATCTGCCGCGATGGGCTTCCGCCGGACGAGTGCATGAGGTGATTCTCCGTATCCGGCTCAGTAATTGCACGGAGCTCGATCGCGTCAGCTTCCACTTCAACGGAAATGAGCTACCGGATTCCTACCTCCGCAAGATCAATGAAATGTATCGAATGAGCCGACCGCGTTTCCGAGCCGGCCCGGCCTACTGGTTCGTCTATCGGCTGCATCGCGAGCACTGGCCTCTGCAGGGGAAAAATCGGCTCGAAATCATCCTGCACGAGCGCGATTCCGACCTCACCGTGCCCTTGATCGCACGCGACGTGGAACTGGAAACCAGATACCTTAAGGGGAAAAACTTTCATCGCTCCTTCGTCGACGATGAGCTCGGACCCTATGAATTTGCGAACCCATAGTCCTGACCAAACGCAATTACATGCCCATCCGGATCGCGAACCGCGAACTCCTTCATGTCATACTCTTCCCGAATACAAGGTTCATACTCGATTATGGCCCCATCCTCCTTGAATTTGGAAAAGAGCGAATCCGCATCATTTATCCAAATATAAGCATCCCAAACTCCGCTCTGATCACGACTGGTGACTACATCGACGCCCTCCGCAGCCTGCTTCAGCATGAATATGAATCCCTCTCGTGACGGCATGGCGAACTCCGGTGGATCGCCCCAAAGTTGAGGCATGCTAAAGCCAAGCGCTCGGTGATAATACTCCACGGATTCCTTCAGACTCCGCACCACAAAGTGAGGTGCCGTGGCCTTGAACTGCCGATCGTTCGTCTCTGGTTTCATTAATCCCTTTCCTTTCTAAGTGCCGGTGTTCGTAAATACGATGACGTTTGCCTAGCCCTAGTTTCGCACTTTATAAGTTAAGTCCTTGATAATCAACACGCGTTTTTGAAAGGCACTACAAAATCGGTTCGATTTTTATTTTGCTCATACTCTTCTTAACGGGCAATTTCTTCCATTGGATCTGGAAGAGATTGTAAATCTGCTTGTGGCTCTGTTCGGGAATGCCCGCTTTGCGCAGACGATAGACTTCTCCCTGTCGAGTGGGCAATATGACAGTGGCATAGGTATGGGTTTGGAGGACCCGCTTGATGGTCTGCCAGGAGCGGGTGTCCCCGTGCCGCTCCAAGGTGTATTCGATAAAGCGCAAAAGCTGGTAGGCCAAAATGGTGATAAAGACGTGGCCCTCAACGCGCGGTTCAATCTGGTGGTGGTTGGGTCTGAGGCCCAAGTCGCTCTTGAGCGCTTTGAAGCCGTCTTCGGCCCGGGTCAAAGTCATGTAGAGGCGCCACAGCTGGGCCCCGCTGAAGTTGTGCCGATTGGTGCGCAGCACAGAGCAGCCCAACAGTTGAGCATTCTCATCACAGGCCTGGTCCCTTCGAGTCCAGCAAAGGCCGCACTTTTTCTCTTTAGAGCCCTTGGCGGCTTCGACCAGTTCAATAGAATAGAAGCGCTGCACTCGGGAATGTTGCCCCTGTAAGCGCCCGATCGCGGTATGGATTTTTGCGGGCTCCTTTAAATGGCCTTGATCGACCCTTTTCTGAAGCCCCTCGAGCGCCTTCATAAAGCGCTCTTCGGCCCCTGAATAAATCGCCTCTTCCTTGGCCCGCCTGCGCACGCTCTGACACAACAGCACATACTCCTCGCCTGCTTGCCTCGACTCCTCCTGCGTTGTCTCCTGGTCCCCTTCACTCTCATTTTCTTCTCCCACCTGCTCTTTTATCCACTTCACCTTCACTTCCCGGTCCCAATCCCTCCCCTCTACCTTTTCGAAACCGGAAGCCTCCTGGAACTCTGCAAGATAAGCCTTACGCCCCCGGCGGCTCTGGTTGACCAGGTAGCCGAATCCCTCCTCGCGCAACAGTTGCACATTCTCCCGGCTCGCGATCCCTCCATCCATGATGATGAGGGTCTTCTCACGCTCGCCCTGGGCCCCCACCGCTTTCTCCAATTCAGCGATCATCTCCAACAGGGTCGTCGCGTCATGGCGGTTGCCCGCAAATATCCGATGTCCCAACTCAAAGCCTTCGGTATCGAACACCATCCCCACCACAATCTGAACACAATCGTGGCGTTTCTGTTTGTTCTTTCCCCGTTTCGCTTTGCCGTTGCTCGCACCCACCCCTTCGAAGTGCGTATTGGTAAGATCATACAGTAGTACCGTCCGATCCAAACTGAACAGTTCCCCCTGGCGCTCGCGCATATGCTCTTCGATCCTTTCGCGGTTCTCCACCAACCGATCGCTCACCCGGTAGTAGCGATGCCGATCCGACTTCACCGCCGCCACTCCCAGAAGATCTCCCAGGGCACTCTGCCTGGCCCACTGGGGCAAGGCGTTCTCAGGCACTGGATCCACCAGCCGGTTGATCACCGATACCTTAGCCGCATCCCTTTGCGCCCGGTTCAAGCCCACCTCCTGCAAGGCTTCATCCATCCTCAGCTTTTCCCACCCCTTAAGCCCCAGCAGAATCGGTCCCAATAAAACTCCCGCGGCGCTATGCTCCACTTTATCGGCCAAGACCCCATCAATTGCGTTCTGCTGCTCTGCAAAAGCCTCGGCCTTTTGGCGCAGTCCTCGCCACCGCCCCTCCCCATCAATCCGCCGCAGGATCAGTTCAATCCAGTTCTGCTGTCGACGCGTATACTCAGGGGCCAGAAGTTCCTCGATCCCGTAGAGCTGCTTTTGCACCGCCTTGGCAATGGGTCCAAAGTCCGGTCGACTGATGGCCGCATCGCCCAGGGAGACCACCACTCGCTGTCGCGGTTTACCTTCGCTGTTGCGGTAAGATTCAAGCAGTTGGAGGACCTGGCCGCTCTTGGAATGCTTCAGACGGAAAAACATATCCCGCCAGTCTGGGCGGGCAGATAGGGAGAGTCAAGAACTACTGAAACTTATAGTCCCTACACGATCAATACAGGACAAACATTTATTGCTCATCAACGACTTACGAATAATAACGTCTCTAAGTTCAGTGCTTTCCGCCCTTCAGTACGCAGTTTGGGCTAGGCGATGCTCACTCTTGGCGCATGTCTGTGAGCTCTTCCAACTGGAAGCCGCAAGACTGAATCTGCAACGGATGAAAGCACGGCAAGGGACCCGAATCAATCGAATCTCAAGCCAAACATAGAATACGATTCGAACCTGTTTCCAACACTATCAAACGTTGCGCAAAGAGATGGACGCCTGGCTCGACCAAAGCCGGCGCATGGACCCACCCAGCCGGCACGGTGGAGGCGAAGACGAAGCAAACTATTCCCTGGCCTGGTTTCCACACTACCTGGTTACCAAAAGCAAGAGCGTCAAGGAACACTTCGAGTGGTCTAAATAGGGTCAGGAAAAAAATTGCTTGACCGTCAAGTAGGGAGGGCTTAGAAGTGAGCCAATATGCGAATTAGACGTCTCAAGATTTCTGGAGCGAGCGCGGTCGATCACTGTATCAATCGGGCCGTTAACGGTGAGTTTCTGTTCGACGCGGTTGCGAAGGAGCGGTTGCGCAGGCAGCTGTGGCAGGTGGCGGACTTTTCCGGAGTGGAGGTGCTGACCTACTGTCTGATGAGCAACCATTTTCACCTTCTGATCAGAGTGCCGGACAGGGAAGAGGTGGTCCTGTCGGATAGGGAGCTTCTGCGCCGCTACGCGGTGCTCTATCCGGAGCCTAGGCCGTATCAGACGATGACAGTGAAATATCTGGCCGCGGTTCTGCAGCGAGGAGGGGAGGAGGCGAAGGTGTGGCGGAGACGCCTCCTGGCGCGGATGCATGATGTCTCGGAGTTCATGAAGACACTGAAGCAGCGCTACACAATCTGGTATAATCAGACCCACGAACGGTATGGGACATTGTGGGCGGAGCGATTCAAGAGCACGATAGTGGAAGGCAGGGAAGCGGCCCTGCGAGTGACGGCGGCCTATATCGATCTGAATCCGGTCAGAGCGGGGATCGTGGAGGATCCCAAGGACTATCGGTGGAGCGGCTATGGAGAGGCGGTGGGAGGCAGGATTGAAGCGCGGGAAGGGATCGCTGAAGCAGTCAGCGCCTCGTATGGTCGACTTCTTAAATGGCGGGAGGCATCGAGGGAGTATCGGCAGCTGCTCTACTGCACAGGGACGTTGGATGCACCCCAGGAATCGCTCCTGGGGAGGATACGTACGGAAGCATGGATCAAAGTGATGGAAGAGGGAGGCCAACTGCCGGTGGCGGCGGCGCTGAGGTGTCGGGTGCGCTATTTCACGGACGGAGCGGTGCTCGGGTCCAGAGAGTACGTGGAGAGTATTTTTACCCAATATCGAGACCAGTTTGGGAGTAAGCGAGGGAGTGGGGCCCGGAAGATGAAGGGCAGCGACTAGGAGGGGTTGACGGTAATAAGGGATCTGCGAAGAGAGGTCTTCAGTTGAAAATACTCGCTTTTCACTCTCGGTCCCAACAACCTCCTGGGCATGACGACGACTCCAATCGAATCCTCGGTGGAGGTTACAACCGCACCACTCCCGCAGCGCATACTGGGTAAGACGGGCGAACCGGTTCCGATCTTAGGACTGGGTACCGGACCAGGGGGCATCGGGATGGCGGACGAAGACGCGATCCCGCTCTACCATCGCGCAATAGATCTCGGCGTCACCTACATCGACACCGCACCCGGATACGTCAATGCACACCGCCAACTCGGTGAAGTTCTGCGGCGACGGCGTGACGAGGTATTTCTCGTCACCAAGACGGCGGCCGACACCGCCGACGATGCATTACGAGTGCTCGAGAAGGGGCTCGATGATCTGCAGACCGACCACGCCGATTTGGTCTACGTCCACCATATGGGAGGACGCGATGTCGACAAAGTGCTGAGTCTGGAGGGCGCTCTCGCCGGATTGCGGAAAGCACAAAGCCGCGGCTGGACGCGCTTCGTCGGTGTCACCGCCCACAACCAACCGTGGAAGGTGGCGAGAGTACTCAAGGAGGCCGATGTGGACGTCATCATGGTGGCGCTGAATCCTGGCGATTTGCACACCTATGATTTCCAGGGAGAAGTCCTTAATCTAGCCCGCAAGCAGAACGCAGGCGTCGCCGCAATGAAGGTCTACGGCGGGGCGGAGGGAATGAAGTACCAACTTGCCAAGGGTGAGCGGAGCCGGCCCTCCGAATTGGAGGCCGAAGGCTACTCCGAGCACGAACTCGCCCTGCGCTATGCCCTCGGCTTGGAGGGCGTGGCCATCGCCGTCATTGGAATGTACACGGAAACCGAACTCCTCAAGAACATCGAGCTGGTGCGCCGCTACCAACCTCTTTCTGAGGCGCAGCACGAGGAGGCGATCACCGCCGGCCGCAGCCTCTCAAAGGCCTGGGGCACGCATTTCGGACCGGTGGAGTGAGGCTCTGACCTCAAACTTCACAGTCCGTGCGGGTTTCCGGGCCATGGATTTACGGGAATCTGCGTGGACAACAACCTTAGAAATGGAGGGGCGAGGGCCCTCGAGCCCTGGCGGATCAGCCAATTTGTTCACGCAGTCGCTTCTCAGTTCGATCAGGGGCTCGAGGGCCCTCGCCCCTCCAATCCAGTCGCCAATTGGACCCTTTCGATGGAACACCGTGTAGTTAAAAATAATCCAATCTTCCTCTTTCTCTCCGTCTTCCTCTTCCTCCAACTGTAAGGTGCAATCTTTGTCTCGGGTCTTGATTTCGACCACCTATTCAGCCCCAGAACCGATCGTCCTCTGCAAATAGGCCTTCAATCTCTCCCAGGCGTGAGCCGCGGGTTTTCGATTGGTCTCGGGATCGCGATCAACGTAGAGCCAGAACCCGTGCCGCACATCATCGTAAATGTGTACATCGTTCTCGATTCCGGCCTTTCTTAGAGTATTCACAAAGCGCTCCACACTACTGGGTGGAATACCACGGTCGGTCTCAGCAAAGGTTCCATAGATCTCGTGATTAATCCGGACCAGGGCCTCCGGGTCGTCGACCAATCGACCGTAGAAGATTGCTGTGGCTTCGTGGTTCTCGCCCCCCAGTGCGTAGCTCAATGCAACTCCTCCTCCGAAACACCAGCCCATAGCCGCGATTTTTCCGGATACATCTTTCCGACTTCGCAGAAAACGGGCCGCCGCATCCAGGTTTCCAACCATCTTTTTTGGGTTGCCTCTCGTCTCGCGAACCAAGGCCATGTTTTCTTCACGATTGCTCCCGATTCTCCCAGAGTAGAGATCCGCCGCCAGAGCGACGTAGCCCTCCTCCGCGAAGGCATCGGCAACTTCCTTGACCCGATCCACCAGGCCGTTCCATTCATGAATCAGAATAACGGCCCCATGCGGGCCGCCGCTTTCCGGAGCCGAAAGATAGCCCACTGCATCCGGATCCCCGTCGAAGTAGGCCACGCCTTCACCTCGCAACGGAGGCGCCTCACCCAGAATCGCCGCCGGAACCGCGTCATCGTCGGCGAAGACAAATAGGGGGAGGCTTCCAACAAGGAATAGAAACCGATTAATTGTTGCCGCCATTCTCCTCCGGGGACTATGAGAATTGAGACAGATTTGCAAGCGGCTAACCAATCGACAACCCAGGAAATTCGCCGATCTGATCCGCGTTCGGCATGGGATTCCAATTGAGGACAAACATCCTTGCTTGTCGGCGGGCAGTCAGTTAGGAATCTGTCGTGCTTTGCACTTCGCAACACTCCTGAACTTTCGGATCGTAGGTTGACGGTCGTAAATCGCGACCAAATTCATACCGACAGGCTCCTAGCCCAGATCAAGCGAGGATTCTCAAGTTCACAGCCGAACCAGGTAGAATGGGTGGGCCGTGACCTCTGGGCGCGGCATAAGTTCTCCCTGCAGATTCAATCTTATTCCGCGTCCGGAGGCCACGGACCACCTCTGAACTGACACTATAGGTGACGTTTGCAGGATACTTCGCCGAATTTGCGCGGCTAGACCGTCTCAGCTCTTCGCCGCGAACCGCCGGCGGGCAACAACCAGAACTCCAAGCCCTACGCCGAGCAGCAGGAATTCAGCCGGCTCCGGTACTTCCTCGAATCGGAGATTGTCGATGCCCCCTGAACCGCCCATTCGCACGATGACCTTATCCATCTGGGTAATATTGGATATGATTGGTACTGGGAGGGAAGCATTGAAAGCATCGAGAAGGGCCCTGTTATCGTCGGTAGCTTATTCGCCGAATTGTCGCCGAAGACGACTGTGGCATCAAAAAAGACGCTCGCGGCATTGGTGAACTCGGTAAACGGCACTTCCGCCAACTCTGCACCACCCATGAAAAAGGTCAGGAAAGTACCAGGTTCGATCGCTCCTTCGACGTCCACAATGCTAAAACCAAACTGCGTGATCGCAGTAGCAAATTCGAAAATTAAATCTCCAGCGTGAGGTCTCGAACCCTCATCATCCGGATCACCGACCACCCCGCCGACAATACCGGTATTGTTTTCCTGAACGATGAGGATGTTCTTGAGTTCGACCTGCACCGGATCCGAGAGATTTCCAAAATCCCAGTCCTCTGTGGGCGGTCCTACTAGATCGTCATCTGTTGTATCGTCCGGGTCTACCAATGTATTGAACGCAACCGCAAGATTATGCGAGCGATTTGGGTTGATGGCACTAATCGTGACCCCATTGATACCCACATATTGAGTCGTAACGATCGACCCATGCACGAGACTCGGGGGCGCTTCGTCGAAGGTTATAATGGCCGCTGAAGCAGGCGCCGCGGCAAACAGACCAGCGGCAAAAATAGAAGACCAAAATAGAAACCCCCCAGTTGGTCTTGCGCTCTCCCCCGAGAGCTGTGAAGAAGAAGCAGTAGCCAAAGAATTCCCTCTATTCATAAATCAGGTAGTTTGAACTTTAATGTACCCTAAGGTACCCTGACGAGAGACACTATAGAGGGATGCCCTTTCGTCAAGCGGATTTTCCGATTTTTTTACAGGACCGAAGGAGCGAATGATCACCCCGTTTAGGTTCGATTGGCGTTGATCACTTCTCCCGACTCGGTCGCTCGGGTATTTTCCTTCTTCGGAGCATTCGCAATCTTCTCACATTTACCGGTTATGGGGCGAAGGGAATCAGCCGGGCAGCGACCCAGGCGGTGGTCACCTCCTCCATCCTTATCCTGATCTGGGACTTTGTGGTGACTTCATTTGTGTTTTAAGGAGACCTCACTGAGCTAGAAGTAGTCAAAGAAAACGACGAATGGACACCGATAAATTTGAAGCAAGGAATCCGCGACCAATGGACAAGGTTCGGGTCCCGCTCAGCGGGATTGCTCCGCTGAACTCGGAGCATGCCTGCGCAAAGCCCGTCGAAGAGATCAATAGTAAGGATATTTTCGATCGAATAGAAAAGGTAACTCCGATCCCCCTGGTAACCTCGTCTCGAACCTTGTCTACCACCCTCCGTCGATCACCAGCATCGCACCTTTCACAGAGATTTCACTGTTCACTGTATACTGATTACTGCTGAGCGCAGCGAAGTCCTAGTGGAGAAGCCGCAGGCGAGTCCCAGCATCTAAATAGAGGTACTAGGAGTCTTATAGTAGCTCCAAGTTATTCATCAGTGGGGCCGAGTGGAGCCGTAGGAGTAACTCGGCGAGGCCCCATTGTGAGTAACTTGGCAGAAGCTGGGTTGGCTATGAGGCAAGGAGTTTGTTTCTCTAGAGGAGTTAATTTTCAAAGGCGGCCGTCCACTACGAACTTAGGAGGCAGTCGTGAGACGACTTCCGACAGAATTTCGAGTAGACGGCTTGCCTGGATGACCGATAACGAACCCTCAGTTTGTATCCTCATAGCAGGATCCACTATAAGAACTTCGCCTGGACATCCAGCGCCTTTGAAAACCACAAAACGAATAAAACAGAAGGGAAGGTAATTGATCAAAGGGATGCAGAAAAGCGAAAAAACTAATCCATACAGTGTGGTTATAGGGATCGATTGGGCGGATCAGAAAAATGATCTTTGGATGATCGAGAGGGAAACGGCAGGAGGGAGTCACCGGCAGGTGGCTCAGGATGCGATAGCGTTGCATGGTTTTGCCGTGGAGATGAGAGAAAGGTATGGGCGTGAGGGAAAGCGCGTCGCCATCGTGGTGGATCAGAAGCGTGGCGGGTTGATCAATTTTCTGATCGGATTGGAGTTTGTCGATATCTATCCGGTGCATGCGGCCAGTGCGAAGGATTATCGACAGGCATTGTATCCTTCCAGGGCCAAGAGCGATCCGGTCGATGCGCAATTGCACGCGGAATTTTTCCTCAAACATCCCGAGCACTTTGAGAAGTGTCTGAGACCGGACAGTGTGGAGACGCGCGAGCTCAACCTGTTGTGTGAGGACCGGCGTGGATTCGTCGATCAGGCGACTCGCTTCGAGCAGCAATTGTGCAGTTGTCTGAAGCAGTATAACCCATTGGTGTTGAAACTGTTCGATGACTTGGGCAGTGCTATGTGTCTGCGCTTTGTTCTACGCTGGCCGACGCTTAAGAAGGTCAAGAGCGCATCGGCGCAAGGGTTGCGAAAGTTCTTTTATAAGCATAACAGCCGCAGCGCCGCGAAAATCCAGGAGCGCCTGGAGTTGATCGGCCGGGAAGAGGCCTTGACCGAGGATCCCGCGACTCTGGAGGCGTTCAGTCGCAAAGCGCAGACTCTGGCCAAACAGCTTTTGGCCCTGCAACCGCAGATCGAGGCCTACGAGGAGCGTATCAAGGAACTTTTTCACACCCATCCCGATGCCCCTGTGTTCAGCGGCCTTCCCGGAGCCGGCGAGGCCCTCAGCCCTCGGCTGCTGTGCGCCTTTGGGACCGATCGATCGCGTTTCGAAACGGCCCGGAACATGACCCAGTGGAATGGTTCGGCTCCAGTCACCATCAGCAGCGGTCAGCACAAAAAGAGCAGCCAGGCAAAACGACTGGTCACCTGGCGGTGGTCCGCGCCCACCTTTGTCCGCCAGAGCTTTGTTGAATTTGCCGCCCATTCGATCCGAAACTGCGACTGGGCCAACACCTACTATCAAATTAAAAAAGAACAGGGCAAATCCCGCCAAACCATCCTTCGAGCGCTCGCTCTGAAGTGGACCCGCATTCTCTTTCGCTGCTGGCAAAATAACCAGAATTACGACGAGCACAGATACCTCGAATCACTCCAAAGGCGCGGTTCACCGGTATGGCATAGACTCCAGCAACTAAACGGCCACGCCCTCTAAACAGAAAATGAGTACTATTTTAAAAAATCCCTTGACGGACCACCTCAGTTTTCTGTCGGACTTTGACGTTCGATTGCTTCGCAAGTGACCAAGTTCGTCCGACAGACTCCTAGAAGAATCTGTCGGTATGAATTTGGTCGCCGTTGAAAACCGTCAACCTGCGATCCGAAGTTCAGGTCTGTTGCGAAGTGCAAAGCCCGACAGATTCCTAGCCCCGAATCGGGATTAAAGATTCCTGCGGAACCTCTTCTGCCTTTTCTTCAACTTCCTCAGTTCGCGCTTCAATTCCTTGAGCTCTTTTCGTAATCCAGCCTCTCTGTTCAGCGCCGAAAGCTCTTCTTTGACCTTCTCAATCTCATCGTAGAGCTCCCGAAGCGATCGCGGGAGGGGAGAACCGGGTATCTCGATCGGCGAGACCCCGAGTTCGTTTGCCTTCCCCACTGGGAGAGTTTCTTTATCAAGGGAATCGAACGATTCGAGTTTTTCAGTTTCCGACTCACTGCCCAAAAGAGCAGCACCGAGAACTAGAGCTAACGCGAAAGCGGCGAGGGAGCGTAGCAACAAGACGAAATGCTCACGCATTCCGCTACCGGATCGGATTCGATAGGTAGCGGAATGCGTGAGCATTTCGACGATCTCGCCGTTGATTTCGATATGTCAGGAACGCCTAGAAACCCGCTCAACCCCTATGGGACCAACACGATCTTTCCATAAGCCCCGGTCTCCAGGACCGCTTCATGGGCGTCGCTCGCTTCGCTCAAGGCCATTTCCCTACCGACAATGGGCGACAGAGTGCCGTTTCGTAGTCCAGCACCGATTCCCGAATGGATACTGGCAATCTCTTCGGCGGAGGCGCCAAAGAGCACCAAGCCCCTGATGTCGGCCTCACGCATCATCGCCTCCCGCGGGTTAATCTCGATCGTTCCGCGACAGCCAATGACCACGATCCTCCCTTTCTGAGAAATAATAGAAAGGTCGTTTGCCAGGTTCACATTGGAAAGCATTTCGAGGATGAGATTGACACCATTTCCGTGTGTCAGCTCCCGTATTTCATCGAGATACCCATCGCTATTGTGATCAAAGACATGCTCGACGCCCTGATTGCGGACCAGTTCGGCGCCTCGTTCAGTTCCGACCGTGCCGATCACCGTCATTCCGAAGGCGACTCCCATCTGAGCCGCAGCGCTTCCGACGGCGCCGCTCGCCCCGTGAATCAGAAGCGTCTCACCCGGTTTCGCCTCACCCCTCTGATGGAGACCTCTGTATGCCGTCGCATAAGGGATGTTTATTGCCGCCCCCTGCTTGAAATCCACCGATTCCGGCAGTCTATGCACCTGATTCCGGCTACAGAGGGCAAGTTCCGCGTAGGTCCCTGATAGGGAGCCCGCTGTGTAAACTCTCTCTCCTTCACCAAGATCTGTGACTCCGGCGCCGACCGCCTCAATCGTGCCCCCGGCATCGGTGCCAGGCGTGTAGGGGAGGTCCGGCTTTACCGCGTGGGTTCCGGATCTAATATAGGTCTCAACCGGATTGACTCCGATCGCCCCCATCCGAATCAACACCTCCCCTTCCCTCGGCTCATGATCGGGTGCTTCTTCCAGTTTCAAAACGCTCGCTCCGCCGAATTCTCGTACTATTATCGTTTTCATACGAGAAGAGATACTTCAATTGTCGGGGTGGGAAAACAAAAAAAGGATAGCTGCCGCTTGAAAAGTTGGGGACTACTCGTTACCGCTGCCGGCCTGGCAGGAGTCTGCCTCGGCCTGCCCATCCTGGGTGCTTGGGCCGGCGGGATTTCCATCTCCAGCCGATTCCGATTTCCGCCTCCGCCGGAGTTTCGAGATTATCCTGGATTCTCCATCTGGGCCTTCTCTTGCCTCTTCGCAGGTGGCTGCCTCGTCGTCGTCGCCTGGTTCGCTGCCAGACGGAAATCGGCTCTTCCACCGATCCCAACTGGGCCCATCCGCCGACACCGAATCCCATTATGGGGCTGGATGGCGATGTTCGCGACATTTTCCGCCTGGATCTTGGCGTGGAATAGATTCGAGTGGTTCGCACCGTTCCAAGCCTTCACCTTCACCCCGCTGTGGTTGGGCTACATCCTGGTCGTCAATGCGTTCATCTACACTCGCACGGGAAGCTGCCCGCTAATCGATTCTACATCGCGCTACCTTTCCCTTTTTCCCCTGAGCTCAGTCTTCTGGTGGTTCTTTGAGTATCTAAATCGATTCGTCGGAAACTGGGTCTATTTCGGTGTCGAGGAGTTCGGACCGTTCCAATACGCACTGCATGCCACCATCTGTTTCTCAACCGTGCTACCCGCGGTCTACGCAACCTATGAGTTCCTACGCACCCTTCAACCGCTCCAGAGCTTCCTCGCATCAGGTCCACCTATTCGGTTGGCCTACAAATTCGAGTTTGCCCTCTGCGCTGCAGCCGCAGTCGCCGCCGTCTTTTTTCTCATTGGCCTCTACCCACACCTCCTTTTTCCCCTACTCTGGTGTGGCCCCCTCCTCGGATGGCTTTCCCTGAACGCAATAAGCGCCCACACGGTTAGCCTCCGCGGCCTTGAAGCCGGAGATTGGCGCTACACCATGTCCTGGGTTCTCGCCGCTCTTATTTGCGGTTTTTTCTGGGAAATGTGGAATTTCCACAGCTTCGCAAAGTGGGTCTACAACATCCCCTACTTTCAGGGATTCCCTCTCTTCGAAATGCCCCTCGCCGGCTATTCGGGATACCTCCCCTTCGGCCTCCAATGCGCCCTGGTCGTTCGGATCGTTTTCCGAAGAGTTTGATCGAGACCGGACACAGATCTTCGATTGTAGAGGAGTCGAACGTCGATGAAATTCAGCAGGTTCCCACCTAAAGTTGCAACGAATGTGACAAATAAATCGACGGCCGTCGATTTATTTGTCACATTTCGCCATGGGCATCCCAACTGAAGGGTCAGATCTTCAATGTTGGAATTCTGCCTTTGCAAGGACTAGAAACTTCAATACTGGTGCGGGTTTCCAGACGGTTCGTGAACGCCTCTTTTGGATGGGGAACCTTGCCAAAAGAGGCGAGTTAATCTTCCTCTTCGTCATCCTCTTTCTCGAATCCGCTCGGTGCAGAGAAGCCTAACCATCCCCAGGACAAGCCTGGGGGATTGGTGTGGATCGTTCTGATTGGGTTAGCCTGGAAACCTAAGATTACCCCACGACAAGCGTGGGGGATTGCGTTACGGTTCGTTTCACAGCTCGATTGATCCGGCAAGCACGTGCAGCCGGAGGCTCTGCTGAATACCCTCAAGCGTCAGCAATCCCTCAGAGTGGCGGCATGGTCTCGTCTTCCAAGATTCCCCCCGGCCTGCCGGGACTAGGATGATGTCGGGTGGTTTCAACCGCCCGAAGTACAGGAACAGCCCCTGATGGAGGGAAGGTTCCCGTCGCCTGAGAAGGCCAGTCCCGACAGTTTCCTAGACAGATTCCTAGTTCAGATTGGCCAGCAAATCGTTGATCGTTCCCGGATTGCCCTGCGCCAAATACATGACGGCCCCCACAGCGAGGATGCTGAAGAGCATGACACGGCTCCGTTTGTAGATCAGTCTGCCAAGAAGGAAAACCCCAAACCCGACGATGAATTGTATGATAATCGTTTGATCCATTTTATAATTGCGTTTTGCGTGAGCGAGATGTCGATCAGCCGAATCTTCTTTCCTTGGTTCTCCCGGATCTCCTGGGGTTTCTCCCCCAGTATCTGCGACTTCCTGATATTTGACGACTTGAACCGCGAGATGAGATGGCGTTCGGCTTTTAGTTTTTATTATGACGCAGATAGTAGGGCGAAGACCCCAAGAAGTCGAGCCGTAATAGGGTCAAAAAGCCGTTAAAATACCCTAGGATTCTGGCGGACCAAAACTACTATTTGCACGGCGGACGAATCACCAAAGTTCGCCAGAATCCTACCCTCCGCCCAGCAGCTGCATTCGCCACACATTGTAGGCGCCCCCTCGACTGGAGAGGAAAAAGATCACCCCGGGCTCGGTTGGCGACCAGGCGGGCTGCAGATCATCAGAGCCGTTTTCCGTGAGGCGCTGAATCCCGGTCCCATCGCCCGTCATCAAGTAGATATCGTGGTTCCTTCGATTCTTGGTGTCGCGTCCCCGATCGGATACGAACAGAATGCTTTTCCCATCAGGACTGGACATGGGCGAGAAACAGTCTGAATTGACGAAAGCTTCCTCATGAATGTAGGAGCGTTCCAGCATGCCGTCCGGCTCAACGGAGAAAACATGCCTCTTCTGATCGTACTCCCGCCGAACGAAGTAGATGAATTTTGAATTCGTGAAGTTGACATCGAATCCGCTCACCTTGAGTTGAGTCGTGAGCGATCCATCGAACTTCACGGTGCTGATCTGAGGAAGCGCCGAAGGATAATCCGACTCTTGTGATACATAGACCAATTCACGATTGCTGTTCAAATAGGAAGGCGAGAAGTTAAATCGAGTATCCGATGTGATCCGTGCAATACCGCCCGCAAATCGGTTTTCGACAAGATTCACCCGGAAGATATCCGGTTTCCGCCGATCGCTTCGATTGGATTGAAAGACGAGTATATTCTTTCCGTCCAGACCGACTACCGGGTTGGTATCGAGAAAACGCCCGCTCTGCGTCAAGCGGGTTATGCCTCCGGTTTCGTCCGCCGCCCGCTTTACGTACATATTGGAAACGTATTGCGAGTCTTCCCTCCGTTTCTCCGTCACACAGAAAATAACCGACTGGCCATCGGGAGTCACAGCGAACGAATTGACACATTGATTTCGCTGAGTGCGACTTTGGTCCGCCCGTTTGTACGAGGTAACCGCTTTCACATTTACGATATACTGCAAAGTCGTCTCGGATGGGTCCAGAATGGCCCGCCTCTTTGCCGGAACCACTTCGTATACGACACCCTCCGGCATCATTCGCACCTCGGGGAACAGCCTGGAGACCATGATCTCCAGAACCGGTTCGAGGGAGAGAATGATCTCCGGCCCGCTCGAATACCTAATAGTCTCACTGATTTGGCGATATTTTGAGGGAAGGCCGGCCTGCAACTGGAATTCAGGCCACTCCTCATCCTTGCTCGATCGCCCGAACTCGAGATTGAAGGCCAGGGCTTCGCCTGCTGGGGCGGTGCCCACAGGCTCCCCGTTGATCATTATCTCTGTTCCCAGGGGCCGCCCGTCCTTGGTAAAAGTTTGGACTCGAAATTCCTTGTCGTGGCGGAGCCGGCCCAGCGAGATCAATTCAGGCGCATCCGTATCCATTCGCAATGGAATCTTTTCCGCTTCATAATCCACCAGTTCTATGACTAACTCCTTGGTCGGCCAGGTGGCGTTCCTGTTTAGCCGCTCGAACTCGATGGTCCAGATTATGGGCGTGGTGCCGATCGCTTCTCCCTCTACCGAGACGGAAGCGCCACTCGGATCGGTGTCGAAATGGATCTTGTACTGGCTTCTTATCCGACCCAACTCGACTACCTCCTGGATCGTCGTTTCCCTAGCCCAAACTGCGTACTGAAGGGCGGAAAGCACTGAACTTAGAGACGTTATTATTCGTAAGTCGTTGATGAGCAATGAATGTTTGTCCTGTATTGATCGTGTAGGGACTATAAGTTTCAGTAGTTCTTGACTCTCCCTATCTGCCCGCCCAGACTGGCGGGATATGTTTTTCCGTCTGAAGCATTCCAAGAGCGGCCAGGTCCTCCAACTGCTTGAATCTTACCGCAACAGCGAAGGTAAACCGCGACAGCGAGTGGTGGTCTCCCTGGGCGATGGGGCCATCAGTCGACCGGACTTTGGACCCATTGCCAAGGCGGTGCAAAAGCAGCTCTACGGGATCGAGGAACTTCTGGCCCCTGAGTATACGCGTCGACAGCAGAACTGGATTGAACTGATCCTGCGGCGGATTGATGGGGAGGGGCGGTGGCGAGGACTGCGCCAAAAGGCCGAGGCTTTTGCAGAGCAGCAGAACGCAATTGATGGGGTCTTGGCCGATAAAGTGGAGCATAGCGCCGCGGGAGTTTTATTGGGACCGATTCTGCTGGGGCTTAAGGGGTGGGAAAAGCTGAGGATGGATGAAGCCTTGCAGGAGGTGGGCTTGAACCGGGCGCAAAGGGATGCGGCTAAGGTATCGGTGATCAACCGGCTGGTGGATCCAGTGCCTGAGAACGCCTTGCCCCAGTGGGCCAGGCAGAGTGCCCTGGGAGATCTTCTGGGAGTGGCGGCGGTGAAGTCGGATCGGCATCGCTACTACCGGGTGAGCGATCGGTTGGTGGAGAACCGCGAAAGGATCGAAGAGCATATGCGCGAGCGCCAGGGGGAACTGTTCAGTTTGGATCGGACGGTACTACTGTATGATCTTACCAATACGCACTTCGAAGGGGTGGGTGCGAGCAACGGCAAAGCGAAACGGGGAAAGAACAAACAGAAACGCCACGATTGTGTTCAGATTGTGGTGGGGATGGTGTTCGATACCGAAGGCTTTGAGTTGGGACATCGGATATTTGCGGGCAACCGCCATGACGCGACGACCCTGTTGGAGATGATCGCTGAATTGGAGAAAGCGGTGGGGGCCCAGGGCGAGCGTGAGAAGACCCTCATCATCATGGATGGAGGGATCGCGAGCCGGGAGAATGTGCAACTGTTGCGCGAGGAGGGATTCGGCTACCTGGTCAACCAGAGCCGCCGGGGGCGTAAGGCTTATCTTGCAGAGTTCCAGGAGGCTTCCGGTTTCGAAAAGGTAGAGGGGAGGGATTCGGACCGGGAAGTGAAGGTGAAGTGGATAAAAGAGCAGGTGGGAGAAGAAAATGAGAGTGAAGGGGACCAGGAGACAACGCAGGAGGAGTCGAGGCAAGCAGGCGAGGAGTATGTGCTGTTGTGTCAGAGCGTGCGCAGGCGGGCCAAGGAAGAGGCGATTTATTCAGGGGCCGAAGAGCGCTTTATGAAGGCGCTCGAGGGGCTTCAGAAAAGGGTCGATCAAGGCCATTTAAAGGAGCCCGCAAAAATCCATACCGCGATCGGGCGCTTACAGGGGCAACATTCCCGAGTGCAGCGCTTCTATTCTATTGAACTGGTCGAAGCCGCCAAGGGCTCTAAAGAGAAAAAGTGCGGCCTTTGCTGGACTCGAAGGGACCAGGCCTGTGATGAGAATGCTCAACTGTTGGGCTGCTCTGTGCTGCGCACCAATCGGCACAACTTCAGCGGGGCCCAGCTGTGGCGCCTCTACATGACTTTGACCCGGGCCGAAGACGGCTTCAAAGCGCTCAAGAGCGACTTGGGCCTCAGACCCAACCACCACCAGATTGAACCGCGCGTTGAGGGCCACGTCTTTATCACCATTTTGGCCTACCAGCTTTTGCGCTTTATCGAATACACCTTGGAGCGGCACGGGGACACCCGCTCCTGGCAGACCATCAAGCGGGTCCTCCAAACCCATACCTATGCCACTGTCATATTGCCCACTCGACAGGGAGAAGTCTATCGTCTGCGCAAAGCGGGCATTCCCGAACAGAGCCACAAGCAGATTTACAATCTCTTCCAGATCCAATGGAAGAAATTGCCCGTTAAGAAGAGTATGAGCAAAATAAAAATCGAACCGATTTTGTAGTGCCTTTCAAAAACGCGTGTTGATTATCAAGGACTTAACTTATAAAGTGCGAAACTAGGCCTAGAGATCATGGCCACCTCAGTCTCGTAGTCGGTGAGGGAGAATTCGAGGGACTGAGACTCCCATGGAGCCTCCTTACTCTCCCGTCGGAAGAGGACGCTGTATTCGAGCGGTGTGAACCCGATTGCCACCCCATCCAACTTCACGATCGCACCCGAAGGTTCCGTGCGAAAGGAGAAAGAGTGCGCCTCGCGGACCGGCTCGAGGAGGATTTCGATGACTTTGGTTTTGCTCCGCGTCTCAAAGAGTACGCTCTCCTTGTCGTACCCCTCCTTGACCGCGGAAATCGTGTAGGGCTGCTTGGAATTCCGAAGATTGACCTCCAGTTCGGAGTTTCCCTTGAGCACCCCGTCAACGTAAATCTCAGCGTCTAAGGGCTGCGTCTTGATCACCACTTTGGCGCCGTCGAGCGATATCGAGAGGAAGGCAAAGCAGAACAGACAGAAAACGCGCATGGGACGCAATGAGTAGAACCGACCGCCGTCCATTGCAAATCTCGAATCATTGAAACCTGCTGGGCTACCTATTTCGATGCCTCACGGATGACAATCCTGAAGCCATGCCAGTTTTGCCCCTTCTGGGTTTTGGTTGCGGGGGCCCGTGAAGCCGAACGGCAGGACCCTGCCCGTTGATTCCACCCTCCTCCCCTCAGAACCGGCATGCCGGAACCCGAGGACTCGCCCTTGCACCACTCGGCCAGGTTTCCGTGCATATCGTAGAATCCCCAGGAATTAGGAGAATAGGTTCCCACCGGGGCCGGACTCCCCACGCCCTGCACTCGATTGTAGTGGGCAACTCCTTCCAGATTCGGGTCAGAAACAGGATCCGTGATCTGGGTGTTATTGTTGAAAGCCGTGCGCGTCCCAGCTCGGCAAGTATACTCCCATTCTCCCTCGGTGGGAAGATCGGCAGAGAATTGAGAGAGCTTCTTCCCTTCCAGATAAAGATTCAATCGCTCAATAAATCCGCCCGAACCTATGATGTCCTCCCAGTCAACGCTGTCCACGGGCCAATCGTCGTTTCCGATCCAATCGATCCAATAGGAGGGATTCGCCGCTCTGCCCAGGACCGCGTTATACTGACTTTGGGTGATCTCTTTAATTCCGACGAAAAAGGAGTCCTCCATGCGAACTTCTCGAAATTCCTCCCACGGTCGATGCCCAATTTCCTCGCTCGGCGATCCCATTAGGAACGGCTTCTCCGGAATCGGCACCCGATGCAAGCGCAGACCAACGCTGCCCGGGAGATAGAGAACCATCTCGCTGCCGTTGAGCTCCAGCAATCCAGGCACATACCCATCGGAGATATCTGCCACGGTTGCGACTTCCGGTTCGTCGACAACACCCTTCTCTTCGATTTCAACCGCCGGCTCCGCTTCGGTCAGTGATACCGGTTCCACTGCTATTGGCTCGACTTCATCCTTCTTCGGAAAATCGGCCGATACTGTGTCGTCAACAGGCTCCTCGGTCGGGAGGACCGCGCCTCTCTTCAAGAAATGGACGAAGTAACCAGTGACTCCGATCACAATCAGGATGAGAACCAGCAGCACAGATGTGAGCAACCGATTACCAGTGGTTTTCTCTCTCTTCTCCGGCCCCCTCGAAGGGGCCGGGAATTCCGTGGTGGAGGTCTCTTCCGTAAGCGAAATCGCTGGTTCGGTCCGTCCGAAAACTCGCTCCGTCGTCGATGTTTCACCGTAGACGGGAATCCCAAGAAGGGCCGCAACCTCCCCGCACGACGATGGCCGATCCCTAGGTTCCTTGGCCAGACAAGAGGCGATCGTCTCCTCCCATTCCTCCGGAACGGTACTCCCTTCCATTTCGAGCTCATTGCGCTGATCGCTGATCTTCTTGGGGATCTTCTCAATCACTTGAAGGTAGATCTCGCCGCTGAAAAAGGGTGGCCGGCCAGTCAGTACCTCATAGAGTGTCGATCCCAGCGAGTAGACGTCGTCCGTAACCGAGGGAATCTCACCCATCATCTGTTGAGGACTCATGTAGGCGATCGTGCCGGATGTACTCTTCGCCTGGGTGATCCGGCTGTGCGAGCTCCTCAGACTGCAAGCGATTCCAAAATCGGCGACCTTGAGTTCGCTGTTCTGATTGATCATCAGATTGGCGGGCTTCAAATCGCGATGAACAATCCGCGCTTTGGCATGTGCATAATCGAGCGCGCCGCACAGGTGTCGCACCCAATCCGTGACTTCGTCCGTCGCGAATGCCGCTCCCCGCTCTCTGACTTTTTCAGCCGTCAACTTGCTCAATGACGCACCTTTGACATATTCCATCGATATGGCGGCTATTGCCCCATCATCCACCAAATCGTGAATTCTCACAATATTCGAGTGGGTGAGCTCGAGACTCCGGTTGGTCTCCTTCTTCAAATCGTCCAATGCAATATCATCCGATCGCACTAGCTCAGGTAGGAATTTGAGGGCGACATCACGGTCGAGCCTCTGATCGTGGCACAGCCACACCACACCCATCCCGCCCTTTCCAAGAAACTCCTTTAGCTTGTATCGCTCGAAGACAACCTGGTCTCTTTGAAACCCTGGTACCCGCTCACCAAATTCAACTGCTTGTACCGTCTCTTCCGACATTGCCGCGACCAGAGCTGACTATTGCGATTCTCCCCCGAACTAGGGTGGCTCTCAGCATTCCAGTTCAGCGCCTTTACTGAAATCCAGCGGATTTCGAGGGACGAACAATTATGCTGAGAGAACGAATCGAAACGAGCAAAAAAATCGAGCATCTAGTTCAGCCTAAATCTGGTCTCTTTATATCCGTTTTAGTCACTCCGGAAATGAATTGACTAGAAAGTCGCCGGAAATAGCCTGATTCGCAATACTCAGGCTATCCCCACCAGTGATAGATGCCGGCCGTAATTGAGAGAGCAGAGGGAGAGGATATCTCATTCAGTGGTAGTTGCTCGCTGGGTCGAGCCGCTAATAACACCGTCGTCATTTCGGACAAGGGGGTCTCGAGGCGGCATGCGGTCGTCCATTTCCAAGGCAAGGGTGAGTACCTGCTGGTCGATCTGGGGAGCACGAATGGCACCCTCCTCAACAATCGCTACCTACACAAACCGACCCTACTGAAAGATCGCGATCGTTTTCAGATCGCCAAGCACTCTTTCCAATTTCGATGCTCCCCGGATGATGGTGGCGAACCCTCCTCTGAGGACCCGTCCCTCCCCTACGATCAGAAAACCGTTGCCAGCATCGGTCTTCGCGAATGTTGGCTCCTCGTCGCCGATATCAAGGGATTCACTCAAATGAGTCTCAACATCTCGCCCGAAGACCTCAGCCGCATGGTCGGCCGTTGGCTTCTGACCTGCGGAGATGTGATCGAGGAACACGGCGGTTCGATAAACAAGTACCTGGGCGACGGTTTTCTCGCCTATTGGTTCGACACCGGTGAGGTCTCGCCCCAGGTTGCAAAGGCGATCGGTCGACTCAGTGAAAATCAGAACTCAGGTCCACCCGAGTTTCGCATGGTCATCCATTACGGCACGGTGGCCCTCGGCGGAGCAACTTCCAGTGGAGAGGAAAGCATGCTCGGTCCGGATCTGAACTTCGCCTTTCGCATGGAGAAAGTCGCTTCGTCTGCCAACTCCCGCCTCATGTTCAGCAAGCCCGCCTACGAACATTGGCCCGAGCCGTTGAACGCCGGAACCCTTGAATCCGAGCTCGCCGGCTTCAGAGGTTCGCATCTCTTCTATTCCGTCGGATAGGTAGAAGAGCGTTCATCAATTCTTAGTCCCAACAGTGCCAATCGGAGGGGAGGATCGACGGCAGATCAGTCTCGTCGCCATCATGGCCTCCCCCGATCCTCCCCTGAGACGACTTTTCGTCGGGATCCCTCTGCCCGACGTCATTCCTGCTTCATTGTCCCACTTGCAGACTGAGCTCCCCGGCTTCCGGTGGGTGCCCAGAGACCATCTTCACCTCACACTTCGATTCATTGGGGGCGTCGACATCGACTTGGATGAGAGCATCAAAAAGGTACTTTCCTCGATTCTTGTTGAGCCCTTCATCCTCCCGGTCTGTGGAATCGGTTGCTTCCCCCAAAAGGGACGCCCACGACTCGTATGGATCGGCGTCGGCAATGCCCATCCACGCCTTTTCCAGCTTCAGTCCCTTATTGAAGACGCGCTCATCGGACTAGGTATTGAGTCTGAGACCCGCGCCTATCATCCGCATATCACAATTGCCCGAACCATAAAGGCCAGGCCCGGTTCGGTTCGACAGTTTGTCCGAAACCAGCGCGGATTTGAAGCGCCCCCGTTTAAAGTGAAGAGTTTCACCCTCTTCTCCAGCACTCTAGATTCCTCTGGAGCACTCTACCGGAATGAAGCAACATGGTCAATGCGCGAGAACTAGACCGCTACGATTGAGTCTTCGCTCTGCCTCTCCCGGCTTGCCGGGACAAGGAATATGCCTGTGGGGGACTCGGCCGCAATCCACCAATCCACCCGAGTGTTCCGAAGATGGCGAAAGATAACCAAGCCAAGAGGCATATTCCTTAGAATAGAATTGACAATTTGTCTCAAATCTCAGGTTCATTTTCTTCGAAGGAATCCGTCGATCTGATCGTGGTCGAGACGTTTCCCTGTCACCATGAACAAAGTCTTGGTAGTCGATGACGAGGAACCCCTCCGGTTCAGCATTCGCACCATTCTTGAAACTCAAGATTACGACGTCGTCGAAGCCTCTAACGGCAACGAGGCGATCGCCCAGGTCGTCAAGGAAAATCCAGACCTCGTAATTATGGACATTATCATGCCCGAGAAGGAGGGCATCGAAACGATTCTCGAACTTCGAAGCAAATACCCTAACCTAAGAATCATTGCCATGTCCGGAGGAGGACGCTTGCACGCCGAAGAATTCCTTATGGTTGCCCGGGGACTGCACATTGTCGGTACCTTGAAAAAACCGTTTCAGTTGCAGGACCTTCTAGATATGGTTGAAAAGGCGCTGGAAAAAGAGGAACCCGCATAAGAATCCGCCGGGCTAGGAGCCTGTCGGACGAACTTTGTCACTTGCCAGGCAATCGAACGTCAAAGTCCGACAGACTCCTAGCCCGGCGGATTCTTTCGATAAAGATGAAAAAATCCTCATCGTCGACGACGAAGAACCCATCCGAAGGAGCATCCGAGAGATTTTGGAGATAGAGGATTACGAAATCTTCGAGGCCGAAGATGGCGAGGAAGCGATCCGGTTGGTCCAGTCCGATGAACCGCATCTCGTCATCACAGACATTATCATGCCGGAGAAAGAAGGGTTCGAGACCATCCTCCAAATCAATGAAGAGTACCCGGACATAAAGATTATTGCGATGTCTGGAGGGGGGCGCTTGGGAACCGATATCATTCTCGGAACGGTTAGTGAACTCAATGTTGTGGGAACTCTTCGAACTCGTCCAACAGGCGCTGGCCTAGAAACCTTTCCTATATTGCTCTTGGCAACATTCCTGAGTTTCAGATCGGATCAAGACGGTTGTAGATCGCGAGCATGTTTATACCGAAAGATCTCTTCGTCCGAGTCTTCCTGCTCATCGTTTTCGCAGTTTCCTCATTTGGCTCGAGCGTCGAACAGCAAGAGAAGCGATTAAGAATGGTTGAGGCGCAGATTGAGGCCAGGGGGATCAGACACAAGGCGACTCGCGAAGCCATGCGGAAGGTTCCGCGTCATCAATTTGTTGGAAGCAGACAGGAGGCTTACGCCTATGAAGATAGGCCGCTGCCCATCGGCTATGGTCAGACTATCTCACAGCCCTACATAGTCGCCTATATGACGGAAGTGCTGGATCCCGCGCCGCACCACCGCGCTCTCGAGGTCGGTGCCGGTTCCGGTTACCAGTCGGCCGTTCTTGCCGAGATCGTGGATCGGGTCTATTGCCTGGAAATAGTACCCAAGCTGGCCGCGTCGGCCAAGGACCGCTTGGAAACTCTCGGCTACAAGAACATACAATGTCGGGAAGGGGACGGCTACTTCGGTTGGGAAGAGGCGGCGCCCTTCGACCTTATCATCGTCACTGCCGTGGCTGAACACATTCCACCTCCGCTCATTGATCAACTAAGAGTTGGGGGGCGCATGATCATTCCGGTTGGAACTAACTGGGGGATCCAACATCTAGTGCTCGTAACCAAGAGTGCGGAGAAGGTGAAGACCCGTCGACTGATCCCTGTTAGCTTCGTCCCCTTTACCCGGAAAAAGAAATAGGAACTCTCTTCCTCCTCTCGGCCGGCGTCACCTCCTTTCAGGTGGTTTTGATGCAGATGCTTTCATATCTGCATTGGTACCATTTTGCCTATCTTGTTGTTTCGCTTGCGCTTCTCGGCTTCGGATCCAGCGGCGCCATTCTCTCTCTCTTTCGCGGTTGGTTCTATTCGAAAGGAGGTCGAATTAGAGTTTCGCTCATCGCGGCCTCCAGCGCCACCATCCTTGTCGCCGCCAACCTGACCCGGTTCCCCACCCTCCAGTTCGAATTCCACCTCCTCTTCCATGACGCCGGGCAGATTCCCAAGCTCTTAGTCTCTATTTTCATCTACTTTCTCCCCTTTTTCACCGCTGCCCTGGCCATCGGTCTTATCCTGACTTCGCAAGTGGGACGAATCGGAAAGCTCTATTTTGCTAACCTCCTCGGATCGGGCTTCGGCGCCCTCTTTGCCCTCGGCCTCCTCTCCTTCGCCTTTCCGCCCCAAGCGTTCGCGATTACCGCCATCCTGCCCATTCTCGCCGGGCTCATCTCCGGCCGTGGGAGGCTTCTCACCGGCGAGGCCGTTCTCATTTTGATATCCGGGGTCCTTTGCCTCTTTACTCTCTTCCGCCCACCACCGCTGAGCGCCTCCCAATTTAAACCTCTCAGCAGGACTCTTCAGCACCCGGATGCTCGAATCGTCGATCGAAAACCCGATCCCCAAGGGGTCCTCGAAGTGGTCAATTCGCCCGCTATCCGGTCTGCCGACGGATTGAGCCTCAATTTCACCGGAGAAATTCCCATCTCGGCGGCAGTGTTTATCAATGCAGAATCGGCCGGCCTTATTCGCCAATTCGATCCTATGATGGATAGACCGGTGCTCGACTTCACCCCGGAGATCCTCGCCTACATCGAGCCGCCAAGAAATGTGCTGATTCTCGAACCAGAAGGCAATGGCCCGGTAGCCCAGGCGCTCTATCACGGAGCAGCCAGAGTCATCGCCGTCTCCTCCCATAGCGATTTAGGGAATCTCATTTCGGATGAATGCGACAGGTTAGAGGAGGCAGGCCTTACGCAGGGGGCGTGCCTGGTTGAAAACGCCCATGTCCGAGCCTTTCTCGATCGTTCCAGGGAAGAATTCGAACTTATTCGTTTTCCCGTCCTCGGCCAATTCCATGGTAGCAGCGGGGTAAAGTCACTCTCTACCCAGTATCTGTTTACGCTCGAAGCCTTTTCGGCGGCTTGGGATCTTCTCGGAACCGACGGGGCTTTAACTCTCACAACCTGGATCGACTATCCAGAAAGGAAACCCCTCCGATTGCTGGCAACCGTGGTCGAAATGCTCGAGAAACGAAACATCGAGAGTCCGGAGGATCACCTCGCCGCAATCCGAAGTTGGGCCAATGTTACCTTCCTTGTGTCGAAACGCCCGCTGTCGGAATCTTTCGCCGAGGAAGTCCGATCCCTTTCCGAATCCCTCTCCTTCGATCCACTTCTGCTGCCGGGAATCGAGGAGGTCGAACGCAACCAATACAATCAGTTCCCAGACGATTCTTTCTTCCAGACCATTGACACGATCATCTCAAAAGAACGCGCTGAACTATACGCAATCTATCCTTTCAACATAGAACCGACCTCGGACAATCGGCCTTTCTTCCTAAAATTCCTCCGGTGGCGCGGCGGCCGCCATATTTGGAAGGAATTTGGCTGGCGGAAGATCCCCTTCTTCGAAATGGGCTCTTTCATACTGTCCGCCACATTTCTTCTTCTAGCGGCCTCATCTGTCCTCCTCATCGTCTTGCCCCTCATCAGACTCGACGCCGGAGGTCGGGGAACCGGTTGGACTTTCCTCTACTTTGGCTGTCTGGGTTCGGGATTCATGATGGTTGAAATCGCTTTGATGCAGAGCCTAACCCTGACGGTTGGTCATCCCGTTTATGCCAATGCCATCGTTCTCGCGACTCTCCTCCTATTCTCCGGCCTCGGCAGCCTGGTCTCGGCTCGGCTTCCGTCACATCCTAAAACTCTCGCCTGGGCGACCGGTTCGGCCGCCATTCTGATCCTTCTCCACTCCCTTTTTCTTAACTATTGCATCAAAGGTGGAGGGGGCTCTTCCCTTGCCACCAGTATCGCCATCATTCAGGTCTTGATCGCGCCTTTAGCATTCTCTATGGGATTCCCCTTTCCGCTCGCTCTCAGGCGACTGCAGAGTCTCTCTCCCGCTCATCTGCCTTGGGCATGGGGCATAAATGGCTGCGCCTCCGTACTGAGCCCTCCTCTTGCAATTTTTATCGCTGTCGAATTCGGATTTATCTGCGTCCTGATCATCGCGGCCCTCTTCTACATGACTGCCATGGCCAGCACCATTTCTAGCAAATCCGAAAAGGGTGGGCCGTGACCTCCGGGCGCGGCAGATATTCCCAACCCACTCTAAAGTCGTCTTCGCATTTGCGTTGCATGGATTTCTTCATCAATGTCATGACGAGAATTTCGGAATGAAAGACTACGATCTCGTGGTTGTTGGGTCGGGCCCAGCCGGCGAAAAGGCTGCCGTTAAGGCTGCCTACTTCGGCTACCGTGTTGCCGTCATTGAAAAGGAGACCGTCCTTGGAGGAGCCGGTGTCAATACCGGTACCCTTCCTTCCAAAACTCTCAAAGAAACCGCCCTCTATCTATCGGGAAAGTACGACCGTGGACTTTACGGCATAGAAAGAACATTGGAGAAAACGGCGTCGGCGGAGCAATTTCTCTTCCGTAAGAATCTTGTCGTCGGAATTCAGGGAAAGGAGGTCGAAGATAATCTGCGTCGCCATCAAGTAGACCTATTTACAGGTGTCGGTTCATTCCTCGACGATCACCAGATCGAAGTCAAAGGTCGATCCAACGAATCGATCTCTGGAGAGAACATTCTGATCGCGACCGGGTCCTACCCCTACCATCCAACCGATATCCCCTTCGACGGGAAAGCTATTCACGACTCTGATACCATCCTGAATATCACCAGTATGCCAAAATCGATCTGCGTCGTCGGAGCCGGCGTCATCGGCTGTGAATACGCAACCATCTTCGCCACAATGGGATGCAAGGTTTACCTGGTCAACGCGCACGATGCTATACTTCAATTCTTAGACGACGAAATATCCTCCGCTCTCATTGAGCAAATGAAACTTGACGGTATCGAGATAGTTTTCAAAGCCCGCCCCAAAAAGGTGGAAATGCGCGAAGGGGGCGAGAATCCTATCGTTTCGACGGAGCTCGATACCGGAATGACGATTGAATCCGATATGTTCCTCTATGCGGCCGGCCGATGCGGCAATATCGCCCAACTAGAATGCAAGAATGCCGGTATCCGATGCGGACCTCGCGAAACCATCGTCGTCGATCGAAACTTTCGAAGCAATATCCCCCATATCTTCGCTGTTGGAGACGTCATCGGTTTTCCCGCCCTTGCCAGCACCAGCATGGACCAAGGTAGGGTAGCGATCTCCCGAATCTTCGATCTCGAGGATGCCGAGCATCTCGATGAATACCTTCCCTTCGGGATTTACACCGTTCCCGAAGTCTCCATGGTCGGGCTAACCGAAAAGAACGTCGAAGCCAAGGGCATCTTCTGTTGCACCGGTCGCGCGCGCTACTCCGATATGCCGCGCGGGCGTATCATGGGCACCAAACACGGGATGCTGAAGCTTGTCTTTGATCGCACCAACAACGTCGTCCTCGGTGTCCATATTATTGGTCCTATCGCCGCCGAATTGATCCACTTCGGAATGGCCGTGGTTGAAAACAAACACACCTTGGATTACCTGACCGGTTCCGTATTCAACTACCCCACCCTCCACGACCTCTACAAATACGCCGCCTATGACGGTCTCGGGAATAAGGCCGGACACAAAATAAAGGCCTAGGAATCTGTCGGGCTTTGCACTTCGCAACAGTCTTGAACTTCGGATCTTAGGTTGATGTTCGTAAATCGCGGCCAACTTCATACCGACAGATTCCTTGCAGACCAATCCCGAAAGTCCTCCATCGGAGAATCCACCCGACCAGGATCTCCTCGATTACCTGTCGCGCTTCATAAGCGAGAACAAGCGCATCCAAATGGAGCGGGTGCTCGACCTCCGAACTCAGTCACTCACCGTGGTGTTGGAGGACGTCTTTCAACCTCACAATGCCAGTGCCGCCGTTCGCTCCTGCGAGTGTTTCGGCATCCAGGATGTCCACATCGTCGAAGGCAAGTTTCCCTACCGCCTCAATAAGGATGTCGTGCTGGGCGCCAGCAAGTGGATCGAACTCCATCGCTACGGAGGACCGGGCGTTGACCATACCCGAGTCTGCCTCGATCGTATCAAGGGCGAAGGTTTTGCCATCGCTGCAACCACATTGAGCAACGACGCCGTTCCAATCGACCAACTAAACGTGAGTCAGAACCTCGCCCTCTGCTTCGGCAGCGAAGAAGACGGCCTCAGTGATACTGCTATGAATCTCGCCGACCTCCTCGTCAAGATCCCCATGTTCGGCTTCACCCAGAGTCTCAACCTCTCCGTCAGCGTCGCAGTCTGCCTCTACCAAATCACCCAGAAAATTCGGCACACTCGTACCGACTGGCATCTCACCCCGGCCCAACGCCGTCTTACCCATCTCTCCTGGCTCAGAAAATCCATCCGCAACGCCCACCTCATCGAAAAACAATTCCTGGCAAGGCGGGATTCAGGAACATTCCGACAGATGAATGGCTGAAAGTTCTGGAAGAGGGCGGCAAGTTGCCGGTCGCGGAGGCCTTGAGGTGCCGGGTGCGATAGTTTAGCGATGGCGCGGTGCTGGGATCGAGACAGTTCGTTGAGAGAGTGTTTATTGTGCGACGGGATCAATTTGGCAGGCGGCGACGAAGAGGTCAGACTTTCTTTTTCCGTATCTTCTTCAGGATTCGATTGAGCTTCTTGCGGTGGCGATGGGCGACGATGTAGCCGATGCACTTCTTACTCCCGCAGCGGCAAGGGTGTTCCGCGTAGTGTTCAATGTCGTAGCCGTAATCGTAGGATAACTCTTCCCCGGATGCGATCTTCCGGATGGACACGATCCAAACCTTACCTCGTATTATCTGGGACTCGCAATTAGGCCTGCAGGTATGATTGATATGCCGGGCGAGATTCTCGGGTACGTCGCCATCTAGATCGTATCGCTTATTGATCTCGAAGAGATAGACCAACCCCGAACCATCCTTCCTCGCCTCTTCAATGTGCGCCAATCCGCGACGATTCGATTCCGCTTTGGTGACCTTTTCTCCGACATATTCAATGATCCGAGTCCCCTTCCTGATCTTTCTTGTCGCAAAAAGACCCTTTTCGTGGATTTTCGAGCGCTGGAGCCGGTAGAGCTCCCTATTTTCTTCCGTCACTGACCTGAAAATTCAATGTACATGCGGGTTTACGGGCGACTGTTCGGTACCCCCACCAAGTGGAAATATGGAACCTTCAGTTGAAGTTTCAGCCCCGATTGATCCGGCCTCGAAATGGCAGCCGGCGGCCGAACTGACTCCTCACACTTCCGCCGCTTCCTCCAACTTTACGACTTCCGCGTCTCCCCACAGTGTCTCCAGACTGTAGTGGCTCCTCGGCTCCGGGAGGAAGAGATGGACAATAAAGTCGAACACGTCGATCACGATCCACCCGCTTTGCGGCACGGCATCGACACCGATGACGGACACTCCACTTCTTTTTAGACCCTGGAGAACGCTATCCCGCATGGCCCGGAGTTGAGGGACCGATTTGCCGGTTGCAATGACGAAGTAGTCGGTAACGGTCGATATCCCCTTCATATCCAGCACCAGAATCTCCTCTGCTTTTCTCTCCTCCAACACATCACAGCAGTCCCGAATCTGCCGCAGAGTATCCCCCGATTGATCAGAATACGCCATATAAACGGTCGACTGGCCGGGTGACGCAGTGGGCTGCAGAGAAGACAGGAAAGCCGCAACGGACGATCCGAGAATCAACTTCCTCAGCCATTAATCAATAAGTCATTCTTTGCGAGTCCGGTAAAATGAAGTCTTCCAATATTGAAACCCTTCTACCGATATAATCCATGGAATTCAATATAGTGAGATACTTTCTGTGGCAAGAAAAAGCTAACCGGATGGCCTTCTTTTACTCGCCTTCTAATATCCGAGGAGCTCACTTCGATTGCATGCCCATCAATCTCATGCTCTCTCAATCCAGCCAAGGAGGGCGCTTCCACACGATACCCGGGTCGGAGCACGCAGGCAAATTCGACAAGATTAACCAATTCATCGATCCGTCGCCACTTCGCCAACTGTCCTAGTTCGTCGGACCCGATGATCCAGTAAAGTCTGGAGTCGGGATAGTGTTGACGAAGGGCCATAACCGTATCAATCGAGTAGCTGGGCCCTCCGGCATCAACCTCCATTTCGTCGATCAGGAAACGACGATGATTCGTAAGCGCCAACCGAATCATCGCGATCCGATGCGCATCGCTCGTCGCGGGCCGGTTTCGTTTCAATGGATTCCGCGCTGCCGGAATGAATAAGACTCTCTCCACTCCGAGCGACTCCATCGCGTCCTGTGCGAGGATGAGATGACCGATATGAATGGGATCAAAAGTCCCACCCAGGATGGCCAAACCGTTCTCTTCGGATGGTCTCATCCTTTTCCAAACATGCCCCGTAGTTTCGGTTTGTTGATCTTACCCATCGCATTCCTCGGGAGCTCCCTCAATTCGAGCAACACTCTCGGAATCTTCTGAACCGCAAGACGCTCCTTAGACCATACCCTCAAACTTTCTAGGTCAATGGCGCCGGGTCGCTTCAACTCGACCGCAGCCGAAATTTGCTCTCCCCATTCAACATCCTCAACTCCGACCACGGCACAGTCCAGAATATCGGGGTGTTCTCGCAACACTTCTTCGATCTCAAGGGCGGACACCTTGAAACCACCGGTCTTAATTATATCGACGCTCTTACGCCCCAGTATTCTGTAGCTCCCACTTTCGATCACGGCGACGTCACCGGTTCGAAACCAGTCGCCTCTGAAAGCCGATACGGTCGCTTCAGGATTTCGCCAGTACTCCCGAAAAACCGCCTTCCCACGTACTTCGATTTCTCCCTCCCTCCCAGGCGTAACCTCACAACCTTCGTCATCGACACATCGAATCTCCACTCCCGGCAGCGCCGTGCCGACGAAACCCGGTCTTCTCTCACCGTGAAGCGGGTTGGAGAGAGCCATTCCGATCTCCGTCATCCCGTATCTCTCCAGGAGAACATGGCCAGTAATGGAGTTCCATCTTTCCAGAGTGGCCACCGGCAGCGCGGCTGATCCCGAAACCATGAGGCGCAATCGAGCGGCGCCACGAGACATCCTCGTTTGCTCCTCTCCCGGCGCGGCTTCCCAAGCCCTGATGAGTTTCGAGTAGATCGTTGGGACCGCCATGAACAGGGTCAAATCTCCCTCCGACAACCGCCTCCAAACGCTCTCACAATCGAATCCCATCTGAATTTCACACTTCGCGCCACACATCAAGGCGCAGGTGAGGACATTGACAATTCCGTGAACGTGATGGAGCGGTAATACGTGAAGAATGTGATCGCGCGCCGTCCACTCCCACGCCTCAATCAATGCCGTAGCTTGGGCCTCGATATTCGCGTGCGTAGTCAGAACTCCCTTGGGCCGGCTGGTTGTCCCGCTGGTGAAGAGAATCATGGCGGGTCGTTCCGGATCAATCTTCGGCATCCGTTCGGATGGTCCATCTACCGCTTCTTTGGCCGTCAGTACGCCTGTCCCTTGTCGCCGGCAGATTGAAGTCCACTTGCCTTCAATTTCCCGCCCGGAGATTAGAAGTGAAGCCTCGGCATGGCCAATCGCATATTCGATCTCGCGCTCAGGGTAATGCAGGCCTAGGGGAACAGCCACTCCTCCGGCCCTCCAGATTCCCCATTGGACCGCGACATGCTCGAATCCGGGAGAGACCATGAATGCGATGCGCTCGCCTTCGAGATCGTCCCTCCCACGGAGAATTGATCCACCCACACAGGAAGAGGCCGCGAGAAGGTCGGAGTAAGTGTAGCTCGTGTTGACGGATACAATCGCAGGGGACCGCGGATGCTTCTCGGCCATTTCGAAGAGTCTAATAATCCCTCTGCCCACTGCTTCCAACCTTATGCAAAAAGGAATCACGGGTCGCAAGATATATGAAGCCGCGGCAGGGGAAGGCCCCTGTGAAACGACTTGAAAACCGGCCGGTAGGATCGTATGCAGAACAACCAATCCCGACTCTACAATCGGAATTGCAGTCATCGTGCTTAGACGTCTCTACAATTGGGTATTGGGCTGGTCGGAGAGCCCCTATGCAACCCCCGCACTTTTCCTCCTCGCCTTTGTGGAATCTTCATTTTTCCCAATTCCGCCGGACGTGCTGCTCATGGCGCTGGCCGTTTCGGCGCCGAGAAGAGCCCTCTACTACGCCCTTGTCTGCACCGTCGGGAGCGTCGCGGGTGGAATCCTCGGTTACGCAATCGGCTATTACTTTTTCGAAATCCTCGGAGAACCAATAATTGGGTTCTACAGCATCGCCGACAGCTTTGATTTGGTTGGCGAGAAGTATAATAGCAACGCCTTCGCTGCCATCGCTATCGCCGGTTTTACCCCAATACCGTACAAAGTTTTCACAATCGCAGCCGGTGTCTTCAAAGTATCATTGCCGACCCTGATCGCAGCCTCTCTGCTCGGTCGCGCCGGCCGTTTTCTTCTGGTTGCAGGATTGATCAGGATTTTCGGACCGACCATCAGGGATTACATCGACCGCTACTTCAACATCCTCACGGTCGCTTTCGTCGTTCTCTTAGTGCTCGGCTTTGCGTTAATTGCCTACCTCTAGCCCGAAGATACCACGCACCTCCCAAGCAAGCGTAGGTACCTGTCTAGCGTTTCCGAGATCTGCCGGCAGGACGGTTAACACATACAAGCTTCGGAGGTGCGTGGTATCTTCGGGCTAAATCGATCTTCGATCGACACTACCCGAATTTTGTCGCCGAACGATGGAGAACCTATAGAGTGGAAGTCTAGATCTCTCGAACTTCTCATTTGTGTGCCCCGCTGGCGGAACCATGAGATGTATTCCAGAGGGAAGCGAATGCCGGCCGCACCGACACTTACACTCATTCGATTCGGGATTCTCCTACCGTTTGCGTTCCTGATGGCCGCGCTTCTATCCGCGGAGTCTCGAACTTATGAGGCCGGAGCGAGCAGCGAAGGAGAGGAGGATCGGAGCGCCGCCGACTCCTGGATGCTTATGATGCAAGGGATGGCCGGGATCCGTCCCGAGGATTCGAGGTGGGTCGCGGATAAGCTTTTCCAGGGTTTCGATCCCGCACCGATGCCCTGCTGCGACTTTCCCGGCAGCAAAACAGAATCCGAGGAACATCAGTGTTGCGAACGCCAGAAAGCCTCCCACCTGAATTCCGAACGGGAATCGGCAGGGACAGAGGCCTTATTTCGATACCGCAAGCAGTTCGGACAGGAGGAAGAGAATGCCTCTCTCATTCAGCGATACCTCCGTATCGGAATCGCTCCTTCCAGAAAATACGGTATGCCCGGAATCGCCGAGATTCCCGATTCTCTTTGAATACCGGAGTTGAACGGCGATGGTCGCAGCGTGATGAGTCGGCGGGAGTGGGTTCAGAAGTATCGCCTCGCGGGAACGCTGCCCTTTCCGGGTGGATACGCTCGTTATCTGCAGACGATGGGAGTCCTACCGGGCCCCGTATACGCTTCCTCCGGCAGTCAAGCTGCGCAGGTTTTATTGTCCGGTGTTCCCGGCCGCTCGGCAAATTCATCCAGCGATCGGGACTTTGAAGGGATCCGTACAGTAGTTCTCCCATTCTCTGGTTCGGATCTCCCAAGCCACCTACGCGACGCCCGACATTTCGCGGTCTCCGCCTCAAGCATCAACATTGTTTACAATCGCTTCGGCGCCTACAATCCGAAAGGGAAAGTTTTCGTTCTCGAAGAGGACCTCGAGCGGGTCGAAACGGGTTCACGGACCTTCGAAAACAAGGACGGCGACCGACTCGGTCCATTTTTTAACGCAGGCCACGACCCAATCTTTCTGGGCAGCGGAAAAAATGAACCCCTCTATCTCAAAAATCCAGCTACGGGAGCATTCATTGATAGAAATGGCGATGGTGTCACCGATGAAACAAAACGGGTGCCGGTTCTGACCTCTGAACCTCTGGTGATCCGAGCCAACGTAGGGGACACAGTCGTCATCGACTTCACCAATCGACTCACGGTTCCTGGGGGCGAAGACGGAACCGACCATCGCGCGAATCTAACTCTCCACGGCGTCCCCTATGATTTTCACGCACTCAATGGGACCGAGGAATCCGCCCCCTTCCCTCATCCGAATGCTTCTAACTACCATCTGCGTTACATCCTGACCATCGGAGCGAATCCGGAAAGCGAAGGAACCTACTACTTTCACAGTCAGCCGGTTCTACCGAGCGACACCGCCCATGGATTGAGGCGAACTCGAACCCAAATTGCACACGGGCTATTCGGCGCCCTCATCGTCGAGCCGAAGGGTTCGATCTACTATGATACGGAAGCCTTCGAGATTTCAGACGACGACGGCTTCGGCGATTACCGTATTGCCGAAGAGAGTTACAAAACGATCCGAAGCGGATGGGGCGCGATCATCGACAACAAGGATCCCGACATTCCTGCCTACCGCGAATATGTGATCTTCTTCCACGACGACCTTGGGGGAAAAGTCGAAGGACTCATCGAAGTTGATCCCAGGGCCCTCAACTACCGGACCGAACCCTTCGCGGACATTCTCGAGCGGGAAATTGCCGACACACGACCCCGCCTCGAGGGTAAGCGCCCCTTCGCCGTCAACGACCACTCGATGGCTTACAGCGCCTACACCTACGGTGATTCATCCACTCCTCATCCGAGATTCTACGTGGGAGATCCCATGCGGTATCGCATCGTCCACGGAGGCACCGGTGACCAGTTTCATGTTTTTCACCATCACGCCCACCGCTGGCGTTTCCAGAATGGAGTCACGGAGACTGGCGCCCCAAAAGAAAAAGCGAACCTGACGCGTCCGTCGAAACTCGGCCTCCCGGAATTTGCCGCCCAACCCGATCTGACCGAATCAATCTCGACTCGTGTCGACTCCCAAACGCTCGGCCCGGCCGAGACTTTCGACGTCTTCATGGAAGGCGGAGCGGGCGGAGTACAGCGCACGGTCGGCGACGTACTCTTTCACTGCCACATCATCGACCATGTCGTACGCGGGATGTGGACCTATGCCCGGATTTTCAATACCCTTCAGACGCGAACCTCTTTTCGTCCCGGCCTCGCACCCCTCCCCGATCGGCTCAGCGCTGGATTTCGTCCCCCACAGGCAGTCGATTCTATCACTCTTGCCCAGCTCGTCGAAAGCGGCCAGGGACCGATTCCGGTTACCGGAGCTTTCGCGGGTAGGCGTCTTGAGGAGATCGAAAACGAACTGTATCCATTCATCGATTCTCAGCTGCCCCGCCGAGGGGATCCCGATCTCGAAGAACTCGATTCCCGTTCTCCGGTTTCCGCCAATTCCCTGATCAATCGTGCCGACCTGTGGCCGTGGGATGCCCTCGATCTGTCCGAAGGGCGGCTCTACCTAGGCGAGCCTTCTGCCGCGGGCGCCGATTCCCTTCCTCACAGTCTGGTTGATTTCGGTCTGGGGTTCCCAACCGTCGGTGAAGGTGTCGGGGCAAACAGGATGGATTTCGTTGAAGTCGATGGGGAGAGAGAGGAACTTGAAGCCCCTCGCCTTCTTTTCAATCCGATCGACGGCCGCCTCGCCTACCCCTTCCTCCTCCCCCATGCCGGACGACGCCCTCCATTTGCTCCCAAACACCGACTCTCTCCTCCAAACAGCACCGACGAGCAATGGCTTCTCCAGGAAGATGCGAAGGTCCAAGGAACAGCATACCTGGGTCCCACCTTTGGGAGGAACGATCCGGGTCGCGTCGGCCCTCAACTGGAACCACTCGGCGTTCCCTTCGGGAGCGGTCTGGCTCCTGAAGAGGCCGATTCAGAACCGTCGAAGGTGAGACACTACGACATCGTCGCGGTCGAACTCCCGATCAACTACTCGACTCACAATGGCGCCCGTATTTCAGGATCTTTTGGAACACTCCCAGACCAGCCGGATTCGCCCGACCCACCGGGACCGGTGCCTGGTCCCCGGCTCGTTGAAATCATCGGAGGGCCGAACACGGACGCGTGGCAGATACGAATTGATGGCATTGGGCAGAATACGGACGAAATTGCAGTCCTTCCAGGAGACACAATTATCTGGAAGGTCGAGGCGAATATTCACGGCTTGGTCTTTGCGAATCGGACCACAGCCGAATCCATCCTTTTATTCGACCAGACGGTCGGCGAGTCTCTCGACGATCTTCCCAATTTCGGCAACTTTGGAGCGGAAGCATTCGGCACCGGCGGTTTTCCAGCGCCCACCATCCTCGCCCGTGCCTCGGTCAAGTCAGATCCTCTAGGTACCCCTCAAAGAATCGTCGACTTTACTTGCCGCGTCCACGGCCCCGCCGGAATGAATGCCCGCCTGGTGGTTCTGGACACCACCGAACCGGATGCGGAAACTTCCTTTGAATTCTTCGCCATCGCCAGCGACACAGAAAACTGGCATCTCCGAGTCGACGGCGTTCCTCAAGAACCCGCCGTCAATCCCACCGACAGTGTGATCCGTCCCGGTGACTCGATCTCATGGAAAGTGGAAGGAGGCTTTCACGGATTGGTCTTTTCCGACCGAGCGACTACAGAAAGCATCCTCGATTTCGACCCCGCAGTCGGTCAACCCCTCGAAGACGACCCCAATTTTGGTGGTTTCGGGACCGGTGCATTCGGCACCACCGGTTTTGGGCCCGGGACCCTTCTCGCCAGCGCCATCGTCAAAGTGGGTATCTCTGAATCCGAATCGATCGATTTCCTCTGCAAAGTTCATGGCGGAGACGGAGTGCAGATGAGAGGCCGCCTGGCGCTCAGCCCGCCCCCCCGGGCCCCGGAGCCGGATTTCATCGACCCGCGAGGCCAGATCTTCGTGCTCCGCGATGACGCAAAGGACATTTTCGCCGGTCGCAAGAGGGCGGAGCCGCTGGTCATCCGCGCCAATACGGGCGATGTCGTAGATATCACTTTGACAAGCGCCCTGGTTGATACAACCGAGAATGAATTTCTGAGCAAGGTTGGTATGCACACCCACCTGGTTCAGTACGACGTGCAATCATCCGATGGTGCGGTCGCTGGGTTGAACTACGAGACATCGATTCGACCTTCCTTGCGATGGGACCGGAATGAAGAGCGTTTTATTCCGATCGACGAAGCGCAGACCCATGACGAGCAGGTCCACTATCGCTGGTGGTGCGACGTTGAATTGGGAACTGTCTACTGGCATGATCATTCGCTACTCAAAGACAGCCTTCCCCACGGGCTTTTTGCGGCTACCATTGTCGAACCGCGTGACTCCACCTACCACGATCCTCAAACCGGCAGCCAGCTCTACATTCGAAACTCCGAGGATATTATCAGCAGGACCTCAAGTCGAAATGGTCTGGCTTTGGCTGACATTAGGATCGGGGTGAATGGCGGCGGTAAATCCTCTTTTCGCGAAGTCGTGCCGCTCTTCAACGATGGCAGGAGAAACCGTAAATCGATCAACCTGCGAAGTGAGCCCCTCGTCCGGCGGGAGAAACCGCTCAAAGCTCGCACTACACCTTTCGATGTGAGGTGGGATAGAGCGGGGCGACCACAGATCCTTGGAGGTAACGAAATGCGCTTCAGTTCGATACTCCACGGGGATCCTGTAACCCCGATCTGGCGAGCGTTTGAGGGTGATCCCATAAGAATTCGAGTCGAGGGTAGTGGACCCGACGAGATTCACACCCTGAATCTGCACGGACATCGCTGGCGCTATGAACACAACAACCCAAACTCTACATTTCGTGATTTCGTGCTCGCGGGAGTATCGGAAGCATTCAGCTTCACGACCGATCCCATGGTCCGGGCGCCAGAGGGAGACTACCTCTACTCCGATCCAAGCGAAGACGATCTGATCGAACGGGGGAAGTGGGGTCTGTTGCGCATTCAACCGGAAACCGACACTACCGACGCCGACTCCCGGGCAAACGGCACGATTCGAATATTCATCGACGCGCCCTCCAACGTTAACGTCTCCAAGGGTCATCTTTTCACTTCCGCTTCCGGCGTCCGATTTCTCACCCGCGAGACGACTTCAGTGGATTCGGAGACAATAGAGAACAACGTTGCGAGGCGATTTGATCCGCCTGCATTGTTCTTTGAAATCCCTCTCGTTGCGGAGATTCGAGGCGATCAGGGGAATATCCCCGCGAACATGCTTTTTGCTACCGAACTTGATGGAATTGAATTTGAAACCGAAGACGGTGATGAGCCGACTATACTTGAAATGGCAAGTAAGGAGAGATTCGTCGGAGGTCTTACACCGCTGCAGGATTTGCAGTCAACGGACATCACTCAAACAGCAACTTCTGGAAAATGACGACCATTGAAAAGCTGACACTGAGAGCCACTCTCCTTCTCTCCCTGCTCGGTCTCGTCAGCGGCTGCAAAAGCGTCTGCATCCCGCCCCCAGCCGGCAGCGGCCCAAAAGGGAAGGTGGTCTGCTTCCACATCGCCGCCCTCGAGGTCACCGTTCCCTCCCGCTCCTCCGCAGTAGGCGATGTTCCGGCCCTAGTCTATCTTGAGCTCAAGAACCGGCAGGACCAGGCCGCGGCAAACGAAATTACGAAGCTGACCAGGGAAAAAGGAAGGGCGCTCGGTCGAAATGAAACAGAGAAAGCGTTCCTTTTGGGTCAGGAAATCGAATTGAGGATTGGGGATCTACTCGGCGAATTGCGGCCGCGCTTCGCAGCCGATCCGCATCCCCTCGTCCTGCGTGTCGCTGCCGGTAAGAAAGCCACCGATGGTACGAATAAACCTGTTCTGGTCTGCCTTCGGTTATCTAATCTCCTCCCTGAGATACCTTTGAACGACCCCAATCCCGATCGTTTTGGGACGTCCTGGACATCGACTACGGCGATTCATGCCGGCCTCGTCAGTTATGACGTGACCTCCTCAGATGGAGCGGCGATCGGACTCAATGATCCATCGATCATTCTCAGAGGTGACTCGAGAGACTACCACTGGTCGGTGAATCGGGAGTTAGGCGCCTGTTACCTGAGGGATATGGCCGACCCCACTCACCAACGATTTGGACTCTTCGGCGCCCTAATCGTAGAACCTCCGGGGGCCCGATTTGAATCGAGCGAGTCCTCCTCTCTCCAGAGTGACGCACAGCCGGGATGGTCGGCCCGCATCCTCTTAGAGGACGATCCAAAAGAGTCCTTCCGGGAGTTCGCAATTTTTACTCACTCCGGGTGGTCAAACCAGAGACTGAATGCAATCAACCTCTTCTCGGCCGCCGGCGAAAAAGATCAACCGCCAACTCCGAAAATAATGGTCCTCGAGGAAGATCGCATCCTCATTCGTCTCATCCATGCGGTGGGAGAAGGCACCGCCGCGGAGCATTCCTTTTTCATCGATGGCCAGAGATGGCCCTTCGATTTTCAAAGCGAGTCCTCCAACCGAATTTCGGCCATCGCTCTCGCCTCAACCGCCACTTTCAACCTCCGATTGCGCCCCCAGCCGAATGTGAATTCGGAACAGCAATACCTCTATGGTTGTCATGTCGGAGAACATCTCGAAGGCGGCGAGTGGGGACTCTTTTCTATTCTTCCTAAAGGAAACGACAGCATTCTTCCACTTTCGTCGAGATAATGCATAGTTGGTTTCAGAATTCGGGAGCAGGCCGATCCCAACTTGGATGTTTGATTTCATGCCTGACGATTTTGCTTCAATTCATCCCTCTCTCCCTAAACGCAAACCAAACTTCGCAACCCGGTACTTCCCATCGCCACATAGTTACCGCATCGAATGAAACCTGGCACTATCGAGGTAAACACTCGGGCCGAGGCGAGTCCCGGGGAGTGGTACGTATCCCGGCCGTTGAAGGCGATTCGATCGAGTTCCGACAGACCGGGGGAACCCACAGTGTGTTTTTCTATGTCACCCGACCCGATGAATCGGAACTCGGCCGACGGGTTGAAGTAGATCGCAATTTCGAACTGCCGCCCAACGAGCACAAACTCGAACGCCTCTCAAATCGTCTCTTTGACCGGGAGGCCCTTACTACGAAGACATTTTACGGAAACACCCGCATCGTTACCATTTTGATCAAAGAGAACTTTGATCGGCTGATCTATTTCGGCTGCGGCGAACATGCCCAAGAGGGAATCGAATTCGGAATCATCGTTCCGACCGTCACAAAGCCCGAAACGTCTCGGAAGAGTCTCCCGCCGCAATTTTCTATTTCCTCCATCGCTCAGGTTCCCTCTTTCTACCCGAAGAAACAGGCGCAGAGAAATAGTCTCGGTCCTATCGCTAAGATCCCAGAAAAGGAGGAGATACTTCGTGGCTCAGCGGTCGTCTCCGTTGGCCCTGAAAATGTTGAGGATGGGGGTGTGGAAGTCTCTTCGTCGATCTTTCAGGCACTTCCAAAGAGGGCGTGGCCGGATCCAACGCGACAGCCTTGGCATCACATCACTTCTTCGGACCTCGACTTGGATGGCGATCTCGATCTCATCGTCGCGGTTGGACGTCCTGACGGGATGGCACAGTGGTGGGCCTTCGAGAATAATCTGGCCGATTCCGACGGAATGGCGTTGAGCGCGATGCAACTAAATTCTTCACCAGAACCTCTGTCACGCGATGTTTTTCCCGGTCAGCAAGTGCGGGAGTCCGGGTTCGTCGCCGTTGTCCATGTCAATTCCGATAACCAACCCGACCTCGTTCTCTACAACGGCAACCCCAACGGTTCTTTGAAAATCCTCCTTAACGCCCGGGGAAGGACAACCGGTCAACACCTCGTATTTCTGGAAACGGAGACGCCGATCGAAACGGGCCTGGTTCAAGAGAGTCGAAAACCCGATTTCATCTATCCCTATGACTTCGATTTCGATGGCTTGACGGACCTTCTAATCGGCGCCACCGGAAGTGATGCAGCCGTATTTTTTAACGCCGGTTCACGATTTCCAGCAGACGACGTCCACCGGCTGGCGGGATCGTCCTCCGGAATACAGGCGGCTGGGATCGACGACATCGATGAGGATGGTATTCCCGATCTCGTGCTGAACTGTGCGGATGGTTCCAATCATGTCTACTACAACAACGGCGATAGGGAATTCTCGCTTCCGGATCGCTGATTCTGCCGGTTTCCTAAACTCGAACAACCCACCCGCCCTCCGGGCACCCCTCCAAGGAAGGGATGTTCCAGAATCGGTGCTGTATTGTTAGATCCCCTCCTGGGAGGGGCCAGGGTCGGGTCGCCCTACTCACCAGGATTGGTCCGTAACCATCATAGCCCTAACCCGATCTCAACACCCCGTTAGGTACTGCCCACCCAAAGTCAGCCCTTCCTGTATCAACTCCGTGGTCTCGCAGTAATTGGCGTCCTCCATCTCGATGGAGACGGCGCCCTTGTAGCCCGATTCGCTTAGAATTCGAAAGCCATCCGACCAGCGCATCTCTCCATGACCGGGAATGGTGTAGCGCCAGGTGAATCCACCATAGGGGATTTTCTCTGCAAAGGTCGCGGGCGACTCCCAACCGTATTCGTAAACTCCTTCCGTCTGAATCTCGGTGTCTTTGGCGTGGACGTGATGAACGCGATCAACGAATTCATGGAGAAAGCGCAAGGGATCGATTCCCAATCGAATCAAATGAGAGGGATCGTAGTTGACCCCGAAACATTCGTGCGAGCACCGATCGAAAAAGGCTCGAAAGACCTCGGGCGTGGAGCATACCACAGCTGGTCCCGGCCAACCCTCAATGACAAGATGAGAACCGGAATCCGCCAATGCACTCTCCAAGCCGCCGTAACCCTCGACCATAAATTCGAAATTCTCTTTTCTTTCCAGTTCGGGATCTTCAGGCACCGCAACGACGAAGTAGTTTGTGGGGTTTCCTTCGCTCGAAGCTCGAATGAAGTCCGCGCTCTCTTTAATCATTGCCTCTCTCTTCTCCTTATCCGCCGTGATTATTCCCTTAGAATCCGGCAAGTCGAGAGAACCAATTCGCAGGCCCTCCGATCTCGTTTCGCGGACTTTCTCAACATCCAAGCCCTGGAGATCGACGACTCCGAATCCGTTTTCTTTCGCCCACAAAACTGAACCATCAAAGCACTCGCGAAAGCCGATCGAGAATTCGCCTATTCTAGTTTTCAGCATCTTGCGCCCTTTTTGCCTCTGTTCATCGATACTTTTTCAATCTGAAGGAATATCAAGAAGACTATTCAATATCTCCATCCGAGCGTAACAACCGAATGGTCTGCCGGAACGCGTCAACCGTTCGCTCCAGATCCTCATCATTATGAACGGCGGACACCGTCCCACCAGGCCAGCCTTGAATATCCACACCGTGAAGGAGGGCGCCGACACGCACTTTCATAACCAGCGAAGGATCGTTGGGTGTGGTGAGGTTTTCAGAACCGAATTCGCCGGACTCAATTTGCTCACGATCGGTCGAAACCTGTTGTGGATTGAGGAAGACATGGTATCCCCCGTAGGTACCGTAGGCTACCCAACACAGGCTCTCGACGGAAAACATAGCGTTCAACTCACGAATTAATCGATCGCCAAAGTCGATCGCCTGATCGCATACTCCAGCCGTTCGCACAAGTTTCAACGCTGCGATACCGGCTACACTACTGGCGGGTGCGGCGTTGAAAGTCCCCTTGTGAGAGATTTTTTCCCTGCCGTCGGCACGGGATTGACGGAAATCGAGGAGGTCGAGAATCTCTTTTCTCCCAACCAGAGCCGCGCCGGGCAATCCGCCCGAGACAATCTTGCCCAACGTCGTGAGGTCGGGCGTCACGCCGACCGCCTCCTGAGCGCCTCCCGGAGAGCAGCGGAATCCGCTCACCACTTCATCGAAAATCAACACCACCCCGCATTCATCCGCCAACTTGCGCAGACCCACGAGGAACGAGGTCCTGATCGGCACCTGCCCCCAAGTTGATCCCGTTGGTTCCAGGATTATGGCCGCAATGTCCGCATCACCACGCAGAATGTCGGCTGTCGTTTGAAGATCGTTGGGAGGGGCGATCACCATCGTCGAGGATGTCCCGCTGGGCACACCGGAGATTGGAGAGCCGTCAAAATGGGAATCCACGCCACCCGTTACATAATCGTGCCAACCGTGAAAGTGACCCTTAAAACGCAGGAACTTGCTGCGTCCTGTATAGGCGCGAGCGAGGCGGAGGGCAAGCATGGTACTCTCGGTTCCAGAGTTGGTAAATCGCACCCTTTGGGCACAGGGGACCATCTGCTGAATCAACTGGCCCCACTCGATTTCGAGTTCATGACCGGCGCCGTAATGAGTGCCCTTGGCCAGTTGCTCGCGAACCGCTTCGACGACGGCCGGATGGTTGTGCCCCAAGAGCAGGGCTCCGTGCCCACCTGAATAGTCGACATATTCGTTGCCGTCCACATCCCACTTCCTGGAGCCCTCGGCCCGGGTTACATAGATGCCGTACGGTTCAATATAGCGGGCATCATGGGTGATGCCGCTAGGAAAGATCTGCCGCGCGCATTCCGCCAACTCAGCAGATCCGCGCGTTTTGCGACAATAAGCCTCCACCAAAGAGGAACCTTCAAGATTCAGCGGGCAAGAAGGATAGTTTTGGACGGGAGTTACTTGGTCCGTAGCTGTGCTCATAAATATGCCTTTGTTCTCCGGATTTGAAGCAGCATGGATTCGAAAACAACTGCGCCAGACATACACCATGGACCGGCAAATGCAACATCACTGGCGTCTAAGCGCAAACGAACGATCGTCGTTGTGGCAGTCACTCCAAACAGCTACGCCCAAAACGGTTCGAGGTATTTCTTGCGGAGCAAACGCCAGACGATGATGAAAAAGGCCGTCAGAGGAATAGCCAGAATCATTCCCAGCAGGCCCCCCAGTGCGGTCCCCCAGAAAAAAATGGAGACGATGACAGTCAACGGGTGAAGCCCGGTCTGTTTGCCCATGATTCGCGGTGTCAAGAGATAACCTTCGACTATTTGAACAACAACGATAACGAGACCGCAAAGACCGACCAGCATAAGACCGCCATCGTCGGGATCGAAGTATGCGATCGGTAGAACTGAGGCGATACCGAGTATAGTCCCGAGATATGGGATGATATTCAGCAACCCCATCATAAGGCCGAGAAAGAGCGCGAATTTCAAACCGACCAGGGAAAAACCCATTGCCAGCAAGATTCCCATGATCAGGCCGATCAGTAGCTGTCCTCGGAAGAAAGCAACCATGATGTTCGCGAACTCGCGGACGAGAAAGAGGAGATCTTCCACGAGCACAGGTTTCAAGAAGGAGAGATGCTCCTTCAGTTCCTTGGTTAGATCTGCATCCGTCTCCAGGAAAAAGAAAAGGTAAACCGGAATAATGGCAGCCGCTACCGCCATCCCGAAGAGTCCCATAAACCAAGCACCCGTTCCTTTGATCGCTGGAAGAGAGGCCGCCAGCACCTGATCCAGGCTCCCCAACGACCCATTCAGGTACTCCTGAAGTCTCTCATTTTCGGTGATCTGCTCGATGAGATTGTAAAGAGCGGTCGGAATCTTTGCTCTCAACTTGCCGATCGACTCCTGAAAATCTGTCTGGGAAAGGAACTCGATGAGCTCCATACACTGGATGATAATGGTGGGTAGGATGAGGGAGAGGAGCCCGACGAAAAGAAGAACAACCAAAGAGTAGAGTACGACGATCGCTTTGACCCGCGAGAGTCGGAGCTTGCCCTCCAGCAGTTGGACCTGCGGTCGCAGCAGCAAGGCCAAGATGCCCGCCATAGCGAGGGGCCAGATGACTCCGGAGAAAAGAGCAACGAGATTCTGAAAGGCGACAAAGATTCGGATCACCAGCCATATGATCAAAACGACAGCGACGAGGGTAAGGGAGGCGGCGACGATCCTGCGCTGAAGCGGGTTGAGAAACTTGCCGGTCGAGTCTTCCATCCCCTCGAAAGGTTGTCGACCGCTCCCTGCGGGTCAATGTCGTTCATACCGAGCCGCCGCTGCCGAAACGGATTTCTCGCCCCATTACCTTGAGCCCCAACTTTGCTCGGTAGAGCGATATGGAAGATGTCGGTGGTGGGATCGGCCGCAATCCACGCATGCTTCCAGATAATCCGAGAGCGCTGCGAAATCGATTAGCGAAACCCGACAGATTCCTACGGCGTCCTGGGCCGCCGCGAATCGGCGTCCGCTCTCGCGCCCAGCGTCTCGGTCGGGTCTTGCAGCTGTTCGCCGACCGCGTCGATGACATTTTCCAGATCGAACTGACCCAGGTCGACAGTAACAGTCGTCTCTGCACCGCCGACCTGTGATCTCTGTTCGCTTCGAAGTCTCTCAGTCGTTCCCACTTCCTGCTCGCGCGCCCGCCGCACGATGGTCTCCCGTCTATCCCGATCGGCATCGACAAGACTCAGTTCTTGAGCGTCGATCACGGTCTCTACCCGATCGGCGACAATTTCGGCCCGCGTCAATTCCCCCGTCTGATCGCCAGAGGAGGTATCACCCGAAGTCTCCGTCTGATTGGAATCGCTGGAAAGCGTTTCACTTTCGGCGTCCAAGGCGGCCTCCAAACGGGATTCGGCGGAGGTTGTGCCCGAATCATCTCCACCCTCTGATCCCGCCGTATCTTGCGGCGAATCGGATGAAGCTGCAACGGGCTCAGTCCCTCCTTCGGAGTCACCTTCCACTCCCCTGTTGTCGCCCTCTTCCTGCGCCGTAGCATCACCTTCTCGACGAGCATCCCGTTCTTCCGTCCGCTCATCCCGCTTTTCCTCCTTCTGCACATCGATCTTTTTCGGTTCGCCTTCTTCTTCTTCCTCCTCTTCTTCCGTGCTTCGGCGATCGTCTCTCCTGGACTTGACTTCCTCCTTGCGCATCTCCTTGGCCACTTCCTTCAAGGCTCGATTGGCGGCCTGCACGATGGCTAGGATTTTCTCCTTCTGCTCGGTAGTCAGGGCATTCTCGACCGTGACATCAACCTCGGGAATACCCGTGTCCTTCTGCCTGAAATTTACGATCACCTGTTGATTGCCTCCAATGGTAGTGAAACGAGCGCCGAGAGGAGTTACCTCCATGAGTCCCTGAGTGACGCCAAAGACTCCGTCCAGGACATCAGCGGTGATAACTGCGACTTCAATGAACCAATCGGTACCGCGGATTCCAGCAATTCCCACTGGTGTTTCGATCCTGTAAATGGAGCGGCTCGAGAGCTTGCGCGTGCTCCCAACTATCTTCCCGTAGTCCAAATTCAGGACCGTATTCGAGCGCCCCGGTTCCTGCGTCCAAGAGTCGATCGGCTCAGTCTCCTCATGGGGATCTTGGAAGAATTGCGAAATCAAAAGATGGGTGTTCTCGCGAACCGTCACGGTTGATCCATTCGAGAATACAAGAACCGCGTTTCCGTTGATTCCACTGGTCACACTGTAGCCCTCAAACATCTGGAGCCCTTTCTCCGCCGCAAAGCTTTCACCGGTGTCTTCCTGCACCACCGAGACTTCGCCCGACACCTCAGCCAGGACAACCAGATTCAGCTGTTGCCCCAGCACCGGAGTCAGGCCCCCGTTTAAAAAAGCGGCGCCTATGCAAAACGAAAATAGAACGCCCTTTGTCAGCCGACTCGCCGCCGGCATTCGTGAGTATTCGTACTTCATAGATTCAACGATCTAATGAAGTAGCCGTCGGACGAGGGACGGGTGAATGCCAGATTCCTCTTCCCATCCCCTAAGGTTCCCTGCGATTGTTTACATACCACAATTGGTAGACGCTTGGCAATCAAACTTTTCAATTAAGAATGAAAGCTGTTCAATCTCGGACCTCGCAATCTGCCCAGATTTCAAGTTTACTGAAACGTCCGAATCGAGCTAAGATTAACGAGGGATTGGCACGGGGTGAGATCCGTCGTCGTAGCAGAAGATCAGTTCCAGGTATGTTTCAGGCTCACCAACTCCATTGGTTCAAGAATCCGGGAAGTGATGATCCTCCATCCTGGTGAAGCCGTTTGAGACGTTAGATTCGATTCAACCGTGTCTACCATCCTGATCAATCATGGTACCGTTGCAACTCTCGGGGAGCGCAATCGCCTCTTACTCGACCATTCGATTCTTATAGAGGGCGATAGCATCCGTCGCTTAGCTCCCACCGTGGATTTGGAATCCACCCCTGCGGACACCGTAATCGACGCATCCGGTCAGTTGATTCTCCCCGGCTTCATCAACGCCCATACTCACTTCTACAGCGCTCTTTCCCGTGGTCTGGGCAAAGTGCCTCCTTCGCGCAATTTTGTCGAAGTCCTCGAAAATCTCTGGTGGAGACTGGATCGCCAGCTCACCCCCGAAGACTGCTATTACAGCGCCTTGGTGAGCTGCATCGACGCGATCAAGCACGGCACCACCACTCTGATCGATCACCATGCCAGCGAAGGGCATGTGCGCGGCACCCTTCGAGAAATAGAGAAGGCCGTCATTGAGACCGGGCTGAGGGCCTCTCTCTGTTTCGAAGTGACCGACCGTGAAGGCACCAAGATTGCCAATCAAGGCATCGAAGAAAATGCGGAGTTTATCTCCGAAAAGAAAACTATGGAATCGAGCCGGGTAAGGGCGCTCTTCGGTCTCCATGCCGCATTTACGATCAATGACGAGACACTCACAAAAGCGGTAGAGAGGGGAAAGGAACTCGATTCGGGGTTTCACATTCACTGCGCGGAAGATCTGGCCGACCAGAATCATAGTATGGATAATCACGGAATCCGGGTGATTGAGAGATTGCACCGATTCGGAGTGCTCGGCCCAGAGACGATCTGCGCCCACTGCATTCATGTGAACGATAAAGAAATGGATCTTCTCGCCGAAACCGATACGATTGGCGTCCATCTGCCCCAGTCAAATTTGAACAACGCTGTCGGAGTGGCGGACCTGGTCCGGTTAGGTGAGAAGGGCATTCTCTACGGCCTCGGGACCGATTCCATGACCAACAATATGCTCGAGGAGGCCCGAGTCGCTCTCTGGGCGCAGCACCTTAGCGGGAGCAACCCAAGCATCGCCTTCAACGAAGTATTGGACGCGCTTTTCGTCAACAACCGGAAGATCACAAGTCGCTACTGGGACGAAGGCATCGGGGAAATCGGCGCAGGATGCAAAGCCGATCTCGCGATTCTGGATTACGCACCACCCACTCCCTTCAATGAGGAGACGTTCTATGGCCATGTTTACTTCGGAATCGCACACACCTCCGTTCGCACCACGATCGCAGAGGGACGTATCCTGATGCGGGACCACCAACTCGTCGAGATCGACGAAGAACGAATCGCGGCGCGAGCGAGGGAATTAGCGCGAGATCTTTGGGAGCGCTTCTAGGTTGGAAAAGATCTTTGCCTTCCGACGCCACCACTCTAGATTGAGAAAGAGAATCGAACTGTCGCGGCCATGATTAAACTCAAACCCCTACGCATAGAGGCCGTTCCAGCCGCCCTCCAGAGAGCGATGCGCTACCGGCTTCTCAACGAATCCCGTGCCGCTGAAAGCATTTGCCTGGATATCCTCGAAATCGAACCCGACAACCAGGAAGCACTGGTCGCCCTCTTGCTCTCGCTCACCGATCAATTCAGTGAAGCACACACCGTTAGTAAGAATAGAATACAGCAGCTGCTCAATCGTCTCGACGACCAATACGAACGCTGCTATTATCGCGGTATCGTCTGCGAACGGCGCGCCCGGACTCACCTCAACAGACCCTCGCCCGGCTCCTCCTTCGACGCCTTCGAATGGCTGCGACAGGCCATGGAATGGTACGAAAAGGCGGAAGCGATTCGTCCTGAAGAAAACGACGAAGCGATCCTACGATGGAACACCTGCGTACGAATCATTCAGCACGGCAAACTTAAACCTAGACCCGATGATGATTTCCAGCCCATGCTTGAATGATTAGAGGAATCCTAGGAATCTGTCGGACTTTGAGCTTCGCAACCGGCGTGGACGTTACATCGGAAGTTGAAGGGCCTAAATTGCAATAAGGTTCATTCCGACAGATTCCTAGGATTCTGACATCGCCTTTCTTACGGCCCCGAACATAGTCTCGTCCGGAACCTCTGCTTGGCTCCAGATCTCCAGGGATCGGACACCCTGCCAGACTAACATGGAGAGTCCGTTGGCGGTCCGCATACCTCGCTCTTCAGCGGATTTCATGAGAGTCGTCCTTGGCGGGGTATAGACCATATCAAAAATCCTCAGCGAACGGTCGAATCTTGCCGTATCGATCGGAGCTGGATCATCCTCCCTCAGGCCGAGCGATGTCGCATTGATAAGAACTCCCGACCTCGGGAGTTCCCGAGGGATTTCCGACAAACTGAAACCCGTAACCCGATTCGCATCTTTACATTTTCTCAATCCTGCAAGCATAGCCTCAAGGCGAGACGCCGTTCGATTACCAATCCACAATTCCTTACAACCACTCTCCAAACACTGAACAGCCGCGGCGCGAGCAGCGCCTCCCGCCCCAAGGAGGATGACGTCTGCTCCTTGTAGACTCGCGTCAAGGTCCACCTCAAGCGCACGTTTCAGTCCATAGCCGTCTGAATTGTATCCATGGTATCCCTCCGGACTCCAAAGGAGAGTATTGACCGCTCCCATGCTACGAGCTACCGGGTCGATCTTTTCCAGCAGGTCCATCACCTGCACTTTGTGGGGCAGGGTCAGATTGATTCCTCTAAAGCGGTGGCGGTGAAATAGTGGAATCGCGTCAGGCAGCAGTTCGGGTGGAATATCAAATCGGAAATATTCCCAACTCTCAAAAGCGCCATCTTTTTTTGCCATCGCAGTGAGAGCGGCATTGTGCATTTCGGGACTGATTGAATGCTCAATCGGATGACCGATAACAGCCAAAGCAGTGGCCTCAAAACGCCACCGCTTCAACTCAGTAAGAGAGAAAGTAGCCATCGCTGATTCTTTACCCTGGAACTATGCCCCCCCTTCGAGCCAATTCTATCGCTAGGAGGCTGTCGGACGAACCCGGTCACTTGCGAAGCAATCGAACGTCAAAGTCCGACAGATTCCTAAGGATTGGCGTGCCGACGATAGGTGCCCTCGAACTCAAAAACGAATCTCTCGAAGAGGCGAGCCCGCTCCGGGTCACCTTCGTGCCTGTAGTCGTCCACCAGATTCTCACAGCATCGACGCAGTACATCCGAAACTGGTGATGGTGCGAGGTATTCCGTCAAGGGCTCGATGTTCTTCCTCTCCAAGACTGCCTTGAGCTCTTCCGTAGTGCGAAATTTTCCCCGTTCGAAGGCATCGATGTAAAAGGGAGTCTTATCCAAGAAACAGCCAACTAGAAAATGGAAGGGCATCCCGACCGGTTCCAGGTCCAATCCGCAGCGCTGAGCCGCAAGGATGTAGACGATGCAAAGGGTAATCGGCAGCCCCTTCCGTCGACGAAGAACATGGCCGATAAAGCTATTCAACGGATCGTCGTAGTTCTCTACGTTTCCCCGAAAACCATACTCGTGAAAGATTACGCGGTTGAGAACCTTGCACTTTTCCCAAGGCGTACTCGGCAAGACCATTAGTTCGCGGCATCGGGCGCCGATCGCATCGAGCAACATACAGCATTCGGATGTGTCCAACTCGGGATACACGGTTCGATCGAGCAAAAGGCATCCAGTCTCAAGTTCAAACTGGAGCGACCGTATGAACTGGATGAAACTCGCAACCGGATCCGGTCCTTCCAACTCCTCGAGAAATTGACGGGCGTGTGAGGCGAGAATTCTGTTGCGTCGCTGGCTCAATCTTTTCAGGAAAGCAATCCCTTTATCTCCCTGTCGCTTCAGTTCATCGCGAACCGCTGCCTGAACGACAGGTGATTCGTCGTCGATCAACCGGATGAGCGAACGCTCCCTCAGTGAACCCATACCTCCTTCTGCCACTGCGGTTTCCATTGAATCCAATTCCTCCTCCTGCGCAATCCCCAATTTCTCAAAATTCAACCCGGGAAATTCCTAGCCCGCGCGGCTCCCGAAAAGAGCTGTTCCCACACGGATGCACGTGCTTCCTGCTTGAATTGCCGCCTCCATGTCTTCCGTCATGCCCATGGACAAAACGCTTAGAGGAAGACCGGATCTCTCAGCGAGCAGAAGTCGCAATTCGTGCAGCCGATCAAATGCCGATCTGGCCACATCTTTATCTGAGCTCAAAGGGGCGATCGTCATCAGTCCCTCCACTCTGAGATGCTGGGCCTCCTGCGCTGCCTCCAACAATCCCGGGGCTTTCTCGCAGCTCACTCCAAACTTTCTCGGATCCTCTCCCGAGTTTACCTGGAGAAGCACGGGAAGCGACCTACCCGCTTCCTCGCAACAACGATCGAGCGCTCCCACCAACTTTGTTCGATCGACCGATTGAATACGGTCGAATAGAGAAACGGCCAACCGGACTTTGTTGGTCTGCAGATGACCAATCAGTTCCCAATCGACCCGAGCATTCGTTTCCCTTGACTTCCAGGCCGCTTCCTGAACACGATTCTCACCGATTCTTTTCAGCCCATAACGGGCGGCATACTCAATCGCTTCCGTGGTGTGCGACTTTGTCACTGCCAGGATTTCAACTTCCTTAGGATCGCGCCCACAAACTTTACAAGCCGCCTTGATTCGCGACTTCACGTCGCCAACTCGTTCTTCAAATTGACTGTAGTCGATTCCCATGTCTATTTTCTGCTCTAGTCGGGCGACCGCGAATTCGATGTCAATTGGTGAAACTTTTTGGCCCTATCATTGTTTGAGCCTGTATGCGAAATATTCCCCAACGACTTCAAAAGCAATCGCTATCGATGGGGAATATTCCCCTGACACGAGGTCTTCGAAGAGCTCTCTGAGATTGCATTCTAATCGCAACCTGTTAATTAACAAAGCGTTAACAACGATACTAGCAATTGGCAATCGATTTGCTATATGTGAAACAAATCCGAAACCGAAAACTACAAGAATAGAAGGAAGAACAATGAACAGACTTTTCAAAATAGCATTCATCATCGCGGTAGGTACATTCTACCTTGGAGTGAAGTCTCACGCGGAGTCCGACGCTCCGAACCGTCCTGCCGGCGATCGTCCCGCCTTCGATCGGCCCGATCACAACATACCGGAGGCCCTCCGAGACAGGATCCAAGACTACCGTGCCACACAGCAAGAGTTGCGGTCTGCGCTACGCGATTTGCTCCACAATCTTGACAATCCGACTGTGGACGAAATTCGGGCAGTGAGGGTGCAGTTTCGTTCCGACAACCTGGATCTCATCCAGGAGCACCATCAGGCCGCGAGGCACATCCGTCACGCTCTCCATAATCTCAAGAACGATCGTCCTCGCCACGGCCCCATCTCGGACGATCCCGCCGTGGTCAATCTTCGCGACACTCTGCGCGACAAGAGGTCTGACCTCGCTCAGGCTCGCAGAACCCTCCGCGATCAACTCGACGGTCTGTCGGACGAGGGAAAAGCTGCTCTGATCGAGCAATTCCACCAGGATCATGCAATAGATCACAACGAACTCAAGGACCTCCGGAGGCAGCTCCACGATGCAGTACGAGAGGCGCACGAGGGAGCAGACGAAGCCGCTGGTTGATGGCAATTCCTCTTGAGAAAAGATCCATTTTAGAAAAGCAGGCAACCGCGCCAAGGTTGCCTGCTTTTTTTTTCGCCGATCAAGGAATAAAGACGAACGACCGCGCATCCCAGAGCGGAGCTTGTTATTTAGGCGGATGGCAACGGAACGACATCCTCTGATTCTCTATTCCGTCTCAGCCCTCTTGCTGCTCACCGTAGCGATCGGTCTTTCGGCCGAAGAGCCGGGTGACGAACGATGGCGATTCGAATCAGCGGGGAAGATTATCTCCTCTCCTTCCGTGGGTGATAATGGTACGATATACTTCGGTTCTCGCGTCGGCCTCAACGGTGAGAACCCCGGAGGTCGAATCTACGCCGTAAACCCCGACGGAACCATAAAATGGGAATTCGCGGCTGCAGATTGGATTGACTCGTCTCCAACAATCGGACCCGACGGCACTCTCTATGTCGGTTCGTTCGACAACAATCTCTACTCCATCGATTCTGTCACAGGCATTCAAAATTGGAAATTCGAAACCGGCAGCCTGATTTTCGCCTCCCCGTCCGTCGATAAAGACGGCGACATCTATTTCGGCTCCTTCGCCGGCTTCTTTTATGCCCTCGATTCGAACGGGACTCGAAAATGGGTCTTTCCTACTACCGACGTAATCGATTCATCTCCTGCCATCGATCTCAATGGTGTGATTTACTTCGGATCGGGTGACGGCAGGCTTCACGCCCTCAACCCGGACGGCACCTTGCGTTGGGAGTATGTAGCCGCCGCGGGAGCCGACGGGGAGAATCAGATCACTTCCTCACCTGCGATCGATTCCGAGGGGAACATCCTCTTCAGCTCCCACAATCGAAGTATCATCTCGCTCAGTCCGACAGGTCTTCTCAATTGGTCTTTCGAAACCGGCGATAAGATTGACTCATCACCGATCATCGGTCCGGAAGGAACCATCTATATCGCATCGCGCGATGGATTTCTCTACTCTCTTGACGAAAACGGAGTGGAGCAGTGGGCAGTCGAGATTGGGACCGTTTTCTTCAGTTCGCCTGCGATTGATAATGAGAGCAATGCCTATGTCGCTTCTTCCGCCGGCGGAGGGCTCAGTCGCCTCTTCAGCCTCGATTCGTCGGGCAACACTCGCTGGCAACTCGACCTCTCTACCTCGATTGATTCTTCTCCTTCCATAAGCAACGATGGAGTCCTCTACCTGGGAGGATTCGATGGTAACCTCTACGCAGTTTATGCCGGGATTCCTTTGGCTAACAGCGCTTGGCCCAAGTTTAAGAGAGACCCGATGAATTCTGGAATGGATGTGCTCCCCGATCCGCCTGTAGTAGCCACTCAACCACAATCGCTCACTCGCCCGGTGGGCAGCTCCGTTACCCTGGAAGTTGACGTCCTTGGATATCAACCTCTCTCCTTTCAATGGTTTAAGGATGTTACTCCGCTTTCCGGAGAAACTACCTCCTCCCTCAGTCTGACAAATCTACAATTTTCCGACTCCGGCACCTATTCGGTCTCAATTGTAAACAACGGCGGATCGGCCGTCAGCGAGGACGCTGTCCTCACCGTAGCCGACAGCTTCTGGGTATCAGCCCTCGACCTCGGTCAAGGTTGGCGCCAGTCAGACTGGCTCGGCCTATTCAATGTAAAATTCGATCCCTGGATATTTCACCTCCAGCACGGCTGGCTCTTCACCTCTGCCGTAAGCATCGACAATATCTGGTTCTACGCCCTCGATATGGGCTGGCTCTGGACCAGTTCTTCTCTCTACCCAAGCCTCTATCGACACTCCGACGGCGCCTGGCTTTTCTATTTAGTGGATTCGACTAACCCTCGCTGGTTCTCCAATCTCTCCTCCAATGAATGGGAGACGTCCGATCCCTAAGACAACCGATCGACCGGAGATAGAATCGTATCATCGGATACGAATCGATCTTCCTCTTTCTCTTCGTCTTCCTCTGCCTCGAAAGCTCCGCGTCGGTCATTGCAAACGCTCTGCGTTTGAGAAAGATTCCCCTCTGGTGGATCCACATTCCGGCAAAGTCTTGCTCGACGGGATCCCCAGCCATTCGATCGAGGCCTCTATTGGTAAATTCCTTTCGCATGGCCCTCCAGCTGCTTATCGTCGGCCTCGGCATGATAATCGCAATTTCGTTAACCGGGAGACGACTCTTCGATGACCGTGAAAGACTTCGGCTCGACCGAATCAGATCTGTACAAGACTAGCAGAGTAATCTATTGGACTGGAACTCCTAGGAAATGAACAGAGCTCAAGCACTCTTCCCGATCGATCAGCTCCTCCATATCAAATGAAGGTGACTTTGATTGCCGTGGTCTCCGTCGACGGTTTTATTACTCGCCATCAGTTTCCCGGCACTTCCTTCGCATCCCATGCGGACCAGGACTATTTTCGCCGGACTCTCCTTGAATTCGACTGCAGCATTCTCGGGGCGAACACCTACCGCCAGTCACGCGAACAGATCTTGGCAGGAATCGACGCCCAACGCCTTCGGGTGGTCCTGACGAGGAATGCAGGGAAATTTTCACAGGAGGCCTGTCAAGAACGACTCGAGTTCACTGACCAAGATCCTCGCTCTTTGGTAGAGGGACTTGAGGCTCGCGGCTACCAACAATGTGCTTTGCTGGGCGGTAGCCAGATAAATACCCTCTTTCTGGCCCACGACCTGATCAACGAATGGTGGATTACAGTGGAACCAGTCGTATTTGGATCCGGCTTACCTCTCAGCCCGGGAAGTTGGAACCGAACCCTCGCATTGATATCGGTCAGCCACCTCAGCAAGGATACCCTCTTGCTGAAGTACAAAAGGTAATCACCCTCGCAACCTCTCCGTCTACTCCGAACTGGCCTCGAAAGGCCGAGCCATTACCCAGCTTTTCTTGGCCGCGGAGCAACAATGCTAAGGTAGATAGATATTGCCACCTAAGGTTGGCTGGAATCTTCTTGGAAATTCGGGCTACGTGAAAATTTCCCTCCTCAGATCTCTCAGCACTCTCAATCCCTCCCAATCGCACCCCTTCATTTTCCGTGAGCCACTCCTCCGCTTCTTTCCAAATTGATCTCGATGCTCCTCGAAAAACTCTTCAACATAAGTCTGGGATCCAAGTACTGCCCCATCCGTGAAATACCGCACCCGACACCTCAGCGCTTCCGCCACCGGAATCCTGCCCCCGGCTTCCATCACTCCTACCCACTCCTCCCTCGGAAAGCTACCCTCACGTTCCGATGCCGGCCTTACGCCCGAGCCCTTACAATACAACAGTATTCGATACTCCCGTGCCGCTCTGATCCAGCTCAAGCTCCCCATCTGAATCCCCTGCACCGCATCGATGATCCCCCTTCGCGACTGCTCACTGCCCCCTACCGCCTCCCCGTAGCCGCTCCATCGATATTCTTTCGGATCCTCCACCAACCCAGCCCGAACCGGGTTCAGTTCAATGTAGGCCGCTGTTACTCGGAGCGCCGCCTCGCGCCCCTCAACCAGCACACTCTTGTACCGCTCCGACCACAACGTCCCCACCCGGCCTCGCGTTCGGTTATACCAGATCGTATACCTCTGCTTCAGACTCTTCATGAACTCAGAAATATCATGCATTCTTGCCAACAACTGCTTTCTGATAGCCTCCCCTTCCTCTCCTCCCTCCTTCAGCTTTTCCTCCAATACCCTAGGATCGGCTGGTGCGTGCTCAGTCCTCCTTGGATAGAGAACCCGGTACCGACGCATCAACTCCTCGTCCTTCACCTCAATTTTCTCCTTGTCCGGAACTCTTATCAGCAGATGGAAATGGTTGCTCATCAGACAGTAGGTGATCACTTCCACTCCCGAGAAATCGGCAATCTGCCAAAGCTGCTTCCTAAGCACCTCCTTCGCTACCCCATCCATCAGCTTCTCCCGATTTACTGTCCTCGATATACAATGATACACCGCCCTCCGACCCCGTATCTTTAATCTCGCCCTTCTCATCTTCTCCTACGCTTTCTCCATACAAAACAATTGTCAACGTCTTTTTTTCTGTCCCCATTATACTCGAAGCAGGGTTCAGCCGCCGGAAATGGCGGGGAGAAAGTGGACTTCGCTTTCTTCTTGGACCTTCTCGAGGAGGCCCATCTCGCGGACTACGCCATCAATGGTGACGGCGATACCGGGGGCGAGACTGTCGCGTTCAGCGTCATAGAGTCTGGCTTTGAGTCCGGGATATTGGTTCTCCAGACTGTCGATCAAGCGTCGCACCGTGGAACCGGTGACTTCCACCATTTTGCGGCCGCCGGTGAGGGATTGAAGTCGGCGAGGGATCCAGACTTGAGCCATAATTTTCAACCAGCGCCACCGGCAGCTTCGGTGGTATGAGCAGGCCGGTGATTTGCGATGGCGGCAAGAACTACATTGGGTTTCATGGGCAGCTCGTTCATTCGCACACCGATTGCGGCATATATAGCGTTGGCCATGGCAGCAAGAGGAGGAACGATAGGCACTTCACCGACGCCCCGAATGCCAAAGGGGTGAAGGGGATTGGCCACCTCAACGATGACGGTATCGATCATTGGGAGGTCCAGGCTGGTGGGCATGCGGTAGTCGAGGTAGGTAGAGTTCTCCATCACACCGAGGTCGTTAGTGAAATACTCCTCATTCAAGGCCCAGCCCACACCTTGAGCAACCGCGCCCTGAATCTGCCCCTCCACGTAACTGGGATGGATGGCTTTGCCGGCATCCTGCACCGCAGTATAGCGCAAGACAGTCACTTTGCCGGTTTCAGGATCGACTTCGACGTCAACGATGTGGGTTGCCAGGGCGGGACCCGCACCTGAGGGATTGACTCCGGCACGGCCGACGATAGCTCCGCCGGTCTTGGCTGCCCGCTTGGCAATCTCTGCAATCGTAAACTGCCGATCGTCGTCATCCAAGTGACGCAGAATGCCATTAGAGAATTCAACCTGGTCGGCACCACATTCCCAGAGGACGGCGGCCCGTTTGATAAGTTGCCTTTTTACGTCCTCCGCTGCCGCGATTGCGGCGAAACCGGTCTTGAAAGCCACTCCGCTGCCACCGGTATTTGATGTGACTCCGATTGAATCGGTGTCCACCACGTCGGGATGAACGGCGTCGATCTCAATACCTAGAGTCTCGGCGAATTGTTGGGCCACAGCGGTACGTGTGCCGCCGATATCAGGCGAACCCTCGGAAAGGTGGACGGTCCCGTCTGGATGGACCACGGCAACGGCACAGGAGGGGCCGCTGCCGTTTCCCCAATACCCGCTTGCCACTCCACGACCGCGCCAGCCTCCTTTCGATGGCGAAGAATAATGTGGGTGGGACCGGGCAGCTTGAAGGACCTCGAGGAATCCGACTTTGGGCAGAGTCACCCCGGAGACGAGCCGTGTTCCTTCGCGAGCGCAGTTCTTCATACGCAACTCGAGCGGATCTACCTGGAGTCTCTCGGCCAGTTCGTCGATGGCTGTCTCCATAGCGTAGGCCGCTGCGGGAGTACCAGGCGCTCGATAGGCGGATGTTTTGGGGCGGTTCACGACAACATCGAACCCCTCGATCAATGCATTGGGGATGTCGTAGGGTGAGAACATGCAGCGTGCCCCTCCCCCCACAGAGGATCCTGGAAAACCGCCTGCTTCGTAGACCAAACGTGCCTTTGCCGCGATCAGCCGCCCGTCCCCTGTGGCACCGAGTTTGATATCGACGTGAGTACCCGAGGTCGGCCCAGTGCCTTCGAACACTCCTTTCCGCGTCATCGCGATCTTAACCGGTGCTCTGGCCTTCCTCGCCAAGAGAGCTGCAACTGGCTCAACATAAGCACGGAGCTTGGCCCCGAATCCACCGCCGATCTCGAGGGGTACCGCCAACACCCGAGAAACCGGCACGGCACACACTTTGGCCGTCAACTCTCGAACCGAAAAATGTCCCTGACCACTGCTCCAGATGGTAAGTCTCCCATCCTCGTTCCACATGGCGGTCCCGGCGTGCGGCTCCAAATATCCCTGGTGCACGGCGGACGTATCGGTGCGCCTCTCTACAATGATCTCGGCCCGCGCGAATCCCTCTTCGATATCGCCGAGCTCATGCTCGAAGTGGTTGGCCACATTAGGCGGCCAGGTTTCCAACTCGACGCTGTCCGGATCCATCGTAGCCTGGAGATCGTCGAACAAGGTCGGCGCATCGTCGGCCATTGCGTCCTCGGCCTGGAACACAGCGGGCAGCGGTTCATATTCCACTTCAATCAGATCCAATGCCTCCTGTGCCTCATGCTGATTGAAAGCCGCCACCGCGGCGACCGCGTGCCCTTTGTAATGCACCTTATCCCGGGCCATCAAGTTGAGCAGCTGAAAGCTGTCCGGAGGCGGTCCTGGGTCGGAGAAATCAGCCGCGGTCACAACCGCCCTCACGGAGAGCGCCGCCTCCGCCCGACTGGTGTCCAGTCGACGGATCTGCGCGTGGGCATGAGGGCTGCGGAGGATCGCACCGTAAAGCATTCCAGGGAGGACGGTATCAGCCCCGTAGCGAGCTTTGCCCGTGACCTTGTCACCCCCGTCGTGGCGCACGGGGCGTTTTCCTACGACACGATACTCGACGCTTGAGAGGACCGCGTTGGGTTGATACTCGGCCGCTGAACTGGACATGACTTCGGCTGTTCCAAAAAAAATCCGCAGGCCGAAGCCTGCGGAGATTGGGGTAGAAAGAGTACTCAGACGAGATTCTTGAAAGCGGCCGCGGGCTTAAACTTCACAGATCGAGATTCCGCAATTTGGATTTTCTCGCCCGTCCGTGGATTCACTCCCATCCTTGCGGCGCGTTGGGTAACGGAAAAAGATCCAAACCCGGCAAGCTGGACAGACTTATCATTACTGACACCACTTTTTATACCATCGAGGACAGCTTCCACTGCTTTCTCCGCGCAGGATTTTGTTATTTCACCTCCAATTGAATTCTGCACTACAGTCACTAATTCGGCCTTGTTCATTGAGTCTCCTTTATGTGTGGTAATATTCGACGAAGTGTTGAGAAACCAACAGAGAGATAAGAACTGGCTAGGAGAAATCCCGTCAACCAAATAATACGTTCTCTGAGAATAAAAAAACACACCCTTTTATCCACTCAAAATTCCCGATTCTGGACCCTCCTCTTCGCAGTCTATGAGGTGGCCCCCAATCGAGGACCCATGATTCTGACGACGGACTCACCAGCAGGACGAAGAGAAAAAGAGGCCTGATTCTCGACCGCGCCGTACCTTAGTAGGGCATGCCCAAAAGTCTCGCCTCCAGCTTGAACGATGCTACGTAATTGGCCTACGGGTGCTTCTTCCTGGTACAGTTCGCATGGGATATCCAACTCATCATCCCAAGCATCAACAGCCACGCGATAGAGCCCCCGCTTCACGTTACCGCGGGAAAAAATCCGCGCCATCACTTCCTGACCGAGATAGCAACCCTTGGAGAATGACACCGCGTCCTCCTCCAAACCACCCTCTTGGGGCAGGTCGTTCGGTCCGATTTCGACGGGAATCCAGGGGATGCCCGAAACGATACGTTCGACGTGCATTTCAGCCTCGGAGACCCACCGGCCACCGGATGCAACGATGAATCTTTCAATTTTCCCTTCCAGGTCTCCCGCGGTTTCTCCCTGCGCGAGGAAGTCAAAGGCCCTCGATCGGGAACGCCTACCCTCCCACCAGAAGAGCCCCCCTTGTTCTTTAAAAGAGCCCGTTTCCGGCTCATCCAATCCGGCAAAGGCCAATGGCTCCAAATTGTTCAAACCCCAGCAAGAAAATGCGGTGAAGCCACTGGATTGGTCTATCAGCTCGACGTCGTCAGCAATAATATTCTCATCGAGCTTTCGGATAATCTCAGATGCCGGACAGAAATAGCTGTGAATGAGGAATTGATCGGGGTCCTCTTGCAGAACGAAACTATCCGCCGCGACTTTTCCTCGACGGTCCAACCAGAGCCCATAGGTTACCGAACCTGGATTCGCGGCAGGCAGATCGTTGCTGAATTGGCTCTGCAGAAATTGGAAGGCGTCCCCTCCCTTTGCAAACACAGATACCGCCGGGCTGGTTTTGTAGAAAGCAGCGCTGTTCATCAAATTCTCGACGCAAAGTGCAGAATCAAATTTACAATCGTCACAGATTGAACCAGAAATTCGCTCTTTCGGCACCAACAATCTACAGGAATGAAGATGCGCCGGGTAACTGACGTCAACATCGTCGACAATGCGGTATTACCGGCCCCGGAGTACCTCTGCCGACAGGTAGTGCGCAGTGAAGGACAAGCCGACTTTGTCATCCGATCGAGGGAACAGATAAGCGACATCATTTTCGGAAACGATCGGCGCATTCTAGTTATATCCGGTCCCTCCGGTCCCTGTTCAATCCACGATATCAAATCGGGACGAGAATACGCAGAGAGGCTGTCCGCACTCTATCGAAGAGTGGAGGATCGGCTGGTTCTGGCAATGCGAGTCTATTTCGAAAAACCGCGCACCACGGTGGGATGGAAGGGCTTGATCATGGATCCGCAACTCGACGGAAGCTATGACATCCCAAAGGGTCTCAAATTGGCACGCCGTTTTCTGCGAGACGTTGTTGATCTCGAACTGCCCACCGCAACTGAGCTCCTGGATCCGATCACCCCCCAATACATCTCCGATCTGATCTGCTGGTCAGCAATCGGAGCAAGGACGGCAGAGTCTCAGACGCATCGCCAAATGGCCTCGGGTTTATCCATGCCATTGGAAATCAAGAATGGCACTTCGGGAGACATTAGTTCGGCGGTAAACGCGATAGAGGCGGCCATGCAACCACAGACATTCCTCGGGGTGAGTCAGCAGGGATTAGCATCCGTGGTGACGACTCGGGGCAATCCGAACTGCCACATCGTTCTAAGAGGTGGAGAAGATGGACCGAACTACACAACCGACAAAGTCGAAGCCACTGAAACGAAGCTTGAGAATCACGGCCTGGCGGCGAGAATTCTGGTGGACTGCAGCCATGGAAACAGCGAAAAAGACCACCGCCGCCAACCTAGTGTTTTCAATAGCGTACTCTGTCAAATTCTGGAGGGACGCGACTCGATCTTCGGTATAATGTTGGAGAGCAATTTGGTGGCGGGCAGTCAATCGGTATCCGGCTCAAGAGAAGCTCTCACCTACGGTCAATCCATTACCGACAGCTGCATAGACTGGGAGGAAACGGAGACTCTGATTCTAAACGCCTACGAAAAGCTGGAGCCTCGTTTCGCCGAAGCGAGTTTGTAAAACCGAGGTGGAAGTGGTGCCCGTGGAAACTGAAACAAACCGAGCTATCCAATCGTGAAATTTTGCAATGAGATTCTGTAGACTGACACCGGACACCTGAGGAGTAAGAAATGCTCTTTTCCACAAAACCCAGTTTCATTTTCTTTTTGCTAGGAGTCGATCGGTCTTGCTCTTACACTTGCACAGCAATCGAATTACAAATTCCGACAGACTCATAGCATGAAAGAACCAATTCGAATAGCATTAACCGGAGCGACAGGTCAAATTGGCTACGCCCTGGCCTTTCGCATCGCCTCCGGCGCCTTGCTCGGACCAGACCAGCCGGTCCAGCTCAGACTGATAGAGATTCCACCGATGATGGAGGCCCTGGACGGGGTCATCATGGAGCTGAATGACTGCGCTTTTCCTCTTCTCCAGGAAACGATTCCGACCTCAGACATCAACGAGGGATTCAAGGATGCGAACTGGGCCCTGCTGGTGGGCAGCGTTCCCCGCAAGGCGGGAATGGAGAGGAGCGATCTACTTGGAATCAACGGCAAGATATTCATCGAGCAGGGCGAAGCCATCGCGGGTAATGCGGCGGGAGACGTTCGCATACTCGTGGTGGGGAACCCGTGTAATACCAATTGCCTCATCGCGATGAATCACGCCAGGGCGGTCCCTTCTAATCGTTGGTTCGCCATGACCAGACTTGATGAGAACCGGGCCAAGTATCAACTCGCCTGGAAAGCGGGGGTGCCTATCACATCGGTCTCCAACGTCACGATTTGGGGGAACCATTCAGCTACTCAATATCCGGACTTTTACAATGCACAAGTCAACCGGGTCCCGGCGCCGGAAGTGATCTCCGACGAAGCGTGGCTCAAGTCGGATTTTCTGGCCACGGTCCAACAACGCGGAGCGGCCGTGATCAAGGCACGCGGACTCTCCTCCGCGGCCTCCGCCGCCAATGCCGTGATCGATACAGTGAGATCTCTCAACGAGCCTACCGAGGGATCCGATTGGCACAGCGTGGCAGTCTGTTCAGATGGTAGCTACGGTACCCAAGAAGGGCTCATTACATCGTTTCCCACCAGGAGCGATGGAGAGGATTGGGAAGTTGTGCCGGGACTCACGATCAACGAATTCAGTCGCGAAAAGATCGACGCCAGTATTGCCGAGCTGGCGGAGGAGCGCAGCCTGGTTCAAGAGCTCCTTTAGTGCGTGAATTAGCTGGACAGCGAAGAGTAGAGTTTTTCGATTTCGCGGGCGAGGCTTTCGGCGTATTTCGCAACCCACTCCCTACCTTTTTCCGGAGTTGCGGCGGAGGCATCCCCGATTACACCAGTTCGGGAGAGGTCGTGAGTAGCCCAGGCGAAAGTGGCAGGAGCATCTTCCGGACGCAGCTCGCCGGGGTCGCTGATATGAGACGGGTATTCGCAGACCGCCTTTGACATATCGACCATACCGTCCGTGACCTCGAGCATACAACTGGTCTCAAATTCATTGGCATGAAAACCGTAGGTATCCTCCTGTATGGACAATGGAGGTCTCCAACTCGACCGGAGAAGAAACGTCCGCATACCGAATTCGGTCTGGATCTCTCTCAAGGTGTAGCGGATGACAGAACTATTTCCTCCATGGGTGTTAAGAACGGCCAGATTGCGGAAATCCCACGAATTCACCTGTTGCGCGATAGCCCGTAAGAGCCTGCCAAAGGTCATTGTAGAAATGGAAAGCGTTCCTGGGAATCCCTTGTGTTCGTCGCTCTTTCCAATTGTGAGAGGTGGGGCGACGAAAACAGGAACTTCCCTGGAAACCAGGGGAAGGGCAAAATTGAGCCAGCTCTGGCCCAAGATTGAATCGACTCCCACCGGAAGGTGGGGCCCATGTTGCTCAATGGCGCCGGTCGGCAGAATCACGACCGCCCTCCCCTTGTTGGGAATCCGCTCGATCTCGTTTCGGGACTTTGCCGGTAGGTAGAACTTTCGGTAATCTGTCATACCAGCCCGCTTTCCATGGGCAAGATCCTACCGTCATGGGGCAGCGGTTTCCGCCTAAAAATCTCGAGAAAGAGCCGCGCCAGATGCCGACCGGACTCTTTCAGAATCCGGGGGCCCAGATTCCGAGCCACCGCGAGTGAATCGCATTCGGTGAGAGCGGGTGCGGCTCCGACTTCGCCCGGCGCCAGGCCATCCGCCGGAATTTGCTTTGAATGATTACCCGCGAGGTCCGGTCCTCGGCCGAGCAGAAATGACCCCAAAGTCTGGAGCTCCCGGCGCGAAGTGCTGCGTTCAGGGTGAAAATCGAGACCGAGAGCGCTGAGGTTTATGCAAAATATCTGCATTCCGAATTTTATCCGCAGATCCCGGGCACATGCCTTCTCAGTGATCTCCTCATTCCAAGGACTGCTGTTGAATAGGAGGGCCCTTTTAAAACCTGAAAGGTGTATCGAGTGGACGATTTCCTCGAAAAAGCGATAGGCGGTCTCCGGATCGATCGAGAAAAAGCAGTTCGGATACGGTCCGAGGACAAACCGCAGGAGAGGCAGCACCCTTATCGGAACCGTGTCTTTCGACTGTTCCACCGCGAATCTCAAGACGGCCATGCTGACCGTCTCCTCGATATCGAGGGGATGCCCCAGTCCCCAATCTGCAAAACCGCAGATCGGCACGATGGCCAAATGTTTCTCCTTGTTTGAAAGTTCGGCAAATTCGACCCAGGAGTGATGGCCCCAAAAGGTGTCCTTATCAATATTGGCGATTTGGGTCATCGTTGTCCTATTGCCTTCTCGTGATTGTTGCCCTCCATCGCCAAGGATGCGCCATCCTTGTACTCCGTAACTGCCGACTCTCCGAAAAAAGAACCAAACTCCACGCAATCCGCAATTCAATTGGGATTGCCATATGGGAATGCAGGAACCTACTTATCCTCCAAGCATCTGTTCAATACCTGATCCTGAACCGAAATTCAGTTCGTTGCCTAGGAATCTGTCGGACTTTGAACTTCGTAAATCGATTCCCCATGCTAGAGAAACTATTCCACCTCACGGAAAATAAGACGAATCCCCGGAGAGAGATTATCGCCGGACTGACCACATTTGCCGCGATGTCCTATATCCTCGTGATAAATCCGGAAATTTTGTCTGCCTCGGGTATGGGGAAAGAGGGTCTGATAACGGTCACAGCTCTGGCCGCCGTGATCGGGACTCTGCTGATGGCCTTCCTCACAAACTATCCGATCGCCCTGGCTCCGGGAATGGGCCTCAACGCCTATTTCGCGTTTACGGTCTGCGCCGCCGCCGGGGTACCTTGGCAGGGTGCGTTAGCGATGGTTTTCTGGAACGGGATCATCTTTCTTCTGCTCTCCATAACAGGTCTTCGAACGAGGATCACCGAGGCGATTCCGACCGCCCTCAAGATCGGAGTCCAATGTGGAATCGGATTATTCATCGCCTTCATCGGTTTGCGGAACGGAGGCATAATCGTAAGAGACAATGTCACATTCGTGAGGCTCGGCGACCTCTCCGAGCCCTCCGCCCTCCTCGTTCTTTTCGGAGTCATCGCCACCTTCGCCCTGGTGCAAAGAAAAGTCCTCGGTGGGATCATTATTTCGATCCTCGCCATCACTCTGATCGGACTGGGAGTTCCCCACAATGAAGGCATGGTAACTACGGCTCCCGATTCTCTTTGGAGCCTACCTTCGGGAATCGGAGAGACATTCTTCGCTCTCGACATTCTCTATCCACTCACCCATCTGGCGGAAGCTTGGAAAGTAATTCTTGCACTCCTTTTCGTCGACCTGTTCGACACCATTGGAACCCTGATCGGGGTGTCTCGCCAAGCCGGCTTGGTGGACGAACAAGACAGCCTCCCCAAAATGGGCCGCGCTTTAACCTCGGACGCATGTGCAACGGTAGTGGGCGCATGCCTCGGAACGTCCACTACAACATCCTATATAGAATCGGCGGCCGGAGTGCAGGCGGGAGGAAGAACCGGACTGACTTCCACCACCGTAGCCGCCTGTTTCCTCCTGGCCCTGCTTTTCAGTCCCGTTATCATCATCATTCCTCCTGAGGCGACCGCACCCGCTCTCGTCATGGTCGGGATCTTCATGATGCAGGGAATCAGCAAGCTCAACTTTGGCGATCTCACTCATCTCGCGCCGGCCGTCCTCACAATGATGGTGATGCCGCTGGCATTCAGCATCAGTGACGGACTCGCGGTTGGTTTTCTCGTCTACGTCGGGACCATGCTCCTGGTCGGTCGATGGAGACAGGTCTCCCTCTTGACCACCGCTCTCGCGATCGTGTTTTTGCTCTTCTTCGTGCTGGACCTCTAGATTGTAGGAAAAAATCCGAGTACGCCTTTAGCGTCCTGCCGGCGCAAGGCCGACAGCCTGGAAGTCGGTACGGGAATATCTAGACACGCCCTGTTTCCTATGCTACGGGTTGCCAAGAAGAGAATGGATGAATCTTCACCCGAACTCGCTGCATTGAGATCCAAAACACACATTCTAATCTTGGCACTCGCTGTCCTGGCCACGGTCCCGCTGTCAAGAGCGGAGGAAGGTGACAGCCTAGTCGAACTCGACGTATTTATCGCCGAGGAGACGTCCCTCGAAGAGACAGAGACCCTTCTGCCAACGGAACGGGAGGTGAGCTCGATTTACGGCTCGGCCCGGTCACTTCTGGAGACTCCTCGATCCGTTACCGTGATCAACCCCGAGGCTCTGAAAGAGCACGACCTCGATAACGTTTACGAACTGGCGGAACGGGTAGCAGGGGCGACGGTGGTAAACTTTTACGGGATTGCCGGCATTCCCCACACCCGGGGGCTCTACACCTCGAATTACTTCAACGGCATGCAGAGAGTCTGGAATCGAAACGGGTATCCGACGTCCTTCGGTTCCCTCGAGTCACTCGACTACGTCAAGGGTCCAACCCCAGCTCTCTACAGTGCGTCCTCTCCCGGCGGTTATGTAAACTTCGTCCCGAAGTCTCCCTACTTCAATGAGTTTCGAGGCTCGATCAAGTTTACCTACGGCTCTTACCAACACTTCAATTCCCAAGTGGACCTCGGAGGACCCACCCTTCTCTTTGGGAATCCCTCCGCCTGGCGCATGTCCCTTACCTACCAAGACTCTGAAACCTACTACGATCGAATTAGGAACGACTACCTGTCGGCCTACGCTTCCGCCAAAGTGAAACTGACCGACAAGATCTCCCTCTTCTTTGGTGGGGAGTACTATCTATACCGAGGAGACGAGAGAGTCGGTTGGAACCGCGTCACCCAGGATCTAATCGACAACGGCAACTACATCGTGGGCAACCCGCTGAATGATCTAACGGGAGAGATGATCGAAATGCCCAGCGCCTTCGGAGGCACCCAGATGGTTACCAATGGAACGCCGGGCCGGGTCAGCCGTGAGGCGGTCGAATCCACCGCACCGTTTGGAGGCATACTGGGAAACTTCAACCGCCGGACCAAGTTCAACCCGAATGACCTATCCGAAGATGCGGTGAAATTCTATGCCTTCGTCGGAGGACTGAGGAATTGCGGCAATCCCTTCTTCCATCAGATGCCGGAGAGTGGTTGCACCTCCGACTCAATCGAAACAGTCAAGATCTCAGGAAAGCAAAACCTCTCGAGTCTCGATGACTTCGCCGATACCGACAATTTCCTTTTTTTCTGGGACACCCTTCTCAAAGGTTCAGACGCATTCGTCATCACCAATAAGCTCTACTTCGAGTCATACAGCCGAAGCAAACATTCAACCTACGGCTACGCCGAGGACGGGGAGAACACCACGATCGAAAACAAGACAATCGTCGAGCACGCGATGCCCGATAGGCCTATGGTCGATTCCCTCATCTACGGGACTTCCATACGTTTTGAAGACGCCTTCGCGAGGACCGATTTCACGGCCGAACCATTCAGCCGGCGCGACATAACGAAACCGGAGGATCCCAACACAATCCTTCCGGCCGGCGGAGATCGCAATCTCAATGGACTCACTTTCTGGGATCCGTTCGGTTCCAACCGGACAAAGATGATTACCTACGGAATCTTTGTCACGGCGGACCTGAAGCCGACCGACCGCGTCAGCCTCATCTTCAACGGGCGCTTTGACCACGCTAGCTGGTTCGACCGCAGGCGTCCCAACGATATCAGTTACAATCCCTTCACTCCCAAACCGGGCGATGTGATCGGCAGTCAAGGCGACGGCGACGAAGGGAACGGTGGCAAATCCTACTTCAATTGGAGTGTCAGCGGAGTCAGGAGATTTTCGGATACGTTTTCAGGCTATGTTTCCTATCATCGCGGCACCTCCTTCCAAGGCTACTACGTCTCGGGCGGGATTGCGAACAACCTGGGCCAAACCAATTTCATGGAGAACGCGCTCGCGGAGTTGGGCCTCAAAGTAGTTTCCCAGGAGCTGAATCTATACGGAAGCCTTAATATCTATCACATCGACCTGCAGGAATTCGACGATCGTGGCGGATTCGCCACCGATCAGCGCGGACGCGGAGTTGAGTGCGACTTTGTCTGGGAGCCAAACGAGTGGCTGTCTCTCTCCGGCGCCCTTTCCTGGCAGGAACACTTTTTCCGCACCAGGAAACTGATCGGAGGTTTTGTCCCCTTAAGTCCGGACCAAATGGTTATGTTTGCCGGCGCCACTTACCTGGATTTTGGTCTCCAGGAATGGAGGGGGAAAGACGGAATCGCAGGCGACGGACCACGGCATTCGATTCCGGAATGGACGGGCAACTTCTATGTGCGCGTTAGAACACAAAATGGACTCACTTTCGGTATCGGGCCCGTCTTTATCGGCAGCCAATTCCTGAATGCCGACCGAACCGTACGCCTCCCCAGCTCTTTGGTCTGGAACGGTAGGGTCTCCTTTTCGTCAGGAGAATGGGAAATGGCTCTGTCGGGAACGAATCTATTTGGAGAAGACTACTTCTACCCCTCTGATAGTTTCGCTTCCAATGCGATCGTTACGAAGGCTCCCGGGGCGGAGTGGAAAGCGACTTTGACCTACAATTTCTAACTGATCCCCGTTGTTTCTAAAATGATGGGGGCTACTCGATAGACGAGGAAATACATGCCCGATTAACCGCCTCGGTGTACTTTTCGACGTTTTCGGTACTATCGATGTATAACGCATCCTTCAATAGGGAAACGCCATCGCAGAATTCGGCTCTGGATACGTGCATCTGGGCCTGCTCTACTAAGGCGCGATACCTGCAATCGTCAATTTCCTGAGCCGCCTCATAGTTAAAGATGGCTTCTTCCACTTCATCGCTCTTCCCTTGAAATCCGGCGAGGAGCAGAAGTGATTTACAATTGAGAGGATCCCTTTTGATGATTTGTTTCAAGATCCTCACCGCATTTTCCGTATCTCCGGTGGCCAATGCGATCTCCGATTCCAGGGAGAGGAGTTCGAGCTCATTATCATCTTTCAATTTGCTCCCGTAGGCCCGACGGATGGAGGCGATGTACCTCGTCGCTTCTTCCCACGACGCCCGTGAAGCGAGAATGCCGGCGACACGGATGGGCCGCCGGACATCGACCTTCTCTTTCGCTTTCAATCCCTCCAAGTAGACCCGGTAGGCGAGGTCCGAAAGATCTTCGTTAATATAGATGTCACCAAGCGAGAAGAGACTGTCCGGCGGCGCCTTTCCCAACCTCCGCAAGATCTCGTAGTTTGCCGCCGCTTGCATGGTCCGCCCCAAACCGAGAAAAGCATTGGCCTGAAGTAACCAGAATTCGTGCTTATCAGGATCTTCCTTCAGAAGTTCCTCAAAAAGCACGATCGTTTCGTCCCACTTCTGGAGGTTGAGGAGGCACTGAACCTTGCCGATTTTCCAGTCCTTGCTGTCCGGCGAGAACATCAGGGCCTGCTGATAGGCGGCCAAAGCGGCATCAATTTTACCGAGGTTCAAGTAGCACACGCCCAGCAATCCGAAAAGGTCCCCGGAAGCATCTCCCAATTCGATGGTCTTCACGAAGTGTTCGATCGCAGTTTCGTATTTTCCAGTGCGGACGTGAATGTTTCCCATCAAGTTATGAGCCCTCTTAAAGTTTGCGAATTTACCGATGGCGGTCTTGTAACTCCGAATCGCGGCCGCATGTTGGTTCTGCTCGAAGTAGAGATTCCCGAGGGTGAAGTCGAGGGCAGCGCTCGACTCGGGCGTGATCGTGGCCCGAAGCGTTTCGATGGCGAGTCTTTGATCCTGCTTGATCTGCTCGATCAATATGTCGAAGAGCTCTTTCTCCTCGGAAGTGATGGTGGGTTCCGTCTTCAGGTCGGGAGAGTAGGAATAGAGAAAGCGTTTCTGGAAATCCGGATCTTCAAAGAAAGTATCGCGTAATGGAATCGATATCCAGCTGGACTCCTGAGCCGCAGCCATTCCCGGGCAACTCAGAATGAGGGCGAGTGAAAAGTAAACCAAACCTGATCTAACCTGTAACTTCATAAACTTGAATCCCGGTTGCTGCCTGTTAATTGAGCTTGAATGAGATAGGCTGAATCCGCCGAACCTTGACGGCCCTTCCATTCTTCGTGCCCGGCTCGAACTTCCACTGCAGAATGGCATCAACCGCCGGCTTGATAAATTCCTTGTCAGACGCCCTCTGGGTCTTAGCGTCGATTACGTTTCCCTTCTCATCAATAATGATGATCAATCGTACCGACCCCTCGATGCCCTCGCGTTTGAACTGGAAAGGGTAGACGGGCCGTGCAGCAAAAATCCTCCTTGGATTATTATCGAGATCCTTCAGCTCGAAGATATCCATCTGCGCGATGGTATCCGGAGTTATCCCGAAACCCCACACCGCCTGGCCGACATTGAGGGCGTCGCCGAATCCGGGATTGAGCGCCGCGTCAAGCTGGAAGATGTCGAGCGGCTGCATCTCTTCCTCTAATTCCGGCTTCTCCTCCTCTACCTCTTCCTCTTCAGGGGGAGGCGGCTCCGGGGGCGGAGCATCAGGCGGCGGGATATTGACGTCCGCGACTCGTATGAGCTTATCATCCTTCTGCAGATTCGAAAGCAGCTGGGTCAAAGGAAGGGCGAGAAAAATGAGGACGGCGAGCACGCCGGCGCCGGCAACTGGTCCGATCGGAATCCTGTCAAATCGAGGTGGGAGGTATACGTTCTTGCTCATGATTCGAGTTTAGAGTGTTTCAACTTCCGGCCGAGTTTATGCTGATCTCCTCCGCCCCTCCCAGTTTCGCCTCATCCATGACACGAACGAGGATTCCGGCCGGGGCATCATTCTCCACCTGGAGCACGACCGGGAGTTTTTCGCGGGAGAGCTTATTGCGGACTTCCCGCCGAACGCCACTCAATCCGATGCTTCTTCCCTCATGGAAGATCTGGCCCTTTTGCGTGATCTTGATGGTGATCAGGTCTTTGTCGAGACTCTGGGTCGCGGCGGGTTGGGGTTTGTTCACATTCAATCCCTCCTCCTCCACGAAAACCGTGGTCACGATAAAAAAGATCAGCAAAATGAACACGCAATCGATCATCGGCGAGATGTTGATCTCGACTCGATCACTCTCCCCGGAAAGTCTTCTGTGGGCTGCGCTCATGCTTTCAATTCGCCTTAGGCCGTTGCCAGTTTGACCGTGAAATGCTGGAGGCTACTGCTCTCCAATCGCCCGAGAAAGGCGGCCATCTCCTGGCGTCTCCGGTTGAGCATATAGACCAGAATGTAACCCGGAATGGCGATGATCAGTCCCGTCTGGGTAGTGATGAGAGCCTCCGATATTCCCTTCGCCACGACATCGATAATCTGGCCGGAACTCAGAGCCAATCCCCTAAACGTGGTCAGCATCCCCATCACCGTACCGAGGAGACCCATCAGGGGCGCAACAGTCACCAGTATGCTGAGAAAGATAATCCTGCTCTCGATGGGAGGAATATTGGCAGCTTTGATTTCATCAAAGCGACTCTGAACATCCCGGACCGTTTTGACGCCGTCCTGGCTGTACCGAATCATCTCACCGATGTTTCCGCTGCTCTCACTGGGCTCTTCAATCCAACGTGTCCATTTCGACTCTTCGACAGTGTTGTAATCAGACTTTCGAAAAAAGAAAAGCAACTGCAGGGCGTAGAAATAGATCATCAAGGCGAGAAGAAACAAGGGCACCATGAGCATCCCACCGGCGCCCCACACCTCCCAGATGTCGTCCCACAGGGTTGCGACGGGAATCACGTTCCTGCCTCCGCCTCCGTTTCCAAACCGTTCTTAAAGGCAACCGCGGTTTGTTCCATACTCGCGAGAACGCCTTTTGTCCTGCGCAGGAGGAGGGCATGGATTATGAGAGCAGGAATCGCAACACAGAGTCCGAACTCGGTCGTGACCAGGGCCTCGGAAATGCCACTCGACAACGACCTTGCATCACCCGTCCCGAAGACGGTTATCAATTTAAAGGTCTTGATCATCCCGGTGACGGTGCCGAGCAGACCCATCAGAGGAGCGGTCGCGGCAACGACCGCGATAAAAGGAATCATACGTTCGAGTTGGGGCTGAGTCTGAATCAGCCGTTCGTAAAGCACTTCCTCGAGAAGGTCCTTACTGTCTTCCGAATGTTCAACGCCATCCGTCAAAAGAAGCCCAACCGGACCCTTGATTCCCTTCGCTTTGTTAAGCGCCTCATCCCTCTTACCGTCTCGCAGGAGTCGAAGAATCTCTTGAAGATCCTGCGGTCGGGCCCGCCTCACTCCCGAAATTTCGATCCATTTGTAGAGCGCTATGAGTAGGCACAAGGCGGCCAAACCAAGAATGAAATAGCCGACGATCTGTCCCTTTTTTACGTGTTCTACAAGTGTGTCCTTCGCATCGATGACCTTTGTAGCATTGCCCAAGGTTGCGTCGACCGGAACCGTCCCCTCTCCCTTTGCCGCCACTTCCCTGATCGCAACCGAGGCGATATCATCGATTTCGACCACCGATGGAAGCGCCGATCCGGTCTCGACAACGACCAACCCGGCCGTGTTACTTACCTTGCTTGCGAAAAGAGTGACCGGTCCCATCATGACGTAGGTTCCCTCTTCCCGAACATCCGCAGGTGAAAGGGCGAAACCCTCAAACGAGTCGCCACCGGCCAATCTTTTGATACGGTCAAGGCCCAGCTCCACGACCTTGACCTGCCGAATAAGCTTCTCCCTTTCGCTGATGGTTTGATTCTCTTGCAAGTGTTTAGCTTCATTCAATATCTCTTCATAGAGCTGTACTTCACCGATGTGGATCTGGCTCTCGAATCGCTGCACATAGTCACCCAGCAAACTCGCCAGATAGGTTACCTCATCCTCTCTTTTCTTGATCTCCTTCTCGATGGATTGGAGATCGACCGTTCGATTGTCCCGGGTTCGCAGCGATTCCTCCACCTGACGGCGTTTTTTGATCACTTCACCGATCAACCGGGTCCGCTCCTGCGAAATCGGGATTTTGGCGTCGACGATCTCTTGCCTGGCCGTCTCGACGCGCTTCAAAGCTTGGGTGAGATCTCTCTTGGCGGAAGATGCGGCACGCTGATAGTTCTGGCCGAAGGCAGGGACGGCGCAGGAAACGAGAAGAAAGATGATTAGCTTTTTCATTTAACAATCCAAAGTCACTTTACACTGATCGGCAGCTGGACGAAGCTAGCCTTTTGCGGGTCTTCGTATACATCGATGACTTCCGCGATCACAGGAGCTAGATCGGCACGTTCCTTCCAATCCCAACCATCAGGTCCCGGAACTCCGAGACCGGCATAGGAACCAACCTTGTCGATAAAAAAGGCGCATCCGAGCCCGAGGTAGAGTGTCTTAATTTGAACCGTCTTCCCGCTGTCGAGTTTCTTGGGGCTGCTGTGCAGAGTGATTCCACCATTAAACTTGTCCACCTGCGTCAAAATGCCGACTACGTTTTGCATTCGCGCTGAAAGCGAGGCGTTTGTATCCTCCCCGGCCTCCGGAACCCTCGAGTAAAGAGGAGCGATCGTGTTCTGCAGTGGCCCCGGGAAATAGGGATGGAGCTCATGGAGCTTTTTCTCCAGGCCCCCGATAACCTGGCTAATGACGCCCGAAGCCTCCTTCAGACCATCTCTCTTGGCGCCGAGTTTAGCTCTCTTAGCATCGACCTGAGAAATCTCTTCCTCACTCTTGTCGAGGGCCTCCTGAAGCATCCCTTTTTCAGATTCGAGAACACTGAGGATATCGTCGAGAGTCTCCTTTTCCTCCGTCCACTCGTTATTCGCCTTGGCGATCTCACCTTCCGTTTCGATCCATTTCAGTAGCGTTGCGCGAGTATCCTCGAATTTTGACTGGCCCGATAGTCCAGGGAGGAATACAGCTATCCCTAAACCCAACAGTCCAAACTTAAGAAAAAGACAACGTATAACCATCTTCAATTACGATCCAGAATAAAGCCCCCTACATTGAGGAAGAGATACCAGACTCTACCTTTATTGCTCACGAGGCGGTTAATGTAAATCTGTCCCCGTTGTGGTCAAGCACTCTGTTTGCATGAGGCTCGGAGTCTGTCGGACGAGCTCTGATTCTTGCACAGAAATCGATTCACAAAGTCCGACAGACTCCTAGCCTCAAAAAACGGATTAATGGACTGCCCTTTTCTGCATGTCAACGTATTCCTTAGACCGGATATTTCACACACTCTCCTGAATCTTCCGAGATTAGACGAATCCGATCGCAGTGCACGATTCAGTGAACGACAGCGACATCCCTTCCGGTATCTCCTCCCGTCGTCCACCCAATCGTCCACTGTAATCGAGAACTCCGAATCGACTTTAGGGCACGACTCAGTGAACGACTTCGGCGACCTTACTGATGCCTCCACTCCCGTCGTTCACTCAATCGTGGACTGCGGTCGAAGCACGCCGCGAACCCACCTGAAAGACAAGTGTTTCGTCCTGTAAAAAGGCCACCCGCGGCCCGGACATTGCTTCGTCGCGAGATCCCGGCACGCCGGGAATCGCTACGTGCCAACGCCTTTCCGCAGCGCAGCGGGTGAAAGAGAGTTAAGACCCTCTGAGGTCGTCCCGGCCTGCCGGGATCGTAGTAGAAGATCTGTGAAATGTTCGGGCCGTCAGAGACGCCGAAGGAAGTTAGGCGCACACCAAAGGATAGTCAGGCCAATCGCCAGAGAAATCCACGGGCTGAGTCCGAAACCAGCGGGTAGAAAGCCCAATACCAGGGCGGCCATCGCTGCAATCAATGCGTAGGGCAATTGAGTCCGGATATGGTCGTGTGGCTCTACGTCACAGGAGATTGAGGAGACGATGGTCGTATCGCTGATGGGAGAGCAATGATCCCCAAAGACAGCCCCACTGAACACGGCTCCGACAACTGCGGCGAGAATTTCGCGGTCCGGATCGAAGCCCGATTCCACACTCAACCCAAAGAGAACCGTAATCGCTAGCGGCATGAGAATGATCATCGTTCCCCAAGCGGAACCGGTGGAGAAGGAGATGAAGGCCCCAAGAACGAAAACGGAAGCGGGAATAGCATAAATGGGGAGATGCCCTCGCAAGAGACCGGAGATCACTTCCGCGGCCTGAAGCTGGTCGAGCGTACTGCTGAGGATCCATGCGCCCACCAGGATCAGGATGGGGATAAAGAGGGATTGAACCCCCTCCAGGAAAACAACCGAGGGCGATTCCCGATCCTCACCTCGTGGAAAAAGCGAAAATGCGACCAACGAAGCGAAGGCGCTGGACCAGAGCAACACATCGACGACCTGATTACCCCCGAAAGCGGCCACGATCTTCTCCGCCGTGATCGGCCAGGCCCTCTCCGGGCCCGACAGGTAGACCCCCGCCAAGAGCGAACAGACCAGAACGCCGATCGGCAATAGGGCTCGAATCCAGTGGGACGCTCGAACTTCGCCCAGAGCGATGTCGCCGTCTTCTCCCAACGAAACCCGACGCCGCCCGAGCACCTCATTATTATCTGCCGCTCCGGGATTTTCGAAGTCACCCATCGAGCCGGGGTTGAAGTTTCTCCCGATCGCAACAGCCAGCAGGATGAGAGTGAAGAGGCAATAAAAGTTGTAGGGTATTGATTCGAAGAAAAGGGCGTAGGGTGCCGCCTCTTCGGATCTTCCCGCCATCACATACCCCTCCCGAATCATTGCCAGCTGGGTCGCGATCCAGGTGGATACAAAAGCGATACAAGCCACGGTGGAACTCGTTGAATCGACCAGATAGGCCAGCTTGACCCTCGAAACTCCACAACGATCGGCCAGACTTCGCATCATCCTTCCCACCAGCATACTGTTGGCCAGACCGTCGAAGAAGAGGACCAGACCGACTGCCATGGTAGACCATTGAAGCCTACTCGCCGGACGCTTCCCACGGAGGAGAAATCCCGTAACCAGCCCATGGAACCCACCTCCTCTCTCAACCAGGGAAACGAAACCTCCAAGTAAGAGCGTGAAGATGAGAGCACCGACTTTCCAACTATCCTGAAGTGACGGAACCAGGTGTTCAGAAAAGAAAGCAGTGAACGCGGAAAAGGGATTCCCTTCTTCGAGAATGATCACTCCGGCTGATCCTCCCGCCATCAAACCGGTTAAGACGCGACGGATCAGCAGGACTACACCAAGGGCGACAAGGCTCGGCCATATTGCCCGCACCGCGTAGTCTGTTCCGGCGACGACAAAACCGGAACCCCAGAGAAGCCAGGCGAGATAAACGCGAACTTTGGGGGTAGTCATTGGGCAACCAAACTACCGATCCCTCCCTTGTCGCAAGCCTCAACGATAGATTCTTACCTAGTACATTGTCCGCATTAAATATTCGTATTGTATTATTGGCAACTCTTAGGAAAGGAGGTTGCCATGGCAAAGCGATATCGGATTGAGCTTATCGCCGAAGAACGGTTTGAGCTCGAATTGTTGACCAGGAGGGACAGAGTCGGAGCGAAGAAATTCGTTCGCGCACGAACATTGCTGTTGTGTGACAGTGGTCATGAGGGTCCAGCGTGGACGAGTGCCCGCATTGCCCAAGCACTCGGGGTAACGTCGCGCACGGTAGAGAATACGAAACGGCGTTTCGTCGAAGGCGGGATGACAGCGGCGCTGGACCGCAAGAAACGGGAAACGCCCCCGGTGCCGTCGATCTTCGACGGTGAAAAAGAGGCAAGGTTGCTGGCCTTGGCTTGTTCCTCGCCACCGCCGGGGCGCAAACGATGGACAGTGCGGCTTCTGGCCGAAGAACTGGTGCGTTTGGATATCTTCGAGCAGATCTCAAAGTCATCAGTGCAGAAGGCATTAAAAACAACGAACTTAAGCCTCACCTGAGGAAGTGCTGGAAAATTCCGCCAAAACAGAGTGCGGCTTTTGTCGCGTGCATGGAAGACATCTTGGCGGTATATCATCTTCCCTACGATCCGATGTATCCTCAAATATGCATGGATGAATCGTGCAAGCAGCTCGTCGATGAGGTCAAGGTGCCTATTCCAACGGCCCCCGGAAAGCCAATGCGCTACGACCATGAATACGCCCGAAAGGGGGTCGCTGAAATCTTCTTGTTCGTTGAACCGTTGGGAGGCTGGCGCCACGTCAGCGTCACCGCAAGAAGAACCCGCAAAGACTGGGCCCTGCAGATCAGGGAACTGTTGATTGTGCACTATCCCGAGGCCGCAAAGGTGATTCTTGTGATGGACAATCTCAATACCCATTCAATTACCTCTCTCTACGAGACCTTTGCGGCCCCCGAAGCCAGAGCATTGGCCGAGCGATTGGAGATCCATTATACCCCCAAACACGGTAGTTGGCTCAATATCGCAGAGATCGAACTCAGTGCCCTGAATAGCCAGTGCCTGGACCGAAGAATTCCGGACGTGGCTAGCATGTGCAGAGAAATCTCAGCATGGGAAAGGGATCGCAACGGACGCCAGTCCAAGATTGATTCGCGCTTTACGACCGATGATGCAAGGATCAAACTCAAGAAACTATATCCGAATATTTAGACGGGACATTGTACTAGTCCTCAAAAGCAAAACGCTTCCCCTTTTGAGGGAAGCGTTCTTGCGTTAATCGTTAAAGATTGGATTCGGGGCCTACATCATGCCGCCCATTCCTCCCATTCCTCCCATATCCCCGCCACCTGGAGGCGGACCTTCCTCTCTCTTCTCGGGAATGTCGGTTACCAGAGCTTCCGTCGTCAGAAGCAATCCGGCCACCGAAGCAGCATTCTGAAGCGCCACACGAGTCACCTTGGTCGGATCGACGACGCCCGCTTTGACCAAGTCCTCGTATTCACCGGTAGTCACATTGTAACCATTGTTACCACGTGATTTGAGGACTTGCTGAACCACCAGGGAACCTTCAACACCGGCATTCGTGCAGAGCTGGCGGAGGGGCGACTCGATTGCCCGTTTGACGATCTGCGCGCCAATCGCCTCGTCGTCCTCGAGACCGGCGGTATCGATCGCTTTGGAGCAACGGAGGAGGGCCACGCCGCCACCTGCGACGATCCCTTCTTCGACCGCTGCCCGGGTAGCGTGGAGGGCATCTTCCACTCTCGCCTTCTTCTCCTTCATTTCCGGTTCGGTGGCTGCCCCGACGTTGATCACGGCGACACCACCGGCCAGTTTAGCCAAGCGCTCCTGCAGCTTCTCGGTATCGTAGTCGCTGGTCGACTCGTCGATCTGCCTTCGGATCTGCTTCACCCGGCCTTGAATATCGGACCCTTCTCCGGCGCCTTCGACAATTGTGGAATTCTCCTTGTCGATGGATACGCGCTTCGCCCGACCCAAGTCGCTGAGCTGGACATTTTCCAACTTGATGCCGAGGTCCTCGGTCAAACATCTTCCGCCGGTGAGGACGGCGATATCTTCAAGCATCGCTTTTCGACGGTCCCCGAAACCGGGAGCCTTGACGGCGCATACCTGGAGTGTTCCCCTGAGCTTGTTGACCACCAGAGTAGCCAGGGCCTCGCCTTCGACATCCTCGGCGATTACCAGAAACGGTTTGCCGCTCTTCGCGACCGTCTGCAACAGAGGGAGCATGTCATTGAGGCTGCTGACCTTCTTCTCGTGAATGAGAATGTAGGCATCTTCCAAAACCGCCTCCATCGCTTCCGTATCGGTCACGAAATAGGGGCTGAGGTAACCCTTATCGAACTGCATGCCCTCGACCACATCGAGGGAAGTATCAATGCTCTTCGCCTCCTCCACGGTGATCGTGCCGTCCTTTCCGACTTTGTCCATGGCATCGGCAATGATGTCTCCGATTTCCGAGTCCCAGTTGGCGGAAACTATCGCGACGCTTCTTACTTCCTCGCGATCGTTCACCTTCTTCGAAGACTTGGTCATCGCCACTACCGCGGCATCGACCGCTTTGTCGATTCCTCGCTTGAGGTATATTGGATTGGCGCCGGCGGCCACATTTTTCAGACCTTCGCGATAGATCGCTTCGGCCAGAATGGTGGCGGTGGTGGTGCCGTCTCCAGCGATATCCGAAGTCTTGGATGCCACTTCACGAACCATCTGGGTACCCATGTTCTCGTAGGGATCTTTGAGTTCGATCTCTTTCGCCACGGTGACACCGTCCTTCGTCATCGTAGGCGATCCGAACTTCTTATCGATCAATACGTTGCGTCCCTTGGGACCCAAGGTCACTTTGACCGCATTGGAGAGAGTTTCGACTCCCTGAAGGATCTTCTTCCGAGCCGCTTCGTCAAATAATATTTGTTTAGCCATTTCTTTTCTATTCGTTTTAGGTTAACCGATTATTCCGAGGATATCGTCCTCGCGTACCAGAGAGTATTCCCGATCGTCAAATTTGACTTCGGTACCTCCATACTTGCTGACGATCACTCGATCTCCAACTTTTACGGCGAATTTGATGACCTTTCCATTGTCATCTGTCTTTCCCGTTCCCAAAGCAATAACCTCAGCTTCTTGAGGCTTTTCCTTGGCCGTATCGGGAATGATGATTCCGCCCTTAACTTGCTCATCTTCTTCGACCGCCGATATCAAAACGCGGTCTCCGAGAGGTTTGATCTTAGGTTTCATACGTGCTTCTTCCTTTTTTTGGGTTAATCTATCTCAAGCTAGGAGTCTGTCGAACTTTGTCATTCGATTGCTCTACAAGTGCCAAAGCTTCTCCGACAGATTTCTTGTGAGATTCGTTCAATTTGGGTAATCACTTTCCCGGGGAGAGTTTCACCGCACAAGCGGCCTCGCCTCCGAGATAAATTCACTTCTCTTTCTCGTCGTCGACCATTTCAAAATCGGCATCGACCACACTTTCGTCGGCTGCATTTCCACTCGAGCCGGTAGCCGTTTCGGGAGGAGGTGTGGAACCGGATGCAGCCTCCTCGGGTGGAGCGCCGGCCTCTGCCTGGGCCTGGGCATACATCTCCGTTACCGCTTCCTGGAGCGTCTTGTCGTTCTGGAGTTTCTCCAAGGCCGCATTCATCTGTTCAACATTATTCGATTCGACCGCTTTACGGGCCTCCGTGATCAACTCCTCGATAGCGCTCTTTTTGTCGTCAGGAATCTTATCCCCGTTCTCTTTAATCAGCTTTTCGGTCTGGTAGATGAGGGTGTCCAGTTTGTTGCGAGTCTCGACTTCCCCCTTCAGCTTGCTGTCTTCGGCGGCATGCGATTCGGCCTCTTCGCGCATCTTGTCAATCTCTTCCTGGCTCAACCCCGATGAACCTGTAATGGAGATCTTTTGATCGCGTCCCGTCCCCATGTCTTTGGCCGTGACCTGAAGTATTCCGTTGGCGTCAATATCATAGGTCACCTCGATCTGAGGCACACCCCGCGGAGCCGGCGAGATTCCGTCGAGGCGAAAGTTACCCAGCACCTTGTTATCTCTGGCCATGGGACGCTCTCCCTGGAGGATGCGAATGTCCACGCTGGGTTGGCTGTCCGAGGCGGTGGAGTAGATCTGCGCCTTTTTCGTTGGAATGGTCGTGTTCCGTTCGATCATAGGATTCGAGATGCCCCCTTCGGTCTCAATGCTCAGGGTGAGCGGCGTGACATCGAGAAGCAGGACGGAGTCCACGTCGCCCTGTAAGACGGCACCCTGAATGGCGGCGCCCACCGCAACCACTTCGTCGGGATTCACTCCCTTGTGAGGTTCTTTTCCTGCCAGCCCTTTGGCGACATCATGGATCTTCGGACTGCGGGTCATCCCTCCCACCATGACGAGCTCGTGAATATCTCCCGCACTCAACTCCGCATCTTCGAGACAGGTTCGAAATGGAGCCACAGTACGCTCAAAGAGACGATCACAGAGTTGCTCCAGCTTTGCCCGAGTCAGATTCACATTTAGATGCTTAGGCCCGCTCGCATCGGCCGTGATAAAGGGCAGATTGATATCTGTTTGCTGCGTCGAAGAGAGGGCGATCTTGGCCTTTTCGGCCTCTTCTTTAAGACGCTGCAGAGCCATCGGGTCCTGCTTCAGATCGATCCCGCTGTCACCCTTAAATTCCTCGACCAGCCAATCGATTATGGTGGCATCCCAGTTATCTCCCCCCAAATGGGTATCCCCATGGGTCGCTTTGACTTCAAAGACGCCGTCACCAATTTCGAGAATGGAAATATCGTAGGTGCCGCCGCCGAGATCGTAGACCGCGATTACCTCATCGCTCTTTTTGTCCAAGCCATAGGCGAGCGAGGCGGCGGTGGGTTCATTGATGATCCTTTTGACGTCGAGACCGGCAATGGTGCCCGCGTCTTTGGTGGCCTGGCGCTGAGCGTCGTTGAAATAGGCTGGAACCGTGATCACGGCCTCGGTCACTTTTTCGCCCAGATAAGTCTCCGCATCCGCCTTCAGTTTCGCCAATATCATTGACGAGATCTGCTCCGGCGTATATTGTTCGGTCTTGCCCTCGGCCTCACATTCAATACAGGCGTCGCCATTCTTCCCTTTCCCGATCTTGTAAGGGAGATGCTTCGCCTCCTCCTGCACCTCTTCGTGCTTTCTTCCAATCAACCGCTTTGCCGAAAAAATGGTATTCTCCGGATTAGTGACGGCCTGCCTCTTTGCAGACTGCCCGACGAGACGTTCGCCGTTCTTTCCGAACGCCACCACCGAAGGGGTCGTTCTCGCCCCTTCCGAATTGGGAATCACGACCGGTTCCCCCCCTTCCATTACGGCCATGCACGAATTGGTGGTTCCCAGGTCGATTCCGATTACTTTACTCACGCCCAGCGTTAAGCAGAGAGCGTGCCAGGTGAGACACAACCCCCACAAGTCGCTTGAGACCAAAATCTTAAGAATCTGAATCGACTAGATGGAGGCTGACTCTGATGCGCCATTTCTGACATACTGTCTCACTCTCTGTCACACTTCGGGCGACACTCTGAACCTAGCAGGAATCTGTCGGCACGGACTTGGTCAGATTTGCACCCTTCACCGTTGAATCCGAACCTCCGCGATGTTGCGATATTCAAAGTCCGACAGATTCCTAGTGATCGATATCGACCGCGGGTGGGAGGCCCTCGGGTTCGCGAATCGTGTCGACCATGGCTTGAACTTCCTTACTGGGCGGCGCGGTAAATTGCGTGGCCGCGATAGTGACGGCAAAATTGAGGATCATTCCGATGGTTCCGATGCCCTGCGGATTGATTCCTTGAGAAAATATCCCGAAGGTCCAACGTTCCATTCCAAAGAAGACCGTGCCCAGAATATAGAAGGCGGTGAAAGAGATCCCCACCAGCATTCCGCACACCGCGGGCAAAGTGCCGACACGCTTGCTGAAAATACCGAGTACGATAACGGGAAAGAAGCTGGCCGCCGCCAGGCCGAAGGCGAAGGCCACCACCTGGCTTACGAAGCCGGGAGGGTATATTCCGAAGACTCCGGCTATGATTACGGCCACGCCAATGACACCTCGCCCAACGCCGAGCCGCATCCTTTCGCTGGCGTCGGGCCGAATGACCCGGTAGTAGAGATCGTGCGCCACGGACGATGAGATGACCAGGAGCAGACCACTCGCCGTGGAAAGAGCGGCGGCCAGCCCGCCGGCAGCGACAAAGGCAATTATCCAGTTGGAGAGTTCCGCCATCTCGGGCGTCGCAAGAACGATGATATCACGATCGGGACCACTCAGCCCCCGAGATCTGAGGACAGCCCGACCATCCTCGCCTTGATCTCCTTCAGTGTCGATCCAGAGCAGATGCTGACGGATAACCTCGATGAATTCGGATTCTCCGAGGGCGCCGCGCCGAAATATCTCATTCTCGTCACCTGCCGAATACTTGATACGGCCGTCGCCGTCATCCAACCAGAGTATGAGTCCCGTCTTTTCCCAGCTCTGAAACCATCGAGGGAGATTCCCGGCGGTGGCCTCATTAAGCGTTTGCAGCATGTAGGTTCGGGCAAACCCGGCGATGGCAGGCGCGGTGAGGTAGAGGCAGGCAATGAAGAATAGGGCCCAGAACCCGCTCCATCGCGCCGCTCTCGGCGACCGTACCGTGTAGAAGCGAACGATAACGTGAGGCAAGCCTGCCGTTCCCGCCATCAAGGCAAACGTGACCAGCAAAACATTCGCTTTGGTCCATCCTCCGGTGAAGGCTTCCGTGTAGCTGGAGAATCCCAAGTCCTGCTGAACCGCATCGAGTTTATCCAGCAAGAAGGCCCCGTTTTCGAGGAGAGTCCCTCCCAGCCCAGCCTGCGGCAAATGGGTTCCGGTCAATTTGAACGATATGGCAAAGGCGGGAATGAGAAAGGCAGTGATCAAGACCCAATACTGCGCCACCTGAGTCCACGTAATGCCCTTCATCCCACCCAAGGTGGCGTAAATGAAGACGATCGACATCCCGATCATCACGCCGATCTTGATGTCGACCTCGAGAAATCGAGAGAAAACAACCCCCACTCCGCGCATTTGACCGGCAACATAGGTGAAACTGATAAAGACCGCACATAGCACCGCGACCAACCGGGCAGGATTCCGGCTTAACCGCCTCAATACGGATGTGGTGACGGCTGCCGAATCTTCAACGACCGCACCCGCCGCGGGAAATCGATCACCGACAAAATCGGGCACCGTGTAGTGGCCGAATTTCCGCAGATAGGGCGCGATCAACAGGGTAAGTAAGACAAAGCCCCCCGTCCATCCCATCAGATAGACCCCTCCGGCATAACCCATGGTGGAGATTAACCCGGCCATGGAAATGAATGAGGCGGCGCTCATCCAATCGGCGGCCGTTGCCATACCGTTGGCCACCGCCGGTACCCCGCGACCCGCGACATAAAAGCCCATCGTGTCCCGCACCCGGCTCCACCAGGCGATACCGAGGTAGAGGCCAAAAGTCAGGGCTACAAACAGGTAAGTCCAAGCCTGAACTGTCATGCCTAGGATTCTGTCGGACTCTGAGGTTCGATTGCTTTGCAGGCGACAGAGCTCGTCCGACAGACTCCAAATAAAAGGAATCTGTCGGTATGAACTTTATCGAGACCTACTTCCTTCATCCGTCGATCTCAAGCTCAGCACAGGTTCGAAGATTCAAAGGCCGACAGATTCCTGGTCCGCTTTTCTCACAGATACCAGCTCTCGGTGATGTTTGGTGTCGGTTCGATTCATGAAGAGCGCATAGACAAGGATGATGACCACAAAACCGAGAATGCTCCCTTGCTGGGCGAACCAGAAACCGAGGGGATAGCCGCTACCGAAGAGCGAGAATCGATTCAGACTGTCGGCGAACAGAATGCTGCAACCGAGACTGAGAAATGCCCAAATCAACAACAGCACCGCCATAATGAAAACGTTCGTGCGCCAGTAGCGCATCAGGATTTCGGCCTCGCCTGAGTCCCGGTTTTCCAGGTCCTTGGTTTCAGACATATCGGGTGGCGATTGTTACAGCTACCGCGCGTTTGCCAAGTGAAGAATTCGACCGCCCGACCCTTTGTGCACTTGTTTAGCGTTTCTGAGGCTCCCCCGGCCTTGTGCCGTGAAAAGCGAGCGAACGAATTCTCACCAATCTGTGTCCTGCCCAAACTCCCGGATATCGATCCTGGTCACGCTGGCGTGTCCTTGTTCGAGCAGGTGGCCGTCAGCGGTCTCCCGCCGGTCAAAGGCCGGTTGATCAAGCTGCCGCGTATGTGAAAAGACACCGTCGTTCCCATCAAAATAGGATCCGTAAAAGGTGTGACCGATGGAGGCCCGTCTCAATTCGCAGTCTGGCGCCGGTTGGTAGGGAAAGTTGAAATTCCAGGTAACCGGATCATTCAGAAAATCCGACCGGCCGGACAGGAGTTGATAGGCGCCCTGGACAAAATCTTCCAACCGGGAATCCAAACGGTCTCCCACCATATCCGGAAACTCCCGATGCTTGCTCCAATGCCGAAAAATCTCTCTCGCCAGTTCCTGGGAGAGGGCAATCCCAGGTATGCCTGCGATGTTGGCTTCCAGACATGCTCCAACGGTGCCTGATGAAAGCACATAACCCAGACCCGAGTTCTTGCCGATGTTGATTCCGGATACGACGAAATCCGGCTTCTTGTCAAAGAGGTGGTAGATCCCGAAATTCGCGCAGTCTGCCGGACTTCCACTGAAACAATGGACCTCCTCACCTTCAATCTCGACCGACCTCCTGCGAAGCTCGCCCAGGCGAGTCATCCTCTTCCCCATCCAACTCTGCTCCTCGCTCGGCACAACCACGGTCAATTCTCCCCAGCACCGAACACACCGGATCGCCGTCCTCAGCAAGGGCGAATCAGGCCCATCGTCGTTGGTCAGGAGGATTTTCATGGTGTAATAATGTGGCGACCAAGTGCCGAGACAAGGTTACCAGGGAATGCGGAGTTGCCTTTTGGCTTCAATCAGGAAGGTACTAACAGTCGATCCGCTCAGAATCCAGCGCAGCAAACCTCGCCTGCCTCGGCAAAGAACAGCGACGACGGGTCCCGAACCTCGTCTCGAACCTTGTCCATTGGTTGCGGCTACGCCGCTCTAGGAATCTTCCGGTCTATTCTCCCCTAGGCTCGACTATCTCGCCCGCTTCAAGGCCCTATTCCAAGACTTCAGCACCTCCCGTCGACACACCTTCAGGTCCCCGAACACATCCGGAAAGCAGCTCAGTCCGTAGCCGATTGGAGGGCCCAGTTCGGGAACGACCCAGAGTGCATTCCCTGGCCGGGGACCGGCCAACCAGCAGTCGAACATCGCATCAACGTAGGGAATCCAGTCCTTGAACTCCGGGCTCAACCTACCCTTCCCATCCGTCACCGGCACCTGGCAGTGGTGGCCGTTAAAGGGTCGCATATGAAACTGTCGAGATAGCTGGATCAAAGGCTTGCGCACGACGAGCCGCTCCACGTAGTTGCCTGGGCTGAGGTGTTTGACGACGGCAAAGTGAGAATGATCCCAGCAAACCGGCAGGTCCTCGCCCGTCTCTTTCTTGTATCCATCGATGATAGCGAAGGATTTCTCCGGCGTTTCCGTGGCGGTGTCCCGGTGGACTTCAATGTGCGAATTGATCCCCAACTTCCTGCTTTCCCTCATCACCGCAACCACGATTCGTACCGCCCGGTCCGTCGGCGTGTCGTGATCACCCGGCTGGATGTTGATCATGGGGGACCCGGCCTTGGCAATCGCCTCCATTTTCGGGCGAATCTCCTTGATGCTCCCAATATCCTCATAGGCCAAAATCGGCATCCCATGGGTCTTGCTCGCCGCCTTTATTCCTGGAACCGTAAGTCGCCCACCGAACGCCGCGAATCCGGCCGCTTTCAGTTCGCGCACCTTGCGATCGATCGTCCACTCCCGCTTCGCATTCGGATAGCCCGTCAGCGGCCAGGTGGGGCCTGTAAGTATGAGCTTCGGCTTCGGTTTTGATTTCCTTTTCACGAAGGTACCTGGGTTAAGGAGACTAGCAAGTAGGTTGAATTTCAGATTCCTTCGTAAGTCAAGACATGGCCCTCTTCGCCGTCCGATTATCCACCGCATTCGTAGTGTAGCCGTCTTCGCAAGAAGACGGAGTATCTCTAGAAGCTCCATTCTTCAAGAACGTCACATCCAGATGTGCGGCCGCACATCTGGATGTGACGTTCCGAGAACCAAATAATCAACCAGGGAGAGCTCCTTCTCGGTGACACAGTTCTCATTGGCGGGACCATATCGAAGCAGAGGCTCCGCCCTCTCAGCCAAAATCGAACTACGAATCGCTTGTCTTGCTCCCTATTCGCTGCCGTGCTTTCATTCGTTGCCGTCCACCCATGCCCAACGCCACCATAGGATACCTACTTCCACCTGACGGCATCGAAGCCCAATGGACTGAATTCATCGCCCAAGCCAGGGAGGACCGCTCGATCCCGTTCGACCAACACTGGGCGGAATTCCAACGTATCTTTGGGGAGAGAAACCCTTCCGCCGGCCCTCTCCCAGCCTGGCGTCCCAAGAAAGAGGAAATCCCCGCATCCAACCTCGGCCGAATGATGTCGGATCTCGGCATCGACAATTACGCCGACCTCCACGCCTGGTCTGTCGAAAACCGGCCCGCCTTCTGGCAGTACGTAGTCGATAAACTCGGCATCATCTTCGCTCGGCCACCGAATCATATCCTCGATCTGACCAACGGCGTGAGCAATCCTCGCTGGCTACCAGGCGCGGAGATGAATATCGTGGACAGCTGTTTCCAAGCCCCTGCCGACAAGACAGCTATCCTTTCCTGCAAGGAAGGCACCTCAGCCTTGACCATCACGACCTACGGCCAACTCGAAGCCCTTGCCAATCGATTCGCTAACGGTCTCGGTGAATCCGGAATCGAACGGGGCGATGCCATCGGTATCTACATGCCGATGACGATGCCCTGTGTCGCCGCCTATCTGGGAATCGTCCGCGCCGGATGCCGGGTTGTTTCGATCGCGGACAGTTTTTCACCCGACGAGGTCAAGACGCGGATGGAGATTGCCGGATCAAAGGTAATCCTAACGGTTTATCAGTATATCCGGGCGGGGCGAAATGTCCGGCTCTACGATAAGGTGAAAGAGGCCGGGATCGAACGAGCCATCGTTATCGCGGCGGAGGAAGGAGAGAAACTCAGACAGAACGATATTCGTTGGGATGAATTTCTTGCCACAGAAGATTCCTTCACATCAGTAACGGGAGATCCCTACGAGCCCTCGAATATCCTCTTTTCCTCCGGCACAACTGGAACACCCAAGGCGATTCCGTGGACCCATCTGACACCCCTCAAGTGTGCCATGGACGGTCACTTCCATGGAGACATCCGTCCCGATGACATCGCTGCCTGGCCGACCAACATCGGCTGGATGATGGGCCCCTGGCTGATTTACGCTACGCTGTTGAATAGTGCCGCCATGGCCCTCTACGAGGGTGCGCCTTTGGGGCCCGACTTCACCCGCTTCGTTGAGAAGGCAGGGGTCTCTTTTCTGGGAGTGGTTCCTTCACTCGTCCGCACTTGGCGGGCGGCAGGCGCCAGGCAGGGCGTGGACTTGACCGGCATTCGACTCTTTGGCTCAACCGGGGAACCCTCCAATCGCGAAGATTACCTCTGGTTGATGAGCAGGACCGGATACCGCGCGCCCGTAATTGAATACCTCGGCGGCACCGAGATCGGTGGGGGCCATATCACCGGAACGATCGTTCAACCGGCTTCTCCCGCCACCTTCACTACACCCGCGCTCGGACTCGATTTTCTTATCCTCGATGAAGATGGACAGCCGGTCGATGAGGGAGAAATGGGAGAGCTCTATCTCATCCCGCCATCCATCGGACTGTCCCAAACCCTACTGAACAAGGACCATGAAGAGGAATACTACACAGGATGCCCGGCTGGACCAAACAGTGAGGTCCTAAGGCGCCACGGTGATACTATTGCCCGATTGCCGAACGGTTTCTACCGAGCCCAAGGGCGGTCCGACGATACCATGAACCTGAGCGGTATCAAAGTAAGTTCCCTTGAACTCGAGCGCATACTCGATACCCATGACGAAGTCTATGAGAGTGCCGCTGTCGCAGTGCAGCCGGAGGGAGAGGGAGCGGAAGCGTTGGTCGTGTTTGCCGTCCTCACAGGAGAAACAGATCGTGCCAGTCTGTTGAATGAACTTCAGACCTTGATTGGAAAACGATTAAACCCGCTATTCAGAATCCACGATCTGATCACAGTAGAAAGTCTGCCGCGCACCGCGTCGAATAAGATGATGCGGCGCGAACTCCGGGAGAAGTATTCGGCATAGGAATCTGGGGATTTACGAAAAGTATTGGGAATGAACCAACGACGCGTAGCCATCGTAGCGGGAGGCCGAACTCCCTTCGTCAAGTCCGGCAAGGCTTTCAAAGACCTTGGCCCTCTGGCATTGGCTAAACACGCCGTCGCGGGCTTGATGGAAAGGCATCAGGTGGACCCTTCCGGAATCGGGGCGATCGCAGTGGGTACGGTGGTACCGGAAGCCGGAAAACCCAATATTGCCCGCGAGGTGGTGCTGGAGACCGGCCTGCCCCCTGCGATTGAGGCACAAACGGTCTCCTCTTACTGCATCTCCGGACTGCGATCGATCACCATCATTGCCGACGCCATCGCGGCCGGAAGAATCGATGCCGGTATCGCCTCGGGCACAGAATCACTTTCTCAAGCGGACATCAATCACTTCAGAGAACCGAGCACGGGACTCCTGATGGGAGAACACATGGAACTCACGATTAAGGATTGGGAAGTCTCGCGACTCGACCAGGACAAAGTCGCGCTCGCCAGCCACCGTAATGCGATCGCGTCTCAGGACCACCTTTCCGAGCAGATCTTTCCTCTCCTCGGAGAAGAACACGATTCCGGACCTAGGACAGACACCTCCCTCGAAGCGCTGGCGGCACTTCAGCCCGCCTTCGGAGAGGAAGGAACCCTCACCGCGGGAAACTCTTCCCCAGTTACCGACGGCGCCACTGCCGTTCTTCTGATGAGCGAAGCAAAGGCAGTTTCAGAGAGCCGAAATCCTCTGGCCTTCATCCGCGCCATGGAATACGGCGCCCTGCATCCCAGCGAAGGGCTTCTCATGGCACCCGCAATTACAGTTCCGCGTCTCGTGGAATGCACTGGACTCAAGTTGCCGGACATCGATCTTATTGAAATCCACGAGGCATTCGGTGCCGTTCCCCTCGCTAATGCAAAAGCCTGGGAACAAGGCTGGAAGGGCGCGCCGACCGGGCCCATCGACTGGGACCGCGTCAACGTAGGCGGCAGTTCCATCGCCGTCGGCCATCCCTGGTCAGCTACCGGCGGGCGCATTGTCACGACTCTGGCCTACGAGATGAAGAGAAGGAACGCTCATTACGGCCTCGTCAGTATCTGCGCCGCCGGCGCCATGGCAGGTGCCTTACTTTTGGAACGAAACTAGGTTGCGAAAGTAATCTTGAACGAACTCTGAACGTTACTCCTACTTCCCTGGCAACCTTATCTCGAACCTCATCCCGAACTTTGTCCTCTTCGCTTCGCTCTGAAGAATCATCATTAGAAATTCACTTCCAATGAACTCGAATACGACCTGGCAGACAATCCCCAAGAAGACGATCCGCAAATTTGACGAAGAGGGCTACGCCATTGTCCGCCACGCCCTCGATCGTGAGGCGGTCGATCGACTCACCGAGGCCGCGGATCGGCTCGTTGACAGCGACCTGCAATCATGCCGTCAGATTCGGGACCGCGGCAACTACGACGGGTTTCGGAACTGCCTGGCACTGGATGAGACCTTCCTCTCCCTATTACTGAATGAAATCGTCTTCCCCATGGTCGTGCAATTTCTTGGCGCCTACCTCCATCTCTTGACTTCGCATCTCATCTTCAAACACCCGGACCCTCCCGGCACTCCCCCTGCCAGAAGGCACCCAACATGGCATCGGGACTACGGTCGTTTGACCGCCGACCTAGGTCAGGCCGCCGTTCCCCGGGCCATGATTAAATGCGCTTACTGCCTAACGGACCTGACCGAATCAAACTCAGGTCAAACCCTGGTCGCTCCGGGAAGCAATCTGCTGCGCGAGGTGTTGGAGGTTCCCGATGAGGGCGACCCGGCAGGTGCGCTCGAGCCTAAACTCGAGCCAGGCGACTGCCTGCTCTTCGAAAATCGAACTTGGCATGCGGGAGGGGCCAATCTCTCGGATCGGACGCGGAAGGTGGTGATGATCGGCTACGGCTATCGGTGGACGGCCCCCATCGACTACAAGAGGCAACCGGACGAGCTCCTCGATAAGGCCACTCCGATCGAGCGGTACCTGCTCGGTGAACCGATGGTAGAGACGGACGAATATCAAACCAGCGGTGGCGAGTCTCCGCTGAGGCCCTGGTGCGAGGAACATGATCTGCCTCTGGTCCGACCGCCTATTTGGCTGAAGCATCTGGTCGGGAGGTAGTCGCTCGCGTGCTTGTCCAGCTCACGGGGTTCAGGGTTCAAGGTTCAAGGTTCAAGGTTCAAGGTTCAAGGTTCAAGGTTCAAGGTTCAAGGTTCAAGGTTCAAGGTTCAAGGTGTTGGTTCAGACGCTGGGTCGATGCGTCACGCTCGTAGAAAAGCCTATTCGCGCAACTCGAACTCGAAACTCGAAACTCGCTCCCCCCGTCTCCCCATCTCCGGGTCCCTCAGATCACTCCCCCAAGCATGTCACATAATTCGCCTCGGTGCACACATCCAGTCCCGTGAAAATCGGGTCAGGAACCTCTTTTCCGTCGACCAGATCCTTGAGGACGAACATTGACCGATAGCCCATCTCGAAAGGCCGCTGTCCGACTTGCCCGTGACTCAGGCCGTCGCCGAGGATAGCCATCTGAAAAGGCAGAGTATCGGCAATGACCAAAAGGGTCTCATTTGAACGAACCCGATTCTCATGTTTTAGAACGATTCGCCGGTAAGCGTTGTCAACGAACTGGGGAAAACCACCCGTGGCCACAAAGGCATTCAGATTCCGATATTTTACGAGGATATCCGCCATCTGCTGCACGGAGAGAGGAAAGTCGTCATTCGTGTAGAGTGGGCAGCCGGCCACTTCCGTCCAGCCATTCTGTCCCGTCAATCGCTCGCCGGGCGGATGGTCGCTCTCCATGCCTCCCAGGGTATCACGGATCCCCTGCATCCGTTCGTTGTGATTGGCCGCGGCTGCTCCCCCTGACTGGATGCAGATTATGCCTCCCGACGGTCTGAGTGCCATAGTGATTTTGGCCAGGTTCTTTCCTATGTCGTAGTTATTGGTCCCGACGTAGGTCGAACGCAGTCCCCTATCGCGCTCCAAAAGATCCGAATCCCAAGTGATGACCGGAATCCCGGCCCTCTTGGCGCGCTTGAGCGCTTTTCCCATTGCCGGCGCATTGGATGGGGCGACCGCGATACCTCCTACTCGCCGACTGATCAGGTCCAGAACGATCTGGATCTGCTCCTGCTCGGTATGCTCACCGGGGCCGATGTAGAGGCATTCAACCCCAGAGATTTCCGCCTCCGCCTTTTTGCACCCATCCCTCGCCAAATCGAAGAACGGGTTGTTCATTGCCTTCGGAACCAGTGCGAAAACCAGATTCTCGGCAGTGCCACAAGGGGAGAAAATCAGCGTCACAATCCCGATGATCAGGAGAGAGGGAATCATACAAGCTTTCACCTATGCGCACCCTGATCAGATGGCTGATTTTTGCAACGCGAATTCGGAATTCTACACAACCAGAGCCCCAGGTCCCCGAGTATACGTTCATTGAGCCAAAGCTACTGCAACTAAAAGTGATCCGATCGGATCACTTTTAGTTGCAGTAGTTGGGACTGGCTACTCAGCTCTTTCGTCCGCTGGAGGATGCTAGGAAATGAGGTTCACAGCTTTAACCCGAAGGCTCCACACCCACCGGCATCCTCATTATACTGGGGAACTGCGTCGACGCGAAGCTCCCCTCGGGTTAGAAACCAAGACTGAGCCTGAAAGAGTTTTCCCGGAGAAAGTTGCAAGATCTTCAGGCTAGTCCTCTGTCGGTCTTATCTCGAACGAATCGAAGAATCGATCCCGGCGCTTCACGTATTTCTTCTTCTTATATTCCGAAGTGTGTACGGCGTTTTCGACGACATAGGCTCGTTTCAGTTCCCGACAAAGATAGGCGCGTTTAGTTACGAAGTAATCTGCTCCCATGGCCCTGGCTCCGAATTTCACTTCTGCTGGCGGGAATTGGGATTCAATCTCCTTTGGCTTATGCCTAACGCCAATCTGTCCCACCAGGTGGCTGCCTTCAAGAACCTCCTCGAGAATCGCATCGTCCTTCATCGTGGCCAACAGATCGTCAGGCAGGAGGTTGTTGCCCACAAAGAAAGACTCCCGTGCCGGTTCCGCCTTGTATCCGACAAAAGGCACTTTCCCATCATCGCCGAATCTCCTCCTCTCGTAATTCTCACCTATCTTGACCCTCGCCGAAATACGCGTGCTTCCATCTTCTTCCAACGGACTCTCTGGAAACTGGACACCGAAGCCACCTTCATCCGGTGAAAAGGTCCGCCAACCCGTATACTTTGCCGCGAAGAACAGCGCCGCTACAATCGCGATCACGAAGATCGCCGTATTCCTCCAAGGGGAAGCTTCGACCTCCGAGGCACTCTCCCCCATCGGTCCTTCACCTTCAAAACTCATAGTTTGTCTTTACGGGATAATCAATGGTCCCTAAATTCGAACCTGGCAGTCACTCAAGCAACAATGCTCATTTCTACAACCAGCTCTGTCTATCGATGGGACGATGAGGTGAACTCGCCCGACCTCATGCTGAAAGATGTTGCCACGACCGCGATCGCGGAGGGCGAGTCTACCGCGGTTGCTACTACCGAGGAAGAAATCATCGATCTCGAAACCGGAAAAACAATCGCGAAAACGGAGAGTGGCTCGATCGAGTGCCTCATGCTATCAGATGGTCCAGATCTCTCTTTTCTGATCGGAACCGAGGGGCCCCATATCTTCGAGTACAGCGTCAGCGGACTTACCCGAATCGAGTCCTTTGCCAATCTCGAGGCGAGGTCCGAATGGTACACACCGTGGGGAGGCCCGGCGTCAGTCCGAAGTTTCGCCCGAACTTCCGATGGGATGGTCTATGCGGATATCCACGTCGGCAGTATCGCTCGATCGGAGGACGGAGGCATCGGTTGGGAAATGGTCACACCCGACCTCCATGAGGATGTCCACCAGGTCGCAACCTGCCCGGCGGACGATGATCTCGTATTCGCCAACACCGCAAACGCCGTATACACGAGTGGGGATCGAGGCCGTACTTGGAACCATCGGTCCGCCGGTCTGCCGGAACGCTACGGCCGTGCCATTGCTGTTCATCCGGAAGACCCGGAATGCCTACTCGCTACCGTCAGCCGGGGTCCGGGCGACGACTCCGGCGGCACTCTCCGCCGGTCAACCGACGGCGGCCGTTCCTGGACGCATGTCACCAATGGCTTTCCCAATTCTGCAGAGGGAAATATCGACACCTTCCAGATCGCCTTTGATCAGGTGGGTCGCGCTTGGGCGGCGGTGGATACCAATCTCTACCTGTGCGAGGATGGAGGTGCTAATTGGACTGTCGCCTGGATGGCACCCGAACCGATTGCCCACATAGCTTGCGGCCGGCGCTAACCTGGAATGAGCGATGAAGGTGGGCCGGGGCCTCCGGACACGGCAGAAGCCTCTGAGATTGAATCAAGCCTGTTCCGCGCCCGGTACATCTCGGCGTAGCGTTGGCGAAGAGGAAAGGACACGGACCACCTCCTGCCGGTTTTTGAAATCGACAGGCTGGTAGTTTAGAGCCCGTCCCAGTGGTGGAAACAATTGATTTTTAATGAGTTATGGGCAAAAAAAAGGCCGGATAGAGCTGCAAAAAGCTCGATCCGGCGAAAAAGGGCGCTTATGCTTGCGTTAGTCAAATACAAAGCACGCCCTTCTCATGAAAAATATTGCCGTACAAAGCTTCCTGCGTCCAGCCCTAACTCCAGTCATTCGATGCAAAGACTACACCGTGTTTCTGGAAACAATGGAGCGGATTGACCGGGTTTTGATCGACTCCTCGCTGGAAAGGGAGGCGATCGTAAAAGCCTTGGAAGGATGGGATGAAGCGGGAGGGAAGGATCGGGAGCGACGCGCTCTAAGAGCGATAAAAGCGCTGCGGGTGGAGGTGGTGCGTCATTTACTCGGAGGGATATCCTTTCGTTGTCTGTCGCAGGAGTTGGCACGCAGTGAGCTTCTGGCTAATTTTTGCCGGGTGCGTGAGGTAGACGGGATCCGGAAAATATCGAAGAGCAGTCTGGAACGGGATTCGAAATTCTTCGACGAAGCGTATCTGAGACAGCTGCATGCAAGGATGACCGAGGTGGTGGGCAATGCTGAACATTGTGGTGAGGCAGGATTAGAGAAGCCGATCGATACGAGGGAATGCCTGATCGACGCCACTTGCCTGGAAGCGAACATCCACTGGCCCGTGGACTGGGTCTTGCTCAAGGATGTGGGAGCAACGCTGCTCAAGGCGATCAGTCTGATCCGGCAGGCGGGAATGAAACAGCGCATGCCCCAGGGAGCAAAGGGATTGGCTCGGGAGATGAACAAACGGTGCCTGGAGATGACGCATGCGCGTCGGCGCCGGGAGGCGGGCAAAGCGCGTAAAGGGATCCTGCGGCGGATGAAGCTATTGCTCAAGAAGATTGAGGGCCATGCCCTTCGCCACCGTGACTTATTGGAAGCTATGTGGATGCAAAGCGATTACACCGAGAAGAAGGCGAGCCGAATCATCGAGCGAATGGATGGTATGTTAGAGCAGATACCGCAGGTCATGAAACAGGCGCACGAACGGATCATAGGGGGGCGGCAGGTGAAGAATGAGGAGAAGATCCTGAGCGCCTACGAACCTGAGATTGACGTCATCGTGCGAGGCAAGGCAGATCGGGAGGTGGAGTTTGGCAACACCCTTTATTTATGCGAGAGCGCAGAGGGATATCTGTTGGACTGGAAACTGTATGGGGGGCAGGCCCCGAGCGAATTGAAGCAGCTTTGGGAAAGTCTGGAGAGGCAAAAGGGCTTCGCTTTAGAGGAGAAGATCGAAGCGATCAGTGGGGATCGGGGCTATGCCTCGAAGGCGGCCAGCAAGCGGCTCCAGGCAGAGGGGATTTTTGACGCCCTTACGCCCCGCAATCCACAAGAGCTCAAGGAGCGGATGGAGGAGCCGCGCTTTGTCCGGTTGCAGCGACGACGAGGGAGCACCGAAGGCCGGATCGGAGTGCTCAAGAACCGATGGCACGGGGGCAAGATACGCAGCAAAGGCTTTGACAACCGTAACCTTAGCGTGGCCTGGTCGGTTCTGTCCCACAATCTATGGAAAATCGCGCAGAGACTTGCGCAAGAACATGAGAAAGAGGCAACGCAGGCGGCATAGGGATCCAAGAATCGAGTCAGAGGCGCTTCCTTGGGAGAACTATCGACTCAAAGCGAGAGGAAGGGTGCTGGAAAGGTGCATAACGGATAAAAGGTAAGCTACCGAGGACGGAAGGCATGTCGTGGTCTACATAACGTGACGAAGATTGATATCGGTATCAGGCTTCCACCCAAATCCTCTCGGATTTGGGACAGCCTCTAGTTTACCAGTAGTATCACTGCCTTGACCCAATTTGAAAAGAGGATTTGCTCGATTCAACATCTGGGACCGTGGTTCTCGGTTCTTAGCATTTCAATTTGCCTCGCCATCTCGATCGGCTGTGTCTCCGAAAGAAAGGCAATCGAAGCCTTTCAGCTGCTGCCGGAAATTCGCGACCTCGCTGAGAAGGGAGACGCCGATGCTCAATTCCCTCTTGGGGAACGGTACTCATCTGGCAAGGGAGTTGGCCAAGACGACACCGATGCAGATTCTTTGTTGGGGAAAGCGTCCGAACAGGAAAACCCTAGTCGTCATGACTCTCGTAGAAGGTACTACCCTAGGTGGGGTGGCGAATTAATCGAGGATCAATTCGCGGCCGAATTGTATACTCGGCCAGAGGCTGAATCTGGAAACCAGGATGCGCAGAACAGACTCGCGCTACTTTATGAATGCGGCCAACCGGAATTCCAAAACCTAGAGGAAGCACGACGATGGTATTCCAAGGCTGTAGCTCAGGGAATCGGAATATCCATGCAAGACCTCGAATTATTGTATCGTGAAAATGAACATGAAGGCTGGACTGAGATGCGAAAAGGATGCTTCGAAAGATCGAAACCCGAAAGCGATGGCGAAACCGCAACGGCTCATGAGCTTCCCTCTAAGAATTCTATGGACGGCAACTTTAAAGCCCCTAAACGGATATACGCCGCTCGTCCTGTATACCCATATCAGTTCAAACGTGAAAGCATCGAAGGATGGGTCCGCCTGGTCATTATAATAGACGAGAAAAGTATCGTAATCGATGCTAGGGCCCCAAAAGCAACCCATCGAGATTTCACTAAACCGGCCATCAGGGCGGTTCTGGAATGGAAATTCGAGCCAGGAATTAAAGACGGAAAACCCGTCAAAGTGCGTCGAGTTCAGCCGATTTCGTTCAAACTGAACTGATGGTGAGATTCAGATTCGGGTAGTTTACTTCGGACCCAGCACACTTAGTCGCTACTCTTAGTCCCCCACGCTTAGTCACCCACACTTAGTAGAATACTATGTTCGGTAAGGACCAAGTGTATTCGACGAAGTGTGGAGACCAACTCCCAAAGAAACCATTTTCATTTTCTTATTGCGAGGAGGCTGTCGGAAGGGTTCTGGTTCTTGCGCAGCAGTGGAATGTGATATTCCGACAGATACCTATGCCATACAAAGTAATCCAAGTAGGCACCGGCGGTCGGGGTAAAGCCTGGACCAGCCGGATCCTGCCGCCCAATATAGAAGACGGACTCATCGAAGTCGTCGCGGCAGTGGATTTGAACCCTGAAGTCCTCTCTAACGCTCGAGAGGATCTCGGACTGAGCGAGGACAGATGCTACACCGATATCGACCGCGCCTTCGATGAGAACACGGCTGATTTCTGCACAGTAGTCGTTCCCCCGGAATTCCATGAGAATGTGGTGGATGTGAGTCTCGCTCATGGGATGCACATACTCTCGGAAAAGCCGATCGCGGATACGATGTCCGGATCGGTACGCATCGCCAAGAAGGTGAGAAAGAGCGGCGTCAAGATGGGGGTGACCATGAGCCACCGATTCGACCAGGATAAGACCACCTTCAGAGAGGAGCTGAGGTCAGGCCGCCATGGTGACCTTGACTATCTAGTCTGCCGCTTTACCTGCGACTGCCGGAAATACGGAAGTTGGGGAGCGAAGTTTAGGCACGAGATGACAGACGCTCTCATGATTGAGGGTTCGGTCCATCACCTGGACATTCTCGCCGATATGGCCGGCGCCAAGTGCGACACTATCTACGCCCAGACATGGAATCCAAAGTGGGGGGAGTATGGAGGCGATTCCCAAGGACTTGTGACCATGCACATGGAGAACGGAACCCGTGCCACCTACGAAGGCGCCAAGACCAACGCCAACGGTTTCAACTGGTGGGCCCAGGAGTACATCCGGGCGGAGTGCGAAGGGGCGACCCTCATCATGGATCGCCGCCAGGTCGAACGCTTTCCTTATGATCCATCCGAGATACGAAACAACAGATCGGAGGGTGAAGGAGAGAGGATTCCCCTGCTCGAACAACGGAAATGGACGGACGCATGGCTGGTGGAGAAGTTCGTGCATTGGCTCGACGGAGGAGAACCGATGGAAACCAATGTCGAAGACAACCTGCAGTCCGTGGCCCTGATCTTTGCCGCCATCGAGAGCAGCCGGACCGGAATGCCTGTTAAGGTTCAGGAATTTCTTGAAAAGGCTCGAAGCGAGGTTGAAGATTGAGAGGTTGGGAGTCCTTCCGCTTAGTCCCTGCATATCGAATCGACTAAGGGTATTCGACTAAGAGTGTAATAGATTATACTATGTCCCAGCGTTTTGAATCCAACTTCCCACTCGATCCCGAACAGATTAAAGAATGGGTCGATACCTTTAACCGCGACGGATTCCTCTTCCTGCAGGATGTTCTCACCGAATCCCACGTAGCCCAGCTGAAAGCGGACCTCGAGTGGTCGCTCGAGAATCTCAGTTCCATCGACGACGATCCACAGGGCAAAGTCGGCAGCCGGAAATCAGAGATCAAAATCTTGCTCTGCCATCGGATGTTCGAACACAGTCCGGCCAACCTGAACCTGTTCGACCTCGAGCCGATCGTCAGCCTGGCCGAGGCTTTGGTAGCGCCCACCTGCCACGTCATTCACAACAACTCCTTTTCGACTCCACCTGGCGGTGGCATCTCCAGCTGGCACCAGGACGACCCGCCTCACATGATCGTTACCCATGGAAAGCCTCCGACCAACATTCAGCTCCCTGTCCTCGCCTTTACCTGCAACTATTACCTGACCGACGTCACCGAGATCGAGCACGGCGCTACCGAGGCCATTCCGGGTTCCCACCTCCTGGGCGCCGATGGCAGGGAGATCGAGATCGATAAGGAGTGGTCCGACAAGATTCAGTACAACTTGGGAAAGGCCGGCAGTGTCGTCATGTTCAATAATCAGGTCTGGCACCGGGGCGGCCCCAACCGCAGTAACCGAAAACGATTCATCACCCAGGTCACCTACGCCCGCCGCCTGGTCGGACATAAGTACTCACCTTTCATGAACTACACCATGCCCGAACATGTCTACATAGACGCCGATCCCAGACTGAAGCGGCTGCTTGGATTCCTCCCCAGGGGAGCGTATGGGTGATTTAGAGTTTCGGGTTGCGAGTTTCGAGGTCGGAGGTTTCGGGGTTCAGGCTTCTGTTGACACTGGGATTATCCTCGTTGAATTCGTTCAATCTGAATGTCTAATTCTTCTCAGTGCGTCCGGCGGCCCCGCCCTACCTCCTAACGGTTGATCCAGGCCCTCAATACCTCCTCTTTTTGAGACTGTAACACTCGTAGTGTGACGAGCCGACAGGCGGTAGGGCGGGGCCGCCGGACGCGCCGCTGAACCTACCTTCGCGAAAACTATGAACCAACTATCAGACAAAGTCATCATCGTCACAGGAAGCACCACTGGAATTGGTGAAGCCACCGCACGGCGCTGCGTGGAGGAAGGCGCCAAGGTTGTGATTTTTGGACGGGATCGCGAGCGCGGACAAGCTGTCGTGCGAGAACTGGAAGGGGCGGCCATCCTACATATCGACGATCTTGCCGATCCCTCTACAGGCGGCCGCCTCGTGCAGGCCGCGTTGCAGGCCTTTGGGAAGATTGACGGTATCGTAAACAACGCCGCCTGGGTCGTCAGGAGCAATCTTGAAACAACCAGCGTCGACCTTTTCGACCGAGTCATGTCCATCAACGTCCGGGCGCCGCTTCTATTAATCAAGTCGGCCATGCCGGAGCTCATCAAAACCTCGGGCGCCGTGGTCAACATTGGCTCGGTCAATGGCTACACCGGCGCCGCCACCCAACTCGATTACAGTATTTCCAAGGCGGCGCTCATGTGCATGTCACGCAACCTCGCCAACGCCTATGCCTCTCATCGGGTGCGCATCAATCACTTCAATGTCGGCTGGGTCATCACACCCAATGAAAACAAACTCAAGATGAAGGAGGGCTTGCCTGAAGGTTGGCCCGAGAACACCGATATTACCGGCGCTCCCACCGGCCGCATGACCCAGCCCGAGGAGATCGCCAACCATGCCCTCTTTTGGCTCAGCGACGCCAGCCGCCCCATCACCGGCAGCGTCATGGAACTCGATCAGTACCCCTTTATCGGACGCATCCCCCTTCGCGAAGGAGAATCTGATCTCAAGGAACCGATCGATGCTGGTTAGACTTCGACGAGAGGCAATGATTAGAGGGCAGAAAGAACTCGAAATCCAGTTCCTCTCCTTAAACTCGCATCAGCCGTCACCAGGGTAAGATCGAAGACCGCCGCCGTAGCGGCCAAAAATCGATCCGCCGGATCCTCAGCCTCGATATCAAGCTTCCGACTCACGATCGCCACTTCGACCGTGACCGGCGCTTCCTTGGAACCTAGCTCGCGCAAGCTCCGACGGACCCAACTCTCCGGATCCGGCTTCAGTTCAACCCGCTTCTTCGCCGCCAACACTAGACTCTCCCAAATGCTGATTGGGGAAAGCCACAGCTCATTACTGGATTCCTCCAGTTCTCGCGCCACGGTCTCTGGAATTCGTTCAGGCTCCAAGAAGCCCCACAGGAAAATATGCGTGTCCAGGAGCAACTTCATTCCAATCCATCGTCGTTTTCCATCGCTTCCCACCTCTCTCCCGTGGGCGCCACCAGATCACCTTTCACCTCCCCGCTCTCCCGGGCCGATCCAAGCCATCGCCTCCGCCCCTGGTTTACCTGCGGGGGCCTCACCTCAGCGACCGGCTCGCCTCGCAATGTTACCAAGACTGGCAACCCGGTCCTCTTTACCCTTTTCAGCAACTCCAAACAGGTCGCTTTGAAGGTCGATATGTTTACCTCTTCCATACACTATATTTGACTATAGTTTAATACTATAGTCAAATATAATTTTGACAAACGAGTCACCGCACGATTCGGCCCGAACCGGACCCTTTCATGAGAGCTTCCACTTCCGCTATCTGGGAGAAGTTGAAGTCTCCCTGAATGGAGTGTTTGAGGCAGGATGCGGCGGTGGCGAATTGGAGGGCGAGTTGCGGGTCTCCGAAATCCGAAGAGTTCAGGGCAAAGATCAGACCGCCGGCAAAAGAATCGCCGCCCCCTACCCGGTCGACGATGTTTCTAATTTGGTATGGTTCATAGGCCCCATCGTTGAGAGGAGCGAACAGAGCTTCGTCCTCCTCGGCCAGGTAGAGCATGGCTCCCCAGTTGTTGTGTGAAGCGGATACGCTCTCTCTCAAAGTAATGGCCACCTTCCGGACATTGGGGAAATCCCTAAGAAGCTTCCGAGCCACACCAGGATAGCGATCGATCTCGAGTGCACCGGCCTCCACATCGGTCGCATCAGCGCGGATTCCGAGGACATCGGCGTAGTCCTCCTCATTGGCCAAAACGAGATCGGCCCACGGCAGGAGTTCCCGCATGGTTGATTCGGCGAGGTCGCGCGGATCCTGCGAAGAATCCCACCGCCATAGCTTCTTGCGATAGTTAATGTCACACGAAACCTCGAGTCCGGCTGCCTTCGCTCTCTTCACCGCCTCGAGTGTCGAGTCTGCCGCCAGTTTCGAGATTGCCGGTGTGATGCCGGTGACATGCAGCCAATATGCGTCATCGAAGATCCCGTCCCAGTCAAACCGGTCAGGGGGAGTGAGCGCGATGGACGAATCGTCACGATCGTAAAGCACAGTTCCGGGCCGCTGGTTAGCTCCCGTTTCAACGAAGTAGAGACCCAGCCTCCCGTATTCGGTCATGAGAATGCCTGATGTATCGATTCCGATGGCTCCAAGGAAGTCGAGACAAGCCTGAGCCAGCAGGTTATCAGGAAGTGCGGTGACGAATTTGGCTTTCGCCCCTAGCATACAGATCGAGGCGGCTACGTTAGCCTCTCCACCGGCGAACGTCACATCGAGGGATCTGGCTTGTCTGAGACGGGAGTAGCCGGGAGCGGCTAACCGAGCCATGACTTCGCCGAATGTTACGACCTTTTTCATCGAGATGATTCTGACCCGAATATCTGTGAGATCTTCGGGACAGAATCCCAGTTTCAAAGTCTTTATCTCCAATGGCCGGAAGTAAAGGATTACCCGGCCATTCTTCTCAGTCAGTTTACCGTTTGTCGGCATCTTCAAGTCCCGTCGCTCAAAATCACCAACAGTAACTTCCGAGCGCAAACCCCTTTCTCGAGGCTATTCAGTTGAAACTCCTGCGTCGGTCGCCCAACCTCTCCCCAAAGCCTGTTGCCAAAACAATTTCGTAAGAAAATCAGCGAATGAGACGCGGCCCAATCGGAATAGAGGAAGACTTAAACATGACGCCTTTTGAACAACACGTTCGGGCAAGAACCTGTACCAGAGAAGAAATTGATCACTTCCTTGACCCCGAAAAACTTTCATGGGCCCCGTTCGATCCAGAGGTCGGATATATCCTCAGCAACTATCTGCCCAACGACGGTATCGACAACAGTTCCACCATCAACACTGTACGAAAGAACGGCGCCCGCAACGCTGCCCTCTACGCCGATCGACCCCGCCGCATCAACACCTATGGCGACAGCTTTACTCAGGGCGCCCAAGTGAGCGACCAGGAGACCTGGCAGGAATACCTGGCCGCACACATAGGCGAACCCATCGGCAATTACGGCGTGGGCGGTTTCGGGGTATACCAGGCCTATCGCAGACTGGTTCGCGCCGAAGAATCCGATGAGGGCGCCGAGTACGTCATCCTTTACATCTGGGGCGACGACCACCACAGAAGCCTTTTTCGTAGCCGCCGCGTCAGCTACCCCAGCCAGACCCCTACGAAACCCGGGAGGTTTGAAGGCAACTTCTGGGCGCATCTGGAAATGGATCTGGAGAAAGGTTGCCTCATTGAAAAGGAAGCGCTGCTGCAAACTCCAGAGTCCCTCTATAATATGACCGATCCTGATTTCATGTACGAGGCCCTGAAGGATGACCTCATGCTGCGGATGAGCCTGTTCTGCCGCGACTACATCTCGGAGATCGACATCAAGCCCCTCGACGACCTGGCAGATACTCTCGGCTTTTCTCCCGACGCGCCGGACAATTCCGTAGAACAACGACAGTGGGTTGAAAACCTACGCCATACCTACGCCTTTGCCGCGACTCGCTACATCATCGAGAAAGCACTGGCATTCACCCAACGTATGGGCAAGAAGTTGATGATAGCGCTCTACTGCCCGACCGCCACTCGACAGCTCATTTCCGGCGGCGAGCGTTACGACCAGCCCATCGCTGATTATCTGCGGGACAACCACATCCTTCATTTCGACATGAACCTCGTCCACGCCGAAGATTACAGATGCTTCAATCATTCTCTGGAGGAGTACATGGCGCGCTACCACATAGGTCACTACAGCCCCACCGGCAACCACTTCTTTGCGCACTCTATCAAAGATCCTATAATTGAATGGCTTTCTCCCAAACCCATCACCTACCGCGACGACGCGGACGCGATGATTCATTTCCAAGAATATCTGCCGAAATAGGGTAGCTCAACTGCAACTGATGCCACGATCTACCGCCCGATCGAGAGCAAACTATGAGAGGAGCAACGCTATCTACCTTGAATTCTAGAAGACCTGAAAAATGAAAACCGAAAATACAACAGAACTGACCTACTGTTCTCCGATGTTGGCGGTCAGCGATCCGGCTGCATCCGCTGGATACTATCGCGACCATCTCGGTTTCGAAGTCAATGGAGTTTGGGGGGATCACTATGCCATCGTGGAAAGAGATGGGATCCAAATCCACTTCATCCACGGCGGGAATGAAAAAATGGAAACTGATACGTTTCGAGGAGGTGCCTATATCTCATTGCCGGATGTGGACGCCTTCTACCGGGAAGTAAAGGATCGGGGAGCCGATACATTGAGCGAACCTCAAGACACCGATTACGGCATGAAGGAGTTCGTCGTTCGGGACCCCGATGCCTGGTGCATCAGCTTCGGAGAACGAATATCCCAGGGCTAATGGGAGGATCGAAAAGCGAGGAAAGGCAGTGGGGGATGCGTGGCCTCTTCACGAGTAGTTGAGCGGCAAGCGATTCGAGCTATCCTCCTGACCCCGGAGCACCAGATCCTGCTCATGCAGATTCGACCGCCTCAGGGGGGCAATTCGTTCTGGGTTCCACCCGGCGGGGGACTTTATCCGGGAGAGACTATCGAGCAGGGTGCAAAGCGGGAGCTTCAAGAGGAACTTGGCCTCACTGAATTCACCCTCGGTCCACTGGTATGGCGAAGGCAACATACCTTCGACTGGGCGGACCGGCGCTTCTGTCAGCGAGAGCATTACCATATCGTTCATGTGAATCGTTTTCAGCCATTCATATCGGATAAGGTGGAGGCTCAATATCTCGAGAGATTTCGGTGGTGGCCGCTGATTGAAATAGCCCAGTCGAAGGACCAGTTTACGCCGTTGTCACTTGCAAGGATTGTTCAGAGGTATCTTGATTACGGTGCACCTCAGGAACCACTTGAGACAGAGATTCTCGTCGATTGATAGGGGAGTCATCTGCCTAACGAATCCGTCGAAGAACTTGCACTGTCCGCGAACCGTAGGTCTTATCCGTTGCCTTCCCTGGCTCGGCGCAGTGAAGCGGAGACGGCTCGAATCCGTTGGGCATCACTCATCGATCAGATTCGAGAAAGTTTACGACGAAGCTTACGACGAAGGACCCAAGAGGGAATCGCTACTGCAGCAATTTGAATCGAGGTTCTCTCGACAAATTTTAGGACGAAGCTCGCGACGAAGAGAGGGATTGTGTCCGTAAAACTCAAATAGCCTCTCACTGTTCACTGTTTACTTTTCACTGTTCAACGATCACTCCTGTTTTACCAACCATGGATCCCACCCAGTTACACAACGACGCGATTATCTTCGATGGTTTGATTATCTCCAAATGGGGACAAGGGGTCTTTGAGGACATGCATCGCGGAGGTGTGACGGCTGCGAATTGCACCTGTTCGGTCTGGGAAAACTTCCGCGGCTCGATGGACAACATCGCCCAGTTCCAGCGCTGGTTCGATGAATATGCCGACATACTCATTCAGGTTCGCACCACCGATGACATCCGGCGCGCCAAAGCCGCCGGCAAGGTCGGCATCTGCCTGGGTTGGCAGAACACCAGCGGCATAGAAGACCGCCTTGATTACCTCGAACTGTTTCGCGATCTGGGCGTTCGCATCATGCAAATGACCTACAACACCCAGAATTTCGTCGGGTCCGGCTGCTTTGAATCGGATGACGGAGGCTTGTCAGACTTCGGCAAGGAGGTGGTCAGTGAGATGAACCGTCTGGGTATTCTGTGCGACCTGTCACATGTCGGGCCGAACACCAGTCGCGATGTGATCGAACACTCCAAGCAGCCTGTAGCCTATTCCCACGTCCTGCCGGCAAGCCTCAAAGATCATCCCCGCAACAAGTCGGACGATCAGCTCAAGTTCATTGCCGATCACGGCGGATTTATAGGCGTCACCATGTTTGCCCCATTCCTCAAACGCGGTGGTGATTCGACAATCGACGATTATGTCGAAGCCATCGAATACGTGATCGATTTGGTGGGCGAGGACTGTGTGGGCATCGGCACCGACTTTACCCAGGGTCACGGACCGGAGTTTTTCGATTGGCTCACCCACGATAAGGGAACGGCACGGAAACTGGTCGACGTGGGCGACGTTTATAATCCCAAAGGCCTGGAGACCTTGCACGACTATGCGAACCTGACCAGCGCGCTTGTCCGAGCCGGGTGGACGGAGTTGCGCATCCGTAAAGTCCTGGGAGAAAACTGGCTCAACCTGCTGAAGGCAGTGTGGGGGAGCTGAACCAGAGCCAAATCAGTCTCCTGCAATCCCGAGCGGCAGCATCTGTGGCGCGATTCCGGCTAAACGGAAAGGCGCTAACTTGAAGCAGTAACGCTCACGCGTTCCTCTACGGAAGAGACCTCTCTGCGTCTAGCGAAGTAGCCGAATCGAACCAGATAATCGAAGTCCGACAGGTTCCCAGTGACACCTATCCGTTACACTTCTTTCTCCGTCCTGCGGCAAGACCGGCCAACCCGATCCCCAATAGGACCAACGCACCGGGTTCGGGAACGGGCGCGGCTAGAAAGTTACCGAAGAATTCGTTGTCGGCGGTTCCCACAGTCTCGCGCAATTCGATCGTGTCAAAGGGCAGCATGCTGCTGAATCCAACAAACTCCAGAGAGTCTTTCGGCCGAGTAAAATCGAACATTCCAACGACAGAAGCACCGTTTTTTAGGGTAATCCTAAATTCCGAATCGACACACGCCGCGTTACAGGTATCGGGGAATGTAGGGCCAGGGGGAGTGGACTCGTTGGGCTCATGAAAATCGAAGCCAAAAGCAAAAAGCGGGTTCGTCGATGCCACATTGAAGCTCTCCACGCCGTTCACTGCCAGGTCGTTATCGCCGGAAATGAGTGTGCTCCAATTCAGCGAATTGTTCAACGTGGAGCCCGGCGCGGGCGTGAAAGTAAAACCCCCTGCCGTCAGACTCAATGCTGAAGCAACCTCCGGCATCAGCGCCGGGAGGTCAGTTGAACCCGTTGCAGCAATAAATGTCGCTCGGTCCGAGTACTCTGTAATTGCCGCGTGCGAATTCGCACAGGTCATTACCAAAATAGCCGACAGAATCGCTCCAGTTGTATTGCTCAATCGATACATGATGTTGTCCCCTTATTTTTCATTGAATTCACGATGACTTCAGATCGCCTTTCACCCTGAAAGGCATTGCCGGTAGACCGACGCTGAGATAGCTGTAGTCAATAGAAGCAGAAAGGCGTGGAAGGGAAAGGCAAGTCTTAAAATCCGCAAGTGAATCAAGCAATGAAAGAAAAAGGCATCGATTTTATCCGGTACTACGTTGCCAACATGGAACATGGCGGGGTTCAAGGACTCGTTTGACAACCGGTTGGTACTTCATCAACGAGAAGACGGAACCTGGAGGTTGTGGCAAGTCACAGGACTAATTACTAGATTACCAATGTCGAAAAAAGTGAGATTCGCCCTGGTAGGCGCCGGAGGAATGGGACGTTCCGATGCGACGAGGATTCTTTTAGACGGTCGTGGCGAGATCGTCGCCGTTTGCGATCCGAATGAGGAGGCAGCCAAGAGGACGGCCGCGGAATTCCAGGTTTCGGATACTTACTCCAACGTCGAAGACCTTCTCTCTTCACGAACAAAAATCGAAGCGGCTGTTGTAGCGACCCCCAATGTAACGCACGCGCCGCTTACCGTCGCGCTACTGGAAGCCGGGAAGAGTGTTTATTGTGAAAAGCCACCAGCGTCGGATGTGGCGGGAGCGGAAAGCGTCGTCACCGCGGCCGACAAGGCCCAAGGGGTGATCATGTTCGGCTTCAATCAACGCTTCAACCCTTGGGCACAGCATGTCAAGAAAAGCGTCGAAAGGGGCGAACTGGGTACTATCTACCACGCACAGACACAGTGGCACAGAAGGATGCATTCCAAGTCGTTCGGCACCTGGTTCACAGACCGAAAACTTTCAGGAGGCGGCCCCATGGCGGACATCGGAGTACACCGGCTGGACCAGACCCTCTGGCTGATGGACTTCCCCAAAGTCCTATCGGTCAGCGGCATGACCTACGACTATCTGGCAAAGGCTGAATCCGAACGGATCGAGAAGGCGTGCACAGTCGAGGATTTCTCCGCCTCTCTCATCCGGTTCGAAGGAGGAGCTTCATTGATCCTACAGGCCAGTTTCATGTCCTATCTGCCGCTCGATGCTCCGGAGATGAGTACGCTGCTCATGGGCACGGAGTGTGGAATTCTCGAAAGTGGCGGCATCCTGCGACAGATGTCTAACGACAGACCGGCGCCCAGCGATACTCTGATCAAGGAGTTTGATGCACCGCCGGTCACCCCAATGGGCAGTTTCATTGACTGCGTCCTTAGCGGTGGTCCCTCGCCGTGCCCAGCCGAGCAGGGCCTGTCCGTAATGCGCGTGATCGATGCCATCTACCGGTCCGCCGCCCAAGGGAAGGAAGTCGTTCTTTCAGGCTGTTGATGAATTCCCTGAGAGTGAGAAGGATAACCGGCACCTCGATAAGGGAAGTGGGTGCCGACCCGGTTCGCGATGCAAAGGCAGGACTGGATTTCCCTTTTCCAAGTGAGTATTTCTCTGAGATGGTGTATGACATTGAGAAGTAAACCGGCAATCCAATACCATGAGCGACCCAATCTCTTCAGCTGACCGTCTCGACTATGCTTGGAAACACTTCGCGCTCATCGCAGATCAGCGGATGAAGACCTTCAATTTTTACCTGATCGTTGGTCTCACTGGCGCTGTGTCCCCACATCTTCTCAGTGCCAACCGCAACATGACTCGCTATTAGCAAATTCGGTTTCCGCTAATGTCTTCTTCCGTAAAGGAACGCGCTGCGCCTCGGCGTAGCCCTTCAGGGCGGAGACGGGTGGGCGTTTCTGAAGCCCGTCTTTGAGGGTGGATTCGTAGAAATCCTTACGGATTCCTCTACGGGTTGATTTCGCTCGAAGAGGCAGAGTCTCATTCATTTCGAAGCGAACCGATTCCCGATGTCATCGACTGAGTACACATAAGTACCGGCTTGTGATGACGCCGATGCGCAGAGAGCGTCCACCCTTTTCGAACAGCCTCTAATCTAGACCTGCAATGCCTGCCGTAGCTTCTCGGCCACGATCTGCTCTTCGCCGTCCAGAAGCATCTGCTGGACGACTCGCAGATGGTCGTCGCGGCCGGGTGCGCTGATGAGGACGGAGGGGTCGCCCGCTCTGAGCTCTTCGAATATTTGACCGGCCGTCTTGCCGAGCGACTGGGGGTCGAATTCGATCTCCAGCCAAAGCTTCTGAAGCTGATCCTTCCAGTGGATGTCGATCGGTTTTGGAATCACGTGAGGCAGGTCGGAAATTGCATCGATGATAACCTGCCTTTGCCCCGCCGACCGAGGTGTTGTTGTCCTGGGCACAGATGAAGGGGCGCACGCCCAATTTCTCGTAAAAGTTGACTCCCATGTCCCGATTCCTCTCAAATCATTGTTGTGGAGTAAACTCCTATGGACTTTCAAAGTCAGCTCCAGCCGCCGGTTGCCACTTCGGAACCGGACCCGTCTGGGCGCAGCGCTTGCGCGAAGACCGATCAATCGAGGCTGAAACTTCAAAGGAAGGTTTCATACATCCTGCTCTTACAGGAAGCGAACTGTCGCCCGAGTACCCGCATCTACAATGAAGTTTCAGGTTAGACCGCTATCAGAAAAACTCGGCGCTGAAGTCCTGGACATAGACCTGACGCAGATCGATGAAGATATGGCCGAAGCCATCTTATCGACCGTCCAAGAGCATGCGCTCCTCCTCTTTCGCCGACAGTCTCTGCACGACGACGACATCTACGGGTTGAGCGCGGCCCTCGGTCCGGTTGAGGAGCCGCCCGCCGCAAAGAATAATTGCAGTCCTGGGTTCAAGTCTATCGTCTACATCGCCAACATCAATAGCGTCGACGGAACCCTTATCAAAGGCAACTTCATCGACAACACGGATGGCGGCTGGCACTCCGATCAGGCCTATCGGAAAAATCCAGCCACTCTGTCGACCCTTTTCTGTGTTATCTGCCCAGAATCCGGCGGGGGCACCAGCTTCAGGAGCACGCGATTGGGTTACGAATCCTTGCCGCCGGCGCTTAAAGACCGTGTTGAGAACATGAAAGTTCTATACAGCCCGGGTCCCTCGCACGGAGTCCAGAATATCGAGGTTAGCCATCCTGCCGTCCTCGAAAATCTCGAGAATGGCGTCAGGACCCTCTACGTCACTCCAGGCGCCCGGGGCTTCGAAGGTTTGGAGGCGGCGGAAGGCAAGGCCCTGAAAAAGGAACTGATTTCGTATCAACTTCGACCTGAATACATCTATCAGCACAACTGGCGCATGGGAGACATGCTCATATACGATAACGCACAGCTCCTTCATAAACGGGATGCGTTCGAAGGAATTCGTTTTCTGAAAGCGACCCGGCTGTTCGCCAGTCCGGAGCGGTTTGCGGTGCCCGACTGAACGGAGTCGATCTGCCTCTTCCTCTTCGTTAGTTCCTCCAGTTTTCGTGTGCGATTTACAAGCGAGTTCCGGTCTATGGGGCCCTTTGTCGCGACAAAGAAGCCCAATCTGAATGATCTCCCGTAAAATCAAAAATTCCGCAAGAGATCCTGAAAAATCCTTCGTCTTAGTATCTGTATCAGATCTTTGTCTTTACCCTACTTCGAAAAGGTGCTGCTTTCCGCTACAAGAACTGAATCGATAACCTCGTGTTTTCTCTCTACGCCTTATATCGCCTAAACCCTTCCGGCAACCCTTCCTGATCGCACGGTGGCTTGGCTGGTGAGCCACAAGGCCAGCACTGACCACCGACGTGCTCGTAAGTTTCCCCACAGAGCCACGAAAACATCCGGACTGCTTCGATATCGGACTTGAACTGCTCGAATTGGGGCTCGGTGGGCATGTCGGGCCAGGAGAAACTGTAGTCGGGATCGACGATCCAATCCCGGCTCGGTTCAGCCGTCCGCCAGTAGTTGTACTTGATAAGATTGCGGAAGCCTGACCAGGTGCTCTTCCCTTTCCGGTGCCAAATCGCGTAGATAGTGATGATTATCGATCCGGCGGGTGCGGTTGTTTTCTCAGCCATTTTAACACCCCGAATGTGACCCATGAAGTTGGACTTGCTGCGCATGAAGTGGGAGCCCGGAATGACTTCGGTCGGTCCCATTTCGGACGTCGTATCCTGGGGATAGTAAAAGACCTGAAGATAGTCCAGGCGTGGCGTGTAGATGGATCCGCCGTCGCGATGCCAGCCCTGGGCGGGCGCGGGACACTCGGCGCGATGATTCCAGAGATTGCCGGGAAGTTTAAAGTTCCGGCCAAGTAGAGACCGTACGGCGCCCGCTGCCTGCCTGTTCTTTAGAACACCATCGACAAACCAGTCTTCGGTCAGCAGTTCTAGCGGCTGGTGTTCGGGGTGCTGATCGATGAAGGCCATCATCCGACTGTTGATCTCGTCTTCGACAACCCCCTCAAGAACCATGTAGCCCTTCCGGCAGAAATCGAGGACCTGCCGGTCATCGAGCGTTGGTTCACAGTAGTAGGGGAGACCAATCTGAGGCTGTAGCATCGTCATCGATTTCTAAGTTGAAAATCGCTCGCGATTTTCAATCTATTCCCACTTTTCAAGGATGAACTCGCATCCTAAACTGTAAGTCTCACTTTCCTGAAGGAGCAGCGCCATATCGGGGAACTTGATCACTCGCCATCCATCGTTCATCGCTTCGAGCACGGAACCGAAAGGCCAATCCTCGGGATCGTCCGGACCCTCGAGCACCTCTCCGTCTTCCACCAGCGATATGCCGAGGACCTCGGCGTCAACCCCCGATTTTTGCGTTTGCAGATAAAGCAGACGCTGGCGCTTTCCCTCTTGGCTCTGTCCATTCAAGCCTTCCAGCGCCTGCCGGAGATCGTTTTCCGCAAGCGTTCCAGCCCGGAGTTTTTCCAACCACTCGAGAATTTGCTGTTTATGATCCATCACCAAAGGATTCTGTCGGACGCTGGGTTTCGAATCCTTCTTAGGTCGTACGATTCGTCCGACAGAATCCTAGCCCGAAATCGCGGGACGATTTCGTTTGTCATGAGATTTCCTTGTAACAGCGATAGTGATGTTGAGACCGAATTTGTAAATGTTGATCGACAAAATAGAAGAACACATCGGCGCCGACGTTCAAGGCATTGATATCACTTCGCCCATCGAGGCCAGTATCGGCGCATCCTAAGCCAAAGCATTCGGATTGGGAAACATGGGAGCGTTGACGCAAGTCATACTGTGAAGGGAAGAGGGATGATTGCCCAACGGATTGAGGAAGCAACGAAGCCGCAATCCCGCTGAGCGGGATGCAAAGAGGAAGGGAAACCATCCCGGCTCTCCGGGAGAGACACGGAGAGGTTTTCAAGAGATTTTGTTAATATCATTGGTGGAGCTACGGGCTCCCGCCCTATCGACCCAGAGCATCATGAGCAGCGACGCACCGCTAAGGACCGCGAATCCTCCAATAAGTGGAAGTATGGTATTGTTGTAACTCTGGCCGATAAAGGTTCCCAGCAGGAGAGAAAGGAAAGTCGACAGCGTCATTACGACGGCGGATCCCGTTCCTGCGATATGACCCAACGGCTCCATGGCCAGAGCAGGAAGATTCCCAAACAAGACTCCTATGCAGAGAAAGGCAATGATCATGTAGGCCATCAGGGACCACAGCTACGGTGTTTTGATTCTCGGGACATTAGGTGATGATATTGATGGCCTTGTGTAGGTTGAAGGTGAAATGATCACAGAGGGCAGGGGTGGATTCGAAGCCCATGGTAGATTTGAGGCTAAGAACCAGTTGCCTGCAAGCAGCCAGGATTCTGGCTGCGTTATGGTTACGGATCATACATCGATCTTCATCGAAGAAGCGATCTCTGGGGTAGTGGTTTTTGTTTTCGATGGCCCAGTGGTTGCGGATTTTCGATAGGAACTGAGGAGGGCTCAAGTCGGTGGGATCGCGGCTGCTGACATAGTAGGAGCGTTCCGAGGAAGGTTTCGCTTTGTTAGGATAATGGAAGGTGCGTTGGACAGAGGCGAACTGACGAGCATGAGGCAAGCCAAGGGAGGGAGCGCTTAGAGGATGGGTTGCTATTTGACGAATCTCCAGGCGGCCATGGTCCTTATCTACGGTTTGGTGGACAAAAAGGGGGAGGGGCCGAAAAGATTCTTTGCGTCTTGATGCATGGTGGGTTGGTTGTCTTTGATCTGGATGATATAGTCAGCACCGAGTTCTTCGACCACGATGTGGGCCGTTTCTTTTTGGTTATGCATGGCGTCGAAGGTGAAGGTGGATCCGTCCATGGCCGGCATCTTGCGCAGGAGAGTTTGGGCGGCGGTGATCTCGTTGGATTTGTCGGCGGTAGCGACTTGGGCAATCGTTTGAGCGCTTTGATGATCGACCGCGGCCACCAGGTGCAAGGCCTTGGCCGGTTCTTTGTCAGTGCCTTTGAGAGTCTTACCGTCAACCGCAATATCGCGGGGCAAACGGCCCTCGGGCGAGGCTATGAATTGGGTGAGGATTTGATCGAAAAGCTCGGCCTCGACGTTTTGCAACACCCGGTAGAAGACATCATAGCAGGGGGCCTGAAAACGGCTTGTTTTGGGGTTTTTCCAGGAGCGTAAGGCGCGCAGTTGGGCTTGATTGAGGTGATGGGCCAGGCGCACGATCTCCTTGAGGTTGTGTTTGCCGCAGAGGGTGCCGAGCACAATCATACTCAAGACCGTGGCGAGTCGATAGCGACGGCCCGCTTTTCGACGGAAGTCTTCGATCTGGTGGAAGCGTTCCCGGAGGCTTGTCATCTGTTCCACTTTGAGGCAGACCGCATGGGAGTTGTCGTTGGCATTGAGGGCCTCACGGTGTGCCTTGGGCAAGGGCCCTGGCGAGCGCAGCAGTTGCAGAGCATCAGCCCGCAGGGGTTTGACCCAGATCTGCTTGGGGCGCTCATGGCGTTCATAGAAATCTTCCCGCTGTCGACCATATCCCGCGCTCAAGCCCAAAGGAGTCCACCCGCTCGCCTTGTAGCAAGTGCCTCGGTGGATCTGTGGGTCCACGAAAGTTTCCGCTACCAAGGGGCGATAGGCAAAGGCCTGCTCCCAGTGATCGGCCAAGACTCTCAGGCACATCGCCAACGTCTTGGAGGCCAGATTGGCCAGCTTGAGCCCGGGCAGAATGAGAAAACGCCGGTTCTGCACCACCAGTTTCAAGCGCGCATGCCGTCGCGCCCCATCCCAGCCGATCCAGCCGTCTCGATCCTTCAGCCGGTAGCTAGCCGCTCCCCACAGCAAAAGACACACCCATTGCCCGTCGATCAAAGCCACATAGCGCAGGGTCTCTCCCGCGCTCCCCGCACTGTGCAAATAATGATGTTGGATCAAAAGATCATTGAATCGCTCCTGCTCTTCGGGCAAGATCAGACGCAGAGTTAGACGATCTATCGAAGGAGTCAGATGGTAAGATTTTTTGTCTTTCATACCATCTTGGCATGACTGATTCCCTCGGGTTTGTCTAGCTCTTTTTTTATCTTTTTGCCTATCAGCCACTTCCTCCCCAGAAAACTTTCACCCTGGGACCACAGCGGCGGATGCCCCCCTTGGGCGAAGGCAATCAGTCAGAAGGCGGTGGAAAGTGAAGTAAGCGTCTGAAGGGACCGGGTTGACAGTCGCCTCATGCCAATGCGGAGGACCAGGCGGCCGTTGCAGAGAGAGGCCGTGCCAATGGATAGCGCGAAGATCGCAAAAACGAGGGGAAAGCGGGCGCCTAATCCATACTGGATCTGGAATATCTGCTGTGTAGAACTCAGATAGCCGATGAATGAGCCGTAGACGAATCCCATGGCGAGGGAATAGCCCACCGCTACACGACTGGCGAATACGACACCGACGGCAGACAGGATTTTTTTGGGGAAAAGGGTATGCGCTGCGTTGGAGACAGCGTTTCGGGCTGGCGGAAGTGGAACCATGTCGCCGCCGCCGCTGCAAGCATGAGAAAAAGGCCAAAGATGCCTCTCCAGTGGGTTAGCATGAGGATTCCTTGTCCCAAGGCCGGAGCGAAAATCGGAACCAGGATGAATACGGCCAAGACGAACGAATTCACCCGAGCCATCGCTCGCCCTTCGTACTGATCCCGTATGAGCGCTGTGGTCACAGCTCGAGGTCCTGCCGCACCGATCCCCTGGAGAGCCCGGCCGGCGAGCATAACCTGAAAACTGGTGGCAAGGAGACAGAGTAGGGAACCCGTGAAGAAAAAGAAGAAACCAAGGTAGATGGCAGGTTTCCGTCCCGTACTATCGGAAAGGGGACCATAGAAGATCTGCCCAATGGCCATGCCCAGAAATAGCATGGTGATGATGAGTTGGTTAGCATTGCCGCGCTCGACCCCCAGATCGCGGCCGATTGCCGGCAGTGCCGGTAAGATCCCGTCGATGGATAGGGCGACGAGCGAGACCATGAGGGCCATGAGCGCGACAGACTCACGGAGACCGGGGCCGGATCTTACCGGAGGGTCGGGAAATGGGTCAGACTTCGATTTTGAGTCTCCTGGCATAGGGGCATTCAGCTCGGACATTTCACAAATCCTCTGCTGCGACGACGGATCTCACCCCCCTGTCAAAGCCTTCCCATGGCCGGCGACCTCAGAGGGCCTTAAGCCCGGCGCGCCGGGATCGCCCGCCGAGCTGTGGAAAAGCTCTGACAGGCAACGATCTCGATCGAGGTTCCGTTCCGGCGTCGTGAGTAGCAATCGTGCTCTCCCGTCGATCCCCTCCTGGGAGGGGTTTGGGGTGGGTTGCCTCGACATCAGGATGGGCACCTTTCGACCGAGGGACACCTCAACTGATTTGACATCTTGATCGTGCCGGCTCGATGAGCAACAAAAGATACGACTTTGGTTGCGGCTTCGCTGCTCTGCGAACTACCGTGTGCCCAACCACCTACTGGAAGGCGCCGATGAAAGCACTCTGCGGCTGTTCGGCAAACATCTTAATCCCCGAGAGGGAACCTTTGGCGCGAGTCCCGCTCAGCGGGATCGATTACTGATATTGTGACATACTCGATTACGGATCATGGATTCTCGGACAGATCGTCGAATTCTTGTGATTCAATATTATAGAGTCGAGTCGCCAAAGCTCACGACAAAGAAACCCAACCCGGCGTAGTAGGAACGAAAAATGTTGCGCAAACATGATGGGATTTCATAAGTGAGGTACTAAAGGTCCCTATGGGTAGAATGGCTATGCACGAGATGAAAGGCGACCTCTTGTTGTGCAGTTGGGGCGACACGCTGCAGGCGGAGCGGGAGGAGCACCGCCTCAACACACCCGAGCGCATTCGCGACGCCCTTGTCGAATGGAAGAAGACCTATGGCCTCGCCGCCATTCTCTGGCGTCAGGAGCGGTGGCTGGCCAAGTTCGCGAACATCGCCCCGCAGGCCTTCGAAGAGGAACCGGAGGTCTACGGGATCCTCGATCAGGTGGACGACGCGGCCATTGCTACGGAGGCGGCCCGCGAAGCCGGTATTAAGATCTTCTGCTACGTCGATATGTATGATGAAGGTCAACCGCCCCACGTCGACAGCTACACCCACGGTCGTTTCAATTGGGAGTCGAAGTTCTTCGCCAAGCACCCCGAGTTTTATGCCTGCGATCGGACCTGGCAGAAGAAGCATTGGGGCGTGCCTGAGTACGCTTATGATCAGGTGCGACACTACAAATGCCGCGAGGAACTCGCCTACCTGCTGGACAACTATTCCTGGGACGGCGTCTACATCAGCACCCGCGGTCATCGTCTCTCCGCAGAGCACGGCGATCAATACGGTTTTAACGAACCGGTCGCAGCTGCTTTTAAGGAACGCAACGGCGTCGACATTCTGACACAGAATTTCGACCTCGAAGCATGGCGGCGCCTGCGCGGGGAGTTCGTAACTCAGTACCTGCGCGAAGTCAGAGCGCTTTGTCAGGAGAGGGACCTGGAACTCGGGATCGGCGTGCCGCCGGGCGACTATTTCGGCCCTCCGCTGGGCAATCTTTACTTGGACTGGCGCACCTGGATTCAGGACCGCATCATCGATTTTATCGTGGTAGGACACGCCAACGTGGTGGGCCGGCACTTACGTATGGGCTATGGCTCCCTCACGAGCTACTTCGAAGGAGAGTTCGGTCTGCCTCCACTCCCTGAGATCCTGGCCAACCAGTACGCCCCCTTGTGCCAGAAACACCAGGTCGGACTATGGGCCAGCCTGATGATACGGCAGCGGCTGGCCAAGCTTTACGGGAGGAAGTACACGAATGATATGCTCAGAATCATTTCGGGCGTTAATGGACTGCAGTGGAGCTGGGCAAGCAAAGGCGATCTCATGCTGACCGCTGATCTGGACAGGGCCGTCTTGCCCCCGCCTCTTGCCCCCGAAGGAACCTAAAGTCCGGGGTATCTTTCTGACTAGACTGTCTTAATTCTGTCATCCCGCGCGAGCGCGGTCCTACAGCTGCGTTAGCCGTTTGTAGGAGAATGCATTTCAACGTTTGACGATACTGGCCCGATGAATAACCATTCACCAGAAAGCAATAACTTGAAAAGAAATGCCAAAATTTGTAATCGAACGTGAAATACCGGAAGCCGGGAAACTGACGGATGAGCAACTGATAGACATTTCCCGGACATCCTGTGGAGTGTTGGAGAAACTTGGACCGACAATTCAATGGATCGAAAGCTATGTGACCGACAACAAGATATACTGCGTTTACATTGCCCCGAATGAAGAGATGGTTCGTGACCACGCGAAGAAGGGAGGGTTTCCTGCCAATCAAGTTTCCGAGGTAAGGCAGATTATCGACCCGACCACGGCGGAGGCCTAACGCTTTAATGGGTAGGTAGTGCTGCCGTTTATCTACCCCTTTCCTCCGGAAGGCGCTTTGCCTGTTCGGCTGGATCGCATCCCAGGCGCTGACCAAGATTCATATGCCGAAAAAAGTAGAGCCGATATACCCGCGTTGCAGGGAGAAATCCGCGACGCCGGCCTTGATCTGGCCTTGGCAATTTCAGGCGAGAATTTCACCTACATTACCGACACCCTGCTCCTCTCCCACGAGATCATTCCGGAACGGCTGTGTCTGGTCATCGTGCCGTCTTCGGGTGATCCGATTCCGTTCGTCTGTTTACACGAATCCCTCCAGACCCATCGGGACTCCTGGATCACCGATATACGCACCTACGTGGAGTTCGAGGAAGAGCCCATACCGGCGCTGGCGACTCTGCTTAGAGAACTCGGCTATGCCGAGGCATGCATTGGCATCGAGAAACGCTTTCTTGCGGTGGGGTACGCAGAGCAACTGGCGGCGGCGCTGCCGCGAGCGACAATCAACGCAGCTGATTGCGTCTTCGACCGTGCACGAGCGGTCAAGAGCGCTTGTGAGATCGACATTCTGAAAAAGGCGGCACGAAGCACCGAGACTGCCATCCTCGGAGCGTTTCAAGCAGCCCGTCCGGGAGATACGGAAAAACGGGTGGCCGACGATCTGACAAGGAGACTGCTTGAGGCGGGCGCGACATCGCGCTGGATCGTGCTGGCCGCGGGCGCCAATACCTCCGTCAACCACCCCTACCCCAGCGACAAGGAGCTGACCCCAGGCGAGATCATGCGGGTCGATGTCGGGGGGGTCTTCGAGGGGTATCAATCAGACGTTGCGCGCACCGCCGCCATCGGCAGCGCCAGCGACGAGCAGCGTACCCTTTACAAGAGACTCAGGGAGATCGAGCGCGAGACCATCGCTGCCGGAAAGCCTGGAAGTCGCGCCTGCGATCTCCACGAAACATGCCGGCGGGCCTACGAAAAACAGGGCCTAACGCTATCCGGCAACTCCATAGGCCATGCCATCGGACACAGTCTCGGACTCGGCTTGCACGAGCACCCCATCCTGCGCGCCGGCGACACGAGCGAACTTAAACCGGGTATGTTGTTCAATGTCGAGCCGGCGGCAAAGGACTCGCAGGGATTCCTCTACCACATCGAGGATCTGTTTTTGGTCACCGAGAACGGACCCGAAATCCTGACCACGGTAATGGATACGGAGGAGCTGTTTGTGATCGAGTGACTGTACCGAGTCGAGATACGAAAATTAAGTCAAAGGGATTGTTCGTCTCTTCCTTTAACAACCCTCTACAGCGCTCCGAAAGACAACGCATGCAAACCATAGACGACACAGCCCACGCCCGACTCGCCGAGGACGGCTACCTGGTCTTGCGCGGCCTTTTCGACCCCGAGCGCGACCTGGCGCCGATTCGCGCGGAGTACGAGTCGCTGCTGGATTCGGTAGCAGCACGACTCGAGAGCGAAGGGGTCGTCTCCTCCACCTATCCGAATCTGCCGTTCGGTCAGCGCTACTGTGCTCTTGTCAGGGAGATGGGAGGGACGCTATTGAACCATTTGGATATCACCCTTCCGCAGAAGGGAATCGCCGCCGACACGCCGGTCCACTGCGGTCCGGCCGTCTTCGGAATGCTGACTAACTCGACCCTGCTGGACGCGGTCGAGGCGATCGTGGGCCAGGAGATTTACGCCAATCCGACCCAACACGTGCGGATCAAGCCGCCGGAGGAATATATCGCGCAGGACGGCTCGATCGTCGGCGAGATCGCCCAGGCCGTCTGGCACCAGGACCTGGCCACGGTGATGCCCGAAGCAGACGAAAGCCATATTCTCACCGTGTGGATCGCGGTCACCGAAGCCACCCGGGAGAACGGCTGCTTGCTGGTCGCGCCGGGCAGCCACAAGCTCGGCCTCGTCACGCACTGCCACGACCCGCAAGCAAACTACAGCCGGCACGCAATTCCCGAGCGTCTGGTTGGTGATCGAGTTGTGGCGTTGGAAGTGAAACCCGGTGACGTCGTGTTCCTGACCCAACTCACGATGCACGCCTCCTTACCCAACCGGAGCGAGGAGATTCGTTGGAGCGTGGATCTGCGCTATCAGCCCATCGGCGAGCCCACCGGCAGACCATGGTTCCCAGGTTTCGTTGCCCGAAGCAAGGCAGCTCCAGAGAGCGTGCTTTCAGACGCCGCGGCCTGGGAAGCGCTCTGGCACCAGACCCGCGAGCGGCTCGCGGCCACACCCCTCCCGTCGTTTCAAAGATGGCCGGAGGGAGATTCGATCACTAAGGCATGAGGGCGAATTGCCTCAAGTAAATGGTTGTCCATTTATTCCGGTGGCGTCACACGATTAATCAGATTCGACGGACCTTGTCAAATTCGACCGATCGCCGAAGGAGTTCACCGAAGGATGTAGGAGTTCGCTTGCGAACGAATTGCCGATTCGGCTCTCCGGCCCGGTTCATCCCGCGCAACCGACTTCGGCCTTCGGCCTGCGCCGAGTCAAGAGCGCGGTCCTACATGGCTTGGACCTATGATCACGCAATCTCCTAACCAAAATCTGCCATCAAAATATGAAGACCTGCTCTTTCCTTTTCGCTATCACTCCCCAGCTGACTCGTCGATGGCATAGCACTCAGAGGCGGTGGAGCCGGGGGTGCGGAGAGGCCAGCAGGCTACCGCTACTTCGGGCACGTTGCGAAAGGACTTGTGAACAATGAAGATAGGGGGAATCTGCCCGACCGTGCCGATGACCCACAGGTTTTCCCGATTCAAGTCGATAATTTGACGGAAGAGCCGGATCTGCTCGGTTTCGTCCATCCGCACAAGCCAATTCGACTATTACTCCGGAAACTAAATAGTGACATGTCTCATCGACTCACATATGAGGAGACAAGGTTCCTATTCCACCGGGACGGCATAGAAATCCGTGTTTACTATTACTCCGGCCAGCCAATAGTAGCACCCGATATTATTAGGTCCCTTAAATCTTGCAGCATTGAGAACCAAAGTACCACTATTTATTGGCCGGATTAATAGGTGGTTGGACTCAGGGTAACCGACTAAGGGTTAGAAAATAAGTGTTATGTCAGATCGACGCTCCATGTGGCCACTGTAACAATTGTCAGATTGCCGATAAATCACACTCCCAGTTTCTCAATCACCGCAGCCCAGCGCTCGGGATGGGAATCATGAGTGTTGAGCGGGTGGAATCCAGCCACCAGATAACTCTTGATCGCGGCCAGTCGCCAGTCGTCGGTCTGTAGGTGGGCCCGCTGAAAGGCGAGCTCTTTCAACCGTCGGAGAACGGCGGCATTTAGCATATGACCGAGGCCCCTACCACGGTGAGACTCCAGCGCCGCAACCATGTGGACTTCCCCTACGATCTCTTCGTCAACCGCTTTCCGCCAGGCACAGGCGCTGCCCACCGCCTCCCCTATCCGGGTTGCGAAAAAGAGTCCCTCCGGATCGAAACGAGGATCCTCAACCAATCTCTCCCGACACTTTTCCACGGTCCAATCCACCCCGATGTTCCCCTCGATAATGGCGCACCAGGCCGCCTCATCCCCTTCCCGGAAGCTCCTCAGACCATAGCCCTCCGGAACCACGATCTCCGGAAGATCCATGAAGTTCTCGCGTAGCATCTCCAGTTGCGGTGGTGGGATGTCATTCATATTATCCCGTTCCTTTTTCAATCTCTCGCGAGCTCCCCGCAGAAAAGCTCGTTAGCATGCTTTCGCAGTATCCTTTCACCCGAATCTTCCAATGGACCACTAGCTTCCGCTCCTTCCGGTCCTACCGAAGTCAAGCGCGAAAGCATGCTGGCGGGTCCCCATGATCCGGCACCTCCAACATCGCTCCTCCTTCCAACGCCGACTTATGACCTATCAACCCCGGAAGAAGATACCGCGCCGCTTGCCAAACATTGTTTGGAGGAATGGTTCCGTCCAGGCAGGAATTGACGAAGTCATCCACCAGGAACTGATGGGCGCCGCGGTGGCCGTTGGGCAGGCCGAGAAACTCCTTCGGCAGTCGCTCTACCGGATGAATCCTAGATACTCCCTGATGAGTCCCGTCGGTGCCCGTGACCTTCGCCATCTCGCCTCCGGCATAGACTCCTTCGCAGGCCAGCTCCCCGGTCAGATCGACACAGGTGTCGCGGCTCTTCGTTGTCCAGACACTCCCACCAACCTGCTCCTCGTAGCTCCCCTCCGTTCCGTAGAGGCTCATCCCAACCGTTCCGGGATGCCCGATTCTGCGGAACTCGTTGATCCTCATCATGCTGCCGTCAGACAATCGGCAGAGCATGGTCTCATTGCTAAAGGAATTCCTCCAGACGTTCTGTTCGGCCTCAAAGAGCCTGTCTTCGTGCCTGTCTTCGAAACCCAAGGCACTCACATGTGTTACATGAGCGCCGGTAATGGAGACGATCATGCTTGTGGAATGGGTGGGGTAAAAGAGCGGCGGCATACCTGCGTACCTCTTCCACTCTTTGCCATGACGCCACCGGGAGACGTTGTAAAGCCCATGGTCGAAATCATGGTAGTATTCGGCTTCTCCGTAGACGACATGTCCGAACGCACCCTCCTGGAATTTTGCCCGGCAGTAAATCGTACAGGGATAGTAATAGCTGGTCTCCCCCAACATATAAATCCGCCCTGTCTCCTCCACCGCCTTAATGAGATCCGTCACTTCCTCCACCGAGATCGCGGAAGGGACCGCCGAGTAAACATGCTTTCCGCTTCGCAGCACCTGAACCGCCTGAGGTCCATGGAGATGGTGCTGAGTGATGATCGCTATCGCGTCGACCTCCGAACCGCAAAGAGCATCCAGCGACGGAAGGGTATCGGGGATCCCGAACTTTTCTGATTTCTCGCGCAGCTTCTCGTCATCCAGATCCGACAAAACAACCTGATCGACTGACGGGTGGGCCTTGAAAAGAGGAATGAAACTGTTAGAAAATGACCCCGTTCCACAGATTCCAATGCGAAGACTCATCGATCAACTTCGGCTGACGTGTCCGGGGCGCCACTAATTAGACTCTTCAGGCAGAAATCTCTACAGGTAGGTCTCAATGAGCTAACCTTCTTCTTCTCTCAAGTATTCGGAAGGGGAAAGAATGGGAATTCCCATGAACGGATGCAGCGACAACAGATCTTCGTCACCGCTAATGATCAAATCGGCTTCGCCGTTAACTGCCACTTCAAGAATCTGATCATCCATTGGGTCGCGGCAAGCTTGAAGGCGCCGAACAATCACTATTCGCTCGCTGATACGTCCCAAAAGAACAATGAATGTCTTCCTATCTTTGAGCGTCACATAAGGATCGAACTTGCTCCGACTCAATACTCGCGCAAGCTCCTCCAGGGTGTCTTCGGATCGTAGCAGCGTACCCTCGCCAGCCGCCTTTCTCAGTGATTTTCCAGTTGCTGAATCCGGCAGCAGGAGACGACTTATCAGGGCATTGGTATCGGCTACGATACGCCTCCTATTCGCCGGCATTGAGAATGCGATTCAGCTTCCGCGCAGTCAGCCCTCGTCTTTTGGCACGACGCCCAACAAGGTTGCAAAACTCTTCGAATTCCTTCGCGTTGAGCGCAGCCAGCTTCTCATATTCCTCGATTGACAGAAGCACTGCGGCGTCCCGATTGTATCTCTGAATCAGTACTGGCTCCCGCTGGACTGCATCAATTACTCTGCCCAAGGACTGTTTCGCTTCATTGGCAGTAACGACTTCCATCTCAGTTCCCAGGTTTTATCTAAATTAGATGATAATCCAAGACTGCGCAATATCAACCCTTAAGTCACTTTCGCTTGATCTATTCAACGCTCCATCGTCCCACTCAGCACGCCAAGGATGACTCTTCGACTAGGGTATAGCAATCGACAGTGATGGAGAACAAGAACGTGGATCGAGCCCCCGCTGAATATTGACCAGGATGTCAATCATGCCGAAATCTAAGCACAGGCCCAACGTCCTCTGCTTTGTCACCGACCAGCTCCGTTACAACCATCTCGGATGCATGGGAAATACGGAGATCGAAACGCCGAATATCGATGCTCTTGCCGATGTTGGCGTCTTGTTCAAACGGTATTTCACCAACAATACGGTATGCCAGCCATCGCGAGCCAGCATGATCACGGGCCAATCCATAAGAGGACACGGACGCAGGTATGGTGGAACTGCCTTGACTCCAAGCATCGTCACTCTTCCCGAAGTCCTCTCCGATCGCGGATACAGAACCCATGCGGCTGGAAAGCTCCACCTGCATAGCTGGATGTATCCGAATGAGGGTAATCCCGAGGATCTTAATGCAAGGGATTGGCCGGAACTGAGACCACTATCGGACAGCGGAAAAATGGAATCCCTTCCCTCCCCCTACTACGGTTTTCAGACGACCGATTTTGTAGGCGGGCACGGGTATTATCTTTGGGGTGAGTACGTGAATTGGCTTCGGGAGTCTCACCCCGATGCCGTTCCTCTACTTTCGAAGGAGCATCCAGCAAACACATTCCGTAACGCACAACAGTGCTACACCTGGTCCCTACCTCAGGAACTCCATTACAACCGCTGGATAGCTGACCGCTCGATCAGTTTCATTAGGGAAGTAGCAGACTCTGAGTATCCCTTTTTTCTTTGGTGCTCTTTTCCCGACCCCCACCATCCGTTCATTTCGCCCGAGCCCTGGGCCGGCATGTATAACCCGGACGAAGTTTCACTCGGCCCGCGTCGCGATGGAGAGTTTGATATCTTACCGCCCTTCTACAAGAAGGCATTCGAAAATAAGGAGCCGATTATCAGTCCTCTGGGAAGCGTCAGCGATCGAGAATTCAGGGAGATTATTGCCCTCACCTACGGCATGGTCAGCCATGTCGATCAGGAAGTGGGTCGAGTAATGCAAACGCTTGCAGAACTGGGTCTGGTAGAGGATACGATCGTGTTTTTTCTATCCGACCATGGTGACATGTTGAGTGATCACCGGCTGTTGTACAAAGGGCCCTATCAGTTCCGAGGTGCGATCCAGGTGCCCTTTATCTGCTCCTGGAAAGGGCATCTTGCCGCGGACACAGAAACGGAAGGACTGAGCAGTCATATCGATCTCGCCCCAACCATTCTTGATCTGTGTGACATTCCCCTCCACTCAGATACGCGGGTTCGTTTTGAGGGTATGGTTGACTATGACAACCCGCCACCGCCCCTGCCGGGTAAATCACTGCGGCCGCAACTCGAAGGGAGAGCAGACAAGGTGCATGACTATGTCATTCACGAGACCGACATGGATGCGAACGGTCTGCGCATACGAACTTTTATTACCGAGCGTTATCGATTCACAGTCTATCCCGGAAAACCCTGGGGAGAGCTTTTCGATCTCCTGGAAGATCCCGACGAATTGTATAACCTGTGGGATAGCCCAGATTACCAGGAGCTGAAGGACGATCTATACCGGGAGTTTCTCGGAGCCTATATTCTTCAGGAACCTGCCGTACCCAAAGTCATGCACACGGAGAAGATCCTTGGGCAACACTACTGGAGTTAAGCGATACCACCGTTTCAAGAATTCCAACGAAGCTGTTTGAAATGATGGGTGAAACTGGGACCAGACAGCTCTTCCTCGACGACCTTATCGTCGAACAGATGGAAGGCCTGACGCGCACGATGCACCAACCGGTGAAACATGGGCCGGTCCTAAAAGCGGAAGAGCCGTGGGAAGGAAGTTACATCGCCGTCTTTTCGCCGCCGATGTGGATTCCGGACGAGGGAATCTATAAACAAGTCTACGAGTGCCGTTATGAAAAGCCCGGTCTGGGACACCGCTACGCCCTTGCCATTTCCTCGGATGGGGTTCATTGGGACAAACCGGATTTGGGCCTGGTCGATTTTGAAGGCTCGACCGGAAACAACCTATTTCCGACGCCCCATAATCGCCGCTTGGTCCATGTTGTTTTCGACCCGGACGATCCCGAACCATCGCGCCGCTACAAGGGTCTTCTGACGGTTCCCAAGGGGCGCGTTCCAGTCGTCAGCCCCGACTGCCTGCGCTGGGATAAACTCGACACGCAACTTCCCTCCGGCGATTCGGGGACGCTAGGGTTCGATCGAGAGAATCGACTGTATATGGCGTTGCTGAAAAGGCCTAACCCGAATACGGTTGGACGGTCCTTCGATGTTTCCTTCAGCAAAGATTTCGTGGATTGGTCAGAGCCACGGTTCATGTTTGGCATGGACAAAAACCGCGACCAGCAGATGGCCTTGGATACCATACGGAGCCGGCTGGCCAACCCCGCTCTGGCAAGGCCCCTCTTTATCGATCCCGATCCCGCGCTCGGTTGGCAACGCGCGGGATCAGAAGAGCAAATTCCGACGTGGCGGTGCGAGTGCTACAACTTCGGCGTGATCCCGTATGAAGGGTTCTACATCGGCCTCATCACTGTCTACTATCCCACCGGCCAGCGCCTGCCGGAGCGAACCAACGCGGACGGGTTTAACCTGATCCAGCTGGCCATGAGTCGCGATCTGAAGCGATGGAAACGCCTCGGCGATCGCCAGCCCTTTTTGGAACCATCGCCGCTCACGAAAGGGCTGGCCGACAACTACGATCGGTTACAATTGGGCGCTTACAACGGCATCATCCAACACGACGACGAAATCCGCTTTTACTACGGAGGCATGAAGCGTCGAGTCCCGCCCTACGATCGTTGGCTCGATGGAACCCCGCGCGATCCTTCCACCCTGAGCAATTCAGAACGCGCCGACTGGCTGCAGGACACCCAGAGCGCAATGTTTCTTTCAACCCTGCGCCGTGATGGATTCGTATCGGTTGATGCGGGCGAAGAGGGTGGATACCTCCTGACGCAACCTCTCCAACTGGCCGGATCCAGCTTGTTTCTCAACCTCGATGCACCTCGAGGCCATGCCCGGGTTGAGATAATTGACGAAGAGGGCGAACCGGTTCTCGGCTTCTCCAACGAGCAAGCAGCTACGGTTAAGGGAGACGGACTCCGGCGGAAAGTACAATGGGAATCCAGCGACGACATCAACTCTCTCGCAGGGAGATTTACCCGCCTAAGGATTCATCTGCAAAGCGCGAGCCTATATGGCTTCTGGACGGAATGAGCCCGATATGTTGTAAGGAGTCAATTAGAACGAAGTTTCCAAACTGGTCGCAGATTCAGCGAACATTATGTGCAGCCATTTTTGAACGACATAGGGGAGAACGGGTGGGCCGTGGCCTCCGGCGTGTCCTCCAAAGCCTTGGCGACGGAGGGGCGCGGCATAAGTTCGGAATAAGATTTCAATTCAATTCCGAGACCGGAGCCCTTCGGAAAATTATTGAGTCCGACCGTAAGTTGATAACCGTTGCATCCAATAAAGCGCGATGGAGCTTTTCCGAGAGTTTTTCAAGGTGATCAAGGCCTTGAATGAGGCCGGGGTAGAATACGCCGTTGTCGGAGGTGTTGCCTTGGCGTTTCACTCCATGCCCCGGCTCACGAGGGATATCGATATTCTTGGAGATCCGAGCGACCTGAACATCTACAAAGGCCTTTTTGCAAGTCTCGGTTATATCGAAAGTGCTCCTCCTATTGCGTTTGAAAATAGCAATTTGACACTTCATCGATTCGTTAAACCCAGTGAGACTCAGGATAGCGAACTTATCATTGTTAATCTGCTCCTTGGGAAAGAGGAAGTGCATAGAGATATAGTCAAGCGCAGTGTCCTCCCGTCTTCGTCCCGCCAAAAGGTGATTTCACCGAGGTGTACCCGTCGCGGCAAATACCTCAATGGTCCATCCTCGCTTTTCACTGATCAAGCTCGAATCTGTTCCGATTAAATTCGACTGCGACGAGCCATCGGGTCAGTCGATGCTCAAACTTGCGGCGCTCTCGAAGATAGCAGATCAATTTCTGTAGGTCTACTCAGAACTCCTAGGACGAACTCATGGGAACAAGATTAGCGGGTAAGACAGCCATCATAACCGGCGCCACCTTGGGGCTTGGGAAAGCAGGGGCCCTGCTTTTCGCAAGGGAGGGAGCTTCCGTTGTTATATGCGATCGGGGCCGAACCCCGCAGAATGCCCAAAAGGTTCTGAAGGAGGCGGAGGGTCTCGACGGTGAAATTGTCTACAAGATGTGTGATGTCATGAAAGAAGAGGACATTACGGCCTTGGTGCAGTTCACCCTGGAGCGCTACGGGAGAATCGACACCATGGTCAACAATGCGATCATCGATAACCCTAGCGGGATGTTGGAGGATGTCACCTTGGAAGACTGGAAAGACGGGATTTTCTGCCATATGACGGCCCCCTTTTTGTTCTGCAAGCAAGTTGTCCCTGCTATGATCGAGCAGGGAGGTGGGAGTATAATTAATGTGTCATCAGGCAATGCTCTGTTCGGTAGCCCAAGTATTTCATCGTATGGCCCGGCCAAGGCCGGCATGATCAATTTCACCAAGAGTCTGGCAGTTGCCTATGGTCCCAATGGGATTCGAGCCAACACCCTCACTCCTGCACGCATGCTCACCGAGAAGAAGCTCGAAATGCTGAAGAATAATCCGGCAGAGGTCCGAAGGCAGAAATTTGTCTATCCCATGGGTAGCCCCTCCACCCCGGAACAGGTGGCTGAGGTCATGTTATTCCTCGCTTCCGATGAATCATCAGCGGTTACGGGGCATGACTTGGTCGCAGACAGAGGCGTTGCCGCTTTCAATCCGCTCGGCGTGCCCGGAAGACTGGAAGCGAATATTCGAGAGGAGTTGGAAGCCCAAGGATCAGAATGGATAAAGGGTGAGATCTGAAAGACAGAGAATTAACCGCGAAGCACGCGGAGGTCGCCGAGAAATGGGAGAGATGTAAGGCATAGGAATGAAACCTTACGAACTATATTTCGTAAGGTTTTTAATTCTGGAAATAGGAGCTCCGCGAAATAAGATGGCGCGATTTCGAACAAGAAGGTACATTTCTTTGAGACTTGCCCGAGTTTGCCGGTATTGCGAGAATTCAGCATCATTCAGATCGTCAGAGTCAGCGCCTGACATTTAAACCGAAAATCGACTCGTGAACACGCCATCTGAACTTCCAACATATACGGACAGCAAACACGATCGATTCGAAAGAGATGGCTACGTGCGCCTCGGTCGGTTGCTCTCGGACGACGAGCTGTCGGCACTTTGCACGCGCATCGACGACCTGATGCTAGGCAACATGGTCATCGAAGGAATCGCCTTCCAACTCGATGGCGACACCGGCCGCTACGAAAACCTCAGCCGCAGAATGGTCGGCGCCTCCCATCGCACGCTCGCCTATCGGCGCATCGACGAGCTTCACCGCGACTCCCTCTTCCTCTGCTACATGCAGCACCCTCTCTTCCGTGAGATCACAAGGCGCTACATTGGGGAGAATGTCTCAATCTTCCGCTCGATGTTCATGAACAAGCCGGCCAACGGAGGCACGGAACTGCCCTGGCATCAGGACGTGGGCGCGGGCTGGGGAATCGATTCGAACCCAACCACGACCGTCTGGACGGCCCTCGATGAAGCGACCACGGCAACCGGATGCATGCAGATCGTCCCGGGGAGCCACAAGCTGGGGATTCTGAATGAGGGACATTACGCCTCCGAAGATGATCAAGCCGCCCATTGTTCGGACGACAAGATCATCGACCTCGAAGTCCGGGCCGGTGAGGCCGTGCTGATCCACAACTGGATGCTTCATCGCTCCGGGTTCAATACGACGGCCAATCCGCGCCGAGCCTTCAGCATCGCCTACATGGACGCCGCCACCAGGAGCGTCGCCAGCGGTGACACCTTTCCGGTTGTTTTCGGGAAGGGCGCCTGGAAATCTGTTGGTTAACCCGCTCTTCGTGTTCCGTGTGCCGCTCCGCCGAAGTTGGAGCATCCTATCGCAAAACAGTCCTCGGAAATTTGTGAGAAAAGCGGGCTAGGAATCTGTCGGACTTTGAATATCGCAACATCGCGGAGGTTCGGATTCAACGGTGAAGGGTGCAAATCTAGACCAAGTCCATGCCGACAGATTCCTTTACTAGGAGGCTGTCGGACGAACTCTTGTACTTGCGAAGCAATCGAATCACAAAGTCCGACAGCCTCATAGACCATGAATATACTCTTCATTCTCGCAGACCAATTTCGCGCAGACTGCATGGGACACATAGGCAATGACGTCATCCAGACCCCCAACCTCGACCAGTTGGCACAAGAGGGGGTGTCCTTCAGCCACTGTTTCAACCAAGCGGCGCCCTGCGGCCCCAGCCGCATGTGCATTTACACGAGTCGGTATATGTGTTCGACGAGAGCCATCAAGAATTTCACTCCCCTGCGGGATCCGGAGGAGAATTTTGCCTATGTGCTGCGGCGGAATGGATATGCGCCCGGTCTCGTCGGCTACAACGATTACACTGTAGACCCCACCCTACTACCGGAGGGTGACGAGCGCCAGAAGACACTGCGCTACGACAATGTCCTGCCCGGTTTCGATCGAATCTACTACCACGAGTACGACAGCGAAGAATACTTCGACTGGCTGCGTGACAAAGGGTACCCCGAGGAACTTTTGAATCACGAGGCCATCCACCAGCCCAACCTGCCGCCAGGGGGGTCGGGTGAGCATTTGGCCCAGCACTACCCCGCCAAATACGGGAGAGAGGAGAGCGAATGCTGGTACCTGACGGAACGGGCGATTCAGTTTATACGCCAGCGGAGCGAATCCCGTGCTAATCAGGACAAGGGATGGGTGCTCAGTCTCAACTACCTCAAACCCCACCCGCCCAATATCTGCTGCGAGCCCTATCACCGCATGTACGATCCGGACGAAATCCCTCCGGCCTCGCGTCGCGTGGAGGAGTTGGAGCCGAGTCACAAGGGTCTCAAGCTACTGGCCGGACGCCAGCTGGAGGACGAGCTTCATCTGAGGGAGTACCGGGCCTGCTACTATGGCATGATCAGCGAAGTTGACGACAACTTGGGAAGGCTGTTTGCCTTTTTGCGGGCGAGCGGGCAGTGGGAAGATACGTTGATCATATTTTCCGCAGATCACGCTGAACATCTGGGGGACCACTATCTCACCGGCAAGGGCCACTTCTACGACGGCGGCCTGCGGATCCCCTACATTGTGCGAGACCCCTCGGTGCGGTCGGACGGGACCCGCGGACAGATCTTCCACAACCTCATGGAATCCATCGATTCCGCGCCGACTATCTTAAACGCCCTCGGCGTGGAAGTGCCCGATCGCTTTCAGGGCCGCAGTGTGCTCCCCTTGCTAAGAGGGGACGGGGAATACTCCGCCAGGGAGGCAGCGTTTTACGAATTCGATTACCGGGGATCTGCTTTGGCAGCCGAGCCCGATTCCGACCCGGACCGGCATCTGCTTTGGGTAGTGCGGGACAAGCGCTACAAGTACATCCAATTCGCCGACGATTCGATCCCGCCACTGCTCTTCGACCTCGAAGCTGACCCACAGGAACTTCACGACGTAGCCGGACGGACCGAGTCTCGAGAGGCGATGCTGGCGTGCTGCCAGAGACTGTTGCGCTGGCGTATGTATCACGAGGACCAGCGCATGGAGCACTGGGCGCAACAGTACCGCTAGCCCCAAAATGCCGCTTCGCCTATTTTGGGGCTGGAAATCGCCCACTCTCCCAAGACCCAAACCAATTCTTCACTGTCAACTCATCCGGCACTTCCTCGAACAGATAGTGGGTCTCTTGGCCCTGAAAACCGGGAAGGAGATTTTTCTTTTCCATCTTCATGACCTCGTCGACCGGTTTGAAGCGCTCCCAGACCACTCCGGCCTCCTTAGGAGTGAAGCGTTCACCGAGTGGGATCCCCCACTGCAGCGTCATCGGGTGCACCATGTGCATCTGGTTCTTTTCGGTTTCGGTCAGACTCTCCGGATCGCAGCAGCGCTGATTGTAGATATGCTTCGCCGTCTTGCTCAGGCATATAGTCGATTTCACGAGGCCCTTCTCTCCCCGGCCCGGATGCAAAACTTCGAGCGCTGCGAGGTAGGCTTGGGAGTCTTTCGCCATCGCCGCCCGAAACGCGTCCACGGCGTAATCCATATACCCTTCGGCCCGTTCGTGCCACCGCGAGCATGTCGCCTGCGCATCCGGCGAGAGATACTTCATCCAGCTCGTATCGTCCCAGTGTGTAAGGCGGGCGAAGCCTCCGTGCACGGTGCGCCGCATCTTGGTCGAATAATTGCTGCCCCAGTGCAAGACGGGCAGAATGTAGACGACGCCGTCCCCGGCGTTCAGATGCGTCTGAATTCCACCCGGGACCGGTGCCCTCGGATCGGCCCGAATCGACGCGTTCTCCTCTTCTGTGTTCGGTCGGATGTGGCTGCCCGGAACAACCCACAGCACGTCGTCGTCGTAAAGCGGGATGTTCCACTGCACATAGCGGGGCCCGCTCTCGAGGATGTCGTCGGCATAGGCCATCAGGGGGGCGTTCAGCGGCGGATAGAAATCGCGATGCCACAGAGCCGGTCCCCGGTCCGAGACCGGATTGCACATCATCATCATCTCGGTGTTGGGGACGTCTTCCTCAGCCAGAAGGTGGCTGCTCACTCCCTGTATGTTCTCGTGTAGCCACAACTCAATGGCGCCAGCCGTCTGCTCGTCGTGCTGGGCGCCCATTCTGTTGATTTGCAGTCGGGGCTGGGCGCCCGTCTCCCACACCCCGCCAGTTGGATCGTCCGGACCGGCTTCTCGGGCCCAGACCCTCCGCTGCCGCTCCACCAGAAGTTCGTGGCTGAGCCTTAGCGCTTCGAGATCACCAGGCGGGATCACCTGACGCAGGATAACAAAACCCTGCTCGAGGAATTCGTCTCGATTTGCTGTGATCATAGGTAGGAGTCTCTTGGACCACGCGGTATGGCCGATCTGCAATTGACACAAGTCGTCAAACAGACGGCAAGCAAGAGGATTCCTGCGGTACCGACCTGATGTATGCGTCTAGCCTCCTCCTTTGGCTTTCAGGCTCCCCCGGCCTTGCGCCGGGGTGGTGCCCGGTTTCTCAGCTACAAAGCCCGACCTTTTGAACAGACCCCACGCTCGCCCCCAATTCCCACCGCCGCCGGCTCGGCGGCGGTGGGAATTGGGGGCGAGCGTGGGGTGGATGAGATAAACGTCCTGTAGCGTGAAAGCCTGCGCCACCCCGGCGCGAGGCCGGGGGAGCCAGTGACCGGTAAAAGCCAAGCGGGCAGAATCCGACTCCTAGTTCAACTCCAACATTTGTCTCGCCGAGGCGATGACCTGATTCGCGATCTTATCAGGCGTCTGCTTCTCCAACTCGGCATTGAAGGGCTCGACCGCGACCGGCCCGTCGTAACCAATCGCCTTTAGGCACCGGATGAAAGTCGTCGATTCGATGATACCGGTGGCGCAAGGCAGTTGACATTCGAGATCCATTTGTTGGTCCCGTGACAAACCGGCAACACCGTCGTTGACGTGCACGAGGACGATTTTCTGGTTGTCCAGCAGATCGGTCAGTTCATCCGCCGTCCCGCCGCTGGTGTACCAGTGGTAAGAATCAAGGAGCACACCGACATACTGCTCTTCGCCTTTCGACGCTATCGCCCCTATCAAGTCGAGCATTTGCGGGAGGGTGTGCACAAATTCATACTTCATCTCATCTCTCAGTGTCTTAGGTCCGATGAACTCGAGACCAAGTCGGATCTCGTGGTCTGCCATCAAACGCGCCATGGGAGCAAGCCGTTTGACGTGGAGCTCGAAGTTTGCGTCGTACTCGAGCTCATCGCTACACGGCCTTGCCCCAGTCACCCCACGATTGCAACCGAGGCGTTGCGCAATCGGCAACCATTCGCGAAGTTTCACCATCCGCTTGTCGTAGGTAGCCTGGTCTTTAGCATGATCCCAGGTCGCGCCGAAAGATCCAAACTTCAGACCCGCTTCATCCATCGCATCCTCGATCTGCTCGAAGGACATGGTCTCTTTGCCTTCGCCGATCCTATCCAGGGGCAAATCTATTCCCTCGAATCCGTGCCGGGCCGCAAGTGCAATCAACTCCTGCAAAGGCAGGTCGATTCCGACTGCTTTCGGATCCAGATTGATGAACATGGCGGAGACTCTAGTCGGTCAGTGACTGCGTCTACAATCCTCGATTTTCCAGGGGCAGAATATTCCGGCAGAGTCCCTTTGGCTTAGACCAGAAATCTCATGCACTTCGTGACAGTAGGAAAGTGCTCGGTTCGGGGACGACGGCAGATTGAAAATCCGCCCCACGGCTGCGCCTCTCCGAATCACGGAGTCTTTCGTGGAGCAGATTTGCAATCTGCTTTCCAATACTTTGGCCCGTAGCCACGGACCACCGTTCTCAATCGCCGAGCTTGATAGAGAACCCACCCCCGTTTAGAATCGACACCGAAGTCGAATGGAGCAATACACCGGAGACTTAGAATTCTCGTTATGTCCCAAACTCAATCCGATCCCATCGAAACGGCAGTTATCAGTCCTAACGACAATATCACAGTCACAAAGATCGAGACCTTCGTGCTCAAGAATTCCTGGGTCTTTGTCAAAATCTCGACTGATGCTGGAATCACGGGCTGGGGAGAAATGCTTAAGGACGACGCCAAGGCCTGCGCCGCCGGCGCCCTGGAGGTCGCCGCCTACCTCGTGGGTAAGGATCCCCGCCCGGTCGTTCACCACTGGCAAGCGATCCACCGGGGAGCCTTCTATCGCGGTGGCCCGATCAAAACCGCAATCTCTTCCGGTATCGACCAGGCCCTTTGGGATATCACGGGAAAATGCTACGGCGTTCCGGTCTATAAGCTCTTCGGAGGTCCCACACGTGATCGAGTTCGTGTTTACGGCACGGTGAGCGAGGAGACAGGCGTCAATGCCATGAAGGTCGGGCCGAGCAACGCGCGCAAGGCCTTTAAATACATCGAAGGTCAGAAGTTCGTCGATGAGGTCGTCGAACGATTCAAGGCGCTTCGCGACGAACACGGTACCGGCGTTGATATCGCAGTCGATTTTCACGGAGCGGTGCAGCCTCCGACCGCGCTCCTGCTGATGAATGCGCTGGACCCTTTCCAACCCTGGTTTTACGAGGAGATTGTGCAGGCCCTCAACGTGGACGTCATGGCCGAACTGGCCAAGAAGACCCATATCCCAATCGCCACGGGGGAACGCGTGTTTACCAAGTGGGGATTTAAAGAAATCCTGGAAAAACGAGCCGCCACCATTCTGCAGCCGGACGTCTGCTATGCCGGGGGTATTACCGAGCTCAAAATCATCGCCGGTATGGCCGAGGCCTACTACACGCCACTGGCGCCACACAATCCGCAGGGCCCCTGTTCCCTCGCCGCGAGCCTGCAAATTGCGGGAGCGATCCCCAACTTCCTTATACAGGAGCAGGGAGACAAAGAATACATGGACCTCCTCGCCACCCCCTTACCACCCGTCACCGAAGGCCATCGCCCCCTACCCACCGAGCCGGGCCTAGGCATCACTATCGACGAGGACAAACTCATGGACATGGTCGGCGAACCCAGACCCTACCGCGTCGAATTCGATCCCGATGATGGATCAGTGGTGGACTGGTAGCTGCAAATGTTGCGAAGAGAACCACGGAGGGCACGGAGACACGGAGAAGAGAATAAATGTCGCCCATCACTCTTAACTCACACTCTCAATTCACATCCGTGACAATCTGTGAAATCCGTGGTCGTCCTCCGTGCCTCCGTGGTTTCCGTGGTTTCTCTCATCCGTGCCCATCCGTGAAATCCGTGGTTGATCTTCCTCTTCGCGCCTTTTTCTTACGGATTAGGTGCTTGACGATATCTGAGGTCAATAAGCAGCATTGTTAGGGTTGAAAAATGGACGACCTAGGATGGCTTGAACACTGCGCGACGAAAGAGCAACTGGAGCATTTCGAGGATCAAGGCTACCTGATCGTCGAGGATGCGCTGACGCCTGATCTTCTCGACCGTCTGAATGAAGCGGTAGATCGCGTTTGGGCGCGGGAACGCGAAACCAAGAATCTGGCGCCCCATGACATGCTGGCGAAGTTTCGCACCGTGGTCGAAGACGACACCTTTCTCGATCTCCTCGACAACCCCAAGACCTTCCCCTTGCTCTGGGATATCCTCGGTTGGAATATCCAACTCTATATCTCGCACCTGATCCTCTACCCGCCGGAGCAAAAAGGTGGCGAAATCCGTAAGGGCGGATGGCATCAGGATGGCGGACGTCCCGTACCCGAAATGGAGCGGCCGCACCCCAGACTCTCGCTCAAAATCAGCTATTGGCTGAGCGATGTGCATACACCCGAAAATGGCGCCATGACGATCATTCCGGGCAGTCATAAATCGAATACTCGGCCCGAAGCATGCGATAATGGCAAAGGCACATTGCCGGTGTGCGTGAAAGCCGGAACCGCTGTCCTCTTCGAACGGCGGATGTGGCATCGGCGGGGAATCAACACGTCTGATGTAACTCGAAGGGTGCTCTTTTTCGGTTATAGCTATCGATGGCTGCGCGGACTCGACTACAACAATCTTCCGGAGGAAATCCTCTCCAAATGCGATCCGATCCGCCGACAATTGCTGGGCGATGGCGTGGACGTGAAAGGGTGGTGGCAGCCGACGGACGAAGATGTGCCGCTGAAGGGCTGGTTGGAGGAGCACCGCGGCGAGGACTATGTGGCGTCGCTGGATAAGGCGTCGCGAGGCTAGGAGTCTGTCGGACCAATTTTGTCAATTGCGAAGCAATCGAAAGTCAATGTCCGACAGACTCCTAGCCTACACAGACTCCCTGGACCGAACCACCACTGAGATGTTCGAGGGCCAGGGATACGTCGTCGTTCAAGGTCTTCTCGATGAAGAGGCGGACATCCAGCCCGTTAGAGATGACCAAACACGCCTCACTGATCAACGAAAGTGACGGCGTGCGTTTTAGCTTTGACCTCCGCTACAACCCAACAGATCAGCCGACCGGCCGACCTTGGTTCCCCGGCTTTGTGGCAAGGAGCAGGTCGTACCCAGAATCTGAGCTAAAGGACTTCGAGGCCTGGGATCGTACGTGGGACCAGGCTCGCTGTGATCTCGAGACGATCGATTATAAGACTCCCGAAATGGGCCGCTGGGAAATCGGGGTAGAGGATCCACGCTGTGCCTAGCCCGGCATCCTTCCAGCTCCTTCCGCGTCGAGATCCCGGCCTGCCGGGAGACCACCCGCTTCGCGCTCCTTTTCATAGGTGGGCCGGGTCCTTCGGACACGGCATAGGTATTAAACAACAGTTTAGTCTCTTCCACCTATTCCTACAGCAGCATATCCGGATTCACGTAGAGGGCGTGATAGGGACAGGGCAGTCGTACCGACTCTGCGAAGGGACTTCGTAGAATAAAAAGAACGCGGGCAAAGGTGAGGCTCTCTTTCCTTCAGCTGACGGAACTGAACGCATCCCATCAGCTATCCAACGAATTTGGGCTGATTACTTTCGTCGCCGCCAGGCATACCCCAGCCCGATGATACCCATGCCCAACAGAAGCCACGATGAGGATTCAGGAATTTCCGAAGAGGCTCTTGTTGTGAATTGAGTGACCAATCCAGAAGAGGCACGCGCGCCATTCGTGGCGTTAGGATTGGGACTCTGTACCCAAGATACCGTGTCGTTCGTCAACGTCTGTGCGTCCAGATCGAAGGCAATTCTGTTGTCACCGGGATCTGAATTCTTTATATCGAGCAGCCAATTGCCAGCCGACGGATCGTAGAGAAACGGAGTCGTCAGGGCAATGATCACATCAAAAGCGCGAGTGTTGCCGGGCCCAGGGATATTGGCACTAGAAATAGTCGGGTTCCCATTGAAGACCGTGGTATTGTCTCCACCAATATTATTCGCAGAGATCTGACTCAATCCCTGAGGCGCAGCGGCCGTCGTCGAGAGACTGATCATGACATTGTTGATCATCAAAGGTCCGAAAGCACCACCCTATATTGAATCCGGTCTAAACGCTATATGCGTAATCAGTTCCGGACTCGATAGCGCGCCAAAGAGCGCTGAAGCGTAGACCTGCTGGAATCGCATGCCTGCATCAACAAGAAAGGGGAAATTACTCTCATTACTGCCCTCTCATCGGGATTACGGCTTCCGGCCACAAGGAGACTTCCGGTCCAACCCTTCAAAAATCATAAATGATCACCCTTCCGTGAAGCGTGGTTTGCAGTCGAGTGGTGTCGGTCCGAATTTCCAGGTGTTCGTAGGATTCATCGCCGACCTGATCGATCATAGACAGGGACTTCCCTACGCCTATGAGATCGTCAAAGGCCGCGCGTTCAACGCTTTCGTCCAACATGTACTGCCGACCGGCAGCGGCATATTAGCTAAGGTTTCATTGGACCGCTTTGTCCTGCGAGGATTCCCTCACCCCTGAGATACCGCCATGGAAAAGAGACGCAGATAAGGAACTGTCCTACCCGAGCTTGGATGTGAATTCGTAAACCGATTCAAAACGTATCTTAGAGGCTGTCCCAAATCCGAGAGGATTTGGGTGGAAGCCTGATACCGATATCAATCTTCGTCACGTTATGTAGACCACGACATGCCTTCCGTCCTCGGTAGCTTACCTTTTATCCGTTATGCACCTTTCCAGCACCCTTCCTCTCGCTTTGAGTCGATAGTTCTCCCAAGGAAGCGCCTCTGACTCGATTCTTGGATCCCTATGCCGCCTGCGTTGCCTCTTTCTCATGTTCTTGCGCAAGTCTCTGCGCGATTTTCCATAGATTGTGGGACAGAACCGACCAGGCCACGCTAAGGTTACGGTTGTCAAAGCCTTTGCTGCGTATCTTGCCCCCGTGCCATCGGTTCTTGAGCACTCCGATCCGGCCTTCGGTGCTCCCTCGTCGTCGCTGCAACCGGACAAAGCGCGGCTCCTCCATCCGCTCCTTGAGCTCTTGTGGATTGCGGGGCGTAAGGGCGTCAAAAATCCCCTCTGCCTGGAGCCGCTTGCTGGCCGCCTTCGAGGCATAGCCCCGATCCCCACTGATCGCTTCGATCTTCTCCTCTAAAGCGAAGCCCTTTTGCCTCTCCAGACTTTCCCAAAGCTGCTTCAATTCGCTCGGGGCCTGCCCCCCATACAGTTTCCAGTCCAACAGATATCCCTCTGCGCTCTCGCATAAATAAAGGGTGTTGCCAAACTCCACCTCCCGATCTGCCTTGCCTCGCACGATGACGTCAATCTCAGGTTCGTAGGCGCTCAGGATCTTCTCCTCATTCTTCACCTGCCGCCCCCCTATGATCCGTTCGTGCGCCTGTTTCATGACCTGCGGTATCTGCTCTAACATACCATCCATTCGCTCGATGATTCGGCTCGCCTTCTTCTCGGTGTAATCGCTTTGCATCCACATAGCTTCCAATAAGTCACGGTGGCGAAGGGCATGGCCCTCAATCTTCTTGAGCAATAGCTTCATCCGCCGCAGGATCCCTTTACGCGCTTTGCCCGCCTCCCGGCGCCGACGCGCATGCGTCATCTCCAGGCACCGTTTGTTCATCTCCCGAGCCAATCCCTTTGCTCCCTGGGGCATGCGCTGTTTCATTCCCGCCTGCCGGATCAGACTGATCGCCTTGAGCAGCGTTGCTCCCACATCCTTGAGCAAGACCCAGTCCACGGGCCAGTGGATGTTCGCTTCCAGGCAAGTGGCGTCGATCAGGCATTCCCTCGTATCGATCGGCTTCTCTAATCCTGCCTCACCACAATGTTCAGCATTGCCCACCACCTCGGTCATCCTTGCATGCAGCTGTCTCAGATACGCTTCGTCGAAGAATTTCGAATCCCGTTCCAGACTGCTCTTCGATATTTTCCGGATCCCGTCTACCTCACGCACCCGGCAAAAATTAGCTAGAAGCTCACTGCGTCCCAACTCCTGCGACAGACAACGAAAGGATATCCCTCCGAGTAAATGACGCACCACCTCCACCCGCAGCGCTTTTATCGCTCTTAGAGCGCGTCGCTCCCGATCCTTCCCTCCCGCTTCATCCCATCCTTCCAAGGCTTTTACGATCGCCTCCCTTTCCAGCGAGGAGTCGATCAAAACCCGGTCAATCCGCTCCATTGTTTCCAGAAACACGGTGTAGTCTTTGCATCGAATGACTGGAGTTAGGGCTGGACGCAGGAAGCTTTGTACGGCAATATTTTTCATGAGAAGGGCGTGCTTTGTATTTGACTAACGCAAGCATAAGCGCCCTTTTTCGCCGGATCGAGCTTTTTGCAGCTCTATCCGGCCTTTTTTTTGCCCATAACTCATTAAAAATCAATTGTTTCCACCACTGGGACGGGCTCTATCTTAGAAATTGCATGTGACTACGATACGCTATTGAGTAACAGTACTGTCAAAGCCGAACTGTGAGGGATAGGAAACACATCCAGGGTCCTGCAACTGATTAGCCCACTGGCTTGTTTGATGCTGGGCGATTTATTTTAGTAAAGATCCATGAAACAGAATGAACCTCAAGATAGCGATGCGAGCAGGGACCCACCGACGCATAGCGAAGAAGGAGTCGATCTCACATTGATCCGCTGGATGCTCTCGCTCACACCATCCGAACGGCTTGAAACGCTACAAAGGAACATCAGGGCGATCATGAGACTGCGCGATGCCAACCCCGACCTTTGATTTTCTGTTCATACTCGAAACGTTTGCTAAACATGAAGTAGACTTCATCGTGATCGGGGGGGTGTGCGCGGTGCTGCATGGCGCGCCCATTTCCACCTTTGACCTGGATCTGCTCCATTCGCGTGCACCCGAAAACCTGGAACCCTTGTTGGCAGCTTTGCACGAACTGAACGCTTATTATCGCGAACGTCCCGACCGCCGCCTGCGGCCTCGACTCTCTCATCTGGCTTCAAGGGGGCACCAACTGCTCATAACGAAGGCTGGTCCACTCGACTTGCTAGGCACGCTCAGCGCTGGTCGTGGCTATGAGGCTCTGTTGCCCCACACGATCGAGATTTCCCTCGCGACGGATCTTAAAGTTCATCTATTGGATCTTGCCACGCTGATTTCGTTGAAAGAAGAGCTCGGGCGAGACAAGGACAATGCGGTCCTACAGACCCTGCGAAGGACCTTGGAAGAGAAGGAAAAAGGAAGGCAATAAGCCATGCGCTGTATTTTCGTCGGCATCGAGTACGCTGGAAAGTCCACCCTGATCCAGCTCTTGGGTGATTACTATCGACACCGTAAACTCCGCGTCCACGGAGACGACCACTTCACAGTTCCGGATGCTACCCTCAGCCCCGAGTCCCGGGCCCTGATGGTGGGTTTTCCCGACGATGTGAAAGAGCGGATGCAGCGGATGCAAATCCAGTACCACGTCGAAGTGATCCGGAACTATGCAAACACCCTCATCAGCGGCTGGCATATCGAGGAGGCAATCTATGCCGACTTGTATGGCGACGACCCGGACAGTCCCTACTATAAGAAATACGGATATCGCTTCCAGCGAATCTACGAGTCCATGGTCCTGGAGTCTCGTCTACCTGACATTGTGATGATCCACGTCACCGCCAGCCACGAGTCCATCGCCCAGCGCATGAAAGCCGATCCCCATGAGTATCAGATTATCAAGGAGGGGGACATACCGGATCTGAAGCGACGATTTGAGGAGGAGATCGACAAGTCGCTCTTCACCCATAAGGGCTACAAAATAGACATAGACACCACCGACAAAACGCCGGATCAATCCCTGGACGAGTTGCTGCTGCGCTCCGAACCGTTGATCACGCAGGGAGAACTGGCTATCCGTGCCCTGCCGGTGCCGGCGGGAGAATACGAAGTGGCTTACGAGAAGGGAGTCCGAAAAATCGTCCCTGAAGTCAGATAGTCCACCGATGTGATCATTGAGGCGGTAGAGTGCCATGCGGTCTCGGTGCCCCGCGTCTATCGAACGAAAGTTGCTTCGACAGGTGGTCTCGGTGACGGCAAAATCGAGTCCCACTACATCTTGATCGAGTTAGCCGATTCGGAGGGCAACCGAGGACTCGGAGAAATTCCTGACATCGAGCTGACCTGGGGAACAGTTGATGCGTCCGACCTGGAAGGAGGTCTGTCCGAGGCTCTTTCCGGTGAAGCGCGTCCTCACGAAGAAATGGTCTCCCGCTCGCTGGATGTGCTTGATCGCGAGGCCCACAAGGAGCTGAGGACGGCGCTTACTTTCGCAGTGGACACTGCTCTGTGGGACTTGAAGGGAAAGCATCTTAGGAAACCTCTTTACGAACTCCTGGGGGGCCGCTCTCGCCCCGCCCTTCCTGTCACCTGGGTAGCCTACATCCGCGGCGTCGGCGAACTGGAAAACGAGATATCGGAGAAGAGAGAAGAGGGTTTCCAAGCCTACAAGCTGAAGGTAGGCGACAACTTCGAACTCGACTGTGAACGCATCCGAATAGCGCGACGAATCGCTGGCAGAGAAGCCCATCTCCGAATCGATGCAAGTGGTGCATGGAATATCAATGAAGCGATAGATCACCTCAGGCAGATGGCCGAATTAGGTGCCGACGCCGTGGAAACGCCCCTCATGTGCGCCTCCCGGACGATTGCAAAAGAGAACCCCGAACGCGTTAACGAAAATGTGGAAGACGTGGCGGAATCACTGGCGCGCCTACGGAGAGAAACACCGGTGAAAATGATTGAGCACGTGGGGGACTTCGATGATGCGTTTGCTGAGGCCCTGATAAAATGCCGAGCCGTTGACGCATTCAATGTAATTCCCTGCCAGGCGGGCGGACTGTCGCGGTCCATGCGGCTGCTTTCGCTCGCTGCTTCGGCGGGAATCGATGGACTGTTGGGAAGCACCGTGGAACTGTCGCCGGGGACAGCGGCAGCGGCGCACCTGGGAGTAGCGTCACGTGGTGTGACCATGGCGTCAGATTTGGTTGGACCCGGGTTGTTGGCAGGCGACGTCGTCGATGAGCCCTTGCCATACCGGGAAGGTATGATATTTCCGTCAGACCGCTCGGGGATCGGGGTGGCGCTGGACCCAGTGAAGATCGCAGCCTACCGCAACCAAAGCTAATTGGAGGTCCGAAGAGGGGTGAGTCCCGCGGATAGCTACACCATCCGCGGGACTGAACTCTCCAGAGAAGTAAACGCTTTAATCCAGTGAGAACTATCGGCGTCCAAGAAGACGAAAAGTTGCCGCTTTCCGCTACAGTCCGATTCGGTATCTGTAGCGGAAAGCAGCAGCTTTTCGATCCTCGCTAATTTCCGAGTCCGAAAAATTCCTAGTTACTCGAATTCATCCAAACCCGAACACGAGGGTGTTCCAGCACTTCTGGATTAAGGACGTGGGGCGGCCTCTGGCCGCGCAATACGTGCATTACCTGGTCCACATTCATCTGTTCGAGGCGAATCATCGACTGAATGGTAACGCCGGCGTTGTGATTCGTGCAAATGATCCTTGGATGGCCTCGATGCACTTCCCTGGGGCCGTCGGTCGGGTCGTCCAGCACGTAGTAGAAAAGGCGCTCTTCCTCGATGGCGCGGTGGGCGTCTCGATCGTTGACCAGGTTACCGCGTGATGGATTGATGAGAGAGGCATGGGGCTTCATCGCGCACAGCTGCTCGTAGTTCACGATGGTTTCGTCTCCGGAGACGTGGAGCGAAACCGTATCACATTCTTCGAATAGGCGAATCGGGTCGTCGACCACTTCCGCGTCGAATTCCGCCGCCAGGGCGTGGATATCGGGACGGATATCATAGACCAGCAGTCGACCCTTTTCGCCGAGAAGGGGGCGAGCCCGTTTTGCCACCTGGTGTCCGATGCGTCCGAAACCGTAGATCCCAAGGGTTGAACCTTCAGCGTCGTAGGTCCTCACCAGACTAAAGTCACCATTATGGGACATACGATTTAAGGTGTAAACCCGCTTGAGCGTCGCCAGCCATTGAGCGATGGCGTACTCCGCCACAGTGGCCATATGGGCGGGGGCGACACAGATCACAATACCGAGTTCGGTGGCGATTTCGAGATTCACTTTATCGTAGCCCACCCCCCAGCGGGTCACCAATCTCAAATCCTCCGCCGCCTCGTAGAACTCACGTGTGAACAGGGCCGAATCGGCAATGACGCCGACAACGTCGGGTGCGTGGTCGGCATTGAATTCCCGCTGATCATACAGCTCCAGCTTTGCAAATTCCGAGATCTTGGCGTTTCCCTCCCTCCTTTCTTCCGAATCATACTGCGGATCCTGAATTCTAGATGCGACGAGTACTTTCTTCATCATGGTGCTGTTCTCTTTAACTTCCTATCTTTCTCTTCCTCCTCCAGCACCGAGTCCAGCAAGATCCCATTACCAGCCTTCATTCATCGAAAATCGAAACTCCTCGGCACGCTTGATTCAAGAGGATGAGGAAGACGAAGAGGAAGATTGGAAAAGCACCTCGAAGCGGCCACCGGCGGCTTGATTTCATCGAAGGACCAAATAGACTCCTCCCCGAAAAAACTCAAAAGGATAGCCATGCCCACCCTCAACTACGTCGGCGATCCCATGTGTTCATGGTGCTGGGGTTTTGCCCCGGTGCTTGAGGATGTTGCGACATTCCTTCCCAAAGGAGTGGAGGTCGAATACGTCATGGGCGGGTTGGCCCCTGACTCGGACGATCCCATGCCGGCCGAGGTGCGCCAATACGTCCAGGAGAACTGGCGAGAAGTCACGAAGACGACAGGGGCTCAGTTCAATTGGGATTTCTGGGAAAAGTGTCAGCCCCGCCGTTCCACCTACCCGGCTTGCCGGGCCGCGCTGGCAGCCGGGTTGCAAGACGCACTACCCCGGATGTTTGACGCCCTCCAACGTGCCTACTATCTTGAAGCGCGCAATCCGTCCGACAGCGAAACGCACATCGAAGTGGCTAAAGAACTGGGCCTTGACGTAGATCGATTTGCCAACGACTTGCTTTCGGCTCACGTAGAAACATTACTTCAAGCGGATTTCGCCAAAAGGCGCGAATTGGGTGTCAGGGAATTCCCTACTATCACTTTCCAAGATGGTACCGGATACGTCACCGTCATGCGCGGATGGGCCAGTTCGCGCGACGTTCTGGATCGCCTACGGTCTCTGCTCAATGAGGCCGCCACTACTTGATGGCGATCCGCCGTTTGACTTCGAGCCCAATCGAACGGAAGACGAAATGCTTACGCATTCCGCTACTGACGCTACCTACGATGCCCGGATGGGTAGCGGAATGCGTAAGCATTTCGACGGCCCCACCCTTGAAGTCTTCCCAATCGATTCCCACAGCAATGTATGGTGAAGATTCCGCTGAAAAACCCTCCCCGTTCTTGTCCCGCTGAGCGGGACGGCTACGGTACTCTGCAAGTCGTTGGTATTTGTAGCCGCGTTCGCAAGAACGGGGCCAGAAATACGTAAACGGGGACTTTTTCTACAGAATCTGGTGAAAATCCATGACCAATCAGCACCATTAAGTTCGCCTATGCCGACGCCCGCACCTCGTCCGACCAGTCCCGCCAAACGTCGCCGTCGGTCTCGTCCATCACGAGCGCGTCGGGCAATGACTCCGGAGTTTTTAGAAAGCCATAGATCGTAGCCTGCCGGATAACGTCGGTGGAGGCGTTTTGCCCGGCAAGGTGCAAGATCTTCGTGTGCCACAATACCACGGTACCGGCGGGTCCATGGCAATCGAAGGGATCGGTGTCGGATTTTATCCGCCCGATTACGGGATCCTTATATCCACCTGCCTTGCGAACCTCCAGATGCTTGTCCGTGTGCTTCTCGCCGGCATGGTAGGCCTTCCATTGTTCTCTCCATATCCTCGAGTGGCTGCCCGGCCAAGTGGTGAAACCACCGCAGTTCGGGGGTACGTCATCGATGTAGGCAGCCACCTGAAGACGAACCCGGCCGTAGACCGCGCCGTCGGAGTGAGCGCTGGGGAACCCGGGCTCCGGCATCGGGTTGTTGGGGAGCGTGCAATAAAGCCCACGAGTGCCTTGCCCATTGAGCCAAACGGGGCCGGTCTTGGGTAATGGTAGAGCCTTCTTTGTCGCGAAGGTTCCCTTTGCAGGGTATCCCATGTCGTTTCCCAAGTGAGTGGCGAGACCGCCCACCGCGTCGTCACAAAGAAAACACGGCCCGGTTGTCATTTCCGACTCATCGAGCCCGGCCGGCCACACCACCGAACCCTTCCCCAGAAGCTGCTCCGCGATCTGCCATAGGGCTCTGGGAACCAGGTTCAGCATCAGTTCCTCAGCCCCGTTCCGGATGTGGAACCGGCGACCGCCTCCATCGAAATAAGGATCTCCCCCTCCATCAGGCCTCTGCGCCTTCAACCCCGCACTCTCGTCTTCCGTGATCAGGCCCCATGTCGAGGGGTCGTCCCTTTTCATTCTAGGAAGATGAGCCTCGATCACTTTCCACATCGCGTCACGGGCCTGGCGGCAAAGCTCAGGGTCCAGCACGGCCGGGAGAACCAGAAATCCATCCCGTTTGAATTGGGCAATCTGGTTCGGTTGTAGGAGCTCGAATTGCTTTATGCTTGGCCTAGCTATTGGCATATTCTTTATGTAATCAGAGACGCAATTGGGCTTGCGGAAGTACCGAAGTCAAGTTCTCTGAAGATAGTTCGAAAACATTCTGTAGTTTCTTATTCCATTTTACATAGCAAAATGGAATCTCCTTTTCCAAATTGCCCGAACCGCATCCAACGGAAACGGTTCGAGTTTCGCAGAGCTGGAAAATGCACCTACTCCGAATTAGATATTCCCGGATCACGAGGGTGAACAGGGCTAGGGATTGCGCATGGACTACCACATAGGACTGATTGGTTGCGGAACCATCGCTCCTAGCTGGATTAAAGCGGTGGAGCTCACCGACCGGTGCACAATAGATCTCATTTTCGATTTGGACGCGAAGGCGGCGGCGCGCCGGGCAGAGGAGGCGGGAGCGAGGGCGGCATCTGATCTCCAGGAGATTACTGAGTCCCCAACGATCAATCTCGTCATCGTTGCCACGCCGACGACGAGCCACCCGGATCTGGTGGCCGAGGCGGCAAGGAACGGAAAGCACGTAATGTGCGAGAAGCCAATGGCCCTCGACTTGGACAGCTGCCGGCGAATGATTGATGCATGTAGCGAAAGTGGAGTGAAACTGGCCATCGGTCACACGCTTCGCTTCAAGGATGCCTTTGTCACCTGCCGCCGATTGATTGCTGAAGGCGCCATCGGCTCGCTCGTCTCGGGCAACATCGACCGGATGGGCGCGGCCCGACCCCACAAGGCGTCGTCATTTATTCCATTCGGTGAAAAAGACGCGGACCACTGGCGTGCCGATCCCAGAACATCCGGAGGCATGGCCCTTGAGGGATTCATCCACGAGATCGATTTGACGAGGGAACTTTTCGGCGAAGTCTCGTCCGTGATGTGCGAGATTGCCGGCAGTACCACACATGCCGGACTCATGAGCCCGCAACTTACCGAGGCTCTGGTGCGTTTCGAATCAGGCGCTCTGGTCACGATGCGAACCGGGGGCACGGTGGCGATGCCAACCAGGAGTTACTGGATGGCGGGAACCGAGGGCGGTCTGCGCTTCACCGAATGGGGCGGACCCGTGGAACTCTATCGACACGACATGGAGGATAAGGAACTCGTAACATGCGAAAAGCTCGATCCTCACTATTTGGAGCTGTGCGATCTGATTGATGCTATTGAGACGGATGGAGAGCCGGAGAACAGCGGCTTGAACGGCATGCGCAACGCTGCCTTGGCTCTGGCCATGTACCAATCTTGCGAAACCGGCCGACGAATCGAATTCAAGGATGGTCTTCCCGTCGATATGCCTCTTGACTATCGAAACACACGTTGGTGACTGAAGGAAAGGGGGGCAACGGATCAACCTAACGCAGCAATGGGCTGAGAAGCGGCAGACGGAAAGCAGAATCATTTATTGGGGTCTGGAGGGTGGAAGCCCGCTTGGGTGAAGACGGGTGAGCGTTCCTGAAACTCGGATGAAACGGTCGCCTCGTAGAAATCCTTACGGATTCCTCTACAACGAGCAGGCTGTCCAGAGAAAAGGGTGCCAAGGAAACCTTGATCCCTATCCGTTGCCGTGCTTTCATCCGCTGCAGACACACTCTCTGCCAAACCCGAATTCGAAAATCTTGCAAAACAGTAGCCTAGAGCTCCATTTTTCTGCCCTCTATTGCTGCTGCCCCTAAGGGTTCGGCGGTCTATCGTATGCCACCTCGATCATGACACATACAATTGGATGCACCACCCGCCCCTACTCTCAACTCTCCTTCGCGGATGCCTGCCGGCACATTTCCGCTGCTGGATATAGCGACGTCGCCGTGTTCGGACACGAGGTCACCTCCAGCAGCTCCAATGAGCAGGTTGCCGAGGTGCGCAAAGCGGCTGCGGACACCGGGCTGAATCCCTCGATGCTACTAGGTGGATCCGACCTCTCGGGTAGCTTGGAAAACAGCGTCGCCGACCTAAAACGCCTGATCGACAACACAGCAGGGCTAGGAGCGAAATGGCTTCTGGATTGCGGCATAAGTAACGAGGAGCATTACGGCAAATTCTTCGAACTGATGCGCCAAGCATCACCGCACGCTGAGGCATGCGGAGTCTGCATAACCTTGAAACCCCATGGCGGCATCACCCTAACGGTCGATGACCTGATCAAGGCGCACCACGAAGTCAACCACCCCGCCTTCGGCATATGCTACGATCCCGGCAATATCATCTACTATACCAAAGGGGAATTGCGTCCTGAACCATTTGTTGAAGAGCTCGCATCCATAATCTCAACTTTTATCATCAAGGACTGTGTTGTCGAAGATGGGACCCCGGATGTCATGGTGACTCCTGGAGAAGGCCTGGTTGACTTCGACACAGTAATTGGAGGATTGGTCGCTAATGGTTTCAAAGGACCACTCTACCTCGAATGTGTCGGGGGCAAGACCCTCGACGAGATCGACCGCAACGTCGGAGCTTCACTGAAGTTTGTGCAGGGGATTCTGGGGACGGCGGCAGGATAGGCATGACGAGATTGCTTTTGCCATTGAATCCCACTTGAGGTGGGCATGGCTCTCGGGAGGTGGTTGACATCCTCTTAGTCGCCACTCTTAGTCGCACACTTAGTCGATTCGATTTGTTGGGACTAAGTGTGACTGACTTAACACCGGAATATCGTGTCAATTTCTGTGTCCACCAAATCCCAATCCATCCACAACGACGCTCTCGTGATCGATTCTCACAACGACACCATAGTCTCACATATTCGCCGGGGAAACTTGAGCCTATCGGGTGAAGGACGAGGCAAAGGACACTCCGGAACTGTAGCCTATTTTCGGGGCCCCCTGGATCAACCGGCAAGCAAAATGGATGTGCAAATCGATTTCCCCAAGATGCGAAGAGGCGGAATCGACGCCGCCTTTTTCGCGGTGGATGTCACCAGGGCTTGGAATAATCATGTCGCCTACGCGATGGATGCTCTCGGTTACTTTTATTCCGAGGCCCAGTATGGCGAGGAAGTCGTCATCGTCCGTTCCGCTGCGGATATCCGAACGGCCAAATCGGAGGGCAAACTCGCTGCCATACTAGCGATTGAAAACAGCGACGGCACCGAACGCAGTCTCAATATCCTCCACATGATCCATCACCTCGGGGTCCGCTCTCTCGGTCTGACCCACGATCCCACGAGCTGGGCGGCGGCAGGAAATGCAGAAAGCAACAGTGGAGGAGGTCTCACCGAGTACGGCAGGGCGTTGGTAAAAGAGATGAACCAGCTCGGCATGCTGGTCGACGTCTCCCACATCAGCGAGCGTGGATTCTGGGACCTGATTGACCTAGCGGAACGGCCCATCATCGCTTCACACAGCAACTGCAGAGCTCTCTGTGATCATCCCCGCAATCTCACCGATGATCAGATCAAAGCCATCGCCGAAATCGGAGGATCCGTAGGCATCACCTTTGTACCCAGATTCGTCGATTCGGTCGAACCAACATTCGAGCGCTTGATCGACCACATCGACCACGCGGTCCAAATCGCCGGCCCCGACCACGTCGGAATCGGATCCGACTTCGACGGCGGCGGGACCCTGATCCAGGATGCCACCGAATTTCCCGGTATCACTGAGGAACTGCTTCGCCGGGAATACTCGGAAGAGGACATTAGAAAGATCCTTGGGAAGAATCACCTGCGCGTGTTGAGTGAAGCCCTCGGCAGTTAGGAATCTGTCGGGTTTTGAACTTCGGATCATCACCGAGGTTCAGATCGAACGGCGACGGTTGTAATCGGCAACCAGGTTCATACCGACAGATTCCTAGCTAGCCTGGAAATCTCACACGATTTCCAGGCTTTTGACGGAATGACACAGAAGATCTTGAATTTGAAAGTCTTATGGATAGATCTCGAATGAGTATTCGGCCCTTCGCTGCGACAGTGTGTAGTGTAACCCACCCTAATGGTTCGCCGCCGGAAGCAATGTCCAATGGAGAAACTCCTCAAGATCTTCTGAGTCATTCCGTTGGTTAGCCCGCGTTTTGACCACAACGTAGCGCAAGGCAAAGGATGAGGCATCAAATCGCGACCGGATCTTCGAAAGTTTGTGAGAAAAGCGGGCTAGATCTCGATTAAGAAACCGTACTATCTATCGATCAGATCCCAGCAGCCGGATCTTCAAAGTCTTTATCTCGAAGGGCCGAAAGTAGAGCGAGACTCGGCCACTTTTCACCCGCAGCGCCCTACTCTCCTCCTCAAGCATGTTGGTCTCTTCCACGCTCTCAATCTTGGGGCCGAATTGAAGAACGGCGGTCGTGCCGCTGCGCTCCGCTTCATAAAGCCGGACGACGAAGGCCTCTGCCTCTTCAGCCCACTTGATTGTCTCAATGATGACGTTGGGCGCGCTCACTGTGAGCAGGCTTTCGATCCCCCCTACCCCGCCTGCTACCGGATAGGTGATCGGAGCGACATTGAACTCATAGCCCGGACGGATCACGGACTCGGTCGAGAAGGGGCAAGCGTGAGGCAGCAGAGCATAGCGAAAAAGGTGCCGGCCCCGGTCGCCTCGTGGGTCGGGATGGGTGCCCGATTTGATTAGAGTCAGGCGCATCTCTCCGCCGTGGACGCTGACTCCGTACTTGCAATCATTAAGCAAAGCGACGCCGAATCGATTTTCGGACAGATCGGTCCACTTGTGGCAGCACACTTCAAATTGCGCCCTTTGGGCGGGACGGTTCCGGTGGGTGGGGCGTTCCACGTGGCCGAACTGGATCTCGTGGCGGGCGTTGCTCGCCAAGATATCGGTAGCGAATCCGACCTTGAGGAGCGCGTGTTTCTCCTCCCAATCCACTACAGTCTCAAAGTCAATGCGCGGAGTGGTTGCATGGAACACCATATCCTGAGTCAGCCGGGAGCGTTCGCCAATTCTGTATTCGCTACGAAATCGCAACTGGAGCGGTCCATCGGTAACCCGTTCACGGCCCAACAGCCCGTTGACCGGCTGCATCTTTTGCTCCTGATCCAAGTCGATATCCCAGTTGTCCCATCCCAAGGGGACATCCTCGCCAACCCAGAAGACGTTAAATGCCCCATCCTTCGCTACCAACTGCCTGCCACTCTCTCGGTTGACCAAAGAGACGATCCTTCCCTTGCCGTCAAACCGGCAGCGGGCGAACGGTGTGTCGACCGTCCTATTTACGACCTTGAAGCCGGAAGCGGCACTTTTTCGACCGGCTTTCAGGTTCAGACGGGCTCCGCCCAACGGCGGAAGCGCCAGTCCGGAGACAACCAAGAGATCTTCCTTTTCAAGAGTCTGAACCCGCTGCCAAGTCACATTCGGATCGGCTGGGATCCGGTTCCGTGAGATCCCGCCCAGAGCCAGTTCGCCCGAGCGCTCCCAGCTCAAAGAGTTGAGGACAAGAAAAGAATCGCCGGTTTTCTGAGACTTCCCGAGGAGGGACCGGAGGGCATCCTCGGTCAACTCATGGGCATTTTTATTGCATTGCTGCAACTCAGCGATGGCTCGGTCGTTCACTTCGGCAATCGAGCTACCCGGAAGAATGTCGTGAAACTGATTAACAAGCAGTTGCTTCCAGATTTCGCTCAAGATTTTTCCCGGATATGGCCACCCACCGAGAGCGGCCAGAGTGGAAAGAAACTCGGCATCGCGTAGCGCCAGTTCCGACAGACGGTTTCCCTTTTTAATGGCTGCGATCGAAGTAAAGGTGCCCCGGCTTGATTCGAAGTAGAGCTCGCCGAAATATTCGGGGAGATTCTCCCCCAGCTCGTCACCTACTCCCCGCATGAAATCACTTACGGTGGTGTAGGAAGCTCGTGGACAACCCTCGAGGTCCCCTACCCGGCGGGCCATTTCGAGCATTTCGTACTGGGGCCCACCTCCACCGTCTCCATAACCAAAGGAACAGAGCCACCGATCTTGAACGTCCTTGTGCTGCACGTCGCGCCATTGTTCGTTCAAGGTCTTCGGATCAGGACTGCACTGAATCCGGTTGAAGTGGGCAAGGACGGAGCTGCCATCAATCCCCTTCCACCAGAAGGTGTCGTAGGGGAACCGGGTGGTGTCGTTGGCTGCGAGTTTGGTAGTCAGGAAGTACTCGACACCGCAGCCCCGCATGATCTGGGGAATCGCGCCAGAGTAGCCAAAAACGTCCGGCTGCCAGAAGGTGTCGGCTGAATACTCGAACATCCGCCGGGTCGACTGCTGACCAACCAGAAACTGGCGAATGAGCGACTCCCCGGAAGGGATGTTGCAATCCGGCTCGATCCAGACCGCTCCGTTTGGCTCCCAGCGTCCGCTCTTCACCTGATCGCGGATCCGTCGGAAGAGCGCGGGATAGCTCTCCTCCATCATCTCAACGTGGTAGGGTGCACTCTGAATGAAGAGGAATTCGGGATACTGATCCATCAGATTGAGGACCGAGGAGAAGGTTCGAGCGCACTTGCGTCGGGTCTCGTCCAAAGTCCAAAGCCAGGCCGTATCGATATGAGAGTGACCGATCAAACCGGCCTGGGCCGCGCTCCCACTATTTCCAGCCGCTAGCAGTGGACGCATGATTCCTCGCGCCATGCCCAATTTTGGACGCCAGCTCGCTTCTAATCGTTCCGCTGGAAGGGCGTCGATCTGTTCGAAGACCCTTCCCAATTCACGAAGAATGCCGCCACATCGTGGGTTCCCCTCTTCCAAAGCGTCGACCAACTGGAGGAGCGCTCGCAAATCGAAAACGAAGGCGGCCACATCCTCTCGCTGCAAGAGCAGCTCGATCTTCTCGAACCTTGCCTCGAACTTTGCTGTATGTCCGGCTCGCCGTCGCCACGTCGCCATGGTGTCGTCCGGTTGGGTTCCGGGAAAGTGATGGCCGGCATAGGCCTCGAAGGCGAGTTTGTAGATCTTTCGGGTCGAACCCTTTGGGGTCAATAGGACCACCGAATGGTTGAGATCGAATACTCCTCGAAGTTCCCCATTTGCCACGAAGAGCGTTTCCATACCTCCGCATTGGGCACGGATGAAGACCTTTTCACCCCGGCAGTCGGAGGGCAATTTTGCCACTCCCTTGAACCAGGCCGTTATGCCGGGACCGCCCCATTGAAGACCGGGAATGGCCCGTTTCCACCGGACGGGAGCGTCCGACTCGGGCACTCGGGTAAAGTGTTCCCTGGTCTTGCAATACTCCACCTCCACCTCACCCACGGAATGAAAGCACAGATCAGCATAGCGGCGCTCGATCTGCGCCAATTTCTCCGCTAACTTCCCTTCCACAGACATACTCTTAGTCGATAGCATAACACTCGGGTGCGGTAGCTCCCGGCGTGCGCAGAGGCCAGCAGGCCACCGCGACTTCGGGCACGTTGCGAAAGGACTCGTGGACAATGAAAATAGGAGGAATCTGTCCGACCGTGCCGATAACCCAGAGGTTTTCCCGATTCAGGTCGATGATCTGCCGGAAGAGCCGGATCTGCTCGGCTTCGTCCACCTCCCTCTGAACCTCGCGGAAAAGATCCATGCACTGCACCATGGCGGGAGGCGGCTCCGCACCCTCGGCCCCTCGGGTGCGAAACCAGGGAACATAGTCCAACCCATAGAACGAGCCTCCGTTGTAAGGCAGATACCAGCGCGGGTCGATCACCGGTATAATTTCGCCCGACCCAGTCCAAGTCGTCACGTCAAAAAGCCTGGAGAATATACGATTCTCAAAAAGCTCCCGGGCCATGATTTTGACCTTGGTCTCGACCCCCACTGCGGTCCAGGAAGTAGCAATCATATCAAACAAGCGGCTGGTGCCTCCGAAGGAAATCGTTGTTTCAAGTCGCAGGGTGAGCGGCTTTCCATCGGGTCGCAAACGACGGCCCCGATCATCGGTCCGGGACAATCCCATGTCATCGAGCAGACGCCGGGATTCATCCGGATTGTAATCGATGTAAGCCCGTTCATAGGCAGCGTCGTAGAACGCCGAGCCCGGCGGTGGCGCCATTTGGCGGGGCCGGCCCACTCCCATGTAGCAGACCTCATTGATGGCGTTTCGGTCCAGGGCTTGGGACAGAGCCACACGGAAGCGTCGATCATGGAAGATTGCTTTAAGGACAGGGTCTTTATGGTTGAGGTTGAGGGCAATGGCGGAGGATCCGGCTTTCCCGTCGATCCAGTGATGCACGCGATAACCGCCACGCTCGCGATTGGTCATAAAGAGAGTGTAGTTCTGAAAGCTGATATGCCGGCCCTGCATACCCACTTCGCCGTTAATGGCTTTCAGGTTGATTGTCTCGATGTCGTAAATCTCAAAAGTGACACGATCGATATAGGGAAGCTGACGTCCCGAAGGATCGACCTTCCAGTAGTAAGGATTTCGGGTGAAAACGACCGGGCGAGCGGGAGGCGGATGCTCCAGGATCCATGCCCACAGCCTCGGCGTATCGGGATTTTGCCAGGAGGCGCGATCTTCAAATAACTGATACCAAAAATCGAAGCCCTCGCGGCGGGCCAGGCGCTTGAGTTCCGCGAGGGGTGTAAAGGAGGGATGGTAGTTTTGGAGAATATGTGCCGGGTACCCGACGATGTAGGCGAAATTGGATGCCAGGACTTTGAGAAAGAGGCCGTAGGGAGCGGCAAACCGAAAACGGATAGTATAATCGTCCGACGCCTCCAGCTCGACCAGTCGCCCACCGTGACGGAGCTCGGTAGTCACCACCGGAGTCAGGTCCGAGTGCTGGAGAATATGCTCATACCAGAACATGATGTCCCGGGTGGTAAAAGGACGCCCGTCGGACCAACGCACACCCCGGCGGAGATGGAAGGTGTAGGTCCGGCCCTCATCGGTAATTTTCCAATCGGTGGCCAGATTAGGGCGAATCTTGCGACCCATGGGACCCCAGCGCACCAGGCCTTCGTAGGCTATGCGAGCCGGCAAAGTGCCAATATCCTGTGGGCCGGTGGCAAAACGGGTCCAGGTGCCGCCATATGGACCTTCCTGGTGTGGCGGAATGACAACCAGGGGTTCTTCTGGTACACGCTCCTCAACCGAGGGAAGCCCCCTGTTCGCCAACTCCGGTGACTGGGAGAAAGCTCGAGGAGCCGACGAAGGCCATTCTGCCACTTCGTGCAAAGCGCCGGGGACCGTGGGATGGCGCTGCGGGAAAGGGAGTTCGGCTATAGCGGCAGGGTCCGGCCGGCCGGCGCCGGTTAAGGCGAAAACGAGGAAGGTGTAAAGCTGAAAGAGAAGAAAGAGGCCAATGGCGCCCCCAGCCAGACTTAGGATAAGGGTGATAACGGATTGGCGCACGAATTGATTGGGCTGCTGGTGATAATAAGAAATATCCCCTTTTGAACACTTAGGTATCAGGAAGGCTGATTCCGCCAAAGAGGGGAGTTCTGTCAACCTAGGAATCTTTAGAATGAGGAGACGAAGATTAAGACAGAGATAAGGACGAAGAGGAGGTCTATTCTTCGTCTTTCTTTTTGTCTCTGGTCTTTGTCATTATCTTGACCATAGTGTAGAAGCCGAGACATTCCCAAGACAACCGCCTTCGACCGAAGGACAGTGACTTGCGGACCAGCATTTCCTTCCACAATGAAACCATCCATGCAAAACGGGCGAATTTTCGAGGGCGACAAAGGTTACTGGCGATACAAAGGGAAACCCCTTTTCGTAACGACCGCTCACGCAATTTGCCATCACTATCGCACCGCGAAGGACCCAAAGAAAGTCCTGGACAGTCTCCGCGATCTAAAGCGGGCCGGATTCACCGCGGTCGAAGTTTACGCCCGATACCCGCTTGTCCGTGTCACCGACCGCGGATATGATTGGAGGATGTTCGACGCCTTCGTCGACCGGGCGGCGAATGAGGGGCTGAAGATATTCGTCTGCATGCTCTACGATTTCGTGCCGAGGAACGACAGAATCTCGGAGAAGAAATATAACGAGTTTGCTACCGGCTGGTACAAGAGACACGGATTTCTGTGGATGGACGAAGAGGGGCAATCCCAAGCTACGCCCTCACATGGCAACCACAATTGCGGCGCCCTCCCCTGCCATCCGGACTTCATGAGGCGGGCAGAAGCACACGCCAAAGAGATCGCCCATCATGTGGTGGGTAACGAAGACATTATCTACTGGCTTCTGATGGGGGAGTTCGAACTCTTCGGACGCTGGGGCCAACTTGGATATGACGAATTTACCCGCAGCAGCTTTCGTGAGTGGCTTCGGAAACGGTATAGCCTCGAGGACCTGTACGAGCGATGGGGAATTCGTTACCGGGATTGGAAAGAGGTGGAACCCCCGAAGCTTTCCCGGGCCACCGATTTTCGGGGTAGGAAGTTACCTGATGTGTCGCTCCCCCGCTGGGATCTCTACCAGTTTCAACAAGCTGTGTCGCGATACTTCTGGAGCGAGAACATCCGCTGGATCAAGGAGATCGATCAACGGCCGGTCGGCTGTGAAGAAAATCAGGCCATGAATGGATACTTCACCATCCACGATCGCGCCGTCAACAGCGGCCATATGCTGAATTCAGGCCAGGTCTGCAATTTTGAAAACGACTACCAGTACGGTAGGTTCCTCTACTTCATTTCCATGGCGAAGAGCTACGGGCCTCCTCCCTACCAGAACAATGAAACCCAAGCCAATTGCTCGATCGAACACGCCCGCCGGCAAGCCTATCTGCTTCAGGCAATGGGGGGAACCGGACTCAATGTCTGGGAATGGGGCGGCACCGGGCAGATGTGGAACCCGCATGAAGGCAACTATTACGCTCTACTGGACGGAGAGAACAGGAGAGAGGCCATGTCGGAGTATGTTCGCCTGAACAAGGAGTTTAAGGCGATTTCTCCGGCATTGGTTCCGACTTCGCCATTGCCCATTCGGATTTCGCTCTTCTGTCCCCGTGAGGTCAGTTTCTGGAACCAGACCAAGGAAAACATCACCTACGTACCGTACCCGACGAAGGCGAAGGACATGCTCTGCCAAGCGTGCGACTATCTGATTCATGCCGGACTGGGCGGCGAGGTGGGTTCCATGCACGACGCCCATGAATTCGAGACCTGCCCCCTCGTCATCGCACCGATGATCAACTATGTGAACGCAAATACGGTCGATCGTCTATGCCGTTACGTCAGAAGTGGCGGGACCTTGATTCTGGGTGCCCATCCGGGGGAGTTTGACGAGAATGCTGCACCGCAAAGGAGAAACAAGCTGGCCGCACTGACCGGCCTAAACCTGCAAAAGCGTTCCCTAACGGCCGACCAGTTAGTCACCTCGGCCTCTCTACCCCGACTTAAGCGTGGAACCACGATCGATATGAGGTACCTCACCGATCCACGCGTCCAGAAGGCAATTTTGAGAGGAAAGGGAGTAAAAGTCCTCGCCAAAGTGGGAGACACCCCTGTGCTCACAGTTTTCAAGGTCGGTCAAGGGAGATGCGTCTTCTGGGGACTGGAACCCAGCCGCGGATTGGTGCCAACCATTCGGCAGGGCAGAATCTACGACTTAATGGCCAGTCTGTTTGAATACCTCGATTTCACTTCCCACTTAAGAGTCAGAAAGAGATCGGGCTTCGATTACGACATAATCACCGGAGTCAAGAATCATGCCGAGGGAGCCATACTGTTCCTCATCGAGGTCGGCGACTACAAACGAGCGATCAACGTTGAGCTTGATCCCGAAAGATTCGATCTGGACGGCGAATTTTACGTCCACGAAGTGCTCGGATCCAATTCCCACAAACTCTCGCCACGGAAACCGGGGTTTCGGACCACGATAAACTCGTCGGAAGTCCAAGTCTACTTTGTAACCAAGAATCCGAAACCACCTGGGCGCACCAGGAAAACAGCCGGAACGAGTCGTTACCGTAAGCGCGAATTTACTCTCCTGGATAGGATATCTACCCGGAGGTTTCAGAGTCTCGACCTCCGGGCAACGGCACGAAGGCATTCCGACAAAAGAAGAACAGGAATAATGGGAATGCGTAGCGATGATTTCCGAAAAGGTCAGTGGCTGGAAGTCTCCCTTCCCAAATCGAGATTCATTCAGACCTTGGGCGTTCAATTCGCACTGCTCGGAAATAGGTCTTTGAACTATGCCGTGGCGGAACGAGCCGAAGAGAAACTTGAATTTCCGGTAGACGCCGAAGGGAAGAGACTACATATCCTCGGGAACTCCGCCTGGGCCGCGTCGCCCAACACGAACGAAGGCGCTCTGATCGGCGAATACGTAGTCGAATACGCCGATCGGAAAAAGGAAAAGTATCAGCTGCACCTCTACAAGGAGATCGATTACTTCCGCTTTTTTATGGGGCATCATATCGCGCAGAACGTCCTCCCCGCATTGCAGATCCAACAGGAAGGACACATGGATCTTTTCTCCGTGCCCCTGCGCCAGGAGAAAGTGAACCGGATAGTCTACCGCCAGATACATGAAAACGTCTTTCCGCTCACATTCGCAATAACGATGGAGAAATGAAAATCCTGAAAACACTGTGTGTCGGCGTCTCCGGGCGGGGCCGGTGGCCTTTGCAAACCTGCCGTCCAGAAAACGGATTCGAGATTACTGACCTTTGCGACCTGGAACCATCTGCTCTCGAGGCCGGACGCGAGCTTGCGGCGATTCCGCCTTCGCATTGCTACTCGGACTACTCCGAGGCTCTCGAAGATGCAGAGGCCGACTGCGTCATCATCTGCACGCCAACGGTGTACCATGTCCCCATGGCGAAAGAGGCCTTGAAGCGGGCCTGCCGGTTCTGGTGGAAAAGGGCATGGCTCCCGATTGGGAGACTGCCTGTGAGGCGGTCGCATTCGCACGCGAAGTGGACGGCATTTTTTGCGTCTCCCAGAATTATCGTTACAAGGCGATGGAACGTACCTTTCACCGAGTCTTGCATGCGGTGGACGATCCCTCCTATGTAGAGCCCGTCCCAGTGGTGGAAACAATTGATTTTTAATGAGTTATGGGCAAAAAAAAGGCCGGATAGAGCTGCAAAAAGCTCGATCCGGCGAAAAAGGGCGCTTATGCTTGCGTTAGTCAAATACAAAGCACGCCCTTCTCATGAAAAATATTGCCGTACAAAGCTTCCTGCGTCCAGCCCTAACTCCAGTCATTCGATGCAAAGACTACACCGTGTTTCTGGAAACAATGGAGCGGATTGACCGGGTTTTGATCGACTCCTCGCTGGAAAGGGAGGCGATCGTAAAAGCCTTGGAAGGATGGGATGAAGCGGGAGGGAAGGATCGGGAGCGACGCGCTCTAAGAGCGATAAAAGCGCTACGGGTGGAGGTGGTGCGTCATTTACTCGGAGGGATATCCTTTCGTTGTCTGTCGCAGGAGTTGGGACGCAGTGAGCTTCTGGCTAATTTTTGCCGGGTGCGTGAGGTAGACGGGATCCGGAAAATATCGAAGAGCAGTCTGGAACGGGATTCGAAATTCTTCGACGAAGCGTATCTGAGACAGCTGCATGCAAGGATGACCGAGGTGGTGGGCAATGCTGAACATTGTGGTGAGGCAGGATTAGAGAAGCCGATCGATACGAGGGAATGCCTGATCGACGCCACTTGCCTGGAAGCGAACATCCACTGGCCCGTGGACTGGGTCTTGCTCAAGGATGTGGGAGCAACGCTGCTCAAGGCGATCAGTCTGATCGGGCAGGCGGGAATGAAACAGCGCATGCCCCAGGGAGCAAAGGGATTGGCTCGGGAGATGAACAAACGGTGCCTGGAGATGACGCATGCGCGTCGGCGCCGGGAGGCGGGCAAAGCGCGTAAAGGGATCCTGCGGCGGATGAAGCTATTGCTCAAGAAGATTGAGGGCCATGCCCTTCGCCACCGTGACTTATTGGAAGCTATGTGGATGCAAAGCGATTACACCGAGAAGAAGGCGAGCCGAATCATCGAGCGAATGGATGGTATGTTAGAGCAGATACCGCAGGTCATGAAACAGGCGCACGAACGGATCATAGGGGGGCGGCAGGTGAAGAATGAGGAGAAGATCCTGAGCGCCTACGAACCTGAGATTGACGTCATCGTGCGAGGCAAGGCAGATCGGGAGGTGGAGTTTGGCAACACCCTTTATTTATGCGAGAGCGCAGAGGGATATCTGTTGGACTGGAAACTGTATGGGGGGCAGGCCCCGAGCGAATTGAAGCAGCTTTGGGAAAGTCTGGAGAGGCAAAAGGGCTTCGCTTTAGAGGAGAAGATCGAAGCGATCAGTGGGGATCGGGGCTATGCCTCGAAGGCGGCCAGCAAGCGGCTCCAGGCAGAGGGGATTTTTGACGCCCTTACGCCCCGCAATCCACAAGAGCTCAAGGAGCGGATGGAGGAGCCGCGCTTTGTCCGGTTGCAGCGACGACGAGGGAGCACCGAAGGCCGGATCGGAGTGCTCAAGAACCGATGGCACGGGGGCAAGATACGCAGCAAAGGCTTTGACAACCGTAACCTTAGCGTGGCCTGGTCGGTTCTGTCCCACAATCTATGGAAAATCGCGCAGAGACTTGCGCAAGAACATGAGAAAGAGGCAACGCAGGCGGCATAGGGATCCAAGAATCGAGTCAGAGGCGCTTCCTTGGGAGAACTATCGACTCAAAGCGAGAGGAAGGGTGCTGGAAAGGTGCATAACGGATAAAAGGTAAGCTACCGAGGACGGAAGGCATGTCGTGGTCTACATAACGTGACGAAGATTGATATCGGTATCAGGCTTCCACCCAAATCCTCTCGGATTTGGGACAGCCTCTATGTAGGCAAGCCGAATCAACTGGATCACATTCACCATCGCGTACGCCCGGAACCGCGCACCCTCAATTATCCATTTGCGTCGGTCTGGGACATGTCTTGCCACCATTTCGATAATTTTCTCTTCTGGTTCGGCCCGGTGGCCGAATTTACCGCTCATGCCTTTGGGGCTCCCTGGTCCAACTACCAGTACCCGAACAACACCAGCGCTTTCATGCGCTTCGAGAATGGCGTCGTGGTCAACTATTTCCACGGACACGACTCAGCGCGCGGCGAATATCACCTCGACCTGCATGGAGAACGAGGTGCGGTCATGGCGCGCTCCGACGAAAGCGGCCGGCAGGTCCTGGAGTTCAGCCATCGGCCGACGGATCAGTTTGGCAGATCGGAAACCAGCGCTGTCTCCCTGGAGGAAGCCCCCAACGAAGCCGGCGTCCTGGCCGATTTCCATTCCTATATTACAAAGGGGATCGAACCGGGGATTAGCGGGAACAACAATCTCGAAGTGATGGCCATGTGCCAAATGATGGTTGTTTCCGCCGAGGAGAAACGTACTGTTCACAGATCGGAACTGGCGGGAGTACTGTCCGATTCAGAATAATCGGGAAAGAAGGGAACGATGTTGAAACTGAACCTTACTGGGCAAGTTGCGGTTGTAACCGGCGGGAGTGAGGGAATCGGGAAGGCGATTGCCCATAAGCTGGCCGCGGAAGGGTGCATGGTGGGGATCTGTGCGCGCCGGGAAGAGGTGCTGGAAGCAGCGGCCGGAGAGATCCGAGAGGCGACGGGAGGGGAGGTTCTCGCGGTCACCGCAGATGTGACGAAGTCGGCGGATATGGAACGGTTTGCAAAGGCTGTAGAGGAGGCTTTCGGCGAGGTGGATATTCTGGTAAACAACGCAGGGAAATCGGAAGGTCACCCTTTTGAGGAGGCAACGGAGGAGATTTGGCAAGGAGATTTCGCCCTCAAATTCTGGGCGGCAGTCAGGTGTTCGCGACTGGTGGTTCCAGAGATGAAGAAAAAGGGACGGGGAGCCATCGTCAATATCACCCATCCGGGTGGCAAAGCGCCGGGAGCAGGTTCGATGCCGACTTCCGTAAGCCGGGCCGCCGGAATTGCTTTCACCAAGGCTCTTTCGAAGGATATGGCCCCGCATTCCATTCGCGTGAACACTGTCTGCCTGACCAATATCAAGTCCGCCCAAGGAGTTCGTGCCTGGGAGGGCTCCGGCAGTTCGCTGAGTTACGAGGAGTGGTGTGTCGAACAAGGGAAAAGCGTCCCTTTGGGCCGGATGGGAGAAGCAAGCGAAGTGGCCGACCTAGTGGCATTTCTGGTGTCTGAGCGAGCGGCCTTTATCACCGGCGCCTCCATCAATATCGACGGAGGCAGTAGCGAGACGGTCTAATTAGCATCTGTTCGCGTTTATTCGTGGTTGATTTGGGTTCGAGAGTAGGGTGAAACTAGCCAGGACTCAGCGGAGCAAACCTCGTCTCGAACCTTGTCCCGAACCTTTTCTTTCTTGGCCGCTATCCCCGGTGGAAGAGAGCCCCAATCGCCGAAAAACGGACTTGACATGCGAAACCCCAATCGAGAGCCTTCCGGCAATTTCCGAAGTTCTGTGCCTGGATGTCCCCGACATCCCCTGTTGAACATCCCAAGTTGAATATGATCCCGCTAATCATGGGACAGTTCGAGACCCGGCACTCCTCCCCGAAAGGAGCGAAAGGAATTTCAATCCTTCCAAACCCCACTCCAATCTCTAAACGGAAAGAGAAAATATCATGATGAAGATATCGATGAATCACTATGCCAGAATCGGCACTGGCCTCATACGTTGTATTCCGGCCTCATTTTTTGCCTTAGTCATCATGGCTCCGGAGGTCGTGCAAGCTGGCGGAGGGGAGGCGGGCGAGGAAATCCAGGAACTACCCACCTTTACCATCGATGAGTCCAAAAATGTCGGCTACGTATCCAGCGAGACCCTTAGCGGTTCGAGGGCCGCTATCCATTTCCTAGACCTCGGCATGTCCCTGGACGTCATCAACCGCGAAAAGATTGATGACACCTTGGCCTATACACTGAGTGACGCCATCCGCGGAAGCTCCAGCGTTCACGAATCGGTCAATGACAGCAACCGACACACCGTCCGCGGTTTCGATGCCATCGTTGCGATAAACGGACTGCCGTTCTTCAGCGAAGCCAACCTGGATCTGATTAACGTCGCCAGGGTTGAGATTGCCAAGGGTCCCAGCGCGGTGCTTTTTCCCGCTAGCTCCCCATCCCCTGGAGGGACGATAAATCTTATCACGAAGCGCCCTCATGGCGCTAAGAGTGGCTTTATCCGGGGAAAGTTTGGCAAGTTCAACGCCCAGCGTCTGGAGTGGGATGTCAACACGCCCCTGGACCCGGACGGTAAGTTTCTATTCCGAGTTAACGGCTCTTTTCAGCCGGATGATGAAAGATACGTGGAAGGTTCACACCGCCTGAGAAATATCAGCATCGCCCCGTCCTTCACTTGGAATATCACAAACAACGCCGAATTGACCGTACGGCACGAATGGATCACCCACGAAGAGCCGCACTACAACGGCAATATCCCCTTTTATTCCGACGGTAGCGTGCAGGGAGGCCGGACTTCGACCAGCACGGCTGATCCCATTTTCTTTGGCGGCCCCCGTACCAACCCGCAAGGCCCCGAATCGTTTAAGAGTCGCGAGGGGCATGAAGTGCTCGTAGATTTTAACTACCAAGCGACGGACTGGCTGGGCGGCACGGCAGGGTTTCATTACCAAAACCTCACTCATTGGCGGGCGCCGCTACGCCAGCAAGCTATCGACGCCAACGGCAATGTGGCACGGAACCTGTTTAATTTCCAATGGATTTGGCCCTACGATCGTTACTATAGTGACTGGGTCGCAAAGTTCAAAACCGGGCCTGTCATACATTCCCTCTTCGCAGGCCTCGAATTTAACGAATCAAGGACAAAACGCTATGGGTTTCCTCTCTGTGGGTTTGTCGGTGGAGCGGAAGCATTCACCGTCAATCCGGGGTTTCCGGATGTTCAGACCGAAAATCCGGCCCTCGCCCCGCACGGGGCTTGTCGCGGTTATTCTTTTGATATCCAAAACCTGAATAATGGAACGCCCCAGGCCTTGTCGGTAGACCCGCATTCCAACGAAGGCGCGTCCTTTTATAATCTGCCCAGTAATTCCCACGATACCTCCTCGGCTAATGATCCTGGCTTCGGCGGCACAAAGTGGGAACGTTATTACGTTCGGGATACGGTCAGCCTCTTTGAAGGTAAGGTTGCGGGCAGCGGAGCTTGGGTCAGGAGTCACATCGATAGGGGTGGAGGTACAACAAGCACGGACGATTTATGGACCTGGGGTGTCGTCCTCAAACCGGCTGAAGGCGTTTCTCTCTACTACTCCGACAATCAAAATATCAACCCGGCCTTTGGCGACGAAGGCGCTCGGGATCCGGTGAATACCGATCAAGTTCTGTTTGATGCAGCCGGTAACCCGGTCATAATCGGGTTGCTTCCCCCGCAGAGAAATGAATCACAAGAATTCGGTTTGAAAGCGTTGCTCTTCGAAAACCAATTCAGTGCCCGCGTCTCATACTATAAAACGCACTTGGATAATCGCGCGCGTGGGTTGACCGGATGTGGATGCAGCACTCTAATCGGCGCCGGTGTGAGCGACGGGTTTGAGGTGGAAATAAACGGGCGCTATCAGCAGTACCTTGACTACGCCCTTTCCTTTTCGAGTGGAGACGTTCAAAATGAAGATGGAAGCCGGGCGTTGTTTCCGGGCTATTCAGAAAGGAAATTCAGTCTCTGGACGAAGTACACCTATCCGGAGGACACGGCCCTATACGGCCTCTCCTTGATGATGGGGCTCGACCATGCCAGTCCAAAACTCATCAGCACGGGAGAAACACTGCCCTCATGGGTAATCTTTGATTTTGGCCTCATTTACCGTCTCAATCCCAGCTGGGACATTCAGTTCAACGTCAAGAATGTTACCGACGAGCACCGGCAACAGGGCGGATTCGGCAACCAGGTCTCTTTCGGTGATGGAAGAAATTTCCTCTTCACCTTTACCCATCATCTCTTTCGTGGAAAGAGATAGGTTCGGACCTTGCTAACCAGTCGGGGCCATTGCTCCGGCAATCAATTAGTAGCATTGCGGATCATCTCTGGAACCATGGATTCTCGTAGTAAGTAAAGCAAATCGGCCGGAGTAGTGAATGGGTAACATTCGAACCTGGACAAGGTTCGAGTCCCGCTGAGCGGGATTGCTTCGCTAAAGTTGGGCAAATAGGTATCAGAAGTTCCCTTGCCCGAAAGACGTAAGGCGGCTCTGATCACCTCTGGTAACCTCGTCTCGAACCTTATTCCCGAACCTTGTCCTCAGAAGGGAATCCGACCGCAAGTCATGGCAGGCGAACCCAACAACGACGAATCCATCGGCCAGCAAAGGTGTGGCACCGGCAAGATTATTCTGGGTGGTCTTCAGTTTGCTGCCAAGCTTGGAGAGAAAGAATACAATCTCGAAAAGGTCATGACGATGGCACAGGAGGCGGCGGAGAGAGGTGCTCAGATTGTCATGACCCCTGAATGTGCCTTGAGTGGTTTCATGAACACTCCTCAGGAGAGAGAGATCGCTGAAACGATTCCAGGCCCGGCAACAAAAGAGCTCTCCTCGTTGGCAAGTGAATTGGGAATATATCTGCTGGTTGGCCTGCCCGAACTGAAGGACAACCAGTTCCATAATGCGATGGCCGTGATGGGGAGAGATGGTTCATTGATGGGAGTCTTCAGAAAGGTCCATCTAAATAAATACGAAGCGCCGGTTGGTTGGCGCAATGGTTCTAAATTCCCGGTTTGGCGCTTTGAAACGGAAACCGGGAGCATGACGGCCGGAGTCATGATCTGTTACGATAGAGAACCACCCGAGAGTGCGCGAAGCTTGATGGTGAGAGGCGCTGATCTGATTTTCAATCCCCTCGCCACAGGCTGTCCGATCGTCGACATTCATCGGTGCTTGCTTAGGACCAGAGCCTTTGAAAATGCCCTTTACATATTCATGGTGAACCACGCAGCTCCAACCCACAACGGGCACAGCATGGGTATCGATTATGATGGAAACATTGTCACGGAATCCGGTGAAGAAGAAGGCCTATTCTTCTATGATGTCGACCTCGACGCCCTAAACGAATTTCGGGAAACCACTATCTACGGCATGCGCCATCGTAGGCCTGAACTCTATGGCCCCCTTTGCCACCCCAATGGTCAGACTCACGTCAAAGGCGCCAATCTCCCTCCAAACGATGAAAGAGAGACCACCGAGGGTCAGGGATGAAGGAATCCACGGAGGCACGGAGGAAAATGAGAGGGTCAACTGGCAGGTATTTGACCATAGCTTCTTTTGGAAATCGCTTCCTACCAGCCAGAGCCGCAGAGCCAGCTGAGATCTATCATCGATCAGATAATTTGCTCCTGAGAGTCCTTTCCAAGCAACAGTCATTGCCTTCTCTGTGTCTCCGTGGCCTTCCCTTTGTTGATTCGGCTCAATCCAAAGAATTGACCCGATGAGCAGATCCGGGTTTATTTCGGTTCTTCAAGAAACTGAACCATTTTTGCACTATTTTCGCACTCAGATTGAGGGTCTTTCTAGGACATTTTAAACACTTTTCGGATTTCCGCGAGAACGCAAACTTTCAACTAAATAGCTCGTAACCGACAATTTGCCCGGGTGGCGGAATGGTAGACGCTGCGGACTTAAAATCCGCTGTCCGAAAGGACGTGGGGGTTCGACTCCCCCCCCGGGCACAATAACGCCTACAGCCTGCTTTGGTACTCAAGTTCCGCAATACCTTCCGAAGGTTCCGCGTCCGGAGGCAACTGACCACCGACCCGAACTCGATCTCGTAGGGTCAATATATTCGGCCGACCCACAAGTTTCTGTTGCACAAAAAGTTGGGACCTCCACGGCGAATGGAACTCAGCCTTGATTCAGCCCAACTTTTCCCCGCCTTGCGCCTGAGCCCCGACGTGTGCATCTAGTCAATTATGAACTTCTTGCTCACACCCTGCCAGCTGCTGCTCCTGATTTTGGCCAGCTGGATCAATCGACACCAACAGGACGCGATCGAGTATCTGCTGACTGAGAATCAGGTGCTGAGAGAAAAGCTCGGCAAGCGTCGGATTCTGCTCAACGACGACCAGCGTCGACGCTTGGCCGTCAAAGATAAGGTGGTGGGCCGCAAGAGTCTCGACAGATTGGCCGGGATCGTCGGACCCGACACGCTCCTGCGCTGGCACCGAGAGCTCATCGCTCGCAAGTGGGATCATTCAGAGCAGCGACAATCGGTCGGTCGGCCGCGCATTCGCAAGCAGATTGTCGATCTCGCCCTACGCCTGGATCGTGTGATCTTCTTTGGCGACGCGTCATTGCGTCGAGCCCTCAGAGAGTTCGGCGAGCACTTTCACCACGAACGCAACCACCAGGGACTCGGGAACCGAATCATCGATGCCGGGACTGAAGTAGGCCGCGATCCACGAAGGCGAACAGAAAGCAGCAGTGCTCCGCAAAATCGCAAAGCGGAGACCGACAGATTCCTAGGCCTGGGCGTTGAGGACCATTCCGATTGATTCAGCGGTGGACGAATAACCTCGCGACCCCGACTTTGCCGAAGCTTCGGAATTCGCTTCAGCCCAAGAGGCATTCCGGTCTACCCTGTCGCTCTTCTGCTTTCCAGAGTTTTTTCCGGGCTCGGAGACTGTCTCCGCTTCCCTCTGGGCAGTTTTTAGAACTTCCGGTATAGGTCGAAGCAACGGCGGAGAACTGACATTTAATTGCGTTTCCATGGCCCAATAGTCGTCACCTCTAATCAGGTACTTTAGCGAGGTAAGGGCGAGAGACCGGAAATACACAGTTTCCTGTAGGCGACTATAGGGTTCATGGGTTCAGCCGCCATAGGCCAAGGGCTGTAGCGATCCAAGGGGTTTCGGGTTTCCAGAGACAGGGATGATTTCCAGTCCCACACTTAGTCCAGAACACTTAGTCTTTACCCTTGGTCTCCATCTTACTTAGAGGCTGTCCCAAATCCGAGAGGATTTGGGTGGAAGCCTGATACCGATATCAATCTTCGTCACGTTATGTAGACCACGACATGCCTTCCGTCCTCGGTAGCTTACCTTTTATCCGTTATGCACCTTTCCAGCACCCTTCCTCTCGCTTTGAGTCGATAGTTCTCCCAAGGAAGCGCCTCTGACTCGATTCTTGGATCCCTATGCCGCCTGCGTTGCCTCTTTCTCATGTTCTTGCGCAAGTCTCTGCGCGATTTTCCATAGATTGTGGGACAGAACCGACCAGGCCACGCTAAGGTTACGGTTGTCAAAGCCTTTGCTGCGTATCTTGCCCCCGTGCCATCGGTTCTTGAGCACTCCGATCCGGCCTTCGGTGCTCCCTCGTCGTCGCTGCAACCGGACAAAGCGCGGCTCCTCCATCCGCTCCTTGAGCTCTTGTGGATTGCGGGGCGTAAGGGCGTCAAAAATCCCCTCTGCCTGGAGCCGCTTGCTGGCCGCCTTCGAGGCATAGCCCCGATCCCCACTGATCGCTTCGATCTTCTCCTCTAAAGCGAAGCCCTTTTGCCTCTCCAGACTTTCCCAAAGCTGCTTCAATTCGCTCGGGGCCTGCCCCCCATACAGTTTCCAGTCCAACAGATATCCCTCTGCGCTCTCGCATAAATAAAGGGTGTTGCCAAACTCCACCTCCCGATCTGCCTTGCCTCGCACGATGACGTCAATCTCAGGTTCGTAGGCGCTCAGGATCTTCTCCTCATTCTTCACCTGCCGCCCCCCTATGATCCGTTCGTGCGCCTGTTTCATGACCTGCGGTATCTGCTCTAACATACCATCCATTCGCTCGATGATTCGGCTCGCCTTCTTCTCGGTGTAATCGCTTTGCATCCACATAGCTTCCAATAAGTCACGGTGGCGAAGGGCATGGCCCTCAATCTTCTTGAGCAATAGCTTCATCCGCCGCAGGATCCCTTTACGCGCTTTGCCCGCCTCCCGGCGCCGACGCGCATGCGTCATCTCCAGGCACCGTTTGTTCATCTCCCGAGCCAATCCCTTTGCTCCCTGGGGCATGCGCTGTTTCATTCCCGCCTGCCGGATCAGACTGATCGCCTTGAGCAGCGTTGCTCCCACATCCTTGAGCAAGACCCAGTCCACGGGCCAGTGGATGTTCGCTTCCAGGCAAGTGGCGTCGATCAGGCATTCCCTCGTATCGATCGGCTTCTCTAATCCTGCCTCACCACAATGTTCAGCATTGCCCACCACCTCGGTCATCCTTGCATGCAGCTGTCTCAGATACGCTTCGTCGAAGAATTTCGAATCCCGTTCCAGACTGCTCTTCGATATTTTCCGGATCCCGTCTACCTCACGCACCCGGCAAAAATTAGCCAGAAGCTCACTGCGTCCCAACTCCTGCGACAGACAACGAAAGGATATCCCTCCGAGTAAATGACGCACCACCTCCACCCGCAGCGCTTTTATCGCTCTTAGAGCGCGTCGCTCCCGATCCTTCCCTCCCGCTTCATCCCATCCTTCCAAGGCTTTTACGATCGCCTCCCTTTCCAGCGAGGAGTCGATCAAAACCCGGTCAATCCGCTCCATTGTTTCCAGAAACACGGTGTAGTCTTTGCATCGAATGACTGGAGTTAGGGCTGGACGCAGGAAGCTTTGTACGGCAATATTTTTCATGAGAAGGGCGTGCTTTGTATTTGACTAACGCAAGCATAAGCGCCCTTTTTCGCCGGGTCGAGCTTTTTGCAGCTCTATCCGGCCTTTTTTTTGCCCATAACTCATTAAAAATCAATTGTTTCCACCACTGGGACGGGCTCTACTTACACTTCGTCTCATACCCTTAGTGCTGCTGTTCACAAATACGATGACGTTTGCCTAGGCGATTTTGGCTTTGAGCAAGGCGGCTTTGAGTGGGCTGGGTTAACTACCCTGCCACTAAAAGCTAACGCCGCTCAAGACCAAAAGCGCCAGGCCGTAAAGCGGTGGGGCGGCATTGGGGGTATTGCGGCGTTACCCAAACGCGGAGGGGGTTCCCGACCCATCCGCGTTTGGGCGCCTTGCACTACCCCCAATCGCGCTCCCACAAACGACACCGTATTTATGAACAGCAGCACTTAGTCGCCTCGCTTGGTCTCAACAAGGCCGGTCGACTATATGGGGGGACTAAGTGTCATCGACTAAGAGTTTACTTTTCCCCTAAACGTCTCCCCATCTCCGCATCCCCCCGTCTCCGTTTCTCCCAACAACCCCTCCATCACTCTACCCTGTCGAGACGGAACGCCCCCCCTCCATCGTGGCCTTCGATCCAGGGACGGCTGAGGATCTTCCGCGTCAGTCGGAACCCACTTCCCGATGACTCGAAGAATTTATCGACCACCTCCTCGTTCTCCTCCGGCTCGAGACTGCAGGTATTGTATATCAGTCGACCGCCTGGTTTGACAAAGCCGGCGGCTCGCGACAGGAGACTGAGTTGCACAGCAGCAGAGCGGGAAATGTCCTCCCCGGAGAGACGCCACTTGGCGTCCGGCCGCCTGCGCAGGACACCTGTATTGGAGCAAGGCGCGTCCAAAATAACACCGTCGAAGGCAGCCGGCAGGCCCAAGGCGCAGAACGACGAGCGCTCCATCCGCATAAGGTCTCCTTCCACCACCTCATGTCGAAGCCCCCGGATCCGAGAAAGATTCTCACGCAGTCGTGGGATTCTTGGTCCGGGGAGATCCAGACTTGCGAGGAGACTACCCGTGCCCATAAGGTCTTCGCTCACCAACAGACTTTTCCCCCAGGTGCGGCACAGAGATCGAGAATGGACTCTCCCGGTCTCGCTTCGAGGAGCCCGACCGACAGACGGTTCGCAGGATCCGTGATGAAGGCCTTCCCCTGAGAGATCAGATGCGTGACCAACTCCCATTCTGAACCTACGATCGGGTAGAAGCCCGGCCAACTCGACAAAGCCAGTCCCAATCCCGAGTTATCCCTGATACCCTTTCTCAGATAAAGGTAGGTGACGGCGGGTTCCTGGTTCCACTGAACAAGACGCCGTACCAACGCTTCAGAAAAACGCCCTCGCCAACGCTTCACCATCCACCGAGGATGACTGTAGGCAAGACTCAACCGGCTGACGAATTCATCCGGTTCCAGATTCTCGATTTCGTGCCTGTCCTCGACCGCCTCTGCCAGACGAATCGCGGTCTTGCGCAGTATCGCATTGATGAAATCGGCCTCTCTCGAGCTCAACCATCGCTTTGCCACACCTACCGCATGGTCCACGATCTCCGGCCCTTTACCTCTCCGATCGCCCAGGATTTCCGCCGCCGCCACAAATAGAATTGACTTCAACCGCCGCCTCGGCTCTCTATCTACCAGAGACTCGATCGCCCACGCGATCAGACGCAAAGTTCGAATCACTCCATATAACAGAAATTGACAGCGCCGCCTCTCGTCCTGCGGCAATCGATCCGATAGACTGGCCAATAGGTCGTCAACTTTGCGAGGTCTGCTCATATAGGTTTCGCACAGATTGACGGCCGCAAACCATCCATCGGTTCCCTTTTTTATCGCGCTGTTCATTCCTGCTTAATGTTTATTGACCTTTTGCATTCTTTCTCCAGTCTTTTGCTAGCAGCCTTTCGGGTGGGCTCGGGTACTTGCAAAGCAATCGATTCACAAAGGCCGAAAGACTGCTAGCATAATGAATACGGAAGCGATCGATCTATTGGTCCTCCAGAATCCCAAGCTGGAATCGGACCGAGACAAGCTCGAAGCCATGCAAGATGGCGCCTATTGCATTCATAGGAGCTGGGGCTTGGGCCAAATCAAATCCTACGACGAAAAAGAGAAAAAGCTCATCATCGATTTCGAGGAGGACAAGACCGGTCACGCAATGGATCCGGTATTCTGCCTTACACACCTCGAGGTTCTGTCAATGAATCACATCATCGTAAAGCATCGGAGCAATCCTGAGGAAGTCGAGGATCTGCTCAAGAAGCAACCGACCGATGTGGTCACAATGATTCTCGATGAGTATCCTGAAAAGTCTGCCATTAATACCGAGATTGAGCGGATACTATCCCATATCCTGGGACAAACTCGCTACAAGAAGTGGTGGACCGCCACCAAAAAGCGGCTGATCAAGGACCCGCGGGTCAGTGTCCCGGAAAAGAAAACGGACCCCTTCATTCTCCGGGAGACTCCAGTAAAAGCGGAGGAAGAGATACTGGAACAGTTCTTCTCAATAAAAGCGCCGAAGAAGCAGATCAGCCTGGCCCAGGACCTTCTTGAATTATCTCTCACCCACGACGAAATTAAGGACCAGCTACCGGATATACTTCAGACCCTGACCACGGCACTCGATGAAACCCGACTATTAACTTCGGGGCAGCGACTCCACGGGCTCTGGGTGCGTAACGACCTGGCCCGCTTTATCCACGAAGACGTCGAATCCCTGCTTCCGACATCGGGATCGATCTTGGAAGATGCACAGAACCTCTCGGAGCTGGTTGAGCAAATACCCGCAACCCACTTCAAACGGTTTCTTGATCTCCTGAATCGAGTCTACCCGGAACAGTGGGAGAAAGTCGGCACGGACCTCTTGAAACACAGCGCCGGAAAATTTACCACCGAGTGTATCAATTTCCTCATTGAAAATGACCGGGAGGAGCTTCTTGAAGAGACCCTCAAACGCTGGCTCGACGAGCAGACTCTGAAGGGTCCCGTCCTCTTCTGGATCATCAAGAACCGGAGATCGCGAAAATACTCGAAGCTACTGAATAATCTGGTCTCACCTAGACTGTTCAGCGCCATCTTCTACGCAATCGATTACGAGGCTTTGCAGAACGTCGGGACACGGCGCATCCCGCTGGCTGAGCTCTTGAGCGACGACAAGGAACTGATCTCCGAGCTGCTGGCAGAGGCAACTCCAGAGACCGCAAGTGACCTCGCAACCTCCCTTATCCTCAATCAGGGTTTCGAAGATCTGACCAAAAAGTCACTCCTCGCCCGCTTCATCCAACTCTTTCCAAATGTCCAGAATCTCCTTTCCGGTGATGAAGGAGAAGGTGGGGAAATCGCGGATCAGCTCATTGTTTCCCAGGAGAGCCTCGATCTCCGGAAGAGCGAATACACTGAGCTGGTCTCCGAGAAGATCCCGGAGAATAAGCGCGCCATCGCCCAGGCGCGGGAATTCGGCGACATCAGAGAGAATTCAGAGTACAAGATGGCTCGGGAGGATCAAGACACACTCCTGGCCCGCAAGGGAGAACTCGAAGACGAGATTCGGCGGGCTCGTGTTACCGACTTTTCGGATGCTCCGGAAGACACCGTCGGAGTGGGCAACATTGTCCAGCTTGTGGTTGGCTCTACAGGCAAGACGGTGAATTACTCAATCCTGGGTGCATGGGACAGCAAGCCGGAAGAGAACATCCTCTCCTACAAGACCCCAATCGGACAGAGTCTGCTGGCTCAAAAGGTTGGAAGTACGGTCAAAACCGTTATTGATGACACGGAGGAGCAGTGGACGATTAAATCAATATCCCGGTGGGTCGACCAAGAGGTCGCGAAGTAAGATTTTGGAGTTGAGATTCCAGATGGCAGAATCCTCAGCTTTTTCCCACCTGTTCTGCCGTCTGGAATCTCAACTCCAAAATCTATCTTACTTACCAACCGGGATTCCCAAATGCTCCTCGTGGAACTCTCGCAAATGGCGATCGATCGAGTGGGGATCCGACGCCTGAATCGTCCTTCCGGCAAGTTCCTGGGCGTCCGATAATCTGATCTTACGGATGAGATGCTTGATTTCGGGAAGATAGGCGGGGGTGGCGCTGAGTTCGTCGGCCCCGAGACCGAAAAGGAGAGGGGAATAGATGGGGTCCCCCGCCATTTCGCCGCACACACCGACCGGTATGCCGGCGCGATGTCCCGAATCAATGATCGATTTGAGGGTCCTGAGAACGGCCGGATGGTTCGGTTCGAATAGGTGGGAGATACGATCGTTTACCCGGTCAACGGCGAGGAGATACTGGATTAAATCATTTGTGCCGATGCTGAAAAAGTCGCACTCCACTGCGAGGAGATCCGCGATGACTGCGGCAGATGGTATCTCGATCATACTCCCCTCCGCAATCCCCAGATCAAATTCGCGACCCTCAGACGTTAATTCCGATTTGGCCTCCTCGAGGTAGCCGCGGGCACGGATCAGTTCCTCTCTCCCGCTGATCATCGGATACATGATCTTCACGGTGCCGAATGCGCTTGCACGCAGGATGGCTCGAAGTTGAACCTTGAATATCTCGGTCTCATCGAGTGAAAAACGAATTGCCCGATAGCCCATGACGGGATTCTCCTCCTCCTCCTGGAAATGCTCATCGATCAGCCCCTTATCTCCTCCTAGATCGAGGGTGCGGATCGTGACCGGCTCCGGATTCAACTCCTCGACCACGTGTCGATAGGCATGGAATTGTTCCTCTTCTGAGGGATATCCCCGGGCTCTCAAGTAGATGTTCTCGGTTCGGAAAAGACCGACTCCCGCCGCCCCGCTCTCCTTTAATCGATCTGTATCTTCGTAGCCCTCGATATTCGCCCTCAGAGTCAGCTCGTGACCATCGAGGGTGGTCGCCGACTCCCGTGCTTCGGAGTGATAAAGCTCCTGCGTATGCTCATGCTTAAGCTTTATCTCCCCGTAAGTATAGAGATTCTCCTCAGACGGGTTAATGATGACAACACCCTCGTAGCCATCAATTAACAGCCAGTCACCGGGCCTCGCCTTGTGAGAGACTTCATGAAGTCCCACCACCGCCGGAACCTCGATCGAGCGAGCCATGATGATCATGTGGCTCGTGAGCCCGCCCGCATCGGTCGCAATGCCTAGAATCCGGCCGACCTCGAGGCCCGCCGTCTCCGATGGCGAGAGATCATCGGAGACAATGATGCGTGGCTCTTTGAGCTCGCTTAGACTGATATCCGCCCGACCGACCAGGTTTCGCAAGAGTCTCCGGGTAACATCCCGAATATCGGACACCCGTTCTCGGATATACTCGTCGTCAATATTCGTGAACGCTTCCATGAAACGGGAAGCGATGATCTTGAAACAGTACTCGATGTTTAATCCGGTCTGTTCAAACTCGTGAATGGTCTCGTCGAGGAGCGCCTTGTCATCGAGGACGAGGAGGTGAGCGTCAAAAATCTGGGCCTCTTCTTCGCCCAGTTTAGAAGCAATCTGCACCCTCATTTTGCTGATCTGACGGCGCGTCTGCAAGATGGCGCGATCAAACCGGGCAATCTCGTCGTCTCGCCTCTCTTTCCCAACCTCATAGGGCTCGACTTCGAGGTCCTTCTGATGAAACAGAAAAATCGGTCCGTGCGCCACGCCGGGAGAAGCGGCGAGGCCCTGGAGGATGATCTCTTCTCTTTCGAAAGGGGGCATCGGACTAGCTTTTTCCTGGTTGTTTTCTGAGGAGCTTAAATTCTCGCTGGGAATGATCCCCCTCTATACTCAACCTGGCGCTTTCCGGACCGGATCAGCCCCAGCGCTCCGGCCGGATTGGGAGAAAACGGTCAATTAGAGAGCGTCAATGGACCGCTTTCAACCAAAAATGTATCTTCTCCCCAGCACTCCCGGACCAGCCGCTCCGCCTTTGTAACACGATTTTTCTCGTCGATCAATGCGAAACAGGCGCTTCCAGTTCCACTCACCAAACAGGGCAGTCCGAGATCACCTCGCAATCTCAAGAGGAGAGCCCGAACACCAATAAATTTTCGGAAAATCACCTGTTCAAAACTGTTGAATAGCAGATGGTCAGGGGGCGCCTGGGACTCGATCCATTCGAACAGCTTAGCTTCCATCTTCTCGGCCGAATCGAATCTGGCCCCATCCTCCGCCAACCGGCTGTAGGCCCAGGCAGTGGAGATCGAATATTCCGGCCGGAAAAGGAGAAACCTCAACCGAGAAATCCTTTCGACGCAGGCGTTGGGCAAGACTTCGACGCGTTCGCCGCGCTCTCTCATGACAACCGGTTCCCCTCGCAGAAAGAGGGACACATCGGATCCGAGTCCGGCTGCCAGATTTCTTAGCGCCTCCTTGCTGAGAGGGAATCCATGTAAGCGATTGAGCCCGTTCAGGGCCGTGGCGGCGTTACTACTCCCCCCTCCCAGACCGGCCCCGATCGGAATCCGTTTTATAAGCCGGGCTTGAACTGCTCGGCTAGAACCGGCGGCAATCCGAAAATTCCTGATGGCTTTGCTCACAAGGTTGTCGGGACCACAGTTCAGTCCGGGATCATCGCAAACCAACTCGTCAGCTTCCCCCTCAGAACCAAGTCGAATAATCAACTGGTCGCCGAAATCGAGCGGCACCGCGACCGAGAGTATATCGTGAAATCCATCACTTCGGGGACCCAACACCGCAAGGAAAAGGTTGATCTTCGCGGGACAAAAGAGAGAGATCTCTTCCGAATTTTCGGCCTGTGCGCTCATCTAAATTGACAGAGTATCGGGATGGGCAAGGACCTAGACAATGAGAAACCCGGCCTCCCTAACTCTCCTGAAAGAATGTTTCGACTTGTTAACAAGGCCACCGCACGCCCGGGACATTGCTTCGTCGATAATAGCTTGGTCGATTGATAGCTGGAAGATCCGTCACGACTAATCGAACTCTTTAATCTCAAGCGCAGGAGGTCGACTACGCTTACCATTGCGATGATCGATTAGTGGTTGCAAAATCGGTTGCCGCAAATCGAAATCCGTTGTCTCAAGCGCATTCGAAGCTCGAACTGTAGAAGATCGGTCGCCACTTTGCATAATGCCCAACGCAGCCATACTTCTCACGGCCGGTAAAGGTAAACGGATGGAGGGAAAGGTCCACGATAAGATTCTCGCACCAATCTGCAATCGGCCTACGTTCCTCTATTCTCTCCGTGCATTCACCGAAAGCCGTGCCGTCGAACAGATCGTCATTGTCTACCGGGATGATCCTCAGCGCCGCCGACTTGCCGAACTTATATCGAACGCTGATACTACCGGCATCAACCTTATCTGGACCCAGGGAGGCAAGGAGCGCCAGGATTCGGTCTACAATGGCTTACTGTTCATAGATGAGTTGATAGAGTTTGTCTTTATTCACGATTGCGCCCGCCCCTTGGTTACTCCTGCTTCCATTCGAGCTCTCGCCGATCTGGTTTCACGGAACAAAGCCGTCTGCCTGGCACATCGTGCTACGGACACATGGAAACAAATCGATCCGTCATGCGGGAAGCAGGCCCCCGATCGCCGCCACCTTCATTCCGATCGAACCGGCGATTCTCTCGAGCCGCGGACCGCCAGGGGCGAGCTCACCGATCTCAATCGCAGTTCAATTTGGGCCATGGAAACCCCGCAGGCATTCGACCGAAAGTTGATCATCGAAGCTTATCAGACAATTAGACGCCAAGGTTTAATGGTTACGGATGACACCGCCGCCGTCTCTCACCTGAATCACCCCGTTACCCTACTCGAGAACGATTCCCCGAACCCCAAGTTGACAACTCTCGCCGACCTCGAATACATCGAGTTTCTGGTTCGGAAAGGGAGGAGAAACGGATGACGGAGAATTGGAGTCAATCTAAGGTTTCCGGTGTCAGTTGTCAGGGGACATTTCAGTCTCGAATCCAGATACTGTTACCCTCTCAAACTCTCTGTCGCGAGCCTTGTCGTAACCTCGGCCGCCTCCCGGAATTTTCATCCGGGCAGAACGGGCTTCTCGACAAAGTTTACGATCAAGCTTACCACCAAGGTTCACAAAATCGGTTAGTTTGTTTTCAACAAAGCTGACGACGAGAGCTTACGACAAAAACCTGAACCCTGAAATCCTCCCCCGCATCCCGCAACTCCTCCCCCCCCGGTCAAGTCCGCCTTTTCCTGTAAAATCGAAATGGCATAACCTCTATTAGATTATCTTTACTTTCTTCCCTTCAGGCAGCGAATTTCATCAGGTCCGGATCCTCCCAGGTGCTCTCCGGATCGCTCCAGATCTGTTTGAGTCGTTCCACCAGGTAGGGTTCCATGCGGACTCCTCGCCAGCCTTCTGAGGCATCCACCAGGACCGCGAAGATCAGGCACAGTCCGCTTGTTTCGGAGCGGAATCGGGGAATCACTTTGGTGCGACGGCGCCCTTCCCCGAAGAGTCGCTCCAGCAGATTGGTGGTGCGGATCTGTTTTCGGTGCAGGAAGGGAAATTTCAGCGCTGTGAGCGATTCCTCCAGGTCACGCTCCAGGCACTTCATGGCGGCTGGAAAGCTCCCCTTGTATTCCTCGATGATGGCGCGAGCCTGTTCTACAGCCTCGCGGTATCCCTTCGCCGTGAAGGCTTTGTGAATGAGCTTTTTGAGGGTGGGACGGGCTACCTCTGGAAGCTTGTTGACGATGTTGCGCATCTTGTGCACCTGGCAGCGCTGCACCAGGCTGTTCGGAAACTTCCTTCCCACCGCCTTGCGTAGACCCGAATTACCGTCCATCACACTGAGTACTGGATCGGCCAATCCCCGGCTCTTCATGTCCTCCAGGAAGGCCTCCCAACAGGCGCTGCTCTCCTCTTGTCCCCTACGGCCATATGAAGCAATACCTTACGTCCGTCCCAGAGCATCCCGTAGGCGCATAGGACCGCCACTGCCCTCTTGTCTTCGGGCCGCAGCCTCATATAGATCCCGTCCAGAAACAGATAGAGCACGCGCTCACCACTCAGATCTCTTTCCTGCCACTTTGCAAAGTCCATCCTCAGACTTTGGCACACCTCATTGACCACGCTGCGCCCGGTCTGCTCTACCCCCAAAGACTCGATCAGCGCCGTCTCGATATCGCGCTGACTCATCCCTTTCACATAGAGCATCGGCACCAGCTCCAAAAGCCGCTTCGAGCGTCGTCCGATCGCTTCCAGCCAGGCCGACTCGAACGGCTCCAGCCCGTCGCGAATCTGCGGTACCTGCAGCTCAATCGTCCCTTCGCAAAGATGCACTTTCTTCGGCTCATAGCCATTGCGGTAGCCCCGCAGTGCTCCATCACTCGAGCGCTCATAGCGCTCTCGCCCCAGAAAATCGCTCACTTCGATCTCCAAGGCTCTTTGCAGCATCAGCTGGGCTCCCCGTCGGGCCGCCTCCCCCAGTGGTTCTGTGCTGCTCGCGATTCCTTCCATTAGCTCTTGCTCTATCTTCTCACTCGGTGCTATCTTCTTCATGGTGTAGTCTCCTGTTTTTCGGGGCCGCCTTTCGGCCCCGGTTTGGTTACATTTTTGTTTTCAGGAGGTTACACCATTTTTCTTTTTACAGGAAGGATAGGACGTCACCCCCCCCCTTTCCATGTCCGAAACTTACCGCATAGGCCACGGCTACGATGTCCACCGCTTGACTGAAGACCGGGATCTGGTCCTTGGCGGAGTTACCATCCCCCATTCCAAGGGACTGGAGGGCCACTCCGATGCCGACTGTCTCACCCACGCCATCGCCGATGCGATCCTAGGCGCCATCTCGCTTCCCGATATCGGAACCTACTTCCCCGACACCGACCCATCAAACAGAGACATGGATTCGCAAACGATCCTCAACAAAGCGAACTCAGAGGCCATGAAATCCGGTTTCCTTCTCGTCAACATTGACTGCACTCTCATCGCACAGGAGCCAAAACTCGCTCCCTTCATCGATCAAATGAAGTTGGCCCTCGGCCAAACGCTCAGCCTATCCGTTTCCCGAATCGGGATCAAGGCAACCACTCATGAGGGACTCGACAGCCTCGGAAGGGAAGAAGGTATCGCGGCTCATGCGGTTGTACTCTTGAAAGGCGACGAATAGGGAGGGAGGTGTCGGGGTTCAGCTGTCCGTCGCGCCCCCGGCGCGCTGACGCTTGCCGGATCAATCGAGGTTCAAACTCAGCAGAATTTCAGGTCGGCAGGGGAAAATCTTCGTCCTAAGCCTTGTCATAAGCTTCGTCGCCCCTGGGAAGAACCAATCACTATTTCACTGCTTAAGATGGGGGAAAGCACGGCTCCCACGACGTTTACAACCATGTTTGCGAAGAAGAAATCGACAAAGCTTACGACGAGGCTTACGATAAAGACCCTGAACCCTGAACCCTGAACCCTGAACCCTGAACCCTGAACCCTGAACCCTGAACCCTGAACCCTGAACCCTGAACCCTGAACCCTGAACCCTGAACCCTGAACCCTGAACCCTGAACCCTGAACCCTGAACCCTGAACCCTGAACCCTGAACCCTGAACCCTGAACCCTGAACCCTGAACCCTGAACCCTGAACCCTGAACCCTGAACCCTGAACCCTGAACCCTGAACCCTTAGTCGCTAACCGCTCGATCTCGACCCGGGCATTCTCCGGGCTATCAGAGGCGTGTGCGATGTTCCGCATTTTATCCGTTCCAAAGTCCCCGCGGATGCTTCCCTTCGGGGCAGCCGCTGAATCCGTCGGTCCGAGGAGCTCTCGGATTCGCTCGACGGCATTGTCTCCCTCCAGAACCATGATGATTACGGGCCTGGAACTCATGAATCCAGTGATTTCCGAAAAGAAGGGAAGATGACTGATGTGCGCGTAATGCTCGTTCAAAAGCTCCTCCGTGAGAGAAATCACCTTACAGTCGCGAATCGCGAAACCCTCCTCTTCGAACCGGCTCAGCACCTCACCCACCCTATTCTGCTCAATGCAGTCAGGTTTGAAGATGATCAGCGTCTTCTCCATCACTCTACTCGTTATCCAGGGATCTCTGAAGCTGTGTAGACGGTCCTGCCTCGTTGACAAGCCAATAGTCAGGAATACTGGGAGAGGTGAATACGTGTCTACCGTGGAAGAGGCTCCCCAGCTGAGCCGGGGTGGTGCTCCAGCCGCTCGGCGCGCCCGGCGGTTACGCCCTACCATCGATTCCGGAATCACCGCGAGGAAGGTAGGGCGTGACCGCCGGGCGCGCCGCTGACATTCTGAACAAGAAGGAACTTTACGTGAAGATCGGGGTTAGAAATTGGTCAAGTCCGCCTTTTCCTGTAAAATCGAAATGGCATAACCTCTATTAGATTATCTTTACTTTCTTCCCTTCAGGCAGCGAATTTCATCAGGTCCGGATCCTTCCAGGTGCTCTCCGGATCGCTCCAGATCTGTTTGAGTCGTTCCACCAGGTAGGGTTCCATGCGGACTCCTCGCCAGCCTTCTGAGGCATCCACCAGGACCGCGAAGATCAGGCACAGTCCGCTCGTTTCGGAGCGGAATCGGGGAATCACTTTGGTGCGACGGCGCCCTTCCCCGAAGAGTCGCTCCAGCAGATTGGTGGTGCGGATCTGTTTTCGGTGCAGGAAGGGAAATTTCAGCGCTGTGAGCGATTCCTCCAGGTCACGCTCCAGGCACTTCATGGCGGCTGGAAAGCTCCCCTTGTATTCCTCGATGATGGCGCGAGCCTGTTCTACAGCCTCGCGGTATCCCTTTGCCGTAAAGGCTTTGTGAATGAGCTTTTTGAGGGTGGGACGGGCTACCTCTGGAAGCTTGTTGACGATGTTGCGCATCTTGTGCACCTGGCAGCGCTGCACCAGGCTGTTCGGAAACTTCCTTCCCACCGCCTTGCGTAGACCCGAATTACCGTCCATCACACTGAGTACTGGATCGGCCAATCCCCGGCTCTTCATGTCCTCCAGGAAGGCCTCCCAACAGGCGCTGCTCTCCTTGTCCCCTACGGCCATATGAAGCAATACCTTACGTCCGTCCCAGAGCATCCCGTAGGCGCATAGGACCGCCACTGCCCTCTTGTCTTCGGGCCGCAGCCTCATATAGATCCCGTCCAGAAACAGATAGAGCACGCGCTCACCACTCAGATCTCTTTCCTGCCACTTTGCAAAGTCCATCCTCAGACTTTGGCACACCTCATTGACCACGCTGCGCCCGGTCTGCTCTACCCCCAAAGACTCGATCAGCGCCGTCTCGATATCGCGCTGACTCATCCCTTTCACATAGAGCATCGGCACCAGCTCCAAAAGCCGCTTCGAGCGTCGTCCGATCGCTTCCAGCCAGGCCGACTCGAACGGCTCCAGCCCGTCGCGAATCTGCGGTACCTGCAGCTCAATCGTCCCTTCGCAAAGATGCACTTTCTTCGGCTCATAGCCATTGCGGTAGCCCCGCAGTGCTCCATCACTCGAGCGCTCATAGCGCTCTCGCCCCAGAAAATCGCTCACTTCGATCTCCAAGGCTCTTTGCAGCATCAGCTGGGCTCCCCGTCGGGCCGCCTCCCCCAGTGGATCTGTGCTGCTCGCGATTCCTTCCATTAGCTCTTGCTCTATCTTCTCACTCGGTGCTATCTTCTTCATGGTGTAGTCTCCTGTTTTTCGGGGCCGCCTTTCGGCCCCGGTTTGGTTACATTTTTGTTTTCAGGAGGTTACACCATTTTTCTTTTTACAGGAAGGATAGGACGTCACCTAGAAATTCTAGAATCGTTCCGCAGACAATGTAGGTATCCGCCAACGCGGCAACCTGAGCGAATGAATTTCTCCACATACAATCACCCTCCGACCATCCTATCCGTCTCCGTGCTCTCGCAGAGAGCATCTAGGATTCGACGTAGTCGGATTCTGCGAATTCTCCTCCCCGTCGGCCTCCTCCTGTGCCCGATCGCAGACGCCGGCGAAGAGGAATTCATCAGTCCCTTCGGGGCGGCCATCGATAACATCATCGAGATTGGATTGGAAAAGGGATGGCCTCGGGTCGCACTTTCGCTGCGCAAAAACGCACTTCACGCCTACCAGGAGAGTGAGGCCTACACTGAAGAATGGTACTATCTTTACCGCTGGACGAGGCTATTCGCAAGGAGCGAACGCGCCCTGACTCAAGAATGGGTTGAGGCAACGGAAAAAGCCGGATTGGCCCATGGAAATTTGGCGGAACGCTATCCTCTGGACGATCGCCCATTGGGAGACGGAATTTCTGAAGATCTCATGCGATTCCTGCTTCGGAAGGTAGAGTTCTCAGGAGACTATTTCGACCTCGTGACACCTTATGACTACCGGATCCGTGTGTTCAGCACCCTTGATTCCCTTTTTCACCGGTTTCCCGCCTACTTTGAGAAATACCGCAATCTCGCTCTTGCCATCGCCATAGTCTACGATGTGCCTCCACCTCCCGGATGGCCCCACTTTCAGGTCCCCTCCACTGTTCTTTGGAGGCGCCTCAATCCAATTGGTGAGGTCTTCGATTATTGGGTGCGCCTCAGCGAGAGCCGCCAGAGCGCCTTCGACCTCTCCCTTCTCTCAGCTGAGCAACTCAAATTTCTAGTCGACACCCCGGCTCCAATCGAGGAACTCCACTGGGCGCGATCCACGATAACCACGGCAATCGATGACTTCGCCTCCGTATACGCCTCTGTTCCCTATCGGCACGACCGCATTTCTTACAACCAGTACATCTGGAACGAAAGCGACTATTCTCTGAAGTCGATCCTGCAGAGGGGAGGAATTTGCGTCGACCAGGCTTACTACGCCTCTCAGGTCGGTAAGGCTCGCGGAATCCCCACCCTTCTCTTCCGGGGCGCCGGAATGGATGGCCGGCACGCCTGGTTTGGTTTCCTCGAAAACAAGGAAAATTGGGAGTTCGACGCTGGAAGACTCGGGGATAACGTCTACATCACGGGATACGCACACGATCCCCAGACCTGGACCGATGTGACCGATCACGAACTTACTTTTCTCGGTGAACGTTTCCGAGAATCACACTACTATCGACAGTCGATATTCCATAGCAACTTTGCCCAGCTTTACCTTGCCTTGAACAATCCTGAAGCCGCCCTCGAGGCGGCTGAAAAGGCTCTGGACTACGAGAGAAGAAATCGAAACGCATGGGAAGCGAAGCTCAAGGCAACCAAACAGATCACCCAGGATCCGGTCGAAGGAGAAGGCGTCCTCCGCATGGCGGCGCGTGCCTTTCGAAACTATCCCGACCTTGAGACTTTCTACCTCGATCGAGTTAACGACAGCCTCGTCGCAAGAGGGGAACTGAGCCGCGCTCGGCGAGAAAAGGACATCCTCGCCGTCAAGAATCGGAGCGAGAGAAGTGATCTGAGCATCAGCCAAGCCGCCGGAATGCTGCGCCAAAGCATCGATAACGACGAATTGCAGGTTCAACTCCGCAACTATCGCGTCATCCTCATCAAGATGGAGGGAAGCGGAAAAATGGACCTCTTCGACCGAGTCGTGAAACCTTTTGTCGCCTACCTCCTCGTCAGCGGCTACCCACGTGAAGCCAGGCGTATGGCAATCTTAGCCCAACAACGCCTCGATGCCCCACCCTCTTCCATGCTCGCCCAGGCGCTGGAAGGCTTGGTTCGCAGAACTGAAGAGTAAGAGCACCGCCCTCTATTCTGAATCTGTGACCACTGGTAGGAGGGAGGCGCTCTTACTCCTCAGTTCTACCCCACTCTGCCGCTAGGCAGAGTGGACTGGAATCTGTGCGCGGCGAAATCTTGACGAAATGCGGCTTCTCACCAGGATCGCGAATTAACTCCGCGAGGTTCGAAAGTGCAAAAGCACAGATTCCTACGGCTGCATCGAGGCGGGCTGATCCTGATTGAAGGTGAGGCAGTCGTCCCCGAGGTCGATGATGATCGGTTCACCTCTTTTCACCTCGGATCTTAGAATCGCCTCCGCAAGGGGATCCTCCAAATGACGTTCCACGGCCCGGCGCAGCGGTCGGGCGCCGTATTTCTTATCGTATCCTTTGTCGATGAGAAAGCTCTTTGCCTGGTCCGAAGCCTCGATCACAATATCCTGCTCCTTTAGGCGCCCCGCTACTTTTTCAAGTTCGAGATTTAGGATGCTAAGGAGATGATCCCGCGTCAGCGAAGGGAATACAACGAGCTCGTTGACTCGGTTGAGGAACTCCGGTTTGAAGACTTTCTTCGTCTCTTCCAGGATCTTCTCTTTCGTCTTCTCAAAAGTTCCCTGAATATCCTCTTCGGCTTCAAATCCGAGGCCGCTCGACTTTTGCAGAATCTGAGCTCCCACGTTTGAGGTCATGATCAGGATGGTATTTCGAAAGTCCACCGTGCGCCCCAGACTGTCCGTCAACCGACCATCCTCCAAAACCTGGAGAAGCACCTGAACCACATCCGGATGGGCCTTTTCTATTTCGTCGAAAAGCACGACACAGTAGGGCTTGCGCCGCACTGTCTCCGTCAACTGGCCCCCTTCCTCGTAACCGATATAGCCGGGTGGTGATCCAATCAATCGAGAAACCGTGAACTTCTCCATGTACTCCGACATGTCGAGTTGGACGATGGCATCCTGATCGCCGAATATCTTCTCCGCCAGGACCTTTGCCAGGTAGGACTTGCCCACTCCGGTCGGTCCCAGAAACATGAAGGAACCGATGGGCCGCCGAGGATCCTTCAGATCTGCCCGCGAACGCCGCAAAGCTCTCGCAATGACTTCCGTGGCGACATCCTGGCCGATCACATCGGTCTGGAGCTCCGCCTCGAGCTTGAGCAGCTTCTCGGTCTCCTTTTGTTCCATGCGGCTGAGCGGAATCCCAGTCCAGCCGGAGACGATCTGATTCATGTCGTCCACGTCCACGGTCACCTGGGTCTCTTCCCGATTCCGCTTCCACTCTTCGAGAATCTCCTCCCGCTTGGCGTGCAACTGCTTTTCCTTATCGCGGAATTTCGCCGCCTCCTCAAAATGCTGCTTGCTGATCGCCTCTTCCTTCTTGGAACAAACCTCATCGATCTCCCGAGCCAGATTCTCCACTTCCAGAGGACGGTTCAAAGAATCGATGCGGGCGCGGGCCCCGGATTCGTCGAGAACGTCGATCGCCTTATCCGGAAGGTACCGTCCTGTAATGTAGCGATCCGAGAGCTTTGCCGCCGCCTCGATGGCTTTTCCCGTGTAAACGACTTTGTGGTGATCCTCGTACTTGTGGCGTATCCCATTGAGGATCTTGATCGTGTCATCCACCGAAGGCGCTTCCACGATCACGCTCTGAAACCTGCGATCCAAGGCGCTGTCTTTTTCAATGTATTTTCTATATTCGGAGAGAGTGGTGGCGCCGATACATTGTAACTCGCCCCGAGAGAGAGCCGGCTTGAATATGTTGGAAGCGTCCATCGCTCCTTCCGCCGCTCCGGCCCCGACAATCGTGTGCAGCTCGTCGATGAAAATGATGATATTCTTCGCCCGTCGGATCTCATCCATTACCGCTTTGATGCGCTCTTCAAACTGCCCGCGGTATTTCGTACCCGCTACCATGAGTGCCAGATCCAGAGTGATGACTCGTTTGTCCACCAGGATCTCGGGGACGATTCCGGAGCCAATCTCCTGGGCCAGACCCTCTACGATTGCGGTCTTACCGACCCCGGCCTCGCCGATTAAAACGGGATTGTTCTTGGTCCTCCGACAGAGGATCTGAACGACGCGGCGGATCTCGTCTTTACGGCCAATTACCGGATCCAGCTCATTGTTGCGCGCAAGCTCAGTCAGGTCTCGGCCGAAAGCTTTCAGAGCCGGGGTCTTCAACTCTTTCTTCTCCTCCGATCCCGCACCCGCGGCCGAAGAGACCGCCTCATCACCTTCACTCGCGAAATTCGGATCGAGCTCGCTCAAAATCTCGTGCCGGCAACGTTCGATATCGACGTCAAGACTCTTCAATACTCTCGCCGCAACCCCTTCCCCCTCCCGCAGAAGTCCGAGGAGGATATGTTCCGTCCCGACATAACTGTGATTCAGAGCCCTGGCTTCTTTTCCCGCTAGCGCCAGCACTTTTTTCACTCGAGGCGTATACGGAATGTTCCCGGTGGGTTTTGATTCCGGACCGGTTCCAACCTGTTTTTCCACCGCCGATCTCACTGTTTCTAAATCGAGACCCATCTTCTGCAGCACATTGACTGCAACTCCCTGGCCCAGGTTGATCAGACCCAGAAGGAGATGCTCCGTCCCAACATAGTTGTGGTGAAAACGATCGGCCTCTTTACGGGCCAATGCCAAAACCTGCTGAGCTCGAGGAGTGAAATTGTTCATTGGTTCCATCGCCATCGTGACCCGCCTCTCTACTAATGACAGAAGCTATGATTCATCATAAGTCTTGTCAAAGTTAAGAAGCAGCAATTCGGCAAATTGTTCCCGAATCGAAGAAGATCGGAAGACATCACGCTCTTGGGGTTCGATCATTCGCTTGGCCGTATACTGAATGTGCCCGGGCTGCGAAACGATCAGGAGCCGGTCGATTACCTGCCGCCACCCCTCATCGATCACTTTCAAATCGACTGCAAATCGAAGCAGAGAGAGGAGCTTCAACGTCTCCGTCGAACTCAACACCCGGCCGAATTTGAGGATTCCGTAGGCGCGTCCGATCTTATCGAAGATCTTGGAGGGATCGGTTTCGAGCAACTTTTGCCGGGCATTGTTCTCCTGTTCAATAATCGAAGAAAGCACATTGGTGAGGCGTTTAATTATCTCCTCTTCCCCCTCCCCGAGGGTCTGCTGATTCGAGATCTGAAAGATACTGCCGACCGCCTCCGATCCTTCTCCAAATTGGCCTCGAACCGCGATTCCCAGTTGATTGACCGCCCGGACTACTTTCTCCATCTGGTTAGAGAGGGTTAAGGCGGGAAGGTGCATCATCGCCGAAGCCCTCAATCCGGTCCCCACGTTGGTGGGACACGCTGTCAAGTAGCCGAGGTCGGACGAAAAGGCATAATTCAAATGCTCTTCGATGGCGCTATCGAGTTCGTTGATAGTTCGCCAGATTCTCTTGAAATTGAAGCCGCTGCGTACCTGCTGAATGCGCAGATGATCCTCCTCGTTGATCATGATGGCACAAGATTGGTCCTTGCTGATGAAAACGCCCGCATTCTCTTTAGCGTTCATCAGCTCACGACTGATCAAGTGCCGTTCCATCAGGATCTGTTTTTCCAGATCATTGAGTTCATCAATCGTGAACCGGGTGCCCTTCCGCATCTGCGGAAGCCCTTCGATAGCGTCAAAGCAGTAAGTCAAAATTTCCCGACGGTGGGACTCTTTGGCCCACCCCGGAAAGGGATAGTCCTCGAGGTTGCGGGCCAAGCGCACGCGGGAGCTCAATACCACAGGGCAATTCGACTTGGACCCGTGCGTCAGCTCAGCTTTTGCTTCCAGAAGTGGGGTTACCCGCATTGTTCAAGTCTCCGCCGTCTCCGAGATTGACTCCTTGAGATGCCGAAGTTCATCTCGAATCTCCGCCGCATCTTCATACCGTTCATCGTCCACGGCTGATTTGAGATTCGCCTCCAGTTCACCGAGACGTTTGCTCAGAGAGACCCTCTCCATGGCGCGGTGAGGCACCTTTCCGCGATGAGCATCTCCTTTGTGCATGTTGTCCAGCATAGGGACGATCAGGCTCGCCAGATGGGTGTAGCAGGACGGACAACCCAAACGCCCATGCTTCTTGAAATCGTTGGCCGAAAGGCCGCACTCCTCACAGACAATCCCACCATCTTGTGTCTCCTCATCGGCCACAAGACCGGTTTTGGAGAAGAGTTCCTCGAGGGAGAAACCCTCCGGATCCGTCACCCCTTTATCTCGTGCGCAATCCTCGCAAAGATGCACCTTGTGAATCTTATTGCTGATAATCTGTGTCAGGTGCACCGTAGCGGATTTCTCGCAAATCTGACACTTTAAGGATTCTCCCATGCTATAGAGCATAACTCAACTTCGACTCCCCGATAAAGCCAATAATAAAATCCACCATTCAATCGCTATGCTTTTCTTCCTAAAATCTCTCCTTTGCAGTTTTTGTGCCAATCCAACGTTGCAACCGCGCTCTTCCGATCCATCTTGCTAGGAATCTGTCGGAAGAACCCTTTCCCTTGCGAAGCAGTCGAACGTTAAAATCCGACAGGCTCCCAGCATCCAACGCTGAAATTACATCGGCCGAATCGGCAAATCCTAAAGCATCGTCCCTTCCACGGAAACCTTTTCGCGAAAGGCACTCATGAACTGCTCCGTTAAGGCTCCAGGACGACCGCTTCCGATCTTTCTTCCATCGATTTCCGTGACCGGCACAACCTCCGCCGCGGTGCCGGTGAGAAAGCACTCATCCGCGATCCAAAGATCGTATCGGGTCAGTTCCGCCTCGGTGAGATGCAGGCCCTTTTCCCTGGCGATCGCGAATGAGACATCTCGGGTGATTCCCCTGAGGGCCCCGGCACTGGTGGGCGGCGTAAAAATGGATCCCTTCCTCACGATGAATATGTTGTCGCCGGTGCACTCCGCCACGTAGCCCTGATCATTCAGCATGATCGCTTCCATATACCCAATATTGAGGGCCTCGAGCTTCGCCAAAATGTTGTTCAGATAATTAAGCGACTTAACCATCGGAGGCAGGGCGGCCGGATTTATTCGACGAGTCGGCACCGTCAGGATTTTTAAACCCTCGGTGTAATATTCCTCCGGATAAAGCTGAATCGTATCCGCGATGACAATGAGCTGGGGATCCTCACAGACCTTCGGGTTCAGACCGAGTGTCCCCCGCCCTCTCGTAACCGCGAGGCGAACATAGCCGTCGGTCAGATCGTTGGCCCGACAGGTTTCACATACCGCGTCCGATATCTCCCGCCGCGACCAGGGCAGATCCAGCATGATCGCCTTGGCCGAGTACTCGAACCGTTCCAGGTGCTCCTCCAACTTGAAGACGCACTCCCTGTAAAGCCGGATACCCTCGAATATTCCGTCACCATACAAGAATCCATGATCAAAAACCGAGATCTTCGCTTCGGATTCCTCAACCAACTCACCTGTGATGTAAACCTTCATTGATTGTTCGGAGCCTGCCGGACGATTTGTGCACCCTCCACGGCAATCGAACCACAAAGTCCGGCAGGCTCCTAACAATCAAAGTTACCTCGCAAATGCGAGGGTGCTCAGACGCGCGAATGCTCGAAGAACATCTGCCAATCGTCAATCGTCAATCGCGCTGGCGAGGTTCAGCCGCCGCCGTCCTTCGGACTATGGCGAGCCGGGGAGGTTCACGGTTCAAGGGTTCACGGTTGGTTGTGGTGTCGGATGTCAGAGACAGGAGGTGTCAGTGTTCAGGTCAACCGACCCGTCCTCCGTAGTCAGGAGCGAAGCGGGAACGAAGGAGAAAGGTCCCCACTTCGTGGTCGGACGTTCGGCGTTCATTTCCAGATGACCAAAACCGCCACCTTGGGTTTGACCTCTCACCCAATTTTGGTTTAGCAGCCTTGTCCAACCGTGAACCGTGAACCGTGAACCGTGAACCCGTGAACCGTGAACCGTGAACCGTGAACCGTGAACCGTGAACCGTGAACCGTGAACCGTGAACCGTGAACCGTGAACCGTGAACCGTGAACCGTGAACCGTGAACCGTGAACCGTGAACCGTGAACCGTGAACCGTGAACCGTGAACCGTGAACCGTGAACCGTGAACCGTGAACCGTGAACCGTGAACCGTGAACCGTGAACCGTGAACCGTGAACCGTGAACCGTGAACCGTGAACCGTGAACCGTGAACCAACCCTCATCGGCCTCATCGGCTGCGGCAAGATCAGCCGAGCCTACATGAACTTCTGCAGGGAATTTGATGATCTAGAGGTCGTAGCCTGCTCGGACCTTGTTCGAGATGCCGCGGCTCAGCTGGCGGAGGAGTTCGCCATCCCCAGTGTCTGCACCGTCGGAGAGCTTCTCGATGATCCCGAAATCGAGATCGTTCTGAATCTCACCATCCCCGCCGCCCACGCCCCGGTGAACCGCCAAGCCCTTGTGCACGGTAAGCATGCCTACTGCGAAAAGCCTTTCGGTCTCGATCGCAAGGAAGGCGAAGCGGTTCTCAAACTCGCCCGGGAGAACAATCTCAGAGTCGGTTGCGCGCCGGATACGGTTTACGGGCAGGGTACTCAGACTTGCCGAAAACTGATCGATGAGGGCGCCATCGGAGAACCCACCGCCGCCACCGCTTTCTGCTGCGGCCCCGGGCATGAGAATTGGCATCCGAATCCTGCCTTCTACTACCAACCGGGAGGTGGTCCTCTCTTCGATATGGGACCCTACTACCTCACGGCCCTGGCGGTACTCCTTGGACCGGCCAACTCAGTTGCCGCGAAAACGAAAAAGACCTTTCACGAAAGGATTGCGACGAGCGAAGATAGCAACGGACTCGTCATCAAAGTGAACACCAACACCCACCTCGCTGGGATTATCGAGTATGCCAATGGCGTTATCGCCACCACCACCTTCAGTTTCGACACCATGGGCCTAACTAATCTTCCAAGGATTGAGATCTACGGAACCGAAGGCTCCCTCTCCGTTCCAGATCCGAACCGATTTGACGGTCCTGTTCAGCTCAGAAGGAAAGGCGATCAAGAGTGGAGCGACATTCCTCACACCCACCATCACTCCATGGGCCGTGGAATCGGACTCGCCGACATGGCCCACGCCATCCGCACGGGCCGGCCTCACCGCGCCAACGGCGAACTCGCCCTCCACATCCTCGACCTCATGCAATCCTTCGACGAATCCCAAGCCTCCGGCAAACACATAAAACTCACCACCACCTGCCAACGACCCGAGATGATCCCAACGGACCTCGAGCCGGGATGTATTGATTGAGAGAGGAGAGTTGGAGGGATGAGGGAAGCGTGATCCGTGATGCGAGATGGGACTGTGCCTTAATCTTTGTCTAGAGTCTTTCTCTCCAACTGGAAACCAGAGGACAAAGAGACTTGCCAAGGAACTACGAAATTTCCCGATGAGGCGTTTTCGAGTGCGGTGGCTCGACACCGCTCTTGATGGCAGGCAGCTTGATGCCGGCCCGGCCGAAACCGCCATCGATCGGGACGGGCGAGTCAAGCCTCGCCCTGGAAAAAACGGTGCTAGGAGGCTGTCGGACTTTATGCTTCGATTGCTGTGCAAATACCAAAGTTCGTCCGACAGATTCCTAGGCCACCGCACTCGAAACCCAACAATCCATCACTCCACCACTCCGATCCCAAATCCCCCCTTGCTTTTTCCCAATTTTGGACGATCTTATATCCCGTCCAAGATTCTATTGAATCATGGACAAACCCGTTCTTTGCAGCGCCCAACCGCGCTTAATCACCTTCTCCTCGCAATTTCCCGTCAGCGTGAATATCTTCTCACGCTGACACTAGATTTCAACCGGGAATCGGCCTCCCCTCTCCCGGCCGATTCCCGGTTGAAATCTGGGGGTGTTCCGGAATTCGACCTCGAGCAGGAGTGATTGGCGGCAGGCCGGAGATGATGGCTCGGCTCCGTTATCAATGTCATCAAAACATATAAACGGCAACGAAGAGTTAGCCCTTGCTGCCTAATTAAGGCGGCACGTCTTCCCGCTGACACCTGCTAGGTGACGAAGACGACGACAGCAGGCATAGCCCAATCCGGGAGCCCCGGGGTGAGGGCCGTACACTTACCGGACTCTAGCCCAAGGGGAGCGCGCTGATTCGCGCCCCGCCCGGCGAGATTAATCAGTCAGACAAGCCTGTAGATGCCTTTCGCAAAAACTCAAGGGACGCGGGTTCGACTCCCGCCACCTCCACCATTTTAGGCTAGTATTTATGCGGGTATGGCTTAAATTTGCAGAATTAAATCTGCAAATTTCAAAAGTCATGTCCAAGCATCGTTTCAAAATCTCTCCTTTCACGAATCCCTCCGGCGGCAAAGCTTACCGCGTGTCGGGGACGCTGGATGGCAAGAGCATCCGCAAGAATTTCAAGACGCGATCCGATACGGTCGCGTATCGTCAGGAGCTGGAAATTCAGTTCCTCCAAGGAGAGTCCGAAGGACAGACCGTCTGGACCACCCTGACGCATGATCAAAATCGCGACGCGATTGCGGCGGTCAATCTGCTGAAAGAGTCGAACTCGACGAAGTCGTTGACCTTCGCCGTCAAATACTTCCTCGACCATTACAAGGAAGCTGCCGAAACGATGGCGGTTGAAGCTGCCGTGGAGGAATATACCGATGAGAGGTCCCGGGAGTTTGAGCGCGGGATCATTTCCCGTCGCCAGGAGCGGGCCATCAGCATCGAGATGGACAACCTCAAGGATTACTTCGCGGGACGGATTGTCGGGGAAATCCGTGGCGATGAACTACGGGAATACCTGGACAAAACGCGGGGCCGGTCGAAGGCGGTGCCATCCCTGAAGACCTGGAACAACCGGCGCGGTTACCTGAGCACCTTCTTCAAATACTGCCTCGCCAAGAAATACGTCGCCGAGAATCCGATCCTCGATGTGCCTCAATTCAAGGTGAAGAAAGCCCGCGGAACGGCGGCGACGCTGTCCGCTGCGGAAGCGAAGGAATTCATGTACTGGCTGGAGACCTATCGCGGGAAGCAGAACAAGGACGGCTCGTGGTGGGGCCGACCGGGCTGCATGGTGCCCTACTTCGCACTCACGCTGTTCGCCGGCATCCGGCCCGACTTCAAAGACGGCGAGATCGGGAAGCTGCGCCCGCAGGACATCCGCTTCGATACCGACGTGATCCTGATCGAACCAGAAATTTCCAAAGTCAACGAGAAGCGCACGATCAAGCTCCAGCCGAATCTCCGCCGCTGGCTGGAGAAATACCCGATCAGGGATTATCCGATCATTCCGCGCCGCATGCGCGACCTCTGGGTCGATGTCCGCAAGGGGCGTAACCTCCCGCATGACGTAATGCGGCACACTTTCATTTCGATGACGGTCGGGGCCTTCCGGTCGGTCGGTGACACGGCCCTGCAGGCGGGCAACTCGGAAGCTGTAAGCCGCAAGCACTACCTCGACCTCAAGAGTGTCGAGGAAGCAGACGAGTTCTGGAAGATCGTCCCGAAGGGCGAGGAACTGCCGCCGATGGAGAAGAAGGACGGGCGATACCTGCTGCCCAAGAATCTTTGATTCGGTGGTCGAGGGGGCCCGGAACTCTGAGATTTTTGAGACAAATATTATTATAAAATTGTCCTAAAAATAGAATGGGAAAGCACTCAGAAAGCATTCATAGGAAGGTTCCTAATCGAATCTATTCACACGGAAGAGGTTGGGTCTTCACACCAACCCACTTCGACGATATTACCGGAAGCTCTACTCTGACAACGATCCTGAAGCGGCACAGCTGACGCTGGAACCATCCGCAAGCTTGCACGTGGCCTCTACGACTACCCAAAGGTCGACCCGCAACTCGGGCCGCTGCAGCCGTCGGGGTACGACATCACAAAAGCATTGGCAGGACGCGACGAGATACGGCTCCAGCCGTCGGGCGCTTACGCGGCAATTGCGGCCAACTCTTGCATTTTCAAAACGCATGTAATCGTGCGAAAAGGAATGAATTTCAAGCGATTTCAAACAGGAGGGGGTGTCTGAGTGGGGAAAGAGTGGCGAGCGCTTTTGTTTTTTGTCGAATGTTGGACTATGGTCTAGCAGGCTCTCCCAAATTACAAAACATCCCCCCCTGTCGACTTAGAATGCCTCAGGAAGAGTCTTGATTGCCTGCAAGTAGTTGGGGGGAATATCTCTTTGTCCCTTCGAGCGTCATCAGCAGAGACCTAGACACCTTCACGCATGGATTCAGACAAGCTAATCAAGTGGATTCAACGGCTCAAGATATCTGAAGGCCCGAAGACCGGCAATCGAATCGAGCTGATGCCTTACCAATTGCGCTTCCTCGAGGGCTTGGCAAGCAACTCGGAGTGCGGGTAGTGCCTCAGTTTGAAATTCGTTTATTGTAGGGTCCGTGCTTCTTTGGCTTTGGCCGCTCCGCTTCGATCAGGTCGATAATATCGAAGAAATCCCACAACCGATCTGTCAAGCCCGCCTCCATTGCAGGAGACACCCGCAAGGTTTTATGGATGCGGCAGAAATTGTAGTAGACGAAGTAGAGAGAGAGAGAATGAATGTGATGCTCGATTTTCTTTGAAAAGGCATTTGTGAGTCGCGTAAACCGTCTCAGAGACATCCTTATGGTGAGATTATGGCGTTCCACATGCGAAGTACTGATTGATCGCTTGTCCGGCTTCCCGTTGACCCTACTCTTGAGCGAACCGTTGAAGATCGCTGGGCTGTATCGTTTGGTCCTGTGATAGTCTTCACCGTAGAGCTTTACCAGTTGAGCGTAGTCGACATCATCCCCAAACGCGTCCTCCACGGCATTGAGGTAGGCCCGGTGGCCGTCAGTCGTCAACTGGACGCGATTGGCTAGACGCTCTTTCAAGTCATGCATGAATTCTAGAGCGGTGGCTACTGAACGATCACCAACAGCATAGGAGATGATTAGTTTGCTGTGGCTGTCCAGCGCCGTCCAGTTCCAAACGTCACCGGCCTTTTGAGGGGCCGCTTTAGCCGCTGCGACGTTCTTCTGTTTGGCATAGCAGAAAGACCACACCTCATCGCACTGCACACGCTGCGATTTGACACCTCGAACTGTCTTGTCATGGAACTTCGCACAGGCGTTTCCAGCATCAACCAAGAGCTTGGAAACGGTGTTCGGCGATACATCTACGGTGCGGGAAATTGCTCTCTCTGACATTCCCTCAACGAGGAGGGAAAGGATCATTGCTTGCTTCTCTCGTGTCAGTTGGTTCATTCTCCCAAACTGACACGATTACTAAGCAGAGTCAAGTGTTTAGCTTGCTTTTCTTTGCTTTTCCCAACGTGTAGCACTTGCCTTTTGAGCGATCTCTTTTCGTCTTTCCTTGGTCAGTGCCTTTGTGCGAGCCCGTCCACCCGCACTTCCGGCTTTCCGTTTGGTTTGGTCAACCGACTGTTCTACGATTTCACCGGTGGCGATCTTAGCCGTCATGATCGCACAGGCATTTGTGCTTGCTGGCCTTTTCTGGCCTTGTGGTCCAGTTGCCATTGTTCGTCTCCTTGGGTAACGTTAGGAAATTCTAAAGTTGTTGAGTGTTGCGCCGAAAACCCCCGACCGGAGAAGACTGAAAAAACGCCGGCCGGAGGCCCCCATGAACAAATTCGGAAATCACTTCATCCCTCTTTTCGGTCACTGCTATTCTTTTTTTGTTGGCTCAAAAGCGTGTCGAGAGCGCCGTGGATCTTCTGAAGGGCCATATTGTCGTGTGCTCGATCTTCAGTACGCTCCTCTCGATCCTTCGCGAGAACATCCTTTATCTCATGAACGCACTCATCCAAATGATCTATGCGCTTTGCAAGGTCGCCTATGGCATCAAGAATACTCTTTGATTCACTTTCACTCATTTCCTACATCCTTTTCAGCGAGAACCAGCCCGGCTTCCATTAGCTCGGTTTCTAGCTTGGTCACTTCCAGTCAAGCTTAGGTTTTCACAATGGCGACACTTGTCCAACATTTAATCGAATTTTATTTAATTAATATTGTCGGAGCAAGAGGAAACTGCAAAGTTACCCGAATCAGGAAATCCACAATGACGGAAACCACTCGGAATCATAGAGTTATAAATCATCTAATCGAGAAAGGAACGAATTATGAAACCAGAAATAGACTTTGAAGGACAACCCATTAATCCCATACTGGAGATTGGAATACCTGAAGATTCTCAAGCGGATTTGTATATAGTTTTTGAAGAAGGAGGTGGTAAACCTTCCCCTATGCTATTCAATGTCGACCGAAATAAGCTCATCGAATTTGCCACTGAAATTAGGACGCAACTCGGATCGACCACTGAGTGTGAAATTCTCCGATCGCTCAAGAGCATTGAGAATAAACTAGGGATTTAGGCGAAAGTCCAAAAGCGGGCAATTCCGATGGATAAAGCAGAAAACTCTAGTCTTCGATCCCCAATCTACGTTTCAGAGATCCAGTGTGACGACATACGGTCCGCACCCGAGGAATTAGTTCTAACACTACAACTTTGCCCTCCACATCAAAACTCACCCGCTCGATTTTTGATTCATCGAGATGATCTGTTCGTTTTCGTTCAGGATCTTTTACACTCGTATTGTCCCGAAATTCCAAATCTTGAGAGTTTACGTCTTCAATATCGACATTCTTCATCCGATTAACTCCTTTTAAGTCAGCCATTTACCACACATACCCCTGACCATGGCTGACGGCTGGTCGGCGGTATCTTTTTGTTAATAAGCTGTCCTGGTATCATTGTCGACCTCGGGTTCCGTGATTTCAAACTGAGGCACTACCGGAGTGCGGATTGTCCATGGCCCGAGCAAACGGGAAGACGACCCTCTCGGCTGCGATTGCAGCCGCCGGATTCCTCGGTCCCTTATCACAGCCGCGTGGTCAGGTAATTTTCGTGGCCTCAAGTCTTAATCAGGCACGTATCGGTTTTACTCACGCACTGGCATTTCTCAAGCCGTTCATGGACCGATCAGACTCGAAACGTTGGAGCTTAAATAAGGGAATTATATACAAAAGTCACAATTTCCCTGCGTTGCGGGTCTGACTATTTCCCGCCTTTCTTGGTCCTCACGGGCCGCATTATTGCCCGCGCAAGCTGCTCAGGTGTTGCCCGAATACTTACGTCTTCGTGAAGCTCGGCTGAAAACGAGTTCGCATTCATGAAAACCGCGATTTTATTGGGCGCCGGTTCATCCTTGCCGGCCGGATACCCGTCTACTCGATGTCTGACCAATCGGGTTTTGTCCGGGAACGGCGTCAAGAGGCACAGCGATCTGACATACTATATAGACGGCACAACACCTCCCACGGGTGTTGTGCGGCTCGCTAACTGCATGGTGCGCTGGCTTCACGCCGAAGCGGAACGTTACTTTTCGGCTCGCAACGAGCGACCGTCCAATTACGAGGACCTGTTCTACTTGGCCAAGCAAGTATCGGACGAAGAAAAGGGCCAGATGGAGAATCCCGCCGTTTATCCGTTCATTACCAAGCTGAGAGCCGAAATGTCGCCATTGGTCGAAACTGCAAATGCAGAAAACAAGGACCCAAACAAACCATCCTACCCATATATCCCGCGTGATTTCCAAACTCTGCTCGGAGAGACGTGCAATTACATTTCGGATATCGTTTGGAGTGCTCTCTGCTCCGTGCTAAAGCCCATGGATCATTTGAAGATCTTTGTAGAGGCTTGCAGGACCGGTAACGTGACCGGCATTTCGACCTTGTGTCACGACATCCATGTCGAGACCCATCTGAAAAAAGCGGGGATAGCTATAGCCGATGGATTCTCAGATGGAAAAGATGGTGTCCGGTATTGGAACGGCGATCTCTATTCGAAGCGCAAAATTCCGTTTCTGAAGCGCAAGATCCCGTTTCTGAAGCTGCACGGCTCTGTCGATTGGTGCCGCCTTAGTCCGGATGATTCTCCGTCTTGGTATGACGAACGAATTGGTATTCGTCTGGATAGCACAAAAAAAGACGGTAAGGTTCAAAAGCCGGTCGATTACAGGCCACTGCTATTGATCGGTACATTCAACAAGCCCGTCGAGTACAGCCAAAGGATATTCCTCGATCTTCACCATCGATTTCGTTCCACACTTCGCGAAGCCGATCAGTTGGTCGTCTGTGGATACAGCTTCGGAGACAAGGGGATCAACACGGCGGTAATCGAGTGGTGTTACGAGAAGTGCGGCCGACGCCTCCTGATCATTCATCCGGACCCCGATGAGCTCTTTTCGAACGCGCGCCCGGCCATACACAATTTGAAGAACAGCAACTACATTGATTTCATTGAAAGCCGCCTTCAAGACGTCGATGTCGATGAATTCCTTAAAAAAATCTGTTCTCCCGGAAAGAGTCCAAAAGCGTGCAATTCCGAAAAAGTAGATTGACAGAGGAAATACTTGAAGTGGGCTCTGCAACGATGGCAAAATGGAGTCCGATAATCAACCCGTGAAGAATGACAGATTTGCGGGGAAAGGAGGGCGCCATGAAAGTTCTGGAAAAGGAGCTGAAGATTTACGAACAGAACAAACCGAAATTCGAGAAAGAGCATAAATGGGAATGGGTCGTAATACATGGAGAGGAAGTTGTTGGGTTCTATGAAGATTTCCAAGATGCGGCGCGGACGGCAGTGGAGAAATTTGGTCGCGGCCCGTACTTGATTAAAGAAGTGGGAGTACCCAAGCCTTCTTTGCCAGCCTCCGTACTGTACCATCCGGTATCGGTTTAATGCCGTCTGTTGAATGTGGCTTTACGGAAGGACCAGAATCCAAGCGTTCTCTTGATCTCCTCCATTACGGACCAACGCTTCCCGTTCAAGTTGGTTTTGACGAAACCTTTCGTGTTGATAAATTCCAACACCCTGAACTGCCAGGAGATCCGATCTTGGCAGTTGTAGATACCGGAGCCACAAGAAGTTGCATCGACACCAGTTTGATTGCGTCTCTTGATCTCCCACCGGTCGGTAGGCAAACATTTGGCGGGATAACTGGTCCTAGTGAACATACCATGCATCTTGCGCAAATATACATACCCGTGTTGGAAGCGACCATCTACGGACAATTTGCAGCAGTTGATTTGGTTGAAGGTGGACAGGGTCATAAAGTTCTTCTGGGAAGGAGCTTCCTGCAAAGATTTCGGATGATTTACGATGAGCGTAATGGGGGTGTAATCATAGAAAATGATTCACAACCCAATGACTGATCCCCACCCAAACCCGCCCCCCTCGCCGGCATTCGCCGGACGCTGTTGCTCCAGCCTCCTCTGGAAATCGGCGCCCAGGCTGCCGCACATGATTACGCTGCTCCTTTTTCCCTGCGTCCCCAAGCCTCCACCAGAGCCTCCTCCATGTCCCGCCGGCTCAACCCTTTGACATGGAGCATCGGCACCAGCTCAAGCAATCGCTTGGAACGCTTTCCGATCGCTCCCAGCCGCTGAGGCGATAGCCCGGGACCGCGCTTTAGCGGCGGGGCACCGCGTGATCCACGGCGCCGGAGACCCCCAGCCAAAGACGCGAACCATTCGGCATGCCGACGGAACCAAGGAGGTGGTCACGGAATCCGACCCGGAGCGCTTGGCGCTCCAACGCGGACGGCTGGCCCTGGAATTTCTCGCGCGGCGCTGGCCACACGATTACGGGCGGTGCAAGATCCCTTTCGTATCCCCTGCGCAGGCGGCGAGATTTTTGAAGGAATTCATCTGCGTTTCGGAGACGGCTCATCGGAATATCTCTTCCAACCGGATATGTAAGCCGTTGGCTTCGGCGGCCCGCCTACAAAGCCCCGTGGTGGCACGGAATCCTTTTCCTGGCAGACCTGGACGTGTGGCGTTCTGGTGGCGCTGATAGTTTTGGCGACAACGACGACGATAGCGGCTATGCCACTTAACCCGCCGATTAGAATCTGATGCTTGCCTTGTTCTCGAAGCGCATCAACGCTTGTCTTTTGATGATACTTTCAGCCCCCGCACGCAAAAAATTGACGGTGCGGGCCAATGAAGATAATCTGAGTGTGCGTAAGTATATATTCGTCCATGTGTGGAAAATTAGCCCATGACAAGATGGAACCTTTCTATCTCTGAAAAGACGGACCGAGCGGTCCGCACCTTTCTTGCGCGCACTGGCGGCAAGAAGGGGGACCTATCCCGGTTCGTTGATGAAGCAGTGCGCCGGCGCGTGCTGGATCTTACCGTCCGCGGGATCAAGAACCGCAATACCCGACATGACCAGCAGGAAATCCTCGATCTGATTGACGAGGAGGTGGACGCCGCGCGTGCGGGTCGTTCTTGATACCAACATCCTGATCGGTGCCCTTATCACCAAAGGCACCCCGCCGGACAGGCTGTATCAGGCATGGCAGCGCGGCGAGATCGAGCTTGTAACGTCCACTGCGCAAATAGTCGAGATAGCCGATGTTCTCGCCCGGCCCCGCCTGAGAAATTTTCTCGACCCCGTTGAAGCGGCGGCCATTATCGACAACATTGGCACGCGTGCCCTTATCCTTCACGAGCCGCCAAGCGTAAACCTGTCCCCCGATCCCAAAGACGACCCGATTTTGGCTGTGGCCATCACTGGGAAGGCCGACTTGATTGTCTCCGGCGACAAGAAACACATACTCGCACTTGGAAAGGTCGAAGGCATTCCTATCGTGACCGCTCGTGAAGCCTTGAACCGTCTGAGCAGCGAGTAATGCGGGGAATTCCGACCGCAACAGAGAAGTTCCTCCTAAGTGCGTGACGTTTTACGCAAACCTTGCTTGGGTAATAGTGCTGCTCATCGGGAGCCGTATGCACAACGTCTCTCCTGTCTCGACGGTGAGGATGGGGTTAGTGTCCGACAAGGTCGATCTGGCCAAAGACGCGAACCATTCGGCGCGCCGACGGAACCGAGGAGGTGGTCACCGAATCCGACCCGGAGCGCTTGGCACTCCAACGCGCCCGGCTGGCCCTGGAATTTCCCGCCCGGCGCTGGCCACACGATTACTGCCGGCGCAAAGTTGATCCGAACGTCGATGCGGATGTCCCGGAACCTGAACCGATCGAAATCGTGTTCGTCCGTCCAGACCACCCCGAGGAGCCTGAGAATTAAAGAGAATGAGCGCACGGGCAAGAATGTCCAGCACGCCAGAATGGCTCTGCTTGCCAGTCTGTCTTCAGTCGCCTGGCAGAATACAAAGACACGAACGATGCGGAGCGGCTGCGATTGGATCCTGTCATGAGGCAGATTGTCGGAGGTTGTGGCGATTGGCGACTGACGGCTTCTTCCATGGCTTATGCCTCTGCCGTATCGGGCTCGTCATCGCCCCAGACGCGGGCGATGGTGGCTTGAATTTTCTTCTCGAAGCGGTTGATTAACTGGCGGTTGGCGCCTGCTAGAGCTTACTCGACTCTGATTCATCCGACTTAGGGCTGATTTCCTTCACGCGATCCCACAATTGATCAACTGAATCGGAAATGTTGTCCATTCTCTCCGTAAAGGTTCTGATATACACATAGCCGCCAATCGCGATTAAAGAGGGTATCGCAACGGCAATAACTGCCATGAATATGGAAATGATTTGCAGATACAAAGAAGTGTTCATCGGTAGCTCATCAGATATTGATTAGCTTCTTCTGGTAGGATTTCCCCTTTTTACCTGCTCGCTCTCCCATTTTAGGGCGGCATCGCGGGTCGTTGCGCGACCTACTTGCTTGATGTGACCGCTTTCCCCGAAAGTCTGTTTGTGTTCTTGTTCGCGCCTTTCGAGATCGTTGGTTATGCCGGTATGCATAATCCGGTTGCCTTTCTTGAAGTGATATTTGTAAGTTTCTCTTGTCATTGTCCAAACCTCCCTGAACAGAATCAGACGGTCAAGTCCGTTGTTTTCTGTAAAAGCTAGTTGGCATAACCTCCATTAGATAATCGTTTCTCTTCTCCTTCAGGCGGCCAATCTTGCCAGATCCGGATCCTCCCAGGGGCTCTCCGGATCGTTCCTAAGCTCTTTGACTCGTGCCTCCGGGTAAAGGGTTCCATGCGCCTGTCTGCGTGCGACGCACAGGCAGGCAGCCCCGCAACGGCCCTTCCTTGTTTCTCTCCTAGCGATCCTCTTCGAAGAAAATCGCTCACTTCGGACGAACACCTTCACCCAACATCACGGCCTCCAGGGTCCGCTGCAGGATCAGTTGCGCCCCTCGATGGGCCGCTTCTCGCTTCTCCCAAAGGGTCAGCCTCGCTCACCAACCCCTTCACTAGTTCCTGCTCCATGCGCTCACTCCGTGGTATTCTTATTTTCTTCACGGTGCAATGGTGTAGTCTCCTGTTTTTGGACCTCCTTGACCCCGTTATTCTTTCTCAGGAGGTTGAGTAAGCAGCGCCAGAGCCAACTGCGGCATCAACACTAGCGGAAGGATAGGCGGCGAGGAAAGCGCGGGAGCAGGAGCGAGTATAGAACCGTACGGTCGAGGAGAGGGCAAACCCAGAATTTGAATTTGCCGTTGAGGAGTTTATAGAAAGATATCACAAAGCATTCCGAAACTTAAAAATGAAAACTCGTGTTTCACTAGAACAGGAACTCGATAATGGTGAGTTTCTTACGATTCAGTTGGAGGAGCGATCGAATGACTTTCAGATTACATGGATAGTTCCACCGCGCGGATTATTGCTGAACGGTGTATTACCTAGATCGTTCGCGCCCGATACACGGAGCACGGAGCAGCAGTAGACCCCCACATGCAATTTCCGCCCTCACAGTCGCTTCCGACCCTGCTGAACGCAAACGATCTTACCTGGTACCCTCCCTCTGACCGTTTTCCCTCTGACCGTTTGCCCTTCTGGACCGGAGAGGATGCACACGGCACTCGCTGGCTTATCAAACTACGCGGCGGTTTCAACGCAGTTAGGGAACGAGCATTTTCTGTAATCGCTCAGGCACTTGGGATTGCCTGTCAGAGTTCGACCTTTTTGAAGATGTCGCCACTGCCGAACTCATTGCAATTCCCACGTCGAGGTACCGAATTCGACGATGTCCATCAGCTGGCGATTTGGCTTCTTGACGAGCATTCACACCAACATCCATGTAACAGTTGTGCCTTAGCGGAGCTCAAAAAACAATTTCTGTTACGCCCCTACGAAGTCGAAGTACTGCGGACTTCAAAGATCGCGGACGCCATTAATATGGCCCGCGGTCAAATGCTCGGAATGCTTTGCGAGATGTTCGAACCACCTGGTTGTCTCTTTACCGCCGATCATGCGTTTGTTCAGATTGATAACGAACTGATGTTTTCTAGTGATGCTGGTGCTGATCTTCGTGACTCTCGCTGGGTCGTGGACGACGCCAACCAAATCAGATCCACAGGATTGGAAGAAGCAATTCGCTTATGCAAACAAGTGTTATCTCTCCCTGATGCAGTGTTCCAAGAAGCCATTCGCATGCCGACAGGATACCGGCCCCAAATGAAGTGGAGCGTTCGTGAAGAAATTGATTGCATCCGACCCCGAGCACGGCACTTCCTGAAATGGGCGTCTATGCAACAACGTGGTCCTTGATCCCCGAGATTGCAGACCTCACGCTGCGACCTTAGCGATTCTGATCGCGATCCATCTCAGTCTGCGAGGGACACAGGGCTTTGTTTCTTGGCTCTTGGAGTTGCTCGGACTCGATCTGCCGGTAGCGGACTAAAGACCTCTCAGTAGACGACAGAGTTCCCTGGCGACGGTCTTGACTGTTGGCTTGACCAACCCGACCTGGGCACGTGGTTGTCGATGCCACGGGCCTGAGAGTCTACGGATCGGGTCAGTGGCATGTCCGAAAGCATCGGCATGGTCGGCGTAAATCAAAATAGAAGAGAAGGAGAAATATAAGCTGGACTTGGCGGATCGTCTTTGGAGAAGCCGTGGTCCTGGTCGATGTGTATCTGGAGCCCGTCCCAGTGGTGGAAACAATTGATTTTTAATGAGTTATGGGCAAAAAAAGGCCGGATAGAGCTGCAAAAAGCTCGATCCGGCGAAAAAGGGCGCTTATGCTTGCGTTAGTCAAATACAAAGCACGCCCTTCTCATGAAAAATATTGCCGTACAAAGCTTCCTGCGTCCAGCCCTAACTCCAGTCATTCGATGCAAAGACTACACCGTGTTTCTGGAAACAATGGAGCGGATTGACCGGGTTTTGATCGACTCCTCGCTGGAAAGGGAGGCGATCGTAAAAGCCTTGGAAGGATGGGATGAAGCGGGAGGGAAGGATCGGGAGCGACGCGCTCTAAGAGCGATAAAAGCGCTGCGGGTGGAGGTGGTGCGTCATTTACTCGGAGGGATATCCTTTCGTTGTCTGTCGCAGGAGTTGGGACGCAGTGAGCTTCTGGCTAATTTTTGCCGGGTGCGTGAGGTAGACGGGATCCGGAAAATATCGAAGAGCAGTCTGGAACGGGATTCGAAATTCTTCGACGAAGCGTATCTGAGACAGCTGCATGCAAGGATGACCGAGGTGGTGGGCAATGCTGAACATTGTGGTGAGGCAGGATTAGAGAAGCCGATCGATACGAGGGAATGCCTGATCGACGCCACTTGCCTGGAAGCGAACATCCACTGGCCCGTGGACTGGGTCTTGCTCAAGGATGTGGGAGCAACGCTGCTCAAGGCGATCAGTCTGATCCGGCAGGCGGGAATGAAACAGCGCATGCCCCAGGGAGCAAAGGGATTGGCTCGGGAGATGAACAAACGGTGCCTGGAGATGACGCATGCGCGTCGGCGCCGGGAGGCGGGCAAAGCGCGTAAAGGGATCCTGCGGCGGATGAAGCTATTGCTCAAGAAGATTGAGGGCCATGCCCTTCGCCACCGTGACTTATTGGAAGCTATGTGGATGCAAAGCGATTACACCGAGAAGAAGGCGAGCCGAATCATCGAGCGAATGGATGGTATGTTAGAGCAGATACCGCAGGTCATGAAACAGGCGCACGAACGGATCATAGGGGGGCGGCAGGTGAAGAATGAGGAGAAGATCCTGAGCGCCTACGAACCTGAGATTGACGTCATCGTGCGAGGCAAGGCAGATCGGGAGGTGGAGTTTGGCAACACCCTTTATTTATGCGAGAGCGCAGAGGGATATCTGTTGGACTGGAAACTGTATGGGGGGCAGGCCCCGAGCGAATTGAAGCAGCTTTGGGAAAGTCTGGAGAGGCAAAAGGGCTTCGCTTTAGAGGAGAAGATCGAAGCGATCAGTGGGGATCGGGGCTATGCCTCGAAGGCGGCCAGCAAGCGGCTCCAGGCAGAGGGGATTTTTGACGCCCTTACGCCCCGCAATCCACAAGAGCTCAAGGAGCGGATGGAGGAGCCGCGCTTTGTCCGGTTGCAGCGACGACGAGGGAGCACCGAAGGCCGGATCGGAGTGCTCAAGAACCGATGGCACGGGGGCAAGATACGCAGCAAAGGCTTTGACAACCGTAACCTTAGCGTGGCCTGGTCGGTTCTGTCCCACAATCTATGGAAAATCGCGCAGAGACTTGCGCAAGAACATGAGAAAGAGGCAACGCAGGCGGCATAGGAATCCAAGAATCGAGTCAGAGGCGCTTCCTTGGGAGAACTATCGACTCAAAGCGAGAGGAAGGGTGCTGGAAAGGTGCATAACGGATAAAAGGTAAGCTACCGAGGACGGAAGGCATGTCGTGGTCTACATAACGTGACGAAGATTGATATCGGTATCAGGCTTCCACCCAAATCCTCTCGGATTTGGGACAGCCTCTAGATAAGGAGGGCAATGCCATCGCTGATTGCGTTCAGCAGGACCGTCGGGCCGCTGACCCGTGGCAGATAGAGATACCGCGCCGTGCCTCATCCGCCTCCGACCCAGCTTGGAACGCGTCGGGACAGCCGCCGTGGCCTTCGATGACCTCGTCGATCTCGGCCATGATACGGATGGTCTCGTTCAGGGCGACGACGATCTTCTGATAGTGGGAGACGTCCTCGTCCGAGAGCGTGCGGCCCTTCCGGTCCTTAAGCCACTTGTGGCAGACCTGGTAGCCGCCGATTTGGAAGTCCCAGACCTCTGCGGGCACGCCCCGTAAGCAGATCGTGCCGGGCTTCGTCGCGCGGTGGCCCTCGCGGGCGCTGGTCTTGCCGGCGTCGAGCCAGACGGTGCCGTTCGACCAGCCGACGCGGCCGACCTCGGGGTTCTTCGGGCCGGTATAGGTGGTGATGGGCTTACCGAGCTTCGGGGATTCGAGCAGGTGGAGGGCCAGCAGGTGATGGCCCGCCTCCGCCAGCCTTCGGAAGAGGTCGACACTTCCGGGCAACGGCACGCGGGGAAAGTCGAGCTTGAGCTGGGCCTCGTAGCGCTCGCGGTAACCGGGGCTGTGGAACACCGCATAGATGTAGGCAACAACGTCCTCAGGGCCGAAGGCTTTGCGAAGGTCGCCGCAGCCGTCGCTGACGAATCGCAAGTCGACGGCGTCCGCCAACTGCGCAACGAAACCTGAGTCGAGGTTCGACGTGCGGCCGTCCTTCCCTTTCGACCAGCGGCTGAACAGCGATGTATCTGCACTTCCAACCCCCGGATAGAGGTAAACGGGGAAAAGATAACCTCGCTCGCGTGTTCGATTGGAAACCATCGAGTTATCGGTAATCAATCGCGTGGCCAGTAAATGTTTCCAGCCGTTACCGATTGACTGCCTACATGTCATCAGGGCGACATTCTCCCCCGCGAGCATGTGTCCCATGATCTGCTTTACAGTTCGCCACACCAGAGAATCGTGATAGAAAATTGAGCGTTGGTCGAAAGGGCGATAGAGAACCGGTCTGATGTATTCTCCCAACTCCTTTTCAGCCCCAATCAATTTTCTCGCGTTGGGTATGTTCCACCCCTTCTTCAGCGGAATCCCCAGTTGGCGGCATAGTTCCTCATCGGAGTCTATCGAATCGCGAAATTCACGTGCCCGTTCGAGCAATGGTGCTTGATCGAAGTCAATCACTACATGGTCCCGTGCCGTCGTCATTCCAACACCATTTACCGGCATCACGTCCGTGATTTTCCAGCCCTGCTCGTATTCGGCTTTCAGTGCGGTGTCTTGCGGCACGAACAGATAGAATGGCCGCTGCGGTCGCAGCACCGTCCATTCCGTGCTGCCAACATCGGTCGAGAGGAGCGTTTCATACTTGCTCTCCCGCAGTTTCCACAGTTCGGCATGATGTAATTTGGCCGTACCCCTCTTCCCCGCCTTATTGATGAAGAGTCCGAGCGCCACCCCCTGCTGGATATCGAAGACGTTTTCATCCTTGCCTCCGTCCGGCGGGCGTTCCTTCTTCTTCAAGTTGCCGTGCAGGTCGAGCAGGAAGAGCTGACCGAACGTCACAAGCAGTGCCCACCGCATGCCGCGGAAAGTCGGGCTGTCGACATAGCTGTGGTTCGTGATGAAGCCATGAACGCCGACACCAGCCCGCTCAAGCAGCCATTGTGAGAGTCGCGTGAAGCGGACGTAGAGATCGTTCAGCCACTTCGGGTTGCGCTCATTCAGCGGCTCACCGTCCACCTCGAAGTAGCTCAGTGTCCCCCGGCCATTTTGGATCTCCCGACCGCGCATGAGCGCCGCGATCCAGTCGCCGCCCCGACCTGCTTCACCAAAGTACGGCGGATTTCCAATTATCACCGTAAACCGCTGCTTTCGCTTGATCTCGTTGACCGCCGTGGCCTCGTGCGCCAGGGCGGGCAAGAAGTCGAGCATGAGCTGCTCGTCCCCCGCCGGCTCCAGCGCATTCGTGAGGTACACCCGTGCCCGCTCGTCGCTTTCGAAGCGGTAGCCGGTCTCGAAAAGCTTGAGCCCGATCTTGAGGTGCGCGATGGCGTACGGGGCCATCAGCAGCTCGTAGCCGTGCAGGCGCGGCAGGAGGTGCTTCGGGACGTACTCGTTCCAGAGTGCCTGAATCTTCTTGTCGCCGTGGCCCCGCGACTTCCACTTCTCGACCATCGTGTTGTGGATAAGGTCGATGACCTCGACAAGGAAGGTACCGGTGCCGGTGGCCGGGTCGAGGATCTGGACGAAGGCCTGGGTGGGCGAGGTGCCTTCCGGGATCTTCAGATCCTCGTGGCGCTTCGCCATCTCGCCCCAGGTGGTGGAGTCGGCGAGGCCGTCGGTGAGGCCGAACTCGATCCGTAAGAGCTCGTCCACCGAGCGCACGATGTAGGAGACCACCGGGCGTGGCGTGTAAAAGACGCCCCGGCTCACCTTCTGCTTCTTGTCGTAGGCGGCGAGGAAGTGCTCGTAGAAGTGGATAACCGGGTCTTCCTGCGGGTTCCGGTCGCCGAAGTCGCGGACGACGGCCTCCATGTTGGCCTGGTCGAGCAGCTCCACGACCTCGGAGACGCCCAGCTCGTCGAAGTCGATGCCTGGCCCGCCGGCCTTGCCGCGGCGACCGCCCACGCGCAGGAAGGTCTCCATCAACTCCCGGAGGAACGGGTTCGTCCGCATGTGTGCGGCGAAGTCGTCGGCGGTGCGCCGCTCGGGGTCGGTGATGCGGGCCGAGAGCAGGCCATAGGCGATGGTCTGGGCGTACATGTCGGCGAAGCCGGCCCCGTCCAGGTCGTGGACGAGCGTGGTCTGGAACGCCTTCATGAGCTTCGTGAGCGGGCCGGTCTCGGTCTCGATGGCGAGCGCCGTCCGGATGCGGTCGCGGGTCGCGCGGGCCAGCTCGGCCAGGCGCTCGGAGAGCTCCTTCGAGGTGGTGATGACCTCGCCGTGGCGCAGCTTGAAGGCGGCACGCCAGCGCTGGCGCCAGGCCTCGGGGTCGCCCTCGTCGTCGGGCCAGACGAGGTACGTGGCTAGCTCGCTGGCCACGGCGTCGAGGTGGAACGGCGTGTCAAGGTTGTCCCAGCCGAGTACCTTGAGGGTCGGCAGGTCGTGGCCGTCCCGGGGCTTCGAGAAGTGCGCAAAGGCGATGCGGCGTTCCTCGCCCTCGCCGTAGTTGGAGACGAAGAGCAGGTCGTCGGCGGCCCAGGCCTGGCGCTCGGACTTGTTGGCCGAAGTGCGCTTCTTGAGCGCCACTTGGCCGAGGATGCGGCGCAGCGCCACCACGGGCAGGCGCTTCGGCTCGAACTTGACGAAGAAGATGCCCAGGGCTGGCCCGGCCACGAGCGGGCGCAGGCGTTTGATCTCCTGGATCTTGGCCGCGTTCTTCGTGTCGATCCCGAGCTCCTCCGGGGTGTACTCGAAGGTCAGCTCTTCGAAGTCGTCCGAGTCGATCGGCCAGCCAAGCTCGTCGCGGAGGTAGGCCACGAGTTGGTCGAAGCGGCGGATGCAGGCGAGGCGTTCGCGGTGGTCGGTCGGCATCGGTTCAGCCCTCGTTCAGCTCCATCCAACAGCGCAACCGGGGCTTGATGCCGACCGGGGCATCCACGCGCTTCAGGTAGCTGTTCTTGATGTGTTTCTCGATCCGCTTGCGGATGTCGAGGAGCGTTTTCTCCTCCGTGGTGCAGCGCCGGCGTGTCTCGGGCTTCGATCGGATGTTCGCAACGATCTCGCCCGGCTCCTCGAGGATGGTCTCGCGGTCGAGGTCGTAGAGGTACCAGCGGGTGGTGCCGGCATCCTCGGTGAACTCGTTCTTCTCCTTGTCGAGGGCGGGGAGCGCGTAGCAGAAGAAGACACCGCGCACGCCCTTCCCCGGGCGCTTGCGGCCGCTGAAGATCGCGCCGGGGAAGCGAGCGAGGCGCGCCTCCAGCTCCGGGTCGGCCTGGATCAGCGCCTGGTACTCGAGGTGCATGTCCTCCACGGCCGTGCGCGTGCCCTCATAGGCATGGTGGAACTCCTTCAGCGCCGCGTAGTCGTCCTCGGGCGTGAGAAGCTTCCGGCCCTCGATGCCGAGGGTCTTGGAGATGAGGAGCGTCTTCTGCGTGACCTTCGTGTAGAGCGAGAGGATCTCGTTCAGCTCCTCGGGCGGGAGAAAGTTCCAGAACCAGACCTTGCCGCGCGAGGCGGCCGCCTCGGGATGGTCGGCGACAAGCCGCTCCTCGATCTCGGGATTCATGCGCCGGTCCACCCGGCCGATGCGCTGCATGAGGCGCACTGGGTTCCAGTGGATGTCGTAGTTGATCATCCGCGAGGCGTCCTGGAGGTTCAGTCCCTCGGAGAGGACGTCCGTGGAGATCAGGACGCGGATCTCCACGCGGCCTTGCTCGGCGAGCTCCGGGGAGGAGAGGCCGTTGTAGTAGGGTGCGAAGCGCTGTATGACGTCTGCACGGTTCTTCTTCGTGGCACTGTCCACCTGTTCAACACCCTCGATACCGGCTTCCTCCAGGTGACGCTTGAGGTAGCGGGCCGTGTCGGCGAACTCGGTGAAGATCAGGATTTTCTGGTCGGCCAGCGCCTTTGACCTAAGCAGGCGGATGAGCTTCCGGAGCTTGTCGTCGTGCTTCGGCTCGAACTTCCGGGCCTCGTCCAGGAACTGCACCATCTGGTCGAGGTCGAGGAAGGTCTCGGGCATCATCTCCTTGACGTCGTACGCGGCCCGGTCGAGGTGCTCGACCGCGTCGAGCATCTCTTGGGGGACGATGTCTTCGTCGTCCGCCTCCTCGCCTTCTTCGCCCCAGAACTCGAGCTGGCGCTGGACGGCGTAGCCCAAGACGTCGGCGTTCTGCGCCTTCCAGCGCTCGATGCGCTTCTTCTCGGCGTCGCTCTCGCTGTGAACATCAAGGAAGGCGAGCAGTTTTCGGAGGAGGCGGTGGCAGGAGAGCTCGAAGGCGGCGACGGAACTCTCGAAGCGCTTGAGGAAGTTGGTCCGAATGAGGCCGATCACCTGTCTCTGGCGGTTCTCCTCGAACGGGTCGATGTCCTTGTCCGGTCCCCTGTACCAATGCAGGGGGTAGTACATCGGCAGCGTGAAGAGCGGGCTCTGCTTCGCGAAGGCCTTCTCGAACAGATCGAGCATCCGCCCGTAGGTTTTTCGGATTGAGTACTCCGCTACGTGAGGGTCCCTCCGCTCGGGAAAGGCGGCTGCTTTGCCGTACTCCCGAATCTGGCTCTCGCGGGCGTAATCGCGGCTCCGCTGGACGACGAGCTGGCGGAAGAATGCGTCGGTGAAGAGGATCCCCTCGGCTTCGGTCATGTGCTCCGCGGCATCCGCCTCGTCCTGCCCCACACGGCTGCGAAGCCTCTTTTCCATCTGGCTGAAGTGCGCCCGCAGGTTGTTCACGCCGATCGTGCGTGCGAAGTATGCCTCGTCGCGACGCGTGAAGAGCTCGGTCATGTGGCGGAAGTCGCTCAGGCGGTTGTTGATGGGGGTGGCCGTCAGCATGAACACGGTCTTGGGGCGCTCCGCGTTGTCGAGTAGCTCGAACAGGCGGGAGTAGCGCGACGGTTCGATTCCCCTGTCGGGGTCACCCCGGCGGCCCGGATTGCGGAAGTGGTGCGCCTCGTCGATGACGACGATGTCGGCGAGTTCCGCAATGCGCTGGAAACGCTCCGGGAAGTCCCCCTTTCGTCCGAGGTCGGTGTGGCTGAAGACGGCTAGATTGCTGAAGTCCGCGCCACCGCCGATGTGCGGAAGCCACCGACGCAGGTGGGGCTCCCATACCCCCTCCTTGGTCGCCTTCGGTGCGAACAGTACGACACGCTTGCCCTCGTGAAGGATGAGCCGCTCGATCAGCATCAGACCGACGAAGGTCTTGCCGAGACCCACGCCGTCACAGAGGAACGCACCGCCGTGCTGCCGGGCGATCTTCATGAGCGCCCAGTACGCCTCCTTCTGATAGCGATCGAGGTGCGCGAACATGCGCGACCGTGTCTCGTCCCACTCGGTCGCGGTCAGCTCGTGTCCCCGGAAGAACTGCTGCAGGGCCTTCGCGTAGACGTCGAATGGCGAATACAGGTGCGTATGGCGCGAGATCGTCTCGATGACTGCCTCGGTGACCCCGCTCGCCTCGTTCCAGTGCGTCTCGAACCACTCCTGGAGCTGCGCGACCTCGCGGGCGCTCTGGATCTGTACGTTCAGCTCGATGTTCTTCGTGAGACCCGGCCGCGTGAAGTTGCTGGAGCCCACCAGCGCCTGGGCACCCACGACATCGAGCTTTGCGTGGGTGATGTAGGCCTTGGCGTGGAATTTGTCCTTGTCGTAGACACGGCATTCGATTTGCCCGGAGCGGAGCGCGTCGAGGATCGCAGGGACCCCCTGCAGGAAGGGGTTCGGCTCCTTGTCCTCCTCGATGCTTTCGTCGAGCCTGTCGAGCGTTTGCGCTCGGACCGCTTTGAGAATGGCCTTCCGAGTCCGGTGGGTAGTCTCCGCGCCCATCAGGATCCGGACCTTGTCGAGCCCTTGCCATTTGCCGTCGAGGGTGAGCAGAGCGCCGATCTCGAAGTATCCGGTCGCGATGTCGAACGCCTTCGCGATGCTGGACCACTCCTCCAAGTACCGGAGCCCGGTCCAGCCGGAGACACTGTTGTCGACGATGAAGAGCCCGTGGCCCTTGGAGTCAGAGGTCATGACGCTCCCGTTCGCACCTCATCCGCCCGGGTCGACGAGGCGCTGACGAACCGTGTCGGGAATCCGGTTCCAGCGCACGCCGGCGCCGGAATGTCGGTCGGCCAGTCCCGCCATACCCCTGTCCTGAACCAGCCGCAGAACGTGCTGCGGCGAATCCCCAACTCCACCCGCGCCGCCTTCCGACAAGCCGACAGATGCGAACTATACGGGAATAACATACTTAATTCAACAAAGCCGTTCCTTTTTCGCATAGATGCGGCAGATGTCATCGGGAGAAATCCGGAATTTGGTCCCGTGGTTTCTTAGTCCCTTGCTTCCCGGCTTGGCCTCTCTGGCGTCAAAATCAATTTTCACCGTTCCGGCTACGACTTCCCCAATAAAGAAACTCAATTGCAGATTCTCGAAACAGTCCGCTCGCTTCTTCGGCTTCACCACCAACCCATGTTTGCGCAATAGCCGAAACATTCGATCCCTTCCCAAGGCTACCCCCTGCTCTCTCATTTCCTCCTTGAGCATATGGTGAAGCTTGCGTGTTCCCAGGCGCGGTTGCACTCGCCGTTCCCCCTTCACCAGCTCTAACACTTTCTCTTCTTCGATCCGTTCCTCACGGCGATTCCCACGCTCCTTGTAATAGTTCTGTCGGCTCATCCCCACTTGCTCGCACAACGCCTTGATGCTTTCTTCTTCGCTTCTGCCACCGTTGTGTAGCGTGCTTTTTTTTGAACTCCTCCACCGGTTCGTTCAATCGCCCGCACGCGATCTCTAGATACGTCTCCTCGATCAGGTTCTTGATCTGCGAATCCGCCAAGGCGCGCTCCATCTGGCCTATGCGCTCTTGCAGCCGTTTCACCTCCTCCACTTCGTCCTTTTTTTGCACTCTTATCAACGGTTTCAGTATGCCATCCCGACCATATTGCCTGGCCCAACGCCTTACTGTGTCTTGTCCTCTTATCCCGTAATGTCGCGAAGCTTGCGCCGGGTCCTTAAATTCCCCAACCTCCAGCTCCCGTACGATCTCTTTCTTGAACGCCTCACTATAGCGCACTACTCTTCTTTGCATCGTCCTTCCTCCAGGTTTTCGTGTCAACCTATGCTAGAACGAGACAGATCAAGCTGGCTTGGCCGGAACTGAATTACTCGACGGGCCGTGGCGTCTTGATTCTCTCGCCTTCAACCCCCCGTCATCGCCCCAGTGGATCAGCGTCAACTAGCAAGCTAGAACCGCAAAGCTCGCCCCTGACGGCCCCGCGAGTCGCGGGCGTCCTCTAAGGTCTCCGCACCGCTGAAAGTCGTTCCTGGGGCTTCTTACTGTGTCCTGGTCGCCCGCCGCCGCGAGGTTTATCCACAGGTGCCAGTGATTCGGGGGAGTTTTCCACGCCTATTCGGGTCGATTGCAGCGGCCCAAAACACTGGGGATTGGACCCCAGTACTGTCCCCGATCTGAGCAGAGTTTTCTGGCGTTTTGGCCTCGCTCTCCTCGAGATAAGACTAACTGCCTCGCGTCACCGTCACCCTGTATGTCCCCGTCGTCTTCCCATCCTCCGCTGTCACTTGGATCAATATTGTATTCTCACCCAGCTCAAGGCCGGCGAAGGTAACGACCTTGCGCAGGGTCGTCTCACGAGAGCGCGACATCGTCCAATCCATTGCACGCATCGCCAGGGGCGAACCATGCGCGGTCATGCCACTCGCATTGAGCGCCGATGCCGTCAGGCCCGTGATCGCCATCTTGACCGCCGTCACGTCCGATGGCACAGTAGCTCCATAGGATCTGGTATCGGGGCCAAACGCTGGACGCAGGATCCCGCCCCCCGTGCTTACGAGCAGACCGAACCCGAACAATCCCGCCTCTCCCTCCAACACCGTCAGGTCGGCAAGCGTGGTGTCGTTGCTCGGCCCTAGTCGAAGTACCTCTACGGTGTAGCTTTCCGTCGTTGAGCCATCCTCGGATGTAGCTAGGATCCCAATCGTGTTCCGCCCCACAGTCAAGCCTGAGAGTGTCATTCCATTCACCGCTAGCTTGCTGCCGTCAGACGCGGTTCCACCCAATTGCAGAACCGTCCCTGCTTCTTTCCTACGGGCGGTCACATCGAGACCTGTGGCTCTGTAGACTACGCTTGCCTCATAGGATTTCGTGTCGCTTGCAAAGGCAGGGGTTAGGGCACCATCAGATAGCTCCAGCGCAGTCAACGTTGGATCGGTTCCGAATGTCGCGGCCCTTCTGACGGTTACGTCGTAGCTCTCTGAATGCTCTGGGCTTTCAGGTGCGCTCACTAGAATCCGAATCGTGCTTTCCTCCGACCCAAGGCCATTAAATGAAAGGATTCTTGAGCGCGTTGAGCCCTCCTTGATCGACCAAGTCTTGCGCTTGCGGTTCTTGCCACCCGGCGCGTTGTACCGCTCAACAATGACCTTGGCCGGGGAATCCATGCTGAAGACCAGCGTAATGCCCGTAGCTGTTCGTGGGGCGTCGATCACGTAGGCCGCAGTCCCTTCAGCGTGAGTCGCCTGAAGCCGCGGTAGTGTCAACGGAAGACTCCGGGGCTTATTTGGGAGAAACCCGAGATGGGCCTCGAAGGGGTTCAGAGTGAATTCGGCGACCGCACCAGGATGCGCCTTCTGCCCGAATGCGATACCGGACACCAACAGGCCGCCGATCACTAGTCCGTGGGCGAACACTTTCCACATAACGGCTATTATGGGGAATAACATACTTAATTCAAGGGAATAACATACCTAATTCAACAAAGCCGTTCCTTTTTCGCATAGATGCGGCAGATGTCATCGGGAGAAATCCGGAATTTGGTCCCGTGGTTTCTTAGTCCCTTGCTTCCCGGCTTGGCCTCTCTGGCGTCAAAATCAATTTTCACCGTTCCGGCTACGACTTCCCAAATAAAGAAACTCAATTGTAGATTCTCGAAACAGTCCGCTCGCTCATAGACGATCTCTTGTCCGTTACGCGTTCCTCGCACTAGAACAAGCCTTCTTAGTTTTGCGCCGACGGATCCCAAGATGTCGTCACTAGCTCAAAATGGGACAGGCCCATTCCCCTTAAGCCTTCGGATGATTATCTGATTCATATCGCTATCGACGCGAAAGCGGTCAGACTTGCCGGCAATCGTATGGCGAAAGCTCTACCGTCCGTTATTGTCTTTCCAGCCAAATCTGTTTACCATGTAGCGAACGATTCCGGCGGGTTTAGGCTCTTTGTGAAAGAGCGTTATCAGTGAGGTTTTCTTCGTATGATACTTGAGCTCCCATCCCAAACTATCAGGAATGTCTTTATTCCCTGTTGTCAGACCGAGAAGATCTTCCAGGTAGAGTCCTGGAGCTCCCGTTCCACGGTAGCTTTCCGGCATGGTATAAGAACCGGTCCGGATAATCTCATGTAGCCGAGCAAATAATTGGGAATTATATACAAAAGTCACAATTTTCTTTCAAATTCCCTTGGCCTCACCCTTCACCCCTCAATCCATTGTACATTAGTCACAATGAAAGCACCAGGTAAAGCGGAACGCAAGGGAATCTCAGTCATTGAGTTAATGGAGATGTTCCCGAATGATGAAATTTCTCGAAAGTGGTTTGAGGGCGTTCGGTGGCCGAACGGACCGGAGTGTCCTCATTGCGGATCGGCCAATGTCCAAGCAGGGATCAAACATCGATCCATGACTCACCGTTGCAGGGATTGTGAAGATCGCAAGATGTTCTCACTGAAAACCGGCTCGGTCATGGAAGGTTCAAAATTGGGTTATCAGAAGTGGGCGATTGCGATTTACCTTCTCACCACAAACCTCAAGGGTGTTTCAACCATGAAGCTTCACCGCGATCTTGCCATAACGCAAAAGAGTGCGTGGCACCTGGCCCACAGATTGCGGGCAGCATGGGGGAGCAGAAAACGGTGAAGCTGGCAGGGCCGGTAGAAGTTGATGAGTCCTATTTCGGGGGTCTGGAGAAGAACAAGCACGCTTCCAAGAAGCTCAATGCGGGGCGCGGGCCTGTGGGTAAGACTGCCGTTGTGGGCATCAAGGACCGCCCGACGCGCAAGATTGTTGCGGGTGTCGCACCGTCAACCGATGCAATTACCTTGCAGGGATTTGTGAAGAGAAACGTCGCTCCCAACGCGAAGATTTACACCGACGAAAGCCGCGCCTATGAGGGCTTGAATCGTGAAGCGGTGCGCCACAGTGTAGGCGAGTATGTCAAAGGCCAAGCCCACACAAACGGCATGGAAAGCTTCTGGGCGATGCTCAAGCGCGGGCTCACAAAGGAACCTTCCACAAGCTCAGTCCGAAGCACCTTGCCCGATACGTTTGCGAATTCGCAGGCAGGCACAATAACCGGCTCGAGGATACCGTTGACCAGATGGTGGGCATGGCCGAGGGGATGTGTGGCAAAAAGCTTCCGTATAAATTACTCACAACAAGAACTTAATGCAAAACCCTGCGGCAACCGAAGTGGATGCTTATGTCTTCATCAAGCGCAAGCTAGCTGAACTTGGTTGGAAATCTCGAAACCCTGCTCAACAACTGGATGGGCGAGCTCGACCGTGCTTTGCAATTCACAAAACCACAGCAGGAAAAGGATTCACGAAAGCGACTTTTGTACGAATCGGAGTTGAAAAAATGTCGGGCGAATCTCGGGAATACAAGACGCAACTAGGGGAAGGGGAGCCTAATGAGGCCCAACGCCTCACGATGGAACACGTGGAAGAGAGAATCAAACAACTGGAAAGGGAGCTAGCATGAAGACAGAATTAGTTGCTCTGCGCAGACGGACAAGCCGGATGGTCAAAACCATCATTTTAGCTTCCGCCGTTCTCGCTACGACCGGATGCGGAACACTCGAAACGGCGTGGCGGCAAGTAATCGTTCAGCCATTCATAGAGTATGAGGTTGATCCATGTCGAATCCCGACAAAATGGGATTCGGAGAAAAGCGACTGGGTTGTGGATTTCGGCCGGATCGGTTCATTCAACCTCGGCAGGTGCATCGAGAAACGGAGGTGATTCAGTCAAATCGTCGGATGTAGCCGCCCATAGTGGAGCCTCCTCCCTGGGTGAAGTATATAATCTGGGAGGGATCAGCCCCTACCCGGACGCGACAGCGACACTCCCATAAAAGGGAGGTGTCGCAGTGTCGCATGACAGGCCTTTGCGACATGTCGTGCGAGGTGTCGCGGAAAGTGTCGTGATGGTTTCGCAGGGCATTGGTTCATAGTAATTTATGAATTCAGGGATTCTCCTTTTTTGGTGAGTCTGTAGCCCTCCTTGCCGGTGCGGAAGTAGTCCTCCTTCTTCCCCTTGAGCAGGATGCGCTGAAGCGATCGTTTGGAGCCGGAATCCTCTCCGCCAAGAGCGGCATGGATCTCGCCGATTTTCTTCGGCCCGTCGGCAAGGGTTTCAGCGGCCTCGGCAATGGAGAAATTCGCATTGGACCGCTTGCCCTCAACGTCGTCTTTCCAGGCATTGAGATGGAAGTTCGGATCGATATCATAGAGCATCGTCTCCTCGTTCAACTTGAGGCCCACCGGGTCGAAGGGTTTGGCGTCGTTCGACTTGCCGCAGGAAACGACGATGCGGGAATGGTCGTCGGGATCTGCGGGAGCGATGTTGATTTGGGACCGCGCTCCCGAGTAGAGGGCCTTGGAACCCAAAGCGAAGTTTCCCTTGTCCCACCCTACTGCTTGGGCGATGTTTTGCCGCCCGGTGCGTGCGTGGTGAACGATGATGATGGCAGTGGTCGGATCGAAGAGGCGGCAAACCTTAGTCAGTTCACGCAAGGTCTGCCGGACATCGACGTCCTTGTTGATGTCGCCGACATTTACCTCGCCGAACGGATCGACATAGATGCAGTTCGGTTGAGTCGACTCGATCGTGTCCTGCCACTTCTTTCGGATGTCGTCGGAGCCGAGATTGATGAAAGCATCGTCAATCTCACAGACAACATGGAAGAAGACATGGGCATCGACCAAGGCCTTTTGATTAGGTGTGAGCGCGGCGGTCATTTTCAGGTAGTCGGATTTCTGACGGTAGATACTGTTCTCGGTGCCGATCAGGAGATGGCGCAGTGGCTCCGGGTGCGTAGGCATTCCGGCGACGGGCCAGCCCATGACTTGCGAAATGGCCGTCTGCATAACGAGGCGGCTCTTGCCGGTGCCACCCTGCCCGATGACCGTGGTGGGTTGCCCGAGCGCGATCACGCCATCGCCCAGGACGTTGACCTTCGGCGGGATGGATACGCTACGGAGTTCCGCGCCCGAAAGCACGGTGAAGGGCTTCGGTGCGGGATGGGGTTGATTTTCGATGGCGTGGAAGTCGGGATCTTCGATTTCCCGCCAGAGATCGGTAAGATTCCGCGATGCAGTCATTCATGAAACGGGTTTGGATTGAAGTGGAGGACGTGTTGCGTTTCGCCGTTGTCGCGTCGGCCTCCGGGCATACGCACGAGCTTGGCCGGGTCCCAGAGGGACGAATCGGCCCCGAGGTAAACCGCGTGCCGGAAAAAGCGGAGCTTGGCATACTCGGAGATTTGCTGGACCTGGAACCAGCCGTGCAGCGACTTGCCCCCGGACCAAACGACCAGCGTCAGCGGAGTCAGTTTGGTGGACAGCGAACCAAGGATCGCGGCTTGTTCGGCAAGTGTTCCCCGGTCGAACTCGATGACCAGGTAGGTGCGCTGTTTCGTGGCGTTGTCGTGGCAACGTGCCGAGACGCGACCTGATTGATTGAGGCCGGTCTCCGCGGTCATCGGGTTGGCGACGATGAATTGAAGCGCCGCCTCCTTGCCCCGCCATGCATCGCGGGGCTGAGTCTGCGCGGATCGGGTGTCGAGCGCGGCACAGACCAAGGGATCGCCGGGAAAAAGCCGATCGACCACCATCTCGGCGGTGACCTCCAGCGGCGTCTCGGAGAATGGAACCGGGTGATGCTTGCGCCGTTCCCATGCGGCCGGATTGAAGTCCGGCCAAGCGGGGATCCGCCGATTTCCCGGAAACCTTAGCTTTTCCGAGTAGGTCCGGGCGACGGCGCGGTCGATCTCGGGACCGAAGTCGCGGTCGTCCCAACGGGACGCAACCTGACGAAGGAAGCTGCGGACCTTCTCCGGCGAAGCGAAATGGCGTGCCCGCTTGGCGACGGTGAACAGCCACACGTTGCGACTGCCCTTGACCGGCGGATTGTTGAGCGCCTCGGTGAGGGCCGGTGGAAGTCCTGAAAGAATCGCCATGATCGGTGCCTCACTTGCAGTAGGTTTGTGTTTCGATGCCCTCGGCAGCGACGGGCAGACCTGGCATCCATGTCGGAGTCTGGGCGAGCAAACCGGTGACAATATCGGGCGTGACTTCCGGATCCTCGGGCACTTCGCAGATTACCTCATCGTGAACGGTCCAAAGGATCCGAATTCCGGCCTGGTGGATACGGAGCAATCCCTCGGCGAAGACATCGCGACCAGTGGCTTGGCCCACGTTTTCGGTGAGTTTTCCGCCATACCATTCGAAGCGGCGCCCGCCCCGCTCCGTTGCAGCGGTGATGCCGCTATCGAAAGCGTGAACGTTGAAGTAGCGGATCACGCGACCGCTTGGCAGACGCACGAAAAAGGTATGGCCATGGCGGCTCCGCATCTCGTTTTCGAGATTCCGCCACAACCCGGTGATGCGTGGATTGGCCGCACGGAAGTCGTCTACGGTGGCCTTCGCCTCGGCGAGCGTGATTTCCAGACCGTAGGTCTTGGCGAGGTTCTGGAAGGTTTTGGCTCCGGCACCGTAGCCGAGACCGATCACCCGGCATTTCGCCAAGAGGTAGCGACGCGGGTCCTCTTTCTTCAAGTTCGCTCCGGTGAAACCCATCGAAGTTTCCGCGTGGGCCTGATAGATCGTCAGCCCTCCACGTATTTTCTCCAGCAAGTCGAAGTCGCCCGCCATCCACGCGAGGACACGCGGCTCGATCTGGGAAAGGTCGGCGATGAGGAGCTTGTGGCCTGGTCGAGCGATCAGGCAGCGGCGCGGATCGACACCGTGAAGCGGCTCTCGGTTGAAGTTCTGGAGATTGAGGCCGGCATCCCCGGACCATCGACCGGTGGCAATCGCGCCGAAATACTTCAGCGAGAACGGGAGTGAGCCATCCGGTCGGCAACGGTCACGCATCGTCTCCAAGACCCGAAGCATGCGATTCGATTTCCGCCAGTTTCGGATGTGTCGAATCCACGGAGAGCGGCTGCCATAACGCTCCTGCCACTCGTCGCAAGCAGGGTTGTCCTCGGCCGTCGAAGGTGGCGGCGGGAGATTGATCTCGCGGCAGGCAAAGGCGAGCGCCTTGGTGCTGGTCGGTTTTTCCTTGCCGTGCCAGGGCAAGGCTTGCGCGGACTCCTCACACTGCTTGGAGAGAGCCTCAATCCCAGCCTCGATCCGCACACGGTCGAGCTGGATGCCGTGCTCCCCCTGCTCCACCGTCAACCGAGACAGGATGCGTTCCTGCGTCGGCCATTTGTCGGCATGGGCGAGCCAGAGCTCACAAGCGAGCCGGGCATCCTCCAGCGCGTATTCGAGAACGCGATCATCCTGCAGAAGCGTCCTCGCCTGAATCCAGTCCACGCCCTTCATCTGGGCACGGACGGATTTGTCAGGCCTCTTCCCGATCAACTCCCGGCAAGCTCCTTCGAGACCGCGCGGTGCCTGGAGGAAGGTCGCCAGCGCAGCGGTGTCGTGCCACTCGGCGGGAGCGATCTCTGGCGGAATGATTCCCAACTCCTGCAAACGGCTGAAGACGGCTCGGTCGAAACGGCTGTTGTGGGAGACCCAGACACAACCGGAAAACTCCTCCCACGGACAATCCTTGGGGTGGCCGACGAACTGACCGTGCGGCCCCCAGAAGGAAACGAGGTAGCAGTCGAACCGCTTGCCGGCGACGTAGCGGTCCACGCCGAGTTTCTTCACGCAGTAGTCGCGAGCGTAGAAGGTCTCGGTGTCGAAACCGAAGACCCGCCGGCTACGGATACGTGAATCCAACCTCGGACCAGAGGTCCGCTCGGGCAAACTCATCTCCCTCTGCGGCGAGATCTCGGAGCGCGGCAAGACGGGGGCCAGTCTCGGTGCGGGTGGTGACTTTGGACAAGTCATCGCTTACCGGCGTCGAGGGTTGACGGTGCAATTCTCGTCCAGCGCGGCCCGGACCTTCTCCACGTCGAAGCGGACGAGGTGGCCGATCTTGACGTAGGGAATTTTCCGCTGGGCCTGCATCTGGCGAAGCCAGCGCAAGGACGGTCGGCTCTGTTCGTCGAAAAGGGCTTCGAGGAGCCCGTTGGCGTCAACGAGTTTCGGTTGGGTGGGCAAAGGTGTTTCCATCTTCGTAATTTATTAGAGTTTGGTGAAGTCGTCGGAGTGAATCAGGAGCCAGAAGCCGGGCCTGTCCTTCTCGGACAGGCACACGACCGGCGTTTTGTTTTCCTTGTCGGCGAGCCGCTTCGTGTCATCCCAGAGACGCACGGCGGCGAAGCGTTTGCGCTGCTTGCATTCGATCAAGAGATCGGGATGCAGCGTGTCGGATCGCGTGCGCTTCGAATTGCCGCCGGACAGAGCATTGCGCTCGGTCTTGAAGAAAGCGGCGACTCGACGCTCGAAAGCCTTCCATGCCTTATCCATTGGCAGACTCCTCTCTCGGGTCGTAACCCTTGGTGTGTCGCCACATGGCGCAGGCCATCTTGAAGACCTCCCACTCGGCCATGAGCTGCTGGGGTGTGTAGGCGCATACGGCTATGCGACCGGGCTCCGTGGTCGAAGCCAGAGGCTTCGGGTTCTTTCATAACTGCCATGATTATCTATTTTCATCAGGCAGACCCTACCTTGCTCGTGCTTCATGCCGTTGCTTCTCGGTGAATCTGCCTTCACCTCGAAGGCGCTACATGACGCGTAGCGAGAGCTACTTTTCGCGTAGCGGGCATTTTTCTAACTATTTTTCACCGGATTGGGGCTTCGTGGACGCGTGCTCCAAGAGGTCGGAACCTTGGGCTGGTATCTTAGCACGGCCCCGAGATCTATCGCATCACGGAGATGATCGGCAAAAACGCCATCATGCTTACCGATTTCCTCGATGGTTCGGTTAACGCTGTTCCGAACACTGTCGCGAAGGTTCTTCCGCTCATCCCTGGCTTTGCGGATTCTTCCGCCCCAACCAACGGCTCGACCGATTTCCTTTTCGATCACGGCTACCTCCTCCTCAAGCTGAGTCACGCGGCCGACATCATTGTTTGTCTCGGCCTCGCGCCTTTCTTCAAGGATCTCGCCTAGCCTCTCGCGGTATTTCGCTAGCGCCTTTTTATCAACCACGTCGCCAAGATCCCCCAACTTCGCTCTGTCGGTGATCGAAAAGCCCTCGGCGATTTCCTCGGCGTCGATCGGGCCCGCCTCAACATCTTCGCAGAAACCGATATTCAGTTCTGCCGCCACATCATAAACGGAAAAGGAATGATCGGGTCGCCCGAGAAGGAACTGGAGATACTCACAACCTTTTCTGTGTTTCTGAATCAAGAGCGGCTTGCGGTTGTTGAACCGAATCTGCCAGACGTTTCCGCGCTTGTAGAAAAAGTTGGGGGGCTCTTCGTCGGTGCCGACTGCCGGCAGTGACGTAACGAATCCGGACTCGCAGACGATCCGGAGAAGTGAATCACCCGGGAGCTTGCGTGTTCGGATGTCGACGGCGTGTCTGGCGAGCAGAATGTCGACTGCTTTACCGACCTCCTGAGCATGGCGCTTGTGTAGTTCAAAAAGCCGTTCGGCACTTCCTTGACGGTCGCCCGGCAAACAAGCCACTGCACGAAGCAACTCAGGATACTTGGCGATGAATTGACCGACGGAATCGACCTGCTCAATCTCATGGGCTCGTTCAAGATACGCAGCCGATAAAATCTTGTCGTCCTCCTTGGGCCGCTCACCGAGGAATATGTCATGCTTATAGTGGGTAGCCGGATCGTATTCTTCTGCATCCGCTGCGACAATCGCTATGCGCCTATCGATGCATTGTGAACAAGTGCCGCAATGAGTTAGTTCCAGCCTTCGCCCCCTCACGTGGGTGCAACTCACCGAGGTTGTGATTACTTCGGGAATCCCGGCCTCAACTATCAACCTGATGACATCCGCTTTCGTTTTCCAGAGGAAGGGATTCTCAACGGTGAACTGCTCGTCTGAGAGCAGCGTGAAAAGTTCCTGAAACCCCTCAATAACGCGGGGGTGCGTCGTTCGGGTGGCACGGCTCCCGATCACCTGAGCGCAGATTGGCAGATTCAGGCTGACGACTCCGTTCTCGTAAAAGCGAATACTGTTCAGGCCAAGCATCTTGGCAATGGTTGCACCGAAGCAGGCAAAAAGGAAAGAGCGGGTTCTCTGGGTATACTCTCGGGCGCGAGAGTTTCCCTTGCTTGCGCGGACACCGAGATGAATCGGTGCGAGACGGTCGCCAGCCTCTTGACTCAAGGCAGCGTGCAACTTCCGCAAAATTGTGTTGTTCTTGGTCGTTGGCTTGTGCGTTACCAAAACGACCTTGCGGTGCTGGCGAATCACCTCATCGACGGCTCCACCAAGTGAATCGAGACCACCGGAAAACAGGATGACCTGTTCCGGTGGCGCGGAATTTTGTGGGTTTTCATCAAATTCGAGGTAAGTCTGAAAAGCAGGCGGATTCGCCGCTTGAACGAATTTGAAGGTGAACCGGTCGTCGGACAGGAAGCCGAGTAAACCGGAAAGAGACTCGATGACTTCCGGCCTTTTCCAGACCTTCAGTTCGCGCACTGGAACGTGGAATGTGAAGTTGCGCCGCCAAGCGCCTCCGAAGCTGTCAACGTCTTGCTTGGTGCGACTGATCAGTTGGTCGGCGCAGTAAACGTAGACGGCGATTTCAACCAGGTCATGGAGCTGGCTCGGGATTTTTCGAAGTAAACGTTCGTCGATGTCCTCGATGCGCAGAACAACATTCTCGTCTTCATCACCGCCCCAGAGATTGAGGTTGATTTCTTTATCGGGGTCGTTGCCTGGCTTGGTCTTTTCACCGCAGTAAATGGAAAAGTCACGATGCATCAGGCTTAGCTCTTTTCTTCATTTCGGAGCGCATTTTCTCCATTGCAAACCAACCGAAGTCCTTCGATTTCTGTTTCGAGATGTGTCCGTTGTTCTCGTAGTGAATCTTGGAAAACCAATCAGCGCTGAAACGTTGAACGATCTCGGACGCCTCGCGGCAATGCGTCTCCAAGGCATTCTTGAACTGAGCAACCTGGTTCATTGTGGCGAACCGCTGGCCTTCTCCGATCTGAGTGCCGATGGTTTTGGATAGGAAGTAGTCGAGAGACTTGTTGGTCAGGTTGCTGAAGAAGGAACGCGACAACCGACCGAAGGCCGCAGGGTTTCCCAGATCGGCCAAGGCTGTCTCTAACTCATGTGCGGATAGCGGAAGCAGCGTGCCGTAAAGGTCGTTCAGTTGTTCGATCACAGCAGAGACAAGCGCATGCTGCGCGATCTCTCCAAAATCCGAGCTTTTCCCCTCAGCTGATACACCCTTGTCGAGCGCTGATACGATAGCGAGCGCAACATCGGTGACTGTGGTATGGTCGGAGAGCTTGATTCCGAGCGCCTCAAAATGAGCGACTGGATCGTCAGACCTGGCAGCTACCGCTAACTGAGTCATTAGGTCAACGGTCTCCGCGAAACCACGGTCATTCTGGATTACCTCGAACGCCTTGTCGGCGGCCTGCATCGTTGCACCGGCCACCTTAGACACATCCGCACCGTCAGCGATGTAGCGGACGATTTCTTTCCACGCCCGAGTCTTCGGGAGCGTTCCTAGTCTTACGTGGCCCATGAATGGTGATGCGGGCGCTCTGTCCCTCCATAAACATCCAACTTCCGCTTGAAGCCTTGTCAAAGCGTTTAACTTGCTTAGAGGCGTTATGATGATGAACTTCGGGGATGTCGGTCGGATGCTTTTTGAGCGGCAAGAGTTCAGTGGGAGGTGTGTCACCCGCTACCTCGAAGTGAAGTCGATGTCGGTTGCCTTCGAGAACGACGTCGAGTTCGTCCTCAAGGAAGCGAAACTGAACTACGAGAAGCATTTCCGCGTCGATCCATTCATCTGCTACTTCATGCTGACGTTAGACCGACGACGCTTCGCCATTGACTGCAAATATAACGTCAACCGCGACTGTAACCGCACCTAAGTGGCTGTGAAGCTCCTGCGGGAGAAGGGAGCAACGTTTCAGGCGCATCAATCGAACTGAGCAACAAGAGGTCTCCCATCTCCGGAACCTGGTCGCGAAAGAGACGCGCGAGGGCAGGCCCGGAATCTGGCTGTCACAGAGCCCAAGGTATGCCGTCAATGCGGCCTTGCTCCCCAGCGGCCTGACAAGATCGAGCAGGAAAAGGGCCTCAAGCGGTGGGCGCGATCAAGCTTCTGGCTGGATGACCGCTACACGACCAACGCCGAAGAAAAGCTGCCGGAAACATGGGTACTGGGAAATCGGCCAAACCTTAACCAGATGCACGCGAAAGCGGCTGCGGAGATCGACAGGGACGTTGTGAAGGCACGTCTGATCGACGAAATCGGCAGAGAGCAAAGGAATTGACCCGTGGCGCATCGACAAGCGGAGTGCGGACCCACACGCTGCCATACAAGCCGAAGGACGTGGAGGATGACGGCGAGTTTCACTATGTCATCCTCGGCCCAGACGCGGCCTCCGAATCGGGCAAGCCAAGCCCGGAGGCAACACGCTTCCTCAACGAAACAACGAGCTCGGAGAAACCTCGTGTCTTCCGCAATACCGTGATCCTGCTGACTCCAACCAAAGAGGGTGTCGAGCTCGCCAGGAATGCGATCCGCGACTACCTCGCTTGGGAGCAGGTCCGCACTGAACTCAAGGATGAGGAAGACGGTGGCCAGGTCGATGTGGCGCGGATGCAGACGCTGCTAATTCAGGTGAGAGAATCGCAGGGCAAAATCGCCAACGCGATCTATCAGGCCTACAGCACGGTTGTCACCGTAACCGAGAAGAACGAAATTCAGGCGTTCAGGATTTCCATCAGCGACGATCCCCATTTCCAGATCGTCAAGAACGACCAACGCTCACGCATCAAGGACAGTGCCATCAACGCGGAGTCACTGTTGCCGGGCGGCCCCTACGACTTGTGGACCGATGGCCAGACGGCGAAACGCGTCAAGGATCTCACGGGCGCATTCGCGCAATTGCCGCGTCTCCCGAAGATGCTCAAGGCAGAGACGATTCTCGATACGCTGGTCGACGGATGCCGGCAGGGAGCATTCGTCTTGAAACTGACCCGCCCCGACGGGTCGAAGCGGACATGGTGGTTGAGCGAACCGGATGAAAACGCGCGGAAGGACGCGGCCCTAGAGCTCGTTCTTCCCGAGTCGGTGGATTTGGCGGAAATCGACCCAGCCTTGGTCGCCAAAGACGGCTTGGCCGGACTCTGGACAAGCGACGAGATCACCGTCCAGGACGCGCTCGCCTACTTCGAGGGAGGCAAAGTCGTCCAGATGAAGAAGGGCGACTATGAAGAGCCAATGATGATCCCAAAGGCCGGGCAAGCGGTCGTCCAGGAGGCGGTGAAACAGGCCGTGCAAAAGGGCAAGGTCTGACTGGTTTCCGGGCCGACGAGCATTTATGGTGAGGAGGTTGCTACGGGTATTCTCACGGCTGGTGCAGTGCTGTTGCCGCCACCTGAACCAGTAAGCGTCACCGAGATTCTACCCGAAGTGATTCCTGACGTATGGACGAATAGAGAGACGACCGCCCTCGCCATTGCGACCGCGCTCTCGCAAAAGGCTGGCAAGACGCTCCCGTGGAAGACCGTGGCCGATGTGATCAACCAAGCAATCAACAATCGCTGCCTGAAACTGTCGGAAGACTCCGGCCAGTGGCCCTGCGACTTCTCGGGCGCTGGCAAGGTTGCATTAGAAGAGGCCAAGCAGGAGCCCATTAAGCCAGATGAAGTCCATGAAGGATCTTCAGGGCGAATCGCTGCCGTGTCGGTAACGTGTGAAGAAGCCCAAGCCCTTCTCGACGCCTTGGCCTATGAGGCCATCCCAGCTCTGCTGGAGATCAAAGCGAAAACGAGAATCGGGGTGAAGGTGACCGTTGGAATCGAACACGACCCGGAAACGAGCGAGATGACCGAGGAGGCTGCCGGAGAGATCGGAGACGCGGCAAAGTCGGCGTCCGATGATTTCAGGATTCTCTTCGAAGAGAAAAACTAAGACCCCTTGGCCCCCTCCGATTTGCAACAGATTTGCCAATTTGTTTTCAAAAAGTTGCATTTAGCGTCACTTTGTAGCAGCGTTCGATTTTCACAAGTTGCTCATTAGTAACAATAAGTGAAAATAGGTGCGACATTAGGAAATCTAAAATCGGGTTCGACTCCCGCCACCTCCATCCGCCGCCGTTTTGCGCAGCAATACTGTGGCGAGATGTCTCGCCGCAGTCGGGACGACGGAGGCGGACAAGAATTGCCTCGCCGCCATATCTCGCCGCAGTCCAACGGACGGAGGCGGAAGGCTTGCCCGGAAGCGGGCGGAAGCTCACCTTTGGTGCGATGTACTTTGTCTACATCCTGCAGTCGAAGAGGGACCCGAGCCACTACTACGTGGGAAGATGCCGCGACTTGGACGCACGGCTTGCGAAACACAATGCCGGTCAGTCTGGACACACAGCAAAATACCGTCCCTGGCACATCATCTGTTCACCCGCTTTTCTGGACAGGGTCACGCTAAAGCGGCTAATTGCTGGTTCCTGCAATTACTCCTCGACCTGCGGGAGGAGGGACTCAAGCATTTTAACCAACACGGGTAGGTCTTCCTGAACGGTCTGCCAAAGTACATCCAGATTGATATCAAAGTAGGCATGGACCAGTCGGTGTCGCATGCCGATTATATCAGCCCAAGGGATTTCAGGAATCCCGCTGCGTCCTCTCTCGCTTAACCGATAAGCCGCCTCGCCGACGATCTCAACATCCTTTATCAAAGAGAGCACAAGCATTCGATTTTGGTCGAGATCGGAGCGTCTTCGTCCTTTCGCGAAGGACATGGCTTCTCTCGCGGCGTCCAACATATGCCGGAGGCACACCTCATCACTCTTGTGCATACTGTACCTCGGCCTCCTCGAGGACACTCTCACGAAAATAACGGCTCAAATCCTCCGGTGTCCGCAGATCAATCTTTCTACCACCAAAAATCACGGAAAGCTCGCGTTCCATTCGTGCGATTCCCAACAGACCCGGGACACGCCCCGGTTCGAACTCAACGAGTACATCGATGTCGCTTCCAAGACCAAAGTCCGGCTGCAAGACAGAGCCGAACACCGCCAATCGACGAATTCCCCGTTCCTGACAGAACGATGCGATCGCGCTTTTCGATATGGAAATCTGTTGGTTCATTCCGAAGGTTCTTCTCGGTGAAATTCCGGCATCAGCAGGTGTGGTTTGTTCGACTATCTCGCATTGAACACGTCAAGAGCTCCTATTTCGTCCATACAACACAACCTCGGCACGTCCATCGTAAAAGTATTCCATTCTCTCAGAGATCGTGTCTCTGTCCACACCTGAGGCAACCGTCAACTTCCCCCAAGGATTCGATACGGCATTCTGATTACGTCGAAATACTCTCTGACCTCCGCCTGCTCAGATTTCGAGAGCACACCAGAATCAGTCCGTATCCTCCAAGAATCACCCTCAAGCATGATGATGCGCTTATCCATACTTTTTAATCCTCCCTTTTAAGACTGGATTTTCTAACCCAAACTGCGTACTGAAGGGCGGAAAGCACTGAACTTAGAGACGTTATTATTCGTAAGTCGTTGATGAGCAATGAAGGTTTGTCCTGTATTGATCGTGTAGGGACTATAAGTTTCAGTAGTTCTTGACTCTCCCTATCTGCCCGCCCAGACTGGCGGGATATGTTTTTCCGTCTGAAGCATTCCAAGAGCGGCCAGGTCCTCCAACTGCTTGAATCTTACCGCAACAGCGAAGGTAAACCGCGACAGCGAGTGGTGGTCTCCCTGGGCGATGGGGCCATCAGTCGACCGGACTTTGGACCCATTGCCAAGGCGGTGCAAAAGCAGCTCTACGGGATCGAGGAACTTCTGGCCCCTGAGTATACGCGTCGACAGCAGAACTGGATTGAACTGATCCTGCGGCGGATTGATGGGGAGGGGCGGTGGCGAGGACTGCGCCAAAAGGCCGAGGCTTTTGCAGAGCAGCAGAACGCAATTGATGGGGTCTTGGCCGATAAAGTGGAGCATAGCGCCGCGGGAGTTTTATTGGGACCGATTCTGCTGGGGCTTAAGGGGTGGGAAAAGCTGAGGATGGATGAAGCCTTGCAGGAGGTGGGCTTGAACCGGGCGCAAAGGGATGCGGCTAAGGTATCGGTGATCAACCGGCTGGTGGATCCAGTGCCTGAGAACGCCTTGCCCCAGTGGGCCAGGCAGAGTGCCCTGGGAGATCTTCTGGGAGTGGCGGCGGTGAAGTCGGATCGGCATCGCTACTACCGGGTGAGCGATCGGTTGGTGGAGAACCGCGAAAGGATCGAAGAGCATATGCGCGAGCGCCAGGGGGAACTGTTCAGTTTGGATCGGACGGTACTACTGTATGATCTTACCAATACGCACTTCGAAGGGGTGGGTGCGAGCAACGGCAAAGCGAAACGGGGAAAGAACAAACAGAAACGCCACGATTGTGTTCAGATTGTGGTGGGGATGGTGTTCGATACCGAAGGCTTTGAGTTGGGACATCGGATATTTGCGGGCAACCGCCATGACGCGACGACCCTGTTGGAGATGATCGCTGAATTGGAGAAAGCGGTGGGGGCCCAGGGCGAGCGTGAGAAGACCCTCATCATCATGGATGGAGGGATCGCGAGCCGGGAGAATGTGCAACTGTTGCGCGAGGAGGGATTCGGCTACCTGGTCAACCAGAGCCGCCGGGGGCGTAAGGCTTATCTTGCAGAGTTCCAGGAGGCTTCCGGTTTCGAAAAGGTAGAGGGGAGGGATTGGGACCGGGAAGTGAAGGTGAAGTGGATAAAAGAGCAGGTGGGAGAAGAAAATGAGAGTGAAGGGGACCAGGAGACAACGCAGGAGGAGTCGAGGCAAGCAGGCGAGGAGTATGTGCTGTTGTGTCAGAGCGTGCGCAGGCGGGCCAAGGAAGAGGCGATTTATTCAGGGGCCGAAGAGCGCTTTATGAAGGCGCTCGAGGGGCTTCAGAAAAGGGTCGATCAAGGCCATTTAAAGGAGCCCGCAAAAATCCATACCGCGATCGGGCGCTTACAGGGGCAACATTCCCGAGTGCAGCGCTTCTATTCTATTGAACTGGTCGAAGCCGCCAAGGGCTCTAAAGAGAAAAAGTGCGGCCTTTGCTGGACTCGAAGGGACCAGGCCTGTGATGAGAATGCTCAACTGTTGGGCTGCTCTGTGCTGCGCACCAATCGGCACAACTTCAGCGGGGCCCAGCTGTGGCGCCTCTACATGACTTTGACCCGGGCCGAAGACGGCTTCAAAGCGCTCAAGAGCGACTTGGGCCTCAGACCCAACCACCACCAGATTGAACCGCGCGTTGAGGGCCACGTCTTTATCACCATTTTGGCCTACCAGCTTTTGCGCTTTATCGAATACACCTTGGAGCGGCACGGGGACACCCGCTCCTGGCAGACCATCAAGCGGGTCCTCCAAACCCATACCTATGCCACTGTCATATTGCCCACTCGACAGGGAGAAGTCTATCGTCTGCGCAAAGCGGGCATTCCCGAACAGAGCCACAAGCAGATTTACAATCTCTTCCAGATCCAATGGAAGAAATTGCCCGTTAAGAAGAGTATGAGCAAAATAAAAATCGAACCGATTTTGTAGTGCCTTTCAAAAACGCGTGTTGATTATCAAGGACTTAACTTATAAAGTGCGAAACTAGGGCTAAGTGTCCAGCGATTCGGGCCAAGCGCCTGTGACTGACGCGAAAGCGTCGACGATAGTAGATCTACGCTCACCGGAATCAAATCGCCGCAAATCCTTTCAAGATTCCTGGCTTATTGCTTGAATATGATGCGGCGTCTTAGCCGAGACCACACCATGTACCGAGCATGTACCGTTTTGGGTGCCTCTTCCTGCCTATCTATGCCTATCTATGCCTCTGGGCGCCGGTCGGACGAAACGCATCCCAATTTTCAGTTTTATATAGCACGGATATTCAGATACTTACGAAATTTTATTAGTCCCGATGCCCCGGTTTCGACTCCCGCCACCTCCATCCGCCGCCGTTTTGCGCAGCAATACTGTGGCGAGATGTCTCGCCGCAGTCGGGACGACGGAGGCGGACAAGAATTGCCTCGCCGCCATATCTCGCCGCAGTCCAACGGACGGAGGCGGAAGGCTCGCCCGGAAGCGGGCGGAAGCTCACCTTTGGTGCGATGTACTTTGTCTACATCCTGCAGTCGAAGAGGGACCCGAGCCACTACTACGTGGGAAGATGCCGCGACTTGGACGCACGGCTTGCGAAACACAATGCCGGTCAGTCTGGACACACAGCAAAATACCGTCCCTGGCACATTATCTGGTACGCCGCGTTCACCGATAAGGGCGCGGCCTTCAGATGCGAGGACTACCTGAAGACCGGTTCAGGCCGACGCTTTCAGAAACGGCATCTCGGCCTCGCCTTAAAGACCACAACGACGGGAAAATAACCAGCACAAAGGGGCACGGTCCCTGGGAGTTAATCTTCTACTGCGCCTTCGAGCGCCGAAAAGACGCTTTCGCATTTGAACGCTATCTCAAGACCGGATCGGGGATCGCCTTCGCAAAGAAGCGGCTTTGGCCGGATCAATAACGACCGCCACCTACGCAAATAGATCCTTCGCCCGAAGAGGTCTGGTCTACGTTGCCAATTCTCGAGCGTGCGCGATCTCATTTGCTGCAACCGGGCGCACCTGTTCCTGCCCTAAAGTCACCAACGCAGCCGTTTTCCCAGAAAAAGTCACGAACTCCACTTCGTAGGCTTTAGAATCAGGATAAACATGCACGATCGCTCCGATGTCACCAGCCTGGAGACCATGGCTGGGTTCGTCTCGCGCCAATACGACTATGTCATGCTCCTTAAGCTTCATCGTCCTCCTCCTTAACCGGAAATGCAGTCACCAGTCTGGGAATTTCCTCATCAATGTCGAGAATCCATACACTCCGCACTGCTGGAGCGCGGCCATCAGGAGACTTCAGCGGTCCCTCAACCGCCCATTTCGTGCCAAAAGCAGTCTTGATCTGATCAAAGACAGGGTTAGTGACAGCATGGGAGCGCAGGGCTTCCGCCAACTCTTCGGGTCGATCAGGCACGAAACCAAAGCGAATGAAAAATCGTGCTTTCGATCCCCCTACCGGGTGAGCGGGAGCCAAAAGATCGTCGCTTATCTTGGCTTCATCGATTCTAGCTTTCTCCGCGTTGAACTCGCTCACAGTTTTCTGAACCCACCAGCTACGAGTGCGATTTCAGAGGTTCGCCGGCGTCGGAGTAGTCAGGCTCATTTTCCCTATAGGCCCTTTCAAGCAAAGCAGCAGATGCGGCAAGGAATCCGTCCCTCTCAAGGGCGGCTTCGGGAGGAAGGACCTCCAAAACGACCTTGCTGCCCACCGGCAAATTCAGGGGTTTCTGGAGGATTAGATGCGTAGAATCTTCTATTTCGGCTTCAACCCGCATGTCACAAAACTAGGTGATGAAGAGATTGATCGCAAACGATTTCTTCCCATGGAAGAACCGGTTCCAGACCAGGTTTCATTCGTATCTTTCCCTTCGTCTCTTTTATATATGGCTGTCGAACTCTCCCTTTCTGATTGAGGGCAAACCGATGCAAGATCCATCGATCTCCTACATCCCTCTGCACCCAACCACGAATCGAGAACGTCGCTGGCGCTTCGGCCTCAATCTCTCAATCACCACACCGCAGGAATCACCAGGACAATGCGCCACGGTCCCTGGGAGTTAATCTTCTACACCGCCTTCGACCGTCGCAAAGACGCCTTCGCTTTCGAACGCTACCTCAAGACCGGATCGGGGATCGCCTTCTCAAACAAAAGGTTTGGATCTCCGTTGTGACCTCGCGGGGTTCCTGCTGCAGCATCTCGAGCGGGTAAGCCGAATAGCCGTACTTCCCCGTGAAGCGTCGAGTTGTGGTGGTGAATCGGTGTGTCATTATCTCCGTAATACAATCAGTCAGAACTTAGTTTTTTGAACACGCTTTTCTCCAGAAATATTCATAAAATATTGGCTTTGAATAGTATACGAAGAATAACCACGGAGGCCACGGAGACACGGAGAAGACAATTATCTTTGCTTGAAAAGGACTCTCAGGAGCAAATTATCAGATCGATGATAGATCTCAGCTGGCTCTGCGGCTCTGGCTGGCAGGAAGCGATTTCCAAGAGATGCTATGGTAAAATACCTGCCAGTTGTCCCTCTCATCATCCTCCGTGCCTCCGTGGCCTCCGTGGTTTCTTTCATCCGTGACCACATGTCTCGGCGTAGCGGAGCGAAGATCGATCCGTGAAATCCGTGGTTATTCTCACTCTCCAAATTCTTTTGGTTTCGGCTTTGCTGGGCTAGGATCTTCATGGCATTACTCGATGACTTCGATGGTATCGCTCTCGATGATGTCCCAGTCGAGATCCACCCCAAGTCCCGGGCCTTCTGGCATGTGCATATAGCCGTCGATCTGCTTCAGAGGGTTCTTAAGCGCGGGATAATGGTGTAATCCAAAACTGGAGTGCACCTCCAGCAACACCATATTCTCCATTGCGCCGTTGGCATGAAGAGCGGCAAAACCCCACATCGGTCCGCCACACTGAACGTGGATCGCCGTCCCCAAAGCGTGGGTGAGATGCGAGAGTTTGACCACTTCCGTGATCCCACCGCTGGCTACCGGAGGCTTGATCCCGTCAACGGCTCCCAACGCCAGCATCTGACCGTAACTGTGAAGGTTGTGAGGGAAGTTCTCACCGGCGACCACGGGAACGGCGACAGCCTCGCGCAGTTGCTTCAGCCCGATGAAGTCCTGGTCACGCAGGGGCTCCTCGAACCACAGGAAATCGTGTTCCGCGAGGGCTCCTCCAACGCGGATTGCTTCTTTGAGGTCGTAATACTGGACCGCATCATGCATGAGATGGAAATCGGGCCCCACTGCCTCGCGCAGCACGCCGGCGAGGTTGATCATGAACTCCGGGCCGCCGAAACAGTGGTCCTTACTGCCCAGAAATCCATCGGCTTGGGCCTGCCTGGCGAACTCCACGAAGTGTTCGATGGACTTACCCTCCGGTCCGAGAGTGCCGCTCTGGGTAGTGTAAGCCGGGACTTTGTCGCGACAGGCGCCCAGTAAGCGCCACACGGGCTGCCCGACGTGTTTTCCTGCGATATCCCAAAGTGCGACGTCGATGGCACCACGCAGGTCTTTCGGCAGGTGGTGGAGTCGTTGCGCCATCAGAAGGTCGTGCCAGATTCGTTCTCTGGCCAACGCGTCGCGACCGATCAGGTGTTCGCGAAAGTGGCCTGCAATCACGTGCGCGGTGTCGATGGAAAAGTTCGTAGACCAGCCCTCTGGGCCGTCCTCCGTTATGATGCGCAGGAGCACATCCGCCCCTCGAGGACCGGATTCCGAGCCGGCCGACAGCTTTCCCAGCACATGCATCTTCAGGTCGACGATGGGGAGCGGGTCGTACCCTTCGTATTCAGCGGGCCTCCAGGGACCGTCACTACGCCTATCCGTAACCATGGCAGTCTAGCCCGCTTTTCTCACAGAATCTCGAGGATCCGGTTGCGATCTGATGCCCCATCCTTTGCCTGGCGCTATGTTGAGGTCAAAAAGCGGGCTAAGCAACGGAATGACACAGAAGATCTTAAAGAGTTTCTCCATGGGACATTGCTTCCGGCGTCGAACCATTAGGGTAGGTTATACTACAGGCTGTCGCAGCGAATGGCCCAATACTCATTCGAGACCTATCGATAAGGCTTTCAAATTCAAGATCTTCTGTGTCATTCCGTTATAAGCCTGGAAATCGTTTGAGATTTCCAGGCTAGACCCTACCACGGAGCCTCGTTGGTGGCAAGTGTTTCGGGTCGTTCGAAGTTCGAATCAAGGACTCTGAGTCGCGAGCACTTGGTAGAAAAGACGCCACAGCCACAGTCTACTGCCAAGACTCTGGTGAGAATGTCGGTGGAGCGCAGCGAATCGGCATTACCTCCCTCGCTTGGTTGGGCTCGAACCTCAATTCGATACCGATAGGCAATACAGCCGACCATGGGCGCCAAGAGTGGATCGACGGGGTCAGTTGTACCGTCACGCTCCCAACCGTGGTGCTCGTAGAATCCCTGCGCCCCTTTATTTTTCTCCTGGACCCACAGCTCGGAGTAAGTGCACCTTCTGGTATCTTACCTATACGTCCACTCGCCGCGCCATGATCAGGAATAACCACCTACTCCGAGCAGCATCTGCTCCTCAAAGTCCGCATCTTCCAGAAACGCCTTGGTCAATCCGTTTTCCGGTTGAGGGCCGCCGTGCGGCGATTTGCGCAACCAGGTCGGAGTATAGCTCAGAATCAGCACCCTCCGTTTCGAATTCAGTGTCGGTAGGCCTCGATGCCAGAGATTGCCGTGGATCATCACGCACCCACCTGCCGGGACACACACATCCACCTCCCCCTCGATCGGTTCAAAGGTATCCGGCGGTTCCCGGTCCAACCAGTTGTGAGAGCCGGGGACAACGGCCACCGAACCGGTATCCGCGTTCAAATCGTCGAGATAGATCAGTGCATAAATGCAATGTGGACGGGAAAACCACGGAGGCAGTGGATTCGGTACCACGCGCAGGTGCTGATGCCAGGGTGTCTGCTGACGACGTCCCTCGTCTGGATAGCTGATGCGAGCGCTCAACCCACGCAAACGGACCAGGGGCCCCATCATTGCACGGGCAATCGACAGCACAGGCTGGAACTTCAGAAGCTCGAGAAATGCTTCATCCTTGTCCATAAGATGGCGTGGGATATATCCCCAGCCTTGCTTCTTTGAAGCGCCCGCGTCGCGTTTTTCCGACTCTCTCTCTTCCAACCTGTCCAGCGCGTCCCGAAGACGTTGGAGCCCTTGACCCACGACGAGGCTTTCTCGAACCAGATAGCCCGATTCGGCAAACACCCGTAGCTCCTCAGGAGTGGCATGCACCTCTATTTCCCAGCATCGCCTCCCTTTATGCGACGTACGACTGTTGAGTACTTCATAATGGATTGCGTGCTCATTCATACTCGTTTCCTCCAGCGCTATTAAATGTCCCAGGATTACGCTACAAAGCCAATCCTCGTCCGTACCCCGTTTGGCCTGAGGGCTCTTCAAGAATGCAGTTGCGAACTCTTTTTCTTCCGCGGCTTCCTGTCAAGCAGAGCGACCTGCCGGCCCTTGCGGAAAGCAGGTTGGACCGCTCAGATTTCTTTGTAGCGAGCGTTGTCGAGGGACCCGCCGAAAACAGCGACAAAGTTGACGACGAAGCTCGCGACAAAGAGGCCCTGGGCGGGGTAGGTGTCAGAACAGCCTCTAAAAATCACTGCGGACCGCGCTCGATCTCTAATTCGTCTACACGTGCCTGAGTTTCAGCAGTCCTTTGCGGCGCCGGGCCCCAGGCGTCGATCAGGCTCTTACCCGGTGTGTCGCTGACGCGGATCGACGCATCGGAGCGATCGCGAACATTTTGTTTTAGCCTCGTCCCGAGTCCTGGGTTCTCCGAGGCATGCAGAAAACCTTCCCTGATATCGAGATTGGGGTCCACGAACTCGCGGTACCAGCCTTGGAAGTAGGCAGGGACATGCTCCTGCATCATAGCGTTGGGCGAGCAGTAGCAGATGTGCGAGCAGGCGAAGATGTTGACAGGCCCGGTGGCATCGTGTGGCGCAAACGGAACCTGGTGAGCGGACGCCAGAATCGCTATCTTGTAGGTTTCCGATATACCTCCTGTCCAGATGAGGTCCGGCATGACGATACGGGCCGAACCGTTCTCGATGAAATGCCGCAGTTGCCAGCGTGTAAGCAGACGTTCAGAGATGCAGATCGGAGCTTCTGTCGCTGCCTGCAGCCTGGCGAGCGCCTCCGGGTTAAGGAGCGGCATCAGGTCTTCCTGCCACATCATTTCGTAGGGGTCCATCGCTTGAGCGATGCGGATGGCCACCGGCAGGGCCCACTTGCCATGAGCGTCGTTGGCGATCTGCATATCCATCCCCACCGCATCCCGAATGTCACGAATCGGCTTGAGCGCAAGGTTGAGTTCCTTTGGAGACAGAAACTGCCCATCCGAGGCGATTGCGAGGGGAATAGTGGGGCCACCCTTCATTGCGACGATGCCCTCATCCAACAATGCCCTGGCGACATCCGCCGCTCCCTCATAGGGCATCCCCGTCGCATACACACGGATCTTCTTTCGTACCGCACCGCCCAGCAGTTCGTATGTGGGAAGTCCAGCAACCTGTCCCTTGAGATCCCAGAGGGCGATGTCTATGGCCGAGATTGCCCGCATCTCCGCTCCCCCATAGCCGGCGTGATCGGAAAGCCGGAACATCGCTTCCCAGTGACGTTCAATGGAAGCCGGATCGCGACCGATCACCAATGGACCAAACCAGTCGTGGATTGCCGCTTCCACAACCGTTGGCGCATACCAGGTCTCTCCCAGACCGATAAGCCCAGTGTCGGTATGTACCTGAACCCAGATCACCTGTGTTTGCTCGGCTACGCGTATGGTTTCGATCTTTGTGATCTTCATTCTGATTGGCGTTGTTTCAAACCGGTTCTGGGACAACGCGCACTCTCAGTTGGGTCCGAACCGCAAGTGTGGTGTCCAAGTTGAGGCTCACCCGAGGACACGTCAAGGAGGCCCCTTCCGGTTGCGCAACTCACACGAAGGTCAGCAGCCGCCGAGGCGTCCCGATCGTGATCTGCGCGATCTCAGCCTCCGAAAAGCAGCGTCGGCGCATGAGGGGTAAGACGTTCTCAAAAACATGGCCATAACCGTGCCCGCCAAAACGGGTGAGACGCGTTCGATGGCAAATGTCGTGAGAGATCGTGATCTGCGCGAGATGGCCGCGATCGATTAGGCGGCGGATCCAGCGTAGGCGCTCGGCGTCGTTTGGCAGATCGACTTTGAGGTCGAGCGGATAGAGGGATTGTTCGTTACCAAAGAGATCAAACTCGATGACGCAGCCCGTATCCGCTAGCCGAAAGAGGCGCTGATCATCAAAGATGGTACGTTCGATATGACTGATGATGAGGCGCGACGGATCGCCGCCGTGTGCCGTGACGAAATCAGCCACTTCTTGGGGCTGATCCGGATCGCGACCCGGATGGACGTTGAGGGCTGCGCCGGTCTCATTCTGGGCTATCACCGCCCCGCCCATAACGCGTTTCTCCAAGTCCGTCCAAGGCGCCTGGCAGCCGATCTCTCCGATCAAGCCAGCCCGTACATCAGTGCCCCAAGCGCCTTCGTAGATGTGTCTCACCATCTCGGCGGCGAAATCGTCGATCGCTCGGCTCCGGTTGGCCGCCGCTTGATACGCGTCGACGTAGTGGCCGCATCCCATCACGATGTGGGTGCCGGTCGCGGTCGCGATCTGAGCCAGCCCATTGGGGTCGGGTTTCAGTCCGCCGACGGTCAGTTCAACGATGGTGCGCCCTCCGGCAGCGCGCATTTTTTCGACTTCCGCCGTGGCGATGTCCCGATCGCAAAACACGAGATTGTTTGGCGTTCTGTGTGATCCATAATTGATGTGCCAGACGTTGCACAGGCTGATGTCCAGACCCTGATCTGGGTCAGCCTGCATGGTGGGCGTGCGAATATCCCACAGCAGGTGTTCGTGCATGAGCGTGGCGCCCAACGCCGCCGGGTCGATGATCCCTCGCACGGTCTGTGCCTTGCCCTGGAGGTCGCTGTGTGAGAGTTGGTCCATTTAGAGCAGCGCCGAGGCGCAAAATAAACCCATTACGCGCAGGATGAACGTCGAGGCAAGGGTGTCAAGGTTGACGGTGGTCGCAGACATCGAGGACGGGGCTGTTACGGCGGACATATTGGCAGCTGATGTCGAAACCACCAATGTCGTTCCGAATTCCATTGCTCACGGAATCGGCTACTGCCAATACTCCGCAGATCTGACCATTTGCTTGCCGGGAGTCAGCCTGCCCACCATCGGGACATATCATGGCTAGTTCAAAACCGAATTTCATTTATATCCTGGCCGATGACATGGGTTACGGCGATTTGAGCTGCCTGAACCCCGACTCAAAGATTCGGACGACCCATCTGGACCGCCTGGCCGCCGACGGCATGGCCTGCCGCGATGCCCACGCGTCGTCCGCGGTTTGCACGCCATCACGTTACAGCCTGTTGACCGGACGCTACAACTGGCGATCGGCTCTGAAGCAGGGGGTAACCATGGGCTACTCCGGCCCGTTGCTGGAACCGGGACGGTTGACCGTGGCCTCGTTTCTCCAGCAACGCGGCTACCAAACCGCCTGCATCGGCAAGTGGCATCTGGGTTGGACCTGGGCCAGACATAATGATGATACGGATGAAAAAGGCCTCACTGGCAAGAACGTCGATTTTGCCCAGCCGATTAAAGATGGCCCGACCAGCGTCGGCTTTGATTACTTCTATGGCCTCAGCGCCTCGCTGGATGTGGAACCGTATGTGTATGTGGAAAACGACCGGGTGACAGCCCTGCCCAACCGCACCATACCCGCCCGTGCCGGCAAAGAGCAGGTGCGGACCGGGGTAATTGCGCCCGGCTTCGCCCATCGCGACGTGTTGCCCAACCTGGCCCAAAGAGCCGTGAGCTATATCGATGAACGGGCGGATGCCGGCGGGCCATTCTTCCTCTACTTCCCCCTGACCGCGCCGCACCTCCCCATTTTGCCCATCGACGAATTTCTGGGAAAATCGGGGACCAATACCTACGGCGATTTCTGCCTGCAGGTCGATGATGTAGTGGGTCAGATTATGGCTGCGCTTGACCGCAACGGTCTGGTCGAGAATACCATCCTCATCTTCACCAGCGACAACGGCTGCTCACCTAAGGCGGGTTTTGAGGAACTTCAGGCGCTGGGCCACCAACCGAGCTACGTCTTTCGCGGCTACAAGACCGACATTTTCGAAGGCGGGCACCGGATTCCTCTGCTGATTCGTTGGCCGGCGATCATCCAAGCCGGTTCGGTCTCGGATGAGACGGTCTGCCTGGTTGATCTGTTGGCTACCTGCGCCGATATTCTGAACGAGTCTCTGCCGGATACTGCTGCTGAGGACAGCGTTAGTGATCTACCCGTCTGGCGTGGCCAGGCGTTGGACAGGTCGCTGCGGGAGGCGACTGTCCATTCATCTGTGGACGGTTCGCTGGCCATTCGTAAGGGTCGCTGGAAACTGGAAATGTGTCCCGGTTCCGGCGGCTGGAGTGATCCACGACCCGGTCCGGATTGTGAGGGCCTGCCACCACTGCAACTCTACGATTTGCAGACCGATATCGGCGAGCAGCACAATATCGCGGCGGACCATCCCGACACCGTTGAGGGACTCACCAAACTGTTGACCCTCTATGTTAGAAACGGACGCAGCACACCCGGCGCACCGCAAAAAAATGAAGGTGGCCACTATTGGTCGCAGTTGTGGTGGCTGGATTATTAGAACCTGTCTCCTGAACTTCAGCTCCTCGTAAGACTCCCTCCGCACCGGACCGGATGGAATCGTCGAGGCCGTCAGTACGGGAAGCCACTCGACGGTACGAAACGTGCGCATGACGTGGTCGACCGCGGCAGAACCACGCTCGATCTCGAAATCCTCCAACCCGGTCAGGATGGTTGCGATCGCTATGGTAGTTTGCAGGGGCTTCTTACTCTAGAGGCTGTCCCAAATCCGAGAGGATTTGGGTGGAAGCCTGATACCGATATCAATCTTCGTCACGTTATGTAGACCACGACATGCCTTCCGTCCTCGGTAGCTTACCTTTTATCCGTTATGCACCTTTCCAGCACCCTTCCTCTCGCTTTGAGTCGATAGTTCTCCCAAGGAAGCGCCTCTGACTCGATTCTTGGATCCCTATGCCGCCTGCGTTGCCTCTTTCTCATGTTCTTGCGCAAGTCTCTGCGCGATTTTCCATAGATTGTGGGACAGAACCGACCAGGCCACGCTAAGGTTACGGTTGTCAAAGCCTTTGCTGCGTATCTTGCCCCCGTGCCATCGGTTCTTGAGCACTCCGATCCGGCCTTCGGTGCTCCCTCGTCGTCGCTGCAACCGGACAAAGCGCGGCTCCTCCATCCGCTCCTTGAGCTCTTGTGGATTGCGGGGCGTAAGGGCGTCAAAAATCCCCTCTGCCTGGAGCCGCTTGCTGGCCGCCTTCGAGGCATAGCCCCGATCCCCACTGATCGCTTCGATCTTCTCCTCTAAAGCGAAGCCCTTTTGCCTCTCCAGACTTTCCCAAAGCTGCTTCAATTCGCTCGGGGCCTGCCCCCCATACAGTTTCCAGTCCAACAGATATCCCTCTGCGCTCTCGCATAAATAAAGGGTGTTGCCAAACTCCACCTCCCGATCTGCCTTGCCTCGCACGATGACGTCAATCTCAGGTTCGTAGGCGCTCAGGATCTTCTCCTCATTCTTCACCTGCCGCCCCCCTATGATCCGTTCGTGCGCCTGTTTCATGACCTGCGGTATCTGCTCTAACATACCATCCATTCGCTCGATGATTCGGCTCGCCTTCTTCTCGGTGTAATCGCTTTGCATCCACATAGCTTCCAATAAGTCACGGTGGCGAAGGGCATGGCCCTCAATCTTCTTGAGCAATAGCTTCATCCGCCGCAGGATCCCTTTACGCGCTTTGCCCGCCTCCCGGCGCCGACGCGCATGCGTCATCTCCAGGCACCGTTTGTTCATCTCCCGAGCCAATCCCTTTGCTCCCTGGGGCATGCGCTGTTTCATTCCCGCCTGCCGGATCAGACTGATCGCCTTGAGCAGCGTTGCTCCCACATCCTTGAGCAAGACCCAGTCCACGGGCCAGTGGATGTTCGCTCCCAGGCAAGTGGCGTCGATCAGGCATTCCCTCGTATCGATCGGCTTCTCTAATCCTGCCTCACCACAATGTTCAGCATTGCCCACCACCTCGGTCATCCTTGCATGCAGCTGTCTCAGATACGCTTCGTCGAAGAATTTCGAATCCCGTTCCAGACTGCTCTTCGATATTTTCCGGATCCCGTCTACCTCACGCACCCGGCAAAAATTAGCCAGAAGCTCACTGCGTCCCAACTCCTGCGACAGACAACGAAAGGATATCCCTCCGAGTAAATGACGCACCTCCTCCACCCGTAGCGCTTTTATCGCTCTTAGAGCGCGTCGCTCCCGATCCTTCCCTCCCGCTTCATCCCATCCTTCCAAGGCTTTTACGATCGCCTCCCTTTCCAGCGAGGAGTCGATCAAAACCCGGTCAATCCGCTCCATTGTTTCCAGAAACACGGTGTAGTCTTTGCATCGAATGACTGGAGTTAGGGCTGGACGCAGGAAGCTTTGTACGGCAATATTTTTCATGAGAAGGGCGTGCTTTGTATTTGACTAACGCAAGCATAAGCGCCCTTTTTCGCCGGATCGAGCTTTTTGCAGCTCTATCCGGCCTTTTTTTTGCCCATAACTCAATGAACCTCCCCGCAGCAAGCTGCGGGGTATCGAATCGTAGCAGATCACGCCCATGCTCACCATAGCATCAACTGCCGTAGTTCCTCTTTCGGTTTTCCTTGTTCGCGCACGTATTGTTCCACCGTTGCCCAGTCTCCTCTTTCCCCCACCGTTCCCACGTAGTAGCCGTCCGACCAGAATTCTCCTCCCCATAGCTCCTTTTTTATCCAACTCTCTCGCCCAAACACTTCCCGCGCCGTTATACTCTTATATATCTGCACGATCCTCCCGGGCGCCATCTTGGGATGTGCTCCGCACAACAGATGTACGTGATCCTTATCACATCCCAATCCCTCCATCTCGATCGCATAGCGTTCCTCGATCCCTTCCGTCGTCTCCTTCAAAACCCTCCGTATTCTTTCCTCTATCAACGCCTTCCGATACTTCACCGGCATCACCATGTGGTAATGGATCTGCCACACACAATGCCATCCTCGCTTTAAACTGCTTCCGTCCTTCCTTTTTTCCACCCTCCCTGCTTATAAAGTGCGCGACCCCGTAGCAAGCTACGGGGAATTACCAAGTTAAAAATCAATTGTTTCCACCACTGGGACGGGCTCTACTCTAGCCCGCTTGTCTCACAAAATTTCGAGCATCGTAATGCGGCGGAATGTTCTTCTCGTCGTGTTGCCCCCTGCCGGCCACGAAAAGCGGGCTATTCAACAAAAGGGCACAGAAGATCTTGAAGGCGATCAGAGATCTGATTTCCTATCTCGAAGAAAACCAACGTGATGGGAGACAGTGCAGACTGTCGCAGGGAATGGCCAAATACGCCTTCGAAATCATACGGCAACTTACTCCAAACCAAGATCTTCTGTGCCCTTTTGTTTTTTAGCCTGGAAATCTTCTGAGATTTCCAGGCTAGAGCCGCTTGTCGATCCTATCGTGCACTGTTCAAAGCACCGCCACCGTCCGCCTTTCAAGCTCATCCCAATCAAGTTCCACGCCCAGCCCCGGTCCCTGCGGCACCACTAGATATCCGTCTTCAATCTGAACTGGATTCTTCACAAGCGGATGTTCGGTGGGTGCTTTAGGATCCACCCCGTTCAACTCGAAAAATTCGCAGTTGCTCATCGCGGCCAGCGCGTGTGCGTGGGCAAAACAGAACATGGGGCCCACATCATGAACCTCGCACGCCACTCCGAACGCTTCAGCTACGTGCGCTACCTTCATCAGCCCCGTGATACCACCGGACACAACCGCATCACCTCGCACGATATCCGCCGCTCCCTGCGCCAGCAACGTCGCCACATGGTGAGAACCGCCAAATACCCACTCCGACGCAGCTATCGGAATATCCAGCGTATCGCACAGCTTCTTCAACTGCGCTATATCCCACTCCTGCAGCGGTTCTTCGAGCCACTTGTAGTTCAATTCCTCAAGGACCCGACCCACTCGAACAGCTTCCGGATAAGTGTAGATCTGGACTGGATCGTGCATCAGCGTGAAATCGTCTCCGAGCGCCTTGCGCACATTGCGCGCTACCTGAATGTCCGCCTCCGGTCCCAGACGGCTGTGCAGCTTGTAGCCCTTGTATCCTCCTTCCTTTACCTGAAGTCCGAACTCCACAAATCGATCAGGATCCGGGTAGTTTCCCGAACTCACGTAGGTCGGCATTCGATCTCGAAACGCCCCGAGGAGCTTGCAGACGGGTAACCTGGCAGCTTTGCCCGCGATATCCCACAGCGCCACATCCGCATAGCTCATATACCACGGATGCAGCCAATTGAACCGATTGGCGAACCAGAGCTTCTGAAAGAAGTACTCCCGGTCCAGCGGGTCCGCCCCCACCAACTCATGCCGAAAGGCGTCCAGCCAGGTTTCAGCGAAAGCTCTTCCAGGCCCCATACTATACAACGCCGTGGACCATCCCTCGATCCCAGCGTCAGTGATGACTCGGATGAAACACAGGTGATTCGGATCTTCTCCCGGTTTCGCCCGCCGGTCGAATTGCGACCGAAGCTGTCCAGGAATCACAAACATAGTGCGAACCGGACGCTTTCCTTCCATCTCCAGCAGATGGATCTTCACCTCTTTGATCAGCATCGCATTTCCTCCTCGGGCCTACCCAAATCGACCTTTCTGTCTCCCAAAAAAACCGACAGCTCGCGTGCCATTCGTGCGATTCCCAACAACCCCGGGATCCGCCCCGGTTCGAATTCAATGAGTACCATCAATTTCCCTTCCAAGACCGAAATGCAGCCGCAAGGCAGAGCCGTAAACCGTCACATGATAATTTCCCTGTTCCCGGCATAGCGATGCGATCCCACTTTCCGATGCACAGATTTCGAGATCTTACCAGAATCAGTTCGTAGCCTCCAAGTATCACCGTCAAGTGTGATGATTCGCTTATCCATAATTTTTCATCGCCCCTTTAATACACCTCAGATCTCAAACAGCGGGTCAACTGGCGAGCGCCCGATTGGACATGTAACCGAATTCCGGGGCCCATTCGGGGGTGAGGGTCCCGGCCCGGGCCATGGCACGCATTTCCTCCTCGAGCTGGCGTTGTTCCTTCTCGGCCTCCTCATCGTTTCGGTGAGGCCGGGGTTTGATGGCTGCGAGGGGACGGGTATTCTTGAAGGGCAGACGGTTGGTGCCCAAGGCCCGGAGAACGGAAAGTTCGACCAGGGAGTAGGGATCTCCCTCTGCGCGATCGAACTGCATGGGAGCCTTCAGGACCAAGGCGCCGTTCGAAATGAAGCGTGAGCGTGGCGATGGGTTCGGAGAGGCGCAATGGAGCATGTAGGGATGGCAAAGGACCATGTCGCCCGCCTCTCCCGTTAACTCGGCGAACTGCGAGCATTGCTCAACCAGACCGGGAATGAGGTAGCCAACCTGAGTTCCGTCCGCGTGCACCCCCTCTGGATGGTCGGCCAGGAAACGAGCCACGACCCCTACGGAATCGGTGGCAATAAAGGTTCCCCCGCTCTTGGGCAGGATATCCGAGAAAATAGTCAGCGTAAGCAATCCCATCTCCGGCGAATTCAGGAAGTGGCGAAAATGCCAGCCATCCTTGTGCCAGCCGCGCATCCGTGCGGTTGGCGGCTGCCACGGCTGGTCGGGAACGCCGAGGTTGCCCACGCAACCGTCACCCAAGGCAAGCTGGTCGCCGTTGTGCGGCAGGCGATCGGCTCCGCCGACAAAGTCGGCCTGGGTTTGGAAGGCACGGGGGGCCTCAGTCTTGAGCAGGAATTGGGTACTGCTGCCGGGTGTGCGCACATAGCCGCGCCTGCCCTTCCTGCCGTTAAACGACCGGTTCCAGCTGCTTGGCTCATGCTCATCTACGCCGTATTCTTCAGCCAGGTGGCTCCAAGCCCGTCGGCACTCGGCCGCTGCGATCTCTTTCGGAAACGCGTCCCGGATGACGACGTAGCCGTTTCCCATGAAGTGCTCTGCCTCCGCGCGCGTGAGCTCGCGGCATTTGGAAAGAGCCGCCTCAAAGGAAGCGTCAAAGGCAGTTTGATCGAAAGAATGGGTGGTGGTCATGAGGGAGGCAAGTAGACAAAAACAAAACAACCCCATGCGGTGACTTCAGAAGATCAAGTCTGTTTCGGGTTTACAAGTGTTAACGTTCGGCACCGGTCTGATGTCGCCGGAGGTCCGGCCACAATGGGCGGGAATCAAGTTTTGGCGAGTCGCGCTAACGGTGCGCTACGTGCCTGCCAACCGCCCCATGTGGGAGCTCGAGACGACCGATGAGATCGTCCGCGCCGGTGGGATCCGGCACAAGGAAGTCGGCAGAATCGGTTTCGACGACCCGGTTCGTCCCGGCACCGTCGTGGTTATGGCTACCGGGGGTGCCGGAGAGGTCGATTTCAGGGTTCGGCGAACAGCCTCGGGATGGTCGCCGCCAGAGCGGTTGGGATCGTCACGGCATCTACGAGAGTCCTGTGTCCTACCGACGGGAAGGACCAAACGAAGCGACACTTTGACCGAACCCCAGACTTCGATTTCTTGAATGACTTCTCTCAGCGCTCTAGTGCCCTACACACTGCTCTTCGTCAAAATGAAGGAACGTCATCCCTCCCGTCGGCTCTACCCCTAATCAGCCGAATCTCAGAAGATCTTGCCCGATCTACCGATCATCTACCGTTTTCGGTGCCTCTTGCTGCCCATATCTGCCTTTCAGTGCCGTTCGCACGAAACGCATCCCAATTTACGATTTCATATAGCGCTCCCACTACGCCCTGGCATGCCAATTTCGACAGGAGCACAGCGATCGGAGAAGTCCGTCACGGCGTAGCGCGCCAAGCGCCTAACCCAGTCACGGCGTAGCAGAGCGAAGACGGAAGCCGGAGCAAGCAGACCGAACGGACCAAGTGCTCTCACTTCCGGCTTCGGTGTGCCTGGAGCTCGTCTACGGCGTGACAAGACGCCTAGAAATGGACTCCAAACCACAACGCCGAAAAAATCGTTAGGACTTAGAACCAAAGCCTGACCTCTTCTCCCTCTCCTACTTTGCCTTCGAGCGCTACCGTAGGACCAGGTCCGATATCTCCTGGCAGAAATCCGTTAGTATTTCCTCGCTTTATCGATGAGTTCGGGAACTCGGTTCTTAGCAAAGTCCCACAACGACGAGTCGTCGATAACGTCATATCCATGAGCGACGAGATTCCGAAAATCTATAATTCTTCGGTACTCGGGTATCTTCTCACCGATAGCATGTGCATCGATTCGCTCCAGACGAACTAACGCTTCTCCAATTATCTCAAACTCCCTTTCAAGCGCCAATTGCAGAAGTCGATCCTCCAGAAAAGCGTGGAAGTCCTTCCCACGGGTAAATTGCTCTATCTCCTCACAAGAGAGGATGATATCCAAAATCAGCTTCCGGATTCTATGCTGCATAGACCAGCTTCTTGGTCTTTTCGACCTCTTCCTGGAATAGCGCATTGCGAAAATGCCTATTCGTCAGAAGGTCAACTGGTCTCTCAAAAATCACCTCAAGCCGCTCCTTCAAACCCATGAATTGATCAAATGCGCCGTCGAAGCCAGCTCGTTCAAATTCGACTAGAAAATCAACGTCACTATCCGGATCAAGGTCACGTTCAGCTGCTGATCCGAAAATATGCAAGCGCCGCACGCCGAAATCCTTGCACGCTTCGACAATTCGCCGGTCGTTCTCAAAGTCTGGAAACATGCCAAATATTCTATGATGGCCACCTGTAAGGTCAATGCCTCCTGAATCCGTTCAAAATCCGGTAGAACCGGTTCAGAATGGCAGGATCTCGGCACGCCCGTCGTAAAAGTGTTCCATTCTCTCAAGCATCGCGTCTCTGTCCGCCCCTCCGGAAACCGTCAACCTCCCGCCAATCCAGTGAAAATATGGATATCAGTGAGACCGTAGCAACATACATCTGAACACCCTCTTCCGTTTCCATATCATATTTCGTCAACAGATCGTTCATGGCATAAGCCAGGACATTTTTCTCTTTGAACCCACTCAGCCAAAGTTCGACCGCCCTCGGGACCTCCTCCGGGTCTTCATCAAGGATATCCGTGTAGATTCGGAGCGAGCGACGCTCCGATTCATCGATCTGTCGAGCAACTGTTTCTCTACTGACCATGAATATCCAGCGTTTGCAGATAGTATCCAATACGAGGAATCTTTCAACCCGAGAACCGAACAGATCATTTCGGAAGTTGGCTTCATTTCAATTCATTGAATGCTCGCACGGTTGGTGCCTACCGATGCTGTATCCTGACAGAAGCCCGTCACGGCGTAGCGCGCGCAGCGCCGGACCCAGTCACGGCGTAGCAATGTATCCAGGGGCTGCTGGTTTTAGCGGGCTGAAACTATGGGTGTTTGAGTTTTTTCCCTTCTCGAGTTGGCTTGCCTTGTCAACACAACGAAAAGGCAAACAACCCGAAGAAAGGAAAAACAATGCGAAAGATAACTTCGAAATCGAACCACAGTCAATCTCTGCGCTCGACGGGATCGGTGTGTCAGCGGCGATTGAGCCCGATGGCGCCTTCGTGGATGTCGCTTCAGGTGAACATTGGGTCTGCATACCGCAAGAGCGCTGCCAGGAAAACGTGCGCCGATTCGGTGCCTTCACGCGTGATCTGCAGAACATGGACTTCGGGACACCCATGGTTTGACTTCGTTCGTTCGGGACTTTGGGAGGACTTTTTCGGGACTTTGGGAGGACTTGGGAGGACTTGGGAGGACTTTGGGACACCCATGATTTGGTAAAAAACGCTTGACGTACAGTGAACGCATATTCACTATCCGCTCATGACCATGGCACGCCGAACTGTCCTCCTGGAGAATGAGCCCGGAATCTACCATTGTATTTCCCGCTGCGTCCGGCGGGCTTTCTTGTGCGGTTATGATTCTTACAGCGGCAAGGATTACGAACATCGGAAGAGGTGGGTACGCAATCGGGTGCGCGAACTGTCCGGTCTTTTCGGCGTGGAGGTGTGCGCCTACGCAGCGATGTCCAACCACCTCCATTTGGTCGTGAAGAACGATCCGTTGGCGGTGCGGGAGTGGTCGAAGGAGGAGGTGGCGAGGAGATGGTTCCGTCTCTTCCCCGGGGGGCGGGACAGTAAGGGCCAGCCGGCGAGGCCCGATCCGATGATAGTACGCCGTTTCCTGGAGGATGAGCAGCGAGTAGAAGTGTGCCGGAACCGCTTGGGCAACCTTAGTTGGTACATGCGGTGCCTCAACGAACCGATCGCCAGGCGGGCCAACCGGGAGGACAAGTGTAGCGGCCGTTTCTGGGAGGGACGCTTCAAGTGCCAGCGGCTGGAAGACGAGGGCGCAGTCCTGGCGTGTATGGCTTACGTGGATCTTAATCCGGTGCGGGCGGGATTAGCCGAAGTTCCCGAGGCAAGCGAATTCGCCGGTATCTTTGACCGCATTCAGGGCAGTCAGGGGCGAGCGTTACTGGAAAAGGCAGAGGCTTTGGTTGAGGAAGGAACACCGATGCAGGAGAGGGCGATCGAGCAAGCTCGTGAGAGATCGCAGAGAGACGGCTGGCTCTGTCCGATCGAGAAGACCCTGGGAAGGTCCGAACAGAAAAGCCAGCCATTGACTCTGGAAGCTTACCTGCTGCTACTGGACTGGACGGGGCGTGCGATCAAGCAGGACAAAGCCGGCGCGATTCCGGAGGAGTTGGCCGGGATTCTGGCGCGGATGGAACTGGATCGGGAGCAGTGGGTGAATGGCGTGTTGCGCTACGGGAGCCTTTTCTATCGCATTGCCGGACGGGCCGAGCGCCTTGCCGCCGCGGCCCGCAAGGCCGGGCAGAATTGGTTCCAGCGAATGCGCCCGGGCCTACCGATGTATTTGCAGAAGACAGCCTGAGCACCGTTCGGGACGCAGCTTCCGGTGGAAGCAAACAGTCCGTGCTGCTAAGATGCGTCGCCCGCAAGCGACAAGCTGCCTCACCAACTAGCCTGGAAATCTCAGAGGATTTCCAGGCTGATAACAGAAGGACACAGAAGATATTGAAATTGAAAGTGTTATGGCTAAATCTCAAAGGCAATCTCGACCGTTCGCCGCGACAGTATGTACTGCATCGCATCTTCATGGTTATACGCCGAGAAGGGGATTCAAAATCGTGAACCCTTTCAAGATCTTCTGTGTCCTTCTGTTGGTTAGCCCGCTTTTCGATTCGAGTATGCCGCCACGCAAAAGATGGAGCCTCATATCGCATAAAAGAGTCCCCGGAAATTTCTAAGAAAAGCGGGCTAGCTGAAGGTCCGCGAACACGAAATGGAGAGGTGGTTTGCCCTCTCCCCCGGGGCGCTTTATCGGTAAGCTCTCCGGAATCCAGGAAATCTCAGTGAATAGCTTGGCTCCTTGCTTTCTTTCTTCACCCCAAAATATGGGTGTCCCGAAAATCTCCCGAAAATCTCCCGAAAATCCCGAAAATCTTCTTCGCCTCAAAGCATGGATGTCCTGAAAAGGGTCTACTTGTCCTCCATGGACTTGACCGCTTGCGGATCGGTCAAATCGGCGATTGACACTGGTGCGCCCACAGCCGAGCTTCGGCATCACGGAGAGACGGACATGGACCTTGGTGAGTATTTCACGAACATCCACACCGACTTTCACACCCCGGCCTTGCAGCGAGACATAGCCGTCGACTTTGATCCCGACGAGTACGGACGACAGCTCGCAAAGAGCCATGTAAACTCGGTGACCTTCTTCGCAAAGGGTCACCACGGCAACTCCTACTACGAAACTAAGGTTGGGCGAAAGCACCCGCACCTCCAGAGAAACCTATTGAAGGAAGTCGTGGAGGCCTGTCACAGGCAAGATGTTCGCGTGCTCGCCTACTACAGTTTCGTCTGGGATGACGGCGTGGGCGAGATCTACCCGGACTGGGTGCAAAAGAGCACGGAAGGCTTTACGCTCACTGCGCAGGAGATGCGGTCGTCCGAGCGGGGTGCGGGATTCGGCTGGATCTGCCTGAATTCGCCCTATCCACACGAGGTGGTGTGGCCCCAGGTCCGGGAGATCGCCGCTCTCGGCGTGGACGGATTTTTCTTCGATGCCTTGACCTACTTTCCTACGGCCTGCGTGTGTCACAACTGCCTGCGGGAGATGCAGAACAGGCGCATGGACCCCGACTGTCCCGGCGATGTTGAGCGACTCCTGTTCGAGACCGGGCTGAATGCAGCGGAAGCTACGACGGGGTTGATCAGGGACATCGATCCGGGGCTCATCGTCACCTACAAGGGAAACGAGGCGGCCGGTTACACGCCCAAGATAGCCAAACACTGTGACTACATCTGGTGTGAGTTCCCCGGGCCTTACCGTGGCGTAGCGGGACGTTATTTTCCCTCGAACGACGTCCTCTGGCAGGGCATGGGCGGCTGTGCCTACCATACCGGCTGGTCCGGTTGGGGCTTGCCCAAGGACGAAAGGCGACTCACCTACGAGATGGCCTGCAACCTGTCCTACGGCGGCATGATTTCGACCGGGTTCCAACCGATGCCCCGCCTTGCGCTTGACCGTCAGTTGTACGACACAATCGGCGCAGCCTTCGGATTCGCGACAGAGCGCAAGGAATACATTCTCGGGGCACGACCGCTTGCAGATATCGCTGTCCTGGCGAGCGAATCCTCGAAACATCTGCGCTACAACGCCCCCTCGCTTCTGGGTGCAACAATAGCGCTGGCTGAACATCACTTTCTCTTTGATATCATCGATTCCTCGTTGGTCGACAACTTTGAACGTTACAAAGTCGTCGTGATCCCGGACGGGCAGCCTCTGGATCCAGCACTTGCGGCTCCACTGGACAGTTTCGTGGAGGGCGGAGGGAAGCTGATCGCAGCCGGAGCCGCGGCCATGTATGGCGGCACGTGTGCGATGGAATGCCTCGGTCTACGGTACCACGGCCTGTCCCCCTACTCGGCGGCCTATTTTGCGACGCCCGACGCATTGGCTGATGGTATCAAGCAGCCGTTCATGTCCGCTGAGGGGAGGATGGCGCAGGTGGTTCCGGAGGCGGCCCGAGTGCTCAGCGGCAGCATGGTTCCAACCACCGAGCGGGCGCTTGAGCCCGTCTACCGCGGGTATGCCCATGAATACGCGCCGCCTGAGAACGAGTCGCCGTATCCTTCGATCACTGAAAACGAGTACGGCGCGGGCGCGGCCTTGTTTGTGGCGGTTCCGATCTTCCAGGCTTATGAGAGCGGGCACTACCATGGTCATGCCACCCTCATCGCGAACATGCTTCGTCGCTATCTTGGGCAAGAGTGCACCATAGAAACCGATGCGCCGCGGAACGTGGAGATCACGATGCTGAGCAAAGACGGCAGGGACGTGATCAGCCTATTGCACCACCCGGGCGGAATCGCCCACGGGATGTCCCAGATCACTGGAGCGCAACCCGTGCGTGACATACTGCTGCGGGTCAGAGCGGCGCAATCCCCCACGAAGGTGATGATTCAGCCGCAAGGCGTGGAGCCGGAATGGAGTTGGCGGGAGAGCGAAGGACGCGTTGAGATTCACGTCGAAGAGGTGGACATCCATGAGCTCGTAGTGATCGTGCCGGGCTCCACAGGAGCGAAAGCCGGATCGGCGAAGGAAGGTTAAGCCATGGCGGGCGAGCAAATCGAAGGCCCGAGAGGAGCAAGAGAAGGGGAGTTCGAAAAACCGTCGTTGTTCAACCGGGATAGCATTGACAACGTTCGCGTCTTCGTCGACGAGGGCAAGGTAGTCTCGCGTCAACAGTTCTATGTACGCGAAGTGTCGATTCTTGGCTGCAGGGTGCGACTGGGAAGTATAGGGGGCGTAAATACGCTGCCTGAGTATCGGAAAAGAGGCTTCGCCACCGAACTGTTCGACGATTGCACAGATAGAATGGACGCGGACGGTGCGGACCTGATGCAGGTCTCAGGCGACCGTGGACTGTACAGGAGGGGTGGATGCAAGAGAGTCGGGGACGTGTGCTACTTCAGGATTACAAAGGAGGATGTGCCGACTAGCCGAGATGTTGACGTCCGATCCTACGAGGAGGGGAGTCTTGCGGGTGTAATCGAGGCCTATCAGAGAGAGCCGGTGAGATTCTCTCGTTCGCTCTCCGAGTTCGCCTTGATGACAAAGCGGCCCGCTCCCTTCACCCAAGGCAAGGGAGAGATCCTCACACTCCATGAAGGCAACCGACTGGTTGGATATGTCGTCGCGAGCACAGGCGACCCATGGTCCATCGCGATGCTGAGCATTGGAGAAGAGTTCCCGACCTTCAGGCAGTCCTATTGGGAAAACAAGACTGCAAAAGATGTGCCTTTGACGTTGGGCAGAGTCATCGAATACGCCGGCATGCGAACAGCCATACTCCAGTCAATCGGCCCAATGTTTGCGAGATATGGTCTTGAAGAGTTGAACTTTTTCGTTCCCTCTCATGATACCGAGCTCGTTCATCTACTCAAGGAAACGGGAGCGCAGTTCACCTACAACGATTCAGCATCGGGGACCTTCAAGATGGTCAATTTCCTGCGGTTCATGCAGAGACTTCATCCATATATGGAAGAGCGTTTGAACGAAGAGGAGCTAGAGTCGCTTCATTTCGAGCAGACAAACGGCAGCCCAAGGTCGGAAGACCGGTTCGTGGTTCGACTTGGTAACGAAGAGCTGGTCACCAGCGATATCGAGCATTTAGTATTCGGGACCCACGAAAAGGAGCAGCCGGAGATACAGGGGAAAAAGCTGGCCTCGGTAATCGATCGGCTCTTTCCCGTTCCTCTCGTCTGGCACGGTATGAACTCGATCTGATATTCACAACCGCTTTATTAAAGACAATTCTGTTACCACCTTCACAGTGTTATCCTCTTTCAGGTGCAAAGGCCGAGTAACCGATCACCCCGTAACACAGGAACTTTATGGATAGGATAGCTTACAAGAAAAAGATCAGCGGGAATTACATCCCGCTGCCCACGCCGTTTCACGACGACTTCAGTTTGGATCTGAAGACTCTGCGGAGGCTCGTACGATGGCTTATCGACCACGGTTATCGCACCGGCAATGGAGTGCTTCTGGCGGGCGGTGCCGGTGGTGAGTTCGCTTCTATGCGAACAACAGAGCGTAAAAAAGTCCTGGAGACTGTTGTCGAGGAAGCGGCCGGCCAGATCCCGGTTGTGGCTGGTGTGCAGGACACCAATATGGATCGTATTCTTGAGCTCGCACGTTTTGCCGAACAGATTGGCGCCGACGGATTACAGGTCAGTGGACCGTATTATGATCCCCCCACACGCGAGGACATCCTCGATTTACTGAAAGCGATTTCCGATGCCTCGACGGTTCCAATGCTGATCTATAATACCTGGTGGTCCGGACCGCAAAGTGACATCAGTTACGAATGTATCTCCGAGGCACTGGAAGTTGCTAATGTCGGGGCACTGAAGTGGCATTCGCCGATGATGTGGAGCTACGAGAATGTTATCCGTGACTTCGCGGAACAGCTACCTATCGAAGACAATGTGCCGATTGAGGTCTACTCCCATATGCTGGGAGCCACTGCCTTCACCAGCTACGCTGCGCTCATCTGGCCCGAATTCGGTCTCCGGTTATGGGATTGCCTGCAGGACGGCCGTTATCCCGAGGCAGTGCAGATGGTTAAGAGTTTCCGTATCCCCCTCAATGCTCTACTTTTCAAAGCATGTGAATGCACATGCAGCGAGGGTCATTTCCCCAAGGCTGCGTTGGAAATAGTGGGGCAGCCGGTCGGCCCCGTTCGTCCGCCGGCCCGTCCACTATCATCTGATTTGTACGAGCAACTACGAAAATTGTTAGTCCGGAAGGAGAGTTCTCAGATAGCCGAGGCGGAAGCCTCACAGCACCCTGAAGGTAGCTAGAGGCTGTCCCAAATCCGAGAGGATTTGGGTGGAAGCCTGATACCGATATCAATCTTCGTCACGTTATGTAGACCACGACATGCCTTCCGTCCTCGGTAGCTTACCTTTTATCCGTTATGCACCTTTCCAGCACCCTTCCTCTCGCTTTGAGTCGATAGTTCTCCCAAGGAAGCGCCTCTGACTCGATTCTTGGATCCCTATGCCGCCTGCGTTGCCTCTTTCTCATGTTCTTGCGCAAGTCTCTGCGCGATTTTCCATAGATTGTGGGACAGAACCGACCAGGCCACGCTAAGGTTACGGTTGTCAAAGCCTTTGCTGCGTATCTTGCCCCCGTGCCATCGGTTCTTGAGCACTCCGATCCGGCCTTCGGTGCTCCCTCGTCGTCGCTGCAACCGGACAAAGCGCGGCTCCTCCATCCGCTCCTTGAGCTCTTGTGGATTGCGGGGCGTAAGGGCGTCAAAAATCCCCTCTGCCTGGAGCCGCTTGCTGGCCGCCTTCGAGGCATAGCCCCGATCCCCACTGATCGCTTCGATCTTCTCCTCTAAAGCGAAGCCCTTTTGCCTCTCCAGACTTTCCCAAAGCTGCTTCAATTCGCTCGGGGCCTGCCCCCCATACAGTTTCCAGTCCAACAGATATCCCTCTGCGCTCTCGCATAAATAAAGGGTGTTGCCAAACTCCACCTCCCGATCTGCCTTGCCTCGCACGATGACGTCAATCTCAGGTTCGTAGGCGCTCAGGATCTTCTCCTCATTCTTCACCTGCCGCCCCCCTATGATCCGTTCGTGCGCCTGTTTCATGACCTGCGGTATCTGCTCTAACATACCATCCATTCGCTCGATGATTCGGCTCGCCTTCTTCTCGGTGTAATCGCTTTGCATCCACATAGCTTCCAATAAGTCACGGTGGCGAAGGGCATGGCCCTCAATCTTCTTGAGCAATAGCTTCATCCGCCGCAGGATCCCTTTACGCGCTTTGCCCGCCTCCCGGCGCCGACGCGCATGCGTCATCTCCAGGCACCGTTTGTTCATCTCCCGAGCCAATCCCTTTGCTCCCTGGGGCATGCGCTGTTTCATTCCCGCCTGCCCGATCAGACTGATCGCCTTGAGCAGCGTTGCTCCCACATCCTTGAGCAAGACCCAGTCCACGGGCCAGTGGATGTTCGCTTCCAGGCAAGTGGCGTCGATCAGGCATTCCCTCGTATCGATCGGCTTCTCTAATCCTGCCTCACCACAATGTTCAGCATTGCCCACCACCTCGGTCATCCTTGCATGCAGCTGTCTCAGATACGCTTCGTCGAAGAATTTCGAATCCCGTTCCAGACTGCTCTTCGATATTTTCCGGATCCCGTCTACCTCACGCACCCGGCAAAAATTAGCCAGAAGCTCACTGCGTGCCAACTCCTGCGACAGACAACGAAAGGATATCCCTCCGAGTAAATGACGCACCACCTCCACCCGCAGCGCTTTTATCGCTCTTAGAGCGCGTCGCTCCCGATCCTTCCCTCCCGCTTCATCCCATCCTTCCAAGGCTTTTACGATCGCCTCCCTTTCCAGCGAGGAGTCGATCAAAACCCGGTCAATCCGCTCCATTGTTTCCAGAAACACGGTGTAGTCTTTGCATCGAATGACTGGAGTTAGGGCTGGACGCAGGAAGCTTTGTACGGCAATATTTTTCATGAGAAGGGCGTGCTTTGTATTTGACTAACGCAAGCATAAGCGCCCTTTTTCGCCGGATCGAGCTTTTTGCAGCTCTATCCGGCCTTTTTTTGCCCATAACTCATTAAAAATCAATTGTTTCCACCACTGGGACGGGCTCTATCTACGGTTTGGTGGACAAAAAGGGGGAGGGGCCGAAAAGATTCTTTGCGTCTTGATGCATGGTGGGTTGGTTGTCTTTGATCTGGATGATATAGTCAGCACCGAGTTCTTCGACCACGATGTGGGCCGTTTCTTTTTGGTTATGCATGGCGTCGAAGGTGAAGGTGGATCCGTCCATGGCCGGCATCTTGCGCAGGAGAGTTTGGGCGGCGGTGATCTCGTTGGATTTGTCGGCGGTAGCGACTTGGGCAATCGTTTGAGCGCTTTGATGATCGACCGCGGCCACCAGGTGCAAGGCCTTGGCCGGTTCTTTGTCAGTGCCTTTGAGAGTCTTACCGTCAACCGCAATATCGCGGGGCAAACGGCCCTCGGGCGAGGCTATGAATTGGGTGAGGATTTGATCGAAAAGCTCGGCCTCGACGTTTTGCAACACCCGGTAGAAGACATCATAGCAGGGGGCCTGAAAACGGCTTGTTTTGGGGTTTTTCCAGGAGCGTAAGGCGCGCAGTTGGGCTTGATTGAGGTGATGGGCCAGGCGCACGATCTCCTTGAGGTTGTGTTTGCCGCAGAGGGTGCCGAGCACAATCATACTCAAGACCGTGGCGAGTCGATAGCGACGGCCCGCTTTTCGACGGAAGTCTTCGATCTGGTGGAAGCGTTCCCGGAGGCTTGTCATCTGTTCCACTTTGAGGCAGACCGCATGGGAGTTGTCGTTGGCATTGAGGGCCTCACGGTGTGCCTTGGGCAAGGGCCCTGGCGAGCGCAGCAGTTGCAGAGCATCAGCCCGCAGGGGTTTGACCCAGATCTGCTTGGGGCGCTCATGGCGTTCATAGAAATCTTCCCGCTGTCGACCATATCCCGCGCTCAAGCCCAAAGGAGTCCACCCGCTCGCCTTGTAGCAAGTGCCTCGGTGGATCTGTGGGTCCACGAAAGTTTCCGCTACCAAGGGGCGATAGGCAAAGGCCTGCTCCCAGTGATCGGCCAAGACTCTCAGGCACATCGCCAACGTCTTGGAGGCCAGATTGGCCAGCTTGAGCCCGGGCAGAATGAGAAAACGCCGGTTCTGCACCACCAGTTTCAAGCGCGCATGCCGTCGCGCCCCATCCCAGCCGATCCAGCCGTCTCGATCCTTCAGCCGGTAGCTAGCCGCTCCCCACAGCAAAAGACACACCCATTGCCCGTCGATCAAAGCCACATAGCGCAGGGTCTCTCCCGCGCTCCCCGCACTGTGCAAATAATGATGTTGGATCAAAAGATCATTGAATCGCTCCTGCTCTTCGGGCAAGATCAGACGCAGAGTTAGACGATCTATCGAAGGAGTCAGATGGTAAGATCTTTTGTCTTTCATACCATCTTGGCATGACTGATTCCCTCGGGTTTGTCTAGCTCTTTTTTTATCTTTTTGCCTATCAGCCACTTCCTCCCCAGAAAACTTTCACCCTGGGATGGAGGCAGGTGCATTAATAACTGCTTTCAATCCATCTCGTGTAATCTTTAGTGGTACCGGAGCACAGGTTCGGTCGGAAATCAAAGCCGGCTATGTTTTTATTATTGAAGAGACCACGTTTCACGACGCCGGCAATCTTACAGAGGATGGCTATTGAGCCTCGTGCCTTCGTGCGCTGTCCTATATTTGCAGGCCGTATGAGGTCCTTCAGAACAAAGGATCCTTCAACTTGGAGCTGCTGTTCATAATTACGGTGACGTTTGCCTAGACGAAAGGCCGACCGCTTCCTTTCTCTAGCCCGAACATTTCACAAATCTTCTGCTGCGACCGCGGGTAGCACTCTACGCAGTCTTGCTACGAAGTGTCTGAAACGTCCAGGCTAGGAATCTGTCGGGCTTTGCACTTCGCAACAGACCTGAACTTCAGAACTCGCTATTATGCGGGTTGTCGGGGTGGGTAGAATCGCAAGTAGAATTCCCGACTTTTAACGAGAGAAAGAAAACGGTAGGCTTCTCCTTCGAAGAACTAATTCGAAGAAAATGGAGAAACCTACCGAGCAAGAAGAGTCCTGCCAACAATGCCTCCTTGGGGTAGACAAGCGTAATCCCTGCCTGACGGTCTATCGGGACCTGAGCAAAGGCCAATTGCAGGTCTATTACGGCCATGAGCTATTGGAAGTGGTGGGGGACGATCGCGAGCAGGTTGGATTCAAGATTCTGGTGGGACGGCTCTATAATGCGGGGTTGAAGATAGGGTGCTTACAGAGACAATTTGAGGTTGACCCCAAGACGATGAAGCGGTGGGGCGAGGCCCTGCAAAGTGGCGATGCCGAAACCCTGGGCCGGGTGTTGGCGGGGCGCCGGTGGCATCGCAAATTGACCCGGGAAATACGGAGTTTTGTGCGGGTGCGCTTTTTTGAGATCTATGAGCAGAGCCGGTACGCTTACAGCAAGAAGATACGCGGTGAGATCGAGGAGGTGTTCGCAGTCAGCCTCAGTGGGGAAACCCTGCGCCCTTTGTTTAAGGAGCTCAAAGAGGCCTTGGCCAAGGAGGCCGAGCAGAGGAGGGGGCAAAATCGGGAGACTGCCTGGGATTCTCCCAAGGGTTCACCCTTGCAGGCAGAGCAGGAGCAAGCAGAAAACAAGGCCGAAGGCGAAGAGGAGAATCGCAAGGAGTCTCCCGATTTTACCACGGGCAGTTCCGAATCGGTGCAGTGGTGTCGACATTTAGGGGTGCTGGTATTCAGTGAAGGGCTCGGGCAAGTGGCTCAGATAGATGGCGAAGAGGGCTGGCTTTTGAAGCAATGGCTGGCCTGCGCGCTGTTGGCCGCGGTGAATATCGAGCAGAGCAAACTGCTCGATCTGGAAGACCTGCAAAAGCTCATCGGGCGAGTCCTCTATACGCCCCATCTGCAACGCCAAAGGCTCAGCGCCCTGGCCCATGAAGCGCTTTTAAGAGCGATCCTCAGGGTGAACGCGAGGAACCTGAATGCTTCTTGTGAGCAGAGCTTTTATTATGATCCGCACACCAAACATTACACCGGCATGAGCAAGCTCCTGGCGGGCTGGTGTCCCACCATCCGGTTGGCCGACAAAGCGCTTCACAGCGATTTTATTCATACCCTGAAGGGCTCTCCGGTCTATTTTGCCAGCACCGACAACTACGAGGATATAAGGAAACGGTTTATCCCCAACTGCGAAGCGATGCTCGAATTGGTAGAGGTGCCTGCGGATAAGAAGGTGAGCATTTACGTGGACCGGGCGATCGCCGCGGACTGGTTTTACGAAGCCATCCTGGAGCATCCTCAACTCGAAATCATCACCTGGGAAAAAGGTTTCAAGGCCAGCCCCTGCAACGGATCGACGGACAACTGCGCCTGCTGCGCCCCAGAAACCATGCCGAAGATCTCCAGGAGTATTATCTTTGCTATCAGCGGGGCCCGTGGAAAAAGAATCCTCATCTTACCCAATGGGTGGTGGAAGCGACCAATCCCAGAAATCAAACCATTACGGTGAGCATCTTAGGGACCGACCCAAAAGCCCCCGATGAAGCAGTCCTCAAAGGGATGTTCAGTCGCTGGATTCAGGAGAATGATTTCAAATACCTCGATAAGTACTTTGGGATTAATCAGATCACCTCTTATCGCACCATCCACTACCAGCGCTTAGCCCAACACCTTGAGGATAGGCAGGAGAAAAGCGGTGCCGCTAAAGCACTCCTGAAGCAGAAAACCCAATCCACCGAAGCATTGAAAAGACTGCTCCTGGCCGAACATGCCCATCCGGGCCAAAGCACCTCAAGGAGCGCCATGATCGCTCGCCTCGATCACAAGCTCAATGCCCTCCAACTCGAAGGGGAGCAAATCGAGACCGAATGCTCGCGCCTGGAGCGACTCATTGAGCAGAACTATGTCCGCCTGGACACCTCCAACAAATCCATCATGGATGCCTTGAAAATCCTCGCCCGCAATAGTTTCTACAAGCAGTTTGAACCCTTTAAAGAAGGCTACGACAACTATCGTGACGACCACGATCTGTTTCGCAATCTGACTCACTGCGACGGCGCCCTCATAGAGAGGGGCGCAACCGTCGAAGCGCATCTATTCCCAACCGCAAACTATTCCCCTCATTTGCAGCAAGTCGTGATTGAGTACCTCCAGACTCTCAACCAGAACCCGCTCCTGATGCCCGACCGCTCGGGCCGAACCATTACCTTCCAACTCGGCTATAAATCGAGATTTAAACTTGCGATTGCATAGCTCCTTTAAAGGGGCAAGATAGTGAGGTCTGAACTTCGGATCGCAGGTTGACGGTTGTAAACGGCGACCAAATTCATACCGACAGATTCTTCTAGGAGTCTGTCGTACGAACCTGGTCACTTGCGAAGCAATCGAACCTCTAAGTCCGACAGACTCCTAGCGTATTGCTTCCCAGTCCGGTCGATACTCTTCAGCGGCAGCAGGGTCAGCCGGCGGTAGTTTTGCTGAGAGGTCTGGACTTTCGAAAAGATACCGTGCAATTGCCTGCCGTGGAGTCAGTCGGAAATCTTCGTTTTCACTGATGAGGGACTGCATGCATTTGGTTAGCGCTCGAAGCATCGGCGCCCAGTGCATACTGATGGGCTGGCGTCTGGCATAGGTCTCTGCTGCCTCGAAGAATTTGTGCAAATCCACGTCTCGGGCCCGACCTTTTCCGCCCTTCAGAAAATACGGTTCCGAGGCGATCAAACCTGGCATAGACAACTGGTAGTCGGCAATGATCTTCTGGGCATCGATAGAGGTCAGAAAATTCAGCATTATCCACGCTTCATCCTTTTTTTTAGACAGACTGCTCATAGCCATGCCTTCCCAGAAAAAACGAGTGTAACGCCTTCCGCTACTGCCCCTGGGGAGATGCAGCATATCGTAGTCCACACCGGTCGAATTCAGAAAAATCAGAGCGTAGACTCCCGTGTTCAAGATTGAGATCATGCCGGTGAAGAACCCGGTATTCGTATTCAGTGCGCTCAGCGCGGAAGGTGTGGGCATGACCCTCTCCTTGAGGTGGAGATCTTGCCAGAGTTTCATTGAGGCTTCGCATTCCGGCCCATAGAAAGTGGACCGCGTATAGGTTTCGTCCAAATAGCTTGCCCCAAAGGTCCAGTGAAAGGTCTGCCAATGTTCCAAAGGCACGAATAGCGCGTACTGATCGGTGCGACCATCCCCATCCAGATCCATGGTAAGTCGTTGGCAGACCGCGATGAATTCCTCCAGGTTCCACTTCTCGTCATTGACATGCCACCAGCCATCACTCGATTTCCTGAGGCCGGGTGAATTGGGGTTCTCGCTGACCCGAATCCGGGCGCGATTCCAATTCGCCTTATTGTAGAAGAGCAGGTTACATCCGCCGTACAACGGCATGCCCCATTGCTCCCAGTCCCCGGTCGCCGAATTGAATTCGCCGAAGTCACGGATTGCAGTCTTCCAGTACTCACTCTTTAAAACCTCCCCGTTTTCTCCCCATCGATCCATTGCTTTCACAAAGGGAGAGATGTCTTCGATCTTTCCCGACGTAATCAGTTTTGGCATCTTTTCATTCTCCATCATGAAAAGATCAGGGGCCGTGTCGGAGACAATCTGCTGTTGGATCTTCTCGTGGTACCGTGCCGATGGCATGTGGCGACTCTCGAACTCGATCTCCGGATGTTTCAGACGAAACGCCTCCAAGATCTCCTGCCACATCTGATATTCGATATAGCCGCCCCAAAGAGCCACCACCAAGGGTTGCTCATCTTTGATCTGCCCGTAGCGACTCAACGTGTCGGCGAAGAGCCAGTAGAGTAACGCACCGGCGAATACGACGAGGATGCTTACTCGAATGAGCAATGTCATGGGCAGGATTCAAAAGGGCGAATCGGTTCGCCTGCGAACCAAGAGATTGTCAGAGTCTGACTGGTTGGAACTGGGTTAAGCAATCCGTTTTCCATCTCTACGGCGGCAAGGAGCTATGATTTTTGTCGACACCGGGGCGTGGATTGCGCGATTTGACACCCACGATCAGCACCACGGGGAGGCGATGGCTAAGTACTCGAGTTCGTAAATACGGTGATGTATGCCGAGGCGATTTTGGATGCTGGGGGAGGCGGTCGAGTCGAGCCAGGCTGGAGCCCTTGCTCAACTCGACCAACGCTGCCCAGCGCCAAAAGCGCCCGGTCCCACAGGGATGGGGCGGCATTGGGGGTATTGCGGCGTTGCCCGAACGCGGAAGGGGTTCCCGACCCATCCGCGTTCGGGCGCCTTGCACTACCCCCAATGGCGCTCCCACATACGTCACCGTATTTACGAACTCGAGTACTAAGTGGGAGCGGCTCAACGCCCGGCGTAGCAGGGTATTTACGAGCAACATGGTCTTCGCGGAGACATTCACACTCATAGCGCGAAAAAAGGATTACACATTCGCTGCCCTGCATGAAATCGATACTTGACGCAAAGAAGTTTACGATCGCGGAAAACAGCACTTATGCACCCGAATTTCACTGCCCCAATCCTCGTGGATGGTATCATTCGGTCGCTAACATTGCCGACACGCCTGAGGGATTGGTGGCCGTCTATCGACTCTCGGATTCACATACCGCCGTATACACGTACATCATGGTCGTTTTCGACTACACTGCCGACTCCGGCTACAGCAGCTGGACGCAGCGGAAAGACGGTTCCATCGTTATCGTCGATTACACCAACGATAGTTTCGGCTGGGCCGGCGCCCTCGCGCCGCAACCGCTCTTACGCGCCTACGTCGTCGAGGAAGAGGATCTCTGTTAGGCGCCCTTGCCTGTCAGGGAAGGAGAAGCTGGATCCCCTTCTCCGTATTGATCAGTTGTGGAGTCGCCTGAGGACCATGCCCAGTGTACGAAACGGTACGGGCGGGGTTGTCATGTCACTTGCGGAGGAGGTGCAGCTCATCGATCAAAGATCGGGCGTAGGCCGCGCTTTGGCCGTCAATATGCAGTTGGTCTCCGGATTGGACACCTTCAATTGCCAGGTACCCGGTGTAACCGGCCTCCAACATAGTGGCGATGAGGAAGCGGAAATTGAGTTCGCCTTCGGATAGCGGGTTCTTGATGAACACCGTATTTTCGACGCCCGGAAGGGGAATACGGGAGATATTCATGCAGTGCCAATATTTGGCGTGCGGTGCGAGCGCGCGGATAGCATCTTCGCAGGATTCCTCAGGGCTGTCGTAGGCCCAGACCATGTTCTTCAGATCGGGATTCACTCCCACGTTGGGGCGGTTGACCTCCTTGAGAAGCTTCAGAATCGACCAGCTGTTATCTGTGATGGAGTGATGGTGCAGTTCAATGGCGATGGTCAGTTCGATTCCTTCAAAACCCAGACTGCGAACGTGGGAAAGGTAAGCGTTCAATAGATCGGAAGGCGGGAGGGCCCGACCGCCTCCGTGATAAGGATAGAAATCCGTATTTCGAAATGCATACGCAAGTTTCATCAGGTGCGAGGAAACCGCCCTGCTGTCGATAGGTCGAGCCGAATACCGGTTGCTCTGATTAGAAACTTCAATGTCGATGCGGGTTTCCGGCCCTTGGTGAACCAAGAATGAAAACGGACAACTGGAACCGTATGGGGAAGTTTCAATCCTCAATTGATCCGGCCAAGATTGTAGTAAGAGATAGAGGTGGGCCGGGGCCTCCGGACACGGCAGAAGCCTTAAACATCGATCCGAGCTTTGTTCCGCGTCCGGAGGCCACGGACCACCTCCTGCCGGTTGTCCAGCGCGGCCGGTGGCTCCCTGACCTGAAACTTCAATGTGCATGCGGGTTTCCGGACCATCACGAAAGGACAAAATCGACGGGAAGTTCGCCGAAATGCTCACGCATTCCGCTACACTCCTTGCGGTGCTCGTAGTCCCGTCGAGCGGGACGTGAGCATTTCGTCTTCCTGGGGCCGTTGGTGGACAAATAAAGATGACGGAAAATGGAACCATTTGGGCAAGTTTCAGACCCTGATTGATCCGGCCATCCAACTCGATAGAAGGAGGCAGATTGCAAATCTGCTCACAGCGGCCGGTAGCCGCGCTGGCCGCAGAATCGCAATTCAAAGTCCGACAGATTCCTAGCGTATTGCTTCCCAGTCCGGTCGATACTCTTCGGCGGCTGCAGGGTCGACCGGCGGTAGTTTTGCTGAGAGGTCGGGACTTTCGAAGAGATACCGTGCGATTGCCTGTCGCGGGGTCAGACGGAACTTCTCGTTTTGACTGATGAGGGACTGCATGCTTTTGGTAATCGTTCGATCCATGGGCGCCCAATGTCTACTGATGGGCTGGCGTCTGGCATAGGTCTCTGCTGCCTCGATGAATTTGTGCAGATCCACGTCTCGGGACCGACCTTTTCCGCCCTTCAGAAAATACGGTGCCGAGGCGACCAAACATGACATAGACATCTGGTAGTCGGCGATGATCTTCTGCGCATCGATAGAGGTCAGAAAATCCAGCATGATCCACGCTTCATCCTTTTTTTGAGACAGACTGCTCATAGCCATGCCCTCCCAGAAAAAACGAGTGTAGCGCCTTCCGCTACTGCCCCTGGGAAGATGCAGCGTATCGTAGTCCACACCGGTTGAATTCAGGAACATCAGAATGGAGGAGTTAGTGTTCAAAATTGAGATCATGCCAGTGAAGAACCCGGTATTTGTATTCAGCGCGCTCAGAGCAGAAGGTGTCGGCATGACCTTGCGATTGTGGTGAAGATCCTGCCAGAGTCTCAATGAGGCCTCGCATTCCGGCCCATAGAAAGTGGTCCGCGTATAGGTCTCGTCCAAATAGCTTGCTCCCAAGATCCAGTGAAAGGTCTGCCAATGTCCCAAAGGCACAAATAGCCCGTACTGATCGGTTCGACCATCCCCGTCCAGATCCATGGTCAGCCGTTGGCAGACCGCGATGAATTCCTCCATGTTCCACTTCTCGTCATTGACATACCACCAGCCGTCACTCGATTTTCTGAGGCCGGGCGAATCGGGGGTCTCGCTGACCCGAACACGGGCGCGATGCCAGTTTTCCTTATTGTAGAAGAGCAAGTTACACCCGCCATACAGCGGCATGCCCCATTGCTCCCACTCCCCAGTCGCCGAATTGAATTCGCCGAAGTCGCGGATTGCAGTCTTCCAGTACTGACTCTTTAAAACCTCCCCGTCTTCTCCCCATCGATCCATTCTTTTCACAAAGGGAGAGATGTCCTCGATCTTTCCCGATGTAATCAGTTTTGGCATCTTTTCATTCTCCATCATGAAAAGATCAGGGGCCGTGTCGGAGACAATCTGCTGGGCGATCTTCTGGTGGTACCGTGACGACGGCATGTGGCGACTCTCGAACTCGATCTCCGGATGTTTCAGACGAAACGCCTCAAAGATCTCGTTCCACATCTGATACTCGCGATAACCGCCCCAATGAGCCACCACCAGGGGTTGTTCATCTTTGATCTGCCCGTGCCGACTCAATGTGTCGGCGAAGAGCCAGTAGAGAATCGCACCGGCGAATAAGACGAGGATGCTTACTCGAATGAGCAATGTCATGGGCAGGATTCAAAAGGGCGAAACGGTTCGCCTGCGAACCAAGAGATTGTCAGAGTCTGACCGGTTGGAACCGGATTAAGCAATCCGTTTTCCTTCTCCGCGACAACGCTTTCAGAAGCGACACCTTGGCCTCGTGTATTTCTCGGGGTCGCGTGACAGTTTCGGTATTCCTCCACGAAGTCGTCTCCTCTGCCCAGAAGATTTTGATCTCGCAGCATAGAATGCACCAGGCTCACTAGGTAATCTTCCTGTATTCTCCTGGCTCAATCGAATTCACAGCCTCAACAACGATGTCACGAAGCCCTCGGATTAGCGGCCAGCTCGTCGGGGGAAGAACCAGGATCGCATTCTCGAATTTATCGAGATTCTGCTGAAATCTGAGGCACTTGTCTGTGGTGATCAGAAGGTCGATTTCTGAGTCCGCTTGTTGCAGGATGTCTCCATTTGTCAAATTCGACCAATTCAGTTCGAACACGGTCTGGACTTGGTGACCGATTAGCAATTAACAAAGAGGTGCGGGTGTTCCCTGATCAAACAGAAGATCGCAAAGGGCGCAAAGAGGTGTTGACATGGCGGCTTCTTCGTGTGATCGCAGCAATGCAGCCGCTTTCGATGGCAGGCAGGCTTGATGCCTGCCGGTCCGTATGCCGCTTAATCGTGGGGGGACGAGTCAAGCCTCGCCCGGGAAAGCGGTGCCAAGCCACCGCACTCGAAACCGTTCCACACGCAGAATCGCAGCTTTTTCTCGATACGGACACCCCTTAGGTTAGAGGCTGTCCCAAATCCGAGAGGATTTGGGTGGAAGCCTGATACCGATATCAATCTTCGTCACGTTATGTAGACCACGACATGCCTTCCGTCCTCGGTAGCTTACCTTTTATCCGTTATGCACCTTTCCAGCACCCTTCCTCTCGCTTTGAGTCGATAGTTCTCCCAAGGAAGCGCCTCTGACTCGATTCTTGGATCCCTATGCCGCCTGCGTTGCCTCTTTCTCATGTTCTTGCGCAAGTCTCTGCGCGATTTTCCATAGATTGTGGGACAGAACCGACCAGGCCACGCTAAGGTTACGGTTGTCAAAGCCTTTGCTGCGTATCTTGCCCCCGTGCCATCGGTTCTTGAGCACTCCGATCCGGCCTTCGGTGCTCCCTCGTCGTCGCTGCAACCGGACAAAGCGCGGCTCCTCCATCCGCTCCTTGAGCTCTTGTGGATTGCGGGGCGTAAGGGCGTCAAAAATCCCCTCTGCCTGGAGCCGCTTGCTGGCCGCCTTCGAGGCATAGCCCCGATCCCCACTGATCGCTTCGATCTTCTCCTCTAAAGCGAAGCCCTTTTGCCTCTCCAGACTTTCCCAAAGCTGCTTCAATTCGCTCGGGGCCTGCCCCCCATACAGTTTCCAGTCCAACAGATATCCCTCTGCGCTCTCGCATAAATAAAGGGTGTTGCCAAACTCCACCTCCCGATCTGCCTTGCCTCGCACGATGACGTCAATCTCAGGTTCGTAGGCGCTCAGGATCTTCTCCTCATTCTTCACCTGCCGCCCCCCTATGATCCGTTCGTGCGCCTGTTTCATGACCTGCGGTATCTGCTCTAACATACCATTCATTCGCTCGATGATTCGGCTCGCCTTCTTCTCGGTGTAATCGCTTTGCATCCACATAGCTTCCAATAAGTCACGGTGGCGAAGGGCATGGCCCTCAATCTTCTTGAGCAATAGCTTCATCCGCCGCAGGATCCCTTTACGCGCTTTGCCCGCCTCCCGGCGCCGACGCGCATGCGTCATCTCCAGGCACCGTTTGTTCATCTCCCGAGCCAATCCCTTTGCTCCCTGGGGCATGCGCTGTTTCATTCCCGCCTGCCGGATCAGACTGATCGCCTTGAGCAGCGTTGCTCCCACATCCTTGAGCAAGACCCAGTCCACGGGCCAGTGGATGTTCGCTTCCAGGCAAGTGGCGTCGATCAGGCATTCCCTCGTATCGATCGGCTTCTCTAATCCTGCCTCACCACAATGTTCAGCATTGCCCACCACCTCGGTCATCCTTGCATGCAGCTGTCTCAGATACGCTTCGTCGAAGAATTTCGAATCCCGTTCCAGACTGCTCTTCGATATTTTCCGGATCCCGTCTACCTCACGCACCCGGCAAAAATTAGCCAGAAGCTCACTGCGTCCCAACTCCTGCGACAGACAACGAAAGGATATCCCTCCGAGTAAATGACGCACCACCTCCACCCGCAGCGCTTTTATCGCTCTTAGAGCGCGTCGCTCCCGATCCTTCCCTCCCGCTTCATCCCATCCTTCCAAGGCTTTTACGATCGCCTCCCTTTCCAGCGAGGAGTCGATCAAAACCCGGTCAATCCGCTCCATTGTTTCCAGAAACACGGTGTAGTCTTTGCATCGAATGACTGGAGTTAGGGCTGGACGCAGGAAGCTTTGTACGGCAATATTTTTCATGAGAAGGGCGTGCTTTGTATTTGACTAACGCAAGCATAAGCGCCCTTTTTCGCCGGATCGAGCTTTTTGCAGCTCTATCCGGCCTTTTTTTGCCCATAACTCATTAAAAATCAATTGTTTCCACCACTGGGACGGGCTCTAGGTTAACGCCTATGCGGCGTGCCGGGATTGGAACCCTCTGAGGTCGCCGGGCAAGGGAAGGCATTTGACAGGCGGTGAGATCCGTCGTCGTAGTAGAAGTCTTGTGAATTGTTCGGGCTACAACGCCCGGTCCCACGGAAATGTCAGCGTCGGCTGGTTGGCGTAGCGCCTTGTCTTGATCTCCATTCGGGTGCCGCAACCCGGCGCTAGACGGACGGAGAAGGCGCTGCGCCCGATCTCGACGCTTCCCCCGCCGTCGGGCGCGACGCTCGTGATGTGGTGTTCGGCATAGCCGCCGCCCTGGACGACGACCGTGCGCGGCTCGACGGGGTTGAGGTTGACGAGTGTGACTGTTACGGCCTCGTCTGAGAGCCCCTCGACGAGGGCCGCAACATCCTCCGGAATCCCGGCTCGCTGTTGGGCCGGATCGAAATAGCGCAGTCTACAGTAGAGGGCTGAGCCGACACGCCCCGTGGGCAGGCCGCCCAGCATGAGCTGCGTCAGTGTTTCGGTTTTGGCCGGGTTGATGTGGTTCATGTCGTCCGACAGGCGCGTGTCGGGCGAACAGGTGTCGGCCGCCACTTCCTTCATATCCTTGCGGACCCGCTCGAGCGCGCTCTGGAACGCGACGGTCGGATAGTCCGCGTTCTTTCCCTCGAGATACTGCACCCACGGGTCCCCTTTCACGCGCTCGAGATCATCCCGCTTCATCGACCAGTACCAAACCTCGGGCGCGCCTGAGGAGAAGGGTGTGTCCTGCCAGTCGTACCAATCCTCTTCGCCGAAATAGTCCCCGTAAGCGTACGGCCATTGGGTCTTCCCATCGACCTCGCGGGCGTTCGCGTTGATGTGATCGATGACGCCGCGCCACGTGTCCACGTAGCGCTGATCGCCGGACAAGAGGAGCCCGACGCCGAAGCCGTTGATGGCGCGCGTGTGTGAGTAGGTCCGATGGGCGAGTTCGCCGGTCTGCGGCACGGTGACGGTGAATCCCCAGCCGTAGACGCCGCCATACCACCTGCCGCCGCATTCTCCGCCGATCGTTCCATCCAGGCCGATGTTGGTGGGGATGATGCCGCCGTTCTCCGCGGTACGGTCACACCACGCGTCGATATACCCCAGGGCCCAGTCGCGATACTTGTCCTCGTGCTCCAGCGTGTAGGCGTTCAGAGCCAGCACCGTCGTGGCGAGGTTCATGGGATTGTCGCCGACGATGTCGTTGTAGTCCTTGAAGTGTGCGACCATCTCGTCGAAGGACCGTTCGCCGTGACCCAGGCGGAAGCGACCCTCAATCTCGATCGGGTCACCGGCCCAGTCCAATCCGGTCGCCTTGCGTAACAGGGGACCGCGGCTGCCGTTGAAGCAGCTGCGAATGATCTTGTGGACGGGGTCGTAATTGGGGGCCTGAGCCTCTTCGTTCATGTAGAGGCCGGCGTAGCGCCTCGCGCGAATCTGCCTGACGTGGTCGTAAGGGTCCGACAGGCCCTGCAGGTTGAAGGCGGAAAAGCCCTCGCCGTTGTGGAACCAATCGAACATGACGGGGAATTCCTTGTAGTACATCCCGTCGCGCCCCAGATCCACCTCGACCGTTTTCGCTTCCGTGTACTGCCGCAAGTGGCCTTCCCACCCTTGCTTGAAAAGGGACAACACCGAGTCCGAGCCGCCGAGCGCGTGGAGCATCGTCCAGTTCAGCTGATTCTCCGCCGCATCATCCGGCCCATCGTCGCCGCCCCAGCGTGGGACGCAAAGAAGGTAGCCGCGGTCGTCGAAGTAATGGTCGTAGAACGCCTCGCAGGCATCACTCTGCGCCTTCAGGAGCTGGCGTTCGAGCAAGGCCCACTCGGGCGGGGCCATGGGTATGTCAATTCTTATGGGCATGGATTTCTCTCTCCTCCGAATCGTTGTCCACCATTTCAATCAAAAACTGATTCGTCAACCCAGTCGGCATAAGGCGATGGCGCTTCCCAGTCATAGGGAAGATCATCAACCGGAATCATTGCGCCGTCATGCTCCAGATGAGACTTGAATGCGGTGAGGAAGATCTTTGTTTTTTTCAGAATATAGTCATAGCTCCACTGCATCTCACGTGTTTCGAACATCCTCTGCATTGCCAAGACTGTGGGGAAAAAGAGGTAAAAGTGACGATTGAAACCCCCATCTCCCTGCGTGTTTTCATGGGCTACATCCCACCAGCCAGAATCATGATACAGGCGCAGGGTAATGTCCGCCTTCGGCGAGGTCTGGAACTGTGAAACCATGAATGGACTTTTCTGCTCGCCCGCTCCTTTGATTTTGATCCCACGGTAATGGAGGGATAACTGCCCGAAAGTCTGTTTAGTAGCGGTGGGGGTTTCTTCTTTCCACCAGCCGTCGGCCTGATATCCGGCGGTTTCCACGTCCAGACCAAGCACCGCCAGCAGAAAATAAAGGCCATGGACACCGTGCTGAGACCACTCTCCCGATGAATTGCTTGAGTGCGCGCCCAGGATTGTCCGTTTCTGCCTTAGAAGCTCCTCGACCTTGTAACGGGCGACAATCGCCTGCTGGATGTATTCACGTTCGTCAGTGCACAGTATAGGTGTGTTATGTCTTTTTGCAGTATCCACAATGGAGTGTGCATCTTTCATGCTATATGCAAAAGGCCGGTTGATAAAACAGGGGATACCTGCCTCCAGGTATGGCCTTGAAAGCTGCGGCCACCATTTTACCTCGTTGAAACCTGCGTATATCATGCCATCAACCTTGCCTACCATGTCATAGTAATGCTTCACTGCTTCGCATCTGTACTTTTCGGCGAACGCCTCGGCAATTTCGGGACGTGAATCCCAACAGTGTGTGATAAGCATCCTGGCGGTACGGCCAGGACCCCACTTATCGGTTTCTGTCGGATTGATCATTGGCGCCCAGATGCTGTAGTTCATGTGACTGTTATCACCAAGAGCGACAGCGCCTACCCTGATGAGTTCGGTTGAGGGAATCTTTGTTTTCCTTCCCGCATGAGTAGGTCCGGTTTCTTCTTCAACGGCAGCGCCTGTAAAGGCGTCTTTCCCGATGGATCTGCGTCGTGAGGGTTCTTTTTCCATTACTTTTCTCCGGGTAAAAAGGATTCTTCAGATTTATCTAAGCAGCATTTTAATCTGCGTCGTGACGCTTTCCGTGCCGATTGAGGTTGTAGCCTGCTGCAGGTAGTTCACGAACGAACTCTCGCCGCTTCAAACTCCCTCTTTGGATAGGCTAAACAGCTATTCTTCCTCCGGTTGCACGACCACCTTCAAGCCGCTGCGCTCCGAGGCGTGCTTAAAGGCGGTTTCCCACCCTTCGAGGGGAAAGACGTCAGAGACCAGCAGGCGGGTATCAACTTGGCCGCTGGTCGTCAGGCTCAGGGATCTCTTCCAGGACTCGAGACTCGAGGTAAACGAACCCCGCACGCTCAAATCCTTGTAGACAATGAGGTCGAGGTCGGCCTGAACCAGCTTGCCAAAGAGGCCTACTTGGATCAGGCGCCCGCGCGCTTTGACCAGTTCCAGGGCCGAGCAAAAGGCAGCCCCGGCGCCCGAACACTCGAAAACGACGTCCGCTCCCTCGGTTCCCATGGCTTCGTCGATTTGCCGGCGCAGATCCGGCTCCTCGGCGTGAAAGAGATGCTCGGCGCCTAGTTTTTGTCCCAATTCCAAGCGGGCGGTATCGCTCTTCAAGCCCACAAGTGAGACGCGAGCGCCCATCGAGCCGGCCACCTGGGTGGTGAGTAGGCCCATAGCCCCCGGACCCAGCACGGCGACGGTTTCGCATTTTTGCAGGTCCGCTATTTCGAAAACGGCCTTGGTCACGCAGGCCAAAGGCTCTGTGAGACACCCAGCGACAAAGTCCTGATGGGCGGGCAGGCGGTAGAGATTGGAGGTCTTTACGGCAATGAAGGGAGCAAATGCGCCGTTGACGTGGGTGCCGTAGGAGCGACGGTCGGCGCACAGACCGAACTGACCGGCGCGACATTGGGGGCAGGCACCGCAAGTCCGGGCGAAAGGGTGCGAGGTTACGCGATCGCCCACGGACCAATCGCTCACCCCTTCGCCCAGCTCGGCGATGGTGCCGGCCATCTCGTGGCCGAGGGTAACGGGAGGGTGGCAGCTATACTCGCCGGCGCGGATGTGCAGGTCGGTACCGCATATGCCTGCCGCCCCGATTTTGAGGAGTACTTCTCCCGGCCCAGGCTGCGGTCTGGATACCTCGCGCAATTCAAGGTGGCCCGGGCCGACGGCAGATTTGACAAGTGCTTTCATAGGTGAAGTCATCGCAAAATTCCCAAGAAGGTCAACCCAGCGAAACAACGTTTCAGTAGTCTTTTGAACACGTTTTTCTAACTGGTGAGGTACGAGAAGCTGGTATCAGGAAATTGCATTCGATAGTCCCAATATCGAATTCTCAAGGTACACCTTCCAGGAGCCCTCGGCAACGCGCCAGCTCTTTACTTGATCATTCGGACTTGAGCCTTCGATATTGGGACTTCTCCGTCAGGCTATTCCTGTTTCCTTCTGATATTCGAAACGGTTCGACAAGGCTCACGACGAAGAGGCCCAATAGGGTATCATGGCCGTGCAAATTTGAGTCGAGGTGCTATCTCGACGAAGCTTACGACAGAGCAATATCCGGGCCGCGGGGCGGCCTTTTCAATAGGACGAAACCTGCTTCCGGGAGAGGGAACTGACGATATCTTATGTCGTGGGTCTTAATCGTAGTCTAGAGTCGAACGGATCGAAGATCGATGGGAGATTACGATTGAGAGTGACGATGGAAGAGTTTCAGGAGAGAAGATGAGATTCGGGCCGGTTCGTACCCTTCCTTGGTTAATCCGCGGGGCATCGTCTTTCAGGCGCTCAACGAGGTGGAATGCGTGGCCGAGGAGAAAGAGATCCGACCGGACCGGGACGGGGTGGTCATTGAGACGCACTACTCCTGCAACAGCGCGGGCACGGAGACCGCCAAATTGACCGGCCTACAGCCCTTCGATTTTCCCAGTGGGTTGGGCAACCGTGCCATCGGCCGTGTCGTAGAGACGGGGCCGGAGTGTGAGGAATTCGCGGTCGGGGATCTCGTCTTCTCCCATATTTACCATGTCAGCCACGCCAAGGGCGCTCACGAATGGAAGACTCCTATGTACCCCGACGGATTTCACAAGATTACCATGCTGCGCAGTAAGGTGGTTCGCAAGATTCACCTGAAGCGCTATCAGCACGCTCGTCGACACTCTACCGAGTCTCCTCGTCATTCGATCCAAAGATATGAACGCGAGAAACGAAAGACCCACCACAGACGACACTTGCAGACCAGTATCCTCAGATTGGGAGGAATCGTCCTCCAAGACCACATCATGTCCCTCGACAACCTGGTGGCGTTGGGAGCTGATTCTACACACATGAAAATCGTCGACCTGAGGTAACTTTCGTATGAGCAGAACAGGACGCGGTTTGGTCGAATCGTCAAGCTGTAGTAGCTAATCCGTTCTTTCCACCTTCACTCCTGACTATCCCAGAGCAGAATCCGGCTCATATTTTCGAAAGGGGAGAGAGGTGATAGCCTCCCCTCACGATCTCTGTCTCCCCGTCCCCATCCATGTCTCCCGCATCGAGAGCTAAGAGATGGGTAGGCTCCTCCGCCAGGATCCGCGGACGAAACTCTCTTGGCCGCACCTGTTCAAAACAGATCATTGAAAATGCATCCCGCCTTCCCCAGTTATTGAACGTGCTCACCGCCAGGATGTCGCGGTCACCATCTCCATCCAGGTCGGTCACGTTAGGGCTGTAAGCACCGGGAAAGTCACCCAGGCGATGAAATTTGAAGTAGCCTTGCCCATTGTTTTCGAGCCACTGGACCCCGTGCCATGGACGCGGCCCGGGCATCGAATAGTCGAATGCGTCGCCATTGGTATATACGATATCCGCATCCCCGTCTCCATCCACATCGTCCACCTTGATCCCGCTGCTGCCGTAATCCTCGTTGGTCGAACCGTAGACGACCCGGGGGCGGAAACCTCCTCCCCTGTTATCGAACAGATAAATCTCCTCCCATTCCTGCGAAACCAGCGCCACAACATCCATGTCCCGATCCCCGTCAAAGTCGACGATCGGGACATGGATCGTTCCAGAGAGATCGAGCAGAGGATGGCTCTCGAAACGCCATTCCCCGAGATTTTCCATCCACCGGATCTCGCCCTGAAAATATCCGAACTGCCCCACCGCCAGATCGAAGTCGCCATCGCCGTCCAGGTCTTCCGCCTGGACGTCCGTCACTCGGGCGACTTTCTCCAGGAGAATCCGTTTCTTGAACCCTTTCGATTTCAGGTTCTCGATCACGACAACGGATCCGATCTTCTGGTTGTTGGGCATGAGCACGCCCATACTCGCGACGAGCAAATCCGGATCGCCATCCCGGTCGATGTCACTCGCCTCAACATGAGCCGGCCCCGAGATATTCCGATCGAGATCTGTCTCTACGAAAACGCCCTCGTCCTCCTGACGAATCCAACTCACCGTATTGGTTCTCCCGTCGCAGACCACTACATCCATGAACCCATCCTGATCCAAATCCACGATCGTCAAGTCGGTGATCAGCGGGCGACCTTTCAGCGCTTTTCCAATTGGCCGGCTCACCAGAAAACCGGGCTTGATCGCTGAGGCCTCGGCACCCTCAGCGCCTTGATCGGGCTCTCCCCTAACCTCTGGCCACGGCCGGCTGCAGGATAGAAAGAGCAACCACAGACTGCAAGAGATTGAAACCTCCATCACCTGTAGGAAACTTCGTCGATATGCTGCTGATCGAATTGACTCGTTCATTATTCAGTGCTGATGCCCAATCTGGATTAGAAGAAAACACGAATTCATTGGTTTCTGGTGTCAGGGTTCGGGAGATTCACACTTCGTCCCCACACTCAGTCTGGAACACTTAGTCTTTCCACTTAGTCCCTCGCAGCAAGGCCAACCGACTAAGTCCCGGTTGACGGTTACCATGTCACCGTACACTCTTCCCAACCTGCTTAACCTTCTAATAGCGACACGGTAAAACGGAAAATGACCAGCCTGATCCTCAAGCGCCTATTCTGGATGTTGCCTACCCTGCTTCTGATCTCGCTCATGTCTTTTGCCATCATCCAGCTTCCGCCGGGCGACTATCTGACGGCCTACATCGCAACCTTGGAGGAGCAGGGAGCGACCGTAAACCGGGCGGAGATCGAGGCCCTGCGCCTGCGCTACAATTTGGACGCTCCGTTTGTGGAACAGTATATAAAATGGCTGAACGACATCCTGCCGTTTGGATTCGAGCGCCAGCAGAACGGCTCTTACGTGTCGCGTCTGGATGCCGACGGCAACCGGCATATCAATTGGCCATGGTTCAAGTGGCCGGACTTTGGTATGTCCTTTGAGTGGAACCGCCCGGTCGGTGAACTGATTGGCGAACGCCTCGCCCTAACCGTGCTCATCTCTTCCATATCCTTGCTCTTCACCTGGGTGGTGGCCATTCCCATCGGCATCTATTCCGCCGTCCGCCAATATTCCTGGGGCGATTATTTCTTTACCGTGGTCGGCGTCATCGGCCTGGCCACTCCCAACTTTCTCATCGCCCTCGTCTTCATGTACATCGGCTACGCCGCCTTCGATGTCAGCGCAGGCGGTCTATTCTCGCCGGAGTACCAAAACGCACCGTGGTCAATCGCCCGGTTCGTCGACCTCCTGGCCCATTTATGGATCCCTGTGATCGTCATAGGAACGGCCGGGACTGCAGGACTCATCCGGGTGATGCGCGGCAATCTCCTCGACGAGCTTCACAAGCTCTATGTCATCGCGGCCCGTGCTAAGGGTGTAGCGCCATGGAAACTTTTGGTGAAATACCCCGTGCGCGTGGCCGTGAATCCGTTCATCAGCACGATTGGCTGGATCCTGCCCGCCATCATCTCGGGCGAGGTCATCACCTCCGTCGTTCTGGGCCTCCCAACGGTCGGACCCCTCCTGCTCCGCGCTCTCCAGAACCAGGACATGTTCCTCGCCGGATCCATGGTCATGATCCTGGCCACCCTCACCGTCATCGGCACCATCATTTCAGACGTCCTCCTCCTCTGGCTCGATCCGCGCATCCGCTATGAAGGAGGGACGCGGTGAAGAGGGAATGGGAGAGAGGGAGACGCGGGGACGCGGAGACCGGAGACGGGGAGAGGCGGGGACGCGGCGAGGCTGAGGAAAGGAGATCCTGACAGATGGCAAAAATCAGGCATTTTCGTGAGCTCGATGTGTATCGTATGGCATTCGAACTAGCTTGTCCGAATGATCGCTGAACCCGAGAAATGGGTTATTAAAAAGAGGTCTCGGGATGAGTAGCACCTCTCCAGATTCGAGCCGACAGGTCTCCGCGTCTCCCCGTCTCCCTGTCCCCGATTCGCCATCCGGTGATCTGGGCTCCCTCTCGCAGTGGCAGTTGATTGCTTTGAGATTCCGCAAGCACCGCTTAGCGGTTTGGTCGGGAATGGTTGTGCTCGCCCTCTACTTGGTGGCGCTCTTTTGCGAATTTCTCGCACCCTACGCTATCGACACGAGAAATATCCCTTACATCTACGCCCCGCCGCAGCGCCTGCACATGATGAGCGACGAGGGTTTGCACCTTTGGCCCTTCGTCTACGCCCTGAAAGGCATCCGGCATCCGGAAACCCTGAGGCACATCTATATTGAGGATCGCAGCCGGACCTATCCCATCAAACTGATCGTGCGCGGCGAGAGATACCGGTTCTGGGGCCTCTTCGAGACCGATTTGCACCTATTCGGGGTGGAGTCGGGCGCGACGGCCTTCCTTCTCGGTACCGATTCGTTGGGGCGTGACCTACTCAGCCGAATCATCTACGGGTCGCGCATCTCCCTGACTGTGGGCCTGATGGGAGTGGTGCTGAGCTTTTTCTTCGGGCTACTTTTTGGTGCCATTTCCGGCTACTATAGTGGATGGATCGACCATCTCATTCAACGCTTCATCGAAATTCTCCGTTCCTTTCCTTCCATTCCTCTATGGATGGCTCTCTCCGCCGCCCTCCCGGCTCATTGGTCTCCTCTTCAAGTCTACTTCGGGATCACCGTTGTGCTCTCTTTTCTGGGCTGGACCGGGCTGGCCCGCGTGGTGCGGGGCAGGATCCTCACTCTGCGCGAAGAGGATTATGCGACCGCTGCGCGTCTCTCAGGAGCGAGCGGAACCCGCATTATGGCGCTGCATCTCCTGCCGGGCTTTACCAGCCATATCATCGTCAGCCTCACCTTGACCCTGCCCGCCATGATAATTGGCGAAACTTCCCTTAGCTTTCTCGGCCTCGGGCTGCGCCCCCCCATTAACAGCTGGGGAGTCCTTCTCAAGGAGGCCCAAAACGTCCAAGCCGTTGCTCTTCACCCGTGGCTATTGACCCCTGCCGTCTTCGTCATTATCGCCGTCCTCGTCTTTAATTTCCTGGGGGACGGACTGCGCGACGCCGCTGATCCTTATGCGCATTAGGCCGGAAAATTGCCATGGCCCACGTGGTCAGCCTCCTCTGTGAAGGGGTCTTTGAGAAGTTCCCAAGTTTGCGCTTTCTCTTCATCGAACAGGATACCTTCTTGGTGCCGGGACTGATGTGGCATATGGACAGCGATTGGAAGTCGCTGAGGGACTACACCCCATGGATGAAAAAACTGCCGAGCGAATACCTTCGCCAACACCTTCAATTCGGATCCCAACCGATGCCGGATGTGCCCACCAAGGCGGATCTGACGACTTTTCTCGATGGCTCCGGGCCGAGGAAGTCCTCGTCTTCGCAAGCGACTTCCCTCATTGGGACTGGGACGAACCGAGCACATTTTTGGCCGGGTTTCCCGACCAGTTCAGGCGCCGAGTGATGGTTGGAAACGCAAGTGAGTTTTATGGGGTTTGAATTTTCGAGACTATTCCTTGACCCACCGGTCATACACCGCATCCAGCTCCGCCTCCTTCGGATTACCGGCGTGGATGACGACCAGATAACGAAGCTCCAAGCTCTCGCCCTTCCTCATCTTCCAAGGCTCTTTGAGAAAGTTGAATGGAGAAGGCGAAAGGTGACCGTAATCACGGGTGAAGTAGGACCGCGATCGGGCGCTTACAGGGGCAACATTCCCGAGTGCAGCGCTTCTATTCTATTGAACTGGTCGAAGCCGCCAAGGGCTCTAAAGAGAAAAAGTGCGGCCTTTGCTGGACTCGAAGGGACCAGGCCTGTGATGAGAATGCTCAACTGTTGGGCTGCTCTGTGCTGCGCACCAATCGGCACAACTTCAGCGGGGCCCAGCTGTGGCGCCTCTACATGACTTTGACCCGGGCCGAAGACGGCTTCAAAGCGCTCAAGAGCGACTTGGGCCTCAGACCCAACCACCACCAGATTGAACCGCGCGTTGAGGGCCACGTCTTTATCACCATTTTGGCCTACCAGCTTTTGCGCTTTATCGAATACACCTTGGAGCGGCACGGGGACACCCGCTCCTGGCAGACCATCAAGCGGGTCCTCCAAACCCATACCTATGCCACCGTCATATTGCCCACTCGACAGGGAGAAGTCTATCGTCTGCGCAAAGCGGGCATTCCCGAACAGAGCCACAAGCAGATTTACAATCTCTTCCAGATCCAATGGAAGAAATTGCCCGTTAAGAAGAGTATGAGCAAAATAAAAATCGAACCGATTTTGTAGTGCCTTTCAAAAACGCGTGTTGATTATCAAGGACTTAACTTATAAAGTGCGAAACTAGGGCTAGGCAAACGCCATCGTATTTATGAACAGCAGCACTAAGTGTTTCGGACGAAGTGTGAATCAATTTTGAAGATCTCCAGCCCTCACACCAGAGCAGTATCTTTGGCTGTGGTCTTCCCCGAGGCCGCCGCTGCGCGCGCTTCTTCCAGCATCTTTATCCATACACCCATATAATGTCCGTGATCGTGAAAGGTGCGACCACTAACGAGATTTCCGTCCACAACGCACGGTTCGTTGACGAAAGTCCCACCGCATATTTCCAAGTCGAACTGGCATTTCGGCACGGTCGCCATGCGACGGCCACGAACGCGATCAGCCCGTGCGGGTATTTCCACACCATGACAGACGCTGGCGATCGGCTTGTTGCTATCGAAAAAATGCTGAGTGATCCGTATTAAATCCTCGTCATCACGAATGTATTCCGGGGCGCGCCCGCCACTGAAAAAGATGCTGAGGAAGTCTTCTTCCTTGACGTCGCTGAAGGCGATATCCGCTTCGATCGAATAGCCTTCCCATTCTTTGGTTATCGTCCAACCCGGTTTAATCTCGTGGAGCACCATCTGGTATTTCCTTTTTTCCGGCGCGGCCACAACCGGTTCAAACCCACTCTCAATGAGACGGTAGTAGGGGTAAAGTGTGTCCACCGTTTCCGTGGCGTCACCGACTATTATCAGTACTTTGTTTGACATTTTGCTGCTTATCCCTTCTTGGAATTTCCTTCCAGGTAATCTCCTGATCGATTGATTTCGGCCATGACGTTCCCCAGCCGATGCAAGGATTAAAACTCCGGGTTGCACCGGACGTTTATAGATACTTGGTGCAAGCATTGTGCTGTCAAAGGCAAAAGCGTGATGGGTTGTTAGTCGAAGAAGGGCTATGGAAGTAAACCGTTAGCTCGGAACGGGATTGGTGATCTGAATGAGGAACTCATGGGCCAGGCCGTAAAGGAATACGAATGTATCCGAAACAACAAGCTCCCCAAAGCCGAGCAGCCAAATCTTGTACAAGAGAATTGAACCAAATGCAATTCAGCGTATCTTGACATAGCTTTAGTGGAAACATAACAGCGGCGAGATTACCCAGCTCATCGATTGGGTGGATGGCGTCGGCTCTCGCATGAACTGGTCACGAGGCTTCGGACACGGTCTGGGTGACGGCAAGGGCGTTGCTACGGAAACGACGATCGCGCCGAAGAGCAAGTGGGCAGTCTAGGTGCTCGATCGATCGCTTCGTGCCGTCCAGCTTGAATCGCTCGAGGAGCGAACACTGATCGCCGAGATCGGGGAGGAGAACGCTGGAGGCATTCCAAGTATCGATCCCACTGAGACACATGTGGTCTTGCCCATTATGCCAATCCACTCCAAGTTGATCTCCGGAGAGCGTATCACAGACGGCTGGCGCGGGTACATGGATGGACCCATTTTTTCGCGGCTTGTGCAGGTGCCGCTGGCGGGTGGCGAAATTGAGACGATCTATGAGGAAGAGGGTATCTTTTGCGGGCACTGTCCACACTGCCCAACGGACCCGGACTTGCTGATGATCGACCGCTCCCGACCCAGCGCGCGAGCAAACGAGGCCAGCCGCGTTTGGACATTGCGGCTGTCCTCGGGAAAATTGACGGAGTTGAGGCCCCGAGACGAACGCCCCAGACAGACTTATGCGGCCTGGAAGTGGGAAGGGGACGCCGTATTCTACCATGGCCGAAGCGCCAAAGGAGGATGGTACATCGGCATCATCAACCGCGGGGGAGAGGTTTTGCAGGAATACACCTTTGCGGATGCGCCCTATTACGGACACGTCACAGCCATGGCCGGGAGGCATGCCATCATTATCGATGGTAACGTCACCAACAACATGCTCTTGTGGCTCTACTACGATGACGAGAGTCCCCGTCTCGAGGTCATCGGGCGCCACGACACAGACTGGCAGAGCATGCCCTACCAGTACCCCCATCCCCATCCGCTTTCGGATCCATCCGGTCGCTGGATATCCTTCAATGCCGCAAGGCGAGACCAGTGGGTCGAGCGGAGCCGGAGCGATGTTTACATCATAAGCCTGTAGAGGGGTGTAGGTTTCTAGCGTGATTGCAAATCCTGAATTACTTTGCACTGTGCGCCGAAGCGGATGCGCTTGTAGGGGCGGTCTACGACGCCATGCAAGAGCTGGGTTTGGCGGAGAATACCTATTTCATATTCGCGAGCGACCACGGCGAGATGGCATTGGAGCGATCCGGAATTATTGCGCGTAAAGGGACCCGACGTAGCGCAGGATAACATGGGCCGTATGATCGACCCTTATCTTATTCAGGACAAGGACGACTCTCGAAAATGGTGGTGTTTCTACAAACAGCGAGGGGTAAGTTTCTCATGTTCTTCCATGCAGGCGGCCCGGGAAAGGAGCGAACGGTAGACAACGAATGGGCGAACTGCTCGATCGCAGTAGCGTGGAGGGATGATTTGACGATCTGGCACTGGCCCGGCGCAGCGTAGTCGCAACCAAAAGAGGAGGAACACCGTCCCGCCAGGCGGGATCGCGCCGAAGTTGACGACAAAGCTTACGACGAAGCTCGCGACAAAGGGCTTGCGCGGGCGCTCACCTTCTCCGCTTCTCCCTTCTTCCCCAATCCGCGGCAGCGCCGCGCTACTCCACAATCACCCACGACTCGGGGGCAGTCGCACCGGGGCGGCGCACGTACCAGGCGTTGAGGGCGACTTCGGGAACGTTGCGGACAGTGATATGGACGATGCCGATGGAGGGGATATCGCCCACGATGCCAATGTGGTAGAGCTCGTTGCGCCTGAGTATCTCGCCCCACAACCGGATCCGCTCGGACTCGTCCATGGTTCTGCGAATCTGGTCCACTAACAGGACGCGGCGAAGAATTGCCGGGGGCGGTCTTTCGCCTTCCAATCCGCCGGTCTGCAGCCAGATGAGAAAGGCCTGGCCAAATTTTTCCTGTTCATAGGGGAGCCAGCTTCTGGGCGAGTGTACCGGGTTCATTCCGCCGAGCTGGGTGCCGACTTTGACATCCCCGAGACTGGCGGCGATCCGGTGGTCGAAGAGTTGCCGGGCGATCAGGCGAGGTTTGGCCAGAACGCCAACCGCCTGCCAGTCGGCCGATACCTTCTCCAGCAGTCGGTCGGCGCCGGCCACATTGGAACCCGCCCCGATGCGCAGGGCCAGGGGCTTGCCGTCAGGACGCAGTCGCACCCCGTGCTCGTTGCGGGCCGACAATTTCGAGCAAGGCGTCAATCACAGCGTCAGCTCCGCCCTCGACATAGCCAAATGAGCTCAAAGATGAATGAACCAGAACCACGTTTCCGTGATTGAGACCAACGCTGGTTAGGCCTTTTTTAATGTCATCTTTGGCGATATGAACTTTGTCTCGCTTGCGACTTTCAGGATCCATTTCCTTTGCCATGTGGTCCGTCTTGGCGGACACTCACTGCAGGGTCTCTAGGAAGGATATTCTTCCTAATCTGATCGCGCAATCCTCGAGGTGTGCTATATATGAGTGCAATTATAATCCGGCAAAAGACAATATTTCGGTCGGGAATATGATGGCGGAGCCCGAGGCCACAACAACGAATACTGAGAATACCGCAAGGGCTACTGGCATGTGAGAACCTACTCTGTTGCCTCTGTTAATTACATGACAGAGGGCACCGGAAAGCTCCATCCTTGGCTGCCGTGGTACAGATTAAGGTTCTATCCAAGCTGCATCCTCTCTTTCATTTCTTAGATCGAAACCATCGCTGATAGGACTGCGGGTCGACTATGAAAGCCAAAGTACGTGGAACAGAACTGTACTTCGACGTTGACGGTATGGGCCTCGTGCCCCACGACGGCGAAATGGTCGAGCGCCCGGTGCTGTTTCTCCTGCACGGGGGACCAGGTGGCGACCATGCCAGCTTCAAGAAACGCGTCGCCGAGCTGCGCGACGTGGCGCAGCTGGTCTTCATCGACCACCGCGGCTCCGGCCGCAGTGCCGAGGGCGACCCTGAGACGCACACGATGGAAGAGAACATCCGCGATGTCGATGCCCTGCGCGACTATCTCGGGCTCGAGAGCATATCGGTGCTGGGGTCGTCCTACGGCGGCATGGTCGCTCAAGGGTACGCAGTCGCCTATCCCGACCGCGTCGCCAACCTCGTTCTCAGCGTCACCGCCCCGAGCCACCGCTTTCTTGACGACGCCAAGCGCAATGTCGCCGAGCGCGGCAATGAAGAGCAGAAGCGGGTCTGTCAGTGGCTGTGGGACGGCAGCTTCGAATCGGATCAGCAGCTCTACGAATTCTACAAGGCGATGGGGCCGTTCTACTCGAGGACTTTCGACCTGGAGAAATTCGAAGCCCATTGGGACCAGGGAATTCGCAATTTCGACCAGCTCAACCGGGGCTTCGGCGGCTTCCTGAGAACCTTCGACTACATCGATCAGCTGCACACGATTCAGTGCCCGACCCTGGTCATCGCCGGTGCCCACGACTGGATCTGCCCGGTGAATCATTCCGAGTTGATCGCCGAGAAGATCCCTCGAGCACACCTGAAAATCTTCGCCAACAGCGCTCACGCTGTGGCCGCTGACGAGCCCGATGCCTACCTGCAAGCGGTAGGCGGCTTTCTTACCTACGCTCAGACCTGAAGCAGGCGGTCAGGGCGGAGCCGAATGGTGTCTGATGTTGTATCGGTCGGATTCCCGGCTGAGGACAAGGTTCGGGATAAGGTTCGAGACGAGGTTACCAGAGGTGATCAGAGTAGACGTGCGGCCACCATTCAAAGCGTTGGCCGGCTTAAGTTCAAAGACTATAACATCGATTCTGGAACATCCCCTCCTGGGAGGGGTTTGGGGTGAGTTGACCTATTCACCAGGATTGGTTCGTAGTCTTCCTAGAGAGCTCCGGAATGTCGTTCGCCTTGACGCATCCAACCTGCTTCAGCTACCGTCTCACCGTGAAAACGCTTCTTCTGGCCGGTCCCGCTCGGCGGGATGGCCGGATAAATCGAGATTGAAACTGGATCGTGAGAAGAGAGAGTACCCTCAGGTAGCAGAGCAATCCCTCAGCCTGACGGCGCGCTCTCACTTCCAACCAAAGCTTGATTTGAAATTGCCTAACCTCTCCCCAAGCTTTCTACTTCGATCGCCCTTTGGGTGCGGTACTGCTCTGATCGCAGCCCTTTTTTCAACGCCCAACATCGAACGACGAACGCCCAACTTCCAAGTAACCTTGTGAGCCGAAACGTTTCTAATCAGTTCACCGGCCAAAGACCTTTCCATGTCGTCGCGGGGCGGGTTGCTTTCATTATCGGAATCGGAATGACCCCGGTTTCAGCCGAATGTCGTGGAGGAGTTGATGAACCAGATCCCTCAGATAGAATCTGACATAGCGCTGCGCGAGGCACCTTCGTGGGCTCTGCTCGAACGCCATCTTTTTGCGCTGATGGAGGATTCACTGGAGCCGTTCATCGGCAAGTATACCCATCCCGACGGTCGCCTCATCTGGCGCGAGGGACAACATCCCAGCCGGGACGGGGCGGACGACTTCTACGAGAGTTTCTACAACTGGCCGGAGCTTTACCTGCTCGGGGGTGGCGGTCGCTGTCTCGAACTCGGCGATCGTCAGTGGGACGCCACCACTCGGCTGATGGAAGAGATCGGGTTGGTGAAGAAGGAGTACGAAATCGGCTACGATCAGTTTCACCAGTCGGAGAGCTACATCTACTTCTATCTGCTGTGCATGGCAGATCCGGCAAACGCCAAACAGCTGGACCGGGCGCGACGCTTTGCCGGCTTCTATCTGAACGAGGACCCGGAGGCGATCAACTACGACTTCGAGAAACACATCGTCCGGGCGCCCTACAATGGCAGCATGGGGCCCCGCCCCCGTGAAACACCGGCAGCTCCTACGCACCCGGTGCGAGCATGGTTAAGTATGGCCTGCCCTACGAGGATGTGGAGGGGGTGTCGAAGGTTGAAGACCTGGAGAATCCCGAGCTGGCGCGCCGCATGGGGGCCGCCATGGACGAGCGCATGAGTTGGGGAGACGTGGTGGCGAACCTCGGTGTGGTGTCGTTGGTCACCAATGCCTGGCTCATGACCCACGACGAGAAGTACCGCAACTGGGTGCTTGAGTACGTTGGCGCCTGGCTCGAGCGGGCGCGAGCCAACGGTGGGTTTCCGCCAGACAACATCGGACTCAACGGCGAGGTCGGGGATTACATCAACGGCAAGTGGTTCGGCGGGCTGTATGGATGGACCTGGCCCCACGGCTTCTACAACATAGGCATGGCCTGCGTGGTGGCCGGCACCTGCGCCCATCTCATCAGTGGCGAGGAGCAGTACCTCGAGCTACCGAGAGTCCTCATCGATCGCATGGTCGAGCTGGGTGAAGAGCGTGACCCGGCGCAGGAAGTGATGAGCCTGGGTCAGGAAAAGACCGGCAGGTTCGAGACCGCCGATGTGCGCCGCTCCTTTCTCGTGCCGAACAGATATGCCGAGTCGGGCTGGTTCGATTACCAGCCGGTGATGGTCCGTCTGCCGCTGGCGCTGTGGAACGCCAGCGGCGCCGAGCAGGACAGGAACCGGGTCGATCATATCCGCGAGCTCGAGCAGTACGACTGGAACGAGTATACGCCGTCACACAACAAAGAGGACACCGGGCACGAGAGGCCGTGGCACATGTTTATCACCGGACGGAATCCGGGCTACCCGGAAGAAGCACTGCGAGGCACAGCCGCGATGATCTACCAGCGAACGGCTGCTGTGCGCGCTGATCGCTCCAACCCGCTCGACAACCACATCCATCAATGGCAACAGAAAAATCCGGTGACCACCGAAACACTCGTGCAGCTGACCCTGGGGGCACCCCAGTTCGTCTACAACGGCGGTCTGCTTTTCGCGCCGATCCGCTACTTCGATCAGACCAGAAAGCGACCGGGGCTACCCGAGGATGTGAGTGCCCTCGTCGACAGAGTCGAAGAGGACGGCATCGAGGTCGAGCTCGTCAACCTCAATGCCTGGGAAGAGCGCAGCGTGCTGCTACAGGCGGGCAGCTTTGGGGAGAGCCGATTCTCGGTTGTGGAATACGGGTCGCGGGCGTCTGGCAACGGGGCGGCGAGCGTGCGAGAGAGCGTGCCAATCAATGGCGGTCTTGTGGAAGTGAGAATGCAGGCCGGGTCGCGCATCCGTATGAATCTCGGGCTCGAACGCGGCGCGGGAGGATCTCCTTCTTACCGTTTGCCGTGGGATAGGTAAGACAAGGGAATCCGTATGCTGCTATGGGATATACTGTCAAGAACGTTGTTGTGTATGTTTTCTGTCTACATGTCTTCTAGTTGATTCTCTTCGGTTTATTTAGCTTTTCACGTCTTCTCTGCCGCCGCGGATCCAACTTCTAGATCCGGGATTTCCTGCTATCCGTGTCCTTTCTGAGAAGGATCACACTATGGCTTATCCATCCGGTCATTTTGTGCAGGAGAAGCGAAGCTGCCCAATCTTAAGGATCGTCGCATCAAAAGCGACAGGGGTCAGGCCGGGCTCGCTCCGCGAATAGTTCATGGATGTTATAGCTGCGATCGTTGCCACGTAGATATCCATCCAGACAAAGCACCATCTGGGTGGCGTCGCGACCATCTGTCTTCACTCGCTTTCCATGCGTGTCCCAATTGATCGGCCGGATCACATAGTTGGTCACGCCCATCGCCTCCAGCTGGCGATGAAGGGCATAGCCGAAGGGACCCGCCTCATAGCAGCTGTAGATCTTGCCGCATCTTTGCTTCAGCTCTCTTACCCAACCGAGAAATTCCTCTCGCTTGAGCCGTTTAGGCCTCATCGGCGCACTGCCGTCGATTTTCATCACGACAACGTACTTTTCGATGTCTACATCGATGCCGAGCTTGATCACTTCTCCTAGGAAGCTATTATCTTTTTTCGATGATGTGGGAATAGTTTTTTCATATCCTTGTCAGTTCTCGCGATTTGCTCGCTCCTGACAAGGCTCCCATGTCATCTTATCGCTCGCCCGGATTCGTCGTATTTCGGAAGTTTCAGGAGAGCATCGTATTGCGGCTGAATGTTTTCCCGTTTTGTGGCCGGCAGCCGGCCACAAAACGCGGGCTAGGAATCTGTCGGACTTTGCACTTCGCACCAGACCAGAACTTCAGATCGGAGGCTGACGTTCCTAAATCACTACCATGTTCATACCGACAGATTCCTTCCAAGAAAATGAAACTGAGATTTGAGACGAATTGTCATATCTTCTCATCGCTATCCAAGAATCTGACGGTGGAAGTTTGAGTCTTTTCAGAGATCCGTGACAGATTGGCACAACACCATCCACCGTAGGAGTTAGAAATACTCTTTTCCACAAATCTCAGTTTCATTTTCTTAATGCTAGGAGGCTGTCGGACGAATCGGGTCACTTGCGAAGCAATCGAACCTCAAAGTCCAAGCCTCCTAGCCTGGAAATCTTCTGAGATTTCCAGGCTAGGGTGTCCTGATTCATTCCAACAGAATTGACAAACGCACGTAATTACGCACGTTTCTATATATGACGACCGTAACGGCGACAAAAGCAAGAGGGAACCTTTATGCCCTAATCGATGAGGCTAACGCCTCTCACGAGCCCATCCAAATCACCGGGAAACGAGGAAATGCCGTGCTGATTTCCGAAGAGGACTGGCGCTCAATCAAAGAAACCCTCTACTTACATTCTATTCCCGGGATGGTCGAATCCATCCAGAAGGCCCGGAAAGAGGGGATCAAGAAAGCTTCCAAGAGTCTGAACTGGTGAGTTTCCAGATCGTCTATTCGCGCAAGGCTCAGAAAGACGCGAAAAAGCTGAAGAAAAGCAACCTAAAGAGTCAGACTGAAGCATTGATTGAGATTCTCAAAGCGGACCCATTTCAGAATCCGCCAAGATACGAGTCGCTTTCTGGCAGTCTTCAAGGTTGTTACTCGAGGCGAATCAATATCAAGCATCGGCTCGTCTACGAGGTATTCGAGGACGAGAGGATTGTCCATGTCCTGAGGATGTGGTCACACTATGGCGATTAGCACTTCGCCGGTGCTCAGTGCAGACGGACCGCGCCGGTAGGCGACCGGCCCGAATCGCGAGGTAGTTAACGATCCCGCTCAGCGGGATTTGCGACAAAGGGTCGCCTACGGGTTCAAAAAGCTACCTCCAAACTTCATCGTAAGCCTCGTCGTAAGCTTGGTCGATTGACAGGCCGAGAAGAGCGACGAAGATGACGACAAAGCAATGTCCGGGCCGGGGTGGGGCCTTTTTAACAAGACGAAACTTACTATCGAGAGAGTCCGGGGAGAACGGCGTGCCCTTCCTTGATATCGGAGCAACCCACCCCACACCCCTCCCAGGGAGGGGATCGATCGCAGTGCACGATTGAGTGGACGACCGGAACAGATACCGTAAAGGTGGTCGCCCTCGTGCCCTGAATCGTGCACTAAAGTCGATATCAGATCTCGACTATCAACCACGACAAGGCTCGGCTATTCAGCTACGGCTCTCCCCTCTCCTTATGCGTCTTTGCGTGAGGATTCTCCCGCCCGTCTCAGCGTATCCCCATCTCCAATCCGCGGTTTTCTCGAATCCGTGGTCCCGCTCAACGGGATCCCTCTTCCGTCCGCGATTTCACTCCACGATCGCCCACGACTCCGGAGCCGTGTTTCCCGGTGTGCGCACCAACCAGCTGCTCAGGGCGACCTTGGGGACATTGCGGCGACTGTTATGGACGATCCCGATGGCGGGGATGGAATTGCTTGAGGTAGTGCGCCGGGTAGGCCACCAGATGTGTGTAGGATAAAGACGCCAGGTAGGCCAAAAAAATGCCGTAGGGCTCTTTAAAGCGGATGCGTAGGGTGTGGGCGTCGAGTTTCTCGAGCTGCATGAGTTCGCCGGCACGGTAGTACTCGTTGATTCTAACGGGCGTTAACTCAGGAGACTGCAGCACGTCCTCGTACCAGAAGACGATATCATCTGATGTGAAGGAGTGTCCGTCGGACCAGCGCACCCCGCGGCGCAGCCAGAAGGTGAAGGTTCGCCCTCCTTCGCTCATCTCCCAGCGCCGTGCCAAGTTGGGACGCACCTCCTTTCCAATCGGGCCCCAGCGCACCAGCCCATCGTAGGCCAGGCGGTGGCCGAATATGCCGACATCCCGGGGACTGGTGCCATAACGCTTTAAGGTCCCGCCGTAGAGCCCGTTCTGCTCCGAGGGCAGGATGACGAGCGGATCCTCCGGTAGGCGCTCCTCAACGGGGGGAAGGCGGCCCCCACCACCCACGCATCCCAATAGGGGGCCTGGCGGAAACTGCGGCCCCGTTCCGCCGGCCACTCCGCCACGCCGTTGAGGGCTTCGGCCCCCCTGTTTCCGCGCTGCGGCACCGTAATTGTCTGCGACTCGGCAAATTCCTCGGGACTGGTCTCACCCAGAAACAGCGCCAGAGTGCCGATCAGCTCGACGGTGAGAAAGAGGAGGAGAAAGACACCAGCGAGGGAGAGGACGAGTTTAATTACGGAGCGCACGCGTTGCGGAATCGAAGTGGGTTTCGTCCTGTTAAAATGCGTGTTCCGCGCTCCAGACATTACTTCGTCGCAAGCTTCGCCTGCCTCGTCCCGCTTGGCGGGAATCGCGACGTCGGGTCGTCAACTTCGTCGTCCCGTCCTGACAATCCATCGACGATACTCAACATCTTAATCCCAAAATAAGCAAAGCGCGATTCCGGGGCTAGGAATCTGTCGGACTTTGCGCATCGTAGCAACCTGCAGGTTCAGATCGTAAGGTGTCGTGTGTAAATCGCGGCCAATGGTGACGTCCTATCCTTCCTGTAAAAAGAAAAATGGTGTAACCTCCTGAAAACAAAAATGTAACCAAACCGGGGCCGAAAGGCGGCCCCGAAAAACAGGAGACTACACCATGAAGAAGATAGCACCGAGTGAGAAGATAGAGCAAGAGCTAATGGAAGGAATCGCGAGCAGCACAGATCCACTGGGGGAGGCGGCCCGACGGGGAGCCCAGCTGATGCTGCAAAGAGCCTTGGAGATCGAAGTGAGCGATTTTCTGGGGCGAGAGCGCTATGAGCGCTCGAGTGATGGAGCACTGCGGGGCTACCGCAATGGCTATGAGCCGAAGAAAGTGCATCTTTGCGAAGGGACGATTGAGCTGCAGGTACCGCAGATTCGCGACGGGCTGGAGCCGTTCGAGTCGGCCTGGCTGGAAGCGATCGGACGACGCTCGAAGCGGCTTTTGGAGCTGGTGCCGATGCTCTATGTGAAAGGGATGAGTCAGCGCGATATCGAGACGGCGCTGATCGAGTCTTTGGGGGTAGAGCAGACCGGGCGCAGCGTGGTCAATGAGGTGTGCCAAAGTCTGAGGATGGACTTTGCAAAGTGGCAGGAAAGAGATCTGAGTGGTGAGCGCGTGCTCTATCTGTTTCTGGACGGGATCTATATGAGGCTGCGGCCCGAAGACAAGAGGGCAGTGGCGGTCCTATGCGCCTACGGGATGCTCTGGGACGGACGTAAGGTATTGCTTCATATGGCCGTAGGGGACAAGGAGAGCAGCGCCTGTTGGGAGGCCTTCCTGGAGGACATGAAGAGCCGGGGATTGGCCGATCCAGTACTCAGTGTGATGGACGGTAATTCGGGTCTACGCAAGGCGGTGGGAAGGAAGTTTCCGAACAGCCTGGTGCAGCGCTGCCAGGTGCACAAGATGCGCAACATCGTCAACAAGCTTCCAGAGGTAGCCCGTCCCACCCTCAAAAAGCTCATTCACAAAGCCTTTACGGCGAAGGGATACCGCGAGGCTGTAGAACAGGCTCGCGCCATCATCGAGGAATACAAGGGGAGCTTTCCAGCCGCCATGAAGTGCCTGGAGCGTGACCTGGAGGAATCGCTCACAGCGCTGAAATTTCCCTTCCTGCACCGAAAACAGATCCGCACCACCAATCTGCTGGAGCGACTCTTCGGGGAAGGGCGCCGTCGCACCAAAGTGATTCCCCGATTCCGCTCCGAAACGAGCGGACTGTGCCTGATCTTCGCGGTCCTGGTGGATGCCTCAGAAGGCTGGCGAGGAGTCCGCATGGAACCCTACCTGGTGGAACGACTCAAACAGATCTGGAGCGATCCGGAGAGCACCTGGGAGGATCCGGACCTGATGAAATTCGCTGCCTGAAGGGAAGAAAGTAAAGATAATCTAATAGAGGTTATGCCATTCCGATTTTACAGGAAAAGGCGGACTTGACCCGGCCAATTCCATACCGACAGATTCCTGCTAGGAGTCCGTCGGAAGGGACTGGTCGTGCTGGACGAAATCCAGCGAACGCCCGAACTGTTTGAAGTCCTTCGCGTTTTGATCGATCGGTCGAAAGGAGGGGACCGCTTTCTGTTGTTGGGCAGCGCTTCGCCGACGCTTGTGCGCGGCGTATCCGAGTCGTTGGCCGGGCGCATCGGCTTTGTTAATCTAAGCGGATTCACGTTGGAAGAAGCCGGCGCTGGAGGGATGGACCGCCTCTAGGTACAAGGCGGGTTTCCACGGTCCTTTCTTGCAGACGGCGAAATTGCCTCCAGCAGAGGGTGTTTAACCTTTTCGAACAGCCTCGATCTAGCGAGTCAGACCTTGACCCGCTGCCACGGTCCGTGCTCCCAACCTCCGCGGCACGTGTAGAGGGCCCGGTCTTCGCTCACGGCGAGCAGGCTGTCGATGGTCATGCCGCCGCTCGTAAAGCGGCCAGTACCATAGGGAAACTGATGCAGCCAGGGCCCCGGACCGTCCCGGTCGGTGAGGATTTGCCGGCCGGCCTTCACGGTGAGACCGGGGACATTGTCCCCGACGAGTTGCGCCATGCGCTTGGCGCGATAGGCTGTGGTCTTGCTGCCGACTCGCGGCACCCTCTGCTTCGACGCCCCTACAATGTCGGCGCAATTGTAGTGATTGGCCCGGATCAGGGCATCCGCCGATCGATCCATCGCCAGGCGCCCGGGCATGCCCTCGATCACGGCAATGCGTCCTTCAGCGTCTCCGATGAAGAAGATGAAACTGCCCGCGTGCGTTATCGAATCGAGCCAGCGCAGCACCGCAGGTACACTCCGGCGCCGCAGAATCTCGGCGATGAGGACGTAGGTCGGTAGGCCCACCACGGGTTCGAGGACCGGCATGTGGCCGGCCCCCGTCCACATGAAGGACAACCCGTGCTGGTTGACCCCGGCGGCTGGCCCACAGACCGGGATAGTGGTAGGTCAGGGCCCGCGGGCTGCCTCTCGCGTCCAACCGCAAGAGACCCGCCCACGGGTACAGCTGCGCCGACCAGTCCCAGTTCATGGCCACCAGGGTCTTGCCTCCACGCGTGGCGGCCCCGGTCGCGGCAAAGGCCGTGCAGTGCGGCCTGATGTGATGATTCTCTTCGTGCAGGGCGAGCAGGGCCACCTGGTCGACGGTCAGGCCCGAACCCCGCGCCATTCCCCTCATGAACTGCGCCGAGTGCGGGCAGGCCTTCTCCACGTGCTCCCAGCAACGACGGGCATAGGCCAGCTTCTGTTTATCCGGGCGCAATTCCTGGTAGTAGAATCCGAGCATCCCGGTCGACCAACGTTGGCCATACTGCCGGCCGCACTGAATCGCCGTCCCCCGGATGGTGTGCAGCTCGAGTTTGTCGCGGTTGGTTAGCATAACAGACTTCTCCCAAAATCCAAAACCTTACCAACACCATTACGTAATGTCTCATTTTATTGCCAGCTATCTTTCCGCCAACACACCGCGCTTCGGTGCATCACCGCGCACCTTCGGCGTGCTCTGCGCACAATCCTAACATGCTCTCCTGTGTAGCGGGGAGATATCCGGATCAGACCATACTTCTCGACTCTGATATGTTGCACCATCGCAGAGAGATGCCAAGCTGTGTCCGCATTGAGCAGGCACATTTTCTGAATGCCGATTAGCCGGCCGCACACGCTGATTTCGACAGGAGCGACGCCTGCATTGGGGCCCGAGACGAAATAGAGAAGTGCCTCCTGATAGAGAATTGCCTCCAGGAAGGCTCCCCAGTCGGAGAGCAGGCCGAGGAGGCACTCCCGAAATCAACGGCTTTCAACTCATATATAACCCCACGATTAATGATCAGGTCCAGATAGTATGATTTGACAAACTCCCCATACGACACGCGTATCTGGACTTCGCGATGCACTTCCATCCCGTCAACCCTACAACGCTCAGCGAGTTCTTCCTGATAAATTCGCTCATCAAAGAATCGTCCAAGGGTATTGTGGACTTCAAAAGAGCGCCCCATCACCACCTTGTCCAAGGCATGAAAATCCTCCTGCCCAATGGGCTCGAGCTCGAGATTGCATTCAACCGGCATCCTTTACTTTCGCACTCTGCGAATGATTCTGCTAAATCTTCCCATGCATATGGGTTGCAAGCGAACACACATGGGCGATCGCTGCAACGTAGAGATCGAGGCTTTTCCCGTCTTGTAGCGAAATCCATTCCGATCCATAGCTCTGCCGATTATCAGCCCGTAGGGTCGAACCAGGATACCCGTATTCCGTCCTGGAAAAACAGCGTGTCCTGTTTCTCACACGGAGAGCGGCTCCTTTAGCAAAATCAAGGATAGCAGAATCGTTTTTTCAGAAAACAAGGAGGCATAGATGAAGATCACCGATATCAAATTATTCACGCTTGAGGATCCCGACCAGAAAGAGGGCTACGTGAAGATGTACGAGGTGCCCAATCTGCGGCGCATACAGTATACGCACGGCAGCAAGATGCAGCCGTCCGACAGGAATCTGCAGCAGCGTTTCCTCAAGGTGATAACCGACGAAGGTATCGAAGGAATATGCACCACCACCATGGAACCCAAGCAGGTGGAGGTCCTGCGCAACCATGCCCTTGGAGAAGACCCCCTCCATCGCGAGCGGCTCTACCAGATGTTCCATAAGGGCACTCGTTGGTGCTACCAGCGTGCGGGTTGGTTCGGTGATTTCGATAACTGTCTGTGGGATATTACGGGAAAGGCGGCGGGCCTGCCCGTCTACGATTTGATCGGCAAAGTACGTGACCGCTTTCCCGCATACGTGACCAGCGGGGACAGCCCCCTGGAAGTGTATCTCGAAGTGATTGAGGAAGCCCGGCGCCACGGCGTCGAAGCCTACAAGTTCCACACCTACAAGGGCGGCAAAGCCGATATCAAACTTTTCCGCGAGGTGCGCCGGCAGATCGGTCCCGACTATCTTCTGATCAACGACGCGGTGTGTTCCTACACCCTCGAGGAAGCGATTAAAGTCGGGCACGTCATGGAGGAATTGGGCTTTTTATGGCTGGAAGAGCCGATGCACGAGCACAAGCAGCATCAATATCAAAAACTGTGCAGCGAGCTGACCATGCCGGTGATGGGCAACGAGACCCTGATGAGCGACATCGGCATCTCGACCCAGTGGCTCATATCGGGAGCGACCGATCTCCTCCGGGCCAATGCCCGGTTCGGTACGACCCAGGTCCTGAAAATGGCTCACTTCGCCGAACTGTACGACACCAACATCGAATTTAACGCCGAGGGTGGCCTTTTCGGCATCGTTCATGCCCATCTGGGCTGCTGCATCGACAATACCGGCTATTACGAGGCAGGCCTCAGCAGCTTCAAGGATACTGCGGAGGTATGGGGCATGACCAACAAGCCGATCGTCGCCGACGGTCACCTCCTCCCACCCGACGGCCCGGGCTGGGGCGCGGAGTGGGACTGGGACCGGTTCAATGAGATGACGGTTGAAGTGTATTGATTCGGGGTTCGTCAGAGTTTGGTGTGGGATTTCCCTATTAAAGCCCGTCTGTGAGGCCCTTTGTCGCGAGCTTGGGCGCGAGCCTTGGCGACCCGTCATCCTGAGCGGTTGAAGTGTATTGATTCGGGGTTCGTCAGAGTTTGGTGTGGGATTTCCCTATTAAAGCCCGTCTGTGAGGCCCTTTGTCGCGAGCTTGGGCGCGAGCCTTGGCGACCCGTCATCCTGAGCTTTATTCACGATAACCTCAGAGTTTGCCAGTGAGCATTAGCCCTCAACACCAGAGTCAGCGTATGGATCACGGACCGGGACAGCATGCATTCGATCTTTGCGCTGCCCAAGGCCTACTGCGGAGAGATGGACTTGCAGAGATGAAAATACGCCTATCGAGAGTGTCTCCAGTGACATCGGCCATGATCAGTATAACGGCCGCGTAGTCTGAGATCGACAAGGCTCGCGCCAAAGCTCGCGACAAAGATGCCTGATTAGAAACTCAAAACTCCATACCCCCATCCGCCGAAACCTTAGCCGCCGGACGTTCCGGCAGGGGATCGACCGTCCACGCCATCGCATCGCTCAGATGCTTCAGCATCCCTACCTTGATCGCCTGCGCTTCCGGCGCATTCCACAGATTATGCGTCTCGTTGGCATCGTTCTCCAAATCGTAGAGCTCACCGGCATCCATCCCGTGTACCGATACCAGCTTGTATCGTTCGGACCTCACCATCGTCATATTCGCCCGGGGCTCCCGGAACATCACACTTGAATTGTAATATTCGCTGTAAACAAAGTCACGATGGTGGTTCATATCCCCACCCCCTGCCAGAATCGGCCAGAGGGATTTGCCCTGCATGCCCGGCCCCCGGGGTACTCCCGCAATCTCGAGCAACGTAGGCGCGATATCCACCGCCTCGACCAGCGCGCCGCTGCGCCGTCCCCCCGGAATCCCCGCGGGCCACGAGACGATAAAGGGCACTCGAATCGCCGGATCATAAAAGAAAGGCCCTTTAAGATAGAACCCGTGATCTCCCAGCATTTCCACGTGATCTGATGTGAAGATGATCAGGGTATTCTCAAGCTGGCCGCTACGCTCCAGGGCGGCAACCATCCTCCCTACCTGGAGCCCGTCCCAGTGGTGGAAACAATTGATTTTTAATGAGTTATGGGCAAAAAAAAGGCCGGATAGAGCTGCAAAAAGCTCGATCCGGCGAAAAAGGGCGCTTATGCTTGTGTTAGTCAAATACAAAGCACGCCCTTCTCATGAAAAATATTGCCGTACAAAGCTTCCTGCGTCCAGCCCTAACTCCAGTCATTCGATGCAAAGACTACACCGTGTTTCTGGAAACAATGGAGCGGATTGACCGGGTTTTGATCGACTCCTCGCTGGAAAGGGAGGCGATCGTAAAAGCCTTGGAAGGATGGGATGAAGCGGGAGGGAAGGATCGGGAGCGACGCGCTCTAAGAGCGATAAAAGCGCTGCGGGTGGAGGTGGTGCGTCATTTACTCGGAGGGATATCCTTTCGTTGTCTGTCGCAGGAGTTGGGACGCAGTGAGCTTCTGGCTAATTTTTGCCGGGTGCGTGAGGTAGACGGGATCCGGAAAATATCGAAGAGCAGTCTGGAACGGGATTCGAAATTCTTCGACGAAGCGTATCTGAGACAGCTGCATGCAAGGATGACCGAGGTGGTGGGCAATGCTGAACATTGTGGTGAGGCAGGATTAGAGAAGCCGATCGATACGAGGGAATGCCTGATCGACGCCACTTGCCTGGAAGCGAACATCCACTGGCCCGTGGACTGGGTCTTGCTCAAGGATGTGGGAGCAACGCTGCTCAAGGCGATCAGTCTGATCCGGCAGGCGGGAATGAAACAGCGCATGCCCCAGGGAGCAAAGGGATTGGCTCGGGAGATGAACAAACGGTGCCTGGAGATGACGCATGCGCGTCGGCGCCGGGAGGCGGGCAAAGCGCGTAAAGGGATCCTGCGGCGGATGAAGCTATTGCTCAAGAAGATTGAGGGCCATGCCCTTCGCCACCGTGACTTATTGGAAGCTATGTGGATGCAAAGCGATTACACCGAGAAGAAGGCGAGCCGAATCATCGAGCGAATGGATGGTATGTTAGAGCAGATACCGCAGGTCATGAAACAGGCGCACGAACGGATCATAGGGGGGCGGCAGGTGAAGAATGAGGAGAAGATCCTGAGCGCCTACGAACCTGAGATTGACGTCATCGTGCGAGGCAAGGCAGATCGGGAGGTGGAGTTTGGCAACACCCTTTATTTATGCGAGAGCGCAGAGGGATATCTGTTGGACTGGAAACTGTATGGGGGGCAGGCCCCGAGCGAATTGAAGCAGCTTTGGGAAAGTCTGGAGAGGCAAAAGGGCTTCGCTTTAGAGGAGAAGATCGAAGCGATCAGTGGGGATCGGGGCTATGCCTCGAAGGCGGCCAGCAAGCGGCTCCAGGCAGAGGGGATTTTTGACGCCCTTACGCCCCGCAATCCACAAGAGCTCAAGGAGCGGATGGAGGAGCCGCGCTTTGTCCGGTTGCAGCGACGACGAGGGAGCACCGAAGGCCGGATCGGAGTGCTCAAGAACCGATGGCACGGGGGCAAGATACGCAGCAAAGGCTTTGACAACCGTAACCTTAGCGTGGCCTGGTCGGTTCTGTCCCACAATCTATGGAAAATCGCGCAGAGACTTGCGCAAGAACATGAGAAAGAGGCAACGCAGGCGGCATAGGGATCCAAGAATCGAGTCAGAGGCGCTTCCTTGGGAGAACTATCGACTCAAAGCGAGAGGAAGGGTGCTGGAAAGGTGCATAACGGATAAAAGGTAAGCTACCGAGGACGGAAGGCATGTCGTGGTCTACATAACGTGACGAAGATTGATATCGGTATCAGGCTTCCACCCAAATCCTCTCGGATTTGGGACAGCCTCTAATTGGGCAGCGGAATATCCTTCAGCTTATCCAGATAACGCTCCAAATAATCCACCGGCGGATCGAACGGATGGTGCGGATCGAACGTGTTTACAGAAATCAGCCACGGATCTTCAAAAGTCGCATTGGCCTCGATGAATGCAATCGTCTCCTCCGCGCACCAGGTGGTTTGGTGGTACTCTGCATCTATCCCGGCATCACGCCTACCGGCATCCCTTACTTTCCCTCTTTCCCAATGATTCTGCTGCACATGATTCTGCTAAACCTCTCTCGGTACACGGATTTCACACATGGGCCATCGCTGCAGAGTTGAGATCGGGGCTATTCCCGCCTTGTGGCAAGATCGATCCCAACGCGCCGTACTGCCGGTAGTTATCTCAATTCGGGACGTCGTAGAGGGCGCCGCAAAACTCCATTCTCGGCTGCCGCGCTACTACGCACCATCGGAGTGCTCTGCGATTCGGCTTTTTTCGTCTTCGAACGTTTTATTGGATAGATTCCTATGTTTCTTCCGCATGAATACGAAGTCAACGTTTCGGATGGATTGAAAATTTATCTGTCTAGCTTGTGTTCCTTACAATCAGCGTGGAGTGAGGAAACTGTCTTTGTCCATAATAGTGTTTTCGGCAACTTCAATAAAGATGCCCTTCGAGGGATTTATGGTTTACAATGGCTATGCAAGCGACGTTTCCAAGATTCCTTTAGAGCCAATCTTGAAGAAAACACACTTCTGCTCGTCATCCAGAGCAATCACTTTCAATTAGCGCTCGAGACAACAGAACCATATCTGGAGTCGGATATGCAGTGGCTGCAAAGAACCCTCGCAAACTGATTCAACGGATTTATCGAGTCGATCGGGCACGTATTTCAGGGCCGCTATATGTTTCTGATCATGGAGGGAGGGGGCGAATCCTTGCTCCAAGTTGTCTACTATATTCATCTAAATCCGATACGGGCCAGGTTCGTTGCGCCCGATCAACTTCGGCGATACCAGAATCGGATTCAGTACCTGATCCCTCTTCCACACCCGCCGCTGTCAACTCGGGGAAGCACCTTGTACTGTCCACCTGTCCACCTGTCCACCTGTCCACCTGGATCACTTAACGAATATCAATAAAATGTCAAAATTCGCCCCCGCTATGAAATCGATTTGCGTAGAGATCTGCACCTAACTATCCTGGAATCCGCTAAACTTTGTTATTGTCATATCTAAAATCTATAAAATTCTGAGCGAGGCAAATTGCCCTCTTGCGAGTTGGGGGAGACTCTTACAGGGCTAACCCCGAAGCTTGTTCGAATGTAGAACTAGGGCCTGCTGCTTTTTGCAGACTTCGACCTAGAGCGTCTCCGTAGACGCCGGACAACTACTGAAGATCGCCAGGGGAAGGACTAAAGGTCCGACATATCTATCGATTTTAGTGAAGACAGGTTTTCTCTTCTGAAAGACCGAGGGCAGCAACCAAAGTAACTCTCTCCGTGAAAATCTTTATTAACCCGTCTCTAAACTGGCTCCCATTCATTAGTATTTTGGTCGCATTTGGAATTCCGCAAGGTCCCTTAAGTGCCTCGGAAGACTATGAAACCTGGGGAGCAAGAGTTTTTGGAACTGATTTTGGATCACCTGAAACTGCACCTGAAGAGGACTTTACCAAGGATGGCATCAGGAATCTTATGGCCTACGGAGCAGGCCTTGACCCAATAGTACGTAACTCGATCGAGGATTTATATACAGCAACTTTCCTAGAAGTTGAGAGTCAGTCATTCTTCTCGCTTTCCTTTCAACGATCCAAGACGGCCCAAGGCCTAATCATCATTGAAAGCTCCGTCGACGTATTCGACTGGCAGAAAGCAGTGTTTACGACGCAAGAACTCATTGGAGAAGATGAAGCAATCGAAGAGTGGAGGGTTACGGTCCCTACAGAAGACGAAGACCAACTATTCTTAAGACTCAAATTCGATCCAGATACAGACAGCGATGGCTTCATAGATGGCCTCGAAGTCGTGGCGGGTACAGATCCGCTGGATGATCAGAGTTTTCCGCAACGCATAGCTTACGGAGAGACTCTAGCTGGCCAGATTAATCCGGCTGATGAACGCGACGCGTTTGGCTTCGATGCGGCGATTGGGGACGAGGTATTGGTTCGAATGTCGAGCCTGACGACCTTCTTTGGCGCAACCTTCCGGGTCTATCGGCCGGATGGGAGTCTGCTGTGTAGTAAGACACGCGGGAATAAGGGTCTCATTGAGGATACCTGCATCATCGATGCGGCCGGCCTCCACGCCATCGTGCTGAGTGATGATGCGGGGACGGAAGATGGCAACTACAACGTGGCCATCCAGAAACTGAACGGACCCGGTAACACCACGCCGATCGCATATGGGGACACGGTTGCTGGAACCATCACTCCGGACGGCGAGCTGGATACCTTTGTCTTCAATGCGGCGCTCGGGGACGAGGTATTGGTTCGAATGTCGAGCCTGACGACCTTCTTTGGCGCAACCTTCCGGGTCTATCGGCCGGATGGGAGTCTGCTGTGCAGTAAGACACGCGGGAATGAGGGTCTCATTGAGGAGACCTGCATCATCGATGCGGCCGGCCTCCACGCCATCGTACTGAGTGATGATGCGGGGACAAGAGTCGGCAACTACAACGTGGCGATACAGAAACTGAACGGTCCCGGTAACACAACACCGATCGCCTATGGGGAGACGGTGGCTGGAACCATCACTCCGGACGGCGAGTTGGATACCTTTGTCTTCAATGCGGCGCTCGGGGACGAGGTATTGGTTCGAATGTCGAGCCTGACGACCTTCTTTGGCGCAACCTTCCGGGTCTATCGGCCGGATGGGAGTCTGCTGTGTAGTGAGACACGCGGGAATGAGGGTCTCATTGAGGAGACCTGCATCATCGATGCGGCCGGCCTCCACGCCATCGTACTGAGTGATGATGCGGGGACAAGAGTCGGCAACTACAACGTGGCGATACAGAAACTGAACGGTCCCGGTAACACAACACCGATCGCCTATGGGGAGACGGTGGCTGGAACCATCACTCCGGACGGCGAGTTGGATACCTTTGTCTTCAATGCGGCGCTCGGGGACGAGGTATTGGTTCGAATGTCGAGCCTGACGACCTTCTTTGGCGCAACCTTCCGGGTCTATCGGCCGGATGGGAGTCTGCTGTGTAGTGAGACACGCGGGAATGAGGGTCTCATTGAGGAGACCTGCATCATCGATGTGGAGGGCAACCACGCCATAGTTTTGAGTGATGATGCGGGGACGGAAGATGGCAACTACAACGTGGCCATACAGAAACTGAACGGTCCCGGTAACACAACACCGATCGCATATGGGGAGACGGTTGCTGGAACCATCACTCCGGACGGCGAGCTGGATACCTTTGTCTTCAATGCGGCGCTCGGGGACGAGGTATTGGTTCGAATGTCGAGCCTGACGACCTTCTTTGGCGCAACCTTCCGGGTCTATCGGCCGGATGGGAGTCTGCTGTGTAGTAAGACACGCGGGAATGAGGGTCTCATTGAGGAGACCTGCATCATCGATGTGGAGGGCAACCACGCCATCGTGCTGAGCGATGACGCTGGGACCGAAGTCGGCAACTACGAGTTGACGCTCGAACTTCAGGGTCCTCTCTAGATAGCCGCCGAATGGAGACTCCTCTTGTTGTCGTTGGCAAAGTCCCGTATTCGACCCCTTATGGGCGTTTCAGGGATTCTGTTCAGAATATTCAACGAGCAACTCGGTGTCCAACAAAAGGGTGTTGAACGCATATACATGCGGCGACGTTTCGCTCGATTCGTCGCTCAGTTTCAGCGAACGGCTGTTTTCACCCAATCAAAAGTTGCACGGAAGAATCCGGTTCACAACGATCAGGAAATGCGATGATTAAATGTGATATCTTCTCTTGGGCTCTGGGATTTGCCCTCCTTCTTTGCGTGACGGAAGCGAACCAGCTTTCGGCCCAGGGATGTCCCGATCTGCGTGGGACCTGGAAGGTAACCGAATCGGCGACTCTCACAATACGAGTCAATGGGGAATCTGAGACAATAACGGAAGGAGATACCGGCACTATTCAGATTAACCAGGATGGATGTGCGGTCAGCTACGTTAAATCCCTCGGCGGTTTCGAAGCGGAACGTCTCGGTACAATCGAAGGGAACACGGTTACACTTACCGGGATCGCTGCTGTTCCCGTGCAGGGGGTAACTTGCAGCAAAAATACCCTTATTCTAGTGGGAACGATCGACGGAAACAGGATCGATGCCACCAGCACCGTAGACATTGAGTGCACGGACGGCATTGTCGTTCAGACCGTCACAGGCGGTGGACCCGTGATCTTTACAGGTCCTCCCCGCGGGTCTATTACGGTGACTTCGCCGAATGGCGGTGAAATCTGGCGACTGGGAACCACCGAGACTGTGACCTGGCAGTCTGAGGGGCTCGATGGCTCGAACGTCCGGCTCGATCTCTATCAAAGCGGAAATTTCCTTAGCGCGATCGAATCATCCTCACAAGACGGCGGGAATTTTCACTGGGATATTCCCAACGACCTGCGGACAGGTGATGATTACTCCATCCGAATCGCGGCCACTAGCGATGATACGATCAACGATTTTACCGACGCAGTTTTTGAAATTCGACACGATGTGATTGTCGAGAGCCTAGGCGGATCCACGCAACTTGGGAGCGGCGCCAATCTGGGTGACCAGTGGTGGTGGTCTGAGTGGGTGGGTGTTTTTAACTGGACCTTCTCCCCGTGGCTCTTTCACGCCGAGCATGGGTGGCAATATGTCATCCCTGAGGGTATTGGGGAGGCATACTTCTACGATTTGGAATGCGGAGACTTTTGGTGGTCGTCTTCCAGCTTTGGTCCGTTTACCTTCTACTCCTTCGCTCGAGGGACCTTCAATTTCTATTTCCCCGGGACTTCCAGTCCCCGCCAATTCGTCGATCTGGAGACCGAGGAATTCTGGACGAAGCCGTGAAGTCTATGCAAAATCGGCCACCGGAATTTTCTGGTCCGGTTATACAGATTGCTGCGCTGTCGCCGAGGATTCCAGAGGTCCTAGCTTCCTACCCATTACCTCAATTTCTCTGTCGTGAGAGTAAGTAGCCGAAGGCATTTGGGACTCTCTTTAGGAGAATTCTGTAGCGAGTCTTCCTCTCGTCACGGTTTGGACCAGAATTCCTCGGTTTCCAAATCGACGAAGCTGCGTGGATTGATTGTGTCTAGGAAATAGAAATTAAAGGTCCCGCGACCAAAAGAATAGAAGGCGGGATACTGCGTCGGTGTTGTCCACCAGAGATCGTCGCATTCGAGGTCGTAAATGAAGTATTCGCCCTCCGCCTCCGTAGAGAAAATATACTGCCAGCCGTGCTGGGCGTGAAAAACCCATGGGGCGAAGAGCGGGTTGTAGAAACCGTACCAATCGGAAAAGAACCAGCCTTCCAGGCCCTCGACGGGAGTTCCTCCGAAGAGTGATTCGCCAACCGTGTCTTCGGTGATGAATACCATGTGGCTGAATCCCGTTGATACATCCGTTACGCCATCGAATACCTGCACGGGGATGCTGGGTACGTCCCTCCTTGTCCCGTCTCCCAACTGACCGTGCTCGTTATTGCCCATCGTCCACAATGAGCCATCGGTCCTGATGTAGGCAGAGAATCTATCCATAACGCTAGCCTCGGCGACACCAGTCGCAATTTGAATGGGCGTTGGCTGTTGCCCTGTAGTCGGAACGCCAATCTGTCCAGCACTATTAAGGCCCCAACCCCGGAGAATACCATCGGAATCAATGAAAAGGGAGAAGCTACTTCCTGCGGAGACCAAATCAGCGCTATCTTCCAAGAGCTTAGGTGTCATGAAACTAACATCGGTGCCGTCCTCCAAATCCCCCATGCCCCACATCGATCCGTCGGACTTGATAAACAATGAGTGGTAATATCCGGCGGAAACCATGGAAACGTCGGCCGTGATTTGGACGGGAAAGTTGCGATTAATGGAGGTACCGTCCCCCAACTGGCCATCACTGTTCCAACCCATGGCCCACAATGAACCGTCGGTTTTGATGAACGCGGTGTGGTACCACCCGGCGGAAACCATGGATACATCAGTCGCAACTTGAATTGGCGAAAGGCGATCGATGTTGGTCCCGTCCCCCAACTGGCCTTTGGAATTGTCGCCCGTCGCCCAAAGGCTCCCGTCGGCCTTAATGAACAATGAATGGTTCCGTCCAGCGGAAACCGCAGAAACGCCGTCTGCAATCTGAACCGGGGACCGACGAAGGGTGGTTGTTCCGTCGCCCAACTGGGCTTCACTGTTCCGACCCATGGCCCATAGACTCCCATCCGTTTTGATAAATAGCGAGTGACATGCCCCAGCATCCACAGAAGCTATATTGGAGCCGACTTGAATAGGCGTAATGCGTCTCGTAACACCGTCGGTGCCCAATGCGCCATGAGAGTTTTCTCCCATTCCCCAAAGTGCTCCTTCCTCCGTTTTAAACAGTGAGTAAGATCTACCTGCGTCAATTTTGGTTACGTTGTCCGCAATCTGAACCGGGGAACTGCGATCTGTTGTGGTTCCGTCCCCCAACTGGCCGTAAAAGTTGTCCCCCATTGCCCACAGTGAACCGTCGGTCTTGACGAACAGTGAGTGATGATCTCCAGCCGACACCTCGGAAACTTCGCTGGCAATCTGGACAGGAGAAAGGCCGCCAGCCTTTGCCCAAAGCGAACCGTCTGTCTTTATGAACAATGATTGAGAGTAGCCAGCTGTAATCTTGGAAACGTCCGTCGCAACTTGAACAGGTGAATGCGGTGTGGTGGTAACGCTTTCCCCCATTGCCCACAGTGAGCCATCGGTCTTGACGAACAGTGAGTGTCTCTGTCCACCTGCAACCTCGGAAACTTCGCTGGCAATTTGAACGGGAGAATTGTGAACCATAGCAGTCCCATCATCACTCAGCTGCCCGTAATGGTTGCTCCCCATTGCCCACAGTGACCCGTCTGTCTTGATGAACAATGAGTGATCCTCACCAGCGGAAACCATGGAGACGTCGGCCGCAATTTGGACTGGAGAATGTCGAGTAATCGAGGTTCCGTCCCCTAGTTGACCCGATCCGTTCCTACCCATTGCCCACAGTGACCCGTCGGTCTTGATGAACAGTGAGTGTCGACCCCCGGCGGCAACCATGAAGACTTCTGAGGCAACTTGAACCGGCGAATGCCGATCACTGATGGATCCGTCCCCCAACTGGCCGTCGAAGTTTGCACCCATTGCCCAAAGGCTCCCATCGGTCTTGGTGAACAGAAAATGCATGTCACCAGCTGAAAAAGCCGTTGCTTGATCAACAATCTCAAGCGGTAGTGTATGGGGACCCACTGCATTGTCCCCTAATTCTCCGAATAGGTTAAGGCCAACTGCCCAGAGCTCACGCAAGCCGCTATTTGTGCCTCTCTGGAGTACTTCGTAGGCCACCTGGCCTATATCGATGGTAGCGAGGCGATCAGACGTGGTCGGGTTCGCCTCGACGGTTATGGTAATATTCCCGACGCCATTGCCCAAGACCTTTGAAACGGTCAACCAAGGCACGTCCTCGATCACCGACCAGGGTCCGGAAGCTTCCACACGGATCTGCGTGAACGTAGGTTGGCTCCCGACCTCCAGAGCGCTTGGAATCACTTCCTGGCCATTGACCGCAGGTGACAACACCCAGAGGCAGACACCTGCCAGTAGATAATACCAACTTTGCTGGAAAACAGGAAACGAAATTTCACAAGATTTCATTGATGTTGATGGTCTAGGCTCCGTCCACAGTAGACGTCTGTGCTGATTCTGTTTCCTCATACTCCTCTTCAAGCTCACTTTTTATTTCGTTAACAATAGATCTAAGGTCCTTGTTGTCGCTATTTCTATCGCGAAACAGGATCTTTCTGCAGATATCCTCGCCCATTTTGCATTGCACGGATTTTATATCGTAGATACTCAGATTGGATATGGTCCCTGTTCTCGCCACGGGATAGTAGTAGCGTAAAGATGCACTTTGCTTCGCATTGTAGTGGCTCAGAATATTGCAAGAAGCCACCAACACATGCTGCCAAACAATCCGATTAGCCTTGATTCGTTGGTAATTTCTCGCTCCTGCACTGTAAAAATCTCGGGCTTTCTCATAATAGGAAAGGGCTTTGGGGGTATCGGATATTGAGAAATGGTCGCCCAGCACATGCGCCAGCGCTCCAGCGGCAGCTGGTCTCTCCCGAAGCAGAGCAGTAGATGCGCCTTTTTCGATGAGAAAACTGACGACATCGGCGTGGCCAGAGTTCGCAGCCTCGTGAATGAGATTGATATTTAGATATTTTCCTTTGTACCGCTTTTCTATATCCGCACCCAATTCAACGAGATGGACCACTACGTCGAGGCTCCCGTACATGCAGGCATAATAAATAGGATCTCGGCCTTTTCGCGGATTGTGTCCGGAGCCATTATATACCATATTCGTTTTGTACTCTCGGTCGAATTTGGCGCCATCGGCGATCAACATTTTCACTGCTTCGACATTGTTTTGGGCCGCTGCCAGCATTAGGGGTTCTCCGACGTCAACGGAGTATTCATCTGTGCGATGCCTGAGCTTTATGGGCGCCGTTTGAAATCTTTGCATCTCTACTCCAAAACTAATCAGAGTTTTGAGGGCATCGTGCGAATCATTGGTTATGGCCGCCACCAAGGGAGTAAATACATGGTTACGGTATCCGCCCTTTTCTTGCGCCGATTCGCCAAGAAGCTGCCCTCCATAGATGCTGGGAGATCCCCAACCACCGCGCAGCAACCCAGTACGCTTGGCCTTTCGTGTCCGCTTAAAGATCTCCTCGATTGTCCTAACGTCGTCGTTCCACGCCGCATCAATGAATCGGGTGGCCTCGAGTTTGGCCGAATGCCCGGTTGGTGCAAATAGAAGGATCAAAGTGACACTCGTCAGCAGTGTAGATGCCAGTTGAACGTTTCTGCTGAGAAGAGACTGACGGTGAAAAGCATGAGTGGCAGGCCGAAGTAGAGAATTTGAGTTCATTTCTTTAACAAGGTTCGAAGACGATATTTCTGGAAAATTACATTTGGTGATCAGCAAACTTCTAGTCGAGGTTTCAAGTATTCTTGTTTCATTTTCTCCGGTGTCCACGCTGCTTCTTTGCCACGAGAGCAAATTGTCGACAGAATTTGGGAATCTCTAGGAATTGTTTGTAGCTAGCCTTTCTCCCCTCACGGCTTGGACCAGAAGTCCTCCGTCTCCAGATCGACGAAGCTGCGAGGATTGATTGTGTCTCGGAAATAGAAATTAAAGGTCCCGCGACCAAAAGAATAGAAGGTGGGATACAGCGTCGGGGTCGTCCACAGGACGTCATTGCATTCGAGATCGTAAATGTAGTATTCGCCCTCTACCTCAGTGAGGAAGACATACTGCCAGCCGTGCTGGGCGTGAAAAACCCAAGGAGAGAAGAGCGGGTTGTAGAAGCCGTACCAGTCGGAGAAAAACCATCCTTCCAAGCCTTCGACGGGTGTTCCGACGAAGAGTGGTTCGTCAACTGTGTCTTCGGTGATGAATAACATATGGTCAACCCCCATTGATACATCCGTTACGCCATCGGACACCCGCACCGGTGTACTACGGTCGACAGTTGTACCGTCGCCCAACTGGCCGCTAAAGTTTTTGCCCATCGTCCACAGTGAACCGTCAGCCCGAACATACGCTGAGGAACTGCGCCCAGCGTCAACTGCGATGATATCGGTATCCACTTGAATGGGCGTCTGATGAACTTCTGTAGTTCCAACGCCTAGCTCGCCATCTCCATTACTGCCCCACCCCCAAAGGGAGCCATCCGTTCTAACAAAAAATGAATAGCCCACGCCTGCGGCGACCAGAGCAACGTCGGAATCCAATCGCACGGGAGTGGTGCGATTGATTTCAGATCCATCATTCAGGCTACCCATGCCCCAAAGTGAACCATCATTTTTCACGAATAACGAGTGACTGCCGCCGGCCGCAATTTCGACAACGTCCGTAGCTACCTGAATTGGGGAATGACGATTTAGGGTCGTGCCATCTCCCAACTCTCCACTTAAATTGCATCCCATAGCCCAAAGTGTGCGGTCGGCTTTGATGAACAGTGAATGTCTTAACCCTGCACTTACGACGATGACATCGTCTGCAATCTGTATGGGTGCAATGCGATTTATGGTTGTTCCGTCGCCCAGTTGGCCCCCTTGGTTCCAACCCATTCCCCAAAGACTTCCGTCGGTATTGATGAACAATGAATGATCAATTCCAGCCGAAACTGAGGAAACGCCGGAAGCGATTTGAATGGGTGTTGCGTGATCGATAATAGTCCCATCACCCAATTGGCCATCGCGGTTTTCACCCATCGCCCAGAGCGAACCGTCTTTTCTAATGAATAGGGAATGCGAATTCCCGGCCTGGACATCAACAATTTCGGTACCGACCTGAGTAGAGGTGCTGCGGGAGGCAAGACTGTCCTCTCCGAGTTCACCGTTGAAATTGGTCCCCATACCCCAAAGAGATCCGTCCGCCTTAATGAACAGTGAGTGTCTGCCAGTCGAAACGGCCGATACATTCGTCGCAATTTGAATCGGCGTCGCGCGATCGGTGGTCGTACCGTCACCCAACGCGCCGAGGAAGTTGCTGCCCATCGCCCAAAGGGACCCGTCAGTTTTGATGAATAGCGAGTGGCCAGAACCCGCAGACGTCATCGAGACGTCGGTGGCGACTTGGGTTGGAGTAGAGCGACTGTCTGTCGTTCCATCGCCCAACTCGCCGTTGAAGTTATTGCCCATCGCCCAAAGGGACCCGTCGGTCTTGGTGAACAGTGAGTGACTGAATCCTGCGGTAGCCATCGAAACGTCACTCCCAATTTGAATGGGAGAAAGGCGTTGAGTGGTCGTTCCATCGCCCAACTCGCCAAAAGGATTCGCACCCATCGCCCAAAGGGATCCGTCAGTTTTAATGAATAACGAGTGTCCAAAACCCGCAGACGTCATTGTTACGTCAGCGGCTATCTGAACGGGAGAAGGGCGTCGAGTGGTCGTTCCATCGCCCAACTGACCGCTAATGTTATTACCCATTCCCCAAAGACTTCCGTCGGTCTTGATGAACAGTGAATAGGAGTCCCCAGCGGAGGCGATGGAAACATCGGCGGCTACTTGAACAGGAGAATGGCGATCAATGGTAGTCCCGTCGCCCAACTGGCCGAGCTCGTTGTCCCCCATTGCCCACAGTGAGCCGTCCGCCTTGATGAAAAGTGAGTATCTCCATCCAGTGGAAACCGCAGCAACGTCGGTCGAAACTTGAACCGGAGAAAGACGGTCGATGGTGGTTCCGTCGCCCAACTGGCCTTCTGAGTTTCTACCCATTGCCCACAGAGTTCTGTCGCTCATTATGAACATTGTGTGAACGTCTCCGGCAGCGACCGCCGTGGCATCGTCCTCAATCTGAAACGGAAGGGTAAGGGACCCGATCGAATTATCCCCGAGTTGTCCGGATCTGTTGTCGCCCACTGCCCAAAGCTCCCGCAGACCGCTATTTCTGCCCCTCTGGAGCACTTCGTAGGTTACCTGGCCGATATCGATGGTACCGACGCGATCAGACGCGGTCGGGTTCGCCTCCACGGTAATCGTAAGATTCCTGATCCCATCGCCCGAAACCTTGGAGACCGACAACCAAGGTACGTTCTCTACCACCGACCAAGTTCCCGAAGCTTCCACTAGAATCTGGGAAATGGCAGACCGGCTACCAACCTCCAGAGTAGGTGGAGTCACTTCCTGGGCATTAGCAGAGTTTGATAGAACACAAAGGCAGGCAACGGCCAATACATGGCAGGCGTTCCGTTCGAATACCATTCGTCCGAGATCGTAAGAATTCATAGTTCAAATGAATCCAGATGGGTGGAATCCAACTTATGGCTCAGATGCAATGGGACAGTTTACGTATGTTGATGTTAGTCTGTTGGCAGGTCTGGGCGGAAAGAGCCGGTAGGCACTTAGAAATCGGGTCAGGCTCTGTTTTTGATTTTGCTAAAAAAGTCGCTATTACGGGAGACACGTCCTCGTTCTTGCGAACGCGGCTACGAATATCAACGACTTACGAAACATCGTAGCCGCGTTCGCAAGAACGGGGGAGTTTTTCACCGGAATCGGTTTTAGGTATCTGTGTTGCCTGACGAAGGAGTCCGTGTCTTTGATCCTGGCCATCGCCCTCGATTTGATTGGGACGCTGGAGTCTTTACCTGATTCTGTTTGTGCTCTGTCATGTCCTAGTGCTCAAATTCAGTTTTGGACCAGGGAAACCATCTCTCCCAGACTGAGCTCCCTGCACTGGGTCATGGCAAAACCGGATTGATCCCCGGCGAAGTTTCGGAGCCGTTCGTCGTCGTGGAGGTTGAAGTTGGCTCCGAAAACAACACGGTGTCCGACGACCGAACCTAAGAAAGCGCCATCAGTCCCATCGCCGTAAAAGTCGACGTAAGTCCCGGGAGCAAAGCTTAGGGCGTAGAGAAATGGAGAGCCAATCAACCAGAAGCGTGATTCCGAATCCTGAGTGGTAGTATCCTTCGATACGAGATTACCATGCTACTGGAGACACTTATAAATGGCGAGAACAGACACCGTCAAAAAGGTGTGAAAATTCAGCTGTACCTTTGAGCTCGAATCATGCAACGCAAGTCATTGGTTACGAACCCGAATGCCTAATCAGAATGCGGAAATCCGAATATGGGACACATTGCAAGTCTGAGCAAAGAAGTAGCCCACTACGGACGGGAGTGCGCCCCCAGCTGCCCCGATGTAAGAGGACTTTTGTCCTAAGCCTAACCCTTGCCGTCTTTCCTCTTTTCCTCCTCTTCCCGTCCGCCCCGCTCTTCCTGTAGCGCACACAGTTCCTACAGACTTCCCCAGCTTGGGATTTTTCACAGAAAGACCGGGAAGATCGCGAGGAAAGACTACATAGTTCCAGCCACCTGTTCATCTTCGGGTACGATCTGTCTCCTCGCTTCGTTTCCCAAGCTTCAGTCGAAGGGGCAGAGGGACAAGGAAGATGTCGGTGGTGGAATCGGCCGCGTTCTACGAATGCACCCAAATAATCCGGACGCGCTGGAGAATCGCAAAGGCCTGTCCGACAGATTCCTAGCGCCAACCGCGCTGTCCCGAGAGCCCCCTATTCGGAGAGGGTTGGAACTCCTTGTCGGGGCTTCCCACCAGAGCTCCCTCTCTCACCCAGTCGAGATCCGACCCGTAGAGGTCTTCGGTAAGGAGGCGGACGAGTTCCTGGCGGACATCGGTATGATCAGCGCTGGCGGAAAGATCGTGCATCTCGGCAGGATCTTTATCGAGGTCGAAGAGCTGGAACCGATTGCCGGTTGGATACCAGATGAGCTTGTGCCGTTCGGTACGCACCATGCGCATCGCCCGGTCGTCCTCGAAATGTTCGCAATAAATGTGGTCCCGCCGGTATCCGGAAAGCAGTGAATGCCCCTCCACCGAATCCGGAATCGGCACCCCGCACAGATCGAGCAGCGTCGGCATCACATCCCGTAGTGCTGCCAGGCGGTCGTCCCGCTGGTGGTGTCCGGCGCGATCATAGGCGGCAGTGGGCACCAGAATCATCGGAATCCGGGCCGACCACTCAAACATCGGCGGCTTGGCCCAGAGGTTGTGGTTCCCGAGCATATCGCCGTGGTCGCTGATGAACATGATGATGGTGTCGTCGATCAATTCCGCCTCGCGCAGCATCCCGATCAGCAGCCGCAACTGGTGGTCAATGTAGGTGCACTGGGCGTAGAAACCCTGGCGCGCCAGCCGAACCTCGGCAGGGCTCAGGGAAGCATTCTTTTCCCAATGCAGCTTGAGCGCATAAGGTAGCGCATTAGCATCCTGCGCCCACTCTCCGACAAAGGGCTCGTCCACCCCCAGTTGTTGATACGTATCGAAGTACTCCCCTGGAGGTGTGACCGGAGGATGGGGTGCGATGAACGAGCAGTACCAGAACGCCGGACGTGTCGGATCGCGCCGCTCGATGGTTTGGCACATCTCACGTACCGTCCAGTTCGTTGGGTGGCAGTACTCGGGCAGGTGCCAGGGGCGTACGACATACTCATTGGTGCCCATCGCATGCGTCAATTCCTGCCCGGCGTAGCCCTCCCATTTTAGAAACCGTTCAAAATCGTCCATCCCACGGCCAAGGTGATGCCGCCCCTCCTCGCATAGAATGACGTCATCGAACCCGATCCGGTTGCGTTGGGGGTAGACGTGTAGCTTGCCCACCGCGAAAGTCTGGTAGCCCGCCTCGCCGAACACCTGCGGCAGCGTTGGCAGATCCTCGGGCATTTCCAGCCACTCGTTGAAGATACGGTCTCCGTGCGTCCGAGCGCTCGTCCCGGTCATAATGGCTCGGCGCGCCGGAATGCACGTGGGGGTCGTGGTATAGGCCCGGGTAAAGAGCACTCCGTTGTCCGCCAGCTGGTTCAGGGTCGGCGTCAAGATCCTTTCATGCCCCGTCGCTCCCATCAGCGGTCCCGGCCAGTGGTCCACACAGATCAACAGTACATTGGGTGGTGCCATGTCAGTCGCTCTCCTCTTGCTCGTGATTCCTCAAAATGCGTCACGTGGTAAACTCGCGCAGGGCCGGGAAAAGGTCCACGCCTAAAGTAGGGATCAGGAGTTAGCTCCAGTCCCTTGTTTGCCACTTTGCAACGGGTTCGGCAAGCTCACCGCAGGACGGATCAGTCGAGTCCGAAACTGGCCGATTCGATCCTCGTAGAAGAGAGAAAACTGCACGCGGATGGGAGAAAGAGACAGTACCCTCAGGTGGCAGAGCAGTACCGCAGCCTGACGGCAGGGCCACATTCCCACTAAATGCTCGATCAGACATTACACATCGTCTGCCCAAGCTTTCAACTTCGAATACCCTTTGGGTGCGGTACTGCTCTGCCACCTGAGGGTACGATCTGGCGTCGACACGCCACGGCAGCAGAAGGTGAGGGACAGATGATTATGATTCATCCATGCCCGCACGGCACCAAAGTAAATTTGGTTTTCCTTGGAATCCACTCGACCCGGCGGCAGCCTCACGCCACCGTTTTGATCTATGAAGTGCGTGATGGTGATGTTTGATTCGCTGAACCGCCATATGCTGCCGGCTTACGGGTGTGATTGGACGCATGCCCCCAATTTTCGACGGTTGGCGGAGCGGACAGTGACTTTCGACTGTTCCTACGTCTGTTCCATGCCCTGTATGCCGGCGCGGCGCGATCTGCATACCGGAAGGCCGAGTTTCCTCCACTGCCCCTGGGGACCTTTGGAGCCGTTTGACGTTTCCGTCCCTGAGATCCTGCAGCAAAAAGGAGTCTACACCCACCTCGCTTCCGACCATTATCATTACTGGGAAGATGGAGGCTCGACTTATCACAATCGCTACAGCAGCTGGCAGTTCTTCCGAGGCCAGGAGGGCGATCCACACATTGGGCAGGTGGCCGATCCTGTCATCCCGGAAAACCTGAATCAGAAGGGGAAGCGGAGCGACTGGGTGAACCGGGAACACGTGCGCACGGAAGGGGACTTCTCACAGACGCAGACCTTCAACGCCGGGCTCGATTTCATGGAACGGAACCATGCCGAGGACAACTGGTTCTTACAGATCGAATGCTTCGATCCCCACGAACCTTTTTGTGCCCACAGGCGCTATCGGGATCTCTATCCCCGGACCGACGAACCGGATGCGCCCCTCTTCGATTGGCCCGCTTACGATGTGGTCAAGGAAACTCCCGATGAGGTCGAACGCTGCCGCCTGAACTACGCGGCGCTATTGGCGAAATGCGATGCCTCCTTGGGGGACATTCTCGATTCCTTTGATCGTCTTGACCTCTGGAAGGACACCATGTTGATCCTCTGGACCGATCACGGCTTTCTCCTCGGTGAGCACAACGCTTGGGCCAAGAACTGGCCTCCCATGTACGAAGAGATGAGCCATACGCCTTTCTTCGTCTCTGATCCCCGTCATCCGGATGCCGCCGGTCAAAGGAGAAGCGCGCTGGTTCAGCCAGCTATTGATTTGGGCCCGACCCTCCTGCGCTTCTTCGGTCTGGAACCGCCCTCAACCATGCTTGGGCATGATTTGGGCCCTGTATTGGACGACGATAGTGGGGTGCGTGATGCCGCTATCTTCGGCTATTTCGGACAGCATGTGAACATCACGGACGGGCGGTATACCTACTACCGCCTACCGGAGCAAGCCGACGAGTTTCCGGCACAGGTCCACACTCTGATGCCCACGACGCTGCGTGGCTTTAAAGATGGACTCGAAAGAGCTGAATTGTCGGCTCCCTTGAGCTTCAGCCGTGGGATGCCGGTCCTGCGTTTTCCTCAGGGTCGTAAGTGGCAGCCGCGCTTCCCCGACAGCGAACCCGGTCATCTTCTGTTTGATCTCGAGGCTGCTCCCGGTCAAAAGCATCCGCTCCACGACGACGAAGTAGAGGCTCGGCTTTGCCGGAGGATGTCGGAGCTTATGGCGGCCTGCGATGCGCCGGCTGATCAGTTCAGCCGTATGGGTCTGGCGCGGCCGTGATCAGGATTCGCAGAATCATGGACAGCAGAATCATTTTTCTTGGCGCGATGGTCTTGCGACCCGGGTTTGTCCTGTGAATTCGCATCAAGCGAGTGTGTTTAAGAATATCAAAAGCTCGCCCCATCACCGCCTTGTCCAATGCACGAAAACTCTCCTGACAAATGGTCTCGAGACTGCATTCAACCCGCATCTTTTACCTTCCCTCTTTCCCAATGATTCTGCTGTCCATGATTCTGCTAGCCTTTCTCCCGCACTCGAATTGCAGGCGACCACAGATGGCCCATGATTGCACAGTAGAGGATCTGATAGTTGGACTGTCCCTATTTCTTGGCCGCAGAAGGATGATTTTCCTGTTGCCAAACAAACCAGACCAGACTAAGTTTGAGTTATGGACAAAATGATTAACATACAGGAGGCCAAGACGCATCTTTCGAGGTGGGTTGAACGAGTTGCGGCGGGTGAAGAGCTGGTCATCGCCAAGGCCGGCAGACCTATGGCGAAACTGATTCCTTATGAAGCACCCTTAAAGAGAAGGAAATTGGGAGCACTCAGGGGGCAGCTCGGGGAAACGCGCGATCCATGGAGCGCCGACCTTGACCGAAAGATCGCTCAGGAATTCGAATCATCGGAGATATTCCCCTCTCGCCAGAAGGTTGCGGAACGTTCCTCCGGGTACAGGAAAAACAAAAAATAGGTGCCATGGCCCGATTTCTATTGGATTCACATATTGTCTATTGGGCAATGGGCGAACCTGATCGTTTGAGATCCGACGTGCGATCACTCCTTGAATCGGGGGTCGAGGCCTTTGTCAGTGCTGCGACACTTTGGGAACTCAACATCAAGGCTGCTAAGGGGAGACTCGTGATTCCCTCCAATTTTGAACAGTCGTTGATGGAGTCCGGATTCAATGAATTGGGAGTTCGCTGGCACCACGCACAGTACACCCAGCAGCTGCCCAAACTTCACGGCGATCCCTTTGATAGATTACTCATCGCGCAAGCCATTACAGAAGAGTTAACCCTTATATCCCGCGATAAAATCGTCGCACAATACCCGGTTTCAAGCATGCAGGGCTGATCAGAACTCTCCTGACCAATGGGCTCGAGTTCGAGACTGCATTCAACCGCCACCCTTACCTTCCCTCTTTCCCAATGATTCTGCTGTCAATAATTCTGCTAATTAGTCGACAACACCATTACTGACGTCGACGAACGAGAACTAGGACGAGGATGATGCTGACGCTTGCCCGTTCTCCCGGGGTGAGTATACCGTGAGCGGGACATTCGAATGAAGCGCGCATTGGACATCGCCAAACGGTTCCTCCGTCCCCTCCTCGCCTTTGTCGGTCTTATCGCCTTCCTGGGCCTCTGGGCTTTAGCGTTTCAGCCCGAGATCCCGGACGAGCCACCCCATTTCGACCCAGGTAAAGTCGCCGAGGCCGAGCGCCTTCGGAAGAATGCGATCGATCCCGCAAACCCCGTCGTGGTTTGGCAGGACGTCGATTACAGCGAGGGTCCGGCCGCTCCATGGTGGCCCAAAGGAGAGGCCCCGGTTCTGGCTGCTCTGGTGGAAAAAGGTCTGCTTCCACCCGTCCTGGAACGTGTCGGCCCTGAGCCTGTCGTTCTTCAAGGAAGCGAAGGGATTGGCCGTTTCGGCGGCAGCTTCGTCCACGCAGAAACCGCCTCGACCCAGGAACTGGTCGGAGTTTCCCACAGTTACAGTGGCAGCTCGCTGGTCCGCTGGTCACCCTACGGCTATCCGATTGTTCCGCATCTGGCACGGCGATTCGAGGTCCGCGATCAGTTCCGTGAGTATATTTTCACCCTCCGAAAAGGGGTGCGCTGGTCCGACGGGCATCCCCTGACAACTGAGGACATCCTCTACTATTGGGATCATGAGGTGAGGGATCCTGCCGTGAACCAGACTCCCTCCGAGGTCCTCATTCACCTCGGCAAGCGCCCGGTTTTCACTGCGTTCGATGACCACTCCTTGAGCATTCGATTCGAAGATCCCTACCCCGCATTCTTGGACAAGATGGCCGGCGAGCGCGGCCAGCACCTCTTACGCGCTCCCGCCCACTATCGACGTCGGTATCACCCCACGCTGGGAGAACCGGCATTTCTTGAAGAGGCAATGGCCCGCTTCCGGGTCCCCAACCGGGCCATGCTCTACGAACACATCAAACGCTGGAGCAATCCCGAACACCCTCGCCTCTGGCCATGGATCTACCGCACCTACAAAGCCAATCCTCCACATGTCTTCGTTCGCAACCCCTACTACTACGCGGTCGATCCGGAAGGGAATCAGCTCCCTTACATCGACCAGTTCGTCATGCGCGAGTACACGGGCGATATGGCTGACGTGGCAGCGGTGAACGGCGAACTCTCCTTTCGGAACATTCGTTTCAACCAATACAGCCTCTTCATGTCGGAACGTGAGGCAGGAGATTACCAGCTCTATCACTGGGAGCCGCTCAACCGGTCAAATTTTATCATCTATCTCAATCAGACCCTCAGACCCCTTTCGATTGATCCCGTGGTGGTGCAGAAGCGTGAGATGATCCAACGCAAGGAGTTTCGTCAGGCCCTTTCTCTGGCCATCGACCGAGAGCTCATCAACCGCATCGACTTCAGCGGCCTTTTGAAACCCGCCCAAATGGCCCCGACCCCGTTTTCCGCCTTCTACGAGGAAGCTCTGGCTTCAGCCTTTGTGGAGTACGATCCGGCCCGTGCCAACCAGCTGCTCGACGGCATTGGCCTTGAGCAGCGGGACCGAGACGGGATGCGTACCCTTCCCGACGGTTCGCGTCTCCACCTGTTCTTCGACACTCCCCACTACGAATTCCGCGATCTCCTCCAGCTCGTAGCCGGAAATTGGCAAGCCGTCGGATTACGGGTTACGGCGCGATACCGCCACGCCCGCATCTGGTATACGGAACTCGATGCTCTGTCCCTGGAAATTGCAGCCGGATACATGAACGGAAAGATCACCCCCTTTGTGGAGCCCAAGAACTACGTCGCGACGCAAAACTCCATGTGGGCCAGGGGTTACGGTCGATGGTATTCCCAAGGAGGGCTCTACGGCAATCCTCTGGCCACTCGAAAGGGAGGCTTCGAACCTCCTGCCGATTCCATCTACCGCAAGGTGATGAAGATTTACGATCGGGCCAACAGCGCTCCCTCGCTGGAAGAGCAGAAGTCGATCATTCGCGAAGTCATGCAGATCGCCGCGGAGAATCTCTGGCTGGTCAACTCAGGGATCACTCCTCCCGTCCCCATGATGGTCAAGAACGGACTTCGCAACCTACCTCCGGTAGCTGTTTGGAACGGCGATTTCCAACCCCCTTCCAACTGCGGAATCGAAACTTTCTATTGGGAGGCCTTTTCGGGCCAGGAGAGCGACACCAGGGCTCTTGAGCGCGCCCTTACCGAACTGACCCCAATGCCGGGCAGTGACTTTGTCGCTGGGAGCATAAAGGCACAAGGTTCCGGGCTCGTCGGCCGAATCGTCGCCCGCCTGCTCTGGTCCGCTGTAGGGATCGGGCTCCTCCTCATGGCTCTACGGCACCCCTTTATCGGCAGACGCCTGTTGATCATGGTCCCCACCCTTCTCATGGTTTCTGTCATTGCCTTTACGATCGTTCAGCTTCCGCCCGGCGACTTCCTCACCTCACACATCGCCCAGCTGGAGATCAGCGGTGATGAGCTCGATCTCAGGAAAATCGAAGACCTTCGAGACATCTTTGGCCTCACGGAACCGATCTGGAAGCAGTACCTCAAATGGGTTGGGCTGCCCTGGTTCGTGAGCTTCAGAGATGAGGATCGGGGTCTCTTGCAGGGACACATGGGCCTGTCCATGGAATCGCAGAACGCAGTCAACGCAGTCGTTGGCGACCGTATCATCCTAACGATGACCATCAGTGTCTGCGCTTTACTCTTCACCTGGATCGTCGCTCTCCCCATTGGAGTATACTCTGCTGTGCGCCAGTACTCAGTGGGGGACTACCTGGCTACCTTTATTGGCTTTATCGGTATGTCCGTCCCCAACTTCCTCCTCGCTCTCATTCTCATGTATCTGAGCAACCGCTACTTTGGGGTCCCAATCAGCGGATTGTTCTCCGCCGAGTTCGCTGCGCAGGAACACTGGAACCTTCCGAAGTTCGTCGATCTTCTCAAGCATGTCTGGGTCCCGGTCCTGGTCCTAGGGGTTACGGGCACTGCCGGTATGATACGTATCATGCGCGGAAACCTTCTCGATGAGCTGAAGAAACCTTACGTCACCACGGCCCTGGCCAAGGGTGTCCGTCCCCTCAAGGTTCTCCTGAAGTATCCCGTGCGCCTCGCTCTCAACCCCTTCATTTCGGGCATCGGCGCACTTTTTCCGCAACTGATTTCTGGCGGCGCCATCGTTGCTCTCATCCTGAGCCTGCCTACCGTGGGGCCTCTCCTCCTGCGCTCACTGCAAATGGAGGACATGTACCTGGCCGGTTCTATGATAGAGGCTGTCCCAAATCCGAGAGGATTTGGGTGGAAGCCTGATACCGATATCAATCTTCGTCACGTTATGTAGACCACGACATGCCTTCCGTCCTCGGTAGCTTACCTTTTATCCGTTATGCACCTTTCCAGCACCCTTCCTCTCGCTTTGAGTCGATAGTTCTCCCAAGGAAGCGCCTCTGACTCGATTCTTGGATCCCTATGCCGCCTGCGTTGCCTCTTTCTCATGTTCTTGCGCAAGTCTCTGCGCGATTTTCCATAGATTGTGGGACAGAACCGACCAGGCCACGCTAAGGTTACGGTTGTCAAAGCCTTTGCTGCGTATCTTGCCCCCGTGCCATCGGTTCTTGAGCACTCCGATCCGGCCTTCGGTGCTCCCTCGTCGTCGCTGCAACCGGACAAAGCGCGGCTCCTCCATCCGCTCCTTGAGCTCTTGTGGATTGCGGGGCGTAAGGGCGTCAAAAATCCCCTCTGCCTGGAGCCGCTTGCTGGCCGCCTTCGAGGCATAGCCCCGATCCCCACTGATCGCTTCGATCTTCTCCTCTAAAGCGAAGCCCTTTTGCCTCTCCAGACTTTCCCAAAGCTGCTTCAATTCGCTCGGGGCCTGCCCCCCATACAGTTTCCAGTCCAACAGATATCCCTCTGCGCTCTCGCATAAATAAAGGGTGTTGCCAAACTCCACCTCCCGATCTGCCTTGCCTCGCACGATGACGTCAATCTCAGGTTCGTAGGCGCTCAGGATCTTCTCCTCATTCTTCACCTGCCGCCCCCCTATGATCCGTTCGTGCGCCTGTTTCATGACCTGCGGTATCTGCTCTAACATACCATCCATTCGCTCGATGATTCGGCTCGCCTTCTTCTCGGTGTAATCGCTTTGCATCCACATAGCTTCCAATAAGTCACGGTGGCGAAGGGCATGGCCCTCAATCTTCTTGAGCAATAGCTTCATCCGCCGCAGGATCCCTTTACGCGCTTTGCCCGCCTCCCGGCGCCGACGCGCATGCGTCATCTCCAGGCACCGTTTGTTCATCTCCCGAGCCAATCCCTTTGCTCCCTGGGGCATGCGCTGTTTCATTCCCGCCTGCCCGATCAGACTGATCGCCTTGAGCAGCGTTGCTCCCACATCCTTGAGCAAGACCCAGTCCACGGGCCAGTGGATGTTCGCTTCCAGGCAAGTGGCGTCGATCAGGCATTCCCTCGTATCGATCGGCTTCTCTAATCCTGCCTCACCACAATGTTCAGCATTGCCCACCACCTCGGTCATCCTTGCATGCAGCTGTCTCAGATACGCTTCGTCGAAGAATTTCGAATCCCGTTCCAGACTGCTCTTCGATATTTTCCGGATCCCGTCTACCTCACGCACCCGGCAAAAATTAGCCAGAAGCTCACTGCGTCCCAACTCCTGCGACAGACAACGAAAGGATATCCCTCCGAGTAAATGACGCACCACCTCCACCCGCAGCGCTTTTATCGCTCTTAGAGCGCGTCGCTCCCGATCCTTCCCTCCCGCTTCATCCCATCCTTCCAAGGCTTTTACGATCGCCTCCCTTTCCAGCGAGGAGTCGATCAAAACCCGGTCAATCCGCTCCATTGTTTCCAGAAACACGGTGTAGTCTTTGCATCGAATGACTGGAGTTAGGGCTGGACGCAGGAAGCTTTGTACGGCAATATTTTTCATGAGAAGGGCGTGCTTTGTATTTGACTAACGCAAGCATAAGCGCCCTTTTTCGCCGGATCGAGCTTTTTGCAGCTCTATCCGGCCTTTTTTTTGCCCATAACTCATTAAAAATCAATTGTTTCCACCACTGGGACGGGCTCAAGCTAGGAATCTGTCGAAACCCGTGCTTTCTGGCAAGTTCGAGACACTCTTCGAGTGGTAGAATTCCGCCGGACGTCGTAGGGTGGTGGAGGCAGCTGGCGGAGACGCAAACCCCCACCCTCAAGCTCTCCTCAACCGTCATTCCTTCGTGAAAACCGTAGAGAACCCCGGCCGCGAAGGCGTCTCCGGCGCCCGCCGTCCCGAAGATGTCCGATTCAGGAATCCGCACCGAACCCTGCACTGCGAAGCTTCCGTCCACCGCCGTCGCTATCGCTCCTTTGGGGAAATGCACGATGACAAACTCGCGAACTCCTTTTTCGAAACAGGCCCGGGCCGCCTTTTTGAACAGCTCGAAATCCGGTAAGTCCTCGTCTCCTGTTGGCAATCCGGAGAGCTGGCCAATTTCGAAGCAATTCGCGAACAGAACATCGACGTAAGGGAGGCATCGTTTGGCGACTTCACCAAGTTCGTCGCATTCTGCACTGACCAGGTCGATCGACGTTCGCAGTCCCGCCTCCTTGCATTTTGACAATACAACCTCACCGTCGCAGTCGCCTGAGGGGTCGATCGACCCAATGCCGGCGAGGAGGTTGAGGTAGGCTAGGTGAAGGTGCCGCCCAGGCAATCGTTCGAATTCGAAATGTTCGGCCCGCAGGAGAGCGTTCGTCCCTTTTCGGTGGAAGAAGCACCTGCGACCGCTGGAATCGACGCTCATCACGTCCGTGTAGGCGGTTGGAGCCTCGTCGGTTGACTTCATCAATGCCGTTTCAATCCCTGAATCGCGACAATCATTCAGAATATACTCGCCGTTCGAGTCATTTCCCAGAAGGCCAACACCTGTCAGTGGTAAATCGACTCCGAGTTTTGCCAAGTCCTTAAGCAGGTTGTAGGGGCCTCCACCATTTGAATGCGTCTCATGAAGGACTTCCGCCAGTTGCTCGAGCTCAGGATACTTGTTGATCACTTTCACATGATCGACGCACCAGCTCCCGGCTGCGATGATTCCAGGAGGCCTCTCCGCTGAGTCCATCAACTAGCAGAAGGTCTGTGAAATGTTCGGGCTCGAAGATTCATTCGCTCAAACTATCCCTCATTAAGCGCCGCCAGCATGTCCTCGATGGTGGTGAATTTTTCTCGTATCTTCCCTCTCCTACTACCATGTTCCGTCTCGATCGCGTCAAGTCGCTTCCAGTCTTCGAAGTCGACGAATCGAATACCTTTGTCCCCGAGCAAGGCCGGTATAGCGTCGGCTTCACCCACAGGCATTGCGTGCCCCGTCTTACCTTCAAGGTCTTCCACCATCGAATCAACGGTCGCAACGGAATCGCCTCGGTTTGTCCCAATTAATCCAGTCGGCCCACGCTTTGCCCAGCCCACTACATACTGACCTTCGAGTTGATTGCCTCCTTCATCGATGACGCGACCGGCTTCGTTGGGAATCCGGCCAAGATTTTGGTCAAACGGAATCCCTGGTATTGGAATCCCCCGATACCCGACGGACCGTAGCACCATACCCACCTCGAGAGTCTCGAATTGATCCGTGCCCCGTGGCCTCGGCGTTCCCCGGTCATCCCTGTAGAGCTCATTTCTCTCGATTTTCACAGCATTAACCCGCCCATTGGCGCCCGTAATCTCGACCGGCGATACCAGGAAACGCAGCCGCACTTTTCTGGAATCGGCAGCCTCCCCATGTTTTGATTGCTCGGTTAGAAATTCGACATTCCTGCGGCTGTTTACGTCCGTCAGAGTCTCCTTGGATAGCTCATCCAATTCAACTTCAGCGGGATCAATGATGAGATCAACACCATTGAGTTCGGCGATCTCCTTAATCTCTTTCGTCGTAAACGAGGCCTGGGCAAAACCCCTCCGGCCGAGGATTACAATCTCCCTAACGCGACTCCTCCGAAGCAATTCCAAGGCATAGCTCGAAATGTCCGAACTCTCGAGCTCGTCAGGACTCCTGCTTAGAATTCGAGTCACATCCATTGCGACGTTGCCGACCCCCACCACCGCCACGCGCTCGACCGAGAGATCGAAGTCATGGTCGCGATGATCAGGATGCCCATTATACCAACCTACGAAATTCGTCGCTGGACAGCTTCCCACCAGCTCTTCGCCCGGAATTCCCATATGCCGGTCCGATTCGTTACCGATTGCATATACAATCTGGTCATAGCGCCCGGTGAGATCCTCAACACCGATATCCGGACCCAGCTTTACATTGCCGAAAAAGCGAAAACCCGGCATCCCCGCGACTCGGTTATACACGGCGATGACCGCTTTGATCTTCTGGTGATCGGGTGCTACCCCACCTCGAACCAAGCCGAAGGGGGTCGGGAGTCGATCGAACATGTCGACCCGAATCGATTGCTCCTTCCTCTTCAGGAGCGATTCAGCCGCGTAGAATCCGGACGGCCCCGAACCAATTATCGCCACCCTAATCGGTCGCTCGGCAGTCCCCAGAGAAAAAGTTTCCGTCACTGTCTTGGTGCTCCAGTTTGAAGCATGCTGAAAGACCCTACTTCACCTCGCCCAACCTAGGAGATCTCCCAGCCCTAACATTGGGAGATTGAGAAATGGATCATCAATGGGCAACGGAATTTGTTCCATCTACTTTCATAGCACGAGCGCACCCGGCACCGCAATGCCGCCGCCACCGGCAACTCGCCTCCTTCTTCCGTGACTTTCCACCATCCCCGCCCGCACCGGATTCAGGTCAATATACGCTGCCGTGAAAAGCAAGGCCGCCCCTCTGTCTTCCACCAACGTGCTTTTGAAGCGCTCAGACCATAGCGTCCAATACCGATCGTGGTTCTGGTTATACCAGATGGTGTACCGCTGTTTCAGGCTCTTCATGAACTCCGATACATCATGCATCCGCGCCAGAAGACGGCTTCGCAACATTTGCGCTTCCTCGCCTCCCCTTTTCAGCACTGCCTCCAGATACTTAATCGTCATCGTCTGATACTGAGTCGGCTCCGGGTAGAGCACTGCCTAACGCCGCACCAGCTCCTTGTCCGACACTTCCGCCTTATCCCTGTCCGGAATTCTGACAAGGATGTGGAAGTGGTTGCTCATCAAACAGTATGTGAGAGCCTCCACTCCGAAGAAATCCGCTACCCGCTCTAGGATTTACCGATAGCGAATGCTTCGAAACCGATTTCTCGCAGGGAATTGAGATCGAGGATATTTCTCCCATCGAAGAGAAAGGCCGGTTTTTGCATTGTATCGAAGATCCGCTGATAATCCAGATCCCGGAATTCGTCCCATTCCGTGAGGACAGCGACAGCATGAGCGCCACGACAAGCTTGGTATGGATCCGACATTTTTTCAACCATTCGAGCGAGGCCCTCTCCTTCCTCGTCGCGATCAATCTTCAGGGCGCTGCGAAGGTTTTCCTCGGTGACTCTAGGATCGTAGACGGCAAGGTGAGCTTCCTCTTCGAGGAGATCACGGCAGACATATATTGCAGCCGACTCCCTGGTATCATTGGTGTTCTTCTTGAAAGCGAAACCGAGAATCGCGATTCTTTTGCCCGAAACGCTGTTAAAGAGCTGTTTAACCATCCGACTGGAGAAACGTCTCTTCTGAAGATCGTTCATGATAACGACTTGCCTCCAGTAATCAGCGACTTCGGGCAGACCGAAATTCTCACAGAGGTAGACAAGATTGAAAATGTCCTTCTGAAAGCAAGAACCCCCAAATCCGACGGACGACTTGAGAAATTTCGGACCGATGCGCGAATCAGCGCCTATAGCATCGGCCACCTGGTCGACATTTGCGCCGGTCGCTTCACACAGCATGGATATCGAATTGATGGAAGAGAGTCGCTGGGCAAGGAATGCATTGGCGGTAAGCTTTGAAAGTTCGGAAGACCAAAGATTGGTGGTGATTATCCTCTCTCTAGGGACCCAATTGGCATAGATGTCGGCCAGTGTTCCGACTGCTTTTGCACTCTCAGGATTCTCATCCCCTCCAATCAGGACGCGATCGGGATTCTCCAAGTCGGCCATCGCGGTGCCTTCGGCAAGAAACTCTGGGTTTGAGAGTACCTGGAAGCGAGTGTTCCGGTCATTGGCATCGAGAATGCGCTTGATCGACTCAGCGGTACGCACGGGGACAGTCGACTTTTCAACGACGATCTTATCCGAGTCAGCGATTTCCGCGATCTGCCTTGCTCCGCTTTCGATATATTTGAGATCGGGAGCGCAGCCCGCGCCCAAACCGTATTCCTTGGTCGGCGTAGGGAGACACATGAATATGATGTCGGCCCTGCGGATGCCACCTTCGACATCGGTTGAAAAGGAGAGGTTGCGGTTTCTAGCGGGAAAGAGGATCTCGTCCAAACCAGGTTCAAATACGGGTGGCGTATCTGAGTTCCAAGCGGCCACTTTCTCGGAATCGATGTCGACGACTGATACGGAAATGTCGGGGCACTTGTGCGCGACCATCGCCATGTGCGGCCCTCCCACGAATCCAGCGCCGATACAGCAAATTTCTAATCCCGAGGAATCTGCCGGACTAGGAATGGGTCGGACCTCTGTCTTTGCAGTACTCATGAGTTATCAATCTCAATATGAAAAATATCGATCCCGGCCAGGAGTCCGTCGGACTTTGACATTCGATTGCCTCTCAAGTGGCGGAGTTCCAACGACCGATTCCTAGGGAAGAGAGAATCTCCTAGCAACGGATGCAAATCTCCGGCCCGCCTCTTCGAGCCGGCAACCATCCAGTACTCTCAAACTCAAACGAATAAAATTATGGGGAAGTCTTTCGGCAAAAAACAACTCACCCGGTACATAGAGCACCCCTTGGGCAACACATGCTTCGCAAAACTCGGAATCCATCCCGGTGTCCAGCCACTCTGGTGCCCGAAGCCACATCAGTATTCCGCCTTTCGGGGTGTCCCAATTCCAACCCAGCTCTTTCAAACCTCCATCGAGAAGTGTATTCTGCAGGAGGTTCATCTTGGCCTCATAGTGAAGACCGAGCTTCCTCAGGTACTCGGCATAGCGCCCGTCCGCCACAACTTTCTCTATGATCGCCTGAGTGAAATTTGAGGTTCCGAAATCCTGTTGGCCCTTGATTCGCACAAGATTGTTGAACCACTCAGGCTCGGAGCAATAGGCGTAGCCAACTTTCAATCCGGTGGAAAAGGGCTTTGTAAAAGTTCCGGCATAGAGGGTCGGAAGCCCGTCGAATTCTCCTAAGCTCAAGTGGCTGGGAGCGGTAAAAGGGGACCTATAGTAAAGCTCGCGGTAGGCGGCGTCCTCGATGAAGGGAATGGAAAAGGGAAGCGAGTTTAGCAGATCTCCGAGCTGACGTTTTTCTTCCTTCGACATCGAGCGTGTCGAGGGATTAGCGAAATAGCTTACAATGTAGAGCCCTTTTACGCGGTCGATATCCCCACTCTCCGACAAATCACTAATCATCTCACGCAATCCGGCGAAATCGAGGCCCCCATCCGGCTTTACGGGCATGGACATGGCCTGTACACCTAATCCTTTGAGCGCCTCGAGAAACACGAAGTAGGTTGGCTGCTCCACGAGAACGATGTCCCCGGGGTCGCATAGGACCTGAATCGCGAGGTAGAGCGCCTGTTGGGAGCCATTGGTGACAAAGACTCGATCGGGGTCCAGGAAGAGCTCTTCCTCGCCTGGATACCGGGTCAGAAACCGGGTAATCCCCTCTCTCAGTCCGGGTCGGCCACTGTTCGATCCATACTGCAAGTGCTCCGGATCGGGCCCGAGCTTGGCCAGTTCTTCGACCACGTCGCTCACCACGCCAACCGGCATCACGGAATTGTCGGTGAACCCTGCTGCAAGAGAGAGAAGACTCGGATCCGCCAAAGTGATATTCATCAAACGGACGATCTCGGGATCAGAGAGATTTTCCCCGAGAGTCGAGAACCTGATCTTTTTTGCGATGGATTGTCTCACGTTTCTGAAGTAGGAGCATTCGACGCGTCGAAGCAATCCCTAATACGGCAGATTGGATGCCGCCATATAGGTTAGGAGTCGGTCCAAAGAACCCCGTCAATTGCGAAGTGCTCGACCGACGAAGTGTGTGAGATGTCCGGCTACCGGTGCCAAGGGCGGAAGTCTCTCCCGGATCCCCATCGGCGCTCGTCATTCTTGGGAGGCGGATTGGTGATCGACTCCTGCACTTCGGATGGGAGGTGGCTCCCTGCGACCCAAGCGGACGCACTCTTTGGGATCTTGCCGGTACCAATCCTGCCCGACCTCCTGGATGCTCTGGAGGCGGAGATCGGGATCAACAATGGACTCGGACCAGGATAGCGCTGCCTCTGGATCCTGCACCGCAATTCTCCTTGCGAAGGCCCTCACAGCGGGATCCATCGCCGGCTCCAACGGAATTTCATTCAACCAATCGCCGGCGGCGTTTGGGTCGTCCGCCGCCCATCGGTTGACGGAGGCAGCGACTCCTTTTTCTCGGGCCTCGCCTTCCGGCAGTTCCACTGCCCACGAGACAGCGGTTAGGGGGTCATCCCGGGCCCAGTTTGAAGCCACCGTCCTGATCGCGTCCACCGAGTAGTCCTTTTTCGCATGCCGCTCGATCCAATTGGCGGAAGCCTCCGGATCTTGTCTCGCCCATTGTCGGGCGAGATTTGAGAAAACGCCCTTCTTGAATTCATCTTCCGGCAAACTGTCGGCCCATCGGGTTGCGTCTGGGATCCCATTTTGAAGAAATTGGGAAGTCAGAATGCCTACGGATCGGTTTCGTTCACGACCTTCAGGCAGCCCGGCAACGAAAATTGCCGCTTCGCGAATATCGTAATTTGTCCACCCGGCGACTATTCCGAGAGTATACGGATTTCGCTCTCCATCGAAAGACTGCTCCTGACTCCAGGCAAGGGCTTCGTGGGGATCGCGAGCGGACCAGCTACTCAGAGCGGAGTGGGCCGCGAACCGGCCAATTCTTCCCCCGATTTCGGCCTCGGCATAACCTATGGCAGAGGGACCATCGAACGCGCCCCAGGCATACATGAGCAGGTTCATCTCCCGCATCCTCATCGGACCCGGCGGCAAGTCTTCAAACAGAGCCAGAGCTTCAAGAATATTGGATTCATCCAGACCCTCGAGAGACTGTGCCAGTTTCACGATCCTCCGCACTGGATCTGTCTCGGCCACGGCGGTTCGCATCAACGAAATTGTGTCGGATTCCTGATCCGGAGTCTCGCCGAAAAAAAGAGATTCGGCGGGAAGTTGGGAAGGGCCTTCTTCGGCGACCTCGAGATCCCGAGATTTCTTCTTCACCAATGGTTCAGCACTATTCGACACATTCTCTAGTCGGTGTTCGGTCGGTTCGCCCCGGCGCAAATTTGCAAGACTATAACCCGCCGCGAATCCTGCCGAAACAGCGAGAATCCAAAGTGCTGCCAAACTCAATCGTTTCTTCTTGGTATTCATGTGTTAAGGGATTGAACACGAAGCGGAAGAGAGAGTTTCAAGATGATACCGAAGCGGAAGAGAGAGTTTCAAGATGATACGCCTCATAATCGGAGATGGGAGGGGCTCCCGTGGGTGTCAATCAGATTTATTAATGGGGCTTCACCTTCCTGCCCAAGGCTCGGCATAGACGAAATGCGGCTGGTAGACTCTCCCCCGGCCCAGTTCATGCAACTGGGTCGATCTTCCCGATTCGGAATCCAACAATACCAAACCTCGCTCTTTTCCCTTTCCCGCCGTATAGACAAGATGCCGGCCGTCGTTCAGCCAGGTAGGTTCAAGGGCATCTCCCCCTCCTCGGGTCAAAACACGTGTCTTGGCATCGGCCGTATCGAAGAGTGCGATTCTGAATAATCCACCTTGAAGGATCGTAAAGGCGATCAGATTCGGGTGCACCGGATTCCAGGCCGGTTCAGCACAGACCCCGCTGATATTCGTCGGAATCCGCTCCGCTTGGCCACCGGAAGAAGGAATGTGGTAGAGCTGAGGTTTTCCCAACCGATCAGAAGTGAACGCGACGGTACGGCCATCAGGGGACCAAGTGGGATCCGCCTCCACGGCGTTTCGCGAATGGGTAAGACGTCGAATATGGCGACCCTGAAGATCGCAGAGGTAGAGTTCAGCGTTTCCGACACCGGAAAGGATTAGCGCAATATCTGCACCTTGGGGACTGTGAGTCGCGCCCGTATTGGAACCCTTGAAACTTATGAAGGGATGTCGTCTATTGCTGTCAAGATCAACCCGGTAGATATCGGGAAACCCATTTGGATAATAGCTCGTAAAGAGAACGCTTCTGCCATCCGGAGACAAATTCGGGGAGAGACACTCCGCCCCGTCATTGGTGACTCTCCTGGTAGTGGTAAAAAAGAGGTCCGACACGTAGATTTCCGGGAATCCGGAAAGATCGCTTATCCAAGTAATCATTCCAGCGAAATATCCCGGCACCTTCAAAGTCTTTCTGACCGCTAAGTCACTGGCCCTGAGAACGGCTTGGGCCCAGCTCGAACCCCGCACCGTTTCTTTGAAAATGGCCTTCGCCGGACTCCCGCTTAGGATGGAAAGCTCGACTTCATTGTTCGTCGGGGTCGCGAATCGAAACTGAAAATCGGATTCACCGCCACGTTTCAGAACGTAACCACCATGGGAGGAAAACGCTCGCAGCACCAACTTTGCGGTTCGGTCCTGATCTGCTGACACTTGAAGCCGAATGGCTCCATCTTCCGATTCGGCCGCGAGTACACCGAGGTCGAAGCCTTTAACAGGCTCTTCTCCTACCGTTCGGATCAACGAAAATGAACAGACCACAGTTACGATTGAAGTCCGCAGGACTCGCGAGGGCGTCCTTCTCTTTTCAAACGTCTGCATCAAGGAGAATATTACAATGATCTGATAGGTAGACAATATTTCCTTGAACGGGAACCACTAAGTTCGCACTTTCAATCCGAATGGACGCAGAAGCGATCACCAACCTACTCAAAGGGGTAAATTATCCAGGATTCAGCCGGGATATCGTCTCCTTCGGACTGCTGCGCGATGTCCAATTCAAGAACGGGAGAGCCACCATCAAACTGGAGATTACAACCGATAATCCCAAAATACCGAACCAGATAAAGGCCGAAGTCGAATCCGCCCTCGCGCAGGCCAAGGAAATCTCCCATTCGGATATTCGCATCGCGCTGAAGAAACCGGCCGCTCCGACACCTGGGGCGGAACAGAAGCCGCAGAAGATACCCGGCGTACGGTGTGCCATCGCCATCGCCAGCGGAAAAGGAGGCGTCGGGAAATCTACTTTCGCGGTGAATCTCGCCTGCGCCATCGATAAGATCCTGGCTCGGAATGGCATGCCGAATCAGACCGGAATTATGGACTGCGACATCTACGGACCCTCCATTCCCCTGATGATCGGAATCAACACGCGCCCGGAAGTCGAAGGGGATAAGATCCTGCCCCTTGAGAACTTCAGTGTCCGGGTCATGTCCATGGGATTTCTCATCGATGAAGAGACCCCCGTGGTCTGGCGAGGGCCCATGGTAACTCGGATGATTGTCCAATTCGTACAGAACGTCGATTGGGGAGAACTCCAGATATTGATTATCGACCTGCCCCCCGGCACAGGTGACGCCCACCTGACTATGGTTCAGAACATTGCGGTCGACGGGGCCATCATAATAACCACTCCTCAGGCCGCCGCTTTCAATGTCGCACGGCGGGGCGCACGAATGTTCGACAAGGTTAACGTCCCCCTAATCGGAGTGGCGGAAAACATGAGCTATTTGGAAAATCCAACTACGGGTGAGCGCAGCCACATCTTCGGAAAAGGGGGCGGAGAGACAACCGCGGCCTACCTCGAAACGGAACTCCTCGGTCAGGTTCCGTTGCTCCCCGAGATCAGAGAAGGCGGAGACAGCGGAGTTCCGATAGTGATCGGTTTTCCCGACAGCACCGCATCCCGGGTATTTCACCAGGTTGCGAAAAAAGTACTCGCCAAGTTGAATGTCTGCGAGTAACCTCGGACTAACAATCAACTACAACTACCGCTACTCTGCGCCTGATTTCTGATAGGTCGTACCTCTCGCCGATGAGGGATGCCGACCACCATACTGCTGAAATATTACGTATTCTGAGAGACTCTTACTACTATTGTAAATGAAAGAAAATACCCCTAGTAATTGCGGCTCCAGTCGAGGTGACTTCGCCAAAAATTCCGGACTCTACAAGGAGTTTCTGGCGGAGCGAGAAGAGATCCTGAAACACAAATGGCTGGAATCCGAAAAAGTCGGACACGATATCGGCTTCGAAAAAGCGCTCCTTGATTGGATTCGGAACTACCGCGACGCCTGGAGAGCAAGCCACCGCTGCACCTAGCAATCTGTCGGACTAGCGGCCGACCGATTCTGAGTTCTACCTGATTTCGCGGTGGACGGTATGGCGCCGCAAGAAGGGATTGTACTTTTTCTTTTCAACCCGATCGGATTGAACCTTCTTATTCCGCGTCGACATGTATCGCGAGACCGGCTTTCCCTCTTTTCGCGCTTCCGTGCACTCCAACGTAATGTGTTCTCTAGGCATTGCTTGAATCTTGGTTTCGGCTGACTAGGATAGTCAGACCACACCCTAATTCAATCTGAAAACCAGGAATTCTCCTGCTGGGATATTTGTGAGAAAAGCGGGCTAGGAATCTGTCGGGCTTTGCACTTCGCAACAGACCTGAATTTCGGATCGCAGGTTGACGGTTGTAAACGGCGACCAAATTCATACCGACAGATTCCTCTCAAGAAAATGAAACTGAGATTTGAGACGGTCTGTCATAGCTAATGGTGGCATTCTGAGAACCCGACGCTGGAAGTCTGAGGCTCTTCAGACATCCGAAACAGATTGGCACAGCGCCATCCACCGGGCGAGTTAGAAGTGCCATTCTCCACAAATCTCAGTTTCATTTTCTTATTTCTAGGAGTCTGTCGGACGAACCTGGTCACTTGCGAAGCAATCGAACGCCTAAGTCCGACAGAAAACTGAGGTGGTCCGTCAAGGGATTTTTTGAAATATTACTCATTTTCTGTTTAGAGGGCGTGGCCGTTTAGTTGCTGGAGTCTATGCCATACCGGTGAATCGCGCCTTTGGAGTGATTCGAGGTATCTGTGCTCGTCGTAATTCTGGTTATTTTGCCAGCAGCGAAAGAGAATGCGGGTCCATTTCAGAGCGAGCGCTCGAAGGATGGTTTGGCGGGATTTGCCCTGTTCTTTTTTTATTTGATAGAAGGCGTTGGCCCAGTCGCAGTTTCGGATCGAATGGGCGGCAAATTCAACAAAGCTCTGGCGGACAAAGGTGGGCGCGGACCACCGCCAGGTGACCAGTCGTTTTGCCTGGCTGCTGTTTTTGTGCTGACCGCTGCTGATGGTGACTGGAGCTGAACCATTCCACTGGGTCATGTTCCGGGCCGTTTCGAAACGCGAACGATCGGTCCCAAAGGCGCACAGCAGCCGAGGGCTGAGGGCCTCGCCGGCTCCGGGAAGGCCGCTGAACATAGGGGCATCGGGATGGGTGCGAAAAAGTTCCTTGATACGCTCCTCGTAGGCCTCGATCTGCGGTTGCAGGGCCAAAAGCTGTTTGGCCAGAGTCTGCGCTTTGCGACTGTACGCCTCCAGAGTCGCAGGATCCTCGGTCAAGGCCTCTTCCTGGTCGATCAACTCCAGGCGCTCCTGGATTTTCGCGGCGCTGCGGCTGTTATGCTTATAAAAGAACTTTCGCAACCCTTGCGCCGATGCGCTCTTGACCTTCTTAAGCGTCGGCCAGCGTAGAACAAAGCGCAGACACATAGCACTGCCCAAGTCATCGAACAGTTTCAACACCAATGGGTTATACTGCTTCAGACAGCTGCACAATTGCTGCTCGAAGCGAGTCGCCTGATCGACGAATCCACGCCGGTCCTCACACAACAGGTTGAGCTCGCGCGTCTCCACACTGTCCGGTCTCAGACACTTCTCAAAGTGCTCGGGATGTTTGAGGAAAAATTCCGCGTGCAATTGCGCATCGACCGGATCGCTCTTGGCCCTGGAAGGATACAATGCCTGTCGATAATCCTTCGCACTGGCCGCATGCACCGGATAGATATCGACAAACTCCAATCCGATCAGAAAATTGATCAACCCGCCACGCTTCTGATCCACCACGATGGCGACGCGCTTTCCCTCACGCCCATACCTTTCTCTCATCTCCACGGCAAAACCATGCAACGCTATCGCATCCTGAGCCACCTGCCGGTGACTCCCTCCTGCCGTTTCCCTCTCGATCATCCAAAGATCATTTTTCTGATCCGCCCAATCGATCCCTATAACCACACTGTATGGATTAGTTTTTTCGCTTTTCTGCATCCCTTTGATCAATTACCTTCCCTTCTGTTTTATTCGTTTTGTGGTTTTCAAAGGCGCTGGATGTCCAGGCGAAATTCTTATAGTGGATCCTGCTATGAGGATACAAACTGAGGGTTCGTTATCGGTCATCCAGGCAAGCCGTCTACTCGAAATTCTGTCGGAAGTCGTCTCACGACTGCCTCCTAAGTTCGTAGTGGACGGCCGCCTTTGAAAATTAACTCCTCCAGAGAAACAAACTCCTTGCCCCATAGCCAACCCAGCTTCTGCCAAGCTACTCACAATGGGACCTCGCCGAGTTACTCCTTCGGCTCCACTCGGCCCCACTGATGAATAACTTGGAGCTACTATAAGACTCCTAGATATGGTCCCCCGAACCCCGATGGGTGAGCGGTAACATGACCCCCTTGCGAAAGAGCGTGACCTGCCCGCTGCTGGCGGAAACGACTACCGCGATACAGTCCGAAGCCATCGAGATGGCGGACGCAGCTGAGTGGCGCGCTCCCAAACCGCTGGGCATATCGAGGTAGAAGTCCCCAGGTGCGTGGATCAAACTTCCCGCGGATTCGACAACCCCGTCGCCGCGAATTATGAAAGCGCCGTCGATCGACGAAAACTCCTTAATCGTCTCGTGCATAAAGGGATTGAGGACATTGCGGTCCTCCTCTTTGTGTCCGAAGAAGGGATTCAAGACAAGCGGCGTGATCATTTTGTCGACCTTTTCAGAGTCGCCCACGACGAAGAGGCAACCCACCGGCCTCCCCTCTCTCCCCTCAACCGCCAACTCAGACGCTATGGCCAGGATTCTCTCGATCACTTCAACCGCTACACGGGAAGGTAGGAGATCCTCTTCCTCCGTCAGAACGGAAGAAAATTCCTGTGCCACATCAATCACTGCCAGAGTATCGAACTGATTACTTCCCGGTATTCCGCCCACGCAACAGATCCTGTCTTCATGGCCGAAAATTTCCCGGGTCAGCCCAATCAGGACCGCACTTCGGAGCTGTGACAATCTCTGATTGGAATATGATCGAATCTCGATGGTGGCGTCGAATTTGCCTGTCGGTTCTCGAGAACCGGAAGAGCGCCCACCTCTCACTCGAACCGTCTTCATTCTGGCAAAGGGCCGAGTTGTATCGATTCCCCCTTCTACGGTGTCCTCGAAAAGAAGGGCTGCGGTGCACTTGGCCTCTCTCGCGATTGTCTGGGCTTCTCTCAGAAAAAGTCGATTGAATCGGCTCTGCTTCAAGACCGGCTTTGCCAGCTCTCCGGAGAATCCCTGGAGAAACCGCTCTCGAAATTCGGCCAGATCCCCCTCCTCCAGCAGGTAATCAACCGTCGACTGCTCTTGAAAAATCCGAGCAACTTCGGCTAACACGCTCAGATAGTTCTTCTCTTTGTCCGAGGCGAGGAGGAGAACAACGATTCGAGTGGACTCATATTCGGGTTTCCCCTCGTAAATAAGTCCATCCGGGCACCTTCCAATTGCGAAAATATAGACACCTTTCATCTTGAAACGAATGTGCGGCATGGCCACTCCATTGCCCAAATAGGTCGTCATCGTCTTTTCCCGATCAAGCAGTTCACGGAGTATCCGCCGCCGGCGGTGCTTTCCTCCGACCCGGGAACCGGTCACGGTCAGGAGCTCATCGATCGCACCCCTCAAATCACTGCTTTTGAGGTCGACGATGCGCGTCTTTGCTAAGTATCGATCGAGGCGCATGGGTCACAGCCGGGATCGGACCCAGCTTCCGAGTTCTCAACCAAACCTCCTATCGAGACAAGCAGAATCCTAGAACCGGACCCACTTGATTCGGCTCGTGTTCCTGGTACCCAAACCGAGGGATTCAGCGAAATGGAGCAAGGGCAGACTCGCTCCCAGGTTGCGAAATCCGGTATTCGTGCGATGCAGATTGATCCTCTCGAGGACTAAGGCATCGAGAATTACCGGATTTACACTCATCCACAGCTTTCGTTCGGATCGTGTATAGAGAGAATTGAAGACCGGACCGCCGACAAACTGATAGCGCTCCAATGGCATGATGGTCACGGCCAGACTCGCCACAATTTCGGGAATCGCGGCAATCTCCGCCGCCGCGATCGGCGCATTAGCCACACTGACGAAAAACCGATCGCGATTGCTGATGTTCCAAAGGGTGGCGTTGCCTATCGCCCCACTCACTCCCAAGGACGGATGATCCATCGCCATCGGGATGTTGACCCAGAAATCCACATCCGTGAGCAGTGGTTTGGGCAGGTAGCTTCTCCTCTCTTCCCGGCCGGGAACCTTTTCGTAGGAGCCCAAGACATCCGGTGAATAAGGAATTCCGCCTTTCGGAGGCAGAGGGCTTTCGTAGAACCAGATAGGATCGAAGAATTCATTCCGATCGAGAATGTGAACCGGGATTCCTTCGAATTGTAATCCTTCGCCTTTACTGAGAAACGGTATGAATCCCGAATTTCTCAACTTTGTTTCACTCAGATCCAAAAGGAAAATCTCGTCACGTCCGTAGCCTCGTTTAAGTAGCGCCTCGATAACCGCCCGCACCAAGGGCACTGGAGTCGCAATCCCGCTCCCCGAGTTTGTATACACTTTTAATCCCACTTTTCTTTTCTCCCCAGGACTCAGACTCCTCCCTGTCTTTTCTTCGAAGCTCTCTAATAGCCTCTCCACCGCCTCGGTATACTCATCCTGAGTGAATTCGCGCATCGAGTACTCCCAGACATATTCCGTGTGCGTTTCCCGATCGTTGCCAAAACCCCAAATCTGACCGCGCGAAAATAACGGTATAAGGATTATACAGATTGAAAAAATCGGGGTGGACTTCATTTCAACTCTTGACAGGCAAAGGGAGCGGAAGGAAGTTATCGAAAAGGACTAGAAATCTGCCGGGCTTATGTCTACGTAACACTCCTGAAACATTCTCAGAATGAGAAACAAGAAAACGGCCTTATTGTTCCTTTTGACAATCTTTCCGCTACTACTTTCGTGCAGGAGCCGGGAGACGATTCTGGCAGAGACCATTGTTGAAGCCAACGAAAATCTATCGGAAGGGAACCTGGATCAAGCCATAAGTCTGCTTGAAGGGCTCAATACGCGGTACGAAGGGGAGGCCGAGGTAAAGGAGGCGTTGGCGTTCGCTTACGCGGAGCGGCGCGACTACAGGCAATCGGCCCAATTGTTTGCGGAAATCGCCGGGCTCGACAAAAATAGGGTCCATTTTCTACTTAACGCTGCAAGCATCCTGGAGAGCGCTGGGGAACTCGAGTCGGCAGCGGCCAAATACAGCGAATTCCTCAACAACCACCCTGACTCGGCCCTGGTATGGAGGACCCTGGGCCGGATTAACAACGAGCTGAATAAGCCGAGGGAAGCGATTGAGTCTTATCTTGAGAGCTACCGTATCGCCCCAACCGGAAAGAGCGCCGTTCGACTCGGTATGCTTTTTGCAGAATTGGCCAATGTCCCCCAGTCGGAGAGCTGGTATCAGACCGCTATCGAGCGTTCCGATGGTAGCGAGGTCGAAGCTTACTTGGGACTGCTTTCGAATGCCCTGGAGGGGAACAATCTGGATTCGGCTGAGAGAATCGTGGCGCACCTGGATCGGGCACATCCGGGAGAACTCGATGTTTCCAATCTCGCTTCGGTACGATCGGATCTCGAACGCTGGAGGGAGCAAAAGGCGGCCCTGAACAGAAAACTGGAGGATCAGGAAAGACTGGCCCGCGAGCTCCGGGAAAGGGCCAAGGCCGCTCGCCGGGCCGCGGCAGCTGCGCGCCGGGAGGCCGAACGGATCATGGCGGCGGAGCAGGAGGCGCTGGAGCCGGAGCCGGAGAATCCGCTGTCCTACCTGGCGAGCGCACGGCGTCTGAAGTCGCAGGGTCGGCTCGAGGAAGCAGTTGCCGAGTATTGGGAAGCGATTAAACTGGATGACGATTCCGGTAGTGTCTGGAGTGAACTTTCGAGCACCTTCTTCCAAGCCGGACAGGTCTCGTGGGCTGAGGCAACGGCCCTGGAAGCAATTCGACGTGAGCCTTTAAATACCCATTTCAATCTCCAGTACCTAACCGCGGTTCGATTTACCAAGGACCGTTTCGCCTACCTCGAAGAGCTCAAAAAGGCGAAGGAGAAACTCCGCGACAGCCCCGAGGTCACCCTTGCCCTTGCTCGAGCCTATAAAGACATATCGGGAGGAGCTCATGACGCCGCCACCCTCTACAGGGAGTTCCTTGATCTGGCGCCCAATCACCCGGATCGTGAAATCGTGGAAGCGGAGATGATCGCATTGCCCGACTCCTAGCATGCCAATTATCTCACGTAACTGCATCGAGGACATCAAAAACAGGGTGAACCTGTACGATGTTGTCAGTCCGGTAGTTTCACTCAAGCGATCGGGCAGGAATTTTGTAGGCCTAAGCCCGTTTACAAACGAGAAAACCCCCTCCTTTTTCGTCTTATCGGAAAAGAACATCTTCAAGTGCTTCTCCAGCGGCTACGCCGGCGATGTCTTCCGGTTTGTGCAACTCTATGAGAAACTTCCCTTTGTCGAAGCGGTGGAGGCGATCGCAAATCGTTTCAGCCTGAATCTCGAATACGAGGACGGCACCTCGGCGCCTCGAGAGTCGCGGTCACGGAGGAAAGAAATCCTGGAGATCCACGAGTACGCGACTGATTTCTTCCATCGTCTCTTTCTCTCTTCCGCGCCGATAGGGGATGCGGTTCGGACCTACTGGACCGAAGAACGGCGATTCCCTCTGGAGGTTGCAAAAGAACACAAAATCGGCCTCGCCCCGATTGGTGGAACTGACCTCATCGCCCTACTCCGTAAGAAAGGATTCACTCTTGAAGCTTTCAAGCAGTGCGGGCTATTTTACTTTCGGGACGGCGAATCCGATCCCTCGCGTTTCCGTCCCCGCTTTAGAGGAAGGCTCATGATCCCCATCCGCGATTACCAGGGCCAGGTCATCGCATTTACCGCTCGTGAGCTTGAAATGACGCCCGATGAAGGTTCCTCGAGAAAAGCAAAGTATATCAACTCGCCCGAGACCCCAGTTTTTATCAAGAGCCGGGTTCTATTCGGCCTCGACCACGCTCGACACCATATCGACAATCTCGGCAGTTTTCTTCTCGTTGAAGGTCAACTTGACGCCATCCGCTCCTGGCAGTATGGGCTCGATACGGCAGTCGCACCCCAAGGAACCTCCATTACGGAAGAGCAGCTCCTCATCCTGAAACGATACGCCGATTCCGTCGACTGCCTCCTGGACGGCGATGAAGCGGGGCGCAAAGCGGGTCTAAGGGTGGTGCCGATGGCATTCAAGGCCGGCTTGGAGGCGAGATTCCTGACCGTACCACAAGGCTCCGATCCCGATTCCCTGATCGAGCGGGGGGGCGCTTCCGCGATCGAGGAGCTGAAGCGAAATCCCGAGTCCGCTCTTGCATTTGCGATTCGAACCCTCTTGCCGATGGAGAACCCCTCCCCAAACGATGTTGCTCGAACCCTATCCAGCCTCTTCGAGATGATTCACAACTGCGACCTCGCCGTAGCCCAAGATGGATATCTCGCCGAGGCCGCCCACCTACTCAAGATTGATCTCGCTTCAGCGCAGCACGACTTCCGCCGCTTTCGAATCCGAAAAGGTAAAAGGAGTAGAATTTCGTCCCTCCCTGATTCCGTAGGATCGGGCGAAGAAAATGACGCCGGAAGGTTGACAACTGCTGATTATGAGCTACTTTTGTTGGTTTTTCAATATCAGAAGCTTGCCCAACCAATTGCCGAAGTCGTTGATCTGGACTGGATTGACGAATCTTCACTGCATGGGAAACTGCTCAGTCGGGTGCTGGCTGCGGCATATGAGGGCCTGTGGGACGGGCCATTGAAATCTGAAGACCTCCTTGAAAATGACGAAGAGAGAAACTGCATCTATTCGATTATGGCGGAAGAATCCTCATTCGATGACCCGATCGTTGAGGCGAATAAGTGCATGCGCTCCCTCTTCCAGAGATTCATAAGATTGCAGAGTAAAGAAATCGAGGCCCAGATTTCAAACCTGCCTTCGCCTTCGAAAGAATTTCCCACTCTTCAGCGGCGGCTGATCGAGCTCCGCAGCCAAAGGAAGCAGGCTTCTCAACTTCATCTTTCCGCATCTATCCAAATTGATTGATCCATCATGCCGGTAGCAAAAACAAAACCTAAATCGAAAAGAGCAACGCCGACAAAGAAAACGCCGGATCGCAAAAAGGCTCCAGTCGCGAGGAAGAAGGCGAAGGCGAAGAAACCGCCCACTCTCAACGACGGCGCACAGAAAACCTCCGTTATCAATGAAAAGATCCGGGGATTGATCAGGCTATCGAAGGAGCAGGGTTACCTGACGTTTAAGGACATCAACAAGGAGCTTCCGAAGAGCGTCAGCGCTCCGGATGAGATCGAGAATGTGATTTCGATTCTTGAGAATCTAGAGGTCGACATCATCGATTCGGAAGATGTCGAGCGCTATAAAAAACGCCTGGACGCCCACAACGAAGCGGAACTGAAGAGCTCGCAGCTCGACATCCTGGACGATCCGGTACGCATGTACCTAAAACAGATGGGGCAGGTACCGCTCCTCACCCGGGAGGAGGAGGTGGCTATTTCCAAACGTATTGAAAGCGCCGAACAAAGAGCACAAAATGAGCTGTTTTCAGTTGGTTTGACGACACGCTTTCAAATCGAATTGGCAAAAAGACTCCTCAATCGCGAAGAACGCTTCGATCGGATCGTGCTGGACAAGAAAATCGACAGTCGTGAACACTATTTCAAAAACCTGTCCAAATTTATCGAGCAAACCGAAGAAATCGATCGCAGGATGGAAAAGGCATGGGCCGACATGCTCAAGGCGAAGACCGTGCCGAGCCGGAAACGAGCACATACCCGGTTTCGCAATTATGAGGCCGGGCTCAAACCGGTCCTTAAGAAATATTGCTTTAAACTAAAGGTATTTGAGGAGCATCTCCATTCTCTCGACCGCTGCATTCGAAAAGTAAAATCCGAGCTCGAGCACCTCCGATTGGCGGAATTGGCACGAACCAGCCGGCATCGAGCCATAGATACGAAGAAAATCAAGGCTCGGCTGGCCAAATTCAACGATGAAATGCATATCGAACCGGCCGAATTTTTGCGCATCGTGCAGGGGGTTAGGAAGGGTATGCGGCAAGCCCACCGGGCCAAGACGGAAATGGTCGAAGCCAATCTGCGCCTCGTCATCAGTATCGCGAAAAAATACACTAACCGAGGCCTTTCCTTTCTCGACCTGATACAAGAGGGAAACATGGGGTTGATGAAAGCGGTCGAGAAATTCGAGTATCGCCGGGGCTACAAATTCTCTACCTATGCGACTTGGTGGATCCGCCAGGCCATTACCCGATCGATCGCGGATCAGGCCCGAACCATTCGGATTCCGGTCCACATGATCGAGACCCTGAACAAAGTCATGCAGGTTCAAAAACAGCTTCTTCAGGAATTGGGTCACGAACCCACCGCCGATGAGGTGGCCGAGGAAATGCAACTACCGGTCGAGCGGGTTCAGGCAATCATGAAGATGGCTCAACAACCGATCTCTCTGCAGAGTCCGGTCGGTGATAGTGAAGACACCAATTTCGGAGATTTCATTGAAGACAAGGGCGCCGAAAACCCCTACGATATGACCGCCCATAGTCTCTTGAGAGAGAAAATCATGGACGTACTCGACAGCCTGACAGATCGGGAGCGGAGAGTACTGTCGCTTCGCTTTGGGCTGGTTGATGGGTACAGTCGCACGTTGGAGGAAGTCGGCCAACAGTTTAACGTCACCCGCGAAAGAATTCGTCAAATTGAGGCGAAAGCATTGCGCAAGATGAGACACCCGACACGTATCAGGCAGCTTCACGGCTTCTTCGAACCGGACCACGCCACTCGACAACTGGAGATTTCCCAAAAAAGAGGGTGATTTTCTCTGTTTACACCCCACTCCGATCCGGTTTACCATGGAACGAAATGGTAGAGAGCGCTACAGCTTTAACCGTTGCCTTCCTTCCCAACATCGGAACTACCGAATTGTTGATCATCTTAGTTGTCGTCCTTATCCTCTTCGGTGCGAAGAAGCTTCCCGAGCTGGCGAGGGGAATGGGAAAGTCGATCAAGGAATTCAAAAAAGCGACCTCGGAGATTGAGGATGAAGTCCGCACGGCAATCGAAGCGACCGAACCCGATTCCAAAGATCAATCACCGGATTCCTCCCCTCCCCCGAAGGAACCGACCATCGCGGCAAATTCCCAAAAGGAGCCTGTCGAACAAAAGACAACAGAATCCTAGGATTCTCTCTTCTTTTCCTGCAACTTTCGCAGAAAGTTGACTAGGAATCTGCTGGTTCGTATTCCGACCGCATGCCCCCTGTCGGCTTGAAGTAGAAATAGCGAGACACGGTCCCAACCCCCCAGGCAGAATCCTAAAGGCACGCCTTTAGCTGCTCCTCGATACGCATCACCGATTGCGCTGTGACATCCACGATCGGGACATCGAATTTGCGACCTGATTTTCTCATCAGATAGGTCTGGGGTTCTCCAGGCATTGCCCGCCCAACCGGTTTCAGAATCCGTTTGCGCTCTAACATGATCGCGAAGAGGTACTTAAGAACCGCACTTTCCTCGATATCTCCTGCTCTATCGTCATAGAGGGAAAGGAAAAACTCCTCGGTCGATGCCACCGCCTCCCGGTTCGCCTCGGATTCATCTAAATCCTTCCTCAAACGCCTCCCCCACCAGCCCAAGACGGCGCCCGGCGGACGAAAATCCTCTCTCTCTTCATCGAGAACATCGGCACGACCAAGATCGCCTTCTTCATTCTTGAAAAGAAAGCTTACAATCCGCTGCCCACTCTGGAATTTCCGACCGGAAAACTCAGAGTGCTTGGATAAGGACTTTACCTGCCAGTCAATCAATCTAGATTCTACCGAAGTTATCTTCGGATCAACTTATTGCCTCATTCTCAACTTTTCGTAAACACGATTCTACGGTCTCTTACGCTTTTTCTCGAAACCGCACCTTCTTCCGAGCCCTGATGCCGATCCTCGAACAGAAACCAGGAATCGCCGCCCTCCTCGTGATCGATGTGCAAGATGTCTTCCTCGATTCCCTTCCCGATTCACCGATCCTTCTTCAGCGATGCTGTTTCGCCTGCAAAGCTGCCGCACTCCTGGAGATTCCGATCGTGATAACCGAACAGGTACCCGATAAGCTGGGAAACTGTCATCCGGAAATCATCGAATCCTCCCCCGGTGCAACGGTTTTCCCGAAGGAGACCTTCTCCGCCATGAAATTGGGAACCCTCATCGAATTTTTCGAGAATAAAAACGTATCGCACCTCATCCTCGCGGGTCTGGAAACTCCCATATGCGTCTACCAATCCGCTATCGAGGCGCTCCGTCTTGACTTTCAGGTTACTCTTCTGACTGACTGCATTTCAGGCCGGCGGCCCAACGATGCCTCGGCCATTTTGACCTATCTTGGTCGCGAACCGAACTGTCATCTATTGCCTTCCGAATCTGTCTTCTACAGCCTTCTGGGGGACGCGAACCATCCTCGATTCAGGGAATTTACGGATCTGGTCAAGTCCTATCAAAACCCTCCTACGGAAAATGCCTGATAGCGATTCGAAATCTCTCACCGTCACCGATCTGCAGAGAAGCGATCGGAAACACAGCGCCGCCTTTGAGGCTGTTCTACTCTTCCGCAAATCGGCCGTGAAGCGAGCGAGAAACGGAAACGAGTTCCTCACTGTCGAGTTGGGGGACAAAACCGGCCATTTTCAGTTTGTCTGCTTCAGCGACAACCCGACACATCAATTTTTCGCGAACACTGCCACGGGTACCCCGGTAAAGGTTTCCGGCCACACCGAATTCTACGAAGATCGATTCTCGCCCCGAATCCATGCCGCCCATTCTCTACCGGAAGGGGATCAGTCCGAGGAAAATCTGATGGAGCGCTTGATTGCTTCCTCGCCCGAAAGTGCGGCTGACCTCTGGAACGAGCTGATCGGCTTCGCCAACCAGATCAAGGAGAATCGACTGAGGAAAACGATCCATAAGATCCTCTCCGAAGCGGAGCTCGATTTCAAAACAGTTCCTGCGGCCATATCGATGCATCACGCCTATCGTAACGGTCTCCTCGAGCACACAGTTCACCTTTGCCGCGCCTGTAACGCGCTCCTGCCCCTCTATCCCGAAATCGACCAGAATCTGGCATTGAGCGGAGTCATCGTCCACGACATCGGCAAGACGCGGGAATATACTCAAGGATTAGCGACCACTCGCAGTCGAGAGGGGATTCTGCAGGGGCATGTCGTTCTGGGTTACCGGATCGTCCGTAAGGCGGCGATCCAGTGCCGGCTCGATCCCTTCTTGACCGAGCGCCTTGAACACATCGTCCTCAGCCACCAAGGGGAACTGGAATGGGGCGCGGCCTGTATGGCATCGACCCCCGAGGCGGTCTTTGTGTCGATGCTCGACAATCTCGATGCAAAATTAGGAATGGTCCAGCAAGCGATTCGTTCCTCTCCTGAAAATCAGGAGTTTTCCGAATATCTGCCTGGACTCAAAACATCCGTGCTTCTTACCCCTAGCCCTACTTGACCAACTCAACTTCCGAAACGGTTTTTTCGGGGGTAGTAGGGCTCAGGAGGCGCATCAACAGTAGAGGTGGGTTGGCAAAACCGCCTGGAGTGTAGACCTACGCTCTTCCCAGGGCGGGATTTTTTCGTATAATGGTGGGCCATCATGTTTCTGAGGTGTAATCGTCGGCGCAAAGATGGCAAAGAGCACTACTATTGGAATATCGTTGAGAACAAGCGTGTCAGCGGGGGGCGGGTGGTCCAAAGACAGGTCCTCTACCTTGGAGAGATCAACGATAGCCAACACGAAGCGTGGCGCAAGAGCATCGAGATTTTCGAAGAGGGCAGGGAAAGACCCGAACAGGTGGCGCTGTTTCCGGAAGATCGTGCCCCGCCTGTGGGCGACGAAAGTATTGTTAGAATACGGCTCAAAGATCTCAGGATCGAGAAGCCGCGGCAATGGGGAGGGTGCTGGCTTGGGTGCGTTCTATATGAGCAGTTGGGACTGGGAGAATTCTGGCGGGAGCGTCTCAGACCCTCCCGTCAGGGTACCCGCTGGGCCCATGTGCTGCAGACCCTGGTGGTTTACCGGCTGATGGCACCGGGAAGCGAGTGGCGGCTGCATCGGGAATGGTATGAGCGAAGCGCGATGGGCGATCTGATGGGGGAAGACTTTGGGATCGCCGAGAAGAACACGCTCTATCGCTGCCACGATCGATTGCTCAGGCACAAGAAGGCCCTGTTCAGGCACCTGACCGAGAGGTGGAGCGATCTGTTCAATGCCCGTTACGAGATTTTGCTATACGATCTGACGAGCACCTATTTTGAGTGCGATCCGAACCAGGAGCCGGCGGCCTCGAGCCGACTGCGCAAGTTCGGCTACAGCCGCGATAAGCGACCTGACTGCGTGCAAGTGGTGATCGCCCTGGTGGTGACTTGTGAGGGCTTGCCGATTGCCTATGAGGTACTTCCGGGTAACACGCAGGATAAAACCACCTTAAAAGATTTTCTTTCTCGGGTGGAAGAGAACTACGGTAAGGCGAACCGGGTGTGGGTGATGGATCGGGGCATTCCGACCGAGGAAGTCTTGCAACAGATGCGCCAAAGCGAACCCAGGATCCACTATCTGGTGGGTACCCCGCGCTCCTGGCTGGGTCGCTTCGAGCAGTCGTTGCTGCAGAAGGATTGGAAGCAGTTGCGTCCCGGTATCGAGGTGAAACTCCTCAGCGAGGGAGGTGAAACCTACGTTCTGGCTAAAAGCGACGATCGGGTGCGCAAAGAAAAAAACATGCGCCTGCGTCGTTTACGCCGTCTTATCGAGGCGCTCAAGAAGCTGCGTGAGAGCAAACGGCGCTACCAACGCGATACCATCCTGATCAAACTGGGCGAAGCCAAAAAGGAGGCCGGTCCCCGGATCTTTGGATTACTCGACATCGAGATCGCCCCCAAGGGCGCCCCCACTGAAAAGCCGCCTTTGAGCTTCCGGTTGAACTTAAAAAAATACCGCCAAGCCTATCGCCGCGAAGGCCGCTATCTGTTGCGCAGCACCCTCAGTGCCGAGAACCCCGAGCAACTCTGGCGCCTTTACCTGCAGCTCACTGAGATCGAGCAAGTCTTCAAGGAAATCAAGAACGACCTTTCCATCCGCCCCATCCATCATCAGAGAGATGATCGCATCGAGGCGCACATCTTTATCAGCTTCCTTGCTTACTCTCTGTGGGTCACCCTGAAACGTCGACTCTACCCGATGGCTCCGGGACTGACCCCAGCCGAGGTGCTCTCCAAAATGGCGGCCATCCAAATGCTCGATGTGAAACTGCCCACCACCGACGGACGCACCGTTGTGCTTACCCGTTACACCGAGCCCGGTGAGGACCAAAAGCTACTACTGAACCGGTTACACCTCGAACTTCCTCCCCAACCACCCCTCCAAATCGAATCCAAATAACCCCTCCTGTAGTGTAGACCTTTGGCCCACTATCAACGACTTACGTCGAAATCAGGCCCCAGTTGAGAAAGACGGGCTAGTCCGGACAGTTCTGACACTTCGTAGGATTCTGGTGGGCTGGGAGTCTGCCGGACGAGATTTGACTTTCGCGTAGCAATCCACGGATAAGATCCGAAAGGCTCCCAGCCCACCGGAATCCTAACGGGACGCCAGCTTGAGCTTGTCTCCTTCAACGGAAACTTCGCTCAATTGATTCCAGGCCGGATTCAACTTGGAATACTCATCCGAAAGCAGGAACCCCTTCGAAAGCATGGAAAAGACCCTTTCAGGCATTCCCGCGACGGGAAGAATGGGACAGGCGCCAATGAATGCCCGGTAGGGCGAGAATTCGAAAGCCCCGCTGTCGTTCGAGAACGTCCCCTGAGCCTGAAAAAGGAACTTCTTACCGGAAGGGACGATTGGCACTCCCAACTGTGAGGATAGCTGGAAAGTATCTTCCGCGATGCGAAAATTCGGAGTCGCGGGCACAACTTTCAGTTGGGCCATGAAGCTCTCGCCCCCACTTTTTTTGGACTCGGTTTGAAAGTGGTGCGCGCCCATTGATTCAGTTCGCCCTCGCTCAGCGTGAAAGTTCCCGGTTTCCCTTTCTCGAAGGCAGCCTTCTTCGCCTTCCAGGCGCTTCCCCCTTTCTCTTCCCCAGCAATGTAGTAAACCGCAAGTGGGTCGCGATCTTCTTCGAGAGGCAGCTCCTTCACAGCCGATACAGGCAGGAAGGCAAGATTGATTCCCGCCAGAATGATCCCGGCGATGGCGCAGGCGATGCCGGCGAAGATCGAACCACTTAAACTCGCAGTATACTCCTTCTCAGCCATTTTTATCCACTTTCTGAGTATTCGAATCGGCCTTCTTGGTCTCCGTCTTAGCCTCCTTTTTTCCCTCCTTACCGGTCTCCTTTTCCTTCTCCTTGGTATCCTTCTGCTCGGCTTTCTCTCCCTTATCCGAACTCCTCTTGTAGTCCGTTTCGTAAAAACCGCTCCCCTTGAATATGATTCCAGCTCCAGCTCCGATCAGTCGTTTAACTCGACGACTCTTGCACTGCGGGCATCTTTTCAGTGGGTCTTCGGTTATTGATTGAAATACTTCAAACTTTGAATCGCACGCAACACATTCATACTCATAGGTAGGCATGATTCGAATCGCTTATCCCGTCTCTCGGACCTAGGTCAGGTACTCAAGCTTCGCCGGTGGATACGTCCAACGGAAAACTCCTCTCATCTGAAGGGTTTTGACAACGCTCTTCAATTTCGCCCAAATCTCAAGTGGTGGCAGTTTCCGAATACGGAAATGGGGTTCTAGTAGGCAATATTGTCGTCGAAGCCAAGTAAAAAAAAGGATTCAACAAGAGCGATGGAACTGGAAAAGCAACTTGACCACTTCAGGGAACGCATCGAAGAAGGAATAACCCAGTGGGTGCCGAATGGCAACACCCGCCCGAAAGTCCTCCATGAGGCGATGAACTACAGCCTCAAGGCGGGAGGAAAGCGTCTCCGACCCACCCTTCTCTTGGTCGCAAGTGAACTCTACCCCAAAAGGGCGGATCCAATACCCGCCGCGGTTGCGATCGAATGTCTCCATACCTATTCGCTGATCCACGACGATCTTCCCAGCATCGACGACAGTGATCTACGGAGGGGACTGCCCTCTTGTCATATCCAGTTCAACGAGGCGACCGCAGTCCTTGCCGGAGATGCGCTTCTCACCCACTCCCTAGCCGTTCTAGCGGATGCCTACAAAGATCAGCCGGAACTGGCGACGTCCCTGGTAGGCGAACTGAGCTCGGCCGCGGACAGCAGGCGGCTGATCGGAGGACAGATGGAAGACATACTGGCGGAGGATTCGGACTGCAGCCCTGAGCAGCTCGAATACATCCATCTCAATAAGACTGCTTCCCTGATCCAGGCGGCACTGGTTATGGGGGTTCGCCTGACATGGGCGGAGACTGGACAGATTCGTCTCGCCGCCGAATTGGGGCGGAAGATCGGACTGGCCTACCAGATTACCGACGACATTCTAGATGCCACGAGCGATACCGAGACCCTTGGCAAGACGGCGGGACAGGACTCAGACCGAAAGAAGAATACCTACATAAAACTACACGGCCTTGCCCAATCCCGGGCGAAAGCACGTGAGCTCACGGCGGCCGCTGTAGAAATGTGCATGGAAATGGAAGCGGATACCCAATTTCTCACCGCCCTGATTGGCCGAATGGAACACCGGATCAACTGACCCCAGCTACCCGACCCAAGATCGCCTCTGAGACAGAGGAACCATTTTCAAACATTCCCAGATGGATGCTCTCATTCGGTGAATGGAGGTTGTCCTCCTGGGTACACAAGCCGATCATGATCGAATCAAGTCCCACGACCGATTTGAGGTCCGCGATAATGGGCACACTTCCTCCTTCCCTCAGATAGAGAGGTTTCGTTCCCACCCTTTTCGTGATCGATTCTTCCGCGGCCGTAAACGCTTTGGCAAGAATCGGGGACTGATCGGCCGGGGTGTTGTTCCTACCCGGCGGTACTACGAGATAGGACGCCCCGCAATGCCCTTCAGCTATTTCCAAAGTTACCTTAGGCGAGCATCGCTCTTTTAGGCAGTTGACGAGTAGGTCACGGATTCGAAAGGGATCCTGATTAGGGACCAGACGGCAACTGATCTTAACAAACGCACTACTCGGAATCACCGTTTTTACGCCTTCTCCGGAATAGCCTCCTCCGATTCCATTGAATTCCAAAGTCGGCCGGAATCGAATCGCCTCAAAAGGGTCCATCCCACGCTCGGTGTGAAACTCCGATACACCCAAGAATCCGGCATAGTCGTCCTTATTGAGCTCGATCTTGGCCAGTTCTTCGCGCTCCCATTCGCTCGGATCGATGACATCATCATAAAAACCCGGAATATTCACACGCCCTTCAGAGTCATGCAGTGAGGCGCAGAGCTCCGCTACCGCCTGAATCGGGTTCAAAACGACTCCTCCGTGAATTCCCGAGTGCAAATCCACTCGTGGCCCCTTCGCCTCGAGAACAAGACACACGATCCCTCGAAGGCCGGTCGTGATCACCAGTTGTTCGGTACTCACGCTTCCGGTATCGGAGAGAAGGACAAAATCAGCTTCGAGCCGGTCTTTGTATTTCCTGAGAAAGTTGCAGAAACTAGGGCTTCCAATCTCTTCTTCGCCCTCGATAAGAAAAGTAATCCTCAACGGCAGATCCGGAAACTTCTCCAAGAGGCGCCCTACCGCGCAAACATGCGCGAGAAGAGGACCCTTGTTGTCGGCCGCGCCTCGCCCATACAATCGATCGCCCCTGACTTCGGGTTCGAAAGGAGGGGAAGTCCAGTTCTCCAGAGGGTCAGGCGGCTGCACATCGTAATGACCATAGATGACGACATGGGGCCAATCCGGTGGGCCCGCCCTGGAGGCCAGCAGAATCGGGTGGAGAGGAGTGTCCACTGTTTCCACCCCAAGGCCGAGGCCTCGAAGCAATCCGGCAACGAACTGTCGGGATCGCTTCATCCCCTCACTGTAATCCGGATCTGTCGATACGCTTGGGCCACGGACAAATTCCTTGATCGCCTCAATCGGCTCGAACATTCCAGAATTCTACCGTCCCTCCCCTCCACCAAGGCAAATCGAAAATACCAGGAATTTGCCAGTGGAGGAATCGCACCTAGGAGGCTGTCAGACTTTGACGTTCGATTGCATCGCAAGTATCCGCGTTTGTCCGACAGATTCCTAACCCGAGGGCCTCCCTAGAGAGTCCCATTTATTCGTGAGATCGGAAATCGAAATCCGGCAGATTCCTACTGGATGATGATGATTCCCTCGGAAGGATCGTTCCTGGAACCGCCCCCTTGTGCAATCTCGTATTCGGCAACCGCCGCCGGCATGGCTTCGCGGAGATTCCATATACGGGTTCCGTGGGAGGGGTGGGTCGAGAGGAATTCCGGTGGAGCTGATGTCGAATTCTCGGTCGACATACGCTCCCACAATCCGTAAGCCGCTTCGGGATTATACCCGGCACGGGCCGCGTATATCAGGCCGATTTCGTCCGCCTCTTTCTCCATCTTCCGATTAAAGCCCAGCCCGCCCATTGAGCTGCCCAATCCGTAGGCATCGAGAATCGCGCCCTGAACAAGAGGGGCCTGACCCGTTGTAATAACGGCGAGTCCGATTCCCGTGGCCTGCCCCAGTTGCTGTTTGGAGAGGCGCTCATTTACGTGTTTCGCTGCCACGTGGGCGATTTCATGGCCGATTACGATCGCCAGATCATCCTCTGACTCGACGACCTTGAAGATGCCTGTGAAAACACCTACTTTGCCGCCGGCCATGGCAAACGCATTGAGCGAACCCGGATCTTCGAAGACGACGAATTCCCAATTGGCGAGATAGATGTCGCCCGACGCTGCATCCGCGATTTTCCGGCCGACTTGGCGAACCATGTTGATATACTTTACATTTCGCGACAGCGGGTACTGCGCCTTCATTTGGTCGAATTGTTTAATGCTCTCCTTGATAACATATTCATCGGAGACCATATTGACACCGGATCTACCGGTTACCGGCACCGTGTAACAGCCGGAAAAGACCAAAAGGAGCAAACCAAAGACAGCTCCGCAAAAAAGGATCGATTGCTTCTTCATTTCATTAAATAGGATTCTTCGCAATTCAGAGATCAGCTCCAGCCGGCTGCAAATTCGAAGCCGGAACGTATATACGGCTCCTGTTATACGGTCTAAGAGTACTATAACAGCGCATATATTGCCTTTGTTGCACTTTTAGGCTCACTAGTCTCAAAATACGTAGTATTTCGAGACTAGTGACGGAAGTGGCGGCACCCGGTAAAGACCATCGTCATACCATCACGATTCGCCGCCTCGATCACCTCCTCGTCCCGGATAGAGCCCCCGGGTTGGATCACTGCCACAGCTCCCGCTTTCGCGCCCACCATCAATCCGTCCTGGAAAGGAATCAGTCCATCCGATGCCATGACTGAATCCTGCAACGACAAACCGGATGCCTCTGCTTTGCTCACCGCGAATCTCGCACTGTCGACTCTCGACATCTGACCGGCCCCGACTCCCAATGTCCTCTCCGCCGACGCAAAAACGATCGCGTTCGATTTGACGTGTTTCGCCACTTTCCAGGCAAAAAGGAGAGCCTTCCATTCTTCCTCGCTCGGTCCTCTATCGGTCACCACTTTGAAGGTGCTCGGATCATCCCGATTCTGATCTCGATCCTGCACCAAGAGCCCGCCAGCAACGGTTCGGATCTCAGGTCCCGATTCGATTCGCGATTTCCCCTTTGTCTCCAGCAGCCGGAGGTTTTTCTTTTTACGGAAAAGCCGCAGGGCATCTTCAGCAAAGCCGGGAGCGATCACAATTTCGAGCCAAACCCGGCCCATCAGCTCGGCCAGCTGGGCATCGACCTCTCGATTAACCACAACGATGCCTCCGAATGGCGCATCCGTATCTGTGGCAAACGCCTCCTCCCACGCCCTACTCGTATCTTCCGCGCTGGCCACTCCGCACGGATTGTTGTGCTTGAGGATTGCGACCGTGGGCTCATCGAATTCTCCGATCAAATTCAGAGCAGCAGAGGCGTCGAGAATGTTGTTGTAGCTGAGTTCCCTCCCATGAATCTGATCGCAGTATTCGAAAAACTGTCCGTAGAGCGACGCCTTCTGGTGGGGGTTCTCACCGTAGCGCAGGCGCTTTTCGATTTTGTACCGAACGCTCAGGCGGTGGAGAAGATCCTCCCCTTCGGGACAAGGAGAAGCGGCCTTACTTCCGTTAAAGTAGCCGGCAATCGCCGCGTCATATCCTGCCGTTTCGCTGAATGCTTTAGCCGCCAGACGCCTACGCAATTCCTTCATCCCGTCCTGGTTTTCAAGACCCGTTAGGACGAGTTCGTAGTCTTGGGGATCGCACACGATTGTGACATGCTCCCAGTTCTTAGCCGCCGCCCGCAACAGGGTTACACCTCCGATATCGATCTCATCAATGATCTCGGTTTCCGTCACCCCGGACTTCGCTAACGTTTCCTGAAAAGGATACAGATTGACCACCACCAGATCGATCAAGGAGATCTCGAGTCGACGGGCCTCCTCCACGTCACCCTTGAGGTCGCGACGCGCCAGAATCCCTCCATGGACTTTGGGATGGAGAGTCTTGACCCGACCGTCCATGAGCTCGGGGAAACCTGTATAATCACTGACTTCAGTGACCTCGTCGATAGTTTCACGAAGAAGCCGTGCAGTGCCCCCAGTTGACATAATCTGGTATCCGAATTTCCCTCGCAGAGTTCGGGCAAAGTCGGCCACACCTTCCTTATCGCTCACCGAAACCAGAGCAACTCTCTCCATGCGTTCGGATTAAGACATGGGGGAAAAAACGATCAATTACATTCTTTTGGGAACCTTTCTTACAACACTGCTCACGGAACACCTGGTTCAATTCCCAATAACGAAGAACTCCCCTTGATTCGGGCTGTAGAAGAAAGGGAAGGCAGCAGAATTGGTCCAGATGAAACCCATATCGGGGCTGTAGAACCAGATGCTAGTTGTGTTCTGGCTCAAAGTATGGAGGAAGCCCAAATCGAGATGGTAAATCCAAGGCTGAAATGATACGTTAAAGAAGCCGAACCATTCGAGAAACCGCCAGCCTTCGCCCAGATCGATCGCACCATCCCAGATCCCTCCGGAAGCAGGAAGCACCTGTCCTCTAATTTCGCCGGCGCCGTTCGCTTCCGTATGGATGTTGAGATACCAGAGGCCTGCCTGAAGGTTTTCCGCATTCTCCGGAGATAAGGTTGCGAATCCCACGCTCGGACTCTCGATATCATCGATCCCGAAATCCACTCCCGCCGTCTCTCCTCGAGCCGCAGTACCGTGAAAATGCATGGCGCTCGCAGGACCCGTGAGGCCGTCCCACACGATATGCCACTTTATCAGGAGATCCTCAGGATTTAGAGTCACGATTCCACTACCGCTCGGTTCCGCGCCGCCGAGTTCGAGATCATTGACGACTTGATCGGTGTTGATCGGAAAATCGAAGACCAAAACATTGGGATCCGGATCGACCTGACCACGGATTTCGCCGAGGGGATTGGCTGCGGTGTGCACATTCAGGTACCACAATCCCGCTTCGAGATCTTCAGCCTGATCATCTGTCAAGAAGGCGCTACCGACACTCGATCCCTCGTCGAACTCATCGATTCCAAGATCGACTCGACCTATCTGCCCCTGGAGTGCCGGCCCATGGAAGTGAATCGCTGAAGGAGCCCCAGTCAGATCCTCGTAGGTGATGAACCAATCAAGAAGATTTGATCGGGTATCTAGGGTGACCAACGCCATTCCGCTCGGACTTTCCCCATCCAGATTCACTTGAAGGACTGATTGCTCCACTGAAAGAATAGGGGTGAAGACCAGTATTTCGGGTCGATCGACCACCTGACCTCTTATCTCGCCTGCAGGGTTGGCGCTGGTATGGATGTTGAGATACCAGAACCCGGTTGTGAGACTATCTTCCTGATCCTCGGTCATGATCGCGCTTCCCGCACTCGAGTTATCATCGAAACTTCCAATCCCAAGGTCGGGTGACGCCGTCTGTCCCGGCATGGCGGGGCCATGGAAATGCATGGCCGTTGGGTTTCCCGAAAGCCCTTCGTAGTCAATATGCCACTCCAGGAGATTACTCCTGTCGTTATAGGTTGTATGCCCGTGTCCGTGCGGCTGGGTGTCCTGGCCAAATCCAAATGAAAGGGTCAATCCCGTCACCTCATTTACGGTTTGAGCAGTCGTTACGGGAAATGCGCGAACCATGACTCCGGCTTGGGAAGGAACCTGGCCCCTGATTTCGCCGGACGGGTTATCACCTGTGTGGACATTGAGGTACCATTGCCCGGTCCTCATATCGGCCGCCTGTTCATGCGAGAGAATCGCGCTTCCGAAACTCCCATCCTCATCGAAATCACCAATCCCAAGATCGACACCCGCCGCCTCTCCGGCGAGGGCGGGTCCATGGAAATGCATCTTGGTCGGAGCCCCGGTTAAGCCCGCATACATGATATGCCACTTGAGGAGGTTCGAGTCGGCATCGTATGTAATCACGGCATCGCCACACGGGGTTGCGCTGTCGAGATTCAACTCATTGACCACCTGATCGACCCCCAGGGGAAAAGAAGCGGAAAATATGCCGGGCTCGAGAACCACCTGGCCCCTGATCTCACCAGCTGGGTTCGCCTCGGTGTGAATGTTTAAATACCAGAGTCCTCCCTGGAGATTGGCGGCTTGATCGGATGTGAGGGTCGCACTGCCGGTGCTTGAGTCGTCGTCGAATTCCCCTATACCCAAGTCGACACCGGTGGCCTGGCCGGCCACCGCCGTTCCGTGAAAATGCATCTTGGTCGGGGCTCCGGTCAGTCCTTCGTAGGTGATATTCCACTCCAGGCGCTTCGTCTCCGGATCAAAGGTCACCAACGCCGAGCCCTCGGGAATAGCGCCATTGAGGTTCAATTCGTTGACCACCTGATCTGTTGAAATCGGAAAATCGAAAATCATCGCTCTGGGTCGAGGCTCAACCTGGCCTCGGATTTCACCTGCGCCGTTCGCACTGGTGTGAATGTTTAAATACCAGAGACCGGATCGGAGGTCGGTGGCCTGATCCTCAGAGAGAATGGCGCTTCCCCTGCTGGAATTTTCATCAAATTCGCCGATTCCCAAGTCCACTCCAGTCGCTTGTCCCCGCGCCGCCGGGCCGTGAAAATGCATCTTTGTCGGCGCGCCCGTTAGCCCTTGGTAGGTGATCAACCACCAAAGTTCGTTAGTATGCGTATCGAAAGTCACAAGGGCGGAACCACTGGGTGCCGAACCATTCAGAGACAACGCGTTAACTAGAGCCCGTCCCAGTGGTGGAAACAATTGATTTTTAATGAGTTATGGGCAAAAAAAAGGCCGGATAGAGCTGCAAAAAGCTCGATCCGGCGAAAAAGGGCGCTTATGCTTGCGTTAGTCAAATACAAAGCACGCCCTTCTCATGAAAAATATTGCCGTGCAAAGCTTCCTGCGTCCAGCCCTAACTCCAGTCATTCGATGCAAAGACTACACCGTGTTTCTGGAAACAATGGAGCGGATTGACCGGGTTTTGATCGACTCCTCGCTGGAAAGGGAGGCGATCGTAAAAGCCTTGGAAGGATGGGATGAAGCGGGAGGGAAGGATCGGGAGCGACGCGCTCTAAGAGCGATAAAAGCGCTGCGGGTGGAGGTGGTGCGTCATTTACTCGGAGGGATATCCTTTCGTTGTCTGTCGCAGGAGTTGGGACGCAGTGAGCTTCTGGCTAATTTTTGCCGGGTGCGTGAGGTAGACGGGATCCGGAAAATATCGAAGAGCAGTCTGGAACGGGATTCGAAATTCTTCGACGAAGCGTATCTGAGACAGCTGCATGCAAGGATGACCGAGGTGGTGGGCAATGCTGAACATTGTGGTGAGGCAGGATTAGAGAAGCCGATCGATACGAGGGAATGCCTGATCGACGCCACTTGCCTGGAAGCGAACATCCACTGGCCCGTGGACTGGGTCTTGCTCAAGGATGTGGGAGCAACGCTGCTCAAGGCGATCAGTCTGATCCGGCAGGCGGGAATGAAACAGCGCATGCCCCAGGGAGCAAAGGGATTGGCTCGGGAGATGAACAAACGGTGCCTGGAGATGACGCATGCGCGTCGGCGCCGGGAGGCGGGCAAAGCGCGTAAAGGGATCCTGCGGCGGATGAAGCTATTGCTCAAGAAGATTGAGGGCCATGCCCTTCGCCACCGTGACTTATTGGAAGCTATGTGGATGCAAAGCGATTACACCGAGAAGAAGGCGAGCCGAATCATCGAGCGAATGGATGGTATGTTAGAGCAGATACCGCAGGTCATGAAACAGGCGCACGAACGGATCATAGGGGGGCGGCAGGTGAAGAATGAGGAGAAGATCCTGAGCGCCTACGAACCTGAGATTGACGTCATCGTGCGAGGCAAGGCAGATCGGGAGGTGGAGTTTGGCAACACCCTTTATTTATGCGAGAGCGCAGAGGGATATCTGTTGGACTGGAAACTGTATGGGGGGCAGGCCCCGAGCGAATTGAAGCAGCTTTGGGAAAGTCTGGAGAGGCAAAAGGGCTTCGCTTTAGAGGAGAAGATCGAAGCGATCAGTGGGGATCGGGGCTATGCCTCGAAGGCGGCCAGCAAGCGGCTCCAGGCAGAGGGGATTTTTGACGCCCTTACGCCCCGCAATCCACAAGAGCTCAAGGAGCGGATGGAGGAGCCGCGCTTTGTCCGGTTGCAGCGACGACGAGGGAGCACCGAAGGCCGGATCGGAGTGCTCAAGAACCGATGGCACGGGGGCAAGATACGCAGCAAAGGCTTTGACAACCGTAACCTTAGCGTGGCCTGGTCGGTTCTGTCCCACAATCTATGGAAAATCGCGCAGAGACTTGCGCAAGAACATGAGAAAGAGGCAACGCAGGCGGCATAGGGATCCAAGAATCGAGTCAGAGGCGCTTCCTTGGGAGAACTATCGACTCAAAGCGAGAGGAAGGGTGCTGGAAAGGTGCATAACGGATAAAAGGTAAGCTACCGAGGACGGAAGGCATGTCGTGGTCTACATAACGTGACGAAGATTGATATCGGTATCAGGCTTCCACCCAAATCCTCTCGGATTTGGGACAGCCTCTAACTACCTGTTCCGTCTCGATAGGGAAGTCGAAAACCCAAACCTCCGGTTGATGAACAACCTGCCCGCGAATCTCTCCGGAACCATTGGCAGCCGTGTGGATGTTCAAATACCAAAGCCCTGCCTTGAGACGCGCCGCCTGCTCCGCGGTTAACTCGGCGCTTCCGATGCTGCTCGCCTCTCCAAAATCACCGATTCCCAAATCGACACCGGTGGCCTCCCCTCTTGACGCCGGTCCATGAAAATGCATCGCCGTCGGCGTCCCGGTTAGACCTCCATAGCCGATGATCCATTTCAGCAATCCCGCCTCAACATCGAAGGTGGCAACGGCGCTGCCCCCCGGAGTCGAGGAATCCAACTCAACAGTGTTTACCGTCTCATCCGCCGTGACAGGAAAATCAAAAATCAGGACATCCGGATTCGCAACCACTTGCCCTCGAATCTCTCCAGCTCCGTTTGCCGCCGTGTGAATATTGAGATACCAGAGACCACTTTGCAGATCGGCCGCCTGGTCCGCTGTTAGGGTCGCACTCCCACTACTGGATTCGGCGTCAAAGTCGCCGATTCCCAAATCCACCCCGGCCGTCTCTCCCACTCCTGCCGGACCGTGAAAATGCATCGCTGTGGGATTCCCTGTGAGCCCTTCGTAGAGTATAAACCACTCGAGCAGATTGGTATCAGTGTCGAAGACAACAAGGGCCGTTCCGCTCGGAGTGGAACCATTCAAATTGAGCTCATTGACAACCTCCTCCGTCGTAATCGGGAAGTCGTGAACTAGCGTCTTTCCCATCACAGCCGATGCCGTAGCAAGAAGAAGACATAGGGATACATGGAGCAGTCTGGAATTCATTGGGGGAGCCTTTCTTTGGAGGTTGAACTGAGTGTAAGGGTAAGTGCATGTATCATTCTGCTCGGGAGCAGAGATTGTCAATAGCGATCGGGACAATTGAGACGATGAGTGGAACCCGCACGGTATCGGAAATCAGTTGATCAGGTTCCGTTCGCGGCAAAGTCCAAGAAGCGCGAAGTGAAGGAAAATCTTTGCGGGATTTCCGATTCTCGTTCGTTATAGAGGTATGAATGACAATCGACTTGACGAACGGTTGGACAGTTTGCGCAACAAACCACTGCCTATCTGCCCAGCTAACTTCGAAACAGATGTGCTGCGCAGAATCCGTCTGCAGAAAGAGCGGGATGCGGATATCTGGAGCTGGATTGACAGCCTGTTGCCGAAGGTGAGCTTTGCTGCTGCCCTACTGGTGGTGGCGATCCTGGCGAGCGCCCTGGTGACGATCGCGGCTACCTCCTTACAAGCATCGGTAAAGCGGGTATCGGCAAGCGACGCACTCGGTTTCGACACCTTGACTCATCCTCAAATGTTCGACTTGGACGCAAACTAGCCAACCTCAGATTTCATGGACACACGCAAACGTGGGAAATTCCGGCTCATTTCGCTGATCCTCATTCTGGTTGTCCTTTGTTCGGCCGTATCTTACCTGACGGTCTCATTCGTCGGGAGGAACCATTGGCGGCATCACGATACCATAGGGCACAAGTGGTTGCACAAGCAACTCCGCTTGACACCGGACGAGATCGAGCGGATCGACGTCTTTGAAGGTGATTACCGTGCCAGACGCTCTGAACTCCAAACCGAATTTCAAGTGCGCATCGACAAACTGGCCGAAACGCTTAGAACCAGCGATTCCTACTCAACCGAGGTCACTGCCATCGTCCACGAGATCCATGCCGTTCACGGCCAGATTCAGCAGTTGGCGATCGAGCATTACTACGATATGCTGGGTGTGCTGCCGTCGGAGAAAAAGGAGATGCTCAGGCAGCTAGCGGTCGAGGCACTGAGCCGGCCCCAATGAGCGGTGAATCGGTATGGACGACGATTATCGGTTGTTGCGCCAGATACAGGAGGGCGATGAGCGGGCACTTTCCGAATTAATGGAGAACCATAAGGAGCCGGTTTTCCATTTTGCTTACCGCTACACGGGGAATTACGCCGAAGCTCGCGAAATCGCGGAAGAAACCTTCGTCAAGGTCTATTTCTCAGCCTCAAGCTTCGCACCGCGTGGGAAGATTAAAACCTGGATCTTCGCGATCGCCGCAAATCTCGCTCGCGACTACCTGAGACGACGCAAGAAGCGCCGCGATTCGCGTTCACTAGATGAATCGATTGATCGAGAAGGGGATGTATCCTTGGCTGAAATCACTGCCTCTACTGAACGGACGTCTGCCCAGGTCGCTGTTGAAACGGAAGATCTTCAGACCATTGAAGAAACCATCCAAGCCCTTCCACACAAACTTCGTTTTCCTTTCGTCTTCTGCATCCTAGAGGGCAATTCGTACGAGGAGTGCGCTCGTGTCCTCGGTTCTTCCGTCAAGTCGATCGATTCACGGATATACCGGGCGCGGCAGAAACTTAGAGATGCGCTCTTACACCTTCGTCGTTAGGAGGCTGTCGGACTTCGTGTTTCGACTGCTTTGTAACTTCATTGGGTAATTTGGTATTCCACGGGCTTGCCCCGTGGTCTCTAAGGTTTCCTGGATACACAATGCCCAAGCCCTCCTCTCGCTAGCCCGTCTTTCTCAACTGGGGCCTGATTTCGACGTAAGTCGTTGATAGTGGGCCAAAGGTCTACACTACAGGAGGGGTTATTTGGATTCGATTTGGGGGGGTGGTTGGGGAGGAAGTTCGAGGTGTAACCGGTTCAGTAGTAGCTTTTGGTCCTCACCGGGCTCGGTGTAACGGGTAAGCACAACGGTGCGTCCGTCGGTGGTGGGCAGTTTCACATCGAGCATTTGGATGGCCGCCATTTTGGAGAGCACCTCGGCTGGGGTCAGTCCCGGAGCCATCGGGTAGAGTCGACGTTTCAGGGTGACCCACAGAGAGTAAGCAAGGAAGCTGATAAAGATGTGCGCCTCGATGCGATCATCTCTCTGATGATGGATGGGGCGGATGGAAAGGTCGTTCTTGATTTCCTTGAAGACTTGCTCGATCTCAGTGAGCTGCAGGTAAAGGCGCCAGAGTTGCTCGGGGTTCTCGGCACTGAGGGTGCTGCGCAACAGATAGCGGCCTTCGCGGCGATAGGCTTGGCGGTATTTTTTTAAGTTCAACCGGAAGCTCAAAGGCGGCTTTTCAGTGGGGGCGCCCTTGGGGGCGATCTCGATGTCGAGTAATCCAAAGATCCGGGGACCGGCCTCCTTTTTGGCTTCGCCCAGTTTGATCAGGATGGTATCGCGTTGGTAGCGCCGTTTGCTCTCACGCAGCTTCTTGAGCGCCTCGATAAGACGGCGTAAACGACGCAGGCGCATGTTTTTTTCTTTGCGCACCCGATCGTCGCTTTTAGCCAGAACGTAGGTTTCACCTCCCTCGCTGAGGAGTTTCACCTCGATACCGGGACGCAACTGCTTCCAATCCTTCTGCAGCAACGACTGCTCGAAGCGACCCAGCCAGGAGCGCGGGGTACCCACCAGATAGTGGATCCTGGGTTCGCTTTGGCGCATCTGTTGCAAGACTTCCTCGGTCGGAATGCCCCGATCCATCACCCACACCCGGTTCGCCTTACCGTAGTTCTCTTCCACCCGAGAAAGAAAATCTTTTAAGGTGGTTTTATCCTGCGTGTTACCCGGAAGTACCTCATAGGCAATCGGCAAGCCCTCACAAGTCACCACCAGGGCGATCACCACTTGCACGCAGTCAGGTCGCTTATCGCGGCTGTAGCCGAACTTGCGCAGTCGGCTCGAGGCCGCCGGCTCCTGGTTCGGATCGCACTCAAAATAGGTGCTCGTCAGATCGTATAGCAAAATCTCGTAACGGGCATTGAACAGATCGCTCCACCTCTCGGTCAGGTGCCTGAACAGGGCCTTCTTGTGCCTGAGCAATCGATCGTGGCAGCGATAGAGCGTGTTCTTCTCGGCGATCCCAAAGTCTTCCCCCATCAGATCGCCCATCGCGCTTCGCTCATACCATTCCCGATGCAGCCGCCACTCGCTTCCCGGTGCCATCAGCCGGTAAACCACCAGGGTCTGCAGCACATGGGCCCAGCGGGTACCCTGACGGGAGGGTCTGAGACGCTCCCGCCAGAATTCTCCCAGTCCCAACTGCTCATATAGAACGCACCCAAGCCAGCACCCTCCCCATTGCCGCGGCTTCTCGATCCTGAGATCTTTGAGCCGTATTCTAACAATACTTTCGTCGCCCACAGGCGGGGCACGATCTTCCGGAAACAGCGCCACCTGTTCGGGTCTTTCCCTGCCCTCTTCGAAAATCTCGATGCTCTTGCGCCACGCTTCGTGTTGGCTATCGTTGATCTCTCCAAGGTAGAGGACCTGTCTTTGGACCACCCGCCCCCCGCTGACACGCTTGTTCTCAACGATATTCCAATAGTAGTGCTCTTTGCCATCTTTGCGCCGACGATTACACCTCAGAAACATGATGGCCCACCATTATACGAAAAAATCCCGCCCTGGGAAGAGCGTAGGTCTACACTCCAGGCGGTTTTGCCAACCCACCTCTACTGTTGATGCGCCTCCTGAGCCCTACTACCCCCGAAAAAACCGTTTCGGAAGTTGAGTTGGTCAAGTAGGGCTAGATCCCCCAGGCTCGCCCTGGGGAGCACTCAGGTTTCTCGGCCAGGAGTTTTACAGAAAACTTTGAGGAATCCGGGAAGTCGCTGCGTCTAAATAGGCAGCGATGAGAACTTGGAGAGATATTGGCTCCGCGCGGGCAGGCTGGGTGGTGCTGGCGATCCTCGCCATCGAATTTCCGCTGCGAGGTCAAGCGGAAGCGGACGCCGCTTTTGATGCAACTTCGCTGGAAGCCTACCTGAAGCGCGCACAAGCCGCTAATCCTGACCTGCGGGCCTTCGAGGAGCGCTACCGGGCGGCAATGCATCGCATTCCCCAGGCAGCGGCTCTACCGGACCCGAAATTCCAGATCACACACTTTGCCGAGTCCGTGCAGACTCGGACCGGCCCACAGGAGAACGTGATCATGTTGAGTCAGACGCTCCCTTGGTTCGGCAAGCTGGGCAATCGCGAGACGGGCGCTTCGGCCGAAGCAGAAGCGCTTTGGTATGCCTACAAGAATAAGCAGCTCAATTTGGCTCGTGTGGTGGCGCTGGCGTTTTATGAGTACGGTTATACCGGGAGAGCCGTCGAATTGACCGGAGAGATTCTGAGACTGCTGGAAGATCTCGAACCTATCGTTGAAGAGAAAGTGAAGGCAGGAGGCGACTTGACTTCCTTGCTGCGGTTGAAAGTAGAAATCGGTAGAGTCTCCGATCGGTTCAGGTCCCTTCATGAGAAGCGGCAGGTGCAAAGCGCCGACTTGAACGCATTGCTCGCCCTATCGGCAGACTCGATCCTTCCATGGCCCATTTGGAAGGCGCCGGCCACGGTTTCGCCGGATGGAGGCTCTCTCGCGTTGAGTATTGAGGCGAATAACCCGGAACTGGCCATGCTGGAGCATAAGATCACCAGCGCCGAGGCTCAGAGGGAGCTGGCCCGTCTCGAAAGCTACCCTGATGTCACACTTGGATTCAACTACATCCAGCTCGGCGAATCATTCAGTTCATCCGGCTCCGACTCAGGAAAGGACCCTTGGGGATTCACCATATCTGTAAATGTCCCCATCTGGTTTGGTAAGTATCGCGCGGCACGGCAAGAGGCGCTCTCCAATATAAGTGTTGTTGAAAATGAACGTGCTCATCGAAGTAACGAACTGAAGGCCGAGCTCAGTGCGAGCCTAGCCAGTTTGCGCGACGGCAACCGGCGTCTCAGACTTTTTGGTGACGAACTGCTCGGACTCGCGAAGCAGGCGGTGGAGATCAGCACGACCAGTTACGAAAGCGGCAGAACCGGCATCCTTGAAGTTATCGACAGCGAGCGGTCCCTGCTCGAATTGCAGCTCCTTTACTGGCGGGCGGCGGCGGATGCGTGGCAAAGCATAATCACCACCCAGACCTTGGCCAATCAACCCATTCACGGAAGCATTGACGTAACTAACGAAAGATGAATCGGAAAACGATACTCACCTTTTGTGGAGCCACCGCTACAGCTCTCTTATTAGGGCTGGGTGTCGGACATTATGTGCTTCCCAGCAGATCTGAACCCGGGAGGGTCCTCCCTAGTGGGCATGATCACACCAATGAGCGAGTTGTGGAGACAGCCTTCTGGACCTGCTCGATGCACCCCAAGGTGCGCCAACCCGAACCGGGCGACTGTCCTATCTGCGGCATGGATCTCATTCCGGTGGTTAAGAATGGCTTCGCCGAGGAGAACCCTCGCATGATGACCATGAGCGAAAGCGCGAAAGGACTGGCGGAAATTCAGACCACCGAGATTAGGCGTCGTTTCCCGGAGGCGCAGGTGCGTTTGGTCGGAATGTTGGAATACGATGAAACCAGGGTGAAATCGCTGACCGCCCGCTTTCCCGCGAGGATCGATGAACTGTATGTGAATTTCACGGGAGTCCCGGTAAGGAAAGGCGATCACCTCGCTCGGGTCTACAGTCCCGAATTGCTGACCGCGCAGCGCGAGCTGCTGACCGCTTTCGCCAACAATCCAAACGGTTCCATAACCAATGCGGCTCGGGGGAAGCTTCGCTTGTGGGATCTTCTCCCCGGGCAGATTGACGCAATCGTCGAGAGCGGCGAAGCGAGGGACCATTTCGATTTGAAATCGCCGATCGGCGGAGTGGTCGTGTCCAAAAACGTTAAAGAAGGCGACTATATAGAAACGGGAGACGCGCTCTTCAGAATCGTCGACCTGAGCCTACTGTGGCTTTACCTCGACGCTTATGAATCGGATCTCACCTGGCTGCGCTATGGCCAGGATGTCGATTTTACAGTGGAAGCTTACCCTGGCGAAACCTTTCACGGCCGGATTGCCTTCATCGAACCCGAACTCAATCGCAAGACGCGCACGGTGCAAGTACGAGTAAACGTTTCGAATGCCGACAAGCGCCTTAAGCCAGGTATGTTTTCCCGTGGCATCGTCCGGTCGAAGATTGCCCACGGCGGCAGAGTTTATGCGCCGGAGTTTGCCGGAAAATGGATTAGTCCCATGCACCCTGAAATCGTTAAGGACGGGCCGGGACAGTGTGATATCTGCGGAATGGATCTGGTTCGTGCCGAGGATCTGGGTTACTTGCAGGACGTGGACGAGGAAGCTCCTTTGGTCGTTCCTTCGTCGGCTGTGCTGCGCACCGGCAAAAGGGCAGTCGTCTACGTGGAAATACCAGACCGACAGAGGCCTACCTACGAAGGCCGCGAGGTCATCATTGGGGCGCGAGCTGGCGATGTCTTCATCGTTGAGGCGGGCCTCGGTGAGGGGGAAAGGGTGGTCACCAAGGGTGCGTTCAAGATTGATAGCGCGCTGCAGATTCAAGCCAAGCCGAGTATGATGAACCCTCTGGACAGGGACGGGTTCCCCGCCCCTGTCCATCGAAACGACGGCCATGCCCATTGAGGGGAAACCCAGCCTCATCGACAGGCTTATTCGCTACTGTCTGGAAAACGAGCTCGTCGTTGTCCTCTCGACAGCGGCCATGGTGCTTTGGGGAGTCATGGTTGCGCCCTTCGATTGGGAGATGGACCTGCTGCCGCGCGATCCTGTGCCGGTCGATGCCATACCGGACATCGGCGAGAATCAGCAGATTGTCTTCACGGAGTGGATGGGCCGTTCTCCGCAGGATATCGAGGACCAGATCACCTATCCCTTGACGACCGCCTTGCTGGGCCTTCCGGAGGTTAGAACGATTCGCAGCTTCTCCATGTTCGGTTTCTCTTCGATTTACATCATCTTCAAGGAGGAAGCGGAATTCTATTGGACGCGAACACGCATTCTGGAGAAACTCAACAGCCTGCCCGCGGCTATCTTGCCCCAAGGCGTGCAACCGAAACTTGGACCGGACGCCACCGCGCTGGGCCAGGTTTTCTGGTATACCCTGGAAGGCCGAGACCAGGACGGCAAGCCTACCGGAGGATGGGATCTTGACGAATTGCGCAGCACCCAGGACTGGTATGTGCGCTATGCTTTGCAGGGAGTCGATGGCGTTGCCGAGGTCGCTTCTATCGGTGGTTTCGTCAAGGAGTACCAGGTCGACGTCGATCCCGACGCTCTGCGCACCTACGGAATCGCGTTGCACGAGGTCCTTAACGCGGTCCGAGGGAGCAATCTCGATGTCGGTGCACGTACTATTGAGATCAATCGGGTCGAATATGTGATTCGCGGGCTCGGCTTCATTGAAGAACTCGACGATCTTCGCAAAACGGTTATTACCCAGCGCGAAAATGTGCCCATTACTCTGGAGGAGATCGCCGAGATTGAATTTGGTCCGGCCCTGCGGAGGGGTGCCCTGGACAAATCGGGCGCTGAAGCTGTAGGTGGAGTGGTCGTCACTCGTTACGGTGAAAATCCGCTCGCCGTCATTAAGCGGGTAAAAGCAAAGATCGCGGAAATTTCACCCGGTCTGCCGAGGAAGACGTTGGAAGACGGGACGGTCAGCCAACTGAAGGTCGAGACCTTTTACGACCGGACGGGTCTGATCCACGAGACCCTTGGCACGCTGGAGGATGCGATCCGCCAACAGATCCTGGTAACAATCACAGTGGTCGTTCTGATGGTGTTGCACCTGCGAAGCGCGGCTCTGATCTCGGGAGTGCTTCCTCTCGCCGTACTGTTCTCCTTCATCGGGATGAAGTTGCTCCGTGTGGATGCCAACGTGGTCGCCTTATCCGGTATCGCGATCGCTATCGGTACCATCGTGGACATGGGCATCGTGCTGATTGAAAACGTGCTCAAGCATTTGGATTCCGCCGACGCCGAAGAAAGCCGGTTAGAGGTGGTCTTCCGAGCTTGTTCGGAAGTCGGGAGCGCAGTCGTAACGGCGGTCCTGACGACGGTGATCAGCTTTCTTCCCGTTTTTGCGATGGAGGGGGCGGAGGGAAAGTTGTTTCGACCGTTGGCCTTTACCAAGACTTTTGCCCTTATCGGAGCGATTGTCGTGGCGCTGACCGTCATCCCTCCCTTGGCACACTGGTTCATTGCGAAGCGCTTGGAATACTCATGGTCGAGGTACAGTCTTTGGATTGGCATCGGGCTAATTGGATTTATCTGTTCCGTCTTCGTGGAATGGTTTCCCTGGTGGCTGGGTCTGCTCCTAGTCGGAGTAGCCGTCTTCAGCCTCACTCAATATCGAGTTCCGGACGCCGCGCGTAGGGCCGTAATCGTTGGCTTTAACTTCATGGCGGCCCTGATCGTGGCCGTGATTCTGGCCGGGGATTGGGAGCCGCTTGGCCCGGAGCGCCAATGGAGCAACATCATTTTCGTGCTCCTCACTGTCGGCGGCCTACTTGGATTCTTTTTTCTCTTCATCAAATCATACGCGAGACTCCTCCGGCTGATTCTGAAATTGAAATGGGCCTTTCTGGCGTTCAGCTCTCTGATCGTCTTCGCCGGATTCACAGTTTGGCTCGGCTGGAGCGGGATCTTCGGCAAGCTGCCCGAATGGGTGAAAGATTCCGCGGTCTATCGATCTATGGACCATCAGGTACCGGGTCTCGGCAAGGAGTTTATGCCGCCGTTGGACGAGGGTTCCTTTCTCTTCATGCCCACGACCATGCCGCACGCCTCCATCGGCGAGGTCATGGATGTACTTCGCAAGCAGGATATGGCGATCAGCAGCATACCGGAAGTCGAGTCGGCGGTAGGCAAATTGGGTCGTGTGGAAAGCCCGCTCGACCCGGCCCCCATTTCGATGATTGAGACGATCATCAACTACAAGTCGGAGTACATTACTGATGAGAATGGCCGCGTTCTCACCTTTGCCGAGGCTGAGGGATCGAACGAATTCGCGCGCGACGAAACCGGCGGTCTGGTCCCTGATGAAAAGGGACGACCTTTTCGGCAATGGCGTGAAGAAATCAGAAGTCCGGATGACATCTGGGATGAGATCGTGAAGGCCGCGACCATACCCGGGACCACTTCCGCTCCGAAACTCCAGCCCATAGCCGCGCGCATCGTCATGCTGCAGAGCGGCATGCGCGCACCCATGGGATTGAAGATCTATGGACCGGATCTGGAGACGATTGAGGCGGTTGCTTTCGATATTGAAGGTCTCATGAAGCAGGTGCCTTCGGTCAAGGCCGAGGCAGTGCTGGCCGATCGGATCGTCGGAAAACCCTATCTGGAGATCGACATCGATCGTGACGCTATCGCTCGCTACGGGATTAAAATTCGGATGGTTCAGGATGTCATCGAGGTGGCGATTGGGGGCACGCCGATCACGCAGACGGTGGAAGGCCGGGAACGTTATCCGGTGCGCGTGCGCTACATGCGGGAACTGCGAGACACGATCGAATCCATAGAAAGCATTTTGGTTGCAGCGACGGACGGGACCCAAATCCCTCTCAGGGAACTCGCCTCCATCGAATACCTTCGCGGTCCGCAGGTCATCAAAAGCGAGGACACTTTCCTCGTTGGCTACGTCATTTTCGACAAACGCGACGGCTACGCGGAAGTCGACGTGGTCGAGCAGGCGCAGGATTTTCTCGCACGAAAGATCGAATCAGGCGAACTCATCATTCCCGCCGGTGTGAGCTACAAATTTACAGGCAGCTATGAAAACCAGGTGAGGGCGGAAAAGAAACTGCGAGTAGTGCTACCCATCGCGCTTTTCGCCATCTGGCTGATCCTGTATTTCCAATTCAAACAGGTATCCACAACCTTGCTCGTGTTTTCGGGAGTTCTTTTTGCGTGGTCGGGCGGATTCCTTCTGCTCTGGCTCTACGGGCAGCCGTGGTTCCTCAATATCGAGCTGTTCGGCCACAATCTTCGACATCTCTTTCAAATGGGTACCGTCAACCTTAGCGTGGCTGTATGGGTGGGCTTCCTGGCGCTTTTCGGCATCGCGACTGACAATGGCGTCATTGTCTGCACCTATCTACAACAGGTGTTCGGGCGAAGAAAGCCCGGGACCATCAGGGAAATTCGAGAAGCGACGATCGAAGCGGGCAGCCGCCGGGTCCGCCCCGCCTTGATGACCAGCGCAACCACCATTCTGGCCCTCCTGCCCCTGCTCACCTCAACCGCTCGAGGCGCCGATGTAATCGTGCCCATGGCGATTCCGACCATTGGCGGCATGATGCTCGCCATCCTCACCATCTTTGTCGTGCCGGTGCTTTACTGCACCTTGGCCGAAATTTCGTGCAGGTTAACTTCCAAGAATTAGATTCAATGAAATCATCGCGGCGAGGAAAGTAGCCGCGTTCGCAAGAACGTGGGGGTTTTCAGCGGAATCAAGCAAAGAGCCTTGACGAAGAGGTCCTTGTATCTGGGCTACTTTGCCATGCCAAACCTAACCAAGACAGCTGAAGTGAACGTAATGGAGAGTATTCATAAAGCGATCCAGATCATAGGGGAGTCTCCGCTGCTGGAGAGAGATTCAGATTTCCCAAAACCCCGCGAATCCGACAAATCTTCAACTTTAAAGATCCTCCTGATTTCGCGGATCGACGGCATCGCGAGCGTGCTTCAAGAACTTTGCAATGAAGTTTGAGTATACTCGGATTAGGGGGACATGGAGCGGAATCCGCGAATTGCGACGAGTTAAGAGATTTCAGGTCTCAGATAGCAACGCTCACGCAACCTCCAAGGCCCTCCCTTGGAGGCGCATGGATTCGTAGTACTCTTCGGCGAGCGCTGTCATTCGAAAATCCACATCTTCGCCGCATATGTCCTGCACTGCTGCACGAATATCTTCGAGCCTCACATTGAAGAACTCTTTGCGGAAATTGACCGAGTTCAGTCGCCTGTTTGAAAAACGTCGATGCAACTCGCCCTCAAGAGCAGGCGCGTCTTCATTGTAGACTACAGCGTGTACATCAAACGTGAACGGAACGCTAGCGTCACCGAGTTCGCGTACTCGCTCCAGAGGGTCAAGGCGCCTAGTGAGTCCAATCTTGAAGATATCTTCACCAAATGATCCAATGTTACTGATAATATACACGTGACCCCTCCGCGGCTGCTCGGCCATGCTCTTAGCCCTCTCGGCCTTCTCTCGGGCTTCGTGCAACTGTTCTTCCAAAGCGGCGATTTTTACTGACAGTGAAGCCTTCTCCTCCTCATGTGCGCCCTCGAGCTCGCCATGGGCCTTCTCTAGGAGACTCTGAAAGATTCTCTCTTTTTTCTCCGCCTCAGCCATCGCACGCTGATATTCTCGTATCGCTTTTTGCTCCTCGCGCATCCGTTCCTTAATGAGGCGTTGTTCCTCGTCTTCGGCTGCTTTCTTGAGCTTAAAATCGTAAACCAGACGGCATTCTTGGAATTTCAACTCCACAAAATCGGGCGAAATCCCGCACATCAGACTGATTGCTTCTTTTTCCAAGCGCTCCGCGATCCGCTCGATTCGTTCAAGCGAACGCGCAAAATTGGAGGGACTCACTTTCCCGATCAGGAAATCGCATTCAGTGTTAAATGCTCGCAACATCATTTTGGCCTGACCACTTAGAATCTGGCTTCCCTTTTGCGAACTACCGTCAACAATCACGTCGTCAGGTGCCTCGAAGGCCTTGTTCGCCCGGATCATCTCCTTTTGCTTATCCCGAACGCGCTTTATCTCCACATTATAGCGTTCGGAGGTCTCATGCATATACTCTGGTTCCTCAAAGATTCCATAGTCTACGAAATCCGCCACCCGCGAATAGAGATCGAGCTCCGACTGAAGCTGGTGTAGTCGGTCCGCGATTCCCTCACTCTGAGCCGTGACCTCACTAACGTGCTTTTCTATAGTTTCCTTTTCCTCATTGGCCGATTTGAGATAAGAACGCATCTCGTCCTCGCGTTTCTCAAGTGCTAGAAGCTTCCTCGTTCGTAGCTCAACGGCTTCAAGCTCTCGCCTGCTCTGTTCGAGAGCGGTATTTAACGCACTTCGTTTCTCCTCAGCTTCGGCTAGATCGTTTCGCACCGCTAGTTCCGCTTCGCTCACACTTGCGTAGCCTTCAATCCGGCGATTCATCTTTCGAAAGACAACCAACCAAGTGGCAAGACCACAAATTGCCGCGAAACCGGCACAATACAGAATCCACTCCCACACTGTCATCGACCTACCTCAATGTTGCGTTGACGATACGATCTCTTGCCAACCCACGCCGGCGACACCTCTCCGCAAACGAGGATTGCTCGCGATTCTTGAGTTTCAGCAGCGCCCCCTTCTCGATTCTGAGCTGCAACCGACGATCCTCCCGATTCTGCTTTGCCGCTTCGCGTTCCCTGCGCCGAGTCTCCCGCTCGGCAGCCCTCTCCTGCCTTTCGGCGTCTCGTATGGCCCGTTGGCGTTCACGCTACGCTTGTTTCTCTGCACGATCGATGGCGCGCAAAATACTGCTCAGACCACTCATTTACTGCCAGATTTCACGCTGCCCACCAATCGAGACGTGGTTATTAAGCACGCAGAACTAGTCCGTCAACGCTATAGAACGCATATTCGGTCCTCTTCTCGTCCTACGATATTACTGAATTTTCGCCAGGAAAGTCAGTCTGGAAAGTAAGTGCCGGCGCTCCTAAATTGATATCGCTTTCACATAGGTTCGAAGCAAAGAGTCATCGATCGGTTGAGGTCGAGCGAAGGCGTCAGGCTTTTATCGTGGTCTCGGCGAGAGAAGAGGAAGTCTATCGAGGATTTTCCTTATGCATCGAAAGCAGAAGACAGAGTTTTCCGGCTCCCTCGATCATGAGATATTTGGGGAGACGACACCTTGAAGAATCATATGATCGGACGCATCGCGAACGAGACCAAATACCTAGGCAGGTACGACCAAGATCGTGCGTCCATTGCCCGTACTCGATGAAACTGAAAGGCGGAGATCTAAGAAATAAGACCCCTTGACCGGCGCCGATCAAGTCAGAATCGCCTCATAAGTCGAGTATGCCTCTTCGAGAACACATGGGTGATCCTTTTCAACGCTGAAGAAAAGAACCTCCTTGCCGTCGGCCTTTTTGGATTTGGCTCACAAAGTAGTGATCCTCAAAGCAAATCATCGGAGATTGAGTTGGCGATTTACCTGGCTTTGGAAACCATTGCCACCCGCCGTACCCACTGAGAGAAATCGCGTTCTGCTCTTGTAAGTAGGGAGTGTCCTCTTTCAGCGGTTTATCGATTGAACGATGGGCAGCGTATTTGTTTCTGAACTCGACTGCCGTTTCGATTGTCGGAGCAAACTGAGAAATCTCCCCTATTCGGTCTGCAACGGGACGAGATGTAGCGAAATGGAAGAACTGTCCAACTCGATTAATATAGGCGACCGTTTCATTTTGAAGGTTCCCGTACCTGATCCTGCGATCATCTGACAGCGAATCGAGCCCGATTTTTATTCGACGCAGATTGTTGTAGTGGTAGTCGGCGCCGTGAAGGATCTCAAGGGCTCCGGCTACTGTATAGAAGCGACTCGCAACCAATTCATGCTCTTTGCTACGGGCGATAAGGCTTTGTATCCTGTCTAGGGGGTTGGGAATCTCCTCTAGCGAAAAATTCGGGAACCGATCGAAAACCGAATGGCTATCTATGCTATTCCGGAATGCCATTTCGTACTGATTCCTGCATTTAGCTTCCACATTCCCTAGTTTGGAATATACTGATGAAACCAGGGACAGTATGTATTGCACCGTTCAGAGTCGCAAGGCGCAGCATCCGGCGAGGCTTCCAGAGAATTACAAGCCACTGCGGGCTCGTTGTCAATTTGCGTAAGCCCGAATTGAACTGGCCAATTTTTCAAGGAACCGGCAAGGGATCAGAGTGGATGGAGGCATGATCGGCAACAGGCGTCAGGCTGTATATTATTGTTGGCCGAAAAAACTCAGTCCCGCAGGGTGAGAGATTCTATCGCGGTAGTCCGATAAATGATCGTCGTCGGGATCACCATAGGCGTAGAGAACGAAGCGACACTGCATAAGATCGAGATGGTCATAGACCAAATCGCTTCTGTCGCGTTTGTGCCAATTTTTATGCAAGACCGCGAGATTGGGTGTTGCGTAATCGAACAGATTGATAACCAACTGATTCAGCCCTACCTTCTCGCCTACCGTCCGCAGTATTCGGAGAGTCGAATCTCGGCGCAGATTGGAACCATCCCCGCTGAGACTGCCTGGGTTCTTCATGACCACGAGCATTCGATCGGAATGGGTCAATTTCTCCTGAATGCACCAGTGTCGGTATCTCCGCTGGCTCTCCCACGAGACCTGCCAGCTATTGATCGAATGCCGGAAGACTTTGCCGCCTAGGAGTGATTCCATATGTCTTCCTAGCTAGACCAGACCTTGTTACCAGCCTTCATGACTGAAAGTAGGAAGTAAGATACACAGCCGAACCTCTTCCAACCGCTGAGGTTTGATGCGAAGCACTAAGGATCGTCGGTCGGCTGATCGGCACGATTTCGTCTTTTCATTCCCTCTCCGTTCTCCCAAATTAGAGAGGATTTCGGAGTCTCTTACCGAGGATTGGGAGGGCAATATTCATTCTGATTCTTACGTCTTCGATCGACAATGCTCCCGTAGAGAATTCAACCCATGCCTGATGAACTTCTGGTGCCATTCCCGAAGGACGCATGATGGCCGTACCAATGGTTTCGGTGAGATCCTTCCGGAGCTTCTGAAGAATCCTTTCGATTTCTGCTATGCTCTTAATGACCCATGAGTCATCTTCGTAGGTAAGAGGTTGGGCACCGACAAAATGAAGATATCTCGAAGCAGTTCCCCAGTATCGGAAGAGCTGGTTGATATCCCAAAAGCGAAATTCCGGAGTCTTCGGATCGATCTTCATCAGAACTTCTGAGAATTCAGAGAGTTTAGAATAGGTCGGACCAAGTGTTCTGAGCAATTTCTTCATTTCCTTCGGATCGCCGATACACTTCTTGTATTCGACCTCTGAGAGAGATTCGTTTGCGAGGACGAGAAGTTCGAAGAGGAGATATTCAATTCCGTATCGAAGCTCGAATGCAGCATAGTGGATCGCAGAGGGACTTTGCTCCCGCTTTGCATAATCCAGCCAAGAGATGGCTTGGAAGATATTCCAAGAGAAGGAGTCTTGGATGGAATTGTTGAGGATTTGATTGGGATTTCTTCCGGCGGGTTCCATCAGACAGCAAAAGGCTCGAGCGAAGATACTCCGATAAGAGTAATTTGGTGACAACGCAATTCGGTGTGTTCGACCTAATCGTTCTGGTCTCACTCCCGCTTGTTGCGACGATGAGACGATGGTTGATTCTGCTGAACCCTATCCTTGCTCTTGTCGGGCGATTGCCTGGCAGAATTAGAATTCTCTAATTCTGCTGGTTTATGGGCGCTACCTGAGTGTCTAAGCCCAGCGCCTTGGAGAGCATGGCGGGTGTCCGGCTTCGATGGTAGTGTCGGCGATTTATTGGCAGTTTAAATGGAGATCCTCACTATGTCGCGGAAACAGAATATGAAGTTCCCCGGAGTCCTCGATCACGCTATCAATCGTGGATACTACTGGTGGGAAAATCCTAATTTGGGAAACATCCCGAATCTGTGCCAACGGGTTGCAGGAAGTGACCGAATTTGTGCCCACGATTCCTTCACACGAGAAAGCCCGAACGAATCTTTGATTCCAAAACAGGCAAAGGGGACGGCTTATTATCGTAGTCTCGGCGAAAGAAGAACACCTTGATGGGAGATCCGCGTAATGACGCGGAAACAGGAGATGGAGCCTCCCGCAGCCCTCGATCTAGAAGCAGATCGGCCTAGCTACCGACGGGAGAAGCCAAAGATGGGGCGTATCGGGAACGTGAGCGAAAAAATTACCGAGACACGGCCAGGATCGTGGGCTAATCTGCCATTCTTGGTAGGACTGCGATGCGGAAACTTAAAGAATAAGCCTGACCCCTGCTTGGTGCTTCGAGTCGTAAGCTCATTGACAATTTGGACCTCAATCTTGAAGTCGAGGAGACGTTGCTTCTTGCCGGTTTCAGATCCTAGCCGTTCTGCGAAGAGAAAATGAAATGGGAGAAACCAATAATCGAGGACCGCTATCGGTACGTTCACCCTATTGATCTTGGTGGAGAAGGAGGTGAGGTCGCAGTTATCCAAATCAATCCGAGTCTTGCTGATGGCTTGAGATCGGATCCAACGGTCGGGAAAGTCACCAAGTGGGCCAGAAAAATGAAGTATGGATCTATCTATTTTCTGAATTTTTTCGCGATCAGAGGTCCTAGACAGGAAGAGATAGACGAAATGGGCTATGATGCATTGGTTGGTCCCCGAAATGATCCATTCATCCTTAAAGCAGTCGACGATGCTCAGATCTTCATTGCAACCGGAAAGCCGAAAGGAATCTTGAAAGAGTACTATGACAGAAGAGAAGGTGAGTTACGACATCTTCTCAATGGTCGCAACCTACATCAGGTGGGGAAGCTCAACGAAGATGGGTATCCACGCTATGGCCTATCATGAAATAAAGGCAATCGAAGCGTGCATAGCTACCATTGGAGGAGCGCACACAATCAATCAGCGTAAACATTGAATCTTCGAAGCTCTCCTAGCCTCAACGATGGACCGAATGATGGATGAAGAGCTAAAAAGGGCGTTTCGTCGGAGAACAGGATTGAATCTCATGACTCTCGACGACGAACAGTACAATAGGATATGGCGTAACAAGGGCGAAGTGTTCCGCCATGCGATAATGAAAGTAAGGGAATACGACTCACTCGCGGTTATGCCAACGATGGTAAAAGAAACGTTCCCCAAAGCTGTCCAGGTACTTTTTGAAAGGAAGACTGAAATCCTCTCAATCAAGGACGATGAAACTGAAGAGCAGAGATTGATATTCCTTTACTAGTATTCTCAGATCCTTGTGATGCGGAAGGACTGTTTCTAAGAGCGATTCCAGAGATCAAGAAACAATCACATGAGTTTCCCGGGATACGTAGTTTTGGGGAGGAAAATGCCGAATCCTAAGAGTCAGAATTGATTAGAATGAAAAAGATGATTAAAGGAGTGGCGCTGAGGTACTAAACGCGTATATAACCAAAGAGATGAAATTGGAGGAGATAGCGGCAGAGGCCTCGAAGCTGTCGGAGGAAGAACGTGCTTCACTCGCATCCCGACTCCTGCACGGTCTGGAGACGCCGGTCTACGAGGTTTCAGACGGCGAGGTCGCGAGGCGGATGCGGGAGGCGGAGAAAGATTCGAGTGTGCTGATCACGTTTGACGAATTGGTGGCCGGGCTTAGGCGCCGTGGAAGTTAGCTTCCACAAGCGGGTCCAGACGGACCTCGACAAGATACTTAGGAAGTACGATGAAATTTCGCCCCTGCTTTGGGACGATTTTTTCGCGGAGTTCGAGATCGGAGTTACTAAAGTAGTCGAGAACCCGGAATTTTTCCATTTTGACCAAAGCGGCCTGCGCCGCTGCAATCTTGACCGATTCCCATACCATTTCCTGTACGACATCCGTGGGGAGTTGGTTAGAATCTGGGTGCTTCGCCACGACCACCGCAACCCGAGTCTCGGAATGCGCAGGTTTCCGAGGTGACAAGAATGCCTTACGTACTATAGCCTGGAATTTCTACAGAATTCTCAGGCTAAAGCCTCACTCTTCGAAGCCGCAGGGCGTTGCTGATCACTGATACAGAGCTGAAACTCATTGCCGCACCGGCGATCATCGGATTCAGGAGGATTCCCGTGAAGGGATAGAGTATGCCTGCTGCTATCGGAAGGCCGAGAGCATTGTAGATAAAGGCGAAGAAGAGATTCTGCCTGATGTTGCGCATCACGGCTCGGCTCAAACGAAGCGCCTTCGCAATTCCTTGGAGATCGCCCCTAACAAGGGTGATGCCGGCGCTCTGGAAGGCGACATCGGTGCCCGTGCCCATGGCGATGCCCACGTTTGGCGATATGATGCTCGCCATCCTCACCATTTTTGTCGTGCCCGTCCTCTACTGCGCTGGGGCCGAAATTTCGTCCAAGTTAACTTCGAAGAATAATGCGCACGTATAGATCTTTAGTTAGGATTTCTCCTGTGGATTGATAGCGAACCATTTGTAAAGGGCGGGAAGCACCAGCAGGGTGAGCATGGTTGCCGTGATCAGTCCGCCGATGACGACGACGGCCAGGGGTCGCTGCACTTCGCTGCCGGTTCCAGTTGAGAGGGCCATCGGCACCAGCCCGAGACCCGCGGCGAGCGCCGTCATGAGCACCGGCCGCAATCGAAGGCAAGCGCCACGAATGCATGTTTCCCGCATCGGAACCCCGGCTCGCAAAAGCTGGTTGAGGTAGGTTACGAGCACCATGGCGTTGGCCAGCGCGATGCCGAACAGCGCGATGAAGCCGACCGAAGCGGGCACCGACAGGTTCTGGCCCGTCAACCACAACCCTGCCACGCCGCCGACCAGAGCCAGAGGGATGTTTAAAAGGATGAGGAAGCAGTTTTTCAGCGAATTGAAGGTGCTGAAAAGGAGAAGGAAAACGATGAGCAGCGTTAGCGGCACAACCACGGCGAGTCGCTTGTTGGCTTCCTGTTGCAGCTCAAACTGTCCGCCCCATGTGATCAGATATCCGGGAGGCAACTCTACTTGTAGATCAAGGGCGCGCTGAGCATCCGCGACAAAAGTGCCCATATCACGGCCGCGCACGTTACACTGCACGGTGACGAAGCGCTGGTTGTTCTCGCGCGTGATCTGGCGGGGTCCGACCACCTCCTCAATGTGCGCCAATTCGTCGAGCGGAACTTTCACTCCGTCGGGCGCCGAAATAATAAGGTGTCCGATCTCCTGCGCGGTGCTGCGCGCCTCGGGCACCAAGCGCAGAAAAATATCGAATCGGCGAATGCCCTCAAAGATCTGCCCGGCGCTTTCCCCACCAATCGCTATTCGCACCGTCTCCTGGATATCAGCCACATTGATCCCGTAACGGGCCAATGCTTCGTGATTCACCCGTATGCGTAACTGCGGAGTGCCCGTAACCTGGTCTTTCTGTACTTCGGATGCGCCGGGAACGGCGCGAATTACTGTTTCAATTTCGGCGGCTTTTGCCTTGAGGACCTCCATGTCGGGGCCGAAAAGCTTAATCGCCAATTCCGCTTTGATGCCGCTGAGCAGCTCATCCACCGCGGCGGCGATTGGTTGCGTGAGGTTGAACTGGACGCCGGGAAAACTCTCGAGCGACTCGCTCATCTCGATCAGCAGTTCGTCGAGAGTCGACGCCGAAGTCCATTGTTCCTTCGGCTTCAGCCGTACAAAAGCCTCCGCGTTGTTGATCGGGTCAGCGTGGGCGCCGACCTCACCGCGCCCCACCCGGGACACGATCTCGGTGACCTCCGGAAAGTCTTTCATCAGTCGCCGTTCAAAGCGCAAAGTTGTTTCTCGCGCCTCTTCCAGAGAGATCGAAGGCGTCATCGTTGCGCGGATGAGGAGATCGCCTTCGTTCAACCGCGGCACGAATTCCGACCCCAGGCGCGTGTAGAAGAACCCGCCGGCGGCGAGAAGCCCGATAACCAGGATCACGGGAATTCCCGGGAATCTGACAAAGAAGGTCACGACCGGCCGGTAAACGGCGAGAAGCCCTCGCAGCACTATGAATTCCTTAGGCGCGGTATCCCCGAAGTTGGTCTTGCTCTTCGGGCGCCGCATGAGCAGGCTGCTCAATACCGGCGAAAGCGTGATTGCAAAAATCAGTGAGCCAAACATTGCGAACGACATTGTTTGCGCGAGCGGTTTGAATGTCTTCCCTTCCACACCTTCCAGCGTGAAGAGGGGCAGAAAAACGATGACGATAATGAGCAGCGAAAAGGCAATGGGCCGCGCAACCTCGCCGCACGCCCGCGCAACGATCTGCATAAAAGGATCCTCTGACCCTTCGCGCAGCATGCGATCGACGTTTTCGACCATCACCACCGATCCATCTACGAGCAGCCCAAGGGCAATGGCGAGTCCCCCGAGCGACATCAAGTTTGCCGATACCTCGAAATATCGCATAAGGAGAAATGCGAAGGCCAGCGAGAACGGAATCGCGGCCAGAACCACAACGCTCGGGCGCACCCCGCCCATCATTATCAACTGGATCAGAACGACCAGAATCACGGCCTCAATTAGCGCTTTGGTAACCGTTTGGACGCATTTAGCGACCAGCTTAGCCTGGTCGTAGTAGGGCACCACTCTGACGCCTTCGGGGAGGATCTCGTTAATCTCTGCAAGGCGTTGTTTGACCGCCTGGATGACTTCCGACGAATTCTGGCCGATCAGTTTTAGGACCATACCGACAACCACCTCGCCGACGCCGTTTTGCGTAGCGAGACCAAAACGGGTGGCACCTCCGATGGCAACGTCCGCCACCTGATTAAGGTAGACGGGAGTACCGTCCTCGGGGGTTTTCAGGCTAATTTGCTCGATGTCGGAGATATTCTCCGCGAGCCCAACGGATCGGACGATGTATTGTTCTCCGTTCTTGACGATAAATTGCGCGCCGGCGTTGCTGTTGTTTGCTTCTAGGGCGTGCTTGATTTCCGGCAGTGTAATATCGTAGCGCAACAGATCCATTGGGCGGACCTGCACCTGGAACTGTTTCTCCTTACCGCCGATAGAGAGGACCTCAGTGACGCCGAGGACGGTTTGCAGGTTGAACTTTACAAGCCAGTCCTGGATTTCCCGCATTTCTTCGGGTGAGCGTCCGCCGGTGTCCTCGAGCACGTAAAAGAGAATCTGCCCCATGCCGGTTGCAATCGGCCCCGTCACCGGCTCGCCGAAACCGGGCGGGATCTCCTCGCGTGCGAGTTGCAGACGTTCGTTTACGAGTTGGCGGGCGAAGTAGATGTCGGTGTCGTCCTGGAAATAGATGTTCACCACGGAAAGTCCGAAATTTGACACCGACCGTATTTCTTTTAGATGTGGAAGCCCGTTCATCGCCACCTCTACGGGATACGTTACGTATTGCTCCACTTCCTCTGGTGCCAGACCTTCTGTTTCGACGAAGACCTGCACCAGGGCGGGAGAAACATCCGGAAAGGCGTCCACCGGGAGTTCTGTGTAGCTAAAATATCCAGTGGCCAGCAAGAGCACTCCGAATACGACGACAAGCAGACGGGTTCGCAGACAGAATTGAATGAGTCCGTTCACAATCGAGAATCAATCAGTGGTTGTGACCGTCTCCGAACGAGCCCTTTTCAAGCTCCGCCTTAATCGTTAGCGCGTTGGCGGTGACGATCGTGTCGCCAAGGCGCAGTCCCGCGACCACCTCGAAGGATTTCGAGTCGGAGTCGCCAAGCTCGACAGGGCGCGGCTCTAGTCCTTCGTCCGTCCTCAAGAAGACGATCGGTCGATCATCCAATGTCATTACCGCGGTGCGCGGGATTAGCAGTTTCACGGAACGATTCTCGACCGCAACCGTCGCTCGCACGAAAAGCCCGGGCATCCAGCGTCCTGTGCGGTTTTCCATCACGACGCGAGCCAGGCCCGTGCGGGTGTGCTCATCGAGCGCGGGGGCCACATAGGCGATTTTACCGCTATACGGCTCGAAAACGTGCCCGGCCTCAATCCGCACCGGCTGGCTTTCGCGCACCGTTCCGATGTCTTTCTGGTAGATGCGCAAGTCCGCCCAGACGGAGGAAAGATCCGCCACCGTGAAGACCGGGGTTCCCGCTTCCACCGACTGGCCCGGCGCCAGGTCGAAAGCGACCAAGCTGCCGTCCAGGGGTGCTTTTACTTCAAACGGCTGCAACGTCTCGTTGCTTTCCAGGACCGCAAGCACATCCCCCCTGCGGACCTTGTCGGCCAGGCGCACCCGGATACTTTGCACGGTTCCGTCAAATCGTGGAGTAACGTAGGCAATCTGCTCCCGGTTATATTTAATCTCGCCCGGCAGCACCACTTCCTTGCGCAGCGTGCCTGGACCGACTTCGCTCAGTTTTACTCCGAACTCACGCAACACTTCGGCCGGAAGATTTACTGAGCCCTCGTCGGGTTCGTGCTCGTCGCCATGATCGTCTTCCAAGTCTACGCCGTGTTCCTCGTGATCGCCGTGGCCCTCATGTTGGGTGTCGTGCTGAGCGTAGCTTGCGGGAACTGGACCGGCCAGCGCCGCCGTCAGAAGAAGGGGGCCGACACGCCTCAGGATGGGTTTCAGATTCTTTTTCTTCGGATGCAATTTCATGATTCTCTGGAAAATAGAGTTAACGTTGAATGGAGGCGGGGCGGGTCAGAGCTTCGATGGTAGCTTGCGCAAGGGCGTACCGACTTAGCGCGTCGAGGTAAGCTTCGCGTATTTCGAAGAGTGTCTGCCGGCTTTCCAGCACATTCAGGAGGGTGTACTGCCCCCTTCGGTAACCTTCTTCCGTATCGCTGAGAGTTTGCTCCGCGGCCGGGAGGAGATCGATCGTCAAGAAGATACTCTCTGTATGTGCTGTTTGTAGTTGCCTGTAGGCCGACACAAGAGCGACCAGCAGTTCACGGGTTGCCATGTCCCGTTCATGCTCGATGGCAGATCGATTCGCCCTCGCGGTACGAATGTTGCCTTGGTTCCTATCAAAGCGTGGCCATGGAATTTCGACACCCGCAACGAATCCAACATTGCTGTTATCTTCGCTAAAATAGCGGGTACCGGCAAAGACTTCAAAGTCGGGTTTTGCCTTGGCCTCTTCCAATTCCAGAACAGCGTCCCTCAATCTAGACTCCGCCTCAAAACGGGCCAGAGGTGTCGTTCTCGAAATTAAAGAGAGCAGTTTTTCGATTGGCGGTACGCTATCTTCTATCTTCAATTCGCCCACTGCATCGAAGTCTGGGGCGGTTGTGAGCCCCCAGATCGACGCGAGCGCGATCTTGGCCGTTTTCACAGACTGCTCAGCCCTCTCAACGAAAAACTGTTGTCGGCGAACCGCTAACCGCGCACGCGTGAGTTCGACCTTCGGTGAACGCGCCGCTTCAACTAATCTCTCGGTTTCGGCTTCGCTCCTTTCCGCAAGGGTCAGAAGGTCCCGCCGCAGCACCTGGTCCCTTTGAGAAATCAGCACTTCGACGAAAGCACGCCTGACCTCTCCCTCTAGCTCTGATAATCGTTCCTCTCGATCCCAATCAATCAGCCCACGCTCCCTTTCTGCAAGTTCGGTGCGTTTTTCGCGTTTGTCGGCCGTCTCGATCAACTGGCTGACGCCAAGCGTGACCTCCAAACCGCTCACTCCCGAAATTGGTCCGGACCCAAGGAAGTTCTCGAATTCGGCCCCGACTACGGGGTTTGGACGAAGTGAGGCCTGTTCGATCTGGCCATCGGCGGCTTCAGCCTCAACCTCGTAAAGTCTGAGCTGAGGATCGCGTTCGAACGCGAGCCGAATCGCCCGCTGTAACGTTATCGGTGCAGAAAAATCGGGCCCGTCGCGTTGGGCTGACAACGCGCGTCCTGTTGCCAGGAACAAGGGAATGGAAAAAAACAGAATACGGACATAGCTGTACATGAATAATCCTGATTCGTCGTTTCAAACGAAGTGATCTTTGAATAATCACCAAGGCCACTGCCAACGATACGGCAGCCGGATTTGAAGCGGATCAGGATTTCAAAGTAGCCGTACTACGGCCTGTTTGACGCTGACTCCCAAGGGAGCAATTTCGGAACTTGGCCGTGAACTGGGCAACGAATTACTTTCGACCAAACGCCGGTGTGCCGAATTCGGCAGCCCCACCTCGGTGAGAACGACCGGAGCAGTCTTCGCGGTGTAACTCTCATCCGGCCGCAACGCGGTGATTCTTATTCCTTGCAGTGCAATATCGGTGCACTCAGAACAATCAGCGGGAAAAAGTGCGCCATCAACGGTAGTTTGGTGGAAACGGGAGAAGTGGCAGCAAGGGTCCGCCTGAGCGTCCGACAATAAATGCCCGGTTCCGCTGGAATGCAAACAAAGCATGATTCCCCCGGTCGTGCCAAGAAGGGCATTCCATGCGAAGATGCTCAAAAGGGAGAATCCGGCTAGCTGGCGTAACATCTGTAGTGAAGTTCAGGTATAATGAAATTGTTGCGACGATTCGGTTGCAACAGAATTAAACCCTAACCCTTGCAAGCCGCAGAGCGTTGCTGATCACGGAAACGGAGCTGAAACTCATCGCGGCACCGGCGATCATCGGATTCAGGAGGGTCCCTGTGAAGGGATAGAGTATGCCCGCTGCTATCGGAAGGCCGAGAGCATTGTAGATAAAGGCGAAGAAGAGATTCTGCCTGATGTTGCGCATCACGGCTCGGCTCAAACGAAGCGTCTTCGCAATTCCTTGGAGATCGCCCTTAACAAGGGTGATGCCGGCGCTCTGGATTGCGACATCGGTGCCCGTGCCCATGGCGATGCCCACGTCGGCTTCCGCCAGGGCGGGGGCGTCGTTGATTCCGTCGCCGGCCATGGCCACAACCGCTCCCCTGGAGCGCAACTGCCTCACGAAGGCGTGCTTTTCCTGCGGCAACATGCCCGCTTTCACATTGTCGATGTTGAGCTTCCCGGCCACCGTTTCGGCGGTCTCGCGGTTATCTCCAGTACACATGACAACCTCAATACCCATGGCGTGGAGCGCGCCTATAGCATCGGGGGTCGTCTCTTTGATCGGGTCGGTGATCCCGACGATACCCGCCGCTTTGCCGCCAATGCCTACCCAGACAACGGTGTGGGCACTTGCCTGAAGTTCCTTTGCCGCGTTTAGAATCCTGTCGTCAAAATGAATCCCTCTACCTGATAGGTATTCGGCCTTCCCGACTATGACCTGGACTCCATCGACGTTACCAGTGACGCCTTCGCCGGTGACCGACTCGAAGTTATTCGCTTTGATCAGATCGAGGGCTCTCTCCCTGGCCGTCGTGACCAAGGCGCGAGCAAGGGGGTGCTCACTCTGGTTCTCCAGAGATGCGGCAAACGCGATAACTGAATTCTCATCATGGCCGGCAGATACGATACATTCCGTCACTGCCGGACTCCCTGCCGTTAATGTTCCCGTTTTGTCCGTTACGAGGTGAGTGATTTTTCCCATACTCTCGATCGCCTCCGCATTTTTGATTAGAATTCCCCCTTGCGCACCTCGCCCAACCCCCACCGTGATCGACATCGGTGTCGCGAGTCCCAACGCACAGGGACAGGCAATTATCAGGACTGCAACGGCGTTGACCAGAGCGTAGGCCATGGCCGGATGTGGTCCCCAGAGGGCCCAAACGGCGAAGGTTAGGAGAGCAATGGCTACGACTGTCGGAACAAAGAATCCGGATACTTTGTCGGCCAGGTTCTGTACCGGTGCGCGGCTTCTCTGCGCTTCCGCCACCATCCCTACGATTCGCGAGAGCAGCGTCTCCGCTCCCACTTTTTCCGCCTCCATGATAAAGCTTCCGGTCTGATTTACAGTCGCTCCAATTACCGGGTCGGGGGCATCTCTGATAACCGGCATCGGTTCCCCCGTGATCATCGATTCATCGATAATACTCCGACCCTCAACAACGAATCCGTCGACGGGTACCTTCTCTCCCGGCCGGACACGGAGCAGATCGCCTTTATGAATGTCCTCGACTGGGATCTCCTCCTCGACTTCACCGCGCACCCGATGGGCAGTTTTTGCAGCCAGACCGAGCAGCGATTTCAGGGCCTGCCCGGTGCGGCTTCGCGCCTTCGCCTCGAGGAGCTGTCCCAGGAGAACCAGCGAAGTGATCACCGCCGCGGCCTCGAAGTAGAGTCCCAACTCCCCGTTCCTCCTAAAATCCTCCGGAAAAATCTGGGGAAACAAAACCGCCGCAACACTGAAGAGGTAAGCCGCGCCCACCCCCGTGGCGATCAGCGTAAACATATTCAGGCTGCGGTTGACGAGCGAGTTCCAGCCTTTTGCGAAGAAAATACCGCCGGCCCAGACCACCACCGGCGTACTGAGAAGCAACTGCAGCCAGTGCGACAGAGTGATAGGAACCCAACGCCGTAGTTCCACGCCTGGAATGAGCTCTCCCATCGCCAGAAAGAGCACTGGTAAAGTAAGTGCCGAGGCAGCCCAAAACCTCCGGCTCAAGGCACCTATCTCATTGGCCCCGAAATCTTGCTGTGGTGCTATCCCTTTCGGTTCCAGAGCCATCCCGCATCTCGGACACCCACCCGGTTCTTCAGACTCCACCTCCGGGTGCATCGGGCAGGTGTAGTGCAAGCGCTTGGGGGATGGAATCGGTCCGGCGGGCTCTAAGGCCATGCCGCAGCGAGGACAGTCGCCCGAATGGTCCGATTCCACTCCCGCACACATGGGGCAGATGTAGCTCGCCAACCGGCTCCGCCGGCGCCCTTCATTCTCAACCTTATCGACGTCTCTTAACACGGTTTTCCATCTGCTGAATTATAAGAGGCTGGTACTCAAAGTCGTACCTCGTCCCTTGGTTGCGGCTTCGCTGCTCTAGGCCCTCCATTTGTTCGCGATTAACCATCCAAGTTAGCGGTTCAGTTTGATCATGATATTCGTCAGTTCCTCGTAATGTGCTTCTCCTTCTCCATCCAAAATTCCTTCCGTCACACATGTCTCCAGATGATTCCTTACAATCTCCTTCGATACCCCTCTCATCGCCTCCTGCACCGAGGCTATTTGCGTCACTATGTCGACACAGTAACGCTCCTCCTGGATGAGCTTGTGGATCCCTCTTACCTGCCCCTCGATGATCCTCAGCCGCCGCAACGCCTTCTTTTTGTGACTTTCCTTGATCATATAATATACCCTTCCCCCCTATAGTATAATGTCAAGAGGGAAGACGATAAGTTCTTATTCCGGAATCGAGTACGAATCAGCGAAGCCGCCCTTCGACATAGCCTCTCCGGAGCTTATCGAAGGGCCTGCGGTAAGTCCCGTCGAACTGCTCAACCCAGGCCCATTCGACAAGGTTCGCGACGAGGTTTGCTCCGCTGAATACTGAGTAGGTTAAAGTGTCAGGGCAGTCTTGCTCGGAGGGCGAACGCAGGTCCTCCTCCCTTAGTAACCTTGTCCCGAACCTCACTCGCGAACCTTGTCGAAAGGTGCCCGTCGCTGGAGTTCAGGCAGGAATATCGAGCCCAAACCCTTTGGCAAAGAGCCGCAGCACCAAAAAATGATAGCCGCCAAGTGACAACAGCGGTAGAAGGACGAAAGACACAATCTTCGCGGCTCCGCCATCGTGGACAAAGGCAAAAGAAGCAAGCAGCCCAACGACGGCAGGGATCCAAGGTTGGGCTTGTTTAGGGTGTAGAACGAGGTAGACGACAAAATGGGCAAACAGCAGTCCGGCAGTGGCGACGGCACCGTAGAGCACAATGATCGCCGCGACGGTCCAGAGAATCAGTGACAGTTGCTTGTAGGGAAGGGGTAGATAATAGGCGCTCAGGAATGCGGCGATCAGGCAGCAGAAAAAGATCAGGCGTTCATCATCATTGCGATCAAACCTCTGTGTCAGAGAGATGACGAAATTCGAATCCACATTGCCGTCACTGTCGAAAACGTGTTCGATCGAAACTCCGAGCGTGTCCGCAAGCCCTTTAGGGAGCGGCAGCCCGAGGGGATCAGCGGCCAAGGTGAAGAGATAAATGTAGAGGCACAGGAGCGCCACGACCGCAATTACAATACCAGGCCGGTGCTGGTCGTTGTTTTGCCGCTCAGCGTCGGATATTGGAGTGTTCCTGAGTAATCCAGGCATCGGAAGACATTATAATCCAAGGAATTGTGAGATCTCGAGTTACTCGGAAAGTGAAAACTTCACAATCCGGTTATTGCCGAAATCGACTACGAAGACGTTTCCGTCTCTGTCGACGGCGATGTCGCTGGGGCGGTCAAATTGGCCGGACTCCCCCCCTTTTTCTCCAAACGCTACTAGGAAGTCGCCAGTTGGAGAGAACTTCTGTATTCGATTGTTATAGAAGTCCGCTACGAAGATATTGCCCTCCGGTCCAACGTTAACGGCTGTTGCCGTTTTGAACCAGCCGTTGAAACGCCCCGATATGTTGAACCCAAATGGTCCGCCCCATTTGCGAATGAATTTGCTGTCCGGAGCGAAAATCTGAATCCGGTCGTTATAGGCGTCCGCCACCACCAGGCTGCCGTCGAGCAACAATGTCAGGTCGGTAGGATAATTGAACCTGCCCGACCTGATGCCTTTCTCGCCGGTCACGCCAAGCTGCCGAATAAACCTCCCATCCGGTTCCAAAAACTGGACCCGCTGGTTGTAGAAATCGGCCACATACATGCTTCCGGAATCGGTCACGGCCACACCTCCCGGGGCGTCGAACTCGCCCGGACCAGAACCGGAGGAGCCAATGAGGGCAAGGGACTCTCCCGCGGGCGAAAAGACCTGGATGCGGTCGTTGAGATATTCGGCCACATAGAGTTTTCCATCACGAAAATCCATGTGCATCGGGCGATCAAGCTGGCCTGGCCCATCACCACCGGAACCAAAGGAACGGAGGAAATTTCCATTGAGATCGAATACTTGAATACGGTTGTTTCCTGAGTCTGAAACGTAGACTTCGTCTTCATGAATAGTGATTCCGATCGGGGCGTCGAACTGGCCGGGAACACTTCCCTTTTCTCCCCACATTTGCACGAATTGGTATTGTGGCTCCCGAGGTAACGGGAACCAAGACCATGCGACCCAGGCGATGAGGGCAAACAGGATTCCAAGGACGATTCCCCACGTCCATCTGTATGGCCGCCTCATCGAAGCCTCCTCAAAACGCGAAGCGAAATCCGCCGGTGAAAATGAAATCGTTTTCGAGTGTGTTGCCGTTGAGGTCCTGAATCACCGGTATCTGCACCGCCGCTTCAAGTATGATTCGTTTTGTCACATACTGTATTCCCGGAGCTACGAACCAGGTTGTCCCTCCAGAATCAATAATTGTCTGGCCAAAGGAATGGTTCCTTCCCTGCCGGCGCAGGGTGCTTTCGATGACTCCATAAAGGTAATTCGGCGTGCCGGAATCGAGCTCCCGAGGCCGGAGGCGGTATTGGAAAGAGAGATCGAACCGCGCTTCGTCTCCGAACTCGAATCCGCCGGCCTCGGTATTAAGCTTGTATGCGGCGGAAGCGTCGAATTGCCAGGCGAGGCGCTGCCAGGAAAAGATCGTTCCGATAATCGGATCCCAGGAGCCGGAACCGAGCTGAAGCGGACGCGGCAAGGGCCCCAGAGAGTCCACGGCGTCGTCTCTGCCGGTGGGAATTTCAAGGCCGAGAAAGGGGGCCAGGCGAAGGGTCTCACCGGGGCGGTCCCATTGCCCGAGGGTAAAGCGGGTGAGGAAAGTAACGTCGCCGATGCCGGCGTCGCCACGGGTGATGCGCCCCGGCGACGTGGTGAGCGCCAGGCTTTTATCGAGGTAGGGAACAATGCCGAAAAGGGTGAACTTCGGGCTTACGCCATAAACAATGACAGTGGGAGCGGCCCATACCGTGAGTTCCCGATTTTGAGGACCGGAATCATCCGAAGAGCGGATCAACCTTGCCTGGCCTCGGACGAGAATCTCGCCTTCATGGATCGGAAGGGCGGTGTTGGAGGTGATGGGCGCAGCCACCGCATAAGGACCGGCGAGCCAGCAGATCGCAGAGAGCATCCACCAAATTCCGTGGAAATAGGGTCTGTCCGAGAATTGAAAGAATCCTTCCATTTGAAAAAAGTCCCAAGTTTTATACGGCGTATCGTACCTGCTTAGCTTGTTTGAGGCTGCCCCGGTCTTGCGCCGGGGGGCGCGCGGTATGCGGCTACAATACGTGATTGGCACTGCACACCCCTCCAGCCGTCTCTCCTCGCCCCAGTCCCGCCGCGGCGGGACTGGGGCGAGGAGAGACGGCTGGAGGGGTCGATAGAGGCACGCGTTGTGTAGCAAGGAAACGCGCGCCCCCCCGGCGCAAGACCGGGGCAGCCAGCAATCGAAAGCATGGCGCTAAAAACTTACGGCACATCTCACTATCCCGGTGAGCCTTTCGCGTTAAATAGTTTCAATCTTGTCCACGGATAGGCCGGGTGGCCTGCCGGCGTGTTCGTGGACGGTCCCTGTGATGGCGAATACTGTGCCGCTATCGGCGTACCCTTTCAGGCGCGACCGGGTTTCTTTGGAAAGGGCGGTTGGACCCTCCGCCCCCTTCTCATAGAGGAGATACTCCTGATCGGAATGGCGCAGCTTCAACATCGCTTCTCCATTCGCGAAGACGACGGTTCCCACCGCTGTCAGAGATATCTGGCGCGGTGTGAAACCGGCTTTTTTTACGGCGGCCCTGAAAGCTGCAACGGTTGGGCACTTCCTCTCCTCGATTGTCAGAACGGACTTTCCCGACTTAAGATCGATTACCACCTTTCTTACGCCTTCGACTTTCTTCAGCTTCTTTTCCAGGCCGTAAACGCAAAAGGGGCATCCGAGACCATCGACCTGGACCGTTGCCCTTGTAATTTCAGCCTCTATGCTTGTCCCCGCCAAGAGCAAAATACTTCCTGTAATCGAGTAGATCGATCGCACAAATCGTCTTTCCAATCTCATATCGGTTCGCTCTTCTTTTTTCAGTTAACTGCGGTTGCCAGGACGCAAGCCACTGTTATTCCCGCGTAGACTTGCGGAAAGTCGCGCATTATCTATTATATGAGATACACCTTGGACCAAACTCCAAGGTCAAGCTATTGAGTAAAATGGAATCCTCCTATTTAATCGGGCAGTTGGCGCAAGGGGCTGGGGTAAAGACCGATACCGTGCGCTATTACGAGCGGAAAGGCTTGCTTCCCAAACCAACCCGCACCGCCGCTGGTTACCGCGTCTACAATGAGGGCGCCCTGCGGCGTCTCCGCTTTATCCGGAAGGCGCAGGCGCTCGGATTTTCTTTGGATGAGATCCAGCGGATTCTCAATTTGAGTGGGCAAGGCGAGGAGACCTGCAGGTGTGTAATTAACATTGCCGAGGCCACCCTCACTGAAACGAAGGAGAAAATCCGTGAACTCGAGGCCTTCCGCGATGCCCTGCGGTCGAATCTGAAGCTCTGGAGAAGGGCGACTGCCCGAAAGCGCGACCTCGGTGCTGAGTTCTGCGCTTTGATCGAGGGAGAATGAATATCTCAGAGTCACACGGACGAGTCCGTTTCTTTCGACAGCTCGTATCCCCTTGATGGTTAGCGCGGTCTTCATCCTGGTGAAGGGGACAGGACGATGGTCCCTGGACGCCCGGTTCTCGGCGAAAGGAGAACGGTTGTGAAGGCTTCAATAGCTTCGCTCAGGGGGGTTTTTCTCGCTTTTTTGAAGTTGGGTTGCATGGCTTTCGGCGGTCCGGTTGCCCACCTTGCTTTCTTTCAGGATGAGTTTGTCCGAAAGAGGAAGTGGTTGAGTGAATCGGAGTATGCCGACCTCGTGGCCCTCTGTCAGTTTCTTCCCGGTCCTGCGAGCAGCCAAGTGGGATTTGCCATAGGTCTGAAGCGGAGCGGTATACTTGGGGCCTTTGCGGCCTGGGCCGCTTTCACCCTGCCTTCAGCCGCCCTGATGATGGGCTTTGCCTTGGGACTGACCGCCTGGGGCGAATTCCGTGAGGCTGGTTGGATTGTCGGTCTCAAGCTGGCAGCGGTGGCAGTGGTGGCCAACGCTATCTGGAGCATGGCGACCAAGCTCTGCCCGGACCGCGAACGGGCCCTGATTGCTTTGGCGACTGCGGCGCTGCTGACGGTCATGGCGGATGGCTTCTTGCCGGTGGTCGCTATTGTCCTCGGGGGAGCTGTAGGCTGGATGCTGTTTCCTCAGCGGATTGCCGAAAAAGGAGTCGCGGACGAAAAGGTGAATCGGAGTCAGGGCTGGCCGTTTGTTGCCGTTTTTGCTCTGCTACTGCTGGGCCTTCCGGTGTTGAGCCAGGTGGAACCTTCCGGATCGATAGCCGTTCTGGAGGGTTTCTATCGGGCGGGCTCCCTTGTCTTTGGCGGCGGTCATGTGGTACTTCCGTTGCTGGACGCCTTTATTGTCGGCCAAGGCTGGGCGGATCGGGATATCTTCCTCGCCGGATACGGGGCCGCCCAGGCCCTACCCGGTCCGTTGTTTGCCTTCACCGGGTTTCTTGGGTCGGTCATCTCGGCTGGGCCTGGCGGTGTCAAAGGCGGTCTCCTGGCCCTCACCGCAACCTATCTGCCGTCGTGGCTTCTCGTCCTGGGCGCGATTCCCTACTGGGACCGCTTACGTCGGCTGAAAGGAGCCCAAGCCGCTCTGATGGGGTCCAATGCCGCTGTAGTCGGCCTTCTCCTCGCCGCATTTTACGATCCAATCTGGACTGTGGCGGTCACGAGTCCGGGCCGACTGGCCTTCGCTCTCATTGCTTTCGGCCTGCTTCGCTTCGCCTCTGCCCCAGCTTGGGCCCTGGTTCTGGCCAGCGCATTGGCGGGCCCAATTCTATTCTAGCCCGCTTTTCTCACAAATTTTCGAGCATACAATTGCGGCAGAGCGCTCCTCCCGCCGTGGTGCCGCATGCCGGCCACAAAAAGCGGGCTATTCAACAAGAGGGCACAGAAGAGCCGTGTTGTTTGAAAAGAACGGAATGTCGCCAGGAATCTTTCTATCAACGAAAGACAAAAGCACCTAACCTATTCTGAATCAGTTTCCTCTGTGCCCTCTTGTTGTTTAGCCTGGAAATCTTCTGAGATTTCCAGGCTAGCCCCAACCAACTTCGGACTTATCCGGATTTTTCGGGAATAAGGGCTTCACGCCAAACGCTATTCCATTATATAAAGTTTTAACAGAAAAGCGATGCATGAAGATTGGACAATTGGCCGAGAAGGCAGAACACCAGCGAACCCGCCTCCTAGGTCTGATAGTTGCGGATTTCGGCACTCCAGAGTCTCTTGCCTTCGGCAAGCCCAACTTTCACCGAAAGTTGGGCTACGGCGCCGACCAGAACTCCCCGGTCTGTAGGTCGACGAACTGTCTCGGGTTCGAAGTGCCGGCAAAGTAGAAATTGAAGGTCCCCCGACTGAATGAGTAGAAGGTGAATCCCTCGAAAGACGAAAGGCTCCACCAGAAATCGTTAGTTGCGAGGTCGAAGAAAAACGCTTCTCCGGGGCCCACCGGGAAGATGTACTGGAAGCCGTGTTCGATATGGAAAAGCCAGGGCGAGAAGACCGGATTGTAGATTCCGTACCACTCGGAAAAAAAGAACCCGCCTCCCAGATCCACGCCGTCGAGTGGATCCAGCGTCCCTTGCTCCACCCGATCGATGGCGGCCCGGAATAGATTAATAGGTGAGTCGAGGGATCCGTACCCACTCTGGCTGTAAAGCAGTTCATACTGCTCGTGAGTCGGCGAACCGTCTACACAGTTGATGATGGCAAAGATCGGCTGGCCTCCCGATTGAAAGCGGCCCGCAATACTACGGCTGAAGTCCTCCAGCACGATCCCGAAATTAGCACTGAGAATGAAGTTGTTCGTCTGGGTCTCGGCGTTTGCTTGCAGGTTCACGGCTATGTGCTCGACCTCGATCCCGGACGGATTCCCGTCTCGACTCTGATAGTAACGAACAATTCCCTCCTCAACCTGAGGGGCGGCCGCCTGGCAGAATGGTCACCACCAGGCGAACCATTCGAGAAAGACGATCTTGCCGAAAAAATCGCTCAGTCTTACCGCGTTGCCGGTACCGTGCTCATTGAGAATGAAATTCTCAACGATATCGCCCTCCCGATAAAATTGGGCCGATGCCTGTTGAGAGAGGGTGAGTAAAAGCCCGGCAAGGAGAGCTGCTCCGGTTTTTCGTTTCATCCCAACTAAGAGAATAGTCCAGCCTGGAAATTTCAAAGAATTTCTGAGGTATGAGCCTGTCTGACGTTCGCCGGTACTTTCAACGCCATCCAACGACTAAGTCAGACAGGCCCATACCTCAGAAATTCTTGGTGAAGGCAAACTGAATGATGCCCCAGTCACGACTGCTATACAAGTTTTCAAAAAAGATCGTTCCAAAATCGATCTCGTCGTAGGAAGTGTGGTAGGCGGCGGCGTAGAGTTTCAATGACGCATTCGGCCAGAGAACGCGCAGACCAACTCCCGCTTGGTAGCTCTCCAGACCGGGAGCGGCGTTTGAAAATAGGAGCGAATTCTTGATCTCTCCTGTATCCTTGTAGTAGCGACCCGAAACACTGAGGAGAACTGACTTGCCCAGTTCATACTCAATCGAGGAACCGACAAAGTATGCCTTCAGCTCCGGATCTTCCTTGGTTGCGCCGAGAGATGAACGGACCACCATTCGTTCCCCCAGGGCGAGGTTCAGCCTGCCCAAATAGGAGAGCCGTGTCTCCCTCTCTGTGGTGCCGATGAGGCTCAAGGCGTTGTGCGCCCTGATCCAACGATTGATGACATTCTCCGACGACACCTGAACCGTCCAACTGTCCAGCCTATCCCTCCCCCGAAAAAGCCCATCAAAATCGATCTCGTATCCAGGTGCGATTGTATCACGCAGAAAGCCGGCATCGATCTGAAAGATCCCGGAGTTCGGCAGATACTCCCAACTCACAGCTCCCGACACATTGAATCCCCCAGCATCGGCAACTTCGTAGCCTTCAATTTCGCTGAACTGCTGACGGTAGTATTCATTAAGCCAGGCTGATCGGAAGTCCGTGATTCCGTCATAGAGTCCCGTCGAACCCTGGAGCTGTAGCCGATCCTTCACTCTCTTCCGATAGGAGGCCTGAAAGGCGAAGCGGTCTTCGGAGACTTTGTTGGGCGATCCCAGGAAATCAAAAGGAACCGGCTCGTAGTCAAGATCGATAGAACTGAACGATCCGCTCAGAGTGAGCTCGCGATCCCACTCACTCCACCGCATAAGGAGTGTGCTCTGTGTCAGAACGACGTCCTTCGACACCACCACTTCGGTGTCGACGCCAAATTCGCGATCCGACGGAGGACTTTCGGACACTTCATCTTCCGGAAGATCCGAAATTTCGGCCAATCTAGCGCTTCTCTCGAGATCCGACGGCACGCCCTGCTTCGGCGCCACAACTTCCCTCCCGCTCACCTCTGAATCGGTTCCTTCAATTCCGTCAATGACGCCTCTAAGTTTCTCCACTCCCTCGAAACCGGCATTCTGGTAAGCGATCTCGAAGAACGGCTCGTCCCTTCCCTTATTCGATCCATCAACAACCACAAAAAACGGGATGCCTTGAGCTCCAAATCGGCTCAGATTTTCTCCCTTCCGATCGTTGACGACGTAACGGCTCCCGGTCTCCGCGAGGAACCGGGCCGTCTTATCGGAATTTCCCTCTTCCACGTTAACCGATATAACCCTCACTGGTATCCCATAGGCATTGCCACCCCGTTCATCATAATAGCTCTGAATCTCCGACTCCAGAAGGGGTGAGGAGTGACGGCAAGGCACACACCAGTAGGCAAAGAAATCGAGGACGAGGATTTCTCCCTCGAAATCCGAAAGGCTCACCGTCTCACCCGATTGCCACCTCTCCCCTTCGAATCGGGGAGCCTCCTGGCCAATTTCGACTGCGAGAACAGACTCAGCTGAACAGATCGTTATGCCGATTATGAAACACCAATTCCGCATCATCGGATTTCGTCCCGCTTTCCCTTTCCCGGCTTGCCGGGTCTAGGAAGATGTCGGTGCTGAAATCCCCCGCCAGCCACATAAGAAGCCAGCCAACCCATCACGTCCGCAGATTCGGAAAGCCATCTCCGACCGCTTCCTCTAGCGGCAGGAAGTGCACCCCGCCGCTGCCGCGCCGCCCGATGATGCAGTCCCGGGTTCGACCAGCGGCAGGACCTTTGAGAAGTAATCAAACACCGCGGAATCGGAGAATTGCATGTTTGGCTTTGAAACCAGCCGCTGCTCATGAATAGCAACCGTGCTGCAACCCAAGGAGAAGCTGAGAAATGCAAGGAGCAAAGCAAGAATGATCACTCCTTTCATGTCTGTAGTTGGTTTGAACTTCATCACTATATTGTAGTTAAACGGTTCCAACTTAGATTGAGCAATAGTTTGCAGTTTATCATGCGCGGTTAGCGATACAATTCCTATCTTAAGTATTCACGAGCTGCTCAATATTCCCGGCCGTGTAGATGAAGACTCCCGATCGCGTCCACTGGTCCGTCGATCTGATCGAAAAGCTGCCGCTTTCCGCTACCAAGAGTTCAGCTCGTGAGGTAGATTCCGTTTAGCTCCCAGCATCCCCAAGACACAAAAGAAATGCTCACGCATTCCTCTACAGTCGGTCTTACCCGATCACGGCTTGCCGGGTTTAGTATTGAAACTGTCGGTGTTCGATTCTCCCACAATCCAAAGAGCGCCTAGAAAGTTGGCTGGATCCGAAATAGTGGGGAACCCCGTCCGCCAAATTCATTACTGGTTGTTTTCCAGCCACATACAGGCGAGAAAACTCCCGCCAACACAGGCCGACTGGACCATGGCTCTTCCACCCGCGTAGTCGGCCTCCATTCCGATACCTAGGGCGACGTTGACGGCATAAAAGAAGCAGCCCTGTTCGTTGCCGGCATCGCAAACCTCCTGGCCGATACTGATCATCCTGTCGCCGTAATAGGCGGCCAACTCCATGTCACCCTCAACCTCACCGAGAGACGATACGCCGCCCCTGAAAGCGACCGCAAGTTCCGTGCAATCCCGAAACATCCCTCTCTCACAGGCGCTCGCCGCCCTTACAATCCCGTCCGGCATACCTTTGAGTTTCGGAGTCGCATCAGCCATCCTGACGTCAATCATGAGCTTTGTCGTTCCCGCGATCGCGAAATTGGAGAATCCGCTCGGGAAATATCGCGTATACCGCTTTCCTCTCTCCAGAAAGATGTTTCCCGGGATAGAGTCTCGTCCCAGCTCTTCATCGCCCTTGAAGAACGTATATTCGATCAGATCGATCAGTTTTCCCTCCCAGACCATATCGGAGACCAGTTTTCTCTGGTGAAATAGATCCGGATCGAGGCCGTCGACAACTCTTGCCAAATCTGGCTCCGGTTTCGGGTTGACCCAGCGCCATTTTCCAAAATCCAGGGCGCCTTCCGCCCCTCTCACGATAATCTCCGGCAAAGCGTCCCCTCCACTCACCTGGCGCGCATCTTGACAAGAGGTAGCCAAGAGAACGAAGAATAGGATTCCATTTACCCGGTAAGCGGAATACCCAATTCTGCTTATGCGTTTCATGCTATATTCTTCGAACGAGTTCAGATACGGTTAACTCTGACATTTCACTCTCCTCGACGTGGGATGTTTGCCATTACAATGGCCACGATCGAATTCCAGCCTCGGGGAATAACCGTCTGAAGCGGGCCCTTCGAGGATTCAGGCAGTTCAACCAATGTGACAAATAAATCGACGGCCGTTGATTTATTTGTCACAAAGACGGAAGTATCCGGGAGTTTGAGGCTTCTGATCGCCGTCAAATAGCCTTGGTCGAACTTTCCGGGTTGCGGGTCATCAATCCACTGGCATGATAAGTTCGAAGGTGAAAAGAATCAGCAGATTCAGGACGATCTAACCGCGGGAGACAATATGATACGCGTGGCAATTGTCGGGGCAGGCGGCATTGGCAGAAGGCATGCGGCCTGCTATCATGAAAACCCACACACCGAGGTCGCTGCGATCTGCGACATGGTCAAGGATCTCGCGGAGAGCGCGGCGGAGCCATACGGATGCCCGATCTTCACCTCGGTGGCGGATTTGCTCGCCTCGGATGTGGAATTCGACGCGGCGGGAGTCTGCACGGCAGGAGAAGAAAACGGCAGCCACCATCACGCTCCGACAATTGAGTTGCTCAGTGCAGGCATACCGGTGTTGGGCGAGAAACCCATCTCGAACAATGTCGACGAAGCGAAAGAGATGGTGGTACTGGCGAAGGAGAAGGGGCTCCGATACGGCATCAATTTGAATCACCGTTTCACTCCCGCGGCCGCAAGAGCCCGGCAATGGATCGATGATGGGCGCCTCGGCGAGATGAGCGTCATCAACATGCGGATGTGGATAAATAACAAGAAGGAATCGAGCGACCATTTCCACATGCGCGCTCTGCATCCCCATTCCCTTGACGTGATGTGCTACTTTGCCGGCGATGTCAAAAGAGTGCACGCTTTCTTCAAGAAGGGCGAGGGAAGGAAAATCTGGTCCAATGTTCAGGTGAATCTCCAATTTGAAAATGGCGTTATCGGCCATCTGTTCGGCAGCTACGACGGGGGAGGACCCAGTTCCCCGTGGGGACTGGAGACCTGCGAGATTGTCGGCTCCCAGGCTCGAATTGTCATCGAGGAGGCGTGTGAGAATCTAATCTTCAGCCCACGCTTCTCTTTGGAAAAAGAGACCTACGAACATCTCGGCGGAATGGGTAATTTCGGAGAGACGTTTCAGTCCCGTATCGACGCCTGGGTAGAGGATCTTCGCAATGAGACGCCTCCCTACCTGGTCAATGCCAAGGCCGAGGATGCCCTCAAGGTGCAGCTTATTATTGAGGCCGCCATTGAAAGTTGGGCCGAGGGGACGGTGGTGGATGTTTGAAGGCTAGGAATCTGTCGGACTTTGAATATCGCAACATCGCGGAGGTTCGGATTCAACGGTGAAGGGTGCAAATCTAGACCAAGTCCATGCCGACAGATTCCTTGCCAGAAAATGAAACTGAGATTTGAGACGAATTGTCATATCTTCTGGTTTCTTTCAGTGAATCTGAAGGTAGAAGTTTGAGGCTCTTCCGACTTCGTGACAGTTTGGCACAACGATATCCATCGGAGGAGTTAGAAATGTCATTATCCACAAATCTCAGTTTCAGGTTCGGATTCAACGGTGAAGGGTGCAAATCTAGACCAAGTCCATGCCGACAGATTCCTTGCCAGAAAATGAAACTGAGATTTGAGACGAATTGTCATATCTTCTGGTTTCTTTCAGTGAATCTGAAGGTAGAAGTTTGAGGCTCTTCCGACTTCGTGACAGTTTGGCACAACGATATCCATCGGAGGAGTTAGAAATTTTTCTGAAATGTCATTATCCACAAATCTCAGTTTCATTTTCTTATTGCTAGGAGGCTGTCGGACGAACTTTCGTACTTGCAGAGCAATCGAAGCACAAAGTCCGACAGCCTCCTAGCAAATGAATATTGGAATTAACTCAGTTCTCTTCGGCGGCTACGATATGGAGACCGCGTTTAAGTATACGGCGCTCTGCGGCTACGATGGAATCGAAGTCTCGGCGATCAATGGAATGAGTGAACACCTTGTCATCGATAGATGGAAGGAATGTGCCCCCGAGGTAAAGCGGCTCGCTGAAGAATATGGACTCAAGTTGCTCGCAATGGAGCAACCCTCCACGGATTCCGAGACGATGGAGGCCGCCATGCAGGCGGCGGTGGAAACGGGCGTCCCTGTGATCAACTGCGGACCTGGGGGGGCCGACGACGATCCCTCTTCCATCAAGGAAGTCATCGAAAGGTTGGGAAAACTGTCGGAGCGCGCCGAACATTACGGCATCACTCTCTGCGTCAAGGCCCACGTCGGCAGAGCAATATACAACACCCCGACTTCGCTTCAGATTCTAGATGCCATCGATTCTCCCGCTTTCGGGCTCGACATGGACCCCAGTCACATTCACCGAGCCGATGAGAATCCCGTAGAAGCCATCGCCGCCGTCGTCCATCGCATCAAACACGTTCATATTCGCGACTGCAAAGGCAGAGAAAAGGGGCCGGGAAAACCTGAGCTTCAAGCCAACGGCCGAGGCGATATCGATCTTGTCGGATACATACGCGTCCTCCATGAGAATAGGTACACTGGACCGGTCAATCTCGAAGTCATTGGTGCTAAAGACTACGAACTGCCGGCCTGTGTCGCCATCGCGGCGGAGACGAAAGGTCATTTGCAAGCCTGTCTGCAGGCCTGCGGGGCGAGGTAGGGCGCACCATCAATCGATCGTCTACCTTGGTTCGGCGGCGAATCGGCCGAATTGCTCGACTCTCGTCATGCTACCGACCGTCCTCAGACTCGTTTTCGCCTTATCTTTTCAAGGCGGTCGGCTTCCATCTAGGGTTGTATGAAAATGGTAACGGTAATCGGCCGGGGCCATTCGGGAACGCGAGCCATTTCTCACACTCTGAGCGCGAGTGGGGTCTTCATGGGTGAGCCGCAGAACCAGGCGGGCGACCTGCTCCCACCTCAGGACATGTACGAGGCCTGCCGAGTCCTGGGGCGACAAGTTACCCATTTGGGAGGATTGGACTGGGACTTTTCCAAACTCCACACCATGCCGGTCGATCCGTCTTTTACCCTGCTCATCGAATCCTACTTAGCCTCGGTCCTCAAGAGCGACGCGGCCCATCGCGGCTGGAAAATCCCGGAAACCACCCTAGCCTATCCCTGGATCGTCCGGATGTTTCCCGATATTCACTATATATACTGGGTGAGAAATCCCAGGGACGGAATTCTGAAGCGGCACCGGACGGACGATCTGGCAGATTTCGACGTAGACTATCCGAGAACCGAAGACGTCTACGAAAGGCGAGCCATAAGCTGGAGATACCAGCACAGAATCATCAGGGCCACGCCGCAACCGAAACGGTTCCTCATGATTCGGTTCGAAGATATGGTTCTGGAGCAGGAAAAGACTCTGATCCGCTTGGAAGAATTCCTTGGTATTCCTCTATCTCGTATCGAAATGCGCCCGGACTCGGTAGGACGCTTCAAGACCAGCGATGTCGATACCAACCTGCCGGTCTTCCAGAACGAGCTGAGGGAGTACGGCTATGAACTTTGAAACCTTCCCTCTCTCAACCGCACACTGTTCAGACGTGCGACACCCAACATTGAAATTCAGTCGAGATGAAACACCTCTTCCAACTCGATCAAGTTCTCGTCGGCGTGGGCGCCGCCTAGGCCCTCAAAGTAGGGAGCCATGAAATCCTGCCACTTGGTATTGATCTCCTCCTTGGCCATGCCGTCGAGCGCACTCTGAAAACTGTCGGGCGTCTCAAAGTAACCAAAGAGCAATCCGTCCTCCCGCATAAAGAGCGAATAGTTGTGCCAGCCTGTGCGGCGCAGCGCATCCAGCATCTCAGGCCAAACCGTCTCGTGATGTCTTTTGTATTCTTCGAGCTTGTCTTCTCTGACTTTCAAAAGAAATCCCACTCGTTTCATTGTAACCTCCTGATGCTCCTTCGTTGTTTCGGTTGCAGGCCCCAAGTTCCAGGCGAGAACAATACTCGCCAGGGTAGTGAATATCGCAAGTTTCCAGTACATTATTTCTCGATTGTAAATATGAAAGCACGCTTTAAGGCAATGCCCCGCTCGGCATATTGTATGTCTTCTATTTTCGGCCCTCTGACATCCCGAAATGCTTCTTGAGGAAAGGGAGAGTCTTTCGATTGCTCCAGGCATGCGGTCCATCGAAGAAGTCATTCTTTAGATTTCGATCGGCGTTGAGAAGGCGGTATATTCCCTTCAATTCTGAGTAGGCTCGTCGAGTCGCCTTGATGGGGAATATGGGATCCTTCTTGCCGCTGATGATAAGGAGGGGACGGGGAGCGATCAGGGCCGCGATGTCCCTCATCTCTCCCCATTCCATCATATCGGGAACGCAATTGCAGAGGCAGTGGTAGATGGAGTATATGGAATCGGCAAAGGTGCAGTAGTATCCGCCAATCATGGCGAGACGGACTCTTCGTTCCAGAGCAGTCCAGAAGAGAGCCACTGTACCCCCGCCCGATAGTACAGCGACTCCGATGCGCATGGGGTCCACCGTCTCCTGGGTTTGCAGGAAGTCGACCAGACGTGACGCATCCCAGCATCTCAACCCGATGGGGGTCATGCCGGAGAGGAAACTGTTCATGACCATCCCCTGACAACCGCTTTCCCTTTGGTCCACGTTGCGCGATGTCTCATTCCATCCTCGCTGGATCGGGGCGAGGGTCACATAACCGTGTTCGGCAAAGTAGGGAGCGTAGTCCAATTCGAGTTTTTTGGACTTCGCCCGCTCCCTTTGATCGCCTTCGCGAATATAGGGGTAAACACCGCTGTGGCCATGCAGGCTTTGGGGCTAACGTCGCCCTCATCTTCTCGAAATGTCGCAGGAGATCACTATTACGTTTCATAACCGACTAACGATGCCCACCTTCTGGCTCTTGCCCTTATTCTCGACTTCCATTGCCGTTCGTCGACGGCTTCGAACGTAGCGCTTCATTTCTCAGCACTCCTTGTTTGCAACGGATCACCGAAGGATGTAGGAGTTCGCTTGCGAACGTTAGGCAGATTCGATTTTCCCGCTTAGTCCCTCCCGCGCGAGCGCGGTCCTACATGCCTTGGTCTTTTGTGTATTCATTCTCTCATGAATAACAATCCGGCTCACGCTTCACCAGCAATCGGCGATTCCAATGCATTCGCGAAGATTCGCGCGATTCGTAGTTTCGGAATCTTCTTCACCACCGCCTACCGTTTTCAAATCCATCCTCTACAGTTTCCAACTTCAAACCGTTCTCTCATTCCAATCCATTGATTTCCGCGAACTCCGCCGCATCTTCAATGGTGGTGATTGGCTTTCCATTTACCATCAGCTCGAAACGCCGCTCTTCTGATCGCGAACTAGCCTCCGCCGTGTTGGCCACGAGCAGCGCCTTCCAACCCGAATCGACGCCCACCGCGAAAGGCGTCTCACTCCGAATATCACTCAAAAAGACATCGAGTTCATTCGCATAGGAGATTGCAAAACGGGAATAGAATTCGGGATGGTCAGGACCGGGCCGAGTCATTTGAAACCTCAACTGCTCGGACAATCCCCCCCGAGCGATCGATCCTTTACCCGCGCCACGCCAAAGCTTGGCAGTTATCTCGCCAAAATCCCCTACAAATTCGCCCACGTCAATACGGCCGTCGGTCCCAATCAGTTTGAACTCGTTATCGTAACCGGTCCGGTTTATGCGCGATCCCCACAGATGGGCCAGCGAGTTATCAGCCCAACCACAGAATACGTGGACCACGTTGGCGCCCTCACCGGCTCTATCTTCGTAGTGAGGCGCCATAAAGCGAAGAGCTTGAACGGAACAAGGTAATTCGAAAGCGCGAAAGCTCATCGCCTCGAAAACCATATGAATCGCCATATCGGCGGTAATACCTGAGCTCTGATAGGCGGGTGGCGGAGGACTTTTGTCCTGGAGAATATGGTGAGTTTGCTGCAAATCGCCGATCGACCCCGCGGCGACCCATTCCGATGCCGCCTGGGTGGCCGGATCGTAAAATCGATTGAACCCTACCTGCACCAAACGGTCGCCGTCGTCGCCCAATTCGCCGACATACTCGAATGCTTCCGCAATCGAATTTGCAAAAGGCTTTTCCACCATCACGGGAATACCGCATTTCGTAAATGCTCGACTGTCACGAACGTGATCTTCGGTCCGCGATGCGACCACCACTCCGTCCAGTTCAAATTCGGCGGCCATTCTTTCCGGGTTCACGAATCGCGCCGGACTCCGAATCAGATTCACCCCACCTTCGTCACCCAGAGCGTTCAAGGCCGAATCCAGGGTCGGTTCATAGCGGTCACCCACGGCCACGAGTTCAATCTTGCTCGCCCGCCACAAGCGCACCAGATTTTCCAAGTGCACCCGCCCAATGCGGCCCAACCCAAAGGCTCCTAGGCGTAATTTTCTGTCACTCTTCACCGGGAATCTGTCCTCCTTGGCTTTCTCAGCTTTCCTGAGGTTTCGAATTTAAAGTGACAGATGCAGCATTCCGAACAAAGTCAAACGGACAGATTCCTATCAGTTTGTGGAGCAGAATGACAATGGATATCGAGAGCTTTCTGAAACCGACCCTTCTGACCAAGAACGAAGTAGATCGTTTCTTGCTGAAAAATGTAGAATTGGACATCAATGAAAACAACAGCGGATGGACCTTTGATCCGGATCTCGGCTTTATCCTCAAAAATTCAATCCGGCAGGACGGAGTGGAGGGCTCAAAGACCTTTTACCACTATACCGATCGAGGTGCACGCCTCAGTCCGAATTTTCCGACAGAGAAACCTCGAATCAATACCTACGGCGACAGCTTTACACACTGCGATCAAGTCAGTGATGGTGAGACCTGGCAGGAGTATCTAGGCGCCCATCTGGCGGAGCCCCTGGGAAATTACGGCGTGGGCGGGTACAGCGTCTACCAAGCCTATCTGAGAATGCTCAAAATCGAAAATCAAGACTCGGCCGACTACGTCATTTTCAATATCTGGAGCGACGATCATTTTAGAAGCCTCGACTGGATTCGCGGGCGCATCCGCAACAGGAGAGTGTCCCCTTGTTCCTTTACCCTACCTCCTCTTGGTGAATCTGGCCGCCGGAAAAGTAGAGGAGGCCCCAAATATCTGCGGGAATAGAGAGGACTTCTACAAGCTTACCGATCTCGCAGCCTATGTCGATACGTTCAGGGAAGACCCACTCTTGAATCTGACTTTGAGCGAAATTGAGTGGGAGAAAAGCTCTGCCCAGAAGGTTCCGGTAACCTACGGTCTGCCCCTTATCCGAAATCCTCGGCAACCCGAGAAGGTCAGAGAATACGTCGAGGCGGCACTGCTCTCGAGCCGAAGGATTCTTGAATGGACCGAAGCATTCTGCAAGAAGCAGGGGTTACAACTGATGGTCATTCTCTCCCATAGTCGGGATATCATCCTGCAGCGTCTGCAGGGGAATCCGGACTGGGATCAGTCCTTCCGGGATTTTCTGAAGACGCGGAACTATCCCGTCATCGATCTACGCGACGACCATGAGGTTGATTTTCGAACCAGTAAACTGGATCCCGATAGTTACCTCGAGCGCTACTATATCGGCCACTACAATCCGGCCGGAAATTTCTTCTTCTCGCAGAGCATCCGGAACCGAGTCGTGGAATGGCTGGATCCAAAACCGATGCCGTACAGGTAGTATAGCTACGGCTCCCTGCTTGCCGGCGCTCGCCAGTCAGGTTGTCTCGGTGGAGCTCCTGAGCGGATACAGATCTGTCGAAGGTAATACTCCAGGCATCCCTAGAACGGTTCCTAAAAGCCGAAGGAAACGCCGATACGGCCTCGAATACCAGAAGCCGGGAATCCGACCGCCTCCTCGTACTCCTGATCGAGGAGGTTATCGACGGCAAATCGCACTCTAAAGTTGTCGCGTATTTCAAAATTGAGCGCCGTATCGATCCTGACGTATCCGCCGAGAAACATCCCACCTGTCGGGATTGACGACTCATAGAAACGGTCCAGAACCAGTATGCTCGTTGCCAATCGCCATCGAGGATGGATCTCCCAATCGATAACCGCACCCCCTCGCCACTCCGGTCGCCCACGGAGTTGCGCGTCACTGTCCGTGACCTCCGTCTCCAGGTAGGTCAAGTGGCCGCGCAAGTTGAGGTAATCGTTCAACGGCAAGTCGATTGCGAATTCGGCCCCCTGTGTAACGACCTTTGACCGATTCACGCTCCGGAACAGTTCCGCATCAAAATCAACCAGATCCTCGTACTTATTCCGAAAAACACTCATTCCAAGTTCCCCTTTCGAATCGCCAATCCTTCGTTTCAGATTGAAGTCCACACTGGAGGCCGTTTCTGAAAGTAGGTCGGGATTTCCAACGAGGGGATGGGCCAGTGCGAAAAAGCTCGGAGCTTTGAAACCCTGTCCCCAATTAGCCCGGATCTCGGTGAGGCCATCGGAAAATCTATACAAAGCGCCGATCCGGCCCGTTGCTTTGCCGCCAATCCCATTCGGATCGTCCCAACGCACCACCCCCTGAAGCAGAATCGGGCCCCTCTTTATTCGAATCTCCGAAAAAGCGCTGACTGTATCGCGTTCAAGATTGAAATCGGAGGAGAGGGGAAACCCGATAAGCAATACGCCCCGGCTTTCTCCTATCTCCTCCTGCCACTCCACGCCCGCAAGCAATGAGAGCCCCGTGTTTCCATCTGAGCGAATGCTGGATACGATCTGGCGGCGGCTGAATTCGGTGTCAGTCGAATTTGGGGGTACGCCATTGAACACTCCCGGAGCTATACCCGGCGAACCCGTGGTTTCATTGCGTTGGTAAACGCTTCCGGCGACGCTGAATTTCCATCCCGAAGCGATTGCGTGATCCAGCGATACGCGGATATGGGCTTCCTCCGCCTTTCTTCTATCAATCTCACGGAAGACGGCGAGACGAGGCCCTCCACTGTCCTCCGGGAAGGCAGTACTCTCGGAGTGATGATATCGAAAGGCCAGCCCCACCTCAGTCGCACCCGACTGTCCCGCCGTCACTCTACCGGTCATCCCCCAACCTTCGTAGTCCGCGCCCTCGACCTCCCCCTCGTCATTGAGAAAGTTCAACTTGATTCCAGCCGAGAAATTGCCGAGGGCCCCCCCGGCAGACGCATTCGCGGACGCGTATCCGTTGCTCCCCACTTCGATTCCGATTTCCGCCCCGGTTACATCATCCCGCGTAACAATATTGACCACACCGGCCATCGCATCCGACCCGTAGAGAGCGGACATGGGCCCACGGACGACTTCAATCCGTTCAATACCGCCTATCTCCAAATTTCCAAAATCGTAGGATCCTCCTCGCGTGTTCGTCGGATCGTTGACTTTCACTCCATCAATAAGAACAACTGTGAAATTGGGCTCGCCTCCACGCAGAAGGATGCTGGTCACGCCTCCCCGACCACCCTGCTGAATGATGTTTCCTCCCGCCACCTGCCGCAACAGCTCCGTCACGCTGGTCGGATTGCGTCCCTCGATCTGGTCCCTCGAAATCACCTCGATCGAAGGTGTCAACTCACCCGCCGACGATTCCAGGCGAGACGCCGAAACCACCATCGTCTCCAGCGATTCGTCCTCCCCTTCCGCCCCTAATCCAGTAGCCAAGATAACAGATAACACGGAGAGAATTCGTAGAAGATCTCAACACACCCTTTCCTTCTCCTTAGAATCCGAACCCTCCGCAACTCCGTATAACGCTCCCTCCGCATTCACCTATGTGACAAACGAATCGACGGCCGTCGATTTGTTTGTCACATGGCCTCTGGCGAGCATAGCGATTGGAAAGGATCAGAGGACATGGATTGGACAAAAAATCCCACGATCGTGGTCAGTTTTGTCCGGTTTCTTTTTTCATGCCAAGGAATGATTACTGACGATCAAAAGATGATGTTTAGCGGATTCGTGGCGGCGAGGGAGCGCCGCCCTCCACCCTGCGGTCACAGTTGTTATCTCGAGGGGGAGAGATCCGCGGCCAGCTCTTGAGTTTCGATCATGCGGGTGTAGATACCTCCACAGGAGAGGAGCTCGTCGTGGGTGCCGGTTTCCACGACGCTGCCCTTTTCGAGCACGACGAGACGGTCTGCGTTGCGCACGGTGGAGAGTCGGTGGGCGATGATCAGGGTGGTCCGATTCTGGAGGAGCCGGCCGATGGCCTCTTGAATAAGAAGCTCGGTGGTGGTGTCCACGGCGGAGGTAGCCTCATCGAAAATAAGGATAGGAGCATCTTTGAGGAGGGCACGCGCAATCGAGAGGCGCTGCTTTTCTCCGCCGGAGAGTCGGATGCCGCGTTCCCCGACGAGAGTGTGGTAACCGTCCGGCAGTTCGCGAATGAACACATCCGCGTTGGCTGCCTCAGCGGCGCGTTCAACATCCTCCCTGCTTGCCTCGGGCCGACCGAAGAGGATGTTGTCGAGAACACTGCCATGGAAAAGGAAAACGTCCTGCTCGACGGAGGCGATATGACTTCGAAGGTAGTCCAAGGGGAGCCGGCGGATATCGTGGCCACCCACCAGGACGGCACCTTCCCGCGGGTCGTAATTGCGGGGCAGAAGGTTTGAAATTGTGGTCTTTCCGGCCCCGGTGTGTCCGACCAGCGCGAGCACCTGACCCTCATCAATCCTGAGGTCCACTTTATTCAGCACGGCATTTCCCTCTTCGTAACCGAAGGAAACCTCACGTAATTCAACGTCCCATCTGAGTTTTCCGCTGGGTGCAGAAACTTCAGGCGCATCAACGATATTGGGCTTCAAGGCAAGGAGCTGAAAGATCCGGCCGGTGCTGACGCTGGCTTTTTGGAGAACATCGTTAATCGAGGCCAGCTGCAGAAAGGGTTGGTAGATATGTCCTAAGTAGACAATGAAGACGAAGAGATCAGCCACCGATATCCGTCCTTCGAGGGCGGAACCACCACCGCTCCATATGACCAGAACGATCCCGATTCCGCCGGCCGCCTCGACAAGCCCGGACGGGATCAGCGAAATTTTGTTTGCCTCGATTGATGCGTCGCGGAAACGCCGACTCCTTTCTTCAATGAGTTCCTCCGACGTCCTCTCTTGGACGAAAGATTTTATGACTGAGATGCCGGAGAGGTTATCCAGGATTTGCGCCACCAACTCGGAGAGTCGAGATCGCACATTGTGCCAGATTTCTCGAACCTGCCTGACATAACGAAACACAAGAAGGCCGACAACGGGAATGGGTATTAATGTGATGAGAGCGAGTTCGGCGTTAAGGTAGAAGAGGACAGCCATCATCATCGAGGGTATGACGAAAGCGAGGATCGTTTCGGGTATTCCGTGGGCAACAAAGTCCTCCACTGCCTCAACGTCGTTGACGGACCGGGAAATGAGGTTTCCTGTGCGTTCCCCGGCGAAGAAGCTGTGGGGGAGCCGCTGAATGTGGCGGTAAGTACGGACCATCAGAGAGTGCAAAACCGCGTATGCGGCAACATGGGAGAACCTGCCGTAGCCATACCGGCTCAGGCCCCGCACAATGTAGACCCCAAGGAGGCCGAATGTGAGCCCGTAGAGACCGAATTGTGATTCTTCGGAGTTCCCGAGGGTCAGCCACTGAATCAATTCCCGAATGAGGAGTGGAGGGAGAAGATTCGATCCGGCAAAAATGAACCCGCAGCCGACGGAGAGAAGTAACAGGAGGCGGGAACCTCTAAGGATCTGGTAGAATTGGCGAAGAAAGGACACGTCAATTACCAACCCGAAGTGATCCGCTTCAGGAAATATGTTCGAATCCCCAGACTCTGGCCGCGGTCTTCCCCATCACCCACTCGGCATCATCGCCGGCGCTGAACGCGGGGTGGTAGCGAACGCCGTTCAAGGCGTTTTCATAGCCTTCGCGACCCGCAGTTGGAGGGAAGTCCGATCCCCACATCATCCGCTCTACCCCGAAGGCCTCCTTTGCCAACTCGAAAAGGGGCGGGACATTCTGAAAGTTGAACTCTGGCGCCAAAACCGGAGGCCGGGGACAGATCTCAGCCAGCCCGGGTACTTTGATTGTGGTATTTGGAAAACGCGCGTTCTCAAGGGCAGATTCGTACTCCGCGAAGGGCGGTTCTTTGATTCCAACACCTGCCAGGTGCTCGATTACAATCTCGGTATTCGAACACGACCGGACAATCTCCTTGAAATCTTCGGAGGCGAAGTCGGCCGCCTTCCCCAGGGAACTCACTACCAGGCCCAAATTGCCCGCTTTTTCCCAGAGGTCGTGCGGTTGGGGGGTGGTGAATCTATGCTTCGGGCCGATCCTTACACCGGCAGCGCCCTGGTCCGCTAGTTTAGTCAAATCTTCAATCGGGTCGGGACTCGCTGGGTCCACCTGCACCACGACCTTGAAACGGCCGGGCCGTTTCGCTGCCTCCGCAAACAGATAGTGATTGTCGTAGGTTCCTCCGTGCTGGATGAGCACGGCACCCTCAACACCACATCGGTCCATCTGAAACTCGAGCGTCTCAATGGGCTCGAACCAGTTTCTTCCAGCATGACAGTGCGTGTCTATGATCAGCATCCGTCTGTTGTATTGTCCGATTCGGCGCTATGTCGACGAATATTCGACGGGCAAACAAGATCTGCTTACGGAAATTAAGCTTGAGAGATTGGCTGAATCAGACATGATCGATAGGCGTAAACGTTAAAGATGAGGTACCTTCGAAACGGGAGGTAGCGCCTTTCAAAGTTTCGACCGAATCACAATTCTGTTGGTGAATTGCATCCCAAGTTGGAAAAAAGAAAGCCGGCCTCTCGGTCCAAGGATAAAGGGAGGCGAGCATAGACACTGATCGAAGGGCCCAAGCATCGGTCAGGGCTATTCTCACGCAGATCCGCCACATGATCGCAAAACTACTCAGCAATATGACCATTCGTACTCTCTTAATACTTATAGCCTCGTTAACGTTCAGCACAGCGCTGTATGGCTTCCGCCTCCAAATTATTCAGTTCAGATTCTCGGATTCTGAAGAATCAATGAATATGGAAGTAAACGCGTTTCAGGACCGCGCTTCAACGGATCCCATCGCAGATGACACCACAGTAGATGCGACTCTGATCAATAATTTTGCGCTAAACCGCTGGGAATTGCTCTTAAGGCACAATCTCTCCGATACCTTTTCTTTGAAGGCCGGCTACGACATAACAGCCGATGCAACGGTCGACTTCACTCTCGAGACTTTCGATGTGGGCCATCCCGAAGCGATAAATTCGATTAAAGTCGTAGGAGATTTGAAAGGAATAAGATACAACGAGGATGCCAACAGTATCTGGATATCCGCGAAACCGACTTCACTCACCCCCTCCCCCAAACTCCCCAACGGGATGGAAGATGTGCTGATGGTCTACTTAAGCTACAAGGGAAATTCCGATTCCCATCCGGGTGGGCTGCGAGATCTCCAGAATACGGTAATTCAGTCAAACGTATGTGTTGACGATCTGAGCGACCTGGAAGATCCATCATCAGCCTTTCTTATCGGCGCTGGAGTTAGAGCAGATGGGTTGCCAACGACCGAAGCCGAATTCACGTAATACGGGAGACTTTCCTTCACCGAAAGCACTTTCGGCGGCCGGTCCTTTTTGGGAGCGGACCTTTACGTCGATGGTTACATCCCATCGGATGCCTCTTCCTACGAGTACGCAGCATCCATCGCTTCTTTGGAAGACTTCAGCCTTACCTCAATACCAGAGGTCAATCAAGGGGACAACGATGTGGTAAAGATTATCTACAACTTCAAGGGCCCATTCTCCCTCCGGGATCTCCAGATCGGATTTTTCGATAAGGTCTGGTACGGTTCATTCGGATCCGGAGTCGGCTGGCACTACCTGGAGTGGTTCGATTTCTTCTACCTCGACCAGGAGAATTTCAGCAACTGGATATTCCACGCAACCTTGGGGTGGCTGTGGACATGGGAAGATTCCACCTACGACAGCATCTTTCTCTTCTCTCCGGATATGGGATGGGGTTTCACCACCGATGCGATCTATCCCAGCATTTACCTCTTCAACTTTGAAGGGGAAGGCTTCTGGGTTTTCTATGAGGTGGGGACAAGCAACCCCAGACGGTTTACGGCTTTTAAGCCGGGCGGGGCCGAGGAACTGTTGATACCCTAGAAATCTGTCGGCATTGATTGCCGTGATCCACAGGTGAGATTGAGGGTTCTGCGCAGGTTCGTGAATCACGAAGGATTCCACCACCGACATATTTCTTGTCACTCTGCCTAGCGCCAGAGTGGAGAGACGATTGAATCGGACGGAAGCGCGGGGTTGTATGAATAATCAATGCTTCGCCTTTTCTACGAATTGCCGCAACCCCTCTGCCAGCACTCCCTGAGCTGAGCAGCATTCGAAGAAACTGCACCCTATTTCCTTCAGCTCCGCGACTTCCTCGGCGCTCTCCGGAGGGACACCCACCGCAATGTTGTTTGCCCCGGCCACTTCGACGATTCGATTGATCGCCGTCATTACTTTCTGGTGACGGGTCTGGAAGGGAACTCCAAGAGAATTGGAGAGATCGCAAGTTCCAATATTGAAGACGTCGATCCCTTCCACAGCAGAGATCTCCTCGATATTTTCAACCGCCTCGCGGTCTTCGATCATGAAGGCTACAACCGTTCTTTCATTTGCTTCAGCCAAATAGTCTGATGTATCAGTCAGTCCAAAACGTATCGGCCTTCCCGGCCCCACGCCCCGGCGACCGATCGGAGCGTAACGCGCCGCATCCACAACCGTACGTGCTTGATCGGCGTTCCTGATGTGAGGCACGAGCACTCCGTCGGCCCCGATATCGAGAGCCCGCCCGATCGCGGACGGGTCGAGTTGTCGGACACGGTAAATCGAGGCCACCTCTCCCACCCTCGCCGCGAGAATCATCGACTCGATCGCGGTAACGCCGAGAGCGCTGTGTTCAGTGTCCAAGAACACGAAGTCGAAGCCGGCATATCCGGCTATTTCGACCGCAATCGGGTGCGCAATCCCGACTGCGCACCCCAATAGTGATTCGCCGCCTTTGATCCTCTTGCGAAAATTCATCTCAATCATGACAGGTCTCTTTCCTCGTTTCTCCTTCATATAGGGTATCCTTCCCGAGTACTCGAGACTCGATTACGTAAGGGATCACGATTTTCGATCAGAAGTAGCCCACGTTAATTCCCGGACAATCGATCATCGTAATTGTAAGCGCAATCCGGATTCGATACCCCTTTTCGTCCGGCTCCTGATTGTATCTGAAAGAGCATGGTCAACCCGGAAGCACCAGAGATGTCACATGGTCCCTGTCCTCATGACCGAATCCATCGCCTGGCCAACTTTGCCGGCTGCTTCCGGCAATGGCAGAAGATTCAGTTCATCGCAGAATGGCTCGCAGGATACAGGTCCTTCATACCCGATTGCGCGGAGGGCTTGGAAAAAAGACCCAATATCAATCATTTTCGAAGTATCAGGTAGTTGGCGTTCGAAAGCCATCTGCTCCTCTTTGGACCGGCCGTGCACAGCATCGCTGATATGCACAGCGGAGATCTGCTCAGGATCGAGGGCACGAATGTCGCTCTCTCCCTCGCCGGCACAATACCAATGGAAGCAATCCAGCAGGATTCCGGCGTTGGGGCGATCGACCGCACTGCGGAGTAACTGGAGACCGGCCAGATTATGGACAAAGTCAAAAGGGAAACCGTCGCGACGGGTCAGGGGCGCGATGTATTCCAATCCCAAGAGGATTCCGAATGGCTGGAGGATATCGCATACTTGTCGGATTCGCCTCCGATGTAGTTCGAAATTCGCCTCATAGTCCAGCTTCTCGTGGAAAGGCAAAACTACGATGATGGAGCGGCTGAATCCAAGAGCGCTCAATTTTCGACAAAGGCTCGGAAGCCTCTCGAGTTCCCTTTCCCATTCTGAATCCCCCCCTGAGGCATTGCGGGGATGGAGCGTGAAACAGCCCGGCAAGATGCCGCTTTCTTCAAAAAACCGCCACAGATCGTCACCATCGTCTCGACGCAGGACATCGAGAACTTGACCACTGCCCAGATCCACCCCCTTGTAACCACAATCGCGCGCCACACTAATTGCGGTTTCTACATCGACATCAAAACCAAGATAGCCGGTGTTGAGACTTCGGTACATTCTTGTGAAACTCGCCCTCCATCTGGGTTATCGGACCCCGCTCCTTTTCATTCTTGCTCCCCATACCACGGACGTATTGCGAAATACAATCGTTCAATTCCGTGTTCGAGCTAAATCGCTCCGCGATTTGGACTAGGAAGATGTCGGTGGCTATTTCCGCTGCGTGCCTCAACACAACCGGAAAGCGAAATTACGCAACGAGTCCCGATCGCCGAAACCGACAGCTTCCTTTACGGTTTCAGGACGTAGAATGAGACTTCGTGCCGACGCTGGACTTCGAGCAGGACCTTCTCCGGATCTTCCGCGTATATATCGTAGACATCCCTGAGGATATCGAGGGTGTCGACCGGTTCCCGATTCACCTTTGTAATGATGTCACCCCTTCTGAGACCGGATTCGAAGGCGGGGAAGGCTTGCTTCGTACCGATGACGACAACTCCGGAATCGGAAGTCAATTTCTGCTCCCTGGCGATAGCTCGTGAGACCTTTTGAACACTGAGCCCCCAATCTTCAAAGGCCCATTGTTCACCGACTCGGCTCTCGAGCTTCTCGGTTTCGACCTCAACCAGGACAGACTCGCTCCCTCGTTTTACATCGAGACGGACATTGGATCCGACCGGATATTCCGCTATGTGGTTCTTTATCGAAGGGAGCTGCTCTGGAAAACGGCCATCCACTCTTTGTCGGCCGATGCCGAGGACGATATCGCCGGCCCGAAGACCTGCCCGCTGAGCAGGAGAGCCCGGATCAACGCTGTTAACCAGCATACCCTCGTTAACTTCCAACTCGAAAAAGCCTTCCAGGTCCTGCAAAGGACCCGGCCTAATGCCAATATAGCTGCGGACGATCTCACCATTCTCGAGGAGTTCACGCATGACCAAACGGGCGGTTGTCGCCGGAACCGCAAAGCCGAGGTTGTTGGCCCCCAAGTAGGCTCGGGTGTTGATACCGACAACTCTTCCATCGGTACTGACGAGAGGACCGCCGCTGTTCCCGGGATTGATGGCAGCATCCGTCTGCAACCAGGTGTTGAAGTAGCCGGTTTCGTAACCCCGTATCGTATCGGCGCCCTCGAAATACCGGTTAGTATTCGATATTATCCCCTTGGTGACGGTTCTCGAGAGACCGTTCGGCGTGCCTACCGCAAAGACCGTTTGTCCGGGAAGAAGCCTGCCTGAATCGCCGAATTGGACCCAAGAAAATCGCAGTTTTCGCGCTTTCACGGCCTCGAGGTCAAGTTGCAGCAAGGCCAGGTCCGTCCAGTGATCCCATCCCAACAGCTCTGCATCCACTCGCTCAAGATTGGCCAGCGTAATCGAGATCTCGACCGCTTTTGGACTAACCACATGAGCGTTGGTAAGGATGTGACCCTCTCTTGAAAGAATGACCCCGGACCCAACTCCTCGAACCGGACGCCGGGCCCCTCCTTGAAATGTGATCTCTCTCACATCGATTCGCACGACCGCATCCAGGAGCCGGTCAAAGCTGCGCCGCTTTACTCCGGAATCCCCGGCCGCCAGGACATTATGGGAAAGTCCCAGGAGGAGTGTTAACATGCCGATCGGAATGGCATGAGCGATTGACGGACCCCTGAAATGCATCAACATAGAGCGTTTTTTCGGTACTATGGCAGCGAATTGCACAGACTATGACTTCGCACGGATCGAGGATCACTGGCAAACATTCTGGGAAGAAAACAGTACCTTCCGAGCCAATGACTTTCAAGACGGTAAGAGAGCCTATGTTCTGAGTATGTTCCCCTATCCCTCCGGAGAAGGTCTACATATAGGACACAGCGAGAACTACACCGCTCCCGACATCTTCGCACGTTACCAGCGAGCTCGCGGATACAATGTCCTTCAACCCATGGGGTGGGACGCATTCGGGCTGCCTACCGAGCAGTACGCGGTCGAGACCGGAATCCATCCCCGTACCATTACGGAACGCAACAAGGACCGGTTTCGAAGCCAAATGAAGCGACACGGTTTTGCCTTCGACTGGGGACGGGAGATCGACACTTCTAGCGACGACTACTTCAAGTGGACTCAGTGGACATTCCTCCAAATGTTCAAACACGGACTGGCCTATGTCGCGGAACGACCCGTTTGGTGGTGCCCAGCGCTGGGGACGGTGCTGGCCAACGAAGAGATTGTCGACGGGAGGTCCGAGAGAGGTAACCACCCTGTCGAACGCCGGAATCTGCGACAGTGGATTCTGCGCATCACCGCCTACGCAGAACGGATGCTGAATCAATTGGAAGAACTCGATTGGCCGTCCTCCACGAAGCGCCAACAGACAGCTTGGATCGGCCGCAGCGAAGGGGCAGAGATCTACTTTGAAATCGAGGATTCTCCAGGTGAAAAACTCGAGGTCTTTACAACCCGCCCGGACACGCTCTTCGGGGCCACCTATATGGTGCTGGCGCCCGAACATCCCCTTGTCTCCGAACTGACCAAACCTGCAAGAAAGGATGCGGTCGATCAATACGTCCAGGCGGCCTCGCGCAAGACCGATTTGGACCGAACGGATCTGGCGAAAGGGAAGACGGGAGAGCCCACTGGGAGATTCGCTCTGAATCCCCTCAGCGGGGAACGTATTCCCATCTGGATCGCAGACTACGTGCTGATGAGCTACGGCACCGGCGCTATAATGGCGGTACCGGCCCACGACACGAGAGATTTCGAATTCGCGAAAAAGTTCGGTCTCCCCATCGTCCAGGTCATTCGAAGAAAGGATTCGGACGACCAGGACCGGGAAAACTCTCTGCCCTATACCGGCGCCGGAGAGATGATTAACTCCGGTCCATACACAGGGTTCGACTCGGAATCGGGAATAGCCAGGGTTACAGCGGACCTCGAGGAATCGAGGCGGGGTAGGCCTGCCGTCAATTTCAAATTACGGGATTGGCTCTTTTCCCGTCAGCGATATTGGGGTGAACCCTTTCCCATTGTCTGGGTCAGCGAGGACGACTATTTAAGGGCAAGGGAACTCGCCGGGACCGAAGTGGCAAGCTATCTTCCCTCCGAACCGGTTTCTTTCGAAGAGAAGGGAGAGAGACGATTCGCAATGCCGATCCCGGCATCGAAACTTCCCCTGCGTTTACCGGAGATGGACACCATCGCACCCTCCGGAAGCGAAGAGAGTCCACTGGTGAACGCGACCGATTGGCTCGAAGTTTGGTACGACATTCGAAGTGGAGAAACCCGATCCGCTTCGACTCCCAGAAAGGAAAGTGAGGAGAAGGACTGGGTGCCGGGGCGACGAGAGACGAATACGATGCCTCAGTGGGCCGGATCATGCTGGTATCACCTCCGATTCTGTGATCCGAAAAACACTGAGACTCTGGTCGACCCGGAGCGGGAAAGGTACTGGGGAGGCGGACCGGATTACTATGTCGGGGGGGCCGAACACGCCGTTCTGCATCTGCTCTACGCCCGATTTTGGCAGTTTTTCCTGCACGATATCGGAGCTGTCTCCAAGCCCGAACCCTATCAACGCCTTTTTCACCAAGGGATGATCCTCGGAGAAGACGGATCCAAGATGTCGAAAAGCATCGGCAATGTCGTCAATCCCGATCAAGTGATCGAAGCTTTCGGAGCCGATGCCACGCGCCTCTACCTCATGTTCATGGGACCGCTCCAGGATTCGAAACCATGGAGCACCCAAGGCGTCGAAGGAGTCTCCCGATTTCTCCGCCGGGTCTGGAGGGAATACTTCGATCGGGAGGGAGATGTCTCCTCCAAGATCAAAGCGAACCGAGACGACTCGGAAACCGAACGTCTTCTCCACGCGACCATCAAGAAGGTGACTTCGGACATCGCGCAATTCCACTTCAACACAGCGGTCTCCCAGATGATGATCTTCGCGAATCATCTCCAGAAAGTTTCCACCTTCTCCAAGGATACGGCCATGCGATTCTGTCAGATCCTCGCCCCTTTCGCCCCTCATTTCGCGGAAGAGGCATGGGAGCGTCTGGGAGGGACTCCCTCGATTGTGGATGCTCCCTGGCCGGAATTTGAAGAGCAAAAGCTAGCCCAGAAAGAGGTGACTATCGTATTCCAGGTGAACGGAAAGTTTCGGGGGGACGGGATGCTTTCCGCTACCGCGGAAGAAGCTCAAGTTCTCGATCTTGCCAAGAATCACCCAAGGGTTGCGCCTCACCTTGCCGGAAAAGAGATCCGGAAAGTCATTTTCGTTCCGGGCAGGATTCTCAATATTGTCGCTACTTGAGCCTGCCTTCGAAATTCCTTCCTCCTTCCTTCGATCGGAAGCGACCCATCGCAGTCGTTGCGGGGAAGGACACCTATCCGCGCCTGACCATCGAGTCCATACGCCGCCATGGCTTCGAGGTCAACGTGATCGCATTCGAAGGAGAGACCTCGGAGGATCTGATCGCTGCACTCCCCCCGGAAAATGTGGCCACCATTAAGGTGGGGCAATTGGGACGTCTTCTTGGCTCCATCCGGGAGGCGCAAGCGGGATACGCTATCATGGTCGGACAGATCACGCCCCGACGCCTTTTTCGGGGTCTCCATCCGGATCTTAAAGCACTGAAGCTCCTTACCTCCCTGAAGGAGAAAAATGCAGAGAGCATTTTTGGAGCCGTTTCAGCGGAGATAGAAAAGGAGGGCGCGACCGTCCTCGACGCGCGCTCTTTTCTCGATCACGAACTCGCTGACGACGGAGTGATGGCCTGCCGCCTCCCTAAACGGTCTGAGGATCACATCAGTCACGGTATCCGAATCGCGAAAGAGTGTAGCCGACTAAATATTGGTCAGGGCGTGGTGGTGCGAACCGGGACCGTCATGGCAGTGGAGGCATTCGAGGGAACAGATGAGATGCTCCGCCGGGCCGGGAACTTTAAGACCGCCAATATGATCTTTGTTAAGACTGCCAGACCCGGTCAGGACTTTCGCTTCGATGTCCCTGTTTTCGGGTTGAAAACTCTAGAAATCATGCGCGCTCAGGGAATCCAAGTCGCCTGCTTCGAAGCCGACAAAACCATCCTTCTCGAGAAAACAAGAGTCCTGGAATGCGCCTCAACATGGGGGATCTGTATCCTCGGTTTTACCTAAAAATGAAGCCGAGCTTTCGCTCGGCTTCTCTTACCCACTTGTGCCGGAGTAACTAAATAGCTCTATCTACCACTTTTAGGTAAAGGTGGGTGCTTTCTGAGCGGCCTTTGCCTTCCGCTACGCGGCCTGGCAGCCACCGCACAGGGCAAGCTCCCTTTTTGAAATATCAGGATTAGAGCGTGTTTTTAATCCTTCGTACACTGCAGGAAAATCTTATACTATCCAAACCGGGCTCGAAGTCAATGGTTTAGCGGAGTATCCGATCTATATATCCAGGGTGAAAGTTTTCTGGGGAGGAAGTGGCTGATAGGCAAAAAGATAAAAAAAGAGCTAGACAAACCCGAGGGAATCAGTCATGCCAAGATGGTATGAAAGACAAAAAATCTTACCATCTGACTCCTTCGATAGATCGTCTAACTCTGCGTCTGATCTTGCCCGAAGAGCAGGAGCGATTCAATGATCTTTTGATCCAACATCATTATTTGCACAGTGCGGGGAGCGCGGGAGAGACCCTGCGCTATGTGGCTTTGATCGACGGGCAATGGGTGTGTCTTTTGCTGTGGGGAGCGGCTAGCTACCGGCTGAAGGATCGAGACGGCTGGATCGGCTGGGATGGGGCGCGACGGCATGCGCGCTTGAAACTGGTGGTGCAGAACCGGCGTTTTCTCATTCTGCCCGGGCTCAAGCTGGCCAATCTGGCCTCCAAGACGTTGGCGATGTGCCTGAGAGTCTTGGCCGATCACTGGGAGCAGGCCTTTGCCTATCGCCCCTTGGTAGCGGAAACTTTCGTGGACCCACAGATCCACCGAGGCACTTGCTACAAGGCGAGCGGGTGGACTCCTTTGGGCTTGAGCGCGGGATATGGTCGACAGCGGGAAGATTTCTATGAACGCCATGAGCGCCCCAAGCAGATCTGGGTCAAACCCCTGCGGGCTGATGCTCTGCAACTGCTGCGCTCGCCAGGGCCCTTGCCCAAGGCACACCGTGAGGCCCTCAATGCCAACGACAACTCCCATGCGGTCTGCCTCAAAGTGGAACAGATGACAAGCCTCCGGGAACGCTTCCACCAGATCGAAGACTTCCGTCGAAAAGCGGGCCGTCGCTATCGACTCGCCACGGTCTTGAGTATGATTGTGCTCGGCACCCTCTGCGGCAAACACAACCTCAAGGAGATCGTGCGCCTGGCCCATCACCTCAATCAAGCCCAACTGCGCGCCTTACGCTCCTGGAAAAACCCCAAAACAAGCCGTTTTCAGGCCCCCTGCTATGATGTCTTCTACCGGGTGTTGCAAAACGTCGAGGCCGAGCTTTTCGATCAAATCCTCACCCAATTCATAGCCTCGCCCGAGGGCCGTTTGCCCCGCGATATTGCGGTTGACGGTAAGACTCTCAAAGGCACTGACAAAGAACCGGCCAAGGCCTTGCACCTGGTGGCCGCGGTCGATCATCAAAGCGCTCAAACGATTGCCCAAGTCGCTACCGCCGACAAATCCAACGAGATCACCGCCGCCCAAACTCTCCTGCGCAAGATGCCGGCCATGGACGGATCCACCTTCACCTTCGACGCCATGCATAACCAAAAAGAAACGGCCCACATCGTGGTCGAAGAACTCGGTGCTGACTATATCATCCAGATCAAAGACAACCAACCCACCATGCATCAAGACGCAAAGAATCTTTTCGGCCCCTCCCCCTTTTTGTCCACCAAACCGTAGATAAGGACCATGGCCGCCTGGAGATTCGTCAAATAGCAACCCATCCTCTAAGCGCTCCCTCCCTTGGCTTGCCTCATGCTCGTCAGTTCGCCTCTGTCCAACGCACCTTCCATTATCCTAACAAAGCGAAACCTTCCTCGGAACGCTCCTACTATGTCAGCAGCCGCGATCCCACCGACTTGAGCCCTCCTCAGTTCCTATCGAAAATCCGCAACCACTGGGCCATCGAAAACAAAAACCACTACCCCAGAGATCGCTTCTTCGATGAAGATCGATGTATGATCCGTAACCATAACGCAGCCAGAATCCTGGCTGCTTGCAGGCAACTGGTTCTTAGCCTCAAATCTACCATGGGCTTCGAATCCACCCCTGCCCTCTGTGATCATTTCACCTTCAACCTACACAAGGCCATCAATATCATCACCTAATGTCCCGAGAATCAAAACACCGTATCTATATATCGGAGAATAGCCATATCACCTAATGAAGGATGTAGGGGGATTGACGAGGACCAAAGTTTCGGGTTTCAGGTTTCATGACAAACAATGACAAGAGGTTCGGATTCAACAGAGGACTTCTCCGTCGTGAAACTTAATCGCGATCTAAGGTCGCCAATGTCATACACTGAATCGTGCACAGTGATCGAAACTCGCTAAGCTTCTTCAAAGAAGGGATCGATCTCTCGAATAATAAGACCCTGGAGGTAGGCGAGAAATCGATAGGCGCTGTAACAGATCAATTGGTCGCTAGGGAGACTGAGAATCTCGACTGAACCATCCTCGAGCTGCTCCTGCGATAAGCTGGCAAGGACGGTCTGCGCCATTTTCAAACGCACCGCCGAAGCAGCCCGCAAGACGGACTCGGCGACATCCTGATCGACTTTCAGCTCGCAATCGCCGAAGTGGTGGTGCTGCAACAGACTCAGCAGAAAATCGCAATCACTCTTAAGGCTCTCCATGAGGCTCGCCTCCCACGCACTTTTTAGATCTTCATCTTCGCGGGAAACGCCTGATTCGATAACGAGCGATCGGCTAACGGAATCGGCCGTCAGTTTTACCTGCTTGAACATGGCGGCGAGAAAATCCGGTTCGAGCTGGAGATCGATCTTAATCATCGCTTTCGAGTTGTGCCGTGAGCTGCCATTCCTGTAGGGTGTGGGTATAGGCTTCCGCCTGCTCTCGGGTTCCGATCCACAGACAGGAACGTCCGTCCTCATGAACTTCCAACATGTGCTTTCTCGATTTTTCCATACTGTACCCAAACACCTTGCAAAATACCATCACGACGTATGACATGAGGTTTACCGGGTCATTCAGAACAATGACGCGCCAAATTCGATCCAATTCCGACTCCGTGGCTGTGCCGGTCGAAGGAACCGCCTCATTTGGTTTTGGATTCCAACTCATGGGTCCCCGCTGGGCAGGGAATCTTGGTAGTCTCGATTATCGGTAGTCTTCCATCGAAACATAGCAGATTCCAGTCCTTTAGCAAGAAAAGGTGGGGGGGCAGAGGTTCAGGGTTCAGATGTCAGGGGGAGGAAGTTGCGAGTTCCGAGTTGCGAGCTACTCGGCAAAACGGTGGTATAGAACGCTTACGGCCAAGTATCCACCGACACACGAATCTGGAGACTCGAATCCCGAGACTCTCACCCGACCCCGATATGAAGCAGGACGAAGACCCACCCGGGAAGAAATCCGACCCGAAACCGTGGCCCATGATCTGGGTCGTCATTGCGATCCTGACTTATATTCTCCTGCAGACGCTGTATATTCTGTGGAACGATTAGCCCGCTTTTCTCACCTACTCCCGACCATCCTATGTCGGCAGAATCTCCCCGAGACGCTGCCGCACACCGAATTCGAAAGCGGACTAATCGTAAATCTTCCCAGATTTCCTAATCAGGATATGGTAATTCGCCATCGAGATACCGCTCAGGATTGCGCCCATGACGCCGAGGAATCCCTGATCCGTTCCACAGATAAAGAGGTTCTTGAGATGGGTCCGGCCGTCGTTGATTTTGCGGGCGGCGCCATAGACGGCTCCGCTCAAATGACCGGTGAAATGTTCAATTGTCCGCGGGGTGAACATGTCGCTGTCTACCGTAATATTCTCGATTCCGACTCCATTCAGGGGGCTTAGGAACCGGCTCACTTGCTTTCTCAGTTTCTCGAACCAGATATCCTTCGCCCTCAGATATTCTTCCTCATCGAGGGACATCCAGCGGTCGTAATTGGCAATTGCGGTTATCCTCAGAACGCCCTCTTCAAGCTGCATTCCGTCCTCATAGTGGTAGTTGTTTGGAAAACATATCACCCCGCTTCTCGGATCTACCAGATCTTTGGGCCTGGCGTAGACGAATCGTTCTGAATCGTTGAAAAAGACAATGGTATCGTTCCAATCATAGTCCTTGGGCTGTCGATCGAGAATTGAGATCGTCTCGACAAAAGAAAGCCGGCCTACATCGGAAGCAGCGACATTATTCGGCTGATCATCACAGAGTCGAAGAGTCTCTACCAGGCCAACGGAAGAGATCACATTCTCAGCCCTAATTGAGATTCCACGGTCCAACTCCAGCCTCGCTACGCGTCCCCCTTCAGTCACGATTCGTTTCACCCCACACCGCATCGCACGCTTGCCTCCGAGCATCTTATATCTATCCCGCAGAACACGGATGATCTGCCGAACCCCTTCAAAGGGACGGGAAAACCCCTCTCGGAAAATTGCCTTGAACATCACCACGAACTGCCCGAAATCCATGTCCCCCTCAGTGGCGCTACCGTAATACATGAGGGGGCAGAAAATCATGTCCTCGAGGAGGGCGTCCGTGACACATTCCTTCACCATCCTTCGAGCCGAAAACGTCTCTCTATCGAAAGCCAGCTCGTCGAAATCGAGTATTCTCCGAACCAGCTTTTGAAAACCGTCAATTTGCCCGGGGAACTTCTGCTCTACTTCCGATTCAATCAGTGCAAAGTCGTTGCTGAACCGCAAATCGACTCCGGGAAATGCCACTCTTGAACCTCGCTGCTCGCAGAGCCCGAAGTCGGAGCGAGCGATACGCAACTGCCGGAGAAGTCTGACTAAAGGGACCTTTTTCACTCCCTCTCTTGCGAAGTTGGTCAGGGCATGGAGGCCGACGTCGTATTTCCGACCTTCAAGGGTATAGAAGCTGTTCAGACCGCCGGGCGCATAGTGCCGCTCCAGAATCACGACATTGTGATTGAATAGGGCCAAACGAATCCCGGCCGCAAGACCGGACATCCCGGCACCGATTATGACGGTATCAAAATGCTCGTTGGGAGACAGATACACTAGAAGTCTGTCGGTCTTCGTTAACCTGGAAATTTTCCAAGATTTCCAGGCTACGCGTTAACAGCGTTGAACTTTGGGGTCAGGTATTCGGCACAGCTCTCAAGAGTTTCGAGCTCAGGGTACTCCTCCTCGGGAACTTCAATGCCGTGCTTTTTTCGGAGTTCCATGACGATATCAAGGAAATCCATCGAGTCCAGATCCAGTTGGTCGCGCAAACGCACATCCGGCTGAAGGTCGCTCAAATCCTCATCCGGAGCGATCTCGGAGATTATTCCGACGACGATTCCTCTAACATCCTCCTTGGTCATTTACGAGGGTTTCTATATAGGGCATTTGCTCAATCTGTAAACCTTTTAATGATCAGGCAGGAATTGATGCCTAACATGCCGAAAGAGTTGTTCAGAATGGTGTCAATCCGACCCACGCTGACGGGTTCACCGATCACCAAGTTGGGAATCTCGCATCTTGGGTCAAGCTCATCGATGTTGATTGTCGGATGGACCATGCCATCTTCGAAAGACGGAATGTTACCCGCCAGTTCGATAGCACCGGCCGCTCCCATTGCATGCCCTACAAAACTCTTGGTGTTGTTGAAATATGTATCCGGGCATTCGTGAAACACCCTCCGTATCGCCTCGCACTCTTGAATATCGCCCTGCTCGGTGGCCGTCGCGTGAGTGCTGACAATGTCGACTTCGTCTGTCTTCAGGCCCGCGCTATCGAGGGCCGAGGAGATGCATTCAGACTGTCGCACCGCATCCGGGAGCACCTCATCCTTGGCGTCCGAATTCATTGCGTATCCGACAATCTCCCCCATGATCGGCGCCTCTCGTGCCATCGCTTCTTCTAATCGTTCGAGGATAAAGACACAGCCACCCTCACTGACCACGATTCCGCTGCGGGATTTGTCGAAGGGTCGGCTGGCCAGGTTGGGATCTTCATGATCGGCCAAGGCGCCCTGACTCTTGAAGCCGGCAAAAATCCCAAAAGTGTGGATGCTTTCGCTCACCCCGCCGGTCACAGCGAAATCGACTTCTCCGAGCCGGAGCATCTGTAACCCTTGAATCATCCCTGCATTTCCCGCCGCACAGGCTGCCCCAATCGTGTAATGGGGCCCGGTAATTCCGAGACTGATGGTGACTTCGCCGGCTGGATTGTTGGACACCGTTCTCGGATTATGATGGTGGGTCCAATAGCGAACGTCATAGTCAAATTTGGAGATACTGTAGACTTCATTTTCTGTTTCAACGTTGCCGTGCTCTGTGATTCCCAGGTAAACCCCCACCCGGCTCTTGTCCTGCGCCTCCCAATCGATCCCGCAGGATGCAATGGCTTCGTGCGCGCAGAATATTGCAATACTTCCTGCGCGAGTTCCCCTACGGACCTCCTTTCGACTCTGATACCGCAGCCCATCAAAGTCACATACTCCGGCAATAACCGGCTCCATATAGCGCATCGGGATTCTTTGCATTCGCGGCGATCCATTGAGGAGGCTTTTTCGCAATTCGCTCACGGAATTTCCGTTCGGTGCGGTGAGCCCGATTCCGGTTATTACGATGCGGCTATCAGTATTCGCCATGGATGTTGCGAGGATCTCAAGTACTCGAGCACTTCGTCCGACAGATTCCCAGTCACCGCGATAAAGACAATGCCAAAGATGCACGACAACATTCGAGCGTCAAAGTCCTACAGTCTCCTAGCTCGAAGTGTGCAACCCATCTGCAATGCGTATGCATGGAGAAGAATGCAAGGCATCTCTGTCGAACCAGCCTCAAAGTATTATCTTACTCATTATTAAATAGTTATGAAACCCTCAAAAAATTGGCACAGTATCTTCTGTAGAGGGCGCAATCTTAATTGCAAAATGAACTTCATAATAAAATCTTTCTTCTCTACGGGACTCACTTACGGATTAACAATGGGATTAATCTGGTCAAGCGATCGGGGGATCATAGAAGGCTTGGCTGGAGGGCTAATCGCCGGTGCGGTCTTTGGTTTGTTTATGGCGGTCATCCCCGCCATTGCTAATAACGGCCAATTGACCGTCTCTCCGGCTACGGTTCAAAGCCGGTGATTATCACCGGTCTAGAACCGTATTTCTGTCGGGAAAACCTGAGTATTGAGAGCCTAAGAGCGAAGGTCTTAGCTAGAGCCCGTCCCAGTGGTGGAAACAATTGATTTTTAATGAGTTATGGGCAAAAAAAAGGCCGGATAGAGCTGCAAAAAGCTCGATCCGGCGAAAAAGGGCGCTTATGCTTGCGTTAGTCAAATACAAAGCACGCCCTTCTCATGAAAAATATTGCCGTACAAAGCTTCCTGCGTCCAGCCCTAACTCCAGTCATTCGATGCAAAGACTACACCGTGTTTCTGGAAACAATGGAGCGGATTGACCGGGTTTTGATCGACTCCTCGCTGGAAAGGGAGGCGATCGTAAAAGCCTTGGAAGGATGGGATGAAGCGGGAGGGAAGGATCGGGAGCGACGCGCTCTAAGAGCGATAAAAGCGCTGCGGGTGGAGGTGGTGCGTCATTTACTCGGAGGGATATCCTTTCGTTGTCTGTCGCAGGAGTTGGGACGCAGTGAGCTTCTGGCTAATTTTTGCCGGGTGCGTGAGGTAGACGGGATCCGGAAAATATCGAAGAGCAGTCTGGAACGGGATTCGAAATTCTTCGACGAAGCGTATCTGAGACAGCTGCATGCAAGGATGACCGAGGTGGTGGGCAATGCTGAACATTGTGGTGAGGCAGGATTAGAGAAGCCGATCGATACGAGGGAATGCCTGATCGACGCCACTTGCCTGGAAGCGAACATCCACTGGCCCGTGGACTGGGTCTTGCTCAAGGATGTGGGAGCAACGCTGCTCAAGGCGATCAGTCTGATCCGGCAGGCGGGAATGAAACAGCGCATGCCCCAGGGAGCAAAGGGATTGGCTCGGGAGATGAACAAACGGTGCCTGGAGATGACGCATGCGCGTCGGCGCCGGGAGGCGGGCAAAGCGCGTAAAGGGATCCTGCGGCGGATGAAGCTATTGCTCAAGAAGATTGAGGGCCATGCCCTTCGCCACCGTGACTTATTGGAAGCTATGTGGATGCAAAGCGATTACACCGAGAAGAAGGCGAGCCGAATCATCGAGCGAATGGATGGTATGTTAGAGCAGATACCGCAGGTCATGAAACAGGCGCACGAACGGATCATAGGGGGGCGGCAGGTGAAGAATGAGGAGAAGATCCTGAGCGCCTACGAACCTGAGATTGACGTCATCGTGCGAGGCAAGGCAGATCGGGAGGTGGAGTTTGGCAACACCCTTTATTTATGCGAGAGCGCAGAGGGATATCTGTTGGACTGGAAACTGTATGGGGGGCAGGCCCCGAGCGAATTGAAGCAGCTTTGGGAAAGTCTGGAGAGGCAAAAGGGCTTCGCTTTAGAGGAGAAGATCGAAGCGATCAGTGGGGATCGGGGCTATGCCTCGAAGGCGGCCAGCAAGCGGCTCCAGGCAGAGGGGATTTTTGACGCCCTTACGCCCCGCAATCCACAAGAGCTCAAGGAGCGGATGGAGGAGCCGCGCTTTGTCCGGTTGCAGCGACGACGAGGGAGCACCGAAGGCCGGATCGGAGTGCTCAAGAACCGATGGCACGGGGGCAAGATACGCAGCAAAGGCTTTGACAACCGTAACCTTAGCGTGGCCTGGTCGGTTCTGTCCCACAATCTATGGAAAATCGCGCAGAGACTTGCGCAAGAACATGAGAAAGAGGCAACGCAGGCGGCATAGGGATCCAAGAATCGAGTCAGAGGCGCTTCCTTGGGAGAACTATCGACTCAAAGCGAGAGGAAGGGTGCTGGAAAGGTGCATAACGGATAAAAGGTAAGCTACCGAGGACGGAAGGCATGTCGTGGTCTACATAACGTGACGAAGATTGATATCGGTATCAGGCTTCCACCCAAATCCTCTCGGATTTGGGACAGCCTCTAGCTACACCCTTCGCGATTCATTGAGAGCCTTCCCGTTATTCCGTATTCGCGGCCCGGTCCCGGCAGACCGGGCCGCTCTTTTTTATTCGGCAAGGAGGACAAGAGGATTCCAGTTGATTCCTCTACCCTCGTGCACTGATGTCGGCTACCGAGTTTTCGACAGGAGATCACGATTAAGAGTCACGATGGGAGAGGGGTGAATGCGCTAGATCTAAAGTCGTGAGTCTTAATCGTGATCTAACGTCGAAGGGATCGTTTTCGGGGATTCACCCAATGGCGCCTTGGCCGCAAAGAGTGCAGAAATATTCTGTGCGGTGGTCCCGAATTCGGTGACGCGAGAACTGGATTTCGGGATGACCGATTTTAGGGTCGATTCGCTCGATGGGGTCTCACGTGTAAACATAATCCGGCGGGTCGGAGCGGTCCGGAGCTGATCCAAGGATCAGTCCCTCCCAGCCAGGTAAAATGACTAAGTGTCCAGACTAAGGGTAACCGACTTAGTCGATTGACCTCGAATCGGAGTTCGCAATCGTAAGCCTAATCTAGAACCAATTCTCGGATCGGAGATCGATCCTGATCGGACCATCCACCCTCACTCCTTCGCCGATCGGACTTCACAATAGCTCCCCCCGAAAAACAAGAGGGGATCATCATCGCTATTCGTCGATACTTCGACCACTCGTCCGAGGATAACGACATGGTCGCCCCCATCGAATTTGTCATAGGGGACGCACTCGATTGCAGCGAGGCTGGGTTCGAGGATAATATTCCTTTGAGCGCTAACCCGGTAGTCGACCCTCGCCCATTGATCACCCTTGGTATGCGCGAATTTCTGCGCGATCTCTCTCTGATCCGCCCGTAATACGTTAATCGCGAAATTCTCTGCGGACGCCAGGACCTCGAAACGGTAGTAGGACTTGGCCAGTGAGTAGAGGATCAATGGGGGTTCCAAGGAGACGGAACTAAACGAATTGATGGTTATTCCAATCTTCCCTTCATCTCCAATCGCGGCGGTTACCAGCGTTACACCCGTCGCATATTTTCCCATGGCGTCTCTGAATTCCCGTGAAGTAAAAGAGCTCATTCTCGCGATCTAATCGTAGCTTGAAAGGACAAGAAGCTTTCGAGAATTGACCGCTGTGTCAATTTCGCAGAGAAATTCGGGGATGCCACCCCGTTCAGAAGAGTCGCCGGCTGGAGGAGAAAAGGCCAACGGCGGGCCCGGGCGCGATCTCTGCTTGATGGACGCATTCGAGCAAGCAACCCAGATCGGCCGCAGGAGGCCGGCTATTCCTACTCGAGGGACAATCCCTCGCCCGAAATGAGCTCCGCCACTTCCTGGTCCGTCCAATCCTTGATTCGATCGGGAAAAAAGAGACTGTGATCCAGGCGCGGATTAAGGCGGCTCTGTTCAACCGCGAAAACTGTCACCGTGTTTTTTTCGATGTTGTACATGACGGCATTGCGGGGACGCCGCGTCTCGCCATTAACGAAAGGCGATTCGTAGTCCAGCGATTCCAGTGATTTCGTCAGACCGCCGCTTTCGGTGTAGAATTCAATCTGGCGGATCAAGTGGGTCTCAATTTCGATAAAAAGGTCACGATGCGAATAGATGCTCCCAACTTCCTCGGAGACAGGGCGAGCCCGGACCACGAAACATTCCAGCCCGTGGATAAAGGAATTCCCCACCCGTTCATAGGTGAAGTTCATGGGAATCTCTCGCAACAAATCCTCGTAGGTGAAGTCGCTCCCCAGGAAGGAGTTCATTTTATCGCGGTTCCGAATCTCAACCGTCCGGCCAAGATCAGGTAGATAGATGAATTGGTTGACCTTTCCCCCCTCGCTCTCCCTAACCAGCATGGTAACACCTGCCACCTCCTCTGGATCAATGATGCGAATCAGATGATTATTGGCGCCTCCATCTCCCTTCACGGAAAGGGCCAGAAGCCGGTGAATCTTAACGACATTGTTGAAACTCCCGGGAACGTATGACTTCATGTGCAGAAGCGCCATCTCCGCCTCAACAGACTGCTTCGCTATGAAAGATTCGATGATCTCCAATCCGGTCGGCCCTTCCGATTTCTCCGCCGCAACTATACGGACGAAGGCCAGGATGAGGATGGGCGTAGCGACAAGGATGTAACCGGCTTTCATGTCATTCGTTACTCGGAATCGAAAATTCCAGATTTGTCGATTTATGGGTCTGTGGGCCTTTGGCTTTCGATTGCTCCGCAGGAGACAAAGTTCGTCCGCCAGACTACCAACAGTAAGTTATGTAGAGGCTGTCCCAAATCCGAGAGGATTTGGGTGGAAGCCTGATACCGATATCAATCTTCGTCACGTTATGTAGACCACGACATGCCTTCCGTCCTCGGTAGCTTACCTTTTATCCGTTATGCACCTTTCCAGCACCCTTCCTCTCGCTTTGAGTCGATAGTTCTCCCAAGGAAGCGCCTCTGACTCGATTCTTGGATCCCTATGCCGCCTGCGTTGCCTCTTTCTCATGTTCTTGCGCAAGTCTCTGCGCGATTTTCCATAGATTGTGGGACAGAACCGACCAGGCCACGCTAAGGTTACGGTTGTCAAAGCCTTTGCTGCGTATCTTGCCCCCGTGCCATCGGTTCTTGAGCACTCCGATCCGGCCTTCGGTGCTCCCTCGTCGTCGCTGCAACCGGACAAAGCGCGGCTCCTCCATCCGCTCCTTGAGCTCTTGTGGATTGCGGGGCGTAAGGGCGTCAAAAATCCCCTCTGCCTGGAGCCGCTTGCTGGCCGCCTTCGAGGCATAGCCCCGATCCCCACTGATCGCTTCGATCTTCTCCTCTAAAGCGAAGCCCTTTTGCCTCTCCAGACTTTCCCAAAGCTGCTTCAATTCGCTCGGGGCCTGCCCCCCATACAGTTTCCAGTCCAACAGATATCCCTCTGCGCTCTCGCATAAATAAAGGGTGTTGCCAAACTCCACCTCCCGATCTGCCTTGCCTCGCACGATGACGTCAATCTCAGGTTCGTAGGCGCTCAGGATCTTCTCCTCATTCTTCACCTGCCGCCCCCCTATGATCCGTTCGTGCGCCTGTTTCATGACCTGCGGTATCTGCTCTAACATACCATCCATTCGCTCGATGATTCGGCTCGCCTTCTTCTCGGTGTAATCGCTTTGCATCCACATAGCTTCCAATAAGTCACGGTGGCGAAGGGCATGGCCCTCAATCTTCTTGAGCAATAGCTTCATCCGCCGCAGGATCCCTTTACGCGCTTTGCCCGCCTCCCGGCGCCGACGCGCATGCGTCATCTCCAGGCACCGTTTGTTCATCTCCCGAGCCAATCCCTTTGCTCCCTGGGGCATGCGCTGTTTCATTCCCGCCTGCCGGATCAGACTGATCGCCTTGAGCAGCGTTGCTCCCACATCCTTGAGCAAGACCCAGTCCACGGGCCAGTGGATGTTCGCTTCCAGGCAAGTGGCGTCGATCAGGCATTCCCTCGTATCGATCGGCTTCTCTAATCCTGCCTCACCACAATGTTCAGCATTGCCCACCACCTCGGTCATCCTTGCATGCAGCTGTCTCAGATACGCTTCGTCGAAGAATTTCGAATCCCGTTCCAGACTGCTCTTCGATATTTTCCGGATCCCGTCTACCTCACGCACCCGGCAAAAATTAGCCAGAAGCTCACTGCGTCCCAACTCCTGCGACAGACAACGAAAGGATATCCCTCCGAGTAAATGACGCACCACCTCCACCCGCAGCGCTTTTATCGCTCTTAGAGCGCGTCGCTCCCGATCCTTCCCTCCCGCTTCATCCCATCCTTCCAAGGCTTTTACGATCGCCTCCCTTTCCAGCGAGGAGTCGATCAAAACCCGGTCAATCCGCTCCATTGTTTCCAGAAACACGGTGTAGTCTTTGCATCGAATGACTGGAGTTAGGGCTGGACGCAGGAAGCTTTGTACGGCAATATTTTTCATGAGAAGGGCGTGCTTTGTATTTGACTAACGCAAGCATAAGCGCCCCTTTTCGCCGGATCGAGCTTTTTGCAGCTCTATCCGGCCTTTTTTTGCCCATAACTCATTAAAAATCAATTGTTTCCACCACTGGGACGGGCTCTATGTAGAGACAACTGATATATCAAATACATTGAACTTGCAATTCCCTTCCTCTCCATCAATCGCTTTACCCGGTGACCGAAATCTGTGTTTTCCCCGGCCAAGGTTCCCAGAAGCTCGGCATGGGAGGGGACTTGTTTGATCGATTTCCCGATGAAGTGGTCAGAGCGGACCGAATTCTAGGCTATTCCATCAGTAGACTCTGCCTTGACGATCCGGACAATCAACTTCACTTGACCGAATATACGCAGCCGGCCCTCTACGTAGTCAACGCGCTCTCCTATCTTGATCTAGTCCGCCAAACCGGGAGACCTCCCGGATTCGTCGCCGGCCACAGTCTAGGCGAATACAACGCACTCCATGCGGCCGGCGCCTTTGAATTCGAAGAAGGGTTGAAAATCGTCCTTCAAAGGAGCCTATTGATGAGTCAAATCTCCACCGGCGGCATGGCCGCCGTAATCGGAGTTACCCCCGAAATTGCTACCCGCTCCCTGCAGGAAGCAGGGATCGACACACTCGATATTGCCAGCTTTAACGCCCCGAAACAAATCGTCCTTTCCGGTCCCTTGAACGATCTCAAACTCGCCCGGGAGGCGATTTTTCGCTCCCATGCCCGGTTCATACCCCTCAAAGTCGGCGGGCCATTTCATTCTCGCTATATGAATGAGGCCGCTCGTGGCTACTCAACCTACCTCGAGGACATAGATTTCCGCCCGCTGCAAATAGGGACCATCTCGAACTACACCGCACGACCTTTCCAAGATGACGCCGTCAAGACGAACCTCGTGAATCAGATCAATCATTCGGTGCGCTGGGTGGAGACGCTCGAGTACCTCCTCGACCAGCCAGATCCCCAAATAAGGGAGGTAGGTCCAGGAAACGTGCTCACCGGTTTGACCAAGAAGATCCAAGCGGCCCGCGATCCCCAGCATGAAACTTCAATATGATCCCCCAGGCTCGTCCTGGGGAGGTTTCAGGCTTCTCGGCTACCCTACGATTCTATCGGACCGGTATCCTTCGGATCGATGACGATCAATCGTTTCTCGCGGCCCTCGACGGAAATGACCTTGATTCGGACTCTGAAAACGGGTTCCAACGTTTCCGCGACTAAGATTTCATCGGCCCGGCCGCAGGCTACCCTCTCTCCCTCGTTCAACAGGATCACTTCATCAACGTAGTTCATAGCCAAGTTAAGATCGTGGAGAACAACCAAAACACCCGCCCCTCGCTCCGCCCATCGCCTCGCAATCCGCAAGATGGAATGCTGATGTAGGAGATCGAGATTGGAGGTCGGTTCATCGAGGAATAGGTACTTGCTCTCACCGCTACTCACCCCCCACACCTGCGAGAGTACCCTTGCCAGGTGGACCCGCTGCCTCTCTCCACCGGAAAGAGTGACGTAGTTTCGGGTCTCGAATTCTCCCAGATCGACAAGATCCAAAGCCTCCCGGACAATCGCGATATCCTCCTCCCGCTCCCGCTCGATTCCGTCTTCATGGGGCATCCGACCCATCAAGACGACATCCCTCACAATGAAAGGAAACCACAGGTTCGAAGCTTGTGGCAGAACGGCTCGCCTGAGCGCCAATGCCTTAGGAGTCCAGTCTCCCAGCAGGCGGTCCTCGAAGTGAATCTCTCCCCCATCCTCTTTCAATTCACCGGCAAGAATCCTCAGTAAGGTCGTTTTCCCAGCTCCGTTAGGACCGAGGACCGCCGTCATCAGCCCGGGCCTGATGGTTATGGACACATCCTTGAGGATGGTCTTGTGACCGATGCTGAAAGTGACGCTGTTGGCGTTGATCATTTTAAGGTCTCAGCCGAGCGGCGGCGACAGAGCACTGCCCTCCACCTGAAGGTATCTCGAGATTTACTGGAGGGCGGTGCTCTGTCGCCGCTGGGACCAAAAGGGGTTCTTATTTCCTTGAAACAAAAACTGCCGGTAACGGCACCCGATGGAAGGCCCCGCCGAGATCCACCACATGGCGAAAGTCCGGTTTAAAGTTTAGCTTGAGATCAAAATTCCTGACAATATTCGCTACAAAGACAGGCGCGTGAAGTCGCGTCACATTCATCCCCAAACAGACATGGCTACCTCCCCCGAAAGTGCCGTGGGCTTTTTTCGGATAGCTGCTTTCGATCCACCTTCTGGGCTTAAACTGGAAGGGGTCTTCATAGATCTCTTCCAAAAAATGGCACAGTGTCTGATTGTGAAATACCAAGGTGCCGGATGGAACGCGATATCCGAACAACTCGAAATTTGTCGCCGCTACACGGTTCAGAAAGAGTGCTCCCGGCTGTAGCCTTTCCCCCTCCATAATGGTCGCTTTCAGCTTAGGAAAACTCGTCATTCCGTTGCGAAAAGAATCCTCGTTCCACTCACTGAGTTCCTCGCGCAGCTCCTGCGTCCAATCTGGATTCTGGGCAAGGTATTGCAGAATCCAATTGATCAGCTTGGTCGAATTCTCAGCCCCCGCGATGAGGAGGAGATAGGCGTCATAGGTCTTTTCCTCAACTCTGTATTCACGATTCTCCTCCGATCTCTTACGGATCACGGCAGCCAGGTTGTCATCTGCCGTATCATCTTGCTCGCGCTCTCGGACCAGTTGACGAAGAAACTCGAAGACAAGCCCTTTCACCTCGAGATAGTCGGGATGAGAGAAAAACCGTTTCCGATCCTCGCCAAGGTTTAGGCCGTACATGAACCTCTCCTCAAAATTTGCCATCCGGCAGATCATCTCCTCGGATAGATCTGCCTCGACCATGGTTCGGCCTGATGCCCGGACGATGGTCTGGGTGCAAAAGTCGTAAAGGTCAACTTCATGGTTCGCGTTGTTGGAGAGACTATCGGACACGACCCGACTCACCGCAGGAAGGTGTCGCATCACCGGGTTAAACCCGAAACCTGCTTTCAGGTTCAGACGTTTTTCGAGGTGGGGAGCCCTATCCATGGTAGTGACGTGCTCGAAGCCTAATTCCTCCCCGAATCCTGCCATTGCCTCACGGTAGCTCCAAAGTTTTGGATTCCTCCAGGCGAAATCGTTCGCTTCCAGCCCACCGATGGCCACCCAGATATCATTGCGAAATCTTACTCGATAAATAGGACCAAACTTCCGGTTGGCCCGCAGATGATAATTCACCGGATCTTCCGCAAACGCGACATCCTCGGCGCTGCAGCGCTCCCTTGAACTCCCATCGCTCGATGTCGCCTCGTAAAGAGGGAGATTCTCGATTCTCTTCACCGCCTCCGCTGACATGGATTGCCTAGGAATCTGTCGGGCTTTGCACTTCGCGATAGACTCGAACTTCGGAGCGTGGGTTGATGTTCGTAAATCGCGACCAACTTCATACCGACAGATTCCTTTTGCTAGTAGTCTGTCGGACGAACCTAGTCACTTGCGAAGCAATCGAGCATCAAAGTCCAACAGACTCCTAGTAGGCGATGTCCGCCGGAACGGTTACTTTTAGGACGGATCGGTGACCGGACCTCTCCTTCCAAATTGAGCGGATCTCATCGAGCTTCCGGAGCTTGTCTTCGGTCGCCTCATGAATCAGGACCAGAATCATGGTCCCGCTCCGCCTTGGTTTTTGGCCCGGCTTGACGCGCCACTGTCCGGTTGCCTCGATCAGGGTCAACCCTTCCGGAAACCGTGGTGTGACGATCTCATCGAGGTATTGGTTCCACACCGTCTTATAATCGCCCCTCTCCTCCCGCATTCCGGCTCCATAGTAAAGCTCCGTTCGCACATATTTGGAGCCGTCCGATTGCGCCGCCACCTCTGCTTCCTGTGAAACCGATTCAGCGGGATCGATGTTGAGCCCATATACCACTGCGCCGACCAGAGTCGCGATTACGATAGCAAAGAGAACTCTGATTCTATGTTTGGAAGTGTTCAGTCCCATCCCACTATAGGATCCATCTTGCCTCTCCATGCCAAGGGTTTTGTGCACATATAAGGAATCTGTTGGTACGAACTCAATTGCAATTTATAACCCTCAATTTCCTACCTGATATTCAGATCTGTTGCCTATTGCAATGTCCGACAGATTCCTAAGTTTTATTTTGACCCGTTACAAATTCGTTACCATCCTTCCGCTTCCAATTTTTCGAATACCGTGAAGTCTGTCGGACGAACTCTGTCACTTGCAAAACAATCCAACGCTAAAGGTCCGACAGACTCCTAACCAACATCAATGACGACCACAGCCGTGACTGCTATCGAGGAACGGCTCCTCCTGGGACCCGGGCCGAGCAATCCTTCGCCCAATGTGCTACAGGCATTGACGAAACCAATGTTGGGGCACTTGGATCCGGAGTTTATTAGGATTTTCGATTCTTGTAAGACCCAACTGCGGAGCGTCTTTAAAACCGAAAATGAAGTCACTTTTCCCGTGTCTGGAACCGGTACCTCGGGAATGGAGCTCCTTCTCGATAACTTTCTCGAGCGCGGGGACAGAGCGGTTGTAGCTGTGGGCGGTTTCTTCGGCGGCCGAATGGCCGATTTTGCAGAGCGGATCGGCGCGGAGACCATACGCTACAACTATGAGTGGGGCACTTCCATCAACAAGGATAAGTTCCTCTCAATTATCGAGAAAATGAAGCCGAAATTCGTTGCAGTCGTCCATGCCGAGACATCGACGGGAGTCTGTCAGGACATTACCGGATTCTCGGATACGGCGCATGCAAACGGAGCAATTTTCTGTCTCGACTGTGTCACCTCGCTGGCGACCTGTGAATTGGAAATCGATGGATGGGGAGTCGACATCGCCTTTTCTTGTAGCCAGAAGGGTCTCGCTTGTCCCCCAGGACTTTCCCCGGTGACTGCCTCCCCAAAGGCAATTGAACGGCTGCGAGATCGACGGACCACGATTCCAAGCTTCTACTTCAATTTGAAGGAAATTCTGCCGTACATCAGCGGAGCACAAAAACGGGCCTATCACCACACCGCTCCAATCAGTATGATTTATGGGATCCACGAAGGTCTGAGGGAGGTTTTGGAGGAGGGACTGCAGTCCCGTTGGCAAAGACATCGAGAAAATGCCCACTACCTCATTGAAAAGGCAGCCGGAATCGGCCTAATGCCTATTGTCAAAGAGGAGGCCCGGTTAAATGCGCTGACCACCTTCGCGATTCCCGAAGAAGCCGACGATCAAGCGGTGCGCTCTCGTCTGCTCGACGAATACGGTATCGAGATCGGGGCCGGATTCGGTCAGTTCGCCGGGAAAATTTGGAGAATTGGGCTGATGGGTCCCAACTCCCGAAGGGAAAGCGTGGACCGGTTGATGGACGCACTTGGGGCGATTCTATAAGGGTCAACATCCAACACCCAACGTCCAAGTGCAACCTGTCGGTGAACGGGGCCTCAATTGCTCTCCCTAACCCTAGTTTCGCACTTTATAAGTTAAGTCCTTGATAATCAACACGCGTTTTTGAAAGGCACTACAAAATCGGTTCGATTTTTATTTTGCTCATACTCTTCTTAACGGGCAATTTCTTCCATTGGATCTGGAAGAGATTGTAAATCTGCTTGTGGCTCTGTTCGGGAATGCCCGCTTTGCGCAGACGATAGACTTCTCCCTGTCGAGTGGGCAATATGACAGTGGCATAGGTATGGGTTTGGAGGACCCGCTTGATGGTCTGCCAGCAGCGGGTGTCCCCGTGCCGCTCCAAGGTGTATTCGATAAAGCGCAAAAGCTGGTAGGCCAAAATGGTGATAAAGACGTGGCCCTCAACGCGCGGTTCAATCTGGTGGTGGTTGGGTCTGAGGCCCAAGTCGCTCTTGAGCGCTTTGAAGCCGTCTTCGGCCCGGGTCAAAGTCATGTAGAGGCGCCACAGCTGGGCCCCGCTGAAGTTGTGCCGATTGGTGCGCAGCACAGAGCAGCCCAACAGTTGAGCATTCTCATCACAGGCCTGGTCCCTTCGAGTCCAGCAAAGGCCGCACTTTTTCTCTTTAGAGCCCTTGGCGGCTTCGACCAGTTCAATAGAATAGAAGCGCTGCACTCGGGAATGTTGCCCCTGTAAGCGCCCGATCGCGGTATGGATTTTTGCGGGCTCCTTTAAATGGCCTTGATCGACCCTTTTCTGAAGCCCCTCGAGCGCCTTCATAAAGCGCTCTTCGGCCCCTGAATAAATCGCCTCTTCCTTGGCCCGCCTGCGCACGCTCTGACACAACAGCACATACTCCTCGCCTGCTTGCCTCGACTCCTCCTGCGTTGTCTCCTGGTCCCCTTCACTCTCATTTTCTTCTCCCACCTGCTCTTTTATCCACTTCACCTTCACTTCCCGGTCCCAATCCCTCCCCTCTACCTTTTCGAAACCGGAAGCCTCCTGGAACTCTGCAAGATAAGCCTTACGCCCCCGGCGGCTCTGGTTGACCAGGTAGCCGAATCCCTCCTCGCGCAACAGTTGCACATTCTCCCGGCTCGCGATCCCTCCATCCATGATGATGAGGGTCTTCTCACGCTCGCCCTGGGCCCCCACCGCTTTCTCCAATTCAGCGATCATCTCCAACAGGGTCGTCGCGTCATGGCGGTTGCCCGCAAATATCCGATGTCCCAACTCAAAGCCTTCGGTATCGAACACCATCCCCACCACAATCTGAACACAATCGTGGCGTTTCTGTTTGTTCTTTCCCCGTTTCGCTTTGCCGTTGCTCGCACCCACCCCTTCGAAGTGCGTATTGGTAAGATCATACAGTAGTACCGTCCGATCCAAACTGAACAGTTCCCCCTGGCGCTCGCGCATATGCTCTTCGATCCTTTCGCGGTTCTCCACCAACCGATCGCTCACCCGGTAGTAGCGATGCCGATCCGACTTCACCGCCGCCACTCCCAGAAGATCTCCCAGGGCACTCTGCCTGGCCCACTGGGGCAAGGCGTTCTCAGGCACTGGATCCACCAGCCGGTTGATCACCGATACCTTAGCCGCATCCCTTTGCGCCCGGTTCAAGCCCACCTCCTGCAAGGCTTCATCCATCCTCAGCTTTTCCCACCCCTTAAGCCCCAGCAGAATCGGTCCCAATAAAACTCCCGCGGCGCTATGCTCCACTTTATCGGCCAAGACCCCATCAATTGCGTTCTGCTGCTCTGCAAAAGCCTCGGCCTTTTGGCGCAGTCCTCGCCACCGCCCCTCCCCATCAATCCGCCGCAGGATCAGTTCAATCCAGTTCTGCTGTCGACGCGTATACTCAGGGGCCAGAAGTTCCTCGATCCCGTAGAGCTGCTTTTGCACCGCCTTGGCAATGGGTCCAAAGTCCGGTCGACTGATGGCCCCATCGCCCAGGGAGACCACCACTCGCTGTCGCGGTTTACCTTCGCTGTTGCGGTAAGATTCAAGCAGTTGGAGGACCTGGCCGCTCTTGGAATGCTTCAGACGGAAAAACATATCCCGCCAGTCTGGGCGGGCAGATAGGGAGAGCCAAGAACTACTGAAACTTATAGTCCCTACACGATCAATACAGGACAAACCTTCATTGCTCATCAACGACTTACGAATAATAACGTCTCTAAGTTCAGTGCTTTCCGCCCTTCAGTACGCAGTTTGGGCTAACCATCGGACTTCCCTTTTGCGGTTTGAATACTCGTGTGAAATATTCGGACTAGCTCCTCCGTCTCTGCAAGTACCTGATCGACCATGGACTTATCCTGTATCAGGGGAACTCTCTAAGTGAGACGAAGCGCTCGTTTTGACTCACGGAGTTCCTTCAAACAGACTCCCAATTTGTGAATAAAGTCCTTTGGTGATTCTGCCGCTTCAGCCTCACCATGATTGAACAACGGCGAGATTCCTGATCGTAGAAGCTGTCCTCCTACATAATTTCCAGCCTTCGAGGCGTCCATTTCTTCGGTCGGTCGGACGATCATAGCCGAGTACTCCAGTAGTCGATCTTCCAAATCGTATTTCTTTTTGCTCATCGTGTTATCGCATCTAGTCTCTATTCCACCAAGAATCCCCATTGGGCGTTGGTTGTTGGACGTTGAATTGCCCGGCCTAGTACCTCTCACCCGTACAGGTATTCCCACACTCCGGAACATGACTCTCCAGACGAGCCATCGCCTCGAGTACAACCGGAATCGCTCCTTCGGCGATTTTCTTTCCAACTCCCAGCTCTTCGTCGACAGAAAAGGGCCGCACACCCTCAGCCGGATTTGAGACCGAATTGAGAACGCCAAAGTGCATTCCGAGTTGGCACGCGTAGATTGCCTCGGTTCCAATATTGTGGGTGACGAAGTCACCTCCGATATCCCTATAGTAACGAATCTCGACCGGAGTCTCGTATCGACTCGGGTCATCCTGCACGACGGTACCCGAGTAGTGTACTCTCCCCTCGTAGGACTGCGCTGCCAATTTGTACAAAATCTCCCGAATATCGGGACAGAACGGAGGATTATAGCGCGAGCGAATCCCGGGCCGATCAATGCCCGCTGCAACGAGCACACTGGCGGGTCGCTCGAAATTGAAATTCAATATGTCGTCTGCGATAACCAAATCACCATTCCGATAGGTCGACTGGATACCGCCACTAGTCGCCCCACCGATTATGTGGGTCACCCCCAACTTATGGAAAGCGGCGAACATACTGACAAAATTCGATCCACGCGTATCCCGCGCTTCGATATTCGGAAAACCGTGATACCTGACATAGAAGTACGGTACGCCCTGAAACCGCATCTTGTATATGGTAGGGCTCGTTCCCGCCTTCGTTTCGACCGTAAATGAATCTTCTGTCTTCGCGAGGCCATCAGCAAAATACTTCCCAACATGCCGCCGGTCGATCGTCGAACCGCCAATTACAGCGAGAACATTGCCGCTCTTACTGCTTTCGTGGTGTGCTGCGTCACAATCAATACCGGATGAAAGGGCCGATAAGGTTCCGATTCCGAGAATCGATAAATAGAACAGACGGGGTCTCTGTACTTCGAATTCAATCTATCTATCATCCCGAAGATTCTGAAGTATGCGTGTCGCGGTGCAAATACAAATCGATTTCAGTTTTCGGGAGGGGATAAATTCTCTCCTCAGTCTTCCGAAATTTGACGAATTCGATTGCAGTGCACGACGGCGACAACCCTTGCAATATCTCCTCCCGTCGTCCACCCAATCGTCCAATGCACTCGAATCTCTACCCAAACCCTCGTGGAGGAGAGGTTGGTCCTGAAGCCCGAAACTTCGAGCGCGAGAACGAGGACGATTGCCTCAGGATCCAAAGGCCGTCATCCACCTACCGCGGCGGCATGACGGCCCGCCTCCGGATCGCCCGCTACGCAGCAGATCCCGCTTGCGGAATCGGCATGGAGCATGACGGGCGTAGCGATTGGTCCGGCTCTCGCCTCCACCTCGTGGCCGCGAAGGGTCAACTCTTCCCGAACCTCTTTCTCTACAACCTCGCTGATGGCCAACGATCCAGCCCTGATAAAAGTCCGGCCTCGATCCGGATTTGGGTCGAAGGAATCCTCATGGTGGTCCGTGGCGAAGCGAGGCGACCTCACAGCCGCCGCCGGCTCCATGCCAAATTCAATGAAATCGAGGAGCAGCTCTAAGGTCGCCTGATCCTGTAGATCACCCCCTGCAACACTGATTGCGAGTACTGGGGAACCATCCTTTAGGACCAAGGTGGGAGTGAGGGTGATTCGCGGGCGCTTACCCGGCGCGATGCAGTTGGGATGCCCAGGGGTAGTATTGAGGCTTCGCAGGCGGTTGCCGTAGCTGATCCCGGCCCGGCCGGTCCCTCCTTCGCCATAGACGTTGGCGCTCGGAGTCGCCGCCACGACATTTCCCCAACGGTCGGCAACCACGCAAGTTGTGGTGCCGCCCTCACCCGGCCGAAATAGCCCGGCCCCTTTGAGGGGCTTCAATCGAAGGGGATCCCCTGGCCGAACCTCGTGGGAAGCCTTCCTCATATCGATCAGAGTCCGACGGATCTCGGAATAAGCGTTCGAGAACAGCTCCTTCAAAGGAACATCAACGAAATTTGGATCGCCGTAGTACTCGTCGCGGTCGGCCATCGCCAGCTTGATGGATTCAATCACCACATGGACATAATCAGCCGAGAGATGTCCCATCTTTTTCAAGTCGAATCCCTCCAGCAGACGCAGCGCCTGGCACAGGTAGGGTCCCTGCGTCCATGTTCCACACTTGTAAACCGAGTAGCCTCGATAGCTTACCGAAACAGGATCCTCGATCAGTGTCTGGTGGGCCGCAAGGTCCTCACGGCGAAGAAAGCCCCCCTGCTCTATGTAGAACGCCTCAAGATCTTCGGCGATATCGTTGCGTTCCGGATTCCGTCCGTAAAAGCGATCCGTGGCCGCCTGAAGACGGTCTTCCCTGGATCCCCCTGCCAGGTTCTCTTCTTCGACCATTCGGCGAAGCGTAACCGCGAGATCTGGATGCCAGGCCTCGCTACCGGAGTCGAGCAGGGCCAACGTCGGAGTAACGATCTCCTCAAACGTCTTGGTTCCGTAGCGTTGCAGGGTTGTGACACAGAGATCGACAACCGAAGGGACCGGGGCCATCTTGATATCTCCAAAAGGAATCCCATTCTTCATGTACCAGTCGATGGCGTCTTGGGATAAGGGCGCTCCTCCCTGGCCTGAAAGTGATTTCACCTCCTTCTTGTCGGCATCAAAGATAAGGACCGGCACCTCTCCGCCAATCGAGCAAGCGCCGTGATCCGTCACATTGAGGGCCAGGATAACGGCCGCTGCCGCATCCGCCGCGTTTCCATCCCTTTCCAGGATCTCTATTCCCGCCGCCACTGCTTCGGCAGCGCCGGCAGCAACCACTCCCTCTTTCCCGACCGCATTCCAGCCGATTGCTTCGACATCTGTCTTTTCGATACTCATGTCTCCCTACCTAAAGAGATCTATCCCGCCCGAAGCAAGAGTTTCGAGTGAGATCCTCGATGGGAGATTGGGCAAGTTTCCCTCCCCCGTCGTGAATCTCAATCGTCAGAAACCTGAATCCTTCCGAATCCTGCCAACTATTGTTCCGTCCCAGACCAAAAAAATCGATAGGGCGCCTCCCTCCAAGGGGAAGCGGCATACTGGACGCCGATGCGAGGAGTTCTCTCGATTTCCCGACTCGGGATTGATGAGCCGCTTCTTTCGATCCAAAGCCGGTTGGACCGTGCGGCTCTTTTTCGGGAGTTGGTCCCATCAATCGCGAGCGCTTTGGTAACACGTCCGGGGCCTCGGCATGGACCCGCTCCCCTGATCAGAATTGCGGCCGGATACTGCTTCGGACCTGTCACCACATTGAGCAACCAATGCACTCCATAACAGAGGTAGACGTACCAATAACCGGCAGGTCCGAACATCACGGAATTCCGCTTCGTCGGGCCCCTATGGGCGTGTGATGCTTCGTCATCGAATCCGTCGTAGGCTTCCACTTCGGTGATGGGAAGACGGATGGTCCGGCCGCAACGGTAGCGGCAGAGATTCTGCCCAATCAACTCCTCTGCCACCGTCAGAGTGGGCCGACTGAAAAAAGAAGCCGGCAGGACATGACCCATTTTGAGACTACGATTGCGATTCACGCTAATATCTCTTATCCTGCGTATCGAGAAGAAGCGTGACCGGCCCATCGTTGACGGCGTCGATTCTCATCATGGCTCCGAATTTCCCTGACCTTATCGATTTTCGCATGTTCTCTGCCAGCTTCTCAAGGAATGACTCATAGAGAGGGATCGCGACTTCCGGACGAGCTGCTCGATTGAAGGAGGGTCGTGTTCCCTTTCGCAGATTCCCAAAGAGAGTAAACTGGCTGACCACGAGAATCTCACCGTCACAGTCGGAGACCGAGCGATTCATCAATCCCGCGTCATCGGGAAAAATCCGAACCACCGGTATTTTTGCGCTGAGCCATTCCACATCCTCCATCGCATCCGATTCATGAATGCCGATAAACGCGAGAATTCCTCGCCCGATGCGCCCGCTGACCTCCCCTTCGACACTTACGGATGCCTCGAGCACTCGCTGTAGGACGGCTCTCACTCGAGATTAGAGAGGGGATTTAGCTGCGTGGAAAGGTGCGTCACTCTGGTTTCAGGTTTCAGTGCCACTTTGTCTAGACTCTTTGTCTTCATCTCTTTGTCGTGAGCCTTGTCGTAAGCTTCGTCGCCTCGCTGAACTCTGAACCCCGAACTCGGAACCCGCTCTCTACTTTTCACTGTTCACTTCTCCCTCTCCTCCCCTTCCCGAGTATTCCCGATAACGCATCGGAAAGATTCGGATACTGAAACTGATAACCTTTCTGAAAGAGCACGTTGGGAATCGCGGAGACATCGGAGAGTAGCGTTTCCCGTCCCATTTCGCCAAACAGGAACCTGATCAGGGAAGACGGCACGGTAACAAAACAAGGGCGATTGAGAGCCTTTGCCAGTGTCATACTGAATACACGGTTCGTAACCGGCTCGGGTGCGACCGTATTTACCGGCCCCTCCACACTCTTGTCGGAGAGGCAGCGATCGATCACACCGATGACATCGTCGAGAGCAATCCAGCAAACCGACTGCCTTCCATCACCGATCGGACCCCCGAGACCCGTCCTGAATGCGGGCAGCATCTTTCGCAGGGCTCCCCCCGCCCGACCTAGGACAATGCCCAAACGCAGATTCACAACCCGTATCTTCGCCTCCCGGGCCAAGCTCGTCGCCGCCTCCCACTTCACGCACACGTCAGAGAGAAAACTCTCCCCTGGAGGATCGGTCTCCTGATGGACTACTCCATCGTTCCCCGAGTAGTAGCTGATTCCCGAAGCACAAACGAGAACCTCAGGTGGGCGCTTCATCACTGAAAGGCGATCACAGAGTAATCGGGTTCCTCCCTCCCGGCTCTCGAGGATTCGCCTTCTCCGCTTTCGAGTCCAAGGTCCCGATCCAATATTCTCTCCAGCCAAGTGCACCACCGCATCGATCTGACCGACTCCTGAGAGGTCCAGAACTCCCTTTTCGACATTCCAGAAAAGATCCTTCGGACGGGCCGGCGAGCGGGTCAGCCGGTATACTCGTTCTCCCCGAGTCTCAAGGTGTCTCACCACCTCGCCTCCAATGAAACCACTCGCACCCGATACGAGAATATTCATCGAATGCCCTCAAACCCCAATTACTGCGAAAAAGACGAGACCGGGACAGCCTCACGCATGTTAAACGACAAAGAAAAAACCGCCAACCGAAGTTGGCGGCTTTTATTACTACTACTACTACCTGATTCTGTCGGGGGGACAGAAAGTGTCAAAATTCTTTACGTCAGTGTGTCGGAAGTTTTGAAGGTGATATAATGCAATTTTTAGAAATTTGTAAGTTCAATTACCCCATCTGTCAAGGATCGAATCGGAAATTTTCAAAAAAAAGCAATTTTTTGACGATTTCTATCGATTTTCCGGGGAATTTCCCCGTTTTCCACCAGTTTGCTGCGCGAGGAGGCCCTAAATCAAAGGTTTCGGGTGTCAAGTTTCAGCCTTTGGGTGGGGGTTAGTTCCACACCCTTGCCTTCGAGAGCGAGATCAGGATCAGAAAAAAGGGAGCGCCGAAAATAGCAGTGACGATACCGATAGGGAGTTCCTCAGGAGCGAGGACCAATCTGCAGAAGAGGTCCGTGGAGACGATCAAGAAAGCGCCGGCGAGAGCGCTCCCGGGAATGAGCATGCGATGGTCGGGACCGAGGACCAGCCTTGCGACATGAGGAATCACCAGTCCAACGAATCCGATAATGCCACATAAGGCGACGGTTGCGCCGACCGTCGCGGAGCAGAGGAAGATAACGATCGCTTTAGTCTTCTGAATATCGACGCCAAGGTGATGGGCTTCCGCTTCTCCGAGGAGAAAGGCATTGAGTGAGCGCGCGAAAAAGGGGAAAAGAGCCAATGGAACGACGATCAAGGGTGCGACGGCAAGGAGGCTGTTCCACGTCGCACGGCTGAGGCTGCCGAGGGACCAGAAAGTGAACTCCCTCAGCTCCTCATTGTTGGAAAAGAAGATTACGAACCCAATGAAAGCGGCAGCCAGCGCATTCACGGCGATTCCAGATAGGAGCATCGTAAATACGACACTCTTGCCCTCGATTTTTGAGATCTGGTAAACTAGGAAGGTGGCGCCTAAGCCTCCCAGAAAGGAGAAAAGGGGAACCGAGAAAGAACCGAGCCAAGTCACCGTCCAACCCAAAACGGTGTCGCGAAATACGATCACACTGATCGCTCCCATTGCAGCGCCGGCTGAAACTCCAATCAGAGAAGGCTCCGCCAGGGGATTCCGGAAGAGACCTTGCATACCGACTCCGGCAACCGCCAGACCCGCGCCAACCATGATTCCAAGGAGGATACGGGGTAAACGGATAGACCAGAGGACAGACCACAGAACCGATTCGCCGTAGGGTGCATAGGTGGCCCCTTCGACTTCCCATCCGAATTTCGAAGAAAATAGAGCGAATATCTGGACCAAACTGATGTTGATCTGCCCGAAAGCAAAGGAAACGAGCACCATCAGCACCAACAGCAGCGCAATCCCGACCACAAAGAGGCGCTTGTGGCCTTGCTGAACCAGAAGCATCTTTCGGGAGTCCGCGGAAGGGAGCGTTGCTTATCTCCGCCTTCGAGGTCCGAAGCTGCGAATGGGAACGTTTCGGGTGGCCTGGGCGTTTCTCAGGCGATAGGTAATTCGAGCCTTATCCAAATCATACGGGCTCATCTCCATCTTGACGATGTCACCGACCGTAATTCTTATGAAGTTCTTCCGGAGCTTGCCGGAAATATGGGCCAGGACCTGGTGCCCATTTTGCAGTTCGACGCGAAACATTGTTCCGGGCAAGACTGTAACGATCTTTCCTTCGATCTCGACTGAGTCCTCACCCGCCATGTAATCTGCGATTCAGCATCTGGGTAACTTTGCCCGTGCGCTGGAATTGTTCAACTATTATTTTGGGAGTCCGTCGGGAGTGATTCTCGGGATAATCCATCGAGCTTCGATTGCGCTTAAGATTGCGATTTTCGATTTGCCGCGACCGATATCCCTCCTCCATTAATCGACCACCGAGTACCAAATTCCAATGGTCAGTAATTCGAACAACGGCTCCGGCAAAACCACCTGCCCTTTTGAAAAGCTCTTTCCCTCACAGCTCAACCGAGATGACCTCTATTATATGAAACTGGCCTACAACGAGGCGATTGACGCCTGGCGCGGGGACGATGTAGCGGTGGGCGCTATCGTCGAATTAAACGGCGAAGTTATCGCATCGGATCACAATCGAGTCGATTCGACGAACGACCCGACTGCCCATGCCGAAATTCTTGCGATCAACAAGGCCAGCCGGCACTTCGGGGACTGGCGCCTCGTCGATTCGAATCTCTACGTCACCAAAGAACCGTGCCCGATGTGCGCCGGCGCCGCCATCATGTCCCGGATCCGGCGAGTCATCTTCGCGACTCCCGACTCCAAGATGGGCTGTCTCGGCGGAGCCACCAATCTTAACAGCCTACCGAACCTCAATCACCGAATCGAGATCTCTTCCGGAGTGCTGGAGGAGGAATGCCGTCTCCTCCTGCAGTCCTTTTTCAGAAAGATGCGCGTCAAGGGCTAGGAGCCTGTCTGTCTTTGTCCTCGGATTGCTCAGAAAAAGATAAACTTCGTCCGACAGGCTCCTAGCCCTTGACGCGCATCTAAAACGACCTTTTGATGCTGGGCTCAGATTCAGGACTTCTGACTAATTAACCACTAAAGGAGCAGGAAAAATGGCATACGAATTACCGAGTCTCGACTACGCGAACGACGCCTTGGAACCGCACATCGATGCGCGCACTATGGATATCCATCACACCAAGCATCACAACACTTATATCACCAACCTGAACAACGCACTATCGGGTGCGAACCACAATGCCCCGGACAATGTTAACGATCTCATCTCGAATCTCAATTCGGTGCCCGATGACATTCGCACGGCCGTGCGCAACAACGGTGGAGGACATTCCAACCATTCCTTCTTTTGGAAGATTCTCGCTTCCGGCGGCGGATCCCCGTCCGGCTCATTGGCCTCGGCGATCGATGATGAATTGGGAGGACTCGACGCCTTTAAGGAGGCTTTTGCAACCGCCGGCACCACCCGATTCGGGAGCGGCTGGGCATGGCTCATTGTCAACTCCAGCGGCAGCCTCGAGGTGACTTCGACGCCGAACCAGGACAGCCCCTTGATGGACGGCTCCGGCACACCGGTTATCGGACTGGACGTCTGGGAGCATGCTTACTATCTCAACTACCAGAATCGCCGTCCGGACTACATCGCAGCATTCTGGAACGTCGTCAACTGGGATCAGGCGCAAGCCAACTACGCCGCCGCCAAAGGTTGACCTGGAAAGAATTCTGCCTCTCCAGATTTCAGCGGGATCTTCATCTCCTAGCTTAGTCTCCCTTCAACCGGCACAATTGGAAGAAGCAATGCCGGCGGAATCCTAATGTTCGAGACTCTTACAGAACGGATCACGAAGACGCTGCGCAATCTGCGTGGGGTTGGGAAGCTTTCTGAAGAGAACATGGCGGAAACGTTGAAGGAGGTCCGCTCGGCCCTCCTCTCCGCCGATGTTCACTTCCGGGTAGCCCGCGAGTTTGTGGAGCGTGTTCAACAGAAGTGTATTGGGGAAGAGGTGCTTAAAACCGTTTCTCCCGGGCAAATGGTCGTGAAGATCATTCACGATGAACTGGCCCAGCTACTCGGGGAAGGAACCACCGGCCTGGTTGATAAGCGCCCGCTCCGAGTGATGCTGGTGGGGCTCCATGGAGCCGGGAAAACGACCAGCGCGGTCAAGTTGGCCCATCATCTCGCGCGGATGAAATTCAAGCCCCTCCTCGTCGCTTGTGATGTTCGCCGCCCCGCCGCCATCGATCAATTAGAGACTCTCGGCCAAAGTGCAGGACATCCGTGCTACGCTGACCGCTCTTCCAACGATCCGGTTGCAATCGCTCGTGGGGCAATTGCCTCAGGCGGCAAATCTCAGTTCAATGCATACCTCTTCGATACGGCTGGACGTTTCCATGTCGACGAGGACCTCATCGAAGAACTCATCCAAATCCATCGGGCGGTGGTCCCGGACGAAGTCCTGCTAGTGGCGGACAGCGCTCTGGGACGCGAGTCGGTCAACGTTGCCTCTGCTTTCCACGAAGCAGTTAATCTGACCGGTATAGTTCTCACCAAATTGGACGGCGATGCACGAGGAGGCGCCGCCCTTTCCATGAAAGCGATGACTGGAGTTCCCATAAAATATATGGGGATCGGCGAAAGGGTTGAGGACTTCGACTCCTTCCATCCCGATAGAATCGCCTCTCGAATACTCGGAATGGGCGACATCGTGTCCCTGGTTGAGAAAGCACAGGAGACGGTTGAACAGGATGAAGCCGAGAGAATGGCGGAGAAGCTGCAAAGAGCGGAATTCACCCTGGAGGACTTCCTCTCTCAAATGCAGCAGGTGAAAAAGATGGGGTCGCTCGGGTCGCTCATGGAGCTCCTTCCTGGAATGTCAGGCGTCGAATTTGGGGATCAGGAGGAGAATCGCCTCAAACGAACGGAAGCAATCATACTTTCCATGACTCCGCATGAGAGACGTAACCCACGGCTCCTGAACGGGAGCCGACGAATGCGTATTGCCAACGGCTCAGGAGTCCAGGTGCGCGATGTCAATGCCCTCATAAAACAATTCAACCAGATGAGAAAGATGATGAGAAAGATGAAAGGCAGCAAGGGGAGAAAAATGATGAAACAGCTTGCCGCCCAGGATTCGTCAAAACATCCCGCATTGGTGGGCCTCCCGAGATGATAAAGCTGCTAGCCTCAAAATTCGCAGGATTTTACGACTAAATAAACCCTTGCGGCTTAAGGTCTTTCAAATTACCCTCGATGGGAGCATCAAGATGGGCAGTTGTGCAAAATGAAAGATACAGGAGCAGATGAAATCTCCCTGGGCTTTATCAGATCTCACGCATTATTCGCCGGGATTGAGGACGAGAGCTTGATCGATGTCCTCTCCCACATGCGGCAGGAGGATGTTCCCGCCGCCAACATCGTCATTCGAGAAGGTGAGAATGGAGATTGCCTCTATTTGATCGTAGAGGGATCGGTTGAAGTCCTCAAAGAAGTTCCTGATTCCCAAGGCCATCCGATGGAAAGGATTGCAACCTTGAACAAAGGGGAAACCTTTGGTGAAATGGCGATCGTCGATCACTTGGAGAGGTCGGCTACGGTAAAGACACTTGAAGATGCAGTCCTTCTCAAGCTCTCCGAGGAAGGGCTTTCGAATATCCGGGCCAACCTGGATTCGGCTTACAACAGCATCTTGAAAAATCTGGCGAACGAGGTCAGCCGTCGGTTGCGGATGCTCGACACCCGCTATGCGATCACGCTCTTTTCCTCGAAGAATCCCTAGGGATCTGTAGGACTTTGCTCTTCGCGGTGTCATTGGAGTTGCGACCGGCTCTTGCAGGATCTAAATCCGGACCCGGCAGACACAGACAGATTCCTCACAATTTCAACTCTACCCCTTCATGGCACGGTTGCTGATCATCGACGATGAGAAAGATATACGAGATCTGCTCGGAGAGACATTCTCGGAACAGGGACATCAGATCCAGCTGGCAAGATCGGGAAAAGAAGGGCTGGAGCTGATTCGGCGGAATGCAGTCGACCTGGTCCTCACCGATATCTTCATGCCCGAAAAGGACGGTATCGAGACGATCCTCGAGCTCCACGAAGAGTTCCCTGATGTCAAGATAATCGCTTACTCGGGGGGCGGTTCAGTGGGTGTCCAGGACGCTTTGGATTCGGCAATGGAATTCGGCGCAGCGCGGGTCTTTTCCAAACCGTTGGACCTGCGAAAATTGACCAACGCGGTCGACGAATTGATTGCAGAATCCTAGGAGTCTGTCTGACGAACTCTGTCCCTTGCGAAGCAACCGAACATCAAAGTCCGACAGACACTTAGGATTCTTGTCATCCCCACACGACCTTCCCCGAGATCTGCGCACGGCGTTTCTGCTCAACTTTGGATTCACCATCGTCGAGCTCGTGGGAGGTATTCTCACAAACAGCGTGGCGATCATCTCGGATGCGCTCCATGACTTGGGCGATAGTTTCTCCCTCGGATTGGGATGGTGGCTGGAAACCTACTCCGCGAAAGGAGAGGACGACCGATACTCCTACGGTTATCGGCGATTTTCCCTACTCGCTGCGCTCATCAATGCAACCATTCTCATTTCGGGCGCTCTTCTCGTTCTATCGATCGCCATTCCTCGCCTCCTTCATCCGGCCGAACTGTCGGCCTTCCCAATGGTATTGGTATCTTTGGTCGGAGTCGTAGTCAACACCGCCGCCGTACTCCGAGTCAAAAAACATGACAAGCCGAACGCCAAGATCCTAGCCTTCCATCTCTTGGAAGACGCACTTGGTTGGGTGACTGTGTTGATAATGAGCGTCATTCTCCTCTTCACCGATCTCTACATCCTCGACCCCATCCTCTCGATCCTGATATCGGTCTATATTCTCTTCAGCACCGCAAAGGTACTGCGAAGCACGGTGGCCCTCTTCCTTCAGGCCGTCCCCGGTAGCTTCGACTTGGCCAATCTGGAAAGGGAGTTCATACATATTGAAGGCGTCGTCTCCGCCCACCACACCCACCTCTGGTCGCTCGATGGGGAGAATCATATTCTTACTACCCATCTTGTGGTAGGGAACGACTCCTCCCGCGACGAGCTGATCAGAATCAAGGATCGAGTCCGAGATTCCGCCGAACGCTTGAACCTTGACCACATTACCGTAGAGTTGGAATTTGAGGAAGAGGAATGCAAATTGCGCGAGTCGGGGCACTAGGAGGCTGTCGGCATGGACTTGGTCTATATTTGCACCCTTCACGGTTGAATCCGAACCTCCGCGATGTTGCGATATTCAAAGTCCGACAGATTCCCAGGAGGGAACTGTTACACAACACCGGCCGGGAGGAGCCGCTGGTTCGCGCGCCGGTTTCCCGGTCTCACATTCTATCCGTGCCTGGCCAATTTGGTCCTTCGAGCTTCGATTATGGCGAAACGAGGAAGGCTCACGGATGAGGCCCTGGTCTCGAGCTGCGCAGGTGTATTCAGTCTCTGCGAGGCCGTCGGCATGCGTTTTCGAATCGAGAATCTCTCCGCCGTGCAAAATCTCAAGACTCCCTGTGTAATCGTCGCCAATCACATGAGCACATTGGAGACTTTCACCCTGCCCTGCCTACTCGGCTCCTACCTCCGAACTACCTTCGTGGTCAAAGAAAGCCTGCTGCGAGTCCCGATCTTCGGACCCATCTTGAGGACCAGGGACCCGATCGCGGTCGGGCGAAGGAGCCCCAGAGACGACCTTAAGCAGATGCTGAAAGTGGGTGGGAATCGTCTGGAAATGGGCATTTCCCCGATAGTATTCCCTCAGACCTCACGCCGGCCCGACGTCGATCGTGGTTCCTTCAACTCGATCGGGATCAAACTGGCCCGGCGAAACGGCGTTCCCGTGGTTCCTCTGGCTCTGCGAACCGATGCATGGGGCAACGGGAAAATTCTCAAGGACATCGGTCCTATACACCCCGAACGAGACGTCAACATGTGCTTCGCGGATCCTATCTCTGTCGAAGGCCGAGGCCGATCCGAGCACATAACGGTGGTCGATTTTATCGTGGGAAAACTCGAAGAATGGGAGGAAATGAATGGCGGTCGTTGACCGTGTCACCCTCGTCAACTCCGACTTGAAAGCGCCTGTCTGCCCATCCTCTCGGCGCCGATTCGGATCCCGCCTGAGGTCGTGGAACGCACCGCGGCGAACAAGACGCTCTGTTATTTCCTCGATCCCGACGGAATCTTAGTCAAGCTGGCTGAGTACGGCTCGGATTGAACCTTGACTTGCAAGGCCGTCTGAAAATAGAAATTCCGCACGATTTTCTAGCTTGTTATGGCCAAAGTTGATTTTTCAATTGCGATTGGAGGTGCAGCGGGACAGGGCGTCGCCACACCGGGTAATGTCCTGGCACGGATATTTGCGCGCCGGGGATTGAACCTGAACGCCTACAACGCCTATCAGTCTCTCATTCGGGGAGGACACACCTTTCTAACGATTCGCGTGAGCGACGGTCCAGTTCGCTGCATGGGCGATAAAATCGACGTTTTTATTCCCCTCAATCAGGATACCATGGACCGCCATCTCGGGTATATGAAGTCCGGAGCGGCCGTGCTCTTCGACGCGGATAAGCTCAAACCGGGAGAAGCGGAAGAGGGAGTCCAGATCTGTCCCCTCCCCTTAAAGGAACTCATCCAGGGAAATAGGCTGGCAGGGAATACGGTCGCGATCGGTGTGACCCTCCAAATGCTGGGTGTCGAATTCGACATGCTCGAGGACGCCCTCACACGTATCTTTAAGCGAAAAGGGGATGAAGTGGTGAATCAGAATGTTGATATCGCCAAGGGCGCCTATCAGTACGCAGAGGACAATTTCACCCAATTACCCTACGATATTCCGCGCCTCGGCAAGGGAAAGGCTGTCCTCACCGGCAATATGGCAACAGCCATGGGAGGAATTGCCGCAGGCGTCAAATTCTACGCCGCCTATCCCATGAGTCCCTCGACCGGCGTCCTTCAATACTTTGCTGATCATGCGCGAGAACTGGGAATTATGGTTCGCCAGGTTGAAGATGAGATCGGCGTGATGAATATGGTAGTGGGCGCCGCCCATGCCGGTTGTCGGGCTATGTGCGCCACCTCCGGGGGCGGTTTCGCCCTCATGTCCGAGGCCATAGGAATGTCCGGCATGCTGGAAACACCGATCGTCTGTGTCGACGTGCAGCGCGCTGGACCCGCCACCGGCGTTCCCACCAAAACGGAACAGGGCGACCTCTGGCAGATCCTCGGCGCCGGCCAGGGCGACTATCCCAAAATCGTCGTTGCTCCTACCTCCACCGTGGATCTCTTCAAGACCATACCGGAGCTCTTCAACCTGGTTGACAAGTACCAATGCCCGGGACTCGTCCTCTCCGATCTTCTTATCGCCGAGGGCACTGCCAGCGTCGATCAGGATGACCTCGATTTCCAAGTGAAAATTGACCGAGGCGAGACGATTTTTCCGAACGGAGAGAACGGAAATCCATTCGGCGGCTACAATGACAATACCTACTTCCGCTATCTGAACACTGAAAGCGGAATTTCACCGCGTGCCCTACCGGGAGTTGCCGGGCACATTCACATCGCCGCCACCGATGAACACGATGAAGACGGGGTCATCATCAGCGACGAATTTACCCATCCTCACAAACGGCGGAAAATGGTCGAGAAACGCGGGCGCAAAATGGAAACCGTGGTCGAGGAAATCGCCCCTCCCGAACTGGTCGGTCCCGAAGACGCCGAAGTTACATTGGTTGGATTCGGCTCAACCTCGGGCGTGATTCGGGAAGCGGTGGAAAAACTGGCTGGCGAGGAAGCGATCGTGGCAAGCCATCTCCCGATCAAGTGGATTGTTCCCTTTCACACCGATGTCGTCACCGGCATCCTCGCAAAATCCAAACGTGTGATAATCGTCGAAAACAACTACAGCGGCCAGTTCGCTCGCTTCCTAAAAGGGGAAACCGGATTCACCGCGCACGGATTTATTCGAAAATACGACGGCGAGCCCTACATGCCACACCATATTGTTGAAGCCGTTAAAGATCAACTGAACGGAATTACGAACCACTCCGTTCCCCAACACGAACTGATTGTCTAGGAGAATCTAGCATGAGTACTTTAGCAACTGAGCTTCCGACTAAGGAAAAAGAACTGGAGAAGGACTCCTACAAAGGGAAAATTCATCCCGATTGGTGCCCCGGCTGCGGCGATTTTTCGGTCCTTAACGCGCTCCAGAAAGCCCTTTTTGAACTTGGCCTCAAACCCTACGAAGTGCTAGTGGTGAGCGGGATTGGTTGCTCTTCCAATCTTCCCGGGTTCATCAACGCCTACGGCATGCATACCCTTCACGGTCGCGCCCTCGCCGTGGCCACCGGCGCTAAGCTGGCCAATCATGAATTGAAGGTCATTGCGACAGGGGGCGATGGTGACGGATACGGAATCGGCGGCAATCACTTTATCCATACCATGCGACGGAATGTCGACCTCACCTATATTGTGATGGATAATCAGATCTACGGGTTGACCACGGGTCAGACTTCACCCACCAGCGTCAAGGGAATGAAGACCAAGAGCACGCCTCATGGAAACGTCGAGAATCCAATCAATCCCTTACCCCTCGCCATGGTAGGCGGCGCCACCTACGTCGCTCGAGGATTCAGCGGAAAGCAAAAGCACCTGATCGACCTGATGAAGGGCGCCATAATGCACGAGGGCTTCTCGCTGGTCGACGTCTTCAGCCCCTGCGTTACCTATAACTTTGACAATACCTACAAATGGTTCACTCCGCGGATCAAGATCATCGAAGAAGAGGAAGACTATGACCCCACCGATTTTCACTCCGCCATCGATAGAGCCTATCAATGGGGTGACGAAATTCCCATCGGCCTCATTTGGAGCCGCCCCGACCTCCCCACTCTCGAAGCCCTCGAACCGGTCCTAGAAGAGGGCGGCCCCCTCGCCCATCGAGAGCTCGGAATTTCGCAAGAAGACGCCCAAAGCCTGATCGACGAATTACTCTAGCCCGCTTCTAATTCGCCCTCCTGCGGCCTCCAGCGCCCGGGTGTTCGCTTTCCTCCGCCGCTCGCTAGGAGTCTGTCGGACGAACCTGGTCACTTGCGAAGCAATCGAACGTCAAAGTCCGACGGACTCCTAGCTTCTACGATGAAAGCGGGCTAATGAACATAATATCCAAGAAGAAGATCAGCTACGCGGTCGGCGATCATCTGCGGCATTACATCAATACATTCGGCAGGGGCTATGAATTGCCGGTTTCCTACGATGACCTGCTCCGTTTTTCAACCTCGGTTCCGCTACTCGACAAGAATGACAATGACACTCTCTGGGAGACTCCGATATATCCCTCCCATCTCGTCCAAGAGATAAGCCGAGGACTCATCTTCATATACTCCCTCCTCAAAACAGGGGGCGAGACCTCGGTCATGGAACACCTCACGGTTGACCGGGTGGACTACTGTACCTTCGGCAATTCGAATCCCTTCCGCATCCGTATCGTCAACCAATTTAACGACAACTATGACTACTTTTACCTCAAGAAAGCGGATGCCTCCCGCATCTACGGTCTTGAACTCGAACACCTCCTCTCTCCAAACCGGATCAGCTATCTGGTAAGCGAGGAGACCCTGATTGAAGAACACATCGCCGGTATCCCGGGGGACGAATTCCTCAGGCGCTACCTCGACACGGAGAACCTCAGCCGGGTCCGCATCGCAAAGGAATTCGTCAAGTTTAACGAGCGCTGTTTTGTCCGACTTTTGGGGGATATGAGGGCCTACAATTATGTGGTCGATATCACTCCTGACTTCGAGGAGGAGCAATATCGAATCCGGGCCATCGATTTCGACCAGCAGTCCTACGAAGGGAGGCGAACCATGTACCTACCACAGTTTTTCAAGGAAAACCTCCCAATCGTCCAGATATGCATCGACCGCTTGAATAAGGAGACCGTAAAGCAGTATCAATTCGAAGAGAGGACCCTGGTCGCTCGCCGCTTCAAATCCTCCTACGATAAAATTCAGGATCTTCTCGGAGCGATGGCCAAAGAGATCATCTCAACCGATGAAAAAATCGATCAATTGAAGAGAGAGCTCGCCTCGTTTCACCGAAACAATCGCTTCCTCCGTTGCAGCACAATGGGGGAGATCGTCTCCCTCAATATCGAAGTCCTCCTATCCATCGTGACTTCGCTGTGAGCAGGGAGGTGCTCTGTCGCCGTCGCTGCTCTATTCTCGGCCATCCCGCGCAAGCAAGGTCCTACACCGGATTCTTCCGCTCGAGCGCCTTAAAAGTTGCTTCCAATTTCTTGGGGTCTTTTTTGCCTGGCGAAGATTCCACGCCGCTGCTCAAATCGACGTAGCGAGCATGAGACTGCGTAATTGCTTTAATCACGTTGTCGGCCGATAGCCCGCCCGCCAGAATCCAACTGTGCTGGGGGTAGCTTAACTGGAGACCAGAGAAGTGAGCCCAATCCTGCGTCTTTCCCGTACCTCCGAATCTCTCTTTCGAGTAGGTATCGGATACGACCGTCCCGCAGAAATCCAGAATCTCTTCCGGAAACGGATCTCCAGGCGCGATTCGGGGCGCCAGCCACAATCGTTCTCTGCCTACCACCTTCGACCACTTCGCGAACGGCGCCTGCGAGTCAGCCGCGTCAAAATGGACCTGGAAGTAGTCGAATCCCATATCGCGGTAGTCCTCAAGAAGGTCCGGAGGTGTCGAAACGTCCACCAGCACTCTCTTGCCTGTCGGAATCGCGGCCATCAGAGGACGGGCCTCTTCGATCGGCAGGCTTCGCGGTGATGGTGCGTAGAGATTGATTCCGATGGCGTCGGCACCGAGGTTCAGCGCGCACTCAGCATCCGCGGAGCAGGTTATCCCGCAGACCTTCACTCGGACTCGATGGCTCACTCGAACTCCGTGATCAAGGCGGTTACAATTCCTTTAACGGACTGCTCCGCCGCTTCCATGTTAACGGGCATACCGAACTCTCTCATCGTCTCCGATGTCACCGGACCAATACTGCAAGTTACAGGTCGAACGGCGCCATTCTCGAGCTGCAGAAAGGCGGCCTGTTCGGAGAATGACTTCACCGTTGAAGAACTGGTAAAGATGATCGCATCGGCACCCCTCTGGCGAAATTCGCGTGCCTCCGGTAATTCCGAAAGATCCGAGTTGACCGTTCTATAGACCTGTAACGTGTCGACGATCGCTCGAGCTTCCTCAAGATGCTTAACCACGATGTCCCGATTGAGGTTACCGGTAACGACGAGAATCTTGGTGTTATCGAGCGTCTGTTGTGCCTCCAACGCTACCGCCAGTTCTTCAGAAAGGGATTTTTCCGGCACGATTTCGACCTTGAGATGGAGCTTTTCAATCGCGCTCGCCGTGGCCTGACCGATAGCGGCGATACGTACCAACCCGAGGGCACGAATGTCTTCAAACCAACTGAAGAAAAGATCGAAGAAATAGCGCACTCCGTTGGCACTCGTGAATGCGAGCCACTCGTAGCTGTTCAATTCTTCGAAGACATCCTCAACCGTCTCCTTGTTCGTTTCCGGTAGAATCTCAATTAACGGTAGTTCTACGGTTTCGGCCCCCGCCTTCCGCAACTTCCCGCTCAGACTTCCTGCCTGATTGGCGCTGCGGGTTACAACGATCCGACGATCCGCTAGGGGGTGAGCTTTCTCACTCCGCGATTTCATCCGGCTTTCAGATACCCAGCGATCCGATCAATGGAATCTACGAGTTCTTCTCCACTCTCGGCAGCAACCGGGTAACGACAAAATCCCGACTCCTCGTGATAAATAAGGAGCTCGCCATCCCGCCAATGAGCGCCCAAAGCGCTGTCGCAACCACCCCCCAGCCTTGCCAATAGGAGCTTCTCAATCCGAACTGCTTGTCCGGTCTCCTTATCTCCGATTCCTCGAAATCGATTCATATCTTCCGATTTTACTTCCATCGCGATCGCACCCTGCCCTGCCGACGGCACCATCTTTTCCAGATTTAACGGATTGAAGAAAAGACCGGGCCATGACTCGATTCCGAGGCGTTTCAGGCCCGCTGCCGCCAGAATCGTAGCGTCGGCCAGACCCTCGGAAATCTTCTCCAGACGAGTCGCCACATTTCCCCGAATACCAACCCACTCGGCATTCGGAAAAAGGAGCCGGGCCTGGGCCTTACGGCGCGGACTTCCGCTTGCAATTATCCTCGGTTCATCCCCTTCATTCGAATTAATGAACACATCGTGGGCGGACTCGCGAGGCAAGTAGCCGGCTATCTCGAGGCCTCCTTCGAGTGCGGCCGGTAGGTCTTTAGCGCTGTGCACTGCGATGTCGGCTTTACCCTCGAGTAGGGCGAGTTCCAATTCCTTGGTGAAGAGCCCCTTCCCTCCTTGTTCTTCCAGGCTCCAATCCTTCTGCCGATCACCTTTGGTGGTTACCTTGTAAATGGAGATCGCGGTCCCAGGGAAACGGTTACCGAGGAAATTGCGAACCAGTTCGCATTGCGCCAGAGCGAGAGGGCTCTTTCGCGTCGCAAGGACAATCTCTTCCTTGGCCACGACAATTTTGCTCATTGTCCTGAAGATCTTGGTGAGATCAGTAGGCTGCCTGTGCACCCTTCAAATTGGTCTTTTTCACCCACGGCATGAGGGAGCGCAAACGTCTTCCCACCGCTTCAATCGGGTGTGCATCACCCGCTTCAAGGAGAGCGTTATATTCCGGCAATCCGTCTTTGTACTCCTTGACCCATTCCCGGGCGAATTTACCCGACTGCACATCGGCCAACAGCTTCTTCATCGCCTTTCGACTTTGGGAAGAGATCACCCGGGGACCGCGCGAAATGTCTCCGTAGGTGGCGGTTTCCGATACCGTGAATCGCATCCCGGCAACGCCGCTCTCGACCATGATGTCGATGATCAACTTCAACTCGTGGAGGCACTCGTAGTAGGCCATCTCCGGTTGATAGCCGGCTTCGACCAAAGTCTCGTAGCCAGCCAGGACAAGCGCGCTGAGCCCACCGCAAAGTACCGCCTGTTCTCCAAATAGATCCGTTTCCGTCTCCTCCTTGAAGGTAGTCTGAATCACTCCGGCACGCGTTGCGCCGATTCCTTTAGCCCAGGCCAAGGCCGCTTTTTTTGCCCCTCGGGACGACCCTTTCTGAACCGAGATCAGCGCCGGCACACCCTTACCTTCCAGATATTGGGTTCTTACCGTTTGCCCGATCCCCTTGGGCGCAACCATGATCACATCGATTCCCTTAGGCGGCTTGATGAGACCGAAGTGAATCGAAAATCCGTGCGTGAAAAGGAGCGTCTTACCCTTCGTAAGGTTGGGTGCGATGTCCTCTTCATAGACCGCAGCCTGCTTCATGTCGGGTACCGCGATCATGATGATGTCGGCGCGCTTTACCGCCTCCGCCGTCATGGCCACCTCGAATCCTTGTCTCTTGGCCACCCGTATCGACTTGCTCTTGGGGTAGAGTCCGATAATCACCTTGAGTCCGCTGTCCTTTAGGTTCTGAGCGTGGGCGTGGCCCTGCGAACCGTATCCGATTACGGCGAGTGTCTTATTCTTCAGAATCCGTAGATCCGCATCCTTATTCGTATATACTTTTGCCGGCATGTTTATCCCATCTAATCTTCGTTCTTAGTTTTCAATTTTCGAATCCGGGGTAGCGCAGCGCTCCCCGTCCGAGCCAAATCCTGAATTCCGTAAGGGCCTATGATCTCCAGAAACCCCTCGATCTTATTGTCATCGCCCGTCAGCTCGACGATTAAGTTGCGAGGGGAGACATCGATGATCTTGGCCCGGAAAATATCACATATCTGTATGATCTCCGAGCGGTTCTTCTCCGCCCCAATCTTTACAATAACCAACTCACGCGCGGCCAGCTCACCGTGCGCCAAATCCTTTACATCCATCACTTCAACCAGCTTGTTGAGCTGCTTTATGCATTGGTCCAACTGCTGCGTGTCTCCCATTACGGTCGCTGTAATGCGTGAGAATTTGGGATCGTGAGTCGGCCCAACATTGAGCGTATCTATGTTGAAGCCCCGTCCACTAAAAAGACCAGCCACGCGCGCCAGAACTCCAAAATTGTTCTCAACAACAACTGATATGGTATGCTTCATCGATCCGGTTAGTAAACAATATGGACGACGGCGGGCTCGAACCGCCGACCTCCTGGGTGTAAACCAGGCGCTCTAACCAACTGAGCTAGCCGTCCCGGCTTCGATTCCCGAGGGAATCCATCCATAGATGTGAGCGGCATCTCCGATATTGCAAGGTGAATTTGCTGCCTTCAGTGTCCAAAATTGATCGAAAAACAAAGTATTGACGGATTGAACTACAGGCCTATTCGACGAATAATCTGTCCTAGCAATCTGTCGGACTAGGGCGCTCGATTGCTGTGCAAGTAGCCAAGCTCGTCCGACAGACTGCTAGCAATAGGAATCTGTCGGAATGAACCTACCTGCAATTCAGGCCCTTCACCGCCCGATCCAACGTTCATGTCTGATGCTAGATTCAAAGTCCGACAGATTCCTAGCCCTAGCCGGACACCTCAAGAGGCTCCTCTCATCCAGCACCTCAGCAATCTGGATGGCGTTGAGGGCCGCACCTTTCCAGAGCTGATCGCCAACGACCCACAGGGCGAGTCCGTTGTCAAAGGCGGAGTCCTTTCGTAAACGGCCCACGGCGCAGTCGACCTTTTCACTGCGGTTAACGGGCATGGGGTATTGATTCTTCTCCACATCATCGAAGAGCTCCGTTCCTCCAAACTCGGAGATCGCAGTTCTCCCTTTTTCCACATCGACCGGACGCTCGAATTCGGCGCTAATGGCGACGGCGTGGCAACGAAAAACAGGAACGCGAACGCATGTAGTCGAGACCCGCAAATTCGGATGTTCGAGGATTTTTCGCCCTTCTTTCAGCATTTTTTCCTCCTCTTTGGTGTAGCCGCTCTCGAGGAGAACGTCGACATGAGGTAAAAGATTGAAGGCAATGGGATGGGGGTAGACCTCATGCTTGAAGGCCTCTCCCCGCGTCCATGCCCGGGTCTGATCCTCGAGCTCTCTGATCGCGGCCGCGCCCGTTCCCGATACCGCTTGGTAGGTAGCGGCAAAGAATCGCTTCAGCCCGAATTCCTTGTGGAGCGGATAGAGCCCCATCAGCGCCACTGCAGTTGTGCAGTTGGGATTGGCAATGATCCCGCTATGACTTTCAAGGGCGTGAGCGTTGATCTCTGGGACCACCAGCGGCACATCCGGATCCATCCGAAAGGCGGAGGTGTTGTCGACCACGACACAACCGCATCCCACTGCAACCGGGGCGAGCGCCTTTGAGGTGCCGCTTGGAACGCTGAAAATCGCCAGGTCGAGGTCGGAGAAGATTCCCGCAGACGCCTCTTCAATCAGAATCTTGCGCCCTCCGAAGTCCAGACCTTTTCCCACCGATCGGCGAGAGGCAAAGAGCCTGAGCGATTCGATCGGATACTCCCTCTCCTCTAAAAGCCGAATCAATTCGTGCCCCACCGCCCCGGTCGCTCCAATGATTCCGACTCTATACTTCACGGTTCCGTCCTCGCTCACTTTTTCTGTGAATCGGTCAAAATAGTCCCGAGTCGACCTTTGACGAGCAAATTTGTCGGGATCCGGTCACGGACTCGAGCTTCAGTTCAATGCTCGAATCTCTGCCCCATGGCCATTCTATCTCCCATATTCAGCTTTCCTGAGCCCAAAAGGTTTGAGCAACTGCAAATTAAGTCGAAGAATCCAGGAAACTCAAAATTTCAACACCGACCGCATCCGCCACCAGCCTTCCTTTCGGGGTAAGTCGAAGGAGACCGTCGTTCGAATCCTCCATCAGTCCCTCCTCGCTGAGACGCCGCCACAAAGAACGGAGATCATCGAACGCGATCGAGGGAAAACGCTCTTTCAGGTCGCTAAGGAGAACGCCTTGATTCATTCGAAGGCCGAAGATGAGGAAGTCTTGGGCAAGAGTCACCGGCGCTAGGGAAACCTCTTCCACCACCCTGGGTTCTCCCTCCTCGATGCCCGCAAACCATTCGTCGAGAGAGGGAATATTGGTGAAGCGCCTTCCTTTTACTTGTGTCGCTGCGGAAGGCCCGAATCCCAACCACTCCCCCATTCGCCAGGTATTGAGGTTATGCCGGCACTCATACCCCGGCATCGCGTAGTTCGATACTTCATACTGCCGGTAACCATTCTCCGCCATGAGCTGCCATGAGCGCTCGTAGAACCCAACTTGCACGGTGTCATCCTTCGGTTCGATTTCACCCCTCTTCGCTTTCAGGAAGAGCGGAGTATCATCCTCAAAAGTTAGACAATAAGCTGAGATGTGGGACGGGCGGATGTTGAAAGCTTCCTTCAGATCCAGAGTCCAATCTTCCAGGCTCTGGCCCGGCATTCCGAATATGAGGTCGAGATTCAAGTTCTCGATACCCTCTTTGCGAATCAGATCGATCGCCCGAAAAACCTCTTTTCTGGAATGCCGGCGCCCAAGAGTCTCGAGCGCCTCCTCACTGAAACTCTGCACACCTATCGATATTCGGTTCACTCCGAGATCCTTCAGGGCCCGAATCCGGCCGATCTTTACCGTGGAAGGCGCCATCTCCACACTCCACTCAAGAGGTGGAGCCGGAAGCTTTTCTCGAAGAGCCCCACCGATGCTCTCCATCATTGTCGCAGGAAGAACGCCGGGCGTGCCTCCACCCCAGAATACAGTATCGACCTTACGATCGATTTCGGCGCCGCCAATCTCGGTTAATATCCCGCGTTCGTACCGTTCCATTTCTCCCTTCCTCGGCCGCACCTCATAAAGGGCACAAAAATCGCATCTTGTCGGACAGAAGGGAACATGGACATAGATCCCGAGCGGGAAAGGGGTGGACCCGGCTATTTCGCGCGCTTCGAATGAACCTTTTTCTTGCAGAGACATACCGGCATGCCTTACCTACTGTGGTGATCGCTCATATGAAAGCAGAAAAGTTCCTCTCTAATGCCCTCTTCGTTTTGGGGATCGTATTGCTTCCGGGTTGTGCCAGCCAGATCGTAAATCTGACCCCGAAGCAGATCCCGGAAAATCCATCCAGCATCTACTCCTTTAGCTGTGCCACCAAGGTCAGGAGACCGATGTTCGATCGAGAGTCGGTGAGGGCCGTAATTGTCGTAAACGGAGAGCGTTACCCGATGCAGAAAAGCGTCATCGGGGACAACATGTTCGATTTCGACTACAGATTGCCTCCCCACCTCAATAACGTTCGCTACTACTATGTCCTCACCTATCGAGTAAAAGGAGAGACGGACAAGGAGGTTGAAGTCTACAGCGATCTCTTCCGCTCCGACTTGATCAATCGCTACGTTATTCAACTCGACAGTGATCGCGCTCCGGTCGGAGCGAGAGTCGGCCTCGTCGGGAGGGGATTCTCCGAACACGATGCCATCATCATGGGAAGCCGTGAAGTCCCGACCGAATTCGCCTCCCCGAATTCGATCCATTTTTACGTTCCCAGCCTACCTTCCGGAAGAACCTACGACGTCTCCCTCCGTACCCGCGACGGAGATATCCCGGTAGGAAAATTCAGGGTCGACAAGGCCAATCTAACCGTTCTCCCTACCAGCCTCTCACTCCCAACTGGAGAAAGAAAGATAGTAATTTTTACGATCCAATTCGAAGCGCCTCCCGGCGGACTCTATGTGGACGTGACCACCGATGTCCCCTCTTCCGTCATCATGCCGGTAGTGGAGATACTTCCAAATTCGCGGTCCGTTAGCATCCCCATCGAAGGCGGCGAGCCAGGAACGGGATCCATATTCGTCCAGGTCCCCGGTTTCAATGCCGTCGAGATTCCGGTTTCGGTTTACTGAGGAGCCGATCACCAAACCTGGCGAGGAATTAAGCGACGACTAGGGCCTGGTAATCCCCGACCACCAACCAGCCTTTCTTCGTCGTTAGCTTTGTCGCGAACTTCGTCGATTCCCCTGTTCCCCTTCCCCGTGAGGCAACCTTCGTCGTAAGCTTCGGCGTCAACTTTGTCGAACACCCCTCAACAGGCGTTAAACCCCTTTCCGGGTCCGTGAAGTACGGTCGAAGCCGGAAGATTCGATCAAGCTTACGACGAGACTTACGAAGGAGGATGTGAGGATGCCAATCGACAATGTTGACGCCGAAGCTTACGACAATGATCTCGAGATCTCTCCTCGAGGTAATACTATTCGAACTCAAGGTCCAAATACAACATCCGATGATCCGACGCCTCTTGCATCTGCGGGAGATCAACCACGGTCGCGCTTCCCTTTTCAACATAATCGATCAACGCTGGAGAAGCTAGCAGGTAGTCGACTCGGGAATAAATGTCGGATCGCCTGTAGTAGTAAGTCCACGATTCACCACGCGTATCTCGCGCTGGAATCTCCTTCATCAGAATCCGCGTTCCCACCTTCAGGAGAGCGCCCACCGCCCGGGAATCACGATAGTCGTTGAGATCCCCGACCAAGAGATAAGTGTCCGTATCCGGCGCAAACCTCTCTCTAATCGAGTCACGAACAGCGGTCGCTTCGCTGGATCGTCGAATTACCGCTTCGGGATCGTCCGGACGCACCGTCCACCGGCTCTTCAGGTGCACATTGAAAAGAGTCCAGCGTGTCTCGCCGACCTCAAACGCGATCTCGAGGAGGCCTCTTTTGACGGTTTCCTCTTCATCGAAGTACTTGAATTTCAAATCTTTGTGTCCTTGAACAGCGAGAAAGGGCACGTTCGACAGCACGGCCAGATGCCGCTTGCTATCCGCCGCTTCGAGGTGGGCGACAAAAGGGAATTCGACTCCCGACTGGATCAGATCACGCTGAAACTCGACCAGGTAAGGCTCCGCTCCCATCTCCTGAACCGCCAGGATATCCGGTCCAACCGTCTTGATGACCTCTCGCAACGCCTCCTTCTCACTCTCCGGTTTCGGATAGTCCTTCCGATAGACCCCATCGACCATCCGATTCGTCGAGAGATAGTTCTCCAAATTAAGAGTCGCCACCCGAATCGTGGTCGCAGCAAATGCATCCAGGGCGAGGAACGTGACAGCCAGGTACGTGGAGAGGGTTCGGCAGATCCCATTCGAATACCCATTGGAGACTCGGATCGAACCTATCGATTTTCGACGTGTGGATGGATTCATTGAATCAAGAGGACCCATACATCGAATACCGTGAGTGTCTATCGAATCTTTCGATGGCACATTCGGCGGCGCGTCCGGCGGCCACGCCCTACCAATTTTCGGGAGACCTGTACTGCGTTGTCACTATTTTGACAACATTCTGCGCTCTCCGTGAGCTCAGCGGTTAGATTTCACTGCGACTCTGGTCCTCTGTTTCTCAGCTCCCGACACGGCTGCGGCTTCGACGACGATTGCGGGCGAATTTCCCCTGCGGGCGTTTGCCACGCCGCTCGACTCTTTTGCGGCCACGAAATTTATCTGGGGCCGGTTGGCGAGACCTGAAGGCCTTGTTGCAATGGTAGGCATGCTCCACCTCAGTAGGCAACGGCTTGCCCAAGAGGCGCTCGATTTCCCGCAGGTATTCCCCGTCCTCAGAGCAGCAGAAGGAAATGGCGTGGCCGCTGGCGCCTGCCCTGGCGGTTCGTCCGATTCGGTGTACGTAGGTTTCGGCCTCCACCGGAAGATCGTAATTGATCACGTGGGTGATGTCGTCCACGTCCAACCCACGGGCCGCCACATCGGTGGCGACAAGGATCCGAAAACGACCCTGCTTGAAGCCCTCAAGCGCCTTGATGCGGGCGGCCTGGGTCTTGTTGCTGTGGATGGCGGTGCCTTGAATCCCTGCAGCATTCAACTTTCTCACCACCCGGTTGGCGGCGTGCTTCATCTGTGTAAAAATCAGAGCCTTATCGACCCGACGGCCATTTAAGAGAGAGACCAACAATGCATCCTTGTCCCGCCTCCCAACGAAGAGCACCTTCTGATCGATGAGCTCCACCGCCGGATTGTCGGGCGCGATTGTCACCCCTACCGGATTGCGCACCATGGTGTGGGCCAACTCCACCATTTTCGGAGGGATGGTGGCCGAAAAGAAAAGAGTCTGGCGCTCGTTCGGAATTTCGGCAAGCACCCGCCTGACGTCGGGAATGAAGCCCATGTCGAGCATGCGATCTACCTCGTCGAGAATGAAGACCTCCACTTCATTCAGGAAAATGAAGCCCTGCTGGATCAGATCCAACAACCGTCCCGGCGTGGCCACGAGGATATCGACTCCACCGTTCAGAGCCTCTACTTGGTGGAATTGACTGACCCCGCCGAAGATCACTGTATGGCGGAGGCGTAGAAAGCGTCCATATGTCTGGATGAACTCCCCGATCTGCGCCGCCAGTTCCCGGGTGGGGGCGAGGATGAGGGCGCGCGGGGATCCCTGCCGAGTCGTTAGAGGTTTTTCCGAAAGCCGCTGCAGGAGCGGCAAAGCAAAGGCGGCGGTCTTGCCCGTGCCGGTCTGAGCACAGCCCAGCAGGTCCCGTCCTTTCAGCAAATGCGGAATGCATTGCTCCTGGATGGGCGTGGGAGTGGCGTATCCTTCTGCGGCGATGGCCCGCCGGAGCTCTGGAATGAGAACGCCAAAGGCGCCTTGCGGCAGCCGAGGCGGCCGTTGCGAGGCAGAATGTTCGGTACGTACGTGTCTTTCTTGAGTCTGTTCTTTCATGTCTTTCCTGGTCCGGGGTTCTACAAGTCTCTACCCGCCGGACGCGTGGAAAAGAAACGACCGCATTGATTGCGGCAATCGGTCTCCCTGCCTAAATTGGAAAGTCGGGAAGTACCGTTCTAAGAGGGATTACCTTGCGGATTTCCATAAAAGCGGCGCACAGTAGGCTGCTCGCTACCCACTTGCAAGCAGTTATTAAGCATAAGGCCTTTCGCCCTACGGTGTTTTGATTCTCGGGACATTAGGTGATGATATTGATGGCCTTGTGTAGGTTGAAGGTGAAATGATCACAGAGGGCAGGGGTGGATTCGAAGCCCATGGTAGATTTGAGGCTAAGAACCAGTTGCCTGCAAGCAGCCAGGATTCTGGCTGCGTTATGGTTACGGATCATACATCGATCTTCATCGAAGAAGCGATCTCTGGGGTAGTGGTTTTTGTTTTCGATGGCCCAGTGGTTGCGGATTTTCGATAGGAACTGAGGAGGGCTCAAGTCGGTGGGATCGCGGCTGCTGACATAGTAGGAGCGTTCCGAGGAAGGTTTCGCTTTGTTAGGATAATGGAAGGTGCGTTGGACAGAGGCGAACTGACGAGCATGAGGCAAGCCAAGGGAGGGAGCGCTTAGAGGATGGGTTGCTATTTGACGAATCTCCAGGCGGCCATGGTCCTTATCTACGGTTTGGTGGACAAAAAGGGGGAGGGGCCGAAAAGATTCTTTGCGTCTTGATGCATGGTGGGTTGGTTGTCTTTGATCTGGATGATATAGTCAGCGCTGAGTTCTTCGACCACGATGTGGGCCGTTTCTTTTTGGTTATGCATGGCGTCGAAGGTGAAGGTGGATCCGTCCATGGCCGGCATCTTGCGCAGGAGAGTTTGGGCGGCGGTGATCTCGTTGGATTTGTCGGCGGTAGCGACTTGGGCAATCGTTTGAGCGCTTTGATGATCGACCGCGGCCACCAGGTGCAAGGCCTTGGCCGGTTCTTTGTCAGTGCCTTTGAGAGTCTTACCGTCAACCGCCATATCGCGGGGCAAACGGCCCTCGGGCGAGGCTATGAATTGGGTGAGGATTTGATCGAAAAGCTCGGCCTCGACGTTTTGCAACACCCGGTAGAAGACATCATAGCAAGGGGCCTGAAAACGGCTTGTTTTAGGGTTTTTCCAGGAGCGTAAGGCGCGCAATTGGGCTTGATTGAGGTGATGGGCCAGGCGCACGATGTCCTTGAGGTTTTGTTTGCCGCAGAGGGTGCCGAGCACGAGCATGCTCAAGACCGTGGCGAGCCGATAGCGGCGGCCTGCTTTTCTACGGAAGTCTTCGATCTGGTGGAAGCGTTCCCACAGGCTTGTCATCTGCTCCACTTTGAGGCAGACCGCATGGGAGTTATCGGTTCCATTGAGAGCCTGACTCTGTGCCGCGGGCAAGGGCCTTGGGGAGCGCAGCAGCTCCAGAGCATTAGCCTGTAGGGTTTTGACCCAGATCTGCTTGGGGCGCTCATGGCGTTCATAGAAATCTTCCCGCTGTCGACCATATCCCGCGCTCAAGCCCAAAGGAGTCCACCCGCTCGCCTTGTAGCAAGTGCCTCGGTGGATCTGTGGGTCCACGAAAGTTTCCGCTACCAAGGGGCGATAGGCAAAGGCCTGCTCCCAGTGATCGGCCAAGACTCTCAGGCACATCGCCAACGTCTTGGAGGCCAGATTGGCCAGCTTGAGCCCGGGCAGAATGAGAAAACGCCGGTTCTGCACCACCAGCTTCAAGCGCGCATGCCGTCGCGCCCCATCCCCGCCGATCCAGCCGTCTCGATCCTTCAGCCGGTAGCTAGCCGCTCCCCACAGCAAAAGACACACCCATTGCCCGTCGATCAAAGCCACATAGCGCAGGGTCTCTCCCGCGCTCCCCGCACTGTGCAAATAATGATGTTGGATCAAAAGATCATTGAATCGCTCCTGCTCTTCGGGCAAGATCAGACGCAGAGTTAGACGATCTATCGAAGGAGTCAGATGGTAAGATTTTTTGTCTTTCATACCATCTTGGTATGACTGATTCCCTCGGGTTTGTCTAGCTCTTTTTTTATCTTTTTGCCTATCAGCCACTTCCTCCCCAGAAAACTTTCACCCTGCCTTTCGCCCTATTGAGGCAAATTCTCGGCTTTCTTCGGCAACCTCTTCCGGCCACGTCTGATGATCAGGTAGATTCCAAGAATGCAAGCCCACTACAGAAGGCTGTTGAGCAAGAACGGAATCCATCCGAAGAGCCCTGGAAGCCACAGATTACTCAGATTCAAAGAAAGCGTGACTATCGGAAAAATCAGAATCCGCAGTGCCAGATCGAGACTCTTTTCGATATCTCCCGATTTGCTTGAATGAATTGACAGTTTCCCTTCCATTTGTTGGTTTCGAGGCCCATCCTAGAGCCTTCTCCGAGAATATGAGTGCCACTTCCAATCCTTCCCACCCGTTGCCACCCATCGCCCATGCCGGATGACGACATCCAACTGACCATCGAAAATCTCCATGTCCGGTTTCACATGGAGGAAGGAATCGTCCGGGCGGTGAACGGCGTCAATTTGGTCCTTAACCGGGGCCGGACTCTGGCCATCGTGGGGGAGAGCGGAAGCGGTAAGAGCGTGACCGCCTTTTCCATTTTGCGACTCATCCAGAAGCCCGGGGAGATCGCCGAAGGGAAGATCGTTCTCTACCCGAGAAAGCGCGAGCCCATCGATATCACAGCCCTGAGCGAGAAGTCGGAAACGCTCTATGAACTGCGCGGGGGTCTGGTAAGCATGATTTTCCAGGAGCCGATGACGGCCCTCAGCCCCGTCCATTCTGTGGGCAATCAGATCTGTGAGGCGATTCTTCTGCATCAGGATGTCACCGAGAAGGAGTCCGAAAAGATCGCCAGCGAGATGCTGGAAAAGGTCGGCATTCCGAACGCCGATCAGAAATTGAGACAATACCCCCACGAATTCAGCGGAGGCATGAGGCAGCGCGTGGTCATTGCCATGGCCCTGGTATGCCGGCCCGAAGTGCTGATCGCGGACGAGCCCACTACTGCCCTCGATGTGACGATTCAGGCGCAGTTCCTCAATCTCCTGAAAAGCCTGAAAGAGGATACCGGGACCTCAATCATCTACATCACCCATGACATGGGTGTGGTCGCCCAGACAGCCGACGACGTCGCCGTCATGTACAAGGGACGAGTGGTTGAAAAAGGGACCGTGCGTCAAATTCTAAAGGACCCGATCCACCCCTACACCCGAGGGCTTCTCGCCGCTATTCCCAGCATGTCAGAGCGCAAGAAACGCCTTCCCACTCTCGACTCGGTGATCGGAGACGCGGACATCGACACCCCGTGGGAACTGCAGACTCTTCCCGACGGGCGGGAGATCGCAATGGATCCTGAAGAACTGACCTCGCAGTCGACATGAGTGAATCAGAAGAGGTTGAACCGCTGCTTGAGGTCAAGAATCTCAAGAAACACTTTCCTGTCTTTAGCAAAGGCTTTATCCGCCGGCAGATCGACGTCGTCAAAGCGGTAGACGATATCAGTTTTACGGTAAATCCCGGAGAGACGCTTGGAATCGTCGGCGAGAGCGGCTCCGGCAAGACCACCTGCGCGCGCTGCATCCTGCGCGCGCTCGAGCCGACGGCCGGCGATGTCTATTTTCGGAACAAGGGCCGGACAGTAAACATGTCGACTTTGAAAGAGAGGGAGCTGAAGCCTTTGCGCCAGGAGATGCAGATGATCTTTCAGGATCCTTTCTCCTCTCTCAATCCGCGCATGACGGTCGGGAGTATCATTTCCGAACCGCTCATCATTCATAAGATCGGTACGCCCAAGGAACGGGAGGAAAGAGTGGTCGACATGCTGAGAAAGGTCGGCCTGATTCCGGAACACCGGCAGAGGTATCCCCACGCTTTCAGCGGCGGTCAGCGTCAACGAATCGGAATCGCGCGGGCGCTCATTATGAACCCCTCCTTAGTTGTCGCCGATGAGGCAGTCTCGGCGCTAGATGTCTCCGTTCAGGCCCAGGTAATCAATCTCCTCGAGGACCTCCAGGACGAATTCAACCTCACCTACGTTTTCGTTGCCCATGATCTCAGCGTGGTCAAACACATCTGTGACCGAGTGGCCGTGATGTATCTGGGAAAGCTGGTCGAAGTTAAGGAGACCGAAGCTCTCTTCGCGAATCCGGAACATCCCTATACCAGGGTCCTCCTCTCCGCCATCCCCTACCCCGACCCCGATGTAAAGCTGGAGCCATTGGAGATGGGGGATTTCATCGAGGCGATCGAGGCGCAGAATTAGTAACCTGGCGGATCTGTTCCCTCAAGGTACCAAAGCAGCGATTTTAGATCACGATTGAGATTAACGACGGGAGACTGATCGGGTATCCCTTCTCCCATCGTGATTCTCAATCGTGATCTCCAGTCAATCTTCTACGTGTTCGACTATAGATTACGATTTAGATCCACGACGAGAGACTGAAGGTGATTTCCATCTCCCTTCGTGAATCTCAATCGTGATCTAACATCGGAACCTCCGACTTAGACTAGAGTACATGAGCAACAGGAAAAGATACGCTATCGTAGGTACCGGAGGACGGGCCGGGATGTATGTTGGGGCGCTGGTGGGCCAGTACCATGAAACCAACGAGTTGGTCGGGCTGTGTGACCTCAGCCAAGTGCGCATGGACTGGCACATCCGCCAGATCAAAGGGAATTTTGATTCCGATCCGATCCCGACCTACCACGCCGATGACCAGTGACGGCGAAAAGGCCAATGCGATTTTTGATGCCATCGACCGCACCGGCAAGAATTTGCGGGTGACGTTCAACTATCGATATAAACCGCAGGTAAGCTATGTCTGCGGGATGTTGCGTGAAGGTGTCATCAGCGAGCCCTTGTCGGTAGACTTTTCCTGGGTCCTCGACACCAGCCACGGGGCGGATTATTTTCGCCGCTGGCATTCCTACAAGGACAAGTCGGGAGGTCTCCTTGTGCATAAGGCAACACACCACTTCGATCTGATCAATTGGTGGATCGATTTTTATCCAAAGACCGTTTTCTGTATCGGAGATCGACTATTCTACGGCGCCGAAAATGCCTCCAACCGGGGTGAGTCCTACGATTATGAACGCTACACAGGTATCGATGACGCTAAGGATGATCCTTTCGCAATCAATCTCGATGGAAATGGAAGCATGAAGGAACTCTACCGAAATGCGGAAGAGGAAACCGGTTACATTCGGGATCGAAATGTCTTTCGCGAAGGTATCACCATCGAGGACACCATGTCCGTCACCGCGAGGTACCGGAGCGGAGTCATTCTCAACTACAGCCTCATCGCCTACAGCCCCTGGGAAGGCTATCGAGTTTCCATCACCGGGACCAAGGGCCGAATTGAAGTCTTTGACCGGCACGGCAGCCATATCATCAGAGGTCAGAGCGACGAGGAACTGGCCGCCTCCCAAGCGGTCGGAAGGGTCGAAGAGATCTGGGTCTATCCTATGTTCGGCGTGCCCTACTCGGTTGAGGTCCCTAAGGCGGAAGGTGGTCACGGTGGAGGTGATGCCCGACTCCTCGACGATCTCTTTCTCTCAGAACCGCCTCCGGACCCTCTCAAAACCGCCGCCTCCCATATCGGCGGCGCCGCCTCTATCCTCCTCGGCATTTCCGCTAACGAATCAATCCGTACCGGCCAGGCCGTGGATGTGGACTCGATACTCGAGCTTCCCTGAATCTCCGCCCTCACCGTACTCCAGAGTATCAACCTTCTATCCGAGAAGTGGACAGCATTCGTTTGTTCGCCGCAGGAGAGATTCTCACGCAAAGGCGCGAAGACGCAAAGATGAGACGGCGAAAGGTTTCGCGGGTTCGGCCTCATCCGCGAGCGGCGGCGGTATTGCGGCCGGCCCAAAGTTTCAGCTGAGTTCGAGAAGCCGGCCGCGTTTGCCAATAAAAACCCTTTGCGTCTTGGCGCCTTTGCGTGAGTTCTTATCCGAAGTCTGAACCGCGAACGATTCGTGCGAGGCAATGCCGGGATAGGCCGCCTGTCTCAATTGGTCCCGCTCGGCCCGGGATGCCTCCACTCAAACGTTGGGCAGGACGAGATCTGATGCCCAGCAGAGTGGAGTCAGACCTGACGGACGGGTAGAATGAAGAAATCTGGAATTCAGTCTCCAACACCTTACGGCGATCTCAATGCCGTTCTAGCCAAGCTCGTAGAGGCCGTGCGGCAGCTTTTGGGCAGCACTTTCGTTGGCGGCTATCTCCAGGGGTCCTTCGCGACTGGAGGATTCGATAGGCACAGTGACGCGGACTTCATCATTGTGACCGAAGACAGGCCATCCACCGACATTGTCACGCAGTTGCAGACCATATGCATGCGGAGCTGTTCAGCATAAGCTGTCCCTGGGCGCAGTACCTGGAAGGTTCCTACTTTCCCATAGACACTCTTCGACAGAATGCCCGTTGCGACGAGCCGCTCTGGTACATCGACAATGGGAGCAACCACTTGGAACTGTCCACTCACGACAACAAAATGGTTGTACGCTCCATCCTCTACCATCAGGGTGTCCTGCTGGGTGGACCGCCCGCAGACTCTCTCATAGATCCTGTACCGATCGAGGCGCTCAGGGAGGAGATGTTCCGGGACTCAATGGGATGGGGAACGGAGATCGTCAGGACTCCGGAGGTAATCAACAACCATTTCTTCCAGTCGTTCGCAGTGCTGCACTTCTGCCGCGCACTCCATGACTATCGGGCAGGTTCCGTCCATTCGAAGCAGACCGGGACAGACTGGACAAAGACGCAGGTAGATTCGTCCTGGCACGGGCTAATCGACCGTTCCTGGTCGGGGCGCCCAAGCCCGGAACTGTCATCTCGGCGGCCCGCGGATCCCCGCGAATTGAGCCTGACGATCAATTTCGGCCAGGACATGATGTCGAGACTTACGGATGAGCGAAATGCCCAACCAAGCGTGCCACATAATGCGGGATAGCGCCGACATACGTGCACTCAATCGTTGGCAGAGCGTCAGATCAGAAGAAAACTGAACCACGGAGATCACTGAGGCACGGAGGAAAAAAGAGGAATGTTGAAACTACGAATCAGACGAATCATCGCGAATCCAGAAGGCACCTCAAAGGCGACGAATTTCACCGACAAAGATCCCATTCGCGTCGATTCGAGTGATTCGTAGTTGAGAAAAACGAAGTGCCAACAAGGCGCGCCAGGCAATTCCGGTTGATCCCTCCATTTGAAATCGATATCGCTAGCCCGTCTTTCTCAACTGGGGCCTGATTTCGACGTAAGTCGTTGATAGTGGGCCAAAGGTCTACACTACAGGAGGGGTTATTTGGATTCGATTTGGGGGGGTGGTTGGGGAGGAAGTTCGAGGTGTAACCGGTTCAGTAGTAGCTTTTGGTCCTCACCGGGCTCGGTGTAACGGGTAAGCACAACGGTGCGTCCGTCGGTGGTGGGCAGTTTCACATCGAGCATTTGGATGGCCGCCATTTTGGAGAGCACCTCGGCTGGGGTCAGTCCCGGAGCCATCGGGTAGAGTCGACGTTTCAGGGTGACCCACAGAGAGTAAGCAAGGAAGCTGATAAAGATGTGCGCCTCGATGCGATCATCTCTCTGATGATGGATGGGGCGGATGGAAAGGTCGTTCTTGATTTCCTTGAAGACTTGCTCGATCTCAGTGAGCTGCAGGTAAAGGCGCCAGAGTTGCTCGGGGTTCTCGGCACTGAGGGTGCTGCGCAACAGATAGCGGCCTTCGCGGCGATAGGCTTGGCGGTATTTTTTTAAGTTCAACCGGAAGCTCAAAGGCGGCTTTTCAGTGGGGGCGCCCTTGGGGGCGATCTCGATGTCGAGTAATCCAAAGATCCGGGGACCGGCCTCCTTTTTGGCTTCGCCCAGTTTGATCAGGATGGTATCGCGTTGGTAGCGCCGTTTGCTCTCACGCAGCTTCTTGAGCGCCTCGATAAGACGGCGTAAACGACGCAGGCGCATGTTTTTTTCTTTGCGCACCCGATCGTCGCTTTTAGCCAGAACGTAGGTTTCACCTCCCTCGCTGAGGAGTTTCACCTCGATACCGGGACGCAACTGCTTCCAATCCTTCTGCAGCAACGACTGCTCGAAGCGACCCAGCCAGGAGCGCGGGGTACCCACCAGATAGTGGATCCTGGGTTCGCTTTGGCGCATCTGTTGCAAGACTTCCTCGGTCGGAATGCCCCGATCCATCACCCACACCCGGTTCGCCTTACCGTAGTTCTCTTCCACCCGAGAAAGAAAATCTTTTAAGGTGGTTTTATCCTGCGTGTTACCCGGAAGTACCTCATAGGCAATCGGCAAGCCCTCACAAGTCACCACCAGGGCGATCACCACTTGCACGCAGTCAGGTCGCTTATCGCGGCTGTAGCCGAACTTGCGCAGTCGGCTCGAGGCCGCCGGCTCCTGGTTCGGATCGCACTCAAAATAGGTGCTCGTCAGATCGTATAGCAAAATCTCGTAACGGGCATTGAACAGATCGCTCCACCTCTCGGTCAGGTGCCTGAACAGGGCCTTCTTGTGCCTGAGCAATCGATCGTGGCAGCGATAGAGCGTGTTCTTCTCGGCGATCCCAAAGTCTTCCCCCATCAGATCGCCCATCGCGCTTCGCTCATACCATTCCCGATGCAGCCGCCACTCGCTTCCCGGTGCCATCAGCCGGTAAACCACCAGGGTCTGCAGCACATGGGCCCAGCGGGTACCCTGACGGGAGGGTCTGAGACGCTCCCGCCAGAATTCTCCCAGTCCCAACTGCTCATATAGAACGCACCCAAGCCAGCACCCTCCCCATTGCCGCGGCTTCTCGATCCTGAGATCTTTGAGCCGTATTCTAGAGGCTGTCCCAAATCCGAGAGGATTTGGGTGGAAGCCTGATACCGATATCAATCTTCGTCACGTTATGTAGACCACGACATGCCTTCCGTCCTCGGTAGCTTACCTTTTATCCGTTATGCACCTTTCCAGCACCCTTCCTCTCGCTTTGAGTCGATAGTTCTCCCAAGGAAGCGCCTCTGACTCGATTCTTGGATCCCTATGCCGCCTGCGTTGCCTCTTTCTCATGTTCTTGCGCAAGTCTCTGCGCGATTTTCCATAGATTGTGGGACAGAACCGACCAGGCCACGCTAAGGTTACGGTTGTCAAAGCCTTTGCTGCGTATCTTGCCCCCGTGCCATCGGTTCTTGAGCACTCCGATCCGGCCTTCGGTGCTCCCTCGTCGTCGCTGCAACCGGACAAAGCGCGGCTCCTCCATCCGCTCCTTGAGCTCTTGTGGATTGCGGGGCGTAAGGGCGTCAAAAATCCCCTCTGCCTGGAGCCGCTTGCTGGCCGCCTTCGAGGCATAGCCCCGATCCCCACTGATCGCTTCGATCTTCTCCTCTAAAGCGAAGCCCTTTTGCCTCTCCAGACTTTCCCAAAGCTGCTTCAATTCGCTCGGGGCCTGCCCCCCATACAGTTTCCAGTCCAACAGATATCCCTCTGCGCTCTCGCATAAATAAAGGGTGTTGCCAAACTCCACCTCCCGATCTGCCTTGCCTCGCACGATGACGTCAATCTCAGGTTCGTAGGCGCTCAGGATCTTCTCCTCATTCTTCACCTGCCGCCCCCCTATGATCCGTTCGTGCGCCTGTTTCATGACCTGCGGTATCTGCTCTAACATACCATCCATTCGCTCGATGATTCGGCTCGCCTTCTTCTCGGTGTAATCGCTTTGCATCCACATAGCTTCCAATAAGTCACGGTGGCGAAGGGCATGGCCCTCAATCTTCTTGAGCAATAGCTTCATCCGCCGCAGGATCCCTTTACGCGCTTTGCCCGCCTCCCGGCGCCGACGCGCATGCGTCATCTCCAGGCACCGTTTGTTCATCTCCCGAGCCAATCCCTTTGCTCCCTGGGGCATGCGCTGTTTCATTCCCGCCTGCCGGATCAGACTGATCGCCTTGAGCAGCGTTGCTCCCACATCCTTGAGCAAGACCCAGTCCACGGGCCAGTGGATGTTCGCTTCCAGGCAAGTGGCGTCGATCAGGCATTCCCTCGTATCGATCGGCTTCTCTAATCCTGCCTCACCACAATGTTCAGCATTGCCCACCACCTCGGTCATCCTTGCATGCAGCTGTCTCAGATACGCTTCGTCGAAGAATTTCGAATCCCGTTCCAGACTGCTCTTCGATATTTTCCGGATCCCGTCTACCTCACGCACCCGGCAAAAATTAGCCAGAAGCTCACTGCGTCCCAACTCCTGCGACAGACAACGAAAGGATATCCCTCCGAGTAAATGACGCACCACCTCCACCCGCAGCGCTTTTATCGCTCTTAGAGCGCGTCGCTCCCGATCCTTCCCTCCCGCTTCATCCCATCCTTCCAAGGCTTTTACGATCGCCTCCCTTTCCAGCGAGGAGTCGATCAAAACCCGGTCAATCCGCTCCATTGTTTCCAGAAACACGGTGTAGTCTTTGCATCGAATGACTGGAGTTAGGGCTGGACGCAGGAAGCTTTGTACGGCAATATTTTTCATGAGAAGGGCGTGCTTTGTATTTGACTAACGCAAGCATAAGCGCCCCTTTTCGCCGGATCGAGCTTTTTGCAGCTCTATCCGGCCTTTTTTTTGCCCATAACTCATTGAAAATCAATTGTTTCCACCACTGGGACGGGCTCTAGCTATGACAGAGCGTCTCAAATCTCAGTTTCATTTTCTTGAGAGGAATCTGTCGGTATGAATTTGGTCGCCGTTTACAACCGTCAACCTGCGATCCGAAGTTCAGGTCTGTTGCGAAGTGCAAAGCCCGACAGATTCCTAGCCCCAGCAAGCTGGGATTTGGTATAGATATTCCGAAAATCCACTTTCGGGAGAAGAGCACAGTTGTAACGGAAAGCGTGAGCTTTTCGATATCATCGACAGCGAGTGATCAAAGCAGTTCAGTTGACACGTAGAGCCTACTGATCAACCTATCTCCCTTTCGGTAACTTCACTACCAACGGATTCGACGAGAAAAGAGATGGCAAAGAAAGGTGGTAAACGAATCAAGGCGGCGGTGCTGGCGCTGGGTCGATCGGGATGGAAGATTCACGTCGCCTCGTTACGCGATGACCCTCGGTACGAAATCGTATCGGTCCTCGATCTTGATGCAAATCGACGCCGCCAAGCGGAAGAGGAGCTCGGTTGCGACTCCTACACCGATCTTGGACAACTTTTGAAGGACTCGACCGCGGATCTCATCGTCGTTGCCTCTCCTTCTGTTTTTCACTGCGAGCAATCTATTCGGGCGATGAACTCCGGCAGGCACGTAGTGGTAGAGAAGCCGATGTCGGCTACGCTCAGTGAGGCAGACCGCATGATTCGCTCAGCGGAGAAAGAAGGCGTTCATCTCTTTGTGCACCAGAACTACCGCTTCACCGAGCGGTATGCCTTTTTCCAGGAGCTCCTCAGGAGTAAAAAAATCGGATATCTTACACATGTCGGATATCTTTCTCACAGATATGCGCGGAGAAATGATTGGCAGTGCCTGCGAAAATTCAGTGGGGGGCAGATCAACAATAAAGTGACCCACCCTCTCGATCAGGCCATGGCCCTGGTGGATTCTCCGATCAAAGACATTCTCTGCGATATGAAGCACATTTCCGATGCCGGTGACGTGGAAGATCACGTTAAGATGCTCCTTCGAGCAGAGAGCGGTGTAACAATTGACATGGAAGACTCGACTTCTGCCGCAACCGTGGAGAATGCGCCGGAATGGACTCTCCTCGGCACCTCTGGAGCAGCGACGCTTTCGGGAGGAGTGGCGCGGCTCAGATACTATGACCCGAAGAAAACACCGAAATTAAAGGTGATTGACAAACCCCTGGTAGACGGGCGGGCCTACGGAAATACCGACAAGCTTAACTGGAAGGAAGAAACCTTGCACTGCTCCGAATCGAAGGATCGTGCAGGTTTCTATGATGCGGTTCACGCGACTTTGAAACGCCGCAAAAAGTTCCCCATCGACCCTAAGCAAGTCAGAGAAATGATGCGCGTCCTCCAGGTCTGCCGGAAGCAAAATCCGGATTTCCCAGGCAGGTAGGATTGGCCATCCGCTGTGCTGGGAGCTGACCGAAATTGTGCAGGTATGTCTTCCTGTCAAAATGAGATAGGCAGCGAAAAACGAACCTGGGTCGGGCTCGAGGGCCCTCGCCCCTCCACTTCGGCGGCCCTCTTCCAATGAAACCCCATCAGCATTGAAGTCCAAGTTGGCGGGTCCTCCGCCCGCATCCTCACCCTTCCAACTTGCTTTCAAATTCGCGTATCTCATCCGCCCCATCCAGAACGCCAATCTCCAAATGGAATTCCCTCACTTCTTCGGGCTCGATGTATTGCATGGTGCCTTGCTTCCTGTTGCTGGCTCGGCCCAGCATACTCACATTGCCCGGCTCGATTCCTGTGACATAGGTGCCACGATGAAAATGTTGCCATTGGGTGACGATCGGAATCTCGTCTCTGGGGAAGGTCCAACGTAGTCCGAACCCCAATTCGTCATTGATCAGGCCGACGTTGGCGTTGCCCTCTGCGTCCGCCTTGACCTGGTGAACAAAAACGTCGTCGTGCATCTCCTCGACGGGGGCGGTGGCGGATGTGTAAGTCTCAGGCCCTACTTCCTTTTCTTCCAACCATTCGATCGTTTTCTCCGAATCAATGACCAGTCGGGTCCCCTCGTCGAGTATCGGAAAGCCCGGATTGCAGTGGTAGACGAACATCAATGGAGAACGCTTTACGTCATGATTCTCAATGCGGTCGTGGATATGAAAGCATTTCGCCCCGAGCGTCATTGAAATCTCCCGTGTGAGCTCAAGGTGCGTGCCGAATGGGACAGCCTCTCGAGTCTTTCCGCGCACTCGGATCACGTAGTCATCGCCTTCCCAATCGCCTGATGCCACCACCTGCTTGGCCGGTAAGAAGGAGAGCCGGCCATGAAGCGGGAGCTCTTCATCCTCCTCTTCGGGATCGGTCTCAGGATGACCCGTAAATGTCATGCCGCAGGTCAAAACCAGTCCTCCGAAAAAACCCCTCATCCAGCCGTAGCCCTGCGGCTCGTAAAATGCCGGACCCACGTCCCCCGTATTGGAGCGGAAACAGAGAGACATTCCCTTGTAATGGGCCGACGCAACGTCTAAAGCACGACCGGGAAGAAGGGATAAACAGAGACCTGAAGCGTTGAACACTTCAATCAGGTCCGCTCCCCGTTCATTGCCTTCGACAAGCTCCGAACGGCGCGCCTGTGCGACCTGCGTGATGTCGCCTATCTTGTCGAGAAGTTCCCGCTTGGTATAAGTTCGTCCGAATATCTCTGGCATGGTGGATCCCTCTTGAGAATGGATTGATGGAATTCTGGAAAATCAACCAACGCTCTTCGAGCTTTGGCGAGACAAAATGGAGTGTTGGATTACTGGGGAATCAAACTCAAGCTCTAATGGATTGGTCCACCGAAATTAACCTCTTCTATTTTCGACGTGGCCGGTGATGGATTCGCGATTTATTTGTTGACAGGGAATTCATCGAAGGGGGAGATGGCTGGGAGGGTCCTGGCCCCATTTAGATGTCCTGAGGACCGGCAATTACCTAAACAAACTGATACAGAAACGACGCTATGCCTTCTGATTCCCGATTCGTAGTCTACGGAGGATCCGAGAACCATGGATTCGACGCCGAGGTCCTCGAATTGGTCAACCAGAGAACCGGATTGGAGCTCCGATTCAGCCATATCTGGCACGAAACTCATCCGGATGGTGAGCCGGGATTCCTCCTCGAGGATTACGAGCGAATCCGGGGCCGCCATGCCGTGATATTCTCGTGTCCCGTCACTTATGAGCTCGAGAGCGAACTCAGGGATCTGGTGGCAGGTTGTAAACTTCAGTATGGCGCGGCATCGGTGACCGTTGTCCTGAGCTATCTGAGGTACCGGAGGCAGGACCGGACAGAAGTTGAGGCAGAGATCACCCGCCTCCGCTGGTTCATTCACGAACTCAAGGAATGGGGAGCCGACAGGCTGATCGCCTGCGAGCCTCACTCTGAGGAAAATACTCGAATTCACTGCCGGGAGTTCGGGATTGAGCTATACATAAGCGATCCCACGGTACAGTTCGCCAAAGCACTGGCTGAGTTACATCAGTCGCTTGGTCTCGCAAACACAAGGGTCTACTCTCCCGACTTCGGCGGAATCGGGCGTGCTCTTCGCCTTTCCAAAGCCACGGGCTCGACGGTTGTTGCAACACCAAAGCGAAGGATCTACGGGGACTCGATTGAGTCGGAGACTGAATTCGATGGTGCGGCTTTCCTCAAACTTGTCCGAGAAACCTATGGTCCCGATGTCCCGGTCACCTGCAATATCGAGGAACTGAATGGGAGGCACGTCTTTATGCGGGAAGACGAGCTGAGCACCGGAACCACGGCCGTACTCACCGCCAAGAAGCTCCGCGGAAAAGGCGCCCTGAGCGTTCGATTTCTTGCTACTCATCCAGTCTGTACGAGGGGTTGGAAGATGAAATTCTTCCCGTTTGCGGGAGATTCTCCTTTTGATGAAATCTGGCTTGGAAACACCCGCCCGCGAGGCGAAGATCAAACGACCTATCGCGGATCCACGGGAGGCAGGGTCAAGACCGTGGACGTTGCGCCCGCCGTCGCGGAAACACTTGCACCGGTTCTCCTCGGAATTAAAGAATAAACCCAGTCGCCATAGACATCGTCACCGATCGGATGTGCGAAACAATCGGGCAAGAGTCGACATACTACTCCCCATTCGTATCCTACTAATCGGAGAAAAACCAGCCCGGACATTACACAAACCTTCTACTACGATGTCCGAAGTCCGACAGATTCCCAGCAGGGCGATGAAAGACTCGATTGTTAGGATCCTTTTCACCCTGTCGATTTCTCTGATTCTGAGCGGCCTTCAGGCGGATTCGAAAGTCGATCAGATGATCGCAGATGAGGACGAGGACTCGATTGTTGAGGTAGGCCAAGATGCACCACCCGACTCCGGAGCGAAAGAGGATATTCTCGATGATGATCTGGCGATTTTCACTCCGGAAACGAGGGCGCGCATTCTTAGGGAAAGGCAACTGGCCATTCTAAACACCGACGTATTCGGAGATTTCCGTGATGGGGACGAAGAGAGTGCCGAGGAATCCGACTCGGAGAATGTGGACCGAAGAGTAACAGAAATTGGTCTGATCACACTGCGAGAGTACACGGTGATTCCCTGGGAGTCGAGAGAAGCGGAAAGGCTACTTGCGGAGGGCCTCGTCCTCTATACCGAGGAAGCAAGAGAACGGGTTCTAAAGGAAAAATACCTGGGCATCCTTGACCGCAATTTTCTCAATCGATGGGAGATTCCATTTATGGCCGGAACGAGCGCGGCGGACCGAGCCCACCTATACGAGGAGGAAGCCCGGTTTGCAAGATTTGAAGATCTGACCAAGAGATTTCTCACTTCGCTCAAGGAAAATCGCAACGAAGCCTATAAGGACCTGAAGAAGCTCTATATCCAAGACCGTCACGACCGAATCGAAGATCAGAGGAATATCCTCGGTCTGCAGGAAAGCGAAGGCGATAGGTAACGGACAGTCTTAGTGCTCGAGTACCTAGTCCCGGGAATGACCGCGCCATCAAAGATCTTCCCACAGCACGATAAGACAAAGGCCCCCCATCAGCTCAAAGAGGGCATTGAATCTTCGGACCCTCGTTTCGAAGGGCTTCTTCCCAAAGACTTTGAACTGGTCCACCATTGGCGTGGCGCCGAATGGTCGGAGGGACCAGTCTACCTTCCGCGACAGGAGGTCGTAGTATGGTCCGACATTCCAAACAACCGAATGCTCCAATTCGACCCGTCGAGTGGAGAGACATCCGTCTTCAGGGAACCATCAAACTACACCAACGGCAATACTATCGACCTCGAGGGTCGCCTCGTCAGCGCCCAACACCTGACTCATTGCATCGCCCGCACAGAACATGACGGCACTCTCACGGTCCTCGTTGATCGCTACGATGGTCAAAGACTGAACTCGCCGAACGACGTCGTCGTAAAATCGGACGGGACAATTTGGTTCACCGACCCTCCGTATGGAATTCTCTCCAATCGTGAAGGCCGGCAACGGGAATCAGAGGTGGGCGCCTGCCATGTCTATCGCTTTGATCCGGCCAACGAAAGCCTGGAAGTCGTGGTCGAGGGTATGGACCGGCCAAATGGTCTCGCATTTTCGCCCGACGAGGAGACTCTCTATGTTTCCGATACGGGGGAACCGTCAAATATGATGGCATTTGACGCCTTATCGGACGGGCGGTCTGTCGCCAACCGGCGGGAGTTTGCAAAGGTCAGCCCTGGCAAGTCGGATGGTTTCCGCTGTGACGTTGACGGCAACATATGGACAAGCGCCGCCGACGGTATCCAATGTTACACGGCAGAAGGAGAACTGATCGGGAAGATCCTTGTACCCGAGCAGCGGGTAGCGAACTGCTGCTTTGGGGGCCCCGAATCCAAGACTCTGTACATTGCCGGAGACACCTCGCTATATTCCATCGAGCTAGAGATCAGGGGCGTGCGTCCCAATGTACCCGAAAAGTGAAAGAGCCGGTATTGCTAAAAACAGAATGACACAGAAGATCTTGAATTTGAAAGTGTTATGGCAAACCGGTCCCCGAAAACCTGTGTGAACAGCAAGCTTGGGTGAATGGCGGCGCTACGTTTGATCTTGAGCGCCGCGGCGATCCTGGCAGGTGTTCTCTACGGGACACTTGATCCGCCTGCCCAATGGCTCGCTATCGCTTTCTTCACCTTTGGTGTCCTTTCCTTCCCAGGCCTTCGAAGAGACTTTCTCTCGTTAGACCAAGCGCGGCCCCAACTGAGAGCTTCGATTACTCTTCGCTTTCGTCCCGCAGTCCGCGAAGTTGCTGTAGTTCTTTTTTTCATCGCGGTGTGCTTCGCTCTGCTGCCCGAGGTTGCAACCGGCCACCGACCGTATATTCATGATCATCACGTCCACTATTTTAACGCATGGGTCTTCAAGGAGCGTCTCCTCTTCTGGCAAGGATTCCATGGATGGTCTAATGAGCAGTTTACCGGCTACCCGGTAGGCTATTTCTATCCTTTCGGAGCATACCTTTGGGTCTTTCTGGTTCACTGCCTGACGTTGGGAATGCTCGGGTTTGAAGGATCCTTATGCGCTAGCCTTCCGGCTCTTCTTCCTCGGCCGGAGCCTCGCCATCTACTACGTGGGCCGGAGTCTCTTCAATATCTGGGTAGGAGTTCTCGCCGCTCTCTTCCTCACTTTCGACTTTGGCGCTTTTCGTCTTGGAGGCTGGTTTTACACGGTCTGGATAGGAGTATGGCCTCAGGCCTTTTCCTCGATTTTCTCGCTTCTGGCACTGGTCTCTCTGGGAAAGGTTTTGCGAACCGGGTCGTGGCGGAGCATCTCAATGTTGGGTCTTTTGACATTGCTGGCTCTGCTCTCCCATCCCATCCAGATCTTCCAGGTCGGTCTCATGGCCGCCCTCGGAGGAGCCCTAATCTGCTTATGCAGATCCGCTCCGGACTTCAAAGCGATATCGCGCCTGGGCATCTCCATCCTTCTCGGCATTCTCGGATCATCCATCTACCTACTCCCCTTTTTTACCCTTCGTGAGTACGCCGCACGCGAGGGGGGCCTCGATATCGTCGGGTTGTAAAATCCACGATGGGTGGGTTTGGAAGAAATGGGAGCCCTTGCCCTCGAAGGTACCCTCTTCTCCGGCACTTGGGTGATCGTCGGAATACTCGGCCTACTCGGCTCATTCGCACTATGCCTGTCGCGAAATCTGGAAGGGAGGCTACTCGCTCTCATGTCGCCGGCCTATCTTGTTCTTGGATCTAACGCGCTTGTCGAAGTGCTCAATCTCAATGAGATGACGACCATTTTTAACCACCTCATCTTTCGCCGATTCGGTATGCTCGCCAAACCATTTTGGTATCTGGCAGCGGGCTACGCTCTAGTCAGGATATTCTCAATCCAGCGACAGAAGCCCGATTCGGGAGCCGGCACCGAAAGTCAAGTAGGCGAGCTGTGGAAAACTCTGGGAAGGCCGATCCTAGGGTCCTGCGTCGCACTTATCATAAGCCCGTTTGCTACATCAAACTTGAATTCTCTACCCGACCTCGTCTCACCGTTGCGAAAATATAGGCCTCCGGTCCAGCGGCGGACAGCCGAACTTCAGGAAAGGGAGGCCTTCCTGGATTGGCTGAAAGCGAGTGAAGAAGATGCTACCGATTTCTCTCGAATTGGGATCAACGACAAAGGCAACCGATTGGTCGAATTTGGCGTCCTCACCGAGATCCCGATCTTCAAGATGAAAAGTACCCCTGCCTCTGAGTACAAATATCGCTTTTCCTCGACGCGCCCAACAGCTCTTCGCGCCGCCAACGTCAAGTACGTGCTTTCACCAAAGAATCTACCGTTAAAAAGGGCAGACTTTCGACTTGCCAAGCGTTTCTCAACTTTTGATGTCTACGATTTTATGGGCTGGGTGGGCGACCCCTTCGAGGTTACCGAGGGAACGGGGCCTGTCAAAATGTTGAAATTTACCAACCGCGAAATTGTGTTGAGGGCAGGGGAAACTGCTCACGGCTCCCTGCGCCTCAACGTCTCTGAATTTCCTAGATGGCGCGCGCCCTCCATGACGGGAACCCCATGGAGATTCGAACTACCTCCCTCCCAGGAGTGAGACGTACCGCCTTTATCACTCTCTCCCTACAACCTGGTCTCTATCGCCTTACCTTCGAACCGGGCTGGCCGGGGTCAAGTCCGCCTTTTCCTGTAAAATCGAAATGGCATAACCTCTATTAGATTATCTTTACTTTCTTCCCTTCAGGCAGCGAATTTCATCAGGTCCGGATCCTCCCAGGTGCTCTCCGGATCGCTCCAGATCTGTTTGAGTCGTTCCACCAGGTAGGGTTCCATGCGGACTCCTCGCCAGCCTTCTGAGGCATCCACCAGGACCGCGAAGATCAGGCACAGTCCGCTCGTTTCGGAGCGGAATCGGGGAATCACTTTGGTGCGACGGCGCCCTTCCCCGAAGAGTCGCTCCAGCAGATTGGTGGTGCGGATCTGTTTTCGGTGCAGGAAGGGAAATTTCAGCGCTGTGAGCGATTCCTCCAGGTCACGCTCCAGGCACTTCATGGCGGCTGGAAAGCTCCCCTTGTATTCCTCGATGATGGCGCGAGCCTGTTCTACAGCCTCGCGGTATCCCTTCGCCGTAAAGGCTTTGTGAATGAGCTTTTTGAGGGTGGGACGGGCTACCTCTGGAAGCTTGTTGACGATGTTGCGCATCTTGTGCACCTGGCAGCGCTGCACCAGGCTGTTCGGAAACTTCCTTCCCACCGCCTTGCGTAGACCCGAATTACCGTCCATCACACTGAGTACTGGATCGGCCAATCCCCGGCTCTTCATGTCCTCCAGGAAGGCCTCCCAACAGGCGCTGCTCTCCTTGTCCCCTACGGCCATATGAAGCAATACCTTACGTCCGTCCCAGAGCATCCCGTAGGCGCATAGGACCGCCACTGCCCTCTTGTCTTCGGGCCGCAGCCTCATATAGATCCCGTCCAGAAACAGATAGAGCACGCGCTCACCACTCAGATCTCTTTCCTGCCACTTTGCAAAGTCCATCCTCAGACTTTGGCACACCTCATTGACCACGCTGCGCCCGGTCTGCTCTACCCCCAAAGACTCGATCAGCGCCGTCTCGATATCGCGCTGACTCATCCCTTTCACATAGAGCATCGGCACCAGCTCCAAAAGCCGCTTCGAGCGTCGTCCGATCGCTTCCAGCCAGGCCGACTCGAACGGCTCCAGCCCGTCGCGAATCTGCGGTACCTGCAGCTCAATCGTCCCTTCGCAAAGATGCACTTTCTTCGGCTCATAGCCATTGCGGTAGCCCCGCAGTGCTCCATCACTCGAGCGCTCATAGCGCTCTCGCCCCAGAAAATCGCTCACTTCGATCTCCAAGGCTCTTTGCAGCATCAGCTGGGCTCCCCGTCGGGCCGCCTCCCCCAGTGGATCTGTGCTGCTCGCGATTCCTTCCATTAGCTCTTGCTCTATCTTCTCACTCGGTGCTATCTTCTTCATGGTGTAGTCTCCTGTTTTTCGGGGCCGCCTTTCGGCCCCGGTTTGGTTACATTTTTGTTTTCAGGAGGTTACACCATTTTTCTTTTTACAGGAAGGATAGGACGTCACCCTGGCCGGAGCGATTGGGATTGGTCCTTACATGCATGACGAGCACACTTCTGGTCACTCTTCCTCTAACCCAAGGACGCTGCCGTTTCCTGGATCGACTGCTACTTCGACTAGATTCCGATCGTTCGTAAGAATCTCGACCTCATAGAGCAGAAAGCCACCCTCACTCTCGAGCTCGGCTTCAACGGCAAGCCCAGGGACTTCCTCGAGGGCAATACTTATCGCTTCGGACAAGGTCAGTTCTGCCAACATAAGGACCTCATATTTTGAGAGCCCCCTTGGAACTGCGATAGAACTGTGAGGTTCCGATTCATTCTCGTCGTCATCGAAAAGTCCGCCGCTCAAAGGACTGCCCATGAAGAACAACCCGCTCAGAATGTACAGACATATCAGGCGGAATCGTTTCAACGAACCGCAACTTTTCTCGGTTAGAACATACTCTTTCATTGCTTTTATCCTCTTTACGTTTGGAGTTTCGTTTTCCTAGGGAATCTTCAACTAAGAACTGAAATATATCCGGAAAAGATGAAGCCGAAGCCGACTATTTCATGAAAGTCTCTTCATCCTAGCCTGGATCGGATATTTCAAGGTGGCCGGTACAGGTTCGAATCGGGCCGATGCTTCAGGTTTCCTCTCGCAGATGTCCTCCAACTCGCGGGCCCGGGTTTCGGGCAACAGGAGCATTAGGACGGCTCCCACCACGGTAGATAGGGAAAGAATCGGAATTGCTGCAATCAGATCACCCGGCACTAAGGTCAAATACCCAACGGCGAGGCCGCCCAGGCCGGCTCCCGTCGTGCCAAGGATTGTGACGAAACCCGACGAGGTGCCTCGCAAAGCGGTTGGAAATAACTCCGCCGAAAGCGCCATCATCGTGACATGGGCCGCAATCAACGTGAAGAACAGAGGAAATACAATGGCGAAAAGCATCCAATCCGGACCTCGGAAGAGAATCCAGATGCAGAGAGCGAAAGTGACGAGGGCGGCTGCGCCTACCGGGCGTCTTCCGATCCGATCACCAAGCCGTCCGCTGAAAGCAGTACCGGGGAGTGCGAGCGAACCGCAGATAATTAACAGGGCCGAGTACTGCCAAGGTTCCAGCTCGCGATAGGCGAGCAGGTAGTACCCAATGAAACTGAATCCAACCGCAAATCCGGATGCGGAAAAGAGAACGACGCCCGCCATACAGAGGAACCTTTGCGGGAACCGCCGGGCAAGCACGTGGTAGGGCCCGAACCAAGATCCGAATGCTTTAAAGATTGATTCTCCGTTTCGTTCGAACTTCGTGAGGAGCTGGAATCTTTCTGTTTCGTAGATTCCTCGACGAAACATCGGGAGACGAAAGATGGGGATAATCCCCAGGAAATAGAGACCTCTCCAGCCGTACGGAATCCATTCAATACCCGCGAAAAGAATCGTTCCCGCAGCGTGTCCGACCACCGCAGCAGCCCCCAACATGCCAATGCTCCAACCTCTGTTCTTGGCCGGAAACTCCTCGGTAATCATAACGATCGCCATCGCAGAAGCGGTAAGCATGAATCCTCGAGCCACCATCTGACACAGAATGAACTGTTCCGGAGTTCGGCTGAATGCGGTCAAGAATGTGCCCAAGCTCATCCCGACAATAGAGAAAAGAAAAACGCGACGTCGGCCCATCAGATCAGAAACTGGGATAATCAAGAGTCCGAGCAAGCCGGAGAATCGGATCAAGGCTAAGAACCGGCCCAGCTCGGGCTCTGCGATCCGTAGCGACTCGGCAATATGCATAAGGGAATTGTTGAGGAGGGAGAGATCGTAGTTTTCGTATAACATTCCGATCGCAACGCAGCCCAACAAAGTCAGTCGACGAGGTTCAACCTCCGGGGTGGGTCCAAATACGAAACGAGGGATCCACCATGGATTACAGCGGGTTCTCCTTCCCTCCCCCACAGTTCAGTCCTCAAACAGCCATCGCCTGGCGATCAATCTCGGTCGATCCCAGACCATCCGTTCCTGTCTCGCAGTCGTTCTCAGCTTGCCGTTGTATTCGCTTATCTAGATTGGCCGAGAAATTCTGGACAAAGAGCTCGTCAAGCATCTGAACAGTCAAAATCAAAGTGAACAATTCGTTAAGCCGACGTTTCAGTTTACAATCAATGATGAGGAGACGTCTTATTCGCTCCAACCTCCGGACCTTTCGGTAATCAAATATCCCCGCTCTCTCGATCGCCTCACGCGACAGACAGCGATCGATCAGGCGGTCAAGTTCGGCATGTATTCCCTTCTTGACCCAAAGCGGGGGAGCGGAATAGGGCCACTTCCTTCCCCTGTAGACTTCGTCCGTGATCCTCCCTTTGAACGCCTCCCGAAGGACGAACTTCTCCACCCCGTTCCGAATCTTGTATCGATCGGGTATTTCCCGGACTCGCTCGAAGAGATGGTGATCGAGGAAAGGAGTGCGCCCTTCAATAGAGTGTCCCATCTCCTGCCTATCGCCGAGGATAGTGAGAATATACGGTCCCAACATTGATTTGATCCAAAAGTATTGGATCTTTCTGGCAAAGGAAGAGCCGCCGTTGGGCCCATGCTCAACCCGCTGCCCGAGTCGACTGAGAGGATGAGTCCCCACCACTTTCCACCGTCTAGCCGGATGAAAAAGACTGTTCATCACTCTCTGGTGCCGTTCAGAGAAAAGTTCCGCATGTTCCTGGAGAGGAAGGAATCCGATCCTCTTGATGATTTCCTTGATGTGTGGCTTACTACGGATCTCTTTTTCTTTCAGCCGATTTTCAAGCTGGTCGGTGATGGCCCCCTTTCCTTGCTGAAAGCAAACATATCCCAGATACACTTCGTCCGCTCCCTCGCCCGTAAGGACGACTTTTACGTGCTCTCGCGCCAGGCGTGAAAGGAGAAACTTGCCAACGCCGTGAAGATTGTGGAAAGGCAATTCGGAAACCCACATACAGTCCCCGACGCTCTCCAGCATGGTCCGGTGGTCGCACCTGACCGAATGAAATTCGGCTCCTATCTTCTCCGCCATGCCCTTCGCCAATTGAAACTCGTTGAAATTCTCATCGTCGGGAAAGGCGATCGTGAAGGCCTTGAGCGGGCCCTTATGCTGTCTTGCTACCGATGCAGCGACGACTGATGAATCAATCCCTCCACTCAAATACACGCCTACCGGAACATCGGAACGCAGGCGCAACTTGACGGCCTCATCGAGAGATTCTCTGACTGTCTGTTTGTACTCTTCGAATCCCGATCCTTCAGTATCTTCCAACTCCTCTTCGGTCGGCAAATCAAGATCCCAGTAGCAATGCGTACTGTGTTTCCCGTTTTCAAGGTCCACGCTCATAATTGACCCCGGAGGAACGACCTGAATACCTTCGAAGACTGAATCCGGGATCACGCTGCTGAGAAAATCCCGAACCGCGACGACATCGATTTTCGGCTGATGACAGCCGGTTGCGAAAATAGCCTTGGCCTCCGATGCGAAAACGAAATTCCCGTTTTGTTCGTGAAAGAAGAGGGGTTTGATTCCGAATCGGTCGCGAACCGCAATTAGCCGCCGGTTGACTTTATCGAGGAGAAGAAAGGCGAACTCTCCACGCAGGGAGTGGACAAAGTCCAAGCCGTACTCGCTGTAAAGGTGGAGGATAACTTCCGAGTCGCTCTTCGTGTAGAACTTATATCCCCGCTCGATCAGTTCCCCTCTGAGGCGTTCGAAATCGTATATTTCACCATTACAAACAAGGACGAGATCGCCACCGCTCGCGAAGAGGGGCTGGGCTCCCGTCTTCAGGTCAATGATTGAGAGTCGAGCGTGTCCAAGACCCGCCGCCTCAACCGAGTCGATGTAGACGCCGGAACCGTCCGGCCCTCGGTGGTGAAGGGAGCGGACCGCCCTCCTCAGCTTCTCCTCTTCTAACCGATGACCTGCAAAACCGACTATTCCACACATTCTGATTCCCTTTCCCGATATATACACAAAACAGATGAACTAAAGCGAGGATGCTTGATTACTGTTCTTTCATAATGAAGACTCCCCGTCCCGCCGAGCGGGGACTGCGGGGTATCTAACTCTTTCGCCAATTTGACTGTCATTGCCTATCCTATTCTCAGATTTGAAACGAACCTCCCCGGAGGGGCCTACCCGAATAGCCTGTAACCGAAAAGACGCTTAACCCGTAGGGAGGGACCGTTCTCTACAAACATCCTTCTTACGGGCGGATCGAGCGCTCCTTGAACGATGATGCTTCAGAAAGTCAGCCACCCCGCAGCGAGGGATGTTGGATCTCAAGGACAATCTAACAGGACTGTAATAAATCGACTGCGACTCCGCTAAGGTTCCGGCCGTATATTCGATTAACAAGCATCCTCCGAGCGAGGATTGGAATGTGAGATCGTCTCATAGTCCGTAGCCCTCAAACGAGATGACGGCTACCTCGTCTACGAAGTTCATATTATCTCGCCTCGAAGAGAGCTCTGAGAAGTTTATTCAGGCTACAGAATTCACCGCAGAGGGAGAGTCACCTCAAATTCGGTGGCATCGGGCTCGGCCCGGGAAAGGGTACCGGAGTGTGCTTTGAGAATCTCGGAGGCAAGACTGAGACCCAGTCCAAAGCCGGGCGCCCCGGTCGTTTCGGCGCCGGTCACCTTATAGAATCGATTGAAGATGTGATCCCGATGCACGACGTCGATTCCAGCGCCTGTATTGAGAACCTTGATGACCGCATTTTCGGCGCTTTCGCTGAGACGGCAAGTGACCCGTCCATTGGGACGGTTATAGCGGACGGCGTTGTCGAAAAGATTCAGGAGGGCTTGCCGAAGCAGAGATTCGTCGGCGGGGACAAATACACCATCTTTAATCTCTGCCACGACCTCGAGATTTGCGTTCTGAACGAGGATGCGCGTGTCCTCAACCAGATCCTTGAGAGTTTCAGATAGATTGAGCCGCCCCGATTCGAGGTGAAGATTGCCGGCATCAGACCGGGATAGAATAAGGAGGCTTTCGACAATGGCTTTAAGACGCTGTACCTCCTCCATCAGCCTTATGAGCACACCCATCTGCTCTTCATTAAACGTGTTCGACTTTACGGCGCTGTCGATTTCACTTTGCAGAACCGTCAGAGGTGTTCGCAGCTGGTGCGAGGCATCGGCGGAGAATCGGGCGGATTGGTTAAAGCTTGATTCCAAACGACCGATCATCTCATTGAGAACCTTAACCAACCGGCCGATTTCGTCATCGCTGGGAGGGTCAGGTATGCGCCTGTCCAATCCGCTGACGGTTATCTCCTCAGCGGTACGAGTGATCGCCTCAATCGGTGTCAAAGCGAGACGGCCGACCCACCAGCCACCTAGGGCGACAACCAGGACAGCCCCTGGAAGGATCATCAGAAGCGTGGCCAACGACTCGATTACTTCCTCGTGCACAAGATCCAGATTTGCCCCTAGACAGACCGCCCATCCGTTCCGCGTTACGGTTCCGAGCCGCATGCTTTCGTCGCCGATCCTGGTGCTGCTGAATGAGGACAATTCATCCCCGCAGTAGCCGGATGATTCCAAATCGTCGCCCGACCGGCGAAAGAGAACATCGGTGGGCGAACGCAGCTCAAAAATATAGACGTGTTCTTCGTCATCATAAAGAAGCGCTTTCAGGGGCGCACTGAAGTCTGTTCCCTCCTCATCACCATTTTCGGCCCGGTAGAGCAGTGACTCACCGCTCTGCCTGACTTGTGCATCGATCAATTCGATGCTGTCAAAGTAGAGCGCGAAAGTGTCTCCGACGATAAAGGTGACCAGAATAGCGCCGGATATGAGGGCCGACCAGACGGCGAGCCGTGTGCGGAAGGATTTCATCCTAGGACCGGTTAGCCATGCGATAGCCGACCCCACGCACCGTCTCGATCAGTTTCTGTTCATGACCATCATCGACTTTCCTGCGCAACCGTTGGATATAGACATCGACCAGGTTGGTCTGCGGATCAAAGTGGTAGTCCCAAACGTGTTCGCAGATTTGAATACGCGTCAGGACTCGCCCCGGGGTGCGCATTAGATACTCGAGAAGGGCGAATTCGCGGGGACTGAGGAACAGGTCCGTCTCAGCGCGGCGAACCTCGCGCGTCATCAAGTTGAGGGTGAGATCCTCGACCGACAGAAGGCTCAGGCCTTGGCCGGACGACCGGCGCATAACAGATCGCACTCGGGCCATCAACTCATCGACATAGAACGGTTTTGCGAGATAGTCATCAGCGCCGAGATTCAGGCCTTCTATGCGTTCGGAGACCTCACCACGCGCGGTGATTACTATCACCGGGGTCTGGTTTCCCTCCTCCCGCATAAGGCGAAGAATACTCAAACCATCCCGACCCGGGAGCATAATGTCGAGGATGATGACGTCAAACGAACGCGTGCGAATCACGGCCAGAGCGTCATCTCCGTTCTCGCATACATCGGTAGTGAAACCCTGTGCTACGAGCTCCTTCTCAATGAACGAAGCGATCTTTTTCTCATCCTCTACAACGAACACATGCATAACGCCTTGCTGCCCTCTATAGATGGGTTCAATCCAAGTTTCACGGCCTCTTTTCTCACTTTGTAATACTGATAGCATTTTCCGAGCAATTTGTTTCAATCGTTTCATGCCGCGACACCGGCCCATCAACGACCTGACGCGCCCTCACTGAGTTTCTCCTGGGACGCGCGCGCTATCCGCCCAGATTGGCGAACAGATCCCCGACATAGGGAGAACTATCTTAGGTTATGGCGATATTATACGGCCGTCGCCTGAATCCATGGGTCCTTCTTCAATGACAGTTTTGTAATGCCGATATTCATGCTCCCACCTCGTCATTCCAGATGAGCGGTGAACCAATTCAGCCCCAGAGTCGAAGACTTCTACGGGAAACCAACCCTTATCCCGAACCTCTCACAAACCATCGGCTAGGAGCCTGTCGGACTTTGACTTTCGATTGCTGTGCAAGTAACAAAACTGGTCCGACAGGCTCCTAGCAAAGGAATCTGTCGGTATGGACTTGGTCTAGATTTGCACCCTTCTCCGTTGAATCCGAACCTCCGCGATGTTACGATATTCAAAGTCCGACAGATTCCTAGCCTGGAAATCTCAGAGGATTTCCAGGCTTAGCCCGCTTTTTCTGGCCGGCATGCGGCACCACGGCGGGAGGAGCACTCTGCCGCAATTGGATGCTCGGAAATTTGTGAGAAAAGCGGGCTAGCAGGTTAGAGAATATCCGTTAGAGTGATGGGAGGATTTGGTGGGCTCTCAATCGACTTCAGGTAAGCGACCAGGTCCAGCAATTGCTGCAGAGTGTAGCGGCCGGCGTAGGTGTCAGGCATAGCCGATCGATCGGTGGTTGTCAGGCTCCGAATATCTTCCTTTCTAATTGACCGCGTAACGGGAGGAAAGCTCGAGACATCGAAGAACTTTAGGCGGGTCGAACTCTCCCCAACTCGGAGAACTTCAGACTCTTCTCCATCCTCAAGGGTGAGAGATAAGAGTCTTCCGGAATCTTCTACTCTTGCGTTTGGAAGAACGATATCCTGGAGAATTTCAGGAGGCGCCCTTTTCGCGATTCCACCGAGGCCAAATCCGACCGAGGCCCCCTTGCCATTAATTCTGTGACAGACGGCACAGTTCATATCGTCCGTCACATCGAAAAAGATCTCCTCCCCTCTCTTTGGATTTCCAGCTATTACGACGGAATCACTCCCAATCGCAGGGAGCTTAGCCTCCGGGGTGGGTCGTATCGTCGCCTCCTCCGGGCGGATTGAAAGATCAGCCGCCTCCGGATGGTCAGCAGCCATCGACAGCTCTGAATCGCCGGGCCCAAGCGAGGAGAGAGTTTGGATGTAGGCAACAACCGAGAGGATCTCCTCACGGCTCAACCTGCCCTTCCAACCGGGCATTGATGTTTTCGGAACCCCGTTCAGCGTGACTCTGTAGAGATAATCGCTATCCCAGATCTTTCCCCGAAGCCGTGGCCCTCTCCCAGCGCGCCCCCCCTTGCCGTGACAGTAGCCGACGGAACAATTTTGAGCAAAAATCTTGCGACCGGCGCTGATTACCTCGGAAACTGGACCTACAGGGTTGGACCCGTCCGCATGAGCTTGGGCCACCACCCAAACCGCCGAGATAAAAACGAGCCTGGTATAAGATCGCCTGCCCTCTATTCGACTTTTTCTGCCCACGGATTTTCCGTCTCCCGCAAGGCGTAGGTCACTTTCTCAAAGCAAAAACAAAAAGGGCACATCCGCTGGGAAAGTCTTCTATTTCCGGCCATATCTGAGGCATGATTCCGGCTACGGCCGACCCCCAGCCGACCGGAACAGCCACGTATTGCCTTCCATCGACCGAATAAGTGATGGGTGAACCACGATGTCCTGAACCGGTGTTGAAGCTCCAGAGCTTCTCGCCCGTGACGGCATCGAAAGCCATGAAATTTCCTTCCGGGTCTCCGGTGAACACCAGGTTGCCTCCGGTCGCGACCGCTGAAGCGAGCAACGGATACTTCGAACGATAGCTCCAACGTTTCTCTCCGGACACCGGATCATAGGCGTCGAAGTGGCTCCAAGCTTCGCCCTCCGGCGTCCTGCGAAGCTCGAAGATGCCCCCGAAGTAGGTCTCTCCAGGACGCGGCTCTTCCTTTTGAACCGTCAAATCCTGACACCACTCAATAGCGGTGGTATAGAAAAGGCCCGTCTTGGGGCTGTAGGCGGCGTGGTTCCAACTACGTCCTCCGCCGATCGCAGGGCAGATGATCGTCTGCTCGCCTACTGGGGGTTCCAAGCGTCCGACCAGATTCCCTTGGGAATCGATTCCACTTATCCAATTTATCTCTTCGGCAATCGGCCAGGCGTTGACGAATTCGCCGTTGGTCCGATCGATCACCCAGGTGTAGCCTCCCTTGTTGACGTTGATCAGGAGTTTTCGCTCCTTCCCCTCAACTTCGAGGTTTACCAAGACACACTCATAGGCAGCGTCCCAGTCCCAGACATCATGGGGAATCTCCTGATGATACCATTTTAACTCTCCGCTGTCCGCGTCGAGCGCGATGATTGAATCGGTATAGAGATTAGAGCCCTCGCGTGTTTCCCCATAAAAATCCGCTGCGGGATTGCCCACCCCCCAATAGATCAGATTAAGTTCCGGATCGTAGGATCCCGTCATCCAGGTCGCACCTCCACCGTACTTCCAACTATCGCCGCTCCACGAGTCACTCCCCTCTTCTCCGGGTTTGGGGATCGTCCAGAAGCGCCAGGCTCGCTTTCCTGTCTTGGCATCAAAGGCGTTGAGGTAGCCACGGTGCGCCGAATCTCCTGCGGTGACACCAACGACTACCTTGTCTTTGACCAAGAGTGGGGCCCCGGTGATGTTGCACCCGCACTGCTCGACATCCTCAATGTTCACATTCCAGACCTCTTCCCCTGTCTCCGCATCCAATGCCACCAGATGATTGTCGATGGTCCCCATGAAGACCATCCCATAGCCCAGAGCAACTCCTCGGTTCCAAGGACCGTAGAGCAATCCGAATTGCTCGGGAACCGGATAGTAGTAATGCCAGATCTCCTTTCCGGTCACGGCGTCGAGGGCAAAGACGCGGTTCCATGGGCTGGTGATGTACATCACCCCGTCAGCGACCAGCGGAGTGCACGAGAAACCTCCGTCCACGACACCGGTCTGGAAGACCCAAACCGGAGCAAGCTTGTTCACATTCCTTCTATTAATCTGACTCAACGAGCTGTAACGCCAAGCATTGTAAGTCCCAGAGTAGGTCATCCAGTTTTGTGGTTCCTGCTCCGCCTTAATGAGCCGCTCTGATCCGATCTCAGTTCCGGCTAAATTCCCACTCAGACATAACAGCACAAATATCGAACCAACAGGGACAGACTTCTTTCCAGCTCTTCGTATCATGAATTTCTCCTTTTATGGTTGAGACAGATATCCCACTCGCAGGTAACAAGGTAGCCCGGACAGGCAAGAATCGATAACTCCCAACACCGAATTCTGTCAATTGCGAAGATCGAATGCGCACCCCGTCAAATACGACTCAAAATGCGATTACGATCAGCCCACCCACCTGGTGACCCTTTTCAATTTCTCTCCCCTTACCATCTTCCGCGAAGCCCCGCCTGTATGTGCTGTTCAAATATTCGACGGTTACATAGGTATTGTCTCTAGTCAGCCAGGTAGCGGAGAACCCGCTCTGAAATTTTGGCGCGCCCTCTAATTCCTTACTCCCCTCCAGCCGAAGAGCATACGAGAATTTGCCCTCCGGAAAGTAGGCTAACTCGAGATTCCACGCTCGGGGTTGATTGCGATCCGGCTCCAATTCTTGAAACGAACCCAGAGCGTGAACATACTCGGTAACGAGTTCATAGCGCCCCCAACCGACAACCAGGTTGCCGTTTAACGCGCCTACCCGAGTTTGATAGCGGTCACCTTCTTCGCCGAGGAAACCCTCGTCGGAATCGGCGAGGTCCGAAATATAGCTCATTGCGAAGGTGCCCCTACCGAAGAGCGGTCCCTCAGCTGCCAACACCCAGTCCCACACTCCGTCGCCGGATTCGGGATTCTTTGCACGGCCTCGGTAGGCATATGCGGACAAATCGAACCGATCACTGAGGGCGTAAGTAAGCCCGATCGACCGGCCTCGCGTCTCCCCAAACTCGATCAGCGGACCGCTTACAAAATGGCTGAGGTATTCTCCGAAAGGGGGATAGAAATCTCCAAATTCGATCTCGAAGTCTCTAACCGTTATCGCGCCCATCGCCTCCTCTAACTTGTGTCTATCAACCTCGCTGTCATATTCATACAGCTGGCCCGTCACCCAAGGCCATGGGGTAACCTCCGCAACCAATTGAATCGATCCAACTAGCTCATCGACATCGGATTTCGACGAGGTATCAAAGAGTCCCAACCCTTTGTATAGATACTCAACTTCAGCTAAACCAGATAACGTTAGCCAGCCAGTTATTTCGTGTTCGAGCCCCGCATCTCTTCTCTCCTCGCGGGTTGTGTAGATTCCCTTCTGAGGGTTGGATGCTTCCGGAAACTCTCCCTCGGCCGCATCTTGCCCTTTCGTGTCCTCTTCGGCGCAGATCCCTCCCGGTAAGGCCAATGCTACGATGGCAACGAATAGATTGTAGATTCGCATGAAACTGAAGCCACCAAAATCGAGCAGATTTCCCGCGGAACGGAATATAAGATGAACGAATTTTAGTCCGGGATTAGTATAAAATTTGATCGCATAAAGACCAAGATTACAATCAAATCATCGTCCTTCAGAGTCTCTCATAGCCCGCTTTAAATGAACATCTCCATCGATGATCCTGAAAGGGATCTCTCACCTCCTGTCGACACAATGGAAGGGAGAGGTTCAAAGGATGCTCGATCCGCGGATGCCCGTAAGGAGGATTCCTCGTTCGCGAGAAATGTACACGAAATCAACCGCGACCTTTTTGTCCATAGTTCTCGGATCTACTGGGCAGATTTTTCGTTTTCGATGGTGGTGGCCTACACGAGCCTGTTAATCAGCTTGCGGTCGCCAGGATTCAGCATCCAGCAAATCGCGGCAATCGTTCTCTCCGGATTCGCCTTTTACCGCGGATCCATATTCACCCATGAATTGGTTCATATGCCACCCGGTTCCTTTCGCGGTTTTCGATTCGCTTGGAATCTGCTCATCGGGATACCATTGATGACGCCCACCTTCATGTATGGGGATCATAAGTCACATCACGTCAATCACTCTTACGGAACCAGAACGGATGGAGAGTATTTTCCGCTCGGTCTGGGCCCGTTCGGGCTTGTTTTTGTCTACCTCGCACATATCGTCTTTGTTCCCGCCGCCGCTCTCTCGCGGTTCGTTCTCCTGGCTCCGATTTCGCTCCTGCATCCCCGCCTCCGCCGTTTCGTCTGCGAGAGATTCTCCTCCATAGCAACCATGAATCCGCGCTACCGCCGACCACTTCCAGATGGAAAGGAAATAGTCTCATGGCGGCTGCAGGAGGCTGGATGTTGCCTTTCTGGCTGGATCGTCATCGCCCTGACCACGCTTCATGTCATCTCGCTGAAGGGCTGGATGTGCGTCTACAGCGTTTTCGTCGTGGTCTCAACGCTGAACTACCTCAGGCAACTCGGAGCGCACCGCTATCTGAATGAAGGCGAGGAAATGTCTTATAGTGAACAGATGCTCGATTCCACAACAATTGCCGGTAATCCAATTATCGGTGAACTGTGCGCGCCCCTCGGAATGCGCTATCATGCTCTGCACCATCTCCTGCCTTCCCTGCCTTACCACGCCATGGGTACCGCTCACCGCCGACTCATGGTCCAGTTGCCCGAAGATTCCCCCTATCGGGAGACTATTCGATCGAGCCTTTGGGCCGCGATTTGGGACGTTTTTCGCCACGCCCGTCGGTTGAGATCATAGCCGGCTAGGAGTCTGTCGGACTTTGATGTTCGATTGCTTCGCAAGTGACCCGGTTCGTCCGACAGAAAACTCCTAGCAATAAGAAAATGAAACTGAGATTTGTGAAGAAGGGCACTTCTAACTCCTTCGGTGAATGGTGCTGAGCCAATCTGTCTCGGATCTATGAAAAGCTTCGGACTTCCGGTATCAGTTTTCAGATTGCCCTGCGTAGCTATGACAAACCGTCTCAAATCTCAGTTTCATTTTCTCGGAAGGAATCTGTCGGTATGAAGTTCGAAGCGATTTATTACCGCGAAATTCCGAAACGAAGCGCAAGTTTGTAGCGACATGCAAAGCCCGACAGATTCCTAGGCACACGAACTCAGCCAAGGCATCGAAGGTGACAAACAAATCGACGGCCGTCGATTTGTTTGTCACAAAATCGGTAACATTCGGGATTCGGATGACGGCGTCTTCGAGATAGATTTTTGGAGGCGATTCTCAATTCAATCGGCTTGAAACGACAGCCTATGTCTGGATTTGACTGAAAGAAGGACCAGGATGGCGGGAGGAGGATTCTTCCGTGACAGGATGGTCGGAAATGTGCGAGAAAAGCGGGCTTACATCTTTACCAATGTCACTTAAGACCTTTCGCCAAAGTACTCAAATTGTATGGCCGTTCCTACTCATCGTTGCGATCTTCATATCCTCGAGCGGCCGTGGACCCCAGATTCCACAGTTGCCCTGGAATCTGTCCGTCGACAAAGTTGGCCATTTCCTTGTATTCGGCCTTCTTGCTACTCTCATATATCGCTACCTGGTTAGAGATGCTCCCTCCAGGCGACACTTTCTCTATTCGACTCTGGTCACATTCAGCTACGGAATCGCCGATGAACTTTTTCAATCCACTAATCCGCACCGGTACTTCGAATTCGCCGATATTGGCGCGGATCTGGCGGGAGCAGTTGTCGCTGTCTGGGTCTACCGAAACTGGGAATTTTACCGCCGCCTGCTGGAGCGGCCACTCTAGTCTGAAATTCCTCAGGGATTTTCTTGAAAGGAATCTGTCGGTAAGAAGCTGGTCGCAATTTAGGACCGTCAAACTCCGAACTGAAGTTCAAGTCTGTTGCGAAGTGCACCTGTCACGGCACAGCAAAGCGGCGACGGAAAGCCCGACAGATTCCTAGAACAGGTTGGAATCGATAGTACACCGACGGTCATGAGTGAAAACGAAGGTGAGTCGCGAGTAGCTCTTCTCCGTCGCGAGATTGACCGACACAACGAGATCTATCACCGAGCGGCAGAACAAGGGACCCAGCCTGAGATCTCTGATCCGGAGTACGATCGCCTCAAGCGTGAATTGGCCGACCTGGAGGAAAAGCATCCCGATCTGCGGCGTGATGATTCTCCGACCCAAAAAGTAGGAGACGATCGTCTTGAGGGATTTGAAACCTATGTCCATCGACAATCGATGCTGAGTCTGGACAACACCTACAACAAAGAGGAACTCTTCGACTTCGACAACCGGTTGAAGAGGCTCCTCGGCCCGGAGCAGTTGCTCTACGTGGTCGAGCCAAAAATCGACGGTGTGGCCGTCAGCCTCACCTATGAGAACGGATCCCTCAAGCGAGGAGTAACCCGTGGGAATGGGATCGAAGGAGATGATATCACGGCAAGTGTCGCCCGCATTACGGATTTACCTCGAACTCTTCGAGGTCCCGAAGCCCCGGCCAGCATCGAGATACGAGGCGAGATATACATGACTCTGAAGGAATTCGACCGTATCAATTCGGAGCGCGCGACCGAGGGCAAGCCTCTCTTTGCCAACCCAAGGAATTTTGCCGCCGGGACTGTGAAACTCCTCGACCAGAACGTCGCCGCGGAACGCAGACTTGAAATCGTTCTCTATGCACTGGGAGCATGCGAGCCCAATTCATTCAAGACTCAGTCCAACTTCCAGGAATCACTCGAGGGATGGAAGATGCCAACCGTGGAACAATACTGGATTGTTCACGGGATCGAGGAAGCTTGGGAGAGGGTGAAGGAACTTGACCAGTTGCGCCATCAGTTTCCCTACGCAACCGATGGGGCGGTCATCAAGCTGGACGACATTGCGAGGCAAACGGCAGCCGGTTCGACGGCGAAGGCCCCACGATGGGCCATCGCCTATAAATTTGCAGCCGAACAGGCAGAGACGAGGCTGCGGGAGATCACGGTCCAAGTGGGACGGACGGGGCGGCTCACCCCGGTGGCCGAACTCGACCAAGTAGAGCTGGCCGGAACGACCGTCTCGAGGGCAACGCTTCACAATGCGGAGGAGATCTCCAGGAAAGACATCCGGGTCGGAGACACGGTGGTGGTCGAGAAGGCGGGCGAAATCATACCCGCGGTGATTCGCGTGGTCACGGAAAAGCGGCCGAAAGATTCGTTACCCTTTGATCTCCTCGAGCATGTCCGAGGTGTCTGTCCGGTCTGCGGTGAACCGGTGCAACGGGAGGAGGGATTCGTTGACTACAGTTGCGTCAATTTTCAGTGCCCCGCCCAGGTGGCGGGTCGAATAGAGTTCTTTGCCAGCCGAAAAGCGCTCGATATCGAAAGCCTTGGAGGGATCGTGGCTGAGAAGGCCGCGGTAAAGCTGGATCTTGAATCGCCTGTCGACCTCTTTCATCTGGAAGAAGCGCAACTCACCAATCTTAACTTGGGAACGGAAGAGTCACCGCGCCAATTTGGACCCAAGAATGCTGCCAAATTGATCGACGCCCTCCGACGGTCGAAAGATCTTCCACTCTCTCGTTGGCTCTATGCATTCGGTATTCCCAACGTGGGAGAGGCAACAGCCAAAGAGATAGCGCGTCTCCACGAGGATCTGGATTCAACTGCGAAATCGCAGATTCTCCATCGGATCGCCGATCTCTCCAGCAAAAGAGAGGAGCGGACCGCTGTCTCACCCAATTCCCGAAGTAATCCCCCAAAATCGGAGCGCGAAAAAGAACAACGTAAACAAAGATTCCGTACTTTGGGCGCCGAAATCAGGGATCTCGAAGAGTCTCTGGAGGAAATGCAGATTTCGTCCGAGCTCGGGCCGGTTGCGGCCCGGAGCACAATCCTCTTTTTTGAATCAGAGTTTGGCAGTGATTTCGTCGAAAAACTCAGGGCCCAAGAAATTAATCCTGGCAGCGACAATTTCCATTTACTCGCAGATCGGGATTCCCGACCTCTCGAAGGGAAAACGCTTGTCCTCACGGGAACGCTCCCCTCTCTGACTCGAGACGAAGCAAAGTCCTTGATCCAGAATGCGGGTGGAAAAGTGACCTCAACCGTAAGCAAAAAGACCGACTATCTGGTAGCCGGCGATTCCCCAGGCTCAAAACTCAAAAAGGCCGAGATCCTCGAAGTTGCGGCCATCGACGAGCTGGACCTTCGCCGCCTCGTCGGTAAATCGCGAAATCCCCTTTAGTTTTTCGGACCCAGTCCGAAAAACTGCTAAAATCCCTTTTTCTCCAGCGCTCGCTGCAGCTGCTCCTGAAAGGATCGCAGGTCCTCGGGACTTGGCCTGTAACCCTCTTGGCCCGGATTGATATCCAATCGCCCAAGCTGATCAATTGACCACTCGGCCCTCATTCCATCACTGAACTTCACACTACCGCTGACCAGCGCCCCCGGCTTCAGAAGGCGATCGACTTCAACATTCACCTCGTCGCTCAACAGATCCGCCGCACTGTTACCAAACGGCTCCTCATCGGCTGTCGGCGTATCGGCCTGATCTGGCGCGGTCGCTTCCGAAGCACTCTCTCTACCACCATCATGGATCGTCGAATCGGCCGATCTGGTTTCGTCATCCTGCAACGTCAGCTCAAGATCATCGACCAAAAAACGCACATCCATGTAGGTCATTGAAAGGGAAAACTCCTCATCCAGACGACGCTGAATCTCGGCAAGTGAGAGCCCCTCCTTTGCCCACAAGGCGACCGCCTCTTTCTGTTCGGGAGTGATTTCCATTGGATTGTCTTTTGGGGCCGGGAAATCGCGTGCGATTTTCAGGCTAGGAGTCTGTCGGACCTTGACGTTCGATTGCTTCGCAAGTGACTAGGTTCGTCCGACAGACTCCTAGCAAAAGGAATCTGTCGGCATGGACTTGGTCTAGATTTGCACCCTTCACCGTTGAATCCGAACCTCCGCGATGTTGCAATATTCAATGTCCGACAGATTCCTAGGCGTTTTGTTGGGACAGCTGCTTGGTCAGAAAATCAACGCTTCGGCTGACCGTCTCATCCTGCTCCATCATGTTCTCCACCGTCTTACAGGCGTGAATTACGGTTCCGTGATCGCGACCACCAAATGACTCCCCAATCTCCTGCAGGCTGTGGTTTGTCAGTAGGCGACTCAGATACATTGCGATTTGACGGGGAAAGGCAATATTGTTTGGTCGCCGTTTGCTCACCATGTCGCTCTGCCGAAGGTTGAAATAGTCGACTACCTTTTTCTGGATCTTCTCGACCGTGACTTTGTCTTGCGCTTCTTCTTGTAGCATATGCTGGAGCAGTCCCTCAACAATCTCAATGTTCAGCGGCTTATTCATTAGGGTCGTGTAACTCGCCACACTGACCAGGGCGCCTTCCATGCGGCGCACGTTCCTTGTGATTCTCTCCGCCAGAAATTCGAGGACCTCGTCTGGAATTTCGTAATTCTGAGCGTTCGCCTTCTTACTCAGGATGGCCAGACGGGTCTCTAAGTCAGGCGCTTGAATATCGGTAACCATTCCCCACTGAAATCGGGAGATGAGCCGATTTTGCAGTCTCGATATCTCCCCAGCAGGACAGTCACTGGAGAGGCACACCTGGCGTTGAGACTCAAACAACTCATTAAAAGTGTGGAAGAATTCCTCCTGGATGCGCTCCTTACCAGCCAGGAAATGGATGTCGTCGATCAGGAGGACTTCCACATTTCGATAGAATTTCCGAAAGTTAACCAGGGTATTTTCCTGAATCGCTCGAATGAACTCGTTGGTGAACTTCTCACACGAGACATAGACCACCGAGGCGTCCGGGTTTCGATCCAGAATGCACTGGGAAATCGCGTGCATGAGATGGGTCTTCCCAAGCCCGGTTTCACCGTAAAGGAAAAGGGGGTTATAGGCTTTGGCAGGAGTGTCGGCGACCGCAACGCTCGCTGCGTGGGCCAACTGGTTGCCCGATCCGACGATAAAATTCTCAAAGGTATTTCGAGGATTCAGCAATGACCGGTCTGGCTCGCTCCGCGTGCCTGTTCGAGGGTAGCGCCGATGGCGAGGCCCTTCCGGGCCCTGTCTCTCTTCCCTGCCGTCGTCCGTAACTTCAATGACGACTTGCATCGCCCTGCCCGCCGCCGTCCTTACTTTCTGACTTATGAGATCGAGATAGTTATCTTGGATCCAGATTGCAGCGAACTCGTTCGAGGTCCCCAGCATGAGGGTGTCCTCATCGTCCGTATCGAGTCTCTTTAGATTCTCAAACCAAGAGTCGTAAACATCGGGGAACAACGATTTGAATTCCGTTCGTACGGTGTTCCAGATATCTTTTTTCATCATTCCCTGTGAAAACGACTCGATAAAATTGCCAATTATTCACACTCCGAGAAGCAAACTCGCGCCACAATTCTGAGATACGGGAAGGGCCATGCAGAAGACAGTCTAGGGGCAGCACAGTATCACGACCAAGGAATCGCTTTGGAGCATAGTAAGGCGAATGCTATTATACTTAGGGTTCTGAATATCAGCTACTTAAAGGACCAGAAAGGAAGGCTCACGGAGGAGAGCTCACCTGAGTGACGGCGACCGGAGATCCATTTGGAAGGCCCAGCCCCCGAGAAAGTCTATAAGTAACCTGTAAAGAGGGACGCATTTCAAGATCAACTTTCTAACAACTTATTCACACAGGCCTTGATGACAACTGAAGCGAGATCACTTTCGCCCGATGAGCCCAAAATTACCTCTGACGCAAGCCACTGTTTTTCAGAGGACTTCTGTTTTTTTACCGTTAGGAATCCGGACTTTGGCCCTGACCGAAAACGGAATTCACGGCAAGAAGAATGACACTGAATTTCGAGTCTCGAAGGAGAGAAAGTAAACTGAATTGAGCAACTGATGAAATCGATCGAATTCATACTCTGGTCATCTGATTGATTAAATGATCGTTGAATTCCTTGGCGCCATGATGCCCTATACCTTTTAGAGCGTGCACCATCGCGGCAATCTCGACGAGGTGGGCAAGGTCTCTACCCGGACGGACGGTCAGTTGAATTTCGGGTACGCCTGTTCCAAGAATCTCATAGAAACTCTGTTCCAGACCGGTCCGTTCTTCCTCCATACCCTGCCTCCACTCAATGAATGACACAACTAGATCGATCTTCTTTTCGAGCCGTATGGCGCGAATCCCGAAGATGTCAGCGACATTGATGATTCCCAATCCCCGGCACTCCATATAACCTCGATTTAACTCCGAACTTCTGGCAAACAGGCCGACTTCCTTGAGGAGTCTGATATAGACGAGATCATCGGCGACGAGGCTGTGGCCCTTTTCGATCAGACCGAGCGCGCATTCGCTTTTTCCGATTCCACTTCCCCCGCGAATCAGAGTGCCGATGCCCTTCACATCCATCATCGTCCCATGTTCAGCGATCCGAGGTGCGAACTTGTCCTCCAGGAGGAGCACGGCACTGGTGGTAAACTCGTGGGAAGTTAAGGTTGAACGCATAAGGGGCACTTTGCATTCATTTGCTATCTGTAGCATCGCTTTGGTAGGCGCCAGATTTCGCGAGACAATTATGCAGGGAATCCTTCGAGCTACCATTTCGCTGAGTATGCCCTGTTGTCTTTTGTCGCTCAATTCTCGCATGAAACCCATATCACCGGCTCCAAAGAGCTGTACTCTCTTGGCGCCGAAGTGCTTGAAGGATCCGGCTAGACAGAGTGATGGCCGGTTGACGCTTCGATCACGGATGACCGATTTCAGCCCCTCTCGCCCGGCCACGAGATTCAGCTTCAGAGGTTCCTTAAATGAGGAATAGAAATCTTCCACCGAGATGCTCTCGACTTTCTTCGGTCTTGGTTTCATCAGAGATCGAACTTCTCACCGAGGTAAAATTCCCTGCTCAACGGATCGCTCAGGAGAGAGGTGCTGCTACCTTCCGAGATTACTTTTCCCTGGTACATCAGGTAGGCACGGTCCACGATCCGTAGAGTCTCGCGTACATTGTGATCAGTGATCAACACTCCGATGTCTCTTTCTTTGAGATTCACGATCATATCCTGCACGTCGGACACGCTTATCGGATCGATACCGCTGAAAGGCTCATCCATCAAGAGAAACCTAGGAGTAGTAACGAGGGCGCGAGAGATTTCCAGCCTCCGACGCTCTCCACCGCTCAAAGTATACGCTTTCTGTGCGGCGAGAGGAGTGAGGCCGAGTTCATCGAGGTGCTTTGCAACTGTTCGATCACGTTCCTTCCGGGACAGGGCAAGAGTCTCAGCAACCAACCTGATGTTGGCTTCCACAGTCAGCCTTCTAAACACCGAGGGCTCCTGGGGTAGATAACCGACCCCAAGACGAGCCCGTTTGTACATCGGGCTTCGTGTGATGTCGACTTTACCCACGGAGATCGAACCCTCGGTCGCGGCAAGAAGCCCGACGACTATATGAAATGAAGTCGTTTTCCCGGCTCCGTTCGGACCCAAAAGGCCGACTATCTCTCCCGAATTCAGCTCTAAATCAACCCCATCTACGACACGCCTCTTCCCGAAAACTTTCACGATTCCCCGAGCGGAAAGCGATGACATCTGATCGAGCATTGTCCTACGGCCTGAAAATTCCTAGCCCAGACATTTTACACACTTCGTAGCGAGACGGCGTAGATCGCTGCCTGTCAATTCCTTTCCGCAGCTCAGCCGGCGACAGTGTGTTTGGACCCTCGGAGGTCGCTGGGCCAGGGAAAGCTTTGACATGCGGTGATATCCGTCGTCGCAGCAGAAGATTTGGGAAATGTTCGGGCTAGGAATCTGTCGGGCTTTCCGTCGCCGCTTCGCTGTGCCGTGACAAGTGCACTTCGCAACAGGCCTGAACTTCGGATCGCAGGTTGACGGTTGTAAACGGCGACCAAATTCATTCCGACAGACTCCTAGTTATTGTCGGTGTCCTCGGACTCGAATCCAAGATCCGGCAGCTTACTCAATCGGACGGTGGATCGTTGCCCGCCGCCATCAGGATCGCTCTCGACCACCGCTCGTTTCTCGTCCTTGAGCAGGGTGATTCTCCACCCTCTCACTTCCCCCTGGCCATCCACTACCCGTGGGGAATCCGTAAGGACCACCTTTCCTTCCCCGGGTAGCACTTCCGCACGACCCGCCTCCGCTCTCCTTCCCGCCTGGAGGATGACAACGTTGCCACTCGCAGTGATTCTTTGAATGGTCCCAAACTCACCAATCTTCGCATCCGATTGGTCGAGAGCCGCCTCCCGCAAAGCGACAATCTCCAATCGATCGCATTTCACAACCAGATTTGCGCCTTCGACGAGGACTTCGTTTTCAAAGTAAAAGTAATTCCTTTTCCGGCCGCTCCTCATCACCAGGGAGTCGCTCACAATTACAGTCTCTTCCATTCTTCCGGCACCGCTTGGCCTAGCCACCCCTCTATCCTCATCAACTGCTGCGCCGGCTATAGAAAAAGAGAAAACCATGGCACAGAATCGGAAAGCAAATCGATCTCGGGGAGTCCTGTTGGGACAGGATCGAGCAATCGAAAAGGCCAAGGATTCAGCTCTAGTCATCTCAATATATCAGTGATCTTCTCAAAGAAAGTCACACGCACTTCCTCTCTCACCCGCAACGTCTGCTCATCGCCAACCCAGTCCCACCTCTCTCCGACAATTTCGAAGTTGTGTCCAGCGACGTGCAAGCCCGATCCGCTTGTCGCACGCCGTTCGTCAGGGTAGATGGACGCTTTAGGGCTTTTGACCGTGATGATTACGGTCAGATCGGAATCTCCCGAATAAAAACGCAGGCTCAGATTTTCAACGTCGATCCGTTCCCGGCTTATGAACCGACCCTCGCTGCCCCTGAGTTCCCAGACAATGTATCCGTTCTCCCCAAACATCGGCATCCTGAAGTCGTAGACCGGCGCATTGGGCAAGATCTGAGCGTCAGCCGCCACCGAAGCGAACAAAACCGTCAGGTGCAGGACGGCCAGAAATCTGTTGTAATGAATCGGAACTGCTCGCTTGGCGTTGAGGAATTCGGCCGCCCTGCTCGCATCAGCGACTCCCATCGTGAAGTTGTCTCCTCTCGGAAGAAGCTGGTGAGTCTCCCTCTTTCCCAAACACGCGGAGTGACCGAAATAGGTCAGTTTCATATCAAATGACTAGGAATCTGTCGGAATAAGCGAAACCGAAACCTACGACCGTATTCCCCGGATTTCAACCTCAGTCATCGTGCAGAAAGCATCGTCCGACAGATTGTCTAGAGCCAAGCGATAAACCGTGCCCTCCAGGCGTTTCGGATCCGGTAAAGGAAAGGCAATGCTGACAGAGTAGCCCACCAGAAGTCCGACAAAAAGCCCGATAACATTCCACCACAACCACGAGACATCAGGAGCGTAAAGCCAGAGGTAGAGGTTGCACACCAAACCGGTCGCCAGTCCCGTAACCGCACCGGGCCCATTGGCTCGCTGGCTCCAAAGGCCTAAAAGGAAGAGGGCCAGAGAAGAGGCGAGGATCACCGATCCGAGGATCAGGGCGATCTGGAATCACATCCGACCAGATTACGGCTCAATCGAGAAAACCAAGGTTCATTAAGACACTCCGAATTTTCCCATCACTTCAAACGGCTTCTTAGGATAATTTTGTAAGTCATTGTTAATTAACTTAGTATGACTCATATCTGCTGAATCTCAATCGTCCCTCAATGCGAAATAAAGTGTTGGCGAAAAAGTCTAATATCTCTACTCTTCATGCTCTTTTCTCATTGAGAATCGTAAAATCGAGTTCGTAACGGTTGATCTGAAAAGGATAAATTCCGATATGGATATACTCCATTCATACTGGCGAATGGAGTATATCGAAGCTCCGAAAGACGACGAGGGGTGCGAGAGTTTTTTCGCCAGACTACCTGATTCAAAGAATGATAGAGCATCCCTAATCCTCTGGAGGGGGGAACATTCGTATTTGGTACTCAACAAATTTCCTTATAGTCCCGGGCATCTACTGGCTGTGCCCTACCGGGAAGCGACCGATTTGACCGACTTGGAAGAATTGGAACGAAACGACCTCATGGGGACGATTACGAAAGGTAAGTCGACTATTCAACGAGCTTTCAAGCCGGACGGATTCAATATCGGGTTCAATATCGGATCCGCGGCCGGAGCGGGAATACCAAAGCACCTTCATTGTCACATCGTCCCCAGGTGGAGCAACGACATAAACTTCATGCCCGTGATCGGCGAAACCAGGGTCCTGCCCCAGGCTCTCGACGAGACCTGGAGGCGTCTCAAAGAATTTTGCTGAAAACCTCGATCGGGTCTACTCAAACGTAGCGCACCGTACTTCCCTCCCGATGCCTGAGAAACTGATCCATTTCCAGAATCCCCGCGTGCTCAACCAGCTCTATTGCGGAAATGAGGAAAATCTCTCACTAGTCGAAGATACTCTCGAGGTAAGGCTGGTTACCCGGGACGGCTGGCTTCAGATTGAGGGACCAAGCGATGCAGTAGAGAATGCCGAGACCCTTTTCGAAACGCTTCGAAGGGGACGTTCCCAGGGTCTGACTATTCGAAATGCCGACTTTCAGAACATGGTAAAGGCGATTGCGAGCGGCAACGGCCAGGAGATTCGGACCCTTTTCACGGAACCTGTCGCTATCCAGATTAGGAGCCGAAGCATCGTGCCCCGGACGGTCAATCAAAAGAGGTACGTTCAGGCGATGTGTAAATCGGAGATCGTTTTCGGAATCGGTCCGGCGGGGACGGGCAAGACCTACCTTGCAATGGCCGCGGCAATCGATTCCTTGTTTAAGGAGAAAGTAGACAAGCTGATTTTGACTCGGCCGGCCGTGGAAGCAGGAGAAGCCCTCGGATTCCTGCCAGGCGACCTTCAGGAAAAGATCCAGCCTTATCTCCGTCCCCTCTATGACGCTATGCACGATATCATGGGGCAAGAGCACTCGCAAAAGCTGATCGAACGCGGCGTAATTGAAATCGCTCCCCTCGCATATATGAGGGGACGCACCCTATCGAATGCGTTCATAATCCTCGATGAGGCACAGAACACCACCCCGGAACAGATGATGATGTTTCTCACTCGTATGGGAGACCGGAGCCGCACCGTAATAACAGGCGATATCACGCAAATTGACTTGCCCCAGCAGAAGCACTCCGGCCTCAAGCAGGCAATCCATCTGCTTCGAGGTATTTCGGGTATCAAATTTCTCTACCTGGATAAGAGCGATGTGGTGCGGCATCCTCTCGTTCAGGAAATCATCGAAGCTTACGCGGACCATTCGGAGTCGAGTCAATCGTGACGTCGAAGGCGGTGCCCCGGAATCAACCTCCGGAGAGTGGCGCCGGCAGAAAACAGCGAAGTAATGGCTTTTTGGAAAAGAAGGAAAAACGAGGCGAGCGGGGCGACCCGGAGGAGAAGGATCGAGAGCGATCGCGGGACTTCCTGGAGCCTTATCAACCTGAAAAGGTTGATCTACGGACTCGTATTTCTCGCTTTCGCCGGTCTGCTCGTTCTGGTCTGCTTTGTCGGCCTCTCGCCGGCCGGACCACAGCTTATTGCCAAGCAGCCGGCCCGCATCCGCGTCGTTGCGGAAATTCCCTTTTCCTACGAAAGTAAGATCCTCACCGAGCAACTCATTCAGCAGAGGAAGAAAAGGGTTCCTCCCGTATACCGTCTCAACCTGGAGCCCTACAATCGATTCGAAGAATACAGCCAGCGCTTGAGCGAGAGTCTACAGACTTTGGAGGAGCAGCTCACCGATACTCCCCTCGAAGAGCATGCCGCCAGGATTGAGACTTTCGCGCGAGAATTCGAGCCGGGAAGCTCCTACAACTTTACCGCCGAGGATATCGTTGTACTTCTCAATGAAGCGGATCTTGAGCACAGGGAAATCGTGCTTAAGGAAGCACTTACGATTCTGCAAGAGATATTTCTCGAAGGGGTTTACGATTCGGAACACTCGGAAATAAAGGCGGATATCGGAAACCTGAGTTTTTTCAATGTACACAAGGACTCCGGGCACATCACCCAAGTCGAGGTTCAGTCGGAAGAGGACGCTTTGCGCTATCTTCGAATCAACCTATCGGCCCTCGACATTTCCCGAGAACTCTCCGGTACCCTTTACCGCCTGTTCCGTAAGGTACTGACTCCCAACCTGATCTACGACCAAGCCAAGAGTGACGAAAAGATCAAACTGGTGATCTCGAAGGTCAATCCCGTAGAAATCAATGTTGAAGAGGGCGAAACGATTATCGAGCCAGGAGTAAAAGTCTCCAAACTCGATCTCGAGAAACGGGCCGCTTACCTGCAAAGCCTCAAAAGGGCGACGGATCTCTCGATCGCTTTCAGCTCTCTCCTCTGGGAGCGCCTGCTCCTGACCATCGCGATCCTCCTTTCCGGCGGGCTCTTTCTCCGAATCGTGGGGATCAGCCTGCCTACCCTGAAACAGCATTTTCTTCTCTCCGCTACGGTGGCGATCGCTAATCTGGCCATCGTCCGGCTCATCCTCGAACTGGGAGAGGCCTACACCATGGGAGGGTTTGGCATCGATCTGACCGCCGTCATTCCATACCTAGCGCCGGTAGCGCTCGGTCCGATCCTGATCACGATTCTGGCGGGTTCCGGCTCGGGAGTATTCGCGGCCCTCCTCATCAGTCTCTTCATCGCTCTCATGCAGGGTAATTCGATTCCGATCTTTCTAGTTTCCCTGCTGTCTTCGCTCTTTGCCATCTACTATTGTCGCGATGTTCAGGTGAGGGCTAAAGTGGTGCGAGCAGGGGCCTATTCCGGACTCAGCGTTGCTTTCTGCGCATTCTTTTTCGGCCTTCGAGATGTCCTCGACCTGGTTGTCATCGGCAACCAGATCTTTGTCAGCCTCGCCATGGGAGTCGTTACCGGGATCGCGGTGGTCGGGTTCCTGCCAATCCTTGAGCATCTTTTCCACCTGACTACGAACATCACGCTTCTCGAGCTCACCGACTTTAACCACCCTCTATTGCGCCGAATGCAGGTATCGGCGCCTGGTAGTTACCACCACAGCCTGATGGTGGCCAATCTCTCTGAGAACGCGGCCCTTGGAATCGGCGCCAACCCCCTAGTCTGCCGTGTCTCCTCCCTTTTTCATGACATCGGGAAGACGATAAAGCCTGAATACTTCACGGAGAATCAAAGCCAGGGAGTGAACCCACATCTCAGAAAAAATCCTTCAATGAGCGCACTTGTGATTAAGAGCCATGTGAAGGAAGGGGTACGACTGGCGGAGCAGACAAAGCTGCCAAAATTGATCATCGACGTGATCATGCAGCATCACGGCACAACTCTCATACAATACTTCTATTACAAAGCATTGCAGGAGAAAAAGAAGAGCAGCACCCCACCATACTTCCCCGGCACTCCAAGAATTGATATCGATGACGTCAATGAGAACACCTACCGTTACGATGGGCCGAAACCGAAATTCAAGGAGAGTGCGATTATCTTTTTCGCCGACTCTATCGAGGCGGCGAGCAGGAGTTTACCCAAAGTGACATCCCAAGCAATTGATGAACTGCTTGAGCGAATCTTTCAGGAACGCCTCGACGACGAACAGTTAGTGGAATGCCCTTTAACCTTCGAAGAAATAAAAGAAATCAAGAGGAGCTTCTCCTTCACTCTCTTGAATATGCTCCATGCGAGGATCGAATACCCACCCAAAGCCGAGGAAGCGAAACCGGAAAGAAAGGCCGCCCCGAGGCAAAAAGAGGTTGCCAGGCGCAAGCCGGAACGTCCCAAAGAGATACCTTCTGAACTTGCCCCCACCTTGAAGTCGATCTCCGAAAGCGAAACCGATTCGACCTATGCGGGAATTGAAGAGAGCAGAGCGCCCCATCCAGATAGCCAATCAGTCTAAGCGTCTGCGCCTCTCCGCAAAGGAAGTCGAGGGGCTCTTCTCTTTCTTGGACGAGCAGCCTGAATCTCGAGTCCCGCTGGGAACTCTTTCGATTGCTTTCCTCGAGGATGAGGAACACACCAGGGTTCATCGAGAATACATGAACAATTGTGGTTCTACCGATGTCATAACCTTTCCGGGCGATCCGGAAATGGGATTGAGCGGAGAGATCTGTGTTTCGGTCGACTGTGCGGAGCAATCGGCCCAGGCCCGGAGTGAACCTTTAAGGGAGGAAATCACTCTCTACCTTCTTCACGGCTGGCTTCACCTGGCGGGATTCGATGATCGTGAGCAGGCTTCCGCGAAAAAAATGAGGCTCGTCCAGTGCGCCATCCTCTCCCGGATTCGAGCCGCCGGACTAGTGCCCGATTTCCGACTCCTGAAAGACGATAAATGAGAATCAGATCACTCCGAAACGCTTTTCTTTCCGGGATCATACTGCTCGCTCCGGTCGCGATAACTGTTTACGTGATCAAGCTCCTGATCGAGGCCATCGGCGCTCCCACGAGCAAGATTTTCTTCTTTTTCGCTCCGCCGGAAGTCTTTGACCAGACGGTTCTCTCCGTCACCCTCAACATACTCTCAACTTTGCTGGTGCTCGTGCTTGTCACCTTCCTGGGATGGCTATCACAGTATTTTCTCGGTCGTTTAGTGGTCCGAATGGCGGAAGGTGTCCTCAACAATGTACCCGTGGTTAATCGAGTCTACAGTACCGTGAAACAGATAATCGATACCTTCAGTTCGGAGAGGAGAGCGGTCTTCCAAAAGGTCGTCTTGATCGAATTTCCACGAAAGGGGCTCCATTCCCTGGGATTCCTCACCGGAGAAGGCAAAGGGGAAGTTAAAATTCGGTCCGGAAAGGAGATTTCGAATGTCTTCTTACCTACGACCCCGAACCCAACCAGCGGATTTCTGATAATGACTCCCACCGAGGAACTGATCCAACTCGACATGTCCATAGGGGACGGGATGAAATTTATCATTTCCGGGGGCGCCGTTGTTCCAGTCTACGATCCGGAAACCCGCCAGGCGAAGGAAGTCGAGGTCCAAAATCCGCCAATAGCCACCGCACCCGCTTTGGAATCGTCGGTTCCGAACCAGGAGAACCGCGACTGAATGCCGACTCACAGACTTTCCACCGAAGGGTACGTTCTGAAGATAGATGCAGCCGGCGAATCGTCTCAACGATGCCACTTCTTTTCCCGCGAGAAAGGGCTCCTCGACTGTCGGAAAAGAATATCCGCCCGATCCCCTTCCAAGGTCTTTCCCGAACTATTCGACCACGCTCAATTGGAGCTGGAACAACCTCAGTCGGGCAAGGTTTGGTTTGTCCGGGAGTATCGCGTCCTTCACCGATTCGAAGCTCTCGCCAAGCGCTACAACTCCCTCCTTTACGCTTCGGAATATTCCAATATGCTGAATCGCAATCTCGTCTACTTGGAATCACCTCGAAACACTTTCCACCTCTTTGCCGAATCACTACAGCACTGGGAGTCTTCCCAACGTCCCGAGGTTACGTATTTCAAATCCCTCTACCTGTTCACCCGCGATGAGGGATATCCGGTCAAAGAAGACTGGGGCGCCAATCTCCTCGATCCGCAACGACTAAAGGCCTTGTCTCTTCTGCGCCACTCCCTCGATGATCAGGAGGTATCGCAAAAGGATGCAGAGCTTCTAATCGGAAACCTCAAAGGATGGATTGCCCAAAACACCGAAATTCAACTCAGCTAGGAACATTTTTAGAAACTTTTCGTCGAAAAAAGTTGGAGGGCACGAAATGCAGATCTGGATCATCCTATTGATTTTCGCGTTGAGTTCGGGATCCGTGGCATTTGCTCAAGAGATCGGAGAGGGGGACGGCTCCTCGAAACCGGTTAAGGAGGTGGGTCCGGAATCGACTGATGCCACTTCGGCCAAGTTGATTGCACTACACAACCGGGCACGGGGCGGAGTGGAACAGATTAAGGCAACCCAGACCCTGAAGATTAAAGGAACCATGGAGGAGGGGAAGAATCGCTACAACATGGAATGGTACCGCAAAGCGCCGAATAAATATCGAGTCGTCCGTCACTACAAAAAGCTGGGACGAGACTATACCTTGGTTAGAGCCTTCGATGGCGAAACCGCCTGGTCCCAGGAGGTCTCACCTGAAGTCGAGCTCCCTAAAGTGATGGGCAAGGCTGAAGCCGTTGATTTCAAACGGGAGGCTGACTTTTACGGTCCCTTTGTAGACTGGAAAGAGAAAGGGCATAATTTCGTCTATGATAGCGAAGCGAAAGTAAACAAGAGACCCTCCTACCTGGTCAAAGCAGGCCTTGGTGATGGCGCCATCGTCTACTACTACTTCGACGCCAAGAACTTCCTTATCTATCGCTACGGATTCACCGAGAGATTCGCAGGAAGCCGAACCAACGCCGACTACTTCGTCACCAAATTTGCCAAGGTCAATGGCGTGTGGATGGAGAAGGGCAGAGATTACAAAGCACAGGGTACCGGAATCTACAAACGGCTCAATTTTGAGAAGATCAGCCCCGACGGAAAGATGCCCGACAAACTATTCACACTGCCCAAAATACAGGAGTACTGGTTGAGATCCTCAGAGAACTAGGAATCTGTCCGATTTTGCACATCTTGACATCATCGAGGTTCATATTGACAGGTGAGGGCTGTTAGCATCGAGCGGATTCATAGGGACAGATTCCTTGCCAGAAGGTTGAATGCGCATCTTGCTCAATGAGCGCAAGGTTCAGCTGAGCGTCACGGAATTCGCCGAGTTCAGAACCGGCCCTTCCTATCGTGGCGCCTGGGGCATGGGGCGCAGACGTTCCGAAATTGGCCAGAAATGGCACCGTGAACTGCAGGGAAAAGCCGAAGAGGAATTCCCCCAGTCCGCATTCGAAGTCTCCGTTAAGGCGGATTGGAGATACCGAAACTGGATTCTCTCGATGCACGGTAGGATCGATCAGGTAGTGGGCCGGAATGGCTTGTCCATTCTCCGCGAAGTCAAGACAGTCGGTTCTGAATTGCCTCAAAGCGAAGGAGCTCTGAGAGAACTCTACCCTTCCTATTTCATCCAACTCTCGGTCTATCTATTCCTCGCCCGACAGGACCCTCGCTGGGAATCGACGGAGTTGTCAGCGGAGCTGCTTTTCATCGATATAACATCAGGTTTCATTCAACGAGTTGCTCTCGACGCGATATCTCAGACTCTCCTTAATCGTCAAGTCGAAGGTCTGCACGCCTTCCTGAACCACCGATGGGAAGCGCACAGGAAGCTGACAACTCTCAGCGTTCAGAGCCCCTTTCCCAAACTCCGCCCAGGCCAGAAAAGGACCCGTGACCAACTGTGCGACCTGTGGGAGGAGTCTCGGCTTCTTCTCTTTGAGGCCCCGACAGGTTTCGGTAAGACGGGTATGATTCTTGAATTATCCCTCAAGGGGCTCAGCCGACAGCTCTATGACCGGATTGTCGTCCTAACTGGAAAATCGACCGGCCAACTTCAAATTGTGCGCCAGCTGGAAGGTATGTTAGCCGGCAGGGGCAAACTTAACTATCTTCAACTGCGCAACCGGGCGGAACATAGAATCACCTCTTCCCGCCACACCTGTGGCGATGGGCTCGATTGCCGAACGGATGTCGCGGGTCGCTGGGAAACTTCGACGCTTTCCCCACCCTCATTCTTCGAGAATGGCCCCGTAACTCTCGACCGAATCAAAGATCTAGGTCAGGAAACAGGCGTCTGCCCCTACGAAATCTCCAGGTCGCTTCTCCCCTTCGCCGACCTTCTTATAGCGGATTACAACTACCTCTTTGGACCGCGAAACCAGAGCCTGTTTTTCCAAATACCTGGATTCGAACCGGCCGCCACCCTACTCGTAATCGATGAGGCCCACAATCTGCCGACAAGGGTGTGCGACGCACTCTCCCATTCTCTTTCAAGAGAGGAGGTCGAACAAACCGAGAACGAACTCCAGTTCGCCCGGGCGGATCCCAGGCTTCTCCGAATCTACTCAGAGCTAGGGAGGTTCCTGGCTTCATTGAAGGAACCGGAAGCACCGGACCTCAGTTCGGAATACGAACTCGCTGGGTTAGTCGAGAACATTGCCGAGACTCTGCAAAGCTGCCCCCCCTCACTCGACCTCCTCACAGGAAACGTGCGTGATGAGCTCTGGCGGCACTTCGAGATCCTGGAATTCTTGAAAAATGAGTCCCTGGAACGTCTCATCTGGTCTCCTGGCCAGGGTCGCCTTAATCTGACCTGCCTCAGCGCACCCTCACGCATCTCGGCCACGCTGGAGCAATTTTCGAAGGTGATTTTGATGTCGGCAACTCTCTCCCCTACCGGTTACTTTGCCGGACTCTGTGGAATCAACCCTGGAGAATGTTCTCACCTGGTAGCCGACGCCCCTTGGCGGGAACACTCCTACGAAATAGCAACTGACCTTCGAGTTGATACCCGTTATCGAAGCCGGGAAGCAGGATACGCCACAACTTCCGCCGCTGCTTCGGCAATGTGCCAAGACGCCTCGACTCCGGTGGTCCTCTTTTTCAGTTCCTACCAATACGCCGCCTCGATCTTCGAACGCATCCGACTGGACTATCCCCAACTCCGCATCGCTCTCCAGCCGAGAAAGGGAGACCTCTCGGATCGAGAGAAATTCCTCGAGGAGAGTCTCGCCGTCGCGGATCTTCTTCTCCTGGTCCTTGGCAGTTCGTTCTCCGAGGGCATCGACTTACTGGGCGGTCGGGTGTCGCGGGCGATCGTTGTAGGGCCTGCTCTCCCGGAGGTGAATGCGGCACAGAATTACAGAATGCACTCGCTTTCACATCTGCCCCGCAACGAGGCATTTCGCCAAGTCTATCAGATACCGGCCCTGATCAAAATCAACCAGGCTCTCGGCCGCCTCGTTCGCGCTCCCGGCCAAAGAGTGAAGGTGCTGCTGCATTGCAGCCGCTTCAACCAGGATTCCTACAGAAGCCTTCTCGATTCCGCCTATCAGAGTCCTCTGACAATTTCCTCCGAAGAGGATCTGAAGAAATGGGTAAACTCTTGATCTAGGTTTCATTTTCTTATTGCTAAGGGGCTGTCGGAAGAACACTCGTATTTGCACAGCATTCGAAGCACAAATTCCGACAGACTCTTAGCTCACAGTTTCCGCCTAATAGATTTCACTCAGGACTCCATGAGGGAAGTTAAAAGAATCGCAAGCGAGCAACTGAGAAAGGCCACCGAGCGCATCGTCGAATCTCTCTGCGATCAACACCGGAATACCGAAAATCTCCTCGTTGTAGGCATCGCCGATGGCGGCATCCCCTTCAGCCGCATCCTGGCCAATCGCCTCGAGTCCGCTCTCGGCCGGAGTGTTGCCTGCGGCACCGTTAACATCTCATTTCACCGCGACGACATTGGGCAAAAACCAATACCCAGATCCACCAACCCCACATTGATACCACTCGACATCGAAGGGTCCACAATCATCCTCGCCGACGACGTTATCTTCACCGGACGAAGTGTTCGCGCTGCTATCAACGAGATTTTCGATATGGGGCGCCCCGCCATGGTCGAGCTCGCTATCCTCTGTGACCGCGGAAATCGCCGCCTGCCGATTCAGCCCGACTATCTCGGCTTCGAGGAGACGACCAAGCCCGAGCAGAAGGTTGAGGTCCACATGAACCCTGAGAACGACATGGAGAATTCTCTCACGATCTTCGACGGATGAAAGTGGACGGCAGCTGGCGGCGCAAAGACCTGATTACCATCGAGGATCTCTCTCGTCAGGAATTGGAGGTGATATTTCAAACAGCGTCCTCCTTCAAACAGACCCTCGGCCGGACCCAGAAGAAACTCCCTCCGCTCCGTGGAAAGACCATTGTCAATCTGTTCATGGAGCCGAGTACCCGCACACGAATTGCTTTTGAAATCGCGGCCAAACGATTGAGTGCCGATGTGGTTTCGGTAATGGGAGACGCCAGCAGCCTGGTCAAAGGAGAAACGCTCAAGGACACAGCCAGAAATGTCGTCGCCTTGAATGCCGATATACTGGTCATCCGGCATTCAGCGGCCGGTTCTCCCTACTACCTCAGCCGGATTGTCGATATTCCCGTCATCAATGCCGGGGACGGCTCTCACGAGCACCCGACCCAAGCCTTATTGGACTGTTTTACTTTGCGGGAGCGCTGGAACGGGGAATTTTCGGGGAAAAAGGTGACCATTCTGGGAGACATTCTCTTCAGCCGAGTCGCACGATCGAACATCTGGGCCCTGCAGAAATTGGGCGCGAAAGTCACTTTAGTAGGACCCTCCACCCTGGTTCCGGAATCCTTTCGCTGCCTTGGAGTCGAGGTCTCGCACAATCTGAAAGAAGCACTTGCAGACGCCGATGCGGTCATGCTCCTGAGAATCCAGCATGAAAGACAGACCTCCACTCATTTTCCGTCTCTGGGGGAATATACCAGCATGTTTGGCCTGAACCAGGCCCGCGCATCATGGTTGAAGCCGGGGGCCGTAATCATGCACCCGGGTCCAGTCAATCGGGGTGTCGAAATCGACTCCGCTCTGGCCGATTCGGAAGACTCCGTAATCCTGACTCAAGTGACCAACGGCATCGTTTGCCGCATGGCCGTCCTACTCCTCTGCTCCAGCACCAAAGCAAACAAGACTGCCGCCAGGGCGATATGAGCGATTTCCTACGGATCAAAGGCGGTAGAATCATCGATCCCTCCAATGATCGTGACGAAATTGGTGACATTTTCGTAGCCAAAGGAAAGATCGTTGCCCAACTGTCAAGCAGCGAGGAGGAATCGGCCGAAACCATCGAAGCCGCCGATTTGGTCGTCTGCCCCGGGCTCGTTGATATTCATGTTCACCTGCGGGAACCGGGCGGGACGCACAAAGAAACCATCGCCTCCGGCACCCGCGCGGCAGCGGCGGGCGGGTTCACAACGATCGTCTGCATGCCGAATACCGAACCGCCCGCAGACAATGCAGGGACTATTCAATACATCAATGACGCGGTACGGCGCGATGCAGTCGTCAATGTTCTACCCACAGGTTGCATCACAGTCGGGATGCAGGGTAAAACACTTGCACCCACCGGATCCCTCAAGAGGGCGGGAGTCGTGGCCATTACCGACGACGGAATGTGCGTTCAGAATAATGAGATCATGCGGCGAGCCCTTGAATACGCCCATATGTTTGACCTTCCCGTATTCGACCACTGCCAGGACTACGATCTGACCGAAGACGCGGTCATCAACGAAGGAGAATGGTCCCTCCGACTCGGCCTACGCGGTTGGCCGAATGCAGCTGAAGATATCATCGTTTCCCGAAACGTCATCCTCTCTTCCTATTCAGGCGCCCATATCCACCTCCAGCACATCACATCGGCCTACTCGATCGATCTGATCCGACGCGCCAAACAACGCGGCATTCGTATCACGGCCGAAGCCACACCGCACCACCTCTCATTGACAGACGCCGATCTCAATACCTACGACACCAATCTCAAGATGAATCCGCCCCTGCGCATTGAACAGGACCGTCAAGCCCTGCTCAGCGCCACTCTGGATGGAACCATCGACTGTATTGCGACCGATCACGCCCCGCATACCGACTACGAAAAGGACAAGGAATTTGACTACGCCCCCTTCGGTATCATCGGGTTGGAGACGGCTCTCTCCGTCTCCCTACGCACACTCGTTGAAGGAGGCCATTGCGATCTGCCCTTTCTCATTTCTCTCCTTACAAATAAGCCCGCCGACATCTTGAAAATCGACCGGGGAACGCTATCCCCTGGGAGCGAAGCCGATATAGCTCTCTTCGACCCGAAGGAGGAATGGATATGCAGACCGGAATCCCTCATGAGCAATTCGGAAAACTCCCCGTGGATCGGCGAAAAGCTTCTCGCAAGGATCAAATACACCATAGTGAGGGGAAGCGTAGTTTGGAATGGCGAGGAGATTCTCCCCTCCTCGAAATCTTTCTAGGAGTCTGTCGGATGAGATCCGGCACTTGCACAGCAATCCATTTACAAAGTCCGACGGATCCGTAGCCCGGTTTTTGCGGCCGAATAGTAATCGAACGGCGAAAGGGAGATTGTGCTGTGAACGGCTGGACGGAAATTTGTGAGAAAAGCGGGCTGGGATGACTGAATTCGGACTTGAAGAGACCCAGACTCCAGTGTGGCTGCAGGTTTACCTGCTGCTCCTTATTGGAAGCGGGATATCCTGCCTAATTATCCTATTTCATAGACTTCGCACCTCGACTCTACGGCAATCGACGGCCCGCCTTTCGGAATGGAGCGTCAGGTGGACGGACTTCGGCCTGATATTCTGGCTCATGTTTTTTCCCGTCTTTATCCTGCAACTGCTCCTGAGTCAGTTCTTTGGGCCACCTGAAGCAGAGGATTCGGAAGGTCAAACATGGCGCATCGTCGTCGCCGGCCTTGCCATGCAACTTGGGTTGATCTCTGTCTACGGTTACATTCGGAGAACCCAACCCCAGCTCTTTCTTGAAAAGATTAACTGCCGGCCACTCCCTCTTACCCGCGCCGCCCCAACCGCCTTATTCGTATTTCTTGCGTCTTTTCCCGCCGTCGCCCTGACCTCCTACTACTGGCAGATACTCCTCACCTTCCTCCAGAACTCCGGCATCGATTTTACTACCCAACCACAAAATGTCGTCGTCAGTATGCGGAATGCGCAATCACCCCTTACCATGATTCTGATGGCCCTACTGGCCGTAGTCGGCGCCCCCATTGTCGAGGAGCTGATTTTTCGAGGTTCCCTCTATCGTTTCCTGAAGTTCCGAATCAGGAGGGCCGCGGCCGCTCTCATCAGCGCTGGAGCATTCGCAACCATTCACTTCAACCTCACCAGCTTTTTCCCACTCATCGTCCTCGGAATTTTCCTCTGTCTGAGCTACGAGATTTCGGGGAATTTGAAAGTTCCAATTTTGATGCATGCGATCTTTAATTTGAACTCGGTCATCCTCATTTTTTCGCTCCCCTAGGAAGCTGTCGGACTTTGTAAACAGTTCCCTGTATCAAATGAATCCATTCACCGACAACAGGCAAGAATCCGTTGGCAGCCTAGGTGAAGAGAACCTTCTCATTCAAATTCGGGAGTGGCTTGGCCCTGTATCGCCGGAGGAGCCTTTTGGAATCGGAGACGACTGCGCCGTCCTTCCTCCAGATCAGATAAGGGGTAATCTGATGACCGTTGACGGACTCTTCTACAATTGGCATTTTGACAGCTCAACCTCGGCCACCGATGCCGGCGCTAAACTCCTGAAACGCAACTTGAGCGACCTGGCCGCCATGGGGGGTACGCCGTCCTATGGGGTACTTGGTTTTGTGCAACCGGAAAACACTCGCCTGGACTGGCTGAGGGGATTTTACTCCGGTCTTGCGCAGGCCGCGCAAGAGTGGAAAGTGGCCATCCTCGGAGGTGATCTCTCTCAGTCCAAGGAGACCCTGGGAGGCTATCTTACTCTCTGCGGATACGCCGAGCGCCCCTTAACCAGAAAGGGAGCATCCCAGCGCGATCACCTCTTCGTTACAGGCACTCTTGGCGGAAGTTTTCGAGGGAAACACGTCCATTTCAGACCTCGGCTCGAGGAGGGGCGGTGGTTGGCAGATCGGAAATTTGTTCGGTCCATGATTGACGTGACGGACGGACTGATGAAAGACCTCCCCCCTCTCTTGCCGGAAAATTTCCGGGCCGGTATCCAAGTCGGCTCTCTACCGATCAGCGAAGACGCGAGGGAGATGTCCCGCCGAACGGGAAAGACTGAGCTCGACCACGCTCTCAACGACGGCGAGGATTATGAACTCCTCTTCACGGTGGCTGCGCCAACCGATCTCGATCGTCTTTTCGCCGAATGGTCGTCATCGTTCGAGACTCAACTCACCAAGATTGGAGTGATCCTCGGCGGGAAAAGCAGTGCTCGTTCCGCTCGAATTGTCGACCTCGATTCAGGTGAGCCGATCTCCAAGGGGACGGGCCAATCCTGGTACTAAATAGCAAAACAGCCTGGAGCAACGACGTGTGTGGATTGTCCGGGCCAGAACCTTAGAAAACTTCCAGGCTAAGAGTGAAAAATGCCCCCCCGATCCGATAGCCCAATACTTGCTCGACAGCTCTTACAAGGAGTAACAACGACCTCGGCCGAAGAGACGGAAAATCTGGCTCGAGGTTTCTCACGCTTTGTTCCCGATGACGCAGTGCTCGCCCTCTATGGCGAAATGGGTTCGGGAAAGACCACTTTTGTGCGTGGCTTGGCACGGGGATGGAAGATCGCAAGGCCGGTAACGAGCCCAACGTTCAACATTATTTCAATCTACAACGGCCAGAGAAATCTGATCCATCTGGACGCCTTTCGCATCCAGGATCCATCCCAGTATGACGATCTACTCCTGGAGGATATTATTCGGTCCCCTTATTGCCTTGCCATTGAGTGGCCGGAAAACCTGGGAAATCGACTTCCCGATAACGCCTGCCGAATCAAACTTCGCCTGACCCACGACCAGCATCATCTCATCGTCGTGGATTCAATCGATTGGTTCCTCGACTTCCTTCCCTTCGGATAAATCCTCCTTTTTCCCCTTGGTTTCTTCCGTCTCGGCTTCTTCTCCCGTCAGAGAAGCTTCTCCGGCCTCCTTATCCGTTGATTGGGAGCTCTCCCTCGGGGCTGGTCGCCGAGGAGCAGCGGCGAGCCTTCCATCACTGTACTCTACTACATAGCCCTCGGCTACGAGCCAGTGTAGATCCTGTTTAATCTGACCGAATCCTCTGGCTCCCTCCTCCTCCTTCGCCCCCGCCTCAGCATCCGTAGCCCCTTTCGATTCTTGCATTTCCCGCGGCAGATCCGTTGCTCGGATCTGAGGATGATCTTGGATGAATTCGATCAACTCCTGAACCGGTTTTGCAAAGGTATCGTCGGACGAGCGGATTTTGCGATTCACGGCACATGTATAGGAGATGCCCCTCGATCCCCTCTTGTATACGTCGAATTTTATCCTCTTGAGACGGCCTCGCAGACGGTTCGCGGTTACGAGCGGAAAGCGCCTCTGTTCCTCCAGCGCGAGAGCGACACATTGCCGCAGGTTGCTTCCTTCGGGCAGCTTCTCAAGACCGCGCCCCTCGAATTTTGCCGCCACAGAGATCCTGAATACACGTTGTTTCTGGTGGGTCAATACGTGGTGGCGTGCACTCTCGAAACTTTCGAACACCGGGGCGACAGTTTCTCCATCAACCGGGACCTTCATTTTGTAACGGGTCTGCTGAGTCATTTTTCGCACCCAATTCTCAATCGTCTCCGGATCCTTCACCGACTCGATTTTCGACCGCGCCGCCTCCAATGAAAGATGGGAAAGTCGGTCAGTGATGTGCGCCCTCTCCAATTCCTGATAGCGATGGTAATTTGGAGGCCCGATAATTTCCCGCGTCAGACTGCAGCGATTCACCATGGGAAATTCCCCGGTCGGCGGTTCCACCTCGATCGACTCAACCTCGCAGAAATCCTCCAGAAAATTTCTCAGTACGTAGTCCGTCACTTCCGCTTCCGACTCGAAAGGGAGGCCATCCGGAACCGAAATAAAGAATCCTCGCTCCTCCGGTTCCGCCTTCTTCAATAAACGAACAAGCACGACAAAGCGCTCCGGCTTGTCCAGTATAAGGCGGGCAATCTCAAAGAGTTCATAGGTTCTGCAATTTGCTCGAATTGCGCTCGTTAATGCTCGAAAAGCCTTTTCCTCTGGATTGAAGCTTATCTCGAGTTCATCGATTAAGGGATACCGTCTCTCTTCTACACGAGTACTCCTTCGATCCCTCCGATCCCGATCCTTTCCCTTTTCTCGGGCCCTCTTCCACTCTCCTCTCTCACGACGTGGAGCACCCTTTGAAGACGGTGACAGCCTCTTTTCAAATCCTCCCTTTCCCTCAAAGGATCGACCCGCCTTGTATCCCGGAGCAGTCCAATCCGGACCCATCTCCAATTCCTTGAGAGAACTGAGATTGACCCCTTCACCCGCTATCTCCTCCGACATATCTTTCTCTTCCGCTTCTTCAGCAAGAGACTGCTCAATATCGTTATCTTCTGGACCCTCTGTCTCCATCTCCTTCTCTTCAATGAAGCCGAGATACTAAAGATTCCAGTGGCATCAAGTCTACGCAAAATAAACACTTGAAAGTGTCCAACTTCTGCCATTTAGTCCGGATATCTTACAGATTCCCGGACTATCTCAAAACCGCATCCGATGCGGTTTTGTTTTCTAGTCTGTTATAGCGACGCTCAGGTGGTGGAATTGGTAGACACGTACGCTTGAGGGGCGTATGCCGAAAGGTGTAGGGGTTCGAGTCCCCTCCTGAGCACCAATTTCAAGAACCCTTTCCTGATCTGAGCTCCGCCACAATCTCCTTCGCTAAGAAGGGACCACCGTAGACCAGACCGGTATACAACTGGATGAGCGTCGCCCCGGCATCGAGCGTCGCGGCCGCGGTATCGGCGTCAAGAATGCCACCGACTCCGACAATCGTTAGTTTGCGGTTGGTTGATCGACTGATGTATTTTATGAGCTCAATCGATCTCCCATGAAGAGGTCGACCACTGACACCGCCCGCCTGGTTGTAGCGCTGCAGTGATCCGGCTCGTTCCACCGTCGTGTTGGTGGCCACGATCCCGCTCAATTCCAAACGCAACACGGTCTCCAAAATGCGGTCGAGCTCGACATAGCTGAGGTCCGGCGCAATCTTGACCAATAGAGGAGTCGGTCGGCATCCAGTTTTGCGGGTACGCTCCCGGTCCGAATCAAGCAGAGCCCGCAAGAGCCCATCCAGATACTTCTGGCCCTGTAGTTTGCGCAATTCCGGCGTGTTTGGACTGCTGACATTGATGGTTACGAAATCGGCATGCTTAGACAGAAGATCGAAAGCAGCGCCGTAGTCTCCAACAGCGTCCTCAATGTCGACCGCTTTCGACATTCCGATATTCACCCCGAGTGGAACCCGTCGCTTCCCATACTCTTCAGTCCGCTTGAGGCGGCCGGCAACGGCCTCCGCTCCATCATTGTTAAAGCCCATCCTGTTAATGATCGCCTCTTCCTGGGCACACCGAAAAAGACGCGGGCGTGGGTTGCCCTCCTGCTTTCTGAAAGTCACCGATCCAACCTCTACATGGCCGAAACCGAGGGCGCCTGCGGCACGCCAGAAGCGGGCGTCCTTGTCCATACCCGCTGCCAACCCGACCACATTCGGAAATTCCAAACCGAACGCCTCCACCTCATTTTCGCCGTCAGGAAGATTGTATCGTTCCAGTATTCGGCAGAGGGTGGGAATCCTACTCAATGCCTCCAAACATGCGACCGCTAGTTGGTGCGACCGTTCCGCATCCTGCCGAAAGAGAAGGGGGCGAATCACTCTCCGATAAAATCGTCCCATAAATTTTTGAATTTAATCCTTTAAATGGAGTCGAAAATTTACGAAAGGATTACTTTCAAAAGCTGCTTCATGCGTATCCATACTCTCTAGGAAGTCTCCATTCCAAGTAAACCTCCCTTTTATTTCGCACGGGAATCTTAACATGCCGAATCCGAGCCCTCTTCTGGACTGGTCAATCATTCGACTGGGAACTGATGTAAATTGGTGGGTCGAGCAGATCAGTGACGACGTCCACTGGGATGTCGACGGGCTCGGCATCATCGACCCACGGCAGATCTCTCACATCATCGATCTCTGTGAACCTTTGCGAGAATACGGCTTCGATCCGGAGATTCTGGATTCCGTCTTTTTCAAGTTCAAGATCGATAAGGCCCTCAAGGAGAATCGCGTCCACCTTGTCCGAACCAAAGACTCTCTCATTCATTCGGACGAACACCTATTTGCTCTCCCCGATATAATGGATGAAGAGAAGGGCCCCTACGCCGACTTTCTCGACCAGATTACGAAATTCCGAGTCAAGCTCCTCAATGACCTGATCGACTTAGAGCACAATCTAACGATTGATGAATTGGAGGAAGAGATCCGCGAACGCCAAAATAACGACTTTATTGAAGGTCGAGCGGTCCACTTTTTTACCGAAGTGACCGCTATTCTGGAGTACGTTCCTAAGGGTTTTGAACTCGATCTCGTCGATGAAGCCGAAACGGCCGGTTCGAAATCCCAGGACTTCGAGGATTTCCCTGACCTTCCCGAGGCTGAGGAGGAAAAGATCGAGGAAGATGAGACCATGAAATGGGACGAGGAGCATGACGGGAAGGTGGAGGACATTGATGAGGAGAGCGGGGAAGGCGAAAAGGCCGACGATCCTGCGGATGAATCCAAGGAAAAGCCAAAAGCAAAACGTGGTCGTCCCCGAAAGAAGTAGACTTCGCCCCTACCAAGCAATACCGTCGCTCCTCTAAGCATCCCTCTGTTATGATGTCGAGCGATTCTATTGATCCTGCGGTTGGGCTACTCCTGCTCCTTGTTGTCGGCTTTATCGCAGGATGCGGAGAGCCCTCCCGGGTCCCGGTGGCGAACATCCCCACTCCCCGTTCAATCGGCATGCGTTCGGGGGACGCTATAATCGTCAATCTCCAGAGCATTCCGGATCCGAACAGCATCAGTGTTCAAGTCGACGACCAGGGTAGTATCACCCTGCCTTTTATTGGAACGGTAGGAGCGTCCGGCAACACGGAGTCGGTATTGGCCCGCAAGATCGAGAAGATGTATGTCGATCAAAAGATCTATCCATCGATCGATGTTTCTGTAACCATCGCGCAACGATTTATCCACGTCGGAGGTGAAGTAGTGCGTCCGGGCCGGGTATTGTGGAGTCCGAATCTCACCCTCACCACCGCCATTCAGGAAGCCGGTGGATTCAGCGTATTCGGGAAGAAAACCGCTGTTATTTTGACTCGTGACGAGCGAACCTACGTCGTCGACGCCAAACTCGCACTGAGAAACCCGGCCAGGGACTTTAAGGTCTTTCCAGGAGATAGCCTCAATGTCCCTCGTAGGCTGTAGCAGGAATCTGTCGGAATTCGCTTGGCGAGTTTGCGTGGTGCTCGAAACATTTGGGTTCATTTGTAGACCGAGGCCGATTTTACCACCGACATCTTCCTAGTCGCTCAGCCGAGCAGCTCCAGGATGATGGCGAAGACCGGTTCCCCAAAGCGGTCGATTCAGCCTTCCGCCACTTCCCTGGCAAAATAGGTGAATATTAGGTCGGCTCCCGCCCTTTTGATGGCCAAAAGGGATTCATCCCTACATTTCTCCCGATCAAGCCAACCCTTTTGTGCTGCTGCCTGAATCTGGGAATATTCTCCGGATACTTGATAGGCGGCTACCGGTAGATCGGTTCCGGACCTAAGCTCCCGTATGATGTCGAGATAGGGGCCCGCGGGTTTAACCATCAGAACATCGGCCGACTCCCTCTCATCCAATTTCGTCTCCACCCGGGCCTCTCGGCGATTGGCCGGATTTAGTTGATAGGTATGCTTGCCGAGCAATCGAGTGCCCGCCGCTTGGGCGCTACCGACCGCATCGCGAAAGGGACCATAATAGGACGAGGCAAACTTGGCAGAGTAGGAGATAATACCGGTCTCTTCGAACCCCGACTCATCCAAAGCGTCTCTTATTGCCCCTATCCTGCCGTCCATCATGTCTGACGGGGCGACGAAATCCACTCCAGCGGAAGCGTTCAGCTTTGCCATTTCCGTCAATATCGAAACAGTCCGGTCGTTGTCCACATCCGTTCTCGATTCATTCAATACCCCATCGTGCCCGTGGCTTGTATACGGATCCAGGGCCACATCGGTGATTATGATGATTTCCGGGACAACCTCTTTTACGGCCCGGACCGCTCGTAGAATCAAGGTGTCTTCGCTTAGAGCCTCGGTGCCGTCTTCGTCCTTGGAGGAGGATTCTAGCGCCGGGAAAAAGGCAACCGCATGGACTCCGAGGGAGAGGAGGCTTTCGCATTCGCGAGCAAGATCACCCACATTGAGCCGAAATTGGCCCGGCATGGAACCAATCTCCTGGCGGGGGCCCCCCCCATCAATAACAAAAAGGGGCATGATGAGGTCGGATTTCTGTAGGTATGTTTCTTGAACCAGCGCCCGAATACCGCTGGAACGCCGCAGCCGCCTTGGCCTCCTCTGTATCTTATATTTGCTATCTTTGACCATAAGTAGAATCTGTAAGCCTTAGTGCTTGTGTCGGTAGTTACATCGGTTCCGCTCAGTGGGAGTACCCAAGCAAACGTCAACGTAAATATGGTCACCAGCACTAAGGCCCACAGATTCTTAGGCAATTTTTTTCTTGGACAGCCTTCTGTTGCGTCCAATATCTCGTTTGTCTCTGTCGGATCTTTTGATTTCGAGCGCCGGCTGAAAAGATGGCACTGAAGCTCTACGATACTCTATCCCGCGAAATCAGGCCGCTCAGCGCGTGTGACGGCAAACAGTTCCGTTTCTACCTCTGTGGTCCCACCGTTTACGGGCCGACCCACATCGGCAATTTTCGAACCATGATTCTGGGTGACATCCTTTTTCGGATGCTTCAGCTGGACGACATGTATCCTTACTATGTCCGAAACCTCACCGATGTGGACGACAGAACCATCGCTCGATGCCAAGAGTCAAGGATCGGTTTGGAAGCGTTCACGAGGAAATGGATTCAGGTTTTTCGCGAAGACTGCGCGAAATTGAATATACTTCCGCCCACTCATGAACCTCGGGCGACGGATCATATCGCTCAGCAGATTCATTTGATCAAGAAGCTGGTGGATAAGGGCCACGGCTACCAGGCCAAGGATGGGTCAGTCTACTTCGACGTCGGATCCTTCCAGAATTACGGCCGTCTCTCCCGTTTGGAGAACCGCGAACTTCGTACGCAGAAGACCACCAGCAGAGGGAGACTGAATTTGGCGGACGGTTATGATCGCGAGTCGGTTGCCGATTTCGCTCTCTGGAAGGCCCGCAAACCCGACGATGGAGAGAACTTCTGGCCTAGCCCTTGGGGTGAGGGTCGCCCCGGATGGCACCTTGAATGTTCGGCAATGAGTATGGAATACCTCGGGGAATCATTCGATCTACACGGAGGGGGAAGCGACCTCTGCTTCCCCCACCACGAAAATGAAATTGCACAGAGTGAAGCCGCGACTGGAAGGATCTTTGCCCGACACTGGATGCACGGAGCTATGCTTCGGGTGGAAAGCGAGAAAATGAGCAAGAGCGTCGGCAACATTCACACTGTTAACGAAATTCTCCAAATGGGCTTCTCACCCATGGCTCTCAGATACACTCTCCTCTCGGGCCATTATCGGCAGCCGCTGAATTTCACTCGCAACGGACTGGAATCCGCCCGCAGCGCGATAAATACAATCGAGAAAAAACTAAAACCGCTGCTCCATCGCCGGAATATCTCGGAGGAAGAATTCGGAACCCTACATAAAAAGGGATCCGGAGATTGCGGCATCTTCCATCCCGCCTGGAATGAATTGCATGAGGACCTCAATACTCCAAAATGTCTCGGTGCACTCTTCAAGTTGCTTAACGAGGAACAAGGGGACGCCATCAGCAGTGCTCTGCCCGACCTTAGTCGACTGCTCTTCGCCCTCGGAATCCAGCTCTTCGATAGCGATTCGACCCCTGATACCGACACCCCCGATGAAATAGTCGCTCTCGCGGAAAGGCGCTGGATTTCAAAGAAGCAGAGAGATTTCGCAACCGCAGATGCCCTCCGGGAGGAGGTTCGGTCGAGGGGCTGGACTATCCTCGACCGAAAAGACGGATACGATATCCATAAGCAAAACCCTTGACTCCCTGGACAGACTCTTGTTCTCCTCTAAAGTAACGCGTGCAACTTTTCAGACTACCTCCCCCACAACTGCCTCCGTTTAACTTCTGGAATGGTCTGAATCTGCCCATACAATAAAGAATCCCAGTTACTTCAGCCAAGCCCGGAAGCGAATCGCTTTGGGGCTTTTTCTTTTTTAGGAAAGGCCGTCCAACAAGACACCATGGCAAACATGATGAGCACGATGACTCCATTGCAGGAACTACGCCACTCCGCCGCCCATATTATGGCGACGGCGGTCTTCCGTCTCTTTCCCGATGCTAAACTGGACATCGGGCCTCCGACCGATGCCGGATTCTACTATGATTTCGATCTCGACCACAGGTTCACGGCCGAAGACCTCGAAGGTATCGAGACGGAGATGCGTAAGGTCGTCAAAGAAAACCAGCAGTTTAAACGCATCGAAGTCACCAGGGAAGAGGCTGAGCAGTTCTTCAACCAGATCGGCCAACCCTACAAAATCGAAAGGTTGGAGGACATTCCCAATGGCGAACCCATAACTTACTACCGCAATGGAGAATTCACGGACCTTTGCGCCGGAACCCATGTCCGGTTCACGAAGCAAGTCAAAGCCTTCAAACTCCTCAGCGTGGCCGGTGCCTACCATAAGGGAGACGAAAGGAACAAGCAACTTCAACGCATCTACGGGACCGCCTTCCCAAAGAAGGAGGAATTGGAAGCCTATCTACGACAACTTGAGGAAGCTCGACTGCGTGACCATCGCACGATTGGAAAGGATCTCAAACTCTTTCATCTCGATGAATCTGTTGGACAGGGCCTAGTCCTCTGGACTCCCAAAGGGACGATTATTCGCCAGGAGTTGCAGAATTTCATCGCGGAAGAGTTGAGGAAACAAGGCTACGAGCAGGTCATCACTCCCCACATCGGCAGGCTGGAACTCTTTCGCACTTCCGGCCACTATCCTTACTACAAGGAGTCACAATACCCTCCCCTGGTCGGTCGTGAGGAGATCGATCGCTTGGCGGATGAGGGTTGCTCCTGTGCGGAACTCTCAAGCCGCCTCGAGGCCGGCGATATTGAAGGTTACCTCCTCAAGCCGATGAACTGTCCCTTTCACATCAAGATCTATTCCTCACAGCCGCGTTCTTACCGCGACCTCCCGGTCCGGCTGGCCGAATTCGGAACCGTATATCGTTGGGAAAAATCCGGGGAACTCACCGGGATGACCCGGGTCCGTGGGATCACCCAGGATGACGCCCATCTCTTCTGCACGGATGATCAGGTCAAAGCCGAACTTTCTGGTTGCCTGGAGCTTGTCAGGATCATCCTCAATACCTTGGGGATAATTGAATATCGCGTACGAGTTGGTCTGCGCGATCCGGAAATGTCCCAATACGTGGGTGAACCCCAACTCTGGGACAAGGCGGAGAGTGTCTTGAGAGAGGAGGCTAAGACTCTCGGAGCGCCCTTTTCCGAAGAACTGGGAGAGGCTGCCTTTTACGGACCCAAGATCGACTTTGTCGTCCGCGACGTAATCGGGCGGGAATGGCAACTCGGTACCGTGCAACTCGATTACAGCCTACCCGAGAGATTCGATCTCTCCTACATCGGTCCCGATAACAAGCCACATCGGCCCGTCATGATCCACCGTGCTCCCTTCGGCTCAATGGAGCGTTTCGTCGGGTTGCTCATCGAACATTTCGCCGGCTCTTTCCCCACCTGGCTCTCCCCCGAGCAAGTGCGAATATTGCCCATCACCGACGAGCAGAATACCTACGCCAACGCCGTCCTCGAGCGCCTATCGGAAAACCTTCTGCGGGCCTCGGTCGATATCCAATCAGATAAACTCGGCGCCAAAATTCGGCGGGCAGAGAGCGACAAAGTGCCCTATATGCTCGTCATCGGCGCCAAGGAAGTCGAAGGAGATACTGTTTCCATACGCTCCCGCGTGAACAAAAAAATGGAAGGCACCCTTCCCGCCGACCAATTCATTGCCAAAATAAAACAGGAGATCGCCAACCGAGAACTCCCAGATACCCGCTAGGAATCTCCCCAGGGCGAGTCTGGGGGATCTTCTGAGAGAGGAAGCCGAGCTGTAGTGAAGTCAGGAAACCTAAATGACCACTGATTACGACTACTCGCCGATTTGGACATCGAAGGGCGCGAATATCTCCCTTCCATTGGCCTTGAGCTGGGCCCAGATCCGATAGAGGCCGGGAAGATCGGTCCTCACCGAGAAGCTGAATTGTACCTCGTTGCTACCGACGCCGGAACCCTCGTTGATTGGATGCATATGGGCAAATCCCTTTCCCGCCGGGTCAAACGCCACCATATGGGCGTAGGCTCCCATAATTTTCTCCAACCTGACCGACTTGGCGTCGTTTCGATGGGCTACCCTGAGGCGTAGGGAGTTCACCTTGTCCACCTGCAGCCCGGAACCCGATAAAAGATCGAGCTTGAATCGGTAGTCTCCGACTTCGCTGGAAAGGGTCGGTAGGCGGTCAGATTCACCCAACTGTTCTCCCAAAACATGGAACCGCGACTTTGTGATTACCACCGACCTGCTGGCGAGAGGAACGATTTCCGCAAATATTGTATAGGGACCCGATCGCCTCGGGGTCAGCGTGAATAAATACACACCGGTTGAGGCGACCGGCCGGGGATGAACATGATGATAGTCCTGCAAAGTCGAGTCGACGGCGAGAAGGTGAATTTTCTCCGTGTGCACCGTGGCTAGCTCCCACGGGTAGATCCGGCTCCCCCCATCGGTAGAAAAACTCAGCGACAATCGAGCTTCTTTTCCCAACTCAACCTCGCCCTCCGTCACCAATTCCATCTCGACAGGAAACCGCACCCGATCAAGGTCGAGAAAAAAGGCCTCTTCGGAGCGGCAGAGCTCACTCGAATCGCTCCCACCTTTCACAGAATCGTAATGCAGGAGCGCGCATTCAGTGTCGGGAAGCGATCGTAGCAATGGGTAGGCGAGACAGAACGGAACCGTGATTGCCGAAACCTGAATCCACTCTCTCATTCCGCTTTCCTTCGGGCTATCCATCTGCCGGGCGAGATCGCTCTACCAGATGAATAAGGAGAGCGTGTTGTGGAGTGATGGTTCGGCGATCGACGCGAATAGCAATCTTCAAGCCTCTTTAAGCTTCTCCAAAATCCGCTCCATCGACCATCGCGGGCCCTCTTGAATCAATGAAACTCTACCTTTATCGTCGATCAGGACGGTCGCCATAGAGTGGTCGAGGGTCCCATCCCTGGAATCAACCCGTATGCCGAAGAGGGACAGAACATCCGAGATTACATTTTTTGGACCCGTCAGAAAACTAAAGTTTGACGTATCGATCTCGTAATTCTCGGCGTACTGCTTTAGCATAACCGGGGAGTCATATTCCGGGTCGAAAGAAACCGAAAGAAACCGAAGGTCGCCGAGTCCCGCGTCTTTCGCCTCTTGCTGAAGATTCTTCATTCGCCTGGTCGTGGCGGGGCACATCCTGAGCATAGCGCAGCGAGTGAAGATGAAACTCATAATTACCTGCTCACCCCGAAAAGAATAGAAGCGAGTGATTTCTCCCTCTTGATTGAAGAGAGCGAAATCAGGGACCCGCTCCCCAACCCCCAGGCTGGGATCCAGGCCTTTTGATACGACTATCTGGCGAAGATGGCCATTGACATCTCGGCTGACTGAATCGAGGCCCGGTAGTTCTCCGGTCGAGTTCGACCCTGTCGCCCATAGATCTGAGAACGGCACCAAAAGGAGTCCCAGAGAAGGCAGGTAGAGAGATACAAGGATGATTTTCAAAACTCAGGTTGTGAAAAAATCGGGCTTCCAAATGAGGTGATCTTTTAAGAGACGCTGGAAAATAGCAAATAGTTCATCTAGCCTGGAAGCCCTAAGCGATTGCCAGTCCAAAGTGGCAGGAGAGATTTCGAGGACAAGCAGTGATGATTAACCGGTCGGAAGTATATAAGCCAAAACTCTTCTGGTTTTCCCTCTTCGTATTGGTCTGTTCGCTCTTACTGCTCTATGCCGGTGGATTCACCACCAGTATCGAAGCGGGCATGGCATTCCTGGACTGGCCTCTCTCGGACGGTTCGCTCAACCCGGAAGGATGGACCCAACATCGAATGAAGCGCGCGGAGCACAGCCACCGTCTTCTCGGAATGCAGCTGGGTATCCTGAGTATCTCACTCTTCGCTTGGATATTGCTGAGGGAAGCGCGTTCCTGGCTTCGCACCTTGGCCGGCCTGACCCTGGCGATTATCGTCCTCCAAGGGCTGCTCGGCGGACTTCGGGTAAAACTCGACAGTCTCAACCTCGGCACCGAGTCAAACCTGGTGGCCCAATCCCTCGCAATTTCGCATGCCTGCGGCGCTCAGATTGTGCTCTGTCTCCTGGTCACGATTACGGTTGCAACGTCACGATGGTGGATCGAGATTGGGAAGACCCATCGTTCCGCGGTATTAAATGGAGTCGGCTTGTTCGGAGTCGGTGCATGCTGCATCATATACCTGCAGATCGTAATTGGCGCCGTCGTTCGACATGGAAATGCTGGGCTCGCCATTTTCACATTTCCACTGTCCACACTTCAGGGTGACCTGTTTCCCAATAGCTGGAATTGGGCTGTGGTCGTGAATTTCGCGCATCGCATCGGGGCGGTGGCGGCTACCGCCGCGGTCCTCCTTTTCGTAGCTCAAATCTGGATCTCCTCTTATCATCGCAGAGCAATGGCATCCCTCTCACTGATCCCGATCGCCCTTGTTGCGATTCAGTTCTTTCTCGGAGCGGTCGTCGTCTGGACCCGAATCAATGAACACGCCGCCACCCTTCACTTGCTCTTCGGAGCTTTTCTTCTTGCTAGTTGTTGGATGCTCACTTTTGTATCTTTCCGCTTCAGTGCTGGAATGAATTCGAGTCGGACAATCGCCAAGGATCCACCAGGAGGATCAGAAAATACCTTGGTAACGAGAGCTTAGATCCGATCGACAAAAATGAGCCAATACCCCTGCTGCTACCCGTTTGAGGCCGAAACCCGGACTCCCGCCGTTGCCGATTCTCTTGTCTCCTCAAAGAGCGTGGCCCTGGAATTCTGGGAGCTAACCAAGCCCCGTCTGAGTCTGCTCTCCGTGATTACGGCGATCGTCGGATATCTTGCCGCATTGCCAAATCGTGAATCTCTCGTCTTGGTCAGTCTGATTTTCGGTACCTCCCTCGCGGCCGGCGGAGTGGGAGCGCTCAATCAGTTCATGGAGAGGGACGCTGATTCCAAGATGGCGCGCACCCGAGGAAGGCCGCTACCCTCTGGGGCACTCTCAGCCGATGCCGCTCTCGTCTTCGGACTGGTTCTCTGCGCTGGAGGGAATCTTCTTCTCTGGTTCTCTGTCAACCCCTTATCGGCGTGGCTGGCGGTTCTTACTCAGATTACCTATCTTCTCGCCTACACTCCCCTCAAAAAGCGCACGCCCTGGTGCACCCACGTCGGCGCCATTCCTGGCGCCATACCACCCCTGATCGGTTGGGCGGCGGCTGAGGGGGCGATCTCCACTTTGGGCTGGATTCTGTTTTCTATTCTCCTCTTCTGGCAGATTCCACACTTCATGGCGATCGCCTGGACTTATAGAAATCAATACGCTAAGGCAGGATTTCCGATCGCATCGGTCTCTGATCCTACCGGCGGGGTGATCTCGAGGCAGTCTCTGGTAACCACAATTATGCTAGTCGGCTGCAGCCTTCTACCTACCATACTTCAGTTTACTTCGCTCTTTTACGCCACCATAGCAGCCATCACCGGGATCTGGTTTCTCTACTACTCACTTCTCTTTCTCTCCCGCAGAAATCGTGACCAAGTAGCTCGAAAACTATTCTTCGTGTCGATCGCCTACCTTCCGATTCTTCTCGGAGTCCTGGTCGTGGATCGGATGTTCCTAGGCTAGGAATCTGTCGGACAACACCTCTCCCAGTTCTACAACACTCACCCTGAAATCTATACTTCGTGGGTAGTGAGACCAAATAAGCCCGACAGATTCCTAGCCTTATGGCTTCCGCTGATTTCCCATTTCCAGAGGTTAACGCCTCCCTCAACGCGCTCGCAGCCTTCTTACTTGCCATAGGGTTCGCCTTCATCAAGTCCGGCCGGCAAAATGAACACAGGATTTGCATGGTGGGGGCCCTTATTGTCTCTGCTCTTTTCCTCGCGAGCTACATCACCTACCACACCCTCACCGGAGCCCGCACCCCGTTCGAAGGAAAGGGATTTCTACGACCCTTTTACTACACTCTCCTTGTTTCCCACGTTATCCTCGCCGTTCTCATTGTTCCCCTTGTTTTTCGCACCGTGCAACTCGCCGTTTCCGGAAATTTCGTTAAACACAAGAAGTGGGCCCGCCTGACCTTTCCCCTCTGGCTCTATGTCTCCGTCACAGGAGTTTTGATCTACTTCTTTCTCTATGTCTGGTTTCCCAGCCCGTAGTTCCGCTCTGCCGGCAGGCAGAGCGAGTAGGAAGCTGTCGGTCCGCACTCCGCCGGAATTTTTACTAACCACACAAAACTCCAATGCTAAGAGACGCTGCGAATTTCCAATACCGACAGTTTCCTCAAGACTACAAAATTCTGGACAGAATATCACAACTCATCCGTAATACAGGGGTCCCGGAGATGGCGGATGGCACTGCTCGTCGCATAGAAATCGTCGAGACTGCGTCCAACAAGGAGATGCAAAGAAGAGACACCGCACTTAACCATTCATCCTGGCTGCCTTTTCTCTCCCTCTTCCTGATAGCCCTCCTTGTCGAAGGCTGTACTCGAACCCACCGAATGTCGACTTTCGATCCGAAGGGACCAGTCGCCAATATGCAGCTAAATCTCTTCTATGTCACTCTGGCAGTGGTGACATTTCTCTTCCTTACGGTGGGAGGCACACTTATTTTCACAATCCTTCGATTTAGAGAAAAACCGGGAGACGAAAGCAGACCGATGCCGGCCCAGTCCCACGGCAATCCAATCCTGGAGTTGACCCTCATCGCATTCTCCTGCCTCTGTCTGGTTATAATCGCGGTACCGACGGTCCGTGGAATCTGGATGATGGAAGAGCTCCCACGCTCCACGAATGGTGAAGTGTTGGAAATTAACGTGACAGGATATCAGTGGTGGTGGGCTTTCGACTATCCCGATCTCGATATCACGACAGCGAACGAACTCGTCATTCCAAAGGATACAACAGTAAAACTGAACCTCCGAACCGTGGATGTGATTCATAGTTTCTGGCTCCCGAAACTAGCGGGTAAGGTCGATCTGATGCCCGGACGAGCCAACTGGATGTGGCTCCTGGCGGAAGAAGAGGGTCACTATTACGGTCAATGCGCTGAATACTGCGGTGAAGCTCACGCCTACATGCTCCTCCGGTCCGACGTGTTGAACGCGGATGAATGGCAGCGCTGGGTCAGCCTTCAACAGTCTGGAGCGGCTCCTCCACTCGGAACCAAATCGTGGCCCGAGTTTCTCTCCAAAATGGACCACGCGCCGGATGGTTTTCCCGATCATCGGGTGCAGGACGGAGCACGCCTGTTTCTCAAGCAGGGAGGCTGCGTGCAATGCCACACCTTGAGAGGAGCAGAGGACGCCCAGGGAATCGAACGGGCCACCGGAATCCTCGGGCCCAACCTCACCCACGTGGCCAGCCGCAAGTCGATCGGAGCCGGAATAATCGACAATCGAGGCCCCGACGATGTCGTGAATTCCGAAATTCAGCTTCAGAATTTCCACCGGTGGATCCGCGAATCGGAATCCTTCAAACCGGGCAATCTCATGTACCGTCAAGTTCAAACGACGATGGAACAGCAGGCTCTCACTGATCACGATCTCGGGAAGATCGCTGCCTTTCTGCAGACTTTGAGATAGGGAAATTTCTATGTCGAGCGCCACAGCAGAAGCGGTAGACGATCGGAGCCTGCTTCCCAAGCAGAAGAGCGACATCGGCGTGACGAGGCCTGACAGTCACACCGGTTTGTTGGACTGGCTAACCACTGTCGATCACAAGAAAATCGGGATCATGTACGGCCTCTCGGCCTTATTTTTCTTTCTCGTGGGAGGTCTCGAGGCGCTCATTATTCGCTTGCAGCTGGCGGTTCCTCAAAACGACTTCATCTCCGCTCAGACCTACAATCAGATGTTCACGATGCATGGGACCACGATGGTATTCCTTGCCGTCATGCCCATGGGCGCCGCCTTTTTTAACTACATGATACCTCTCCAAATCGGGGCGAGAGACGTTGCCTTTCCCCGACTGAATGCCTTCAGTCTGTGGACATTTTTGGCCGGAGCACTAATCGTAAATGCCAGCTGGGTCATGCAGTGGGCGCACACCGCCGACTGGTTCGGCTTCCGGGAACACCTCGCTCAAATTAGCGCTCACACCGATGTTGCGCCGGCCGGTGGCTGGTTCGGTTACGCCCCTTTAACCGCGAAACAATACACCGGAATAGGGACCGATTTCTGGTTGTTCGGCCTTCAGGTTTTGGGAGTGGCCTCGATTGCCGCCTCCCTCAACTTTATCGTCACCATTATCAACCTGCGCGCTCCCGGCATGACGATGATGCGCCTCCCCGTCTTTACGTGGATGTCGTTCATCACCTCGTTTCTAATCATTCTGGCATTTCCCGCCATCACGATCGCACTCGTCGAGCTGATGTTCGATCGTTACTTCGGCGCCCATTTTTTCGATGTCACTTTCGGAGGACAACCGATCCTCTGGCAGCACTTATTTTGGATTTTCGGGCATCCGGAGGTGTATATCTTAATCCTTCCGGCGATGGGGATCATCTCGGAAGTATTGCCGACTTTTTCGCGGAAGCCTCTCTTCGGCTACGAAGTGATTGTCTTTTCAGGCGCGGTCATCGGCTTTCTAGGATTCGCAGTCTGGAGCCACCACATGTTCACGACCGGGTTGGGAAAAGTCCCTAATGCAGCCTTCTCCCTCCTCACAATGGCGATCGCCGTCCCCACCGGAGTTAAGATTTTCAATTGGATCGGAACTCTCTGGGGAGGTCGAATCCGATTCTCCGCTGCAATGGTGTTCGCCTGTGCTTTCATTTGGATGTTCATGCTTGGCGGCTTCAGCGGGATCATGCACTCCGCGGCCCCGGCTGATGCCCAGCAGCAGGATTCCTATTTTGTGATCGCGCACTTCCACTACGTCTTGATCGGAGGCAGTGTCCTAGCCCTGCTTTGCGGCGCCTACTACTGGTTCCCTAAGATCACCGGAAAATTGCTATCGGAAAGAATCGGCTACCTCGTCGCGACCCTCGTCATCATAGGATTCAACGTGACCTTCTTCCCCATGCACTGGCTCGGTTTGAGCGGCATGCCGCGACGCACCCACACCTACCTTCAGGGATTCGGCTGGGACTCATGGAATCTTGTCTGCACGATCGGGGCGTTGATACTTGGTCTCGGTATCGCTCTCTTTGTGGTGGACCTGATTTATCGTATCTTTCGTGGACAAGAAGCCGGACACGATCCATGGAACGCCCGGACCCTGGAGTGGACCCTTCCGAATCCTCCACCAGTCTTCAATTTTGCTCGGACTCCGATCGTAAAGACAAGGGATGCGCTCTGGATGAACAAATATGGGAGCGCAGACCAGAAACTGGAATTCGAGCCCGAAGAACCACACGGGATTCATATGCCGAGCCAATCATGGTGGCCTTTAACGGCGGGAATCGGCTTTTTCATTGGCGGGCTTTCCATGGCGATCCACATTCCCATCGGTGGGATTGTGGGGCTGTCTATTCTACTCATCTCTATTTACCTTTGGGCCTTGGAAGGCCCCGGCGGGTACCATCTGCGACCATCTCTCGACAGAGAAGAGAAACCGTCGCCCAGCCCCGTTTCATAGTGCGCCCTTTGGAGATTGCAAACTAGAGATACCTCATGACGCCCACATCTACCGGAATCGAAAGCAAGAAGTTGATGATGTGGGCGTTTCTCTCATCAGATTGCATGTTTTTCGGAACGTTGATTTCGACTCATCTGATTTATCGAAAAATCTACCCGGAGGGACCGATCGATCCGGTATTAGTATTCGATATCGAGCTTACAACCTTCAGTACCTTTGTGCTTCTCATGAGTTCCTTCCTGATGGCTCTGGCCGTCTCCGCCATGCACAAGAACCAAATTGTCAGCTTTCGAAGAAACTGCATTGGCGTCATCATCTTCGGCCTCATCTTTCTTGGGTGTCAGGTCGTCGAGTTCTACGATTTCGTGCACCACAAAGGATTGACGATTCCCAACAGTCTGTTCGGGAGCACCTTCTACGTATTGACCGGAACCCACGGCACCCATGTCGCAATCGGCGTGCTGTGGCTGATCTCCATGCTCTTATATTCCTACTCCGGGAAGATGAATCACGAGAACGCGATCGATGTTGAGATCGCCGGGCTTTACTGGCACTTTGTCGACATTGTGTGGCTCGTTATCTTTCCCGCCGTTTACCTTATTGAATTCATCGGAAAAACTCCCTGATTACCGGGAATGACCTCATCCGCAGAACATACGATCGACCTCAATGAGGAATCCCGGAGATTCCACTCCTTCGTCAATCTCGCCCTTTTCATGGCTGCAATCACTGGAATCGAACTCGTGATTATTTTTGTTCCCTTTAACAACGTCGTCATTGTTGTTGCCATTGTAGGGCTCTCGGCAGCGAAATTCATCGGCGTGATTCTATGGTTCATGCACCTGATCTACGACCGGTTCCTATCGACCGTGCTTTTTCTAATGGGCCTCATACTTGCAATCGGCACGGTGACGGCCCTCCTCGTACTGTTTGACGCGGAGGACTCTGCCTTGCCCAATAAGGATTCCGCGTGGATCCAACGGCCCGGTCCCTCCCCCCACATTTGATACCACTTCACTGGCACACCGAGCCCCTCCTCCTGGCCTGCCTCCTCTTCCCGGGCTGGCTTTTCACGATCGCCACCGGTCCCCTCCGAAACCGATTGGCCCCAGGATCGCCGTGGCCACGGCGTCATACGCTTCTTTTCCTCGCCGGACTCGCTTTCGCCTACCTAACGGTTGGTTCTCCCCTTGATCAGCTCGGTGAGGACTTTCTCTTTTCCGCCCATATGATGCAGCACACAATGCTGATTTACTGTCTTCCCGTCCTCTTTCTCCTCGGCACTCCCCATTGGTTGGTTGACGGGACATTTTTCTCGAAAAAAAAGCCGGCGAAGGTGTTCAGATTCCTGGTCCACCCTCTCTTCGCGGGCCCCGTCTTTACCCTCTGTTTTACGTTCTGGCATATTCCAGTTCTCTACGAGTCGGCCCTCTATTCAAAGCGGATCCATATCCTCGAACACTGGACAATGTTCGCCTCCGCTATCCTCATGTGGTGGCCCATACTGAGCCCATCCCGGCTTCTTCCCCCGATCCTTTATCCCTTACGAATGATCTACGTTTTCCTCCTCATGGTGGCGCAGATTCCTCTCTTCGCATTCCTGACCTTTACTTCCGATGTCCATTACCCTACATACTCCTATGCTCCTCGTCTCGAGTTCCTCAATCTCAGTCCCATCGAGGACCAGACTTTCGGCGGCGTCATCATGAAGATCTCTAACATGATCGTGTCGCTCGCAGTTTTCGGGATCAGCTTTTTCCTTTGGGCTCGTGAACGAGACCAAAGAGAGGCGGGCTAATGACCTGGGAAACCATATTCGTATTCGCACTGATCATCTTAGCCGTCTTTTCCTTTATCACTGAGAGGCTTTCCAGCGATCAGACGGCGATCGGCGTTTTTGTGGCGCTCCTTCTGGGAGGACTCCTCCCCTTCTCCCAGACCCTACCAAAAGCGAATGAAATGCTTGCCGTATTCGCGAATCCGGCGCCCATTACGATTGCGGCCATGTTTATTGTCAGCACCGCTCTCCAAAAATGCGGCGCCATCGATGTCCTGGCCGCCTCTCTCCGATCGATCGCCGCTCTCGGCTACCGGCGGTTTCTTTTCACTATGGTACTCGGGGTCGCCGTCATATCCGCATTTACCAATAACACTCCAGTCGTCGTCGTTTTTCTCCCGATCGTTCTAAGCCTCTCTCGAAAGCTCAACGTCCCTGCTTCAAAGCTACTCATTCCACTCTCCTATGCTTCAATATTCGGCGGCACTTGCACTCTCGTCGGAACCAGCACCAACATTCTCGCCAGCGGCGTCCTCGAGAGCGCCGGATACCGACCGATTTCGATGTTCGAACTCTCCTCCATCGGGGTGCCTCTCCTTCTTATCGGCACCCTTTACCTCACCCTCTTCGCCTCTCGTCTTCTTCCTCACCGGGAGACTCTAACTTCTATCCTTTCCGAGGATGAAAGAAGAGAATACATCACTGAAGCATTCCTCAGAAAAGGCTCTCAGATAGTGGGGAAGACCGTCTCCGAATCCGGTATCCTGAAGAGCCCGAGCGTTCGAGTGCTTGAGATCATTCGAAATTCAATCGCCCTCCCAAGCAATCCACAAGAGACCATCCTCGCGGAAGGGGACCGCCTCGTCCTCGCCTGCCGCCCTTCCGGTTTTGCCCACACCCGGAGTCTCCGTGGAATCGACCTGACCAGTGAAATCGGCCTCGGATTGGAGACCATTGCCGCCCATGAAGGCTCGATTGTGGAAGGAGTGATAGGACCAAAATCCACCATCGCCGGGGAGAGAATCCTCGATCTGCACTTTCGACAACGTTACCGGATGATCCTCCTGGCAATTCATCGAGGAGGGATCAATGTGCGTGACCATCTCGATCAACTCATTCTTCATTTCGGCGACACCCTCCTTATGATGGGAACCGACTCCGCAATTGAGGACATGCGCAAGAGCGAGGATATCCTGCTTCTCGATCGACCCGCTACCCCTGCTCGGAGCACCCGAATGAAGATGCCTATCGTTCTTACCGTGATGGCCGCCATTATCATTCTTGTGTCACTCAATATGGTTCCCATAGTCGCGGCCTCTCTCATCGCCTGTGGCATCCTCTTCTTCACCGGTTGCGTCGAACCCAAAGAAGGCTATGCCACGATTGAGTGGAGCATACTCTTTCTCATTTATGGAATGCTCGGTATGGGAATGGCCATGCAGTCGACCGGCGCGGCCGACCTCATCGCGGGCGGTCTCATTAATATCGCCGAAGTCGCCTTCACGGACTCCCTAAAACCATACGTCGTCCTGGCCGCCCTCTACCTATGCACCGCCGTTCTCACCGAACTCCTCTCCAACAACGCAACCATCGTCCTCATGGCGCCAATCGCTCTCGGTCTCGCAGCTACCTTGGGGGTTGATCCGAGACCATTCGTTATCGCCTCTGCGGTCGCTTCTTCGGCCAGTTTCTCCACTCCCATCGGCTACCAGACGAATACCTACGTCTACGGAGTCGGAGGATATCGATTCCGTGACTTCTATAAAATCGGAGTCCCTTTGAACCTCCTCTATTTCACCGTCAGTGTGGCTCTCATCCCGAAAATCTGGGAGTTCTAGCCCGGTTATCTCACACCCTTCTTCGCGAGACCGTGTTGAGTGAGAAGGAGGTAGAGCTGGACCACTTTCATTTCGAAAGATTCCTCCGAAATTTGCCCAATTTTGCCCCGTTTCTGGGTTGCCTTTTTCGCTCCTCACAGTGTAGGCTCAAGATGCGGTTTCCAACCGCTTTTCGAGAAAATCCCAGTAAAGATGTCTGAATCTGTAAATCGTTCTCAATCAAACGATAAAGGAAGCAAATCCCCGTCCGAATACGATGCTTCTACGATAGAGAAACTCGAGGGCCTGGAGGGGGTCCGGAAGCGACCCGACATGTACATCGGAGACACCCATGAAAGGGGTCTGCATCACTGCGTATTCGAAATCGTTGATAACTCCGTCGACGAGGCTCTGGCAGGCTACTGCAACCTGATCAAGATCACAGTCCACATTGATGGTTCATGTTCCATAGAGGACGATGGACGTGGCATTCCGGTAGACATCCATCCGAAGCATAATATGCCCGCGCTCGAGCTCGTGCTGACAAATCTCCATGCGGGCGGAAAATTCTCCAAAGGGGCCTATCAGGTATCCGGGGGACTCCACGGAGTAGGGGCCAAATGCGTCAACGCGGTGTCCGAGTGGTTTGTCGCGGAAGTCAGTCGCGAAGGGCAGGTCTATCATATGTCTTTCGCTCGGGGAAAGACGACACAGAAATTGAAAGTAATCGGAACAACCCGAAAAACCGGCACCAAGATCTCTTTTCTACCTGATCCAGAGATCTTCCTCATCGTTCGCGATTTTCAGTACGAGATTATTGCGAAAAGGCTGCGGGAGCTCGCCTTCTTGAATCCCGGGGTTGCCATCGAACTGGTCGACGATCGCACCAACAAAGGTGAGGTCTTCCGATTCAAGGATGGGATTTCGGAGTATGTCGCGTTTTTGAACAAGTCAAAACAACTGGTTCACAACAATCCGATCTCGTTTACCGGAGTTTCCGCTTCGGAAGATGCGGGATCCGAATCCCAAATCGTCGTCGACATCGCTCTCCAGTACAATGACGGGTTCAACGATCAGATTTATGCCTATGCCAACAGCATTCACAATATCGAGGGAGGAACCCACCTTTCCGGTTTCAGAACTGCGCTCACCCGTGTAATCAACAACTACGCCAAAGCCAACAACATCATCAAAGACAAGGATCCCAGCCTGACGGGAGACGACGTTCGAGAGGGCCTCAGCGCGGTCATTTCGGTGAAGGTTCCGGAGCCGCGATTCGAAGGGCAGACCAAGACCAAGCTATCCAACAATGAAGTGGACGGCATCGTGCAGAAGATCGTCGGTGAAAATCTGAAGTACCACTTTGAGACCAGCCCTGCAGTGGCGAAGAGGATCATCGAGAAGAGCCTGAATGCGGCCCGCGCCCGCGATGCCGCCCGCAAAGCTCGAGAAACCGTTCGCAAAAGCGCCCTGATCGGCGGTGGCTTACCTGGAAAATTAGCCGACTGCTCGGAAAAGGATCCTGCTCTCTGCGAACTCTTCATAGTTGAGGGCGACTCTGCCGGAGGATCCGCCAAGCAGGGAAGAGATCGGCGCTTTCAAGCTATCCTCCCTCTCTTTGGAAAGCCCATCAACGTGGAAAAAGCGCGCCTCGATAAGGCCCTCAACAACAAGAATATTCATCTTCTCATATTAGCCCTTGGAACCGGAATCGGTGACCACGAGGGGGACGGCGCTTTCGATCCAGACAAGACCCGCTACCACAAGATTATACTCATGGCCGATGCCGACGTCGACGGCCTGCACATCAGTACCCTCTACCTGACATTCTTCTACCGTTACATGCGTGGTCTGATAGACAAGGGCTTCATCTACCTTGCCCAGCCGCCTCTCTACAAAATTAAGCGAAGGCGGAGAGAACAGTACATCGACAACGATGCCGATCTGAATCGCATCCTTCTCGAGCTCGGCTCCGAGGACGTTACCCTTCACCGTTTTCGGGATGACTTCGAGATACCGGGATCCAAAGTCGACAAGATCGTCGAAGCGCTCTCTCGTCTCGAAATGCTGGGCGGCGGGGTCGCACGATTCGGGTGCAAACTGAGCCGTTACCTCGATCAGCACAATCCGGATCTTCAGCTTCCAAGATATCTGGCCCGTATTCGCACCGGCAATGAGGAGTCCTTTTCCTTCCTCGTAGACGATGACGCAAGGGCGCGATTCTACGTAGAAAACGAAATCGGCGACGTCTACGACGAGAGTTTCACCCGCCAGGTCAACCACAACGGGAGCTTACTGAATCAGAGAATCTCGGTACACGAAATCTATGAGGCGCCCGAGATGTCCAAGGTCTTGAAGGAGATCGAAAGAATCGGGCTTGAGGTGAAACATTGGTCGGCCACGGCCGAACCGCGCTACAAGCTCCAGGAAATCCGGGGATCAAGCGACCAGGAGCACACCATCGAGCTTCACTCGATTCTGGAGCTCACCCCAAAAATTCGTGAACTCGGTCGTCGCGGGCTTACCATTCAACGATACAAGGGCTTGGGAGAGATGAATTCCAAGCAACTCTTCGAAACGACGATGGATCCCGAAAAACGAAAACTTCTGAAGGTCGAAATTTCGGATGCCGCGATCGCAGAGACCACCTTCAGCATGCTGATGGGTGAAAACGTTGCGCCACGCCGGGCCTTTATCGAGGACAACGCGCTCAACACTTCCTACCTCGACGTTTAGCTCCCACTTCCTTACCAGGTGTACACAGAAAACGAGAAGCTGGTAACGACGAGCATAAGCGACGTCATGCGGTCCGCCTACATCGATTATTCGATGTCGGTAATCGTTTCGCGCGCCCTACCCGACGCCCGTGACGGCCTCAAACCTGTCCAACGACGCATTCTCTACGCCATGCTGCGTGAAGGTTTGGTCCATAGTCGACCCTTCGACAAATGCGCCGCCGTGGTTGGGGAGGTGATGAAAAACTATCACCCTCATGGAGACGGCGCAATTTACGATTCCCTGGTTCGCCTCGGCCAGGATTGGGTGATGCGGTATCCCCTGATCGAGCCCCAGGGAAACTTCGGTTCGATCGACGGCGATCCTCCTGCCGCCTTCCGATACACGGAGAGCCGCCTGCAATCACTCGCCGAGGAAATGCTTCGGAGCATCGACGAGGACACGACCGATTTCGTACCCAACTACAAGGAGTCCACCACGGAACCGAGTGTCCTCCCGGCCGCCCTGCCCAATCTCCTGATGAATGGATCGACCGGAATCGCGGTGGGAATGACGACCAACATCCCTCCCCATAACCTCGGCGAAATAATCGATGCCGCCTGTACTGTAATGGATAATCCCGAACTCAGTATCGACGGAATTCGCGAGATCATGCCGGGGCCCGATTTTCCCACCGGCGGAGCAATAATGGGGACGGATGGTATTGAAAGCTACATGAAGACGGGTCGAGGCATCATCAGGGTAAAAGGGTCCGCCCATGTCGAGGAAATGAAAGGGAATCGTGAGCAGATTGTCGTTACCGAGATTCCCTACAACGTCAATCGCTCCAGCCTGGTGTCCAAGATTGCCGAATTGGTTCAGAACAAGACGCTTCAATCGGTCAGCGATCTGAGAGACGAATCAGACGTCAATACCCGAATTGTCGTAGAACTGAAGATGGGTGAAATTCCCCGTGTCACGATCAACAACCTCTTCAAGCTGACACAACTCGAGAGCACTTTTGGAGTCATCCTTCTCGCCTTGGATAAGAGACGCCCTAAGGAGATGAATATCAAGGAGATGCTTGAGTGCTACATCGAGCACCGCCGGGAGGTTGTTCTTCGTCGCTCCAGTTTCCGGAAGAAAAAGGCGGAGGACAGAGCCCACCTGCTGGAAGGGTACAAATTGGCCCTGAGCAACCTCGACGATTTTGTCAGAATCATTCGGCAAAGCAGCAATCGAGACGAGGCAAGGGCGGCGCTGATGGCCAAGTATCCGCTCTCCGAGCGCCAGACGAACGGCGTGCTCGAACTCAGGCTCTACCAGTTGACCGGCCTCGAACGCGAAAAGATCGAGAATGAATACCTCGAATTGATGAAGGTCATTGCCGAGCTCAAAGCTATTCTGGATAGCGAGACGAGACTCGTCGAGGTGGTCAAAAGCGAACTCCTCGAGATGAAAGAGCAACACCACAACCCTCGTCGGACCCTCCTCCTACCGGCCGAAGGCCAGTTTCGCATGGAGGATCTGATCGCTAATGAGGGATGTGCGATCACCGTCACCCACAAGGGATTTATCAAGCGAACTGCTGTCAGCTCCTATAAGTCCCAGAAAAGAGGGGGGAAAGGAGTCATCGGGACCGGATCTCACCAGGAGGATTTCGTCGAGCATCTATTCACGGCCAGTACCCACGACTTCATCATGTTCTTCATGAACAATGGCCGCGTCTATGTGGAAAAGGTCTACGATATTCCGGATGGGACCCGGATTTCGAAAGGTAGATCGCTCGCCAATGTGCTTCAATTGCAGAAGGACGAACAGATCGCCAGCATGATTTGTGTGAGCGAATTCAGCGAGGATCTCCACCTTGTCCTCTGCACCTACCATGGGGTAGTGAAAAAGACGAACCTCAATGATTACCGGAACTATCGTAAAGGCGGGACCATCGGCATCAATATTGACAAGGGCGATCAGCTGATCGGAGCGAAGTTGACGACCGGAGAAGACGAACTCGTCATGATAACGAGAACCGGAATGTCCATTCGCTTTAGGGAGACAGACTTGAGGGATCAGGGAAGGGCCACTCGGGGAGTGAGAGGAATCCGTTTTAAGAAGGAGCGGGACTATGTCGTCACGATTGAGGTGGTCGACCCAGAATCAACCCTTCTCATCGCCGGCCAAAATGGTCAGGGTAAAAGGACGAGCTACGACCAGTATCGTCTTCAATCGCGCGGAGGTAGCGGGGTAATCGCAATCAGAACCTCCGGAGTTGTCGGCGCCCTCAGCGTCAGGGAGCAAGACGAGATCATGCTCCTCACCCACTCCGGCCAAGCGGTGCGCACACGGGTCAGGGAAGTTCGCGTCATCGGACGCACTACTCAAGGGGTGAAACTGATCAACCTTACCGGAGGGGACAAACTTATTGGGATCTCAAAAGTGGTCGAGGTCGAAGAGGACAAGGCTTGATAGTTTCCGGTAGAAGGGCTCACCCCATACGCTCAAACGCATCCCGAATCTCTTTTTCGAATACGTCCTCCTCCTCGGATTGAACTCCATCCGACCTGAATAACCGTTTGCAAAGGTCCAAAGCGCGATCCTTCACTTCCCCTTCCTGAAGGCGTTCACTAACGCTCTCCAGAAAGGATCCTCTGGCATCTGTGCTACTCCTGATATTTCGGACCCTCGATGTCGCCTCTTGAATGTAACCCTCAAGATGAGTCCCGGAATCCCAGTGGAAGCTCTCAACTTCCTCGTCGAAAATGCTGTCTTCCATCAGCGCAAGATGGTTGTCGGCATACCTGCAGAGCAGCAGTAGGTCGATGATCGCTTCTCTCTGGATCTGCTCCAGCCCATCGGAAGTCTCCTCCTGTTTGGTGAATATTCTTTTCAGTTGTTCTAGCATCGGACCGTTTTTGATTGGGCTTGCTCAGAATCAGAGCACAGCATTCGGTCGTGTTCAAGTACTCCCTACTCAGTTCGATCCGAATTGCAAGCAAGGCGAGTGCCTCCAGCCCCAACCGGAGCTCAAACTGACCTTACCGAACAGTTTCGAAAATCCGAAAGGTGATGAAGTTCATTCATCCTCCCATTCCGGTGGCATCCAATCGATAACGGTTCCGCCACTATTGAAATAGTACGGACTCACCAGCCAATTGTGATCACGCTCTCGAACGACTTGAAAGTCGACCACTCTGAATACCTTGCCTTCATGTAGATCGTACCTCTTCTCCTGCAAGGAAGGTACACCCACGAAGGGATAGAGGTCGCGAAGGACCTTGGCTTTCTCTCCCACCGGTATGAGGTATTCATACACCACTTTCCCATCGACAAAATGGGCCCGCTTTGGATACGGAAGTTCGGGTTCCATGACTCCTAAAATAGCTCCCCTTGGGAGGCCCTTGCTCCTCTCGGAGAGCTGTTCTTGAGAAGCCATTGGACGGTAATGTTTTCGAACCCGGGGAGGCCGCTAATGTGGCGGATGAGGAGCATTGAGGCGAGAGCGTCATAGAGAGCGCAGTGGAACTTCGCTCTTTTTTTCGGACAGTGGAGAATGGCAATTCGATCGAGTTCCGAATCCAACTCGAAGACCTCGATCAAATCCATCAGCTTGTGACTTTCCAACTGGGGGAAGAGCTTGCAATATAGTACGCAGGTATCGACCCAAAGCCCCCAATCCGCCACCATTTGATCCTTACTGAGGAAGTCGGGCGAATAGGGAGGATAGGGCCAGACCTGCTTTATCAATCGATTCTCTATGCTCGCATAATGTGCTGCAAAGGGACCATTCTGTCTTAGAGTTTTGAAGTATTCCCATTCCATGGAAAAAGGTTCAAACACCAGAGTGTCCCGACCTCTGATGCCATGCAATTTCGCTTCCTCGGGACGGATTTTCCCTTGGGCACGGCACAATCTAGTACGCGCCTCGGAGATCTCCCCATTTAGGAGCGTCACAACCCCAAATTCGACAATACCGCATTCGCGATTTCCTTCGAAGTCGATAACGTGGATGGGGACTCTGCCGAACCGCATCAATTCTACCGTAGCGCTACTCCAGCGTGAGGCGAGCGCCAAGTCGAATGGATGCAGTGATCAACAATCGTTCGCTCTTGGTTGCGGCTAGCCCACCCACAAAGGATAAACTATGAATAAGGATAGGCTTCTTGATTTTGTTCGCCTTCTGGCCGAGGAGAGCGGTCAAGTGATCGCCGAATTATTCGGAGATCCCGAGCTCCAGGTGGATCGAAAAGAGGATGATTCTCCCGTTACTCTGGCAGACCGAAGAGCAGAAGAATTGATGCGGGATCGCATCGCCAAGGAATTTCCTGACCACGGCATACTGGGAGAAGAATTTGGGCCCGAGAACGAGAGCGCCACCTATGTCTGGGTCCTCGACCCGATAGACGGAACCCGCGCCTTTGCCGCCGGTTGCCCTCTGTTCGGCACCCTTATCAGCCTGTTCCACGAAGGACAGCCTCTCCTCGGAGCGATACACAACCCCGTAACCCGCCAGCTTCTCTTGGGAACCGGTGAGTGGACTACTCTGAACGGAACCACGGTCAGGATGAGGGATACGGATCGCCTGCAGGATTCGCTTCTCCTGGTTTCGAACCTGAAGACGCCCGGCCAATACCAGGATTCGGTAAAATGGACCCGACTGACCGAACGCGTTGCCGAGGTCTATACATGGGGAGATTGCTACGGCTACCTACTCCTGGCGGAGGGAAGGGCCGACATTATGGCGGACCCAATCATGGATCCTTGGGATCTCCTCGCCCTGATACCCATCATTCGAGGCGCAGGCGGATGCATCACCGACTGGCAGGGAAAGGACCCCGTCTCAGGCACCTCAATCATCGCCGCCAATTCGAAACTGCACCCGGAGGTAATCTCAATTTTGAATTCCTAGCTTGGAATTCTTGTCAGATTTCCAGGCTAGGAATTCATGATCGGATCTTGCTCGCGCTCGCGGCAATGGAGTTCTCGGGCAAGTAGCCACCAAAAGCGACGATCGGCAATACTAGCGCTCCTTTGCCGAGGACCGTACCGGGCTGGAGGACGGCGTTGCATCCCACCTGGGCCCCTTCCCCCAAGAGCGCACCCAATTTCCTTCTACCGGTCGGCACCCGTCCCTCCGGCGTGCTGACTTGTACCTCATCTTTCTTCAAACGCTGGTTGGCCAGCATTACTCCGGCTCCGAGATGCGACTCGGAGCCCAGGATCGAATCGCCAACGTAGTTGAAATGAGCCGTCTCCACTCGATCCATCAATAGGCAGTTCTTGTACTCACACGAATTGCCCAGAACACAGTCCCGGCCGACGATCACGTTTCCTCGGATATAGGCGCCCGGTCGAATCTCCGTTCCCTCCCCGATGTAGCACGGACCGTGAATCTCACAATAGGAAGGCAGTTTGACCGATTCATGAATGAAGACCTGGCCCGAGACCATGGCCCCAGGCGGAAAGCCCTTCCCACCGGAAGCTCGATTGAACGGACACGATTCGAGCGCCTCTTCAATTCTTCCCACCCATTCCCATGGGGAATCCTCGGAATCAAAAAATTCGCCGAATGGGAGCGATCGAGGAAGTTGAAAGAGCTGCCTGGCCTTCACGGAGTTCTAAGTGACCCACCCAAATTGGAGCGGGCGATGAGGTTCGAACTCACGACATCCACCTTGGCAAGGTGGTGCTCTACCAGCTGAGCTACGCCCGCATTGAAACCTCTACCTATCTCCCATGGAAAACTCCGTTGTCAACCAGATTCAGGCTATACTTTGGTGCTCTCACGTTCCGATTCCTGGAACTGAAGTCTCTCAACGTCGTTGTCGATGTCCTCGAAGTCATCGTCATCCGATGAATCCTCATCCCCGTCTCTACCCTGGCTGTAGTAGTAATAATTGCTCGTGTAGTAATTGTAGTCTTCGTCACCAGAATCTGGAACCTGATTGAGGACCACACCAAAGATCCGCCCCTCAACGTTCTCAATGATCTGCTTCGCTCGCAGCGTCATGGCCTGTGGATTGCGACGGTGCTGAACAATAAATATGATCCCATCCGCTCTCCTTGCCAGCACGGAAGCATCACTGATACCGATCACTGGGGGAGAATCAAGTAGGATCTTGTCATACTGTTCGCGCAGTCGGTCCAAGAGGAGGCCGAGCTGCTTTCCGTAGAGGAGGCTGAGAGAGAAATGCGGGGCCTGGCCGCTTGAGAGAAGGAAGAGGTTTGGAATACGAGTGGTGCGAATCAGCTCCGATTCGGCGACATTGTCTCTCAGGTAATCAATCAAGCCCGGCTTTTTCGAGGATTCGAATAGCCGATGCTGGGAGGGGCGGCGCAGATCGGAATCGATCACGAGAACCTTCTGGCCGGATATCGCCATGGCCGCGGCAAGGTTGTACAGAGTCGTCGATTTGCCCTCACCCGGTCCGGCCGATTGGAACGCGAGTATGCTTCCCCGACTATCCTCTCGAGCCAACTCCAGATTCGTCTGGATCACCCTGAACGGCTCCGTCTCGAAACTGCCGTAGTTCCCCTCTTCGACCATGACTAGGTTCTTCGTCACCACTCCCAGAATAGGCAACTTTAGCTTTCTCTCCATGTCGTCAACGGAGCGGAAGCTGGTGTCGAAGAACTCAAGCAGGAAGGCGGAACCCAGGCCGATCACCATTCCCATGAGCAAAGCCAGCCCGATATTTATGAACCAATTCGGTTTTGCCGGCCGAACCGCTGGAACGGCCTCATTCAGAATTTCAATCGTTCGCTTCGGTACCTGAAAATCGATCTCCCTCTGCCTCAGGGTGATACGAAAAGTCTTTAACAGGTTCTTTTCCTCTCTGAACCGCTGAACGGCATCTTGAAACGGCCGCATTATGATCTTGGCATCAAGAATCTGATCCACTCGGGCAAGCTCCAATTGTCTTTGGAGCTCTTCGGTCCTTGCCTTGGCCTCCATGTAGGAAATTTCCAAGGACTTCTCATAGCCATCGAGCAGATCCCTGAGCTGTGACCGAATCGTCTTCAAAGTCTCCCGGGTCGCGACCAATTCGGGATGCGCCTCGCCGAAACGCCCCTTCAGGCTGGCGTAGTTCTGCTCGGCGACCATATAGGCCTGCGCCAGATTCTGGAGATTTGGATCCGGTATCAGCTCCGAATTGACGTGCTTGAGTCGGTCTTCAACGGGAATCGCCTCGAATTGCTCCCACCTTGTCTTTCGAGCCATGGCATCGACCTTGACCGCGATATAAGTTCGCTCCAGTTGGCGAAGATTCTCGATGTCGAGCTGCGTCACCGCCTCGATGTCGACTCCAGCGATCTTCAACTCCTCCCTGAGATCCTCGACCGTGTCTCGAACCGCTGATACGGTCTTCTCTTGCTCTCGCAGCTCCTTCTTTAGCCGTATTATGCCCTCGGTCTAACCCGATGTCGCATACGCGATGCGGTCTGCGGCGTAGACTTCGGCGATCCGGTTCGCGATCACCGCAGCGAGCTCCGGATCTTCTTCCACAAGGACTCCGATGTCGATCAGCGAGGTGCCGGGCCTCGATTCGACGTCCAGCATCCTCCCAACTAAGTACAGGTAGGTATCCTCCTCCGAAATATATCCGCCGAATTTCTCGGATAGGATCTCCCTCAGTCGCAGACCCTCAATTACCTTTTTGAGGATCTTCTTGCTCTGTATGATCTCAAACTGCTCTTGAATAAAGTAGGGATCGAAGCTGGCCGCCGCCTGGTGTTGAAATACAGAGACTTCCCCTACGGGCTTTTCTACCCGAATACCGGTCACCGCCATGTACCATTTCGGCGAAAAGTAAGTTGCGATGCCTGAGACCAGAACTGCCAGAAGTACCGCAACGAAGATCAGAGCCCAGCGGCCTCGGAGTATTCTCAGGAACTCGGATAGGGTAACCCCCTCAAGCGGACCCTTTGGTGTCTCCTCCATTGGCCCGGTACTCCTTTCCGGATACCCGGGTCAGATCAGAGACCAAATGAGTAACGGCCGACGATGCCGACGCGCGACCGATCCTCCCGCCGAAAGAAGGAGTCCGAATCCGTACTGTCCAGATCGTAGCTGAAGATGACCGACCAATTCTGGGTCGGCTGCCAAGTCAGACTGATGCCGAATCGGAGCGTATTGTCCTTAATGTTCGCGGCCGCCAGCTGTGCTTGAAGCTCAGCGTCATCATAGTAGATCGAACCCGACATAATAAGACTGGACGAAAAGGCGTACTGCACATTGGCAAAGAAAGTGAGGACTTCCTCATCCGAAAAATTGATCGGATTTGATGTCTCCTGAGTATCGTAAAGAACTCCTGCCGAGAGAAAAGAATCCGTCAGATATCGATACAGAACCGTGAATTCGGCATATCCGTTCGTGCTGCTTGTACCGATCGCACGATCACGATCTTCCAACCCCCCTCGCCCGCTCAGCACGACAAGTCGGACTGGGCTGGTAGTCCACGCCGGCCAGAAAGAATATGCTGTCACTATCCTTGATGGCGCCGGCAGTATCGTAGCCTACGTCCTGAAAGCGAATCTCACCGACCGCCGAGGCATCCGGACTGAACCGCCAGCCCCCTTCGGCGCCGACCAGTAAGTCGCCCCGGTTAAGGGTCGTGGCTATGAAGCCGTCATCGTAGGAGTAGTTGGTGTGCCGGGCCTTGAAACCGAAGGTTATGGATTGATTGACGTCTCCCCGAAACCTGAAATTGAAAATATTCTGGTTGAAGGACTGGTTGGTCTGGAGAAGGCCATTGAGAAAAGATTCAGGATCTTCGATAAGTGAAAAAGTATCAGAAATATCCATGGCCAAGGCAGGCGAAAACTGGTGAGAGTACCTGCCGCTCACTTCATGATTGAAAAGAGTATCGTCTGAAGGCCGGTCGGAATAGAAGAAGGCGTCCAAACTGTAGGAACCGAATACAACACTCTGGGGTGTAGGATTGGCCCGGTAACGGAATTCTGAGCCTAAGGTGAATACCGTGCTATCTATCTCATTATCGGGAAGCCCGAGGATGTTGGAATCGTAGTGCCCACCGACACTGAGATCGACCGTGAAGTTTGTTCCTAGATTTCTCGGAGGGACCGGGGCATACACTCCCCAAGCATAGAGCGGAAGGAGCGAAAGCAGGAGGGGCAGAAGTACTTTCTTCATAAAGCTACGAATTCGGGAGATTGTTTAGTTTTCCGATTGAGGGTCAACAACATAATTAGGTCTCCTCTTTTTGTTCCTTCTTCGGCTTCCAGGCTAGCGGATTGAGAAGGACATACATGTTTACGGACAATTGCTCTACCTGTTGAAGTGGGAAAAACCGCGGAATCCTGCGATCCTGCAGCCCTCCATACACGACTCCCCAATATCGGGTCTCCCGATATTTCACCCCGATGTCCAAGTCCGCTCGCAGGAGGCTGGTAAAATAGGGCTTGTTCAAGATTTGGGGTGAGAGAAAGAGGGCTCCCATATTCTGGCGGATCAACACCTTTACAAAGTCGGAATACTCCTCCGGTTGGGCCCATACGGACTGCTTCGAATACCAGGAGGTTCCGGCAGGAATATCAGACATGATCCCAAACCCTTCCTCAAAGTTGTCAGTCAGAAGCGTGCGAGTCTTGACCAATATGGAAGGGACATATGGCGGGTAGGTGAAGTGCACTCGCCTGGGCTCCAGCAGATTGTGGGCCAGCGGAAAGCTATGCAGTATGAGCAAAATGAGGCAAGCGACGATAACTGGCCACATGGTCCTCCGGCCTGTACTCTCGAGCATAACAAAAAAGAACCCGGTACCAAAGATGATAATCAGAGGCGAGAAGTAGAACGCGGGCAATCGTTCCGATTCTCCGCTGCTGAAGAAAGGCTGGAAGAGAATAAGGGCCATTATGACAACGACGGCGCACCATCGCGTGGAATTCGTCGCTGGATTACGAAAACGATAGAGGCAGCCAGTGAGAAAAAAGGTTGTGAAAAAATAGGCGCCCCCCGACCAGACATACTCTTTGAGATTGTCCTCAATTCCCTTGAACCCCTTGTTGCCAATTTTTCGGAGGCTGACTACAGGTCCGGAAGAGTCCATCGCCTTCCTAAACGTAGCCGGCTCCGCAGTCGTGTCTCCTACTCTCAATGCCATGTTTTGCCCAGCCAGTCCCACAGGATGGCCGGTCCAGTAGATGTTTCGTACAATCCATGGAGAGGCAGCGAGGAGGAATCCAACAATAGCCGGCAGAAGATATACAAGAAGGGCCGTTCTTCGAAAGTGCAACAGGGTGTAACCGACGTAAACGAGGAACACGATACATGCCGTGTATTCCGTCAGAAAGAGCAATCCCGCCACCAATCCTACGCCAGTGCTAAACACCATTGCCTGTAGGGATTTGGGTGAATCATCAATCGAAATCCTTATCCTCTCGAGATGCTCCCAGAGAAGGAAAAGGCCTACTACCAGAAAGAGCAGGATCGACATCCCACTGATAGCCAACACTTGATCCCAAATGCCGACCGAGAGAAATACTCCGAATAGGGAGACCAATCCAACTCTCGGTGAGAAAAGGCGCTTGCCTAGGACGTAAACCAGAAAACAGCCGAGCCAGAAAAAGATCAGGTTCACAATCAACAGTAAGTAGTCGGCATTGAATCCCGTCGGTTTGACGTCACCTACGAAGATGGCGTCCTTCCAGAGTCCCACCTCGAGAGTCTCCGGAATCAGCAGCAATCCGACCGCGATCGCAATGGGGTAGAGCGGCGCGTGATAAAGGTCGGGCACCAATTCGTCGGCGTCGAATCTGAACCCATGTCGTTCTTCCAGAAGTGAGACGGTCTGGGGAAAAATCACCGACGTTGAGAAACCACCCCCCGCCGCCAGGTGTTTTCCTACTAACGCCTCCTCGATTACATATTCGGAGGCCGGACCGGCGAATCGCTTGTAGCTAGAGCCCGTCCCAGTGGTGGAAACAATTGATTTTTAATGAGTTATGGGCAAAAAAAAGGCCGGATAGAGCTGCAAAAAGCTCGATCCGGCGAAAAAGGGCGCTTATGCTTGCGTTAGTCAAATACAAAGCACGCCCTTCTCATGAAAAATATTGCCGTACAAAGCTTCCTGCGTCCAGCCCTAACTCCAGTCATTCGATGCAAAGACTACACCGTGTTTCTGGAAACAATGGAGCGGATTGACCGGGTTTTGATCGACTCCTCGCTGGAAAGGGAGGCGATCGTAAAAGCCTTGGAAGGATGGGATGAAGCGGGAGGGAAGGATCGGGAGCGACGCGCTCTAAGAGCGATAAAAGCGCTGCGGGTGGAGGTGGTGCGTCATTTACTCGGAGGGATATCCTTTCGTTGTCTGTCGCAGGAGTTGGCACGCAGTGAGCTTCTGGCTAATTTTTGCCGGGTGCGTGAGGTAGACGGGATCCGGAAAATATCGAAGAGCAGTCTGGAACGGGATTCGAAATTCTTCGACGAAGCGTATCTGAGACAGCTGCATGCAAGGATGACCGAGGTGGTGGGCAATGCTGAACATTGTGGTGAGGCAGGATTAGAGAAGCCGATCGATACGAGGGAATGCCTGATCGACGCCACTTGCCTGGAAGCGAACATCCACTGGCCCGTGGACTGGGTCTTGCTCAAGGATGTGGGAGCAACGCTGCTCAAGGCGATCAGTCTGATCCGGCAGGCGGGAATGAAACAGCGCATGCCCCAGGGAGCAAAGGGATTGGCTCGGGAGATGAACAAACGGTGCCTGGAGATGACGCATGCGCGTCGGCGCCGGGAGGCGGGCAAAGCGCGTAAAGGGATCCTGCGGCGGATGAAGCTATTGCTCAAGAAGATTGAGGGCCATGCCCTTCGCCACCGTGACTTATTGGAAGCTATGTGGATGCAAAGCGATTACACCGAGAAGAAGGCGAGCCGAATCATCGAGCGAATGGATGGTATGTTAGAGCAGATACCGCAGGTCATGAAACAGGCGCACGAACGGATCATAGGGGGGCGGCAGGTGAAGAATGAGGAGAAGATCCTGAGCGCCTACGAACCTGAGATTGACGTCATCGTGCGAGGCAAGGCAGATCGGGAGGTGGAGTTTGGCAACACCCTTTATTTATGCGAGAGCGCAGAGGGATATCTGTTGGACTGGAAACTGTATGGGGGGCAGGCCCCGAGCGAATTGAAGCAGCTTTGGGAAAGTCTGGAGAGGCAAAAGGGCTTCGCTTTAGAGGAGAAGATCGAAGCGATCAGTGGGGATCGGGGCTATGCCTCGAAGGCGGCCAGCAAGCGGCTCCAGGCAGAGGGGATTTTTGACGCCCTTACGCCCCGCAATCCACAAGAGCTCAAGGAGCGGATGGAGGAGCCGCGCTTTGTCCGGTTGCAGCGACGACGAGGGAGCACCGAAGGCCGGATCGGAGTGCTCAAGAACCGATGGCACGGGGGCAAGATACGCAGCAAAGGCTTTGACAACCGTAACCTTAGCGTGGCCTGGTCGGTTCTGTCCCACAATCTATGGAAAATCGCGCAGAGACTTGCGCAAGAACATGAGAAAGAGGCAACGCAGGCGGCATAGGGATCCGAGAATCGAGTCAGAGGCGCTTCCTTGGGAGAACTATCGACTCAAAGCGAGAGGAAGGGTGCTGGAAAGGTGCATAACGGATAAAAGGTAAGCTACCGAGGACGGAAGGCATGTCGTGGTCTACATAACGTGACGAAGATTGATATCGGTATCAGGCTTCCACCCAAATCCTCTCGGATTTGGGACAGCCTCTAGCTATGGTAGGCGGAAAAAAGCAGGACGAACACTACCATGGCTAATACCGCAAGGACCTTCCGCCCCCCTCCAACATCGAGCCAATGAACCAGTCGCTGAAAGCTAAATGTAATCATCCTCGAACCTTAGTTCTCGAATTCGTAAATCAATACGCCTCCGGAGCGATCAAACATGCACGATCAGATCCGGCCACTGCTTCAGTTTTCGGTGCAATGTCCTTCGGCTTATTCCCAGTAGCTCCGCCGCCCGGGTCCGGTTTCCATTAGCCCTGACCAGGGCGTTCCGGACTAGACGCTTTTCATTTTCCTCAACCGAAAAGGGTTGATCGAGAGGGCTTTCGCCCGACCCCGAGGTGGCCTCCATCACGAGATGCGCCGGGAGGTCATATTCGCTGATCCGGCCGCCCCGCTTCAGCACAACAATATTCTCGGCCAGATTGCTCAGCTCCCGCACATTGCCGGGCCAACGATATTCTTGCAGAGCCTTCATTGCCGAGGGTTCCAACTCCACCCGGTCAGTTCCGTTCTCTTTCGTGTAATATTCCAGATAGTGATTGATCAGGATCGGGATATCATCCTTCCGTTTTCGCAACGGCGGCAGCTCAATCGGTATAACATTGAGCCGATAATACAGATCCTCTCTGAATCGACCTTTTTGGACCAGATCTTCGAGCTTCTGATTGGTTGCCACAATCAATCTCACATCGACCTTTATGGGCTTGATACTACCTAATCTTTCAAACGTGCGTAATTCAAGAAAACGGAGCAACTTGACCTGGGTAGAGGCATCGATCTCTCCAACCTCGTCGACGAAGAGGGTACCGCCTTCGGCTGCTTCGAATCGACCTATTCTCCGTTCACCGGCGCCGGTAAAGGCGCCCTTTTCGTGCCCGAAAAGTTCGCTTTCCAGCAGGTTCGAGGGCAGCGCCGCACAATGCACGGTGACGAAGGGATTGCGGGCCCGATCGCTGTTCTGATGAATTGCCTGTGCAAATAGGTTCTTCCCGGTGCCCGTATCCCCGTACAAGAGAACTGTCGCCTTCGATCGAGCAACCAGCTTCATCTTTTCCATCACTTCCTTTAGGGCGAGAGAATTGCCAATGATTCCTTGGTAGCTGAATCTGCTGTCCAGTCGCTCATGGAGGTTTCGGTTCTCAACTTCCAGATTCCGGGATTTCAGGGCGCGCTTGATGACAATTTCCAGCTGCTCGAGATTGACCGGTTTGGTCAAGAAGTCGTGGGCCCCGCGACGCATCGCCTCGACCGCGGACTCAACCGTCCCGTAGGCCGTCATCATGATCGCAACCGGCTTGTGGGGAAGTTTGATGGCCCTGTCGATCACGCTCAGGCCACTCTTTCCCGACATTTTCAAGTCCGTCAAGACGACATCAAATTCCTCTGAATCAAACAGATTAAAGGCCTCATCGGCGCTCTCAGCCAAGTAGACATCGTACGGGTCCATCAGGGCCTGCTTCAGCCCTTCGCGAGTGTGCTTTTCGTCGTCAACGATAAGGATCGTGGCCGGCATATCTGAATCCGAAATAATGGGAAATTATGTCACACTCGACAAGCGAAATTCCAAAGTCTGGAATTTTGGATAGATTTTCCGGCCGGGTGGTGCCACTTTGACTCACCCAGCATGGTAATCTCAACTGAATTCCAAGCTAATCAACTTTCGAGGCGACGAATACGGCGGTGCTTCTGAGGAAATTGGAGTGTGACGACCGTGCCGGTTCCATGGAGGCTGTCAATGCCGACCAGGCCACCATGTTCCGACATGATTCTATGAACGATCATCATTCCCAGACCGTGACCCCCTTTTTTCGTGGTGTAGTAGGGTTCGAAGATTTTGCTCAGATTCTGTCCTTCGATACCCGACCCTGAATCACCTATTTGGAGATAGACAAACTCGTCATCGAAGCGGGTGCGCACTCTGATGGTACCTCCGCCCTCCATGGCCTCGGATGCATTCCTCAATAGATTGAAATAGACCTGTTCGATCTGATTCGGGTCTGCCGCAACGAGGGGTGGGTTCCGGCCGACTTCGATATCAACCTTTACGCCGTGATCGTTCAGTTCCTGGCCGACGGTCTCGAGTACCTCCCCCATTATGGAGACGAGATCTACATCCTGAAAGTCCGGCTGACTCGGCTGCACCGCCCCTAGAAAGTTCCGGATTATGCCGTCCAGGCGTTCAACTTCTCGAGTACACACCGAGAGGCTTGAATCCACCGTTTCGAATTCTGCTCTGGCGTCGCTCTTCTCAAGCTGCCGCTTGATTAGCTGCAGGTGTATGGTCAACGAATTGAGGGGATTTCCCAATTCGTGAGCGACACCGGCAGCCAACGTGAGAATGGATGAGATCTTTTCATCTTCAATCATCTCACGAACCGTAATTTTCTCTTCCGTAATATCGGAGAGGACTACTGCGTAACGATTACCATCAGGCAGATTAGAATCACTGTCGCTGAAAGGAATCAGGTAAACGCGAAGATAACGGTCTTCCGGGTAGGTGAGCTGAACTTCCCTTGAGACGACGGAGATCTCCGAGTACTCACCTTCGATACTCAATTCGAGCGTACGAGCCAGATCCGGTATCAGTTTCCACAGTGCGTTTCGTCCCAGATCCTTGTGGTCAAAACCTATCATCCGGCCCGCCGCCTCGTTTCCGTGTTCGATGTTTCCCTCTCCGTCAATGATTAGAATCCCTTCCCGGATCGTATCGAGGATGGTTTCGAGTAGCCTCCTCTCGCGCGCCAGTCTCTGCACGAGAATAGAGAGATTCGCCACATCCAATTCCTCGATCCGATCGAGGATCCTATCCAAGGAATTCGGCTTACCGAGTGGCATCAGACTGTTCCCTTGGTTGACTGGGAGACTTCCGGATCAACTCGATGGCTTTCCGAGTAGGTGGTGCGGTTCTTCCCCCGGATTCCGATTGCAACTCAATCTCCTCGCTTGATTTGTTGAACCTACTCTCCCAATATTCGATTGTTCGATAATCGACTACGCCAATAGACGTTATCGGTATATCAGTCTCAGCGTAATTCCCGACCTTTACCTGTAGCGATTTCTCATCGGCCATGAACAGCAGCAAGGATTCTGATCCTGGGGCGAATTCCATCCAAAAGGCGGTTCCTGTCCAGGCCCGGCGAGAAAATGTGCTCCTCAGTCTTGGCCTGAACATCCTCATCCCATCACTCATTCTCATGAAAGGAGCGAAATGGTTCTCACTGAGCCCCCCAGAGGCTTTGGTCTGCGCTCTCATCTTTCCTACTGGTTACGGTATATTTTATCTCGTTGCCAGGAAGCGATACAATCTCTTCTCCATAATCGGAATTGTCAGCATCCTCATCACTGGGGGTATCGGCCTATTGAAGTTGGACAAAGACTGGATCGCAATCAAGGAAGCGGCGGTTCCATCGCTCTTCGGATTGGCGGTTCTCGCAACCGCGAAGTCCCAGAAACCACTTGTGCGGCTTTTCCTCTACAACAAGGAAATCATTGACGTAGTGCGTGTGGACAACGAGCTGGAAAGAAAGGGCAATCGTACTGCTTTTGAACAGCTCATGAAACTCTGTACCCTTTTTGTCGCAGTGTCGTTGCTCCTTAGTGCCGGTCTTAACTACCTCCTCGCCAAAGTCCTGATCAAGAGCGAAAGCGGCACGGACGCATTCAATGAGGAGCTCGGACAGATGACTTTCTGGAGCTATCCGATCATCGTAATCCCATCTATGGCCGTCATGGCGCTCGCACTTTGGAAGCTCCTATCGGGAATTAAAACGCTGACAGGTCTGGATATTGAGGAGGTATTTCGGATACCCGAGGAAGCTGAAGACAAGGAAACCTCGAAGGTTCAAGACTCAAGTCCGACAGACTCCTAGCCTGGAAATCTCAAAGGATTTCCAGGCTAAAATAGCCCGCTTTTTGTGGCCGGTATGCGGCACCCCGGCGGGAGGAGCACTCTGACGCAATTGGATGCTCGAAAATTTGTGAGAAAAGCAGGCTAGCCCGGATAGCTGCGAAGGGTAGCCCCGGAATAAACCTGCCGGGGTCGATGGATCCGACCCTTGGGATCCGACGCCAATTCCTTCCAATGTGCGATCCAGCCGGGCATGCGCCCGATGGCGAACATGACCGTAAACATTTCGAGAGGAATCCCGATTGCATTGAGAATGATGCCGCTATAAAAGTCGACATTCGGATAGAGTTTCCGCTCAAGGAAATAGTCCTCATTCAAAGCCGCCTGCTCCAAGTGCCGCGCAATATCGAGAAGAGGATCCTCATGATCCAATTTCTCAAGGACGCGATCGGCTGCATTTCTGATAATCTTGGCCCGAGGATCGTAATTCTTGTAGACTCGGTGCCCGAAACCCATCAGTAGCCGCTTCCCATCCTTGACTTCGTTGAGGAATCGACTGCCGTCATCTCCCTCCTCTCGGATATTTTTCAGCATTTCCACAACCGCCATATTGGCGCCACCATGGAGAGGTCCCCACAAGGCATTGATCCCGGCCGAAACGGAGGCGAATAGATTGGCCCCTCCCGAGGCCACCATCCGTACCGTCGAAGTGCTGCAATTCTGTTCATGGTCCGCATGCAACAACAGGAAAAGATCAAGAGCGTCCGCCACACTCCGATCGATTTCGTATTCCGCGTGCGGGATTGAAAACATCATGTGCAGAAAATTCTCACAATATCCCGCATCAGCCTTGGGGTGGTTTATGGGACTACCCCGCTGAATCCGATAGGAATGTGCCGCAATGGCCCGCACCTTGGAAATCAGAATAGCTGCGGCATCATCAAATCGGGCGAGGTCTTGGGATCGGTTATTGCTCGCCATCTCGGGATGGTAGGAACCGAGTACGTTGACCAACGCCGACAGCATGGCCATCGGGTGAGAGTCGCTCGCAAATCCCGAACACGCCTGCTCCATATCCTTGTGCAGGCCGGCGTCACTCAGGACCTTCTGAGAAAATTTCTCCTTTTCATCCGGGGTTGGAAGATCCCCATAAATGATCAGATACGCTGACTCCAGGAAGTTCGACTTATCGGCCAATTCCTCAATAGGATACCCCCGGTAACGAAGTATCCCCTTTTCACCATCGATGAACGTAATCCTGCTCAAGCATGATCCCGTATTTCCGTACCCTTCATCGAAGGTGATGAACCCGCTCTGCCCGCGAAGGGCCCTCAAATCGACGGCCCGCTCTCCCTCCGTCCCATCAATAATCGGGAAATTAAAGTTTTCTCCGCCTATACGAATCGTAACCGAGTTATCCATTCAAGCCGGGTCCAAATTCCTAGTTCGAGAGCATTGTCAAGATTCCGGGATGGCATTATTCGCTGCTCGCTATCAATTCGAGAAAATTCAGCTGATTATGCAATCCTTTTGCCTGGATTTTTTCAGTCAAAGACCGTGTAGGCACCTCAATGCCGTAGTGGCAGCCGTGAAGGACCGAGAACGAAGACGCCAAAGGCAGACCCCAAGAATCCAATCGCACAGATAAATCGATTCCCCACTCTGCCCCGGCAGAGCGGTTAGGAAGATGTCGGTGTTGGAATCGGCTGCGGCCCGCATCTGCATCCAAACAGAGGGAGCGCTCGGCAAAATCTATACGCGAACCTCGACCGCTTCCTAGCTCAGCAGGCCCTTGGTTGACGGCAGACTTTGGCCTCGTCGCGGATCGATCGAAACGGCCATATCGAGGGCACGGGCAAAAGCCTTGAAGATAGCCTCAGCGATATGATGAGGTTCTTCGCCGTATCGCAGGTTGATGTGAACATTGGCGGCGGCGTTGTTCGCGAAGGCCTGGAAGAACTCTTTTACCAGACCGATGTTGAAATCGCGAATGAACCAATTTGACGCCTCTACCCGGTAGACCAAGGTGGGCCGGCCTCCCAGATCGAGTGTGACTTCCGCGAGTGACTCGTCCATGGGAAGAGCGAAGCAACCGTAGCGGTTGATTCCAAGCTTCTCTCCCAAGGCCTGCTTGACGCATTCACCCAATACGATCCCGATGTCCTCCACCGTGTGGTGGAAATCGACTTCAGTGTCTCCCTCCGCCTTCAACTCGATGTCAAACAATCCGTGACGAGCGAGAAGCTCCAACATGTGATCGAGAAAAGGAATGCCGCTCGAGATCTCGCTCTCGCCGGCCCCATCGAGATTGAGACGGAGAAAAACATCCGTCTCCTTCGTCTTTCGAGTCACTTCAGCTCTTCGTTCTTCAGCCATTGATTCACCGCCTCAAAGAATCTAACCATGTCCCCTTCGCTCCCTACAGAAATTCGGAGAAATCCCTCTGTCAATTTGTTACTTCCAAAATGGCGAACCAGGATTCTTCTCTTCAAAAGATACTCGTACAATCCTTCCGCTACTTCCTTACCCCTTCCGCCTGATCTCCCAACCGGCTCGGTGAAGAGGTAGTTTGACTGAGAGGGGTAGGTAAACCATCCCATTTTCCGGAATTCCCGAAAACAATTCTCACGCGTTCTCCGTATCTTCCGGATCGTGCTTTCATAGTATTCGACATCAGAGAGGGCGGCCAATGCACCAGCCTGACTGAGTCTATTCACATTGTAACTATCACGAATGCGGTCCATGTAATCGATTATCCCACGAGAAGTGATCGCATAACCAACCCTCAACCCCGCCAAGGCATGCGATTTCGACAGAGTGCGAACGATGACAAGATTCTCGAACTCCTTCACCAAAGGCAGAGCGCTCTCATCTGCGAATTCGGAATAGGCCTCGTCGACGACTAAAATCCCTCTGTAGTGGCGCAACACTTCCCTAATCTGCGCATTTGGAACAATGATTCCAGTAGGCGAATTGGGTGAGGTGAGAAAGAAGATGTTGGTCCCGCTCGCTGTCACCTCAGACGAGTCTAGCACCATTTCGCGATCAAAAAAGACCTCAATCATTTCGGCTCCCTGTATCGCGGTCAGCACCGGGTAGAGTGAATAGCTCGGCACCATCATTCCGGCCGGTTTCCCGGGACCTGAAAAACAACGTACGAGCATATTAAGCAGATCATCCGAACCGTTCCCTGCAATCACCTGGCTGGCCTCTAAAGAGTGGAATTTCGCAATCGCCTCGCGAAGGGGAAGACTCTGAGGATTGGGATAGAGCGAAAGTTTGGAGATCTCGGAGTCAATGGCTTGCGCGACCTTGGGGCTCGGCGGGAAGGGACTCTCGTTTGTGTTCAGCTTCAGCCACCCTTCTCCCTCCGGCTGTAGCCCGGGAGTGTATCCATTAACGCTCTCGATATGGGGGAGAACGGGAATTGAAAAATTCGATCGGACGGACATCGGGAAACCGGTTTTCTCAATCCTTCAATCTGACCCTCTTCCATCGTCGCCAAACCGGATTGTCATTGAACGCCCATGGGCATCCAGTTGCTCCATCCGACTGAATGCGCTGACTGTTTCTCGGGCCCGCTCCAGGCTTTTTCGATCATATTCAACGACGCTACTGCGTCGGAAAAATTCCGAGAGTCGTAGTCCGCTGAGGAAGCGCCCGGACCCTCCCGTTGGCAATACATGACTGGGTCCGGCCGTGAAGTCGCCCAAAACGGTAGGGGTCCCAGAACCGACGAAGATCGCGCCCGCAGTGTGAATTTCCTTCAACAGCCGATCCCTTCCGCTTTTCTTCGTGTGAAGCTCGAGGTGTTCCGGTGCGATCCGATTTGCCACCTTCGTCGCCTGTCGAATTCGTCCAACTAAAACGGCAAGGAAACCCTCTTCCAGTACTGCCTCGATCGTGTTACGATGTCTCAAGTCTCTGCATTGGCTCGCGATCTCATTCGACACTGCTTCGAGCAGTCTCTTACTCGTAGTAACGAGAAAGATCCTTCCGCCAGGTCCATGCTCGGCTTGCGCAACAAGATCAGCGGCCACCCAATCGGCCCGCGCATCTCCGTCCGCAATGATCATCACTTCACTCGGTCCAGGTAGCGAATCGACCCCAACCGCCCCGAAAACCTGGCGCTTAGCTTCGATGACATAGGCATTTCCGGGGCCGAATATCTTGCAAACCGGCCTGATCGATTCAGTTCCGTAGGCCATAGCTCCTATCGCGGGAACACCGGCAATCCGGTAGACCTCTTTTACCCGGCAAAGAACGATCGCCGCGAGAAGTCGCGGATCGACCGACCCACCCTTTTGTGGCGGAGTAAATACAGCGACCTCGCCTACCTTGGCGATATTCGCCAATGGAACCGTCATGATGACTGTTGATACCAAAGGGACGACTCCTCCGGGAATCCAAATACCGATCCTTTCGAGGGGGGAGTACCGTTCCCCAACTCTAGCCCCATGCGGATTCTTCCGAGTCCAAGCCTGTGGCCGACTCCTACTGTGAAAGTCTTCCACGCATTGAATCGCGTTGACCATCGCCATTCGATCCGATCTTGAGAGCGACCGCTCGGCTCGCCTCATCATGGCTTCGGGAACCCGTAATCCTTTTCCCTTAAGATCCACACCATCGAACTCGTCCGTGAAGTCCATTATCGCTCTGTCCCCTTCCGCCCTCACTTTGTCCAGAATCGATCGCACTTCAGAATACATCTCCCTCTGTGATTCCGGCCCGCCGCAGAAGTCCGCTACCTCCTTGTCAAAAAGTTCCGATGGATAATTGATGGTGCGCATCTCAGATCGTCTCCAACCCACCGTGAATTTTACGCTACAAAATTCCCTTTTTCCAGAGATTACTTAGCGCTGGTGTTCGCAACTGGGAAGTGGTTGTTTAGAGCATATTAGGGCTCTCAGGGCCTCGCGCCGGGTTGTTGCTCGGGTTTCACAGCTACCCTAGCCCACGGAACCCAGCACCACCTCGCCGCGAGGCCGGGCAGACGGCATCCGACAGCCTGATCGCAGCACTACTGAGCTGACTGCCTCTTGGAAGGAAGGAAAGAAGGCATTTCAAAAGCGGTTTCGTCGATCTCTTCATTGACCTTGATCTCGTCGAAAAAGATCGTATTCACAACCTCCCCGTTGATCAGACTTACGACTCGATCCGGAAAACGCACACCCTCTACGATGACTTCCCCGAGCTCCCTCATCTCTAGCCCCTGATCCGTAACTGTGGCGATTAATTCGCCTGTCTCTACATCGAAATAACGCTCGAAGAATAAATCGTCCTCGTATCGAAATACGAGCAGATTCGCCGCCCGACCATCCTTCCTCACCCGCCCTTTGCTGATCACCACACCATGCTGTTTTCTAATTCCGGAAAAGAAACTCAAGTTCTCAAACGTATTCGCGCGAAGGCGCTTAAGCTCTTTGGAACCAAGGATTTCCAACTGAAGAATGTCCGGTTTCTGAAGATTCACCGAGCTTCGCCAACCATCATAATCATCGACAACGGTGACCACCAAATCGTCACCTTTTTCGACCACCTGGCGCTGTTTCATAGGACGGCTTAGAATGATCTGAATGTGGCCGGAAGAGCCGTCACTGGGCGCTTCGAATCGACCGATATATTGAATCGTCCTTATTGCGTTGATTCGCTCCTCTCTCCCCAGATACTGTCGCGCGGTGGCGATGATATTCTCCACATCGTTAGAATCCGCGGCCGGGAGAATTTGAAACACGCCGCTGATTAATCCAACGCTAAGGAGCCTCTTCGTGGGGATTTTCATAGTCTTTCAGCAATATGTGGCTCGAACCTGAATTGATGATGTAGATTGAAAGATGAAATTCTAGCAAATTCTATGTCTTCGAGGATGGAAACTCTCGCACCACCTTCTTCGACATCCATTGCGTGAAGGAGTTTCATATTACTCAATCGATTCATGAATCCTACACAATCGGTTTGAAATCGTTCAATCCATCCTACCGCGACTCGACCCTCATTCCCATTCTATCGTGCTGGGCGGCTTCGAACTTATATCGAGGCAGACGCGGTTAACTCCCGGAACTTCATTGATAATCCGGGTTGAAATCTGCTGCAAGAGATCGTATGGGAGCCGAAACCAATCGACCGTCATCGCATCTAGGCTCTCCACCACCCGGAGAGCGATGACATTTTCGTAGGTCCTCTCGTCCCCCATCACTCCCACCGTTCGAACGGGAAGAAACACGGCGAACGACTGCCACACCTTTTCGTAGAAGCCCTCCCTCCGAATCTCTTCCAAGAGGATCGCATCCGCGTTTCTCAATGTTTCTAATCGGCTTTCCGTGATCTCACCGATTACTCGGATTGCCAGTCCCGGTCCCGGGAAAGGATGGCGATTCAAGACCGTGGCGGGCAACCCCAATTCGTGGCCAAGCCGGCGCACCTCATCCTTGAAAAGCTCTCTAAGTGGTTCCAGAAGCTTAAGCTTCATTCGCTTCGGCAGTCCTCCGACATTGTGATGACTCTTGATGAGAGAGGCAGGGTTGCCCGCAATCGGTACGCTTTCGATCACATCCGGATACAACGTCCCTTGGGCGAGAAAAGTCACCTCTTTCATTCCCTTCAGCTGGGACTCAAACACCTCTACGAATGTCTCCCCAATGATCTTCCGCTTTCTCTCCGGATCGGTAACTCCCTTCAATCGACTTAGGAACTTTCGCTCCGCTCTCACGGTTCGCAGATCGAAGTTAAAACTCTCTCTGAAAAGATCCTCCACCTCCTCTCGCTCATTCTGCCTCAGCAGCCCGTTGTCGACAAATACACAGCTCATCTGCTTGCCGATCGCCCGATGGATAAGAGCTGCCGCGACCGAAGAGTCCACTCCTCCGCTGAGGCCGAGAATGACAAGCTCTCGGCCAACCTTTTCTCGAATACTCTCAATCGACGAATCCACGAACCCCGCCATCGTCCAATCGCCGGCGCAGTCGCAGATACCGTAGAGGAAGTTTCTCAAGATTCCGCTACCCTCCTCGGTGTGGGAAACTTCCGGATGAAATTGGAGGCCGTAGATCCCCTTATCTTCGTCGCCGATCACAGCGAACCGGGAGTTCTCCGTCTCGGCAAACTGCTCAAATCCGCCCGGCATCTCGATCAGTTTGTCGCCGTGGGAATTCCAGACCCGTTTCCCTTCCTGAATGCCCCAAAGAATCCGACCCTTCCTCCGTATCTCGAGACTTCCGTGCCCGTACTCCCTCTGTTTGCTTTGCTCGACCTTCCCTCCCAGAATCGCCCCGATCAGTTGCAAGCCGTAGCAGATCCCAAGAATCGGTACTCCGAGATCGAATAGAGCCCGATCCGGGAGAGGTGCGTCCTTCGCCAGCACACTGGCGGGTCCCCCGGAAAGAATGATGCCTCGAACCCCCTCTTTCTCCAATTCACTCGCCTTAGTGGCGTAAGGAAAAATCCTCGAATATATCTTCAGATCTCGAACTCGTCTCGCGATTACCTGTGTGTATTGCGATCCGAAATCGAGTACCGCGATGGTCTGGGGCATTTGGGGAACAGTCCGGAATTCCGTCAGCTGCTTGAATCCTCCGAGTTTTGGAAACTAACTGGACCAAGCTTCAATGCCACATACTCTCAGAATCTGATTCGGGAGTTCTCGTATCCGCATCGCGGGCATTCCGCTACCTCGGCCTGCTTTTTCTCAGTGAAAAGCTGCCCACATTTGAGGCAGTGAAATACAACCCTGATTCGCTCCGCTTCGTAAAGGCGCTTGTCCCTACGATCATAATAGAACCATAGACCGAAAATTGTCGCAATTCCCGTGCATAGATAGAGAAGAATGAAAAGCTCGTAGTCCACCCGAATCATTTCTCCTCAGCCCCTTCTTCCTTCTTGCTTTCGTCTGCTACTTTCTCGCTTTCGTCAGCCTCCGCTTCACTCTCTCCGGCTGAGGCTCCACCACCTGTATCATCGCTCACCGGCTCTTCCTCTACCTCGGCTGGAGCATGCTCTTGCTCGGTCGACTTATCGTCCGATTTCTTCCTCTTTCTCCTGGAATTCCGATAGCCCTCGTCGGCCGCGTCGATAAGCTCGACGATCGCCATCTCCGCTCCATCTCCGATTCGTCCGCCCAATTTATAGATTCGTATGTACCCTCCTTTTCGATCTACGAATTCAGCCACCCTCTCTTCGAAGAGAACGTGGACCGCCCCCTTATTCCGAACTCGCGAAATTGCCAATCGGCGCAGATAGAGGGCTCGCTCCGGCGATGCTTTTTGCGCCCTTTTTGCGAGGGTGATCACTCTCTCCGCGAAGGGACGGAGTGCTTTCGCCTTCGCCAGCGTCGTCTCGATCCGACCGTGTTCAAGAAGAGCCGAAGCCAAGTTGGCCAACAAGCTTTTGCGATGCTCCTTCTTGACCCCGAGCTGCTGATTGTGTTTGCGATGTCGCATCTTCTCTTCCCTTGTCAGATCCTGGCAGCCAGACGGACTTTTTCGATCCAATGCCGGGCCGATATCAAGGTCCTTCCGACCGATTCCTAGACGTCGCTGCGATTCTCCAGCAACCGCTCGTCGATCTTCATTCCCAACGACAAACCCAGCTGTTCCAGTTTCGCCTTTATCTCGTTCAACGACTTCTTTCCAAAGTTTCGATACTTCAACATCTCCTGTTCCGTCTTCATGGAAAGCTCACCTACCGTGGTTATGTTGGCGTTGTTAAGACAATTTGCCGCTCGTACCGAAAGTTCAATTTCGTTGACGCTCATATTGAGAAGCTTTCTCAGTTTGTTCTGCTCTTCGCTTACCTCCGCTTGTTCGCTTTCGAAGGTGACCGACTCATCGCTCACCTTGTCAAAGACATCAAGATGTAGCTTGATGATGGCAGCAGCTTGCTTCAATGCATCATCAGGTGTGATGCGGCCGTCGGTCCACGTCTCGAGGATGAGCTTGTCGTAATCAGTCATCTGCCCTACTCGGGTATTCTCGATCGTGTACTTCACCAAACGTACGGGGCTGAAAAGCGAATCAATCGCTATCATTCCGATAGGTTGGTCCTCCGACTTGTTCTCTTCCCCTGGACAGTAACCACGGCCTACCCGGATTTCCAATTCAGCTAGAAATCGGCGCTTCTGATCCACCGTGCAGATAACTTGCCCGGGATTAATGATCTCGATATTCGCGTCCGGCTGAATATCCGCCGCGGTTACGGCGCCGGATCTCTCGACGTCGATCAGCAGTTTAATCGGTTCCCTCTTGTGAGACCGAATCAACACCTTCTTGAGGTTCAGGACAATGTCCGTAACATCTTCCTCGACTCCCTCCAAGCTCTGAAACTCGTGATCAACTCCCTCAATCTTGACCGAGGATATCGCCGCACCTTCAATCGAACTCAGAAGTACGCGTCGCAACGAATTTCCAATCGTGTGGCCATATCCAGTCTCAAAAGGCTCAGCCACGAATCGGCCGTAGGTGTCCGTCGAGGTGTCGTCATCCTTTATCAATCTGTTCGGTAATTCGAATTTTCCTAATCGTAGCGGCATGATATTATGGGTTCTGAATTTTCGGTATCTAATCTGTCGACGAAATCAAAATTCGCCGCCCGTTCCCAACCGGAAAGAGTGCCCTGGGGCGGCTTGGGCTCAAGACCTCGGCGGAGGCTCTCTCACTCCTAACGACTGTAGAATTCAACGATGAGCTGTACATTGACACCGGGCTCGATCTCGTCCTTCGTCGGGAGACGATTGACCTTCGCTCGGAGTGAATCCTCGTGGCAGGTGAGCCAGGCGGGCGGTGTCCGAAGGCGAGTATCCTCGAGACTGCGGGTCGCCAGTTGTCGTGAAGAAGTGCTGGCATTCACCTCGATCTCGTCGCCGGACTGAACCTGGCAACTGGGTATATCGACCTTGTGCCCGTTCATTCTTATGTGGCCATGGCCGACAAACTGTCGTGCCTGACGCCTCGTTTTTGAAAATCCAAGTAGATACACTACATTATCCAATCGCGTCTCTAGTACCTGCAGGAAGGTCTCCCCGGTTACTCCCCGCTTCTTTTTCGCCCGCTCAAAACAGATCCTAAATTGTTTTTCGGTGAGTCCATACATGTAGCGAAGTTTCTGCTTCTCGCTCAATCCGTACGAGTATTCGCTTGTCTTTCGCCGATGGCGCTGGCCATGTTCACCGGGAGGATAGGGCTTCCTTTCAAAAGCCTTGTTGGGCGGAAAGATTGCCATCCCAAACCGCCGGTTTATTCGTGTCGTAGGTCCTGTATAGCGCGACATATTGATCCTTGAAATTCAGAGCCAAATTCCTCCGACTCGATGTCCTACACCCGCCTCCTTTTGGGCGGGCGGCATCCGTTGTGGGGAACGGGAGTCACGTCAACAATAGAGAGCACGTTTAATCCCAGAGTCTGTAGGGACCTGATTGCAGAATCCCGGCCCATTCCGGGACCTCTGACTCGCACTTCAACTTCCCTCAGTCCATGGCCCATGGCCACTCTTCCTGCATCCTGGGTTACGATTTGAGCTGCGTATGAGGTCGACTTCCGGGAGCCCCGAAAACCACACTTACCGCCGCTGGACCAGGAAATCACATTTCCGCGTTGATCGCTGATTGTTACTTTGGTGTTGTTAAAAGTTGCCAATATGTGAACCACACCGGCAGAGATGTTCTTACTCCCTTTGGCGCGCCGAATCTTGATATCGGTTAGATCATCCTTTAGAAGGTCGGCCGCGGTCGGCGCTTTAGGTCGATCGTCGGCTTCTTCATCTTTTCCTTTTTCCGCTTCCTCTTCCTTGTCCTTCTTTACCTCGGGCTCCGTCGCCGCCGCTTCAGCGCTTTCATCCTTCTTACCGTTCTCGCCCTGCTTGTCGCCCCCGCCCGTGCTGCTCTCCTTCTTTTCCGATTCAGCCTCGGAGGCGATCTTTTGCGGTTCTTCGGTCTTCTCGCTTTTCTCCTCTTCCGTCATGCTGCAATTTCTAAGTCGCTTTCTTCATTATCCCCACTGTCTTTGGCTTTCCCTTGCGTGTCCGCGCGTTGCATTGGGTTCTCTGTCCCCGCACCGGCAAACCCCGCCTATGGCGTAGGCCACGATAACAATTGACCGCTTGCAACCTCTTCAGATTTGAAGCGATGTCTCGCCTCAGATCACCTTCGATCGCGAACTGACGTTCATTGATTTCCGCAGTTATCTTTGTCATCTCCTCCTCCGACAGTTCATGCGCCCTCCGGTCGGGATCCAAGCCCGTCGAGGCGACAATCGCATCCGCCCGCGTGGGCCCGATTCCATAAATATAACGCAGAGCGTAGGGCAGTTTCCTACCGCCTGGAATATCAACTCCAAGTAAGCGAGGCATAGTAAATCCCGGTATATATCACTCGAGGTAAGACTGACAAATAGATCCGAGGATCAAAAAAAGACGACATTAAAAAGCTATTTTTTCGCCATTGTCAATATCTCAGGTTCATCCTCAGTCACCAGAATGGTGTGCTCAAAATGCGCGGAGGGCATGCGGTCCCTGGTGATCGCAGTCCAACCGTCCTCCGCCATCTCGACTTCGGGCCCTCCCAGATTTACCATCGGTTCGATGGCCAGAGTCATCTTGGGCTTCAATCGTTTACCGGTTCCAGGCTTGCCGAAATTCGGAATCTGTGGCTCCTCATGCATTGAGCGGCCCACCCCGTGCCCTACGAAATCCCGAACGATTCCAAACTTCCTCGGCTCGATAAACCGCTGCACGGAGTGGGAAATATCCCCCACTCGGTTACCCGACCTGGCCTTTTCGATGCCTCGATAGAGGGCCGCTTCAGTCGTAGAAACGAGGGCCCGAACGTCAGGACTCGCCTCACCCATCAGCACGGTACGGGCATTGTCGCCGATGAACCCTTGATAAATTACCGTGACATCAATGGTGACGATATCGTCGAACCTGAGAATACGCTTCAAGGATCCGATTCCATGGACGACCTCCTCGTTCACCGATATGCAGGTATGGGCGGGAAAAAATCGATCACCCACTCGATAGTTGTAACAGGCGCTGACCGCCCCATAGCCGTCAATCAGTTCTTTCCCCTCTTGATCGATCTCGTAGGTGCTGATTCCAGGTTCGGCGAGGGAAACCAGTCGATCGAGCACCAATGCGGCTATCTGGCACGACTCCCGCATCCGCCTGATCTCCGGCGGACTCTTGATTGGAATCATTGAGTTTCTTAGCATCCCCGAAAGCCCTGATCCCTCAAATGTATCTCTGCATAATCCAGCAGACCAAGCCCACCAGGAAGGCGAATCCAAGCCAAAACCAGAACCAGTTGAGTTCCTTCAGTTCTTCCACGTCGACAATCTGGGGCGAGCGCGCCGCACTTCTGCCTCGGATTCTACCCTTTCGAAGAAATCCGTCATAATGTCTCTGCAGCAGGTAGGTCTCGATCTGACGAAGAGTGTCGAGGAGAACACCTATGGTGATCAGCATCCCAGTACCGCCGAAAAACTGCCCCACGGGATAAGGTATCTTGGCCGTAAAATTGAGCCAATCGGGAAATACCGCGATCACAGTCAAGGCCAGAGCGCCAAAGAGCGTAAGGCGGGTCATTACAAAATCGAGAAATTTCGCGGTCGGCTCGCCGGGACGGACCCCTGGAATATACCCTCCGTATTTTTTCAGATCGTCGGCGATCTGGATCGGTTTGAACATTACTGACACCCAGAAGTAACTGAAACAGAGAATGAGAAGGCCGAATATGAAATAGTAGGTCATTCCTCCCTGTTGAAAATAACCCGCGAAGTCCCTTACGAAGGGAAGGTCGGCGGCAGCTCCCAGATATTGCGAAATCGACTGGAAAAAGAGAAGAATGGCGCTGGCGAAAATAACCGGCATCACTCCTGAATAATTCACCTTCAGCGGAAGAAAGGAACTCTGCCCTCCGTATACCTTCCTTCCCACTACCCTCTTGGCGTATTGCACAGGTATTTTGCGCTGAGCCTGGGTGAGCGCGATAATGCCGGCTACCGAGAGGGAGAGGAGGAGCAACATCATGATCGCATGGGGAGCGCCCAGAGTCTCCGTACCGACCGAAGATGGGTTGAACATCTTGTAGGTAATAGCGGCGGCGGAAGGAAGATCAGAAAGAATTCCCACCGTGATGAGGAGAGAAATGCCCTGCCCAATCCCATTCTGCGTGATCTGTTCTCCTAACCACATCAGGAGAACAGTGCCGGCCGTCAGAAATATCACCGATGTCACAACGAACCAGCCATGATCAACCAGAACGATAGGACCGTAGTCCGAAATGCTGAAACCCCGGAAGAGCCTTCCAGGATTCCGCAGGGCCACGATCAGCAGGAAACCCTGAATGAGACAGATTCCCACCGTCGCATAGCGTGTATACTGCGTGATCTTTTGCCGCCCCACTTCTCCTTCCTGCTGAAGCCGTGCCAACTGGGGAACCACCGCCGTCATCAACTGGAAGATAATTGAGGCGCTGATATAGGGCATGATGCCGAGAGCACAGACCGCACCCTTGAGCAGAGCCCCACCCGTGAACATGTTGTAGAGGCCGACCAAAGAACCGGACTCTCCGCTCTGGTCTTGAAAGAAGCTCTGCAGGGGAGACGGATCCAAACCGGGCAGCGGAATATTGGCGCCGATTCTGGCAATGAAGAGGAAGAAGAGAGTGTACCCTATGCGCCTCTTCAGCTCCGGAATCTTGATACAATTAACGAAAGCCGAAATCATCGGTCAGGAATGCCGGGTGCGGCTACTTTCAGTCAGTCACTCTTCCGCACTCTCTTCGGCGGACTCCGTCGCCCCCCCGAGCGCCACCACCTCGCCTCCGGCTGATTTGATCTTTTCCATCGCCGCTTCGGAGAACCGGTCCGCCTCGACAATGATGGCTCGATCGATTTTCCCGTGACCCAGGATTTTGACGCGCTTTGCATTCTTCCGCACCAGGCCTGCTTCTATGAGAGTATTTCGGTCGATATTCTTGAACTCTTTGATCTTCGAGAGACTGCCGACATTAACAATCGCGTATTCGACCTTGAAATTCGCATTGTTGAATCCACGCTGAGGCAATCTTCGATAGAGGGGAACGTGCCCACTCTCGAATCCCGGCCGCACCGATCTCCCCGAGCGGGAGTTTTGTCCCTTGTGGCCCCTTCCCGACGTCTTGCCGTGGCCGGACCCACGCCCATGGCCAAGACGCTTGCGGTTCCTCCGGCTTCCTCGGATTCTTGGCAGTTGATCCAAACGCATTGCTCTATCCTGATCGAAAATCTCAATCAGCCTTTCTTATATGCCAGATTTGTTCGGCCGAGCGGAGCTGCTTCAGCGCATTCGCTGTCGCTCCTACTACAGCACAATGATTATTGGATCCGAGGGACTTGGTCAGAACATCCTTCACCCCAACCGCTTCCAAAACAGGACGCACCCCTCCTCCAGCAATCACTCCCGTTCCCGGACTGGCAGGCCGTAGTAGGACTTTACCGCCATCCTGGATTCCGATCACTTGATGGGGGATCGTGTTTCCTCGCAGTTGCACGTCGAACATCTTCTTGTGGGCCCGTTCCGTACCTTTGCGGATCGCCTCCGGCACCTCCTTGGCCTTGCCATAGCCGTAACCGACACGACCGGAACCGTCTCCTACAACCACCAGGGCTGAAAAGCTGAATCGACGGCCTCCTCGCACCACCTTCGCGCAGCGGTTGATGAAGACAACCTTCTCGATGAATTCGGGTGTCTCCTCTTCCACATGAGAGTCGCCCTTGGGTCTGCCCCTAATGTTCCGTACTGCCATCTCGATTCCTATGCCGCCTAGAATTCCAAGCCCGCCTTCCTGGCTGAGTCGGCGAATGCCTTTACGGCCCCGTGGTAGCGTCTTCCATTTCGGTCGAAAATTGCTCGACCAATACCTGACTCTTTAGCCTTTTCCCCAAAAAGCTGGCCCAAAACCTCAGCTCCCCCAACATTTGCCTTGAGTCCCTTTTCGCGAAAATCCTTATTCAATGTGGCCAGGGAGACAAGCGTAGCACCCTTCTCATCATCAATTAACTGGGCATAAATGTGTTTGTTGCTGAAATGAACACAGACGCGAGGTCTCTCCCCACGGCCGCGCACCCGCTTTCGGATCCGCCAAATACGCTTCTGCCTCAGCTCTTTTTTCTTTTCCAGATTCATGGTCCGATTGAAACCTTGGAGGCACTATCAGGTGGCTTTCTTGCCTTCCTTTCTTCGGACATAATCGCCGACGATTCGAACTCCCTTTCCCTTGTAGGGCTCCACCGGATAGAATCGTTTAATTTGGGCCGTCACCTCCCCGACCAACTGTTTGTCGATCCCCTCAACCTTGATTCGGGTGTTGTCCTCCACCGTGATCTCGATACCTTCCGGAATCAAATATTGAATCGGATGTGAATATCCCAGACTGAGATCGAGTTTCTGACCCTGCCGGGCGGCCCGGAACCCGACTCCTTCGATCTCAAGGTCCTTGTTGTAACCTTCCGTCACCCCTTGAACCATGTTCGCCACAATTGACCGCGCCGTCCCTGTCATGGCGTTTGCAAATCGCGTGTCTTGGGTCGACTGTACGGTCAATTGACCCTCGCCAACTTCGAATCGAACCGCCCGATGGAAATCTTTCTCAAGAGCACCCTTGGGTCCCTTCACTTCGATTCGTGCATCCTCCGCCCGGACTGTTACGGATTTGGGGAATGCGACCGGCTGCCTTCCAATTCTACTCATTCGACAACGCCTCGATTTACCAGACTGCGCAGATCATCTCTCCACCGATATTTTCGCGGCGGGCTTCCCGATCCGTCTTCACCCCCTTCGAGGTCGTCAGAATTCCAACTCCCAATCCTCCCAAGACTCGGGGAATCTCGTTGCCGCGGTAGTACTGCCTCCGCCCCGGCCGGCTCCGTCTCTCTACACCCGTAATGGCGGGAACTGCATCCACATACTTCAGTTTCAAGGTTATTGCCTTATGGCCGTTCCTGTCCTCACTCTCCTCCACCTCGCGAACGTAACCTTCCTTTCTCAGTATCTGAGCAAGGCTCCATTGCATTCGCGAGTATCGACTTAGGCAAGTCTCCTTGCGAGCTCGACTCGCGTTGCGGATAACCGTAATAAAGTCGCTGATCGTGTCGGACATCGTATCTAGGTCTCGTCTCTCTATTCCGGGATTTCCGTTTCTACCACGACGACTTTGTAACACCAGGGATCTGTCCCCGTGAAGCCAGTTCTCGAAAAGTGATTCGGGAGAGTTTGTATTTCCTCAAATAGGCGCGGGGACGACCAGTCACGCTGCAGCGATTACGAATGCGAACCCGCGATGAATCGCGCGGCAGGCGGGCGAGCTTTCTTTGAACCTCGTAGAACTCCTCATCCCCGATTTCCGGATCGGCCATCTGGCGCTTCAATTCGGCTCGCCGGGCGGCGAACTTCTTAACCATCTGGGCACGCCGGAGGTTGCGTTGGATCATTCCCTTCTTTGCCATGTTACCGGTGATTCTTCTGTCTACTTACTGCCAATTTGCAATGATCTTTATTGCTTCCGAAACGGCATCCCTAATTGATCGAGGAGCTCGTATCCCTCCTCGTCGCTCGCCGCCGTCGTTACGATCGAGATATCCATTCCCACAATCCGTTTCGAGGATTCCATGCTGATCTCCGGAAAGATCGTGTGATCCGTGATACCGATTGAATAGTTCCCGTGCCCGTCAAGCTTGGCTGAAGTGCCCCGAAAATCCCGGATCCCGGGTAGAGCCACGTTCAACAAACGGGAAAGGAAGTCATACATATTGTTGCTTCGCAAGGTCACTTTGACTCCAACGGGATATCCTTCCCTGATATTGAAATTGGACACACTTCGGCGTGCGTTCCGGACAATCGGTCTCTGGCCCGTCAAAAGGGAAATTTCCTTGGCCGTGTCATCCACCGCCCCCTTTTCCAATTGGGAGTTGATACCCGAGTTGACCACCACTTTCTCGACTTCGGGAACTTGGTGCAGGTTCGAGTAACCCTGCGATTCCATCATCGCCGGGACCACTTTATCCTTATAATATGCCTTCAGTGCTGGAACGTACATCGATGAAATTCTCTCTATCTCTTCCCGCCTTAGAGCTCGGTTCGGTCGATTCTCCTAGGCAGACTCCCCAACTTCAGATTCCTTCCCTTCCCTCCGACCGTCGTAACGATCCGCCTTCATCACATTTGAGACGTGGATGGGAGCCTCCCTTTCGATGATTCCTCCTTCGGGATTCTTGTTATCCGACTCCTTCTTCTGATGGCGCTTGATCATATTGATTCCTTCCACCAGGACTCGCTCCTTCCTTGGCAAAATTTGCAAGATCTTTCCCCGTTCACCCCTGTGCTCGCCGCTCAAAACCACTATCTCATCTCCGTTCTTGAGTCGATTTTTCATCCTACAATACCTCCGGAGCCAAACTCACGATTTTCATGAAATTCTTCTGCCGGAGTTCACGCGCCACCGGTCCGAAAATCCGTGTCCCCCGTGGATTGTTGTTCGCATCGATAAGCACGATTGCGTTGCTGTCAAAACGAAGGTAGCTTCCGTCGGTCCTTCTAATAGGCGCTCTTGTTCGCACCACTACCGCCCTAGCGACCGTCCCTTTTTTTACCGTCGCCTCAGGAGCGCTTTCCTTGACATTCACAACGATGATATCCCCCACCGAAGCAGTCTTCTTGCTCTGCCCCAGTCTCCGAATCATCCGGGCCGATTTGGCTCCGGTATTGTCCGCAATATCTAGTCTGCTCAATAACTGAAGCATTTTCTAAAATCCTCATTTAACACCGTCGGCTTCGCACACTCTATGTTCAATCCTCCGCCTCCGGTGCTTTTTCGACGACTCGCTGAACGCGCCATCTCTTTAACTTGCTAAGGGGCCGAGTCTCGATGATCTCAACTTTATCTCCTCTCCGGCATTGACTCGACTCGTCGTGGGCATGCACAACCGTCTTCCTGCCAACCTCTTTCTTGTAACGACGGTGCGGAATCTTGTAGTCGTAGGTCACCTTCACCGTCTTCTCTCCGGTGCGGCTTGTTACACTACCGATCAATACCTTGCGCCTTAGTTTTCGCCCGCTCTCCATCGCTCCTTACAGATTTCTCTGACAACCAAAGATACTCTAGCTCGCCCTCTTCTTCTCCCTAATAATCGTTTCCATTCGCGCGATATCACGCCTCAACTCACGGAGCAAATGCGGCCTTTCAACCTGCCCGGTATTCTTTCGTAGACGCATCTGGAGTAATTCCTCTCGAGTGTCGCGGAGTTTCTTCTCGTTTTCGCTTACCGATAATTCTCTAAGTTCCGCCGACTTCATCTTCCCAGTCCAATCCAAGTATTCGAGTGCTAAGTTGCATCCTCCCGGCCGACAAATCGACAGCGCACAGGTAGTTTCCCGTCCGCCAACTGCAGCGCATTCTTCGCCCCAGCCTCGCTCGCTCCCGATACTTCAAAAAGAATCGCCCCGGCTTTGACTACCGCCACCCAAATTTCGGTGGGTCCCTTTCCCTTGCCCATCCGGGTCTCCGCCGGTTTCTTTGAAACCGGTTTATGCGGGAAAACGCGAATCCATACCTTCCCTCGTCGCTTCAAATCCCGGTTCACGGCGACGCGCGAAGCCTCGATTTGCTCGGACGTGATCCAACCACTCTCGAGCGCCTGGATCCCAAAGTCACCGAATACCAATGTGTCTCCCCGCTTCGCCCGACCGCGCACACGGCCTCTCTGGCTCTTCCGGAATTTTGTCCTAGCGGGCATCAATGCCATGGCTCAATCCTTTCCCGTCTCAAAATTGAAGTTCTCGAATTCGCCGGAATCCTATCCCAGAGGATCCTCCTCGTCCCCTGTGCAGATCCAGCACTTGACCCCGATGACTCCGTAGACTGTCTTCGCCTCCGTAAATCCGTAGTTGATATTCTCCCGCAAGGTGTGAAGAGGAACCCGTCCGGCGCGCTGCATCTCCCTTCGCGCGATATCGGCTCCCATCAGTCGACCCGAAACCTGCACTCGAATACCCTCCGCTCCCAGACTTATCGATGTCTGGACGGCCTTCTTCATGGCACGGCGAAACGAAATCCTCCGCTCCAATTGCAGGGCGACATTTTCTGCCACCAATTGCGCCACGAGATCCGGCTTCTTCACCTCCTGTATGTCCAGGAGGACTTCGTTCTTGACCAATCTTGAAAGTTCTTCTTTGAGCTTTTCGAGCTCCTGCCCCTTCCTTCCGATGACGATGCCGGGACGGGCTGTGAATATCTTCACCCGAATACGATTGCCCGCCCGCTCGATGAAGATCCTTGGCACCGCTGCGTACCTCAGCCGCCCGTGAATGGTCGACCGAATCAGATAATCCTCCTCCAGATTGTCTCCAAATTCGCCCTTCTCCGCAAACCAGCGCGACTCCCAGTTTCGACGCACCTGAAGGCGAAAACCGATCGGATTTACTTTCTGACCCATCGTTTACCTGTATCCCCTCTCATTCGTCCGAAAGGACAATTCGTATGTGACTCATCCGCTTCTCTATTCGCTTCACCATGCCGCGCGCACCCGCCCGCCATCGTTTTAAAACCGGGCCCCGGTCCACCACCGCAGTATCCACAATCAAATCGTCGGACGAAAGATTTCTGTTGTTCTCGGCATTGGCAACCGCGGATTGGAGGGTCTTGGCAACGAGGCGGGCAGACTTTCGCGGTACGCACTTCAGCTTCTCCAAGGCCTCGTTGGCCTTGAGTCCTCGAAGCCCTCTCGTCACCTCCCTGACCTTCTTGGGCGACATTCGAGCATATTTTGTTACTGCCTCTACTTGCATCGCTCCTTTACTTCTTCTGCGTGTGCGGATTGTGGGTCTTGAAGGACCGCGTCGGGGAGAACTCTCCCAATTTGTGCCCTACCATGTTCTCTGTTACATACACCGGCAGAAAGTTTCTTCCATTGTGAACTTCAAAATTTAAACCCACGAAATCGGGCGTTATGGTCGAACGACGCGACCAGGTCCGAATCGGCTTCCGCGATTCTTCCTTCTGCGCCGACCTGATCTTGTCAATCAAATGACCGTCAACGAAATAGCCTTTCTTGATCGAGCGTGCCATCGCAACTTCCCTTCCTTACCGCTTCACCTTTCTTCCGTTTCTTCTGATCAATATCATCCGATCTGATGGTTTCGAGCGCAGCCGGGTCGGGAAACCCTTGGCCAGCTGGCCCCATGGTGATACCGGATGGCCCCCACCAGAACTGCGTCCCTCGCCTCCACCCATCGGATGATCGACCGGATTCATCGCCACTCCGCGGACCCGAGGTCGGCGGCCTTTCCATCGGGCACGGCCTGCCTTGCCCAACTTCGATGTTCGGTGAGCAGCATTGCCCACTTCCCCGATTGTCGCCCGACAGCTCGATTTTACAAGGCGGATCTCTCCGCTCGGCATTTTCAAGGTAGCACGATCTCCATCGATCGCGACAAGCTGTGCGGAAACTCCCGCGGAACGTGCAAACTGTGCCGCTTTCCCAGGTTGGGTCGAGATTGCATGAACCTTGGTAGACTGAGGAATCGCCTTCAAAGGCATGCTGTTACCGGGGCGAAAGTCGCCCTTTTCCGATGCGCTTACTAGTGTGTCCCCAATCTCCACTCCGTTGGGAGCGAGGATATAGCGCTTTTCGCCGTCTGCGTAGACCAGGAGAGCGATATTGGCGGAACGGTTTGGATCGTACTCCAGCCGGTCAACCCGGGCCGGAATATCGATCTTTTCCCTCTTGAAATCGATCTTCCTCAGCCTTCTTTTGTGACCGCCCCCACGCCTCCTGGAAGTGATCCGGCCGTAACAGTTGCGCCCTCCTGTTCTCTTCTTCGATTCACTGAGGCGCTTTTCCGGACCGTGATCGGAGATGTCTCCAACATTCTTGACGTAGAACCGTTGGCCCGGAGTCGATGGACGCTGTTTAATTGTTGGCATTCCGATCCTACTCCGCGTTCTCCGGCACCATCAGATCAATTCGATCTGATCGCCCTCCTTTAACGAAACGATCGCTTTCTTGAAGCCGCCTTTATACCCAAATTGGCCTCGTCTTGTCCGGTCCCGCTTCGCCTTTCGTTTAACGTTCAGGATATTCACGCCCGTCACCTTCACCCCGAAGCTGGACTCAACCGCTTGGGCAACCGAAATCCGATTCGCCGAGGAGTGAATTCGAAAGGTGTACTGGTTAACACTGGAAGAAAGTGCGGTCGCTTTCTCCGAGATAATAGTCTCTTCCAGTATACTGTCCGCTTGCATCACGATTCCCCTCCTCCTCCGGTACGGTCAAGCAGATTCGCGATCCCCTTTTCACTCACTAGAACGCGGTCATGCAAACTGAGAAGATAGGCGTTCACCGTACCTGCCTCCATCACCGAAACTCGACCGATGTTCCGGGCGGCGAGTAAAACGGAATCATCGAAAGCTTCATCGACAACCAATATTGAGCCCTTCGGAGCAATCCGTTCGATCACGGAGCTGAAGAGTCGGGTCTTCGGCTCGGAAACTTCCAAGCTTTCGATCACATCCATATCTCCGCCGCTGGCGCGGTCATACAGAGCACGCCGAAAAGCCAATTTGCGGATCTTGCGATTCACTTTCTGCCTGTAGCTCCGCGGCTTTGGGCCAAAGGCCAGTCCTCCACCCCGAAAGATGGGAGAGCGGCGGCTGCCGTGGCGGGCCGAACCGGTGCCTTTCTGCCGGTACGGTTTTCGCCCGGTACCGCTCACTTCAGAGCGGGTTTTCGTGGATGCGTTTCCCTGTCTCTGGTTTGCTTGATGGGCCAGCAGTACCTGCTTCAAAGCTGTCACTCCTCCTGCGTCTTTGAAGACCGGAATCTCAAATTCCTTCTCTTCGCTATCCGCTCCGTCCGCGGAATATACCTTCAATTTCACGGCTATTCTCTCTGGAGTCAGTTCGAGTCCACTTTGGAACCGCTCTTTTTTCCCCTTCTCACCAGAACTTCGCCTCCGTTTGGCCCCGGCACGCTTCCCTTGACCAAAATCAGATTCCGATCCTCTAAAACTCTGATCACTTCAAGATTCTGCACCGTTCGTCCACCTCCGCCCATGCGGCCCGGCATCTTTCGACCCTTGTATACTTCACCCGGCCACTGACACTGCCCGTAGGATCCTCCGCGCCGGTGAAACATCGATCCGTGCGAGGCAGGTCCACCCTTGAAGCCGAACCTCCTAACCACGCCTTGAAACCCCCGGCCCTTCGATACTCCGACAACATCGACTTTCTCCCCTTCGGAGAATCCGGAGGCCGTCAGCAGACTTCCAACTTCATGCTCGCTCTCCGCGTCACATCGAACCTCTTTCAGCCGTTTGTGCGGTTCCACTTTCGCTTTCGCAAAATGTCCAATCTGGGCCTTGCTGAGCCGGTTCTTCTTCGCCTTGCCGAACCCAATTTGAACGGAGTTGTAACCATCTCGTCTCGCTGTCTTCACTTGTACGACAGTACAGGGTCCGGTTTCAATTACAGTCACAGGGATGAGGGTACTCTCCGAGTCGAAAACCTGAGTCATCCCCATCTTTCTGCCTAACAGTGTGTGTCGCATCTTTTTGAGTGGATCAGATCGGATCAGTCATCCCTTCAACCAATCACACGTTTATGGTTATGTCGACACCCGCCGGCAAATTGAGCTTCTTCAGTTCGTCAACCGTCTGGACCGTGGGTTCAATAATGTCGATGAGACGCTTATGCGTCCGCATCTCAAACTGTTCCATTGATTTCTTGTCCACATGGGGAGATCGATTTACCGTAACCTTCTCGATCCGAGTGGGCAGAGGCACCGGCCCCGCCACCCGGGCACCGGAGCGTTTCGCGGTATCCACAATATCAGTTGCCGACTGGTCGATCACCCGATAGTCATACCCCTTGAGCCGAATTCTTATTCTCTGGCCTTCCATCAGACGCTCATTCTTTCTCCCTTATTCTTTCTCCCGCCCTACCTCAGGCCACCTCAAGTGCGAGCCGGCTCGCGAACCGATGTTTCTATGATCTTCTTCATGATTCCCGACGGTACCTTTTCGAAATGGGACGGTTCCATGGAGTGGGATGCCCTTCCCTTGGTTAACGACCGCACCACCGTAGCATAACCGAACATCGTTTCAAGAGGAACCACGGCGTTCACGATCATCCGGTTTCCCTTCCCTTCCAAGCCCTGAATCTTTCCCCGGCGCCGGCTCAGGTCTCCCATCACATCGCCCTGGTACTCCTCCGGAGTTGATACTTCCACTTTCATGTGCGGCTCCAAAATGACCGGTTTCGCATTCTTCATTGCATCCCGAAATGCCAGAATTCCCGCCATCTTGAACGCGGTTTCAGAGGAATCAACTTCGTGAAAGCTACCAAATACCAGCTCCACCCTGACATCCTCGATCGGGAAGCCGGCCAATGGTCCATTGTGGGCCGCCTCCCTGATACCTTCCTCAATCGGCTTGATGTATTCCCTGGGGATGATCCCCCCCGTGATCTTGTTTATGAATTCGCTTCCCTTCCCACGCTCGTTCGGTTCAATCTTGATTTCGGCATGTCCGTATTGCCCACGCCCACCCGACTGCCGGATGAACTTTCCCACCCCGTTGGCCGGCGCCGTGATCGCCTCACGGTAGGCAATCTGCGGTTTACCCGACGTTGCTTCAACCTTAAATTCGCGAAATAAACGGTCTCGCAAAATCTCCAGATGCAACTCCCCCATGCCCGAGACAATTGTCTGTCCAGTTTCCTTGTCGGTCCCGACGACAAATGTAGGGTCTTCTTCCGAGAGCCTCTGGAGCCCGAGAAACAGGCGCTCTTGATCACCCTGGGTCTCGGGTTCGATCGACATCGAAATCACCGGATCGGGAAAGGTCGGTGGTTCGAGCATGACTCGAAGTTTCCTCGAGCAGAGGGTGTCTCCGGTCCTGATCTCTTTGGCACCGATTATGGCACAGATGTCACCCGAATAGGCTACCTCAATATCCTTTCTCGCATCCGCCTTCATTAACATGAGGCGACTGATGCGCTCCATCCTCCCGGTCCGCACGTTCAAGAGGCTGCTCCCCTTCCTCAGTTCCCCTTGGTAGATCCGAATAAATACAAGCTTTCCGACGTAGGGATCTGATGCCAACTTAAATATCAATCCCGCGACTTCCGCGTGGTCGTCCGGTCTGATCTCGACCTCCTTCTCCTCCGTCCCCTCTTCTCGCGCTGAGATCGATGGGAGATCGAGAGGCGATGGTAGGTAGTCGACGATTGTGTCCAGCAATAACTGCACTCCCTTGTTCTTGAAAGCGCTCCCCGGAATCACGGCAAGGAAACCTTGCTTCAATGTCGCCCCTCGCACCCCTCTCTGCAACTCCTCTTCCGTGATTTCATCTCCCTCCAGGAATTTCCCTGCGATATGGTCGTCGAAATCAGCCAATCCCTCGATCAATCTCTCTCGATGAAGCTCCGCTTCCTCCCGCATCGAGGACGGGATCGCCTCTTCGGAATAGCTCAGACCGTACTCGTCAGCCTCCTCATAAACGTAAGCTTTCATCCGAATCAGATCGATCAGTCCCCGAAACCTGTCTTCCGACCCTATCGGTAGAAAAATGGGAAATGCGTTGCCCCCCAGCTTTCTTCGAATATCCTCCACCGCCCCCAAAAAATCGGCCCCGGTGCGATCCATCTTGTTGATGAATGCCAACCGGGGCACACCGTACTTGTCCATTTGACGCCACACCGTTTCGGATTGCGGCTGGACGCCAGCGACCGCGCAAAAAACACCGACCGCACCGTCGAGTACCCGGAGGGAACGCTCCACTTCCGCCGTGAAGTCGACGTGCCCCGGCGTGTCAATTACATTGATCTGATGATTCTGATTGGGAAAGAGGCCCGTCTTCGGTCTCCAATCGCAGGATATCGCTGCCGAGGTAATGGTAATACCCCGCTCCCGCTCCTGATCCATCCAGTCGGTCGTCGTGTTTCCGTCGTGCACCTCCCCGAAACGATGGACCACCCCGGAATAGAAAAGGATACGCTCGGTCGTCGTCGTTTTGCCGGCGTCGATATGTGCCGCAATCCCTATGTTGCGGGTGAATTCTAGAGGCGTCCTCCGGTCTTTCGCATTTGCCGGAGAGAGATTTTCTGGGGAAACCATCGAAGTGTTTACCAGCGAAGATGGGCGAAGGCCCGGTTGGACTGTGCCATCCGGTGCATTTCTTCCCTCCTCTTTACAATGGAGCCGGTATTGTTGTAAGCATCGATTATCTCCTGAGCCAGAGACTCTTTCATGGGACCCTTCCGACTTCGGGCGGAGTCCCGCAACCATCGAAAGGCCACGCTCTGTTGGCGTTCAAATGGAATCTCGATCGGAACCTGGTAAGTGGTCCCTCCCACTCTGCGACTCTTCACTTCCAGCTTCGGCCGGATGTTCTCCATCGCCCCCAGCAAAAGTTCAATCGGGTCTCCTTTCCCCAGCTTCTCACTGACGTTCTCGATCGCGCTGTAGACAATCTTCTGGGAAGTCGCTCTTTTGCCGTCGACCATAACCGTACTAATAAGATGGCTGACCAGCGAACTGCCGAATCGCGGGTCAGGTATATGCTCTCGCTTATCTGCTCTTCGTCGTCGCGACATTACAATACAGTAAGAGATTCGGCCGGAAGTACTCGCAAGAAAAATTTGTACAGGATTACTTTTCCGCGTCCTTGGGCCGCTTCACCCCGTACTTAGAACGGCTTCGCCGCCGCTTATCCACCCCCAGGCAATCCAATGGTCCACGTACGATATGGTAGCGAACGCCGGGGAGATCCTTAACCCTTCCGCCTCGCACCAACACCACGCTGTGCTCCTGCAGGCTGTGTCCCTCATCAGGAATATAAGCGAGCACCTCCATGCCGTTCGTCAGCCGGACTTTAGCCACCTTCCGAATCGCCGAATTCGGCTTCCGCGGAGTGCGGGTCATGACCTGTACACAAACCCCTCGTTTGAAGGGACTCGCCTTCAATGCAGGAGACTTCGATTTGCTCCTGATAATCCTCCGCGGTTTGCGGACGAGTTGGTTGATCGTGGGCATTAATTGGACGCTTTCGCTGTGAAAAGCGAGAAAAGTAAACTTTATGAAACCGAGTGCAAGTAAAATTTGATTCCTCTCTCTGCCTCGGGCTGAGAGACTAGGAAGCTGTCGGTACTGGAATCGGCCACGATCCACAAATACACCCAGACGAGCCGGGCGCATCGCAGAATCGCAAACCGCCGAAAGACAGATTCCTCTAGCCTGCCGTCTCTGAACCAGTCACGGTATGGGCCAACTCCGCTCCTAACGTGTTGATTCGAAGTCGACGGTATTTCGGCAAACCGGTACCGGCCGGAATCAGGTTGCCCATGATCACGTTCTCCTTGAATCCCTTCAACAAATCTTTCTTGCCGAGAGTCGCGGCGTCGGTCAGAACCCGGGTCGTCTCCTGGAAGGATGCCGCCGATATGAAGCTCTCCGTCTCAATCGAAGCCTTGGTGATTCCAAGCAGGATCGGCTCCCCTTCCGCCGGCTTGCCGCCCGCCTCGATAAGGCGCTCGTTCTCATCCATGAAATCCTGGCGATCGATTTGCTCGCCCCAGAAGAATTCCGAATCTCCCGGATCCGTGATCCGGACTTTTCTCAGCATCTGAGAGATTATCGTCTCGATGTGCTTGTCATTAATGGTGACTCCTTGCAACCGGTAGACTTTCTGAATCTCCGAGAGCAGATATTCCTGCAGCGCATTGGGACCCAGGATCTCGAGAATCTCATGCGGGTCAGCCGCTCCTTCGGTCAGATGCTGCCCCTTGAGGACATAGTCGTCCGGTTGGACGATAATGTGCTTTCCGTGAGGAATGAGATGCTCTTCCTCCAAGTCGTTGTCCTCATCCGTGACGATTAGTTTCTTCTTAGCCCGGACTGTCCCTCCGACGCTGACGATTCCGTCGATCTTCGCCATCTCGGCCGCCTCTTTCGGACGCCGCGCCTCGAACAGCTCCGCCACCCGCGGTAATCCGCCCGTGATATCTTGAGTCTTCGACGCCTGGCGGGGTGTCTTTGCCAGAAGTGCGCCCGGGGAAATCACGTCGCCCTGATTCACAACAATCTGGGCTCCGGTTGGAATCGAATAGGTGGCGATCAGCTTGCCTTTTCTGACCGCCATGTCCAAAGCTCGCTCGCTCTTAGATCTGGTCGGAGCCTCATGTATCTCAATCAGCGGATTCAGGTCTTCCTTGTGTTCGATCACGACCGTCGCAATCTGCCCCGTTGCATCATCCATTTCACGTTTGACAGTCACCCCCGGGATCATCTCCCGAAACGCGATCACTCCTGCCTTCTCCGAAAGGATGGGCACGTGATGCGGGTCCCAAATCGCTAGGACTTCTCCCTTCTCGATCGCATTCCCGTCGGGAATCGTCAAGACCGCTCCCGCCACAATATTGTAGTTCTCCAATTCCTTACCATCGTTATCCGTGATTACGATTTTTCCCGTCTTGTTGAGGACGATGCTGGCGCCTTCTTCAGTGGATACCAAACGGAGACCGGCATAAGTTACGATTCCCGCATTGCGAACTCGGATTTCAGGGTTCTTGAAGAACTGGCTCGCAATGCCTCCGATGTGGAAGGTCCTCATCGTAAGTTGCGTCCCCGGCTCCCCGATTGACTGCGCCGCGATGATACCGACAGCAGCGCCAACTTCGACCAGCTTGTTCGTTCCAGGGTTAATTCCATAAGAGACGGCAGGAAGACTGGAGCGCTTCATATGAGTCAAAGGTGACATGATTTTGACCCGTTCGATCCCACATTCCTCCACCTTCTTCGCCGCTCCTTCGGTGATCAGTTCACCATTGCCCACTATCATCTCATCAGGACTCAGAGGATTATAGACATCGTCGCTCGAGCAACGTCCAACAATCCGCTCATACAGACTCACGATCTCATCATCCCCTTCGTAGATGGAATATTTCCACACTCCTTCCCTGTTGCTGTCGTCTATGTCCGTCACGATCACATCCATCGCTACATCGCACAGCTTCCGGGTCAGATAGCCCGCATCGGCAGTCTTCAGGGCCGTATCAGCTAGACCCTTCCGGGCCCCGTGGGTCGAAATGAAGTACTCGAGAACGGTTTGTCCCTCCCGGAAGGAGGATAGGATTGGCCGCTCGATGATTTCGCCGGACGGCTTTGCCATCAGCCCGCGAGTTCCGCAGAGCTGCCTGACTTGCTGGCGACTGCCCCGCGCTCCCGAATCCATCATCAGAAAGACCGGGTTTACCTCGTCGCTGTTTTGGTTATTTTGCAAAGCCTCATAGACCGACTTGGCAATATCGTCCGTTGCCTTGGTCCAGGCATCGATGATCTTGTTGTAGCGCTCACCCGAAGTAATGACGCCCTTTCGGTACTGATTCTCGATCTCACTAACCTTCCCTCGTGCATCCTTAATGATTTCCGGCTTGTCGTCCGGAATGATCATGTCTCCGATGCCAATAGAGAGTCCCGACTTGGTCGCACTGGAAAATCCCAATTCCTTCAACGAATCGAGCACCTCAACCGTTTCCAGCCTTCCCCTAGCTTTGTAGGTCTCCAGAATAAGATCGCCCAGTTTACCCGTCGACAATGGAAAATTGAGGAAACCGATCTCCCTAGGCCAAATGGTATTGAAAATAACCCTTCCTACCGTAGTCCGAACGATCTTACCCCCGGAATCACCGTAGATCGTAGCCCGGCCGTAGTCCGGATTTACGATCCTTATCCAATCGTGCGTCTTCACGACTCCATCGCCCTCCGCAAGCATGACTTCCTGAGTGTCGCCAAATAAGGGAAGCCGGTCATTGGATTTCGGCTTCCGGCGTGGATCCAGCGTCAGATAATAGGCCCCTAGTACGATATCCTGGGAAGGCGTCAATATCGGCTTTCCGCTCGAAGGAGAGAAGATGTTATGGTTGGACATCATGAGAAGCTTGCACTCCATTACCGCCTCGAGAGAGAGAGGAACATGAACCGCCATCTGGTCACCATCAAAGTCGGCATTGTAGGCAGTACATACGAGGGGGTGAATGCGCAGGGCATCCCCCTCGATCAGAATTGGCTCAAAGGCTTGAATGGATAGGCGGTGAAGGGTCGGCGCCCGATTGAGCAGGACCGGATGCCCCTTCGTAACCTCCTCCAGAATATCCCACACCTCCGGTGACTTCTTCTCGATCATCTTGCGCGCGCCTCGCACCGTATGGACGAAACCCAGCTCCTTCAGACGCCGGATTATAAAAGGTTCAAAGAGCACCAAGGCCATCTTCTTGGGCAGACCGCACTGGTTGAGCTTGAGTTCGGGCCCGATTACAATGACCGATCGGCCACTGTAATCGACCCGCTTCCCCAGCAGGTTCTGGCGAAATCGTCCCTGTTTTCCCTTCAGCATGTCGCTCAGGGATTTTAGCGGCCGATTTCCCGCCCCGGTTACGGCGCGTCCGTGTCTCCCGTTGTCGAAAAGCGCATCAACCGCCTCCTGCAGCATTCTTTTCTCGTTGTGAATAATAACGTCCGGCGTTTTCAGCTGGAGCAGGTTTCGCAACCGGTTGTTTCGATTGATTACCCGGCGATAGAGGTCATTCAGGTCACTCGTCGCAAAACGGCCGCCTTCGAGGGGAACCAGGGGCCGTAGATCCGGTGGGATGACGGGCAGCACTTCCAGAACCATCCACTCAGGCCGCATGTCCGACTCTATGAATCCCCCGATTACCTTCAGTCTCTTAGAGAGCTTCTTCTTGATCTGCTTCGACCGGGTGTTGTGCATCTGCTCATGCATCTCTTCCACGGCCGTCTCAAGCGTCATCTTGTCCAGGATCTCACCCAAGGCAATCGCCCCCATCTTGGCTTCGAATGCATCGTCTCCATATTCGTCCTGGGCTTGCTGAAACTCCTGCTCGGTTAGCAATTGCTTCTGTTCCAGCGGCGTTTTTCCGGGATCCGTCACCATGTAGTTCTCATAGTAAATCACCCGCTCCAGATTTCGCGCCGTCATGTCGAGGAGGAGTCCCAATCTGCTCGGCATGCTCTTGAGAAACCAGATGTGCGAAACCGGAACCGCCAGTTCGATGTGGCCCATCCGCTCCCGACGTACTCGCGAAACCGTCACTTCGACTCCGCAGCGATCGCATACCACCCCCTTGTACTTGATCCGCTTGTATTTTCCACATGCGCACTCATAGTCTCGCACCGGTCCGAATATGCGTTGGCAGAAAAGGCCTCCGGGCTCCGGCTTGAAGGTGCGGTAATTAATCGTCTCCGGATTCTTGACTTCTCCCCTCGACCACGAGCGAATCGTGTCCGGGGAGGCGACCGAAATCGATACCGAGTCGAAAGTCTGATCCCTGTCGAATCCTAGAACTTCTCTTACTTCCTGTGTGCTCATTTCAATAATTCCTTTTCCAGTTTATGCCGAAAAGCGGTCGATCCCGCCGTCTCCTAGCCTCACGTTCAAACAAAGGCTCTGCATCTCCTTCATCAAAACATTAAACGATTGGGGCGTGCCCGCTTGCAGGCTCGTATCCCCTTTGACGAGGGATTCGTAGATCTTCGTTCGTCCCTGCACGTCGTCTGATTTGACCGTCAATAGCTCCTGAAGAGTGTAGGCCGCACCATAGGCCTCCAGGGCCCAGACTTCCATCTCCCCAAAACGCTGACCTCCATACTGGGCCTTTCCGCCCAGCGGCTGCTGGGTGATCAGGCTGTACGGCCCCACCGCCCGCGCATGAATCTTGTCCGCCACCAAATGGTTCAGTTTCATCATGTAGATGTATCCGACCACCACTTCCTGATCGAATGGCTCCCCGGAACGCCCGTCAAACAACCGGCTCTTTCCGGATTCGGGATGGCCCGCCTCCAGAAGGTACTCGCGGATGCGCGCCTCCGAGATGCCGTCGAATACTGGAGTCGCAACTTTGATCCCCAGTTTTTTACAAGCCCAGCCCAAATGGGTTTCAAGGACTTGACCCACATTCATCCGGCTGGGAACACCCAGCGGATTCAGGCAAATCTCGATCGAGGTTCCATCCGGCAGGAAGGGCATGTCCTCTTCCAGGACTACCTTTGCCACCACTCCTTTGTTACCGTGGCGACCGGCCATCTTGTCCCCTACCTGCACCTTTCGCTTGGTCGCGACATAGACCTTGACGTTCTTGATAACGCCCGAATCGATGTCGTCCCCGGATTCGATAGTGTCGATCTTGCGCTCCCTCTCCTCTTCCAGCTCATCGAATTTCGATTCGAAAGTGCTGATAATTTCCATAATCTTGATACGCACCGGGGACGGATCGATTTCGATCGTCTTGTAGACCGCCGCCAGGCGCCGCAAAAGTGTTTTCGTAATCTTGCGATTCGCCGGGATGATAATTTCGCCCGACTCGCTATTCACCACATCGAGAGGGATCTTTTCCCCAAGCAGAATGTTGGAAAGCGATTCGGTCAGACTCTCCCGCAATCGGTCGGTTTGGGTCCGGTAGCTCTCATTTATCTGCTTGACCTGTCGCCGTCGATCCGAAGGGCTCAACTTTTCCTTCTCCATATCGATGCGACTCGAAATCTTGACGTCCATCACGATTCCGTAGACTCCGGATGGAACCAGAAGTGAGGTGTCTTTCACATCCGCCGCCTTCTCTCCGAAAATAGCCCGCAGGAGTTTTTCTTCAGGGGCCAATTCGGTTTCACTCTTGGGTGTAATCTTCCCCACCAGGATGTCACCCGGTGTAACCTCCGCGCCCACTCGGATGACCCCATCGTGATTCAGGTTCTTCAAGGCCTCTTCACCGACATTGGGGATATCACGGGTAATCTCTTCAGGTCCCAATTTTGTATCCCGCGCCGTTACTTCAAATTCTTCGATGTGAATCGAAGTGAAGTCGTCATCCTTGATCAGTTTCTCGCTCACCAGGATGGCATCCTCGAAATTGTACCCGTTCCAAGGCATGAAGGCGACCAGAACATTGCGCCCAAGGGCCAGCTCTCCCTTTTCCGTGCTCGCCCCGTCCGCGATAACCTGGCCCTTCTTGACCCGTTCACCCCGGGCTACAATTGGCTTCTGGCTGAAGCATGTTCCCGCGTTCGAACGCATGAACTTTCGCAGCGGATAAACCCCTATTCCATTCTTGGCATCGTTCTTGGGATTCCGCTCAAATCGCGTAGGAAGGTTTCCATCCTTGGTCACAACAATTCGCTTTGAGTCGACCGACGCAACCTTGCCCGCTTCCTCGGCCACCGCCACCGTCTTTGAATCCACCGCCACCCGATGCTCGATCCCGGTGCCGACCAACGGGGCCTCCGTTCTCAGGAGAGGCACCCCTTGCCGTTGCATGTTTGAACCCATCAGGGCGCGATTGGCGTCATCGTGCTCCAGGAAAGGAATCAGACCCGCCGCCACCGAGACCAGTTGCTTCGGCGATACATCCATGTAGTTAACCTGCTTCCGATCGACTTCGAGAAAATTGTCTCCTTTTCTCACCGTTACCCGAGGCCTGAGAAGGTTCTTCGGATCGATCTCGGAATTCGCCTGCGCAATGACGAGCCCTTCCTCCTGATCCGCCGTCAAGTAGACGACCTTGTCCGACACCTTCCCTGCCTTGACCGTTCTGTAAGGCGTCTCGATGAATCCGAATTCGTTGACTCGCGCGTAGATGCTCAGAGAGTTGATCAGACCGATATTCGGTCCCTCCGGCGTTTCGATCGGACATATCCTTCCATAGTGCGAAGGGTGCACGTCCCGAACTTCAAACCCGGCTCTCTCCCGGTTCAATCCACCCGGCCCGAGGGCGGAGAGGCGGCGTTTGTGGGTCAGTTCCGCCAACGGATTGATCTGATCCATGAATTGACTCAGCTGGCTGCGGGCAAAGAAGTCCCGTATCACCGTGCTGAGGGCCTTGGGATTGATCAATTTCTGCGGGGTTATGCTGTCCACGCTCTGGTCATAGAGCGTCATCCTCTCTTTTACCAGACGCTCCGTTCGGGCCAGACCGATCCGGCATTGATTCATGAGCAATTCGCCGACCGTTCGCACCCGCCTGCTTCCAAGATGGTCAATGTCGTCAACCACCCCGTCGCCCTTTTTCAGCCGAATCAGATACTTGGTTGCCTGAACCACGTCATCGATGTTCAGGACCCGGACCTCCAAACTGGTTACGAGATCGAGTTTCTGATTGATTTTGTAACGCCCCACCCGCCCGAGATCATAGCGCTTCGGGTCATGAAAGAGGCGCTTTAAGAGGGCCTTTGCGTTGGCAACCGTGGGCGGTTCCCCGGGGCGCAGTCTCTTATAGATATCCTTCAGGGCCTCATCCTGATTCCTCGCTGGATCTTTCTTCAGACACCGGATGATGGTTCCTTCGTCCTGTGAAGTGTCGATCACCCTGATCGTTTCGATCCCCGCGCTCTCGATCGCTCGGATAATCGTCTTCGTCAATGGCTCAAAGGATCGTGCCAGCACGATCCCCCTCTCGGCATCGACCAGATCTTCAACCAGAACCAGCCGGCTCACGTTGTCTTGCGATCCGACCTTGCCCAAAGCAATCTCCTCGATCTCGTAAAAGAGACTGAGAATCTCGAAGTCCGAACTGTACCCCATCGCCCGAAGCAACGTCGTGATGAGAAATTTCCGGCGCCGGCGCCGGCGGTCGAGGTAGACATAAAGCAGGTCGTTTTGATCAAATTGGACCTCGAGCCAAGTTCCCCGATCCGGGATGATCCGGAAAGAAAAGAGCATCTTTCCGCTGGTGTGCGGGGTCTCCTCGAAACAAATGCCCGGAGAACGATGCAACTGGCTCACCACCACTCGCTCGGCCCCGTTGATGATGAATGAGCCCCTCTCCGTTATCATGGGCATCTCGCCCATGTAGATCTCCTCGTCCTTGATCGACTCTTCTTCCTTGAGCCGTAATTTGACATAGAGCGAAATCGAATAGGTGATCCCTTCTCGTATACACTCCAGTTCGGTCACCTTGGGTCCTGAGAGGCTGTAAGTGAGGTATTCGAGGGTCGCGCTCCCATCGTAGCTCTCAATCGGAAGGACTTCCCGAAAAACGGATTCCAGCCCAATCGACTTTCGCTGGGTCGGAGACATCTCCGGTTGCAGAAAATCCCTGAAGGAATCGATCTGATTTTGAATCAGATTCGGGATCTCGATGACTTCCAAAAGCCTGCCGAAGTTCCTCCGGTCCAGCATTTCCACTTTTCCATTGTTCTTAGCCATTTTTAGAACTCCCTTTTTCTCTACCCCTTTGTTTCAAAATCTCGTTTGGTGATCGGATTGTGCACCATTTCATATTCGCCTCTTAGCCTGGACATTTCACACATTTCGTCGCAGAAGATTTGTGAAATGTTCGCGCTGGCAGCCGCCCCAGATGTTAGATTGTACATGCCGAAAAAAGGACTCCCTCCAGCGAGAAAGTCCGCCTTTCTGAAATCTACCCAACTCAGCGGTTTGCCTTCGAAGAGGACTATTTTACCTCCACTTGAGCGCCGACGCCTTCAAGCTTCGACTTAATTTCCTCTGCTTCCTCTTTATCAACTCCCTCTTTGATCGCCTTGGGCGAACTCTCCACCAGATCTTTCGCCTCCTTCAAGCCCAATCCGGTAATTGCGCGCACCTCCTTGATCGCCGCGATCTTATTCTCGCCGAAAGCGGCCAGGATGACGTCGAACTCCGTCTGCTCCTCCGCCTTGGCTCCTTCCCCTTCTCCCCCTTCGTCCGGCGGAGCAGCCACCGCCACAGGAGCCGCGGCGCTTACACCCCACCTCTCCTCCAGCTCTTTGACGATGCCGCTGATCTCCAGAACAGTACGGTTACCAAGCCAATCGAGGACCTGATTTTTGTCGAGTTCAGCCATGATTTCCTCCTTCTACCTACGGTTGGGGCGGCGCCAATCCATCATTAACGGAGAAATGTATCCCCGGGCCCGGTTCCCTTTTCCCGCTTCGTGGTCGTTAAATTCTCTGGGTTCCTTAGTGAAATTCTACCGTCGACCGCGTGAAAGATGCGATTTCTCGGCCATCCGTCCATCAAAATCTTACCTAATTTGCATCTTTCTCCTCTGATTTCGCCGTCATAACATTCAAAAATGCCCTCGGAACGGCTTGAATGAGCGATACAAACTGCTGTGCCGGCGTCTGAAGAAGACCGAGAAACTGGGACTTGAGCACCTCTACCGGGGGCAGGGCGGCAAGCTGCGCCACCTCATCCGGTTGCAGAACGCTCCCACTCAGGAATCCGCCCTTCACTTCCACCTTCTCCTTCTCTCTCTTGAAACGGCTCAGCGCCTTCGCCACCCCAGGGGCATTTTCGCCCCCAACTACGATCGCGGTCTGTCCCTGAAGCCATCCCGAGATATCCGGAAGTTCCCTGTCTCGGACCGCCACCACCATAGCGCTGTTCTTGATAACGTGAAATTCAGCCCTGTGTTCAGACAATCTCTCCCTCAATTCAGCCGTATCGGCGACTGAGACGCGATCAAAGTCCGTCAAATAGAAATAGTCGGATTTGTCGAGATGCCTCCCGATCTCGTCCACCAGGTATTTCTTTTCCTCTCTCAAATCGCCCTCTTCTTCCCTAAAAATCAGAGTAGACGCCGCTGTCCAGCCTCACTGCGGGAGTCATGGTTCCGGATATGGACATGCCTGAGATATAGCGACCCTTAGCGGATTCCGGTTTAGCCCGGCCAATGTTTTCGATCACGGCTTGAATGTTTTCCACCAAACGCGGAGGTTCAAAAGACCGCTTTCCCACGATCACCCCGATATTGGCGGTCTTGTCCATCTTGAATTCGACCCGCCCCCCTTGCTTGATCTCCTTGATCCCACCGACCACATCTTCCGTCACCGTTCCGGACTTTGGATTCGGCATCAATCCCCTCGGTCCCAGAATTCTGGCAATCGCACGCACCTGCTTCATCGCCGCCGGAGTCGCCATCGCTACATCGAAGTCTAGCCATCCTTCCTGGACCTTCGGTATCAAGTCGTCCAGCCCGGCGTGGTCGGCACCTGCCTCCAAGGCCTCCTCGCTGTTCTCCGTGAAGACCACCACACGCACCTTCTTCCCGCTTCCGTTCGGAAGGCTGAGGACACCTCGAACCATCTGGTTGCTCTGCCGGGGATCGATTCCCAAGCGAACCGACAGCTCGACCGTTTCGTCAAATTTCGCCGTCGGCATCCGTGACAAGATCGTCACCGCCTCCTCCAATGGGTAGCCCTTCGCCAGATCCGCGATCTCGATTGCCGACTGATATCGTCTACTTAGCTTTACCACCTTTTTTCCCTTTCCTTTCCTGGAACATTAATGCCTCAAGAATTCAATAAGCGCTTCGAAATCATGTTCCCTATAGGTCCACCACGTCAATTCCCATGCTGCGCGCGGTCCCGGCAATTACACGGATGGCCGCATCCTCATCGCTCGAATTTAGGTCGGCCTTTTTGATTGCCGCAATCTCGGCGCACTGCGCCCGGGTCACGCTGCCGACCTTCTCCCGATGGCAGACTCCCGACCCCTTGGCTATCCCGGCTGCCTTCTTTAAGAGAATAGCGGCCGGCGGAGATTTCAGTATAAAGGTGAACGAGCGATCCTGATAGACGGAGATCACGACCGGTAGAATCATTCCCGCCTGATCCTTGGTCCTCGCGTTGAACTCTTTGCAGAATCCCATTATGTTGACCCCGTGCGCGCCCAGCGCGGGACCCACCGGAGGCGCCGGATTGGCCGCTCCCGCCGGAAGTTGCAATCGTATCTCGGATACCGCCTTCTTCGACATCAGCTATCCTCCATCCTCTCAACCTGCCAATACTCCAGCTCCACTGGTGTGAACCGGCCGAATATCGATACCGAGACTTTGAGTTTTCCCCGCTCCGGATCGATCTCGTCAATCGTCCCGGTCAAATTGAAAAAGGGTCCGTCCGTTATTTTGACTTCCTCCTCGACGCCGAACTCAACTTTGAGAACTTCCTTGCCCTCTGCCTCTTCGACCTGAGCCAGAATACTCGCGATCTCTCTCTCCTTTAATGGAGTCGGGCTGGTCCCTCCTAGAAAACCGATCACCCCATCCGCGTCCCTCACATAATACCACGGCTTCTGAAGGATCTTTCCCTCTTCATCGTAAAGTCGCATGTTAACGAAGACATACCCAGGATAGAATTTCCGAATCTTCTGGTACTTGCGGCCGTTCTTGACCTCCGTCACCGTCTCCGTCGGCATCAGCACCTCGTCGATAAACTGATCCATCTCTTCACTTTCGAGATACCTATCCAGGTATCGCTTTACCGCCGCTTCCTTGTTGGAAAGCGTCTGCACCGCATACCACTGGCTGCTCGAACTTTCGGATCCTACCGTCATCCCTGATTAACTCTCCTTACACACCGACTCTACCTTACCCGATCGCCACAACCGACCCCGCAAGGGCATATTGATTACATCGCAATCTCTAACCATTGAGAAGTGCTTTTCCTTTTCTGTAATTCTCTTACCATCCTCATTGCAAATTCCTTAACACCCGCCTTTGGGAAGCCGTTTCTTGCGCTGGGGCTAACTTCCCGTCCCAATATCACCCGCTTCAGGCCGAATCAACTTCGTCAAAAGAGTGACAACATTGTAGACCGACCAATCCGATAACGTGATGAATGCCCCTAAAAGAATCATCGCAATGATTACCACCACCGTCGAATCGCGCAGCTCCAAACGTGTCGGCCAGGATGCTTTTTTCAGCTCCAGGGTCGTTTCCTGAAAGAATACACGCGTTCTTGTGAAAGGGTTTTTCATCGGTGGCAGGGCAGGAGGGGCTCGAACCCCCAACCTGCGGTTTTGGAGACCGCCGCTCTTCCAATTGAGCTACTGCCCTCCGTTGCATCCTTTGTTTGAATATCTATCCAGTTTTCACCCGCCAGTGAGAAGCCCTTTTTTGAACTTAAACCTACTCTGCTGGAAATAATCCCAATCCCCGCCGCTAAGAAGCCGATCGAAACAATGGGGCTACTCGATGATGTCCGTGACCCGTCCCGCCCCGATTGTGCGGCCGCCCTCGCGAATCGCAAAGCGTTGACCTCGTTCCATCGCGATCGGCTTCCCCAGGGAAATCGATACACTGAGATTGTCGCCCGGCATCACCATCTCCACGCCCTCCGGGAGTTCGCAGACGCCGGTAACATCCGTGGTTCTGAAATAGAACTGGGGACGGTAGCCGTTGAAGAACGGAGTATGACGGCCGCCCTCATCCTTGCCCAATACGTAGACTTCGGCCTTTGCCTTAGTGTGCGGAGTGATCGTACCCGGGTGCGCCAGAACGTGCCCTCGCTCCACCTCGGTCTTTTCAATGCCACGCATCAGGACACCGATATTGTCTCCTGCCCTCCCCTCGTCCAGGATCTTGCGAAACATCTCAACCCCTGTGCAGACCGTGCTCTTGGTGTCGGTCAATCCCACGATCTCGATCTGTTCGCCCACTTTGACGATTCCGCGTTCCACGCGCCCCGTCGCCACGGTTCCGCGCCCGGTTATGGAAAACACATCTTCAACCGACATAAGAAAAGACTTATCCACATCTCGTTCCGGCTCGGGAATCTCATTGTCGACTGTTTCCAATAGATTCTCCACCGCTTCGACCCCTTCCGGCTTTCCCTCCATCGCGGCCAGTGAGGACCCCTTCACGATATGGATATTGTCGCCGTCAAATTCATACTTCGAAAGCAGGTCCCGAACCTCCATTTCTACCAGCTCAAGCAACTCCTCGTCATCCAAAAGATCTGTCTTGTTTAGAAACACCACCATGCTCGGCACGCCCACCTGTCGGGCCAACAGGATGTGTTCCCGAGTCTGTGGCATCGGCCCATCCGCCGCGCTCACCACAAGGATTGCCCCATCCATCTGGGCCGCACCCGTGATCATGTTCTTTACGAAATCGGCATGACCCGGACAGTCCACATGCGCGTAGTGTCGGTTCTCCGTCTCATACTCCACATGAGCCACCGCAATAGTCACGATCTTCGACTCGTCTCGGACCGTTCCTCCCTTTGCGATCTCCGCATAGGATTTTAGTTCCGCCAGCCCTTTGTCACTCTGCACTTTCAGAAGCGCCGAAGTCAGCGTCGTCTTCCCATGATCGACGTGACCGATCGTGCCCACGTTGACGTGCGGTTTCGTTCTCTGGAACGTTTCTTTAGCCATAGCTCTTTATCTCTTTGTAATTTATGCGACTCCGCCCCTCCGATCGCTGGATATCAAATACACTCGAAATTGTGGCAATATAAAAACTGTTACGGAAGGTCCTGGAGCCCTCGAGCGGATTTGAACCGCCGACCTCGTCCTTACCAAGGACGCGCTCTACCGGCTGAGCTACAAGGGCCCGATGAAATCAATTCTTGCCGACGGAGTAACCGGGAAGGACAAACTCAAACCCCGCAATCTGATAATTACCCAATTGCCCGTCAATACTTATTTGCCCCTACTCCAATCTTCCCCAGGGTGAAAGTTTTCTGGGGAGGAAGTGGCTGATAGGCAAAAAGATAAAAAAAGAGCTAGACAAACCCGAGGGAATCAGTCATGCCAAGATGGTATGAAAGACAAAAAATCTTACCATCTGACTCCTTCGATAGATCGTCTAACTCTGCGTCTGATCTTGCCCGAAGAGCAGGAGCGATTCAATGATCTTTTGATCCAACATCATTATTTGCACAGTGCGGGGAGCGCGGGAGAGACCCTGCGCTATGTGGCTTTGATCGACGGGCAATGGGTGTGTCTTTTGCTGTGGGGAGCGGCTAGCTAGAGGCTGTCCCAAATCCGAGAGGATTTGGGTGGAAGCCTGATACCGATATCAATCTTCGTCACGTTATGTAGACCACGACATGCCTTCCGTCCTCGGTAGCTTACCTTTTATCCGTTATGCACCTTTCCAGCACCCTTCCTCTCGCTTTGAGTCGATAGTTCTCCCAAGGAAGCGCCTCTGACTCGATTCTTGGATCCCTATGCCGCCTGCGTTGCCTCTTTCTCATGTTCTTGCGCAAGTCTCTGCGCGATTTTCCATAGATTGTGGGACAGAACCGACCAGGCCACGCTAAGGTTACGGTTGTCAAAGCCTTTGCTGCGTATCTTGCCCCCGTGCCATCGGTTCTTGAGCACTCCGATCCGGCCTTCGGTGCTCCCTCGTCGTCGCTGCAACCGGACAAAGCGCGGCTCCTCCATCCGCTCCTTGAGCTCTTGTGGATTGCGGGGCGTAAGGGCGTCAAAAATCCCCTCTGCCTGGAGCCGCTTGCTGGCCGCCTTCGAGGCATAGCCCCGATCCCCACTGATCGCTTCGATCTTCTCCTCTAAAGCGAAGCCCTTTTGCCTCTCCAGACTTTCCCAAAGCTGCTTCAATTCGCTCGGGGCCTGCCCCCCATACAGTTTCCAGTCCAACAGATATCCCTCTGCGCTCTCGCATAAATAAAGGGTGTTGCCAAACTCCACCTCCCGATCTGCCTTGCCTCGCACGATGACGTCAATCTCAGGTTCGTAGGCGCTCAGGATCTTCTCCTCATTCTTCACCTGCCGCCCCCCTATGATCCGTTCGTGCGCCTGTTTCATGACCTGCGGTATCTGCTCTAACATACCATCCATTCGCTCGATGATTCGGCTCGCCTTCTTCTCGGTGTAATCGCTTTGCATCCACATAGCTTCCAATAAGTCACGGTGGCGAAGGGCATGGCCCTCAATCTTCTTGAGCAATAGCTTCATCCGCCGCAGGATCCCTTTACGCGCTTTGCCCGCCTCCCGGCGCCGACGCGCATGCGTCATCTCCAGGCACCGTTTGTTCATCTCCCGAGCCAATCCCTTTGCTCCCTGGGGCATGCGCTGTTTCATTCCCGCCTGCCGGATCAGACTGATCGCCTTGAGCAGCGTTGCTCCCACATCCTTGAGCAAGACCCAGTCCACGGGCCAGTGGATGTTCGCTTCCAGGCAAGTGGCGTCGATCAGGCATTCCCTCGTATCGATCGGCTTCTCTAATCCTGCCTCACCACAATGTTCAGCATTGCCCACCACCTCGGTCATCCTTGCATGCAGCTGTCTCAGATACGCTTCGTCGAAGAATTTCGAATCCCGTTCCAGACTGCTCTTCGATATTTTCCGGATCCCGTCTACCTCACGCACCCGGCAAAAATTAGCCAGAAGCTCACTGCGTCCCAACTCCTGCGACAGACAACGAAAGGATATCCCTCCGAGTAAATGACGCACCACCTCCACCCGCAGCGCTTTTATCGCTCTTAGAGCGCGTCGCTCCCGATCCTTCCCTCCCGCTTCATCCCATCCTTCCAAGGCTTTTACGATCGCCTCCCTTTCCAGCGAGGAGTCGATCAAAACCCGGTCAATCCGCTCCATTGTTTCCAGAAACACGGTGTAGTCTTTGCATCGAATGACTGGAGTTAGGGCTGGACGCAGGAAGCTTTGTACGGCAATATTTTTCATGAGAAGGGCGTGCTTTGTATTTGACTAACGCAAGCATAAGCGCCCTTTTTCGCCGGATCGAGCTTTTTGCAGCTCTATCCGGCCTTTTTTTTGCCCATAACTCATTAAAAATCAATTGTTTCCACCACTGGGACGGGCTCTAGCTACCGGCTGAAGGATCGAGACGGCTGGATCGGCTGGGATGGGGCGCGACGGCATGCGCGCTTGAAGCTGGTGGTGCAGAACCGGCGTTTTCTCATTCTGCCCGGGGTCAAGCTGGCCAATCTGGCCTCCAAGACGTTGGCGATGTGCCTGAGAGTCTTGGCCGATCACTGGGAGCAGGCCTTTGCCTATCGCCCCTTGGTAGCGGAAACTTTCGTGGACCCACAGATCCACCGAGGCACTTGCTACAAAGCGAGCGGGTGGACCCCATTGGGCTTGAGCGCGGGATATGGTCGACAACGTGAGGATTTCTATGAACGCCATGAGCGCCCCAAGCAGATCTGGGTCAAAACCCTACAGGCTAATGCTCTGGAGCTGCTGCGCTCCCCAAGGCCCTTGCCCGCGGCACAGAGTCAGGCTCTCAATGGAACCGATAACTCCCATGCGGTCTGCCTCAAAGTGGAACAGATGACAAGCCTGTGGGAACGCTTCCACCAGATCGAAGACTTCCGTAGAAAAGCAGGCCGCCGCTATCGGCTCGCCACGGTCTTGAGCATGCTCGTGCTCGGCACCCTCTGCGGCAAACAAAACCTCAAGGACATCGTGCGCCTGGCCCATAACCTCAATCAAGCCCAATTGCGCGCCTTACGCTCCTGGAAAACCCTAAAACAAGCCGTTTTCAGGCCCCCTGCTATGATGTCTTCTACCGGGTCCTGCAAAACGTCAAGGCCGAGCTTTTCGATCAAATTCTCACCCAATTCATGGCCTCGCCCGAGGGCCGGTTGCCCCGCGATATAGCCGTTGACGGTAAGACTCTCAAAGGCACCGACAAAGAAGCGGCAAAGGCCTTGCACCTGGTGGCCGCGGTCGATCATCAAAGCGCGCAAACGATCGCCCAAGTCGCTACCGCCGACAAATCCAACGAGATCACCGCCGCCCAAACTCTCCTGCGCAAGATGCCGGTCATGGACGGATCCACCTTCACCTTCGACGCCATGCATAACCAAAATGAAACGGCCCACATCGTGGTCGAAGAACTCAGCGCTGACTATGTCATCCAAATCAAAGACAACCAACCCACCATGCATCAATACGCTCAGAATCTTTTCGGCCCCTCCCCCTTTTTGTCCACCAAACCGTAGATAAGGACCATGGCCGCCTGGAGATTCGTCAAATAGCAACCCATCCTCTAAGCGCTCCCTCCCTTGGCTTGCCTCATGCTCGTCAGTTCGCCTCTGTCCAACGCACCTTCCATTATCCTAACAAAGCGAAACCTTCCTCGGAACGCTCCTACTATGTCAGCAGCCGCGATCCCACCGACTTGAGCCCTCCTCAGTTCCTATCGAAAATCCGCAACCACTGGGCCATCGAAAACAAAAACCACTACCCCAGAGATCGCTTCTTCGATGAAGATCGATGTATGATCCGTAACCATAACGCAGCCAGAATCCTGGCTGCTTGCAGGCAACTGGTTCTTAGCCTCAAATCTACCATGGGCTTCGAATCCACCCCTGCCCTCTGTGATCATTTCACCTTCAACCTACACAAGGCCATCAATATCATCACCTAATGTCCCGAGAATCAAAACACCGTGCAATCTTCCCGCTAGGAGTCTGTCGGACTTTGGCCTTCCATTGCTTCGCAAGTGACAAGATCGGTCCGACAGATTCCTAGCTTCAAATGCCGATCTCCTATCAAGCTCGGATTCCGGAATTTCCCCTCCTCGGAGGGGCCAGGGGTGGGTTGTCCGATTCACCAGGATTGGATGATCTCCCCCCCCGCACTCGCAGGCCTCCGATAGAATCCATGACCGGAACATCCCGCGTCCTCCCAAGAAATCCTAGCCGAAGATCTCCCTCCTCAGGTCTCGCACAACTGTCAGTCCCTCCCAATCGCTCCCCTTCATCTTCCTTTCCCCACTCCGTCGCCCTCGCCCGAACTGCTCTCGGTAGTCGGAAAAGACACAATTTTCTTCCTGTCCCTTTAATTCTTCATTCAGAAGCTGGATGCTCCCTACACTTCTACCTCAACATATCGTAGCTTTGCAGATATCTCTATTCTGGCTGCTCCGCTATCGCCAACATCTACGAAAATGCCTGAATCCTGCCTTTCCCCTTTCAGTCGGCTATCATCTACCGAATGAGACGCGGATCAAACTCATAGACTTCGCTATCGAGAATCCTAACGTGTTTCATATCCGCGTGAGCTGGATTGATGAGGACGTTATGCTCCCCACGGACTACAGCTGAAGGGACGAACAATACCAGCTCCGTGATCGCCATAACCCAGTCCGTGCCGGTCTTTGCCAGTTCCGGCGGGGCGGGATAGTCCTCCCAATTCCTCGGGAGATCACTGACATCGATCGTCGCCTGTGGAACAGAATCCGGAATCTCTAGAGTAGCGATGTTGACATCTTTGGGCCTGACTGCAATCGGAACGTGCACCAGGTACTCCACTGTAGCAAGGGCGCGACTCTGAGAAGCATAGACGACAGCTGTTCCCTTTTCATTCCATCGGCCTCCCGCGATTCGGGCACCGTCTCCAGATAGATCGTGTGTATGCTTCGCCTTCGCCAGGCGGTACACCCTCATTAAGATACTATTCCATGTTCGATGCGCGTGAGTTCATCCAGCACCATGTCGGTCCCAAACCGGGAGCTCAACAGGCTCTTCGGGGTCTGGCCACCGAGCGCCGTGCTGGGCTGATCCAGCCAACTCAAGAACCCTTCTTTGTCCTCAAACACGTCCACCCCCCTGGCGACAACTTCCGCGATGTGTAGAACACATTCGGATACAACTCCGTTGAATTGCTCCCGAGTTTCGTATCGCTGAATCGTGCGCTCCGTCACCGGAAGGAGTTCCGCCATCTGGCTCATCGGCGAGCCCATGTAATTCGCCAGATGCAACAAAGATGCCTTTGGAATCCCTTCCCGACTTAGCTTGATCAAGTCCATTTGGGTTCGAACTTCCTGCCCAAGAACCCTCCTCCCTCCAAGTAGCTGAGTGACGAATGAATAATACATAGCTTCCCCGTTACCGTGTTCCGAATTATGTCGGAAATATAGCGACATCTTTCGCATCTGTCAAGGGGAAGGAAGGATAATCCCGGCCTGCCACAGAATCGCAAAGCGAAGACCGACAGAATCCTCCGACAGCTTCCTGTCACGGCCCTACTCGGATTTCATAGTACCCCGGCCTCAATCCGCGGATCGTTGCCGAATGTTTAAGGAAAACTCTAACCGCTTCGTCGACCCGATCTAATCCTGAGGAGGTAACCATCAATGGTTCGCCGATGGCACCGACTCTATCAATCAGGATTCGCAGGGTAACCGGATTCCAGAGAGCCCCTTCTCCGGCCTCCTCAATTGCTTTCGGTAGGAGCTCATTCCTTAGAGTCGCCCCACTTCCGAATGAAACCACTTCCATCCTACTTCCACCCTCATCCTCCCCCTTTTCGATTCGATGAGAGGATCCGAAACGATGGAATACATTCCAGAACTCACTTCCCATCGTCCCCCGATGGTCACTCACTTTGGGATCGTCAAACCAGCTGACCCCATCCCATTCCGAACGGTCCAAGGTGATTTGGGCAGGGAAGGAATCGAAGAGCGCGGACTGCTCCTCTTGCAGTCGGATCTTCCTTATAGAGGATGAGTGATTCCGGGAGGTGGGAAGAAAGAGAGGAGCGGTGTCGAAAAGTTCTGCCTGCTCTTTAAAAACGGTCGAATGCTCACCCTCCCCCGGATCGGGATACTGCACGAAAGCGGATCGGATCCTCATTCTTGCATCCGATCCCGTTTGGATGCTCAGGGCAACGAACCCGGTCAGATGAATCGCGATTCCGATCAAAAGCGCGACCCAAGCCAGAGGTGTAACTCTCAGATTCTGTCTAAACCCCATTGATCCATCACTTCCCTTTCGTCGAAAGAAATTCCGCTTCCTCGGGCTTTTCCTCCGCCGCAATCTGGACTCGAGTAAACCCGGAGCGGCGAGCCAGATCCAGAATCTCGAGAAGCAGCTGAACCTCCACTTTCCGATGCGCCTTGACAAGGAGGATTGTCTCCCCGATTTCCTCACTCCCCACGAACGACCTCAAACGCCGCTCGAGTTCCTCCAATCTCAATCTGTCGCCTCCGAATAGGATCATTTCATTCTCCCGGATCGTCAGTACCGCGGCCGTAGGAAGAGCTGAAAGCGCCTCCGATCCTACCTCCGGCAGATCGACGTCTAGGCCGGGTGCGAATACGAATCGCGAACTGAGGAGAACGAAGAAGAGACCGATTAGGATGAGGTCGAGGAGCGGGATAGGATCAAACCGCTGCTCCGGTTCGGTCAGATGTCTTCTCAGATCGAGAGGGCTCGTGATCACGGTTTTTCCTCCTCTGGCAGGTCGCGAAGAAGGAACTGCATCATGTCATTGCCGGCCCACTCCATATCATGAACCAGTGCCCGCACCCTGCCGGACAGAAAATGGTGCGCCAGGTGCGCCATGATCGCGATCGTCAAAGCGGCCGCGGTCGTGATCAGGGCCTCGCTGAATCCCTGCGCCAAAATCGTGATGTCGGCATAAGCCTTTTCGCCCCCTAGGTAGTCGAAAAAGGAGTCGAGCATCCCAAGCACGGTACCGAGTAGCCCCATCAATGGACAAATGCGAGCGATTGCCGCGATCGAGCCCACTCGCCTCTCCAGGAGAGGAATCTGAACAATTGCAGCCGCCTGCACCGCCGAAAGCATCTTCCCCTCCTCTTCGTCATACTGCAGGAGCGCCGCCTTGATCACATTCGAGACCGGAACCGCCGTCTCTTCGCACAAGGTCAGCGCCTCCAGCAAACGTCTCTTTCTGAGAAGATTCTTTATACCCTCAATGAATTCGCCGGTCCGAATCTGACCCCTATGCAGGTAGAGAGTACGCTCGATAAAGAGAATAAAACCAATCAAGCTAAGGAGGAGGATCGGCCACATCAGCAACCCTCCTTTCTCAATCAAGGATAAATCGAGGTACTTCACCTATTCTATCTTATCTTCCTCGTCCTCTTTCTCTCCCTCATCCTCGAAAATTCAGTCGAGCAAACCACGGAGACACGGAGAAGAGGATGAAGAATGTACTCACATTTCCTCCGTTGCCTCTGTGGCCTCTGTGGTTCATCTTCGCGCACTTTTGGCTCCCCAACTACAAACCCGGCGCCGAAAATCGCTTCACCCTAGCCTCGGCGGTCGACTCGCCCGGCAGGCCGTAGGCGCTGACATAAGCATAGACCCGCCGCGCCTCTTCAAAACGCCGATCCTCCTCGAGGAGCTCACCCAAATCGAAGATCGATCGCGCCAGCCAGTATCGCCCTCGTGCCCCAGTTTCATCGCTTCCCCGTTTTCCTCTCAAGAAACGATCCAATACTAACCAATACGCTTCCTGCGCCCGGGGCGACCGATCCATTTTCCCAAGGGCAAATCCCCATTTGTAGCCCGCCTCCAATCGCAGATCGAGCGGGATATTGGGTAGATCAACTAAACGCTCCAGGATCGCAACGGCATCGCCCAGCCGGCCTGGGTTCATTCCCGATTGGGCCAGAAAGCAGTCCGCCAGGCTGATTTCCGCTCGAAAGCGCTCCGGATGGTCAAAAAAATGATTGATCAGGCTCTCGTAGAGGCTTTGGGCGGTGGCGAAATCATCCAATTCCCGCGAAAGATCGCCTTGCCGCAATCGTGCATAAAAGATGAGCTCATGTTCCGGATAGTGTTCCACGAGGTCCTGCAGAATCCTTCCCGCTTCTTCCTTCTGGTCTCTTTGACTGGCAATCTCGGCCGCTTCCCAAAGGGCGATCCCGGCATACTCGCTCTCTGGAAATTCGTCAGCCAGAGCGATAAATCGTTGTTGGGCCTTAGCCAGGTGGTTCATCGCGGAATGATGTCTCGCCTCGAAGGCGTAGGAGAGAATACTGGGTCTGCTGTCCGGATAAATGCTCCGAAGTTCCTCAAAAATTCTCAACCCCTCATCCTCGCGCTCGAGCGCGAAGAAGGCCCGCCCATGTAGAAGCAGCGAGTGGCTGATGATCTGCTCGCGCTGTCCCGTTCCGATCTCGCTATCTGGGACCCGGGCCAGGGCTGTAAGAATCTGGGCCACCATCGCCGGAGTTTTCTCAGGTTCGTTGGCTTCCAATGACAATTGCGCCTCCAGCCACATCAGCCGGACCTGCAATTCGGGAGGGATCTCGAAAAGCTTCGATCCGCTCAGCAGCTCCTGAATCCGCGTGAATGCGAGCCCTACCCCTCCGGACTCCTTCATCCGGCTGATCAAGTTCCATTCCGCCCTCCACCGATCGACCGGTCTGATTCCACTCCCGAACTCGGTCGCATCCAAATAGGCCGCCGCCCGCTCAAGTCGGCCCGTCTCGATCTCAGAAGTCACCCTTTGAAAAAAGAGGACTCCTCTTGTCTCTTCGTCCTCGGCCTCCCAAAGAGCCGTTTCATAGGCTTCCGCGGCCTGTTCGTAGTCCCCATTGAGAAAGTAGCAGTCCGCCACCAGCACCGAGAGTCCCGCCTTTTCAGTGGTCTTCTCGAGCCGGCCTCGGAGCTGGTTGAGGTAATCGGCGGCGCTGCGAAACTGGGGAGGATCCCGCAACCACGACAGATAGGCGAGGAGGTATATCGCACGTTCGGCGAAAGGAGACCCGGGATACTGTGACAGTATCCTTTTCGCGTCCGCCTCTGATGCGCCTAGGCGGCCGTTCTGAAGCCTGAGAAAGGCCCTGAAAAAGTAGAGCTCATCGAGCAGAGAATGGGCTGTGGGTCGCTCCACCAAATCATCTAACAGTTCCTCAATCTGCTTTCGCTGGCCAATGGTCAAAACCAGCTGACCCAAAATTCTGAGGGCGATTTTCTGAAACTCGCGATTACCATCGTTGCTCAGGAGCCTCGCGAACGCACCCTTTCCTCTCTGCGTCTCCTCCCCTGCGATAAGTCCCAAAAGCAGGAGCAGCTCATCTTGGAGATCGCCCTCTTTCACCGCCTCGATCCCGAGCTGCTCCTCGATCACCGCAATCGCCTCTTCCGTCTCTCCCAACTCATGCAACACAACGGCCAGGACCTTTGCGTTTTGGAAACCCTCGAATCTCCCCCGCGACGATTTCAATTTGGCCCGCAAGTCGGTCACCAGGTTTGGATGGAGTTGGCCCGGCAAGAGGAAAAGAAGCCTGCTGCGATATAGAATCGCGTCGAAGTGGGCTCTTTGGGTTTCAGAAACGCTCGCTCCTATCGCCAATTCGTATTGGCGTTCGGCCTTTATCGGATCCTGACGCGACTCATGAACCAATCCCGTGAGAAGATAGAACCAAGCCTGATCGCCCGATTTCAATTCATCGACTGTCAGTCCCTTAAGAATATCACTCGCTGCTTTGAGATCGCCGGTTTGGTAGAAGAGGAGCGCCCGTCTCATTCGAAACGCCGGATTCGTCGAACCCGTGTACTTCTCGATAATCTTGGCCGCCTCTTCGAATTCACCCTCACTGATCAAAGCGGAACAGGTGTTCAAGGCGACCTGCTCACCCTCCTCCCCTCGCAGCTCACCGGAATCCAGCACCCTTCCGTAGAGTCGCGCCGCAATCGCCGATAGACCCGATTTCAGAGCCCCGTCCGCTGCCTTTATTCGCCAGACCGCCGACCGTTGGGCGCCCCCCTCGAATTCAATATGCTCGGGAACCAAGGGCGCTTCCTCGAACGAAGGGTTCCTCACCGGGTCTTCCCTGCCCGCTCCAAATTCCGTCCCCAGCATCCCACCCTCCGACTCTCCATCGGCCCGATTCGGTGTGACCAGAGCCGCAATGAGAATCATGCCCACGAGCAAGCCGGTAGGGTTCTGAATCAAAGCTGACACGAGGTTTCGGGTATCCATCGCGCTTACCATATCAGATTTCGATAACCGAGTATTGTAGATTGGGGTGTCTGCTCCATCCAATCGAAAATCGTAAACCATAATCTCCAGCGCAATCGAAAATTGCCCTACGCCCCAGAGCCCCCCAAAAGGTGTTAAGGAGCTGTTGGTGGCTACGGCAACCCGCCCCTACCCCTCCCAGGAGGGGATTTCCTGAAACCTACCGATTCTGGACACCCCCCTCCTCGGAGGGGCCGCGGGTGGGTTGCCCTATGACCGTAGGCACCAAATCTGCCTTTGCATTGGCCAACCACCCACCTCCCGGCATCGCCGGGTCCATGATCGCACCCGGGTCGGTCCCCCTCACCAGGAGATAATAGGAATCCTCATTCGCCGTATGCCGGATCGTGAGCGAGCCGTCTTCCTCCAGCGTAAGATCCGTCACCCGGAAATCCTGGGCACCCAGCGGCGAAACTCCACACCCCAGTACAGTCATGAGACAGAGCCACGACGCCCTAATCCAGGAGAATCCGAGCTCCTTCATCGATGTTCCAAACATATCGAAAAGATCTACAGTCGGCTTCCGATATGGGAGAGGAACCGTCTCAGGTAGTTCACCCTGAAGACTTTGTGGATTCTCAGTGAAATCGTGAACTCAACCCACGGTATGAGCGTCTAGCATATCGAGGGATCTCGGGCAAGGTTTTAGACCTCTTCTAATCCGCGCCAACCGTTATTCAGTCCCGCGGTTTCCTAGTCCGAATGGTCCGAATTGTCCGACGAAATCTCTCCACCCAACACCTCAACAATCCGTTCGACATCGTAAACGCACCCCTGCCAACTCCCCCCGCTGACATTCTGCAGAGCCGCCCAGAGTCGCGTGTCGTCGGGAAGTCTTGGGTGCTGCCGAGCCACTGGGTTGAGAGGCCGCTCCCGCAGGATCTCTTCCGCGTTCTCTTCCACCAGATCGATGCTCCCTTCGAGCTTCTTACAATCGACCTGAATTCGTATCCTGTCCCCGTCGCGTATCTTTCCAATCGGCCCTCCGCTCAACGCTTCCGGACTGATGTGCCCGACACAAGCTCCCGTCGAGACTCCCGAGAATCGTCCATCGGTGAGGAGGGACACACCCTTACCCGCCTTGGAGTAGCGAAGAGCGGCGGTCACCTGATAGGTCTCCGGCATCCCGCTCCCTAGCGGCCCGATTCCGAGCAGGACCATGATATCGCCCTCCCGAATGCCACCATTCCCCTCGTTCTTAATGGCCTGGATCGCATCATCTTCCGAACCGAAGACCCGCGCCGGTCCCTCGTGCAGAAACACTCCCTCCTCCGAGATGAGCGAGGTATCGATTGCCGTGCTTTTGATCACGGATCCCTCCGGAGCGAGATTACCGGTGGGAAAAGTGACGGTGCTGGTGAGCCCTTTCTCCGCCGCTTCTGCCGGATCCATAATAACATCCTCTGGATCGATTCCATCGAGCTGGTAGAGCTTTTCCTTCAAGACACGCCGTCTCTCAGACTTCTGCCACCACTCCAGATTTTCTCCCAGGGACCTGCCGGTAACGGTCCTTGCCGAAAGGTCCAGCAGATCCAATTCCCTCAGGTGCAGCATGACTTCCGGCACCCCACCGGCCAGAAAGACCTGTACCGTAGCAAAGCCTACCGGTCCATTCGGCAGGGCATCGACGATCCTCGGAACCTTCCGGTTTACCTCCTGCCAATCGGACACATCGGGCCGACTCAGCCCTGCTTCGTAGGCGATGGCGGGCAGGTGCAGGATCAGGTTCGTGGATCCACCGAAAGCGGCGTGAACCACCAGGGCATTTCGAATCGACCCCTCGCTGAGAATATCTCCACCGGTCAGTCCCTTTTCCTCAAGACCCATCAGAGCCAGGGCCGAACGCGCCGCCAGGTCTTTCCAGATCGGAGCTCCCGAGGGAGAGAGCGCGCCATGGGTGAGACTAATCCCGAGCGCCTCCGCAACCACCTGGCTGGAAGCCGCCGTCCCCAAAAACTGGCAGCCCCCTCCCGGCGATCCGCACGCCTTGCAGCCCGCAGTCGCGGCGTGATCCAGTGAGATCTCACCATGCCCAAACCGCACTCCGATCGTCTGCACTTTGGCTGTATTCTCGCCCTCTTCGCTGAGCAAACTGACCCCTCCCGGAATCAGGACCGATGGAAGCTCTCTCATCTTTGCCAGCGCCATCATCATCGCCGGCAAGCCCTTGTCGCACGTCGCAATTCCCAGCACTCCCCGACGGGTCGGAAGCGACCGGATGAGACGCCTCAGAACCACCGCGGCGTCATTCCGATAGGGCAGACTGTCCAACATCCCGTCCGTTCCGTTGGTCCGCCCGTCACAGGGATCGCTGAAAATGCGGCAAAGGGAATTCCGCCTCTCTCCGCGATTACTCGCGCCGCCTCTTCCACCAACAGCCCAACCTCGTAGTGTCCAGTATGGTACCCGAGTGCCGCCGGGCTGCCGTCCGGCCGCCGCACTCCTCCCTGCGTGCTCAGGATCACGAATTCCTTACCCCCCATCTTTTTCGGATCCCAACCCATCCCCGCATTCTGCGTCCATCCGAAGATCGTCCCGCTCGGCTTCTCCCTCAGAAAGTCCGCTGCCAAAGGCAACTTCCCCTCCGGACCCTTCGCCGTCGTCCGCAGAGTGTAGATCTCCTCATCGACGGAATCGAAAATGGGGTCGTGGGTCATTGGCTCAATTCGCATGTGATCTGAATACTGACTCTACTAACTCGATGCTAGACTATTCCTCAAATTCCACTCTGAATCAGCTGTCGAGGCAGACGATTTCGGCTAGAATAAAACCGCCGTCGCTTGACAAATCCGGCGGCGGATCGTACCTCATCACTTCCATAGCGGTCACACCTCTATTTCAAATTCATCCTCCTGGTGATCTGCTGGAGAACCTTCTTGGATCCCAAAGACAATTATCTGTCGAATCTGACACAACTTTGAAGGTACCTGATCCTGAGATTGAGGGTTTGGGCTTGGTGCTTCGCGGTTCGTTTAATCCAAGCATTTTTCAGCCGGCCTGGTTCGTCGCGCAAAATCTCCTAATGCAAAGGGAGGGGGATTCGGCAAAAATTGAGATTATTCGCCCCGAAGTCGTCGGTTTCTCAACAGAAAGGTTCGCATTTTACGGTGACGACAGTAGGTTGCGAATCACTACCGACAACCGTTCCGCTTTTGATCAGATTCGCGACCTATTTGTGTCGACGTTGGAGCTTCTTCCCCACACTCCCGTTCAAAAGCTTGGAATTAACCTAAACATCCATTATCGAATGCCGGATCGGGAGGTTTGGAACGCATTAGGTAATATGTTGACGCCTAAGGAGATCTGGATCGATGTGCTAACCAAGCCAGGAATGCTTGACGTTTATGTTCGAGGGGATCGCACCGATGGACATTCAGGGGCGATCAATGTTAAGATTGAGCCTTCGACGAGCGTAGATCCTGGAGTATACTTTAACATCAATGATCACTATGAGTTTGACGAAGAGGGTAAAGCGTCTGGAAAAGGGTGTAGATTCGCTGTTGAAATTCTACGCAACACTTTCGAGAATTCATTAACCGAAAGCCGACGAATTATACACGCGATTTTCGATAGAGTATGACTGAGCCGATTTCACTAACTGAATTTGCAGACCAGGAACTGTCGCAGGCAGCACAACAAACAGACAATCTGGTGCTTGAAGTTTCAGAGAAACGGTATAACGAAACCGCTCCTTCATTGAGTCGTCTCTTTCTAAGGCCCAGACCCTTTAGTTACGAATCCGGGACCGAGCCTGAGGCAGCCGCAAATTCATCGAATGATAATGCTATAACCTCGGTATCAGTCCCTTCCGAATGGAATCCGCTTGTCTCGCAAAAGTTCGCGACAATTCCTGTGCCCTATAGGCCGCCCTTTCAACGATTCAAAGTACTTCAGCAGTGGGAAGGCTGTGTAATAGAAATTCTCAATGACTCATTTGTCGGTCGAATTGCAGACCGAACGGAAGGAGAAACCATTGAAGAAGCCGAATTTGATCTTGAAGAGATCTCGGATGATGATCGTTCTTTGGTAGAAATCGGGGCGATTTTCTACTGGAACATTGGTTACCTCGAGAAATCCTCCGGACGAACGAGAGTATCCGAAATTCGATTTCGCCGTCTACCCGCTTGGACTCAGGTAGAACTCGAGGAGGCGAAGAAAAAAGCTCAAGCAACAAGAGAAGAGCTTGGGTGGGGATGAGCTTGGGGCACCCACCGAACGCCGAAGAAGCGGAGGTATCGGTATTCGGTCCTGGATTCGGCGAGAGCCTAGCGATACACCTCGGTTTTAGGCAGTGGGTAATCGTCGATTCATGCATAGCTCGAAAGTCAAACCGGCCGGCGGCTCTCGAATATCTTGAAGGAATTGGAATCGACGTGGCCAGGGACGTGGTCTTAGTGATCGCTACCCATTGGCACGACGACCACATTCGAGGGCTGGGTCAGCTGGTAAGAACCTGTAAATCCGCGGAATTCGTGTGTTCCCAAGCTCTAAGGGATGGGGAGTTCTTGACTTTGGTTCAAGGATTAAGCACCGGCGCCCAGATGCTGACTACAGGAGTAAGCGAATTCTCCAGTATTATTTGCGAATTAAAACGGCGAAAGAGAAAGCGTTCTAACAAGAAGTACGTACCAAAGTTCGCTATTGCTGACCGATTGCTCTGGAAACGAAATGGTAACGAGACGCCAGGAGCTTTGCCTGCGAAGATATACTCACTTGCTCCATCGGATGCGTCCGTCAGAGTAGCATTCGAACGTATCGCAAAGCTCATTCCAATTGAAGACAAAGCGAAAAAGCGAATACCATCCCTATCTCCGAATGATTCCTCAGTAGTGTTATGGTTCTCTATTGGCAACTTGTCCGCTCTCTTAGGCGCGGACCTAGAAGAGACCGAAGATCCGCTCAGAGGTTGGACCGTGATTCTGGATTCGCAGACTAGACCTACAAAGAAAGCGGACCTGTTCAAAATCCCTCACCATGGCGCTCAATCCTCTCACAATCTGAGAGTCTGGCAAGAGATGGTCGAAACGAATGCACCTTCCGGCACAACACCGTTTCAGAAGGGAAACGTCTCTCTACCGACCAATGCAGACATGAAAAGGATAATTTCTCTCACCAATCAGGCCTTTCTCACAGCTGCACCTTCCAGATTGCAAACGAAAACACGTTCCAGAGCAGTCCGTCGCTCGATTAATGATACCGTGCGCTGGATCCGGGAAATGGACTCACGCCAAGGCCATATTCGCCTACGGAAAGACGCACTAAACAGCAATGATTCGACTTGGAAGGTTGAGTTATTCGGCGCCGCGACTCCAATCGCTGAGCTACTCTAACTACCCCTCAACCATCGAATCCCGAGCGTCCCCACATCAACGTTTGAAGTTGAATGTTTGATGTTCGCAATTTTCTTTCCGTTGCTTACCGAATCCCTTGGACATTTCTCTCCATTCGTGTCCATTCGTGATTTTCTGTCTCCACTTCTCGGGCTGCGGCTACTCTTCGCTGTGTTGATCGCTGGTTCTGGTTCCTTCTCTTCAGCCTATCTGGAGCTCCCTACAATCTTCTCCACCCATCCGTGGATCGAATCATGATTCCTCAATCGCCGGCGCCAGCCTACAGGAATCCCCTCGATACCCAAATGCGCTCCCAACCACGCCCCTACCATTGCCGCCCTCCCGGCATTGTCACCTCCGGCCCGAATCACTTTGAGAATCGCCCCCTCGAAAGAATCCCGACAATTCAGAAGACCGTGCACCGCCGAGGGAAAACTGCTGATCAGAGGGCACGACTGTCCGAGTTTGTCGGTTGCCTCCGAAACGCTCTTGCATAACAGGGAAAACGCGCTCCTAATCTTGCGTTTCAACTCCGGTCCAAACTCCGCCTCCTTCGCGATGATCTCTTCGACGCGGTGTAGAGAGCTGTGGATGTCGCGGCCTTCCAATAGCTCGAGCAGTATTCGGGTATGCGCCTTCATGTAGGCGACGGCACGATCGTTGTTCTGGCGGACCCGCGTCACTCTCTCGACAATCGAGATCAGCTCCGAATATTCCAAATGGGCCGCAATCACCGGCGCCAGGGAAGTCGCCGTGGCCAGTTGATCATCATCCGCCCCCTGTTGAAAGTCGAAGGGCTCTTTCGGATGCGATTCTTCGAAATTCAACTTCGCTTCCACCGTCCCGCGAGTGGCATGATCGACGTACCCCTCGTAGGTCTCGGGATTCAGTGCTTCAATGAATCCCAGACCAAAATTCAATTCGTCAAAGCACCCTTCCTCCGCGATCGACCGCAGTAGAATGAGCGCCCCATCTCCGTAGTGAGTCTGATCGCCCACTGACTTCCCAAAATGGTAATGCCCTTCCTTCGGTGCCTCGAATCCCTCAACGCCTTCCGGGTAGGCCGCTTCCAGTTCACTCAGGTTGTATATCCAATGAGTGCCCAACGCCGCCGCATCACCCACCATCTGGCCCCAAATCATTCCCCGCAAACGATCGGCTAAATCGGGACCCGTCCCCATAATGTCATCTTCCGCCACGTCTAATCCCTGTCCTTCAGAGACATCCTTGGCAACTACGGAGTTTATCACATGTTGGTCTCATCTTTTCAACCGATGGTGTAGCCGCGTCCCCAAGGACTCTGATTTTGCGCACACAACCCGTGGGATCACCGGTCCGCGTCCCTGTGCATGCGGCTACAATTCCAACGGGTCTTGGACCTGAAGATTCGGGAGGGGTAAACCATCGGCGCAGGATTCGTCGAAATCAAGCATCTTGGTGGTCGTATTGATTCGACAAGAGTTTACGACGAGGCTTACGATGAAGGGACTTACTCCGCATCCCGCATCCCGCATCCCGCATCCCGCATCCCGCATCCCGCATCCCGCATCCCGCATCCCGCATCCCGCATCCCGCATCCCGCATCCCGCATCCCGCATCATCCCGAAACTCTCCTCCCCTCTCCCCCTCAGCAACTCCCCCGGCCGATACTTCTGACCTCGAACGAAGCGAAAGCAAACATAGCCCCAAATCGTCAGCCCCAGGCAAACCAGGACGAACCAGTCTCCATAAAGAACATAGAAGCTCTGGCGGTTAGCCCACTTGGCGTCGCGTTTCAACTCGATAAGCTCGCTTCCCCGAAAGTAGATACCCTTCTTTGGGACAAGCAGCACCTTCCGCACATTGCCGTATTCATCGATCCATCCACTCCACCCCGAGTTTCCACAGCGAACAAACGGACGACGCGTTTCCACCGCCCGCAGAACCGAATGCGCCGCGTGCTGATAGGCCCCGCCCTCTTCCCCGTACCAGGCATTGTTGGTCGCAACAAAAATGAATTCCGCGCCGGCCTGCACGGTCCTGCGAGAGAGGTGAGGAAAAATATCCTCGTAGCAAACCAACGCTCCCACACGGTAGATGGAATTACCGATTTTCAGTGGGATAACGACCGCCTCTTTTCCCCTCCCAAAGGAGCCCGCAATCGGGACAAATTTCTCGATGAAGGAGAGCAAATTCGCGAGGGGCACATATTCTCCGAATGGCACCAGCTTTCGCTTCGAATAGTACGGCTCCACCAGCCCCTTATCAGGAGTCACCGCACATACAATATTGTACCAAAGGTTCTCCACTTTCGCCATGTTGCCCATCACGATCGGCTTGTCTATCCGTCGCACAATTTCCTCCGTCCATTCTCTCGCCGCGTCATTTCCTTTGACCGGAAGAGGCGTGACCGACTCCGGCCAAAATATCACCTCACCTCCCAATCCGCTGGCGAAGAGCGTCTGCTTCTCCAGGGTCTTGAAGATCTCTGTCGTTTTTTCTGGATCCCATTTCTCCGGTTGCTCGATATACGGCTGCACGATGGCGGCGCTGAAGAGGCGCTCCTGCTGCTGGTTGAAAACCTCCGACCAGATCAATCCACTGGCCGCCCCCACCAGCACTAACAGCGCGACATAAAATTCCGGACAGATTCGCTCATACCACTCCTCGACCCGACGCCTGATCAAAATCCTCCTCAAGTAGACTCCCAACCCGAGATTGAAGAAAATCACAACAAACGACACTCCCGTATATCCAGTGTAGGCTGCAATCTGAAGTACCGATCCACGATCCCACTGACTGGTGGCCAGCGGAAGCCATGGGAATCCAGTCAGCAGAAATCCCCGCATCACCTCGAGGAGGACCCAGAAACCGGCCAGGCCCATGAGCGCAGGAAGCCTCACTGCTAAACTTCGCTCTTCCGTTCCAGGCAGAATATACCTTAGCCCAAGAGCCCAGACCACGAAAAACAGGCTCAAAAAACCGGCCAGAACAACCGTCCCAAGATAGGTCACGTGCCGTAACCACCAAATCAGGATCAGCCAGGTAACGAATCCGGCCAGCCCTGCGGTCCCTGCATATCTCCGATAGCTCGGCCGATAGAAGCTCCACACGATAAAGGGAACCGCGAAAACGTAAGCAGCCTCAGGGAGATTCATTGGAGGAAAGGCTGCCACCGTGAAGAAGACAGTCAGGGCGAAGACCAAAACCGGAAGAACCCAATTTTGCACGAAAGGTGGCAGTGTTTTAGCCCCGATAACGGGTTCAACGCCCTCATCGGAACGACGAAATCGCGATCTCGGTCTTAACCTCGTGATTTGGTAACTCGACATTCAGTTTCCTAAATGAAAGTCGAAAAAAATCACACGAGCGTTCCTTCTCACTTCGATCACGAGCCCTCGCCCCTCCAATCTCGTGGCTACCGAACCGCCCACATCCCCACAAATTGGACGACGACCCAATCCGATTCAATCACCCAAATACCCATCTCTCCAACACTCCAATCCCCCCCTCCCTCTCAACTGCGCCTCCCACAGCACTTCTTGTATTTCTTCCCGCTACCGCAGGTGCAGGGGTCGTTTCTCCCCACCTTCGGTCCCTCTCTGCGGATCGTCACCTTCGGCAATTCCACTGCTCTTGACGCACCACCGCTACCCGCTGCCTGGGGCAATCCCGAGCCATCGACCGAGTCGGGCCCTTGACTGCGCGCCGTTCGTGAGAGCATGGCCAGCATGTTGTCGAAGGCCTTTATGTTTGTCGTAGAGCGAAATAGACTCATGCAGATTTCCGAACGAATGTTGTTCATCATTTGCTCGAAGTAGACGAATGCCTCGCTCTTATACTCACTCAGCGGATCCTTCTGGCCGTAGCCACGCAGACCCACGCTCTGCCGCAGATCCTCCATTTCCGTGAGATGGTCTTGCCAATGCTTGTCTACACTGTGGATTACCACGTAGCGCTCCAGAGCGTGCAGCGCTTCTGGGTCTTCGACCGATTCCTTGGTCGCGTAGGCTGCCTTGATTCGGTCTACCGCATGCGCCTTGATCTCGTCGGGATCCTTCTCTTCGAGTTCTTCGATTTTTAGAACCACCGGGAAGTGGGTGTTTACCCAATGCTGGAATATCTCCAGGGTCGCGTTGGACACCGTTTTCTCGTCAAAAATCCCGCTCTCATCCATCCGAAAATCGAGTTCCTCCTCGACCAATTCGAGGATGATGTCCTTCGGCGAGTCAGACTGAATCGTGTCATTGCGGATGCTGTAGACGACCTCACGCTGCTGATTCAGAACGTCGTCATACTGGAGCAGCCTTTTTCGAATCGAATAGTTCTGTTCCTCGACCCTTTTCTGCGCATTTTCGATCACCCAGCTCGGTAGCGGTACCTCCCCTTCGCCGACCGACTTCTCCAGCAGTTTGCCCATCGCTCCGGCATTTCCAAAGAGCCTCAACAGATCGTCCTCCAGAGAGATGAAAAAGCGTGACAATCCGTTATCCCCTTGGCGGCCGCTTCGCCCACGGAGCTGCCGGTCTATGCGGCGTGCCGTGTGGCGCTCCGTACCGATTACATAGAGGCCACCTAAATCCGGAATTCCTTCGCTCAATTTGATGTCTGTCCCACGCCCGGCCATATTTGTTGCTATCGTCACTCCGCCCCTCTCTCCGGCCCGGGCGACGATTTCCGCTTCCTGAGCGTGAAACTTAGCGTTGAGGACCTTATGGGTGATATTGTTCCGCTTTAACATGCGGGAGAGTACTTCCGAAGCTTCCACCGATACCGTCCCCACCAACACCGGCTGCCCCTGCCCGTTGGCCTCCTTGATCTCATTGATCACCGCGTTGTACTTGTCCCGGCGCGTCTTGTAGATGAGGTCATCCTGATCATCGCGGATCATCGGCTGATTCGTCGGGATCACCATCACATCCAATTTGTAAATGTCCCGGAACTCATTGGCCTCCGTCTCCGCCGTCCCCGTCATCCCCGCCAGTTTGTCATACATGCGGAAATAGTTCTGAATCGTGATCGTGGCATAGGTCTTCGATTCCTTCTCGATCACGACCCCCTCTTTTGCTTCCACAGCCTGATGCAGTCCATCGCTCCACCGACGGCCCGGCATGACTCGTCCGGTGTTCTCGTCGATGATCATCACCTTTCCCTCTTTCACGATGTACTCTACATCTCGCTCGTAGAGGGAATAGGCTCGAAGAAGCTGACTGATGCCGTGAATGTCCTCGCTTAGCTTCTCGAATCTCTCCTGCGCATCCGCCTTTTTTCGGTCCTTCTCCTCCTGCGTCAGCTCAACTCCGCCGTCGATCTCCGAATAAATCGACGGTAGATCCGGCAGAACGAACGCATCGTCGTCATCCGGTCGCAGTAAATGTCTTCCCTTCTCCGTCAAATCGGCCTGATGACCCTTTTCATCAATGAGGAAAAAGAGCTCTTCCTTTAATGCGAAAAACTGTTCCTTGTTAAAGTCGCTCCCCATTTCCAGCTCGTATTTGTCAAACGGCTTCCGCACGCCCCCGTCTTCCATGGTGCGCAGGAACTGCTTGTTCTTGGGCATTCCGAGCTTCACCTGAAGCAATTTGCTGTAGACGTCGAACTGGTCGGATTCCTCGTCGCTTATCTCCTTCTTCGCCTCCGAAACCAAACGGTTGCAAAGCGAAGATTGCTGGCGGACCAATCTCGAGATGATCGGCTTCAACTCCTGGAAGGGCATCTCCCGATCGACCTGGACAGGACCCGAGATAATGAGGGGAGTGCGGGCCTCATCGACCAAAATGGAATCCACTTCGTCAATGATACAGAAGTAGTGGTCCCGCTGAACCTGATCCTCTTTGCGTGTCGCCATCCCATTGTCGCGAAGAAAATCGAAGCCGAATTCACTTGCCGTCCCATAGGTGATGTCACGACCGTAGATCTCCCGCCGGGTGGCCGGATCCATCGAATTCTGGATGCAACCCACGGTCAGCCCTAAAAACTTGAAAATGAATCCCATCCACTCCGAGTCCCTCCTGGCGAGGTAGTCATTAACCGTCACGAGCTGGCAGTTCTGCCCCGTCAAAGCGTTCAGGTAGAGAGGAAGAGTCGCGGCCAGAGTCTTTCCCTCTCCCGTAGCCATCTCCGCGATATGCTTATCATGCAGGGCGATACCTCCGATCAGCTGGACATCGAAATGAACCATGTCCCACTGCATCTCATGATCGCATACCGTCACCGCCTGCCCAACCAATCGTCGGGCTGTATTTTTCACCGCCGCAAACGCTTCCGGTAGCAGGTCTTCAAGGCTCTCCCCATCCTTGAACCGTCGCTTGAATTCTTCCGTCTTCCCCTTCAGCTCCTCCTCGGACAGGCGTTGATACTCCCCCTCGTGCCGGTTGATCTCGCCAACCACCGGCTGCACCTTTTTCAGGTACTTCCGGTAGTGCCTTCCGGCAAGCGCTTTGAATACTTTCGAAATCATCTAGAACCTAACAAGCCGTTCGAAATGATGGAGGTTACTCGGTGCTTAAGAATTCGGATATTCCGATTGAGACGACGGCGTCAATCCAAAGAAATGTCCTCTTCAAAATAGGCGATTGTTTTTCGAAGACCGGAATCCAGTTCGACTTTCGGAATCCACTTCAAGGACTCTCCCGCCAGCGAAATATCAGGCCGGCGCTGCCGAGGATCATCCTCAGGCAACGGCTCGTATACAACCTTGGAGGAACTGCCGGTCAATTGGATCACTCGCTCGCCCAACTCGCACATCGTAAACTCCACCGGATTTCCCAGATTCACCGGCCCCATGAGCTCATCCTGGTCCATCATTCGCACGATTCCTTCGATGAGATCGTCAACGTAACAAAAGGAGCGGGTCTGAGAGCCATCGCCGTAGATCGTTATTGGATCTCCCCGCAAGGCCTGGACGATGAAGTTTGACACTACCCTCCCGTCACTCGGATCCATGCGAGGTCCGTAGGTATTGAAGATTCGGACCACTCGAATATCGACCCCGTTCTCTCGATGATAGTCAAAGCACAGGGTTTCAGCACACCGCTTGCCCTCATCGTAACAGGCACGCAATCCGATCGGATTGACATTGCCTCGGTAGCTCTCGGTCTGGGGATGCTCCGTGGGATCGCCGTAAACCTCCGAGGTTGAGGCCTGCAGCATGCGCGCCTTCACCCTCTTCGCCAGTCCCAGGCAATTGATCGTACCCATCACCGAGGTTTTGACCGTCTTGATTGGGTTGAACTGGTAGTGGGGTGGAGAAGCCGGACAGGCAAGGTTGTAAATCCGCTCCACTTCGACCTTGAACGGATCAATTACGTCGTGGCGCAAGAACTCGAATTTCGGGTTCTTCATCAGATGGCTGACATTGCTCTTCGATCCCGTAAAGAGGTTGTCGAGGCATATCACATCGTGCCCGTCTCGCAGGAGACGCTCGCAAAGATGGCTTCCCAGAAAGCCCGCACCTCCCGTTATCAGCGCTCGCATCGTAGTTGCCTCAACTGATCCATTGCCTCCTAAAAAGGTGACACTCGGCCTAAGCTATATTCCCATTAATAGCAATCTCGGATAAGAAAGTGAGTAGTGAACAGTGGCCAATCGCTCGTGACGCCGGCCAAGCTTGTCCGGTCGTGGTCAGAGATTGGTGCGACGAAATCTACGACTAGGCTTGACCTGACACCCGAAACTCGACACCCGAATCCCTCACCTTCCCCACTCACAACCCGCAACTCGTCTACTCTCCACTGCTGAGCGGAGCGAAGTCCCGGCTTGCCGGGGTTCACTGCTGAGCGGAGCGAAGTCCCGGCTTGCCGGGGTTCACTCCCTCCTCCCCTCCTTCTTCGTATTTCGCAATCCACTTCTCGTGCCACTTTTCGAAGTCGCCTTGAACAATGTGCTCTCGGACTTGCCGCATCAAATCCATATTGAAATGAAGATTATGAATGGTCAAAAGTGTGTGCGCCAACAATTCTTTGGCCATGACGAGATGTCGCAGGTAGCTGCGCGAGAAACTTCGGCAGGTGTAATTATCGAGCTCATCTACTAAGGGCCTCTCATCCTCCCGGTATCGGCTGTTTGAGATATTTATCGGACCTGTAGGTGTGAAGGCGGTTCCGTGGCGAGCCGCTCTCGTCGGCATCACGCAATCGAACATGTCCACCCCAAGAGCAACCATCTTGAGCAATTGTGGAGGCGTGCCTACCCCCATCAGATAAAGCGGACTCTCCTCCGGAAGATGCGGCTGAACCCACCTCACCTGTTCGAGCATTTCCGCTTCCGTTTCGCCGACACTCACTCCACCGATCGCAAAGCCATCAAAGTCGAACGATGCCAGCGCCTCGGCACACTCGATTCTCAAGTCCTGGAAGACAGAACCCTGAACGATTCCGAAGACCTGGCCCCCCTCCCCTCGAAAACTTGATTCCTCTGCTAAGGAAAGACACTCGACCGCCCAGCGCAATGTCCGTTCCACAGCCCTGGCGCAGGTATCCCGTTCGCTTCGATTGGGAGTGCACTCATCGAGGACCATCGCGATGTCCGATCTCAGGTTTTGCTGAATTTTCATCACTTCAGCCGGTCCCAGGAAAACCGGATCTCCGTCAATATGGGATCGAAATGAGATGCCCTTCTCATTTATCTTCCGCAATCGAGAAAGGCTAAATACCTGATACCCTCCGCTGTCCGTCAGGATCGGACCCTCCCATCCCATGAATCGATGTAGACCGCCAAGCTTTCGTATCGTCTCAGATCCCGGTCGCAGATTGAGATGATAAGTGTTGCCCAATATTATCGGCACACCGATCTCTTCAAGATGGGCCGGAGTCAGCGCTTTCACACTCCCTTGAGTACCAACCGGCATGAATACAGGCGTCTCCACCACCCCGTGCCCCGTCCGCAGCCGGCCCGCCCGCGCCGCCAAACCACCCCTCTCCGACTCAATCTCGAAAAACCTAGACACCCATCCATAACTACTGGGCCGCTCAACAACCTAGCAAGTTCGATTCTTCTGAATGCCGCCGCGCCCCACCCTATCTCGCATCACGCATCCCGCATCCCGCCACTCGCCGCGCCCTTGACTCCCCGACATCGAAGAACCATTCTCCGGCTGCATGCTTCTGGTGATCGATAACTTCGATTCCTTCACCTACAACCTGGTCCAATATTTCGGTCAACTCGGCGTGGAGCAAAATGTCTTCCGCAACGACGAAATTACGGTCCAGCAGGCAGTCGCTTTGAATCCGGACCGCATTCTGATTTCCCCAGGTCCAAAGACTCCCGATTTCGCCGGTGTCAGCCTCGAGTTGATCGAAGCCTTCTCAAGCAAAACTCCCATTCTCGGAGTCTGTCTCGGTCACCAGTGTATCGGTCAGTATTTCGGCGGCCGTATCGTGCAATCAAAGAAACTCATGCACGGCAAGACGTCTCTCATACGCCATCAGGGCGACGGGATTTTTGAAGGGATGGATTCCCCCTTTCCCGCTGCCCGCTATCATTCCCTCGTCCTCGATCCAACTTCGGTTCCCAATTCTCTCCAAGTGATCGCCGATACCTCCGAGGACGAGATTATGGCGGTAAAACACAGAGACTTGCCCATCTGGGGCGTCCAATTCCATCCCGAGTCTCTCGCCACCGATCAGGGGATCCGGATTCTCCAGAATTTCCTCAACCAATAAAGTCGATGTTTTGTCCCAGATGTTCGACTCGTGATACCCGGGTCATCGACTCGAGAATCGGACGAAACGGGCTATCCATCAGACGCCGCCGCGAATGCTCTTCCTGTGACTACCGATTTACCACCATCGAGGAGGTCCTACGCGATGATATGGTCGTAATAAAAGCCGACGGCCGCAGGGAGGACTTTGATCGGAGCAAAATGATGCAGGGCATCCGGCGAGCTTGCGAAAAGAGACCGGTCGACCTCGAACAGATTGACATGCTGATATCGGACGTTGTGATCGAACTGGAAAGCGAATTTGATCTGGAAATACCGAGCAAAGCGATCGGAGAGCGGACCATGGCGAAACTGAGGTCGATCGACAAAGTAGCATACATCCGCTTTGCCAGCGCCTACCGGGATTTTAACGAGGAGACGACCCCCTCCAGATCCGGACAACCGAATGAATGACTCAAACGAACTCGCTAAGCTTCACTGCCTCCACTCCCTCTTCGGTCCCGCCATAGGGAACGATCCTTTTCTCACACGACAGATCAAATCCGCCGTCGAATTTTTTCTCACCGGCTCCCTCTCAAGCAGGTCATCAATCCAGAATTTCTCCCAAACCGTTCCCAAGCTTCTCCGGTCCCCTCTCCTTAACGCAACTTCCAGCGCCTTCTGCTTTCTCGACCTTGGAAAGCAACCCTACGATCCGCTCTGGGTCCGTAAGCAGTTGCTCGACAGGCTGAGAGAGCTTGCCGGATATCGCCACGCCGTGCTTCTCGTAGCAGGTCTCAAATCAAGCCTCTGTCCGAGGGGAAGGTACTGGACTCGTCGAATCGCTCATCGCTACGTCGACGCAATCCACTACATCGACGAACTCGCCGCCTCTTCCTCCGCCCGAAAAACGAAACTCCATATCGTACACGTATGATGATGGAGAAAATTCCATTGTTTCAAAAAAGAAGCCGTGTGAAATGATGGAGAAAACAATCTTTGAACGAATCATCAATCGGGAAATTCCGGCGAAGATTGAACATGAAGACGACCTCTGTATCGCCATTCACGACCTCAATCCACAGGCGCCAATCCACATCCTCGTGATTCCGAAAAAAGTAATCCCGCGAGTCGGTGAGGCCGACGCCGGCGACCAGCAAGTCCTCGGCCATCTCCTCCTCATCGCCGCGAGATTGGCGGAGAAAAATAGCCTCTCCTCCGGCTACCGCGTCGTCATCAACAACGGCCCCCACGGTGGTGAAAGCGTCCCCCATCTCCACATCCACCTCCTCGGCGGACGCCAGCTAACCTGGCCCCCAGGCTAAGAACCTGACAACCGGAGCCTTTGTCCTGGCTCTTTGTCTTAATCTTTGTCCCCCGATCGGCATCAGTCTTCCGCGCCAAAACAAAGCTTACGACGAGGCTTTCGACAAAGACTCAAGACAGGAACGACTTTCTCTCCCTATCCGTTGCGGTCCTGTCATCCGCTGCGCCTCATCCACCCACAACCCGTAACGCGCAACTTTCCCTCCCCTCCCCATCCGCAGCCTCCTCGAATCCCCGGTCATCCTTCCTCGCACAGTCAGTTAATTCTTTCATAACACCCATCCGCCCTCTTCGCCACCAACCGCTTCAACTCCAGAAGCATCAGGCTCGAGTGAACTCGCGGCGGACTCAAATCTGACCGCTCCGTCACACTCTCGGGATGGAGAATCTCGCCGCCTTCAAAACAGGCGAGAATTCTCTCCTCGGCATCGCTCAGCGTCTTCCCCAGAGTGCTCCCGACTTCGCTGCTCCCCGCTTCGACGCCAACCCCCTCTTTAAAGATTCCGAGGTAGCGCAACTCATCGAGCAAATCGTCAATCGATGTCAGCATCACCGCGCCGTCGCGAATCAGCTGATTACAGCCACGACTGGCCGCCTGGTCGATTCGGCCTGGGACCGCAAACACCTGCCTCCCCTGTTCCCCCGCAAAACGTGCCGTTATCATGCTGCCTCCGTGGACGTCGCTCTCAACCACAACCACCGCCGCACACAGCCCCGCGATAACACGATTGCGCATGGGAAAGGTCTGCCGGTCCGCCCGCCGGCCGAATGGAAACTCACTGATAACGGCACCGCTTTCACCGATCTCCCGATACAGCGACAAGTTCTCGGGCGGGTAGATGATATCAAGTCCACAACCCATCACGGCCACCGTTTTGCCACCGTTCGAAAGGGCCCCGCGGTGAGCCTCAGTATCAACCCCACGAGCCAATCCGCTCACCACACAGAAACCCAATCGCGTCAAATCGGTGGCCAGGCCGCGAGCCACCGCCCTTCCGTAGTGCGTCGGTCTCCGGGTTCCCACCAGAGCCACGCAGGGATCCGAGATTGCATACTTACCGAGCTTGTAGAGCCCGATCGGAGGATCGTGAATCTCCCTCAATATTCCTGGGTACCCATCATCGAGGTAAGTCATGAATGTCATCCCTTCTCGATTCAAGTGTGCTTCTTCCCGCTCCAGATTGAAGTTGCTTTTCCATTCACTCACCGTTTCCGCCATCACCTTCCCCACTCCGTAAACGCGCATCAGATCCGATTTGCTAGCCCTGAGGACCTCCAGAGGATCGTTATCGAATTCCTCCATGAGACGATTGAGTGAGATCGGGCCGATATTGGGCAGCCCGTTGAGAATCAGGAGCGCCCGCCTCTTACTACTATCCATCAGAATTTAGTTTCTTGAACACTTCTCGGAGTGTAACATGTTGGTATTCAAAGTCGTGCTAGTGTCCCGCTCAGCGCGACCCGATTGGGCTGATCGATACCGATGTGTTTTGGTTGCGCCTTCGCTGCTCTAGACCTTCAACCTCAGCTTTCACGGATTGCCTCCGGAAGGAACTCAAGCAAATCGGTGGTCCTGACCGCCTCCGCTCCCCTATGTTGGGCCAGTCGATCGCCTGCCAAACCATGCAGCGCCACCGCCCGGCAGGCAGCAGTCACCCCATCCGCCCCGGGGCGGGCCAGCATGCTCCCGACCAGCCCAACCAGAATGTCGCCGCTTCCTCCCCTCGCCAGGAGAGGTCCGCCAAAGAAATTGTGAATAATCTGCTCCCCATCGCTGATTCTCGTCACCCGACCCTTCAAAATGGTAGTTACCTTGTACCGGGATGAGAACCGCCGTAGATCTCCTCCCATCGCCGTTTCCGCTTCCCCTTTCGCTATACGTCGAAATTCACCCAAATGTGGGGTCAGAACTACCTCTCCTGCTCCCTCCGGCCGCCCCCCTAGACTCGCAATAACCTCGCTCTGCAAGCCGTCCGCATCGATCGCCATCCTGACTGCTGTCTCCGACACGGTGCGGGCGATCAGTTCCCGAGTCTCCTCCCCCCGCCCCATCCCCGGACCTACCACCAGTGCCGATGAGCTTTCAATTTTCAACTTGATCCTCCCGAACCCATCCATTCCGAGGCCACCCTCCCTCGTCTCCGGCATCGGCACCCACATCGCTTCCGGATTAGCGACCGCAAACTGAGCAACGACGGACTCTGGAACAAACGCTGTTACCAATCCAACTCCACTCTTTACTGCCGCTCTGACCGCCATCTGGATCGCCCCGGGCATCATTCGCGAACCACCAACAAGAAAGAGATGGCCGTACGAACGTTTGTCGCTTCCGGACGGGCGCAAATCGCTGAGCGGCTGAACAGCCGAAGACAGAAGCACTCGATTCGTCCGATTAGCCTCACTATCCTCTTCAAAGAATCCGATATCCAGATACCGGATCCGTCCCACGCTCTCTCCGTTCTCCGGCTCGATAAGCGGCCCCTTCACGATGCCCGTGGCATAGGTGAAATCGGCCTGGAAACGGACCCTCGAGGACTCATCCCCAACCCCGGTGGGTAGGTCGACCGCCGCACGCATTCGAATATCGCAACAATCATTCACCCACTTTACACACTGCTCAACCGGCTCGCCCAGCGGCGGCCGAAATTGCATTCCCAGAATCCCATCAAGGCAGACATCCCAGCGCACCTGCGACAATCGTTCGCCCTCCTTCTCTCGCCACGACAAAATTCGGACCCGCCCTCCCCAATTCCTCAGCAACAGATCCACCGATCGCTTGGCCAGCGGCCTCAGATTCCGGTCTCCCGGAACAAACACCAAAGTCACTTCGACTCCCTCATTCTCCCTCAAAATTTCGTCCGCTGCTAATATCGCGTCACCCCCGTTGTGCCCTTTGCCCGCCAGAACCAAAACCTTCGCCGACTCAGCGAATCTGCCGACCTCGCGAAAATCTTGCATGACCTCCTGACCCAGTGCCCGACCGGCGCGGTTCATCGCCGCCCACTCCCGCCCCTCGTCACCACCCAGCAACCGTTTTTCCAACGCCTGGGCCTCTGAGCAACTAAGAATTGGATGGGTGAAATTCAACGTCCAGTCCGGATCAAAATTTGACACGAAATCATAGGTTTCGGGTGTCAGGTTTCAGTGTTCAGGAGATTCACACTTCGTCCACAACACTTAGTCTCGGAATTCAGCGGAGCAAACCTCGTCTCGAATCTTGTCCATTCTTTGCGGCTTCGCTGGTCCAGGTTCATTCGTGGTTATCCTCTTCTCTTTGGTTCCTGCCTCGCTGCACTAGGAATCATCAATTTTCTCCTGCCTCCAAACCAGCTCCGGCTCCAGCAGCCTCCTCAGAAACTTTCGGCGGTGATGGCGCGAGGGTCCCCTATCCCGTATTGCCCTGCGGTGCAGGTCTGTGCCATAACCTTTGTGCTGAGAAAATGAGTAGCAGGGATAGAGCCCATGCAGGCCGCACATGATTCGGTCCCGCACTACTTTTGCCACGATCGATGCCATCCCGATAGCGAGCGACTTACCGTCCCCTTTGACTATTGCAGTGTGCTCGTAGGGGAAGGGCCGCAGGGGCTTTCCGTCCACAAGGACTCTGTGATTCTTCCTTCTCCCAAAGCCACGGCAAGATTTCCCATTGCCGTCGTAGCAGTCCAGGAGCAGATGTCCGCCGTCAGGAGTCGCTTCTGACTCGGAAATTTCAGAGGATCCCACCGCCAGTCGATCAAGGGCCCGCGCCATGGCCAATCTGGTCGCACCCAGGATATTTACCTCCTCTATCTCCTCTACCGACGCCACCCCGATCTCAATCCGAATTGAACCACTTGCTTTTAACAAACAGAGCTTCTCAAATACATTCTCTCGCTGCCCGATCGTCAGCTTTTTAGAATCGTCTACCTGGGACGACGCCAGGAGACACTGCTGACTCCCATAAAAATCCCGGCTCAAACAAACCGCCGATGCCACCACAGGACCCGCCAGAGCGCCCCTTCCCGCCTCATCGATCCCGACTATCCCATTAAAACCGGACCCCGCCTCCATGTCGAATTCGACCTGAGAACAGCTCATCACAAGAAAGCTGTCGGTGGCTGATTATCTCTCAATTCTCGAAGCCCCCAAGAATCCTGAATTTTGCCGCAAGTTCCGAAACTCAATTTCGACAGATACCTAGTTTCTGCTCAGCGCCATCGCCTGGGACGCTGTCTTGAAATGTAATTTTGCATATTCCCCGAGGGCTGCTTCTCCCAGCTTTTCGACAAGGCGGCCGGCCTGTTCCTTGGTCTTGGCCCCTGACCCTTTCAGCAGCGTCTCGCCGAATTTTGTAGAGAGGTTCCTCATTTGCCGAAGATATTCGGCCCGCGCACAAATCGAAGCGGCCGCTACTACCGGATCGGATTCGGCCCTCGGCTGCGCTTCCAATTTGAAAGACTTTACCTTCAGATAATTCTCAACCAAGGGCGCAGTGGAGAATTGGTCGAGCAGGCCCCTTTTGACTTTTCTCATTTCCAAGGCATTTTCCAGAGAACGGGCGTGCAGCCAAGCCAGCAGCCGATTGAGATTCGCATTCGGTTTAGCCATCAATTCGTTATACTTGCTCATCCCACAGTAGGCCGTCTTTACCACCACACCCCGTGTCGCCTTGATCAGTTTCTCAAGGCGCAGGATCGAAGGATCGGTTATCCTTTTGCTGTCCCGCACTCCCTTTTCCAACCAAGTCCGCACCATCGACCCGTCCGCCACCACACAGGCCGTAACCAGGGGTCCGAACAAGTCACCCTTTCCCGCTTCATCCAAACCCGCGTGCTCCTCAAACCATTGCGGATTATGAAACTCCTCGTAGCCGAGTTTCGGTTCGCCTGTAACTTCGGATTCCACAACATCCCGTACAAAGTCCTCCGTCCCCTTGCCTTGGATCACGACTTTTCCACTCTCGTAACCCACCACGCCCACTCGGTCCTGCTTTGACTTGAATGCAAACCGGGCGTATTCGACTTCGTAGCAACCAAAACTCTTCCGATCGCAGATATCCTCAAGCTTGTCCATCTGCGATTCATCCAGCTCCAAAGTATAGGAACTAAGCTTCTTCGGTCCCTCTTCAGTCTTCTCTTTCGATTTTTTCGCCACCGCTAATCTTTAAGGCAGAATTCTGTCGCAGATTCAATGCGCAATGAACCAAAGACTAATCCGGCTGTGGTCACCGCAACATCCTACCCCCTCTCTGGCGTCCATCAACGACGCGCCTTTATCGGGGCGCTTCGGAAATGGTACATGAAGAATAGGCGCCCACTACCGTGGCGGGACAATCCCACACTCTATAAAACGGTGGTTTCGGAATTCATGCTTCAGCAGACTCAAGTCCAAACCGTCATTCCCTACTTTGAACGCTGGTTAGGTCTCTTCCCCGACTTCGCTTCCCTCGCCCAGGCCGCCGAAGATGAAGTGCTCCGAGCGTGGGAGGGCCTCGGCTACTACAAGCGCGCACGTCACCTTCTCCAACTGGCGCGAACCGTGGTTTCTCTCCCTGATTCTCCCACTACCGCCGATGAATGGAGATCCCTCCCCGGTATCGGCCCCTACACCGCGGCCGCCATCGCCAGCATCAGTTTCGGGCAGCCTGTAGCCTGCCTCGACGGAAATGTCATTCGCGTCCTCGCCAGAGTACTGGCCTGCTCCCAGATCTTCCCAAGCTCCGCCTCCGCCGCAAAGTCCCTCGCCTCTATCGCTGACGGACTCATCAAGTCCGCCGAACCCGGGCTACACAATCAAGCCATGATGGAGCTCGGCGCCACCGTCTGCCTAAGAACCAAACCAAACTGTCCGAACTGCCCCCTCCTCAGATTCTGCATTGCTGGCCAAAGTGGAAAGGCCGATGAAATCCCCCAATTTCGCCGCAGGCGAATACGGCGCCGCAACATAAATCGTATCCTCATTCGTCAGAAGGATTCCATCCTCCTCCACCAAGCCTCAGGAGACAGTCCCCGCCTCGCTTACCTCTACGAAATTCCCAATGCCGCCGTCTTCGAGGGCAAGCTGGACCTCCACCTTCCCTTCGCCGTCAAAAAACGCAGCATCAGCAACGAGCGCATCACCGAGCAACTCTACCAACACAAGCTAATATGCAGAATCAGAAGGACCGTAAACGCCTCTCCTTCTCTTCACTGGATACATCTCGAGGACCTCAAGAAAATCACCCTCTCCGGACCCCATCGTCGCTGGCTGAACGAATTCCTGCCCGATTTTGAGGAATAGAGACCAAATAGCCGCAAGGCGTAAAGGATTCCTGGACCGCGTTCATCCTTTGTCGGTAGAACATACCGATGACACCCAGAATACCAACCGCGAGGAGCAAATACCTCGAAGGTTCCGGTATCACCTGTTCTATCTGGCCCCCTGTTTCGCCCCCTGAAAAAGCGGTTGTGTGGACGTTAAAGTAGAGCCCCCCATTGAGCAGACCTGGTATCTCGTTCGCCAAGGTTGTATTGTTCCCCTCGTTCGGATCCCAAACTGAAGAAAAGTAATCTCCTCGAATATTGAAATACAGGGACAGTCCCTTTTTACTTGCCATAATTCTTAGAAACTCCATAAAAGACTTGAATGAGACACAGGCGTATCAAAGTAGCATCGGGTTTTGGTGTCTACCACTGTATCACGCGAACTGTCAATGGAGAGTTTCTCTTCGATGCGGAAGCAAAGGAGCGACTCCGCAAGCAGATGTGGCAGGTAGCCGACTTTTCGGGTGTGGAGGTACTGACTTACTGTCTGATGAGCAACCATTTCCACATTCTGGTAAGAGTCCCGGACAAGGATGAGGAGGAAGTGTCGGATGGGGAACTCTTACGGCGCTACGCGTTGCTCTATCCGGAGCCGACACAGTATCAAACGATGACGGTAAGGTATCTTGAGGCAGCACTAACCAAGGGAGGAAGGGAAGCGAGGTTGTGGCGAAAGCGTCTCACGGCACGGATGCATGATGTTTCGGAGTTCATGAAAACTCTGAAACAGCGCTACACGATCTGGTATAACCACAACCACGAACGATACGGGACACTTTGGTCGGAGCGGTTCAAGAGTACGCTGGTCGAAGGAAGAGAGGCAGCATTGCGAGTCACGGCAGCCTACATCGACCTGAATCCGGTGCGTGCAGGGATCGTCGAGGATCCAAAAGACTACCGTTGGAGCGGATATGGGGAGGCGGTTGGGGGCAATAATGAAGCGCGGGAAGGGATTGCCGAGGCAATCGGAAGCTCGTATAGGAGACCCATGAACTGGAGAGAGGCCTCTCGTGAGTATCGCCAGCTACTCTACTGCACGGGTGCCTCGGAAGCGACTGGAGAATCTCCATCCGGGAGCATTCCGATTGGCGAATGGCGAAAGGTATTGGAACAAGGTGGGGAACTCCCGCTTGCGGCAGTCCTTCGATGCAGGGTGCGATATTTCAGCGACGGCGCGGTGCTTGGTTCGAGAGAGTTTGTCGAGGACATTTGGTCAGAGTTTCCGGATCAGTTCGCGAGGCGCCGAAGGAGTGGGCCCAGAAAGATGAGAGGAAGCAATTGGGAGGGACTGATGGTATTGCGGGAACTGAAAAGGGAGGTCTTTGGATAGGAATCACTCCTCGAGCAGCCCATTGAGATAATCCAACGACCGCAGGACTTGCTCTACTTCCAGTCTGGGGCTCAGTTCGAGGACGAGGACCTGATCGGGAGCAAAAAAATCCTTAAGTGACTCGAAGGCGATGGTTCCGGATCCAAGGGGCTGGTGGTCGCGATTTTTTTCACTGACGTCATGAAGGTGGAAACCCATTAGGTGCTGTCGATTTTCGAGGAGAAGCTGTTCATGGCTGTAGATGCCCATCCGCTCCTTGAGCTGGGCGTGACCGGAATCGTGCCAGTAGTAAACGGAATCCGTCTCGCAATAGTCCCCGATTAGCTGAGCAAGATCCTGATCGAGAGGCAACTCGATGATACCCTCGCGATTCTCCACACCGAGTTTCACGCCCTTTTCTTGGGCGTAGGGCATGAGACGATCGATCGAGGCTCTCATGCGCCTAACCGGCGCCGCGGCCTTTTTTCGAATCTGGAATATCACCTTCTCGATAACCGGATCGCCCATCCTATCAAGATTCTCATTGGGAGATGCGCTCGAACCGAGATGGCGTTCGAGTTTTCGAGCCGGATCTCGCCAGAGAAACTTGACGCTACCCAAGTGAAGAACAACCCGCTCACAGCCAACGCTAACCGCGAAATCGATCGTCCTTCGTGAATGCCGCAACCAGGAACTGCGCTCGTTCGGGTCGGAGGCAGTCGGCTCATAGAGATTGGGCGCCGCATACAGCACCCCGGTCGGAAGGGGGCAGAAATTGTGCACCGAGGAGATCTTGGTAAGGCCTTCCTTCACCGCTTTCAGAATGCCAGGGACCAAGGAGACTCTGATGCCGTGACTTAGCTCGACATGGCTGAAGCCGAGATCAACCATCTCCCTGATCATCGCGAAGCCGTCCACATGCCGGTGCGAACACCAACACGTAGATAGCGCAATCGTTGGCCTCATTCCCTCAATCCCCCCTTTAACTGGTCAACTGTGCTTCGAATTCAGGTTGCGAAACGCGGGGAAACTACAACCCCCGCCGATTAGATGAGCGCCTATCTAACTACCATAACTGTTTAGTAATTCAATACTTAACTCAAGATCGCAAGACATGGAAAAGTCGAATGTTCCGTTTGAGACTTCAAAGCATGCCCAAGCAAATCGACGGCGGAAGGCGGACTAGGAATCTGTCGGCCAAGGCTACACTGGATTGCGAATCTGCAAGTTGGCATACAGAAACTCAGGGACACTACGAGATTCCTAGCCCGAGGAGATTCCTGGGGTCTACCGATTCTCGTGGCGAAGCCTCAGCATATTTGAGAAAGCTGCGATCTTCTTCTTGCGGCGCTTCACCTCGGACGGTTTCTCAAAATATCTCTTGGCGCGAACATCCTTGATCACACCCTCCCGATCCAGTCTCTTTTTTAGGCGACGAAGAGCGCGCTCCATGGGCTCGCCTTTGCGGATTTTTACTTCTACAGGCATCGATTAATTCCGGATGACAATAGGGGACACCCCGAACGAGTCAAGCAAGTGTGTTGTTGTGAATAAGAAATCATAAATCCTACTTGAATATTCGACCTTGACCGATTCACTTTAAGCGAAGCATGGCAGTCGCCGGCCAATTCGTCCACCTCCACGTCCACTCCGATCACAGCCTGCTCGATGGCTGTTGTCGCATCGACACCCTGATTGAACGGGCCGTGGCTCTCGGCATGCCGGCCATCGCTCTAACCGATCACGGCAATCTCTTTGGGGCCATCGAGTTCTACCAAAAGGCCCGAGAGGCAGGAATCAAACCACTCCTAGGATGCGAGGTCTATGTTGTCTACGATCACGCGATGAGCGACCGCCCCAAGAGAGAGAGGAGGCAGCCGAACGAAGGGGAAGAATTCGCCCAAGACGAAAGGCGTGAGCCTCAGTATTTCCCGAAGCATCAGATTCACCACAAGGGGCTGATTGCCCGAAATGTTACGGGCTATCAGAACCTTACAAAACTCGTCTCAAAGGCGCATACGGAGGGGATGTACCACCGCCCACGAGTCGATCTCGAGCAACTTGCGGCCCACTCCGAAGGGTTGATCGGCTTCAGCGGCTGTCTCAACGGCGTGGTCCCTCAATTTCTACTTTACAATGACTATGATAAGGCCAGAGAAGCGACTGGAAAGTTTATCGATATCTTCGGTCGCGAGAACTATTTCATCGAGTTACAAGATCACGGCCTTTCCGTTCAAAGACCCTATTCCCTGATCTACTCCGTCTGGCCAAAGAATTTGATCTCAAGGTCGTATGCACCAACGACGTTCACTACGTTGAACGAGACGACTGGAATGCTCATGACTCGCTGCTCTGCATCCAGACCGGTAAGAGGCTGAGCGACGAAGAGAGACTCCGATACCCCTGTCCGGAGTTCTTTCTCAAGAGCGCCGAGGAGATGGGCGAGATCTTTTGCGAGGTTCCCGAGGCCCTCACCAACACTCGCGCGGTCGCGGATATGTGTGAACTGGAGATTCCTTTTGGGGTTAATCACAATCCGCTTTTCCGTAAACCCGACGAGATCACCTTCGAACCGGATAAGGATAACTTCGACCGAATCCTCGACATTTACATCGAGGAAAAGAACGAGCTCAATGACCAGAATGGGATCCTGGATCGTTGCGTAATCCCTGAAGCGCAAAGGAACGAACTGCGCAAGAATGGTCTTCTCCTCTTCGATCTCTGCAAGCGAGGCCTGCTCGAGCGCTATGGCGTGAACTATGAGAGTAATCCGACTACCTCTTCTTCCCCGGAGAAAGGTGGGGAGTTTGCCCAGAAAGTATGCCGTAAGCTCGATTACGAGTTGGCGATCATTCTCGGGACCGGCTTTCTCGACTACTTCCTCATTGTCTGGGACTTCATCTACTGGGCTCGACAAGAGAAGATTCCCGTGGGACCCGGTCGCGGTTCGGGTGTCGGCTGCCTCGTTTCCTATCTCATCAAGATTACCGACATCGATCCGCTCCGATTCGGCCTCCTATTTGAGCGCATGCTCCACTTGGAACGCGTTTCGCCTCCGGATTTCGACCTCGATTTCTGCATGAGGCGCCGGGACGAAGTGGTCGATTTCGTGAGAGAGAAGTACGGGGAAGATCGCGTCGCTCATATCATAACTTTCGGCACGTTTGGAGCCAAGATGTCGATTCGGGATCTGGCCCGGGTTAACGATGTCCCCTTTGCCGAGGCGGATCGACTGGCGAGAATGATCCCCGATGAGCTTAACGTTACGATCGATGATTCGGTCAAACGTTCCCGCGAGCTCCAATCCGAGATGTCCGGAAATCCGGTAGCCAAGAGGATAGTCGAGCAAGGGCGAGTCATCGAAGGAATGGTGCGGAATACCGGCAAGCATGCCTGTGGCATGATCATCGGTGATGAACCGATTACGAACCTCGTCCCGGTGACACTCCAGGAAGGAGACCTAACGACTCAGTATTCGAAAGGCCCGATCGAAGCTCTCGGCCTGCTCAAGATGGACTTCCTCGGCCTAAAAACCCTGACCGTGATTGCCGACGCGGAAGACCATATTCGCCGAATTCGAGGGAAGCCGGATTTCAATATCGAGACGGTTCCTCTGGACGACCCTAAGACTTTCGCTCTCCTCAACAGCGGGCAGACGACCGGAGTCTTTCAACTCGAATCACGCGGCATGCAGTCCCTTTGCTGCCAGATGGGTTTGAGCAGGTTTGAGGAGATCATCGCCCTCATCGCTCTCTACCGTCCTGGGCCGATGCAGGACATTCCGAAGTATGTCAAGGGCAAGAAGGATCCCTCGACCATCCAGGTACTCCATCCACTTCTCGATGAACTCGTGAGCGAGACCCATGGGATCCTCGTATATCAGGAACAGGTTATGGAGGCGGCGCGGATTATTGCCGGCTACACATTGGGGGAAGCTGACATCCTCCGCCTGGCGATGGGTAAAAAGATCCAATCCGTGATGGCCGCGCAGAAAGAGCATTTTGTCAAAGGAGCGAAAGAGCACAATGACATCGACCGGGCAAAGGCGCTTGAGATCTTTGAAGTCCTGGAAAAGTTCGCCACCTACGGATTTACCAAGTCCCACTCCGCGGCCTACGCCATGCTGAGCTACCGAACCGCCTTTCTCAAGTCCAACTATCCGCTTGAATTCATGGCCGCCCTTCTCTCTTCCGAACTGGGTAACGGCGATAAAGTCTCCCGATTTGTCGACGAATCCGCCTCCCAGAACGTGCCCGTTTTGGGTCCCGACATCAATGAATCCAGAGAGAGTTTTACTCCCATCATCAAGGGCGATGCCTCTTCGAACGGAAGAGAGCCCGGCTCTATTCGCTTCGGTCTTGCGGCGATCAAAGGGGTTGGCGACAGCGCTTCCCAGAGAATCATTGAAGAACGGGAGACGGAAGGAGCATTCGAGAGTTTTCGAGACTTCACGCTTCGTGTCGACAATCGCTCCGTCAACCGCCGGGTAATGGAACATCTCATTCGATCAGGCGCCTTTGACTCGGTGGGTGAGCACCGAGGGCACCTGCTTGGGGAGCTGGACTCGATTCTCGGTGAAGCGGCAGCGATCCAGCGCGATCTTGAGAAAGGTCAGGAAAATTTCTTTGATCTAATCGATGAGGATGACGGTGGAAGTAAGAACAGAACATCGACAGAGAAGCCGGACCCCGCCAATCCGAAACAGAATGGGTCGGAGATGTCACAAAGCGAGATCCTCAAAGACGAGAAAGAGCTCCTGGGGTTCTACCTATCCGGCCATCCCTTGGACATTTTCTGCGGACTCGACGACCCGATAAACACATTCCGCAGTTCCGATCTTCGCGGCACCGCCGATCGTACTCCATTCCGCCTTTGCGGTGTGGTCTCGTCCCTAACAAAGAAGCTCTCTCGCAGAGACAATCGACCATGGGCGATAGTCGATCTCGCAACGCGGAAAGCAAACTTCAGCATCAATATTTTCGCTGATGCTTTTGAGAAGTGTGAAGCTGCGATCATACCGGGTAACATTGCGTTGGTCACCGGTCTCCTGCTCAATCGCGACGATGACTACCGTCTCAGCGCCGATTCCGTCTCCCGTTTGGATCGATTTCCATCGCGGCTCATCGAACGGGTCGATTGGATCCTGCAGCCAACTGAGAAAGCGAACGATTTCCTTTCCGTCCTCACTGCATCGATTCAGGAGGACTCAGGCCGGACCCAGGTAAGAATCGGTTTTCTCACTGACGACGACTACGCCGTTTTCAGTGATATTGCCCAGTCTCTAACCTGGAATGTGACTCCCAAGAATTTTAGCGAACTCCGCAAGCATCCCGCGGTTGTGGGTGCATGCGTAAACGCAAAAAGACCGTGACCACTCAAACCAGCCATCAACTTGCTCTCCAATCCTCGACATCACAGCTCATGCTCGACCATCTCGAAAAAGTGCTCATTCCGGAAGATCAAATAAAGACACGAGTGAAGGAGCTCGCGAGAGAAATCACCGCTCTTTACAAACCGGATGAGGAAATCACCGTTATCTCGATCATCAACGGAGCGATTCTTTTCACCGCCGATCTGGTTCGCAACCTCCCGGGGCAGGTGAGGATCGACTGCATCCGAGTATCCAGTTACGAGGATGCGACGTCACCCATCAGCGAGCCGAAGATCTCAAGCACTCTGACGCTCGATTTGTCGGGCCGCCACGTGCTCCTCGTCGATGACATCCTGGACACTGGAAACACGATTTCCAAAGTTTACGATTACATCCTTGATATGAACCCCGCCTCGCTTCGGACAGCTGTCCTGCTCGAGAAAAAAGGACGCCGGGAAGTCGACTTTGATGTCGATCTGGTCGGGTTTCAGATCCCGGATGAGTTCGTTGTAGGATATGGTTTGGATTATGCCCAGCGCTATCGGAATCTACGCTGCATTGGCGTCCTCAAGCCCGAACTGCAGCCAGCCTAAGGAATCTGTTAGGTTTGGGCGCTCTGAACCTTCGGGAGGTGCGATCCCTTCGGGGAGGATTATAGATTCCCAAGATACGAACCACAGATTCCTAGTCAGCCCAATTTTCTGCGAAAGTTGGGCTGTGAGCGAACGAGAGCATTGGTCTCAGATCACTCTATTGGACAATTCATGAACCACCTAATTCGAATATCCTTGTTTACGTGCATGGTCTTTCTCTGCTCGATTGGCAAGGCGGAGATTCCGGCGTTTGTGGAGGCGTTGGAAGGGACGGCGGCGGCTTTACGGAACCCAGCCCAAGCGCCGGACGAATGGATATTGGCCCATGTCGATGTGGAGACGACCGGTCTTGTACCGGGCTATCACGAGATGATCGACATCGGAGTGGTGATGACCGATCTCGGCGGCAAGGAACTCGATCGTCTCTTTCTCCGCATAAAGCCGCAACATCCGGAGCGGCTCTCTCCCGGCGCGGCCGCTCTCAATGCTTTCTCCGTGGAGCTGTGGAAAGAGCGAGGTGCGGTCCGACCTCGAAAGGCGATAGAGCTATTAGAGAGCTTTCACCGGCGCGCTGCGGCTGGTAGCAACGTCATTTTTATCGCCTACAATGCCTGGTTTGACATCTCTTTTCTCGATCACCTCTTCCGCAGCGCGGATCGAACCTGGCGCGATCTCTACCACTACTTCATCCTCGACTTGCCTTCCATGCGCTGGAGCCTCGGTTTCCGCGACCTCAGCGGGAGCGAGCTCAACGCGAAACTCGGGATTGAGGAGGAGACGCGAGATCCCTTAAAGCATACTGGGCTTACCGGGGCACTTTCCAACGCCGAGGTTTATCGGGCAATTTTGAGGATGATGAATGGAGAGTGACGGAGACGGATAACCCACCATCGACCCCCGGGGGAACCAACTACCAATCATGGTCTGTAGGGCAACCCAGGACAAACCGTGGGAGGGGCCAGGGGTGGGTTGAGAGAGAGTCCAAAACTCGAATAGTCCGGAAAGCCTCATAGCAAGGAGAAGCGGCGCTCAATCGACGATCCGCACTCTCGTTTCCTCTCCATTGGCTCGGATTTCGGGAACGTACATCGCGGATCCCAACAGAGGCAGGGCATGAAAATCGCCCGGGACTTCGGCCCGCAGGAGGTAACGGATTTCCCAGAAGCCCTCGGGAAGGCGATCGACGAAACAGGCCACGTGGCGGTCTCGAAATTCCTGGTAGACCCAACGTTGCTTTCCGGTAAATCGGTATCCGCCATCAAGCAGCGCCGACACTTCCTCGCTCTCCGGTGCGGCCACGGTGGCCTCCGTTTCCCTCAACTCGCGAGCGTAGAGCGGTTCACCACTTTGCAGTTGCACCGCTTCGAAACCGGCCGGTTTGAGATCTTCCAGGACGAGGTACTCAAGATCGTTCTTCCCTTCGACCGTCAAGACGACTTCGATTCGATCACCACTCTTCAGACCCTCGCTATCTCCCAAGGGAACTTTTTCTTCGACGAAACCCTTCAGGAGCGTGGGCACGGCCTTAATGCGAAAGTAGCTACGCTTCACGAAAACTTCGCTACCCTCAGCCGTTATCGGCTCCTCCAGACTGAAGTAGGATGCATTCACCGAAAAATAGATGGGGCCTTCCCCACTCTTTCGCTTGATCTCGACCGTATTCTCACCATCCCGGATCAGATCGCGATCGACCGTATAGACGCTCGCCGCCTCCAGAACATTGCTCAATGTCACGTTCGTATTCGCAATTGTCTCCCCGTTGACCGAAAGCTCATATTCGAGTACCGCATCCATTTCCCCGCTGGTCTGCAGGTATCGATTCAAAGCCAGCACCGTGATCGCGGTATCTCGTGTATTGTTCCATTGCGCTCCGCGGCGATTTTTGACCAGCCAATTCATCACCGGTTCGATTAGGTCGTTATCCGGATCGGTGGCGAGGAGCGCCATGAGAGCAAAAGAGGTTGCTTCCACACCCCCTTCCGACCATCTCCAGAATACTCCCTCCTCACCCCAATGAGCGGTCGGAATCACCCCTGGATTGGTTTCCTTGGGAGTCGCGAGCAGGACTGATTTGTCCGGTTTCCGGTCCATCTGCACGCCATTGCGAAGGTTCTCGATGAGGAGCTTCGCATCCTCTTCCAAGCCATAGTTCTGGGCTGCGATTGCCAGTAGAGCCCGCGTGTAGGCGTTAAGGCGAGCTCGATTCTTCATCAGGTTGAGAATCGCGTTAGCTTCAAACCGCTGCGGACGCTTGTCCTTAACTGAGAAATTTCGGGAAGACAGCGCATGCAGCATCCAAGCCTGTAGGTCATAGCTGAACTCGGCCTCGACCAAAGCCTTTTCCAAAAACGATCGTGCCCGACGGAGAACTTTCTCATCGACATCGATTTCCGCACCCTCCGCCAGTGTGAGGCCCCAGACCACATAGGCGGTCATAAAGAGGTCATCGCTTCCCTTCTTCCACCAGCCCCAGGCTCCACTCCTGTGTTGAAAATCGTAGAGGCGTTTGAGGCCGCTCCTAACAATATCGTCGAGTTCGCCTAAATCCCGGCGTCCCTCGGGATGGGTTTTCGGTGTGTGTTCTGCTTCAATGCCCCCGAAGACCTTCCCCGCAATGTCTTCTTCATCAAGTCCCAGATCGCGCAGGGTCTTCGAAACGATGGCGGCCGGCAGGAAGCGGCTCATCGTCTGCTCGGTGCAACCGTAGGGGTAATTCGATGAGGAATGGAATCGCATCCAGCATCGTCACCGCCACGCTCGGGGTTACCTGTATCTCGAGGCTGGTTGATTCTTCCTTTCGCTCCACCGGAATGTCGAGGGTGACGGTGACCGAATCTCCTCGGACTTTACCCGAGTTGCCCACGAACTTTTCGATCCCATGTTCGTAGACCCTGAAGGACTTCTCCATTGCGTCCGCATAGTCCTTCCCCTTCCCCGTCAGTTTTATGGTCGCTTCACCCGGAGACCGGACGGACACCTGCCAGTCGACTCGAACTTCCTCGTTCGGTGGAACGGTCACAACGGGGCTCTCCGTCTCTCTCAACTCCCCATTGCTTCCTAGAGTCCCTTTGATCTCCAATCCTTCGTCGACATCCAGTAAAATCCGAATTGTCATGGGCCCATTCGTATTGTTGTTGAAGACCCCTGACACCAATACACTGTCACCCACGACAAAGAATCGGGGCCCTTGAAGCCGGGCGATCAAAGGCAAGCGGGTCTGAACCGAGGATCGTCCCCCGCCAAACCGATTTTTCAGCGCCACTCCTCGGGCCGTCGCCCGCCAGGTCGTAAGAGAATCCGGGAATTTTACACTGATCTCAGCTTTTCCCTCCTCGTCGGTTACGATGTCCGGCTGCCACACGATCGTGCTGCGGAAATCCGTCCGAACCACAACCGAAGGTTCCGCGGCTGCTCCTTCCCCAGGCTGGGCATCACCCTCGAATACCGAAAGAAGCTCCATCTCTTCGGAATCTGCCCGACCGGAAAATCGAACGGCCTCCTGTCGATCAGCGCCCGCCCGCTCACGCATCGATGGAGCGGCATCCATGACCACTTCTTCCTTAAGAGAACGCCCCATGTTTTTGCCCTTAAGTTCCCTTTCCTTTTCCTCCTCAGGCTCAAAGCGAAAATAAGGCTTCTGGGCAAACGTGCTGGAGGTCTGGACAGCGTTAGCTCGCTTATGGCCGTAAAAGAACTGGCGAATATCGCCGGCCAATTCGGATTGAATGTAATAGACCGCCTCATCGACCAAGGCGAAGGAAACCTCTGCGCTGACCGGTTTATCCTCGTCGTCCGTAACCCGAACTTCATAGACCCCTTCTTCCTGAGGCTGGTATCCCTCCGATTGGGACAAGATTTCGAGATTAAGGAAGTTCTCCGTCGGAGGAACGATGATCTCCTCCTGGTCCATGAAGAGCTGATTCTCCGCCACCATCGCGGCATTGAGAAAACTGTTGGGGACGTGTTCCTTCCCGATATCGAGGTGGTGTAATTTGACCCGACCCTCGAATCGAATCAATTCGTAGGAGAGGAGCTCTTTTGCTCCCACGCTGAAGAGCACGTAGCTCCCGGAGGCCGGAGTCGAAATCATGACCGGCGCTCTCTGGCCGACCCGAAAAGTGTCCTTATCGACAACCATGGACACGGCCCCAGGCCGGTACCCGAGATCGGTGTCGCCATCCACCGCCGCCCAAACCGCGGTGTCGGTCTTAATCGGCTGGCCGTTGGTGTCGCGGCTCAACCAGGCGATCTTGAAGTAGCCCGACTTTGGAACTTCGAATCGATAGACTCCGGTGCCGTCCTCGCCGGTCTGAAGTTGAGCGACTTCAATCTCCTCAACTTCATATCCCTCCTTCTTGAGTCGATAGTCCTCCGGCATAGCCCCAAAGGAAAATCGACGGCCGGACTTTTTCCTCAGCTCTTCCATCTGCTCTCCGGAGATCTGGCGGCCCCGTTGATCGATCCAGACCTCTTTCCAACGCTCGAGGGTAAGACGCAAACGGCCCTCGACCGATAACGGCCGGTTGTTGGCATCCATTGTGCGAACATTGATTTCGGCCCGATCGCCCGGTTTCAGTACCTGGTGTTCAGGTTCGAGGTAGACATAGTAGCCTTGGCGTGTGACCCGAAGGTTTCTGCTCGAAACTATCTCTCGGCGCGAAGTATCGACCACCCGCGCCTCTACCGTATACTCGAAGTCCTGCTCGGAGTATTGTGGGGTCTCGAAGGAGAACATCGCCGCACCCGTCGAATCGGTCCTCAAACTCTCTCGCTTGATCTCAGACCCCCTCCCTCCATAGGACCTGAATTGAGCTCGATGGTCGTCACCGTAAAACCACGAGAATTCTCGCTCCGGTCGGTACCAGTGATAAAAGGGTCTCTGGTAGATTACGAGCTCGACATCGGCGTCCGCTACCGCACCCCCGAAATAATAGTCCGCCTGAATGGAACCACTAACGGTGTCGCCGATCCGAAATATATCACCCACCCCGTCCTCCCCTCCCAAGTTAATCGCCACTTTAAATTCCGGCAATTTGTACTCTTCCATGCGAAAAAGGACCGCGTTCCCGACATAGTCTCGTTGCTCATCCCGGGTAAAGGTAATCGAGTAGGCGCCGAGAGCCATCTCCTCCGTCAACTCGAACTCACCCCAGGCGGAACCGAAAGTGTTCAATCTAAGGTCGCCCTCGTCAACGACCTCCCCTCTTGGACTATTGATAGCGTAGTGAATAAGGGCATCCGTGGGCACGCGATATCCCACTTCATGCTCCTGACGCGCTATCACCTTCCAATGAACCGTCTCATCCGGACGGTAGGCGGGCCGGTCCGTATAAACGTAGGCTCGCCAGCTTTTGTCGTGGTATCTTCCGTATCCGTAGCTGCCCGACGACAAAGCAAAGGCCTGACGCTCACCGGAAATGGCGCTGGCATAGTACTGTCGGCCACCTCCGCTGGAAGGGAAACTAAAGTGAGCCAATCCATCGCTGTCCGTCGAATGCACCGACCGTTTCCAACGCCATTTCCCCCCCCGATTCGAATCGCTCCCATACAACTACCGTCGCCTCTTCGAGAGGGGCGCCGGTGGCTGAATCGGCAAAATAGCTCAAGACCTCGTGATGAGAATTACGCAGGATCAGAGCCGCGTCCGAAACGAGGAGAACATCCCGGGCCTTTCGTCCACCTCCCCTTGCCTCCACGAGATAGGCCCCAGTGGGAATCTCAAATTCAAGATGCACTTCCTTGCTTAAAGGGTAATGAGCCATTTCCGGCCGCGCCTCCTGGGGAAGGGTCTTCCAAGATTCCCTGCTCTCCGTCTTTACCGCCTCCAGCCATTGCCAGGGACCGTGATCTTTCCTGGAAAAGCGAACATCGTCGGTCAGATTGATCTGATACAGGTCGATCTCCACATCGTCGATGTTTCTCCAGTTTAGGTGGATCCGAACCTCCGAACCGGGCAGAAAGACGTTCGATACGTGCACCGAAAGTTGAGGTTGTGAGATGCGTTTGACGGCGTTCTGCGCCGCCTGGTAGTAGCGAGTTTCACCCTTCCGAAACTGACTCAGAAGCGTGCCATAAAGCCCGATCGCCTCCTCGTAGTCTGGTCTCAAAACAAGATCTCCGTTTTCGTCAAAGTAGGAATGCCCGTACTGGGCGGCCCACTCCGCATAGTGGTAGAGGGCATCATCATACCACTCCGCTTCCGGGCCTGCCTTGAGCGCCTCTTCGAATTCCTCCCCTACCCTCAGCATCTGCTGGCGGTTGCCTCCTCGCCTTCGCAGGGTTGTCGCCATAAGATAGTGAGCGTGGGCCTGATCCTCCGGTTCCTCACTGATTCGGATCACGTTTTCGACTACGGGAAGGGGAAGAAAATTGCCGTGATACCCGTAGGAATAGTGCCGCCCGATATCAGGTGGGTAGGAAACTTTCCAGACGATGCCGAGATACTTCGCCCGCGCCTCCTCGATACTCTTCGAAGCGGCCCACCAGTCCAACGCATGCTGGTAAAAGGTCCAGGCACGACCCCAATTTCGATTGTGGCGCGATACCCACCAGGAGTCTCCTAACGATTCGTTTATCTGGGCCCAGAGTAAGGGGCGCTCGCCCTTCTCCTTCTCCAACTCCTCGAGTAATCCATCGAGTGCTTTTCGGGCCTCCAAAAAGGCCGTGTTATCGGATCTTGGGGAGGCCGCAAACGATCGCCACCGTGCATCCGCAATGCGAAAATCGACCCATCGAGCCTGATCGCCCTCCAGATCAAGCTCCCTCGCCTTCTCGTACTCCTCCAGGGCCAGCTGGAAACTCCCCTTGTCGAAATGCTCTTCGGACTGCTCCTTGATCCGCTCGTATCCGGCGCCTTCGTCGCTTCCAAATCCGGCCGCGGCAAAGAATACCAGGACTTGGAATAGTACAAAAGAAGTGATTCGAGCAGAGAAATCCATCGTGAGTGCGTTATCCAGAGAGAGAGGATCAAAAATAGGGAAGTTCCCGAAATATCACATTTCTCCTCATATGACGATAAAACAGTACCAAGGAATCTTACGGTCGGCTGTCACTCTCCGATTTCGCGGAGGTCTGTGGTCATACTTGCACGATCGTCAATTGCAGGGATTCGATCCCCACCGATAGGTTTCCTAATCGATCTGCTGAACGGGCAGCTGTGACATCTAAATTGACGATCGTCAGTTTGGATGTCAGATGGGAACCAAGAAGAGTGAGACATGGCAGCCCGAAAAGAGATGGTCGAAGTTGACAGACTGGGCGACGGTAGATTCGAATTCACCGCAGAAGGGAATGTAACTACGAAATGCGAGGCGAATTTGGATCCCCCAAATGAATAGACGTCAATTTCTTCGGTTTACAGCGGCCATCAGTATTGCCTTGTGTATTACCAGGATCGATTGGCTCTTCGAGGAAGGCCAAGCGAGCGCCCTAGCCGATCCGAGTCTGCTGAGAATTCTGGGCGATCGGTGCGTTCGGGACATTGGCTCATCCTATCGAGATCAGTTTCCTCGAGAGGACGACCCGATAGCGATTTCCTCTGCGATCGCTACAAATAGCGGCATCTTTCGAGATCAATCTCTCTGCGAATCGCAGATCCTCCTCAAGCAGCAGATTCAGAATGACTTTGCACGCGGGTCCACGATCCGAATCAACGGTTGGGTTCTTTCCCTAACCGAAGCTCGCCACTGCGCGCTTTTTTCGATGCTCGACTCCTGAGAACGCAGTAGTTGACGTGCATACGGATACCAGAAACCTGGACAATGGGACTCAGATTAGAGGAGACATTTGTATTATTGGTGCCGGCGCGGCTGGCATCAGCATGGCACTTGAGTGGATTCATTCTCCCTATCAGGTCGTACTTCTCGAAGGGGGCGGGTATCATAGGGAGGCCCGAATGCAGGCCCTCTACAAGGGCGACAGCGTAGGTCAGCCCTATTATACGCTGGAGGCTGCCCGATTGCGCTACTTTGGTGGGACCACCGGCCACTGGAATGGATTCTGCGCGACATTGGACCCTATCGATTTCGAGCGTCGCAACTGGGTTCCACACAGCGGCTGGCCGATCGACGCAGAAGACATTGATCGGTTTTGCGCTCGGGGTCAATCGCTGCTCGAATTGGGGCCCTACAACTATAGCGCGTCATACTGGGAAGCGCGAAATCCCGATTTTGCCCGCCTACCTTTAGATCAGGAGGTGGTATGGACGAAGATGTGGCAATTGAGCCCGCCCACGCTGTTCGGAACCGTCTACCGCGACCAGATCATCAAGGCCCCCAATGTTCACCTTTACACCTATGCCAGCGTGACCGAACTCGTGGCGAACCAATCGGTGAGATCGGTCACTGGTTTGCGAGTGAAGACCCTGGAAGGGAAGGAGCTACGGGTGCGGGCGCAATATTATGTGCTGGCCTGCGGAGCCATTCAGAATGCGCGCCTTCTCCTGGCGTCAAATCGTCAGGCTCCGGCCGGCCTAGGCAACGATCAGGATCTCGTGGGTCGCCACTTCATGGAACACATCGAAATGCCCGGCGCTCAGTTGGTACTTGCCCAAGCTCAGACGGCGAAGATGTATATGGTGGCCTCGAGGCAGACAAGGGTATGGGGCGAACTCGCCCTGAGTCGCAAAGAGCAAAGGGCCCATAAAGTACTGAACGGCACAGCCTCGCTTCAGCCAGGTCGATTGAGCAAAGAACTCAAGAGTACCTTTCAGAAATACGCCCCCTCCGCACTGGAACGCCTGGAAAAGATCAGGCGAATTCGGGAGGCATCCCGATCCCACCGATCGCGTCCGAGGCCGGAGCCTACGCCGATTCCTCAACGCGAATATCAGCTGATTACCCGACAGGAACAGGCACCCAATCCAGACTCACGTATCTCCCTTAGTGAGAAAAAAGACGAACTGGGGATGCCTCGCGTTAAATTGGACTGGCGGCTCTCGGAACTTGATAAGCGATCGATCCGGGCATTCTACGAAGTATTGGGCAGAGAGTTCGGGCGTGCCGGACTGGGCCGCGTGCAGGTGGCGGACTGGCTTCTGGAGGACGACGATCGCGCATGGCCCTCGTTCCTCAGCGGAGGCTGGCACCACTTGGGAACCCTCAGAATGCACTCCAGTTCGAGACGCGGTGTGGTCGATGCCGATTGTAAAGTTCATGGAATCGATAACCTCTACGTAGCTGGCACTGCAGTGTTCCCGACTGCCGGGGCGGCCAATCCAACCCTGACTTTGATCGCTCTGTCGCTACGGTTGTCCGATCATCTGAAGGCGAATTTAAGGAGGAGGAATCCATAGCCCGTCACAGGGAGAAACTGGAGAACAGAACAGCGCAAACCAGAGACTGAGATGGACAAGGTTGAATGTTCGAATTCTGCGGACTCGGCGACCGTACAGCTCGAATCAGTCATCGGGAATCAGCAATGGAATCGGTCGAATACACTTCCTGCGATACACACTGAAATCCTGGTCGATCGTTCTTGGAACTTACGCCTCTGTAGGTGAGTTGATCTTGTTTATGCTTGTTAAATCATGGAACAGCGAAAATTTGGAGCAACGGGCCTTAAGGTGAGCCGGCTGGGGATGGGCGGGCTCTTTATCGGCTCCCGCTTCTCCGGTTTCGAAGGAGCCCGCGAAACCATCCACCGTGCTGTGGATCTGGGAGTCAACTACGCCGACACCGCTCCATCTTACGGAAACAGCGAACTGGTTCTCGGCCGCGTCCTGGATTCCATCGAAGCGCCACTGGTAATCTCGACTAAATTGGGAGGGCGGCCCCATCCATTCGACCCGAAAAACCGGGATCTGCTCGAACAGTCTGTCGACATGAGCCTGAGAATCCTGGGACGGGACCAAGTCGATATCTTCTTCATTCACGAACCGGACCGTCCCGGCCATTATGACTGGTGGACGGACGCCCACAACTTTGAGGGCCCCGCCCTCGATCTACTCAACGATCTCAAGCGGGACGGCACCATCAAAGCGATCGGCATTGGCGGCACCACCGCATATCGGATGGCGGACCTTATCCGAACCGGCAAGTTTGACATCGTCCTAACGGCCTTCAACTACAGCCTGCTTTGGCGAGAGGCTGGTCGCGAGGTTCTGCCCGCGGCGGTAGAACAGGGAATGGGAGTCATTGCAGGTTCACCCTTGCAACAGGGCGCTTTGGCCCACCGTCGAGACCAAGAAATTGAGACCGCGCGCTGGCTCTCCCCGCCCCGCCGCGAGCAGTTTCGCAAGCTATACGCACTTCTCGATGAACTCGACATGACGGTCGCCGAATGCGCCATCCGATTTGTCATTTCGAACCCGGCGATCGACTGCACCCTGATGGGAGCCCGCTCTTCCGAGGAGGTGGAGCGCAACGTTGAATCGGTTGAAAAAGGGCCGTTGCCCGGCGATGTCCTAAAGTGTCTCAACGAAATCGCCGCCCTGGTGCCCTTCCGACCCTTTGACGAGCCGTTTGGATTTCCTTTTGGTCGAGAGTATAAGGGTCCCGGGCATGCTTAGGAATCTTTCGGACGAAATTTATCACTTGCGAAGCAGTCGAATGTCAAAGTCCGACAGACACCTAGCATGATCGATCCAATCCGTCACATCGAAGCAAGTGTCCTGACGATCCAACGGGACACGCCCTATCTCGGCGCGCTGCTTCCGGGAGAGGAACCTGACGCTCGAGGCTATTTTGTACGCAAGGGAAGCGGAACGGTGTATCCGACAGTCGATCGAAGCGTTCTCGTTCGAATCGAAACACGTGATGGTGTTGTCGGCTGGGGCGAGACCTATGGTATTGTCGCCCCACGTGCGGTCATCGCGATCATCGACGATCTTCTCGCCGGCTTCACGGTTGGTCGAGACCCATGGGACGTCTCGGTCATCCACGACGAACTCTACGACCTCATGCGCGTCCGGGGCTACTACAGCGGCTACTATATGGATGCGCTCGCTGCCATCGACATCGCGCTTTGGGATATCTGCGGCAAGCAGTCCGGAAAGCCGTTGGCAAAACTTTTAGGTGGCCGGCGGCGCGATTCCATACCCGCATACGTCTCCGGATTGCCTCGCCCGACTCTAGCGGAACGCGCCGAATTCGCCGCGGATTGGCAGAACCGCGGATTCAATATGTTCAAAACTGCCGGAGTCGCTTCGGACAATCCTCCGTTGGACGAACTTGCAGGGCTGCGAGAGCGCCTTGGTGACAAAGCAAAGATTTCCATGGACTTTCACTGGGCTTATTCAGCGGCCGATGCGATCGCAATCATCAGATCCCTCGGCCCTACAAGCCATGGTTCGTCGAGGCGCCATGCAAGTCGGAAGATGTCGACGGCCAGGCTCGCATTGCCGCCTCCGTTAGAGTGCCCATCGCCCTCGGGGAAGAATGGCGCACGGTTTTCGATGCGCGCCTGCGGCTGGACCGTCAGGCGGCAGCCATCGTGCAACCCGAGATGGGACATACCGGCATCACGGAATTCATGCGCATCGCCCAATTGGCTGAGGCTCACAATCTCGAGCTGATACCGCATGCCACTATCGGACTGGGAATCTTTCTGGCCGCCAGCCTTCAGGCCGGCGCTTCAATTCGCTCCCTCCCGGCGCACGAATATCAACACTCGATATTTGATAGGAACAGCCACCTGATTAATGGGGATATCTCCTGCGAAAGAGGGGCCTACCACGTCCCAACGGGGCCCGGCTTGGGAGTGGAGCCCTCTGAGGAAGCGCTCGCTATGCTCCAGCGCTGACGAGAAATCCCGCTGAGCGGAACTGATGCGGGTTTCCGAGCGGTCAGCGACCGCGTCTACAACCTTCGAATATACAGACGTTGTAGGCGGACTCGGCGAGGCCGCACAGATTTAGATCGAGCCAGTGATGCGCCTTGCTTACCTCAAACCACCAAGTGCGATAGACGATTGAATGCGGCAATGGCGAGGATTCTAACGAAGTATCCGTTGATCGCTCAGATCCTTTCCGCCCACCGATCGGGTCAGGGTGCCACCCAGAATTTCCAGGACCTCGAGATCGGCGAATGCGTTGACCACATTATACTGCGTCGGCAAATCTTCCCACCTTGCCCGGGTCCAGGTAATGGTGCCTTTTCCCACCAATTCCTTGATGACTTTCCTGTGGCCACCGGCGGCAGGGGTGATCACTGGATAAGCGACATCAGGTGTGCCCCATTCTCCGGTTTTTGGAATGTACTTATAGTGCAGCATTCCATCTACGGATTCCTCTCCACCTTCGGACGCCCCTTCCTCCGACTTGGGAGCGAGGTCGACTTGGGAGCGAGGTCGGTGAGAGAAATATCGAGGAATTTAAAGCCCATCCAACCCGCCGTGCACTGGACTTCATTTCCGGTGATGCGGGGTTCGGGAAGTTCGCAGTAGATCTTTGAAAATCCCAATTCCTCGCGCCCGGTAATAATTGGATCGGTGAGATTTTCCCAGAGCACGCTGAGAAAGGGTCCGCGGACCTGGTCCCGGCTGCCTTCGAAGATCGCCGGGAAATTGACCCCGAGGACATTGTAGCCCCTTCCCGCGAGCCATTCAATTTCCTTCATGTAGCTTGCCGAAACCGTCACAATCGGCTTGTCCCCGATTTCGAAACAGTCAGGCAGCAAAGCGGCCAGTTGCTTGGGGTTGCTCAGAAAAGAGACTGCTATTGAAATTGTCTTGGGATTGTCGATGCACTCAAACTTGCGACCATCCGGATGCTGACGAGGCCCCATAATCGGCCCGAAGTGGGTCGGCATTCGATACATCTTTCCCGCGATGAAGGAATAAGGCATAAGGGTTGTCTCTTGTTGGGTTAAAGGTCCGCTAGATTATCAATCATTGACAGCGGACTGCCGGCTAATAAGCCCGCGTCCACCGGAAGAACAACGCCGGATACCCATCGGGACTCGTCGCTGGCGAGGTAAACCGCAGCCCATGCGATGTCCCAGGCGGTTCCTTCCACTCCAAGCGGGGCGATCCGTCGACGTCGCTCTCTTTCATCTTCAGAAATACTGCTGACGAACGTCGTATGGATATGACCGGGAGCGATGCAGTTGACCCGAATACTCTCGCGGCCGTGGTGAACGGCGGCATGACGTGTCAGCGCGATAATGCCGCCTTTGGCTGCTCCATAAGGTACGTTGGGACGAAAACCGGCTCGAATGCCGTCGATGGACGAGATGTTGATGATCGACCCGCCGCCGGAATCGGCCATCCGGGGGATCGCATACTTACACATAAAGGCCATACCTTTTAGGCCTATCGCCATCTGCCGGTCCCAGACGTCCTCCTCCATCTCCGTGACCTTGCCCGACCCATAGGTGCCAACGTTGTTGAACAGAATGTCCAATCTGCCGTAGTGTTGCATCGCCGCCTCCACCGCAGCGCAACATTGTGAGGGCTGGGAAACATCGGTCCCGACGACTTCCGCATCTCCTCTTTCCTCCATGATCTTGGTGCGGGTTCTTTCCGCGTTTCCACGGTCGATATCCGCCAACACCACTTTCGCGCCCTCCCTGGCGAAGAGAATCGCGGTCGCGCTGCCGGTTCCGTAAAGATTGCTATCCTCAACCTCGCGTGTGCCCGCTCCAGTGACAATAGCGACTTTGTCCTGCAAGCGTTTCATTGGGTATTCACTTGCTATTTCTTGCCTGTTACCGAACGTCGAGCTGCTGTAAGTTTGTGATCTTCGAAGATCTTGAGAATCAACCGTGGAGGTCCCAGAGATCGCAAAAGGAATGGAAAAGCAACGCGCTCACAAAATCAAACCTTACGAACTATTGTTCGTAAAGTTTCGCCTTCCTCAAACCCAATCACGTTCATCTCACTCTCCACGATCTGTTTCACGAGGTAACTAGAGCGTATACAGACAACGCTTTCAAGCTATTGAAACTCCTAATCATGTCCGAACAGCCCGTATCATTCGCCATCGTCTCCCCCGCCCGATGGGGCCGGCTTCTCCTCGATGCCGCGGAGCGATTAGGACGTTGATGACTCATCAGGTTTCCGCTTACCTGAGCGAGATTTCGATCTGCGGAACGAAGGCGGCGTTCCACTACAAACGGGCCGGCCAGGCTGAAGCTTGCCGGACGTGTCACGGCGGAGTGTTTGCGCCGAGACGAGGTTTGCTCCGCTGAGATCTAAGCACGTCAATCGTCGGGACATTTCTTGACCGAATTGGAAAGGAACTTCGATACAGCCTGGTAACCTTGCGTGCCTCGGCAGAGCGGAGCGACGACGGGTCTCGAACTTTATCTATCGCACGACTTTTATTACCAACATGTTACAGTTCGAAACGTGTTCAAAAAAGCCAAGTTCTGACGTATTGTATTACAGGGCGATAGCGCGGATGAAGAGGAGACCGATTCACCGCCAGGCATCCGTTTGTTAGCATTGCTCCCGCTCAGCGGGATGGGCACAAAGAGCTTCGTAACCGGAGTGCTGATCAGTAAAATCTCCGCCAAAGCGTGGGGACGAATAGAACCAGAATGGGGTAGAGTTCCACCCTCCCCATGATCATCAAAAGCGAGAGGAACGACTTGGTTAGCCCGCCGAGATCGCCATAGTTTTGCGCCGGTCCCACCTCCGCGAATCCGGGTCCTATGTTAAAGAGGCATGCGATCGAGGCGGAGAATGTACCTTTCATGCTGAATCCGGGCTCCAAATAGGTCACCATCTGCATACTGGCGAGACAGAGTAGCGTTATCAGAATGATGTAGCCCGCGATCGAGACTCTCGCTTCCGCGTCTACCGTGCGGCCGCTGATCTTGATCTGACGGAAAAGCCGCGTTCGGAATGCCGTCTCGATATTGACCAAACAGATCCGCAGGGCAACGATCACTCGGAGAATCTTGAGACCGCCTGAGGTCGATCCGCTGCAACCTCCAATCAGCATGAGCCCGAGCAAAACGGCGTGGGTTGTCTCCGACCAGGCGTCGAAGTCGGCCGTGCTGTATCCAGTCGTCGTCAGAATGGAAACCGCCTGAAATGCGCTTTTGCGGAGGATGGTGTGAAGCCCGTACATGCTTGTCTGATCCAAAAGAATCTCCGCCAGGAGCAAGGTCGCTATGAGGGCAAGGATGTAGAAGAATTTTACCTCACTGTTTCTCAAGAACACTCGGAAATCCCCTCGCAGAATACGGAGCATTACCAGGAAGCTGGTGCCTCCGAGGAGCATGAAGAGAATGACCACCCACTCGAATACGGCATTGTCGAAGGCGCCGATGCTCTCCGTCCGGGTGCTGAAACCTGCCGTGCTGACAGTGGTGAACATATGGCAAATGGCGTCGAACCACTCCAAGCCACAAAGCCGGTAAACCACCGCACAGATCGCCGAGAGGGCAAAGTAGAGATACATGATGTAGAGGATGCCGGTCCGCACCCGAGGCGAATCCAACTCCGTGGAATGGGTCGAAGACTCGCTCGAGAAGAGGATCTTCGCCCCAACTCCGACGTAGGAGAGGAGAGAGACAAAGAATACGACGATACCGAGACCGCCGATCCACTGACTGATTGCGCGCCAGAATAGGAGGCTGCGAGGAAATCCCTCCAGACCGCCGAAGACCGATGCGCCAGTCGTCGTGATGCCCGAGGTCGACTCGAAGATCGCGTCCGCCACGGAGCAGTTCGGAACGATAAGATAGTAGGGAAGCGCTCCCACCAAGCTGGCCAGAATCCAACCCAACCCGATAACCGCCATAGCTTCCTTTCGCAGCATCTTCATCTCCCCCTCACGGCTCATCAGCTGAAATGCAACCGCCAGCGAAGCCGAGATTGCGATACACATGGCGAATCCTCGAATGGCGGCCCCCTCCCGCCCAACATCGCCGTCATAGTAGAATGCTACGCTCAGGCTCACCGCCATCGCCACACACAGAGCGGCCAGAATCACACCGAGCAAACGCAAGATGATTGCGTAATTCACTGCCCTAGTAATCTGTCGGACTTTGCACTTCGCAACAGACTTGAAGCACTTTCATCTCCGGCATGTTGCTGTCGCCGGGTTCTGAACGCAAGCGAGGAGATAGTCCGGAGTTTCCACAATCCAGCTCATTCACGATGAATCCCAAAATCTATTTATGGGATCGTTAGGTTCCGGGATCGGCCTTGAAACCTTACGAACTAGTGTTCGTAAGGTTTCCAATCCTACGGCTAAAGAAAAATCCGAAAATGCGCTTCCATTCGCGACGGAAGATCGCGGCTGATAAAGACATTGCTGCCAAACTCGTCGCCATTGTGCGACCAGTTGCGCTCGTCGGTGAAATTCAAGAAGCTGAGGGACGCTTCCCATTTCTGGTTCCGCAGGAACAAAGAGCCGTTCAACTCGAACTGCCTTGGGATCGTATACTGCCCCAGGAGATTACCGTTTTGGGGCGAACGGACGCTGCCCCACAACCGAAACCCGAAGCCCCTCTGCGAGCGCCATGAGGTTCCGAAATTGACAGTCCATTGGGAGAGGCCGGAGATAGTGTGATCGCCGGCAACGACCTGGCCGTCAGCCCCGATCGAATTCGGGTCCGCCTGGCGAGCGATGTTAGTGGTGAAAAGCCCGTTCAAGTCGGCTCCACCGAGGACGAAAGGCGAAGCATCGTTATAGTGACCCGACATGTAGGTGAGATTGGTCAGGAGATAGAACCGTTCTACCGGTTGGTAGACGCCTTCGAATTCGAACCCGCTGACTCGTATCCCGGATTTCCCGCCCCCTAGTTCGGAACGGAACCGATCCTGCCGGAATCCCGTTGCGGCAACGTAGAGGCTGTTCTCCAATAGGCTCGCTCGTACACCGCCTTCGACAAGTTCACTTCTATTGCGGAAGTCTTCTGCCTCGATCAACCCGTCACCAGTAAGCATGATCGCCCCCCCACCGCTACTTCCGTCCATCGCGTGTGTTCGATTGAAAGTGGCGTAGATCGACAGGTTTTTCTCCGCCTTGTATGTCAGACTGACGTTATAGTCGCCGCTGTAAAAGGCTCCATCGTCGCTCCAGGCGGAGTCCGCGCCCTGAGGCGGGAGCGGATCCGAAACATCAGCGTTATAGGCGTTTCCACGGAGGCCGTACAGCACCTGGAACCGGTCATTGAACGATATTTCGTGCTGCCAGAAAACAGCCGGATGCCACACCTTGGAATGGGTCGTTTCCGGGATGCCCTCTTGCGATCCGTAAAAGAGTCGGCCTCCCGGACCTGGCTGACCAAAGAGCCCGATAGTATTCTCCGCGCGAAACGGCGGGCCGACTGTTATATCGAAGGCGTAAGGATAGTAGTGAAAGTAGTTCATGTAGGCTTCCGTATCCGCATAGCGCACTCCAAATCCGGCCAGGAGTTCGTGATCGATTTCGCCGCGATTGAATGCCTTCTCCCACTCATTGCGGGTTTCGAATGTGAGCTGCCGTACATACTCCGTGTAGGAGAAATCGTGATGGCGCCTTCGATTCACATGCTCGACAAAGGTACGGTTCACCAACGTCGAGCCTCCGCCGAGCGACAACCGGCTGATAGTCTGGGCGCTGGCCACGTTGGCATTGCTGTAATCGGCTGTTGAGAGAAGTGTGTCTTGAGGATCAAAATCCGTCGTTCCGCTTACCTGCGTACGGAAGGAGAAACCGCCCGGCGTGACCTCCAGCGGCTCCGTCAGCTGTCCGTTTAGGTAGAGATTCCCTCTAATCAGACCATTATAGGGACGGTTAACCCCGAGTAGCTCCGGAATCCCCTGCCAGATGTACTGGCCCGCGAAGTACACATCGAGTCGCCTATTCGGTCTCCACCTGAGCGCCAGAAAGAGATCCTGGTAGTCCTCCCTCCCTCCGTTTCGGTGGAAAAAAGTGTCGTTCTCCTTGCCTTCGTAACTGACGCGAAGACCGAGTTTCCCCTTGCTTAGAGGCACGCTTCGATCGATACGCAGGAAGGAGTTCACATAGGAATCGTGTCCGGGAACCCACGTCCCGATACCGATCGTCACTTTCGTGGACCGGTCCTCAAGATCCGGCCTCTTAGTTATGTAGTTTACATACCCACCGCTGTAGAACCCGGGGCCGAAACTTACCGTGCCCGGACCTCGCACAACATTGATCGATTCAACACTGTTAAAGCTGGGATCGAATCCAAATTCGTTGCCGCTCCGTCGCTGTCCGTTGACGTAGAACTCAGCCACATCGCCGCGGATATGCGGCGTAGTATTGTTCCCGTAGCTGGAGGGTGCGTGAGTGCTTGGACTGAACGGTATGATCTCCGCTACACTGTCGATGTATCGATCCTCCATCAGCTCTGGCGAGATCAGGGAAACTCCACGAGGGATAGAAAGAAGATCCCGCTGCCAGCCGTAGACCGAGTCGACCGGATGGGCCAGCGGGTTAATCGAAACCTCCTGCGCAACGCCCCCGACAATGTACTCCTGAAGTTCCTCGATCTCTCCTTTTTCCGTCCCGTTCTCGCCGGTGACGGTTGCGGAATACATCACAAGCAGAACCAAAACGGCCGGATAGTTTGGCATGACTTTCAGCTGCGCTTTCCTCTTCATCGTGTGGCATATTCTGAACCACATCGGCGAAGGCCAAAACTCACGGCTTCGAAAGTCCGGTTTTCCCTTCGCCGGCATGACCCGGATCAGGTTCCAAGGGTTCCTGGCCGTTCGCGCCAAATTCTCAGCCCCACGCGAGGGACACCCCGTTAACGATCAGTCATGAATCTACACCCATTCCGGAACGAAAATCAACCCCAATCGCAAGAAATGTTGTGGGGCGCGAAATCCCGGTATCGAAAGTCGTTCAGGAGACAAGGTTCGGGAGCGAGGTTGGAGATTGAACTTATGATCTCGGGCCTATTGACTCACCCGATATGCCACCCACCAGCCCCCCCAACTTCCTTTGGATCCCGTTCGAGGACACCAATCCATTTTACGGCTGTTACGGTGATTCGGTGGCCCGAACCCCCAATCTCGATATTCTAGCCGCTCAGGGATGCCGCTGGACCCGCTGCTTTTCCACCGCAGGAGTCTGCGCCCCGGCTCGATCGGCAATCATCACCGGCATGTATGCGATCTCCATCGGCACCCACCACATGCGGACCAGGCACACGAACCCAGTAACTCCGGAGCTGCCGACGCCCTATTCCGCGGTTATCCCGCACTACGTGAAATGCTTCAGCGAATACCTTCGCGCAGCCGGCTACTTCTGTACCAATAACGCCAAGACCGACTACCAATTCGAGGCGCCTCTGACGGCCTGGGACGAATTGGGAGAGGATGCCCATTGGCGGAATCGACCCGACCCGAATCAACCATTCTTCGCCGTATTCAATCCCACTCGAACCCACGAAAGCGGAATGTGGCCGGAAAAATGCCCGACCCCGTCCTTCGATTCCGATGCCATCAAACTACCACCCTATTTCCCCGACACCGCAGAGGTTCGCCTAGCCATGGCACGCATGTATACGCACATCGAGGAGAGCGACAGGGAACTGGGTGAACTCCTGCATCAGTTTGAGAACGATGGGCTATCCGAGAACACCTATGTCTTTAACTGGAGCGACCACGGACCGCTACCGCGCGGCAAGCGCTGGCCCTACGACTCCGGCATTCACGTCCCCTTGATAGTTCGCGGGCCCGGAATCGAACCCGGCGAAGTGAATGGCGATCTCGTGAGTACCGTGGACCTGGGTCCGACCCTACTCTCGCTTGCGAGGATCGACCTACCTAGCCATATGCAGGGCCAAGCATTTCTGGGAGACCAGGCCCGACCATCCCGACACTATGTCTTCGCCAGCCGGGATCGGCACGACGAATCATACGATATGGTGCGTGCGGTTCGGGATCACCGCTTCAAGTATATCCGCAACTACCGTCCCGACCTGCCCTACCTGTCATGGATTCCCTATCGCAACCGTCACCCGATTATTCAGGAAATGTGGCGGCTCCATCTATCTGGAAATCTGAATCAGACGCAGTCCTTGATGTTTCAGAATCCGCGACCCGTCGAAGAGCTCTACGACACCGAGACAGACCCCCACGAAATTGACAACCTTGCCGCCGATCCGGCACATCAGACCGAACTCGAACGATTGCGCACCGCATTGGACACATGGCTAAGCGAAGTCGGCGACATGGGCCGGCATTCGGAAGGCGAAATGATCAGGCAGTGGTATCCCAACGGCGAAAGGCCCCAAACCGCACCTCCTCTCTGCATCCCCATCTGTGCCGACAACCCTGGAATCGAGCCCGCCCCGGAAGGCGGCACGTTCCGGCCCCTATCCTCATTCAACTTCATTGCGCAACCCAGGGCGCCTCCATCGCCTACATTCTTGAGAGTGAGAGCGATCCCCACTGGCAACTCTACACCGAGCCTCTGCGCCTCGAACCCGGAACCTACCAGCTGCGTGCCAAAGCAATACGAATCGGTTACCTGGAAAGCGCGGAAACCCAAGCCGCTTTAAATATTGTTGAATAGCCACGATACCCACTAAATCAGATGACTGTCGCATCCGTGGCCTGTTTTTTCCGTGTCCATTCGTGTGAATTCGTGGTTATCCTCTTCACTTCGATTGCGGCTCCGCGGTCCTGAGAGAATTCGAGTTTTCTTCTCTTTCCCGCTTTGAAGCATTACGCCTTTGATGCCTCAGATTCACCATGGTTACCCACCACCAGCGGCTTACCCTCCCCAAATTCGACGCCGCTCACCCTGCGGATCGCTTCCGCTCTGAGGCTCACGAGATGGCGGCCGCCTACCTCGACACCCTACTAAGCGTCCTGCCGCAAGAATCAATCTCCGGGATCTACGTGAAGGGTTCGGCCTACAAGCGGTGGGATTCTATGATCGATTACGTGCCAGAATTCAGCGACGTGGATCTTCACATTCGCTTCCACAAAGAGGACGACGGCCAGAAGTATCTCGGCACCCTCGATCAGGCGCTGAGCATCGCCCAGGGCGCCAGATCGTCCTTCCTCATCAGGGCGCCGAATGCTTCACACTTTCCAAGACCCCAACTGATCGTCCTCAACGAACTCGAGAAACTCGACGGCTACTGCCCCTCGCCCGTCGGCCTGGTGCATACTCTGTATGGAGAACCCTATGTCCCAGCCAGACGAGACGACTATGCGGCCACGCAACCGGACGATGCCCAACGTTTCATCAAGGACGCAGAGTTCTTGGACGACCAGCTCCCGATGAAGGTAATTGATCGACCTGGGCTTTATGCCTGGCGAGTGGTTTGGCTCATCGTCTGGCGAGTCGGTCCGGTAGGCCCGAGATTGCTGACCCACCTAGGATTGCATCCCTATGATGCGTGGTCATTAAATCGAACCGGGATCGTCGAGGAGCTGATCACCCGCGGAAAATTGGACATCGCTCAAGCATATGTCGATTTCTACCTCGCCGGATGGGATGGATACCGATCCGACTTTCGCGATGGCGACGCCGCTTTTAGAGCGCTGAATGCCGCAAGCCGATTGTTTTCAAAAGGTAAAACAATCATCCCAGATTAAAACGGAGCTGCTCTATTCGAGATTAGATTGCGCTTGAGATTACGATCTTCGATTGAAAGGAACTTTTATCCTATCCACTAACAATCGATCATCACAATCGACGTCGTAATCCACGATCGATTTTCGAGCTTCGATTACCTTTTAGTTTGCGGTTTTCGATTAGGGATGACCGCCATCCATTCTCCAATTATCGAATGTCGCAATCTTAAGCGTAATCGACAGCCGGTCCTGACACCCGAAACCCGACACCGCCCTCGCGCCGTTCCAACCATCCATCAAGACGCCACTGCCCACCTAGGAATCTGTCGGACGAACCTAGTCACTTGCAAAGCAATCGAACGTCAAAGTCCGACAGACTCCTAGCCTGGAAATATCACATGATTTCCAGGCTTAATCTGTTGGGGCTCGCCCCCTACGCCGAATGTGACAAATAATTCGTCCGACCCCCATCCACCACTAGTACCTGCCCAGTGATGAAGGCGGACTCTTCGGAGGCCAGAAACAATGCCGCGTGGGCAATTTCAACGGGTTCGCCGATTCTTCCCAGAACCGAATTCTTCGTAAAGCCCTGCATCTTTGCTTCGATTTCCGCCGGATCCGTCTCAGGTATCCCCATATCCGTTCGAATCAGCCCGGGGGCAATGGCGTTGACGTTGATGTTGTGGGACCCGAGCTCGAGGGCGGATCGTTTCGTGATCGAGATAACAGCGGCCTTGCTCGCCCCGTAGCCGCTGGTCCCTTCCACCGCCGTTCCCAAGCCCGCGATCGAAGCTATATTGATGATCTTCCCATAGCGACGCTCAATCATTCCTGGAATGACCTCTCCTGAGACGCGGATCAAGCCGTGTACGTTCACCTGCATGAGCCGCTCAATGTCGGCCAAATGCGGTTCGGCCAACGAGGTGGGCAGGAAAATCCCAGCATTGTTAACCAGGATGTCGATCCGCTGAAAGCGCTCCTTGACCTTCGCTACGAATTCGGGAATCGCATCTCCATCGCCAACGTCTCCCTGGATCGCCACAGCCGTTCCACCTTCCCGCTCAATCTCGTCACATACCTGATCGGCCATCTCCCCATTTGTCCGGTAATTCACCGCAACCGAGGCGCCCTCCTCCGCGAATCGTAATGCTATCGCCCGTCCAATCCCACGTGATGCCCCCGTCACCAGCGCAACTCTGCCTTCCAGTCGTCCTGCCATAGCTCGTTTGTCGCCATTTATTGAGCAGGAGGCAAGTCCGGGATCACGAGTTCACGGTTCATGGTTCAAGAATTCAGCGGTTAGGAGACGGAAAACAGAATTGAACGTCTCACCGGAATCGAGTATCTCAGCATATTCCACCTCTGACCTCTGACCTCTGACCTCTGACCTCTGACCTCTGACCTCTGACCTCTGACCTCTGACCTCTGACCTCTGACCTCATGAACCAATTCAAATTCTGCCTCAACACGAGCACAATCCGAAGCGAAGGGTCCACCATCCTGGATGCGATCGATACTGCAGCCGACACCGGTTACGATGGAATCGAGCCGTGGGTCGAGGAGATCGATCGATTTGTCGAGAACGGCGGAACCCTCGACCAGATCAAAGTTCGAACAGATTCTCGGGGCATCCAAATTGTCAACCTGATCGCTTTCCCCGAATGGGCGGTCCCGGAAGACGACCGGCGGGCCAAGGGTCTCGTGGAAGCCGAGCGCTGCCTGCAAATGGCGCAGGTGCTCGAATGCCGTTTCCTAGCAGCTCCACCCTTCGGAATCCATGAACGAAGAGTCGACCTTCCGCCGGTAGCCGAGCGGTTCGCCGCCCTGGTCGACCTGGCAGCGCACTTCGGAGTGACTCCTCTCCTGGAATTCTGGGGAGTGGCGAGAACTCTCGGCACAAGCGGCGAGGCCCTCTTTATCGCGGCCGAGTGCGGCCGATCCGGCGTCCAGCTCCTTGCCGACGTCTACCACATGTACAAAGGAAGTGGTCACCACTTTGGATTCGAACATTTCGGAGCCGGACGGCTCGGACTCATCCACGTCAACGATTACCCCGAGAAACCCGGACGGGACGCGATCACCGATGCCGATCGCGTCTATCCAGGTGATGGACTGGCTCCTTGGGACCAGATCGTCGCGAGCCTGAACACGATCGGTTACCAAGGCATGCTCTCCCTCGAGCTCTTCAACCAAAGCTACTGGGATCAAGGCCCGGATGAGGCCGCGCGAGAAGGCCTCGAGAAGCTTCGCGGGTGTGTAGGTCTACCTCCTCGAAAAGCGGGCTAATCTTCCTCTTCATCTTCCTCTTCGTCGTTGAGAAAGCAACGGATAACACCTTCGGTCCCCATCCGTTGTTCCCTTAATCCGTTGGTCACGCTCAGCGGGATTCATCGCGAAAAAAAAGACGGACACAGATCCAGTTTCAAACCCGTTTGATCCGGCAAACTTCAGCACGGGCGGGGGCCCCGCTGACTTGAGACTATCCTTAGGTGCTTGTGTCCCGCAAATCTCGGCTCAAGTATCGCCGACTCCTCCTGACGCCCGTTTACCGATGGATACAACAAGCATCACCTTCCAGGCCCAAGCCTCAACAGGACACATCATCCTCCGCCCCCCGGAAGGCAAACCGCCGAACTTGGACCCCGAATCCTTGCAGCAACTGGACGACTGTATTGCGGAAGCGGAAGAGCAGGTAGGAAAAATCCGAGCCCTCACCTTACGCAGCGCCAACCAGCGCTACTTCTGTGTCGGGGCCAATATCAAGGTCTTGGCTACCATTCGACCCGACAATATCGAAGACTGGATTCGGCGAGGACATGAAGTCTTCAACCGTCTTGAAGATCTGCCCATTCCGACCATTGCCCGCGTCCAGGGATATGCCCTCGGAGGCGGGCTCGAACTGGCGTTGGCCTGCGACCTGATCTACGCCGATCAAACCGCCGTCTTCGGACAACCGGAAGGGCGACTCGGATTCGTCACCGGTTGGGGGGCCAGCCGGCGTCTTCCCATGCGCGTTGGTTCGGCTCGAGCCAAGGCACTCTGTTTCTCCGGAGAGCCCATAAATGCCCATCGTGCTCAGGAGATTGGATTAGCCGAAGTGTTTGAGAACGCTGAGCAGCTCGACACCGCGATCGGCGACTTCGCTCAGTCGGTCGGTGAGTGCGCCTCAACCTCGGTTTCCGAATTCAACCAACTCCTCGGTCCCAAATGGTCCTCCGATCGAGAGGCCTGTGCTGAGCTGGAAGCGAAGGCCTCGGTGCGCTGTTTGGAGAGCGATGAGACGCAAGGGCGGCTGCGGACGTTTCTCGAGAAGCGGTCAAAAAGGAGGTGGTGACCGTTTTCCGGATCGAGTTCGAGCGCCCGGGTCAAGTCTGATTTCGCCATAGAAAACGACTCTTCCTGAAAATGTAGGGTGCCCCGAGATAACCAAGCTTCTCCTGAAGGACCGAAGGATTAGAAGCAAGAAACGGGGACGAAAAAGCTGTTTAAGGTGTCTTTTCAGGTCATTGAATCCTGTAACCCACTGATGGATAAACCATTGTTTTGGTCCGACCCCACATGGAATTCACCCCGAATCAGAGTTCCGGCGCCTCAAGTCTGATCGAAACCGAGTTTGGGAGGCTACTTTTTTGCTCCCAATCGCCCCGGTTCCTCTTCCTTGAAGTTGCGATACCGGGCCAAAGCCCAAAGCGGGAAGAATTTATCGTAGCCGTGATATTTCAGGTAAAAGACCCTTGGAAAACCCGGAGCGGTGTATTCGGGGTCGTGCCAAAGGCCGTCGGACTCTTGGTGATTCAGGAGGAAGTCGACACCTTTATCGACCGCCTCGCAATCGCCCTCACCTGCCGCGATCAGGGCGTGGACGGCCCAAGCGGTTTGGAAGGAGGTGCTTCGCAAGGCTTGGCCCCGGCGGACCGGATGGTCGTAGGAATCGTTGCTCTCTCCCCAGCCGCCGTCCTCTCTCTGTTTCTTTTTCAGCCAGGTGACCGCTTTGCGAACGGAGGGGTGCTTAGGATCGACTCCGGCCGCCTCCAAGGCAATAAGGACAGACCATGTTCCGTAGACGTAGTTTGTGCCCCATCGGCCGAACCATGACCCATCGTCTTCCTGCTCTTTCATTAAGTAATGGAGGCACCGATCGAAAACCTGACGTATCTCCTCATTTAGGTATTCGCACTGGGATAACAACATGAGGCAGCGCGCGCTAACATCGCTGGTCGGTGGATCGAGGAGGGCGCCGTGATCGGCAAATGGGATTTCATTGAGGTAGTAGTGGTCGTTGTCGGCGTCGAAGGCGGCGAAACCACCGTTCCTCGACTGCATGCCGGCAATCCATTCGCACGCTCGCTCAATCGCAATCCGATACCGATTCGGTTCGAGAATATGCATCGCGATTGCGATCACCGCCGTGTCATCGAGATCAGGATAGGGGCTGTTTTGGAATTGAAATGCCCACCCGCCGCCGCGGAGATTCGGCCGGTACTCCCGCCAATCGCCGGGTTCTTCGAGAAGCTGTCTATCGGCCAGCCAGTCCATCGCTCGTCCTAAGGCCGAACTGTCACTCTCTGCATCACAATCGAGAAGAGCGAGCGCCGCCAATCCGGTGTCCCAAACCGGTGAAACGCAGGGTTGGCAGTAGGCCCTCTCATCCTCGACGACGAGAAGCCCTCGCAAGGCTTCGCGAGCCGTTGCGCAGTAGGGATGGTTCCGCGTATAACCGAGACGATCGAGGGCCCCATAGGCGTTTACCATGGCCGGAAAAATTGCGCCCAGTCCCCCTTCCCCATTGAGCCGTTCGATGATCCACTCCTCTGCTCTCTTCATTGAGAGGCGGCGGAGACCGACGGGGATGAGGGGTTCCAAAAGGTGGGCAATCTTGTCGAGGAGGACAAAGACCCGGTTCATGGGAGATCGAACCGGGAAATAATCCCTCTCCTTTTCGGGGGCTTTGACAAACAGCTCACGAACTCCGACCTGGCGCGGATTCGTGGCCCGCGCCTTGAGGGTGCAAAGGACAGCGAGTGGCACCATCACGGTACGCGACCAATAGGAGACCTTTGAGAGATGAAAAGGAAACCAGCGCGGAAAGAGCATGATTTCCACAGGAACCAAAGGCACACCCCGCCAAGGGAGTTGGCCAAACAGCGCAAGGGTGATGCGGGTAAAAACATTGCTGCGAGCCGCACCTCCTCTTGAAAGGACGGCTGCTCTCGCTCTCTCCATATGGGGCGCATCGACGGCGTCGCCGATGATCTTTAGGGCATAGTAGGCCTTGACCGTGCAACTCAGGTTGGCGTCTCCGCCGCGGTAGAGAGGCCAGCCCCCATCCTCCTGCTGATTTTCACGAAGGTAGACGCCGATCTTTTTTTCCAACTCGACATCTATTTCGTCCATGAAATGCATCATCAGGACGTATTCGGCCGGAATCGTGCAATCCGCCTCGAGTTCGAAACACCAGAAACCATCGGGGTGCTGCAAATCGAGGAGCGCTTTGCTGCCCCTCTCTACTGCTTGGGCCAAGGAGCCGCCACTCTTCGCCCCTAGAACCGGTTCCTCTATCTTATCCGCTTCTAATACTGAGCGATCCGTTGTTACCGGAATCGTACTCATGATTGCACGGTTGCTGATGATTTCGCACGCGGAAGGCGAAAACCGACAATCAGGAAAAGAACTTTCAAAAGGCTGTTCATTCGAACCGAAAAGTGGGTCGCGAGGATGGTCGCTCTCACCCGATTGCGGGAGATCTTGACTTCCTCCCCACTTTTGAAACCGCGGTTGCGATTTATGTTACGGAGAGTGAGAACCGCCATGCCAAGATTCCACAGACAGAATTTCCGCACCCCAACCTCACTTCTAGGAATCAAAAGCACGTATTTCAGAGCATTCTTCAAATGGGCGTGCGTGATTCCGATCAATTGCCCCAGAATCTCTCCAAACTCATCCTCTTGGTGAACGGCGGCCAAGCTGTTCAACTCGAGCCCCGCATCTTCGAAGAATTCCTTGGGCAGCCAACACGCTGCCCGACTGCTGTCCTCCCACATGTCTTTCAGGATGTTAGTCATCTGCAGTCCCTGGCCGAACGAAACCGCCAACTGCATCAGACCTTCCCGATTCTTGGCAATCACCGTCGAGTGAATACAAAAAAAGCGCGTCAATAATTCACCGACGACTCCCGCGACAAAATAACAATAGCGATTAAGCTCCTTTAGGTCCCGCAACCCAAAGCTTCCCTCGGCATTCTGAAACTCCGCCATTCCTTCCGCCATCACTTCAATGCACTGCTCAACAACCCTCCTCTCCTCCTTCCTCAGATTGGTCGTGATACTGATGATGCGGGGCGCGAGCTCGATCAGCTCGTGCTCTTCTGGAATCGTACTCTCCGACAGACGGCCGGCAAGATCCCGGGCGAAAGGTAACGGATCCTCTTCACCCTTCACAATGGCGACAAAACGCCTGCAGAATTCAAGCTTCTCCTCCCCGCTCAGGGCCGGTTCATCCTCGATCGTGTCAACCGTTCGGCAAAGCAGATAGGCATTCGAAACCACGAAAGAGAGTTCCTCCGGGAGCTGGGGGATGGTGAGAGCAAAAGTCCGGGAAACTCCCTGCAGAAGGTACGATTGTAATTCCTTATCCGACCAGCGAGAAAACCTCTGTGAAGCAGTGACACCACTCTCCCGAAAATCGAAGGAATTGAGCGCCGAGTCTGTCATTACGTATTGTCGTTGGGTAGTCTGTCGGCAATGAATGCGCTCCAACTCTCTCTCTTCCAAAACATTCCGGCTCCCGCCGCCTGAGAATCTGTCCTACTTACATTCTCGGCCGGCCGGACAGATCTACTCAAGATCTCGAGTAATTTCCCTGGCCACCATGGGGAAGACAGACTCCATTTGTCTGCGGAAGACCGCGATGAGGTCAGGAGTACCAGAGAAAATATCACCCAGTCGCACTGTCAAGTCCTATCACCGGGTTCGAGTGGCTGGGAATCTGTCCGACTTGGATCTTTGAAGGATCAGGGGGCTCAACTTTCAAGTTTGCCATGTGGGGTGCCGGCCCGGTCCATTCCGACCGATTCCCAGCCACTCGAACCTGGAATTTAGTCGTTGACCACCGATGCGAGAGCCACAACCCTTCTCCTGCTGAATGCGTTTCCACCCGGCACTTTCACCGGTCCGCTGAGAACGTCTCTTTTAATCGCATTCAAAAAGCCGCACGGAACACAAGGATCCGATATGGAAGTACTGTTAGCGCAACCTAGAGGGTTCTGCGCCGGAGTTGTCCGCGCAATCGAGATTGTCGAGACCGCCCTCGACATCTACGGACCTCCGGTCTATGTCCTGCACGAAATCGTCCACAATCAGAGAGTCGTCGAAGACCTGAAATTGCGTGGGGCGATCTTTACCGATAACCTGGACGACGTTCCCAACGAAGCGAACCTGATCTTCAGCGCCCACGGCGTGGCCACCGCGAAAGTTAACGAGGCTCGAGGCCGAAATCTCAACATTATCGACGCCACCTGCCCTCTGGTAACGAAAGTCCACCTTCAAGTAGCGCGTCACGCCCGTGAGGCGCGCGAAGTAGTACTGATCGGACATCACCACCACGTGGAGGTGAATGGGACTCTGGGCCACTATGACAAGGAATTTGGGGGCGACATCTATCTTGTCCAAACAGTTGAAGATGTCGCGGATCTGAATGTGGAAAATCCAGAAGAGTTGGCCTACGTCACCCAAACCACCCTTTCGGTCGATGATACGAAGGAGATTATCAATGCTCTTCAAGAGCGATTCCCGAAGATCACCGGCCCCCGGAAGGACGATATCTGCTACGCCACCCAGAACCGACAGCAATCGGTCAAACAACTCGCGGATGCGGTAGATATTCTCATCGTGGTGGGCGCTCGCAACAGCTCGAATTCGAATCGATTGCGGGAGGTTGGGGAACACCGCGGCCTGCAGTCATACCTCGTCCAGGACGCCGAGGATCTGGAAGTATCATGGTTCGACAACGCCGCCAGTGTCGGCGTTACGGCGGGGGCGTCGGCCCCCGAGGTCCTGGTCCACGAAGTCCTCGAGAAACTGCGATCATTCGGGATCTCCGAAGTCAAGGAAATGGATGCCGAACCGGAAGGGGTGACTTTTCCGCTTCCCTCGTCATTGAAAAGCACGAATGTCGAAAAGACATCTGCCCAATTGGAAAGGATTGATCGATGAGCGTACCATTCCGGCAGCAAGTCGCGGTGGGTAAGTACCTCCTTGGGAAAAAAATAAGAGGGCAGAAGAAATACCCTTTGGTCCTCATGCTGGAACCTCTTTTCAGATGCAATCTGGCCTGTGCCGGTTGCGGCAAAATCGACTACCCCGATGAGATCCTGAACAAGCGACTGAGCGTCGAGGAATGCGTCCGGGCGGCCGAGGAATGTGGGGCTCCCATCGTATCCATTGCGGGAGGGGAACCGCTTGTTCATAAGGAGATGCCGGAGATCGTCCCGAAAATTATCGCACAGAAGCGATTCGTCTACCTTTGCACGAATGCCATCCTTCTGAAGAAGCGAATCGATGACTACTCCCCCTCGCCCTATCTCACATTCTCTATCCACCTCGACGGGAATCGCGAAAGACACGACACCTCCGTGTGCCGCGAAGGGGTCTTCGAAGAGGCGATTGAGGCGATTGAAATCGCGGTGGAACGAGGATTTCGGGTCAACATCAATTGTACTCTCTTTCAGGGTGAAAGCGGCGGCGAAGTCGCCGAGTTTCTGGACTTCGCCATGACCCTCGGTGTTGAAGGAGTAACCATATCTCCTGGTTTCAGCTATGAACACGCTCCCCGCCAAGATGTATTTATTCAAAGAAATGCAAGTAAGCAGCTCTTCCGCGACATCTTCAAGAGTCGCAACCGACGCAAATGGCGCCTCAGCCACTCCTCTCTCTTCCTTGACTTTCTAGCCGGCAATCAAACTTATCACTGCACGCCGTGGGGAAATCCTACCCGCAATGTCTTTGGCTGGCAGAGGCCATGTTACCTCCTTGTCGACGAGGGATATGCGCCAGATTTTCGCTCCCTCATAGAAGAGACCGATTGGGACCGATATGGAACCGGGAATAATCCGAAATGCGCCAACTGCATGGCTCACTGCGGATACGAAGCAACCGCCGTAGAGGATGCATTCAACCATCCTTTCAAGGCCCTCAAGACATTTCTCAAGGGACCGGTTACGGAGGGGTCGTTCGCGCCCGAAGTCCCCTTTCGATACGAGGAAGCATCGGAACCAAGCCGGGCAAGTAGTGGCAACGGAAGCGAATCCTCGAAGGGGAGGGAAACAACCGCTTCAGTTAGCTGACCCTTCGATTTCCTCGTGCCAAGAGGATTGGTGGACCGCGCTTGAGCGGGATCGATCCAATTCGAATATCCGATTCGGTATATCCCGCGCAAGCGCGGTCCTACAGCTCAATCACACCATAGTCCAGGCCCGACCCGCTTTATGGGAATTCTCCGGCTGACCCGAAAATGGAGACCATCGCCTTAATTCTCATCCTCATCTCCACCCTGATCTGGCTTCTGATATTCCTTCTCCCGTGGCAGCCATGGAGAAGGGCACCCTATTTCGATGCCCGCGAAAGTGTGGAGACCGACGACCTATCGGATATCACGGTGTTGATTCCCGCTCGAAACGAATCGGAGCAGCTTCGCAAAAACCTCCCCACAATTCGAGCACAGGGTGAACGTCTCAATCTCATAATCGTGGATGATCGATCAGTCGACGATACGGCTGGAGTGGCGCGACTCGAGGGTGGGTCCCGCTCCGTCGTTGTCAGCGGAGAATCGCTTCCCGATGGTTGGACGGGAAAGCTGTGGGCGCTCGAACAGGGTATCGCTTCCGTTTTCACGGAATTGACTCTTCTACTCGACGCCGACATCCGGCTCGCTCCGAATCTGTTACGGAGCTTGCGAAGAAAACTGCTGGATGGGGATCTCGATTTCGTTTCGCTTATGGCCCAGCCGTCGATGGCGAGTCATTGGGAGAAACTTTTGATGCCTCCCTTTGTCTATTTCTTTAAGATGCTCTATCCTTTCAGGCTGGCAAATTCGGAGAAATCCAAAGTTGCTGCTGCTGCCGGTGGTTGCATATTGATGAAATCCGCGATCTTCGAATCTATTGGGGGCTTCTCCCCTATCCGATCTTCATTAATTGACGACTGCACCCTGGCGCGACGCGTCAAAGAGGCCGGATATTCGACCTGGATGGGGTTGAGCCGCTCCGTCGAAAGCGGCCGGCCCTACCGAACTCTTGCCCCAATTCGCGAGATGGTAGTCCGCACCGCCTTCACCCAGTTGAATTACTCGGCGTTTAATCTGGCATTCTGCACAGTCTTAATGGCGATGCTTTTTGCGTTTCCTCCGGCCTTCCTGTTTCATCCCTCTCTCAGAGTTCAGGCACTCGCCTTGGCCTCCTTCCTTCTCCTCTCGCTCAATTTTCTCCCCACCGTGAGATTCTACAGACGATCGCCGCTTTGGTCGCTGACCATGCCTTTTGCGGCTCTCCTCTTTCTGGCCATGACTTGGACTTCCGCCTTGCGCTACTGGCGGGGAAATCGTTCACAATGGAGAGGGCGAGTCTATCAACGCTAGGAATCAGTCGGAGTTAGACGTTCGATTGCTTCGCAAGGGACCAGGTTCGTCCGACAGACTCCTAGCAAAAAGAACGAATAATTCTCAATTTGAAATCTCGTAGTCTTATGGATTGCTTTTGCCATCTAAGGAATTGCCTCCGGACTGACAGGTCAACCGGGCACCGAGGGAAGAATACCATCTTGATTGTCGCCGGCGTCATCCTGATGAGCGCCGTGATCCCGCTACCCGCTACCGAAGCCGAGTTTACGGACGGTCCCGATGTGGTCATCGGCCAGCTTCAGTCGAACCTCATCGAGGCTATGAAAGTTGGCCCTGAGATTCTCTATCAAGGGCGCTACGACAGGTTGGATCCGATTGTCCGAGAAACCCATCACATTCCCTACATTGCCCGGCTCACTATCGGTCGCCATTGGAGGGAGATCAGCAATGAGGAGCGCAAGGAGTTCGTCGATCGATTCGGCAAGTACGTGGTCTCAGGCTACGCATCGAAATTCAAAAAGTTTAAGGGTGAATATTTCAAGCGTGTGTCGGAAAAGGACCTCAAACGTGGGCGAAAACTCCTCGTCACCGACCTCTACCTTGACGACGGAGATACCATTCGCTTCAACTATGTTCTAAGTCAGTTCGAGGGTGACTGGCAGATCATCAACGTCATCGTCAAAGGAATCAGCGATCTTGCCCTCAAGCGGGCCGAGTTTACCAGCATCATTAAAAGGGATGGATTCGCCACCCTGTTGGACAAGCTGGCGGAAAATGTAGACGACATTCGGCAACGTGCGGTGGAAGAGGGAACATGACTTTTCTCTTCCCACCAATCGATAGTTTCGCTGCCTAACCGCCACCAAGATTGCACTCGCACCCACAGGACGAATCGGCAGCCTGGGGACGGCCGGGGATCTCCGCCAAACTCATTTTTTCCGCATTGTTTGCCGTCCTCTCTCTCCTCCATTCCGGTTGCGCCACGACCGCAACGATGAAGGCTAATCGAGATCCCTTTGAAAATCTCAATCGACCCTTCCACAACCTGAACCACAAATTGGACATAGCCCTCCTCAAACCCGCGGCGGAGGCCTATCATGACAACATCCCCAAACCGGTTCAGAACAGCGTCACGAATTTCTTCAGCAACCTCGGCGAACCGAACACGATTGTTAACAGCCTCCTTCAGGGCAAAGGCAAACAGGCCCTGCACAACACCGTCCGCTTTCTTCTCAACACAACCGTCGGAATCGGCGGACTCATTGACGTCGCCTCTCACGAGGGCGTCAAGAAACACAAAGAGGATCTTGGACAAACGCTCGCCGTCTGGGGATTCGGCGAGGGCCCCTACCTCGTTCTGCCCATCATGGGCCCCACAACTCTAAGAGACGTGCCCAATCGATTCGTCGGCAAATACACCAACCTTTTCAACTACTTTCAAAAAGGTTCCTCTCGCATCCCTCGAGGCATCGTAGGGACCCTGAACACCCGGGTCCAGGCAAGAGGCGCCATACAGGAGATCGATAACTCAGCCATGGATCGCTATATCTTCGTCCGCCAGGCGTATCGCGATACCCGCAGATTCGACATTTTCGACGGCGACCCCCCGATCGAAGACCTTCTCGACGATGAGATGCTCTTCGAAGACGACGATTTCTTCTTCGAAGATGATAAGACGTCCGAGGTGCCCCAAGAGGGCGGCTGAGGGGACTACCTGGCCGGGACATCCCCGCTAATGTGAAACTTCAATGTGGGCGCGGATTCGAAGTTGAATGTTCTCGTGGATCCGACGGGCATTCTCACTTCGATGTTGAGCGTTTGACGTTCGATTCTGGACGTTCAAAAGATGCACGGAAACCTAACCGAACCCCACGACAAGCGTGGGGGATTGTGCTATCGCCGCTTCCATCCTCGATGTCGACAACGAGCAGTCGATTATCCCACGGGCTCGTCCCGTGGTCTCTAAGGTTTCCGGGCTACCCAACCCGACGACTCCTCATACGGTGGATCCCCCAGGCTCGCCCTGGGGAGGACTCAGGTTTCTCGGCTACCCCGGCCCACCTACTCCTCAACCCACTTTGCCACCGTCCTATCATTCACAACATGCACCGACTCGATACCGATGGCCCTCGCCGCTTCGACGTTGGTCAGGCTGTCATCGAAGAATACGGCCTCAGAAGGCGCGACACCGCATTCCCTGAGAACGTACCGGTAAATGCGCTCTTCGGGCTTCCGCATGCCAATATCGCACGAGAAATAGAGGTTATCGAAGAGATCGAATTCCTTTCTATAGAGCGACAAGGCAGCATCGACGTGGGCACGATTAGTATTGCTCAATGCGACCACAGGGGAGCGCTTCTTGATCTCGGCTATCGAGGTCTGAACGCTTTCATGAATTCCATCGAAGATCGAATTCCACCCTTCCACAATCCGATCTTCCTCAATATCAAGCGCCATCTGCTCGTTAAAATGCTGGAAATAGGAGGAGCTGTCCAATTCCCCTCTTTCATAGCGCTGGAAATGCTCATCCATCTCGAATCTCTCAACCAGTTCTGCGGCAGTTGACCCCGAATACCGCCCCCAAACTTCGAAGGGCTCATCGTAGGTTGTCCTCATGAACACATTTTCGAGATCGAAGATGAAGAGGTTTTTCTGCATGTTCGAATTCGCCATCCTGTTTCAAGTGTTCAGAGTGGAGATCAGAATAGGCATTTTGTAGCCCTATCCGCAAGGCCCCGGACGGTATTGGGTTCGAGACCTGTATTTCTACTTCTGCTAAATTGTAGCTCGATCCATCGCATCCCCCCGATGAACTCCACTCAAGCCCAGAAGAAATACAAACAGCTCATTGAAGACGGGTTCTGTGTCCTCAACAACATCCTCGATTCAAGTATGCTGCAACGCGTTGATGAAGCCGTCCATCGGGTCCTGGCGAGCGAAGAAGCCGAGCATTTCGAGGCCCAGAGGTCCACCGGCAGTCTCATACCCGTCCACAAAGACCCGGTCTTCGCGAAATTGGTGACATGGCCTAAGGCCATCCGCGCTCTCAAATCGTTGGGATTTGACAGGCCTGTCTTTTCCACCGGCTATGTCATCAGCAAACCACAGAACAGCCCGCCCCTCTTCTGGCACCAGGATTGGTGGGGTTGGAACGATCCAGTCAGTTACCAGAAGTTCCCCCAACAGATCTTCTTAATGTACTACCTCGTCGACACCAGGCCGGAGAACGGATGCTTGCGCTTGATACCCGGAAGCCACCTCCAGCGGCACACCCTTCATGATGAGACGCCAGAAGCCCATGCCGAAAAACTCGCCAAGGTGTCGGATCCGAGTCATCCCGCCTTCCAGCACGCCGAAGGTGAAGTCGATGTCTGCGTTGAGGCGGGCGACGTGGTTATCGGCGACTCCCGGATTCTCCACAGCTCGCATGCAAACAGTACCAATCATCGCAGGACGGTCGTCACTATTTGGTACCTTCCTCTCTTTCATGAGCTTCCGGAATCAATGCAGTCATTTCTCGCCCACCGCGAACTCAGGGATGGTTGGTCGAAGGGCGCCCGAAAGGATCTCCAGCCGTTCGACCCAATCTACAACGGCCCAACCCAAGAGACGGAATGGAATCGAACCCCGGGTCCGGCTCTGAGGTGAACGGATCTGCAGAAGACGGGCCTTTCCGTATTCCATCTGGAATTCCGCACTTCAAGTCCCGTGTCTCCGCGATAGCATCATTGTCGCGAGCCTTGTCGCGAACTTTGTCGAATCGTCGGAATACGTAGAAAGATCGTCTCGACAAAGCAATGTCCGGGCCTCTGAGTGGCCTTTTTAACAGGACGAAACTTACTTTCACGAGGGTTTGGGAAGCGATTCGAATTCAGTGCGCGATTGAGTGGACGACAAGAGGATTCCAGTTGATTTCGCACATTCGAACATGGAGTCGATTATCGCTCAAGAAACTCCCGAGTTCCGTCCTCATTCCAGACAACCAATCGTTTTCCTCTATACAGCTGCATATACAGAACCTTGGTTTCATCAATCACCTCCTCCCGATCTTCATAGCTGACCAGAATCACTTTTGGGCTCGGACTGACAAAATCACGAACACTCTCCTTGTCGACCAGCGCCACAAGTGGCCGCTCTAGCCGGCCCAGGAACTGATATTGCCCATGATACTTGCCATAATTCACAATCTCGTACCCGTCCTCTTGCTTTTCCTTTAACAACCGAGCAACGGCAGCTCCGTCATACCGGCTGGCAAAAATTGGACCCGCCGCGAACAGAAACAGAATTACTGCGACTGTAGAGGATGCCCCGATGGCTTTCAGACTGCCGCCTACCGACCTGGCCCTGTAGAACAGGACTCCGACTCCCAATACAATTAATCCGGTTCCCAGAAATACAACGGTGCTTATTAGAAAAGGGACTGCCTCGACTAAATTGCTCAGAGCCAATGCTATCAGAGTAGAACCGATGGCCAAGTAGACTACTCCCACCGGATCATGCAACCTGTAGGACCCCCCGCTCTCCGTGTACCCTGATGCGATTGTTCTCGCGATCAAGAGACAGAAACCAGGGATAGTTGGAACCAGATAGTAAATCTGTTTACCACTGATCAGGGAGAACAGAACAACCGAGGTCACGATCCAAACCGCAATAAACCGACTCCCTCTATCTCGATTCAGAAGAGAAGACCCAATCCAAAGTGGTCGAACTAAAATCCAAGGGAAGATCAGGATAGGCAGCAAGGGGATATACCACCAAACGGGTCTTTGGTGAGCGAATGAAGAGACCGCCCGATTAGCCGTCTGTCCCCACAGAATAGCTTCTCCGTACTCGTCTCCTCCTATCACAGCGGCCGGCCCGGCCCAGAGAAAGGCGATTCCGATACCCAACAACGCTGCCGACGAGATTTTCAAATACCACTTACCGAAAGGCGGCCCCCCATCTGGGACCCATAGAAAGTACAGAATACCGAGGGGAAGAAGGTGGACGAAAATTACCGGCCCTTTTGTCAGTAATCCTCCGGCGATCGATAGCCCGAAGAGCAACCAAGGTGCTCTTCCCCGATTGCCGGCCCACGAGACGAGCCCAAGTAGGCCCAGCAGGATCCAGAAAGTGAGCAGAATATCGAACATGATCAAAGGCGACCAGAGTAAGTAGATAAGCGTGGATGCCAGGATCAGTGTCGCATATTTCGCAGTCCGATGATCCCCCCACAACCTCATCCCAATCAGGTAGATCAACCGCAGATTGAGAAAACTGAACAGCATTGGAATAAATCGAAGTGTCTTCTCGTTTATGCCGAGCACGAACCAGTCAAGGTTGATCAACCAAAACAGTAGAGGGGGTTTGTGTGCATAAAATTGTCCATTCAACGTAGGCACCATGAACGATCGATTCAGGTACATCTCCCAGGCCACCGTCAGATATCGCGTCTCATCGATCAGCAGATAGGGAACTTCCAAGGCAAATACAGCTCCCACCGATGCAACAATCAGGCAGGAGAACCGTATGTCCCTAAACCCCATTGTTCCGATAGATGAAATAGAGGTTCCGAATATACACTATTGATCCAAACGACTGACCCAGAATGAACACAGGATCCTGTCTATAAATGGCATAGGAAAGGAGGAAGAGAGAACCGAGTATGCTGCAGTACCAAAACAGAGTCGGAATAACGCTCTTTCGTTTCTTCTCTGTAACTATCCACTGAACCAAAAAACGCATCGTGAAAAATGCCTGTCCGGTCAGACCGACACACAGCCAGAATATGCTAGTTTCCTTCATCGAATCTCTCCTTGATTGAAATTTGCTTGGATCTCAGCCGTAGCCAGCCGATCCCAACTAGATCAATTAGCCCTGCCCACAGTCTATCCCATGTTCCATAATTTGAACTGCCGTGCGTTCTCGATCGATGACGCACCTCAATCGAAGTGATTTTGCCACCTTGCATCTGCACCAGCGCGGGCAGGAAACGGTGCATGTGATCGAAGAACGGAAGCGCCAAAAAGGTAGCCCTGTAAAATACTTTCAATCCGCATCCGGTGTCCGGCGTATTGTCCCTCAGCAGAAGGCCACGGACGAGATTCGCTATTTTCGAGGACATGATCTTCCACGGTGAATCCTGTCTCTTTTTTCTGAAACCTGCTACCATGGAGTATTCCTCGTTGTTCTTTAAAACGGATAGCAGCTTGGGAATATCGGAGGGATCATTTTGCCCATCCCCGTCCATTGTCGCGATTAACTCACCTTCGGCGTATCTTACACCTGTCGCAATGGCGGCGCTCTGCCCATATTTTTCCTCATGCGAAATGACTTTGAGAATGGGAATCTCCGATTTCATCTCAGACAAAATAGAAGCTGTTTTATCAACACTGGCATCGTTAACCACCACCACCTCATAAGGGTCCTCCAAGGAAAGCGCCGTAATCTCGCTCACAAGCTGACCGATATTGTCAGCTTCATTGTGTACCGGTATAACGATTGAGATGCGCATGACCCCATTGTTTCAAGGATTCGAGAAGCAATAACGACCGGCGTCGTGCGGGCAAGTGTGGGTCCGCAGCATGGACGAGTGGATGGTCGGGGGCAAGTACCGCTTCACTTCTCTCAACTTCGGAAATATCGAGAATTCTTATCCCGAACTTGCCTGCCCTCACTCAATTAGCCGGGAAATCTCGTGCCATTTCCAGGCTAGGAGTCTGTCGGACTTTGACGTTCGATTGCTTTGCAAGTGAACAGGTTCGTCCGACAGATTCCTAGAGGAGTCGCCGGCTCTCGGAAAGCTGCCAGTAGATCAGGCCTGGGATACCGATAACAATGCTTCGCGCGCGGATTAGAAGAGAGAGCGCCAAGGCGGTATCGGGTCCGATACCAACGATCACCCCCGCGAAGACGAGGCCACCTTCCTGGACTCCAAGCGCCGCCGGCACCATGAAGGCAACGTTCCGGACAGCGTGCACCACGCTTTCAAGTATGAGGGCTTCGATCAGGCCGACGGGTTTGCCGAGAAAGTAGGATCCGATCACGATCTGGCCCGTACCGACAAAGACTCCAAAGAAGCGCCACAATGCAGCGATCAGCAAATCGGCACGGCGGCGTCGGATTGATCGCATCGCCTCATCCAAGGCCTTCGCGCCCCCCGTAATTGCGGTCCAATCACCGACCTTGATACTCTTTTCCAGTGCCTTCGTAATTCTGAGAAATAGGCCCACCCGCTGAGCAAGATAGAAACCCGCGATCAATGCTCCGAGAACGAGAACACCAATACCTGCAGCGAGTGTCGTGTTGCCCGGCCTATCGTATCGAGACAGCATGAAGATCCCGCCGACCGAGAAAAGCAGCTGCGCGCCTACCGCAATGGTGAGGTCAACTACCACACTTGCACCCGATATGGAGCCTCGGACACCCCGGTGACTCAAGAGTCGCGCGCGAACAAAATCACCTCCCACTTGAGCGACGGGCAGCAGTGAGTTCACCGATCCGCTTACCCATTGCAAGGTGAAGAGTCTCCCAAGGGAAGGTCGGTCCGTACTCGGAATGAGTCGCCTCCAGCAGGCCGCCGCCCCGAACATAGGGAGAAGATGGAAAATACAAAGCGCGGGAAGTCCCCAACCGAAGGAAACTAAAGCCAAGCTGACTCGCTCTAGTCCATAGAACGCAATCAGGCCGATGAGAAGGACAGATCCGATCAGCAAGAATACAGCAACGGTTCTTTTCACACCCTTCGTCGCGGAAGATTTGGTGAGAGGTTCGGGCTAGGAGTCTGTCGGACTTATTAATCCGGCCAATAAATAGTGGTACTTTGGTTCTCAATGCTGCAAGATTTAAGGGACCTAATAATATCGGGTGCTACTATTGGCTGGCCGGAGTAATAGTAAACACGGATTTCTATGCCGTCCCGGTGGAATAGGAACCTTGTCTCCTCATATGTGAGTCGATGAGACATGTCACTATTTAGTTTCCGGAGTAATAGACGTTCGATTGCTTCGCAAGTGACCAGGTTCGTCCGACAGACTCCTAGCCGCCCATCGCCTCTCGGTAAACCTCAAGAGTATCGTGGGCACACGCTTTCCAGGTGAACTTCTTGGATTGAGTACGGCCTCCGTTTACGAGTTTCGCCCGTAGAGATCTGTCCTCGTTCAACCTGATTAGAGCATCCGCGATCTCTGCCGTCGATAAAGGATCGACGTAGAGGGCCGCTCCTCCGGTCACCTCGCGGAGGGAACCCCTGTTGGACGTTACCACGGGTAATCCGCACGCCATCGCCTCAAGGACAGGGAGACCAAATCCCTCGTAGAGCGAGGGGTGGAGCAATACCTCCGCCCGGTTGTAGAGTCCCCTGAGCTGAGCATCCGTGACGCTGGGCAGAATAGTCACTTGCCTCCATCTATCGAGCCGTTTGAGTAAACGCTTTATCTCGGAATCACCCCTCCAGGAAAATCGTCGTACGACAACACAATGAAGCTTGGAGCGCTCGGCAAATGCTCTCAAAAAGGCCTCCGTGGCGCGTCCATGATTCTTGTAGGGTGAACCCTGACCGACGCATAGTACGAAGCGTGTCCCTGAGGGAATGAGCCCGGCCGTCTCTCGCTCCGCCTCTTCCCAAGGAACCGTTCTGAAATACGGATCAAGGCCGTTGTAGGTAACATGGGTGCGCTGGCCCGCTTCCGGATTGTAGTCTGAGATTGCCCTGCGCGAGGCGTGGGAAACAGTCAGTATTGAGGTGGCGTTCTCGAGGGCATGGTTGATGCCGGAGCGGTAAAAGGCGCCACCTGCAAATTGGAGTAACCGCGAGGAAGTGCAGTATTCGGGCCGAATGATCCACATAATATCGTGGACAGTCGCAATCGATTTGCAGGGTATTCCGCGCGGGAGGACGTTGAATGGGCTGTGAAACAGGTCCACTCCGTTGAGATTGATGCCGCGGCTAAGCCGGAACTGTGTGCGCATGGAATGCGCCGGCGCATTGAAGCGGATCTCCCGCACTTTGCTCCCATTCCGACCATTCACGATGGGACGTTGATTGGATGAGGGGACGATCAGAATCAATTCCAATTCGGATTCGATCGAAACTAGATGCTTAATGAGCTGGTAGGTGTAGCGACCGACCCCACCGGAAGGGAACACCTCCTTATCATTCGTACGAATGTACCGAGCGTCGAGCGCTACTTTCACTCTTCGATCAACTGGATAGGCGGATTCTCCATAGACCCTCACCATCCTACATGACTAACCTGAACAGTATCTCTTCAAACATATGAAGAATCTGTTAGTTTTGGGGCCTACTCGAATAGTGTGTTACAGGCTCCCCCGGCACCAGACCGGGGAAGCCTGTAACCGAAAAGACGCTTAACAGGCAGGGAGGGACCGTTCGCCACAGAAATCCTTCTTACGGGCGGATCGGGCGCTCCGTGAACGATGATGCTTCAGAAATCGTGCACTGCCGTCGATCCCCTCCTGGGAGGGGTTTGGGGTGGGTTGCTCCGATATCAAGGATGGGCACGCCGTTCTCCCCGGACTCTCTCAATAGTAAGTTTCGTCCTGTTGAAAAGGCCACCCCCCGGCCCGGACATTGCTTCGTCGTCAGCTTCATCGTCAACTACCCTGTGCGGGAGTGACGCTTTCCTCACAGACTCAGTAGTCCAGTTCAGGACGAGGAATCGACAAAGCTGACGCTAAAGTTTGGGAGAATTCGATCGCCGATTACGCATACGATTGCGCGAATCGATTTCGGAGTCCGGTTGTCCATCAGTCCCAATCGAAATCCGCAATCTTGAGCGTAATCGAAATTCGGAAAATTCGAAGTCGATCACCTTCTCGGTCTCAGGTCATTGTCGGGATCCGCGGTCTACGATGCAACCTCCACCGCCCTCTCCTCATACGCATCGACCGCCTCACGGAAGACACGAATATGCTCCGGACCGGTCCCGCAACAGCCACCGATAACCGAGGCTCCGGCTTCCAGGAGTTCGCAAATATTTCCTCCCATCTCCTCCGGTGTCTGCGAGTAGCAGGTGCGGCGCTCACTATCCAAGAAGGGAAGTCCGGCGTTGGGGTAGGCCATCAACCGCTTGTCTTCCACTCCATTGTCTTCCACGGCCTCACGCAATTGCTGGATTCCGTTAATCGCGTAGGGCATCCCGGTATGTTCCTTGCGCCTTGATTCAGCGCCGCAATTCAGGCCCAGTATCTGAACGAATTCGAGCAGATTGTCGGTTTCCAGTTTGTTATTCCCTGCCAGAATCTCGACCAGATCCTTTGCCGAATGGCCCCAATCCGTGCGATAAATGAATCCTCCAGTCTCACGATTCTCGGTGTACTTGTAAGTCAGATTGACGCTGATCGGAAGTCCCGTGTGACGCGCGATATCGACGATCATGGCCGCTTCCGTGGCGGAGAACATGGTCTCGAGGTTGAGCAGATCGACCCCCGCATCGGCCAGAGCGTGGACAACCCGCTCGTGTGCCGCTCTGACCTCTGTATCGGGAATGCCGAACTCCTTGCAGCCCACATCCGCCTCGATCGCTCCAGGCGACGGACCCACCGACCCCGCGATGAAAACCTCTCGGCCACACCGCTCCACCGCCGCTCTGGCATGCCCTACTGCCTTTTTCACCAGTCCGTTAACATCCTTTGCCTCATGACCCGCCATCTGAAGGTGCAGCTCGGAAGCCACGAAAGTGTTGGTCCCAATCGCGTCCGCGCCCGCTCGGATATAGTCAGAATGGATGTCGATCACCGCATCAGGGTGGAGCTCATTGGCCATCGTGCTGTTGGGCAGCTCGATTCCTCGAACAAACAGCTGTGACCCGAATCCCCCATCGTAAAGCAGAGGCTTCCCCTCCTTAAGTCTGGCGCGCAAATCTTTACTCATTTCCCTTTTCCTCCCACGGACAGTGAACCGCGCCCGGAGTTCGCTAGGCCTTAATGAAAAACCCGCCTCCAGCATTGGATGGCGGGAATCAGCCTACCAGACAGCTTTTTTTGTCCCTTCTCAGAAACCGCATCACCCTTACGGGGGAAGCACCTTGGCCTGTCCTGCCAGGTTGCCAGGCCCCATCTCGTCAACAGGGCCCCTCCGAATGCTGGGCGGTATCATGGAGCTGTTTACCCGATTGTCAAGAGAGATTCGTAGAGCGAGGATATTCACGTTTCGTGGCACAGAAGATGTATGCCATCTTGCCAGGCGAGCACAGCGTTCCACACCCTTCAAGGACCGAATGGTCCGAATCAATTGCACGTATCCTTACTGTCCTCACGCCTGGAAAGAGATGGATATTCACTTCGTCAAAGTCGCCAACATACAGAACCTTGTCCTCAATGTAGCCATCGCGGAAACGAGTAGTACTGCTCTCCCAATCTGAAGTGTGCCAGAAAGTGCTTGGCTGGAACACCAGATCAGAGCGTGGCGTGGATACTATGTATAGATATCTGTTCATGGCCTAACGTTTAGAATTGTATCGGGCGTGCCGCGACGCGGCACGCCCGATACAATTCTAAACGTTAGTGCGTCTCCTACAAGTTCCGCGTCCTTCGCGGCCGCGGCTAAACTTGCCGGTCTCTCGAACATCCCACCTAAGAATGGTCGGGGCGACTGGATTTGAACCAGCGACCTCTGCGTCCCGAACGCAGCGCTCTGCCAAGCTGAGCTACGCCCCGAAAAAGTGAGGCGACTAGGGAACCATGAATTGGTGGTTTAGTAAAGGGGATTGTTGGGGACAGGGGTTCAGGATTCAGGGATCCGGGTTCACGGTTCACGGTTCAGGGCTGGACAATGGCACCGACAACCGAAGGTCCTCACTTGGGCGTTCGATGTTGATGTCTACTGTTTGACAGAGCCCACGGTCTTGTCTTGGCTTCCATATCCACTCGACGGGTAACCAATTTCCGCATCCCGCATCTCCCAACCCGCAACTCGAAGCGCAAGCGGAGACCCTCCGAAGCCTTGGCCGAGGAGGGCCGCATCTCGCAACTTGCAAGCCACCACCCTCACCTTCGACCTTTTCGGCACGGTCCTCGATCTGGGAGGGAGCCTGAAACCTTTCATCGGCGCCTTTCTGGAGAAGAAGGGCTCGGCCATCGGCCGGGACCAGCTATGGGAGCGCTGGCGGGAGCGCCAACGTTTCGAGCAGTTCCGCGACACCCTCATGCATTTATCTCACTGCGGGTATCTCGAAGCGGCCAGGCGCGCCTTGGTCCACACTTTGGCGGAATTTAAAATCGAGACATCGGATGAAGAGACCGCGGAATTGATGGAGTCGTGGAATCACCTCTCTCCCTTCCCCGAGGTCGAAGCGGCAATGTTCAGACTGAGGGCGAAATTCCAGCTCGTCGTCCTCTCGAATGGCGAATCGCACTACTTGAAATATCTGGTCGAGAATCGGTGTCCCTTCGATTTCGACAGGATTATCTCCGTGGACACGGTAGGAGCCTTCAAACCGCACCCGGCAGTTTATCGCCATGCCGCTCAACTCCTCGGCCTGGAACCGCACCAATGTGCCATGGTCTCATCCCACCCCTTCGATGTTACGGGCGCCCGCGCCTGCGGATTTCGCGGCGCCTATGTCAACCGCTATGGTTATCCCCACTCCACCGAACCCTACCAACCGGATTACGCGGTGTCGGATTTCACCGAATTGGCGGAGGTCTGTCTTCGCGGCGAAACTGGAGAGACCGAATAGAATTCCCAACGGACGCGCCGCCGGATTCTACAATGCGAGTCATAGCGTACCATATCCCGTTACACCTATCCATCAATAACATTGACTCTCGGCCAAGAATCAGAGTTGATTTCACAATCAACCCCGTCGGCTAACAAGAGCTTCCGGGGTTTTTCACTTTTTTCAGCGCGGTCGGAGGCCTCCGACCGCGCTGAAAAAAGTGACTCAAAAAAGACACTTCCCCGTCTACCTGAATCTGGACGGCAAGCAGTGCCTCGTGGTAGGAGGAGGACAGACCGCTTTGAGCAAGGCCGAAGCGCTGCTGGAAGCGGGAGCAGAGGTCTTCGTGATCGCTCACGAGGCGGATGCAGGTATTCAATCACTGGCTCGAGAATCGAAAATCGTATGGCTCGAACGGGAGTTTGAACCTGCCGACGCGAACGAGGCTTTTCTCGTCGTTTCGACTCTCGACGACCGGGAGAGGAATCAGGAAATCTTCGATCTCGTTGACTCCTGGAACCGGCTGGTAAACGTTCACGACGACGCACCGCGCTGCAACTTTATCTACCCGGCCGTGGCGAAATCCGGTCCGATTCAAGTAGCCGTCTCAAGCTCCGGCAAAAGCCCGGCCATGGCGCAGCGTATCCGAAATCGAATTTTTGAGGAGATCCTGACCGAAGGAGTCGGAGATCTGGTAGATTTCATCGGTTCCCGCCGGACTGAGGTTCAGGGGGCAATCTCCTCTTTCGAGAAGCGCGTGCGGTTCTGGAGAGAGCTGCTTGACTCTGACTTTCCCCAAATCCTGGCCCAAAACGTGACCCAAGGCAAAGAAATATTTGATCGGCTTCTGAATGAATATCGAGATCAGGAGACGGCCGAGGAGCCCGCCGATTCTGAGCTCGAGGAAGCACGCACCTCGCCCGAAAATCTCACAGAATTTCGGGCTAACGCCTTGGCAACAAATAAACGATATTGACGGAATGAACTCTCCTGAAACTCCCGAATTCGACGTATCCGATCACAGTGCACTACGGTCGAATCTCTCCAGGAACCCACCTGAAAAACAACAGTTTCAGCCTGTTAAAATGGGCGCCGTGCCCCCTCGAACATTGCTTGGTTGAAATTCAGGCCGGCCAACCTCCGATCTAACCTACAGGTGCGTTTCGAAGGGCAAAGTCAGACTGATTCCAGATGAAAGGCAGAGTTTACATAGTTGGAGCCGGTCCGGGTGATCCGGAACTGATCACGCTGAAAGGTGTGTCCGCCCTGACGAAGGCTGATGTCGTCCTTTATGATCGTCTGATTGATCCTTCCCTCTTGCAGCATGCCCCAGATGCCGAGCACATCTACGTCGGTAAGCGCAGCCGGCATACGCCTTTCAATGAACAGGAACGGATCGAGAGTCTGATGGTCTCCTACGCTCGAATGGGAAAGGTCGTCGTCCGTCTCAAAGGGGGAGACCCATTCGTCTTCGGACGGGGCAGTGAAGAGGCCCTCGCCCTCCTCGCGGAAAACGTCCCATTTGAAATCATTCCGGGGGTCAGCGCCTCCTACGCGGCACCCGGAAGCGCCGGAATCCCGCTCACCCACCGAGGAGTCGCCTCCTCCTTCGCTGTAATTTCCGGACACCAGGCACACGATTCTGGTGACGATAACATCGACTGGGATTTCGCAGCCAGAGCTCAAACGGCCGTTTTCCTGATGGGAGCGCGCCAGCTCCCGAGGATTGTCTCCGCTCTCGTCAAACATGGTCGCTCTCCAACAATCCCGGTCGCCGTCATCGAAAGAGCAACAACCAAAGAGGAGAAAGTCTTTACCGGAACTCTCGACACCATTGCAGAGCGAGCCAAAGATGTGCAACCCCCAGCCACGGTCGTGGTCGGCGAAGTCGTTGGCATCGGAATGACGCTCGCGAGTCAAAACGCGCCACTAGCTAGAATACTCCACACTCTTCGTAGCGAGACGGCGTAGCCTGGAAATCTCACAAGATATCCAGGCTTCCTGGACTGAAGGCGGTCGGTGAAAACAAGAAGAGTTGAACGACAACTCTTCTTGGGTCACATTGTGCGGAACCACTGCGAGATGGTCCGGAGTTGTCGAATTCGGCCGATCCGTTCACGAATTGAGAGACGTTCTGACGCCAGTAGCGATTTCCGGTGATTTCCCATCGGCCTATGCACGTATTCGCTTTGATCTGGAATCCCGAGGTATGAAGATCGGCGAGCGCGACACGATTATCAGCGCTCACGCACTTGATCTCGGTGCTACAGTCGTCACCAAGAATGTGGGAGAATTCAGCCGCGTGCCGAGTCTCGAAGTTGAGAACTGGGAGTAATATTGAGATAGGGCGAAATCGAACTCTCGCCGGTCGATTGTGATGGTCGCTTACGAGACTCGGCTTCTCAAGGATGGAATACTAATTGAAAATCGTAATCGTAAGCGCGATCAAAGCTCGAAACTTTATCCGCGAAGAGAAAACTGGCAGCGGATGAAAGCACGGCAACGGACAAGAACCCACCCCGATTTCCTCCCAGGATGGGACCCAACCTTCCGGCCCCAATTTCTGGACCATCCCCTCCTGGGAGGGGTTTGGGGTGGGTTACCCGACTCACCAGGATTGGTTCTGAATCCCATCCACCGATACCCAGCGAGGATCGTCGCCCCACCAGCGTCGGTCTCCCCCTGCTTCCCAAACCTTACGAACACCATTACGTAATGTTTTTTGCAGAGTTCCATTCTCCCATAGCGTGAGCTGAACCGGCCCAGCCGAGCTCACTCGTTTCCAAGATCTACCCTGACACAACAATAATAAGCCTGACTCCTTTTTCCGTCTTTTCCAAGAATCAATCAGTGGTCAGGAGGTAGGGCGTGGCCTCCGGACGCGCCGCCGATGGGTCTTTTCTGCGAGATCAATCAGGGCGGCGACCAGAAATTTCGATGCTGGTGGAGGTTTCAGATGCGATTCGCAAATCGCCATCGAGCAAATCATCCATCCGGCTCCAGAACCGACCGAATAATCTCGTCCAGAGAGGGCGTTTCAACGGCATCCTTGAATCCGGCCTGTCTCCGATAAATCTCGGCCGCGGCGCGGTGGAAACCATCGGGAAGGGTCGCCGACTGAAATGTATCGGCGATCTCCTCCATTTCCCCGGCAAAGCGCCAAGCTTTGGCGGTACTCTGCCGGACCTTATTCTCGGCTCCTTTGTAGAGCTCAGCTTGAGAAACCTTCCACTGCTCCAAAAGGGCATCCCGCACGCTCTCCTTCTCGGCCAAAGAGAGAATACCGCCGATCAAGGCCATGCTGCCCTTCGTCCAACCCGCGTAGCACATCTTTAGAGCTGAGGCCGATCCTACCGGCCCACCGAGCACTACGACGTGAAGGTCGCTCCCTTCGAAGATCTCAAGAACCGAGGGTGCGTGGGGCCCGGACAAATACAGGTAGGACAATCCCTGGCTGAAATCGGTACCGCCCACAATGCTGCCGTCGACATAGTTGATCCCCGCTCCCTCCAAAGTGGCGCCCATTTCACGGCTTCGTCCCGAACTGATCGCGTTGGCATCAACATAGATCCCTTCGTAACCCGCTTCAGACACGCTAGCCGCCACATCCGAGGCGAACTCGGGAGGACAGACACTGAGGATCAAACGACATCGTCCTACCAACTCACCAAGATTTCCTGCGTCCGTCAGATCGGCTCTTTCGGCTCTCTCCCGGCTATCCCCACTCCTCCCCTGAGACACCCAGCAGACCGTGCGACCACTTTGCCTAACCGCCGCCGCAATGGAAGAACCCATCGCTCCCGGGTGCAGGATTCCTATGGCATTTTCGGGCATGTGTCTTGTCTTCTTCCTTCAAGATTCATCCGCTTCGACGCCAGGCGGAGCGGTAAGGAATTTGTCGGTTGCCGAAACCTACCGAAGCGAAAAAATTGCGGAATAACCAGCGGACTCAGACCACGGCCCCCGACAAATTCCTCTCGGACTTCACCTGAACGCGAAAGAGTCCACGCGGATCACCTTGCTCGAACGAAATCGTAAAGTCGCTGTTCCCCCAGAACTTGCTGAAAAAGTCCTCGAGTTCAGGCTTCAGGGCAGCATATGTCTCTTCTGTATTGGGCGCCAGGGCCCGATCGCTAATTGAGACTTCCAGCTCGTCACGGTTGAACGTCAATTTGCCATTGAGCGAGGGCTCGGATTCCAGTTCCTTGCAGGCAGCCAAGGCTGACTCGGCCGCCTTCCCCAGACGTTCGAGGTTACTTCCTTCCTCCGGAGACTTGCGCCGGTAGAGGAGGCCTAGCCGACCCCCTGTTTCGTCCATACTGTAGTCTGCTTCATGAGCCACCAGAACCACCCCCGGCCCCTCCGGGACGTGGCGGTAATCCGCCACATCGATAAGGAGCTCGTCGAATCGATCCTCCTGTATCCAGCGGTGGAAAATCTGGATAAAGGTCTCCAGATCCATCCCCTCCATGGGGGAATCCACAAAAACTTTGACCGTGACATGCTGGATTTCCATCGAGATCTCCCTATCAGCTTTTTACGGGATCCGCCACATGCTCCTCGGACCTCATCCGATAATAGCAACTATGGGCCGCCTCCACAAAGAGCTGCGCCTCTTCGATCAAATGGTGCGCAGCCTCTCCGTCGTAAGTCTGCCCGTTTCTTCCCTGCGCGGCAAAGAGATACTGGGCAAATTTGCCCCCGGCATAGGGATCAAAGAACTTCTTGGTGTCATAGAAACGGCGGCGAAACTCCGCTACCACCTGCTCCTCGTTGTCCGAAATATCGAGAAACTCGGTCTTGATCAACGCCTTGGCCGCATCAACCATCGCCCGGTAGGCAGTTGCGCCCGCCTCCTGGGCCTCGCCATCCTCGAGTGCCACCTGGGCCTCAAAAACTCCCCGTTCCGCCGCCGCCAGTCCAAACTCGATCAAAGGCACGATCTCGCCCGCGCATTCACCCTCAGATCGGTCTAGGAGGGTGTACTCTCGAGGATCTCCCCAATCAGCGTATTTGAACGGGTCCGCCTCGTGATCCGGAAGGCTCGTCAGATCCTGCAGCATTTTCTTCACCTCCACTTTTCCAATGCGATTGATGAAGGCTTTAAACTTCTCACCCTTCTCCCGCTCATTGACATAGCGATCCGTAATTCTGTCGACGACTTCAGGGACATTTTTTGAAGGAATGGCCGCAACCGGCAGTCCGAAGGAACCGGCGTTCTCCTCCCATTGCCCACCCAGCACCACTTGGAAAGCGGGCACTTTGAACCCCTTGATACTCCTACTCACGCCGTAGAATCCGAGATCCGCCACATGGTGCTGGCCGCAACTGTTGAAGCACCCACTGATCTTGATGTGCAGATTCTGAATCGCTTCGTCGAGATTGTAGTACTTATGCTCGAGCCGATTGCGCAATTCAGCGGCCAACCCGCGCGAGGAAGATATACCCAACTTGCAGGTATCCGTTCCCGGACATGCGGTTATGTCATAGACATTGCAGGCTCCGGACTCTCCCAGAGCGGCCGCTACCAGAGCGCTGTGAAGCTCCGGCAAATCAGACTTGCTGACCCAACGAAGGACGGCGTTCTGCTCTACCGTCGTTCGGATCGTACCCTTCGTAAACCGCCTCACGATATCAGCCAAACTGCGAAGTTGGACGGAAGTAATGTCTCCGAGAGGAAGGGCCACCGTCACCGTCACATATCCCTCCTGTCGCTGGGGTCGGACATTCGTCTTCAACCAGCGAGTATAGACTTCGCTCCCGTTACCGCCGAAGTCCTCACCCCCAGGTCGCTTCGGCTCTTCCTGGTACTGCATCTCCTCCTTGATATAGGAAGTCCAAACCTCGTCATGGGGTAGCTTTTGTCGTTCTTCCAGAACAAGCCTTTTGAACTCCTCGATCCCAAGATCTTTGACTAGGAACTTGATGCGCGCGCGATTACGATTCGTCTTTTCCCCCAAACGGGCATAGACCCTGGCGAGTGCTTGAGTCATGGGCAGCAACTCCTCGGGAGGGAGAAAATCGTCGAAAAGCTTGGCCTGGTGAGGAACGGCGCCAAGGCCCCCTCCGACGTAGAACTCGAATCCGCGCTTCACCTCCCCGTCCTCCTCACGGGTTACGGCAATGCACCCGAGGTCATGCATCATGACCAAACCACAGGCCTGATCTTTGCAACCGCTGAAGGCGGGCTTGAATTTGCGCCCGAAGTCCTGGACGTCAGGATGACCAAGAAGGAATCTGGAGAGAGCCTTCGCGTAGGGAGTCACGTCGAATGCTTCGTCGCAGCAGACTCCGGTATAGGGACACGCGGTCACATTGCGCACCGAGTTACCGCAAGCCTCCCTGGTCGTGATGCCGACGGAGGCCAGCCGGCGCATCAGCGACGGTGTATCTTCAAACTGAACGTAGTGCAGCTGAAAGTCCTGCCGGGTGGTGATATGGGCTATCCCTACCGAATACTCCTCCGCGACGTCCGCCATCAATTCGAGCTTTTCCGGCGACATCCCTCCGTAGGGGATTTTGATGCGCTGCATCCCGGGTGCGTCCCAGACCGTGTTGGGCCCCTTCGTCTCCTTTTCAGTATAGGGCAGAGTCTGCGTCTTTTGCCCATCATACCGGCGACCGTTGTCGTAGCGCTGCCCGTAAGCTCCTCGACGTAGGCGGGTCTCCGCGAACAGTTTCTCTTCGACTTTCCCCTGTTTTCTCAGATCGATCTCCGTTTCAAAGATGTCGATCTCACGTGCGAGTTGCTCCGGCATCTTGCCTTGGAGATGCTCTTTCCAATATGCACTACTTACTTTCATTATGCTTAATTCCTGATTCGCCCTCCCGAGTGCCCCCGTTCAGCAGTCGAAAGATTACCGTTTCATTCTCTCTTGCGAAAAATCTCCCCTTTGCGAAGTTGAGTGTGTATTCTCTCCCAAGTATCCTCAATCGAGCGGAACAATAAAGGATAAAATGCGCACAGCATCGACCAATAAGGGCGAGGAAACCCAGCTTTTCTCAGGTCATTATGGCCCGTAACCCGATGAAGCGGGAGCGTTCACCAGATTATATCCTCCATCGACCCTCAATGTATGACCGTTTATCACGCCACATCTCTCCCTATCGGCAAGATACAAGACATGGGGACCTATCTCCTCCACTTCAAGGAACCTGCCTTGCGATGTTCCATCAAGAATCTCCTTAGCCCTCGCGGTCGGTGAACCATCCTGGTTGAGAAGCAAACGTCGGTTCTGCTCGCCTATAGTAAATCCGACCGCGAGATTGTTTACCCGGCCGATCCCCGCTACCGCAAAAAGATGGGCGATGCTCGCGGTTAGGCTCTCCACCGCCGCGAAGGCAGCAGAATAGTCTATGACTTTGGTAAACGGCTGAAACCCGGCCATTGAGGTTATGTTCACTGCACTCCCTTGATTGCTCCGATCCCGAAGAATCCGCGCAAAGTGCTGGAGGGAAAAATGTTTAGAAAGGCAGTTCGCCGCCATCATCTCCTCCGCAACTGACGGGTCTTTTCCAATAAAGTCGTCCAAACTTGAAATGACTGCCTCGGGCCTGTTGCCGCCCGAACCGTTCACCACCACGTCCACTTTACTGAACTTCTCTACCGCTTCATCGTAGACTCGCCCAACACCGTCATAATCGGCCGCATCAGCATGAATCGCAATCACCTCTCCGGTAAGGTGAGCGTCCGGTCTCTCTCTAACTTCCTCGGTCAGTCTCTCACACGAGTCGCCACGACTCACGACAACCACGTTTTCCGCCTGATCGGCAAAAAGACCGGCATAGCCCGATGCCACCGCACCCGCACCGAATAGTATCACTGTCTTTCCTTCTAATGACATCTTTCCGACACCGAATTGCTTTCCCTCTCTTGACGCAATTAAATATGACCATAGAATTGGTCATATAGTTAAGGTATCAGCATCGAAGTTTAAGGCGGGGTGTCTGAAATGGATGGATTACGTGCAATCCACCGGGGAGACTATGGCTGATCATTCGTTACAGGAATAGAAGCCTCGACCGGCTTCGGCTCTAGCCCGCTCCAAGCGGAAATCCTCCCGAACACCACTCGATATCGACCTCAGGGCCGTTGCATCCTCCTCATGGAAAGATTGACTCAAATGAGGATCTTCCTCTTATAGGAAAATCACCTAGAAACCGATGGGCGCCACATAACTAACCTCAATACTGAACTCACAGATCATCGTTTCCGTGGGTGTTTCCGGGTATTTTGAGGTCCCGTCGGATTGCAGTCGGCTGCATACGTTCTTACAGATCAACACTATGCCTCCCTAGCTCAACTGGTAGAGCAACGGACTCTTAATCCGTAGGTTCGGGGTTCGATCCCCCGGGGGGGTACCAGCTTTAAATTGGCTGATATTCAGAAATTTTCGGGGTATTTAGCGGTGGAAAGCGCACGTTTCCAACAATTCCGGAAACCCCATATTTCGGCAAAATTGTTGCAACGACCGTTGATCGGCATTGGTCCTGACATGTTCCGTTCCTCTACTGAGGCATGTAGAAGCATCGCGGCAGCCCTAGATTTTTGATTGAAATTGAGAATCATCGGCGCCGTCTGATGCGCTAAGGGGAGGAGGGGGTCGCCCGAAATTCCGGCGCCCTCGATATCGTATTGATCCCCACCCCATGCATGGGAGGAACAAAAAAGGCGGCCTGGTTCGGATGATCAGCTATACCGCTCGCTGTCCCTGCTTGACTTGCTTTCTCGATTTTGCCGTTCTACGATTCAGGGAAATCCCGATTCCCTCCTAAGATTCCGAGCGAACGTTCCGGAGGGACGAAAGCGATTTCCTATTAGTTTTGACAAAGAAAGCCCTGTCAGTTAGCTTGGGAGTCGAATGGGGATTCGACTCGCTATCAGTCAACTTGCCGTGCATAGCGGCGGGCGAGAGAGGCACTGAGAGTCAACCTTAAGTCTCAGCATCCATGAGCGTTTGGGGGGGATCACATGAGTGGCAATTCAGACTGGAGTCAGTCGACTTATAGAGCGATTCGCAAGTGTCGCTACGGAATGCTGAAGCGACCCACAGGCGCGCAGTGGCATCTTCGCGGATTCGCACGGGTTGCGATCATCTTGACGTTGACTTGCGGGGGAGCTTGCTACCCGACGAAGTCGCGGGCCGTCATCACCGTCAACTCGACCGTGGAAGCCAGGGTCGACAATCTGTTTGGGACCGTGGTTTCAGATGGGGATCAGCTCATTCCACCCGGGGTGGTCGGAAGCATCCCACTTCAGCGTGACAGTCAGCTTTTCATCTTGGATGCCGTGGCGGAGTTGAACAGTCCCGATTTTCTCTCCGCCGGTGCTGTTGTGGTTTCGAGGGCGATCGACTCCGGTCACGGTATGACGGTGACGGATCAGTCCGCCTATTGGCAGATGTATTCTGCGCTGAACGTGCTTGTAGAGGCGGGCGACATTGTTGGAACCGCCATGGCCCGAGCCCAAGTCGAAATGGACACAGGCACCATTTCCATCACGAACCCGTACCGTTTTTCACTCTCCGCCTCTACACGGGCGCTCGGACCGGGTGGTGGCGTTCTCAACGGCAACTTCTTCGTGATCAACAGCTAGCTAAGCGGCACGACGATCGTGCCCGGACCTACTTCTTTCTCCCCGCCGGGAAATCACAAAATTGTCCGGATGTCCGGCGTGGTGAATACCACGGGAGACCTCATCGGAATCGGGATGGAAAACGATATTTCGATAGACCTGAATGATGTAGTCATCCCTGACCAGCACCTCTCTCAAAATGCGCTCATTTTCAATGTCAACCCTATTTCGGCAGGCACGACGCAGAGTAGCGCGCTCAAGCCTCAGGTCGTCACACCCGGCGCCAATGTCCCCACCTATTTATTCACGGGCCTCCCGTCGCAAATGTGGTTCGACCCACCGACGTCGAGCGAATACACGTTTACCATGGTCCCGGACGATCTGCTGTTCATTGACCCCGCGGACACTCTGTTTAACGACGAGACTCTGTTCGACCAGATCCTCGGATTCCCCGCGGGGCTTGACGACCTCTTGACGGTATCGGTCGGAGGCACTGAGCTGGGCCAGTTCGGCCCGGGCGATACATTGGACTTCGTATCCCTACTGGGAGCCGGCGTCCCCGAGTTCACTGTTTCCGGAATCAGCCCCGAGGCTGTAGCGGGGAACCTGGACCCGGGATTCGCCCTGCAGCTGGAATTCAACACGCCAACCGCGAGCTTCACCATGTCGCCCGCTCCATTGGAGACAGAGGTTCCAGAGCCAGGCCAAATCACGCTGCTGGCTCTGGGTGTTCTGTTGTGCTACGCCGCTCGGCGGGTTCAATCGCTTCTCATCAATCAATGAGTTTCGCCATCTCTCTGGAGTGTTCACCCCTGAGATGCCCATAAGTTTTGGCTACAAGTAGACCCCCGTCCCTGTGCCCAACCCAAGCAGCAATGACCTTATAATCAACTCCCTTCTCAATCGCGTTGCTGATGAAATAGTGCCTCAGACAGTGATGAGTGAACTTCGGTAAACTTGCTCGCTTACACGCCGACAACATTGCTTTCTTCGCACTTCTGATAGGAACGATTGGTACATCAAGATCGATGTCTCTACGATCGATTCCCCTCCTTGAACGAATCAGAAACTCACGCAGAACAGGAAATAGAGGACAACACGGCTCTCGTAATTCTTCGTTCCCATTTCGCCACCCGTAACAACAAACTCTCCTCTCTCAAAGTCGACATCTCGCCAGCGCAAATGAATCGCTTCACCGAGGCGCATTCCAGAGTACCCTAAAAGTTCGACAAGGTCCGCAGCGGGACGCGCACGGACATCAAAGCTACGTATAGCAGACACAATGTTTTGGAACTGCTCTCGAGTCGGTATCAACACAGGTTCCCTTCGAATTTTTCGGGGCTTAATCACAAGGGCAGGATTCTCGAGGATAATCCCTTCACGCACCGCATAATCCAGAATCGCTATCAATGAATTCCCGTAGGCGTCGATTCGCCAGGGCACGATCAGAAGTCTTTAGTGATCGGCGAATCTGCTTGCGCCCCCTGGTGACGTCCTATCCTTCCTGTAAAAAGAAAAATGGTGTAACCTCCTGAAAACAAAAATGTAACCAAACCGGGGCCGAAAGGCGGCCCCGAAAAACAGGAGACTACACCATGAAGAAGATAGCACCGAGTGAGAAGATAGAGCAAGAGCTAATGGAAGGAATCGCGAGCAGCACAGATCCACTGGGGGAGGCGGCCCGACGGGGAGCCCAGCTGATGCTGCAAAGAGCCTTGGAGATCGAAGTGAGCGATTTTCTGGGGCGAGAGCGCTATGAGCGCTCGAGTGATGGAGCACTGCGGGGCTACCGCAATGGCTATGAGCCGAAGAAAGTGCATCTTTGCGAAGGGACGATTGAGCTGCAGGTACCGCAGATTCGCGACGGGCTGGAGCCGTTCGAGTCGGCCTGGCTGGAAGCGATCGGACGACGCTCGAAGCGGCTTTTGGAGCTGGTGCCGATGCTCTATGTGAAAGGGATGAGTCAGCGCGATATCGAGACGGCGCTGATCGAGTCTTTGGGGGTAGAGCAGACCGGGCGCAGCGTGGTCAATGAGGTGTGCCAAAGTCTGAGGATGGACTTTGCAAAGTGGCAGGAAAGAGATCTGAGTGGTGAGCGCGTGCTCTATCTGTTTCTGGACGGGATCTATATGAGGCTGCGGCCCGAAGACAAGAGGGCAGTGGCGGTCCTATGCGCCTACGGGATGCTCTGGGACGGACGTAAGGTATTGCTTCATATGGCCGTAGGGGACAAGGAGAGCAGCGCCTGTTGGGAGGCCTTCCTGGAGGACATGAAGAGCCGGGGATTGGCCGATCCAGTACTCAGTGTGATGGACGGTAATTCGGGTCTACGCAAGGCGGTGGGAAGGAAGTTTCCGAACAGCCTGGTGCAGCGCTGCCAGGTGCACAAGATGCGCAACATCGTCAACAAGCTTCCAGAGGTAGCCCGTCCCACCCTCAAAAAGCTCATTTACAAAGCCTTTACGGCGAAGGGATACCGCGAGGCTGTAGAACAGGCTCGCGCCATCATCGAGGAATACAAGGGGAGCTTTCCAGCCGCCATGAAGTGCCTGGAGCGTGACCTGGAGGAATCGCTCACAGCGCTGAAATTTCCCTTCCTGCACCGAAAACAGATCCGCACCACCAATCTGCTGGAGCGACTCTTCGGGGAAGGGCGCCGTCGCACCAAAGTGATTCCCCGATTCCGCTCCGAAACGAGCGGACTGTGCCTGATCTTCGCGGTCCTGGTGGATGCCTCAGAAGGCTGGCGAGGAGTCCGCATGGAACCCTACCTGGTGGAACGACTCAAACAGATCTGGAGCGATCCGGAGAGCACCTGGAAGGATCCGGACCTGATGAAATTCGCTGCCTGAAGGGAAGAAAGTAAAGATAATCTAATAGAGGTTATGCCATTTCGATTTTACAGGAAAAGGCGGACTTGACCGCCCCCTTTTCACCCAAGCATAGTACTTGCCGGACGAATTGTGTTGGTAAAGGCACTCGGCGATCCGCGAAAACACAGGGCCTTGTTGTGTTTCCGCCTGCTCAGGGCTACTCCTGCTCATACAAGGTGCCTGAGGATTAAACTATTGGGTTACAAGTCTAAATCGCCGAAGGAAAATCTAGGCTCAATAGGTTGATTAACAACACTTTGCCAGCTTAGCTCAATTGGTAGAGCAACGCATTTGTAATGCGTAGGTTGTCGGTTCAAGTCCGACAGCTGGCCCCATGTTATGTCAGTGTTTACCAATAGGTTATGGGATCTCAGTTTTCCCACAAACTCGAAGTAATATGCCCATTTCTACCCATTTTGGGCCAAAATCTACTGACTTATGACTGACCTGATCCCAGTTCTTCGGACTAAAAAATGACTTAAATTGCCCTTTTACTGTAGAGGCTGTCCCAAATCCGAGAGGATTTGGGTGGAAGCCTGATACCGATATCAATCTTCGTCACGTTATGTAGACCACGACATGCCTTCCGTCCTCGGTAGCTTACCTTTTATCCGTTATGCACCTTTCCAGCACCCTTCCTCTCGCTTTGAGTCGATAGTTCTCCCAAGGAAGCGCCTCTGACTCGATTCTTGGATCCCTATGCCGCCTGCGTTGCCTCTTTCTCATGTTCTTGCGCAAGTCTCTGCGCGATTTTCCATAGATTGTGGGACAGAACCGACCAGGCCACGCTAAGGTTACGGTTGTCAAAGCCTTTGCTGCGTATCTTGCCCCCGTGCCATCGGTTCTTGAGCACTCCGATCCGGCCTTCGGTGCTCCCTCGTCGTCGCTGCAACCGGACAAAGCGCGGCTCCTCCATCCGCTCCTTGAGCTCTTGTGGATTGCGGGGCGTAAGGGCGTCAAAAATCCCCTCTGCCTGGAGCCGCTTGCTGGCCGCCTTCGAGGCATAGCCCCGATCCCCACTGATCGCTTCGATCTTCTCCTCTAAAGCGAAGCCCTTTTGCCTCTCCAGACTTTCCCAAAGCTGCTTCAATTCGCTCGGGGCCTGCCCCCCATACAGTTTCCAGTCCAACAGATATCCCTCTGCGCTCTCGCATAAATAAAGGGTGTTGCCAAACTCCACCTCCCGATCTGCCTTGCCTCGCACGATGACGTCAATCTCAGGTTCGTAGGCGCTCAGGATCTTCTCCTCATTCTTCACCTGCCGCCCCCCTATGATCCGTTCGTGCGCCTGTTTCATGACCTGCGGTATCTGCTCTAACATACCATCCATTCGCTCGATGATTCGGCTCGCCTTCTTCTCGGTGTAATCGCTTTGCATCCACATAGCTTCCAATAAGTCACGGTGGCGAAGGGCATGGCCCTCAATCTTCTTGAGCAATAGCTTCATCCGCCGCAGGATCCCTTTACGCGCTTTGCCCGCCTCCCGGCGCCGACGCGCATGCGTCATCTCCAGGCACCGTTTGTTCATCTCCCGAGCCAATCCCTTTGCTCCCTGGGGCATGCGCTGTTTCATTCCCGCCTGCCGGATCAGACTGATCGCCTTGAGCAGCGTTGCTCCCACATCCTTGAGCAAGACCCAGTCCACGGGCCAGTGGATGTTCGCTTCCAGGCAAGTGGCGTCGATCAGGCATTCCCTCGTATCGATCGGCTTCTCTAATCCTGCCTCACCACAATGTTCAGCATTGCCCACCACCTCGGTCATCCTTGCATGCAGCTGTCTCAGATACGCTTCGTCGAAGAATTTCGAATCCCGTTCCAGACTGCTCTTCGATATTTTCCGGATCCCGTCTACCTCACGCACCCGGCAAAAATTAGCCAGAAGCTCACTGCGTGCCAACTCCTGCGACAGACAACGAAAGGATATCCCTCCGAGTAAATGACGCACCACCTCCACCCGCAGCGCTTTTATCGCTCTTAGAGCGCGTCGCTCCCGATCCTTCCCTCCCGCTTCATCCCATCCTTCCAAGGCTTTTACGATCGCCTCCCTTTCCAGCGAGGAGTCGATCAAAACCCGGTCAATCCGCTCCATTGTTTCCAGAAACACGGTGTAGTCTTTGCATCGAATGACTGGAGTTAGGGCTGGACGCAGGAAGCTTTGTACGGCAATATTTTTCATGAGAAGGGCGTGCTTTGTATTTGACTAACGCAAGCATAAGCGCCCTTTTTCGCCGGATCGAGCTTTTTGCAGCTCTATCCGGCCTTTTTTTTGCCCATAACTCATTAAAAATCAATTGTTTCCACCACTGGGACGGGCTCTATTTAACCGTCCGCGAGACCCAATACCGGGTAAGATGATCATCAGTCTCGAGGCCGGCCAAGGCGTCTACTACAACGCCAACCTCATCCACCGGGGTGTCTACTCAAATTCTGAGCGCCGCGAAACCCTCCACTGCTGCATGGGAGCGGTGGATAACACACTCCTCCGGCCACATATCTACACCGGCTTGGCTTGGATGGACCGTCCCGGATTTCGGATATCGCTTCCCCAGGCTCTTCAGCCTCTCTACGATAACTTTCTCAAAATGAAACTAAAATACGATGCCTTGCCCGTGAAGCCGCAGCGAGTTTAGTGGAGGGCTTCATTCGCTGAGCTACTTTCTCTCTATTCAATCACCTCACCGTTGCGCAGGTGAACGACCGGTGTAACACAAGACACCAACGCCCAACAATCAATCCCGCTGAGCGGGACTCAACGTCCAAGTAAAACCTGGCGGTGAAGAGGGTTTTAATCGCAGTCCCTAATCATTGGATTTCTCTTTTGCCGTCCGAACACTTGCTACTCATCGTGATTTCCAATTCTGCTATTTTTCCTACCAAACTCACATCGGGCGTTGTGTGTTGGGCGTTGGATGTTGAAAAAGGAAGTTCCTGTGGATTGTACTACAGAAAGCACAAGAAGATTCTCCTCGAAGCTTTTGCATCTCTTGTGCCTATTCTTGCCTCGGCAAAACGGAGCGTCGACGGATGCCGCTGACCTTCTTTATTTCTTCGCGGTCCCAAGGAGGCTAGACCCACTTGAGCCGCCGGCGGAAGCACCACCGTCGACCACAAGTGCGTGTCCTGTGATGTAGGACGCATCGTCGCTGACCAGGAAATAGACCGCGGAGGCGATTTCCGATGGTTCGGCCGGCCGTTTCAGAGCCCCGACTTTGGATTCCTTGAGGTCGGCAACGGATTCGCCTGCCTCCCTGGCTTTATTGATGTGAAAATCGGTTACGGTGAATCCGGGACAGACAGCGTTGACGCGAATTTTCCGAGGTCCGTATTCGATCGCTAGACTACGCGTCATCGAGACAATAGCCGCCTTGCTGGCATCGTAGATGGGCATCTCAGTGCGACCCATTATAAAGCCAACCGAGGAGATCAAAACGATGGCACCGGATTGTTGGGCGATCATTGTCGGAAGCACGGCGTTACAGGACTGAGCGGTTCCGATCATGTTCACTTCCAACATGGTCTTCCATTCTTCGGCGTCTGTTTCGATAAAGGCTGTGAAGCTTCGCGCAGCGGCATTTGCGACCAGGATGTCGATTCGGCCCCACTCATTCAGGGCGGTCTCGGAGAGTCTTTGGCAGATCGAATTATCCTTGATGTTGCCCGGAACGAAAAGAGCTTCGCCTCCTTCCCTCTCTATCAGAGCGCAAGCCTGTTGACCATTTTCTTCTGAAATATCCCCAATGACGACACGTATGCCCTCTTGCGAAAATCTCATGGCGCAGGCTCTGCCGATTCCAGCGGCTCCGCCGGTTATCACAGCTACTCTGGGAGGAATGCTCATCTTTGAATCTCTTTAATAATCTGCGGAGGAAAACAAAAGGATTATGGAGGTATTGACAAGCGATTCTCCGATTCTCAACGCGGTAATCTCCACAGAAGCTTTGCAGTCAGCCCGTTATGAGTTCCACTGTCCTCGAGACAGAATTACAGCGACTCCAGCTGTAGGACCGCGCTCTGGACACGGCGCAGGTCGAAGACCGGAGACGGTCTCGCGGGATCCTCCCAGTGAAACTTGCCGACTGGTTTCATTCCGCGCCAGCGCGGTCCTACAGTCTCCCCCCAACCTGCGCCGCATTCAGTACACCTACGGCACCCACGGCAGCATCCGCCGGCCGAACAACAAGAATCTGCGACTGGCTTTCCTCAAAGTAGCGACGGACGAGGGTGTGGAAGGGTTGTGTACGACCACGATGACGCCCGACCAGGTCGAGATTCTACGTAACCAGGTGATAGGTGAGGACCCGCTCCAGCGCGAGCGGCTCTACCAGATGCTCCATAAAGGCACCCGTTGGGTCTATCAATACCCTGGTTGGTTTGGCGATTTTCGGCACGACCCAGGTGTTGAAAATGGACCACTTCGCCGAACTCTATGACACCAACATCGAGATGAATGCCGATGGCCCAGGCTGGGGCGCCGAGTGGGACTGGGATCGGTTTAATGCAATGACGGTGGAGGTGTATTGATTGATCTTCCTCTTTCTCTTTGTCTTACTCTTTGTCTTACTCTTTGTCTCGAGTCTTTGTCTTCGTCTCGAAGTCGCTCTGGTTCGACAAAGCAATATCCGGGCCGCGGGTGGCCTTTTTAACAGGACGAAACTATTGTGTTTCAGGTGGCTTCGTGGAGTGCTTCGAGCTTCGATTACGCTTAAGATTGCGAATTCCGATTGCTCTTCGCCGATCTCCTTCTCTCCACAATCGACCAGCCCAATCGCAAGCGTAATCGACCTCCGATCTTTCGAGCTTCGATTACGCTCAAGATTACGAATTTCGATTGCCCTTTACTGATCTCCTTCTCCAGACAATCGACCAGCCCAATCGTAAGCGTAATCGACCTCCGTTCTTTTGAGTGGACGACGGGAGGAGATAACGGAATGGATGTCGCTGTCGTGCACTGCGATCGGATCTGTAGAATCTCGGAAGTTTCAGGGGAGCTCGCGCCAAAGAGGCTCAGTCATGTTTCAGGTACAACACTTCATCGTCCCATCCCCAGCACCAAAAGCGAATCACGCTGTAGCATTTCTTCAATAAACGCCTCCGGAATCGGAGGTAAACCGGCCTGAGTGGCCATGCGGGACGCATCGTAGAGATATTCAACGCTGTCGTCGACTTTGGCGAACGGATAATCGGAACCGAACAGTATTTTATGTCCAACGCCGTATTCGATTGCCGTGGCCAATGCTTCGTAGAAGCGCAGGCGACGAAACCCGTAGCCGGACATGTCGGCGTATACGTTCTTGTGTTTACGGATGACCATCACCGCATCGGTGTGCCATGGATGTCCGATATGGCAGATCATCTGTCGTAATTTGGGAAATCGTTGTGCCACCTCGTCCAGAAGGATTGGTTTCGACCAGCGTAGAGGAGTGACCGCGAAGGCGGTCGTGCTCTGGTGCCAGAAGATCGGAATGTCGAGTTCCTCGGCCTTCCGGTATAGCGGGTCGTAGCAACTTTCAGCGGGGTTGAAATCCTGGTAGGCGCCGCTCAGCTTGAGCGCTCGAAACCCAAGATTCTTCACCGCATGTTCCAGTTGCTCGATACACTCAGGGTCGTTGGGGTCCACACTGGCTACACCGACGAGCTTGTCCGGATGCTGCTTGACATAGTCATGAACGTACTCGTTAGGGACAACCAACCCGGTGGCATTCATCATCATGGCAAAGACCGTCGCGCGATCCACCTTTTGCGCCACCTGCTCCCAGTGTTCATCCGGTGGGCAGTGACAGATGTCACTATTGCCGTAGGCCGCCTCGATCTCCGCTACCGTCCGATCCGCCCAATGATGCCGCTCATAGATGTGGCTGTGTATGTCGACTTGTATCATTCTTTTTCCCTTTCGTCGAATAATTCTGATGCGCGGAAGCCCCTACCAAAGATCGACTAGTCAAATCCCGTACTCCTTCTCAATCCTCCTCATTCAGCCCAAACAATCTTGCCACATTCCCGCCAAAAAAGAGTGCCTTGTCCTCCTCCGACATAAAATCCGCGTGGAGACGAACGTAATCCATCGCCTGGCGGTAGGTCACTCTGCGCTCGGCTGCCGGCATGTCTGAACCCCAGAGAAGCTTCTCCGGCCCGAGCTCGTCATACAACATTTTAAAAATCTCCTGAGCCCAGGGGAACGGATACTCGGTGTCCGGGGCCATCAACTGCATCATCACTTCCAGATATATGTTGGAGTTCTTTAGACAAGCCAGCACTTCGGTCGGGATCTCAAAGCGCTGGGCCGGGGGCCGCAACACGATCGTTTCAATGCCGTGGGTGTATACGCTGGGAATATCGGGATGGACCCTGGCCCACCGATCCAAACGAGCGACCTGCTCCATATACCCTCGGAACCGATCGCGGTGACTTGTGTAAACAGACCAGAAAATCGGAATACCGAGCCCACGCACCGTATCCCAGAGCGGCTCGAATTTAGCGTCGTCAAGATAGTCAACAAAGTTGGTAAAGGCAAACGCCTCAACCCCGAAATATAGCCCCTTCAGCCCTAAGGTCTCGACCGCGTGAGTTAGACGTACCAATTGTGCATCCTTATCCGCCTCCCACTCCCTGATCTGAGCCAGAGGTAGAAATCGACCCGGAAAACGCTGCACACAATCACCGTAGTACTCATTCAGACTTCCGTAGATATGATCATGCTGCAACACCGCCATGTCCACGCCCATGTAATCCATGAAAGCGACCATCAGTTCGGGCGGAGCGGCCATGTCGTGCATCCAACACGGGTACCATTGGAGGTAATACTCCTCGTCCGCCACGGTACATTCCAATCGCCCAAATCTCCCGACACCGAAGTTGACATCGGGCATGTCCTCAATGCCATCACCGGCCGGCATCAGCAACGAAATATCGGCACGTGAATCATCCCTACGCCGGTGCCAGCCCTGGGAGTGGAATTGCACATGATGCTGGATAATCTGCAGCTGAGACTCAGCCGTCTGGTCACCCGAGTCGGTTCCCAAGCGGGGAAAAGTGTGTGCGTGAGCATCGATGATCATTGGGGCTCCTTCGATTGTCTGGACCGGTCGTAACAGTTTCGCTTTCGGGACCTCACTAATTGAATTGGCTATTTTGGCCCTTCGCCATACAAATCGGATGACCCAAGAATATGCAGCCTTGGAAGATTCACATCAATGACGTACCCGTCGAGCACCAGCGCTGGAGCTGGGGAGGCGGCAACTATGAGCGGTTCCGCCGTCATCTCTCGGTAGCGCTCGGGAACACCGAAGAAAGTCCGCATCCCTTTGACGTCGAACTGACCCGGGTTCCACCAGGCGCGGCTCCGTGTCCGGTGCACTCCCACAGCCGGCGTTGGGAGTTCTTCATTGTCGTCGCCGGTCAAGCCTACGTTCACAGAAACGGGAAAAGATTCGATGCCACAGCCGGCGACTGTGTTTCACAGCCTCCCGGGACGAAACATCGAGTGTGGAATGCCAGCGATGAGGAAGAACTGGTCTACTACGTTATCGCCAATGAAGTGGAGGGTGATGACGTATCCAAACATGAAACGTGATGGCTCTCGAGTAGTTCCGCGGCGCGTCAGGTACACGGAGAGCAATCCGACTATCTTTTTCGTTGCAGGGGCGAGGGCCCTCGCTTGCCACGCCGCAGAGACCGGAGGCGGGAGCCCAAAAGCCGCATTTACCAAAGGGATCCTATTCTAACTTCCTCGTTTGTCATCATACTAGAGAAATTGCCGCTACAAATGACGACGTTCGAGCGTGGGCTCGAGGGCCCTCGCCCCTCCATCACTTAGAATTGACACAACCAAAATCCTGAGGATTCCTAACCCTGATCATCCAGCGCGTGCACCGCCTCAGCCACGGCTTTCGCACCATCGAAGATGTGGCCCTTATCCTCACCCAATTCGAACCAATCAACTCCCTTGGCGCGCCAATCGCGGACCGTTTCCGGATCGTAGCCGATGGATACACCGATGTAGAACCCGGCCTGCTTCGCCTTGGAAAAGATCGTGTCGATGGCCTCCACTACTTCCGGATCGTCGTGTTGCCCGAGCTTCCCCATCGAGCCCGATAGGTCCATCCGTCCCAGCACGATTCCGTCCAGTCCAGAGGTAGCTAAAATGGCGTCAAGGTCATGGACTGCATCGATATGCTCGACCTGAACGAAGACCATTGTCTGGTCCTCGGCCTGGGCCAGGTATTCTCCCACCGAATCGATACCGTACATGTTGCGGATCGGGCCAAAACCGCGTATTCCCTCCGGTGGATAGCGACAGGCGGCTACCGCATCTCGGGCCTCGGCCGCCGAACGGATCATGGGGATCACGACACCGGCTGGGGCCATGTCCAACACCGGCTTGAGCAGCACCGGATCGTTCCATGGGACCCTCACGATGGACGCCGCCTGGGTGCCGCGCAGAGCGAGGATATGCGCCATCGCCGCCGGAAGATCCAAGTGGGAATGCTCCATTTCGATCCAGATGAAATCGTTGCCCGCTTGGGCCGCTACTTCGCTCACCAGTGGATCGACCACCGTAACCGCACCGCCCACGCAGATCTGGCCCGCCTCCAATCGCGCCCTAAAGCGCTCGACATTATTGATAGATCTCATGCTCAAACTCCTCTCTTATCCCTTTGTACTCGAGTTCCTATATACGGTGACGTTCGTTAAACAGCGCGCAATCATTCAAATCCAATAGAACGCAAATAAGCACGGCTTTTCATGGCATTGGGCAGTGGAAAGTCGAAGTCCGCGGGATACATGTCCTGCTCGACCATAGCCAAACCGCTGTAATTCACTTTCCGCAGCACATCCCGAATCGCGGTGTAGTTCACCAGGCCCTTTCCCAGTTCGCAAAATACGCCTGATTCCACCGCTTCCCCCATGGGGATTTTTTCATCGCGAACACGCTGCTGGACTGCCGCATCGACATTCTTGAAATGGAGGTGAGTCAGGCGTTCGTGATGTCGCCGGATAAAAGTCACCGGATCTCCGCCGCAATAGGCATGGTGGCCGATGTCCAGGCATAAGCCGACCAGATCCGGATCCGTCTGCTCCAGCAAGGTCTCGATTTGGTCTTCGTGCTCGACGTGGGTCTCGGCATTGGCATGGAAGACGAGCTCTAACCCGAAGCGGTCCCTCGCAATCGTCGACACTCGGTGAGTCGTATCTACTAGTCGACTCCATGGGTCGGCTTCCAAGCGCTCCGGTCCTCTCCGCGCCCCGGTTATCAAATCGAAATACCCTTCGTCGATCAGCACCATAAAGCGGCCGCCCAATCCGGCCACCAGTTCGCCGCCGCCCAGCAGCTGGGCTTCGAGGTCCGGCCAGGCCGCGGCCTCTTCGAGGTTACCCTCCACCAAGCAGGCGCAGACACCCAGGCCGCGTTGTTCCAGTTCAGCCTTTAAGGTCGTCTGATCTGTGGGCAAATAGCCACAGGGCCCCAATTCGATCCACTTGTACCCGACTTCGGCGACCTCGTCCAAAAAGCGCGGCCAAGGAATCTGCTTGGGATCATCGGGGAACCAGATTCCCCACGCGTCGGGGGCCGTGCCGATTTCAATGTTCATGGTTCCGCCCTTCGTGTTTCAATGCACTGGCCACAGGAAGCGTGCCGAAATAGCCCTTTCATCGCTGCGAATTTGCCGGCTAAGTCAATATGGCGTTCTACGGTGGAAGATTGCCAGTGATACAGTATTGTAACCCTTCAGGGAACTCGGTTAAGATTCCACCCTGACGACTACATCCAACCAGAAATGGGACAAGCCCAAGAATACGCCTCATCCATCAAGAGACTTCGAATCGAACGCATCTGTCTAATCCTCTTGACGATTGCAGTCGGTGCCCAACACCGCGCCGAAGCACAGGTTTTGAGACATTCCTTGCGAATGCCAGGCGTTGGTCATGATTATTACGATTTGAAACCCGATGGAGAGGGAGGCTTGTTTGGACTCGGCGTGAGCAGCACGGGAGTGTGCGATTCAGTAGACGACTCCTGTTACTCTTTTGAACCACCAATATTCCTTCACGTCAGCGCTCACGGAGAATTCATCATACTTAAGGAGTGGGAGTTAGAATTCAACGCCATTGATCGAACCTATCTGAAGGCGACAGACAGTAACTTCTACGGAATCCTTCGGGAGGGAGGCGCATTTGGATATGGAGTGCTGTGGCGCATTACAGCCAATGGCGAGTACAGAGAAATTCACGATTTCAATCCCGAAGAAGAGGGCGGGTTCAGATACACCCCTTTGATCGAGGGAAGCGATGGAAGGATCTATACGGCTACGAGGGCTTCTGGACCTGGAAACGCGGGAACGATTCTTGCCTTCGATCCGAATGGGGGAGCAAAAGTCGTACATGTAGTTGAAGAAGAGCATAGTCGCGGCGTATTCGAGTTCATACGGGGACCGAACGGGAAGTTCTACGGGACGACCGATTCCAGTTTTGCGCGTGGCGAGGATGGACTTTCGTTTTTGACGAAGGGTTCGCTTTTCCAAATTTCTGAGTCCGGCCTATTTGAAGAAATACACGTATTCGAAGGTGGAGTTGAATCTTCACAGATAGCTGTCGGAAAAGATGAGATCTTATATGGAAGAATTCTCGATCATAATGATGATTTATATACCACGGGTTTATTCAGTTATTCAGATTCGCATGGTTTCGGCATTATTAAGTCCTTCGACCAGGAAGACCTTGTATCTGTCTCTTTGAGACTGTGGCCGATTTCCTCCGGTGAAATATGGGGATCTTTTCCACGGCGGACTTGGGATAAGAATGGAGTAACCTTCAAATTGAACCTACAAGATGGCTACCAGCAACTCAATGATGATCTTTACCTACAGGAATTCTGGGAAAGTTCGAGCGGTATTTTCTACGGGATTGAAATACCGGAAACAACCATTCTTTTATTTTCGGACTGGAGGCAGGCGATTGTTCGAATCGCAGAGGACGGTTCGAAAGAAGAGATAATAAAGGTATTCAAAGATGGAAAGTATATCACGAAGTTTATCTACGGGTCTTTTACCGAGATTTCGATCAATCACTTTGCAATCGCCCGACGGCGAAAGAGTGATGTGTTCATCGACCTATTCGAAATTATCGAAGGTCCTCTGTCGTCTTCTCAGGACCTCGGAGGAGGATGGCGGCTTGTCGAATGGTTTGGTGTCTTCCTTATCAATCATTATCCCTGGATACTGCACGGAGAACACGGATGGTTCTACGACCAAGTGTCTGAAGATTCCAATTGGTTCTTTGACCCAATCCTCGGCTGGCTATGGACGTCCCCAGAAATATATCCTTTTATCTATTCTGTCGAAGGTACGACTTGGCTTTATTACCAAACAAGCACTACTTCGCCTCGTCTTTTTTTTGATTTTTCCAACGAGGAGTGGATCGAGGTACTTTAAATCGGACTTCCATTCTGAGATTTCTTACACTCGAGCGACACGGGGTGCTCTTACATTTCTCATCGTTGCAGGCATTCGAGAAGTGATACGGTCTGCAGTCGTAACCACTGGGATTCGTATATGAAAATCACGGATGTAAAGACGTTTCTCCTGACGGGACCCATCACGAATGACCCTTATGTGCGGGAGTTTCGAGAGCTGCGCAGTGCCGCTTTCATCGAGATTCATACGGACACAGAGTTAATCGGCCTGGGCGAGACCTACGCCGGCTATTTCTGCCCTGAGTTGGTGCCGGTAATTGTCGATTTCTACAAACCGATCCTGATCGGCCAGTCGGTTGACAACATCACCGAGCTCTGGAACCGCATGTACCACTGTGAGAACTTCTGGGGACGGGTGGGCGTCGCCGTGGTAGTGCTCAGCGGCATCGAGTCCGCCCTGTGGGATCTGAAAGGCAAGATGCACGGCCTGCCGGTTTACGAACTGTTGGGCGGCCGCAAGCACGACGCGCTCGATGGCTACGCAACCGGTGCGGCCAGCCGCTACCCCAAAGACAAACTGACCGCGCAGATCGACACCTTTCTCGCATTGGGTTTCAAGGCCTTTAAGATCGGCGCAGGTTGTATTACTCAGTCCGACGGATCCTGGGTCGCAGACAATCCCGTCGAAGCGGCCGACTTCGAAGGCGACAAGGCAAACTTCCTGCGCGGCCATGTGGGCAAAGACATCAAGATCCTGATGGACGGGCACATGGGTAACCACCCGAACGCCACCTGGGACCTGGCCACTGCCAAAGCCGTCATGAAGGCTGTTGAGCCTTACGACCTATTCCTCTACGAAGAGCCGCTGCACTACACGGACCCATGGGAATACGCCGATTTGTGCAAGAGCACCTACATCCCCATCGCCGGCGGCGAATGCTTGACCGGCAGCTATGAGTGGCGCCTCTACGCGGAAAAGGACTGCTTCGATATAGGTCAGCCTGATGCCGCCTTCACCGGTGGGTTTGGCGAATTCCTCAAGGTCGCGGCCATGCTCCAGAGCCGAGGACGCAAAATTGCCACCCACAGTTGGGGGGCCGGCGGCGCATTCATGCAAAACATCCACGCCGGCTTCGCCTGTGAGAATACCACCATCCTGGAAATAGCGCCCGACTACGGTCCGCTGCACAGCGAGATCATCGGCGACTCGTTTGTCATGAAAGAGGGCAAGGTCCTGCCGCCAGACCAACCCGGACTGGGCATCGTCCTGGCCGACGAGACCAAACATCGGTTCCCCTTCGTCCCGGGCACGGGCGAGTTCAGTGACGTACCGGGTAAGAAGATGGCGGTTCCATGACGCACCTTTTTGTCTATTCCTTTGTCGACCCGCACGGATTGGAGCGCTTGCGCTCGCTGGAGAATGTTCGCGTGGAGGTAATTTCGATTGACGAAGAACCGGTAGGTTGGACCGCTCCCGAACAATCCTACGGCGCGCAAATCCACATGTGGACTTTTCCGCCGCAGAATTTCCAGGATCTCAAAGGCCTCGAGATGCTCCAAATCACATCGACAGGGTATACCCAGCTTTTTGAGTTGGGTTTGGGGGAGAAGGGGATCCGTGCCGCCAACGCGCGGGGCGTCTTCGACATGACCATCGCGGAATGGAATGTCGCCATGATGGTGAACCTGGCGCGCGATTTACGGGGCATAATTCGAAACCAGGAGGCCGGGCTGTGGGAAAGGCGTCCCATGCACCAAATGGAAATCAGCCGCTCTGTAGTCGGCCTGTGGGGATACGGTGGGATCGGACGAGAAACTGCCCGGCTCTGCAAAGCGATCGGGATCCAGGTCCATGTTCTAACCCGCCACGGGGCCAGACCACGGGAGGACATCTACTGTGTGCCCGGCACAGGCGATCCCGATGGTGTGTTGCCGGACCGCGTTTTCTTGCTTGACCAGAAGAGCGAGTTCCTGAGCGGGCTCGACTTTTTAATCCTATCCCTGCCGCTGACAAAACAAACCGAGGGACTCGTCGGCACGGAAGAGCTCAGGGCCCTGCCTGAGCACGCTTTCTTGCTCAACCCTGCCCGGGGTCAGCTGGTTGAGGAGGGCGCGCTACTTCAGGCGTTGCGCGAAGGATGGATTGCCGGCGCGGCGCTCGATACCCACTATTACTATCCCATGCCTGCCGACCATCCGCTATGGCGGTTCCCCAATGTCGTCATGACGCCGCACATCTCCGGTTCCATTCAATCTCCCTACTACAAGGAACGGCTTTGGGAAATCTTCGTGGAGAATGTGGAGCGGTATTTGACCAACCAACCGCTGCTCAACGAATTGAGCAGAGAGCAGCTGGAGGGGAACTAAGACGTCAGGCGAATCCCGGTCATGACTTGACATTCTGGTTTGGTCTGGCCAGGCCGAAATCGAGGGATTAACCCTTGTCACTCATGATCGAGACTTGAAGAAATACAAAATTCCTATCGTCGAAGCCTAAGCTCTTGTTGGGTTGTTCGTAATAAATGGAGCGAACCCCATTGTTTAAAGTGATGGGGTCAACTCTCCTCGATACAATAAAGATACTTTTCTCCTCGCAGGAATATCTGCTTGCCGACCACAACCGGTGAAGCGTCGAATTCCTCTTCAAGAGTATTGACTCCCAAAATTTCCAGTTCATTTCCGTGTTTTAGTACTATTGTCTCGCCTTCACGAGTGCTGATATAGACATGCCCGGCAACCCCTATGGGCGATGCATAGACGTTTCCTCTGACAGGCAACCGTGAAGCTTCGATCACCGGGCTTCCATCCTTCGCATCCAAAGATGTCAAAACAGCGTCATTCGATTTAAGGAAGTACAATCGGTCATCGTACAATAATGGCGAAGGAACGTAGGGGGTGTCTTGATTGTACATCCAGGCGATCTTGTCACTTCCGGTTATGTCGCCTCTCGCATCTAATGGGATCGAATGAAAGGCAGAACCGCGGTAGCCGCTTGTGCAAAGGACATGATTCCCAAACCGAATAGGTGATGGGATGGGATTGGCGGTCAGGCCGTTTGACTGCCAAATCAGTTTCCCGGTCATCAAATCATAGCTTTTTACGTGCTCTGCTCCGTTCACTATGACCTGCACGACTCCTTCATGTTCTGTTATCAAGGGAGTTGCCCATGTCGTCCTCTCACCTCGTTCTGTCTTCCATTTCATTTCTCCTGAAAGCGCATCCAAACAGACTATAAAGGAATTTCCCTCATGATCCCAGTTTACTATTAGCGAATCAGCGTATAAGACCGGTGACGTCCCTTCCCCAAAGCTCATCCTGGTCTGCATATCTCCCAGATCTCTCTTCCATTTAAGATTTCCTTCCAAATCAAAACAGAACAGTCCGCGCGATCCAAACGTTACATATAAATGTGTACCATCTGTAGTAGGTGAACCTGAAGCGAAGGTTGCCGTCCGATGATGCCCTTCATGTGGGACTTCTTCAGTGACCGTTTGCTCCCATAGAATTCTACCTGTGTTTTTGTCCAAACTCATGACAACAAATCGATAAAAGTGGGTCGGTTCGAACCCGCCGAATCCCCTTCTCCCTCTGCCTCTTCCCCCACCTCCGTGTCTGCCTCGACCACTCTCCTGAGGTGCCGCTTCCTGAAGGGCCTCTTGTGCCTCTGCAGCACCTTCTTTCATTCGTTCGGTTTTGATGGCAGTAGTAACAAAAACTTGGTTGTCCCAAATGATCGGAGTCCCGCTTCCTGCGCCCGGAATCTCCACCTTCCATTTGATATTTCTATTTTCGTCCCAGTGAATGGGTGGATTCCCATTCGGAACGAAACCGTTTACTTGCGGACCGCGCCAATGGGGCCAGTTGTTCAGCCGACTCGATTCGAACTCATCGGCAAGAACCATGCATGAAACAAAGCAAATAAGAAATGTGAGGATTGAGTTTTTCGCCATAGTGATGCTCCTTTTTGACCCGGACATTTCACACACTTCGTAGCGAGACGGCGTAGATTGCTGCGTGTCAATGCCTTTCCGTAGCACGGCGGGCCCGTCACGGCGCAGCTCTGCGGAGACGGGCGACAGTGTGTTCGGACCCTCTGAGGTCGCTGGGCAAGGGAAGGTTTGACACGTGGTGAGATCCGTCGTCGTAGTAGAAGGTTTGTGAAATGTTCGGGTTAGGATCGTTCTGAAGGAATACTTTTACGATACGGTCACCTTTGCGAACGTCGAGATAGAACCGGTACTCTTCGAAAGAGGTTTAGAAACGATGGGGTAAAAGGGCATACATCAACCGGCAGGCGTCTTTGCGCGCCAAAGAATGCTGCTCGTTCAATCCTATTGAATCCGCTTCCTGTCTGATGAGCGCCTCGGGCAAACCGTGATAAGGCGATTCTCTATTCAAGAGGGCCAGAAAATCGGTGCCGTTGATGACGGGCTTGGTCTGGTCGGCTACGCGATGAACCGACGCCGCGACCGCGGGCGCATCGCAGTACCGCTTGCATAAGCAGGCAAAGGCGCGCGCCCATTCCCCCGCCAACGGAACTGTCAGTGGCTCCTCCGCCCGCGCATCGTATGCGTTGAAAAAGCCCTTTGTTCCGAGGAACTGAACAGACAATACCCAGGATTCTTCGGTCGCCATATCAAATTCATTGAAAAATGAAATCATAATTCCCGACTCGACCAATTTTCGCTGCAGTGCGTTTACATCAATATCGGCCGGAGCAACGTTATCTTCTAGCGTTAGGGCAACCGCATGGGCCGCGGATTCTCCGATGTGCATCCAGGTGGGTTCCAGGCGAATCGTTCCCCAGGCAACGTGGGTAGCTGAGAGACAGCCCGATACCAGTAAGTTATCAATGTTGGGCGGCAGCAATGTGCGGTACGGTATCTGGGAAGGCCGTGTCATTTCGCTGAGCAGGATTTTGCCCTCGTGCCTTCCGCCCGGCATCTTCTCGAAACTAACCGAGTGCGAGTCCATGGTCCATTCACCTATGGCGATGCTGTCGTGATGGACAGGAGCCCGGCACAATCCGGGGGCCAGAGTGCAGTCGCTTTCCTTGAGCATGTAACGGCCTTCCAAGCGCCTCCCTTCACGCACGTACATCTCATAGGGGAAACTTCGGTTGTCGGTGAACTCGTCCTTCGGCAAGCCGAGTTGCTGAAACTGCTCTCGCAGGGCTTGAGGGACCTCCTCGTCGTTCTGCAGGAAATAAAGCATCCCAAGCGCATGGTCCTTATGCCGCTGAGCGATCGTCCGGCGCGTCTCCCAATCCCCATCCGGATACTCGTAGGCGCCACCCGGTAGGTTGGCCGTGTTGCAGCCCCGTTTGTTGTTGGGCAGGATCATACCCAGACTCCACCGATCCCGAAGAGCAAGGTAGGTGTCCCGGTCATAGTTAGACGGCTTCTCAGGCATCGTCCGATTTTCCGGGTCCGAACTGAGATTCACACGGTAGTTATAAGCCTGAATTCTTTGATCTCCTTCTCCCGTACTCCCGGCCAGAATCTGCTGCGAGATGGCCCGGTAGGGTTCCAGGTTCAACTTCCCCTCAACCGCTTCGCGGGGATAGCCGACCTCCTCGTCATTGGCAAAGTGGAGGGCCGTGAAGATTTTACCGGCATGGATCTCGTTGAATTCCGATCGGCTCTCCCGGCCGACCCGGTAGGGGGCCCCGCCACCGCCATGAGGTCGCCTTCGTAGGAGGCGTCGATGAACGCTCTAGCCTTCACTCGCTGCCTGCCCTGTTGCCCTTCCAGGAACACGGCCGTAATCATCCTGCCGGCTCGATCGACTGCCGCGGGATAGCAGTTCTTTCGAACTTCGACTCGGTCTTCAGCGGCGATCATCTCGTTCATGATCCTCTCAGCGACTTTGGCCTCAAAACGCATCTTGCCATAGGTGTAGGCCGACTCGTTCGGAAGGATCGCCGTATCGCGCTCGTTTACTTCATCGACAGGTTCTTCGCCCCGCTTCTTCTCCAGTTCCCAGAGCTTTGAATGGCCGTGGTAAAGACAGATCTTCAACTGCTCCGAGTCGGCGCCATAGATATCCCGGTAGTGATCGATCAATCGTTCACAGAATTCGCTATGGATAGGCGCGCGCTTGCCTCCGTATTGTGTATCCAGCACCCCGATTCCGCTGGAGAGCAGGCCGCCAAGGTGAGCGTGATAGTGGGTGAGTAGAACACTCAAGCCTTCCCGGGCTGCCCGAATCGTCGCGGCTACACCTCCCGGCGTCCCGCCTACCACAACCAGATCATATTTATCCTTCATCGGCTTCAATATCCAACGCCCAGCGTCCAAGTGCAACCTATCGGTGAGTAGTGTTCTCACTGCAGGACCAGATCTCTTTAGTTTCAGGTCAGGGAGGCCCCCGTCGGCCATTGCGTCGCCGGACCAATCGAGGCTGAAGCTTCTTTCCAGTTTGAACGACTGTCATATCCAGATGTGCGGCCGCACATCTGGATATGACAGTCGTTCTCGGATTTCCGGATTGGAACCGGCGGCGGTTCCGCTCGAAAACCCTCATGTACAGTGAAGTTCCTACTAACATGTGCCCACCTCTGTTCCAGACTTGACACACGAAGACTATTGCGCCATATATATAGCTATGCATAGAACGACCATTATGCTGGACCCCGAAGTCAAAGCGAGGGCCGAGATGCGCGCCAAGCGGCTCGGAATATCGCTGAGCCAACTGATACGCAAATCTCTCGAGACAGAGGTGTCGCTCGAGCCGGCCTCAGAAGCGGATCCGTTCTGGGCCGACAGTGAGATTATCGAAGACCAGGGTCCCACCGATTTCGCGGTAAACCACGATGAATACCTCTACGGAAGAAAAGAGCGACCCTAGCCTGGAAACCTCATACGATTTCCAGGCTGAAAACAGAATGACACAGAAGATCTTGAATTTCAAAGTCTTACGGATAGGTATCGAAGGAATATTGAGCCACTCTCTGCAACAGTCTGTACTGTAACCCAACCTTATGGATCTAAGCCGAAAAGTGATGTCAGATCCGTAAACCTTCTCAAGATCTTCTGTGTCATTCTGTTAGGTAGCCCGCTTTTCGCCTTCAAACTGCCTCCAGGCAAAGGATGAGGCATCAGATCGCGAACGGGTCATCGAAAATATGTGAGAAAAGCGGGCTAATGATCTTCGTTGATACCGGGGCCTTTCTCGCTCGATATCTGAAGCGCGATCAATACTTCGACCGGGCGCGATCACAGTGGCTATTGATCAGGAGCGAAGCCCTACCCCTTGTGACCACCAATCTGGTTCTGGTTGAAACCGCAACTCTCCTTTCCCGACGGAGTCGGCCGGATGTCGCGGTAGGAAAGATGAGGGCTATTTACCAATCCGGTTCCTTCACGGTTCACTACTCATCAAGAGAGGAGGAAATGGCCGGGCTGGATCTTATCGCGAAATACCGTGGGCATGATGTCAGTCTTACCGACGGTGTTTCATTCGCGGTAATGAGGAAGCTGGGAATCACCCGTGCGTTTAGTTTTGACCGGCATTTCGTGATCGCCGGTTTCGAGTTGTTTGAGTGATTCTTCGCAGGCTCGAGGGCCCTCGCCCCTCCAGATTTCACTCCCTCCACAGCAAAACTCATCACCGTGAAGGCCAAATCAACACTGAAGCTTAACACCCGGGTCTGATCCGACTTTCCGGGACACCTCGACATGACCGATCCGCCAAATGTTAACCGGCTTCGGGCGCCATTTACTCCGGAAACGTCATTGGGCCCGAATCGCTTCGCGACGCTCAACGAAGCCCGCCAGTTGTGCCCACACCTCGGGATCGATCCGCACCTGGTCCTCGGGCAGGACGCCGACGTGCTCACTCAGCCAATCGGGCTCGATCGTGATATCGCCCTCCAGCGACTCGGCGATCTTGTCCAACACAGAGCGCATGTCGAGGTGCAGCGGCGTAGCCTCGTAGTGGACCAGCAGCTTGCGGGCAAGGGCGAAGCTGAAGGCCTCCTTCCTGCTGATTCTCACCGGCGACAGCGTGTAGGTTTCGTCGGTCAGCCGGAACCCGTGCCGGGTGTTGTCGTACTCCAGCGGGGCACGCTCCTCGTCACGCAGAAAGTCCAAATCCCCGCCACCGTGCGGCGGGATACGCCAAACTCCTCCATGAAGTCGCTGCTGTTGGGAAGAGACCCGCTCTTCGGGCTTTCGCGCACCATCTGGACCATGCGCCGGATGCGGTAGTATTGCGGCCTGGAACCCGCCTTCATTTTTCTCAAACTTTCTTCAGGGGTATGCCGTTAGATGACGCACCCTCTTTTCTACACTGGGCGGCATGGTGGAGCAAGTCTATCGTGCCCGGAAGCCCAAGGCATCGCCACTGTGGCAGTGCCTGTCGCAGCATTTCGATGCGTTCCTGAATGTCTACGAGGAACGCTACCAGCCCCGCTACGGCATCCTGCGCCCGATCATCCCGGAGGTCGTCAACAAGTTCCTGGATTGCGGCGATTTGGAACGGGGGTTCGCTCGTGTACGCTGCGACCACTGTAAGCACGAGTACCTGCTGGCGTTCTCCTGCATCCGCCTTCGCCCGAGGCTACGGCGAGACAAGAGGGGCGCTGGTTCTGCCCGTCGTGCCACCAGAAGAAGGTGCAACTCTTTGGGGCGCTGTTGAGCGAGACGATCCTCTTTCCGGTACCTCACCGCCACTTCACCTTCGGCATTCCCAAGATGCTCCGCCCGTATTTTCGCTACGATCGCAGTCTACTCAAGGACCTCTGCCGCATCGCCCACCAATGCCTGCTTGAATTCATGCAAACCTCTCTGGGTTTGCCCGGTGGTATCCCCGGCATCGTCATGACCATCCATACGTTCGGGGAATACCTCGATAAGGGTCTGCTTCCGCCGGAGCGTGCCCGGATGCTGCGTGGGCTGGGTGCATTCGGGTTTCAACCGAAATGTTCCCGTGAAATGCGCATCGTCGCGCTCATCGACGACCGGGAGGTCATCGAGCGCATCCTGCGCCACCTCGGATTGTGGGTACAGGGCGTGCGCGTCTTCCCGGCACGCGCGCCACCGGAAGCGGCCGAATGGGTCATCGAACCCTGCTACGATGACCCGTTCCCCTGCCTGCCACGGCGTAGCGAAGCGAAGACGGGACTACGACACCGAACCGGTTAACTTGCCCTCCATAGCTTTAGCGTAGGAGGATGGCGTAGGCGAACGGCTGAGCCCTCGCGCCAGGAGCGGTCTGCCGCCCAACGGTGATTTCCCTGCCAGCGCGCCCTTCCGGGCGGTCCGAGGCGGCCTCGAACCACCCGGAAGGGCTTCAACGCTTCTGCTTGATCCATCCAGCCCCGTCACATACCCTTCACATGATGACATCGCTTCTTCAGACCGGTCTCAACGGGCATCTGCCCGCACCACCAGAAAAGCGATTTCTTATCAGTCAGTTATCAGTAACCGTTGGGAACTCGCCCTTCAGTGAATCCGCGGTTTTCTTCTTCTTCCCGCTCAGCGGGATTGCGGCTTTGCTGCCCCAGGAAGATCGCCGTACCAAACCGAAAACTTGACCTGTCCGTCACGCTCCACAGCATTCTTGCCCATGGCTTCAGTCCGTTTAGAGCAACAATTCGAATCTGAAGACAAGGCACGTGAGTCAGCAGAGCAGGATCGGGAGTGGATTGCCGAATTTGAAGCAGCAATTCGACGCCCACTGAAGACGCGATTTCGCTACGCTTTCATCCGCACCTATAAACCCGTGCTTGATGATGCAGCCTACCGGTCATTCGAATCGACTGCCCAATACAGGCGCTGGTGCGAGGAATCTCTTCCGAAATGGCTGGGCTATGGCCGCACGCTTTGACTATGTCCAAGCCACGGAAATCCGTAAGGTGTTCGCCGAAAACGGGGTGCAATATCTTTTTATCGGGAAGGCTGGTGCTATCCTTCTCGGTTTTCCCGACACCACTCAGGATGCGGATGTTTTTCTGAGGAAAACGCGACCAAACGGTGCCGCAGTAGTGCGGTCGCTCGTTGAGCTAGACTTTGAACTTACAGAAGCTCAGGCCGCGGAAATTGAGCGCGGCAAAGACTTTGTCCAGCTAAAAAATGGCCCTTTTGACCTCGACTTGATTTTCGCGCCCGACGGAATTGAGAATTTCGACGAAGCCTGGAATCGGCATGTCGAGATAGAAGGTTTCCCGGTGTGTCATCTCGATGACATAATTGCCAGCAAGGCGGCAGCTGACCGGGTTAGAGATCGCGAGACACTTCCCCGCCTTCGAGCGTTTAGAGACTACTGGATCAAACAACAAGATTGAAGGGAGCATTTCCCTCCCGGAGCGTGAGGTTTAATTCTTTCCTAAATTATTATGACTTCAAGGACGAGACCGACCACGGCGTGGGTCTGATCTCCTGTTCCCAGTCCACCTTCGCGTTTTGGCGACGGAGTTCCTCGCGCAATGCTTCGGTTTCGACTTCCTCGAAAGAGATACCGTTCCCCACGACCATCGCTGCCGCCACCCCTGCGGCATGGCCCATCGCGTAACAGGCGCCCTGCTCGCGAAGCGGCCCGAGGACGTGGCGCTCAACGCTTATTGCTCGCCCCGGGCAGATCACGTTTTCGACGGGACGCGGCACCATAACTCGATAGGGGATAGGAGTATAGTTTCGTTTGCGCTTGAACCCGCTCAACGGTTGATGACTCGGTCTCTTTGGGTCCGGCAGGTCCCATCCATAGCCACTGAAACCGATCGTGTCTTCAAAATCACGCCCCTCCACTAGATCCTCTACAGTCATTACGAAATTACCGACGATTCTCCTGGTTTCGCGAACGCCCAGCACCGGTGCGACCAGTTTGATTCGCGCCTTTTCGAATCCGGGAAAATGGCGCTTCATCAGCGTGAAGAGTTTGTGCACTTCGGCCCGCCCACACATCATACCGCGTGATACACGGCGGCCGTCGGTCCCATCAACATCGCAGATCCGTGTCGTATTGACCATCAAGGTCCCTTTATCCGTCAACTGAACGGTGATAAATATCTCGTAGGGGAAATCCCATTCTCCCTTACCGCGCAGCTCTTCAATCCGCTTTCGAAACCGGTTTTCGTCGCTTTCATGGATATAACTGGATAGCGCTTCCTGATCCACGTTTTCGACATGAAAGATCAGGGTTGCCGGGGTCATGAGACCGTCTTCAGATTGCCCCTTAATAAATTCGCATCCCGAACGCGCGGCTACATCCGCATCGCCGGTTGCGTCGACGAACACCTCTCCGGGTACCGCCTGCAGTCCGGATTTATTGAAAATGACCACGTGGCTGACACGATTCCGCGAGTTTCCCTCCCACAAGACATCGACCACACCAGTGAAGTAAAGGACCTCAACACCCGCCGAGAGCATCTTCTCATCCAGAAAGATCGCCATCTGGATCGGGTCGAACGGCACGCCATAGGTGAGGTTACTGACTTTGCCCGTCCATCCATGGGGATTGTACTTATCCGGCGTCTCAATGTTGTCTGGATTGATCGCACCCCCTCGCGCTGCCAAGGCCGCCGGTATTCCGGAAGGGCCACCGCCACAAACAAAGAGTGGGGTATTCCAACTACGAATCACGCGAATCTGCGCGAATAGAGAAAGGAATTCCCAACGGATTCAAGAAGACAACGGATGGGGAAAATCCAATATCGAAAGCTCAAGTTCGACTGATCAAGTGAAGAGCTGGGGTGTTTCCGATGATCCTTGAGAATTGAACATTGAGTATTCCATGTTGGAAATCTTGACCGCAATCATTGGTTAGGATGAGCGGGATCAAGACAAGGTTCGAGACGAGGTTTGCTCCGCTGTTGCTTGACCCGACCTCCGCGCTTCGATTTCCTGCCCCACCCTTAAATCTGTACTTCAGTTCTCTCTCAAAGGGTGCGTGCCTGTGCCGCCTAAAAACGGATTTCTTATCGATGTATTTCTAATTTTCGCCTTGTTCGGGGCGGCCACAGTGCAGGCCGCATTGGATGTTGCAGTTGCTTCGACCAAATGGCATCTCCGTCTTGGTGAAGGGGCGGAACTGTTAATCGCGGTCGCGAACACGGACGGGTTCAGCCGCACCGACGTGGACGTCGAGTTTATCATGCCGGCCGGGTTTTCGAGCAATGCCCTCTTCGCGACGCCGACCCTGAATCAGGGCAGCGGCAATCTGACGATCGGGAATACTGTCGGGTGGAATATCAGCCAGCTTTCTCCCGGCGAGGTGCGCCATCTGAGAATCTTTATCTCCGCGATCAGCGGCGCGGGCTCCCTGATCAACGGTGACAGTTCCAATTTTTCAGTGAATGCGAGTGATAGTGCTTCAACTGTGGATCCGGTCAATAAGATCATGACGGTTGATTTCGACCATGGACTCGATTTTGCAGCCACCATCGAGACGACCGGTGCCGCGCAGGACGAACCCTTTCAGTTGGTTCTGGTCTACGGGAATCGGTCCGTTCTTCCAAAGAACAGTGTGGAGCTCAGCTTTGAGCTGCCGAACGATTTTATGCTGGTCGACAGCACCGTTACCCCGACGCAGAACATCGACACTTTGACTTGGGATATCGGGACTCTGGACCCGGGTAGCGCCGGCCAAGTCCACCTCCGGATGAAATCGGTTGCTGCTTTCCCGAGCGGAACGCTCCTGCCGCTGGAAATCAGTGCCACCAGTTCGGATGAATCGCAGACCTTTGAAACTGTCCTCACGCCCGGCACCGTGGAACGGCTTCAAATGACGCTTTCGCACTCCTCGTTTCCCTTGGATACCTCTGGAGATAATGCCGATCTCACGATCGCTCTGGTAAACAATGCCTCTTTCGAGCAGAGTGCCCTTGAGGTCCGCTTCATTAATCCCAGCTTCCTCACGGGAGACGATTCCTTTACCGACACCTCGCTTTCGGTGGGATTCCAAAACTTCACGCCCGGGGAGGTTGCAGGCTGGGATTTCCCTTCCCTCGCCGCTCGCCAACCAACACTGGTACGGATCCAATTCCGACCCAGTTCGACTGCTTCCGGCACCGTGGTATCTCTCGTCTTTACCGTCCGCAGCAGCATTGGAGCCGAAGCCGTCTCAAGCCTCGCCATTCCAATCGTCGCCAATCCCGCGCTGGATGTAGAAATCGCGAGCGACAACGGATCACTGACTCCGGGCGGTGATCGGCAGTTTACCTTATCGGTCGGCAACCGGACAGCGGCCCTTTTCACAAGTGTCAGTCCGCGGCTCGTATTTCCATCGGACCTTCTGACCAATATTCAGCTCTTGGGAGGCAGCGCGACACTGAGCGGCGATCTCTTGACCTGGGATTCATTTGCGCTTTCTCCGTCCGCGGTTGAGAAGTTCGTCTTCACCGCGCGCGTGACGGACGGGATAACGGTCGCGACGGTGGCAGGGGAAGGTCTCGCGAAACTGATCCACGCGAACTTCAAAGACGACAATGACGGCTCCTCGATGGCGACGGCGTCCTACACTCAGATTTTTCAAGTGAGTCAGCTGGTAGACGTTGCCCTGTGCGCAGACAGGCATCAGGCGGAAAATACCGGGTTCTTCAGAGCCCAGTTGGTTGTGACCAACAGAGCCGCATTTACACTTAGCGACCTGGAACTGGATATCCTGCTACCCGAAGGCATGGAGGGCAGTACCGCTTTCATTCTTCCCTCCGTCACGCGCGGGTTCACCAGTTTGATTCCAGGAGAGCTCGTCGGTTGGAGTATTGCATCGTTGCCGCCTGGGCAAACCCAGTTTTTTCAAATGCGGCTCAATACCGAAAACGCCGCGGGCATCACGCCCGGTTCCATCATCCCGTTGAAGGCCAATGTCCGAAATTCCACCGCCTTCGATTTTTCTCAGCTCAATATCAGTATCCCTGTCGCAACGGATGCAAATCTCAGCCTGGCGGCGGATCGTTCGCCTCAGGTTCCGGGGGGAGTGACCCGTTTCAAGCTGACCTATGGCAACCGAGGCACCCTGCCACTCAATTCCAGTTCACTCCGGGTGGAGTTGCCGCGCGGCCTGGAGTTTCTTTTCGGTGACGACAGCCTGGTTCACAGCAGCGACATCATATTTCCAAATGAAAATGGTGGAACCATAAACGTGCTCGATAACGTGGTGATTGCGCCGCTGTCTTTCGATGAAGTAATCTTCTATGCGAAAGTTTCGGACGACGCTGATCCCGGCGACATTTACCCGGTGGAAGCCACCCTGACCGGATCCGGCGGCATCGCGACTTCCGGCGTCAACCTGGCGGTGGAATCCGATGATCAACTTCGCGTTGCCATTGTATCGAACGGGCAACCCGTCGTTCCGGATCAGTGGACTGAAATTCTGTGCGCGGTCGGGAATTCCGGCGCGTCCAGTTTGAATGACATCAATTTGCAGTTCCTCTTTCCCGAAGGGGCAGCCGGTACTCAAAGCGCGACCATCCCGGCGGTAGACTTCGGGTTCACCAGCCTGGCGCCTGGTGAGATCACGGGGTGGAACATTACGCTTCTTCCAGCCGGCGGAGTTCGTTACTTCCGTCTGCTTCTGGAAAAGGCGAGCGCAGCGTCGCCGGACGGCGAAACCTGGCCACTACTAGTCCGCACCTCTGAGGGTGACGGTTTACAGGTAAGAAGCGCTTTCAACCAGAAATTCCAGAACGATCCGGGCCTGGACATCGCGATCACCGCCGACCGCTATGCCTCACTTCCGGAGGAAACTATCAATCTCGAGATTGCTGTCGGCAACCGGTCGCTGACAGCCTTCGGACAAACAATGCTTCGGGTTGATTTTCCCGGCGACCTCCTGGACGTCATCACACCGCCAGACGGCGATCCGCCCGTCGTGGGAAATGCCATGCGCTGGGAGATTGACGGGCTGTCCCCGGGCCAGACCTCGGTCATTCCGGTGTCGTTGAAATGGCGGCCAGGGGTCAGCGCGGGAACGCTCGCGTCGATCTGTGCTCACCTCAAGAACGGGATCACTAATCACGCTATGGCCGGCATCATCCTGGGAATCCATACTCCCGCAGAGCACGAGCTCGCAGTCGGTTTTTCCGCAGACATCGACAATGTCGTTGATCAGGCTGAACCGGTGCTGACCGCGACCGCAGACAACAACGGGTCCATTGATCGAACCGATGTCATCATCGATTATTTTGTCCCCCAGGGGTTTTCGGGATCGGCAGGGGACGCAAGTCCCTCCCTCGATTTCGGCTTCAGCAGTCTAGTAGCAAATGAAATAGTCGGCTGGGAGTTCGCAGACTTCACGGCCTCGAGCAACCAGGCATTAGTGCTTCCACTCACCTTCAGCAGCTCGGTGGCGCATCGTCCAGGATCGATCGTCCCCGGGTCCGTTGGCGTGCGTGATAGTACAGACGCAAACAATCTGAGCAGCTTCTCCTTCCGCGTCGATTCAAGTGACGTCAGCTTCACTGGTGTCGATCCGAATTCCCCCCCGAATCCGAACGACAGCGACGGGGACGGTGTTTTCGATGTCTACGAAACGGGAACGGGATTCTATATTTCGCCGTTCGACACCGGAACGAACCCAAACAACAACGACACAGACGGCGATGGGATCAAAGACGGTGATGAAATTGCAACGAGCTTCCTGAATCCGGTGCGTGACGACTCCGATTTTATCGCATTCTTCGACGCCCGGACCCGAATCATGGCGCTCAGCCGACCATTGCTCGTTCGCGACCCAGAGAGCGGCGAGTTTACCTTGAAAGTTGGACTCAGAGAGACGGAATCCTTGCTGAATCCTTTCCAAAGCTTACCGCTCGCTCCTTCGGATATTTCTGTTACCGAAGGGCTGATTGAGATCATCTTCACACCCGATGGTGACACCATGTTTTATCAGGTGTTCGGGAATGAGTGACTGTCGCAACCCTTACGTGGCCCGCAAACAATTCCTGGGAGAGTAGGCGGGCCGAGGATCCCGCCGAGCGGGAAGCAGGAGGACGAGAACGACTGTAGGAGCATGACGCACGGGGGAGTCCCTCTCACGCCGGATCCACCAGGGCGGATACATTGTCCCGACTCCCCTCTCGCTGAGAAGAAACCGAAGCTTCTCCGGTTTGATCAATGACCACGTAAGAAAGGGCGGCCTGTCGTTACCTCCTACGGACTTTTACGTCCGGCGATCGCGGCCATCGAAAGGTTGAGATGTCGATATCACTTTCCCCACCCGTGATGGCTGAAGCTAAACAGCGCCCAAGAACAGGTGCACTCGCAAAACCATTGCCGCTCCATCCACAATCATACCAGAAACCATCCACTTCCGGCGTCGAACCGACGATAGGGTGGCCAGTTTGGTGCAAAATCCTGCGTTTGCCCAACTTAATCTCCCACGCAGGGGTTTACACCCGGTCACAGAATTTGCTGGACTGATTATTTTGACCCTACACGTTTGGAACTCCTGATCAGATCGTCGTTGAAGGCCTCTTCCGTTGGATCTCCGATCACAGGTCGATTTCGTTCAGAGGTCATCAGAGAAACGCCAATGTATGCAAGGATGGCCACGCCGGTTCCAACGTAGACTTCATGCCAGCTTGTCCAGCCGGCGCGGTTAAGAAAATGCCAACCGACGACGGTGATCGAACCGAGAAGGACGCAGGCGAGCGCTCCGGCTTTTGTGCCGCGGGTCCAATAAAGCCCCATGACCAATGTCGGTAGGAAGCACGCCGCATAGAGAGAACCGGAAAAGGCGGTGATCGTGACGATGTCGCCGAAAGGGTTGAGGGCCAGCAGCATGCTGAACAGTGAAAGAATGACGACCCAAACACGGGTGCGAGCCAGCGTTTTGGCATCCTCTTCTTCGATGATCAGCAGATCCCGACCCACGGAAGATGCGGCGACGAGCAGCACCGAGTCGAGTGATGACATGGCGGCGGAGAGGAGCACCAGGAGAAAAAAAGAACTGAGCACGGGGCCGAGCACTTCGGCGGTACCCAGGAGGTAGGGCATCAAATGATCGGAGTCTTGGATAGCCTCGGCCGGGATCAGGGCATGCGCAAATGCGCCGATGGGCAATAGGCACACATAGGTGATGAGCATCAACAACGGGGCCACGATTCGCGCCAGTCCCAGCGCCTTCTCATCCTTGAGCCCGTAGATTCGCGATATCTGTCGGGGGTCGACCAGCAGCTTCATCCCGCCGGCCAGCGACAGGCCGAGGATCGCCAGCATCGGCATCTTCCCTTTCCAGGAAACGAGCTCTGGATCCTGTGCATGAATCTGATCCACAATAGCTTCCAGGCCACCGCCTCTGTAGAGGACAGCGCCAAGCATCACGACGGCGCCGACAACCATCAGGAGGCCCTGGACAGCATCGGTCAGCACGACCCGCACGGAAACCGCCGGTCAGGGTATAGGCGGTTACAACCAGGAAGATGGCCACCGCAGCCAAGTGGTAGTCCAATCCCAAAAACTGCTGCAACGCGAGGGATGAGCCCTTGTAAACAGCGATCAGATAGAGGGCCGCAGCAGCAAAGATGACAACGGCCGAAATTCTGCGCAGGAGCAGAGAGTCGTAGCGGTAGCCCAGGAAATCCGGAACCGTCAGAGAATTCCATTCCCTCGCCGTGCGGAAGAAACGAGGGGCGACCAGATACCACGCCACATAACAGGACAGAACGATAACGATCCCCTTGACATACCATATCAGTCCCACATCCCAACTCTTACCCGCGTGCCCTACGAAGCTGTTGGTGCTGACAAACGTCGCGTAAAACGACAGGGCGATCACCCAGCCGCCCAGCTTCCCTCGGGCGGTTAAGAAATCGGCCGTGCCGTGAGTCTCCTGCTTGCCCTTCAAGCAGTGATGAATGAGCAGCGCGAAGTAGGAAAGCGCAAACAGCAACTGCAGCCAGTATTGTTCAATCCAGGTCATAGCAACTCCTCTCCATTCTGGCAATGCCGGCCGTAGTGGATGTCACCAAAGACCCAAGGTTCGTGAAACTCCTGAACGAAACAATCCATCAAACAGAAGATCTGCGCGGCAAGTTGAATGACCCTGGGTTAGACGACAATGACCGGAAGGCGTTGAAATTGGACCTTCAAAGTCATGCCGCACGAAAGTTACTCCATAAAGGTTTGCAGAATTTACAGGATCGAGAGCAACAGAAGCAGGCTGAACCTGCCTACAACTGGTTTGTACTTGATTCCAATGGACTTTTTCTGGCGCGAGAACCGGCGAGACCCCTGTCAATCGGAGAGAATTTCGCCTGGCGCACCTACTTTCATGGGGGCCTCAGGGATTGCGACGGTCTACAGGACTATCTCAACGAGGCGGCCGGAAAGCACCTGGTTGAAGCACACCTGTCGGCGGCGTTTGATTCGGTTCAGGCATTCATCCTTTATAGGTCTGACGAATCGCTCCCCCACTGTGAATATCCCTGCAATATCCTTAGCCCGGACATCTCACACACTTCGTCGCGAGACGGCGTAGATCGCTGCGTGCCAATGCTTTTCCGAAGCACAGCGGACGACAGTGTGTTGTGACCCTCTGAGGTCGCTGGGCTAGGGAAAGCTTTGGCACGTGGTGAGATCCGTTGTCGTAGCAGAAGATTTGTGAGATGTTCGGGTTAAAACCAACCCTCGACTTCAGGATTTACTCTGGGCGTGCTTCGCTTTCTTTCTGATTGATCCGGCCTCGAAATGGCAGCCGGCGGCCGAACTGACTTAGAAGTCCACCTTATAGACAGCAGCGTGCGGTACCATCTGAGCAGAATGTCCTTTGTGACGATCGGTGAGGTCCCAAACAACGCTCAGCGTCCCAGCTTCTTTGAGACCTGCGAATGGCGCGAATCTACGCGTATGAGAGAAAAGATCATCCCGCATCAATCGTCGTCTTCACGTTCGCTGAGGAGTTCGCCGCGTTGTAGCCGCTCGGCATTTTCGGTTGACCAGAGGATGCCTTTCATAAGTTTCTGAGCGGTGATATAACGGGTCGCCGCCAGCAGGTGCATACGTTTTTCTTCCGGATCCTGAGCTAGTTCGTAGTGCCGCAAGGCCACTTCCAGCACCTGGAACATATGCAATTCTGCATCCTCGCGCAACATGATGTGGGCCAGGAGCTGCCGGAGTCTATCAATGTCCCGGCCCTCCTCCAGGTATTGATTCACCAGGATCTCGGCTTCAAAGACTTTCTGGAAATCCGCGAATTCCTGCAAGCGATCCAGCATCTCCTCATCCGATGCGAACTCCTCGCCAAGGCGCTGTTGGGGACGGGGCAACCGGGCCGCCGGCATGTTTAACCAACGCAAGTAGGTTAGAAAGACTGCTCCGTGGAAGATACCACGGAGGAGGTCGCGGCCTGGCGCGAGATGGAAAGCACGGTAAAGCCCGTGGGCGTAGGAGTAGATATTGGCCACATCATGCCAGTCCCCTTCATTTTTCAGGTGGAACCGGGCGATGCGGATCGCGCCGGCATAGGTCATGGCGCGACAGAGGTCTTCAGGCACCGCTCCCGCCCGCAGTTCAGCTTCGATTCGTTCGAGGATGGGGGGGAATTCCTCGCCCAGCATGACTTCGGAAAAGGCTGGAATGTCCAACCGGATCCGCCGCTTCCGGTTTGCTTCCCAGATATCGTCCAGCCGCGAGAAGATATCCTCCAGAAGGGGAACGCTGTCCGCCCATCGGGAGGTCTCTTCGTGCCGGGTCCGGCCAATGAGATCGACCACGATCGGTCGCAAAATTTCGCCGGCTCCTTCCCATTCGACATAGTCGAGCGCCTCGAACATTTTATTGGCAAAGTCGAGGGCGTGGCCGTCCCCGGTGAAATAGAAGTCGGTCGCAGTGGTGAAGACGAGGTCGGCAATCTCCCTTGGGGGATACCCGCGATCATGCATGGTGATGAGAATGCGTTCCGCGGGACCCCTGGCCCGCTGCTCGACGTAACGGCGGAACCATCGTTTTAGAGTTTTAAGGTCGGGTTCGTCAGCCGCTCTGGGAAACGGAAATCTCTGGCGTCGCGAGCTCCCTGTCGCTCGGCGGGAAATTTGAGTCAGGCCATGGACAAGAAACAGGTTGTGGTCTTTCGGGTCGATGTCATTCCACAGATTCGCCGCCAAGGAGAGGATGGCTACGCCTGAAGACCATCCGTCATTCGTCTTATGGGAACCGTAGTAGAGTCCGTGTTGAATGATTTCCCGAGGGGTCGCTCCGGTCTTTCTCAGCGCGGTGACGGCTTTGGCGATGAGGAAGGAACTTCGGTCTTTCAGCCCCTGCTCGAGAGTACGCTTTCCACGGTCGATGAAGCGGAGGCGCGCGGCCTCCCGCTCACCTTTCGGTATCCCGACATATAGGTAGCCGTCGTCCCGTGCCTCGACCGGAAATGCCTTGAGGTCGTCTCCGGAAGTCAAAAAGCATCCACCGGTCTTGAGATCGAACTCCCAATGGTGCCAGTGGCAGATGAGAACGCCGTCACGAATGCTTCCCTCGGACATCGGGTAGCCCATGTGGGGACAGCGATTGTCCACGGCGTGGGTACTTTCCATCGTAGAGAAAGACTGCCAGGTGGGTGCCGTCTCGAGTGAATGGCTTGCCGGCGCCTTCTTTCAGTTCATGCACGAGGCAAAGTTTGTGGTAGTCAAATTCCGTCCCGTCCGGCATGGTTTCCTTGACCTGCGATACCGCACTATTGTCAGGTTCGGTGATTTCGCGAGAGGTTGATATGGCCGTTTCCATAGCCTTTAGGTTTGCCTATTTGAGATACGGGCGCAAGCGGATATGGCGGCAATAGGCCGCGATATTTCTGGCGGCCCAAAGGATACGTGGTGGGTAGTAGAAACGATGAAGTTTACGACGATGTTTGAGAAGAGCTTCTCTTACCCGTGAGGGAATCTTCGTCGTGAGCTTTGTCGAGAACGCACTTCGGTGGAATCGTGGCAACCCACCCCTGCCCCTCCCAGGAGGGGATAAACGGGAGAGCACGGCCTGCCATAATTGGAAGCGGATTACGCCGTTCGGAACCGGGCTAGCCCGGACATCCCACACATTTCGTCGCGAGACGGCGTAGATCGCTGCGTGCCAGTGCCTTTCCAAAGCACGGCGGGTGACAGTGTGTTGAGACCCTCTGAGGTCGCCGGGCAAGGGAAGGCGCTGGCACGCGGTGAGATCCGTCGTCGTAGCAGAAAGTTTGTGAGATGTTCGGGCTAGATTTTACTCGGAGAGTTTTATGCCGAATTCAGGCATATCGAGTATTGGCAGAGACTAACTGTCCCTTTGCTACGGTCGAATCTCGTCGAAATTGAAAACGCCTTCGGCCCGCGTTAATAAAGACTCCTAGCAAAAAGGAATCTGTCGGTATGGAATTGGTCGCGATTTACACACGACACCTTTCGATCTGAACCTGCAGGTTGCTACGAAGCGCACTTGTCACGGCACAGCGAAGCGGCGACGGAAAGTCCGACAGATTCCTAGTGCTCCTCCACTATCAGGGAGTGAAACTTATCCTCGTCCCACTCCGCACCCCAGCCGGGAAGGTCGGTGGGCACGATGTGGCCGTCTTCGATCAAGGGACCGTTGAGCATGCCCCACTGCTCCCCTTCCCTAAGATTGCCCTCACCATCGTAGCCAAAGTACTCGTAATAGTCTGTATTATCGATGCAGCAGCCCAGGTTGGCGTGAATATGACCAAATAGTCCGCCTTGGGCGTTCATCTCGATGTTGGCCCCATGCAGTTCGGCGAAGTGGGCCATCTTGAGGACCTGGGTCGTGCCGTTGCGCGCGTTTGCCCTAAGCCGATCGGTAGCCCCCTGGATAAGCCACTGCGTAGTCAGCCCCATGTCGTACATGATGGTTTCGGTTCCCATCACATGGATGCTCAGCTCGTCGCACAATTCCTGGTAGAGATTAATCTTCTGCTCGTGCATGGGCTCCTCCAGCCAGATGAAGTCCAGTTCCTCGAGCACATGTCCTACCTCGATCGCCTCGCGTAGATCGTAGGAACAGACCGGGTCGGTAATGAGCACGTAATCCGGCCCCACTTCGTGACGCACTTCGCGGTAGAGGGGAATATCTCTTTTTCCGCCCTTGAAAGAATGGAACTTGTAGGCCTGAGCACCGAAAGTCTTACCCGCCTCAATGTGTTCCAGGTAGCCCTCGGTTTCCAAATTGCCTCCGGTAACATACACCGGGAAGCGATTTCGTACGCGACCGACCATGGCATAGACCGGCAAACCCGCCGCTTTCCCGAGAATATCCCACAGGCAATTATCAAAGTCCCCGGACCAACCTCCGCGCTGATAGACCCAGCGGGTGCCCTTGTGAAACAGCTGAAAGAGTGACTCCCGCTCCAACGGACTGCGCCCCACTACGTGGTGGCGGATGATTTCGGCGCCATCCGCATTCATGGTGGTGGTGCAGCGTCCGACGATTCCTTCGTCCGTGTGCACTTCGATAAAGTTCTGGCGAAGGGGATCGCGCTCGCCTTCAACCGGCGTGCTCTTGTGCGTATACTGTATGCGCCTCAAGCCCGGCACTTGGGCGATCTCCCGTACCAGCCGCGGCTGACCCGCCGGGTCTTCCAGTACGAGCAGTTTAACTTCGGTAATTTTCATTTTCTTATCAGGTCTATATTATGGAATGCCGCTTCAATATCAGTGCGCAGTCCTCCGATTTCTTTTGGTAGACAGTTGCAGTAGAGTGTGCAATTCCTTTTCCGGCGAATTCCTCCTTGGTAGAGGAATCCGTGAGGATTTCTACGAATCCAGCCTTGCAGCCGGACTAAAGAAACGCTCACGCGTTCCTTTACGAAAGAAGCCAAAAAAAATGCGCCGAATTCGCTGACGACAAATGAGCAGCGGAAGTAAAGTTGAATGGAAAACGCCGAGTGAGTGGGGCCAACCTGATGGACATCCATCACCGAATTCTCACTTGGAACTTATGAAAAAAGCAGACTGATGGGAAGTTTCAAAGCAGCTTGTGTTGCCTGGGTCACGGATGATATTCCCGATTGGGTTCGGTCGCAAATCGAAGCGTCCGGTGTCGAATTTGTAGCCCAGCAATGTGAGAGTTCGGACCAGGTCGTCGACACCGCCGAGGATGCCGACATCGTATGGGTCATGGGCGGCTCCACCCTGATCACGGCCGAGATCATTCCCCAGCTCACGCGTTGCGGAGCCATCATTCGCAGCGGCAGCGGCACCGACAATATTCCGGTCGACTGCGCCACCCAGCATGGGATCATCGTCGCCAACACACCGGACGCTACCACGGTTCCGGTCGCCGAACACGCCCTAGCGCTGCTCTTGTCTGTCGTACGGCTCATACCGACCCATGACCGCCTCATACGAAGAGGTGGATGGAATGACATAGAGCCCAGTCCACGTTTTCTCCTCCGAGGAAGTACGGTCGGCCTGGTCGGCTTTGGCAGGATCGCGCGCTGTGTGGCGGAGCGCCTCCTTCCCTTCGGAGTGAACCGAATCATAGCATGCGATCCGAAGGTCGATCCGGAGGAAATGACGAAACGCAACGTTCAACCTGTCGACTTGCCGCAACTGCTCTCCGATTCGGACTTCATTTCCATTCACACACCGCTGCTCAAAGAGACCCACCACTTGATCGGCGAAGACGAAATCTCCCAAATGAAACCGAACTGTGTCGTGATCAACACTTCCAGAGGCCCGGTCGTCGACACCCAGGCTCTCGCGGCAGCATTGAAGGCGGGCAAAATCGCGGCAGCGGGACTCGATGTCCTGGAAAGTGAGCCGCCGAATCCGGACGATCCCCTCATAGGGCTGGAAAATACGGTCCTGACGTCGCATATCGCAGCGCGCTACGACGGCCATCTGGACGAATTCTGGCGACTTTCGGTCGAGACAGTCATCGATCTATCGCGCAAAAAGTGGCCGGTCTCCTGCGTGAATCCCGATGTCAAACCCCGTTGGAAACTTACCGAGAGGTAGAAGTATCACTTTCCTCCCTTCGTCTTAATCTATGTCTCGGGTCTTTGTCTTTTTCTAGATGTTGGATACGAAACCTAAATATCCCCAGGACGAGCCTGGGGGATTATTTCTGCCGGCTCCAGTTTCTTTGGCTTGAAAACCTAACAGGACCCCACGACAAGCGTGGTTGTTTTCTTTGGACGAAAATTCCAATCTCAGGTACCCTTGAGACAGGAAGTTGTGTTCTGTGGTGAGCTCTGCCCTCGATGCGGCTACGCGGTAGCATCGTATCCCACGGGCTTGACCCGTGGTTCCTAAGGATTCCAAGCTACACCCACCGGCCCCTCTATGATGTAAGATCCCCCAGGCTTGCCCTGGGGAGCATTCAGGTTTCTCGGCTACCGCACCAAGGTCGTAACCAGATTTATCGGCGGCGACCCCCCCGCGATCCTCGTCACATTCTCCGCCGCTGCCTCCAATCGGCGTCTCGGTGTCCCCGGGGTGAAAGCGGAACTGTGAGGGGTCGCGATCACGTTCTCCATCTTGAGCAGTGGGCTGCCGGGATCCAGCGGTTCCTGCTCAAACACGTCCAGTCCCGCACCTCTAATCTGTCCGCTCTGCAGGGCTTCGATCAGAGCCTCTTCGTCAACCAATTCTCCACGCGCGATGTTGATCAGTACGGCGGTTGGCTTCATCACCCCGAGGGCGCGCTGGTCGATCATCTGCCGTGTCTCAGAGTTGAGATGGAGGTGGAGCGAGAGATAGTCCGCATCGGCCAAAACTTTGTCTAAATCGGTAGGCTTTCCGATAAAATCGATGTGATATTTCTCCCTCTCCTCCTGCGAAAGATCGACGATATCGGTAGCCATGATACGCATACCCAGGGGCCAGGCCCGTTCCGCCACGGCCCGGGCACTTGCTCCGAATCCAACGAGGCCCACGGTCTTCCCTGCCAATTCTTCGCCTATTGTCTGATGCCAATCCTTGGCACGGTTACTATAAAGATGCTTGGCGAAACAGAGAATCAGCATGATCACGTGTTCCGCCAATGGGACCGCGCTCAGGGGCCCAGGAGAATTAGCCAGCGGCAGGCCCTTTTCAAAAAAGTAGGCCACGTCCACATGGTCCGTCCCGTTGGTTGTGACCTGCCAAAGCTTCACCTCAGCAGCCACGGCGGCATCAATCAATTCCCGCGTGCCGCACCCTCCTCCCGGATCGAGTACCATCCCGATACCCTGGAATTGTTCCGCCATGGGTTGGTCCGGATCGTAGAATTCGATCGGGTAACGGCCATCAATTGCGTCTTCGAAATAGCTGTAGCCGTAAATGGGAACCAATTTACCTTCATTTTTTCTTCGGAGACATAGTACCTTCATGACAGCAAACTTCCTCAAGAATTCGGTGGCTCGATATCGAGTAAGACAGTGCACCCCAAGTCAGTGTACTTTTCTCGGGTGTCCGGCATCGTTCTAAAACAAACCGCAACGCCGCTCCCGGCAAGTTGTTCGGCAACGTGCCGGACGCAATCATCGACGGACTTGACCGGATAGTGCGGGTGCATCTCGAGACTGAAATCCAGATCGTTGGGGCCGAAGGAGAGACAATCCACCCCTTGCTTGGCCAACTGACGTGCGTTGGTCACCGCATCGACCGACTCCAGCTGCAACATCAGGATCCCGTATTCGCTCCACCACTGGGCATACTCGACTCGATCGGTGGGAACCCCAGGTCCTTTGCGAGGTTCGCCCCAACTGCGTTTCCCAATCGGAGAGTAGTAGGTGTTGGTGATGGCTTCATCGACCGTCGATTCCAGCTCAACCTGTGGCACCTCAATTCCGGACGGTCCTAGATCCAGGTAGTTGCCGGCGAGGTAGGCATTGCGGGTGTGTTCGATCCGAAGAAGGACCGGGACGCCGAGCTCGTCGACTCCCTCGCAAAAGGCGAACAATTCCTTCTCATCAAACGGCGAGTGCTGGCCGTCAACATGGATGAAATCGTAGGTATGCCGATCCAAGATGCCTTTCACCCGATCCGGTTCCGTCGAAATCGGGACCTGCAATCCCACCACAGTCTCCCCACGGTGGATGCGCTGTTTCAGGTTTGGCTGGGTCATGGGGTCGTGATTGTTTTGAACTCAGAAGAACCGCATGATTTCCTACCCGACGAAATGCCGGTAGAGAGGTTTGACGTCTTCGGGAAGGGATTCGAACACCCCGGGGTCAATCGGAGGGTTCTCGTAGCTCTTTCCTTCAACTTCGACCACCATCATCTCGTGTTCCGGACGCCCCATCATGGTCGGGTTCAGATTCAACCACCAAGGGGCATAACGGACAAGGATTGCAACCCTTGATCGATCGGAATGGTTCGGGGCCACGGCGTGCCATAATCGGCTGTCGTAGAGGAGGACACTCCCCGCCTTCCCCGTCGCTTGGATCTCCGTTGGGCTCGGGCCGTCGGTTTCAAAGCCAGGCAGCGGATCTTCCGATCGGTTCCGGCCTTTGCGTTGATTTTTGGGCACCGCCCGCACGGATGGATTCTGGTTCATGCGATGGCTTCCCGGCAGCAGAAAGGTTCCCCCATTTTGCTTGGTGAATTCCGTTAACATCCAGATTGTAGAAAGATGAATAAGAGTGTCCGGGTAGGGAGCCCGGATATGAGAGGAATTAGTCTGGTTGTAGGGCCAGTCGGCATGCCAATAGCCGCGTTCGTTGCCGGGATGGTTGATTACGCAGCCCGTGCTCGAGATCCGAACCCATGGTCCGAACATCGCTTCCGCAATATCAAGGATTCGACGGTCGGCGAGGTATGGAGCGAACGCTTGTGTCTCATTGATGACCTGCTTCAAGTTTCCGACACCCTTGACTCCGATACGATGTCCCCGGGCTCGAATGGCCTCTTGTTTAGCTTCGGATTCTGCGTCATGACGTGCCTGAGCATCCATGACGTTGTCACGAACCGAGGCGACCATCTCCTCCGGGATGATCCCTTCCAAGATACAAAATCCGTTCAGACGGATTTCCAGGAGACTTCCTTCAAGCGACATTGACGCGAATCATAGTTCCTAAGGCATCCAATTTTACCAAGTCCGATCCTTCAGGTAGTCTTGGATGGCGTGCTTCGGCACCGGCAGTTCGTCGAGATGGTCTTCCAGCCAATTGGAGAAGTCTTTTTCGATTACGTCGCTCCAGCGTCCGTCGATCTCTCCCGGCAGATAGACGCCCTCAGCCAAGCGACTCTTGCCGAATATGTCCCGAAGATGCACGATCTCAGCCTGCTTAACTGTCTTCTCTGCCAAATGAGGCGGAATGAAGACAACTGCTTCATCCCTGCCCAAGACGACATCCCCCGGCATGACCGTGACGCTGCCGATGCGGGTGGGACAGTTCAGGCCGGTCAACATGATGGTGGGAGCGGCGACCGAAGGATGCCAGCCCCGAATGAAACAGGGGAAGTCGGGAAGCTCCTTAATTCCCGCAATATCCCGAACCGAATTGTTGTGCACCACTCCGTTGCCTGACTTCGCTTTGACCGATGCGGCCAGGTTGTCGCCAATGATGGCGCCCTGGTCGATCTTCCCGTAGACATCCGCGACGTAGACGTCTCCCTTGATGAGGGCATTAATGGGCCAGTGGATGTGGTCCCCTTCGTGGCCGCCCTCTTCACCCTGTTTGTCCAGGGCGCGGCGAACATCAGGCCGGCGCGGCATGAAGGTTGCGGTCACGGCGCGGCCACAGAGGACACTACCAGGCTGGGTGCAGGTGAACCCGTCCTCAAATTGGTACTCGAATTCGTCTCCACGGCAACTGCCCCATGCCTGGGTCAGAGTGACTCCCTTCATGCGCTCGATGATTTCATCCGGCACCTTGGGGCGCCCGTCCGGGAAGCGCTCCCCGTCCCAATCAGCCGTGCACTCGATCAGGTGATCTTTGGTGAAGCTCCCGATCGGTCTGCGTTTGTAAATCTCTGCGTTCTCTTCGGTCGACATACTATTTATCTCCTCGTTTCACCGCCGACTGCGGCATAGCGACAATTGATACATTGCGACCAAAACTGGCGATCTGCGGGATCGACGTCGAGACGATATTCAGATTCCCTTTGACCGCAGATTTCCTACCTAGAGGCTGTCCCAAATCCGAGAGGATTTGGGTGGAAGCCTGATACCGATATCAATCTTCGTCACGTTATGTAGACCACGACATGCCTTCCGTCCTCGGTAGCTTACCTTTTATCCGTTATGCACCTTTCCAGCACCCTTCCTCTCGCTTTGAGTCGATAGTTCTCCCAAGGAAGCGCCTCTGACTCGATTCTTGGATCCCTATGCCGCCTGCGTTGCCTCTTTCTCATGTTCTTGCGCAAGTCTCTGCGCGATTTTCCATAGATTGTGGGACAGAACCGACCAGGCCACGCTAAGGTTACGGTTGTCAAAGCCTTTGCTGCGTATCTTGCCCCCGTGCCATCGGTTCTTGAGCACTCCGATCCGGCCTTCGGTGCTCCCTCGTCGTCGCTGCAACCGGACAAAGCGCGGCTCCTCCATCCGCTCCTTGAGCTCTTGTGGATTGCGGGGCGTAAGGGCGTCAAAAATCCCCTCTGCCTGGAGCCGCTTGCTGGCCGCCTTCGAGGCATAGCCCCGATCCCCACTGATCGCTTCGATCTTCTCCTCTAAAGCGAAGCCCTTTTGCCTCTCCAGACTTTCCCAAAGCTGCTTCAATTCGCTCGGGGCCTGCCCCCCATACAGTTTCCAGTCCAACAGATATCCCTCTGCGCTCTCGCATAAATAAAGGGTGTTGCCAAACTCCACCTCCCGATCTGCCTTGCCTCGCACGATGACGTCAATCTCAGGTTCGTAGGCGCTCAGGATCTTCTCCTCATTCTTCACCTGCCGCCCCCCTATGATCCGTTCGTGCGCCTGTTTCATGACCTGCGGTATCTGCTCTAACATACCATCCATTCGCTCGATGATTCGGCTCGCCTTCTTCTCGGTGTAATCGCTTTGCATCCACATAGCTTCCAATAAGTCACGGTGGCGAAGGGCATGGCCCTCAATCTTCTTGAGCAATAGCTTCATCCGCCGCAGGATCCCTTTACGCGCTTTGCCCGCCTCCCGGCGCCGACGCGCATGCGTCATCTCCAGGCACCGTTTGTTCATCTCCCGAGCCAATCCCTTTGCTCCCTGGGGCATGCGCTGTTTCATTCCCGCCTGCCGGATCAGACTGATCGCCTTGAGCAGCGTTGCTCCCACATCCTTGAGCAAGACCCAGTCCACGGGCCAGTGGATGTTCGCTTCCAGGCAAGTGGCGTCGATCAGGCATTCCCTCGTATCGATCGGCTTCTCTAATCCTGCCTCACCACAATGTTCAGCATTGCCCACCACCTCGGTCATCCTTGCATGCAGCTGTCTCAGATACGCTTCGTCGAAGAATTTCGAATCCCGTTCCAGACTGCTCTTCGATATTTTCCGGATCCCGTCTACCTCACGCACCCGGCAAAAATTAGCCAGAAGCTCACTGCGTCCCAACTCCTGCGACAGACAACGAAAGGATATCCCTCCGAGTAAATGACGCACCACCTCCACCCGCAGCGCTTTTATCGCTCTTAGAGCGCGTCGCTCCCGATCCTTCCCTCCCGCTTCATCCCATCCTTCCAAGGCTTTTACGATCGCCTCCCTTTCCAGCGAGGAGTCGATCAAAACCCGGTCAATCCGCTCCATTGTTTCCAGAAACACGGTGTAGTCTTTGCATCGAATGACTGGAGTTAGGGCTGGACGCAGGAAGCTTTGTACGGCAATATTTTTCATGAGAAGGGCGTGCTTTGTATTTGACTAACGCAAGCATAAGCGCCCTTTTTCGCCGGATCGAGCTTTTTGCAGCTCTATCCGGCCTTTTTTTTGCCCATAACTCATTAAAAATCAATTGTTTCCACCACTGGGACGGGCTCTACCTAGGCACGGATAGGAGAACCACGGAGGACCTAGCGCAGCGGAGCCGCAACCAAAGAGAAGAGAACCACCGAGGACACCGAGACACGGAGGACGACCACGGATTTCACGGTTTTCCACGGATGGGAAATGGGAATGTGGATTGAGAGTGATGGCGACGATCTTCTGTATCCGTGACCATCCAGCGCGCAGCTGCGCGCAGATATGATCCGTGGTCTCTTATTTATCGATTTCAGTATCAATACCTTATGAAGATCCGTGGAGAAAAACGTGTTCAAAAAACTAAGTTTGGAAGGATTGTAGTACAGAGACACAGAGAAGAGGATGAAAAACGCCCTCACATTTCCTCCGCGTCTCCGTGTCCTCCGTGGTTATTCTTCGGTTACTCTCTAATCCATTTTGGTTTCGATACTTGATTAATTTCCGTGCAGTGATAGGAGTTGAAGGGAAATAGTCTGGACGAATCGTAACACCCATTCTAAGCAAATTAACCCGCGAATTCTGCGGTTGAAAATCTGTCGGGAAAGAAGAATACTCCCGGATTGTGATACCAATTTGTAGTATGAAGTCGGAACTCGATACACCCCAGCTTTCATTCGGCGGACAACCACTCGACATGTCACCCGAGGGTATGGGGCAACTGCGCAGCTCCATCGATGCGATCGGCGACAGGGATGAACTCCACCGGCGCATGGCATCGGACGGCTACCTCTTCCTACCCGGTTACCTCGATCGCGAAGAAGTAAAGGCGGCGCGCGCCAGCTCGCTCGAGAAACTGGCAGAGAAGGGTATCTTCGAAGAGCGGCACGAACTTGACGAGGCCATTCTCAAACCCGGACAGGTTCTACGTTCATCCCAGGATGTGCCGATCGGCAACGAGCCCCTCTCGAAACTGCTCTACAGCGGTCGCATGATCGAGTTCTACGAGTTTTTTCTGGGTGGCCCGGTTATCCATTTCGATTACACCTGGTTTCGTTCGAAATCGTCCGCCCCCTCCGCTGTTTCGGATCCTCATTGTGACGTCGTCTACATGTCGCGCGGTTCTCCTAAAAACCGTTATACCTCGTGGACCCCTCTGGGAGAAATACCGTTGAAAATGGGAGGCCTCATGATTCTCGAAGGCTCTCACCTTCAGGAAGAGCTCAAATCAACCTATGGGCAGTGTGACGTCGACGTCTATTGCGAGAATATCGGCGAGGCGGCCGCGATCATGGCACGGGCGAAAGCAGACAATCGGGAACTTACCGATGAGGAAAAGAAGAGCATCACCTGGTCGACCAAGGGATCCTACTGCAACAGCGCCATCGAAGCTCGCGAACGGGTCGGCGGCCGTTGGCTGACTTCCGAATACAATATGGGTGATCTACTCGTGTTCACGATGCACGCAGGCAACGACAATCAAACCAACCGTCTCCGCATCTCAACGGACACCAGGTACCAACCCGCCTCCGACCCAGTCGATGAGCGCTATATCGGCGACACTTCTGGAAATTGGGATATCCGCGATAAGCGGGGTATGGTCTGCTGACGCATGTCCGTATTCGGCCGCCCGAGGACACAATGGTGCAGGGATGCCGCAAGAAAACGGACAAGGTTCGAGACGAGGTTACTACGTAAATCGGAGCCACTTTCTCAGCTCGAACAAATGATTCTTAACCGTAAACCCATTCGTATGTCAGCGAAGCAAACCTCGTCTCGAACCTCGCTCTTGAACCTTGTCTACTCCATTGCATTATAGCCCAACTGGTAGATTCCAAAACACGTTAAGAACTGCAACTATTGGCGGATTGTGGAACAAAATCAGTAAGAACGGTTGAGACGCACTTGGGCATCCAACGCCGCTGAGGAAGACGAGTCCAAGTACGGAAGTGAAGAGGATAGCGGAAATGATCAGTAAAACGGTCTCACAGTCTGAAATCGCCAAGGCTCGCGCCAAAGCTCACGACAAAGAAACCCAACCCGGCGTAGTAGGAACCAAAAATGTTGCGCAAACATGATGGGATTTCATAAGTGAGGTACTAATCTAAGACATCTCCCGTGTAATCGGGAGTCCCACACGAAATCCGGAAGAACCGTCCGAATATATTGCAATCTAGGTAATTCGCCCGACAGAATCCTAACAATGCACATTACAGATCTCCAGATCCACCAACCCGTCGGCCTTCTGCGCCTGCGCACCGATACCGAGCTGGAAGGCTGGTGCCTGGGCGTCGACGAGGAGAGTGCCAGACGCATCCATAAACAGTGCCGCGAGGTCCTTATCGGCGCCGATCCCATGGAGCGGGAGCGCTTGTGGAATGAACTGGTCCGTCTGGACCGCTTCGGCTATCTGCCCCACTCGGTTCGAGGTTACGTCGACGTAGCTCTCTGGGACCTGGTCGCCAAAGCCTGCGACCTGCCCGTCTATCAGATGATCGGCGGCTTCCGGGATCGTATTCCGGCCTACAAGATGGGTCCGGACTTCCCTTCAGTTGAGGACTTTGTCCAAGCCGCGGTCACAGCCAAAGAGGAGGGCTTTTTCGGCTACAAAGACCACTGCTACCACGGCCCCGATACCATGATGGAGGTGGCCCGCCAGGCTCGTCGCGCCGTGGGGCCGGACTTTCACCTCATGCACGATAGCGTTCAGACCTATACCTACACCCAGGCCATCAGAGTCGGCCGGGTGTTGGAGGAAGAGGATTACTTCTGGTTTGAGGAACCGTTGCGTGACTACGACCTGATGGGCCTGAAGAAGCTGGCCGACGCCCTCGATGTTCCCATCGCAGCCGCCGAGTATCTTCCCGGTTCAGCCTTTTCCACCTCCCAAATGCTGGCCCAGCACGCCGTCGATATTGTCCGCGCCAGTGTGCCTTGGCGGGGCGGCATCACCGATATGCTCAAGATCGCCCGGCTGGCCGAAAGTTTTGGGGTCAATTGCGAGATCACTTCGATCGGCACCGGGCACGGATTCGTCCACGCCCACGTCATCGGCGCCATACGCAATTGCACCTACTTTGAGGCGACCGCGACCGGTTCCCTGGGAGGCGAGCCGCTGGTCAAGAATCCACTCCAAATCAGCGACGGCCACCTCTCCGTGCCGCAGGGTCCGGGTCTGGGAATGGAGTTGGACTGGGGCGAAATTGAAAAGAGAACCACGAAGGTCTTAGGGAGCTGAGCTGTTAGCTATGCGAATAAAGGACGTACGCATCTACATCCAGCCGGGGGCGCCAAAACAACGCACGGTTAACCATCGTGGCGGCATTGAAAAGGTTCCGCAGGGACGCTCGAACATGTTTACCCATGCATCGGGATTCGGGCCGGACAGCGAATTGCCCGAGGGTTGGCTCGAGGCCTGTCAGGATCCTAGAGAATATCCCACCTATGACGCCACCCTACGGCTGGTTACGGACGGTCCCTTGGACGCCTATGGCTCCTTTGCCACCGGTTTTCATCAAGAAGAGCTGATCAACCAGGCCCAGCATTTCAAAATCAACCTCGGTTCGCTGCTGGTGGGGGTAGACGCTTTTGATCGAGAATTCGTCTGGCAGCGGTTGTGGTTCGCTCAGCGCTTCTACTACACCGGCCGTGTCACTGTCGATTTGGTTGACCGAATACTTTGGGATCTGGCAAGTCGCCACGCCGCACAGCCGATCTACCGCCTCCTTGGGGCTTGCCGCGAAAAGGTACCGGCTTACAAAAACTACGGAGGCAACACCATCGATGATATGGTGGCGGGTGCATTGAAGGTCAAAGAGGATGGATACCTCGGGGCCAAGGATCATTCCTATCGCGGCGTCAAAGGTAATACCGACCTGGCGCGAGAGGTGCGCTCAGCCGTTGGTGATGATTTCTTCCTGATGCACGACCCGGTCTGGTCTTACACTTACGATGAGGCGGTGAAGATTGGCCGCGCCCTGGAGAAGTACAACTATCGGTGGATCGAGGAGCCCCTCCAGGATTACGATATGTGGGGCCTGAAGAAACTCTGTGACACGCTCGATCTGCCGGTTCTGGCTTTGGAATGGATCGGCCATCTCGGTGGCCAGCCTTATCAGACGTCGGCCTTTTTGGCCATTCAGGCAGTGGACATCGCCCGTCAGCGAGGGGTGGGCATAACCGGCCAGATCAAGCAGGCCCAGTTGGCCGAAGCCTTCGGCGTCGATGTGCACGGGGGTGACCAGCACGTAATCCTGGCAATTCCTAACGATCCGATCTATGAGACCGTTGGCATAGGTCCACGCCCACCCGACGACGAAATCGACTGCCGCGGCACGCCCTTCTTCGAAGACGGCTATATGAGCATCGCCTGGAACGATCGCGTCCCCGAGGAGCCGGATTGGGACGCGATGGAGCGAGATTCCGTGGCAGTGGTTTGACCAGCACCTTCAATCTACATTCCGGTTTCCGTTTGGTCCCGAACCGATGAAGCCAACTGAACCTACGTCGAAATGCTTACGCATTCCGCTACAATCTGCCTCACTGGTCGTAGCGGAATGCGTGAGCATTTCGTCTTCTTAGACGCCGACATCTTTCAAGCTCGATTGATGCGGCAAGCATGCGAATCCGGAAGACGCCCGGATAGCGACCCGAAATTGGGAAAAACATGACATCTGAATCATCCTCTTCCTATCGCCTGGACGGCGCAATCGCCGTCGTCACGGGCGCCGCCCAAGGCCTGGGCCTTGGCATCGTCGAACAGCTGGCGCGCGACGGCGCAACCGCCGTTATCGCCGATCTGCAGTTGGGAAAAGCCATGGCGGAAGCGGAAAAGATGCGACAACAAGACTTGAAAGTGGATGCCACCCATCTCGACGTGACCGACAGCACCGCCGTCAGCACTTTCTTCGAAAACCTGGCCGCCGAGCGTGGCCGCTTGGACATTTTGGTCAACAACGCGGGGGTCGGCCAGAAAGTAGGTCCCATCGTGGAAACTGCCGATCAAGAATGGGACCGGGTGATCACGGCCACACTGACCGGAGCGTTCTACTGCAGCCGTGCCGCCGGAGGCATCATGGAAGACCAGGAATCCGGCTGCATCGTCAATATCTCATCCATCAACGGCCAGAGCCCGGCTGCTCTGGTCGGCGCCTACAATGTGGCCAAGGCGGGAATCATCAGTTTGACCCAAACCCTGGCCGTCGAGCTGGCCGCCTACGGCGTGCGAGTCAACGCGGTGTGCCCGGGTCCCGTCTACACTGATTTTAATAAGTCCAATATGGCTCAGCGTTGCGAAACTCTCAACATCACCGAGGAGGAAATGATCGAACGCATCCGCAGTGCGATCCCCCTCGGACGCTGGGGCGAGCCCACTGACATCGCCCACGCCGTCGCCTTTCTCTGCAGCCCGGCCTCCGCTTGGATCACCGGCGAAATTCTCCGTGTCAGCGGCGGTTTGGCCGGAGTCTCGGCGACACCACCAAAGCGGGCCCGCAGGCCGGGGTGATCTTCCTCTTTCTCTTCGTCTCCCTCTTCACGTTTCTCCCAACTCCTTGAAAATCGATACGATTTGATCGAATATCGGCGCGTCCGGCGGCCACGACCTACCACCTGACGGCGAATTAACGGCCCAAAAAAACCCTTTAGACCTCAAGGTGGTAGGGCGTGGCCGCCGGACGCGCCGCAGAACCCCTTACCTCTCCGGTAGCACCGCCGTGAGACCGCCGTCGACGACAAAGTTTGCGCCTGTTATATTCGCTGCCCTGTCGCTACACAGGAACAGGGCGAGATCGGCAATCTCCTGAGGCGTTGTAAAGCGCTGGGTGGGATATTGGGACTGCCAGACCTGCCTTTGATCGTCCGTCGTCCGATCAAATTGCTCGGCTGCCTGGTCGACGGCCGCATCCAACAACGGTGTATCCACCGAGCCGGGTGAGATGGCGTTGGCGCGAATGCGATGTTTCGCCAAATCGATCGCCTCGCTCTTGGTCAGAGACAGAAGCCCCGCTTTCGTGACCGAATAAACCATGGCCGCCTCCTGATTGGCGAGCCCCGAAACAGAGGCAATATTGATGATTGCCCCACCCTTCCGCTTCATGTGCGGAACCGAATACCTCGCCATCAGAAAGGCGGATGTAAGATTGACGGCAAGGGTCCGATCCCAAACAGCTGTCGCCAGTTCCTCGACGTCCCCTGGGCAGTCGACGATCCCGACGGTGTTGACCAGGCAATCAATTCCACCGAATTCCTCCGAAGTCGCCCCGCAAAACCCTCGCACCTGGTCTTCGTCCGCCACGTCGATAGTGGAGCAGAAGGCATTGACCCCATCCCGCCGAAATCTCTCGCCGATCGCTTCGAGTTCGTCCTGGCGAATGTCACAGAGCCCGAGGCGCGCTCCCGCCTTGGCGAATGCTCCCGCAGTCACCTCGCCGATTCCACCGCAAGCCCCGGTGACGATGACAACTTTGTCTGTGTAATCTTCCATGTCTGTAGTTCCACAATTTAGCCACGAAGTCTCGCGAGTTTACGAGGCTATAGCACTAGAAGCATTACGATTAGACACCGAGCAGCAGCATACTACAGTCCAGAAGGTATTAATAAGACTGTAATCTGACAGAGTGTATTACGAAAATTGCCGCCAAATTCACCACGGTTGCGAATACGACGGCTCGTTGACATATCGTTCCGTCGCCAAATCGAGGCGAATCTCCATCGCCGGTGGTAATTCGACCGAAAAAGAAGAGCTACCGATCTCGATAGTTCGTTCCTCCGTGGACACCTTCGGTGCGGCGTAGGATCCCGAATACCCTCCCAATTCACCCGGCCACTCACTGGTGCGCCCATCCCAGCGTGCCTTGCTGAAGCGATGCTCTCCAAAGGCGCCCGCCTGCACAATCAACTCACGCGATTCGTTCGGCTTGAGATTCACCAACTGCACCACGGTTCGGTCGCGCTCGAGTTTTTCGACCAGGGCGGCGACATCTTCGGGCAGTCCCGGGCGCTTGCGTATTGAATCGTAGTATCGCAGGCGGGCGTGCAATAGGCCGCCGTTGTAGAGTTGTTGTGGACCGCCCAAAGTCAACTGCACCAGAGCCTCCGAAGAGACTGGGTTGGCCCACTGCCAGTGATGCACGTGGTGTTTAGTGCCGACGTCGGTATCCCGTCGCGTAAGCTCGAGCCGGCGACTCATAATTTGATGGGTCGCGTCGAGCATGCGCTCGGGGTAGGTCGGATTGTCACCCGCCAGAAAACGGACCCACGGCTGTTCATGGCCGGCGTCCTCTTTGCTGTGAAAAGGAAAGACTTTGTTCCAGTCGTGTCGTTCATTCTCCCTCAAGAACTCAAGCCGCTCCCAATCCTGGTCGGCCATCGACAGATTCCACAGCGCCACCGGCCAGGTTGGCGTCATCATACCCCAGTCGAACCACCCGGCATCGCCGTAGCGCATGGGAATCAAAAAGGTCTCGGAATCCTCCCCCATCGACTCGATCACCGATCCCCATCGCTCCGGCACGCTCATCGCCTCCTTGCGAATGTCACGCATCTTGCCCCGCTCGATCAGCAGATCCATCTGACTTCGCGGCAGGTCGAGATAATCGTCGTCTCGTGTTAGGAGGAAAGCGTTTGCCCCGGCATCGAGAAAGGCCTTCGAAAGATTGGCGAAACCGTGGGGAAAGGTCCACCCGTGGCGGCCGCCATACCACTTACCACCGAAGTATTCTCCCACCTCTCCCGATAGACCGACATTGTCGGCGATGAAACCCTCTTCGCTGGTTCGATTCATCCACGCATCCGTGTACTCGACCACCCACTCCCGGTACTTCTCCTTCCCCGTCATCAGAAAAGCGTTCGTCACTAGCGATGTGATCGACAGGTTCGAAGACGTGTCCCCTCTTCGCCAACGATCAAAATTCGCCTGGCCCATCTGCTTCGCCTTGGCGGGATCAGACAGATCGCTGATGTGTTCGATACCCGGCAGATCGAAGAAGGGCAGACTGTAGCGTTCCATACTCCCTCCCAAAGGAGCATAGCTCGCCGACTCGCGTTCCGACTCCGGCGGAAAGTAGGCCCCTTTGCTGCCATTGAGACACGACATAACGATTTTGTGCACAGGATCGTAATTGATCGCATCGGGATCTTCGCTCAGGTAAAAACCCGCGAAGCGTTGCGCTCTCTCTCGCCATTTCTGCTGAGGATCCGCCAGGCACATATTGTAGAAGCATATGTCGCTCTCCGACTGGTGAAAGTTGTCCTCCCGGATCCCGTATTCCTTATGCACGGCGCCGAGGCGCGTCAGCTGTCGGGTGATCGCCTCCCATTGCCGATCGGCCAGACTCAGCATGTGATCGGCTCCGCCCATTAGGTAGAGGAGCGACCAATTGAAAAAGGGCTCGTAGAAATCGTCGCAACTTCCCCCGCCCCACTCGTCCTCCCAAATGAATTCTCCGTTCTCCCGCGTGAAGTGCTCCACGAAGGGCTCGACCGAACGGCTCAAGTCATCGATCAGCCGGCGTTCCCACACCGCCCATGAAGGCATTGAGGTGATTGGTAGATCAGCGACGATTCGTTTCATGCTAGGAAGCTGTCCGTTTTCGCTCTGCGATTTAGCGGCGCACTCGGATTATCTGGGTGCATTCTTGGATCGCGGCCGATTTCCCCACCGACATCTTCCTACTTGCTCTGCCCCTTCGACTAAGCTCAGGACAGGCCGGGAGGCAAAGCGGGGACTGATTCGAAACGTCCGATGGTTTTGTCCAAATTTGATTTTTCCCATTCTCGCTGCCCAGCTGCTACCCAGTTCGCTGAATCCAGGCCCTTACATGCTCTCGAATGTGACAAACAATCGACGGCCGTCGATTTATTTGTCACATTGTTAGTTCGCTTTTTTGACGACGGGTAGCAAAGTGTCAGGAAGCAGAGATTGACAGAGATCATTAGACGATACGATCGCGAAGCAATCGAACTTCAAAGTCCGACAGACTCCTAGCGATGAAAATCACAGAGATCAAGATGGTGACTCTCGAACTGCCGGAAGGGGGCGGGCCGGGCCGCTTGCCTCAGCTCACTGAGGTACCCAACCTGAACCGGATACAGTACCGGGGCGGGAGCAATCCTGACCGGGAACCGATTTTGACGCCGGCGTCGAAACCGCGCGCCAGTTTTCTCGAAGTTCGCACCGACGAGGGCATCACCGGCCGGGTCACGGTTTCAACTATGGACATGTATCATGTTGGCATCGTTAGATCGATGGCGCTCGGAGAGAATCCTCTCCATCGCGAGCGGCTCTACCAGATGTTCCATAAGGGGACACGTTGGGTCTATCAGAAACCGGGATGGTTTGGTGACTTTGACAACTGCCTATGGGACATTGCGGGCAAGACGGCGGGATTACCTGTCCATGCCCTCATCGGTAAGGTGCGCGACCGTTTTCCCTGCTATCTGACGGGCGGCGACATGGACCTCGAGGGTTACCTCGGGAAAATTGAAGAAGCAAAAAAGATCGGGATCAATGCCTACAAATTTCACACCTACAAGGGCGGCAAGGCCGACATTCCGATCTTCCGGAAGGTGAGAGAAACCGTCGGGCCGGACTATGAACTGCTCAACGACCCGGTCTGCTCCTACAATCTGCGCGAAGCCATCGAAGTCGGTCATGTCATGGAAGAACTCGACTTCATCTGGCTTGAGGAGCCGTTTCACGAGCAGAAGCTGCATCACTATCAGGAGCTCTGCCGCGAGCTCGACATGCCGGTCATGGCAAACGAGATGCTCATGCACGATATCGGTATCTCAACCCAGTGGCTCATCCAGGGCGGAACCGATCTCCTGCGCGCCAATGCCCGCCACGGGACCACACTGGTTCTGAAGATGGCCCACTTCGCCGAGCTCTACGACACCAATATCGAAATGAACTCAGTGGGCGGACTCTACGGACACATTCACGCCACTCTCGGCTGCTGCATCGATAACACCACCTACTACGAATACAATTCCGCCGGCGCCGACGGACTGAGGAAAGTCGGCGAACCGTGGGGCATGATGAATGCACCGTTGATTGAGGATGGCCACTTGGCGCCCTGCGATCTACCCGGTTGGGGAGCGGATTGGGATGAGGAGCTGTTTCAATCCCTCGTTGTCTCCGAAGAGTAATCTTCCTCGTTCTCTTTCCTTTCCCTGCCGCCCAGCCTGAGAGTTCAATCTACATCCGGGCTATTGAGTCTTTGATTAACCAAGATCGAAGGCGGAAAAATTGAACCGTTTGGGTAAGTTTCAAGCCTCGATTGATCCGTCTCCGCGCAAGCGCTGCGCCGTGACTTGTCCGGCCAATATCGAAACGAGCGCCAAAGGTGGGCTCCCGGAAGGTCGGGATCCCGGCACCGCAGAAGCCTATAGCACTGATCCCAGTTTGTTCCGCGTCCGGAGGACACCGAACACGTCCTCTCGGTGCTCCCGCCTCGGCCGGAGGCCGCGCTACTGGAAACTTCCAAGTTCGTGAGGGTTTCCTGATGGAGCAACTACAGGGTACGGTCCAGGTATCGGTGAGCGACCGTCACATCCAGATGTGCGGCCGCACATCTGGATGTGACGGTCTCAAAGACCTCAACGCGGCAGATTGCAAATCTGCCCCACGGCTGCGCCCTCCGAATTCGGAATCTTCTGTGGGGCCCTTCGACAGTACGACGGAATGCGAAGCTCATGGCCGAAAGGCTCAGGGTTGGCAACAGATTTGCATTTGCCTGCCTTCTTCGCGAGATCGCGGGAGCTATAATTCGCTTGACGCTCTTACCCACTGTTACGTTCGTCTTAAAGTGACGAACGACGGCAACATTAAGCTATGCACTACAAGGGAAAACTCATTGTAAAAAACGACGAAGGAATCCGGGAGCAACACGACTGGGGCGAATTGAACAAGCTCCTCTGCAAGGAAACGACGGAGGACGAAGAATTTACTTTCGGCGACATGACCTACCGTCCGGGAGGGGTGCGAGGACCTGCGACAGGAGACGAAGCATTCCACTGCCTACGCGGCGAGGGCCTCTTCCGTGCCTGGCCGGAAAATGTTCCCGAGGAGGAGCCTGTAGAGATCCGCATCCGTCCGGGATACGAATACTACGTTCGCCACGACATTCCGCGAACGATCGAGAACACGGGTTCGGAGCCTCTCTTTGGGATATTCATGTTTTGTCACGTTGAACGGCCCTGCCATTCTCATTGCATGTTCATGGAACCCGGTGGAGGCAACGAGATCCACCAACATGGTCCCGACAAACTGCCTGAGCTCCTGAAACAGGACTTCGTCGAGGCCATGTACCTGGTCGAGGGCCCCGGTTGGGTATCACTTGCCGATCCCAACAACATGGCCGTCGCTGATCATGCCATCGAGAAAGGCACTGCAGTCTTCCATCCTCTAAACAGCCTCCATAGACAATTCAACCCTTCCGACTCGAAAGAGACCGTATTCTGGATCCACGCCGGCTACTACCACGGAAAGGGCAGAGTATTGGCAGGTGTCTTCGGAATACCCGAATTCACTTTCTGGCATCAGGATCGGTGATCCCTGGATCTCCTTAGGACAAAGAATCGAGGACAACCGTGTATTTGAACGTATTCTCATGAGTTTCGAAGAAAGACCATCGCCACCCTTGCTTCAGGGTACTCTCGGCCCGGCGACCGTCACCGTATTGGGAGCAAAGGGCCTACGCCTGACCGGGCTCAAGAGTTTTCACCTCGACGAAGGTCCGGACTTCGCCTGGCTCAATATCTACCGGACCCTTGCTGACGGGAAACAGCTGGAGGTTACCCGGGAGCGTGAGCCAAGCCATTGTGCAATCGTAGACGATGCCGTTGAAGTGCGTTGGACGCCCAGCGAAGATGTCGGCGGATCCTTCTACGCCCGCTACTCGATTGTCGAGGAAGACGATGCCGTGGACGTGACCTTCGGCGCTGACTTCGACTGTGCTTACGGTAATTTTGAACTGTTCATCGCTAACTACTTTACTCCCTACTACTTTCCACGCTTTGCAATCAGCGACAACCAAACCCATCCGGAGGGTGTCTTCTGGTACGAAAAACGATGGAATGGGAATGGCGAAAACGAATCTTGGGCGAGAGATGAGGAGGCTGAGCTCATCTTCCGCGACGGTCGCTGGTTGACGGGACATTCGCTCAACTGGCGCCGCGGACCACACTACGCCCTTCCCCTCATGATCCAGGAGCACCGCTATGGACACGCCATCTTGCTCATGGCGAGACGTGAGGAATGCTTCGGCATCTCGGGCTACAACTCGTATCACAATTCCCAGTACCTCCATCTGGGCGGCCGTGATGTGGAGACGGGCGAGCAGATCGCAATTGGAGTACGGATGGTGCTGCTGACTGAGTGGGAGGATCTGCAGCAGGAGGCCCTAAGAAGGTACGAAAGTTGGCAAGGGGGCTTGTAACCTTCTACCTCTGGGTAACCGCTGACTTTCGACTCTAGAATACGATTGAGAGCCACGGCTGGAGATTGGGACAGGTTTTCTATCTCACATCGTGCCTCTTACTCGCGATCTCATGTTGCAAACAAAGGGTAGAGAGGGCTGAAGACTTCCAACGGAATCGTCGATGATTCCAAGAGCGGCGCGTCCGGCGGCCACGCCCTACCACCTGACGGTGGATAGACAGCCTAACGGAAACCGAGAGCTGAGCGCAGACCGTATTCGACCGCAAGGTGGTAGGGCGTGGCCGCCGGACGCGCCGCAGAAAAGTCCAACCACAATGGCCGTCAGGATCCTAAACAAACGAAAACATCCGCCTCGGATTACCGATCAATATTGTATCGACCTGTTCTTGCGTGATGCCTCTCTGACGCATCATCGGAACCACATACTTGAGGATATGAGCGTACCCCCACCCGCCGTAACAGGCCCGAGCTGACTTCCGGCAGATATCCTGGGAGATTAGAATCTGGTCGAGATATCCTTTATCGATGAGCTCACGGATTTCGTAGATGCGCTGCGTATCATTGGGAATATCCATGTAGTCGTCCGCGGTCCAATAGGAGGGGAAGTGTCCCTCCCAACCGAAGACATCGTATTCCAGGCAGCACCCGGTAGCCGCGAGTCGAAGGCGATCGGCGGGCTCTCGCAAGCGGACGTCGATGTGGCAGATGATGATGCGGCGGAGATCCGCGCCAGATTCCCTCAAGATCTCGACGATTTCAAAGGGCGCTTCCCGGTTGCGACCAGGATGGATACTCAAACAGGCACCGGTGTCTCTCTGGGCTATGGCCGCTGCGCGCAATACCTTGCGTTCGTTAACCTCCAGCGGCCAGGAACATCCGATCTCGCCGATAAAGCCCGATTTTATTCCGCTTCCGTCGACACCTATCGATAAATCCTGAACAATCTCCGCAGCTATCTCGTCTTCGGTTTTTGTGGAAATCTCAGGAGGATGGCTCGAGGCAGTATAGTAGCCGGATCCCATGACAACATTGAGTCCGGTGCTTCGTGAGATCCGTGCCAGACTCTCCGGATCGCGGCCGATTCCGACGATCGTGCAATCGACAATGCTGCATCCCCCCGCCTGTTTGAAGAGAGTGGCTTCATCGATCGCTTCCTCGACATCGAGGAGTTGCACGTTATCGAGATTTTGAAAGGGATGGTAGCGAAGCCAACTGAGGGTCCGCATTCCTACCTTCTCACGGGCCAGTTCTCTTTCGTCGGCTCCGCTCGGTTCGGCAAACGTACTCGACAAATCAACCACCAGGTGCTCGTGGGGCAACGTAATCCCCAGCTCATCGCCGTCAATCAACCCCAGGACGGTCTGCACTTTGCCGGTCGAATCTGGGTTTGCCATGGTTAATATCTCCTTTTTCAAAGTCACGCCGAGATGGCCCCGCCATCAATCGAGCTGACAGAGACTAAGAGGGGCGACGAAGTGTATGGGACGAAGTGTGAATCGTCAACAATCTGCCACAGCGGGTAACCTGATCAATCTTCCGTCGTGAGTCTCAATCGTCATCTCCGGTCGATCTTCTCCCCTTTCCCGTCGTGCATCTTAATCGTGCTCTAAAGTCGCTCCCCATCTCTTTTCAGAAATATTGATCAAACCCTTAACGGTATATCTCCATCGCCCTCGTCGCCCCTTCTCGAAGCAAATCGTACTCGCTCAGTCTGAAACGGCCGAAAAGCTGAATGCCGCGATCCCGCTGGCGCTCGTACTCCTCGTGGTCCCCTGGATAGACCGCAGGCTCGACCGCCACACTCTTTGCCAGGGCAATCTCAATGACACGCTCCATCGCCCGCACGACTTCAGGATGTTCCCATTCCCCATGGAATCCCATATCCGCCGCCAAATCACCCGGACCGAATACCACAGCGTCCACCCACTCGTTCGCCAACATAGCTACGGCATTCTCCACACCCAGACCGGACTCGATTTTGAGGATGAGCAGAGTCGCATCGTTGGCCTCTCGGCAGTAGCGAGCAACATCTCCATGCTGATAATTGACGTTCGCCCCCATGGCCAATCCGCGCTCCCCAACCGGCGGGTACTTCATCCAACGGACCAGCTCTTCCACTTGTTCGGGCGTGTCGGAATGGGATAGGCAGATCCCCAGCGCTCCCGCATCCAGCATGCGCGACACAAATGGCCGGGAAGGAACTAAAGTCGTTACGACCGGCGAAAGACCATTGTCCCTCGCCAGGATCAGGAAATTCGTCAAGCTCTCTCCGTTGTGCAGGACATGTTCGGTCTCCGCCAGGATCACGTCGTATCCGGCCTGAGCAACGATCTTAACGACCGAAGGACGAAGAGACTCGAACACGTTGAACCCGAACACGGGTTTCCCACTCTTCAGGAGCCTTTTTGCAGGATTGGTGATTACGGGTTGTTCAGATGACATTTCGGATATTTCGAGAAGCGATCATTGCAAAAGTGATCATGGTAAAGCAAGGGCCTTCACGCAAAGGCGAGACGGGAGATGCAAAATCGACAGAGCTCATCAATCAATCCAGATTCGTCTTAATTTTTGTCTCGGGTCTTTGTCTTCATCTGAATCTTAGAGGCGAAACCTAAATATCCGGAGGACAAGCCAGGGGGATTTTATTGATGGCACTGAATTCAGTAGCTTGGAAACCTAAGAGGACCCCACGACAAGCGTAGGGGATTGCGTGAGAGAGTGGTTAATCATGTTCAGCCGGGAAGGCTACGAAGACGTTTTCTGTGCGCGAGGAATTGACGTTTGGTGACTTCCGGAATTTATGCCACCAGCAGGTAGTGTGGTATCCCACGGGCTTGCCCCGTGGTATTTGAGGTTGTCTGGCTACACCGTACTGTCCTCCCTTTAACGAAAGATCCCCCAGGCTCGTCCTGGGGAGGAATCAGGTTTCTTGGCTAGGAATCTGTCGGACGAACCTGGCCACTTGCGAAGCAATCGAACGTCTAAGTCCGAAGACTCCTAGAGCACAAGAAGCCTTTCATCTATCTCTCAATAAATTCCAACAGCAGGTCCATCACCCCTCACACAGTTGTCTCTTTACCACCTCTTCGTTGAGCTCGACACCCAGGCCCGGACCCGGGGGCGGTATGATGTAACCGCTTTCGAATTTTATCGGTTCGACGAAGATCTCGCTGTGAAGGTCATTGACGTTGTACTCCTGAATGAGAAAATTGGGTGAGCAGGTGTCGAGCTGGATCGCGGCCGCGACACCAATCGGGCCGACATACATATGAGGGGCGATCATTGCGTAGTGCGCTTCGGCCATGCCTGCGATCTTCTTGGATTCCATGATGCCACCGCACTGGCCTACATCCAGTTGAATAATCTGGGCGGCCTGTTTCTCAATAAGTTCGGCAAATTCGTATTTGGTCACCAAGCGCTCGCCGGATGCGATGGGAATACTTGTGTGGGCCGCCACGCGGGCCATCTCGTCTACATTTTCCGGCGGAACAGGCTCCTCAAACCAGAACGGATTAAACTCCTCCAGAATCTTGGCCACGCGTATGGCACCGGCCGTGCTGAACTGACCATGGGTGCCGATACCGACTTCCAGATCATCGCCTACGGCGTCACGGATACACTCAAAAATCTTGGCCACCCGGCGGATCGTTTTGAGGGAAAAGTCGCGCGGATGGGGGAAGGTCGGAGTGAATGGATCCAGTTTGCAGGCGGTGTTGCCTTCCTCAACGAGTTGGATGGCAATCTCTCCTGCCTTTTCTGGATTATCCCAGATGCCCTCAGTGGGCATGTAGGCATAGGCTCTGAGCTTGTCGTGGTATTTTCCTCCGAGCAGGTTGTAAATGGGTTGATTCGTGGCTTTGCCAATGATGTCCCAGCACGCCATCTCGATACCAGAGAGGGTCGGCGTGGAATCGAGTCCCGGATGGCGGTAGTCGTGGCGGGAGGCAAAGATCCGTTGCCAGAGTTTTTCCACGTCGAAAGGGCTTTCCCCGATGACGAACTGCTCGCACAGATCGTGAATGAGAGCGATCTGCGACTTCAGGTTTGTGGCATGTCCCGTAACTCGCTCGCCCAACCCGACTATGCCTTCGTCTGTGATGAGTTGAATGAAAAGCCACTTCGAACCGCCGCGATAGGGACGGATGTTATCCAGCAGGATGGTTTTAACTTCTGTTACCTTCACGTGTGGGTGTCCTTAATGTTCGAGTTTCGATTACGCTTTCGATTACGGATTTCGATTAGCTGCCTGGAATTCCAACCAACTTTAATCGATCATCGCAATCGTAAGCGTATTCACGAGATGTGTCGTACGTGCCGGATCAAGGCAAATTACTCGAGTTCGAAGATAAAATGATGTATTCGGGCGCTCCATGGACGTGGGAATAGTCGGCACCGGTATCTTCGGAATGGCGGCAGCGCTCGAATCGGTGAACCGGGGCCATGATGTGACGTTGTTCGAGCGCGGCAAAATCCCCAATCCGGAAGCGTCGAGCACTGACGTTTCCAAGGCCATTCGACGCACGAGTTATCTTAACGAAACCTACGTCGAACTGGTGACGCGAGCGGCGGTCCAGTGGCGCGAGTGGCACAACAGACTGAGCCGTTCGATCTACTACCAGACCGGAACTCTCATCATCAAGCATGGCTTCGGAACGGAGGAAGAGGCGCCGGCTGGTTGGGAGATGTTGAGCCGGCTCACAAAGGACGTCTCCAAGATTACTGTGGCAGAAGCGCGGGAGCGGTTTCCACAATTCACGGTGCACCAGGAAGACACCCTCTACTACGACCCGTGGGCCGGTTACCTACGCAGCGGCCAGGCGCTGGCGGATTTGGCCCAGCTCGCCCTTCAGGAGGGTGTAGTGGTACGCGAGAACACTGAGATCACAGGGGTGGAAGAGACCGCTTCAGGTGCTCGGATCGTCTGGGATTCCGAATCTCTTACCTTCGACCGAGTCATCGTGGCAGCCGGCCCCTGGGTGGGGCATCTTCTACCGCAACTCGAAACTCATGTGCGCATCACCCGCCAGCAGATGGCTTTTTTCTTGCCGAAAGACCCGACGCGCTTTCAGCGCGAAAGATTTCCGGTCTGGTCGGTCCAGACACACGGTAACGTCTGGTATGGGTTTCCCTTTCTGCACGAAGGATTCGTAAAGGTGGCAGAGGATAATAAGGTGATCGACGCTACCGTGGAAGTGGATCGTGCACCGACAGAGGCGTTTCTGGAGGAGGCGCACGCCTTTGTCGCCGCGCGCCTCCCAGAGCTGAGCGAAGGGAAGCTGGTCGGCGGCCGCTCCTGCCTCTACACGAATATGGCGAACATGGAGGACGAGGAGTTTGTCGTCGACTGGGCCCCTGGGTGCAACCGAGTGTTGATCGCCGGCTGCGGCTGCGGCCATGGCTTCAAGTTCGGAGGCGCCATCGGCTCGGTAATCGTTGACGCTCTTGAGGAGCGGCAAAATCCTCTAGGAGACCTGTTCAGGATCGGAGATCGATTCGGTCAAACCTAATAGTTCGAGCTATGCCAAACAGAAGATCGCAAAGGGCGCGAAGAATCGTTGACATGGTGTCTTCTTCGCTTCCTTCGTGTCCTTCTGTTCAGGAAACCTTGTTGTGAAATGATTCTGCTGAAGGAGCCGCTTTTCGGGTGAGAATCAGGCCTCCCCGTTTTCCCATGTCGGATAAAGGGTAACCTAGTTTGATTCTACTGGCTGAATACCGACGGCATCCATTTCGAGTCCAATCCCAAAGTAGTGATCGAAACATCGGAGGCGGGTTGGGACAGCGAGATGACGGAGTACGTCTCGTATGTCGAGACTCCCAACCGCGGTCTCCTCTACTACTGCGGCAATCGCTTCGCCGCTATCGGTGTTGCGGAAAGGTTAAGATAGCCGAGGAGAGGCGAATGAGCAGAAGGTATGTAGGACCGCGCTGGCGCGGGATGAACCCTGTGGGAATGTCGAACCTGGTAGATCCCGCGCGAGCGGGGTCCTACATACTTAGATGATTGGCCTGCCTTGCTTAGGAGGAGTTAGAAATGATCCTATTTGACTATGACAAAGCGACTCATCTGATGCAGCAGAGGGGCATCGACCTGCTCCTGCCCCATTCCCTCTTGAACGCGGGCTACCTGGCTGACCATTGGAAGCACGACCTTTACACGAGCATCGGACCCTACACGACCTTCGACAAGGACGAGCCCTACCACCTCTTCGTAGGGCTGCCCCGAGACCGGAAGATCGAACCATTTGTGACCTGTCGACGAGCCAGCGAAGAGGGCGACATGTACAACTGGGACATGTGGATCGAGGACCGGCGGATCTGGGGCCCCAACGTGCTTCCTCGATGCGTCGATAGTCCTCTGGGCCCGCCTGCTTCGGAGCTCTACATCGATCCCTACGAAGCGGTGGCAGCAGCCTTACGGGAGCGAAGCCTCGAAAAGTCAACCATCGGAGTGGAAATGCGATTCCTGGACGTGGAGGCATTCGAGCAACTGCGCCGACTACTGCCCGATGCGGAGTTCCGTGAAGTTTCGGAACTGTTCCTTGAGCTGAGAGTAGTGAAATCGGAGGAGGAGATTCGTCGCATGCGCATCGCAGCCCAGGGCACACAGACCGCACTGACCGCTGCTATGGAAACCCTGAAACCCGGGATGACAGGTCTGGAAGTAGAGCAGGTCGTCGGTGCCGAGCACTATAAAGCCGGCCTACGTCACGAATGGCTACACGCCCAATTCGGACCGTTGGGGATGGATCTGGTGGGGCCCGGCTCGCACCCGATTAAGGTGGGTGAAATCGTGCGCATAGACACCGGCGCCAGCTACCGGCACTATCACAGCGACATGTCACCCACCATCGCAATCGGCGAGCCCAGCGAGAAGTATCTAAAGATCTACCATCCCATGCGCCAGGCGATGGACGCCGTGCTCGAAGCGCTGCGGCCGAACATCACCGCATCCCAGCTCTTTGAAATCGGAAATTCCGTGCTCGAACGAGAAGGGTTCGACAGCTACCTCATGTACCTCGGCCACGGTGTGGGCCGGAATCTTCACGAAGAGCCGGTCCTTTCTCCCGATAGCAAATGGACCTTGGCCCAGGGCATGACCTTGGCCATTGAGTTTATCACCACCCCACCCGACATCGGTATGATCGGTCTGGAAGACGACGTAGTCATCACGGCCGACGGACACGAGGATCTCAGCACGATCGGACGTCAACTGCATGTAGTGGAGGCTTGATCGGCAGATGTGGGAGCAGCCGCAATTCGCCCCCGACTTGAAAACGGAGTGCTTTCATCGCGATATGCAATCATTCTCGTCCTCGTTCTCGATCTCGTGCAGAAATTCTGAAGGGGCGAGAGCCCTCGATGTTCGATTTTGATGTTTGAAGAGGGAGCGACAGATGGACAATACATATCCATCTCTCTCGGGCCGGAGTGAGGCGCCTTCCAAAAGACATCAACGCCCAACATCCAACGTCCAACACCCAATGTGAAATTGGTAGGAACAATAGGAGAATAGAAAATTATGATGAGCAACAAGAAATACGACATGGAGGACCGACTGCTGTAGTACTCGGCTATAGTGTCCGATTGACCGAGGAAATGGATAGCTCGAAAGCCTACAATCAAAACCCTATTCACCGATAGGTTGCACTTGGAGGTTGGGTCCCGCTGAGCGGGATTGATTGTTGGGCGTTGGTTTATCTCTTGTCGTCATTTCAACCCACTTGGTTCATCCCGCGCAGGCGCGGTCCTACATGACTTCGCTCCGCCATCAGAGGATTTTCTTGCGGATGATTGAAGATTTGACAATCGACACTGCGCGTATTACCTATCGTAGTACAAGTGAAAGTATTGACAGTCAAAATCCCTCAATCACTCAATGAGAAATTGAAGGGTAAAGCAGCGGAAAAGAATGAAACGGTCTCGGCGATTGTTCGCCGTGCCTTGACCCGGGAAGTCGAGTCGGACTCGGTGGACTTTGCCCAGCTGGCGGCTCCTTTTCGGGGAATGTTTTCGGGGCCAAAAGATCTTTCCACCCGCGAAGGATATGGAGATCGCGCATCTCGTTGATGCCGGTCCCTTGGTTGGCTGGTTCAATGCCAATGACCAGTGGCACGGTTGGGCTACGGAAACACTATCGAGGGTTGAAGGTCCCCTCCATACCACCGAGATCGTACTTGGCGAGGCCTGTTGGCACCTGGGTGGAAACACGCAACCCGTCCACGCCCTGCTGAGCTTGGTCCGAATGGGCTCAATCAGCCTGCTTCAACCGTGGCCGGAGTTTCTCGAAAAGACCCAGCGACTGATGTTAAAGTATAGGCGGATGGACGCAGCCGATGCCTCCCTCGTGGTTCTTTCCGAGATCTATCCCGACGCCAAGATTATCACCACCGACCGCCGCGACTTTTCCATTTACCGGCGCTTCGGACGACAGCGATTGCCGACTATGTTTCCTCCCGGCTAGCCCTAGTTTCGCACTTTATAAGTTAAGTCCTTGATAATCAACACGCGTTTTTGAAAGGCACTACAAAATCGGTTCGATTTTTATTTTGCTCATACTCTTCTTAACGGGCAATTTCTTCCATTGGATCTGGAAGAGATTGTAAATCTGCTTGTGGCTCTGTTCGGGAATGCCCGCTTTGCGCAGACGATAGACTTCTCCCTGTCGAGTGGGCAATATGACAGTGGCATAGGTATGGGTTTGGAGGACCCGCTTGATGGTCTGCCAGGAGCGGGTGTCCCCGTGCCGCTCCAAGGTGTATTCGATAAAGCGCAAAAGCTGGTAGGCCAAAATGGTGATAAAGACGTGGCCCTCAACGCGCGGTTCAATCTGGTGGTGGTTGGGTCTGAGGCCCAAGTCGCTCTTGAGCGCTTTGAAGCCGTCTTCGGCCCGGGTCAAAGTCATGTAGAGGCGCCACAGCTGGGCCCCGCTGAAGTTGTGCCGATTGGTGCGCAGCACAGAGCAGCCCAACAGTTGAGCATTCTCATCACAGGCCTGGTCCCTTCGAGTCCAGCAAAGGCCGCACTTTTTCTCTTTAGAGCCCTTGGCGGCTTCGACCAGTTCAATAGAATAGAAGCGCTGCACTCGGGAATGTTGCCCCTGTAAGCGCCCGATCGCGGTATGGATTTTTGCGGGCTCCTTTAAATGGCCTTGATCGACCCTTTTCTGAAGCCCCTCGAGCGCCTTCATAAAGCGCTCTTCGGCCCCTGAATAAATCGCCTCTTCCTTGGCCCGCCTGCGCACGCTCTGACACAACAGCACATACTCCTCGCCTGCTTGCCTCGACTCCTCCTGCGTTGTCTCCTGGTCCCCTTCACTCTCATTTTCTTCTCCCACCTGCTCTTTTATCCACTTCACCTTCACTTCCCGGTCCCAATCCCTCCCCTCTACCTTTTCGAAACCGGAAGCCTCCTGGAACTCTGCAAGATAAGCCTTACGCCCCCGGCGGCTCTGGTTGACCAGGTAGCCGAATCCCTCCTCGCGCAACAGTTGCACATTCTCCCGGCTCGCGATCCCTCCATCCATGATGATGAGGGTCTTCTCACGCTCGCCCTGGGCCCCCACCGCTTTCTCCAATTCAGCGATCATCTCCAACAGGGTCGTCGCGTCATGGCGGTTGCCCGCAAATATCCGATGTCCCAACTCAAAGCCTTCGGTATCGAACACCATCCCCACCACAATCTGAACACAATCGTGGCGTTTCTGTTTGTTCTTTCCCCGTTTCGCTTTGCCGTTGCTCGCACCCACCCCTTCGAAGTGCGTATTGGTAAGATCATACAGTAGTACCGTCCGATCCAAACTGAACAGTTCCCCCTGGCGCTCGCGCATATGCTCTTCGATCCTTTCGCGGTTCTCCACCAACCGATCGCTCACCCGGTAGTAGCGATGCCGATCCGACTTCACCGCCGCCACTCCCAGAAGATCTCCCAGGGCACTCTGCCTGGCCCACTGGGGCAAGGCGTTCTCAGGCACTGGATCCACCAGCCGGTTGATCACCGATACCTTAGCCGCATCCCTTTGCGCCCGGTTCAAGCCCACCTCCTGCAAGGCTTCATCCATCCTCAGCTTTTCCCACCCCTTAAGCCCCAGCAGAATCGGTCCCAATAAAACTCCCGCGGCGCTATGCTCCACTTTATCGGCCAAGACCCCATCAATTGCGTTCTGCTGCTCTGCAAAAGCCTCGGCCTTTTGGCGCAGTCCTCGCCACCGCCCCTCCCCATCAATCCGCCGCAGGATCAGTTCAATCCAGTTCTGCTGTCGACGCGTATACTCAGGGGCCAGAAGTTCCTCGATCCCGTAGAGCTGCTTTTGCACCGCCTTGGCAATGGGTCCAAAGTCCGGTCGACTGATGGCCCCATCGCCCAGGGAGACCACCACTCGCTGTCGCGGTTTACCTTCGCTGTTGCGGTAAGATTCAAGCAGTTGGAGGACCTGGCCGCTCTTGGAATGCTTCAGACGGAAAAACATATCCCGCCAGTCTGGGCGGGCAGATAGGGAGAGTCAAGAACTACTGAAACTTATAGTCCCTACACGATCAATACAGGACAAACATTCATTGCTCATCAATGACTTACGAATAATAACGTCTCTAAGTTCAGTGCTTTCCGCCCTTCAGTACGCAGTTTGGGCTAGGAGAATCTGACTACAACGCAATCTCCCAAGCTCTTGACACGCTATAGCCCGCAGGGCGAAGACGGTTGCCGTGGGGTTCTCTTAGATTTCCCAGGAAACTCAACCCATTACTTCCAGAGTGCTAACTCCTGCTCCCCTCGAGGCGAGAGCAGGTACACTCCATAAGACTCCCGTTCAAACCAGCCGTACACGTTTCGATACAAGATGGACCTGGCTTCAGGTTCTCGAAGAGCCTCGGCAACGTGTGATGCCTTTGTCGGACCGTTCTTCTGAAGGAAAATGCCAATTGCAATGGCACTCTGACGGTAGGCCGTCATGATGCCTCGTCTCATTGCCGTCCCTCCAAGATTCGGATCGCCTACGCGACTTGCGAACTCTCCTAGCAAACGATCCTGGCGGCGCTTCGTTATTCGGGGTCGATATTCGACTGGGTCGAGGATCACTTCGACGCGCCCCTTATCCTGACGCGGATCAATCTTTAGAAGGCCCAAGCCTAGCATTTTGAGCAGCTTGATGATAGGTTTCCGCCGCCTCTTCAAAGTAGGACACTGGGAAGGGATACCGACGTAAACCTTCGAACTTAGGGCAAGCCTATCCACAACTTGAAGGATGACTCCCAAATTGAAAGAGAGCTTGAGCTCGACGACAACCGGTTCTTCGTCCCCTCGCACCGCAATGACATCGCAGTTGTGGATCTCGCCTTTCACCTCATAGTTCTGAGATTCCAGGAACTGCTTCACCGGCAAGTAGAGATCCGCTTCTTCCAATATTCGCGTATCCACCGAAGTAGGTTTATTAGCCTGTCGGACTCTAAGTCCGACAGATTCCTAGGCGATCCAAAGTTCGTGGCTGATGAACTCCTCCGTTGTCAGCACTTCGGCGCCATTTTCTGTTACCAGCACCACCGCCTCCAGCCCGAATTTTTCCTCCGCCTCCCAGAAGGGGTAGACTCCATTCAAGGTGATGAACGGCTCCACCGCCAGCACCATGTTCTGCTGCATCAGATCCTCGTTACCGGCGCTGAGACCCGGGCTCTCGTGGATGTCAAGGCCCAGGCTGTGACCGATCGCTGACCAGCCGAAATCCAAACACCACTTCGAAAAATCGGCGTAGCCCGCCGCATCGTTGACGGCGAATGCTTCCTGCAGGGGCACATTGAAAGCAACCCCCGGCTTGACGGCTGCAATAGCAGCTTCGAATCCGGCCTTGGCCAGCTCGAAGTGACGCCGCTGATCGGCGCGCGGCTCGCCCATGGCAGCCATACGTTTGAAGTCGCACCAGTATCCCTCGTAGACGCAGCCCCCATCGAATTGAACGAGATCTCCCTCTTGCAACACATAGTCCGTGGGCATGCCGTCCGCCCACATGGCGCGGGGACCGGCGTAGAGAGCGTTGAATCGCTGCTCGCTGGCGCCTTCGGCGCACATGACGCTGGTCATGATATCCACCACCTGCTTCTCCGTCATACCGGGTCGCATGGCTTCGAATCCAGCCTTGACACCCAAGGTCGAGATTCGGGCGGCTCTGCCTAGCCGGTCAATTTCGGCTTCCGATTTGATGCTGCGCACTCTCCAGACAGCATCGCTGCCGTCGACGATGTTGGCCTGGGGCAGTCCCTCATTCAGGGCGCCGAAATGCTCCTGTCCCATGTTGAGCTGCATATCCCCACTCAGCTCCATGCCGATCGTGGATCCCGCCAGTTTCTTCTCCTTGAGGACATCGAGGACGAGGGCCACGGCATTCGATTTCTTGTCCATGTAGAACTGCTTCGACCAGGGCCAGAAGCGTACGTCCTCGATCCAGCACTGCTTCACGAGATGCTCGAAGCCGTGGGCCACCATGAGCACGGGCAAACCTTCGGCCGGAAGAATCGTAAGGAAGTAGAAGTGATGGGCGTCCCAGGCGCCATCGCGTAGACCCGAGAAGTAGCGCAGGTTCGAACGGTTGGTCAGGAAAAGAGCATCGATTCCTTTCTCGCTCAGAATCCGCTGAATGCGGGCATAACGCTGCACGTATTCGGCACGCGGGAAATCGAGAAACTTCAACTCCTTCATTGATCAGATGCAATTCATTGGAAACGCAAAATGCACTCCGCTGTGAGCGCATTGGGCTCATATTCATGACGTATCTGCTTGGATCAGTTCTTCGGTAGAGGAACCCTCCCGCCTCGGCGTAGTCCCGCTGGGCGGAGACGGGTGAGAATTTCGTGTGGAATTTCGAACTTCACGACAAGTTTCTCAGATACGGTTTCTTTGTCGCGAGCTTTGGCGACCCAACTCCATTACATTCAGTCACGAGCGTTTGAGGACTTGCCCTTGAACCCATAGCCCGTAATCGGGAGTGCCACAATATCCGAAATCGCCAAAGCTCGCGACAAGGCTCGCGACAAAGGGCTTCAGGGACCGGACTTCACTCGAAGATCCCACGCAAAAATCGGAAGAAATCGATCTATTCACAGAGGAGGAGATTGGAATCTCTCGAAATTCACTCTCGCTCGAAGAACCCAACCGCCTCCAAGCCCTTTCGAAGCTGATTTTTCTCCTCCTCGTCCAGCGCCCGCATCGGTGTCCGCGGCACGCCGCACTCCAGACCCATCCAAGCCATGATCTGTTTTGCCGATGCCAGTCCCTCGACGCTGATGACGACGGCGATACACTCGTTGATGCGCTCTTGCAACGCTGCCGCTGCCGGCATATCCCCGTCCTGCACTGCGTCCCAGATTTGGACAAACCACCGCGGCATGAGATTGTAGGTCAATCCGATGCCGCCGCAGGCCCCCGCCAACAGCCCCCCAAGCAACACGGTGTCCTCCCCATTGAAAACAGTGGCGTCAGGTCGCTGCGCGACGAACCTTCCAATCGAAAAGACATCTCCGCTGGAATCCTTCATTCCGATGATATTATCAATGTCGAGCAGCTCCCCGTAGAGCTCCGGTGTCATGGTCACGCCGGTGCGTGCCGGAATGTTGTAAATCAGTAACGGAAGAACAGCCGCTTCCGCCAGCCTGGCGTAGTACCGCACCAGCGCCTTTTCGTCGGGTTGGTAGAAATACGCGGGCGGCAGCGCGGACATGGCGTCCACTCCGGCATTTCGTGCATCTTCGGCGCGGGCCAGCGTCTCGTCGGTTTGGAACGCTCCCACATGGCTGATCACCGGAACCTTACCCCCGACTTCGTCAATCACGGTCTCGACCACCTCTCGGTGTTCTTCCCTCTTCAGGAGCAGTCCCTCTCCGGTTCCGCCACATAAGTAGAACCCATGCACACCCGCCTCCAGTTGATGGCGGATGATCTTGCGCATCGCGGGTGCGTCGAAGGCTCCGTCTTTGTTATAAGGGGTAACAGTTGCCGGGAAGATACCTCGCAGATTTTTCATGGGTGGATGTAGCTAGACTAGAGACCAAACGACATGGTCTCTACCCTCGCAATACCAAATTCCACGATTCTTCGGGCTCAGGACAGGCCTGGTCAGAAGATAGATGATTTTCACCGCGGCAGTAGTGAATTCTGGAGGGGCGAGGGCCCTCGAGCCCTGGACGGACGACTAATATATAAAAGGACGTTTGTAATCTATTCGCTCAAGGGCTCGCGGGCCCTCGCCCCTCCAATACTCCGACAATTTAGACTGCATTTCTCACACGGCCACCTACTATGAGAGTGGGTCTTTCATCGCCGCACTGGTGCATTCATCGCAGATCCAGCTTGCATCCAAACTAATGACGAATAGGCATGTGGTACTACGTCCCCCTACTTTATACCGTTGGAACCTTCGGATTCCTGGCTAGAATCCCGAAATTAAAAAAATAACAAGCACTGAGAACCAGCAAGATCCGCCAGAAACTGAGTCGTGGCGACTACGTCGTCCTGGGCTTTACCTGGACCTTGCCGCATTGGAAGGTCGTAGACATCATCGGTCTACTCGGTTTCGACGGGGTCTGGATTGAGAACGAACACGGCGATTTCAACCAAAGCGAGATCTCCCAGATGATCCTGGCGGCGAGAGCGCACGACATGGACTCCCTGGTTAGAGTCGCCCGCACCGGCTACACCGGAACCATCAAGCAACTTGAGGCCGGCGCAACCGGCGTCATCGTCCCCCACTGCATGGGCGCCGAAGATGCGAAGTCGATCGCTCGAGATGCGAAGTTTCATCCCATTGGGATGCGCGGAATCGGAGGTGGCGCGGACATCCAGTACGGGATGGGGGACCGCCAGGAGTATTACGAGCAAGCCAATCGCGAAACCTTGCTTGCCGTCATCATCGAGGATCGGGAGGCAGTCGACGAGATCGACGCCATTGCGGCGACCGAGGGTATCGACATTATCATCATCGGGCCGGACGATCTATGCCAGACCTACGGTTACAACCGGCGCGAGCAATCCATCGTCGACGAGGTGACCGACGCCATCGCCCAAGCCTGCGCAAAACACGGGAAATGGTGGGGCGGAACCGTCTCCGGACGAGACCGCGCCGAGGAAATGGTGAGACGGGGCGGGCGCGTCCTCGTTCCAGGGAACGATCAGGAAGCCCTCATCACCGGCTACCGTCAAATCCAGGAGAGCGTGGCAGGTCTGGATGTCAGTTGACAAAGAGGCCGCCACGTCTACCGCAGGAGCTTCTAATTTCGATCTTCACTGCTGCTGCGAGTCTCCGGACGGCCCGGGAATAGGTTTCCGGTAGACAAGAAGTGCGTTTATCTTCCTCTTCGTCATCCTCTTCCTCATGCCTATCGCGGTCACCGACCGCGTCTACAGCTCCTCTTTGAATTCTAACATGCTCAAAACGTGCTAATAAGACCAACTTCCTGACGGATTCTACTACAGAGAATCCCAATGTGACAAATAAATCGACGGCGTACCTGTTTAGCGGTCTGAGAGGCTCCCCCGGCCTCGCGCCGGTTCCGGCTGCACGGACCTGCGATGACTACCGCAACTATAAGGCTCCTATGGTCCTAGGGGTTACATTTGGCACATCTGTAGTGACGGCCGTCATGTACCTGATTAGCGTGTTTGAGGCTCCCCCGGTCTCGTGCCGGGGTGGTGCCCGGTTTCCAGCTACCATACCCGACTGGGTCAGAATACCCCTCCCCCGGCCCTTCTCCCCCCAGTCCCGGCGGCGGCGGGACTGGGGGGAGAAGGGCCGGGGGAGGGGTCGGTGGGGGTGCCCATTTTGTAGCACGGAACCCAACGCCACCCCGGCACGAGGCCGGGGGAGCCGGCGACCGAAAGGCGCTAAACACGTACCGATTGATCCTTCTCAATTGCTCTTGTCCAGACTGAGAAGGAAGTCGCGGAAGAGGATGGTCTCGCTGAGGTTATCAACCATGTTACACTTGCCCCAAACGGTCCAGACGTATTCGAGACCAAGGTAGCCGCGATAACCGGTCTCGTCCATCACTTTGAGGATGCGTGCGAAATCGATCGTGTTCTCCTCGAAAGAGGACTGGAGCCAGCCCAGACAGGCGCCGCGAACGTGAAAATGACTCGCATGGGCGATCAAGGGCTCAACTTCTGCATCGGGAATGCCCTTACAAGCGAAGTGGCCGTAGTCGAGCGTATAGGTCAAGCCGGACACGGTTGGGATAAATCGCAGGGCTGACCTGGGACGTGGAACGATCGAGCCGATGTGCGGCTCAACTCCCAGGATGATTTTGTAGGAACCGGCCCGCTCGACTCGCCATGCCAGCTCGTCGCGGGCACGGGCCAAGGCCTCGGCTTTGGAATGTCCCTCAAAAAAGACTCCGGGCGTCGTCGTGATGTGCTTGGAATTGCAGATGGAGGCAAACTCGAGTGTTCGCTCGAACCAATCTCTCGCCTTTCGCCTGCGTGAAGCCTGAGGATGATTCATCGCGTAGGAGGCCACATCTCCGTCCATAATCAGAAAGACGTCGGCTGCCTTGAGACCGCGGGAATCCAGCTTTCTCTTGAGCGCTTGAGCCGAGCGACCGACGTTTTTGAACTGTTCGGAGGGTTGGAGATGCGAACGGTCCTCGAACAACCCGATGTCAACCCCGCGCACTCCCAGCGTTGCGATCAGGCTTAATACATCGTCATGGGGTAAGAGGGGAAACGTGAAATCGGCACAGGCAAGTTTCATTTTCATGGTCGAGGCCTTGTTCGATAATCACTGATTCGCCGCTTCCTGCCAGTCCGCATCTTTCATAAATCAGCTTCATGGCATCGTCTATCAGGATGGGATATCAAGTTCTCTTCCTTCTTTCGTCGAGACTATTTCTTGCCATGATCTTGCAAGCGCTTACTTTCATCGCCCAACATCTGAGTATGGAACAGAAGGAAACGAATTCATGACTAGCAACGGCCAACCGATCAAATCAGGCGTTTTCATCATGCCGTTCCACCCGCCGGAGAAACCGTTGTCCCAGTGCTACGACGAGGACATCGAGTTTGTGGTCAGGGCCGAGGAGCTCGGTTTCGACGAATTCTGGATCGGCGAGCACCACACCATGAAATATGAGTCGGTGGTTATGCCGGAGGTATTCATCGGAAGAGTGCTGGGTGAAACCAAGCGCATTCGCCTCGGGCCGGCGCCAATCTGCCTCAACAACCATCATCCTGCCCACGTAGCCTCCCGCCTCGCTTTCCTCGACCACCTCTCCAAAGGGCGGCTCAACCTCTGCCTCGGCCCCAGCGGAACCATCACTGATTATGAACTCTACGGGCAGGACCCAAAAGAGGGAGGCTCCATGGCGCTGGAGGCGATCGATGTCATATTGAAGCTGTGGTCATCCGATCCTCCCTACGAGCACAACGGCAAGTACTGGCAAATCTCGCTCAAAGAACACGTCAGCGAAGTGACCCAGATCGGATTCATTCACAAACCTTTCCAGCAGCCGCATCCGCCAATCCTCATGCCCGGCGTCAGCCGCAACTCGCATAGCCTGCGGGTGGCTGGGCAACACGGCTTCTACCCCTTCTCCGCCGCCCTTGCCGCCGGAAATGTCCTCGCCGACAACTGGGCGACCTACGAGAACGCAGCGGTCGAAGCAGGGAACAAACCGGACCGCGCAAATTGGAGAGTGGCACGCCAGATCTTCCTCGCCGACACCACAAAGGAGGCGGTCGAGCGGGTTCGCACCAATATGGTCAGCCGAAACTTTGAATACCTCGCCAGCCTGATGGACGCGGGACCCGGCCGCGGATTCCTCAAACGCGACATGGATATGCCGGATTCCGAGTGCAACTTGGACTACTGGATGACCGAGCAGATAATCGCGGGTGACGTCGATGAGGCGCTTCGACGGCTGCTCCAGGTAATGGAGGAGAGCGGCCCCTTCGGCACCCTGGTGATGATGGGCTTCGACTGGGATGACAAGGCCAGTTGGCTTCGCCATCTCGACCTCTTCGCCAACGAACTCATACCGGCGCTGAATAAGGCGGTTGCAGAGGTGAATTGAGAAGGAGCGAGCTCGCCAGATTGGTCTACACGAACAGGGCCCTCGCCCCTCCACCCTAACGGCTGATACTGCGGATTCGGGTGTGTTCGCGAACTACCCTCACCACTGTCGATCCGCCTTCGCCACGGGTCGATCGCCAAATATTACCACGATTGCGCGGCTTCGGCGTGGCAAGCTGTTTACTGATCGCCTTCCTTATGCGCCGCCAGCCATTCCTCGTACTCGCGTTTACCTACCTCGTCGAAGGGGTAGTACCTTCTCAGCGCTCCACCCTCCTGCAATTTTATGCGCGCGAAGACTTCATGCTCTTCGCGCTCACCGGCGATTTCCAGGACCCTTGGCACCAGTAACGGCGGTAACACGATCGCTCCTCCGTCGTCCGCCATGATGATGTCGCCGGGATTGACCAGAACCTTTCCGCACCCAATCGGCAAATTGACATCTGCCGGGAAGAGGTTAATATGGCCGGCCCCGCCTGTGGTCACTCCGACGGACCACACCGGTACCTTAACATCGTTGAATATCTGCGCCGAATCCCGAATGGCAGCGTCGATCACGACGCCTTCACCGCCCTGGGCCTTGAAGTAGGTCATCAGCATCTCTCCAAAGCAGCCGGTGGCAAGATCGCCTCGACCGTCGACCACGATCACGTCGCCGGCTTGCACATTATCAAAGACCTCCCACAGAGCGGAGCCCTTCTCCCCTTCTTCCTCGCCCGTGGCCTGGGAGTCTTCCGAAGTATCCCCAGGGATCTCGTAGCCTTTCATCTGATCTTCTCGTTGCGGCACGAAACGCAGGGTAAGTGCCGGTCCCACGATCTTGCTGCCGGGCACTCGTGTGACCGGACCTTCCATGAAGGTCCGGCGCACTCCCAAAAGATCCATTGTAGAGGTCACCGCGTCGGTCCCAATTTCTCGGAGGGCTTCGATTACGTCAGGCGAGGGTCGTTTGATTTCGGTCATTATCTTTTCCTTTATGTGAGTTTGAAATGAAGGACTGGCATCAAGGCCATTTGCTGGGTACTCGCGTACTAAGATTGCAATCTCTGCCCCACGACCGTGTCAGTCAATACACGTTGTGCTGGAATTTGAAGTTGTTACATTCTCCTGTCCACGTGTTTCCGATAATCTTCGACCGCAGATTTATCAGATTATGAATCTGTGTAATCTGAGTAATCTGCGGTTGTTCTTCTTGTTTGTGCACTCTTGGATCGCTCATCCGCGGGCTTCGACGATGGCCTTTTCAATCTTCATACTCAAGACGGCCGGATTTGAAGACTTTCGCCGGGGTTTTAAGCGCATCAAGATTACCCAGAGGATCTTCCCTTAAGAGCAGAAGGTCCGCTCGGAAACCTTCGGCGACCTGGCCGACACCGTCCAGATTCATGTAGGAGGCACCGTTGCTGGTGATCGACCGCAGCGCCTCGGCGTTGGACATCCCAGCCTGGGTGTAGGTGAGAATTTCATCGACGATCGAGTTGAAGGGCGTATCCGCAGCACCGCAGTCGGTCCCGCCTATAATCTTCATCCCGAGTTCGTGAAATCGCCGGGCGTTGTCCAGACGCCCGGTAAGGCGTTCAATCGCGGCCACATCCTGAGGGTTGTGAGCCGTTCCTCTAACTTGAAACTGTTTGGCGGTTTGAAGTGCAATAAAAACCGTCGGACTGACCACTATCCCCTCATCCCGAATCCGTAGGGTGATCGATTCGTCGTAGCAATAGCGGCCGGGGGGTTCGACGAAGTTCACGTGTTCGATCATGTCCAGGCCGGCATCGACGGCCCGGTCAATACTCTCCGTTGCATGGCAATGGGCCGTGATTTGGACGCCGTTGGCATGAGCCGCCTCCGCCGCCGCCTTCATGATGTCTAACGCGAGTTCGGGTTCGTGGGGAACCGTTCCCGGCGTCAGTCCACCGCCCGATGCCATGAGTTTGACGAAACCGGCGCCTTGTTCCAGATTCCACTCGATCAGCCGGAGGGCGCTTTCTATCGAGTCTATTTCGCCTCCCATGAAATGGCAGTGCCCCTTAGGCCGCGTGAGGGCGTAGCCGCACGCGATGACGTGAGGGCCGGGCGTTTCGTCGTTTGCGATCCGTCGTTTCAGTTCAAAAATCAACGGACCCGGCGCCGCGCAGTCGCGCATGGTGGTGATCCCGCTCTGGATGGCGAGACGAGCATTGCGAGTCCCGCACTCGAGTCTCTCCTCGTCGTTGCTCTCGATAAAACAGATCCGGGGATCCTCGCCGGAATCCCAGAAAAAGTGCACGTGGCAATCGATCAGGCCGGGGCAGAGATACAACCCAGTACCGTCGAAGGCTGGACCCTCAAACGACACCGGTGAATTCGAAATCGATTCAATGGTCTCACCCTTGATGACAACATGCTGGCCAGCCGCCACTTCACCGCGAACAACATCAACAACGTCGACGTTGCGATTATAGCACGAATCTTTCATCAGACAAATTCGGACCGGCCCACCGGACTGCGATCGCACTCATGACCCGAGCGAGACCGTGCCGTCAGCCAGCCACTCTGATCGCCGTCCCAACTAAGTCAAGTTGGGCGGGTCGGCCGAATTAGATCGTCACTGCCCATGCGGTCTTACGGCCTGCTTTCAGGACAGACCCTCAGAGGCTATCTTCCTCTTCGTCATCCTCTTTCTCGTAAACGGTCACCGACCGCATCGACAGCCTTTAGGATTGCCCGACTCTGCAGGTGGTTTCGTCGAGGCCGCAATGATTTGGACCGATCCACGGATGTGGCAGTCCTCCTGCAAACCACCTCAGTTATTAACTCGGAACACGGAATCTTTCGCGGAGCAGATTTGCAATCTGCTCAGCCGAGAGTCCGGCAGAGGGCAGATTGCAAATCTACCCCACAGGCTGCGCCTCTCCGAGATTCAGGGTCTATCACTAAGCCGAAACTCGCCTCGGGCGTCAACGGGACGGTTGACCTACACAGTTTCGCCAGCGCGGCCGTACCTAAGTCAACTCATCTTACAAACGGCATCTAAGCAGTCGCTGACCGCTTAGATGCCGTTCGTAAGATGGGCATATTTTCCTTCGGTTCATCGTGCCCCCACTTTCCGCTGAAGCGGGCAGTGGCGTCCATGTAATGGATCGCAATGGCCCTGCGATGAGTTTCGGTCCTGTTGGGCAGGGTGCGGTGCGGCGTTGAGCCATGGTGGAACATCGCCTGGCCGGCCTTGAGTTCGACGGGAACGGCCTTGGTCTCATCAACATGGAGAATCACATTCTCCTTACCTTCCTGAGGCTCGTGATTAAGGAACCTATTGTGGCAAGATGGAAGCACCCACATACATCCGTTTTCGATTGTGGCCTCATCCAAGGTGAGCCAACAGCTGACCACCGCATTCTCTTTACTCACGCGAAAATAGTAGTCGTCCTGATGCCACTCCATTGCAGCGCCCGTGTGAGGTGGCTTGTAGAACCCTTGGCAGAGCATCATTCGAATACTGGGACCAATAATTGCCTCCACGATATCGAGGATGCGGGCGTTCCGGATGAGGCGGTCGAAAAAAGGCTGCTCTCTGTGGACAGCACGCAGCTGGTAAACCCTTCTCTCCATTCCCGAGGTTTCCTTCTCGGTTCGGACGATTCGGATGCTTTTTTCCTTCTGCATTCGTTCGAAGGAGTCCATGTACGCCGGAACCCCTTCCGCCACTTCCTCGTCGCCGAGGATGTCGACCGGCGCCAGATAACCGTATTTCCAATAGCTCCGCAGCCTCTGTTCGTCCAAGACTGTTGAGTTGCCCATGGTGCTGAATCATTCTTCTGCTCCGTACCAGATGCAACCAATTTAGTGATCGTCGAAATGCTTACGCATTCCGCTACAATACGTATCGATACTCGACGACTTTACAGTCGATAACGGCGCTACAAGGATCGTGCCGGGCAGCCATCGAACCCTTAAGAAACCTCCTTGGAACTATGATTCAAGGGATGACGAGGTGGCCCTCACGGGACCGGCCGGTTCCATGGCAATGTGGCTCTCTCACACCTGGCATCGGCCGGGGCCCCGCTGATCGGAGACCGGCTTGAAAGGGTTGGCCCTGTCGAACCTCGACATCATGACCCGGGCCCTCAATCCTACGCGCAGGACTTATGAAAACAGAACTTCAGGAATACGTCGGGCAGATCGATATCTGTGACACTCACGAGCACATGTGTAAACAGGACAGCTGGGAAAGCGATCAGCCGGACGTTCTGACCGAAATCTTCGATAATTACGTGCTTGCAGACTTCGTCACCGCTGGACTCCCCGAAAAGGATAAGGAACGCTTGAAGAACTCGCGAGATCCCGATGTCTCAGGTCGATTCAAGGCGGTAGAGAGCGTCTGGAAAGCCATCCAATTCACCGGATACGGTGAGGCATGCAGGCTGATCGCCCGGCGATTCTTTGGAATCGAAGAGATGACGAGCGAGAATCTGGTCCGGGCGCAAGAGTCGTTGTCGGATCAGTGGGATGCTTCGGACCGACTGCGAATTCTGAGAGATGAAGGTGGGTTCCATCACATCCAGACGGACGACTTTTCGTGGGTATGCGAGAGAGATGAATCGGGACCTGAATTCTTTCTCTACGATCTCTCTTGGGCTACCTTCTGTTCAGGCACTTTCGATCTGGATATGCTTCGAGAGCATACCGAGGTCGAAGTGACAAACCTCGACACCCTCAAAGCGGCTATGGAAGCGCTCTTTGCCCGCTATGGCCGGTGCGCCATCGCGGTCAAATCCCAACACGCCTACAATCGAACCTTGGCCTGGAAAGAGCGCACCGAAAGTGAGGTTTCAACGCTTCTCCAAAAGCGGATACAAGATGAGGAACTTAGCACGGAGGAGAAAAACTGTATCGGTGATTGGTGTTGGGCGCGTGGCGTTGAGCATGCCATCGAGCACAACCTTCCCTTCAAGATTCACACCGGCTACTACGCCGGTTACGATCGTATGCCGGTCGACTTCATCAGAGCGGGGAATCTTTGCCCCCTCCTCGCCAAGTACCCGGAGGCTCGATTCGTCCTCATGCACATCTCCTACCCCTACCAGGAGGAGTTGGTTGCTTTGGCCAAACACTACAGGAACGTCTGGGTGGATATGTGCTGGGCCTGGTCGATCAATCCTCTAGCATCCAAGGACTTTCTCCGGCGCTTTTTGCATGCTGCTCCCATCAACAAGCTCTTCGCCTTTGGAGGAGACACGTCTCGACCCCGTGCCGCCGTAGCTTACTCCATTCAAGCCCGCGACCGCATCAGCCAAGCCCTGCAGCAGGAAATCGATGGGGGTGAGATCAGCGAGAATCAGGCGACCGCCATCGCTCAATGCATCCTCCATGATAACCAACTGGAGTGTTTCGACTACGATGGCCGGATCGACGGGCTGAATTCCCCTTCATCCTGAAAGATCTGCTAAGTAAGTGCTCGAATACCTACCGAGCCCAAAACAGGTGGCCGGCATCCAATCTAAACTGAATGAGACTCGTTTACGCATTTCGCAAATCCACATTTTATCCCTACTACAAAGGGCACGACTGTGCTCTTCCGCCATCCAAACTGCGCAAAGCATACCTATCCAAAGTATCGACGGGAGGAGCGCCGCCTACGCGAAATCGCTGATCGAGGAGTTGGTGGACAGGTAGATTGAATTTCCTATCTTTTGTGCCGCGATCCTGCGACCAACTTCATACCGACAGATTCCTTCCAAGAAAATGAAAGTGGAGAGATGAGAGCGATCATCATCGGGGCGGGACGGGGCAGGCGCCTCATGCCATCAACCGCCGATCAACCCAAATGTTTTGCTAAAGTTGGCGGAAGACGAATTCTTGATTGGGCTCTGGAGGCATTTTCCGAAAGCGGGATCAATAATATCTGCTTTATCGGAGGGTATCGCGTCGAGGAGGTTGAGAGAGACTATCCCGAATTTACCTATCGATACAACCGGGATTGGGAAAACAACAACATCCTGGAATCCCTGATGTGCGCCGAGGATCTCATGTCTCAGCCCTTCATCTGCTGCTACTCCGATATTCTTTTCACGAGCGGTCTGCTGAAAGACCTTGTTTCCAGCTCTGGAGACATCTCACTCTCGGTCGACTTGGCTTGGCTGAATCGCTATCGCCACCGCACCGAGCATCCGCCGGAGGATGCAGAAAAGGTCACCGTGATGGAAGGATACATCAACCGAGTTCATCGCGACATTCCCACGACCGAGGCCTACGGGGAGTACACGGGTATTGCAATGTTCAGCAAAGATGGTGCGGAGATACTCAAGGACCAATACAAAAGGTGTAAGATGGACTTTTCGGGTCAACCATTCAGGGAAGCGCCTGTTTTTGAGAAAGCGTATCTCATTCATCTCTATCAAGAGATGATTGAAAAGGGAGTTCGTTTGAACCACGTCGATTCTGCCGGTCATTATTTGGAAGTCGACACACAGCAGGACAATGACCTCGCGGAAAAATGCTGGCCTGTTAATACTGCAAAGGATCGCCCCTGGATACAATGAACTGCCTCCCACCCTTTCCCGCATCTGTAATCGGATCCATGCCCCGTCCGGATTTCGTCAAAGATCTCAAAGCATCAGAAGGGTGTCTTCCCAAAGAGGACTTTGATCGGCGAATGGACGCCGCCGTGCGCTTTGTCGTAGCTCTCCAGGAGCAAGCCGGCGTCGACATCCTTACGGACGGCGAATGGCGCAGAAAATCGTACATTGGAGTCATAGCAGAGTTGGCTGGTGGATTTGCCTTGAGTCGGAATCCCTCGGACGGTCGACCTTGGACAATTGTCGTCGACCAGCTGAGCCCGAAAAATCCCGGCTTTATTGCCCGAGAGGTGGATTTCGTAAAGTCGATTACTTCCCGTTTGGTGAAGGCGACGCTCCCCTCCCCTGCCCTTCTCGGCGAGCGAATGTGGGACTCTGATCTTTCAGCCAAGGCTTATCCGACAAAAGAAGCGTTCGTCCAAGCATGCATCCCGATCCTTCGCCGAGAGGTAGAATTGATCATTAAGGCCGGCGCCGACTTCGTCCAGATCGATGACCCACACCTCTGCCTATTCGTGGATCCGGAAGTGCGTCGCTCCTATGATGATCCGGACAAAGCGGCGGATTTCGCGGTTGAGGTCGTTAATTCCGTCGTCGAGGGCATCGAGGGCGCCACCTTTGCGCTTCATCTCTGCCGTCGCGCGGGAGCGCGTGCTCGCGGCGAAGAGAGTTACAAAGGGGGATTCGAATCGATTATCGACCAGCTCAATCGCCTCAAAGTAGATCATCTAGCGATGGAATTCTCTACGCCGGACGCGGGCGAACTGAACATCCTTAGGCGCCTGCGCGAAGACCTGACGATTGGGTTGGGATGTGTCGACGTGACCCCGGGGAAAGTCGACTCTGTAGAAACGATCATGGAGCGCGTGCGCAAGGCTGCCCAATTTGTCTCTTCCGCACGAATTACGCTCAATCCAGACTGCGGATTTGCGCCCGGTTCCGGAGCAATCGTGAGCATAGAGGAAGCATACAGAAAACTTCAAAACGAAGTCGCTGCCGCCCACCGATTGCGCGAGGAATTTGAATCATGAATCGAAAACCGAAATATGCACGGGGTTCGTATTTTTTGGACACGTGATGTCCACCTTTGTGACAAATACTGAAGCGGACAGAAAGGCAGTGGAAGTCGAACGCTTCAATGCACCCGAGGCGCGACAAGGTGTGGCGGTCGATGAACGTCATGTTTATGTTGTGACCAATCAGGCAGTCGCGAAATACGACAAGCGGACGCACAAACGGCTGAACCTTTGGGAGGCGACCACCGATTTTCCTATCATCCATTTGGACAGCGGAGTGATCGATCAGGATCGGCTCTACGCCGGACACTCCAACCACCCCGATCTTCCAATGACAAGCTCGATCGAAATCTGGGATGCGAAGACTCTCGAGCACGTTGCCAGTCATAGTTTTGGCATCGCCGACGGCTCCTGCACTTGGGTCGACCGCCATAACGGTTATTGGTGGGTCTGCTTTGCCCACTACGACAAGAAAGGTGGCTATCCGGACAAGGATATGAGTTGGACCACAGTCTTCCAATACGACGATCAGTGGAGACGTCTCGAGGCTTGGGTGTTTCCTTCGGAAGTGGTGCAAAGATTTGCCCCATCGAGCTGCTCGGGAGGTTCCTGGGGGCCGGATGGCCACCTCTACTGCACTGGAAACGACCGCACCGAGTTGTACGCCATGCGCCTTCCGAATTCCGGATCTATTCTCGAACTCGTAGAAATCATTCCTGTCAATATCACGGGTCAAGGCATCGCCTGGGATCGATCAAATAGAGGAACACTCTACGGAATCGTCAAGAAGGATAGGGTCGTCGTAGTCAACAGATTCAGCGGATTCGGAGAACCACGCTCTACCGGGCAGAAGACCTTGCAATGATCGATGATTAGTCACGGCCACAATCTGAGGAGTTTGTCGTTCAATTGCTGCGCAAGTGCCAAACCTCGTTCGACAGGCTCCTAACGATGAATCCATTGGGTCAGATTCAGTACTTTAAATCGGCAATCGACGACGCGTTGACTCCGTGTGCCGTCTGTACAACGGACACAAACGGCGAGCCCAAACCGCTTATCGTCGAAGTCAGCCCGGGAGCTTGGGATCACCTGTCCAGATGCGTTGCCAAGGTCGAAGAGATCGTTGCAATTGCTCGAAGACATGGAAAGTCGTGTGTCGCCCTTCGTCCGACAGGTCGCGGAAACGGGAGCGTTTACCAAAACTATGGCGAAGTAGACGTTCTTGAAGCGATCGAGCATACGAAAAAGTTCTATCCTGTTGACGATTCACGCATATCGATCTCCGGGGGATCGATGGGAGGAGCCGCCACTTGGTATCTGACTTCCCACTACCCTGACGTGTTCTCGGCCGCCGCTCCATTCTGCGGCTACTGCGATTACAGACTTTGGGAAAAGCCCGGCGGGCTCACCTACCACATGCACGATTGGGAGGAGCCGTCCTGGATCGCGCGATCCGCCGCATTCCTGGTGGAGAACCTCCGGCATACTGCTTTCTGGATCGTACACGGCGAATGGGACCGAGCCGTGGGCGGTGGAGTCTCGGTCGAGCACTCCAGACGGATGGCAAGACTCTTCACGGATCAGGGCTATATGTTCAAGTATACCGAGGTACCTGAGACGGGGCATAGCTGCGTCCTGCCGGAGATCTATGACGAAGTGGTTCCCTGGCTTCTTGAACAGGAGCGGTCCTCCACTCCGGACCGAGTGGTGCACTCTACCTATACGCTACGACACAACCATTCTCATTGGTTAACGATCGAAGGGCTCGAGCGATACGGAGTGAAGGCAACCCTGGACGCGCGCAGGAGTGAGTCGTCGATCGAGATCACAAGCCAAAACGTTGAGGCTTTTCCGATTTCCCTTGATGGTGATGCAAAGGGCATGCAATTAGCCATCGACGGATGCGCATCCGTGCCTACCCGGCCTGGTCGAATAGAGAATTTCCATAAGGACCCAAAAGGGGGCTGGCAAGCAGGGGCACCGAAACAATTGGTCCGTAAGAAACACGGGGTTTCAGGCCCGATCGGCGATCTTTTTTTCGAACGAGTGATCCTAGTCCCAGGAACATCCGGAACGGCTCACGAAACCCACGTCAACCGGGACCTGGCAAAGTTTGCTTCCGGTTTCTACAGTTCCCTTAACGGTGGTGTTCATCGGGGAGGTATCGTGGGGGACAATTGTATTAAACTCCAAATTATCGACGACGGTGATCTCACCGAATCCGAGCGACGGAGCCACAATCTGATTCTCTATGGGTCGCCAACATCCAACTGCATCCTGGCCCATCTCGAGGAACGCCTTCCTCTCTCCTTCAGGGGCAACACGATCCGCATCTCGGACAGAGAATTCACTGCCGATACCTGTGCTGCATTTGCCCTCTTTCCCCACCCTGAGAACCCGGAACGCTATGTTGCCGTCCACGGCGGGACAACGCCGGATGCGATCTGTTGGGGAAGTCATCTCCATATGAATCTGTTGCCGGACTATATCGTCTATGCAAAGGACGAAGTCCTTGAATGGGGCTTTTGGAACGGTGAGTGGAAGTGACCGTGAATTTGGAATATTCAATATCGAAGGCTCAAGTTCGAATAATCAATTGAAGAATTGGAGCGTACCCAGAGGTAGTCCTTGAGATAATGGGGATTGAGACAAGGTTCGAGACGAGGTTTGCTCTGCTGATATCTAAGTACCTTAATGGCAGGGATATTTCTTGATCGAATCAAGAAAGAGTCTCGGAACACCGTGGTAACCTCGTCTCGAACCTCGTCTCGAACCTCGTCTCGAACCTTATCTATCACACGACATTAAGTACCAGCATGTCACACTCCAAAACTTACTCAAAAAACCAAGTCTTGAAAGGATGAGCGAGGCGACTGACATATCAGAGCCCAACGGAACACGCAGCAAAGCCGCCGATCTCAACTTGAAGATCACCGATCTGCGGACCTTCATCGTTGATACCGGCGGCGATGAGAATTTTGTCTTTGCTAGAGTATATACCGACCAGGGCCTTATCGGTCTGGGAGAGGGAACCCTGACTGGAGCCGCACTTCCGGTGGCAAAGGCCATAGATGGATTCAAGCCTTTCCTGATCGGCAAAGATCCGACAAATATCGAACTGCTCTGGCAGGCTATGTTTCGTGGTCCTCGCTACCGCGCCGGACTGGTGATGGGGACGGCCATCAGCGCCATCGAAATTGCCCTCTGGGACATTCTCGGACAAGCGTTGGGTCAACCGATCTGGAAACTTCTCGGTGGGAAAGCACGTGAAAGAGTCCGCGTCTATCCCCACCCGGGAAGACGTCTCAAGCGGCGCGATGATTCTCCATCAAATGAGGAACCCAAACCAGAAACTCCGGTAGAGGCGTGGCTTCGGCTAAAAGATGAAGGATGGACAGCGGGTAAGAGCGGATTTCTTTCTTCGCCTGGCGGCTTAATCGACCCTTTCCGGTCTGTCCGTGATGGAATTGCTGAGTTGAAGGAGGTCCGAGAGGCGGTAGGCGATGAATTCGGGATCTGCATCGACCTGCATGGAAAGGCGACACCGCTTATGGCCATCGATTTCTGCCGCCGGGCCGAGGAGTTCTCACCGCATTTTGTCGAAGAAGCCACCCAACCGGAAGATATCGGCGAATTGGAGCACCTCCGGGCTCGCACCCGCGTTCCGCTGGCGACCGGCGAAAGGCTTGTTACTCTCCATGGGTTCTCGAAAATCTGTGCGAATCGCCTGGTCGATTTCGTGCAGCCAGATGTCATCCATTGTGGTGGGATCCTGCAAATGATGAAGATCGCCGCCTTGGCAGAGGCTTTTGCTATAGATGTTGCGCCACACAATCCACAAAGCGAGGTCAGTACGATTGCTTCTCTGCACGTCTGTTTCGCCGCCCCCAATGCAAATCTTTTGGAAATCGGCAGCGGCTCAGCCTCGTTCGGAAGCGACCTGTTCCGCGGCGGAGCTGTCAGGTTCGAGGACGGATACGCCCTGCCTCCCGACCGACCCGGACTCGGATTCTCCCTCGACGAAGCGATTGCGGCGAAATCCCCCTACGAAAAAAAGGAGTGGCAGGTCTACCGCTTTCCCGATGGCGCTATCGGGAGTCATTGAATTCGTAGATCCAAAGGAATAACGGTTGAGAAGACTTCCTTTCCTCCCAAAACTTTCGAGGAGCGGGGCACAATGACATCCAAGGGTCTGGACTACGAAACAGAGGTGGAAGGAATACGCATTCTTCCCGGACAGTGGCGACCTCACTATCCTTTTGAACAGATTATCTGGATAAGTCCCCCGTGGCCGAGCCAGGACTACATCTGGCTCGATTTTCCCGAAGCGATTTTTGCGGATTCAGGCCTTCACTATCTCAGCCACGTAAATCCGGCTGTTCCGGCATTGTTTCACGATCTGCCCAAGGTGCCATGGAAGACAGGAAACGATGGCCTCTCCTTTGAACGCGTCCTGCCGAATGCGGTCAAATTCGGAGGCACAGCGCGAAAAGGCAGCGCCTCGTCAATTTCGCTCACGCTCTATATCGAAAACGGAAGCGGGCAAGCTCTGACGAATATACGACTTCAAACCTGTGCCTACCTGAGAGGGATCAAGGAATTCTCCGACTTTACTCGGACAAATAAATACGTTCACACTCCGGGGGCGGGATGGGTGGGTTTCGACGAGGCAAAACGGTCGGACGAAAAAGGAGAATTCTGCTTGGGTTTTCGGGGTGGTGGTCCTGCCGTATCGGATCTTCCCGTTATGGTTACGGTATCGAACACGGCAGAGCGCCTTGTCGCCATGACCTGGTTTGATTCGACCCTTTCCATGGTCATCAACCCTAGGCATCCGTGTATGCACGCAGACCCCGGCTTTCCCGATCTCGATCCGGGTCAAATGGAAGAGATTCACGGCGAGATTATCTTTTTCACGGGGACAATTGAGGAGTTTGGAGAGAAATTTCGGACGGGATTGAGTTCCTGAAACTGCCGAAGGCTGATCTCTGATAAGGAGAGAAGTCACAGTCCGCTCTGTCCCTTGCTTTCCTTTCCACAACGATTAAGCGGAGGCATTCCGGGGCAAGGGGAATCGCTTGCAACGGGAGGCTTCAACCGGAATTGACTCCCGCGCCTTATTGTGGGCACTTTTTTTGAGAAACTATCCCGCTCAGCGGGATAGTTTGAAAGTCTTCGTGCCTCCGTGGTGTCCTTATTCAATTTCCGTAATCCTCGATTCTGCCAACGTCCAAGGTGTGGCACCGGCTACCGAGAACGCGCCTCCGACTGGGAGTTGCGGGTTGTAACTACATAAATCATTTCGATTCGGAGAGGGTAGCCGGTTGTCCACCACCGTCTTGTTCGCTCTTCTGCGTGTTGTCTGCCCCCAGCGTGTATGTGTTCCAGCTCTAGCCTCTGTTACGTCTCAAGCCATATGATGATCGTCGTGAGTTATGGCGAATAACCTGGACCCTGATGCGATCTTCCTTCTCAAGGTAGAGGGCATTGTATGGAAAACGCTCCAAATTGTATCGTCGCAATCCGCTGCTATCGAAGTGATGACTCTTTGGATTCTTTACTATTTCTTGAAATGCTTCGTTAACTTCGCTCCAGAATGCCTCAGCGAGCGACTCCGAAATCGCCCCGTAAAAGTCCATCGCTTTATTGATGTCTCGTTGGACATCCGGATGGAATCGCAATGGCTTCACCGGCGCCTTGCGTGCTCAACTCTTAATCGCAGTTCTTCAAGTGAGATGTCCTCGACCGCGCCAGTTTCCAACTCTTCTACTCGGCCAGCCACTTCCTCGTCGCTTACGTCGTATTCAGGTGAGCCAAATGTTGCCAATAAGTCAGCCACAAGCATCCCACGCTCTTTCTCGGGGAGTTGCGTGGCTTCCTTTTTCAATTCCTCCACTGTCATAGCAAGATCGTGCGCTTTCCTTGAATACCCTGCAAGGTGAATTTTTCAGCGAACGTATCACTGAGGCATGAGGGCGCCAGCCCGAATTGCCTCCAGTGAATGGTTCGAAACTTCCGGTTTCAAAATGTTAGGGAATTGTTCGCAGCGGATGACAGCACGGCAACGGATAAGGATCAAGGACTCCCTTCCCATTCGGTTACCTCGGTTACTATTGAGAGGCGATGGTCCTCTCCTACTCCCACATCCGTTGTCTTCTCTTCAGCACGCCACCGCGTGCGCTTCCGTTGGGCTTGCCTTTTTCGCGATGAAGAGCGTTTGGCAACGGATTGAGCGAGCAACGGATAAGACCTTCGGTTCCCCATCCGTTGTTCACACAATCCGTTGGGCATCACTCTGCCCGCCGGCTTCTTTCCATTTCTCTGCGGTCTCCCCTTCGCTAAGACAGGGCAGGCTGCGTGCTCTTCGGTTTAGTGTTTCACTCTTCGCACAATCCGAACATGGTTTCCTGTGTTGCTGGGAAATATTCGGTTCAGACCTCTCGTTCTTCCAAGAGAGGACAAGGTTCGGGATAAGGTCGCGCAACAGTTCCAGAGGTGGTCACAGCTAGGTTCGCCCTCCGGGCAAAGAGCAAATTGGAACCAACCTGCCCAAATTCAGCGAAGCAAACCTCGATCCCGAACCTTGTCCATACCCCGGTTGAATTCCCTTTTCGAACGCCGCGGCTGAGGCACGCTTTCAAGCGTTGACTCCAGCCATCTTGTTAGCCCGATCGTGGGCCAACCGAGAAAAGTCGCAATAGTGCGTCATCGATGATCTGGCCAACAGGACGCATCAGTTCAATGTGCTTTGCAGCCTTTACTGCGAAGCTGCTAGGGCTACACCCGAAGGTTGCGCTAATCCGGGTTGACGAACTCTTTTCGTGAAACTCGAACGGTTCCCCCAATCCCTGAACGAGTTCTTTCATTGCGGTCGTGGTTTCGACATTGAGTTGGTCGCGATCCAAGTTCAAACCTTCCTTGTGGGCATCCAATGCTAGATACACTTTCTTCTTTTCTAGCAACTGTTGATTCAGGGCTAATTCCATGTGAATCCCTCCGTGCAAGTGGTTGCACCAATGGAGCTTGTAGACCTGCATATATATTCCCTCGCGATAGTGTGCAATGAAGGCGGTCCAGCCTTCATCTTGAAACCATGCCTCCCGTGCAAGGCGCCGATAGGTCTTCATGAATTGCGGAAACTGCTCTGTGAAAAGCAGCCAGTCGGGAGCAAGTTTCTGTGTCATGTTATCATTTTTCGGCTAACGTCAAGGGTCTGCCACAGGCTACCGGCAGCGCTGCTTCGACTTCAGGGTTGCGGTTTCGATTGTCATGACGCTTTCGACTCTCGGCGGGTAGCCTGTTGGTAGCACCCGCTTGTTAGCTCCCATTCGTTGTAGATCCGAGTTGCCTCATGAAAAACACTTTGTCGTGTCCTTGGGAGTCCCAATTGGGAAGCCGCCCAACCTCTCGGTATCCCAGTTTTTCGTAGAATTCGGGCGCTTGGTATGACATCGAATCGACGTAGGAAAAGCAACAGTGTGACTCAATTCCGAGCGATTCGGCGGCTGCGACGAGTCGGCGTCCAATCCCAGTTCTCCGGTATTCGGGTGATACGGCCATTTGTTCGATGCGAAGCCAATCGAAGGAGGTAGATCCTCGTATCCCTCCGACAAGGATCCCACTCTCAAGCTTCGCAATGAGAAAAAATTTCCTTTCTGCACCATCTGTGAGGGACCTCATGAATGACCCGTTCTCCTGCAGATTGTACTCGCGGAGCCAGGCAAGCACTGCCGCTTGGTCCTCGTCGCCAGAGTCGATTTGAATGATCGGCTGCGTCATTCTTGAGCTAACAGTTCAATGGGCTCCACTCAGTGTAGGATATTATGGCTGGAGAGAGCCAGAATTAGTGCGATCTCGGAACCGATTATGCCATCGACATACCAAAAAGATGAGGATTGATGCGGCTTACAAGCGAGATGATACGAGAGTGGCCAGAATTTGGAATGAACGCAACGATCAATCACTCGGCGACCAAAACCTACACTCGAGAACTTCCGGAGGACTCTCGATTCGGATCAGAAGGCCAAGAGCTACACTCAGTAGTGGATATTGTTTTTTCATGAGTCGAATCTCCGTCGCCTTCAAATCGACTGTAAGTTTCTGGATGGCAGATAATAAGGGCGCTGTGCAAGAGCCGGTCCAATAACTTTCCAGAATCGGGAACTCCCACTAAGTGTAGCATATCGCTTGACATAGTATTTATATGTTCACTATATAGGCGTTTCATCAAAGCCGTTCATTTTCCGCGCTGGAGAGAGATCCTTCTCGAGGGGGAACTCGGAAGGCGAGTATATCAGCTGCGGCAAGAGTTCGAATCGGATCGGGCGGAATATCTGCCCGGCGTGATGCTGCTTGCCTGCCACTAAAGCGGGCTATCCAAGAAATGCGCACGGAAGATATTGCAGGAGGCCTGGGCAATCATATTCATTGGAATACAATGTCAGAGAACGAAAAGGTAAAGTACGCTGAACTGCTCCCATTCGAATTTCGAAGAAGATTGGCGGAGAGGCCGGTCGCCTACCTTCCTCTCGGAACACTTGAGTGGCACGGGGAACACATCGCGCTAGGCGCCATGCGATTCAGAGCGAAGGATTCATGATAAGGTGCGCCCGTCGATTAGGCGGCATTGTCATGCCTCCAATACACCTCGGCCCGGACCGCGCCACTCTGACCGATGAGGGTTCATTTCTCTACGGTATGGATACAGCCGATACCACAACCCCTAATCGTCAATTAGATGGAAGCTGCTATTGGGTTCCTGAGGGTCTTTTCAAGGTCCTTCTTGACTCTATTCTATCGCAGCTGAAGCGCGCCGGTTTCCAAGTAGTGTTCGCAGATGGACATGGGCCTTCACGAAGGTCCTGGGTCAAGGATATCGATGAACGGGAGAAACGATTCGGGGAGAAACGATTCGGTATGAGACTGTTGGGCATCACCGAGGAATTGAGGGATTTGGGTTGGAACTGTATGATGGACCATGCGGCAAGAAATGAGACTTCCATTATGATGGCGCTTCAACCCGAGCTCGTGGATCTATCGCTCCTGCCCTCGGACCGCTCTGAATGGCCTCAGGGCGTGGGAGGAAAGGATCCCCGGGAGGCGTCTCCTGAATACGGTGAGTCCTGTCTTTCCTCCTCATTGGTCGCACTGGAAAAAAAGCTGAATGAACTGGGCTGAGGCAACTTTTCGCGAAGAAGAACACCTTCCACTACTCAAAGAACGTGTAGCCCTCTTTGAGATGGGCCCGAGCCACCTTTTCATTGAAGGTCACGCCGAGCCCAGGTCCCTGAGGGACGACGAATTGTCCATCCTGAATCAAGGGTTCTTCAGAGTTGACCAGGTTCCAACGCCAGTCCACCTGATCCTCGTGATAGGGCAGTTCGAGGCTGTGCAGATTTTGAACGGCGGCGCCTACGTGCCCGGATGCAACCATCCCAAGCGGCGAGACAATATTGTGGAAGACGGCCGGCATGTAATAGACATTCGCCATATCTGCGATCTTCTTGCCTTCGAGGATGCCACCAGTCGCGGATATATCGATGTGCAGCATGTCACAGGCCTGGTTCTCGATCAATCGCCGGAATCCAGACCGGCCGTGAACCCATTCGCCGGTGCAGATGGGAATCGAAGTAGCCGCCGTAACCTTGCCCATGGCATCGATGTTTTCCGGCGGCACCGGATCTTCCAGAAACATCAGATTGAATTTTTCAAGGCGCTGCGCCAAAAGGATCACATCTCTGACATTGTAGACGCCGTGGCAATCGATGCACAAATCGATCTCATAGCCCACAGCGTCACGCACCGCTGCCACTAGGGACTCCATCTTGTCCAGTTCGCCCAGGCTCAGCCCTCGGTCAACCGGATCGTTCCAAAGTTCATTGGCGGACCCATCGATATCGAACTTAATGGATCTGAATCCGTCCGCGACCCCCTCCTTCGCCCGCTCGGCCCAGCTTTCGGGAGTGTTCGTTAGCCCTTTGCCGCGACCGACATCGGCATAAATCCGCAAACGATCCCGGTATTTTCCGCCCAGCAGCTGGTAGATCGGTAGGCCGAAGGTCTTCCCCGCGAGATCCCAGAGCGCCGCCTCCACACCTCCGATCGCACCGGTCAGGATGCCGGCCGACGGCTGGCCCGGCGAACGGATCATCATGTGGGAATAGAGTGGTTCCACATTTAGCGGATCCTTTCCCAGAATCATCGGTTTCAGACGCTTGACTACGGCATCGTTGATCCCTTCACCGGGATGCGCCTCACCGATTCCCGTGACCCCTTCATCCGTATCGATCTTCACATAGTTCCAGTCCTTAAATCCCTTTAGGGTCGTCGTTTTTACATCAGTGATTTTCATACTATCATCCGCCTTAACTCTCGGTCACATCAACGCGTGCCCTCTGTATCTCATATTTCGGTGCCATAAAAAGCGGACTAGGAATCTGTCGGGCTTTGCACGTCGCTACAAACTTGCGCTTCGTTTCGGAATATCGCGGTAATAAATCGCTTCCAACTTCATACCGACAGATTCCTTCCGAGAAAATGAAACTGAGATTTGAGACGGTTTGTCATAGCTACGCAGGGCAATCTGAAAAACTGACACCGGAAGTCCGAAGCTCTTCATAGATCCGAGACAGATTGGCTCAGCACCATTCACTGAAGGAGTTAGAAGTGCCCTTCTTCACAAATCTCAGTTTCATTTTTTTATTGCGAGGAGTCTGTCGGACGAACCGGGTCACTTGCGAAGCAATCGAACATCAAAGTCCGACAGACTCCTAGCCTGGAAATCTCACACGATTTCCAGGCTTTTGACGGAATGACACAGAAGATCTCGAATTTGAAAGTCTTATGGATAGGTCTCGAATGAGTATTCGGCCGGTGCGACAGTGTGTGGTGTAACCCACCCTAATGGTTCGCTGCCGGAAGCAATGTCCAATGGAGAAACTCCTCAAGATCTTCTGTGTCATTCCGTTGGTTAGCCCGCTTTTTGACCACAACGTAGCGCAAGGCAAAGGATGAGGCATCAAATCGCGACCGGATCTTCGAAAGTCTGTGAGAAAAGCGGGCTAGTAAGGCAACAGTCCACCGGAGCAGTTGAAGGTTTGCCCGGCGGAGTAACCGGCGTCGTCACTCGCCAGATAGACGAACATGCTGGCCATATCGTCGGGGGTTTGAATCCGACCGATGGGCACCGATTCGGCCGCCGCTGCTTTGTAGGAACCCTGGGGTTCGCCGGAACGACGCGTCACTTCACGATCGATGAGTTCCCACATCGCTGTATCCACAATTCCACCGCATACGCAATTGACGAGGATGCCGTCGCCGGCCAACTCCGCGCCCAGCTGTTTTGTCAGGCCGACGGCGGCGTGTTTGGTCATCGCATAGATCCCGAGCGGTGTCGCCTTTCCGGGTGCGATCTTCCCGGCACCGCTGGCATTGATCAGTATCCGCCCGCCCTCGCCCTGTAAGAGCATTTGGCGGGCGGCTGAGGTAGCACACAAAAACGTGCCCTTGGCATTGACCTTCATTTGTCGGTCGAAACTTCCTTCGCTGGCTTCGATCAAAGGCGCGATCTCCCCGACCCCGGCATTGCACACCATTACGTCGAGGCGCCCAAACAGTTCGACAACCTTCGCGATCCCGGCATCGACCTCGGCACGGGAAGTAACGTCCAGCCGGTAATAAGCCGCTTGGGAGGAGGACTCGTCAGCCAGGGAAATGACGCTTTGCGAGTCACCGTCCTCGATATCGGTCATCAAGACACGGGATCCTTCGCGGACGAACCTGTGGGCGATGGCCAGGCCGATCCCGCGTCCTGCTCCCGTGACGAGAACCGAACGCCCTTTGAGTTCGGGATAGGTAGCCATGGCGAACACGGTGCCTACGAGTATTCGGTCAACTCGAGCACGTAACCGTCGGGATCGAGAAAAAACACACAGCCGATCTTGCCAGCATCCTGGAGATCGAATTCCACCGGATCGCTGATGAATTCGACGCCATTGGCCTGTAAACGCTCATAGGCCCCTTGGATATCGTCGACCTCGACGCAAAAGTGACTGTTGGCGACGTCACCCAATTTGCTATCCGATTGCTTGCCGGGCGGTTCGAGATACTGCTGCAGATCGATATGAATCCCCGGCGTCTGGGGACAAAGGAGTCTTACCACCCGCATGCGAACACGGTCCTTGCCGGCCATGTGGGAGATCGTCTTTCCTTCAAGGTCGTGTTCGCCCGCCCGCCGCAGTCCCAACAGATCACAGTAAAATTTGAGCGACCGATCCATGTCTCTTACGGTAACGGCGACATGATCAAACTTCGCAGCGAACATCTTGCTGACTCCTGAACACGAACCAGGCATGAAATGGCCAAATTCTACCTACAGGCCTATCCGGGATTTGGAAATGGGTTGATTTGCTCTAAATCGCGATATCTGGCGCCGATTCCGTCGAGGATCAAATTCGTTTGCCGCTTCTGTGGTTGGACGGTGTTGCCACCCGCATGACGTATCCTCGGGAAATCAACATGCAACATTAACCTTCCACGACAGGCGAGCCCAACCTCGAACCAAAACCGGCGAAGCAAATGATACCGGGCCCAGGCTTGGCAGAACTAGAACCGCTCAACTGAACACGTCCTTTCAGCGCTTCAACCGAACCCCGCCAAATCTTCCATTTCTGCAAATCAAATCGATCGAAGGTGTCGCTGAAACGTGGTGTGAGGCCGCGCCTCAGCCCATGGCTCTTATTCGACATATCTGCTTAAACGCGCCTCTGCCGGATCCTCGGGATGGTATATAGAGGCTGTCCCAAATCCGAGAGGATTTGGGTGGAAACCTGATACCGATATCAATCTTCGTCACGTTATGTAGACCACGACATGCCTTCCGTCCTCGGTAGCTTACCTTTTATCCGTTATGCACCTTTCCAGCACCCTTCCTCTCGCTTTGAGTCGATAGTTCTCCCAAGGAAGCGCCTCTGACTCGATTCTTGGATCCCTATGCCGCCTGCGTTGCCTCTTTCTCATGTTCTTGCGCAAGTCTCTGCGCGATTTTCCATAGATTGTGGGACAGAACCGACCAGGCCACGCTAAGGTTACGGTTGTCAAAGCCTTTGCTGCGTATCTTGCCCCCGTGCCATCGGTTCTTGAGCACTCCGATCCGGCCTTCGGTGCTCCCTCGTCGTCGCTGCAACCGGACAAAGCGCGGCTCCTCCATCCGCTCCTTGAGCTCTTGTGGATTGCGGGGCGTAAGGGCGTCAAAAATCCCCTCTGCCTGGAGCCGCTTGCTGGCCGCCTTCGAGGCATAGCCCCGATCCCCACTGATCGCTTCGATCTTCTCCTCTAAAGCGAAGCCCTTTTGCCTCTCCAGACTTTCCCAAAGCTGCTTCAATTCGCTCGGGGCCTGCCCCCCATACAGTTTCCAGTCCAACAGATATCCCTCTGCGCTCTCGCATAAATAAAGGGTGTTGCCAAACTCCACCTCCCGATCTGCCTTGCCTCGCACGATGACGTCAATCTCAGGTTCGTAGGCGCTCAGGATCTTCTCCTCATTCTTCACCTGCCGCCCCCCTATGATCCGTTCGTGCGCCTGTTTCATGACCTGCGGTATCTGCTCTAACATACCATCCATTCGCTCGATGATTCGGCTCGCCTTCTTCTCGGTGTAATCGCTTTGCATCCACATAGCTTCCAATAAGTCACGGTGGCGAAGGGCATGGCCCTCAATCTTCTTGAGCAATAGCTTCATCCGCCGCAGGATCCCTTTACGCGCTTTGCCCGCCTCCCGGCGCCGACGCGCATGCGTCATCTCCAGGCACCGTTTGTTCATCTCCCGAGCCAATCCCTTTGCTCCCTGGGGCATGCGCTGTTTCATTCCCGCCTGCCGGATCAGACTGATCGCCTTGAGCAGCGTTGCTCCCACATCCTTGAGCAAGACCCAGTCCACGGGCCAGTGGATGTTCGCTTCCAGGCAAGTGGCGTCGATCAGGCATTCCCTCGTATCGATCGGCTTCTCTAATCCTGCCTCACCACAATGTTCAGCATTGCCCACCACCTCGGTCATCCTTGCATGCAGCTGTCTCAGATACGCTTCGTCGAAGAATTTCGAATCCCGTTCCAGACTGCTCTTCGATATTTTCCGGATCCCGTCTACCTCACGCACCCGGCAAAAATTAGCCAGAAGCTCACTGCGTCCCAACTCCTGCGACAGACAACGAAAGGATATCCCTCCGAGTAAATGACGCACCACCTCCACCCGCAGCGCTTTTATCGCTCTTAGAGCGCGTCGCTCCCGATCCTTCCCTCCCGCTTCATCCCATCCTTCCAAGGCTTTTACGATCGCCTCCCTTTCCAGCGAGGAGTCGATCAAAACCCGGTCAATCCGCTCCATTGTTTCCAGAAACACGGTGTAGTCTTTGCATCGAATGACTGGAGTTAGGGCTGGACGCAGGAAGCTTTGTACGGCAATATTTTTCATGAGAAGGGCGTGCTTTGTATTTGACTAACGCAAGCATAAGCGCCCTTTTTCGCCGGATCGAGCTTTTTGCAGCTCTATCCGGCCTTTTTTTTGCCCATAACTCATTAAAAATCAATTGTTTCCACCACTGGGACGGGCTCTAGGTAATGACTTCTACTCCGGAAAAATCAGCCACCTGCCAAAACTGCTTCCTCAATACCTCCTTCGCTCCCGCATCCAACAGCATCTCCCGGTTTACGGTCCGAGATATGCAATGATACACCGCGCTCCATCCCCCGATCTTAAGCCGATTCCTCCTCATCTCCTGACAAGAATTCCAGCCCTCAGCAAAAATGTCAATGTCAAATATTCTGTCCCTTATATATTCATTAAACCTCAGCGACTTACTTTGGTCGAATGGAAGTAGCGTCGACCTTCCACTACAGACTCATGCAGCAGGATCCGGTAACCGGGAGCTTCCGCCAGGTGTTGTTGCTCTGTCACCATTACAGTATCGGGATCGGGGCCATTGAGAAGCGCTTCACGAAGGACGCGGCCATACACCGAATCCGGCGAATCCACTCCCTGAAGGAAGTAAGCGGTAGGGGCGATATCAACGTTTCCGGAAGGAACTTTGATTTTCACACCCCGTTTAAAACTTGGGCCGGAAAGGAAGAGATGGATACCGATATCGAAAGGACTATCCGAACCGTGATTGGCGACAGTGCCCCACGAGGTATGCCCGGGGTAACCGTATTGGTTCCGCTCCTCGGTCCAATTCGAAGAGACCAGGATGTGGGCGGCCCGCTCATGGTTCCAGTGAACGGAGGAGAACGAAAAAGTACCGGGAACGCCTCCCAGGATTCGATTAGAGCCGGAGGAATCCCGGGTGAATATTGCACCCACGGACGGCTCCCTCTGCAAAGCCGCCACGATCAGACCCATAAAGGTGTCATCTTCCTCTCTTAGATAGATAGCTCTTTCGTCAACCAGGATCACATCATCGCCGAAACCGTTACTTTCCAAGATCTGATCCAAACCCAAATTCCCTTTGACGGTGGAAAACCCATGATCGGTAGTAACGAAAATATCGATACTGTCCTCGAGTTTAAGATTCCTGGGCGCTTCCAGGATTCGACCAATCTCCCGATCAAGGCTCCGCAACACCCCGATCGTTTCGGGAGCTCCTATGCCGAATTTATGGACGGTATGATCCGGGTCGGTCAACCACATGAAAGTTAGGTCGGGCCTTATCTCCTTGAGGCCAATTTCGAGATAGGCGTTCACAGCCCACTCGTTTTGCAGCGTGTCAGGCCGTGCATCTTTAGGGGCGGGCCCAATGACCCGGTGGACATGTTCTCTCATGGATTTCGGATAGATAACTCCCGTCCCGATAACTCCTCCACCGGCACCTTTGTGGTTCAGCAAGAGCGCGGAACCTCCACTCCCTGAACTCACGGCAAGGACCTTTTTCCCGACTTTTTTGTAGACTTCCCCGATGGAGGGCACTGTCAGCAGTCTGCCTAGAGTTTTTCTGTCGATTTTTCGCAGAATCCTCCACTTCGAGGTACTCAACCCTTTTTTGCTAATATCCGGAAAGTAAACTTTGTTTCCCATCAATCCATGCGATGAGGGATAGGCTCCGGTGGAAATGGAAGGGGAATTGACCCGAGTGATGGTGGGAAAGACGGCGTGATGGTTCTCGTAGACTACACCCCTTTCTCCCAAGGCATGGAGATTCGGCATCAGTCCAGGTGTTACGTAGTCCGGCCGCAACCCATCGAGGACAATGATCAGAATCCGATTCGAGCTCTCGGTGTCGGCAGTAAGAATCGAAACCGGAAGAAGGCTGAAAACGCAAAATTCAAAGCAGAGACGCAGGGAACGGACGTATCTCATTTTAACGAGGAGCCGGCGATCCTCAAAGCCAGGAATCTGTCGGACAATGAAGTTCTATTGCTTGGCAAATGACAGGGTTCCTCCGACAGATTTCCAGGGCTTCATATTGATCAAATTCTCGGTTATCGTGTTGCCAACTCACCACACGGGAGTTTTACCATTAGAACCGATACTTTGAGATCGGTTCAAATCAAGAAATTAAGGGATTTAGAAAAATGCAAGAGAGGATTAATGCGCACGGTCTGGAGATCGACCGGGGATTATACGAATTGATCGGTAACGAAATTGCACCGGAAACCGGGGTCGATCCGGATCATTTCTGGTCCTCCCTTGCGAGCATAGTCGGCGACCTAGGCCCTCGCAACCGAGAGCTCCTTGCGAAACGCGATGCCCTCCAGGCAACCATCGATTCATGGCACCTGGAACGAAAGGGGAGCCCGATCAACCCGGAAGAGTACGAATCGTTTCTCAAGGAGATCGGCTATCTGGTTCCAGAGGAAGCTACTTTCGAGGTGGGCGCGGGGAAGGTTGATCCGGAGATTGCGGAGATTGCAGGACCTCAATTGGTGGTTCCGGTAGACAACGCCCGATATGCCCTGAACGCTGCGAATGCGCGCTGGGGCAGTCTCTTCGACGCGCTCTATGGGACAAACGTCATCGCGGAAGAAAACGGAGCAGAGATCGGCGATTCCTACAACCCAATCCGCGGAGAAGAGGTGATTAAGCTGACCGAATCCTTTCTCGACCAGACATTTGCCCTACGGAACGGCAGCTATTCCGATGTCACCGAGTTCTCTTTGGGCTCCGGTGACCGAGGCAAGCAGCTTGTCTGCACTCGCAAGGATGGGAGCAATACGGGACTGGAGGAAGAAGGGAAGTTTTCCGGATACCAAAGCGCCGGCGGAGAAATGAGTTGTATTCTCCTGAAGAACAACCGCCTCCACGCTGAAATCCAGATTGATCGAAAGCACGTGGTGGGGCGCAACCACAGCGCGGGTATTTGCGATGTCCTGCTCGAGTCAGCTATCACTACGATTCAAGATTGCGAAGATTCTGTCTCGGCGGTAGACGCGGAAGACAAGGTGCGGGTCTACCGCAACTGGAACGGAATCATGAAAGGCAGCCTCGAGACCACCTTTGAGAAGAACGGAACGAGCGTAACCCGCCGCCTGAATCCCGATCGCACCTACACGGCGCCGGGTGGCGAGGTTCTGACCCTTCCAGGAAGAAGCCTTCTTCTGGTGAGGAATGTCGGCATCCACATGTACACCGACGCCGTGACGAAAAACGGCAGCGAGATACCTGAAGGGATTCTCGACGCCATAGTGACCTCCCTAGCGGCGATCCACGACCTGAAAGGGAATGGAAAGTATCGGAATAGCAAGACCGGGAGCGTATACATTGTAAAACCGAAGCTTCACGGCCCTGAGGAAACGGCTTTCACAATTGAATTGTTCGAGCGCATCGAAGGCACTCTCGGGTTGGAGGCCAAGACACTGAAGATTGGCATCATGGACGAGGAACGCCGGACAACCGTCAACCTGAAAGAGGCCATCCGGGCGGCAAGGGATCGGGTCGTATTCATCAATACAGGTTTCCTCGATCGGACAGGGGACGAGATCCATACCAGCATGGAAGCCGGACCTATGATTCCGAAAATGGAGATTAAGTCGCAGCCTTGGATGCTCGCCTACGAAGACTGGAACGTCGATATCGGCAACGAAGCCGGTCTCCCAGGCCGGGCTCAGATTGGCAAAGGTATGTGGACCATGCCGGACGAAATGAAGGCAATGATGGAGACGAAAATCAGCCATCCTGAGTCTGGCGCCAGCACGGCATGGGTGCCTTCACCGACCGCCGCCACCCTTCACGCCTTGCACTACCACAAAGTAAACGTAGCCGATCGCCAAATTGAGCTATCCCAGAGAGAACGAGCAAGCCTTGAGAAAATCCTCACCCCTCCCCTACTGGAACGAGAAGTATCGCCTTATGAAATCAAAAGGGAACTCGAGAACAACGCCCAAGGTATCCTGGGTTATGTCGTTCGATGGATTGATCAAGGGGTCGGTTGCTCGAAGGTGCCGGACATCACCGATGTCGGCCTCATGGAAGACCGGGCAACCCTACGCATTTCGAGCCAGCACATCGCCAATTGGTTGCATCACGGGATTACGAACTCACAGCAGGTAAGAGAGACCTTTGAGCGAATGGCCGAAATCGTTGACCGACAGAATGCGGGAGACCCAAACTACAGAAACCTGGCTCCTGATTTTGAAGACAACATCGCCTTTCAAGCCGCACTTGACCTCGTTCTCAAGGGAAGAGCGGAGGCGAACGGATACACCGAACCGGTCCTTCATTCGCGTAGGAGGCAGGCCAAGAACTCGAATTCGAGTAGCTAGGAGTCTGTCGGACTTTGAAGTTCGATTGCTTCGCAAGTGACTGATATCTACAACATCATTGCGGTCGTTCTTACCCTGACGGCGGTCTTCAGCTACTTGAATCACCGTTTTGCGGGCCTTCCCACAACGATCGGAGTGATGTTCACATCATTGTCGGCATCTCTGGTCCTGGTCCTTTGCGGTTGGCTTCAACCCGAGATCAAGGAATTCTCACGCGAGCTCATCGTCAGCCTCCATTTTGATAGAACGGTCCTGCACGGGATGCTGGGTTACCTGCTCTTTGCGGGCGCCTTGCACGTCAACATCAACGATCTATACGCCAACCGTTGGGCGATCGCCTCTCTGGCAACTGTCGGAACCATTCTCTCCACCGGAATCGTAGCTAGCTTGACTTGGTTGGTGACGCTTCTTCTGGGTATCGATCTCCCAGTGATTTACTGCCTCCTTTTCGGGGCCCTCATCTCGCCGACGGATCCCATCGCCGTTCTGGGGATTTTGAAATCGGCCCGCATTCCACGGAGCCTGGAAGCGAAATTCTCAGGCGAATCCCTGTTTAATGATGGAATCGGCGTGGTCCTTTTCCTCCTCCTTCTCGAGTCCGTAACGGCCGAAGGACCGAGCGGCGGACTCACCCTTCTTCACGCCATTGCATTTTTTATCCAAGAGGCAATCGGAGGAGCCCTTTTCGGAATGGTCATCGGCTATGCTGCCTATCGCATGCTCCGGAAGGTAGACAATGCTCAAGTTGAGATCCTAATCACCCTTGCCCTGGCATCGGGTGGCTATGCGCTTGCCTCGACCCTGCATCTTTCGGGACCAATCGCGATCGTAGTCGCGGGCCTCTTCGTAGGCAACCATGGCCGCCTTTTCGCCATGTCCGACAAAACGAGAGAGCGTATCGACATTTTCTGGGAGCTCGTCGACGAGGTTCTCAACGCAGTCCTGTTTGTTCTGATTGGCCTAGAAGCGTTGGCCATGGCCATGGAGGGACGCTACTTGACCGCGGGTATTATCAGCATACCGGTCGTCCTGATTGCGCGGTGTGGGGCGGTGGTTGTGCCGATAGCCGGACTGAAGGTAATCAGGGAATTCAGTCCGGGTGCGATGCGACTGCTCATTTGGGGAGGTCTACGGGGAGGGATTTCGGTCGCCCTTGCCCTCTCTCTGCCTCAAGGTGCTCCCAGAGAGATTCTACTAACGATGACCTATTGCGTTGTCGTCTTCTCAATTCTCGTACAGGGCCTTACCATCGGTCCGCTTGCGCAAAGGCTCCGGAATTGAATTTTTCTCGTCCTTTTAGCTGTAGCACCTGTCCTAGGAATCTGTCGGACGAACCTGGTCACTTGCGAAGCAATCGAACGTCAAAGTCCGACAGAAGACTCCTAGCGCAGATGATTGACCCGATTCTTCTTAAGATTTGGGGTTAGACATTGAATTAGAGACCGCTAGAAAAGTATCCCATGCCTGAATTTGAAGATTTTCCTGCCGCCGGAGAGGCCCCGTCGGCCCAGAAGCAAATCAAACCGCCGACAGAATCCGGCCCCTCCGACAGGAGGCCCGAGCCCTCCTCAAATCCTCCCATGGCGCCTCACCGCGGGCAAGCCATCGAATACTCCCCTCGAAGGACGGACGCCGGGCCCACCGATTCAAAAGGAGGTCCTCGGAGAAGAGTCCGGAATACTGCGAACGAGGGATCCCACCGAGTCAGACGCAATATTCAGATACGCAGCGCCTATACGAAACGAACCCTGCCTGCAAGTATTGCAAATATGCCAAAGGGACCAAAGGGCCCGGGGTTATTATCCCGTCTCAAGAACTTCCTGCTGCGCCTATTAAAGATACTCAGGAAGAAAAGACAGGTCCCTCGGGGGCGAACCGGAAGGAGAGGGGAAATGGGTAGGTCCGTACCACCGAGGAGAGGGCCGCCGGGGCGTCGAGGCAGGGCGAGTAACCAAGCTAACAGGCGAGGTAGCGGTGGGAGAAGGCGAGGTGGATCGGAAGGCCGCGAAGGGGGATCCTCGCAACGGACCAGGAATTCCCCAACCGGTCGAGATTCTCAACGAGGTGCGCAAAAGGCTGGAAATGGAGCGGGTTCCAGAAGTACCGATAGGCGGCGAACCCGCGCTCGGCGAGGGAGGCGGCGGAGGCCGAATTCATCAACTGAATAAGGGAGCGGTTTGGCCCTTCGCCTCGAGACTCAATGGTAACCTAAGCCTCGTCGTCAGCTCTTTGTCGAAATCAATCCAGCCAATCGTGCGATAGGCTTGAGCGATGGATGTGATACGTATAGAGGGAGGCGAGCCACTTCGGGGTAATATACATGTGAGCGGCGCCAAAAACGCGGCTCTGCCAATATTTGCGGCCTGCCTGCTGACTGACGAACCATGTGTGATCGAGAATGTACCAGACCTCACGGATGTTCGATTTATGGCCGAGATCCTTTCTCACCTCGGAGCTAGGGTTGAGCGCCTGGGATCCAACACCTGGTCCATCGAGGCCGGAGAGACGAAAACGACCGCACCTTACCATCTGGTTCGAAAGATGCGCGCTTCAGTCTGTCTGATGGGGCCGCTCCTGGGTAGGATGCGACGGGCGGAGGTGTCCTTCCCCGGCGGGTGCGTCATCGGACCACGACCCATTGATCTTCATTTGAAAGGCTTCGCCAAACTTGGTTGCGAGGTGGCGATCGAGAACGGCTACGTACGGCTCGACGGCGACCGATTGAAGGGAGCGGATGTCTTTCTGGGCGGCAGGCACGGCAGCACCGCCCTGGGAACCGCGAATCTGGTAATGGCGGCGGTGCTCGCTCCGGGAGTGACCAACATCGAGAGTGCCGCCTGCGAACCCGAAGTGGTCGACCTCTGCAACATGCTTCGGCGAATGGGAGCACGCATTGACGGCATAGGAAGCCACCACCTCAGAATCGAGGGTGTGACCCAATTGAAGGGATGCACCTATAATATCATACCCGATCGCATTGAAGCCGGCAGCTTCATCATCGCGGCCGCCATCACGGGCGGCGAAATCTCGGTGAGCGGGGTCGAAGTCGAGCACCAGCGTGCTCTCGTCGACAAACTGGAAGAAGCGTCAATCGAGGTCTCGATAGAAGGTAGGGACCGACTCTTGGTGAAAGGCGGCGGCGAACATCGAGCGGTGGATGTCATAACCTTGCCCTATCCTGGGTTTCCCACCGATCTACAAGCACAGATGTGCGCTCTCATGAGCGTAACGAATGGACTGAGCATCATCACGGAAAGAATCTACCCCCATCGATTCATGCATATTCCGGAACTTCAGCGCATGGGAGCAGACATTGCAATTGAGGGCGCTAGTGCGATAGTAAAAGGAGGCGTCCGACTTTCCGGCGCGCCGGTTATGGCCTCGGATCTCAGAGCCAGCGCCGCCCTTATCCTGGCCGGGCTCGCTGCGGCGAAAGAAACCTGGGTACAGAGGATCTATCACATCGATCGCGGATTTGAAAGAATCGACGAGAAATTCCGATCCCTCGGAGCGAAAATCGAGCGGCTCAGAGCGGAGGATATGCCAGAGAGCTTCCGCGCCGAGGGGTAAATCTGCTTTGAGAAGCACATGAATTCCGAGGAACAGCAAAAGGGGACTCATTTTCTCGATGCCGCCCTCAATCAGGAAGAAGAAACGGAGGCGGTTCTCAGACCGCTGACCTTTTCCGATTTTACGGGACAGAGAAAGACAAAGGAACGTCTCGAGATCATAGTCGGAGCGGCCCGCGAGAGAGGAGACGTCCTCAATCACGTTCTTATCAGCGGGCCTCCAGGCCTCGGGAAAACGACTCTAGCCTTCGTTCTCGGCAGCGAGCTGAATACCCAGGTCCGGCCCACCTCAGGCCCTGTGGTTGAGAAACCGGGAGACCTGGCCGGAATGCTCACGAATCTCGAAGAGGGCAACATTCTATTCATCGATGAGATTCATCGTATCCCAAAGACTGTTGAGGAGTATCTCTACTCCGCAATGGAGGATTTCAAAATCGATATCATGCTGGATCAAGGACCCAACGCCCGAAGCGTCCGACTGAATATTCCACGCTTTACACTGATTGGAGCGACTACCCGGCTCGGACTTCTTACTGCACCGCTGCGCAGCCGCTTTACCCTTCAGACGCGCCTCGACTATTATGCCCGTGAAGATTTGAGAACCATCGTCCGAAGAACCTGCGGGATCCTCAACGTCGCGATTGACGCGGAGGGTGAAGAGGAGATTGCGGGAAGAGCCCGGGGGACCCCGAGAATCGCCAATAATCTGATCTACTTTGTCCGCGATTTTGCCCAACAACGAGCCGATGGAAAGATCACTCGTTCGATTGCATCCTCCGCCCTTGAGTTACTTGAAATCGACCGACATGGTCTGGATGAGATGGACAAACGCATTCTTCGTATTATTGCGGAGAACTACGGCGGAGGTCCGGTCGGACTGGGAACCGTTGCCGTCGCGGTTGGGGAGGAGGAGCACACCCTGGAGGAAGTCAATGAGCCCTACCTTATTCAGGAAGGTTTCATCCAGCGAACACCCCAGGGTCGTGTCGTCACTCCTAAGGGTTTCGATACAATCGGGATCAAACCGGATTCAAGGGATGGCCAGATGAAGCTCCTCTAGGAATCTGTCGGATGAGTTCTGCCACCTGCGAATCATTCAAACGTCGGCGTCCGACAGATTCCTAGCAGACGAAGCTTCGAAAATCTTCGACGCGGCCGGGGAAACCGCCACTCACTCCCTTGTTGATGACGGCGACGGCATCATGGGCGTGGAGAGATTCGAGATGAACGCATGCCACCTGAAAATCGACTATCCGTTTGTCCGCATTGAGTCTCTCGTGAAGGAGACGCACGGCATCTTCGACGAATTTCGGGTGGCTTCCATTCAACTCCGCGAACGCCTGTTCGTCTTCGCGTTTAACCATCACTTGGACTTCGGTGCTGAGGGCCTCCAAGCAGAAATCGCGAAGAATCTCGATAGTGAGAAGGGCTCCGGATTGAACTTCAACGCTTATTCTGGCCTTGCTACGCTGGGAATGAGGAACGGCATATTTGCCGCGATAGCTGCGAGCGTGTTCCGACAGCTCGGCCGCGTTCGGACACACCGAAGAGTAAATGAAGTCCAAGTGCATACGTTTCTGAAATCGATCGAGATCATCGATTGTTCCTTCGTAGCCGACTTCATGGTAGAGGTGCCCTTTCAAACCGCTGCGGAGGCTGCCCTTAAGGATAGGATAGGAGAAGCGAATCACGAGGTGGGCACGGCTGCTCTCCAAGCTCTCTTTGTAGCGCAAGAGAATCTCGTGAAGCAGTTCCAGTGTAAACACTCTATCCTTGAACTCGTAAAAGGTGCGAATGATTCGAGACATATTTACGCCCTTGCGATCGGCGCCCAGTGAGACCGTGCCCGTCACGCTCGCCTCCAACTCAACGGATTCGTTCTTTGCCGTGAGCACTTTCAAAGGCAGACGAAAGTTTGAAATCCCAACCTCAAGAATGGGAACGTCGGCACCTTGAATATCCACTCCCGTTCTGTTCTGCAGGTCGGGCAATGAATCGCGATACTTAGGACTGACGACAAATTTGTCGTCGTAGTTCTGATTCAGCGAGTCGGGCCGGCTTGCCTTTTCGAGATTCGAAATCAGTTCTTCTTCCGCACTCATTTATCTTCCAGAATGCAGAGACATGAAGACTTCGGCAAGCAAGTAAATCCCAACCCCATTGACGGCCTAGGAGTCTGTCGGACGAACCGAGTCACTTGCGAAGCAATCGAACGTCAAAGTCCGACAGACTCCTAACCCGAAGATCTCTGAACGGAAAGAGTTTACAAAGAGAATCACTTCGACCAGAAGAGAAGGTAAATGCAGTTTCAGATTCTCGGAAGCAGCAGTTCTGGAAACTGCGCCCTTCTCATCACCGAACAATGCAGAGTTCTCATCGACGCCGGCTTTTCCGCTCGACGAACGCGCCGGCTCCTGGAAGAAACTGGAGAGACAATAGATTCAATTGACGCGGTCTTTTTAACCCACGAGCACAATGACCACACGGCGGGGCTGACGGGATTGTCGGGAATTCCCCGTATCCGCACTTTCGCGAATTTCGCTACCGCGAAGGCCATTCAGGATTCCCTGAGAAAAAAGGCTAATTGGCAGATCTTCGAGACCGGCCGCACCTTTCACTACCGCGACCTCGAAATTACCTCCTTCCCTGTTCCCCACGATGCTCTCGATCCGGTCGGATTTGTGTTCTCCACCGGCGGAGAAGACCTCTTCAACCCAAGACGCAGCCTTGCCTGGTGCCTCGACCTCGGACACATCCCCCAGCTCGTTAGAGAACGCGTCCGTTCGGTGGACGTGCTTGTTCTGGAAGCGAATCACGAAACACGAATGCTGGACGAGGACGAACGCCGACCTTGGTCGGTGAAACAGCGTATCAAGAGCCGGCACGGCCACCTCTCCAATACAACCGCCCTGGAATTCATCAACGGCGAACACGAACCCTCTTGGAAACGGGTGTTCCTGGTCCACCTCAGCAAAGACTGCAACGACGTCTCTATCATCTCGTCCATGCTTGGCCAAGAGGAAGACCAGGGAAGAAGCCGCCATTTCACCGTCAGTGTCGTTGATCCAAAAGGGTCCGGAACAACACCCTTCAACCTCTAGCCCGGACATCTCACACATTTCGTCGCGAGACGGCGTAGATCGCTGCGTGCCAGTGCCTTTCCAAAGCACGGCGGGCGACAGTGTGTTGAGACCCTCTGAGGTCGCCGGGCAAGGGAAGGCGCTGGCACGCGGTGAGATCCGTCGTCGTAGCAGAAAGTTTGTGAGATGTTCGGGCTAGCCTGGTGAGTCATGGCCAGTCGTTTATGGGCTCGGCTAGACTCAATTATTCGTCACATTCGGTTACTCTTTGGAACCTCGAGAAGGAGATTTTCGGCAAGGTAGGAGCCTGTCTTAGGTTGTGCGCGGTAGGCTAATCCGAGCGCTCAAAGGATATAAGAGCACCATCGTGATTTCCCGTTGCCAGCACATAGGGTATAACCCCGTCGAGGACCGAGAGACTCTGACGGGCGTTCTCCCATTGAAAAGCGCCGTCCTCGTCATTATCGTCGGTGATGTCGCCCTCGTGCAGAGCGACGGCTATGTTCCTTTCCTTCCGGTGATCGCGTATCCACTCCATCATCAGAGTAGAGCCCGAAGGAGAGAGCCGCTCTGGGGGTCGTCTCCCAAACCGCATTTATGAAGTCCGAACCATCTCCGCTGATATCCAGGTATCGATACCAGCACGCGATTGAGACTGCTTCGTGCCCGTCAGGGAAGAGTTCATTCGCAATATCCACGTAGGTGCCGTCGCCGGACTGGGGACGGCTATCGAGTTGGAGAGCTCCGTTTCCTCGCGCATAATTTCCATCCTCGTTAGTGATGCTGGTGAACACACCGCCGACTGGAGTCCCCTTATAAAGCTCATTGTTTACGACGCTGTCGTAGCCATCGTCGAAGGGCCAATAGGCCGTCAGCGCTAAGCCAGACTCCTGAGCCAGAATGACTGAACTCCAAAGCAAGAGAATGTGGAGCTCCCCCAGGGGGAGTGCAGATCGACGCCCTCTATCAGTGAGATGCATCAAGAGAGACCTCCTGTGCCACATTAAGCTCCAATTGATTCAGCTAAAAAGTCCCATTCGATTCCGAGAACAGACAAGAGAAGGGCGCTGAGTAGTCCATCGCGTGGACCTTGTCGTGCCTTCTGTGCCCTTCTGTTGGTTAGCCGGCTGTCGGACTTGGACGTTCGATTGCTGTGCAAGTAGCCAAGTCCGTCCGACAGACTGCTAGCAAAAAGAAAATGAAAATGAGATTTGGGAAGTGTGGCATTACTAACTCTTTTCGAGGGCTCTTTTGTGCCAATGTGTCTCGAATGTCTTAGGAGTCTCGATCTTCCCACGCTAGATTCTTGAAAAGTACGAAGGGGTAGGACAATTCGTCTCAAATCTCAGTTTCATTTTCTTGGAAGGAATCTGTCGGTATGAACTTTCAAGCAATTTACAGCCATCAATTTCCGATCTTGGGTTTAGGTCTATTGCCTACTTCGAAGTCCGACAGATTCCTAGCCGGCTTTTCGCGGTCGGCTGGCAGGAAACGGCCGGTTGGTTGATTCTGTCCCAACGGGGTGGCCGAAGACATGAGCGAAAAGAAGGCTATTCGGAAGCGGCGATTCTGCTTCCCAGGAATGGCTCGGCGCGAGACCAGCCGGCGAGGTCGTCGACGTCTTCAAGAGACTCCAAGACCTCGGTAGTGAGTCCCATTGATTTGATCCTCTCTATAGTGATGCGAAAGACGTCTTTTGTGCTCCAGGGAACATTGCGAAACAACTCAACGTTAAGGCAGTTCATGCCGAGCAGGTAGTAACCCCCGTCCAAAGCGGGACCGACCACGGTGTCGTTAAGTCGGAGAGAGTTTGACGCTTTCTCGAGCAAAGGCAGCGAGACATAGGGGCAATCGCCCCCGAGAAGAATCACGGACTCCGCTCGACGCCCGAAAGCACTTCGAACAGCGCTCTCCATGCGGCGTCCAAGGTCACCGTCTGCCTGGGGGAAATAGGGATGGTTAGGGCCCAGCCAACCTTCCATTAGATCTCTCGCCTCTTCAGGAGCAAAGTGGATTTCAAAAGGGGCGTGGGGTGCGAGGCAATCGAACAACTTCTCCGTCATCGACTGATAGGCAGAGAGGGCGCGGACTTCCCCTATCTCCTCCGCCAAACGCGTCTTCACACGGCCCACCACCGGCGCTTTGAGAATGAAGAGTAGGGTAGATCTCAGTTTCATTTTCTTTGAAGGAATCATCGATTTCGGTCATCAACTCTCAGAATCATCCCCTTGAGATACTCACTCTCCGGAAAGTTGAGAATCACAGGGTGATCGGGAGGCTGGCTCACACGATCGAGAATTCTAACCAATACATGGGCATCAGCAGCAGCTTCGGTCAAAACAGATTCAAATTTCTCCATACTTATGTTTTGAGAGCAGGAATAGGTGGCCAAAATTCCGCCTGCCCTCAGCATCCGAAGAGCGCGGAGATTAATCTCCCGATAGCCCCGAAGAGCCCCCACGACGGCCGAGCGATTGCGGGCAAAGGAAGGCGGATCGAGTATGATGAGGTCGAATTCCTGATCCCTGTTGGATGAAAAGTAGTCGAACAGATTGGCCCGAAGAAAATCTGCGTTCAACCCGTTTTCCTTTGCGTTTTCTCTGGCACTATTCACGGCGTCTTCCGATACATCCACTCCCACGACCGACTCAGCTCCGGCCCGCGCGCAATGTAGGGCGAAGGCTCCTTCATGGCAGAATCCGTCCAGGACCCGCCGGCCTTGGGCGTAGGTTGCAACCCTCAGATGCTGTTGCCTCTGATCGAGGTAGAATCCCGTCTTATTCCCCCCCTGAAGATCCAGTCGATACTTGATGTCGTCGATCAGGAACCACTTTGGCGGAAAGGACCGATTGCTGGCTGTACCGACATTGAGATCCAACCCCTCGTGTTTGCGAGTGGGAGCATCGTTTCGGTAGATTATCTCTTCGGGATGAAGAAGCTCACGGAGAAGATCCGTGACCAGATCCAGCCGATCGTCAACCGCCCGAGTGAGGGCCTGGAGAACAAGGGTGTCGTAGTAGCGATCGACGACGAGACCGGGTACTTGATCGGCATCGGACCAGACAAGCCTCTCGCAATTTGATCCGCTCCGGAGGCTGATCGCCCTTCCGATCAACCCTCCGATTCGCTCCCGATCGAAATCCACACCAGGAACAGGACTGAATCGTCGCCACGCGATCTTAGACTGGCTGTTGTAGATCCCGGAACCCAACCAGCGTCGACCAGCCGATCGAAGCGAGACAGCCCGACCATCGAATGCAGCGGGCAAAAGCCTTTCGACTTCCCCGGCAAACACCCAGGGATGGCCTCGCAGTACTCTCGGGCGAGGGCCCGGACGAAGATCCAGGGAATCGTTCATACCTGTCGACGATTTAACCAGAGGGCGGTGAGCACCATTATTGAATTTGGAACCCAACCGGCAACGGCTGGTTCAATGATCTCGCGCTCGCCCATCAGGGTGGCGAGGTTGGCCACCAGGTAGTAGACAAAGAAAAGACCGATCGTCTTCGCCACTCCGACCATGGGATTGACACGAACTCCGGATACGGCGAAGGGAACGGCAAGCCCAATCACGATGACAATACTAAAGGGATTCGCCAGGATGCTGTGGTACTGCACCTCGTAAGCAGGAAGTCTGGGGTCGTCCCAAGCCCGCAGATTCGCCAGAACATGGTGCAGCTGGAAGAGAGAGAGATCCTTGGGCCGCTTCTCCAATGACCTCATAAGCGAGGGGTCCTCTTCAAAATCGAGATAGGATCGCCGGTCAAAAGGGAGCGATCTGAAGGCCTCACCGGTCTCCGCATTGAACTCGATTAACCGACCATCGAGAAAGACCCAACCCTCATCTTCGGGATCGAAGGATACCTCATTAGCCACGATTCGATGCGCCTCCCCTCCGGCCTCATATAACTCGGAGACGGTGACCCCGTGGCCCCGGTTCTCGAATTCGATGAATCGGTTGAAGAACCATAAGCGGTTCTCCCTATGGTTGTAGTAAGTCAGATTATGGATTACGCCGATATCGCTCTCTGTGCCACCTGCAAGGTGGTGGAATGCGGCGAACCGCTCCCTCATCGCCCGCGCCTTTTCAATGGAGGAGGGAACGAGATGGGCATTCAGGTAGAACAGGCCGGCCGACAAAACGAATCCCACTATCCAAAGGATCCGACTGATACGCCAGAGGCTCAAGCCGATCGCACGCAGGGCCGTTATCTCATTGTGTCGATGAAGATTTCCTAGACCGAGGAGAATGGAAATCAACAAGGAGATCGGCAAGACGGCAGGCAGGAAGCTAGGCAGGAGAACGATATAATAGGAAAGAACCTCCCGCCCTCCGACTCCGAATCGAAGCAGATCCGGAAGGTCATTGTAGATGTCCTCAAGCAACAGGATCCCGAGGGTGGCAGCCAGGGCCAGGGCAAAACATCTCAGCCACTCCAAGAAAATGTAGCGGTCTATCTTCACTGTCTGAATTCGATCTCCAGTTATTTTTCTTGCATTGTCAATCGGCCCGCTTTCAAATAAGCTCCTATCATGGCAGCGGCAGCGGCAGCGGTGAAAGAGTCCTGGAATTCACGTATGGGCGTGATTCTGGCGGTTTCCGGGAGCGCCGTTGGGCTGGGAAACTTTCTCCGCTTTCCCGGACAAGCCGCCCAGTACGGGGGTGGCGCGTTCATGTTGGCCTACTTTTTCGCCTTTCTCCTGATTGGATTGCCAATCTGCTGGGCTGAGTGGACCATGGGTCGTTTAGCCGGTCAAAAGGGATTCAATTCCTGCCCTGGAATCCTAAACGCGATCGTATCTCATCCAGGGGCAAAGTATTTAGGAGTCATCGGCGTCATCATACCGGTGATCATCTACTTTTACTATGTCATCGTTGAGGCTTGGTGCCTCGGCTACTCGGTGAACTTCCTGGCCGGGAACATGAAATTCGGCGACTCAGCGCAGGCGAGCGCATTCTTTGGGTATTTCACTGGAATCGAGAGCAATGGGTCCGCGATTGGATTTGGTATCAAGCAGGTAGGAGTGTACCTTTTTCTCGTATTTCTTCTAAATTTCTTCCTCATCTATCGAGGATTGGCCAAGGGTATTGAACTCTTCTGCAAATACGCGATGCCGACCCTTATTCTGTTGGCAATAGTAATTCTCATTCGAGTCCTAACTCTGGGAGCCCCAAACCCTGCGAATCTGGAGAATAACGTCTACAACGGATTGGGCTTCATGTGGAACCCTCAGAAAGTGGAAGTGCAGGAAAGAAAGCTCAGCGAGGATCCGAAAAAGAAAGAATGGATCTTTGTCGAGGAGGTGGTGGGTAAAGCGGCCATCGAAGCCAAGCAGCTTGAAGTCGAAAAGGATCCAAATCGGAAGCTCATCACGGTCTCTATATGGCAACAGCTACGTAATCCCGAACTCTGGCTAGCGGCGGCCGGACAGATCTTCTTCTCACTATCGGTGGGTTTTGGCATCATCCTGACTTACTCCAGTTATCTGTCGTCCAGCGACGACGTGGTGCTCAGTGGTCTCGCCGCCACAAGTGCGAATGAATTCTGTGAAGTTGCACTGGGAGGCCTGATAACGATACCCGCTGCCGTAGCCTTTCTCGGAATATCGGGAATCGCAGGAAACCTGGGTACCTTTGCCCTCGGCTTTAATGTGCTCCCGTTGGTCTTTTCTGAAATGCCCTTCGGGAGCCTCTTTGGATTTCTCTTTTTCTTCCTCCTCTTCCTCGCCGCGGTCACAAGTTCCATCTCTATGCTTCAACCCGGTATCGCTTTTCTGGAAGAGTCGCTCGAAATCAATCGCCGCCAATCCGTCGCCATTCTCGGACTCATCACCGCGTTCGGCTGCTGTTTCGTGGTCTACTTCAGCAAGGACATTAAGGCTCTCGACACGATCGACTTTTGGGCTGCTAACTTCCTCATTTTCATTTTGGCTACGATCCAAATTATCATATTCGGTTGGGTGTTAGGCGTTGAAAAAGGAATGCAAGAGGCCCACATAGGCGCCGCTCTAAAAATACCTGCAGCGTTTAAGTTTGTCATAAAGTACATTTGCCCGATCGCCCTAATTTCGATATTCTCGTTGTGGTTATATTTCAACGTATTCGGTTTCGGGACTCGAGCCGTCAGCGATTACGTGGTCGATCTGATCGGCGGAGAAGAATCAGGCCCGAATCTCGTGGCGCAATTGAGCGTCTTTTTGATTCTCACGGTTGCCGCGTTCACTCTCATGATCGTTTCAAGTGTAAAGCGCTATCAGGCGCTTCAAACAGCGTCAAAATAGGACTCCAAAATGACATTCGGAGGTTGGATAATACTTTTCATATCGGTTGGAACCGTCTCCATACTCTTTTTCTGGTGTCTCTTCAAAGTGCTTTCGACTCCGAAGGAGACCGAACACGTTCACGGTTTCGAATTCGAGACGCCCGACGAGAAAGAGAGCAGAGAGGACCCCGAGGATTAGGAGCCTGCCCGACTTCGTCCGGCAGGCTCCTAATCCAGCATCTTCACAACGGAGCCCTCGACGACATCGCCACGGATACGACTCAGCCTCACCTGGGCGAGGCGATTGGTCAGATCGGTTTGGGAACGAGAGACGACGCGGATATAGTTTTCCGTATAGCCGGGGAAATACCCGTCCTTCTGATCCTCGAAAAGCACGACCTGCACGCGGCCCAGGTACCTTTGGCTGTAGTCAAAACGCCGAGTTGCTCCAAGCCGACGGCAATGAGCGCTACGTCTCGTTTTCACCTCGTCGGGAACATGATCCCCTTGCCTGGCAGCGTGGGTTCCGTTTCTGCGTGAATACGGAAAGACATGGCAATAGGCGAAGGGATTTTCAGTGAACACCTTGCAGGTCTGGTGAAAGTCGTCGTCCTCTTCACCGGGTGAACCGACCAGGATGTCGGTGCCGATGCATAAATCCTTTACCAGAGAATCCGCGTAGCGGATAAAGGTGACGAACTGGGAGACGCCGTAGCGCCGACGCATCCGCCGCAGAACACGGTTGGATCCGCTTTGCAAGGGTATATGAAGATAGGGAAGCAGAGCATGCCTCGGATCCGCCATTCGGTTCAGCAGATCGACCGGAACCGTTGTCGGCTCGATGCTGCTTATTCGAATCCGGCGAATCTCGGCCAACTCATTCAAGGAATCGACCACCGCAACGATATTCTGGCCGTCATGGTCGTAGGTGCCGATGTTGACTCCGGTAAGAATCAGCTCGCGTACTCCACGATCGGCCAAGCTACGGGCCTCTTCCAAAAGATTCTCGAGAGACCGGCTGCGAGCCCGCCCACGAGCATGAGGAATGACACAAAAGGAGCACATAAAATCGCACCCGTCCTGAACCTTGAGATTGGCGCGCTTTTCAAAAGAGCCTCCACCCACATTGCTAATGGCGAAATCCTCTCTCCCGATACGGTCGACAAGGATGACCGGATGCTCAGCTTTCCCGCCCTCAACATAATTGTCGACATTGAGCTTCGCCTGATTGCCAACGATCAGATCGACCCCTGGAATTTCGGCTATCGCCATTGCCGAAATCTGCGAATAGCAGCCTACGACGGCGGTAAATGCATTCGGATTGCGACGGATGAATTTTCGAATCGCCTGTCGGCACTTTGAATCCGCCTCCGATGTCACCGTGCAGGTATTGATAATGCCCAGATCAGCACCCGTTCCAAAGGGCACCAATTCATACCCGGCGCGGACCAGTTTCTCCTTGATTACCTGACTCTCAGATTGATTCAGCCTACAACCCAAGGTATGAACGGAAGCACGCCTTCGATGTTCAGAAGGCCGAGTCTCGAACGGACCACTAGGCTCGGACGGAGAGAGGGCACGGACCGAAACAGCCATGGCCGAGGGAGTCTGCCACGACCGATCGCTGAGGCAAGAACTATCCCTTTGAAGGGAGACGGTCGACTATTCCGCGGAAGGCGTCGACGGTGGCATCAAAATCGATCACGATCTGATTAAACAGTGCTTCCATCCCACCGAATTCGCCGTTAGGCGCCAGACCTTCCAGTTGGGAACAGTTCTTGGCCAGCCGAAATCCGCCGAGATTGGCGCTACTTCCGGCCACGCTGTGCGCCCCTCGGAGCACTTCGTCGCGATTGCGGGCCATAAGAGCTTCGCGAATCTTTCCGATGCGAGGACCGTTCTCGTCGACGAACAGTTCGAGCAATTCTCTCAAGAGCTCGTCCCCTGTTTCATCGGCTACCGACAGGAGTAGCTTGACCTGCTCGTCATCAATCAAGGGAAATTGATCGACCGCCAACTCACTCACGGGGATTCCTGAGGTCATACTTTCCATAGCATGTATAACGAACGGTTAATACCGATATTAAGGTAAAAGAGAACGCTGACGAATGCAACCGCTGAGACTCATATTGTGGAGGCGAAATATCGGACAGAGCTGATAACGGGAGAACGTGCCCTCGATGAAATTCGTATTGCTTACGAAGAGCTTTTTCGGAGGGCTCGAAAGCCCAATCCCTTCTTTTCTCCGGAGTGCGTCTACACCTGGTGTGAGAAGCTGGGAAAAGGGCGGACCACGGTTGCGGCGGTGGTGAAGTCACGAACCGGAGAGTATCTTGCCATCTGGCCTTTTTCGAGGTACGGGCAATCTTTGGAAAGGGGCTCTGGCCGATTGGCTGCCACTCGGCCGACTGCTTCGATCCTCTCGTTCTACGATCCGATTCAGAAATCAGGTCCGCCCTTCTCGAGGCTCTTTCCAATCTTACGGGACGCTATCGATTCGTATGGATTCCATTGTCACTTCTCAGCTGGCGGATAGAGCGAACGCACCTGAGGAAGGGCCGGAAGCTCCCTCTCAGTCTGGTCCGGTTGAGAAGTCAGAATCAGCGAATTTCATTTCGGCATTCAAGCTTTCGTGACTATCTCTCAACAGTCTGTGGCTCCAAGTCTCGCCAAACAATACGAAGGAAATACCGCCGACTGGAAGGAAAGGGCCGCCTGGTGACCACCATTCCCAAGAGGAGGTGCGTCGCATTTTACCCCACTTGGAATCGATCGAGAGCGCAAGCTGGAAGGGTCGATCCGGTGTCGGCCTATTTCATCGCCCGGAGATGCGTGCGTTCTATTTTCGAGTTCTGCCACGACTTGCTGAACGAGGGAATGCCGAGATTGCGACATTCGATCTGAATGGCACCCCGATCGCCTACCAGATAGGGCTCACTCACCCCGGCTATTACGGGATGCATAGCCTGGCCTTTCTTCCCGAGTACGGGAAGTACTCACCAGGCCGGATACTCATGCTGAATACAATCGAGAGCGCACTCACCAATAGAGTCGAAGAATTCGACTTTCTTCAGGGCCGACATCCGTTCAAGTCTCACTACGCCACCGAGAGTCAAACGCTTTACGACTCCGCCCTTTTCCAGAACTCCCCATCCGGCCTCCTGAATTACGGTTTCTTTCGTCTATTCCGCGGCGTCGGAGAGCAATTCTCTAACCCGTGAGGTCAAGGCGGTGGGACTGAACGGTTTTGTGAAGACACTGACCGCCCCAACCCTGAGAAGCTCACTCTTCGTGCTTCCCTTTCCCTGCCCGGTCACAACGATCAGGGGGATGTCTCTGAGAGACGAATCCGACTTAAACTCCCTGATCAGTTCCAGCCCGGACATTCCAGGAAGCATCAGATCGATTATTCCAAGATCAGGCTTACGGTCGAACACTCGTTGCAGCACCGACGGCCCGTCCCGGCAAATTGTAACACTGAATCCGCTCTTGCGCATGGTTAACTCAAGGAGGCGAACCATCACTGCGTCATCATCAGCGATCAGAACATTCTTCATCTCTTCCTTTCCCAGAAGAGCATCGTCTGATCGTCCCCCGTGTCGACTCGTCCGGTCGCCTGCTGGATCATTTCCTGCAAAGTCCTCCATAGTCTCTCCGGATCGATCGGCAACTGTCTCTGGAGAAATTCAGTAAAACGATCCCATCCCCACAATCCTCCATCTGATTCCCACTCATAGAGACCGTCCGTCAACATGAGCATTCCTGATTTCTCGTGGAGCTCGCAGCTCTCGATCTGATACTCCGAGGACTCGAACAAACCAAGGGGAGGACCGGAAGGATCAACCTGACGGATAATCCTGTCGCGATCGAAGAAAAGGACCGGACAATGACCAGCGTTGACCACCTGCATCTCGCGAAAGTCAGGCCTGACCATCGAAATTGCACAGGTGGCGAAGAGTTCCAATTCACCGACCTCGTAGCAGAGAATTCTATTCAGTGAGTGTATCAGTCTCTCCAGACTCAATCCACTGTTCAAATTGATGTGCAGTGCGGTTCGAAAAGTGGCGGCGAAAAACGCTGCGGAGAGTCCCTTTCCCATCACGTCGACGGTGACAAGGGCGAGACCGCCATCCGGGGTCCGACAGGCCTCGGCGTAATCTCCGGCAATGACGCGGGCGCTCTTCCGCTGAACCGACACCCGGTAGCGATCGGTTTCGGCCGGGCTCGAAATCGGCAGCAATCGCTGCTGTACCTCGGATGCTATTTCCAGCTCCCGCAGGGCCAGCTGCTCATGGCTACGAACGATCTCGTGATCGGCGTTCGCAACAGCTATGCCGAAGAGATCGGCAAAGGTGCGCGCAGTACTGAGGTCGCCTGCTTTGAAAAATTGCGAGCTTCCGGCTCTCGCAATCGTGAGCACTCCAAGAACTCTTCCTCCCGCCTTGATTGGGCAACAAAGTCCCGCTCCGCAGTCTTTCCAGTCGCGACACTCGGACACTTCTCTGGCGGACTCCCAGATGAATTCCTCACCCCGCCCCATAACCTCGGTTTCGAAATCCGACATCGAATTCTCCGTCCGAAAAATCTCCATCTCTCGCAGGCCCCTCTGCAACTCTCCCTGCAGCAGTCCACTGAATCGGACAGCGACACGTTCCGCCTTAACGACGGGAAGCAGATCCTCGACCGCCTTTTCGATAAATGAGGAAACGGTGTCCGATTGAATCAGGGTATCGCCCAATCGATAGAAGGCGGCAAGACTCTCGTAGCAGAGCGAGATCTCCTCGAGGGCCTGTTCCAGTTCTATGTCTGTGGAAAGATTCTCCACGATTTCAAGATGCAGCTTGAAGACCTCTTGCATGTATCCGCCAGGGTTACTCCAGTGCTTCCAGCCATCGCCGAAACGATGAATCAGATAGAGTCCCCGGCCACCCGTTTCGAGCGGGTCATCCGGAAGTTCCGGCCTTCGCAGGTCATCGGCCGACGGTCCCCGACCAGAGTCTCCCACCGCAAGGGTCACCGTCTGTCCACTCACTTTCCACTCCACCGACACCTTCTTTCGCGGATCATTGGCGCTACCGTGAACGACCGCGTTCGTCACCGCCTCGGTCAATACGAGCTGCCAATTGTGAATTGCGTCGGACGCGACATTCAGATCGTAGAGGAAATTCCCAAAGTCCTCTCGGACCCCATCCAGCTGATCCAGCTGGGCTATTAACTCGTATTGTCGCCCGGCAACGGTTCTACGAAGCGGCCGGGTAACTTTTGATAGTAGAGGCATGACAGTGAGGCCTATTCTGACAGATTCTCTTTGCAATTTTCAATACCATGAATCAAACTCACTTGTTCCCATCGGAGGTCTTGTTCCCATCGCGATAATCGACTTATTAGCATCGGCACAAACTCCGAATTGAATCGTCACGAGCGGATCTGCCTCGTAACACCGAACCGTGTCACCGTTCCCGGCGATTCGATTGTGGACCAATGCAATTCACGACCGCGGCCGAGCAGCTAAACTAGACTGAAACCGTCAATTCTCCCAGATACATGCATAAGCACGATTTTCAATTTGACAACAAGAGTGGCAGCCTCCTGATCACGATCAACGAGTCAAAGTTCGACGCCTCCGGGGTGGACGATTTTCGACAGAAGCTGGTCGAGGCCTGGAATGATCGTATTCGACTCGTAAAGATCGACTTTTCCGAGGTGGAATTTATCGATTCTTCTGGGATTGGAGCCCTTCTCAGTGTTCAGAAGCGGCTTACCCAGACGGATGAGCCGGTCACCATTCTCAATGCGCAACCACCTGTAATCAGCGTCATCGAGCTACTCCGCTTGCAGCGCGTATTCACCCTCCAGAATAACGGGTGCTAGAGGAAACTGTCGGACGAACCTGGTCACTTGCAAAGCAATCGAACGTCAAAGTCCGACAGACTCCTAGCCTGGAAATCTCAGAAGATTTCCAGGCTAATAAACAAAAGGACACAGAAGATCTTGATGTCGAAAGTGTTGTGGCATAATTTTGAAGGCATATTCGGTCATTGCCTGCGACAGTCTGCTCTGTCTCCGACCTCGTTGGTTCTTCTTCGATAAAGGAATTCAGATCATCGAACGCCTTCAAGATCTTCTGTGCCCTTTTGTTAGGTAGCCCGCTTTTTGTGGCCGGCAGGCGGCAACACGACGGGAGGAACATTCAGCCACAACACGATGCTCGAAAGTTTGTGAGAAAAGCGGGCTAGTCGGAGAGCTCGATGCCCGCAGGAAGGTCGTAGTTCCAGAATCGGAGCGCGAAATTCCATTCGTGGCGCACTTTTTCGACTTGGCCTCGATTCAGTCCATAGACATTTCTTCGATAGTCTCTCTGTCGCTCCAGGTAGGTCTCAATTTGAGGAAGGCCCCGATCCTTGTTTGGAATTCCGAGGTGATCATAGACCTTCTCAATTTCGTGGAGGGGATTCTGGTCCAGTGCCTCGAAGCGAAGCTCATAGAAGGAATCTGGGGCAAGAGAAGAGCGGAAATCGAGGAATCGCCGCATCATGAGGGCGTAGTTATCCAAAGTCACCTGCTCGAAATCGATCTGGCTCCAATTCTGCCAGGCAAAAGCGCTCATTGTGCGCTGAAAGTGTCTAAGGGTAGAGCAGAATACTTCAAAGGGATTGCGGACGATATGGATAAATTTCGCCTTCGGGAAAATTGATTGAAGCCAGGGAATACGGGCCGTGTTAGCGGGATTCTTGAAGAGGAGTCGCTTTCCCCAACTGCGATCACTGAGGGACAATTTCTTCGTGAGGTAGAGGAAATTCCTCCCAAAATGGCTCAACTGTTCCGGTGAAATACCGTCAAGCAGGATCGATTCCCGGAAAATACGCCTGAAATGATGAGGAAAGTAATAGCAGTAGTAGTAGCAGAGAGGGCCCATGTTCCCCAGAGCCATTTCCTCTTCCTGGGGTGACTCGAGGCTCAGGCGAACATTGTCCATACCCCGCGTCTCCGGAAGAAACCTCTCAATTATGGGAGGGGCGATTTTGAGACGGCTGAGAAAATCCCACGGCATCGAAGTCTGAATGAAACTGATCCACCCAAACTGAGGATCGTGACTCAACAGATTATGCAAGTGCGTCGTACCGGAGCGCCAGTGCCCGACGATAAATATCGGATCGCCGATCAGCTCCAGATCCCGGATCCTGCGGCGGTGGAGTATTCGTTCGACACGGTAGAAAGGGAAACGAACCAGGACGGCGGCAATCGCGATGAGTCGCATTGCCAGGGAGGCACGATCGAAGGGCGCATATTCACGTAGGACGCTGAAGAGGGTAGCCAGGTTGCTTCCCCCCAAGGGGTGAAGGAGGGGCCTGCGAAAGTTACCAGATGCGGAGGGGGAGCGATCGCTCACACCGAATCTGAATCAGCTCGAGCCGTGAGCCTGGATGGCACCGGCGGCAGCGGTTTCCGATGTCTCCTCGGCATTAAATCGTGCAATCGTCTCCGGGGAGATGAAATAGTTCTCACACTGTGGTCTGGCGGCTCCGAATTCGGGCGACTGCAAGAGATTGAAATGGGCCAGCGAATCCTGCAAGCTGACTGGTCCCAGAGTGGGTTTGATCTCGGGGCTTCGGCCGGTAAGCAGGCTCGAGAGTATGCAACCAGTGATCTCCCTCGAATCACGTCCCGCCAATTCTAGAAGCTGATTCCCACCGAGTTCCTCGAGGAGGCTCGCGGTTCCGGATGGTAGAAAAATCGTCTCCTTGATCTCCTCTTCCAGGCGGAGGAGGCCACCGGTAGTGAAGAGAAAGTCGTGGTGGGTCTCGAGTCGCTTGATGGCGTCGAAGACACGGAAACAGGGCGGGAAAGAGTCGTCAACGATGAGAGAACCCGGCTGGAGCCGTTCAACATCCAAAATTCCGGGAACATTGGTTGCGCCTAGAATGAAGGTGGCATCGTAAACCGCGTCCGGAAGACGACCCTTTGTCGTTTCGATTCGAATCTCTCCCTTGAACCCAAGCTCTCCTTCAAGCTCGCGGCGAATTTCCTCAAGCGCTTCCTGTTTTTTAAAGAGATCGCAGAGAACGAGGCCCGAAGGGTGAGGAAGGACTTCGAGCATCAACCGGAGGGTGGCGTAGCCGATAGAGCCGAGTCCGAGTATGCAGACGCACTCGGAACTAAAGTCGCGATTGGTCTCCGCGAGAAGCCCATCAATCGATTTGATGATGGTTGCAGTCGTGGTCGCGTGACCGGTTGTGATTGAAGGGATATGATCATGGCCGTTGGCCCATTCCTCGACCATTCTTCCGTAATCCGTGGCGGAAGGAATCAAACCGGTTAGAGAGACATTCTTGGCGCCCATCCGGGCCGCGAGTTCCATGGCTTCCAAGATATGCCGGCTCAATACCTCTTGGTCCTTGTAGAGCTCCGCACCCAGCCTGGGCAACATGATCAAAGCGATACGACCGAAACTCGTTTCATAGAGATTGCTGACGAATGGTTTGCCGTGCAACCAATTGTGAACGATAACATCCCGGGTCAATCCGGTCAGCTTGAGAAACGTGTCGGGAATGTAAGCCAAGGCAACCGAATCCACCGTCGGCAGACTGTCGTCCGCTTTCCCCGCCACATCGAGAATGTCGATGGTCAAATAGCTCGAGTCGAGATCACCACTTTCAAAACCATTGGGTAGCGCTCGGTTCGGATCGATCGATCCCTCCTTGCTCTCTGGGAGAGACGGGACCGTATCCAGGTATTGGGCTAGACTCTCGATCGTCGGATTCTGAAGAAAATTCTCAACCGGCATCGGGCGGTTGAAGGTTTTTGAGATCTCCGTGAGGATCTGGACAGCGAGCAAAGAATCACCGCCCAATTCGAAGAAGTTGTCTCGGATTCCTATTCGATCACTGAGAAAAGCCTCGTTCAGAATGTCGACCAGGATCTTCTCACTCGGAGTCTGGGGTTCGACATATTCAACCTGAAGATCGGTCCGGTCCAGTGTCGGCGCCGGTAGCTTTTTTCGATCGATCTTATTGTTCGGTGTCAACGGGAAATCCTCAAGAGTCACAAAGACGCCCGGCCGCATGTATTCTGGCAGTCGATTTGAGAGATACCGGCGCAAGCTAACAACAATGCCTTCGCTCGAATCCTCCGGGATGATGTAAGCGGCGAGGCTTTCACCCGGAAGGTCATCCCGCTTCATCACTACCGCGCCTTTCACGGAGGGATGGCTTACAATCTGGTGCTCAACTTCCTCGAGCTCAATTCGATATCCTCGGACCTTAACCTGCGAATCGTTGCGCCCCATGTACTCGATCTTTCCATCGGACAAGAAACGCGCAAGGTCTCCGGTATCGTAGAGCCGCTCCTCTTTTCCGTTGGGCAAAGTGATCTCCACGAATCGCTCCGAAGTGAGCTCCATCTGTTCGTGGTACCCTCGGGCCAACCCGTCCCCGCCGATATAGAGATTTCCCGTAAATCCCGGCGGCAATGCGTTGTGGTTGTCGTCGAGTATGTAAACCGTAGTATTCGCGATGGGACGTCCTATGGGAACGTTTCCGACTCCCGAAGTGACTTTGTCCACTGTCGACCACACGGTGGTTTCGGTAGGACCGTAAAGATTCCACACTGCCCGGGTACAGGGCAGGAGCGCTTCCGCCAACTCCCGTGGAAGGGCTTCACCGCCGCAGAACACCCGCAGGTCGTACTTCCCTTCCCATCCCGAATCGAGCAGCATTTGCCAGGTAGCCGGTGTCGCCTGCATTGTGGTGGCGGCATACTCATCCATCAACATGGAAAGACGCCGGCCGTCTTTGGTTTCCTCTCGGGTGGCAATAACAACCTGAGCGTTTGATATGAGAGGAAGAAAGAGTTCCAGGGTAGAAATATCAAAGGAGAGAGTTGTCACAGCGACCAGGGTGTCATCCGCGCTCAGTCCGGGAGTATCTCTCATCGAGATGAGGAAGTTCACCACCGCGCGATGCGGAATCTCGACACCCTTGGGCTGTCCAGTTGATCCCGACGTATAGATGATGTAAGCGAGAGACTCAGAGGTCTGACCCTCCACGTTGGGAGAATAATTGGCTTCTCCAATGTCCTTCAGATGGACGTTCTTCCACTCCCCTTTGGGCAGGTTTCCTTCAAGCAGGGGATGAGTGAGGACAGCCGCCGGCTTTGCGTCCTTCAGCATCTGCTCGAGCCGGTAGGTAGGATATGTCGGATCAAGCGGCACGAAACAACCGCCCGACTTGAGCACACCCAACATCCCGATTAGCATTTCGATCGATCGATCGAGAAAAATGCCGACCGCTACGTCGATCCCTACACCTTCTTCCTGGAGCCGGCCTGCGATGGCATTTGCCCTCCGATCGAGCTGAGCGTAAGTCAGAGAAACTCCATCGCAGGTGACAGCGGTCGAGTTTGGCGTCCGAAGGGCGTGCTCCGCGACCAGTTGATGCAGGCAAGTATCATCGGGGCAGTCGGCAGCGGTTGCATTCCATTCTTCAAGTATCTTTCTCTCCTTTTCCTGGGTAAGAAAGGACACCTCGGAGATTCGCTTCTTGGGATTGACTACCAGATCTTCGAGAATCTGCTCATAGAGCTCGTTGAGAAGCGAGATCGTCTCCGGTTCGAAGAGATCCCGGTTGTACTGCCAGCATCCGTAGATATTTCCTCCCGCCTCCTCGACGACCAGCGTGATCTCGAACTGGGCTTGGCGGAGATTGAGGTCTATCGACTTTACCGAAAGATCCCCGACTTCAAATTCGTGACCGCCCTGCCCAATCAGAAAAACGGCGATCCCCTGCTCGTCGACTCCGGGAACCTTCTCCATTGAAAAAGTCACTTGAAAGATCGGCGACCGACTGGAATCCCGTTTGACCTCAAGGTGCTCAACCAACTTTTGAATCGGGAATTCCTGATTCTCAAATGCACCGATAAAGGTATTGTTCACTCGTTGCAGGTAGTCTGCGAAGACGGGGTCATCGTCTACGCGACTTCGAAGTGCGACCGGATTGATGAAGAATCCGACCAGATCGTGAAACTCCTGGTGATGCCTACCGGCAAAGGGACTTCCGATAACGAGGTCCTCCTGATTGCTGTATCGATGAAGCAGAATCTGAAACGCAGAGAGCAGAGTGATATACAGGGTGACTTGATTATCTGCCGCCAGGGCCTCGACTTTCCTGGTCAGATCCCGACTTAGCTTGAACCCGTGAGTGGAGCCATTGAAGGTCTGAACCGGTGGCCGAGCGTGATCTGTCGGCAGGTCAAGAACCATGGGAGCGTCTCTCAGCTCTTCGGTCCAATATTTTAGTGTCCTCCCGCTCTCGGAACTCTCGAGCAACCGGCTCTGCCATTGAACGTAATCCGAGTAGCGATATTCCAGTTCGTTAAACTGTGGTTCAGCACCTGCCCCAATCGAAAAATAGCTCTCGATCAGGTCATTCATGAGTATCACGACCGACCAGGCATCGGACACAATGTGATGCATACAGAGCAAGGCAACGTGCGCGTCATCCCGGGTCCGGAAAAGTTCGAGTCGAATGACCGGTCCCCTCTCCAGATCGAAGGGCTTGTTTGCGTGTTCAATGATCAACTCCTTTATCTGATCTTCAGACAAATGCGTCGAATCATGTTCTCGGAAATCGATCGTCCGCCCTTCATGCAGGATCTGCACGAGCTGTCCAGAATCGCTGGAGAAAGTAGCATCCAGCATGGGATGACGCCGGAAAAGCGCAGCAAAAGCCTTCTCCATCACGGGAATGTCAACGGAGGGCGATATCTTTGAGCTGAAGACGAGATTGTAGGCAGAGCTGGATGGGGCGAGACGGTTCAGGAACCAAAGCGCCCGTTGGCCGTAGGAGAGAGGGAATTCCCGTTCGCTTCGGTCCGTCTTTTCAATAACCGCGACCGTACTTGGGGAAGTTTCGACAGAATCGCCTTTACCTTCATTTGTCAGAATCAGTTTCTCCAGCAGGGGAGCGGCCAGCTGCTCGATGTTGGGGCCCTGAAGGAAATCGCTCATAGAAAGGCTGGTCCCCAAACTGGATTCAAGCCGGTTCATAAGCTCAATGGCCATTAGAGAGTCGAGTCCGACCTGCGTAAGCGGCGTTTCTCGATCAATCTTTGCCGAACTCGTACCGAACACCTGGGCAACCTGCTCGCAGATGAATTCCTCCATCATTTTGAGCCGATCTTCCGGAGCCGCCTCAAGAATCCGAGGCCTTATCATATTCTGGCCGCCGGCCGCCTCTTCTGCCGCCTGCTCTTCAGCGATCAACGACAGAGTGCGGGATCTCAAAATAGCCGGGTTGATCTTGGCCAGGGCCTTCCAATCTATGCGGGCGGCACCTAATTGGACAGGATCACGCCGCAGGATCAGAGCGAAAATCTCGAGCGCCTCCCCAATGGTGAAGCTCTTCATACCGATCTTATCCAGGTATTGGGCGGTTTTCTCGTCTCTGGAAACGAAACCCGCTTCCAGGAGAGCTCCCCAATTGACGGTGAGGGCAGGAAGGCCGAGCGACCGCCGATGATGGGCGAGGGCATCGAGGAAGAGATTACCGGAACAGTAGTTACTCTGGCGTCCGGCCCCAACCATCGACGACACGGACGAGAACGAGATAAAGTGATCGAGCGGGCAATCTCTGGTATTCTGATGAAGGAGCCAGGCGCCGATCATTTTTGGGCGAAGAACCTTCTCGAAATCCTTCCTGTCAAGTTCCCTGATAAAGGCGTCGTGCAACACCATCGCCCCGTGAATTACCCCCTTGAGCGGTGGCAATTCACTTCTAATCTGTCCGATGACCCGAATGACATCATCCTCCACCGAAATGTCGGCTCTCGCATCAACGACGTTTACGCCCTCCTTTCGAAGCGTCTCGACATCATTCTTCTCCGAATCCGTCTTCGGACCCGATCGGCTCAGGAGCACCAATGTCCTGGCGCCGTATCGCACCATCCACTTGGCAACTTCCAATCCGAATCCACTTGATCCACCTGTGATCAGGTAGGTCGCATCGTGCTCGAATAGTTCCTCCGCCTCGGTAGATGGGCCTATCGGAATCTCCTCTTCATTAAACGACAGGACATTCTTTCCTATGTGCTGGGCTCGGGCGAAATAGTGAAAGGCTTCGACCGCATCGGTAATGGGAAACCGTTTGAATGGGAGTGGGGCGAGCCTACCGGCGTGAAACTCCGAGGACAACTCCTGCATCAGGGAGGCGAAGAATCCGGGACGCTCCTCCAAATGCTGGGCAAGGTCGATGGCAAAGAAGGAGATGTTATTCTTGAATGGTTCCAAGCCGATTTTCGAGTTTTGGTAGATATCGACTTTGCCAATTTCGAGGTATCTTCCAAAGGGAGCGAGGACGGAGAGATTCTTGGGTATGGCATCGCGCGCCAACGCATTGAGGACGGCATCAACTCCCCTTCCCCCGGAAATCTCCATAATCTCATCAGCGAAATCCATTGAGCGCGAATCCATTACATGATGGGCACCCATCTTTTTCAGGTACTCACGCTTTTCGGGAGAGCCGGCAGTCGAAAAGATCTCCAGGCCGATATTCTGGGCAATTCGGATCGCCGCCTGACCGACTCCGCCGGCACCGGCATGAATCAGCACACTCTCTCCCTTCCGCATGCGGGCGAGATGGTTCAGGGCATAGTGGGCGGTGAGATAGACAGTAGGTAGGGTGGCCGCCTCCTCGAAGGAAAAATGGGGAGGCTTGGAAAACACTAGATCCCGGCTAACGGTGACGTAGGAACGAAAGGAATTGGGCGCCATGCCGACGACTGCATCTCCCTCTCGCAGATCCGTCACTTCGTCTCCGACTCGCACCACCACACCCGAGAAGTCGTCACCCAGCCATTTAAGATCTCGACTATTTCCGGGGTATATCCCCAAGGCTTTCATAACGTCGCGAAAATTGATGCCGCCCGCCTCGATTTGGATCTCAATCTCATTTTTTCCAGGAGGGCGTCGGGTGGTCTCACTCAGGGATAGATTGTTCAAAACTCCAGGTGTCGGAATTTCGAGTCGATAGGGAAGTATTCCATCCTTTCCCACGGCATTCTTTGTGCGGAACGGCACCTCATCCAAGGTAACTCGCGTAAGGCGATTACAAAAGCGACGGCCGGAGCGAATCCCGACTTCCAGTTCATCGTCATCGAGGACGATCTCCTCAAAGAGCGAAATCGCCTGGTCGGAAGTTGCCTCACTCTCGAGATCGATCGCGGTCCACCTGTTCTCAGGATGCTCGTTATTGGCGACCCGCAACATTCCAAAAATGGGAGTGGAAGCAATCCTAGCGATCGGGTCATCGGTATTCACTGCGTGGGCCCCTCGAGTCACAGCCCAGACACGAGGAACAGGGTCTGTCTCGACTTCGGCAAGGGCCTGGCCTAGATGAAGGATGCTAAGGACGCCGCTCCTTTGACTATCCATGAGTGCTTCAGGGGAAGTTTCCTCGGTTAGAGGATGATCCGCACTCAGCAAATGGACGACACCGGTAAGAACAGCATCATTTTCTGATGTCTTCTTGAGAAGCTCCACCATGTCATCGCCATGGTCCGGTCGAAAACGATAACGCCTTTCGCCAATAGGCCCAAACTCTTCGCCTGGGGTAGCGAGAATGCAACGAGCCGAAGCCTCTTCCTCAAGGCGCCGAAAAAGCTGTTCTCCGAGCCCGGCATCGTCACCGACAATCAAATATGCCTGTTTCGGACCTTTTCCCTCGCTCCCGACCGATTCGATTGCATCAATCTCCGGGCCCTCGACCACGAACGTAGTCTGCATCGCAGGTGTCCCGTCTGGAGTATTGACGAAAGAGACCACATTTTCGAATTCGCATTGCCGAAGCAACACTTCCCACTGTTCACGCGACAGAAGCGCGGAATGCTTTCGTAATTCCGTATCGGTGAATTGCCACCACCCTTTCAATTGCCCGAAAACCAAGTCGAGCGAAATTCTGGGTGTGGTCACATCGAGGAATATGAAAAGCCCTTTTGAAGCGAGAAGTTGTCTGATGATCGCCAGAGTGTGTTTTAAATCGCAGGTCGCATGGAGGACATTGGTAGCGAGGATCAGGTCGAATGAGTGGAGATCAACACCCTGCTCGGCCGGATCTTTTTCGATGTCCAGTATCTCGTATTCAACGAATTCGAAGTCGCTGAAAAGCTTCCTAGCCTCGTTGAGGAAAATCGGCGTATTGTCGGTGAAAGTAAATTCGGCGCGGTCTGAGGGAAGGACTGGCAGAACATTCCCGGTTAAAGAACCGGTTCCCGCACCCACTTCCAGAACTCTGATCGTTCTCTTCTCGGGCAGGTTTCTAATGGCAAACGAAACCGCCCGCTGGATCATCTCATTATAGGCCAGAAAGTCCGCTCCCTCTCGGTAGAACTTTCCGAAAAGTTCGGCCGAACCTCCTGGAAAGACTAATTCCATCCCATCGAGTTTTCCGACCAGCATTTCAGCCAATCGGGGCCCACAGGTTATGATAAGCGGCAGTTCGGAACCGAATCGTGGAAACTTCCCTCCCAGTTCCTCCAATCCGGGAAGCGGATCTGCTTGCCGATTGGGAATTCGTGTCACTTCCCAGACGTCGTCGGAAACAGAGTTCAGATACCCTTCTTCCCGCAGATAACCGAGAAGCGCGCGAGTCAGTCGAACATGTTGCTCAAGAATTTGAAGCCGTCCGGCGAACCCTTCGAGCTCCATCCTTTCACCGACTACGGGATTCCAACCCAACTCGAGAAAGGCGTTGATTGCGTAGGAGACACAGAGTTTGTTGATAGCCGGCATGAACCATTCGTAGTAGGTCTGGAGCTCATACCGCTCATAGATTGATGTGGCTTCAGACAAGACGTCCTTGACAATTTCCTGAGTCCCGCTGAGTTCTGCCGATCCCGATACTCCGCTTCCCCGAAGATGCTGTTGCTTCCACTCAAACTGGTAAAAACAGTTGAGCAGGTCGTCGGCCGTCTTGGATTCGTTTTGGTCGACCCGTTCCACTCGGAAGCCGGAGATATCAGCGATACGCTTCCCCTCGTCATTGTAAACCGCGATATCCGCATCGACGATATTTCCGTCATCGAGATTGACGGTGACGTGTCCCCACATACGCACTTCAACGGGATGGTAAAGACGGACCCGGCGAACTGCCGAGGGGAGGAAGAAATTGTCTTCTGCATCACTGTCATCGGGAAATACTTGCGCCCCTTTGACGCAGTGAAAACAAGCGTCCAGGACCGCCGGTTGAAAATGGTAGTCGGGAATGGTCCGCCTCACCTCGTCAGTCACTTCGATCCGGCCGAGCGATTCGCCGTCCTTTCGCCAAATATCTGTTAGTTGCTGAAAATTCGGTCCAAATTGGTAGCCGGCGGCCTCGTAATCAGAGTAGTATTCCTCATGGCTGATGTGCTTCTCCATTCGCGCCAAAACCTCCTCGAAATTACCGGGTTCTCCCTCGCGAGGTGAGAGCTTTTGAATGCGGCAACGGGCGTTCATGTCCCAATCGCGTCCCGTGCCGGTGGAGCTGAAAATCTCAATGGATTTGTCGGACTCGTCATAGACGACCCGCATCTTGGGAACTTTGGTCTCGGAAAAGAAGAGCGCCTTGGTGGTCTGGAGATCCTCCACGACATAGGGTTCCTCAGGAAAAAGCTCCCTTGCCACGGCAATGCCCAATTCGGCGTAGCCCGCGGCCGGAAAGATCATTGAATCCCAAAAGCGATGATCGGCCAAGTATCCGAAGAGACGTGAATCCAGTTGGTTCTCCCAAGTCGGTTTCGGAGAATTAACTCGCAAACCGAGGAGCGGGTGGGAAGGGGCCGCGAATCTGTAGTCTCTGGATTCTCTCGACTCGAGCCAGAATGTCTCGTGCTGCCAAGGATAGGAGGGCAATCTGACAAACTCGGCTCGGGATCCATGCAAGGCGGCCCAGTTCACGGGATAGCCCACAGTGTAAAGAGATCCAAAAGCCTCAAGCATGAGCGCCTTTTCGGGCTCATTGCGTCGCAGCGAAACGAGCGTCCGTCCACTCACGCCCGACTTGCTCAGACACTCCTTTACGGAAGTGGTATGAATCGGATGCGGACCCAGCTCGAGAAAAAAGCTGACCCCTCGATCGATGATCTTGGCAACACCCTGTTCGAATTTTACCGGATCTCGGACGTTAGTCCACCAATAGGCCGCATTCAAATTCGAACCTTCAAGGCTATCCCCGGTGACCGTGGAAATGAAAGGAATATTGCCGGATCGCGGCTGGAGGTCGGCCAGCGACTCCAGCAGCTCATCGCGAATCGGTTCCATCTGGTGGGTATGAAAAGCGTAATCGATCGGTAGCCAGCGAATGAAGACTTCCTCTTTCTCCAAGGCTTCCACGACGGTCTCGATTACTTCAGCATCTCCCGCCAAGGTCACCAAATTGGGACTGTTCACGGCCGCTACGGCGACCTGATTTTCGTAACCCCGAATCGCCTCGATGGCCCGCTCCTGAGAGATTCCGACAGCAACCATACGGCCTGCTCCGCCGGTTGTCTCCTGCAAGCGGCTGCGATGGAAGATCACTTTTACCGCATCTTCCAGTGTGTAGGCCCCGGCCCAGTAAGCCGCCGCCACCTCACCTACGCTGTGTCCGATAACCAGCGTTGGCTCAACCCCTAGGGATCGCCACATTTCGGCAAGTCCAATTTCCAAGGCAAAGATGGCGGGCTGGGCGAACACCGTCCGATCGATCTGTGAATCCTGCTCGCATTTGCGCATTTCTTGAAGCAGGGACCAGCCCCCCAGGGACTGTATCAAGTTATCGACCCGCTCGATCGTCTTCTTGAAGACGGGTTCCGTTTCGATCAGTTCCTGCCCCATTCCCCACCATTGCGAGCCCTGCCCCGAGAAGATAAAGGCTATCTCCGGAATCTCCGTCCCAATCCGATCGACAACAACCCCAGGGAGCTTCCGGTCTTCAAGTTCCCATCTCTTGAGCTTCTCTAAGATATCGTCGACTTCATCCCCAACTACGGCAATTCGCTGCTCGTGTTGGTTCTTATTCATGCTCGCCGAATAGGCCAAATCCCGAAGATCAGCCATTCCATTCGACTTTTCAATATACTCGCGGAAAGCCTTGGTGTACGATTTCAGCGCCGCATCGGTCTTGGCGGAGATCGGAATCACGGTCGGCTCTGCCTTACCATTCTCCTTTCGCCGTTGGGTCCCATTATCCCCGTTCGGTACTTCTTCCAGAACGATATGGGCGTTAGTGCCGCCAAAACCGAAGGAGTTTACGGCCACCACCGCGGATTCGCCGATAGCTGTGAGGCCTTCCGCCTCGACCGGAACGCGCAGTCGCAATTCCTCAAACGGAATGTTCGGATTGGGAGTCTCGAAATTCAGATTCGGAGGGATTTCTCCGTGTTTCAACACCAGAGCGGCTTTAATGAGGCCGGCTATGCCCGAACCCGATTCGAGGTGCCCGATGTTCGTCTTTACGGACCCGATGACACAGTCTTTCCCTTCGGGCCGCTCTCTCGAAAGAACTCTTCCCAGCGCCTGAACTTCAATCGGATCACCAACCGGTGTCCCTGTTCCATGCGCTTCCATATAACAAACGCGTCCGGGAGCGATTCCCGCCTGTTCGTAGGCCTCCTCCAACATCTCGGACTGTGACTCTAGTCCCGGCACCGTCATCGCGTTGGTTCGACCATCCTGGTTGACCACTGCCGCCCGAATCACGGCGTACATCGGGTCCCGGTCAGAGAGCGCCTTGGCCAACGGCTTGATCGCAATCATCCCCACGCCTTCGCCCCGGACGTAGCCGTTGGCTCGTGCATCAAAGGCGAAGCACTGACCGTTCGGAGATAGCATTGATGCTTTGCTGAAGCCAATCGACGAATCGGGAGTAATGATAGCATTCACTCCCCCGGCCAGAGCCAATTCACACTGTCCGTACCAAATGCTCTGGCAGGCCAGGTTGACCGCCACCAAGGCCGAAGAACAGGCCGTATCTACCGAAACGCTCGGACCCTTTAGGTTGAACAGGTAGGAAATACGATTGGAGGCGATGCTCAGGGTGCTACCGCTGTTGGTGTGTACATCCACATCGGCGGGACCCTTCATCTGGATATTTGCATAATCATTGCTCGAGATCCCAACGAACACTCCGGTTCGTGATCCCGAAATTCGATCCGGTGCCAACCCTCCGTCTTCCAGCGTCTCCCAGGCGATCTCCAGTAGCCACCTCTGCTGGGGGTCCATGCGCAGGGCTTCGCGAGGAGAGATCCCGAAGAACCGGGCATCGAACTGACCCACGCTCTCGAGAAACCCTCCCCAGCGTGTGATCATCTTTCCGGGCACATCCGGATTCGGATCATAGTAGCGCTGCAGATTCCACCGGTCCTCGGGAACCTCGGAGATTCCGCTTTGTCCGCTGCGGAGAAATTCCCAGAACGACTCCGCGTCATACACCCCACCGGGGAGACGGCACCCAATTCCGACAATGGCCAGGGGCTCGCGACATTTCTCTCTCATGGTCCAGCCCTCCCCTCGGGTTGGGAACTCAAGGTCTCGCAGAGCCAATCCTTGAGCCGGAGTTCCTCGATACTTAGGAATCTGTCGGGCTTCGCCCTTCGCAACAGTCCTGAACTTCGAATCTTAGGTTGATGTTCGTAAATCGCGACCAACTTCATTCCGACAGATTCCTTCATTACTAGGATCAAAGAATTACTAAATGGATAAGCTCCATACTGTTGTCTAGGAAATTTATGAATGCGGGGCTCGCCCAAGAGAACCATCCGCAATCCGCCAATCCACGTACAGCGAGTGCGAAAAAGGCTGCGGAATTTCACGTATGTTCACACTCGCGAAGTCCTACCCCAGACGGCACAAAATTCCGAAAGGAGTAGAGGGTAAGAGCAACTCGCATATATGAATACTGAAGAACAGGCTCACAATCCTATCTTGCTTTCTTGAACAAAATACTGAATACAGTCAATAACCCATAAAGGGTAGTTGAAGACATGAACCGTGACCAGGAGGTAGTGCTGCTATCAGTTCCGGACCCGTTTATCGAATTAAAGGTAATCGATTCGAGCAGGCCCGCAGCGCGGTAAGACCCGAGGGTGAGCCCTGGGAAGGTTGTTACCATTTTCGAATAAAAAATTCCGTAACTCCTTTGTCAATCAATTCGTTTCACCACTCTACGCCCGAACATGAGCCCTTGGCGCTGCGATACCCGCGTCCTTCTATCCTCCCGCTGAACTGATGAAAATCACGGAAATTGCTCTTAAGGAGGCCCGACTGACGTGGACCCTGGTCGTCTTCGTTGTCCTTGGCGGCACAATCGCCTTTTTTGGTCTTCCCCGCTTCGAAGATCCCAAGATTCCATTCCGTTACGCGCTGCTTACCGCGATTTATCCGGGTGCATCGGTGGAGAGGATCGAGTCGCTAGTCACGGCAAGAATCGAAGAAGCGATGAGTGAAATTCCAGAGGTCGAATTCATCAACAGCGTTTCGAGAAACAATGCCTGCGCCATCGTCATCAAACTCAAGGACCGTCACGATGTGCTTCAGCCCATCTGGGATCGCATTCGAAGGAAGACCGAGCAGATCAAGACCGAACTTCCCGAGGGTGTGAGGGGTCCTTTTCTCAATGATGAGTACGGTGAGGTTTTCGGGATTATTCTCACAGTCACGGGGAAGGATGTCTCCGAGGAAGAGATTGGGGCCACCGCGAATCGCCTTCGCGGACGACTTCTGCGATTAGAGGAGGTATCCAAGGTAATCAAGCTGGGGGAACCGGAGGAGGTTGTTTTCGTCGAGTTCGACGATGCCTACCTCGCCGATCTGGGCTTCTCCGCCAGACACTTGAAGTCCTTTCTAGAAGCCCAGAACGCGATCGCTCCCGGCGGTGGTATCAGGCAGGGAGATCTCCGTATTCCGGTTGAACCGGTCAGCGATCTGAGGTCGGTGGAGGAGATCGAAAATCTCTCCGTCACTCTTCCGGACGAAGAGGACCTCTACACCTTGGGCGAACTACTCGATATACGGAAAGCGGCCCCCCAGCCACCGGTAAGCCTGCTTCGTTCATCCGGATCGCCCGGCATCGGTCTCGGTATTTCTCTTCGAGAGGGAGGCAACGTAATAAAGCTGGGCCAAGAGGTTCGAGAACTCGTGACCGCGTTTCCCGAAGAGGTTGGTGATGGAATCGAATTCGAATTTGTCGCCTTCGAGCCCGACCGGGTAACCAGTAGAGTCAACGGTTTTTTTCTCAATCTGATTTGGAGTCTCGTCGTTATCATGCTCATCCTGATGGGGTTTCTCGGGCTCCGGACCGGATCTGTTATCGCCACCATGATGCCTCTCGTGATCCTTGCCACGCTCATGGTCATGTATGGCCTCAACGTTACCATAAACCTGGTTGCCCTGGCCGCCTTCATCGTCGTTCTGGGGATAATGGTCGACAACCATATTGTGATATCGGAGCGGATCCTGACCCTCAGAGAGAGGGGGCAGGACGCATTTTCAGCCGCAACGACCGCCACCAGCGAGCTCCACGCACCTCTCATTACTGCGACTGTGACGACCATCGCAGGATTCCTTCCTATCTATCTGGCTGAATCGACCAGTGGTGAATACGTCACTCCTCTTTTCCAGGTTATCGCATTGGCCCTCATCTGCTCGACTTTCTTCTCCTTCACAATCACTCCAGCCCTCTCCGTTCACGCTTTCAAATTGCATTCCCGTAGGGAGGGTGCGCCACCGGAGAGTCGATGGCTGCGCCTCTACCGAAGTCTTCTCCATTCGCTCCTGCGCCGGCGCTTCCTCGTCCTCGCTGCGGTCCTCCTCGCCTTCATCGGCGCTGTCTACTCTTTTCGATTCGTTCCAACGATCTTCTTCCCTCCCTCGGACCGGCCCATTTTCACCCTCGAGCTGGAGTTTCCATCCGGCACCGTCATCGAACGAACCGCCGAGGCGGCCGCCAGGATCGATCGATTCACCGAGGAATACAGGAGAACCCGGTCCTCGAACGAGCCGGACATTCTCAATTGGCTATCCCTTATCGGGAGAAATGCTCCCCGCTATGTCCTCAATCACCGTACCAGGGAATACAGCCCCGAGTACGCCTTTTTCATCTACAATGTCGAGTCTACTAAAGTCGTACCCTTCTTCAGGGAAAAATTGGAGAGCTTTACCCGAAAAGAGTTTCCCGAGGCGCAAGTCAGAGTCCGTCGCATCGAATCCGGTCCCGCCATCGGCTATCCCATCCGGATCCATATTTCCGGCGATGAGATGGAGGAATTGTCGGCCATCGCGAGCGAGGTTAAGGAATTCGTTGGAAGTATTCCGGGAGTCTACAATGTCGGTGATGACTGGGGCCAGTCAGTGAAAAAGCTCCTCGTGGAAGTCGATGACGAAGCGGCCGGAATGGCCGGTGTTACAAACGGCGAGGTCGCTTTCGCCCTCCAGACTCTCCTGACCGGGATTCCCGCAAGCAGCCTTCGATCCCGTGATGGCGTGATCCCCATTCTGATTAAGAGTTCGGTGGCAGGGGAAGATGAGATCCAGCGCATCAAGGACGTTAACGTCCATTCAAGCCTGACCGGAAAGAGTGTTCCTCTCGGTGAAGTCACACGAATTCGGGAGGTCCACGCCCCCTCCAATATTATCCGGAGGAATTTCCTCAGAACAATTACCGTACAAGCCGATCTCGATGCCGAATTCAATCTCAATGCAGTCGACGATTCGATTAGACATTTCATCGAACGGAATCAAGAGCGTTGGGGGAGCGGGCATCAGGTTCAATTGGGAGGAGAAGGCACCGAGTCGGAAAGAGCGAACCGGTCGATCCTTATCAATCTCCCATGGGCGGGTTTTCTCATCTTGCTTCTTCTCATCCGGCAGACCCGCTCCTTCCGCCGCACCTTTATCATTCTGAGCACAATACCCATGGGTTTCATCGGCATCGTCTTCGGCCTCCTCGTAACCCGCGTCCCCTTCGGATTCACCACCCTCGTCGGTATGGTCTCCCTCACTGGTATCGTTGTGAACAACGCTATCATACTTATGGACAGAATCCGTCGCAACACCGATGGGGGAACGATGTCCGAAACGGAATGTATTGTAGAGGCGGCTCTCAACCGGGTGCGCCCCATTCTCCTCACCTCGCTCACCACAATCGGCGGCATCCTTCCAATCCTGCGTGGAAACCCAACCTGGCAGGGTATGGCGGTGTCCATTATTTTCGGTCTCCTTTTTTCCACGGTCCTCGTCCTCTTCGCCGTTCCAGTCCTCTACGCCTTCCTCTTTCGAATCAAATTCAGGGACAACTGAATCCCAGGAATCTGTCGTCGACATCCGTTCACCGATCCAGCATTATTGAGAGGATATGAGGCAGAGGCTAAGAATCCTTCTGGCTGTTCTAAGTTTCTCCTTGCCGGCTTATCCTTTGACCGCGGAGCTCGAGTTCGAGGCTGAGACTATCGAACTGAAGGCGGCGCCAGAGGACTTGAAAAGTGGTGGAGTCTTTCGCTTCATCAATCGGGGAAACGACCCCATCACGATCAGCGAGGTTAAGACGAGCTGCGGCTGTACCACCGCTGACCTGGAAAAGAAGGAATACCAACCGGGCGAATCCGGAGAGATTGAAGCCTTTCTCACAATCGGCAATCGAAGGGGTCAACAACGTAAAAGGATCCAGGTTTTTACGGACAGTCCGAAAGAACGCATCCACTCCCTTACTCTGGTCGTTGACATACCCGAGATCCTCGTGGTCCAACCTCGGATGCTGGTTTGGCGTAGATCGGAACCGAACGAACCGAAAACCATCACCGCCAAAATCGTTCACGACGGACCGTTTCGGATCAACTCAGTGGACGCGCCGGACGATGATTTTCGGATCGAATACAAACTGCTCGACTCGGGGCGTCGCTGCATAATCACCGCAACCCCACTCTCGACGGAATCCGCTCTTGGACAGAAACTGAAGATTCAGACAAGCATTTCGCCCGAAATCGATCGCGAGTACCTGGCTTTTCTTAGAATCTATTGAGATTTTACCTCGATCGTAATACCGGTTTTCGGTCGGGCTGTGATATCCCGAGAATCGCCCAACTTGAGGTATTCCCGGGCCGCGACAGAGATGTTTCAAAGGGTCAGTTCCAACAGATTCCTGGGGAAGCAACTCGCCTGTGACATCGGCTTGATCCTTTTCCTCACGATGGTAGGCACGGCTCTCTCCTGGGCCTTTCATCCCGATTATCCTACAGCTTCGACGGGTTCAAACGAGCCACCTTCGATTACGGTAGAAGAGGCCCTCACCATGGAGGTCCTCTGGTTGGACGCTCGGGACCAATCCTCCTATTACAGAGGCCACATCCCGGGTGCCCTGAGGCTGAATGAGGAGGAGTGGGAGGGACTCCTGGAGGGTTTCGTGGAACGCTGGCGGCCCGATCTTTCCGTGGTGGTCTATTGCAGCGCCGAGCAGTGCATGGCCAGCAAGCAGGTTGCGCGACGTATTCGTGACGAATTCGGAATCGACAATGTCTATTACCTCGAGGGCGGATGGAACACCTGGATCGACCAGAGACACTAGGAGTCTTATAGTAGCTCCAAGTTATTCATCAGTGGAGCCGAGTGGAGCCGTAGGAGTAACTCGGCGAGGCCCCATTGTGAGTAACTTCAGACCTCACTATCTTGCCCCTTTAAAGGAGCTATGCAATCGCAAGTTTAAATCTCGATTTATAGCCGAGTTGGAAGGTAATGGTTCGGCCCGAGCGGTCGGGCATCAGGAGCGGGTTCTGGTTGAGAGTCTGGAGGTACTCAATCACGACTTGCTGCAAATGAGGGGAATAGTTTGCGGTTGGGAATAGATGCGCTTCGACGGTTGCGCCCCTCTCTATGAGGGCGCCGTCGCAGTGAGTCAGATTGCGAAACAGATCGTGGTCGTCACGATAGTTGTCGTAGCCTTCTTTAAAGGGTTCAAACTGCTTGTAGAAACTATTGCGGGCGAGGATTTTCAAGGCATCCATGATGGATTTGTTAGAGGTGTCCAGGCGGACATAGTTCTGCTCAATGAGTCGCTCCAGGCGCGAGCATTCGGTCTCGATTTGCTCCCCTTCGAGTTGGAGGGCATTGAGCTTGTGATCGAGGCGAGCGATCATGGCGCTCCTTGAGGCGCTTTGGCCCGGATGGGCATGTTCGGCCAGGAGCAGTCTTTTCAATGCTTCGGTGGATTGGGTTTTCTGCTTCAGGAGTGCTTTAGCGGCACCGCTTTTCTCCTGCCTATCCTCAAGGTGTTGGGCTAAGCGCTGGTAGTGGATGGTGCGATAAGAGGTGATCTGATTAATCCCAAAGTGCTTATCGAGGTATTTGAAATCATTCTCCTGAATCCAGCGACTGAACATCCCTTTGAGGACTGCTTCATCGGGGGCTTTTGGGTCGGTCCCTAAGATGCTCACCGTAATGGTTTGATTTCTGGGATTGGTCGCTTCCACCACCCATTGGGTAAGATGAGGATTCTTTTTCCACGGGCCCCGCTGATAGCAAAGATAATACTCCTGGAGATCTTCGGCATGGTTTCTGGGGCGCAGCAGGCGCAGTTGTCCGTCGATCCGTTGCAGGGGCTGGCCTTGAAACCTTTTTCCCAGGTGATGATTTCGAGTTGAGGATGCTCCAGGATGGCTTCGTAAAACCAGTCCGCGGCGATCGCCCGGTCCACGTAAATGCTCACCTTCTTATCCGCAGGCACCTCTACCAATTCGAGCATCGCTTCGCAGTTGGGGATAAACCGTTTCCTTATATCCTCGTAGTTGTCGGTGCTGGCAAAATAGACCGGAGAGCCCTTCAGGGTATGAATAAAATCGCTGTGAAGCGCTTTGTCGGCCAAACGGATGGTGGGACACCAGCCCGCCAGGAGCTTGCTCATGCCGGTGTAATGTTTGGTGTGCGGATCATAATAAAAGCTCTGCTCACAAGAAGCATTCAGGTTCCTCGCGTTCACCCTGAGGATCGCTCTTAAAAGCGCTTCATGGGCCAGGGCGCTGAGCCTTTGGCGTTGCAGATGGGGCGTATAGAGGACTCGCCCGATGAGCTTTTGCAGGTCTTCCAGATCGAGCAGTTTGCTCTGCTCGATATTCACCGCGGCCAACAGCGCGCAGGCCAGCCATTGCTTCAAAAGCCAGCCCTCTTCGCCATCTATCTGAGCCACTTGCCCGAGCCCTTCACTGAATACCAGCACCCCTAAATGTCGACACCACTGCACCGATTCGGAACTGCCCGTGGTAAAATCGGGAGACTCCTTGCGATTCTCCTCTTCGCCTTCGGCCTTGTTTTCTGCTTGCTCCTGCTCTGCCTGCAAGGGTGAACCCTTGGGAGAATCCCAGGCAGTCTCCCGATTTTGCCCCCTCCTCTGCTCGGCCTCCTTGGCCAAGGCCTCTTTGAGCTCCTTAAACAAAGGGCGCAGGGTTTCCCCACTGAGGCTGACTGCGAACACCTCCTCGATCTCACCGCGTATCTTCTTGCTGTAAGCGTACCGGCTCTGCTCATAGATCTCAAAAAAGCGCACCCGCACAAAACTCCGTATTTCCCGGGTCAATTTGCGATGCCACCGGCGCCCCGCCAACACCCGGCCCAGGGTTTCGGCATCGCCACTTTGCAGGGCCTCGCCCCACCGCTTCATCGTCTTGGGGTCAACCTCAAATTGTCTCTGTAAGCACCCTATCTTCAACCCCGCATTATAGAGCCGTCCCACCAGAATCTTGAATCCAACCTGCTCGCGATCGTCCCCCACCACTTCCAATAGCTCATGGCCGTAATAGACCTGCAATTGGCCTTTGCTCAGGTCCCGATAGACCGTCAGGCAGGGATTACGCTTGTCTACCCCAAGGAGGCATTGTTGGCAGGACTCTTCTTGCTCGGTAGGTTTCTCCATTTTCTTCGAATTAGTTCTTCGAAGGAGAAGCCTACCGTTTTCTTTCTCTCGTTAAAAGTCGGGAATTCTACTTGCGATTCTACCCACCCCGACAACCCGCATAATAGCGAGTTCTGAACTTGGCAGAAGCTGGGTTGGCTATGAGGCAAGGAGTTTGTTTCTCTAGAGGAGTTAATTTTCAAAGGCGGCCGTCCACTACGAACTTAGGAGGCAGTCGTGAGACGACTTCCGACAGAATTTCGAGTAGACGGCTTGCCTGGATGACCGATAACGAACCCTCAGTTTGTATCCTCATAGCAGGATCCACTATAAGAACTTCGCCTGGACATCCAGCGCCTTTGAAAACCACAAAACGAATAAAACAGAAGGGAAGGTAATTGATCAAAGGGATGCAGAAAAGCGAAAAAACTAATCCATACAGTGTGGTTATAGGGATCGATTGGGCGGATCAGAAAAATGATCTTTGGATGATCGAGAGGGAAACGGCAGGAGGGAGTCACCGGCAGGTGGCTCAGGATGCGATAGCGTTGCATGGTTTTGCCGTGGAGATGAGAGAAAGGTATGGGCGTGAGGGAAAGCGCGTCGCCATCGTGGTGGATCAGAAGCGTGGCGGGTTGATCAATTTTCTGATCGGATTGGAGTTTGTCGATATCTATCCGGTGCATGCGGCCAGTGCGAAGGATTATCGACAGGCATTGTATCCTTCCAGGGCCAAGAGCGATCCGGTCGATGCGCAATTGCACGCGGAATTTTTCCTCAAACATCCCGAGCACTTTGAGAAGTGTCTGAGACCGGACAGTGTGGAGACGCGCGAGCTCAACCTGTTGTGTGAGGACCGGCGTGGATTCGTCGATCAGGCGACTCGCTTCGAGCAGCAATTGTGCAGTTGTCTGAAGCAGTATAACCCATTGGTGTTGAAACTGTTCGATGACTTGGGCAGTGCTATGTGTCTGCGCTTTGTTCTACGCTGGCCGACGCTTAAGAAGGTCAAGAGCGCATCGGCGCAAGGGTTGCGAAAGTTCTTTTATAAGCATAACAGTCGCAGCGCCGCGAAAATCCAGGAGCGCCTGGAGTTGATCGGCCGGGAAGAGGCCTTGACCGAGGATCCCGCGACTCTGGAGGCGTTCAGTCGCAAAGCGCAGACTCTGGCCAAACAGCTTTTGGCCCTGCAACCGCAGATCGAGGCCTACGAGGAGCGTATCAAGGAACTTTTTCACACCCATCCCGATGCCCCTGTGTTCAGCGGCCTTCCCGGAGCCGGCGAGGCCCTCAGCCCTCGGCTGCTGTGCGCCTTTGGGACCGATCGATCGCGTTTCGAAACGGCCCGGAACATGACCCAGTGGAATGGTTCGGCTCCAGTCACCATCAGCAGCGGTCAGCACAAAAAGAGCAGCCAGGCAAAACGACTGGTCACCTGGCGGTGGTCCGCGCCCACCTTTGTCCGCCAGAGCTTTGTTGAATTTGCCGCCCATTCGATCCGAAACTGCGACTGGGCCAACACCTACTATCAAATTAAAAAAGAACAGGGCAAATCCCGCCAAACCATCCTTCGAGCGCTCGCTCTGAAGTGGACCCGCATTCTCTTTCGCTGCTGGCAAAATAACCAGAATTACGACGAGCACAGATACCTCGAATCACTCCAAAGGCGCGGTTCACCGGTATGGCATAGACTCCAGCAACTAAACGGCCACGCCCTCTAAACAGAAAATGAGTACTATTTTAAAAAATCCCTTGACGGACCACCTCAGTTTTCTGTCGGACTTAGACGTTCGATTGCTTCGCAAGTGACTAGGTTCGTCCGAAAGACTCCTAGCAATAAGGAAATGAATCTGAGCGATCATCGCCATTTCAACACCCCAAACGACTCGATTTTACCGTGAGTGATGTGCATTCAGACAAGGGTCCTTCCCGAAGATTCCTCGGAACGCCCATCCTCCGATTCATTCTAGGCTCGATTCTAATCGTGGCGGGAACCCTCAAGATAGCCGATCCAAAGGGCTTCCTGACTGGGATCGGCTCATTCGGAATGTTCTCAGAATCTCTCGCTTACATCATCGCCCTCTCTCTCCCTTGGCTCGAATTCTGGACGGGCCTCGCCCTCGTCAGCAAGAGAGCCGATGGCGGAGCACTCATCGTCACACTATTCCTCATGAGCGCCTTCATTGCCCTCCTAGCCCTATCTTGGGCCCGAGGAGTTGACATAACCTGCGGCTGCTTCGGCACCTTGCTCCCTGCGGATTCTTCCTACCGATACCTTCTGGGACGGAATCTCCTTATCCTCATCGCCGCCGGTCTATTGTCAGCCCGGAAATACTGCTCCGATTCCTGACAAACCGCGTGACAATATCGACCACCCCCGGTTCCGGCGAAACGAAAAGGTCGAACCTTAACTCGGCTTGCTGGGACTAGGAATCTGTCGGACTTTGATTATCGCAACATCGTGGAGGTTCGGATTCAACGGTGAAGGGTGCAAATATAGACCAAGTCCATGCCGACAGATTCCTTTGCTAGGAGGCTGTCGGACGAACTTTGGTACTTGCAGAGCAATCGAAGCACAAAGTCCGACAGCTTCCTAAGCGCTCTGCAGGAGGGCGAGGCGCAATTTCTCTGGAGTGACGGGCTTGGTGACGAAATCGTCGGCTCCGGCAGCGAAACAATCCGTGCGATTGTCACTATCAGCCACTGCGGTCATAACGATGATGCGGGGCTGATTTTTATCGGTGACATCCCTTCGAATATTTCTGGTCGTTTCGATACCACCTAGAACAGGCATCTGGATATCCATGAAAACAATGTCGTAGGGCTTTTCTCGAATCGCCTCGAGCGCTTTTCTTCCATTATTGACGACGTCGACTTCATACCCGAATCGCAGGAGCAACTGTCTCGCCACTTCCTGATTCTCCGGATTGTCTTCCGCGAGTAGAATCTCAAGGGGATGATCCTGTGCTAGATTGGTGAAGATCGTCTCGCCTTCATCGATCGGTGCGAAATCGCCGGGCAGCATCTCTCCAGCGGCCGACTTTGCCCGGATAACGAATTGAAACGTGGATCCCTTGCCGAGTTCACTTTCGACCCACATGCTGCCTCCCATCTTCTCCGCCATGCGCTTACTGATGGCCAGACCCAGGCCCGTCCCTCCTTGGTTACGACTCTCACCGGAATGGACCTGGGAAAACGGTTCAAAAATCGTATCCAAGCTATCCGCCGGTATGCCGACCCCAGTGTCCCTGACACTGAATTGAACCAGATAGGAATCCACTCCTCCAATCCAGTCTTGGGACTTCGCCGGCTTCACATTGAATGGAATCTCGTTCTCACCGGGCTTCTTCACGGTCAATTCGACCACACCCTCTTCGGTATGCTTTAGCGCATTGTCGATCAGATTGATAACGATTTCCTTGAGGCGGTGGTGGTCTCCCACAATGAAACGGCTCAAGCGAGTGCCGAAGGTATACCGCAATTTTATCCCGGATTTCGCGATGCGAACCGCATTTAACTCCAACACCTCTTCAATGCAAGCTTTGAGATCGAACTCCTTTGCTTCGAGATGAAGTTTTCCCGCCTCTACCCTCGAAAAATCCAGAATGTCATTAACAATCAATAGAAGGGTCTCATTATTTCGGCGGATAGAGCGAACGAAGTCCTTCTGTTCCCCCTCCAGAGAGGTGTCGAGGAGAAGACTCGTCATCCCGACCATGGCATTCATTGGTGTCCTTATTTCGTGACTCATACTGGCCAGGAATTGGCTCTTCTCGAGGTTTGCCTTCTCTGCCACCTCCTTCGCCTTCGTCAGGTCGATCTCATCTTCCTTCCGGTCCGAAACGTCCTGAATCGTGCCCATAAAGCGAAGCGGTCTCCCCTGCACGCTGCGTCGAATAATTCGTCCCCTGGCGCCCAGCCAGATCCACTCTCCGTCTCTTCGCCGGGCACGAAACTCAGCCTCGAAGAATGGTATCTTACCTTTCAAGTGATCCTTGATGCTCTCTGCAACGGTTGCTTGATCTTCACGCTTCACAAACTCCGCCAAGGCAGCGTCCGTCCCCTCAAGTTCGAAAGTGTCCAACCCCAGGATCCGCGCGCAATTACGATCGAGCTGGATAGTGCCGTCCCCCGAACTCCAATCCCAGATCCCAAAACGCGCCCCTTCGAGGGAGGATTGCAGTCGGGTCTGGGCCCTCTCTCTTTCACTGTTCGCGGCCGCTAGAATGAGCGAGGTAATCGCCACCAGACCAACGAATGTCCAGAGGAAAAGCAGCTGTTGCTGTAGGCTGCCAATCACGAATGGGCCGACCCTCAAATAGGTGCCGATCGCTACCATTGATCCGACCGTAAGACTGGCCAGAGCGGCTCCCGGGGGACCGAATCGGAAAGCCGCCCAAATTAGAAATGGAAAGGGAATATAGGCCAGTGGGTAGCTGTAAATCCCCGCCCCAGTAACATTTGTAAAAACGAAAAGAACGCTGATAACGAGGGTCAGAAACAAGCAGATCCACTCGACGTAGCGGGCAATCGGCCAACCCGAAAAGTACTCCCTCCTGATTGAGAGCAAAAAAGGAGTGAAGACCAGAATCCCCATCGCATTGCCCAGCCACCATAACCAGAATACGTTGCCAAAGAGAAGAATCGACGGGCGGTCGGACGTTACCGTCACACCAAGCGATCCGGCAAAGGCGCTGATCGTGGTCGGAACTAGGGTTGCCATCGCGACGAGAAAAATAACGTCGCGAATGCGCTCCAGTTGAGAATCGAATCCAACTCTCTTTAGAAGCCAGTAGCCGGCCAGTGCCTGTAGAACGTTGCCGGTCGTGACCAGTATCGTATAAAGCAGACTGTCACCTACAATCATGGTCGTCACCAGGGCGCCTAGACCGACAAACGGCCAAATGCTGGGACCGTAGACCAGAATCGCGGCCAAGGAGAGCCCGGTCGGTAACCACAGCAAGCTCACGAAACCCTCGAGCTGCGCGAATTTGAGGCCAACCTGCCCAAAGAGCATGTAGAGAACGAAGAATACAGATCCCTTGAGGAAGTATCCCCAGTTCAAACAGGCTCTAACTTTGGAGATGCCAGTCGCGAAATTCATCACCGGAAGTAATCCGTTTCGCCGCCAACCGCACTGATCACATTCAGTTTGACCAGCGCCTTCTAAGTATCCTCAGTCTTAACGGCTGAGTTTCAGACCCAAATGTCTCCTCCCGTAACCGGTTCCTGCGGGCTTGATCTTCACCAGGGCACTTCGCCAGTTATCGACCGCCAGCCTTCTCTCGAAATTCGCGATGTTTTCCCTATATTGTTCGATAAGATCGGCCACCACATGGGGCTGCGCAAAAGAGAATCTAAGGCTGTTATGACCGAGTTCGACCAACTCTTTCCAGGCAAGATTAAAGTTCGTTACGGCAGTGTAGTATTCGTCCGTCATATTCGAATCAAACATCCCCCGATCGTCCGTCGATAGTGCGCAGGGGATACCATGCCTCAGATAGATTGGGAATGGATGGTCCCGCGGATGTTGAACGTATTCCAGCATGTGGTTGCTTACAAGGTTGATCTCGAGCATGAATTTGCCGCACCGCATGAGCTGCATGGTCTGGGCATCGTCGATCAGATTAACGGCATGGCCGATCCGGGTGGCTCCCAGTCTCAGGGTGTCGAAAATGTGCGATGAGGGCTCATCCTGCTCGCCGGCGTGAATCGAAATCCCAATCCCCGAGTAACTCCTCAAGGCGTCGTCAAATGCTTTCGTAAACCGGGCTGGAAAGCCCTTCTGATTGTCTTCCCGGCCCGCCATATTGATTCCTCTCCAGAGATCGCTGTGGCGACTGATGAACTCAAACGTGGGCTCGATTTGTTGGGGCGCATTGTCGCTAAATCGCAAAACGGTCACGAGGAAACGTATCGTCAGGCCGGTCTTCCTTGCATCCGGTCTGCTGATGCGCTCCCTGTAGATTTCGTTCACCGCCGAGGATGAGAGCGGTTCTCCATCTCCATCGTGAAAACCCTTCATGCCCACTTGGGGTTCTAGATAAATCAATCCTTCCCCTCCGTAGTGCTTCATATTCTGGACCAGGAGCTCAGCCATCACATAGGGATTCTTGAAAAGATGGTTGATCCGGCTCCAATGATTCTCGAAGAACTCATTTCTCCCTTCCCCGGGCCGGTCCAGGATCATTGAAGCCTCCCAAGCCTCTCGTTCCTTCTCCGTTAGTTTCCCGATCGGCTTGAATTCCCTTCGATGGCATTTTGAAAGAGCCTCCCAGGCCCATTCATTGATGTTGACCCAATAGAGCGCGCGATCGTGTCCGCTACGCCCCCACGCCAGATCTCCTTCTTCTCCACAGTTCTCGATCCGGTGGCGAGTGAAATAGCGGACGCCTCCATTAAGGGATGGATCGGTAGCGACCCTGTACCAATCTTCCGCAAAGATAGAACCGCCATGATGGTGGTGCAAATCACCCCCTTTGGGGACCGCATAGAGGAATCGGTAGAGCTCTTCCGGCGAGGCTTCACGCTTGATTCCGTCAAAGACTTTCTCAAAGGAGCGGGGGGCAATCTGATCCGCGGCCCCAGCGCCTTGGACCGGTTCGGTTGCCAAGGCCTCCGAAGGCAGACATGAAAGCCCGCTCAGCAAAACTGCCCAAAGCCACCACCCAGAGGCCCAACCCAGAACCCGCACAACCCCAATGGACTTCCTTATTCCGAGATGAATCTTCTTATCCATTTCCCTGTTGACGAAATTTTGCGTTTACCCAAGCAGCAAGATTGAAGTAGAGCACTACTCTCCTCAAGTATAGATGGATTCTCACCGTAGACACTAATTGATAATTTCGAAAGACGTCAATTTCGGAGCCATGTCTTAGATTCTTCTCGTTCCTATGATTATTTACGATTTCGACGGAGTAATGATCGACTCGTTGAGCGAAGTCCTTGTAACCGCCTACAACACAGCATCCGGCGAGTTGGTGACCCGGCTCCAGGATCTACCCGAAGGATTTGAAGTGCTCTTTCGAAAGAATCGCTACCATCTCCAGCCGGCGGATGACTTCCCGATTCTAGCGCGATGGTGCATTGAATGCTTGCGGGAGGGTTCGGACCCACTTCTCACACCGGAAGAATACGGTGACCTCATCGGCTCTAACGACGAACCGCCTGATGAGCGGCGCAATCGTTTCTTCGCCGCTCGAAAGAGATTCCTCTCCAAAGACCGCGCCGCCTGGCTTGATCTGAATCGTCCAATGCAACCCCTCTGGCAGAGACTCCAAGAGCAGAGTGCTGAAGCCATCGTGATTCTGACCAACAAGAATAAACCTGCGGTCGTCGAACTGTGCGGGCATTTCCAGCTCTCGATCGATCCCACCAACATCTACTCTGCCGAAGAAGGCGCCACCAAATCAGAAAACCTGAAGGCGATCCGAGAACGATTTACCCATTCTCACTACTACTTCCTGGACGACTCGCTACAGAATCTCCAGCAGCTCAAGAGCAAATTCGAAAAGGAAAACGATATCACCTTTCTCCTCGCCAACTGGGGCTATGTCGGTCCGGACGACGAGGAAGAAGCCATCCTTGACGGTATTCAAAGCCTCACTCAGGGCGGCTTTCTCTCCTTCCTGGACAACTTTTGAAGGATATTTTCAATGATGTTGGTCGTTGATTGGCCCTCCACCATTTTTGCCAGGACCACCTTTCCCCCGCTTTCTTCAACCACTTCCGCTCCGCTTACGTAGTGTGCCCAATCCTCACCCTTGACCAGCACATCCGGCGCCAGCTCACCTATCAGTTCGCGCGGTTCGTCCTGATCGAAGATAACAACGAAATCGACCGCGACCAATCCCGATAGCATCAGCGCCCTCTCCATCTGCGGGACAATTGGACGACTCTCTCCTTTGTTCCTTTTTACCGAAGCATCACTGTTCAGACCCACCATGAGACAGTCGCCCTGTTTTCGCGCAAAAGTAAGATACGTCAGATGCCCAGGATGTAGAATATCAAAACAGCCGTTCGTAAATACCACGACCTTCCCCACCTCCTTGAGGCGCGCGCTCTCCTGCCGCGCCGCCTCCCAGGAAAGGATCTTGGATTCGTAGTTGAAGGCAGACATTTATCAGGAGAGAGGGTTCAGAGGTCAGGGTTCGAGTTATGTAAGCTCTGGTCGTAAGCTTTGTCTCGAGCTTTGTCCACCCCCCGCCACTCGTAACTCGCACCCCGAAACTCGAAACTCGCATCTCGCAACTAATCCCCCTCCACACCCTAATTGACTTACCCAACGATATCTCACACCTTACCCCCCCTGTGAAGATCAAAGAGGTCGTCATTTCAGGTCGCAATCAGGTTGAATTGCAGGAGGAGGAGCTCGATAAATTGGACCTCCGCGCTCGGGAAGTTTTCATCCAGACCGAATGTACTTTTATCAGCGCCGGAACTGAGCTCGCCAATTTCACTGGCCGCGAACCCAAGGTCTTCCAATCCGGGAGTTGGTGCGCCTACCATTGGAAATCCGGCTATGCCAATGTCGGAATAGTTCGGGAAACAGGCCCATACGCGATCCAGGCTAAGGTCGGAGTCCTGCTGGACTGGAATAAGAACTGATTAGGATTCTGACGGACTTTGAACCTCGCATCATCGCTGAGGATCAGATTGTCGAATGAAGGAAGTGGTTTCCGTCTACGTCCCTGCCGACAGATTCCTGATAAAATCGGTCTAATATGAGGTCTGGAATTAAGAATCTTTTCCTCCACACTCCAATCCTGCTCATCATCGTGGTAGCTCTTTGCCAAGTTCGTTTGGCCTATTTTGGAGAATTATTGACACCCGCGAAAGGGGGCGGATTCGGTCTCTTCTCGACTGTAGATAAACTCAAGAATCGCGAATTCAGAGTTTCGCTCACCCACCGGGGCCGCCAACGTGCCTTTCCCGTTTCCCGCTTCCTGTCACAGTCAAGGTCGCTGCAAAAGGCGGTCCAGAGAGCGACATCCCTCCCCAGTGAGGAGAATCTGAGGGAGGTAGCAGAAAGGCTCACTGGGCATCTCCACAAGATGCCTTTTACTTCCATTCAATTGATCGTCCGGAAGATGTCTTTCGACTCCACCAGCATGCGGGTCAAGCGAATTGAGGTAGGCCGGTTGACGCTCCAAAGGACCAGAGACGGTTTCCAGTAGACATGAACCCCAAGAGCCTGATTTCGGCGGTCTCGAGATTCTCTGAGAAGATCGATCCGATCGATATCGTCGCCCGGCTGACCCTACTGCTGCTTCTCCTGTCGGACTGGATGGTGGGTGACGACTGGCAATTCAAGGTCTCACTCCGTCTTCTCGCCCTCGTCGGGATGCTGGTCCCGGGCGTCCACAGGAACCGCTGGTTATGGGTAGCCACGACCCTGTTGATAAGCCTCAAGACCCTGGGCGATTGGTGGACCCAGGACAACCACCACTTTCTATTCAACTACTGGTGCATCGCACTGACCATCGCCCTCTTCTCCAAGGAGACAGCCGCTGTGATGGCTTCTAACGCCAGACTCCTGATCGGATTCAGCTTTCTCTTCGCGGCACTATGGAAGGGTCCCCTCTCGGATGACTTCCTCCATGGCGGCTATTTTCACTACACCTTTCTGACGGACAGAAGGTTTCAGGACCTCGGAGTGGTCTTCGGTCAGTTGAACGACGAAACCTATCGGGACAACTACAGGGCCCTCGGACGGATGGCCAATCCCTCCTCCGACGAGGATTCCGTCGAACTCCAATCCAGCGATCGATTGGCGGCGTTCACTGAGATCATTATCTGGTGGACAATCGGAATCGAGACCGCCCTCGCCCTCTTCTTTCTTTGGCCTTTTCGATTTCGACTCTCCTTTTTTCGCCACTCCCTCCTTCTCCTCTTTGCCTAGACCACCTACTTTTCCGTCCCGATCGTCGGCTCCACCTTCGGCTGGACTCTCATGATCCTCGGTCTCGCCCAGTGTGAACCTCGACTCTCCCTCACTCGGATTCTCTACATCGCAACCTGCTTCCTCCTCCTCTTCTACAAATACGTTCCCCTGCATGCCCTGCTTCGGTCCTTTCTCGAGACTTGATAGGGGTAGGAATCTGTCGGACTTTGATGTTCGACCGCTTCGCCAGTGACTGTGTCCGTCCGACAAATTCCTAGCCCTTCACTGCCCCGCTCGTTAGCCCGTCTTTCTCAACTGGGGCCTGATTTCGACGTAAGTCGTTGATAGTGGGCCAAAGGTCTACACTACAGGAGGGGTTATTTGGATTCGATTTTGGGGGGTGGTTGGGGAGGAAGTTCGAGGTGTAACCGGTTCAGTAGTAGCTTTTGGTCCTCACCGGGCTCGGTGTAACGGGTAAGCACAACGGTGCGTCCGTCGGTGGTGGGCAGTTTCACATCGAGCATTTGGATGGCCGCCATTTTGGAGAGCACCTCGGCTGGGGTCAGTCCCGGAGCCATCGGGTAGAGTCGACGTTTCAGGGTGACCCACAGAGAGTAAGCAAGGAAGCTGATAAAGATGTGCGCCTCGATGCGATCATCTCTCTGATGATGGATGGGGCGGATGGAAAGGTCGTTCTTGATTTCCTTGAAGACTTGCTCGATCTCAGTGAGCTGCAGGTAAAGGCGCCAGAGTTGCTCGGGGTTCTCGGCACTGAGGGTGCTGCGCAACAGATAGCGGCCTTCGCGGCGATAGGCTTGGCGGTATTTTTTTAAGTTCAACCGGAAGCTCAAAGGCGGCTTTTCAGTGGGGGCGCCCTTGGGGGCGATCTCGATGTCGAGTAATCCAAAGATCCGGGGACCGGCCTCCTTTTTGGCTTCGCCCAGTTTGATCAGGATGGTATCGCGTTGGTAGCGCCGTTTGCTCTCACGCAGCTTCTTGAGCGCCTCGATAAGACGGCGTAAACGACGCAGGCGCATGTTTTTTTCTTTGCGCACCCGATCGTCGCTTTTAGCCAGAACGTAGGTTTCACCTCCCTCGCTGAGGAGTTTCACCTCGATACCGGGACGCAACTGCTTCCAATCCTTCTGCAGCAACGACTGCTCGAAGCGACCCAGCCAGGAGCGCGGGGTACCCACCAGATAGTGGATCCTGGGTTCGCTTTGGCGCATCTGTTGCAAGACTTCCTCGGTCGGAATGCCCCGATCCATCACCCACACCCGGTTCGCCTTACCGTAGTTCTCTTCCACCCGAGAAAGAAAATCTTTTAAGGTGGTTTTATCCTGCGTGTTACCCGGAAGTACCTCATAGGCAATCGGCAAGCCCTCACAAGTCACCACCAGGGCGATCACCACTTGCACGCAGTCAGGTCGCTTATCGCGGCTGTAGCCGAACTTGCGCAGTCGGCTCGAGGCCGCCGGCTCCTGGTTCGGATCGCACTCAAAATAGGTGCTCGTCAGATCGTATAGCAAAATCTCGTAACGGGCATTGAACAGATCGCTCCACCTCTCGGTCAGGTGCCTGAACAGGGCCTTCTTGTGCCTGAGCAATCGATCGTGGCAGCGATAGAGCGTGTTCTTCTCGGCGATCCCAAAGTCTTCCCCCATCAGATCGCCCATCGCGCTTCGCTCATACCATTCCCGATGCAGCCGCCACTCGCTTCCCGGTGCCATCAGCCGGTAAACCACCAGGGTCTGCAGCACATGGGCCCAGCGGGTACCCTGACGGGAGGGTCTGAGACGCTCCCGCCAGAATTCTCCCAGTCCCAACTGCTCATATAGAACGCACCCAAGCCAGCACCCTCCCCATTGCCGCGGCTTCTCGATCCTGAGATCTTTGAGCCGTATTCTAACAATACTTTCGTCGCCCACAGGCGGGGCACGATCTTCCGGAAACAGCGCCACCTGTTCGGGTCTTTCCCTGCCCTCTTCGAAAATCTCGATGCTCTTGCGCCACGCTTCGTGTTGGCTATCGTTGATCTCTCCAAGGTAGAGGACCTGTCTTTGGACCACCCGCCCCCCGCTGACACGCTTGTTCTCAACGATATTCCAATAGTAGTGCTCTTTGCCATCTTTGCGCCGACGATTACACCTCAGAAACATGATGGCCCACCATTATACGAAAAAAATCCCGCCCTGGGAAGAGCGTAGGTCTACACTACAGGCTGTCCCAAATCCGAGAGGATTTGGGTGGAAGCCTGATACCGATATCAATCTTCGTCACGTTATGTAGACCACGACATGCCTTCCGTCCTCGGTAGCTTACCTTTTATCCGTTATGCACCTTTCCAGCACCCTTCCTCTCGCTTTGAGTCGATAGTTCTCCCAAGGAAGCGCCTCTGACTCGATTCTTGGATCCCTATGCCGCCTGCGTTGCCTCTTTCTCATGTTCTTGCGCAAGTCTCTGCGCGATTTTCCATAGATTGTGGGACAGAACCGACCAGGCCACGCTAAGGTTACGGTTGTCAAAGCCTTTGCTGCGTATCTTGCCCCCGTGCCATCGGTTCTTGAGCACTCCGATCCGGCCTTCGGTGCTCCCTCGTCGTCGCTGCAACCGGACAAAGCGCGGCTCCTCCATCCGCTCCTTGAGCTCTTGTGGATTGCGGGGCGTAAGGGCGTCAAAAATCCCCTCTGCCTGGAGCCGCTTGCTGGCCGCCTTCGAGGCATAGCCCCGATCCCCACTGATCGCTTCGATCTTCTCCTCTAAAGCGAAGCCCTTTTGCCTCTCCAGACTTTCCCAAAGCTGCTTCAATTCGCTCGGGGCCTGCCCCCCATACAGTTTCCAGTCCAACAGATATCCCTCTGCGCTCTCGCATAAATAAAGGGTGTTGCCAAACTCCACCTCCCGATCTGCCTTGCCTCGCACGATGACGTCAATCTCAGGTTCGTAGGCGCTCAGGATCTTCTCCTCATTCTTCACCTGCCGCCCCCCTATGATCCGTTCGTGCGCCTGTTTCATGACCTGCGGTATCTGCTCTAACATACCATCCATTCGCTCGATGATTCGGCTCGCCTTCTTCTCGGTGTAATCGCTTTGCATCCACATAGCTTCCAATAAGTCACGGTGGCGAAGGGCATGGCCCTCAATCTTCTTGAGCAATAGCTTCATCCGCCGCAGGATCCCTTTACGCGCTTTGCCCGCCTCCCGGCGCCGACGCGCATGCGTCATCTCCAGGCACCGTTTGTTCATCTCCCGAGCCAATCCCTTTGCTCCCTGGGGCATGCGCTGTTTCATTCCCGCCTGCCGGATCAGACTGATCGCCTTGAGCAGCGTTGCTCCCACATCCTTGAGCAAGACCCAGTCCACGGGCCAGTGGATGTTCGCTTCCAGGCAAGTGGCGTCGATCAGGCATTCCCTCGTATCGATCGGCTTCTCTAATCCTGCCTCACCACAATGTTCAGCATTGCCCACCACCTCGGTCATCCTTGCATGCAGCTGTCTCAGATACGCTTCGTCGAAGAATTTCGAATCCCGTTCCAGACTGCTCTTCGATATTTTCCGGATCCCGTCTACCTCACGCACCCGGCAAAAATTAGCCAGAAGCTCACTGCGTCCCAACTCCTGCGACAGACAACGAAAGGATATCCCTCCGAGTAAATGACGCACCACCTCCACCCGTAGCGCTTTTATCGCTCTTAGAGCGCGTCGCTCCCGATCCTTCCCTCCCGCTTCATCCCATCCTTCCAAGGCTTTTACGATCGCCTCCCTTTCCAGCGAGGAGTCGATCAAAACCCGGTCAATCCGCTCCATTGTTTCCAGAAACACGGTGTAGTCTTTGCATCGAATGACTGGAGTTAGGGCTGGACGCAGGAAGCTTTGTACGGCAATATTTTTCATGAGAAGGGCGTGCTTTGTATTTGACTAACGCAAGCATAAGCGCCCTTTTTCGCCGGATCGAGCTTTTTGCAGCTCTATCCGGCCTTTTTTTTGCCCATAACTCATTAAAAATCAATTGTTTCCACCACTGGGACGGGCTCCAGATACTCCCTCTGCAGAAGGAAAAAGAGGGCTCCGACCGGTGCCACGGAAACGAGGGTAGCGGCGGCCAGGGCACCGTGATTCTGAGAAAAAACATCCCTAAGATTGGCGATGGCAACGGAGAAGGGAAGCTTTTCGGGACTCTGGAGGATCACTTGAGGTTTGTGAAATTATTCCACGAAGCCAGGAAGGTGATCATTAGGAAAGCGCCGATGGTCGGTCTGACGAGGGGGAGGATGATCGAAAAGAAAATCGTGAGCTTATGTATCGGCAAGTAGATTGAAACGTCGGACTAAGAGTTATCCCCTTGTAACCATATAGATACAGAATCAAGCTCATGGAACAATGAAAGTTACAATCTGCCACATTCTTCCTCTCCTCCAACTTCTGGTCTCCACCGTCCCCTCAGTCTCGTCCGGCGCCGGCCCCATCCCCGTGAAGGTTGTCGTGGTCGCCCTGTATGAAATTGGCGACTACACGGGCGATGCTCCTGGAGAATACCAATTCTGGGTGGAGAGGGAGCATCTCGATAAGGTCTACCCCTTTCCCTTTGGAGCCCACGATTTGCGCATGAATGAGAAAAGTTTGATGGGCGTATGCACGGGCCCGGGTGTGACCAATTCGGCCATGGTCATAACCGCCCTTGGCCTGGATTCTCGTTTCGACCTGAGAAAGTCATACTGGATCATTTCGGGAATCGCCGGGGTCGACCCGGCGGACGGGTCGATCGGCTCGGCGGCGTGGGCAATTACGTCATGACGAACATGGAAGATAATGGTATTGTGCGAGCCCTCCATCGTCTGGCGAAGATTGGGAAGGTCGACTTCAACCGTGTTCTCTTCCTCCGGTCCGGGAGCAACTACTCCGCACAGCCACCCGGCGAAACCGCGGCTTGGAGTCTTACCGCACCCTATCCGGCGAAGGGCATCACCGCCAAGGAATCGTGCTACCGCGTCGCCCGTCCGGTTGTCCATGCCCTGATTGATGGATGGGACGATTACCAAGAGACCATACCGTCGGTGAGTGATAGAGTAATGACGCATCAGCTTAGCGTGTACGGGACTGCCCCGGCCTTACCTCGACCTGGGTTTCCGGCGTCCTATCAGCTGTTGGCTCCCCCAGACCGGCAATCCTGGTAGGCCTCGGCGAGGCCAGTCCGGATCAGCGGGCAACAAGAAGCACAAAGCCAAAATTCCAAATGAAAACTGTCATTCGTCTCCTCACTCTCTCCTTACTACTCCCGATTCCGGCCTACAGCGACGAGGAGTTCGAATTCAGCGACGAGATCAAGACTCGCCAAGAGCTCATGCTGGTCGCCTTAGGCAAGAGCAGGGCCGATCTGATATTGAGTGGGGTCACTCTCCTCAATGTTCACACTCTGACATGGGAGGAGAACTGGGACATCGTCATAAAAGGGAAGCGAATCGCCTGGATCGGCCCACGTGGAGAATGGAAAGGAGACTCCATCGAGACCGTTGAGGCAGGCAAATACTACGCTGTTCCAGGCTTCGGAGAGTCCCACAAACATATTGAGAGCTCGCACCTCACCCCAGAGTTCGAAGCGGCTCTCGTGATCCCTTTCGGAAACACCTGGACAATCGAGGGTTCCCACGAATTCTCCAATGTATCGGGCCCTCACAACGCCGACTTCTGGCTCACCCCGCGTCAATACGGAAGTCCTCTCAAGATCTTCCTGGAGTTGGGCTCAGCGACTCCGCCCACCCCTTACGAATCGGGCGGCGGCTACTACGGGTATAGCGAGGTCCGACAGGCGATGTCACAAGACCGCAGGGTGGTCGGCCTCGGTGAAGTGATGGACTGGCCCCGGCTCTGGAATCGAGAGCTTCCCGGTTCCGACCGCCTCTGGCAGGTGATTCAGGCCGCAATGGACATGCGAGGTGTTGTCGAGGGCCACGGGGCCGGACTCACCGAACTCACCGAAATAAATGCATTCGCCGCCTCAGGCCTCGAAAGTGACCACGAAGTTCGGTTGGCAGAGGAGGCGTGGAACAAAGTCAATCGCGGGATATTTCTACAGATCCGTTACGACGTGATTCAGTCGATCGTCTCCTTTTTCAAGGAAAAAGGGATCAAAGACTGGTCCCATCTTTCCATCACCACCGACGATCGCGATGTTGCGGCATCGCTCGAGCTTGGAACCTCAAACCACAACCTTAAACTGGCATTGGACGCAGGGGCTCCTCTTGAGGCCGCCTACGCCATGCTCACCCTTTACCCGGCCAAGCATGCGGGGGTCGACCATCTCGTCGGCTCAATCACTCCCGGACGCTTCGCCGATGTTGTCCTTCTCAATGATCCGAGAAATGTCGAAATCGCAAAAGTATACTCCGACGGTAAACTCGCCGCCGAAGATGGCAAATATCTCCTCCAAGTGCCTTCGATCGAATGGCCTCCTTGGGCAAGAGATACAATCAACTTCGGTCGAAAACTTACGGCGGATGACTTTGTTATCGAGGCACCCTACGAGGCCAAAGAGGCCAAAGCCGCCGTTTTGAAGCCCTTCCACTTCAAAGAGGACTTCCTGGTAGAAACCCTTCCGGTAATACAGGGAAAAGTCTTCCCCAGCGCCGAAAAGGACATCACCAAAATCGCCCTCATCGATCGCTATTCAGGCCAGGGAGGCATTTCAAAGATGTTCTGGAAGTCGGTCGGCCCGATCAACCCGGCCTCCGCCCTCACCTGTTCCGTAGCCCACGACCTCCACAACGTCTGGGTGATAGGCAATGATGACGCCGCCATGGCGATGGCGGTCAATACCTTGGCCGACCTCGGAGGCGGCTGGGTCCTGGTAAGGGAAGGTACCGTCGTGGCCACCGTTCAGTTTGAAATCGGCGGTCTTATGAGTGCGCGCCCGCCTAACCTGGTCGCTCGCGATCTCAACGCCCTCTTCGCTGCCGCCGATTCCATGGAATGGATTGGTCGCCCCGGCCTACCTCGTCGTATGATCTGCGCTTTCCTCACTTGCACACCATGGAAGTGGGTCCTGGTGGCGCCCTCCCCCCACGCCCCCCAAGGCCTCGTCAACGTTACCAATGGCAAAACCCATCCGGTTGTCTGGTGATTAGAACCATTCTAGGATTCTGTCGGACGAACTTTGTCACTTGCTAAGCAATCGAACGTCAATGTCCGACAGAATCCTAGAATGGTTCTGCGGTCTGCCGGTTTCTCTCCGCCAGCCGCTCACTCAAGATCTTTGAGATATTGAGGAAGAGAAGGGACGAGAGATAGGGAGAGAAGCGCCGGAGCGAATGTAATGACTGAGCATCGAGGGTACGGTGTTTTGATTCTCGGGACATTAGGTGATGATATTGATGGCCTTGTGTAGGTTGAAGGTGAAATGATCACAGAGGGCAGGGGTGGATTCGAAGCCCATGGTAGATTTGAGGCTAAGAACCAGTTGCCTGCAAGCAGCCAGGATTCTGGCTGCGTTATGGTTACGGATCATACATCGATCTTCATCGAAGAAGCGATCTCTGGGGTAGTGGTTTTTGTTTTCGATGGCCCAGTGGTTGCGGATTTTCGATAGGAACTGAGGAGGGCTCAAGTCGGTGGGATCGGACATAGTAGGAGCGTTCCGAGGAAGGTTTCGCTTTGTTAGGATAATGGAAGGTGCGTTGGACAGAGGCGAACTGACGAGCATGAGGCAAGCCAAGGGAGGGAGCGCTTAGAGGATGGGTTGCTATTTGACGAATCTCCAGGCGGCCATGGTCCTTATCTACGGTTTGGTGGACAAAAAGGGGGAGGGGCCGAAAAGATTCTTTGCGTCTTGATGCATGGTGGGTTGGTTGTCTTTGATCTGGATGATATAGTCAGCACCGAGTTCTTCGACCACGATGTGGGCCGTTTCTTTTTGGTTATGCATGGCGTCGAAGGTGAAGGTGGATCCGTCCATGGCCGGCATCTTGCGCAGGAGAGTTTGGGCGGCGGTGATCTCGTTGGATTTGTCGGCGGTAGCGACTTGGGCAATCGTTTGAGCGCTTTGATGATCGACCGCGGCCACCAGGTGCAAGGCCTTGGCCGGTTCTTTGTCAGTGCCTTTGAGAGTCTTACCGTCAACCGCAATATCGCGGGGCAAACGGCCCTCGGGCGAGGCTATGAATTGGGTGAGGATTTGATCGAAAAGCTCGGCCTCGACGTTTTGCAACACCCGGTAGAAGACATCATAGCAGGGGGCCTGAAAACGGCTTGTTTTGGGGTTTTTCCAGGAGCGTAAGGCGCGCAGTTGGGCTTGATTGAGGTGATGGGCCAGGCGCACGATCTCCTTGAGGTTGTGTTTGCCGCAGAGGGTGCCGAGCACAATCATACTCAAGACCGTGGCGAGTCGATAGCGACGGCCCGCTTTTCGACGGAAGTCTTCGATCTGGTGGAAGCGTTCCCGGAGGCTTGTCATCTGTTCCACTTTGAGGCAGACCGCATGGGAGTTGTCGTTGGCATTGAGGGCCTCACGGTGTGCCTTGGGCAAGGGCCCTGGCGAGCGCAGCAGTTGCAGAGCATCAGCCCGCAGGGGTTTGACCCAGATCTGCTTGGGGCGCTCATGGCGTTCATAGAAATCTTCCCGCTGTCGACCATATCCCGCGCTCAAGCCCAAAGGAGTCCACCCGCTCGCCTTGTAGCAAGTGCCTCGGTGGATCTGTGGGTCCACGAAAGTTTCCGCTACCAAGGGGCGATAGGCAAAGGCCTGCTCCCAGTGATCGGCCAAGACTCTCAGGCACATCGCCAACGTCTTGGAGGCCAGATTGGCCAGCTTGAGCCCGGGCAGAATGAGAAAACGCCGGTTCTGCACCACCAGTTTCAAGCGCGCATGCCGTCGCGCCCCATCCCAGCCGATCCGCCGTCTCGATCCTTCAGCCGGTAGCTAGCCGCTCCCCACAGCAAAAGACACACCCATTGCCCGTCGATCAAAGCCACATAGCGCAGGGTCTCTCCCGCGCTCCCCGCACTGTGCAAATAATGATGTTGGATCAAAAGATCATTGAATCGCTCCTGCTCTTCGGGCAAGATCAGACGCAGAGTTAGACGATCTATCGAAGGAGTCAGATGGTAAGATTTTTTGTCTTTCATACCATCTTGGCATGACTGATTCCCTCGGGTTTGTCTAGCTCTTTTTTTATCTTTTTGCCTATCAGCCACTTCCTCCCCAGAAAACTTTCACCCTGGCATCGAGGGCGAGCAGGCTCGTTTTCGACAAGGCGGTGATATCTGCGGTCCGTCGAATCTTCGACACAAACCCCATCTCGCCAAAGACCTCACCGAGCCCGAGTTTGGCTATGGACAGCTTCTCCTCTCCCCGCGGAATCGTCACCTCGAGATTTCCGGAAAGAACGACGTACATCTTATCTCCCACATCTCCCCTCTGTAATACGGTGGTACCCTCGCTGTATTCCTCCACATTGGACGCCAGAATCAGCTTTTTTGCCTGCCACGGGGAAAGCCCGTCAAAAAAAGGCGAATTGGCCAGAAGAGCGCGTCTCAACCGCATCCCGAGAATATCCCAAAGGGTGACGATTCGAGTCCGGGCGAAGAACATCGGAGTGACCACGAGGTCCGAGAAGAGGGCGATAATGACGACTCCCGCGCTCAAAATCCCAAATTCTCGAACCGGTCCGAAGCTGGAAAAGGAGAGAACAGAGAACCCACCGGCAAGGGCAATCGAAGTGGCAAGAATGGGATTCACTTCGGCCCGTAGAGCGGCCTCGATTCCCCTCCGTTCCTTCCTAAACGATTTCACCTTCTGATTGAAACGAACCAGAACATGGAGGGTATCGTCGATCGCCAATCCCAACGTGATTGCCGCAACCATACAGGTGCCTACATTGAGAGAAATCCCAAACAACCCCATGATACCGAATATCATAACGATAGAGAACAGATTACAAATGACGGTAAGAGCCCCACATCGAAGGGAAAGAAAGAGACCGGAGATCACAACAAAGAGAAGGAAGGACATCGTCCCCAAGGAGAGAAGCTGCGCTTCCGTGATCGAATCAACCCCGCCGGCAACGAGGACGGATTGACCGGTCAATGAATATCTGAAACTGCCGAAGCGCCCCGAGTCGATTGAAGCCCTCACCTCCTCGACAAACCGGTTGAGTTGGGCGCTGTCGCTGAAACTGCTCCGGATGACGATATTGGCTTTCGAATAATCGAGATTTTTGTAAGACGCAAAATCCTGCGGACTGGAAAAGACGAGCAGTAGTTGCCGAACGGCGGCGGCTGAATCAGGAATCCTGTAGTCATCGGGATCCCCTTCCATGATCTGCTCATGGATGCGGGATACGATATCGGCGAATGAAATCACACTGTCCACCTCCGGGAATTCTCTGACATAGTCTCCGATCGCTTCCAATTCGCGCAGGGCTCCCGGCTGTTGGAAGTCGTTCGGGCTGCCATGAACGGTGAGGTAGATGACTTTCGTTCCCACCAGATCTTCACTCACCCGGTCAATTTTTCGAACCACTTCAGATTCAGGATCCAGAAATGAAAGAAAGTCGTTGCTCAATTGGATTCGAGCCGCAAAGAAGAGCGCTATCCCCGTGAGCAAAGCAAGTACACCAACGATCGGCACCGCCTTGGGGACCAGGCGGCTGACAATGTAGGAGCTCATGCCGCGAGACAAACGCCACCCGAACCCTCTCCTTGCCCTAGGCGTCACCTTCCATATGCTGAGAACCCTCAGGCAAGCAGGGAGGAAGAAGATAGTGATGACAAAGCGAACGGTCAGTCCGATTACGGAGGAGATGCCAAACTGCCTCAATATCGGAAGATCGCTGAGGGTTGTTGAGGCGAATCCGAGCAGAGTGGTAAGAGCGGTCAAGAGAAGAGCCAGAGATATATGACGACTGGTTCTCTTTATCGCCCGTAGTCCACTGCGCGTAATCCGTAGATTCTCTCGGTAATCATGTAGAACGTGGACGTCTTCCGTCGCCCCAATTACGAGTATAAGAATAGGAATAATGTAGTTGAGGAAGTTAATCGGTATATCGAGAACGGCCATCGCCGCCAGAAACCACGCCGAAGCGATAGCGGCATTGACCACCGGCAAAAGACCCAAGATTGCGCTGCGCAGATTGATACTGAGAAGCAAGGCAAGAATGATCGCCGAAATGGGAAGAATCCTTATCTGGTCGCGCCAGATATAGTCGGTCATCCATGACTCCAGCGCCGGTCCACCAACCTGAAAGATCTCCTCAAACCCACCCTGGTAGGGCACGAGCAAACTCTCGATCTGACCGTAGATCTCCCGAGAGCTGAATTCGGTTTTGCTGTCGGGTTCGAGAAAAACCGTCAATAGTGTGGCGGTCCCATCTTCCGAGATAATATTCCTGCGCAGTAGCGGATTTTCCGTCGCCTGCTCTTTTCTTTTATTCAGCGCTTCCGGCTCGGACGGTATTTTCCTCAGCAGAGGGGCTGTCTCCAGAATGCCGTTAACATCGCGGATATCAGGGAGGGTGAAGAGGCTATCGACCCGCTGCGCGAAAGGTAGCTTCGAAAGCGTTTCGCTCAGCTCCTTCAGCTTCTCCAGACGATCCTGCTGGAAGAGATCAGGATCGGCAGCGAATATCGCAGCCATTCGATCCGAACCGAATGTCTCTCGACTCTCCTCATACTCCTTCAAAAGAGGGCTCTGAGGATCGATCAGACTGTCCGTTGAAACATCGAATCGAACTTCACGCGCCCAGACCAGAGAGAGGCCCGTGAATAGCAGAGTCAGGCCGACAACACTGTAGCCGTGCTGGTAGCCATAGAGTAGTAGTCGCCACATTGAAGAGATGGCAAAATCCGATTACCGCGCGTTTTCAAATTGATCTTCGAAGTTACGTATAGAGTAGCGCCCCGATCATTCCTCGGCGTCGGCGAACACTTCGAATCCGTAGTCAAAGATGAACTCGTCCACCTCCTCCTCCGTCCAGCTTTCGATTCCCTCCGGCGTGACGATTGAGGGATCGATCTCCTCGTTTATTCGACCTTCGATGACGGTAAAGATGGTCGATGTTTTCGCCCCATCGTTATGCATAACAGCGCGACGGGGTCGCACGGTCTTCCCCTTAATATCGGGAGACTCGTATTCGTAGGCAGTGAAGGTCTTGATTTTCTCATCTCCATCTCCGTAAAAATCCACTTTCAGAACGCGGGATTTGGCCTTGGCGATGAATAGATCGCGATAGGCGTAACCGCTCCCACTCTCTTCCCGTTTGGAATGAGCCCGCACCACATAACATTCGACACCTCCGACAACGCCGTCGGCCCCTCGCTTATACCGAAAGTGCTCCGGCACTTCCTGCAGCAGGTCCTCAAAGGTATAATCGGTACCGAGAAAGGGCGTCGTTTTGTTATCGTCGCTGAGCTCCCGCGCTTTACCTACCATAGAGCCCGTCCCAGTGGTGGAAACAATTGATTTTTAATGAGTTATGGGCAAAAAAAAGGCCGGATGGAGCTGCAAAAAGCTCGATCCGGCGAAAAAGGGCGCTTATGCTTGCGTTAGTCAAATACACAGCACGCCCTTCTCATGAAAAATATTGCCGTGCAAAGCTTCCTGCGTCCAGCCCTAACTCCAGTCATTCGATGCAAAGACTACACCGTGTTTCTGGAAACAATGGAGCGGATTGACCGGGTTTTGATCGACTCCTCGCTGGAAAGGGAGGCGATCGTAAAAGCCTTGGAAGGATGGGATGAAGCGGGAGGGAAGGATCGGGAGCGACGCGCTCTAAGAGCGATAAAAGCGCTGCGGGTGGAGGTGGTGCGTCATTTACTCGGAGGGATATCCTTTCGTTGTCTGTCGCAGGAGTTGGGACGCAGTGAGCTTCTGGCTAATTTTTGCCGGGTGCGTGAGGTAGACGGGATCCGGAAAATATCGAAGAGCAGTCTGGAACGGGATTCGAAATTCTTCGACGAAGCGTATCTGAGACAGCTGCATGCAAGGATGACCGAGGTGGTGGGCAATGCTGAACATTGTGGTGAGGCAGGATTAGAGAAGCCGATCGATACGAGGGAATGCCTGATCGACGCCACTTGCCTGGAAGCGAACATCCACTGGCCCGTGGACTGGGTCTTGCTCAAGGATGTGGGAGCAACGCTGCTCAAGGCGATCAGTCTGATTCGGCAGGCGGGAATGAAACAGCGCATGCCCCAGGGAGCAAAGGGATTGGCTCGGGAGATGAACAAACGGTGCCTGGAGATGACGCATGCGCGTCGGCGCCGGGAGGTGGGCAAAGCGCGTAAAGGGATCCTGCGGCGGATGAAGCTATTGCTCAAGAAGATTGAGGGCCATGCCCTTCGCCACCGTGACTTATTGGAAGCTATGTGGATGCAAAGCGATTACACCGAGAAGAAGGCGAGCCGAATCATCGAGCGAATGGATGGTATGTTAGAGCAGATACCGCAGGTCATGAAACAGGCGCACGAACGGATCATAGGGGGGCGGCAGGTGAAGAATGAGGAGAAGATCCTGAGCGCCTACGAACCTGAGATTGACGTCATCGTGCGAGGCAAGGCAGATCGGGAGGTGGAGTTTGGCAACACCCTTTATTTATGCGAGAGCGCAGAGGGATATCTGTTGGACTGGAAACTGTATGGGGGGCAGGCCCCGAGCGAATTGAAGCAGCTTTGGGAAAGTCTGGAGAGGCAAAAGGGCTTCGCTTTAGAGGAGAAGATCGAAGCGATCAGTGGGGATCGGGGCTATGCCTCGAAGGCGGCCAGCAAGCGGCTCCAGGCAGAGGGGATTTTTGACGCCCTTACGCCCCGCAATCCACAAGAGCTCAAGGAGCGGATGGAGGAGCCGCGCTTTGTCCGGTTGCAGCGACGACGAGGGAGCACCGAAGGCCGGATCGGAGTGCTCAAGAACCGATGGCACGGGGGCAAGATACGCAGCAAAGGCTTTGACAACCGTAACCTTAGCGTGGCCTGGTCGGTTCTGTCCCACAATCTATGGAAAATCGCGCAGAGACTTGCGCAAGAACATGAGAAAGAGGCAACGCAGGCGGCATAGGGATCCAAGAATCGAGTCAGAGGCGCTTCCTTGGGAGAACTATCGACTCAAAGCGAGAGGAAGGGTGCTGGAAAGGTGCATAACGGATAAAAGGTAAGCTACCGAGGACGGAAGGCATGTCGTGGTCTACATAACGTGACGAAGATTGATATCGGTATCAGGCTTCCACCCAAATCCTCTCGGATTTGGGACAGCCTCTACCATAGGTAGATAAATGTACTGCTTCACCCTTTTCTCTGGGTCTTCGACCGTGAGGAGGCTAACACCTTCAACATCCTTAGGGCGAATCATCCTGATGAAGTAGGCTCGCCCACCTTCTTTGTTTCCACGATAGACAGCGAGCAAGCGGTATTCGTTGACCCTGGGACCCGGGAGAACGTGTGTCATTTTGACAAAGGCCAATTCCGAATCAACTTTTTGAGCATCGATGTAGTTTGTGATGATCTGCTCTCCGGTTAATGACTCGTCCTCCCCATTCGCGTCGCATATCGAAAGAAAAGACAGTTGCGACACCGCGACCGCTGCCAGCAAACGAAGAGGCGAGCATCTAACTCTCGCCGCCGGTTGACCACGTTCTCGATAGACTGTACCCAGTATAGGCAAACCCAGTTTCATTTCAAATCCCCACTTAACGTTTATGTCATCCTTCCGCTCGTCTTGAGATCGAGGCAATCTGCTCGCCCACAACTGACAGCATGGAACTCACCGGCGGAATCAAAAAACGAGCGCCACCCTAAGCGAACCTCTTCCAGGATGGCGAGAAAATTAGACACGTTTCCGCTCAGGGCAAATGAGGCCGGGGGCGCCGATCGCCGACACCACGGTAAGCACCTACGGGGACCTCATTCACACGGAGTGGGAACGAAATTGAAAATCTCGATCGGCTCAGCATCATCGGCGATCGGAATTGCAAATATCCGGCTATAGAAGAAGAGCTCCGCTTCATGCGCTCGAATGATATTCTCACCCTTTCTGAATCCGTGCTGCTCTCCTGCGAAGGGAACATAGGCAACCGGCACTCCCATTTCCTTCAGAGCTTCGACCATCATTTCAGCCTGACTTGGCGGTACAATTCGGTCCTCAAGGCCCTGGAGGAAGATGATGGGGGCAGAAACTCTGTGTAGACTATGGAGTGGGGATCGCTCGATATAGATGTCGCGGCTTTCCGGATAGGGTCCGATTAACCTGTCCAAGTAGCGCGATTCAAATTTGTGTGTGTCCTTGGCCAGAACTTCGAGATCGCTGACACCGTAATAGCTGGCTCCGGCCCGGAAGACATCGTGAAAAGTAAGGGCGGCAAGAGTCGTGAATCCGCCTGCGCTCCCACCTCTTATTATGAGCTTGTCGCCGTCAACTTTCCCCCTGTCGACGAGAAATCTCGCCCCCATTACGCAGTCTTCGACATCCGCGATCCCCCAATTCCGATTGAGGAGATTGCGGTATTCTCTGCCGTAACCACTGCTCCCTCGGTAGTTGATATCGAAGACGGCGAAACCGCGACTGGTCCAAAACTGAACACTGAGGGAGAAAACCGAATCCGTCGCCGAGGTCGGACCACCATGTATCATCACAATGAGCGGAGGCAAGGTTCCGGCCGGACCCTCGAATCCCTCGTTTGAAGGCGGATAAAATAGACCGTAGGCCACCCGATTGTCACCCGTTGAAAACTCGAAAGTTTCCGGCAGAGAGGTGAAACCGGCCATTGCTTGAATTGGTGTCGAAGGTCTCAGAATCGAGAAGCTGTTCACAGCAGGATCGATTTCGATCAGCGAAGTGGGTTCCTCAGGCGACCCGGCCAAACAGTAGGCTTTTTTCCCCGCCACTCGAATCGAGTCGAAATCCGTGAACGGGACATTCAATACCTCGAGATGTGGATCCTCCCTCTCCAGTTTCCCCAAGAACCATACTCCTCCTACCGTGTAGGAACAGAGAATGGTGTCGGAAGTGACGAAATCGTAGATTGTCGACCCAAGCACCCACTGCGGTCTTCCGAATTCGGCCTCTTTTTCGCAAACCGACTCCACGGCACCGTTCTTCCATCGGTAGAGATTCCACCAGTTAGCTCGATCGGAGACGAAGTAAAGGGTCCCATCCTCCGACCACAGAGGCTGCTGGATCGATTCTTCCCCTCCTCCAGCGATCTTGACGCCCTCTTCGGGATAACCCGCCGAATCCAACCGGGCCACCCAAAGTTCAGTGCCGTCCCATGGCATATTCGGATAATGCCAGCTCACCCAGGCCAGACGGGTTCCTCCCGGGCTGAGGCGAGGAGATGCGTAGAAGTCGCTCCCCGTAAGGAGAATGGTATCCTCATGATTGGGATCATGGACGATACCGACGATCTCATTCTCAACCTCAGCGTCATTATCGGGATGTCGTTCCCTCACTCCAATCAGCCGGTCTCTCTTTGGATCGGAGACGAAGTCGGCATACCGAAATCCACCCTCTATGGTGATCGGTTCAACATCTCCTTCCGTCCCAATGACGTAGATTCGCTGATCGGAGAAATTGGAGAAAAACACCCTTCCGTGATCCGCCAGAAGCGCACCTCCACCATACTCGTGAACTCGAGTCCGAGCACTGTAGGGCTGCGGCAAGACGTCCTCCATCTCACCCTGAGGAGAGCGTCTTACAATCACGCACCTCCCCTCTTCCTCGGGCCGACTCTCGATCCAATAGAGCCAATCTCCGTCGGCCGCGAGGTCTCCAAAACGAATGCTTCCCTCAACCAGGTGTTGAGGAGAGATAGGAGAGCTCCAGGAACCGTGCAGAGCGACCGCAGGGCTCTTCGTCATCAGTCCAAAAAACGAAAAGGTCCGGCGCTCACACCGAACCTTTTGGGTAGAAAAATAGTTGAGTAAATTTCAGATCAACTCACATTCCGCGTTTTACGAATGCAACTTTCTCATCGCTTTCCTTGAGTTTGATCTCCTCCTGGCTCTCGGTGTTTCCCCCAACATAGGGAACCGCCGCAGCCGCCATCAAGGGAAGATACTTGCGCAGGTCATCGCTCTCATCCTTGTTCTTTACATAGATGCTCCATACCTGTGCCGGCGCTTCACTATCATCCAAGTTCTGATTGTCCCGAGCCGTTACTCTGAGGTATTTCTCATAGGTCGTAACGGGCACCGTCTTCTCCTCGAAATCCACCACTTCCCGGCGGGGCGGATCATAAATTGTCGCCGTTCTGTAGCCGATAACGGCACCTTTATTGTCCACCACCGGGATGGAAACAACTCGACTGCCCGCTGATCGCACCGCATAAACCGGAGTTGTGTAGGTCTTAAAATCGATCTGCGGCTCGCCCACTCCGTAGGAGATGTCGACAATCATGTCTGCACTCTCCGCATCTGGCGCCTCGTAAAGACCTTGCGCCGAAAGGGTCGTCTTAAGATAGTCCGAAACCTCCTTATACTGAAGATCGTGCTCGTCAACCTCCGCATTTGAGCTAACCATCTTAAAGGATTTGTGCCCTTCCACATCGGGATTGTTGATGGCGTCAACCTTGAATGTATAAGGAGAGGCGCATCCTCCAAGGAAGAGCGCAATCACCGCCGCCGCTGCTAACACTTTCAAAACTCTAAATCCGGGCATTTTCTACCTCCAATTCCTACTCTCTTTGATCAATTAACTCTATTTTTGCGATAGTCTTTTCTCTATATTAGAGCAACATTGCCAACCCGTCAATACTTCCCTGCCTCTTCTTTTAATTGTCTCAGTTGTTCTTCGAGACGCTTGATCTCCTCTTCGTTCTCAAGCGCTTTTCGGTTCGCATCTTCAAGAGATTTCTGACGGTTTCTCGCGGCCGCGATCTCGTCTTTCAGCTTTTTCAATTCGGCCTCGGTCTGCTTTTTTCGCATTTCCGCCTCTTCGATCTCCTTCGGGGTGATCCTCAAACCTTCAGCGATAGCCAATTCCTCTTCCCGGCGGGCACGGTCTCGAGCCTCGATCTCACGCATCTTGGCCAACTCCTGTTGGTGGGCGCGCTCCTGGGCAATCTCTTCCTGTTGCTTCCTTTCCTTGGAATCCTTCATTGCGCCGTAGATGCCCCCAATGAGTATGCCGGCTCCTGCGCCGATGGCCGCGCCCTCCGCCGTCTGTCCACTTTGATGACCAATCACGGCTCCGGCTAGAGCTCCGCCGGCGGCGCCTGTCGTCATACCCTTAGAGGTATGAGAACTGGTCTGACATCCGCTTTGTAATAGGATGGGAGTGATCAGGAGGCACGCCACCACCCCTTTCTTGCATGAGAATTCCCTCTTCATAGATCCTAATTGTCTGCTTTGATACCTGAAAAACGAACTAAAGGTAAGGAATTCGAAAATCGCCTTTTATTCCAACAAAATACATGGGTTTTCTACTTTTCCAACCCCACCGGCAAAATTGGAAACCCCCTACTCAAAGAATTCCCCAATTTACTCTTTCGCAAAGGGTATGGCAAGCCTGAAACGGGTAGCTGCACAGGTGTTATGAAAAAGGGCTTGTTCCCGATATTCAAAGGTCCATGATAAGGTGAAAGGCCGACCTATATGGCTCTGGAAAGGAATCTGTCGGAATGAACTTGGTCGCGATTTTCGACCGTCAACTTCCGATCGGACCGTCAGGTCTGTTGCAAAGTGCAAAATCCGACAGATTCCGAGGGAGGGAAGAGGACGAAATAAAACCGGCCTCAAGTATTTCTTATGGGGGAGTATTTCCGGCTGCGGTAGAGGGTTGCATCTTCACGGGTGGGCAGTGGGGTAGATTCGCTGGAAGGAGGAAGAGCAAGAGAGAATATGACGGGTAGGAGTAGAAAGCACAGTATTTTATCGAATGAGATGGTCATTAAGTACGGAGGGCTGATTTTCTCCATAATCTTCGTAGGGGCCCTCTATTCGTTCATAATCCGGCCCCAAGCGGAGAGAATAGAGAATAAAAATCGGGTGCTATTGGCCCAAGACGCGGGAAAAGGAGAATTCGTGCCGGCCCGCAGCGTATCCATTATCATAAAGAACCCAGAGCAGCAGATCTGCTTTACCCTCCTTTTATGGGCCATAATCATGGTGAGCGAAAAAGCCCTCGCAGTCCACCGAACGATGAGGAATATGGGTGAGACCTTTTTCGAAGTGGAGGAGGGAGAACGTATCATTCCCGAAGAGGCTCTCAGCCATGCGAAACACCTCGACTCCCGATTCCAACGTGACCCGGATCTGCAGGAGCAGATCCTTCCAAAGATCTTTCTCACCGCTCTTCACCGGTTTCATTCGACGCACTCGATTCAGGATGTCTCCCAATCGGTTCGGGAAATATCGGATTCGGAGGCGGAGCGCATGGACTCGGAACTCTCTCTTCCCCGACTGATCATCGCCTTCCTACCCATGGTTGGTTTCATCGGAACCGTGCGCGGTATCGCTCAGGCTCTCACCAACGCCGAAAAAGCGATCAGGGGAGACATCCAAGGAGTCACTGAGAACCTCGGCCTCGCCTTCAATTCGACCTTCGTTGCGCTGATCCTCAGCATTGTTCTTATGGTTTATGTACACTATCTCCAGACGCGCCAGGAGAATCTCATCTTCGATGTACAGGAGTATTGTCGAGACAAGCTCGTCGCGCTGATGAAGATTCCCTATAAAGAAGAGAGCGAACTTTCCCTAACTCAGTACTCGAGTACTTAGATTGGAATACCCGGAAGGAGAAAAGGTGAGGACAATCGGTTTAGAGATCTGTGACGAAGGCATTCTCGCGGCTGAGGCGGAGGACGGGGAGACTCGGATCTTCCCCCTGGAAAAGGAGGGCTTTTCCAGCCCCGGACATGTCTACTTTGATGGTTCCGAATTCAAGACCGGAAGGGAGGCTGAAGTTCTTCAGCGAGTCTTTCCCCGATATGTTTCCGACTGCTGTTGGGATCAACTCGCCCTGCGACCCTCGGAGCTCGACACTCCAGGCGATCCGCCGCCCTACTCCGAACTCGCCTTTCGCCACCTGAGTTTCATTTGGAAAAGACTTCAGGTCGGTGGTCCGGTTGACAAGATTCTGCTGGTCCTACCGGGGAAGTATTTCAGCGGCGAGAACGGCGATGAGGAAAAAATCGGCCTCATCCTCGGCATGGTGCAGGAGCTCGATATGCGACTCGTTGAATTGGTCGACCTGGGAGTCTTTTCCGCCGCTGCCGAGTCCCGCTCGGTTGCGCCTGAACCCTCCATCGCTCTGCATGTAGACGTTCACCTCCATTCGACTTTCGTCACCGTTCTTCGGACCGGAGCGACATTTTCCCGCGCCGGCCTCCATCGCTCGCGAGTGGGTTACGCGCAGGTCTACTCCGAGCTATTTCCAAAGCTGGCAAACCGCTTTCTCAGTCAAACGGCCTACGATGTCACACACAACGCCAAGACCGAGCAGGTCTTTTTTACACATCTGAAGAGGACCCTGGAAGAATTGACCGAACAAGATGAAGTATCGATCGAGATGGGGGGCGTACGGCGCGCACGAAAGATGGTCGTTACCCAAGAGGATATCAACCATCACCTCAACGTTCTCAACGAGTCGAATCTTCATTTTGTTAAGAGGATCTATGACGAGGTGGCCGCAACCGAAGGAGAATGTCCGGCTCGCATCTTCATGACGGAGCGGGCAATACGCGTTCCCGGTTTGAAGGAGAAACTTCGCTCATGGAAAGGTGAGCTGATTGTGCCTCTGCCCCAGGGAGCCTCGGCGCTGACGGCGGCGCGCTACGGTTTGACAAGGGAAGTGGTTGCCGATTTGGAGGAGACTCCCATAACTACAAACGTCAACCTGGCTGATGCCGGTTTGGACCTACCGGAATATTCCCCCAGCCACAGCCAGGTTTCCTCCGAGTCAGCTGATTCCCAGGCATCCCACGGCGCTGCTCCCGGCGGACCAGTTGGGAGTCGAGATTCCGCGATGGCGAATAAAGAACCTTCCCACATTGTGATGGAGGGGATCGGTTATCCAATCGAGGGCGCCGAGTTCGTAATTGGCACCGAAACTCAGGAGAATGGGCTCGGTCTGCGGATTCCAAATTCGATTCAAGGACTCGGGGCGGAACACTGCAAAATATCAGTCGGAGAGAGCGGAAAGACTTTGGTCAGCAATGGAGGCTATGACACACTACTCAATTCACGCCCGGTAGGCGAGCATGAAACGCTCAAGGCGGGCGATGTATTGTCGTTAGGGAACGGAGTGGAAAGAATCGAGCTCTACCTCATCCGCTTTTTCGAGCAATGAAGAAACAGCGCGGAGTTGCAAGCTTCAGTATCTCCTTTCTCGACTGCATCAGTTGTGGATTCGGTGCCATTATCCTCCTCTTTGTCCTCACCAGTGGCAAAAAGTCCGAAGGTTTCAATCAGCAGCTTTCGGACCGGGAGGTCGACCTAGGCGCTCTTCGCCGAAACATAAAGGACGAAGAGCAGGACGTGCTCAGACTGTCTTCGGAGATTAAAGCGATCCGTGAACGCCTCAAGGTTCTGAAGGTTGACGAGCTCGAGGTCGAAACTAAGGTCGACGACAAAAAGCTGGAGCTCAGTCTGCTCCTCAAACGCCTGGCGGAGATGGAGGATCTTCGAGAGAAACTCCTGGCAGAACTCGACAAATTGCCGACTGTTGAGAAGGAAGTTCCAATACCAGTACCGAATCCGGTTCGCCGCCAGTATCTCACCGAGTTCAAGCTCGATGGAGAACGCGTGATCTTTCTTATCGAGGCTTCAGGCGGAATGCTGGACGAGAACGCTGAACTGGCGATCGAGCGCTCTACCGGCAGCGAAGGTGAAAAACGGGAAGCTCCGAAATGGCAGAGGACAATGCGGGCGGTCGAATGGCTCTTTACCTCTCTCAAACCCCCTAGCCGATATCAGATCTACTTCTTTGACAGGGAAATCGACTCCATCTACCCGACCCGCGCTTTTGAATGGTTGGATATGAACGACCGAAAATTGACCGCCGAGACGATCAAACGGCTTCGGGAGAAGACACCACAGGGGTCCGCCAACCTTGAGAAGGCGTTCTACGTGATTGGAAATCTGGATCCGCTGCCCGATAATATCATCCTATTCGTGGATGGATTGCCCACCCAGGGAGAATCGGTCAAAGCAGGACCGATTGTTGACGCCCAGACTCGTATTCGAATGTTCAATGCCGCCAAACGCGCCATGCCCCGAGGTGTCCCCATCAACATTATCCTTTTCCCCTGGGCCGGCGATCCCGCCGCCGCCTCCATGTTCTGGCTCATGGCCACGGAGTCGGACGGCTCTTTCATCTGTCCCGCCCGCGATTGGCCCGCCATATGAAAAATCGAAAGTCAAATAAGGATCGCTCGGATTTCAGTCTATCCTTCCTTGACTGCATCAGCTGCGGGTTCGGAGCCGTGATTCTTCTATTTGTCATTTCCCTCGGATCAGAGCGCCTTGACATCATCGGCATCCGCGAAACTCTGGAGCTGCTCTACCAGGAACGGCTCCTGGAACTTGACGATGTCAGGAACAAGAACATGGAGTTCATCAAGATGATTCAGGAGGAAACGGAAACAGAGAAGGACAAGATTGAGAAGGTCGAGTCGATGCAAACCGATCTGGAAAAAATCGTCAATAGGATCAAGGAGGCTGAATTCGGCAAAGAGAAGCTTGTCGTGGATGTCGACGATATGGAGAAGATAATCGACGCCAGAGAAAGAGAAATCGATATTCCCCAAAACGAGTCGGACCTCCCAATTGGAGTACCGGTGGCGAGCAATCACTTGATCTTCATCATAGACACCTCCGGAAGCATGAGGGATCCGAATACGGGCCGAATTTGGGAGTACATCGTGAAAAAATTCGAGGAGACCCTCGACGTTTATCCAATTGTAGACGCCATTCAAGTTATGGATGCCGATGGCAACTTCATCGTACGAACAAGCCGCGGACAATGGCTCCCAGACGGCGCCGGAACTCGCGAAGGCATGAAGCGGGCGATCAGAAGCTACGACCATCACAGCCAGAGTAATCCGGTCCCCGGTGTCATGCGCGCGATCCGCTTCTCCAAGGAAAAGGGTGAACAAGATCCGAAGAAGAAGGTCGGGATCTACGTCTTCGGCGACGAGTTCACCCAGACCGCGGAAAAGGTCCTCAATCGTATAGAGCAGCTAAATCCGGCTGACGATGAAGGTAATCGTCCTGTTACCATCAATGCGGTAGGGTTTCCCCAAGTCATAAAATACGAAAGACACTTTACCCGCACCGGATTGAAGTTCGCCAATCTCATGCGCGAATTAACCTACATCCACGGCGGGGCGTTTATTGGGACGAATTAGCCCGCTTTCGCCACGGATATTCGGAACCCGTACAACCAAATGGAGCGCTTCGTCCGGTGGTCGCGAGACTGCGGGCAACTAAAACCGGGCTTCTATCGCCCAAAGATCGACCGGATCATCTCCCACCAGTTCGGGCTTCTCCTCGAAGGTTGCCCGGAGGAAGGGGAACCACTGCTCGAGCTACTGCTGCTCTGACTGCTGCTGCTTTGACTGCTCCGACTATTTCGGCTGCTCTGGCTGCTTGAAGATTGGGGGCTTCGCTGGCCGAACTGGATTCTTGGCCGACCCTGCTGGCCCGATTGACTCTGCTGCCGCCCTGTCATCGTCTGTTGACCCTGCTGGCCTTGCTGACCTTGCTGACCCTGCTGGCCCTTTTGCATGCCTTGCTGGCCTTGTTGCCCGCCCTGTTGACCTTGCTGATCCGCCATCTGACCCATCTCCTCGGCGGTCTTACCAAAAAGTCCTGACTCTCCTCCCTGCTGTTGACCGGAATTCTCCTCGACGATGATTACTTCCTGACCGCTACCACCGATGGCCTGCCCTTGCGACTGGCCGTTGGACTGGCCGGATGAACCCTGCTGACCGAAAAGACCTTCCTGTTCGAGGGAACCTTGTTTGGCGCCCCCTTGCTCAGCACTTTGTCCTTGAGAGGAAGCGCCGGTAGTTCCCTTGACCATGACGGGGCCGCCTTGGTCGCCCCCTCCGCCCTGTTGCTGTCTTCTCTCCATTTCAGCTTGGGCCGCCTGTAACATCTCATGATCGAAATGATAGATGGACAGTTCGCTGTTTTGCAGGGTTAGGCGCACAGAAATCACATCGTCGACCACTGCTTCGAGCTTATCCTTCCACAGTACCGCCTCAATATATGTATCGACGGGTCCGAAATAGTAGCTCAGATTCTCATGAGTGTATTTGATATAGTATCCCTCTTCATCAGGAATGTAGCCGGTGACATCGATTCCCGGGTAGGCTTCCTCAAATTCCTCAGCCCTCATGGAGGCGGAGTCTTCGATTGCTTCGACCGGCAGGATAACCGATCTACCGACAACTAACGCCGGTATTCCGGAAATTAGGAATAAGCTGATAATGAACCGAAAGTGTTTGGTTGAAATTTTCATGCTGGTTCCTCTCAATCTTACAAATCAGTTGGAATTGACTGCCCGGTTTCGACTCCGACAGACCGCCCCTTGTTTTTGCCACGCATCTCCGGGCCCTTGCTGTCCAGCATCTCGTCGCTACCAACCGCCCCTTCATCAGCGCCTTCATCAATACCTTCCTGGCTACCCGCTTGCTGCGCCACATCGATCATCTCCTCTTTTGAACCAAGCGTGACGCTGTTGGCGCCCTGCATTCCGGCCATCCCTTTCATCTCACCCTGTCGGCCTTGTTGGCCCTGCTGACCCTGCCGGCTTTGTTGGCTCCGCGAGCTTTGGTTACTGGCATTCTGGGCCGCTTCCAGCGCTTTCTGATCAACTTCGGAAAGCTCTCCACCAATGGCTTCCCCATGGGCGTTGGGATCGATCTCCTCTTGCTTCGAGCCCATGCCCACCTCATTCGGATCACCTTGCCTGCCGGTTCCCGCGCCTTGTTCCTGGCCGAGCCCCCCCTGGCCAGTGCCACCCTTTTGAGCGTAAGGTCCCTGCTGACCCGACTGTTTGCCGCCAGAGCGAGGCATTTTTGGTATCGGAGCGTTGACCTTTATCATATCGAGTACCTTCTGAATGGAGTAGCGCTTTGTGCTCTCCTCTCCATACCCGGAGCCGTCGAAAATTTCGGGATCGGGAACCGCTCCAAGTTGGACCGCGCTACCCATGAGCAGCAGTGCCCCGGAAAATATCCCAGCGGCTCGGCAAATTCCGTGTGTTATTTTCATCCTACCTTTTTCCTCACAGTTAGTTTCAATGACTCTTCTCTCTCAAGACCGCTGATAGCAGATAACCTTTACCAAGCCAAGATCGCGCCCATTACGGACCCTGACCTCCAACACTACATCACGATAACCCTTTCGTCTACCCCGCACTCGGTAATTCCCCGGGTATATGCGCGCCGTCCGATTTTCAAATTTTCCCAACATCTCGAAACCGGCGATAGAGACCCAAGTCTTGCCGTCCGAGACAAAATTGACCGAGACCGGCTTCGACTGCTTACGCAACATATTCTGCAGATTCCTGCTATTCTCCTCGAGAGCGAGGTAGGAGGGTTTGATCGACATTCCTTCGTTGAAGACCCGAATCGCCTTCTGAAACTCTCCCCGGTTGGCCAGTTCCTGAGCCTGTTCCAGGAGCTTGTCATAGCGCAATAGAACTCGAATAAGGTTGCCCGTACGAAGGAGACCTTTCGTCGCCTCTTCGTTTCCTGTGTCAATATCGAGGACCTCGATGAAGGCATCGCGTGCCTGAGTCCATTCGTAATTCCTCTCGAAGGACAAACCTCTACTCATTCCGTCTTCAACATTTGCCAAACGCCCCTGTTCCCGAACACGCGTGAGCCCCTCGGAAAACTCCTCCTTATCGGGAAAAGCCTCCGTCGCCTCTTCCAGAGCGGCGATTGCGGTGTCCCAATCCTCCTGCTCCTCCGCTGCTTTCGCTACCGAGACGAAATTCTCATACTTATTCTTCTCGATTCTTTTCTTTAGGCGCGTCACGCCCTGCTGCGCACGTGCGGATCTGGCATCGACTTCGAAAGCTTTTACAAAGGAATTCAGGGCCTCCTCCAAATCCCCTCCTTTCTCCAGTTTTTTGGCCTCGGCAAGGAGCGGTACCAAAATGTCGATGGTTCGGGCTCGTTCCAGATTGCGTTTGGCCAGCTCGTTGTCCGGTTGAAGTTCGAGAATCTCCCTGAAAATCTGTTTTGCCACCGCCTTGTTTCCCCTGGAAAAAGCGATCTTTCCTTGGATCTCACTATCCGCGATGAAGAGATTAGCCGCATCCTCAACTTCCACCAAGGCATTCAGAGCACTCCTGAAAGCGAGAACGGCACCGGCGAATTCCCCATTTTCGAAACGCACCGTTCCGTCGTTTCCGTAGGCAACCGCTTTTTCGTATTCATAAGGTGCATGAGTCCTCAATTCCTCATCGTTCTCAATCGCAGAAAGAAACCCATCGTAAGCTTCTCTCGCCTTCTCTTTCATGGAGATGAAATCCTTCATCTCCTCCACCATCTCCTCCACCTCGTCGAATTTGGCCATCGCCTCGCGGTAAGCGGTCGATGCCAGCCGCCGATTTCCCTCGTCAAAAGCCGTCTCAATCATGACCAGACTCTCAATCAGTTTCGGGTGGTCATCGGTGGTTTTGCGAATCACTGAAATCTCCAGTCGAACCGCCGCTCTCGTTCTCAAGACCCGCTCCCGACTGACATAATCGAGGTCTGAATAAGGATCAAGACCTTCTGTATCAGTTATTTCCGGGCCACGGTTCTCTTCTCCCAATCCAAGGTACTTTCGCGCGCCAAAAATCGCCGCCAAGGAGAGTAACAACAGAAGCACACCGACGAAGGCAAACAACGGCCCTCTGTTACGCTTCTTATCGGGGGTGGCGTCCTGCCTCGAATCACCGTCCGGGTTCCAGTGGATGATCTTTCTTTTCTTGGCTCCCTCTGAATTCCTTCCTCTTTCCATCCCTAGCTCAGTTTATGTTCAAGCAACACCAACATAAGAGGCGCGAACTCTTCAAAAATTCGCACAAATTCGCGTCCGGGAAAAGGAGGAACCGGATCGAATGAAATGGAAACATCTCGGCCGCACCGTTGTAGCACATGTAGAAACAGCTGCCACCTATTGATGTTTCAAACGGCTCCCTCACTTTTCCCATCGTCCGCGGCGAATCCGCAATCGATCGGGTCGGAGACATTGGCCAGATATGAGATACGGCCGGATCTTGCCCCGCCTAATGGCGACGCTCCTTCGCTTCCGACAATGCTATCCTCTATCGATTACGCCATGAAAGTCCATACTGGCGGAGTTGGGATTGTCAAATCGCGATCCTCCCGATTAAGCTGACGACGATGCTTACGACCAAGTTCCAGAGGCAAGTCCGATAAAGCTCACGGCAAAGCTCGCGACGAAGAGCAATAGCGCAATACCACGAGCACTATGGTTCGGAAATCCCCTCAACGATGCGCAGTCGAACCAACAGGATCTCCTCGCCGCTCAATGGAATCGCCACTTCGATAATTGAATGGTCGCCATTATCCTGAACGACGGTGGGGCTGCCGCCACAGCCTGAGAATCCGGCCAGGTCGGTCGTACACTCGACGATTTCGAAGGAGTAAAGGGCCGTGTCATTCGACTTTCGATAGGAGACGACCAAATCACCGTTAACCAGGAAGGCGTTGAACACCTCCGGCCCCGCCCCGTCATTGAACAAGGGATTCAATCCCATGAAGTACTCCCAGAGGTTTTTAATGCCCTCAAAGTCCGGATCGGCCCCGTTGCCCCAAAGGGTCGCTTCCTTGGTCGGGTCCTGTAGATCCGCCGGATCGAAGTAGACAAGCCGCCACGTCTCCAACCCGGACCGAATGTAAAGGACCACGGTCTCTTGGTCGTCCTCTCCCCCGATCGCGTTTCCTGGAGTGGAATCGAAGTCGAAAGTATCGGATGCAGTCACCTCGGCGGTATTGTCCACTTGGAATCCTCCGAACGGATCGATACCCGTGACCGTCAGAGTCAGGACTGCGGTCTCTCCGGAGGCCATGTCGCCCACGTCCCAGGTTCCGGTCCCCTCGGTGTAGGTGCCCTGGCTCGGACTGTTGTCCGTCAAGATCAGGTTTCCAGATAAGAAATCGACCACGGTTACACCGGAGGTATCGGCCGGTCCCTGGTTGGTCAATGTTATCGTATAGACGAATGTCCCTCCGGCGTCGAATTCGCCGGATGTGGTCGTCTTGGTCAACTCCAGATCGGCCGGTTCGGGCGACTCGAAGGCGCCCATGTCGACGGTTGCCGATAAATCGCCGTCTCCGTCGACAATCCGATCGAACCCGGGACCTCTTTGATCCGTAGTCGTGCCGGGATCGACGAGCGAGTTATCCCCTGAGTCGACCACGGGACTGAGGGGAAGTAGTGAATGCGTATCGGTCAGACCTCCGTTGTTTCCCAACGGACCGAGCAATGGATCGCTTCCCACAATGTTGCCATCCACTCCATTGACTAATCCATGCGTTCCGGCAAATTCGATCAAGCTGTTGAAGGCGACTACCGCGCCATCCAGATTGTCCACATCCTCTTCGTCAGTGTTAGTACTACTGTTATCGCCGACAATCGTATTATTCAGCGTCAAGTCGGCGTTTGTGAGGACACCGCTCGCGATATTGTAGACGCCTCCGCCTCCATCTAGCGCTCTGTTGTCCGCTACGGTGCTGTTGGTCAGTATCATACTTGAATCGGAAAAGCTACCATCACTGTAAATGCCCCCTCCGCTTCCGTCGAGAGCCTCGTTTCCACTAATTGTACTGTTCACGATCTCCGAATCACTCGAATCGTTGAAAATGCCTCCTCCTTGCAAAGAAGCAGTATTGCCCGACAGCGTGCAGCCGGTCATGTTCATGGTGCCTAAGGAATTATAAATGGCTCCTCCCTCATCCGCCGTGTTGCCGCTAAGAGTGCAGTCCGTTAACGACAAGGTGAAAGCGGATGCGTTAAGAATCGCTCCTCCCTGTTTGGCGGTATTGTTGACGAAGTCACATTCCGTCGCGTCAACGCTTCCAAAACTCTCGATCGCACCTCCTTCGGAATCGGTCGCCTCGTTGTTGATGAGGTCGCATCGGGTCATGAACAGTGTTCTGAGGTTGCTGATCGCGCCGCCCGTCGCGTCCTTTCCGCTGGTCAAGGTAAGATCGAAGAAATGCACCGTAAATCCAAACGGAACTGAGAAGATACCCGAAAGGTCGAGGCCATCCACTGCCAGGATACTCGCTCCAGGACCTTGGATTGCAAGTTGGTCGCTTTGAATATCCATTCTTCCCAACCCACTGTTCATATCGATGGTGGTGGGTCCGCCAAAATAAAGCGAAGGATCAAAATCGATAGTTGAAAAATCGCGTGCATTATTGATCGCCTCCCGGAGGGAGAGATCGCCAAAGCTTAGATCACCGGTGTCATCGTCATCCGGTGTCGTTACGGTGAGAGACGGTCCTACTAATCCAAAAGTATCATCGTTATCGTTGATGGTCCCACCCGGATCGGAGGCGCTGTTGCTCGAGTAACTCAGCCCACTTCCTGTGGTAACGGAAGCGCCGTCTCGGACGTAGAGCGCCCCTCCCTTCCCTTCACCGGGAGCTTGCTGCACGCTACTACTGAACCCTCCGAATCCTCCGCTGGAGTCGTTGCCGTCAAATTCGCTCTCGGAAAGATCAAGGCTACCACCTGTATCTAAGAATATAGCCCCGCCTAATCCATCGCCGCCGAAACCACCGTCACCCGGAGGTTCGCCGTCGCCGCCGGTTCCACCGAATGCTTGATTATTGAAAAAGCTGCTTCCGACAATTGTCGCTGTTCCGGTATGGACGAAAATCGCCCCGCCCAGCGCGCCACCCGCCCCGCCGGCTGCGCCACCATCACCATTGGCGGAAGCGCCGTCACCACCTCCGAAACCACCGAGACCGGGACTGTTGCCGCCGCCCCCGCCGCCGCCAAAGCCGCCGTCACCTCCGGGTTGGCCGCCTCCACCGCCGCCGCCAAAGCCTCCACCGCCGCCGGAACCGGTCCCGCCACCGCCGCCGCCGCCGACTCCACCGCCGCCACCGAAATCTCCACCAGCTCCGCCGCCGCCAAAAGCGCCGCCGCCGCCTGTATCTCCGGAAGCACCCACAGGGACAAATTCGATTCCGTCGATGTCCTGGAATGGGGTAATCGGTCCGATCGGCGTAATCTGGCCGGTCGCCGGATCGATCGAGATCAATATGAGGTCCGACTTCATGACCCCGTAGAGCAGGCCATCCTTGAATGCGAGGGAGTTGATATTTTGATGCCCACTGACGATACCTGTTAGAGCCACGCTTCGGATTGGTAACCCTGTCGTTTTATCGATCGTGCGGAGTAAACCGTTCGTGCCTTCGCCGGCAAGAAAGAGAGTGCCCTGATCATCGAAAGCGAGCCCGTTTCCGCCCGTCAAACTTAGACCCGAATCCCCTACCAACGTGGCAATGCCTGTTACTTCGTCGATGATATGAAGATCACCGTCACTACGTACTTGCCAACCATAGAGGGACCCCGAAATCGGGTCGTAGGCTATGTCCGCAAGAGTTCTAGTGATTCCGTAACCGGAACCGATCGGAGTCGCCGTCACAGCCAATGGATCAACCAGCAGCAAGCCCTGATGATCACCGATATTTGCTCCCGATCCATAGAGAAGGCCATTCGCCTGATGAAAGGCCAGACCTGTCATGTACTGTCCTGTGTCTCCCTGAAAGGAGGCAGTCGCATCTGAAGGGTCTATGATATGCAGGCCCCAATCAGATTCTGCAGCCTCGACTCCGTATAAAAACTGCGTAATCGGGCTCCGACCTCCGTCTCCACCACCGGTGCCGCCGAGTCCACCAACGCTCCCATCCTGGCCATCGTCACCCCCTCCGAAGCCGCCGCCTCCACCCCCTCCGAAGCCTTCATCACCCTGGCCCCCATCACCGCCTTTCGGGCTCGTCCCGCCGTCGTCGAACGCATCACCGCCGCCGCCGATTCCCGCACCATCAGAGGCATCGTCGTCGCCTTCAAAACCGCCTCCGCCGCCGCCGACAACCCCATCGTCAAAGTTCCGATCCGCTCCATCGCCGCCGCCGCCGCCGCCGCCGCCGCCTTTGCTTTCGGCGCCCCCTCCGCCATCACCTCCGAGACCGCCGCCTCCTCCACCGCCAAGAGAGGCGTCGAAAAAACCATCGCCGCCAGTCCCACCGAGGACCTGGTTTTGATCGAAGATGACGTTGTCGACGTTCAAGACACCCTGGTTGAAGATTGCGCCACCCAGTCCCGCTCCACCGCCGCCCCCACCGGTACCTCCATCCTCGCCGGCGGCGCCACCATCGCCACCGACCGCGGATCCACCGAGGAGGGTGAGATTTCGGAGGGTCAATGTCCCCGGATCAAGGCTGCCGATACTTCCCGGAACATAAAAAAACGGAAATCGGGTGACGCCGGATCCCGCTCGATGATGACTCCATCGCCTTCCAACGTAACGGTCTTGTCAATCGGCCGAAGACCGTTCGGCCCATACCAGAAATTGTCCGGTTCGGTAAGCGTGATGACCCCACTCGAAACCGACGGGTCGAAGTCCACCGTGCCGCCCGAAGCCACGAGACCCAATGCTTCCGGAAGCGAAAGATCGCCCGGGGAAAAGTCGTCGTTTACTTCCGGAGAATCGGTGTCGACCGTGACAGCCAAAGTTGTCTCGTATGCTCCCATATCAATGATGGTCGAAAGGTTGCCGTCGCCGTCCTGGATACGTGCGACTCCCCGCTGATCGCGCCTCGGGAAATTCACTATGCCCGGATTGCCGGAGTCGAGGGCCGGGCTCGTCGGGTTCAAGGCATGCGTCATAGTCTCGCCTCCATTGTCAGCCAATGGTCCGAGATCCGGACTCGAGCCAACGATGTTACCGTTTGTTATATTGGGAATGCCATTGCCGTCCGGTGACTGGATCAGGCTGAAAATCGATGTCAGAATAGGGTCTAGGCTTTCGAATCCCTCGGTTCTCAAATCGTGCTCGGCTGTTGTACGGCTGTTGTTATCCCCGATGATACTATGGTCGAGATCAATCACCGCACCATCTTCTCCAAAAGTCGCCGAAGCGTAGATTCCACCTCCGTTGAGCTCCGCGGTGTTGTCTGTGACTGTCGAGTGCCGAATGTTGATATTGGCGGGAACGGATGGGACGCCATCGATGTAGATACCCCCTCCTCTCGCTATTGTCGCTTCATTCCCGCTCACTGTGCTGTTCCTTAGTTCCACATTCCCACCGACGTTGGCGATGCCTCCTCCTCCCGCGAAAGAATGGGTCGCCGTGTTGTTGTGGATCGTGCTTCGGGCGATCTCCGCGTTGGCGACAATGAAATTGAATATACCTCCTCCGCGTTCGGCTCTATTATTCGAAATGGTGCTCTGGAATACCTCGAGCGCTGCAAAACTGTCATTGTAAATCCCACCCCCATCCTGAACCGCCTGATTCCCTGAAATGTCCGATTTTACAAGGGTCAGGGTGCTGGGGGTGATCGTATTGAAAATAGCCCCTCCCCGATCGGCGTCGTTTGAGGTGAAGAAACAGTCGTTACAAAGAAGATCCGCGTCATTCCATATCGCTCCGCCGTCTCCTCCCGCCGCCAGATTGTTCACAAAGTCGCATTCCCGGATTGTCAGATCTCCGCTGTTCAGTATCGCTCCACCGGCGGATGCGTTCCCATTGAAAAAGGTCATTCCGGAGAGCCTAACTCGATTCCCCGAGAAAACCTGAATGATTCGGCTCCCGGCGAATGAGCCACGCAAAGTCAGAAGATCGGCCCCTGGTCCCTCGATGCTCAATTCGTTCTGGCTGATCTCCAGCTGATCCGGAGAAAAGTTGAGAACGACCGTAATCGGCCCTCCAGCGAAGAGCGACGGATCGGGAAGAACCCTGCAGCCCACCGAGCACAACCCGATCGCCTCGCGCAACGAGACATCTCCCGGACTCAGATCGCCGTCATCTTCGTCCAGAAAATTGTCCCAAATGTGAAAATTCGCCTCATAGGCCCCGATGTCGGTATCCGTTTCTTCGCCAAGCGAGAGTTGGTTATGAAACCGATCAAAGGGAGAACCCCGCTGATCGAAGCTCAACGATTCGGCCGTCGCCAGATCATTATCCCCGGCATCGATGGCCGGACTGCCAGGGAGGAGGGCATGGGTCGGAGTCGTTCCGCCGTTGTCCTTCAATCGCCCCAGCAACGGGTCGATCGGTGACGCAGCGGTTCCAATCTGATCACTGGTTCCCGGAATGAAATTGAAACCCTCATCATTGCCGATGAAATTGTGACCTAGGGAAGTCGCCGTCCCCGCTACTACAAGCCCATCCGGCCCAAGGGGCGCCGAGTTGCCGGCAAGAATCGAGTTGCCCATATTCAAACTGGGAGAGCCCGTGAAGAGCCATACCCCTCCGCCCAAGACATCCGCCGAATTCTTGGTGATGGTACTGTTGATAATATCCGCTTGGGCGCCGTCCCCAATGAGCAAGAGGCCGGCCCGCTACCAGAAGCGGAGTTGCCCGTAATCGTAGAATTGATAATCCTAACCGTCACCGGTTGACAGGTCGTGCATTCGACTGCCTGCACTCCTCCTCCATTACCATCGCTGCTGTTTCCCCAAACTGTACTGTCGATCAGATCGAGCGTCACCGATGTAAGGGTCGTGCTGTTTAGGTAGATCCCGCCTCCGGCAGAAAAACCATGACTTCCGCGAATCAGGCACCGATCGATCACGCAATCGATCGATCCTGCAACCTGAGGGTTGATGAAAACGGCTCCTCCAATTAAACTGCTCCCTCCCTCGAGGGTGAGGTCCCTCAAAACAACCGATGCCCGTAAATCGAATATCGCGTGCGATCCATCCCCATCGATTGACACCTGATCAGCCCCTGGACCGTTGATCGCAGTATCCACTTGAATAGCAGGAAGAAAACTCTCAAGCCTGATCGTTCCACTGAGCGAGCTGTCGAAATCGATCATGTCACCCGGATCGCCGATACTGTTGAGGTCTTCAATCGCCTGCCTCAACGATCCCGGTCCGGAGTCGTTGAGATTCGTCACCCGGAAAGTGAATTCAACCTCCAACAGGGGTGGATCTGGGCCCTCCCGGCTGCTAAAGCGCTTCGCTTGCCGAAGCGTGGCTTCATCATCGCTCTTTAGAATCCAGCCGAAATCGGTGGATGAGTTATCCAGCCAATTCTGAACGTCCGTAACCATCTGTGAGGATGACCACTCATAGAATCCGCTCTCTTCGACGTTGGTTGTTGCCGAAACAGCCGGATTGAAGTCTCCTCCTAGAAGAGTCCAGTCTGTACTGGGAGTCATTGCCCTATCCCAGGTCGCATCGGGTACCTGGCTTGGCGATCCCTGCCCTCCACCTCGAAATGTCGCATTTGAGCCTCCCTCTCCCCAATCTCGCGTCAATTGATGGAGCGAGAAGCCTGTACTTCCACCGTTGGTCCGATCCGCCTCAAGCGTCAAAGTAACGCTCGTGATGGTAGCACCCTGAGGAACACTGCTCGCGATGTCGAAAGCCATCAGGGCACGCCGTATACCTCCGCCTGCTCTTCCGCTGTGAAAGCTTTCACTCGAGCCGTTACTGTTTCCGACGCTTTCAGAAAAAATTGTATTATCCTTCACCGGAGCGACGACAACCGTCGCCCCGTCGACCGAAGCCGAACATAGGGCCAGCAAAAGCGCAGCTGAGGTGTAAGGGAGTAAAGGTTTCAAAATCACCGACAAAGAAGAATCAGGAACTCGGAGATTTAGCCGATTCGAGCCCTGACCGCAAGATAATTGGGCGCTCTTGACTTTTTAAGCTCGTGAGTTTCTGAGCTCCTGATTGTCCGGGTGCCGGAGCTCGAATGGCGACTCCCTGAGAATTCCCGACCCATCCCGCCTGGCGGAAACAGATCTCTCCCCAAGGCACCCCTGGCAACCAATCCCTCCTCCCTCACCAGCTCTTTGGCGACATCTGTACTGACGGCCGTCAGTACAGATGTCGCCAAATTCATCGTATCTTTACCCTTTAGATACGCTCAGAAGGTCGCCGTGTAAGCTCCCTCATCCCTCTCCTCACGGAGAGAACCACAGGGAGAGACCCGATTCAGTCCATAAGGATATCGCAGTGTGGCTCAATACGAACTCAGAGACTCAGAAACCCGAGAACTCGAAAACTCGCATACTTCTGACCTTGAAATAGATGGATCAAAATGGCAGTTTGGGCGCTCGAATGATCTGACATGGCGGTTCTAAAGCATTCTCGTAAACTCCTCCTTGCCTCGACCCTGTTTATTTTCTTCGCTGTCACGGGCGAGGCTTCCAATTCGATCCTCTACCGGGGCAAAGTGACGGTGGACAATCGACCCTTCAATGGAAAAGGCCATTTCAAATTCACACTGCTACACGGGGAGGAGCGCGTCTTTTGGCAAAGCAGCGCCTCCAGCGGATCAATCGAGCCTGCCGAATCGATCTCCCTACCAGTGAGAAACGGCCACTACGAGGTCTACCTGGGCGAGACTTTAACCGGGATGCCTCCCCTCCCCGATTCCATTGCCGACCTCTTCCATTCCCTCACGCTCAGAATCTGGTTCAGCGACGGTTCGGACAAGTTCCGCGTTCTGGGTCCCGACCATTCCTTTGCCGGCGCCACGGTCAAAGATGAATCCGAGCCAACCGATACCGAAACAAAGGAACCTCCCTTTGCCGGATATGACTTTTTCGACGAGAGCAAGTACTCGCTCGGCAAAAGCGATGCCCCATTGGTGATGGTGGAGTTTTCCGACTTCCAATGCGGCCACTGCAGCCTTTTCCACGAAATCACCTACAAGAAAATCATAAGCGCCTACGTCGACACGGGAAAAATGCGATTTATCCCCGAGAATTTTCCCCTGAGCAGTCACGCCCATGCCCAAAAAGCGGCGGAAGCCACCTATTGCGCGGGCGAACAGGGACGTTACTGGGAAATGCGCGATCTCCTTTTCCGCTACAGCAGCCGGCTTTCGATGGAGAAAATTCGCGACCTGGCTCTCCAGCTGGGTCTCCACCCCGTCGATTTCAACGCCTGCCTCGATAGCGGAAAGCACGCGGAACAAGTAGAAGGCGAGAAGTCCAAAGGCCTCAAAGCTGGGGTCAAGCAGACTCCATCCTTTATTTTGGCGAAGATTGTGGACGGCGAGGTCACAGGCAAACTCATCGAAGGCGCCAGCCGCTGGACAAAGATTAAATCCGAGATCAACGCCTTCCTTGATGAGAAGCCGGATTCGCAATGAGCGGGCCCCTGCATATTGCGCGAATCTGTATGAGGACAATGGGCGTCATTCTCCTCGCAGCTGTCATTGGAATCGTTACGAACGCAATCAATCCGGATGGCATACCTCTCAACAAACCACCGAATCCGCCCCGCCGGCCTGCAAAATCCCCTACTCCGTTTAAGGAACCTCCACCCATTTCCCCCAAGGAGCTCGAAAACGAAACTCTTCATATAGAGTTGATCCGTGGTCGAGATGAGGCAGACCCACAAGGCTAATCTGGCCCTCATCGCTAGGATAGCGATCGGTTGTCTCATGCTCTGGGCCGGCCTTATCAAAGTTGTTAATCCGCACGACTTTCTCGTCGCCATCTACGCCTACGAAATTCCGCTGCCCGAGTTGATCTTCCGCCTCACCGCGATCATCCTACCTTGGCTCGAAGTTCTCTGTGGTCTGGCCCTTGTTGCGGGCGTCTGGCAACCGGAATTCCTCGGTCTTCTTTCTTTTCTTGGCCTCATCTTCATCCTCATCACCGGTCAGGCATGGCTGCGGGGTCTCGATATCTCTTGCGGATGCTTCGGCTCGAAACTCGAACGGAACACTTTCCTCGGGTCCGTCGCTTTCGCTTTCCTCCGCAATCTAGCCCTCTTCTACGCCGTCTTCTACCTCTGGCTGCGATCCTTAGTCGCTGCCGAAGAAAAGACCCTTGCTTCTTAGTCTTCATCTCTGTCTCGGATCTTAGTCCCGCGGATGGCTTAGAGCATCAATGCCACAACCAAAGTCGTGAGAGGGAGAAAGGGAGGCGCGGAGAGAATTATTGGTGATGATGATCAGGTTCGAAACAAGCGAAACAAGGTTCGCACCACCTCCACCCGGACCCATCGTCGCTGTGCTTTGCCGAGGCAGCCGAGATTTGCTCCGCTCAGATCTAAGCTTGGAAATGGTAGGGAGATTTTCTTCTCAAATTAGAATAGAATCTCGGAACACTCCGGTAACCTTGTCACATCCGCGTGTGCGGCCGCACACGCGGATGTGACAAGGGAGGAGCATGAATTTGGTGTCGCCAGATGTAGCTCGAGATCCAGCAGCACCCCAGCGCGAGGCTGGGGGCGCCTCATATAGTCTACACACGTATACGAGAGGGCCCGGAATTTATCCTAGACCATAGTAGCGCCGAATCAGGCGCAAACGAAGGCGCCAAGGGAGAAAGCGCGCCACGAACGGGGCCCAAGTAGCCTGAAGAAAGCCACCTGCGGTGAATCTGCCGTGTCTCGGATTGAGAAGGATCTTTCGCAATGTCCGAGTCGCCGACTCCACTCCTGGCGACAATTGGGTATGGGCTTCCATCTTCCTCCACGACAGACCGACCTCGTCATCGCTCGCAATATCCCTTTCGTCTTTCCGAATCTTGCTGTTAAATCCGGTGCGTAGGTCGGCGGGTTGGAAGTCGATCACAATCACGTTGCTGCGCCACGCCTCCAACATCAGGCTACTACTGAAGCCCGACAACCCGCTCTTGGCAGCGTTGTACATACTCATGAACGGCAATGGAAATCGAGCGGCGAGCGAGGTCACATTCACAATCACTCCTCGATCGCGCACTCTCATGGCACCATACACTCTACGGCAGATTCTTATTGGCCCCAGGAGCATGACTTCGGCCTGATCCCCGATCGCTTCTTCCGGAAACGACTCAAAGGAATAGAAGACCCCGGATCCCGCGTTATTGATCAGAAGGTCGAAATCGAGTTCCCCACCCAGCTCTTCCGATAAAAGCCGCTCTACCGAATCCGGGCTGGAAAGATCCAAAGCGATCGGGTGGATCTTTTCGTGCTGGAGAAGCTTCTCCGGGGTCCTTGATGTTGCCCAGACTTCAGCTCCCTCTTCCAGGAGAAGCCGGGTGATTCCCAACCCCAGTCCGGAACTCGCCCCGGTTACCAAGGCCCGACTATAGTGCCTCCCGAGGAAGCCGCGGGACTTTCCTTTTCGCGACATTATTCGTTTTCCTTTTAAACATTTACTGCTATATCGTGTCCAGAACCTCTGAAATGACTATCTTCAGGGCACGCTCTCTAGGCCTCTCGCTGCTTACACTATTCCTCTCCCATTAAACGGGTTACGGAATAAATTGTAAGCAGATGAGCCAGTTTGTCGACGCCTATATCAAGATGCATTACTCCGCCGATTCCTTCGGCAACGAACTTGGGAAGAGGACCCTCGACAACTACCTGAAAGCTCTCGATCCGGGTAAGATGTATTTTCTCAGTTCGGACGTTGCGAAGATTCATGAGGTCTACGGGCAGCGTCTGGACGATATGATTCGGCGCTCGGACTGCAAGGCCCTTAACTCGATCCTGCGCGTCTACGCCAGGCGCTTCGACGAACGCCAGAGCGTGATCAATGACTGGATCGAATTCGAACATGATTTCACCGTCGAAGAGTATTTTGATACCGACAGAAAGAAACGTGAATACTGTGCAACGGTAGAGGAATTGAACGAACGCTGGCGCCTGCAAGTAAAGTATCAGCTCCTGCGATTAATAAAACGTTACGACGGCCCGGACAAGGCCCGCTCCAAACTTCACAAGCGATTCGAACTCTCCCGTAAGCACCTCAGCGAATTGGACGCGGTCGAGATCGCTTCCATCTTTCTGAACGCTTTCTCCACCAGCCTGGATCCCCATACTTCCTACATGTCGCCCGATCTCCTGGAGGAATTCCGAATCTCCACCGCCCTGTCCCTGAATGGCATTGGGGCCGTCCTGCGGAGCGAATATGGCGTCACCACCGTGCAAAGCCTCATACAAGGCGGACCCGCCGAAAAGGGAGGGATTTTGCAAGTTGGGGACAGGATGGTGGCGGTGGCGCAGGGTGAAGAGGATCCGGTTGACCTCATGGATATGAAGTTGCGCGACGTGGTGAACATGGTGAGAGGAGAACGGGGCACCGAAGTCAGGCTTACGGTGGAACGCGAAGAGAAGGAGGCGACCGTCAATTTGGAGATACCGATTGTGCGAGACAAAATCGAGCTGACTGACCGCGAGGCGAAGGCCTACAGTTTCTCGGTCGACGTCTACGAAGACTCCGATCAACCGAAGCTCTACAAAATCGGACTTATTCAGCTTCCCTCGTTCTATATTGATTTTGAGGGTCGGAAGGAGAAAGAGAAGGATTTCAAGAGCTCATCGGCCGATGTTCGCGAACTGATCAACGATCTGAAAGAAGAAGGGATTGATGCTCTTGTCATCGATCTGCGGAACAATTCCGGAGGAAGCCTTGACGAGGCTGTCAATATCGCGGGCCTTTTCTTCGATTACGGCCCCGTTGTTCAGGTGAGAAACACCGATGGGAGTAAGCAGATTCTCGCGGACGCCGACGTAGACACCCACTACGACGGCCCTCTCGTCCTCCTCACCAACCGGCATTCCGCGAGCTCGAGCGAGATATTAGCGGGCGCAATACAGGATTACGAGCGGGGCCTGATTATCGGAGATAGCCACACCTTCGGAAAAGGTACGGTGCAAAAAGTAAACGAAGTTAGGGAAGGCGAACTGGGTGCCATGAAAGTGACGATCAGCCAGTTTTTCCGCCCCTCCGGGTCGAGCACTCAGCTTCGCGGAGTCGAAGCTGATATCGTTATCCCTGATATGGTGGATGAGTACGAAGTCGGAGAGAAGTTTTATGATTATGTTCTGCCGTGGAATAGCATCGAGCGTGCTAAATTTCCCAGTCTCTCCCTCGTCGATGCCTATCGAGACACTCTACTCGCAGCAAGTGAAGAACGAATTCAAATGGATACCGATTTTCAGGAGCTCGCCCGCGATATCGATTCCTACCGGGAAAATGAAGAGGAACGAACCCGTGTCAGCCTGAAAGAAGAAGAAGATCCCGAGCTCAAGGACGAAGACGAAGAGAGTGCAGACAACTCGGACCAGAGCGAAAACGCGGAATCAACTGAAGCGACCGAATCGCAGTTGGCCGCAGGCGAAAAGGAAGAAGAAGGAGAAGAAACTGAAAGCGATGAGGAGGACGAGAAACCCTCCCTTGTAGAAGACATTCTCCTAAGGGAAACGCTCGCCATCACCGCCGATTACCTGCAACTGCTCAATGACCGAACTCTCGTCGCGATCCGCTATCCCAATCTTCACGACTACAATCTCGACTCCGCGGTGTCGGAGGAGGAGAGCGATCAGCTCAAGGAAACGGCGGATGCAGTAGAGGGGTATTGACTGCCCTTTGGTAGGAGCCTTCCAAAACTTGGTCGCGAGCTTTGGCGCGAGCTTCGCCGATCTTCGCCGAGCACGAGTAAGGCTTTTTTTCGGTCCTGAAACGGTTGTAGTCCTTGATTCGATCAAGCTTACGACAAGGCTCGCGACAAAGTTTCCCTCACGGGTAGAAAGAAGCCCGACCGACCTTCATATCCCCTGATCCCACGCCACACGTGGGGACCGTAATTAAGAATCTGGCGGCTGTGGTCTGTCTCCGAATGCGGAATCTCTCCCTGAGAGGCACTTCCTCAACCAGCACCAAATCCCCGACGCCGACAGATTCCTAATTACGCTGCCGTGCCTCGATCCGGTTCGCCTCTTCCTCGCTTACGGCCATGTAGACATGGGCCTTTTCTCGCACAAAAACGTAATTGCGCAGAAGCGAAAATCCATACGTCTCCACCATTTTTCGGTTGTTCTCATTCAGCTTGTCCAACGCTTTGTCAATCTGTATCTGGATATTGCTGCGGGCCTCCGAATCCGAGGTCTGCTCCAGCTGCGTATTGAGGGCGATGATGTTTTGCCGCTGGGCCTGAACCAACTGAACATTTTTGAGAAACTCACTATTGGCCTTGATGCCGTTTATGGTCGAGACCCGGACGAGCTTTTGTTGACCCGGTCCCGCATCGGTCGAGCCCTTTGTAGGTGGCAGGGGCGATTCTGCCCCTGGAGGAGATAATGTCTCTTTCACGATCGACTCCGCGGCCTCAGCATCTTTTTCAGCCGTCTCTCGACCTCCGCATCCTGAAAGGAGAGAAATCAGGGCTGCCGTAGCCCAAAATAGGAGAATTGTTGAATACTCGTTAGGTTTCCCGGATAACAAACTCATCTTTCTTACCCCTAGGACAGGAATGAACTCAATTGCCCGTTTGCTCTTTCTGCTTTTCTTCGACCTGAGCCGCCTCCTCATTGGAAACAAACATGTAAACATGGGCCTCCTCAACGATGACGGTATAATTGCGAGTGAGGGAAAAACCGTAAGTCTCAACCATTTTTCGGTTGTTCTCATTCAGCTTGGCCATCACTGCTTCCAACTCCAAACTCAGCTCCGCCTTCTCCACCACGGATTCCGACGCTTCGATCTGCGTATTGATTTCAACCGCCCGCTGCCGCTGAGTTTGCAGGACCCTCACGTTTCGCTGAAACTCCTGATTCGCCTGGATGCTGTTTAAGGAGCACACCCGTACCAATTTCTGCTGGGTCTGCGCAGATTCGGCATCGTCAATTCGGAGGTTTTCGTACTGTCCCTTAGCCAAAACCAGAGCCAGGCCCGCGACGGCGAAGGCTGAGATTCCAATCAGTCTTAGTTTCATGATGTTGAGGAAAATTCCCTTTTCGTGCTACGAGTCGAAATAAGAAGGAACCTGTCGGTAAGAACTCAGTAAACGAGTTCGTCGGTTTCCACATCGCTTACCCAAAATTCCGGGGCTCGGGCATATCGTGAAAGCAAAGTGCAACCGATTGTGAAGGCAAACATTAAACAACCGTGAAGCCAACACAAAAACAAATTGAATCGGATACGGAATCCATATAATCCTGCCCGAGAGAATTGTGTCGTGAATGTCCCCATAGTTCAATGGATAGAACCGCGGTTTCCTAAACCGTTAATCCCAGTTCGAGTCTGGGTGGGGGCAAGAGAAACTCCCAAACTTGGTCGCGAGCTTTGTCGTCAACTTCGTCGAGACAGCGAGATTCCGACCGGTCCTTGAAACTAGCCCTCGATGATCGATTACGCTTACGATTGAGGCGGTCGATTGGAAAAGATCGGACTGCCGAAGGAAGAATCGAAACTCGCAATCTTAAGCATAATCGAAACTCGATCGACCAAGCTTACGACCAAGCTCGCGACGAAGCTTGCCAAACAAAAGCCCGGCTCATCTGAGCCGGGCTTTACAGGAAAGTTTCCTCAGCGCCTGACAAGGGAAGTGGTCACTCCTTTGTCCGATTGGGTGTTCTGTTTAGTCAGCGGAGCCGGCTTGCGTTTCTTCTTGGAATCCCTCTCGACTGGAATCGAGAAGGTCAAGGGCGGAGACTCGCTCTTATTATTGTAGAGGCTGTCCCAAATCCGAGAGGATTTGGGTGGAAGCCTGATACCGATATCAATCTTCGTCACGTTATGTAGACCACGACATGCCTTCCGTCCTCGGTAGCTTACCTTTTATCCGTTATGCACCTTTCCAGCACCCTTCCTCTCGCTTTGAGTCGATAGTTCTCCCAAGGAAGCGCCTCTGACTCGATTCTTGGATCCCTATGCCGCCTGCGTTGCCTCTTTCTCATGTTCTTGCGCAAGTCTCTGCGCGATTTTCCATAGATTGTGGGACAGAACCGACCAGGCCACGCTAAGGTTACGGTTGTCAAAGCCTTTGCTGCGTATCTTGCCCCCGTGCCATCGGTTCTTGAGCACTCCGATCCGGCCTTCGGTGCTCCCTCGTCGTCGCTGCAACCGGACAAAGCGCGGCTCCTCCATCCGCTCCTTGAGCTCTTGTGGATTGCGGGGCGTAAGGGCGTCAAAAATCCCCTCTGCCTGGAGCCGCTTGCTGGCCGCCTTCAAGGCATAGCCCCGATCCCCACTGATCGCTTCGATCTTCTCCTCTAAAGCGAAGCCCTTTTGCCTCTCCAGACTTTCCCAAAGCTGCTTCAATTCGCTCGGGGCCTGCCCCCCATACAGTTTCCAGTCCAACAGATATCCCTCTGCGCTCTCGCATAAATAAAGGGTGTTGCCAAACTCCACCTCCCGATCTGCCTTGCCTCGCACGATGACGTCAATCTCAGGTTCGTAGGCGCTCAGGATCTTCTCCTCATTCTTCACCTGCCGCCCCCCTATGATCCGTTCGTGCGCCTGTTTCATGACCTGCGGTATCTGCTCTAACATACCATCCATTCGCTCGATGATTCGGCTCGCCTTCTTCTCGGTGTAATCGCTTTGCATCCACATAGCTTCCAATAAGTCACGGTGGCGAAGGGCATGGCCCTCAATCTTCTTGAGCAATAGCTTCATCCGCCGCAGGATCCCTTTACGCGCTTTGCCCGCCTCCCGGCGCCGACGCGCATGCGTCATCTCCAGGCACCGTTTGTTCATCTCCCGAGCCAATCCCTTTGCTCCCTGGGGCATGCGCTGTTTCATTCCCGCCTGCCGGATCAGACTGATCGCCTTGAGCAGCGTTGCTCCCACATCCTTGAGCAAGACCCAGTCCACGGGCCAGTGGATGTTCGCTTCCAGGCAAGTGGCGTCGATCAGGCATTCCCTCGTATCGATCGGCTTCTCTAATCCTGCCTCACCACAATGTTCAGCATTGCCCACCACCTCGGTCATCCTTGCATGCAGCTGTCTCAGATACGCTTCGTCGAAGAATTTCGAATCCCGTTCCAGACTGCTCTTCGATATTTTCCGGATCCCGTCTACCTCACGCACCCGGCAAAAATTAGCCAGAAGCTCACTGCGTCCCAACTCCTGCGACAGACAACGAAAGGATATCCCTCCGAGTAAATGACGCACCACCTCCACCCGCAGCGCTTTTATCGCTCTTAGAGCGCGTCGCTCCCGATCCTTCCCTCCCGCTTCATCCCATCCTTCCAAGGCTTTTACGATCGCCTCCCTTTCCAGCGAGGAGTCGATCAAAACCCGGTCAATCCGCTCCATTGTTTCCAGAAACACGGTGTAGTCTTTGCATCGAATGACTGGAGTTAGGGCTGGACGCAGGAAGCTTTGTACGGCAATATTTTTCATGAGAAGGGCGTAATTTGTATTTGACTAACGCAAGCATAAGCGCCCTTTTTCGCCGGATCGAGCTTTTTGCAGCTCTATCCGGCCTTTTTTTTGCCCATAACTCATTAAAAATCAATTGTTTCCACCACTGGGACGGGCTCTATTGTAGAGGGTATTTCGAAGCGCCTCGGCGTCGACGGAGAAGGGACCGTCCTGCTCTTTTAGGATGTTCAGGTCGACCTCTACATCGAGACCTTCCGGCACTCCATAGACTCGCACTCTGCCCTGGTTGATGTACTCAACCGCCGGTATCGCCGGATAGTATTGATTGTTGACCGCGATCGAGTGGGTGAAGAATGCCGGGGTCAAAGCGAAGATGGCATCGAGTTCACCTGAGAAGGTGCGAACTTCGTTGATGAAAGTCTCAGCTCTGAGGATACTCATGAGATCCTCGAACGGTCCGCCAACCGCGACGCCATTGTAGAGGATCAGCCCCGGCGGTTCCCTCGGCGGACCGACGTACTCGAGCAACGTCGGGTCGGTCGATCCGTTGATCACACCGTTAATAATGGCGAAGAAGGTGCTGGTAGGACCGCTGCCGGTATAGGAGAGGAGGAGTCCGTTCCCGGCATCGATCTCCAGAGGATCGGTGTCCTCACCAACCCTCCAACCGGAGTTCAGATTGATGTCGTTCCCCGCGAAAATATTTGTGGCCTCGGAATTGGCTCCGTCAAAGACGCCGCCGGAGGCATTAATCGTGACATCAGCATCGGCCATGAGACCACCGGCAGCGATATTGACGTTGCCTCCATTGGTCGTCGTCAGGACGATGGTGCGGGATGCGTTACGGTTCCCGTTGAGGTCGTCCGGGGTGTTGGGCACACCGTCGCTTCCACCGCTCACATCCTGAGCCAGGACACGATTCGCATTTATCGAAGCATCATTCGAGACGCGGATATTGCCATTGTAGGTGACGATATTGGCGAGATTGAGCTCGCTGCCCCCGGTCGAGGCGATGCTGGTATGCGAACTTTCGCCCGTTGTCAGCGTATCGACCGTGATCCCGTCAGGATCCGTGATTCCGGCAAGGATGATGTCGATCGGGGCGTTGTTTCCAACCGTTGAGGCGACGACCGCTTGGTCGATGTCTCCGTTGTTATCGATAATCTGAAGGCTCACTCCTCCGCCGTCCTCGGTCGTGTCGACGTAGACGGTGCTGGCATCGGCCCAGAGGCGCCCATCGTTGTTTCCGACCTGACCGGCAGCATTGATATCGATTGTCGCCGCAGTAACCAAAGCGCTTTGACCGGCAGAGTCGATCGAACCATCGATAACGGCCCGGAAGGTCCCGGTATCCGCACCGGCCGTGATCGGGTCGGCCAGGATAAGATCGCGTTCAGCTTCGACATGGACGTTTCCGCTTGATCCACCGGCCGTCACTGCGCCGCCGAGCAGAACCTCGTTAGACGCGATGACACTGATATTGCCGGCGCCATCGCCGTTGCGGTCAGCCGTTAGCGACTGGGCCGAGATGTTGTGCCCGCCCAAAGCCACGTGTTCGCCCGATATCGTCCCGCTCGTCACCGTCAGGTCCCCGCTCGAACTGCCGTCCGAGTCAGCTGTGATCACGGCCTGGCCGATTCCGTTGCTGTCCCAGTCCGCCGTCACGTCCGCTCCAATTTCGATGTTCTTCTCCGCCATCAGACTCACCCCGTGATTCGCCCTCAAGGTCCCACCCGTCTCGATGCTGTCGGCTGCTTCCGCCTCGATGTTCTGGCCCGCTTCCACATCGGCTCCGATCTGCACATGCGAGTCTGCCGTCAGTAAGACGCTCCCCGTCATGCTCGTCACGGTTCCGCCTACCAACTCCACGTCTTCTCCCGCATCCGCCCACAGATTCCCGTTCACGACGTGCACGTTATCCTCAAACCTCACGTCCGCTCCCGCTTCCGCTCGCAGATTCGATCCCGCGTTGTCCAGCGTCGTCTGCGCAATCCACACATCCTTTGCTCCCACGATCGACAGACTCTGGTTACCGTTCGCATCCGTCAGCTCCGCCGTTATGTGCACCGAATCTCCCGTGCTCTCCAACAGGTAGCTCGATCCGTCCGCTCCCATCAATTCTACGCTGCCCGCGGCAAAGGTCACATCCTCCAGGGCCGTGATGCTCTGGTTTCCTCCTCCAAGCCGGATCGCATCATCTGCCACAAAGGCGTAGTTTCCGCTCAGGTTGTTTAAGATCTGGGTGTTCAGGTCGATGTCTCCGCCCGTTCCCGCCGAGGTCACCGTCACTTCGGTCCCCGTCAGGTTGGCCGGATCGTTCACCGTCACGTTGCTCCCATTGGCCGTGATCGATACGCTCCCTTCCGAGGCGCTCACGTCCGCGTTCACCGTCACGTTGTCCACCGAGGTGATCTCGATGTCCACCCCTTCCGGAGTCGTCACTGGTCCGCTGATGATCACGTCCCCGCCGCCGCCGGTGGTCTCGATGGTCAACCCGCCGCCGCCGCTGATGGATCCGCTCCCGGTCACTACAACATCTCCGTCAATGGCCGTGTTGATCGTCGTCTCTCCGGTCGTCACCACATTGCCGTCCAGAGTCACTCCGGTGGCGTCATCGATCGTCAACGAGGTGATCAGAGCATCGCTCAAGCTCACCGTCGTTCCCGCCGAGATCGTCAGATTGTTCCCGATCAGATCTCCCAAGGCTACGGAGCCGCCCCAGGTCGTGTCCACGTCCACTATGTCCGCCGTCAGGGTCGTCAAACCCACTCCGGTCGTATCCACGCTCGCTGCCATCAGATCGCCTGCCAGCTCCGCCGCCAGGCTGCTCATAACCAGGGCTCCCACGTGCACCGTGGTCCCGATCTCTTCCGCGAAAATAGTCCCGTTCGGCGCGTTCAGGCTCAACCCTTCCGCTCCCTCCGTGGTCCCGTTGACGGCCGCGTTCAGGTCGATCGATCCGTCATTCGACCACACCGTACGGTCGCCTCCGGAGAGCGTCACAGGATCGTTCAGGGTGATGTCGTTCACCGCGATCAGATCCCCTCCCAGGTTCGTCGCTCCGGTCAAGGTGATCAAATCAGGCGCTTCGCTCGTCCCGATCCCCGCGTTCACATCGATCAGTTCGCTCGCCGTAATGTCCACTGGCCCAGGGATGTCGATCGGCGCGTCCACCGTCGTAGTGTCGCTGCTTGTTACCGTCAGTTCGGTCAGTTCGGTCACCGCTCCGTTGAAGTCCACGTCCGCGTCACCCCCAGCGATCTTCAGCGAGCGTGGTCCATTCAACTCAGCGAAGTCCACGATCGACCCATCCGCTCCTCCCGTCGTGTCGATCGTCACTTCGTTTGACAAGGTCGTCGTGGCCGCTCCATCCAGCCGCACGCTCCCGTCCACCGTCACGTCTCCTTCCAACCACAGCTGAGTCGCGTTCACATCCAATAAGGTCGGATTCTCGCCTTCTCCCACACTGCTTAGATACACCGTCGCGGCCTCGATCGTCAGTGCCTCCGGCCCGCTGATGTCGTCGTTCGCGTCCACTTCCGTGACCGCCGTCAAAGTCCGCGCTCCCTCGCTCAAAAGCACTTCGCCATTCAAGGTGATCGAGGTCCCGGTCGCCGTCAGATCGCCTCCCAGATCCGTCATCCCGTTGAACAGAATGCTGGCCGCGTCCGCCACAGCCGCGTTCACGTCGATCAGCACTCCGGCGCTCACGTCAAATGCTCCCAGCCCGGTCGTGCCTCCTACGATTCCGCCCAACGTCACCGTGTCGTCCGCATTTACGCTGAGATTCTGGCTGCCGTTGATCGTGTCGCTGAAGCTCACTGAACCGTTCGCACTGCTCACCGCCACCGGTCCGTCTTCCAGCGTCACCGCTGCTCCAAAGCCCACTCCGTCGTTTCCGGAGATCGTTACCTGACCGCTGCCCGATCCCAGCCGTGAGATGCTGTTCACATTGACGCTCTCGCCGCTCACGTTGGCGTTTACCTCGATCACTCCTCCGCTCAGCGAGACCGGCCCTCCGGCCTCCACCACCGCGTTGATCGTCACCGCTCCGCTCGGCGCCGTACCGTCACCAACTCCGACCGAGCCGGTCGTCTCCACGTTCCCGTTAAAGGTTACCGTGGTACCGCCGTCTACCGTCAAGGACCCGATGTCCAGACCATCGAGCAGAACGCTCGATCCCGCATCGATGTCCAAGAGATGTGGACCGTTGGCGTCGCCCAGGTCGATCGCTCCAGTCCCGTCGATCGTCACGTCGTTCAACAGCGTCGTCAAGGTCACCCCCGTCGTCGTCACCGCCCCGGCGATGATGTTGCCATTGAGCTCCAGATTGTCCGCTCGGGCCGCCAAATCGCCGACCCGGATTGTGGTCCCGATGCCCTGGGCCGAGATGGTTCCGTTAAGCGCGTCCAGGTTCAGATCAAAGGCTCCGTCTACGGCCCCGTTCAAATCGATGCCACCGTCTGTCGCGGTCAGGGTATGGGCCGCGGTGGCCAAGGTCACATCCCCGTTGAAGATCATGTCGTTGAGCGCCGTCACGTCCACGTTGAGGGTCGTGTTGCCGTTGAAGATGATGGTGTCGCCCACATCCTGGGCCACCGTGTCGAGAATAATGTCGGCCAGGCTCCCCATTGCCTCCAGTGTCACGGGACTGCCGTTGATCAACGCACGAATTGTCAGATCGTGGTCTTCACCATCCGCATCGTCACTGTTTGCCTGGAGCGTGACAGGACCATTGTCATTGGTGATCTCGGCGCCGGCTCCCACGGTGAGGTCACCCTGCGCGCTCAGTTCAATGGTACCACCCTGACTGGTGATGTCAGCATCATCAGCGACCAGAATTGCGGCGTCCGCCGTCGTTACCATAGAAACTCCACTATTCGCGGATACCGCCTCAGCGACGAATATCGTTCCTCCGGAGTTGACGTCGAGACTGTCGACTCCGCTCACCGTATCAAGCGCGGTGAATGTTCCGGAATCGATATCAAGGGAGCGGTTGTTACCCGAGAGGTCGTTCAATGAAATACTGGTACCTGCCGTCATATCCACGTCGGTCACGAGCTCGATACCGTCATCATTAAGAGCGATGGCGCCGACCGAATTGAGGTTCCCTTCGAGGAATGTGGACCCCGCGGTGTTTACCAAGAGAGTGGACACGGGAAAATCCTTGCCGACATTTCCGAGCCTTACGTTGCCGCTGCCCGCCGTGAGACTGAGGAGTACGTCCCCGTCGACCGCACCGCCGTTAAGGAGAATATCGGAATTTATGGTGGTGAAGAATCCCGAACCCGTAAGCAGATCGACATTGCTCGCCCCACTCAGATCGATCCCTTGATCGGCCTCTACCGCGCCGTTCAATTCCACCATCCCGGTCGAGACGACGCTGAACTCGCCCAGATTGTCCGTTGTACCGATCCCGCCTAAGGTTGCGTTGCCGGACCCGGTATCGATGGCAAGATTGTAGCGCATCACAGGACTGGTGACACCTTGATTCATCGTCAGAACGGCGCCGTTCGTCGTCAGGCTGGCGTTGTTCCCCAGGATGATCGTATCCCCTGCCATGATATTGCCGAAGCTGAGATCCTCCAGCACTTCGACGTCGCCATGCAGGGTGACGCTTGCTCCGTTGGTGAGCGTCAATCTATTCACGTTGGCGTTATCGAGGGTTATGGCATTGCCCACACCCGGATTCAGCGTCAGGTCGAAATTACCGCTCACAGACGTATTGTTCGAACCCCCAAGGTTGATCGGCCCTCCATTGGAGTTAACCAGGTTGATGTCATTCTGTATCGCCACATTGGTCGATCCATTGAAGTCGATGCCTCCCCCGCCCACCGTCGTTATATTCCCGTCGAGGTAGGCGGTCCCCTGCGCCGATACCGTGACGCTGCTGATGAATGTGCCTCCAATCGTATCGAGGTAGACATCTCCCTGGGACGCGGTGATCGTCAACATCCGGTCCGCGCCTGAGCCTGTCACATCGCCTCCATTGAGGGTGACGTTGCCGCTGTCCGAGGTCAGGACCACATCGGCTGCCAGGTCGACGTCGGTCGCTCCTCCCAGATCGATGTTGTTCTCGGCCGTGGCGCTCCCATTCAAAGTCGTCGTCCCGCTGGAAGCAATGGTGATGCTGTTGAGGGCCATGTTAGCGGCGGTACCGATGTTCTGTACCGAAACCGCTCCACTTCCCGAACTGATCACCAGATCATTCTCCGCGTCCGCATTGCTGTCCAGGTCCGCCCGCAACGTGACCGAGCCGCCCGCTCCGCTCAGGTCGCCGCTCACTGTCGAGTCGCTCGACAACGTGATCGCATGTTCGATATCAACCGCACCCGCAGCCTGAAAGTCGGCTCCCAGGGTCAAGGCTCCGGTCCCGTTAAAGTCGATCGCCCCCAAGGTGTTGTTCGGGTCCGCATTCACCGTTACCGGCGCCGCTCCACCCGTCAGGGTCGTGCCCGTGCCCCGCAGCACCCCGTTCAAGATCACCTCGCCACTCCCTGCGTTGCTCGTGTCCGCCGTGATCCCCAAGGCGCCTCCTCCGGCCGTCACATCTGTCAAGGTCAGGCTATCGCCGCTCAACGTCACCGCCCCGTTGCTCGCTGTCATGCTGGTCCCGTCCGCCAGAGTCAGGGTTCCGCCACCGGCCATGTCGTCATCCGCCGTCACATTGACGTCGCCCCCGGAGGTCAGTACATTTGCATTGATGGCGATGTCGTTGCTCGCCGTCACCGTATAGTTGCCCGTGATGCCGACCGAACTGTTGACCGTCACATCGACCGGATCGAGAAAGACATTGAGGCCCGGGTTGGCCACCGCTGTGGTCGTCCCATGAACGATGATGTCGCCGTCCATCGCACCGTCACCCTCCGTGGTCAGCTTGATCGCATAGCCGTCAACCGGTAGCCCCGTGGCCACTGCGTTTTCACGCGCCTCCAAACTGCCCGTGGTGATGTCCTCGCCCGCATTCAGTAATATCCACTCGCGCGCCAACAGGTCATCCACAGAGATATCGCCATCCCCATTAAACGCTTCCATACGAATCGCATCCGCCTCCACATCCAGCTGCCCGGTTATATCCGACTCAGCAGCATCGTTGTCGGCCTTGATGAAGACATCATCGCCCGCCTCGATGCTCCCGGAGAGATCCCCGAAGTAAATCGGTCCCTGGATGTCGTCCACCTCCATGTTGATGTTGACCGAACCTGCCACCTCGAGGCGGCCAAACTGCGAATACTCCGGCGTGACTAGATCAGCGTTGTTATGGTTGACGATCTCGATCCCGTTTCCGGATACGAGAATCCCGGTCGTATTCAACGGATTCATCGGGTCCAGGATGCCCGTGATGGTCAGGTCGTCGACACCGGCGGGATCGCCCACAAATGTCGTCCCACCAACGTCAAGGCTGCCGTTATCGAGTTGGAGGACGCCGTTTTCTCCGATAATCACCTCTCCGTTGTAATCCGGAGTAACGGATCCGCTCTGCAGGAAGAGGAATCCGCCGACCGGATGGAGCGTCCCGTTGATAGTAACTTTTGAGTCGCCGTTTATTATAATGTCGTCGTCGGCCGCAATACTGGGCGCCGGATCGACCCCCATTCCGATAAGGATTTCTCCGTCATCCATCGTACCGTCGCCGTAGGCATCTATCACGATGCTGCCGTTGTCAGTCGAGATCACCGTTCCATCCCCGATCTCAATTCGTCCCGTATCTTCGGCATCCGGAGTCATAACTCCGGGAGAGTCGGTCAACGTCGTATTATCTCCGGCCCGGATGATGAGGTCGTCGTTGGCGTCGATAGAGACGTCCGATTCAATTATTACGTCGCGATCGGCGATGAGAAGGATGTCGCCGCTCGTAGCGACGTTGCCGTCCGTCCCGGAGATCAGCATCGTCCCCACCTCGACGATGACGTTGTTCTGAGTGGAAATGATGATGATATCACCGGGAGCCGAGTAATTTGCGGTTAGAAAAATATCATCCGGGGCAATATTGACAATATCCAGTCCGGACATCAGGCCGCTGTCTTCCGATATTTCCACCGTTCCCATATTGTCCGGCCCGGCTACGTCAGGAGCGAATTCGAGGCGGGCTCCGTTGCCGATTCGGTGCGAGAAGGTTGAACCTGCGTCGATTAAGGTGAAATCGGAATCCGCCACCGCGACAAAGCTGCCGTTTGCCAGGGTGCCCTGAAGAACCGCTGGGGTGGTGTCGGTGCCGATATTCTCCGACGAGATGAGAGCAAGAGCGAATTCCAGCGGCCCGATCACATTCGCCTCCGGAATGACATCTCCCGTTACATCGATTCCCTCCAACTCAAAGGTGGTATCCGTGGTGCGTCCCGGATAGTCGTTGGGACCGAATCCAAGAATGAAGATATTCTCGCCCCCGATCCAAGCCACGCCATCGGTGGCGTCGTTGGCATCGAACAACACTCCCTTGTCTGCATCGTTGATGACAACATTACCGCCCACGAGGACTTCGGCTCCGCCCAAGTTGTCATCCACATCGCCTGGATTCGGATCGACGATGCCGTCATTATTTGCTCTGATGTAGATGCTGCTGGTGTTGGCCATCAGCGTGCTCAAATCGCCCGAACCGCCATCATCGCGACCGTCGATGAGGACATCATCGCCGGCTCGAATATCGATATAGGTTTCGGCGGTAAGATCATCAACGACGATGGCATCAACACCGGCAGCGATTTCGATCCCGCTGGCGGAGACAAAGTCGGTGTCATTGTTCCCGGATGACGTATCGACGTTTCCATTCGTCGCCGTGACAAAGATGGTCCCGCCCTCCGTGAGTATGGAGACACCAGCCGGGGACTGGTTGACATTGACGTTGCCGTCACCCTTCAGGATGACGTTAGCGGCAGCGTTGCCGCTGTCGTTGCGGATTTCGTGGTCGACTTCGACATTATTGCTCTGCGCTTCCAGTCGGATGACATCGACCGCATCAGCGTCCATTCCATCGTCGATGACGACCCCGCTTCCTCCCGATGCAATCGTCATGGTGTTGCCCGAAACGATGAAGATGCTTCCTTCATTGTCCTGCAACGCCCGGTCGATCTGGATGGTGTCGGTCTCGGCGATGTTGATGTTTCGGTTGGTCGTGTTGACCACATCCAGGCTGTCGAGCGCTGTGTCGATATCGAGATCCGTCCCGAAGGTCGCGTCGTGACCGACTCCCGTAGCGGCGGAGATCATCGCATCGGCCCCTCGCAAATTCTCAAAGCCGGCACCCTCGCCCGTGAGGTCATCCGTGATCTCACCAAGCATATCGCCATCCGCGTCGGCCGTCAGGAGCATGTCACGGCCCCCACCACCGGTCGCATCGATCACGGAGAGATTGATATCATTGTCCGCCTGGTAATCCACCGCCGGATTCGGAGCGGCGCCGAGAATGCGCGTCACAACCCCATCCGCCATCGTAATGTTGCTGTTGGCGCCATTGGCGTCGAGGAGAACGGTTCCGGTGTCGGAGACGATCCTGCCGTCGCCGACCGCGGTTCCTTGGAAGATGGTGCCGTTCAGAGTGACGACCTCTACATTACCCGAGGTGGTGCTGATAGCGTCTTCAACCGCGCCCGGACCCGGCTGGGTGCTGACAACCTGGTTCCAATCCTGAAGAGTGAGGTCCCCACCGGCGGCGACTTCGGTGATGAATAGTCCGCCAGTCGTGACATGGGCTTCGAGGGTATCGATGTTGGTGTCGATCGCCTCGTTTCCGCTTCCGGGCGCCTCTCCGACACCCACCGCACTGAGGAAGACGCGAGAGGCCTGGATATCTTCAGCACCATCATTGGCGTCGTCGGTCACACTGCCGCCGACCGAGAGATAGACGTCCCGCGTCAGATTAATCAGTTGATCGAGTGAGACATCGTTCGCATCGGCGAGATTGACATCCCCGGCCGCCGTGTTGTCGGCGAAAAGCGTGTCGACATCGATCAAGATCTGCTCGTTACCCACTGCCGGGGTTTCGCCGATCCCGTTGGCGGCCCGCAGTCTCGCATTCGAGCTCTGGAGGACGGTTGTACCGTCATTTCCGTCGGTGATAGCCCCACCCGCCTCGAGGGCGATGGCGCGGGTGAGATTCTGCACGTTGAAAAGTGCCACATCATCGGCCTCGAGGAGCTCGACCTCGCCCGAATCCGTGTTATCCACCAACAGGGTCCCCGCGTTGATATCGATCGCTTCAGCGTTGCCAAGCTGGCCATCCACAGAACCAATTCCGCTTCCCGCACCGAGCTTGATCGTCGCTTCAATCACGTCGCTTGCCATGTCAGCAACACCCGCTTCAAGGATTTGCCCGCTACTGTTCCCGTCGATGACAGTGGCACCGGACCAACCGCCGCCACCCCAGATGTTAAATCCGTCGCTGATCAGCACGCCCCCGCCCGCGTTCAAATCGCTGCCGTCGTAGCTGGCGATGAGGGAGACAACCGAACTGGTGCCGTTCGCCGTCACTCCACCCGAAACCAACTCGATGTCCTGAGGAGCGAGGAAAGTGATGTCGCCGTCGGTGGCGCCGTTGTTAGTGACCACGGCGCCCGCCGTCATCCGGATATCCATATTTTCAAAGCCGGTTTCTCCGGGACTCGGATCGTCCTCGGAACGGGCAAGCGCGCCGATTCCTCCGGTCGCATCAACGCCGGCTGCAATCAGGATGTTGCCGTCCGCATTGTTGTTTTCGACGTTGGCTGCGGCCGTCATGTCAACCGCACCGGAAGCGAGGAGGTAGATGTTTCCCGTATCCGGAACCGCGACTCCATTGTTGCCCTGCACCAAGGCATTAATGGTGAGGGTATCGAGGACAGCGGCGTCGTTGCCCATGGCTGCCTGAATGATATCGCCACCGGCGTTGTTGATGACGTTCGCATTGATGGTGAACGGGCTCGAAGCCGTCACCTCAATCCGAAAAGATGGATCCGGCCCTCCCGAAGCGTCAATGACCACTCCGATAGGCCCATTGCTACCGTCGGGCAGCATGATGCCGGCACCGTCGGCATCGAAAATAGTCAGAGCCCCGGTGTTGTCCACGAGGATGCTGCGGGAATCGGTCACCGCGGCCAGGTTACTCACCATCACGTCGAGCGGTGTTTCGCCGTTCGTCGGATCGTCACCGATTCCGGTTTCGGCACCGAGGACGAGGTTGTCGGTTTCGATGGAAGGCGATGCCGCCATATCCGTATAGAGACTCCCCATGATCGACTGCAGAATGACGCTGTTGCCGGACCCCGGTCCACCGGCCGTCAGGCTATTGGTGATGATGATATCACCGCTGTTGGGATCGGGAGTCCCGATCGGAGTCGGTGAGGGATAGGGGACGTCAGGCCCCGGCGGGGGCGTAGGCGGAACAATAGTCACCCCGGTATCGCGATTCAGAATCGAGATGTTACCCCCGCCGAGCATGTCGAAATCCGCTACCATCATCCCGGTTAGGACGTCGCCGGAACCCACGTCCATGGTGATGTCATTCCCCGCCTCCAAGATAACATTGGGATCGGCGAAAAACCCGTTGACAACGTCATTCAGAACACCGACCAGAAGATCGTCCGGCAAGGTCGTTATGATGATATCGGTCCCTGCCTTCAAGGTGGCGGAATTCGGATTTTCGACGGGAAACATGTTAACGCCGGTGAATTCCTCAAGATAGACGCCGGCGGCGGTGATATCGATGAATCCGGTTTTGGCCACCACAAACCCGTTACTTGTAACATAGAAGATAAAGTCATCACCTCCGGTATTGAAAATCGCGTTGTCCGCAAAAACGGTTCCCATATCGATCACGATGTGATTCGAGGGACCCATCAAATTAATCACGTCACCCGTACTGGTGACCACGGTTCCATTGATTTGGACCGCTCCTTTGACGAATAGGGTGCCTGATCCATCAGGGGTGACACCGTCAGAATTGATCGTGGCATTGGTATCGATAACAACCTTCCCGGTGTCATCATCGGTCACACCGGGCAATAGACCGTCGCTCACCCCGGCACCTAAACTCGGAGTGGGCGGTACTCCGGGAAATGGAATATTCGAGGTTATATCCGTATCCAGGACCGCGAGAATCAGATCCGCGCCGTCCGCCGTTGTCTCCCCGCCTCCGTCAAAGATATTCAGGTCAACGATGTCAAAGGCCGACAGGATGCTCCCGCTCGCCTCGACAATGACGGTGGCGTCGCCGCTGTCCGTGGTCAATGAGAAGGTGTCACCATCAAGGTCGATGACGTTCAAACCGTCATCGGTTACATCGCCGTTGCTATTTTCGCTTTGGAAATAGTCGAGGGTGTTCCCGTTGCCCAAGATAGCGATGTCGATGTTGTCCACCTGCATATCGGTGAGCATCTCAGCGGTCCCGGACTTGAGTATGAGGCTACCCGCGCGCATGCCGTCGATGTTTCCCAAGAAGCCAGGAATAATACCACCTTGACCGACGTCGCCGTTGACGGCTTCGAGACGAACCGTTTGAGTCGTGATAGCGCCACCAATTCCGACCTCGTCATTCGTACTAGGACCTGCCTGCAAGGCGAGATTGTCATTCATATCGACAACCCCGCTGGTGAAATTGACGAGGAGGGCGTCTATGGTGTTATTTTCGGACACAATCCAAACCGAGGCCGTATCGTTTCCAAGAGTCAGGTCCGGCGTAACGATCCCGGCGACAACCAGAGGCAGCGCCCCATCGCCTCGAACATCGCGCAAGGCGATCTCACCCGCGCTTGGGCCGGTCTCTTCGCGGATCTCAGCGGTGAGTCCCGTAGCATCGAACTCGATGAAATTGGCCCCGGCCTCGTTACCGATTGGATCGACGTCATCCAGGTCCCCTATCCTCGTCCCGGCGAGGAGATTAGCCGTGCCCGTGGTTAGGTTTGTTGAGACGCCCGGGAGGTCATTGTTGTCGAGAATGTCACCGGCGTTATCGGCATCGCTGTCCGCGGTCACGTTGACGGTTCCAAGTCCTCCCGTGGTTATCGTTCCGAGCAGGACATTGCTGGGCGCTTCAACAGAAACGGTCCCCGCTAAAGTTGTCGTTATTCTGGCGCTTAATACTGGATTCTGTTCCATGTCGACGATGGAACTCAGGTCTCCGGTTGGAGGTGTCCCGAAGGCGCTCCCGTCGTTGTCACGCCCCGCCAGAACGTCGACGTTACCTGCGCCAATAATCGTCACCACGGCAAGATGGTCGATCGTGATGCTACCACCCGCGCGCAATTCCACATTGCCCCCACCGGCTGCGGTAACAGCGTCATCGACAGTCAATGTATCCCCTACCGTGTTGCCAGCCGCGATGAGGGAGATGTTTCCGGCGCCCGCATTTACCACTGGGTCCGAAACCAGCAACGGACTCGCCGCAACGATGGTGATGTCGTCACCCGCGCCTCCCGTGGTGATTCTAACGCTATTGTTGAAAAGATCGAGATCGACCAGTTCGACGCCATTCCCGGTGTCGGTGATGTTGATGTCACCCGTGGCGGTGGTGGCGTCAATTCGCGCGACGTTGGTGTCGATATCATTGGGGCCTTGAGATCCGTCGCCGATACCGCCCTCTGCGCTGACCGTAAGATCCGCTCCGAGGATATTAACTCCAAAGGGGGCGGCCGGTTCGTCAGCCGTCCCGTCGGTTACGGCGCCGTTCCCGGTGACTTGCAGGTCGTCGTCCGACGAGCTGATTAAGACGTTTCCGCCGGTCGAAACTAAGCTCAACACAATGTCCCTGGAGGCTTCGATTTCAATCTGTGCGGTTCCTGTTCCGATGGTAGTGCCATCAGTCATATTGACATCACCCATGACGGATCCGGGTGTGTTGGCCCCTACGGCTACAAATCCTTCGCCCGCACTCAAGTGGACTGTGCCGGCATTCTCCGCAGTGACATCTGCGTTAACCGAAATTGTATCTCCCGCGAAGAGATCGACATTTCCATCGCCGTCGATGTCCACGACAAAGTCGATAGTGAGGGTATCGCCACCAACGCCGCCTGCAGCAACGATGGCGTCGTCTCCCGCTGCTCCGGTCGTGATGGTGACACCGGTTGTTGTGACAGTGTCCGCGGTGAGACTGGAAACCGTGAGATCGTTCAAATCGATCACGAAGAGATCACCGGTGGCGGTAGTCGCTGCAAGGTTGTCGACATCCGTGTTGATCGGGTCGGTCCCATCGATGCTGCCGATCCCGGTTTGAGCGACCATGCGCAAATCGTTTCCTGTGATTATGGAATCATTGCCCGTGTCCGTGATCGCGCCGCTGTTGAGACGCAGATCGACGAGCCCCATGTTTCCGGTCACCGTGTCTACTTCAACATCGCCCGCATTCAGTGTCTCGACAGTAACATTCCCGTTCGCGGTCGCGACGTTAGTCAAGGTGACTCCGTCCGTCTCGTCGATAGCGATGGCGCCGGGATTCGTCACCGTCGCGGTCAGATCATCGATGGTCGTATCGATGGCGTCATCAACGCCTGTCCCGGCCGCATCCCCGATTCCGTCCCCGGCACGCAGGATTGCGATTCCGGCCGTCAGATCAGGATTGCCGTCGCCCCCATCTGCAATATCGCCGCCTGCATCAAGGACCACGGTTCTGGCGCCGTTATTGACCTGGTCGAGGGCGACACTGTCGGTCTCATTAATCTGAATGCTGCCGGCCTCCCCGGTACCGGAATTGAGTGCGTCTAGGGTATTGGCGTTGATTTCGATATCCTCGTCCTGACCCAGGGCGGGCGCGACATTTGCGCCGATCCCGGTTGTCGCACGCAGGGTGACAACATCGCCGAGAATGTTTTCCGTTTCGGCCACCGTATTATCCGTTATTTCCCCACCGGCGGCATTGTCGTTGTCGGCCGTTACATTGACGCTAGCGGTTCCGGCATTGAGCAGGGAGAGATCGACATCGACATCGGCGGTGTAGTCGATCATCGCATTGCCACCCGCGTTCGTGGTGCTGGTCTGGGTGGTATCCGACATCGTGATGGATCCACTCGTCGCGGTGACGGCAACGGTACCGCCCTCCGTCTCGATATCAGCAAGCTGATTGATGGAGCCGGCCCCAGTCATTACCACGACAATGCCTGTGGTCGTGCTTATGGCGTCCCCGGCCGCTCCGAAGTTGGATATCAAATCGTCAAGACTCAAATCGCCACCAGCCACCGTCTCGGCGATGAAGACACCACCCGTAGTAGCATGCACTTCAAGGCCGGCCAGCTCGGTGTCGATATCACCCATGCCCGCGGCCTCTCCCACCCCGGTGGCATTGACGGAAGCGTTCACACCGATGATATCCGCGACCATGTCATTGCCGTCATCCGTGACCGCGCCTCCGGCATTGAGGTAGACATCTCCAGGAACGTTGCTGAGAACATCGACGATCAGGTCATCGGTCTCGTCGAGGTTAATGACGCCCGCCGTCGTGTTGACGGCATCGACCTCCGTCAGCGTCACTTCAAGCGCCCCGTTACCGACGCCAAAGTCCTCGCCGATTCCACTTACCGCATCGAGGTCGGCCAATCCCGCCACAATATCCGTGAGCGCATCGCCGAAATCCGTTATGGCGCCACCCGCCATGATAAAGACATCGCGGGCCGCGTTGTTCACCGTATCGAGAGCGAGATCATCGGTCTCGTTAATTCGGATCGTATTGGCGGCAGTATTGATGGCATTGATAGTGTCGATTGTCGTATCTATCGCATTCTGGGTTACACCGTCATCGCCGATTCCGTTGACCGCATCGAGGTCGGCCAATCCGGCCACGATGTCCGTATTGGCGTTACCGAAATCGGTCATGGCGCCGCCTGCGGTGATGAATACATCGCGCACACCGTTGTTCACGGTATCGAAGGCGAGATCGTCCGTTTCGTTCAGACGAATCGTATTCGTGGTCGTATTGACCGCATTGATCGTTGCGATAGTCGTATCGATGGCATCCTGACCGATTCCGTCGTCGCCGATTCCATCGGCCGCGTTGATCGTTGCCGTGCCTGCGACGATGTCGGTATTGGCGGCGCCTCCGTCGGTAACGGAACTTCCCGCCGTAAGCACGATATCCCGGGTCCCGTTATCGATTGTATCAAGGGCTACGTTATCCACCTCATCCAGTTCGATCGTGCCCGAAACGGTGTTCACGGCGTTGATCGTATCCACATTCATCTGCACCGAATCTCCGGAGCCGATACCCGTCATAGCGGTGAGAAAAGCGCCCGCCGCCTGGAGCACGGTTACGGTGTCATTGCCGTCCGTGATCCCTCCGGTGCCGGCATCGATGAAGACGTCGCGGGTGAGATTTTGCACATCAACGAGGGCCAGGCCATCGGTCTCGTCGATGTCGATGATGCCGGCGTTGATATTGGTGGCGGTCAATGTGCCAAGGGTGGTCTCGATATCTGGGTCGCCACCGGTTGCCGCGCTGCTGCCGATACCACCGTCGGCCGAGAGCGTCACATCGCCGCCAATGATGTCGACCTCGGCATCACCGCCGTCAAGGATTTCACCTCCCGCGGTGATAATGACTGGACGAGTCCCGTTATTGACTGTGATGAGCTCGATATTGTCGGTCTCGGCAATCTCGATGTTGTTCAAAGTCGAATTGACCGCGTCAATCGCCGTCAAGTCGGTCTCGAGTGCATCGCCGCTGCCGATCCCGGTCGCCGCCCGCAGCGTCGCCAGGTCCCCGCTCAGGTTCGCCGTCGCGCCGTTTCCGTCAATGATCGCACCTCCCAGGTCGAGGTCAAAATCCGCCGTCACCGTGATGTCGCCGATCCCCGCGTCCACGTCTCCCAAGGTCACATCCCGTGTCGCCTGCAGGTTGATGTTCCCGTTATTCGAATTGATGATCGAGGCGTTCGACATGTCCAGATCGACATCCACCGCCCCTAATCCATGCGGACCACCAACGACCGTGAAGTCAGTCCCCGCCAGGATGTCGATGTCACCCCCTGCCGTGGTCACCGACACGATCCCGTTGCCGCCATTAAAGTCGATCGGTCCTCCCGCAATCAACTCGATGAATCCGGTGTTCCCGGTCACCCTGACAACCACGTCCGAGCCGAAGGTCATAGAGTCGCCGACCGTGTTGCCGTCCGCCGCCAGCGTGATGTCGCCACCATCGTCGTTGGTCACGTCTTCGTTCACCGTCAACGGACTCTGGCTCAGGATCACGAGGTCGTCGTTGCCGGAGTCATCCGGGTCAACCGGCGGCGTCAGGTCCAGAATCGCCACTCCAACGGTCGCTCCCACTGACCCGATGGTCAGCCCCGCCGGGTTCGTGTTGGTTACAAATATGTCACCCGAGTCCGTCTCCGCCGCCAGCGAGGAGATTACCGTGTCGATTGTCTCGCTCACCGCGATCCCAATCCCCGTCTCCGCGATCAGCTCCGCCGAGTCGGCCACGATCCGGTCTCCTAACGGTGTCAGCTGGTCGACCTCGTCCCGGATCGCTCCGTCCGCGTCCAAAGTCACCTGGTTGCCCCCCCCCGGCCTGGACAAAACCCACCTCAATGCTGCCGGCGCCGCCCGGATCCGTCGTCACCGTGATATTCCCAGCCGTCGTCTGCACGTCCACCAGGGTGATGTCGTCATTGGCCGTGATCGTGTCCTCCTCGATAAACGTCAGGTCGCTCGCTGCCGCCGACGCGGTCAGGGTCGTCACCCCGGTATGGACGGTAATGTTCCCGCCCGCGTTGCCCGTCTCAAAGAAGAGATCGTTGGCAAAGATGCTTCCCAGGACGCGATCGTTAGGTCCCACATCTCCGTCCACAATGTCGGTCTCTCCGATCAGCCGCAGGTTCCCGCCCGTGTTGTCGATACTCACCAAAGGTGCAGGTCCAGGAGGTCCGTTCCCATTGGGAATGGTCAAAGTTCCTGCCCCGTCCGTGCCCGCGTGCATGCCAAAGTTGTCATTCAAAAGGATGATGGTGCCCCCGCTGCCATCGATATCTCCGGTGGCGCTGATGATCCCGGTCACCGCGTTGGCCGCCGGGATCCCCAGGACGATGGTGCCCGTGATCGTCGAATCACCCAGGATATGGAGGAACATCTGTCCGCCGGTGTCCGTCACCGTGATCCCCACCTGCAGGCTGGTCAGGTCAATCTCGATCGCCTCCCCCATCTCCGCCGCAAAGTCCGTCACCGTCCCCACGACATCCGCCCCGGAAAGGGAAAGGTTGTTGGCTATGATATTGAGATCCGCCGGATTGTCTGAGCGTCCGTCTCCCTTCCTGTCGAAGATATCCCCGTCCCCGTTGTCCGGCGCGCCGCCGGCCGTGTTTTCCGCGTTCGCGATCACCCTCACGTCGCCCCGCGGCCCAAACACATCGTCATCCGCGTCCACCAGATTGAGGTTCACATCGTTGGTGGCAAAGACGTCGATGGCCCCGTCCTCGGAGGCGATCTCCGCCGATACCCCCATATTCACGTCCGCGTCCACTCCCACGGCGAAGTTCAACGTCTCGTCGGTGGTGAATTCGTCCTGGAAATCATAACCGGCAAAGACGTCCACCGCTCCTGTGGTCGCGGCCGAGATCTTAATCAAATCCGCAATCGTAATCGTCCCGCCTGCCACCAGCTCGATATCGCCGGCGCCTCCCGCAGCGGTCACGTTCGCGTTCACCGCCATGGTGTCCATGTCCGTACCTCCGTCCGCCGCCAGGGTGATGTTCCCGCCGCCGTTGTTGGTCACGGTGGCGTTCATATTAAGCGCGCTGGCGGCGATGATGCTGATGTCGTCACCGACCCCACCGGTTGTGATGACGACGTTATTGGAGGTGAGATCGAGTGGCACGCCCCCACTGGTGAAGGCGGTGGCGGTGACGGGTTCGATGGAGAGATCGCCGGTGTTGAGAACGTGGATATCGCCGGTATCGGTATCGGCAGCCAAGCGAGCGGCCGTCGTCTGGATGGGCAGGCTGGCGCCGACATCGCCGATTCCGGTCTGAGCGCTAAGAGCGACGCCCTCCGCTGTGATCGCCGAGGTACCACCCGCATCCGTGATTGCGCCCAATGAATCCAGCCCAACCTGACCGCTGGCGCCGGCGTCGATCGTATCAACCTCAATGTCGGCAGCCGCTGTCGTCCTGATCACGATGTCATTGACGGCGGAGCTCGTCTGCGAGACGACGTTTATCGCGGTTATCGCGCCCGCGGCATCGACCAGAATTGCGCCGTCCGCCGTCTGCACATTGGTGAGGGCGATACCGGTCACCTCGTCGACGAAGAGATTGCCCGCTCCGTTCAAGACTGCGTCGATCGTATTCAACTCGACATCGAGCTCGGTCAGGGTGGCGCCTCCGGCATTGCCGGAGCGGAAGAAGAGGTCATTCCCTTGGAGGAGTCCTAGCACCCGACCGGAAGAATCGATCACATCCTCGGTACCGATGAGGCGCAGGTCGCCCGCGGCGCCGGTCTGGAGACCGAGATCGGGGATGGTGAGGGTGCCGTCACCGGATCCGATATCCCTCGCAAAAAGGCCGAGATTGTCGTCATTGTCGAGCGTGATGGTGGTAGTGGCCCCACCCATGGCGAGGTCGCCGTCGAGGGCACGAAGGATGCCGCTTCGGGTGAATCCGGCGCCGACTACGACCGCTCCGACGGTGTTGGCAACGGTAAAGGTGTTCACATCTTCAAGATGCATGTCGCCCATTGTGGTCGTGGCCTGCACCAGGGTGACAATATCCATCTCGATGGCATCGCCGCCGCTACCGGGCGTTTCATCGGAGGTCGGGAAGGAAGCCACGGTGCCGATCCCATTCGGACCCACAATGCTCAGGTCACTGGAGACTATGTTGGGTGCCGCACCGTTGCCGTCGGTCAGTGCGCCTCCCGCGCCCAGTTCGATAACGACCGGTCGAGGAGCGACTCCATTGTTGCTGACCAGGCCAAGTGCGAGGTCATCCTCCTCGAAGATCTGAATGCTCCCCGAAACCGTGTTGGCGGCGTCCAGGGAAGTGGCGCTGATATCGATGTCTTCGTCCTGACCCAGGGCAGGCGCCACATTTGCGCCGATACCGGTGGTGGCGTCGAGATCGATGGCGGCTCCGGATATATTGATGAATCCGGTTCCTTCACCGCCTGCGTTGGCGTCGGTTATGGCGCCGTCCGCCACGTTGATCGTGACATCCCTTGCGGTGCCGCCCGATCCCGCGACCACGGTATTGACCTGGACATCACCAGTGGCAGCGGTGTTGACGGTCACGTCCCCATCGAACGTATCGACATTAGTCAGGGTGATGCCGTCGTCCTCATTGATGGTGAGGGCGGCGGCGTTGAGGGGGGTCAAATCCTCGAAATCCGCGATGATGGTGGTTACTCCGGTATTGAGAGTCGTATCACCGCCGGTCGCGCCCGATTCAATGAGGAGGTCATCGGCATCGAGTTCGAGGGTGCGCGGAGTGGCCCCGGCGTCGACCACATCGGTGGTGCCGATCAAACGGAGATCACCGCCGGTCGAGAGCCCGAGGTGCGGGATCATCAAGGCGCCGGTATTGGCGAAAAGGCCGAGGTTGTCGTTGTTGTCTAGGAGAATGGTGGTATTGGCTCCCGCCATATCAAGGTTGCCGTTAAGCGCCCGCAGGATTCCCTCGGCAAAATTCGCATTCCCCACTACGACGGCTCCGGGATTGTCCGCTACGGTGAAGGTGTCGATATCCTCCAGATGCAAGTCGCCCGTAGTTGTGGAGACGAGCACAAGGGTGACAATATCCATCTCGATAGCGTCTCCGCCGCTTCCGGCCGTCTCATCGGAGTTTGGAAAGTCCGTTACATCGCCGATTCCATTGGGCGCCACCAGGATGAGATCTCCGCCCGTGATATTCACGGCGCCGCCGTTACCATCGGTCAAAGCCCCGGAGCCCGATTCGATGATGATCGGCCGAAGGCCGTTGGTGACGACTCCGAGGGCGAGATCATCTACTTCGAAGATCTGAATGCTCCCCGAAACCGTGTTGGCGGCATCCAGGGAAGTGGCGCTGATATCAATGTCTTCGTCCTGACCCAGGGCAGGCGCCACATTTGCGCCGATCCCTGTGGTGGCGTTGAGGTCGAGAGCGGCCCCCGAAATATTCAGATTCAGGGCGCCCTCGCCCGGCTTCTGATCGGTGATCGCGCCGCTGAATACGTTAATCGTAACGCCGCCCGGAACGCCACCCGAACCCGCGACCACGTTGACCACACCGACATCGCCCGCCCCCGCTGTCGCGACGATAATCGAACCGTTGTTCGTATCGAGGTTGGTGAGTGTGATTCCGTCCGTCTCATTGACCGTCAAATTAGCGGGACCCGTCAAGGTGGCGTCGACCGTCGCGACATCAGTGTTGAGAGTCGTATCGCCGCCAGCGGCACCGGAGATAAAGAAGAGATCGGTGGCGGTGAGCGGTCCGAGGTCACGTCCCGCGGGATCGACGACGTCGAAGACACCGACCAGGTTCAGGTTGGCGGCCGTGAGCCCGGCATCGGGAATCGTCAGGGTTCCGCCGTTAAGCCCAATCCGGCCGGAAAGAAGGCCGAGGCTGTCAAGGAGATCAAGATTGATCTCCGCGCCAGCGGTGCCGGCATCGAGATCCGACTGGATGGTACGAATGATGATTTCCTCGGCCGTCGCCCCGGCCTCGTTTATCGTCGGCCCACCGTTCAGATTGATTGGAACGATGGTGGTGTGGGTGATGTGGGCAACCTCCCCGGCTCCGATGTCGATCAGGGAGATGGCGCCGGCGTCGACGTCGATGTCATTCCCATCGACCACCGCCACCGTATTGTTTCCAAATACTCCGATTGTGCCGACACTCTGACTGGCCGTCAGGCTGAGGGTGCCGCCACGAATGTTAACGCCGGGGCCCGGAACCGCTTCCAGGATTGAGCCGTCATTGGCTATGAGGGTGACGCTACCGGCCGCGTTTGAGCCGGTATTAACGAGGCCGAGCGGCATGTCGAGGGCGGGAGCGAAAATATCGATATCGCCGTTGTCGCCAGTGGTATCGGCGTCAAGTTGAACCGAGGCGACGACGTCGAGCGAGCCGTTTGCTCCCTGTCCGATGCCTCCCGCCGCGGCAATCAGGTTTACCGTCGAACCGGTGACGTCGGCAACGGCATCCGGGACGTCATCCGTGATTGCCCCGCCCGCCTCGATGACAACCGGGCGCCCCGTATTATCGACAGAGGCTATGGCAATATCGTCGATTTCAAAGACCTGGATCGATCCCGAATCGGTATTGGTGGCAGTCAAAGTGACTCCGTTTATATCGATGTCCGAATCTTCACCGGGAAGTCCAGTCCCGCTACCGATTCCCTCTGCTGCGTTCAGAGTGATGGCGGCGCCGATGATATTCTCACCACCTCCTGCGCCCTCAGCCCCAAGGAGCTGGTCGATTATATTTCCTAAGGCGTTTCCGTCCGAATCCGCCGTGACGCTGACGTCACCAACAGGCCCAATCCCGTCAAAGTTGGCATTCAGACTCATGAGCACAACGTCATCGGTTGCCTCCAACGTGATCTTCCCTTCATCCCTCCGCACTGCGGAACCAACTTGATTCATGAAGATGTCTCCGTCGTCCTGACCCACCGCAAATGGTGGTCCTGCAAAAGCAAAATTCCGTCCGGCGATCAGGTCGACGGTACCGGTGCCCGTAGTGGAAATGATTCCAGTACCCAGCACGCCATTTGCAAGAAAAACATCATCTTGGGCAATTATCAAAACATTTCCGCCGGCGCCCGTAACATTCCCCCGAACCTCCAGTTCATCGTTGCCGGTAGTGCCCAACGAGACGAGGGTGATATCGCCCGTGCCGGAGTTGGTTACGTCAGCACCCGTCCCAATCGTAAAATCGAGACCGACAACGCCCTCTCGGATCAAGATATCGTCTCCGCCTCCTCCCGTGGATATTGATATTCCGGGGAGACCGTCAACAATAGCGGTGCTCAGTGCCCCTCCCGGATCCTCAATGCTGATGTCGCCGGTGGCAGTGGTCGCAGCCAAATTCGCCACCGCAACGTCGATATCGCTGTCGTCAACAGCGGCATCGCCGATCCCGGATCCGGCGCGGAAAGCCACCGAGAGACCCGAGACATTGGCCGCCTCGAGCAGTGTCCCGTCCGTGATCGCGCCCACCCCGGTATCCGCCGTGTTCGCGATCGCACTGAAATCCGCGTTCACCACCACCATTCCGCCAACCGCATTGACGCTGCTCAGGGTGATGTTGTTAGGCGCTTGCAGTTCAATCTTGCCGCCCGCCGAGGTGGTTGAACTGCCGTCTCCCATCAAGATGTCGCCCGCGCTCCCCACGTCCACCGGCACGCCCCCAGTATTAAAGTCAACTCCGGCAAAGAAATCGATTGTGCCCAATCCCACCGCCGAGATCACTGCCGTCGTGTTCGTGGCAATTGTGTCCCCGGCATAGAGAAGGATGTTCCCGTTGCCTCCTGTCGCGGTCACGTTGGCGTTGATCGTGAGGTCGTCTGTGGCCAGAACCCCTTCCGCCGCCAGGGTGATGTCGCCCCCAGCCGAATCGCTCATCGGCGAATTGACTATAAGCGGAGTGTTGGAGATCACAATGGCGTCGCGCACAAGACCAGGGGTCACACCTGCGCTCACCCCGGACAAAGAGTCCACCGTGCCGATGATCAGTCCCGGTCCAACGTTGGTGTTGATGATGTGGACCCGGTTTCCGGCTGTCGCAGCCACCGTTCCAGCCGCCCCGCCGTTGACCAGATCGGTGTCCAGCGGACCCACAGAGCCAACACTACCCTGAGGAGCGCGGAAGACCGCCCGCGCCGCGTCCAGAACTTCAGCGCCTCCGTCATCGATGTCGCCAGTCAAAGAGTGAAGCCGGATCTCATCCCCCGTCGCCACCAGATCGATGTAGTCGACATTGCCGCCCACCGAGTCGATCGTGATGAGCGTTCCGTCGGCAGTGATCGTTCCTCCCGTCTGGGAGAAATTGCCATCCGCGTCGATATCCACGTTGTTGCCCGCCGTGATGCTCTCGTTCACGACGATATCCGTCGCCGCTGGATTTCCTCCGCTCCCGTCGCTGTTCGAAAGGATGACATCAGTATTGACCAGTATTGGGGCGCTCGGGTTGACCGTGATGACGCCGCCCGGCGCAGTGTCGAGGCCGGCTCCTGAAGCCGCCGCATTGACCGTGAGAGTCTCGATCAGTCGTGTTGCCCCCATGCTCGTGATATCGACGTCCCCTCCCGCCTGATCCGACGTGGCCCCCGAATTGGTGCGGATGGTCAGGTTCCGTAAAGCTGGTGCGGGACCTGAGGTCGACACATCTCCATCAAAAGTGACCGTCCCCGGCCCTGTCCCATCGTCCGTGTTATCGGTGTCGATGATGATGTTCTCTTCCAGTCGGACGATCGTGGTATTGCCTTGCACGGAGGTGAAATTGACAAAGCTTGTCCCGCCATCCACCTGAATGTCCCCGTTGAGGGTCGCGATTCCCGCAGTGCCCGCGGCCGAGGTGTCGACCAGGAGGCTTCCCAGAGCATTATTCTGCCCTACGGCGCTCAAATCGACCGCCCCACCGTTGCTCCCCCCTGTTACGCTGGTGTTGATAACCAAATCGTTGTTGATGGCGGAGTCGATATTTCCCGCCGGGTCGAAGAGGGCCGAACCGGCGTCTTCGTCGTCCCCGTCCTCGGTGTCGATGGTGAGGGTACCGGCGTTTGCGATCTCGATGTCCGGCGCGCCCGAGAAATCGACGTCGGCCCCGACCCCGCCATCGGTAGCGATGGTGATCCCTCGTATTGTGACCGTGCCATTGGCGTCTACATCCAGGTGGAAGAGCGGTGTCGTATTACCGATGTTGTCAAAGGCAACCGTTCCGTCGCCCGCTATGATATTCAAGGTCCTGGTTCCGATAACGTTACCGTTGGTATCCCCCGCGATATCGACGTTGCCGTCCGTCGTTGGGTCATCCGTATCGATCGTGATGTCGCCGGGAACGACGCCGGGGGTGAGATTGACGGCGGCATTGATGTCGACATTCCCGGCGTTGGCTTCGCCGTCGGTGCTCAAGTTGGCGCCGAGATTGAGGGTGCCGGTGGTGATGTCGATCGAGTCTTCGGCTGTTCCGGCGCCGTCGCCCACCGTGACATCTCTGCCGGTCGTGACTACCTGAGTCAAATCGGTCGATATGACGAGGTGATCGAGATCAATGATGGTGGCGGGTGTGATGTCGACGTCGTTGTTGCCCACATCAATCGTGAGCCCGTCCTCAGAGGGCGTCACACTCTGCACCTGGAACCCGACGCCCGCGAAAGTGACCGGACCGTCGTTACCCGCTCCACCGTCATTGGTGCGGAGGAGAATGGTGCCCGGGCTGACCGCCGCGTCGAGCTGTACGATGCTGCTCGAGGCGATGCGGATGCCGCCGGTCGCAACTCCCAGCCCGGCTCCGTCGGTGCGGAGGTCGCCGGTCAGGGTGAGAGTGCCGCTGAGATCGAACGCGGACCCGAGGTTTATGGTATCCGCCACCGCCGTCCCCTGGGTGGTTACCGCGGCCAAATTGACGTTGCCCGCCGAGTTGATGTTGAACTCGGAAAGCGGCGTCGCGCCACCGACATTCCCCTGCATGTCGACCAATCCCGCACCCGCTATGAGGTCGAGCGACTGCTGGTTATCAACTGTACCTCCGAAGATGATGTTGCCGTCAGTTGCCCCTCCACCTGCGCCCTGAGTGGTGTCGCCCGTGATGTCAGCCCCGAGCAAGGCGGGATCATTCACCGTGACAGTAGCGCCGTCTCCGCCCAAAACCGCTCCGTCGCCGCCTCGCGCGTTCAAATCTCCGTTCAACGTGATGGTACTTCCGCTGAGTGTGATCGTTCCTGCATTGCCCCCACCTAGGCCTGCATCCCCACCATCGGTTGTGATGGCCGCGACGGAAAGCGCCCCGGAAACGGAATCAACATCGACCGTGCCTCCGTCGCCGCCACCAACAAGACCGTCGCTGCCGGTGGCGCTGATCGTGAGGAGATTGATGTCGCCATCGGCGTCGACGTTGACGTTGCCGCCGTTAAAACCAACCCCACCCGCAGTGGGTCCGCCGTCGGAAGTGAGTGCGAACGGCGCCAGAGCGGAACCAATGGTGGCGCCGGGAGCGGGGGCATCGAGATCGATGTTGCCGCCGTCCTCGTCGGCGGCGCCGGAGGAGTCGATAGTGAGCAATACGGGCCCGACGCTGGTGTTGTCGATATTCCCAGCGGCGGTGGTGATCGACACATCCCCGCCATTGGCCGTGATGTTGCCGCCGACGCTCACTCCCGTCCCGGCGTCGACGTCGACTTCGTTTGCACCCGCGCCGCCATCAAGGATGATGGTGTCGAGTGTGACCGTGGTCCCCGCGTCGATGTCGAGCAGGTCGACTCCCGTCCCACTGTCGCTTATTTGAGCCAGCGTGACCGATCCGGTTACTCCGATAGCCTCTATTGAATTCGTCCCGCCGGCGCCACTGCTCAAATCAATCAGAGCCACCAAATTCGCCATGTCCACCGCTCCCGCTTCCGCCAGGATCGCTATTCCCCCGGCCAGGTCGATCTCCGTATTCACTCTCTCGATCGTCAGCGAGGTCTCCGCCGTCACGTCCCCGTCCAAGTCCACCACATCGGCGTCACTGATGGTGATCGCTCCCGTGTCCGTCTCCACCGTGTCCGCGAAGTTCATCGTGTCGTCGACTCCCGTCCCGTTCACATCCAGACTGTTGGCAAGAAAGGTCCCGTTCACATCCAGGGTCCCGCCCAAACCATCCTGGTCCAGGTTGATCACCACGTCGCTGTCCACGTTCACCGCCACCAAAGTGATGTCGTCGTCCGCCGTGTAGGTGATGGTCCCCGGACTCGACGAGGTCTGCGGCGCCATGATGTCGATCGATCCGCTGCCGCCGCCTCCATCGATCGCCGTCAGGGTGTTCGTCGTCCCCGGCGCCCCGCTGAAATTGAGGTTCACCACCGGATCCACTACCGTCCCGATCGTCAGATCCCCGTCGTTCGCCGTCAGGTCCACGTTCAACAACGGGTCTCCCAGGTCCACCGTGTTGTCCACATCCTGGATCGACAGGGTCGTCCCCGCCGAAATCGACCGGTTGATGTCCACCGTGTCCGCGTCCTCTATCAACACCGCCCTCGAAGTCGTCACCGGGGCGTTGATCGTGATGGTGTCGTCCTGACTTGCCGGAACATCGCTCGCCCGCAAGGTCAGGTCCCTGACGTTGGTTACCGTCCCGGTCATGGTCAGGCTTTCGGTCGTGTCATCGTCTTCGTCCACCGTGATCGAGAGGTCCCCGTCGGTCGTCGCCCCATTCAGGTCGATGGTGCTGATGGTCGCTCCCCCGTCCGCCGTCGCCGTCAGGCTCGGCGCTGGATCGCTGACTCCGTCGCTCGCCACCGCCGCCAGCTCCACGTCCCCATCCGTCCCATCTCCCACTTCCACCCCGTTGGCGTCCAGGAGCACCGTGTTGCTCCCGCTATCCAGGGTAATACCGACCACATTGTTGCTGATATCGACGTCCCCGTTGTTCGCCCTCAAGGTCCGCGGCCCCGAGGCATCGATCCGCACATCAACCGCATTGTGGATCAACAAAAACCCATTCGCGGTGACGTCCGAATCCAGATCGATGATGTCGTCGCCCGGCAAACCGGCGCTCCCCGAAAAGGTGATATCGTTCGCCGTAATCACATTCCCCGTCCCGATGGTGAGGGTGACCCCGCCCGTATCGTCGTCGCTGTCCACCGTGATAACAAGATTGCCCCCCACCGTGGCGTCAAAGTCGGCCCCATCGTTCAAAGTCACCTCGTCCTGGGAGTCGATGGTGATGTCCCCTCCATTGGAGGTCACGTCCCCCACCACGGCCGCGAATATGATGTCGTCATCGGTCAGCGTACGGATGTCGATATTGCCTCCCTGGCTCGTCACCCCAGCGTTCACATTCACGTCTCCCCCCGTCGCCGATGCGGTGATGTCCCCGGGCACCGTGCTCGAGTTGGTCACCACATCGTTCACCGTCAAGGCTCCCGCCAGCGTCGCCACCACAATGTTGCCCCCGGTCGCGTCCGTCATCGTCACTCCCGAGAGCCCGTCCACCGTCCCGATGGTCAGGGCGTCCGTGTCCGTCAGCATCAGATTGCCCGTCGCGCTGTTCGTCGCCGCCAAAGTGTCCACCGCGGTGTCGATCTCATCGGCGTTGCCAATCCCCGTATCGGCCCGAAAGACCGCGTTCGCCCCGATCACATTGGCGGCCTCCGTGGAGAGCGCGTCCGTGATCGCTCCACCCGCCCCGCTGTTGACATCCGCATGGACCGAGACATCGCCTACCGCCCCGATCCCATCTTCGTCCGCGTTGAGCACCCCCAGATTAACATCCCGAGTGGCGAAAAGCTCGATCGTCTCCACCCCGGCCGCGCCGTCGGTGGAGATCACCGAATCGTTCTGCATGTCGATGTCCGCCTCCACCGCCGTCACATCGGGGCCCCCCGGACCCGGGGTCGTCGTGAAGGGGGCTGCGAAGTCGTGTCCCGCCAGGACCGTGATGATCCCGGTCCCGGCCGCGTCGATCACCACACTGTTGTTGACTCCCGGATCCACCGTCACGGTCCCGCCCGCCACCAGCTCGATGTTGCCGTTGCCCCCGCTGGCGGTGACATTGGCGTTCACATCCATGATGTCGGCGCCAGTGCCCCCGTCGGCCGCCAGGGTGATGTCGCCCCCGCCCGTGTCGCTCACCGGGGAATTGACTATAAGCGGAGTGTTGGAAATTACGATGGCATCACCACCACCCGCGGTCACTCCGGGCAACCCGTCAACCGTGCCGATGATCAATCCCGGTCCAGCATTGGTGTTGATGATGTCGACCCGGTTTCCCGCCGTCGCGGCCACCGTTCCCGGCGCCACGACATCGACCAGATCGGTGTCCAGCGCATCCGCCGCGCCCACGCTGCCCAAGGGGGCGCGCAAAGCCGCCCGCGCCGCGTCCAGAACTTCAGCGCCTCCGTCATCGATGTCGCCAGTCAAAGAGTGAAGCCGGATCTCATCCCCCGTCGCCACCAGATCGATGTAGTCGACATCGCCGCCCACTGAGTCGATCGTGATCAGCGTACCTCCCGCCGTGATCGTCCCTGCCGTCTGGGAGAAATCCCCTTCCGCGTCGATATCAACATTGTTCCCCGCCGTCATGTCATTGATAACTGCAATCGCGGTCGGTCCCGCGCTTGCGGTCCCGTCATCATTATCCAGGACAATGTCGTTATTGACCGTCACCGCTCCGTTGATGGCAATAGTACCTCCGGCCGCTGTGTCAGCTCCAGTACCTGACGCCGCCGCATCGACGCTGAGATCGGCGAGAGGATTGCCGCCTCCGCCCTGGCCGACCGACCCGAGATTCACATCGCCGCCGGCCCTGTCAGTCCCGTCAGCAGAGGTATCGATGGTCAGCGTTCGGGCGCCGCCGCTGCTGATTATGTTCGAGACATTGGCAAAAGAGACGTCGCCCGCATCACCCGTGTCGCCGGCCGGATCGGTATCAATCGTCACGTCCGCGGTCAATGCCACGGTTCCGGTGGATCCGTCGAAATCGACCGTGATACCAGGACCGTTCAGCGTTGATATATTGCCGCCCAGGTTGACCTGGTTGGCGCCCGCGTCGACGTCGAGGAGGCTGAGTTCGTTGGTGTCACCGACCGTGCTGCCGAAGGTGATCACTCCAGTCCCGCCGCTGGTGACGGACTGGAGGCTGAAAGCGCCGCCATCGGTATTGACGGTATTGTTATAGAAGATGCCGCCGCCGGTGTCGGTGTGGACCGTGCTACCCGTTAGAACGAGAGGATCGTTAAAAGTCATGGTGGTGCCCTGGGCTGTGATATCGACGCTAACCTCGGTGGTTCCACCGGCATTCGTCGTGAGCGTGGAAACGGGGTCCGTAGCGCCGTTGATGTCGGTGGTGACGGTGGAATTGAGGACGAAGGGTTGATTGCCGTCCGTTTCACTGTTCAAAGTGATATTATTGCCGCCCGCATCGAGGGTTACGCTGGCGGTGGAGAGGGTCAGGTTGTCGGTGGCGGCGTTTCCGAAGGTCAGGTCAACGGCGGTCGTGAAGGTGAGGCCATCGAGCACGACGTCGGCGTTAAAGGTATTGGCGGTGTTACCGGCGCCCACGGTCACGTCAGCGTCAAAGGTGACCTCCCCCGCGGCATTGTTCTGAACAAACCCTGAGGCGGTTTGCACCGTGTTTTGAAATTGTGAGGGGCCGGCCGAGTTAATCGTAATCGCGGCGCCGATCCCGTCGCCGATGGCCGCGGAATTTCCGACCATGCCGACAGAGGTCGTGCCGCCGGCGACATTGAGAGTGAGGTCATTGGCCCCGTTGAGGCTATTGTTAAAGTTCAGGTTGCCGAGCGCGTTCACTACCGCGACCGGACCCACCTCGAGATCGACCGCTCCGTTGAAGTGGATATTACCGGCGGCGGTCGACTCGTAGGTCCCGCCGTTGAGGTCGGTATTGGTTGCGGTGTAGGATTGCGCCCCGGTCGTCTCCACGTTGACCAGATCCACCAGGTTGGCGCTTGTGACGGTGACACTGGTCAGGGCCGTGAGCGGATTCGTGCCGACATTGGCCTGCAAGTCCACGTCGCCGGTACCGGCAACGATATCCAGCGATTGCGCGCCGCTGATGGTTCCCGAGGCGGTGACGTTACCGGCCGTGTTCCCACTCGTCGTGATCGTCACATTATCTCCGAGGGTGACGTCGTCCTGGAGAGCCACGCTGCCCGCCGTGCCCGCCGCCGCCGCCGTGGAAGCATTGATGGCGCTGCTGTTCAATGCGATTCCACCCGCTCCGGAGGAGAGCGTGACGTCGCCGCCATCGCCACCTGCCGGTCCGGTACCCCCGGTGGTGTCGATACCCGTTGCACCGGTATCGTTGATCGTGGTCGTGCCGCCGTTACCGATTGCTACGGTCCCACCGCTTCCACCTATCGCGGCGCCATTACCGCCGGAAGAAGTGATCGTGTCCACGGTCGTTCCGGTGAGACCCGAGATCGTTACGCTTCCCGCATTCCCGCCTGTGGCACCGATGCCGGTGGCGTCGGAACCGCTCGTGTTTACGGTCCCGACTGTGGCCGTGGTGTCCGTGGAAACGAAAGTTATGTCGCCGCCATTGGCGCCGTCCGCATCTCCGTTGCTCGTTCCGCCGCGGGTGTCGAGATTGCCGGGAGCGAGAGCGCCGGAGATCGTTATGTTCTGGCTTCCGCCGTCACCGCCTTTACCATCGCCGAGACCTCCCGCGTTGCCGCCGGTGGAAGTGATCGACACGCTCGTGAAAGTTGTCGGTTCGGGCAGATTCTGGCCCACATTGAGCGTGCCCGCATTGCCGCCCGGACCGGAATTGGTGTTGTCACCCCCGGATATATCGATCGTGCCTACCGCCACGCTCGCGGCGTTGGCATCGATGTCGACGATTCCTCCGTCACCCGGAGTGGCCGCGTCATTCGCTCCGGAAGCGTCAATATTGATGTCATTGCCGACACCGCCGGCGATAGCATCTCCGGCGTCAAGTGTGATGGTGCCCGCCGTGGCCCCGGGACCGGCGGACGAATTGAGGGTGAGAACGCCGCCCGAATTGCGTATCTGCCTTTCCGCGACAAGGTTGATTCCCCCTCCGGCGATGATCCCGAAACCGGCGAGATCGATATCCGCTTCGGCGGCGCCTGAGTCAGGGATGTCTTGTGTTACCAGAGAAAAGGCGTCGTTACCGACATTGATCGCGGCCCCGAGAGCGGTGTTTCCATCGACGATGGTGAAACTCAGGTTCTGACTCGAGGCATCGGTCGTAACGGACGGCAGGCTGAAAGTCGTAGCCGTGGGAAGGGATATGAAGATATCGCCAAGGGCGCCCACCCCCGTGCTCGTAAGTGTGATGTCCGTGGGATCGTTGGTTGCGCCTGCAACAACGGGGTGACGTCCTATCCTTCCTGTAAAAAGAAAAATGGTGTAACCTCCTGAAAACAAAAATGTAACCAAACCGGGGCCGAAAGGCGGCCCCGAAAAACAGGAGACTACACCATGAAGAAGATAGCACCGAGTGAGAAGATAGAGCAAGAGCTAATGGAAGGAATCGCGAGCAGCACAGATCCACTGGGGGAGGCGGCCCGACGGGGAGCCCAGCTGATGCTGCAAAGAGCCTTGGAGATCGAAGTGAGCGATTTTCTGGGGCGAGAGCGCTATGAGCGCTCGAGTGATGGAGCACTGCGGGGCTACCGCAATGGCTATGAGCCGAAGAAAGTGCATCTTTGCGAAGGGACGATTGAGCTGCAGGTACCGCAGATTCGCGACGGGCTGGAGCCGTTCGAGTCGGCCTGGCTGGAAGCGATCGGACGACGCTCGAAGCGGCTTTTGGAGCTGGTGCCGATGCTCTATGTGAAAGGGATGAGTCAGCGCGATATCGAGACGGCGCTGATCGAGTCTTTGGGGGTAGAGCAGACCGGGCGCAGCGTGGTCAATGAGGTGTGCCAAAGTCTGAGGATGGACTTTGCAAAGTGGCAGGAAAGAGATCTGAGTGGTGAGCGCGTGCTCTATCTGTTTCTGGACGGGATCTATATGAGGCTGCGGCCCGAAGACAAGAGGGCAGTGGCGGTCCTATGCGCCTACGGGATGCTCTGGGACGGACGTAAGGTATTGCTTCATATGGCCGTAGGGGACAAGGAGAGCAGCGCCTGTTGGGAGGCCTTCCTGGAGGACATGAAGAGCCGGGGATTGGCCGATCCAGTACTCAGTGTGATGGACGGTAATTCGGGTCTACGCAAGGCGGTGGGAAGGAAGTTTCCGAACAGCCTGGTGCAGCGCTGCCAGGTGCACAAGATGCGCAACATCGTCAACAAGCTTCCAGAGGTAGCCCGTCCCACCCTCAAAAAGCTCATTCACAAAGCCTTTACGGCAAAGGGATACCGCGAGGCTGTAGAACAGGCTCGCGCCATCATCGAGGAATACAAGGGGAGCTTTCCAGCCGCCATGAAGTGCCTGGAGCGTGACCTGGAGGAATCGCTCACAGCGCTGAAATTTCCCTTCCTGCACCGAAAACAGATCCGCACCACCAATCTGCTGGAGCGACTCTTCGGGGAAGGGCGCCGTCGCACCAAAGTGATTCCCCGATTCCGCTCCGAAACGAGCGGACTGTGCCTGATCTTCGCGGTCCTGGTGGATGCCTCAGAAGGCTGGCGAGGAGTCCGCATGGAACCCTACCTGGTGGAACGACTCAAACAGATCTGGAGCGATCCGGAGAGCACCTGGAAGGATCCGGACCTGATGAAATTCGCTGCCTGAAGGGAAGAAAGTAAAGATAATCTAATAGAGGTTATGCCATTTCGATTTTACAGGAAAAGGCGGACTTGACCCCTGCAACGGCCGGAGTAATGGGGGTTACGAAGACGGGAATCAGGTTGGTTCCGATACCTCTGCCGTCCAGCGTGACATCACCTGCCGTAGCGGTAGCGCCAGCCATAGGATTGGTAATGTCCGGAGTGCCGATCACGATCGAAACCAGGGTGGTCTTGCCGATGTCGCCTTGGGCATCGATGGTGACGCTGCCGGTGGTGGCGTCGTCCGGAGTGGCTGCGGTGTTGTCCGCGGTGGCCCCTCCGGTTGTGATAGAGAGTCCGTCAACCGAGCTATACTCGGTGCCATAAATAATTGCGCATAACGGCTTAGATGATACCGCAGAGTTTTCGGAGGGTTTCGTTCCCCGTTGCTCATTCCTGAAACTTGCTTTCCACCCGGTCGGAGACTTCATCGATACAGGCGAAGTACTGGTTGTGAATGCAGAGTCGACGGGTCAGTTTCCAGATCCGTTCAATGGGGTTGAGTTCCGGACTGTAAGGAGGCAGAAAGTCCTGCTCGAATACATCAGCGCATTCCTCGCGCCAGCTTTTATGCAGAAGCCCATGATGGTAGCGCGCATTGTCTGAGAGGAGTACCGTTTTCCCGGGTGAACGGCTTGTCCGTTGTCTCAAAAGCTTCAAGAATCCCCAGAAACTGTCAGCATTAAAGCGGTCCTCTTCTCTGGCATAGATAAACTTGCCGTCGCGCAAACGGACCGCGCCGAAGTAACCGACTTTCTCGCGCGTGGGCGCATGCATTAAGATCGGCTCCTTCACCTCTGGAGGCACCCACATGCGGCAACGCGAACCGTACTGTTGGAAATGCACTTCATCTAAAGACCAAAGATCTATCTCAGGGTCCTTTGCTAGTCGACGGAGTTTTTTTATGCGCCTGTTGTGCCACCGGATCGGCCCGCGCAAGGACCGGACGAGGTTTGCGCTGGCGAAAGTCCAACTGTCGGAAGAGGCGCTGACATTGCCGTACGCTCAGCTCAATCTGCCAGTTCTCTTTAAGCCACCGAGACAGCGTCTTGCCGTCCCACAGGTTAACCGCCATACCGTGTTCGCGGGGACTCTCCCGAAGAATCCCATCCAACTGCTTCAGTTCCCTTTCACTCAGACGCGAGGGTCGGCCCCGCCCTGGGCTTTCGGCCAGACCGCTCAGCCCGTCCTGATTAAGACGTTGCACCCAATACTGCACCGTGCGCGGACTGTCGCCAAGATAACCGGCCACCTGATGGGCGCTCAACCCTTGGGCCACCAATAAGACGCCATGGAGGCGATGGTCGTAACGAGATTGCTCGCTGCGACGAATTTCATCTTGTAAAACCAAGATCATTTCCTCGGAATCTGTGATAGTTAATGCACGCATAACAAAGAAAGGACATAACACCATCTCTCGTATGCGCAATTAAATTTGTCGTTATGTATAGTAGCGACTGGGCCTGTGGTCGTGATAGAGACAGAACCGGAAAGAGCGGTTACGTTGGCGTTACCGCTTTCGTCTGCGCTTCCAGTGGTGAGCGTTCCCCCGCCCGAGACGGTTCCAGAGACATTGGCAATGGTAATGCCACCGGAAGTCACATCGGCCAATGGCGCACTCGAGGTGGCATTGCCGGTTTGAACGGTTCCGGATATGATCACGTTTCGACCTACCCCGGTTCCTCCTCCGATGGTGACGGATCGGACGGAGAGATCGTCGTTTCCGGCGGCGGTTTCGACGGTACCCGTGACGGAGATATCGACATCGCTGGTGACGCCGACCGTGTCGATGGTAACGGCGCCGTTGGAAGTGATGGTTCCCGCGACGCTAACGGTAGCGGTGGAATCGATGTCGACGGTATTGCTCAAGGAGACGATTTCGCCTGCGATGTTCACCCCGGCGGCATCGATATCATAGGTCCCGAAGGTGAGTTCTGCTCCGCCGCCCAGATTGGCCACGGTCAGAGTTCCGGCGGCATTGAGGACGAGGTCGACGTCGACGGTCGCAGTGCTGGCATTAGCCAAAGAGATATTCCCCGTCGTCGTGGTCCTGATGTCAACGTCGAGGTCGGCAGCATTGGCATCGACGGTAATGACTCCGAGGAGAATGTTATTGCTGTCCGAAGTAATAAAAATGTCACCGGTATTGGCGCCGGTCTGGGTCGGGGTCGTGAGGGTGAGCTCCCCGTCGCCAGTGAGTGCGATCTCAATCGGGCTGCCGATGAAGCTGCCGATTTCCTGCCCGGAAAGGGCCATCGCGGTAGCGGTTGCCGCCGAGGCGGTGATGATCCCGAGGTTGTTGGTGATTTCTAGGGCGGCGGTTATGGCGACCTCCACCCCTGAGATATTGTCGTCAGCGAAACCGAAGGGGCCTCCGGTATTAATCTGGACGTCGTCTCCGGAAGAAGTGATGTTCCCAGCAGTGGAGATTCCGTCCGCTCCGGTTTCATCGATATCAATGAGGCCGGTGGCGGCGATACTGCCCCCAAGCTCGACGTCTACCGGATCAACATTAAGACTCGTCAAAGGAGTGGCGTTTCCAACGTTGGCGAGTTCAACTAAACTGACGCCACCACCTCCGGCTTGGAGACTGAGGGTCTGGCCGTTGTTGATATTGCTTCCCACGAAATGGATGAGGGTGTCAACCGTGGTAATTGTCACTCCTGCCCCGAGGCTGACCGCATTCCCGTCTACCAATCCCGAGAATACTGCTCCTCCGTCGGCGTTTATGACGGCGTTGTTCAGGGCAGCGGTGCCATCGTCGCCAACACCGACCGTGAGGAGGCCGTCGATGTTGATGGCGCCGTTGAGAACCGTGCTTGTGTTTGCATCAACCGTCGCGTTTCCCGTCCCTGCGTCATCGAGGGTCACGCTCCCCAGGGTGGCGGTGGTTCCGGCGTTGACGTTCAGGTTATCCACGGTGCTGGCGGCATTGTCGTCGATATTGGCTAGCGAGACCGTGCCGCCGGTCCCGGTGAAGGTCACGTCGACGGCGACTCCCGGGTCGTCCGTCAGATCGATTGATGTTACGCCGGTGCTTACATCGACATTGGTAGCGGCCAGAACCGTGAGTCCGGTGTCGATCTCCACGGTAGCCGCATTCTGGACCGTTACATCCGTAGCGTCAGCGGTCAGGTTCGAGTTGATGTCGATGGTGTCGTTGGTTCCCGTTCCCGAGAGAGCGATGGACCCGGCGTCGAGAGTCTGACCGACGGTGAGCGTCTCGACTCCACCGGAGGCGTTGTCATCCACAGTCGCGGACAAGGCCGCGGTGGCGCCGATGTCCAGCCCGCCGCCCGTAAAGTTGATGTCGCCTTCGGAGGTAACCGTGAGACTGGCGCCGGTTCCAGTCGTATCCGGGACGGTTATGGTGCTGGCATCACCATCGGCGGAGAGCACATTGGTGCCGGCAGCTGGGATCGTCAGGGTCCCGACACCGGAGAGGTCGAGATCCCCGGCCGAGGCGGTGATGTCGATATTGTCCGCCAGCGTAAGCGTTGTGGTATTGCCTATCACGACGCTCAATCCGGCCGTCACGTCGTCGGTCGCGGCGGCGCCCTGGAAATCTACAGTGGCGGCGTTGTCGATGGCGACGGAACCATTCGCGGCACCGGTGAATCCGGTCGTATTGATGAACCCGTTAAAGTTCATATCGTCGTCGACTCCGGTGCCGTCAACATCGAGGGCGCCCGCGGTGATGTCATCCACCGTAAGGGTTGCGCCGCCGGCGTTAGTATCGAGGGTGACGTCCTATCCTTCCTGTAAAAAGAAAAATGGTGTAACCTCCTGAAAACAAAAATGTAACCAAACCGGGGCCGAAAGGCGGCCCCGAAAAACAGGAGACTACACCATGAAGAAGATAGCACCGAGTGAGAAGATAGAGCAAGAGCTAATGGAAGGAATCGCGAGCAGCACAGATCCACTGGGGGAGGCGGCCCGACGGGGAGCCCAGCTGATGCTGCAAAGAGCCTTGGAGATCGAAGTGAGCGATTTTCTGGGGCGAGAGCGCTATGAGCGCTCGAGTGATGGAGCACTGCGGGGCTACCGCAATGGCTATGAGCCGAAGAAAGTGCATCTTTGCGAAGGGACGATTGAGCTGCAGGTACCGCAGATTCGCGACGGGCTGGAGCCGTTCGAGTCGGCCTGGCTGGAAGCGATCGGACGACGCTCGAAGCGGCTTTTGGAGCTGGTGCCGATGCTCTATGTGAAAGGGATGAGTCAGCGCGATATCGAGACGGCGCTGATCGAGTCTTTGGGGGTAGAGCAGACCGGGCGCAGCGTGGTCAATGAGGTGTGCCAAAGTCTGAGGATGGACTTTGCAAAGTGGCAGGAAAGAGATCTGAGTGGTGAGCGCGTGCTCTATCTGTTTCTGGACGGGATCTATATGAGGCTGCGGCCCGAAGACAAGAGGGCAGTGGCGGTCCTATGCGCCTACGGGATGCTCTGGGACGGACGTAAGGTATTGCTTCATATGGCCGTAGGGGACAAGGAGAGCAGCGCCTGTTGGGAGGCCTTCCTGGAGGACATGAAGAGCCGGGGATTGGCCGATCCAGTACTCAGTGTGATGGACGGTAATTCGGGTCTACGCAAGGCGGTGGGAAGGAAGTTTCCGAACAGCCTGGTGCAGCGCTGCCAGGTGCACAAGATGCGCAACATCGTCAACAAGCTTCCAGAGGTAGCCCGTCCCACCCTCAAAAAGCTCATTCACAAAGCCTTTACGGCGAAGGGATACCGCGAGGCTGTAGAACAGGCTCGCGCCATCATCGAGGAATACAAGGGGAGCTTTCCAGCCGCCATGAAGTGCCTGGAGCGTGACCTGGAGGAATCGCTCACAGCGCTGAAATTTCCCTTCCTGCACCGAAAACAGATCCGCACCACCAATCTGCTGGAGCGACTCTTCGGGGAAGGGCGCCGTCGCACCAAAGTGATTCCCCGATTCCGCTCCGAAACGAGCGGACTGTACCTGATCTTCGCGGTCCTGGTGGATGCCTCAGAAGGCTGGCGAGGAGTCCGCATGGAACCCTACCTGGTGGAACGACTCAAACAGATCTGGAGCGATCCGGAGAGCACCTGGAAGGATCCGGACCTGATGAAATTCGCTGCCTGAAGGGAAGAAAGTAAAGATAATCTAATAGAGGTTATGCCATTTCGATTTTACAGGAAAAGGCGGACTTGACCGTATCGAGGTCGATGACGACTGTCGTGTTGGTTCCGACCGAGACCGTATTGAGGGTGATGCCGTTCTCCGAGGTGAAGATCACGGTATCGGGGCTGCTGGCGGTGACGAGCGTGTTGGTGAGGTCGATATTGCTCCCCCCCGCACCCTGGGCCGTCAATGTATTCGTCGTGGGTGACCCGCCGCTGAGGTTCAGGGAGACGACGTTGGTCGCGACAAGGTTCCCCCCATTGGCCGTGAGGTTGGCGTTGCCGTCCAGATCGGAGACACCGGCATTGCGGATCGTCAAGTCTGTAAAGGCGGAAACGGAAGCATCGATGTCGACATCGTCATTCGACTGAACGACCGCGCCACCTAAGGTAACCGGGCCCGCGGTGGTCGTGATTGAGCCTCCAACGCTGATGCCGGGAGTACCGGCAAGGAGGAGCGATTCATTGTTATCGGTGTCGGCGGAAACATCGAGGGTGTCGACATTGGTGATGGTCCCCTGCAGATCCACCGCGTTGGTCGCCGCAACCGTCAAATTCTGGTCGGTGCCGGCGGCGCCGCGATCGCCGTCGATTGCGCCGAGGGTGACATTCGTATTTGTCGCCACTCCGCTTGTCTGCAGTGTCACCGTTCTGATGTCATCGTTATCGTCGAGGTTAATGGTGCCGATCCCGCTGAACATATTCAGATCACCCCCCTGGGCGTCAAAGGTGATGTCGGTATCGGGAACGCCTGTAAGGATATTGACGTTGGGGATATTGGTTAGGTTGATCCCGCCGGCCGAAGTGAGGTTGCCCGAGAAGTCCGCCGTCAAGAAATCATCGACATCGACATCGGCGGCAGGGTTCTGGGTGGTGAGGACGGCCAAATCGAAATCATCGTTGCCACTCGTTCCGGAAACGGAGAGACCGCCCAGATCAAAGGTCCCAACGGTCATGTCCAAGATGATCGAACCGTTGTTATTTACATCGACATTGACGGTCAGCGTTCCCCCCGTGCCGACTCCCGCGCTGAGATCCACATTGCCCGCAACTCCCCCAAAGTCGAAATTTCCGCCGGAGTTGACAGTGAGATCGGCCTCATTGGCCGTGGCGCTGTCGACGTCGGAAATCAGGACATTGTTGTCCGCCCCGTTGCCATCGAGCAGGACGGCGTTGGCGGGCCCCGCTGCCCCCGTCAGGTTGGTGACGGTGACACCGGTCCGCAGGTCGAGCTCGCCGTTATTGGCGGTAATGGAAGCACTGCTACCCAGTTCGAGTAGAGCGGTATTATTAACATCCAGAGTGGTGCCGGCAGAGGCGGAGGCGCCATCGTTAAACGTCACCCGCGTCGCGGTGGTGGCGGCGCTGTGATCAATGGTGACGCTGTCGTTGGTGGACTGAACGGATTGATTGGCCGCGATGTCGACGATGTCAAAATTCTGGATCGCGACTACCCCGGTCGCGGCCGTGATGCTGCCGTCCACGTCAAGGGTGTCGTTGGGGGCCACAGCGGTTTGGATGATCGTTACGACCCCCGCATCGACGTCGCCCCCCAGTTGACCGATTACCACGCCGTCATCGTTGACATCCACGTTCATGATGAAGGTGCCTAAATTGATATCGACCGCGCTATTTACCGTAATCGCGCCTTCGGAATCAAGAGTGAGGTTGACGTTATTGCCCGCCGTGACCGGGCCCGTGAGCGTGAGCGCGACATCATTGTCGCTGTCGAAAAGGTTCGTCGTCCCATTCCCTCCCGAAAGGTTGATTCCGCCAGGCGCATTGATGTTGAGTACATTATCAGAAATGAGATCGGTGATTTCCGCGACATCCACCGTGCTTACGCCCGCGATATCGATTCCGGTGCCTGCGGCATTGGTCGAAGTCAGGTTCTGGTCGATATCAACCGCGTCATCCGCGCCGGTCCCGTCGACATCGATCGAATCCACGGTGACGGCGGCGGTCTGGAAGAAGAGCGTACCGGCTCTGGTATTGCCGACGTCGAGGTCGAGAGTAGTGATGCTCGCCCCGTCGAAGGTCGCTCCCGAGACCGTAATATTGTTTCCCGCATCGACCGTGACGGTCGCCGGTCCCGCCAGGGAATCGGTCAGGGTCGTTCCGAAATTGACGGAACCGGCCGCGTTGATCGTATTCGTGCCGGCCGCGGCATCGGTAAACTCGATCGAAGTGACCCCTGTGTTCATAAGGATATTTCCCGACACGTTGGCAAGGAGATCGACCCCAGCATCGATATCGACGTCGCCGTTCCGGTAATCCTGAGTGCCCGTGGTCCTTATATCCGCCATAAGGGTGATAGCGGCCCCGCCCGCGTCAGCGGTGAGACCGCCGACGGCTGTCGCCTGGCCGACCTGGTGGAGAGTGATGTTGCTGCCTCCACTCGAGAGGGTAAGGGTTCCACCCGGCGCGGCGCCGTTGATGGCGCGGATATTTCCGGTCACAAGGTCGATGAGGTTAGTATTGGTATTGACGGTGGCATTGCCGGATACGCGGATGACATCACCGGCCGGCAGGTTGGCGAGGAGACCTCCGTCGGAAAAGGCGTTGACGATGGAAACGATTCCGGTGCCGCCGCCGCCGGTGAGTTCGAGATTGTCAGCGTCGTCGATAACCAGATTTCCAGTCGTACTGAGGGTTCCGAGAAAGACATCACCGGTTCCGGCGTCGAGGTTGAGATCGTTGGCGCCGCCAACCAGATCGGCGCTGCCCAGGTCGACGTCATTGGCGGCGTCAAGGGCGGAAACATCGGCGTTGATAACCGTAGCTAAGGCCAGATTCACTATGGTGGCGCCGAAATCGATCCTCCCGTCGGAGGATAGATCGGTATTCAGATTCACCTCGTCGAGATTGTCGCCGAATGTGATTCCTCCAGAAGTGTTGTTGATGATGTCGTTGAGGGTGACATCGTTGTTAGCACCGCTTCCCGATGTGAAAGTAACGGTTGAACCGGTAATGTCCCCGGTCGTCAGGGGCGCCACCGATATGGTGGCATTGCCGTTATTGTCGGTATCGGAGGTGAAAGTTACGCTACTAGAGGTGCTTGAAACGTCCGCACTGGCAGTCACCGTGATGTCGTTTTCAGCTGAAAATGTGATCGCGCCATCGGAAGTCATGGTTCCACTAACGGTCACGTCAAAAGGATCATCAACGTCCACCGTGGCGTCCCCCACGGTGAGATTGGCGGTGATGCTCGATCCGTCATTCAGGGTGAAATCACCCGTGCCGGCGCCGAATTTGTTGGCCGTGATCTTGGTGTTTCCGCCCGTTATGGTGGCATTAAACGCCCCGCCAAGGGTGATGTTCTCGCCTTCGAGAGTCATATTGCCCTCAACCGAATCAACCGCAACATCCGCCGTGCTGGCGATGGTAAGATCGCCGACACCGGAGTCATCGGAATCGGCATCGAGGGTAATGGCGGAGTTGTTGGTCGTGGTGATATTCGCATTTACGGTGAGTGCGTCATCCGCGCGAACGGTGAGGCCGTTAGCCGCGTCCAAGGTCCCGCTGATAATGACGTTTTGCGCCGTGTTCCCCGGTGTTCCTATGGTGAGGGCGTTGATGCTGGAACCGGCGTTGAGCGTAAAATCGCCGCCGGGAGTGACCAGGGAATCGTCCTTATCTGCCAGGACGTTGATGGTGTTTCCGAAGACAGCGACGTTATTCGCTCCTCCGTCGCCCAGGGTAACGTTCTCTCCTTCCAAATCCACATTGCCTGAACCGGCGTCACCCGTTATGACTACGCCCACAGCCTGAGAGACGAGGAGGTCCACCGGTGCCATCATCGGAAGCATCGCCATCGAGGACGATGGCGGCCGAGTTAACCGTTATCACATTCCCGTCGACGTTAAGACCGCTCTCAGCCGAGAGCGTGATTGCGCCTCCCCCTCCGGGCGCATCGGTCGTGGTGACGGCGGCATCGACATCGATCGTTCCCCCGTCGACGGTAACGGTCGCCTCGTCGTCCCCGGTTAACGCACCTTGGATCCCAATCGCACCTCCGGGAGATTGAATCGTCACCGGATCGTTGAAGGTGACCGCCTCAACGTCGACCGCGCCGCTCCCGGTAAGGCTGCCGAAGGTAAGGCTGGTGAATCCGTTGTCGGCAATGGTAGCGATTTCCGAAGAGTCGATATTAAGCAGGCCCGTGGAGAGGTTTCCGATACCAATCGTCCTTGCATCAGTGAGCGGAGCAATGCTAAGGGTGCCCCCGTCGTTCCCCGTGATAGAACCGGCTCCGCCGCTGAGGGCAACGTTGTCGGTCGACAGAGAGACGGTTACGGCATCGATCCCGGCGTTGACGTTAATCGTGTCGGCGTCGACATCGAGATTGTTCAAACGGGTTGGAGCACCCACGTTACCGTCAAACTGTACCGTGGCGGTGGTAGCGAGAATATTCAAAATCTGAGCTCCTGAAATCGTATCGCTGAAAGTGACTCCGGTGGTGCCCGTATCGGTGAGAGTTATGTCGGCGCTGAGCACGACCGGATCGCCGAAGGTGATGGTGCCGCCCTGGGTGGAGATGTCGGCCCCAAGGTCGGTGGTGCCGCCGGCGTTCGTGGTGAGGGTCGAGACCGGAGTGGAAGCGCCGATGGCGCCGTTGATGTCGGTCGTGACGGTGGAATTGAGGACGAAGGGTTGATTGCCGTCGGTTTCACTGTTCAAAGTGATATTATTGCCGCCCGCATCGAGGGTTACGCTACCGGTGGAAAGCGTGAGGTTGTCCAATGAATCGCTTCCGAAGGTCAGGTCCATCGCGGTTGTGAAGGTGAGACCGTCGAGCACGACGTCGGCGTTGAAGGTATTGGCGGTGCCACCGGCCCCTACGTTCACGTCGGTGAGAAAAGAAATCGCGCCGGCGGCATCGGCCTGGTCGAACCCTGAAGCAGTAGCCACCGTGTTCTGAAAATCAGTTGTGCCGGCCGAATTAATCGTTATCCCGGCGCCCGGCCCGGCGCCGATGGGAGCGGAGTTTCCGACGGTGTCGGCAAAGGTGGTGCTACCGTCGACAGCGAGGGTGAGGTCGTTGCCTCCGTTGACGGTGCTGTTAAAAGAGACCCCTATTCCCCCTGTGTCGGTGAAGGTCGTAGCCCCGGTGAGTACGACCGGATCATTGAAGGTCATGGTTCCACCGGAAGCGGTGATATCGGCGCTGACCTCGGTGGTACCGAGTCCGGCGAGATCGGTCGTGATTGAGGCGATGGGAGAACCGCCGCCTCCAATTTCGGCGTTGATGTCGGTCGTCCCGGAAGTGTTCAAAGTGAGGTCGTTGGCTCCCTGGATGGTGCCGTCGAGAGTGATGCCGGCGGCCCCGGTGGTCACCGTAAGGCCGGCATTCAGGGTCGTGGCCGCATTGAGGTCTACGAGACTTCCGGGAGTGGAGGTGTCGACGGTGACGAGGGCGGATGAAATCGTAAGCGTATCGCCGCCTACCCCATTACCGAAGATGATGGTCCCGTCCGAGGTGAAGGTAAGACCGTCGAGGACAACGTTGGCGTCAAAGGTGGTGTTGGTGTCGCCGCCCACGATGTCGACATTCTGGTCGAAGGTTACGGCTCCGGCCGTGTCCGCTTGCGCGATCCCGGAAGCCGTGGCCACCGTGGAGTCGAAATTCGTCGGCCCGGTGGAATCCAAAGTGATGGCCGCACCCCCTCCGTCGCCGAGGGGAGTGGAATCTCCCACCGCGCTGGAAAAGGTCGTCGTGCCGCTCACCGCCAGAGTGAGGTCCTGGGCTCCGTTGACGGTGCCGCCGAAGCTAACTACGGTTCCTCCCGTATCCGTGAGGGTGACGCTGCCGCCGGTTAGTTCGACGTTGTCATTAAAGGTCATGGTGGTGCCCTGTCCCGAGATATTGGCCCTGATTTCGGTGACATCCAAGCCCACCCCGTCGTCGGTGGTGATCGAAGCGATCGGAGTCCCTCCTCCAATCACCCCTGCTAGGATGGTCGTCCCTGAGGTATTCAGGACGACGCCGAAGTTGCCGTCCAAGAAACCGTTGATCGTGATTCCCCCGCTTCCGGCATCGACCGTGGTGTTGGCAAGGAGGCCGACGGGGCCGTCGAATTGAACGAGGTCATTCGTGGTTGAGATGCTAAGGCCGCTGGCGTCATCGACCGCGCCGAGCGAAACCCCTCCGGCTCCGTCCTGGAGAAAGGCGCCATCAAGGTTGAAATCGGCATCGTTCTGAATGGTAAGGGTTCCGGTGTTGGTAATGGTGACGGTGCCATTCGTTACCGTCGTGACGGCGTCGTTGAAATTGACCGTAGCGGCGTTGATATCGACATTCTGAGTGCCGACGCGTAGGGTATTATTGAAATCTACCTGACCGGCGCTGATGATGGCAATCCCGTCAACCGTGGCGCCGCCTCCGACCACGTCGGAGAACGTAGCGGTGCCGTCGGCCAGATCGACAGTTAGGAGATTTCCGCCGTCAACCGTGCCGACAAAATTCACCGCACCACCATTGACGCCATTCACCGAGTCGATCGATAAATTGGCGCCCAGGCTGAGATTGCCGTTCACGTTGACCGTAGCGTTGTCCGTGTCGACGGTGGTCAGCGCATTCACCGTAACCATATCCGCGGTAGAGTCGCCTATGTCGATGCCGGCCCCGCCGGAGGACAGATTCGAGGCCGAACTGAAGGTCACGCTCCCATCGAAACTGATGCCGTCGTTGGTCGTTGAAATATCGGCGCCCACATCGGAGAGACCGGCGCCATCCTGGACAAAGGGGCCGCCGGAGAGATTGAAACTTCCGCTCACGTCGAGAGTGCTCGTATTGGTAATTCGGACCCCGCCGGTGCTGGTGTCCGTTACCGTATCCTGAAAGGTGAAATCAGCCCCGTCCAGGTCGATGCCTATGCCGGCGCCGTTGTTGACGTTTACGGTGCTGACGAAGGTGTTCGTTCCGGTGCCACCGTCACGAGTAATCGAAGTCGCTGTAACCGGATTAGTAAAGGTAACGGAAGTGGGATTCACCGTGCCACCCGAGGTATCGATCGCAAGCGTGCCGAGTCGGTCAGTTCCTCCCAGCGTATCGCCGAACTGAATCGTACCTGTGGCCGAAACGTTCAAGTTATCCGCGCCACCCGCGCCGTCGTCATTCACGGTATTATTGAAGGAAAGGTTTCCACCGGCAGCTGTGAAGCTGGCGTTCCCTGTCAGTTCCGCCGGAATGTTAACGTTGATGTCTTCGGCCGCAGTGACATCGCCGGCTGTCTGCAGAGTGCCACCACGAAGGTAAGGCTTCCCGTGGTGCCGCCCGTTCCGGTCGATCCAATGTCAATCGTGGTAGCGGCGGAGACAGCTGTCGTCCCAGCTGCCCCAGACGTTAAGCTGGCGCCGACCCCGTCAGCTGTTGTCAGGTCATCGTTAACGTTTATATTTTCGGCGGTGACATTGAATGAGGCATTCGCAGTGACCGCTCCGTCAAACTGCAGAGCTCCAGTAACGAGGGCGACCGTGATAACGTCTGCATCCAAGGCGTCATCAAAGGTGACATTGTTGGCAAAGGTTATTGCGAGATTGCCAATGTTGCTTACAACCCCATCAAAGTCTATGTTCCCATTGGTAGATCCGTTCGCGGACAAGCTAAGGTTGAAATTTCCTGAGACGGTATCTTGGAAATTCACGTTTCCGGCTACGGCGCCGGGGTTGTCAGTGTTGACCAAAGCATTCGCTTCAAAAACAACCGGCGGGAGGTAAGTAACATTTCCTCCATTGGTAGTGATGTTGCTGCCCGCCTGGTGTCGAACGAAATTGATGGCATCGAAGATTATATTCAACACACCCGTGGCCACGGCGGTAATGGGGCTGGCTATGCGTATCTCGTCATCGGCGTCAAAGGTGAGCGTACGTGTGTTGCCCGCCGAGCCCGCATCGTTGATCCCAGCAGAAATTGTGATAATTCCGGTGGCCCCTCCGTCGACGCCGTTGTTTGTCGTGGAGACGGTCACACTAGCCGTTTGTAGATTAGCTTTGAGTTCTTCAACGTCGAGGTTACCACTGGCGGCGCCCGATGACGGCTGAAAATCATCTCCCACTTCGTCGATATTGGTGTTGTTTCCGAAGTCACCGACATCGACATCTCCCGGATCAATAAGGAATTCTCCCACCTCTCCAGCCGGTGCGGTTGCATCGACGCGGCCATGGATTTCAACATGCTGAATTCCGGACATTTCAGCGAAGCCGCCGTCCCCGGCTTCACTTCCACCTTTCACCTCAATCGAAGCTCCGGGACGAAAGAAGGCGCTCCCTTCGGAATAGGCAATGACGGTACCACCGTCACCCTCGCTGTCGGCGTTAGCCGAGGTCACGCTCTCGCCGCTCAATGAAACTGCCGTGTCTGCATTGAACTCGATGTAACCTCCGCGTCCCTTTCCATCAGCATCCGAGACAGCCATACCGAACTGGCCGACCCGATCGCCTTCCATGATGATGGCGCCGCCATCCCCGTCTGTATTCTCCGCCGAGACATCGATGACCCCGGAATTGATGGCGTCGCCGCTGATCCCGGAGATATCGATGGTGATCCCGCCGCCGTAGACGCTGTCGAGTTGCAGGACGGTTTCACGGGCGGCGATACCGACGCTGCCACCCTTTACTTCGATAGTTCCGATGTTCTCGACGTATTTCGCGATCAAAGTAACGAAATCGTCGGCCGAGATGATACTTTCATTGATGATCGAGGCTTCGGATTCCCCGGCAAAGATGTTACTGCCGGCGAGGAAATCAGAGTCGCTGATATCGAGGGTGGAGGCGATGAGGGCGTTCGTATCGATGGTCGCGTCCGGGCCGAAGAAGATCCCGTTTGGATTGACGAGGTAGAAGTGCCCGGTTGCGGTCAGGCTGCCGAGGATGTCGGAAACATCGTTGCCGATGACGCGAGAAAGCATGGTGGCGAAGGCGTCGGGCTGATTGACGTTAACGGCATTATCGAGGCCGATGCTGAAGCCCTGCCAGTTGATGATGGCGGCTTCGGTCGACTGATCGATCGCCATGACGATGCCGTCGGAACCGATATTGACGTCACCGTGGATGATCTCGGGCCCGGTTGGCAGAACCGCCAGAACGGTACTTTCAAAAGGAAAGAAAGCCATGAAGAAGCTGATACCGAATGCGATCGCGCGCTGCGACGGCGTCACCTGGAGCTCGGGAAGCCCTTGGTTTCGCATTCGCCTCGGAACCGGACGATCGGTCTCTCGACGCGGTTTCCTTTTCGCCTCTTTCGGTGGATCGTTTGAGTGGATAGGATTATTCATGATAATCTTCATTGTGGTGAGAAAGTGGTTCGAGAGAATTGGAAGTGTCAGGTTTCAGTGTTCAGGTTTCGGGTGTCAGGAAGGAATAAGAAGTGACGAGCTTGGACTCTACAGTGGTCAAGTCTTGAGGGGCGAGGCCCCTCGAGCCCTGACCGGATCGATCAATTTGATACATCACTGTTTCTAAGGTAGTCGTTTCTTGAAGATCTCATTCAGGTTGATTTGGAGGCCCTGGGCGATGCCTTCGCCGATGACGGTTTCACCATCGGAGGCGATCAGACGGCGACCCTCGCGAAAGAAGAATTCGATGCTTTCGGACTCCGGATCGGCAACCCAGACCTGCTCCGATCCGGCTTGAAGATATAGATTCCGTTTGAATGAGATTTCGCGGACATTGTTCGATGGTGAAAGCACTTCGACCGCAATATCGGGAGAGAACTCAAGCCAGGTTTTTTCCTTCTCCGGTTGGTAACGATAGAGGGACGCATCCGGCGAGAGGAGAGAGTCCGGATCCCGCTCAACTAGAAACCCGTCATTGTATCCGCCAAAGTCTAGCTCGGGCTTTCCTTTGCAGAATACCTCAAACAAAGTTTCGAGCCGGTGGGAGATCCGATTATGGTACTTCCCCGCCGGCGCCATCACCATGAGGTCACCCTCGATGATTTCGACGCCCTTTTCCGGAACCTCGGGCCGATCGAGGTCCTCGACTCGGAATCGACCGTACTGTTCAGCTAGAATGGGCATGGGGGGGGAAGGAAGAGAGTGGAGAATTGGAGTGGTGGGTTTCGTGATGCGTGATGCGTGATGCGTGATGCGTGATGCGTGATGCGTGATGCGTGATGCGTGATGGATATTGAATCGTAGGCCAGAGTTCAGAATTAGAAGAGATGCGGGTATGAGGTTTCAGTGTTCAGGGGATCGTCTTTGTCTTAAGTCTTTTTCTCGGGTCAAGGGTCAGAACTACAGTGTTCAGGTCATTCGGATGTTCATGATTCATTCTTGGTCTGTGGTGGGGCGGAGGGGAGGAAGACGAAGATCCGAAAGGAAGAGTCCGATCTTCGTCGCGCGTATCTCGCATCTCGCATCTCGCATCTAGCATCTCCATTCCCCTCTAATACTGCAGCTGCATGGTGGCATGGATGCGGCCGGCGTCGTCCACGTTGGGCCCGTCCGACAACCCGAAGCCGTAGTCCAGCCGAAACTGTCCGTGCTTGGTCACTCCCAGGCGCAACCCCACTCCCAGACTGTTCAGGGTCAAGTCATCCGGCTGCCCCGCCAATGGCTCGTGGAAGGCCGCCCACCCAAGGTCGTAGAACACCACTCCCTGCAATCGGTGCATAGCCACGTCTTCGGGGTTCTCCCGGATAAACGACTCTTCGCGCACCAACCCGGGTAGGAAATTCTGCAATAAGGGCGTGCGCAACTCGATGCTCGCGTTGAACCCGTAGTCCCCTACGTGGTGGCGCTCCTGATACCCTCGCACGCTGTCGTGACCCCCTACGCTCATATACAAGGACGAGGGCAACGACTCGTTCGTCACCTGTCCGTCCACCTTCAGGAATAGGGTCCAATGCCCTTTGCCTTCGCCTCAGGGTGAAAGTTTTCTGGGGAGGAAGTGGCTGATAGGCAAAAAGATAAAAAAAGAGCTAGACAAACCCGAGGGAATCAGTCATGCCAAGATGGTATGAAAGACAAAAAATCTTACCATCTGACTCCTTCGATAGATCGTCTAACTCTGCGTCTGATCTTGCCCGAAGAGCAGGAGCGATTCAATGATCTTTTGATCCAACATCATTATTTGCACAGTGCGGGGAGCGCGGGAGAGACCCTGCGCTATGTGGCTTTGATCGACGGGCAATGGGTGTGTCTTTTGCTGTGGGGAGCGGCTAGCTACCGGCTGAAGGATCGAGACGGCTGGATCGGCTGGGATGGGGCGCGACGGCATGCGCGCTTGAAACTGGTGGTGCAGAACCGGCGTTTTCTCATTCTGCCCGGGCTCAAGCTGGCCAATCTGGCCTCCAAGACGTTGGCGATGTGCCTGAGAGTCTTGGCCGATCACTGGGAGCAGGCCTTTGCCTATCGCCCCTTGGTAGCGGAAACTTTCGTGGACCCACAGATCCACCGAGGCACTTGCTACAAGGCGAGCGGGTGGACTCCTTTGGGCTTGAGCGCGGGATATGGTCGACAGCGGGAAGATTTCTATGAACGCCATGAGCGCCCCAAGCAGATCTGGGTCAAACCCCTGCGGGCTGATGCTCTGCAACTGCTGCGCTCGCCAGGGCCCTTGCCCAAGGCACACCGTGAGGCCCTCAATGCCAACGACAACTCCCATGCGGTCTGCCTCAAAGTGGAACAGATGACAAGCCTCTGGGAACGCTTCCACCAGATCGAAGACTTCCGTCGAAAAGCGGGCCGTCGCTATCGACTCGCCACGGTCTTGAGTATGATTGTGCTCGGCACCCTCTGCGGCAAACACAACCTCAAGGAGATCGTGCGCCTGGCCCATCACCTCAATCAAGCCCAACTGCGCGCCTTACGCTCCTGGAAAAACCCCAAAACAAGCCGTTTTCAGGCCCCCTGCTATGATGTCTTCTACCGGGTGTTGCAAAACGTCGAGGCCGAGCTTTTCGATCAAATCCTCACCCAATTCATAGCCTCGCCCGAGGGCCGTTTGCCCCGCGATATTGCGGTTGACGGTAAGACTCTCAAAGGCACTGACAAAGAACCGGCCAAGGCCTTGCACCTGGTGGCCGCGGTCGATCATCAAAGCGCTCAAACGATTGCCCAAGTCGCTACCGCCGACAAATCCAACGAGATCACCGCCGCCCAAACTCTCCTGCGCAAGATGCCGGCCATGGACGGATCCACCTTCACCTTCGACGCCATGCATAACCAAAAAGAAACGGCCCACATCGTGGTCGAAGAACTCGGTGCTGACTATATCATCCAGATCAAAGACAACCAACCCACCATGCATCAAGACGCAAAGAATCTTTTCGGCCCCTCCCCCTTTTTGTCCACCAAACCGTAGATAAGGACCATGGCCGCCTGGAGATTCGTCAAATAGCAACCCATCCTCTAAGCGCTCCCTCCCTTGGCTTGCCTCATGCTCGTCAGTTCGCCTCTGTCCAACGCACCTTCCATTATCCTAACAAAGCGAAACCTTCCTCGGAACGCTCCTACTATGTCAGCAGCCGCGATCCCACCGACTTGAGCCCTCCTCAGTTCCTATCGAAAATCCGCAACCACTGGGCCATCGAAAACAAAAACCACTACCCCAGAGATCGCTTCTTCGATGAAGATCGATGTATGATCCGTAACCATAACGCAGCCAGAATCCTGGCTGCTTGCAGGCAACTGGTTCTTAGCCTCAAATCTACCATGGGCTTCGAATCCACCCCTGCCCTCTGTGATCATTTCACCTTCAACCTACACAAGGCCATCAATATCATCACCTAATGTCCCGAGAATCAAAACACCGTAGCCTTCGCCTCCCCCAAGCTTCTGAAACCTCGCAAAACTAAACCGATCCAACACGATGTCCGCTTGCGCTCCAGGATTCTGCGCTCTCGCCGCTGCTTCGCTGCTCGATCCAAATTGTCCGCTGAAGTTGAATAGTAAGGTGTTGTTCCAGTAGTTTCTCCCCCCTAACCGGTCATACCCCTTCGAGGCATAGCCCAACGTGATCCGGGGCATGCTCAACTGCACCGTGCGGTCCGCTACCACCACTCCGTCCGAGAGCCGGTTCACGTTCTGCGACTCCTGAAACATCCACCCCAACGACAGGTCCAGATCGTAGTCGTCGCTCTCTCTCAGCTTGCGGCTGAACTGCACGCCCCCATACCACCCCTCTCCCGTGATGTCCAATGCCGGGATCACATCCTGCAGCTCGCTCTTCGATAAGCCTCCATACCCCGTCACCCCCCACTTCTCTCCCAATGGACTGTAGTAGCTCCCTGAGATCGCGCTCACGTCTCCGATCTTGGCTGGGTCCGTCAGCCACTCGAACGTCATCACATCGTCTCGCTTGCCCAAATTTAACATTTGAAACGTCAACCGCGAGCGCCAGTCCCCCGCGTCCCGCTGTTCCCGATCGTCCACGCCACGTGCATCGGAAAGCGCTCCTTTACATCAAACTCCACGTCCACTACCCGGCGCCCGTCCGCGTCCACCCGCGGCTTTAACTCCGTCTGTACCTGCATCTTCGGCCGCGTGTTCAACGTGAACAGGTCCGCATACAGACTGCGGTAGTTGAAATCGCCTCCCGTCTCCCACTCCACCGACTCCAGAATCTGCTCCGCCGTATACCACTGGTTCCCCGTTACCGTCACTTCCCCCTTCTCTCCTACGTGCACCCGCATCTTCAGAAACCCAAGCTTCAAACTCGGCCGATACACCGACACCGTCGCAAATAAATATCCCGCATCCTGCAAGTCTTTCAGCAATCGCTGCCGATACGACTCGATGTCCGCCTCACTCATCGGCTCATACAACGCGTCGTTCTCATACCCGTCCCAGCTCTCTAAACTGTAGACCAGGATCCGGTCCCCCGTCACTACCACCGCGTTGATGTCAAAGAGCTTCCCCTCCGCCGCTGCCGCTCGGGCGCTCGCCACCGGCTCCACCGGCCCAGAGTTATACGCTCCCTGGTAGGTTACATCACTCTGCCCTCTCAGGGCCAACGCTCCTCCCATTAGGATTATACTTAAACCTACACTTCTGTTTTTCGGTGACATCGTTCTTTCCTTGTTTCTGTTTGCGAAATCTACACTCTCGATTCGAATCCTAATTTGTCTGCTACCTATCGATCCTTCCGCCCCTACCCAATGGGCTCCTGCGTACAGGTTCGCAAACGAACAAACCCACTCCGCTCAGGGAAAGGGAATGAATCGCATGCCCTGGTACTCGGTGCGCCACCGCGCATCCTCGGTGCGCCACCGCGCATTTTCTGTGACGTTTCGGTGTCCAATAATACAAGCTTAGGGGAGTTCGAATCTAAAGTCTCTTACGACCGTATTTGGAGCCAATAAAATCAGTACACAATCCACCCCTATCCGGACACCGGAAGGAAATGAAGAAAACTATGAGCGTCCTTATTGAGAGCGGATTCCTAATAATCGGGGGATCAAAGGTTTAAATGAGAATATTCAACCTTCAGAAGAAGAAACAAAATAGCGAAGAGGCTCCTTGCATTGCAACCTTAACAAGAGTGTGAAAATTGGGGTCTACCCCCTAGCCTGGAAATCTCAGAAGATTTCCAGGCTGTCGGACATTGTTGTTCGATTGCTGTGCAAGTATCAAAGCTCGTCCGACAGATTCCTAGCCCAACTTTCTCCGAATCTTGGGCTACTTCAGGAGGAGCATGTTGCGAGCGCGTTTGACCACTTTGGTGAGGCGTCGCTGATGCTTGGCGGAGAGGCCGGTGATGCGTTGAGGGAGTATTTTTCCGGTATCGGTTACATACCGATAAAGCAATTCGGCATCCGTAAATTCGTAATCGGAGGGATTTCTTGATTGGCCGCTTGGACGTTGATTCTCCGCGCTCATGATGGGGTGGAAGGAAAAGTGGATCGTTGATGAATGGCAAGAGGAAAGTGGAGGTAAGGGGGGGCAGCAGCAGCCGTCCTTCGGACTGTGGCGAGCCAAGGGGTTCATGGTTCATGGTTCATGGTTCATGGTTCATGGTTCATGGTTCAGTTACTGGATGGCGTCGTAAGCTTGGTTGTCAACTTCGTCCAAAACTTTGTCGCGAGCTTCGTCGAATCGTCTCTCAACCCGCAAGGGAAACTCTGTCGCGAGCTTCGACGCAAGCTTCGTCGGAACGGCCCGAACAGACTCAAGTTCTATTCAGTCGCATCGGATGGGACGAAGAATCGACCAAGCTTACGAGGAGGACGCTGTGATTTTGAACATCCAACATCGAACGCCCAACGTCGAAGTGGGGACTTTCGGTGGACGATGGCCCCGTGAGGGAAACTTTGTCGCGAGCTTCGTCCCAAACTCTCCTGAAACTTCCGTGATTCGACGAATCCGATCGCAGTGCAGGATTCAGTGCACGACGGCAGAGGAATCAACTGGAATCCTCTTGTCGTCCACCCAATCGTCCACTGCGGTCGAATCTCTTCGGAGACTCTCCTGATCGTAGATTTCGTCCTGCTAAGGGCCACCCAGAGGTCCGGACATTACTTTGGCGTAAGCTTCGTCGTCAACTTTGTCGAACTGGCCCGAACAAGAGTGAAGTTGTATCCAGCCAGTCGGGGAAGGATGGGACCGACCAAGAAATCGACTAAGCTTACGACGAGGCTTACGAGGAAGAGAAAGTGATCGGCTGTAGTGGATTACCCAAACTCTCCTGAAACTCTCCCGTCGTGACTCTCAATCGTGCTCTCCCGTCGATCCCCTCCTGGGAGGGGTCTGGGGTGGGTTACCTCGACATCAGAATGGAAACCTCCGACTTTAGATCACGATTAAGCGTCACGACATTAGATTTCGCCCATCGTGGTTCCCAGTCAAGATCTGCTATCGACTTTGGTGCACGACTCAGTCTACGACATCGGCGACCTTCCAAGTATCTCCACTCCCGTCGTCCACCCAATCGTCCACTGCGGTCGAATCTCTTCGGAGACTCTCCTTAAACGGTATAGTTTCTTACTGTTAAAATGGGCGCCCCGCGCCTGGGACATTGCTTCGTCGTAAGCTTTGTCGAATCTACCCGAGCCAGGGCGAAGCTGTATCCGACCGATCCGGGGGGCATCGCAGGCGACGAAGAATCGACAAAGCTCGCGACGATGCATACGACAAAGGTAACAATGTCGTCTGACACCCGAAACCTGCCGAAGGCCCTGAGCAGTTCGACGAGGCTCACTGCAGGCTCCGTCGAAGGGAAACCTCAGGCTCCCATACCCAAGATCTATCGCGACACGCCGAAGGACATCGCGTCAGTCGCGCAACTCCTTTGCCAAGGGCAGCTCGTAGCGCTGCCGACCGAAACGGTTTACGGACTGGCGGCCAATGCCTACGACGTCGACGGCTGCCGGCAAATCTTCGAGATAAAAGACAGGCCTCTGATCGATCCCTTTATTGTCCACATCGTCGACTGGGCCCAAGTAAGCCTCCTCGCCCACTCGAATCCGGTGGCGGAAAAGCTCTCGAAGGCGTTCTGGCCCGGCCCGCTCACGATGGTCCTTCAAAAGAAGGATTGTGTCCCTGATATCGTTACGGCGGGACGTCCCACCGTGGCCCTGAGAATGCCGAGCCACCCAGTGATGCGGAAAGTGCTCTCCGCGACCGACCTTCCGCTCGCCGCCCCCAGCGCCAATCCCTTCGGCTACCTGAGTCCCACCCGGGTGGAACATGTGATCAGAAATCTCGGCCATCGAGTGGAGCATATTCTCGACGGCGGTCCCTGCCAATTTGGAATCGAATCGGCCGTGGTCGATCTCTCCGATCCCACGAAACCTGCTCTCCTAAGGCTGGGGGCGATCCCGAAGGAGGCGATCAACGCTTGCCTCGGGTCCAATGTTACGGGGATCTCAAACACGGATACCAAGACAGGAGGCGAGGGGCTGCCTTCCCCCGGTATGCTGGGAAAGCACTACAGTCCCAGGGCAACCCTGGAACTGTTCCAAGGAGAAGCACCGGCAGCATCGGAAACAAAACGGAGAACGGCCACAGTCTTCTTCCAAAGACGACCGCAATCCAAGAACCTAAATGCAGGCGATTGCTTCTGGCTCTGCGAGGACGGAAAGGCGGAGACAGCGGCGCGGCATCTTTTTGGCCTTCTCCAGAAACTGGATCGGGAAGAATACGAAGTCATCGCGGTCGAATCGGCGCCTGAAAAGGGAATCGGGGCGGCGATTAACGATAGGCTGCGCAGAGCAACCGAAGTCGGTGATCAGTGAAGAGCGGATACTGGATGCTGCTTACTCGTTTATCGTCAAGAGTCCAAGGTTCAAGGTCGCACTTCGAATCCCTCAAGGAAACTGAACTCGCAGACTGGTGACCACCAAACCGGTGATGCGCCGACCAAGAGGGAAGCCATGGACGAAAAAACCCACGGCCGTGAGGTACCTGTTTAGCGGTCTGAGAGGCTCCCCCGGTCTCGTGCCGGTTCCGGCTGCACGGACCTGCGATGACTACCGCAACTATAAGGCTCCTATGGTCCTAGGGGTTACATTTGGCACATCTGTAGTGACGGCCGTCATGTACCTGATTAGCGTGTTTGAGGCTCCCCCGGTCTCGTGCCGGGGTGGGGTTGGGTTCCGTGCTACAAAATAGGCACACCCACCGACCCCTCCCCCGGCCCTTCTCCCCCCAGTCCCGGCGCCGCCGGGACTGGGGGGAGAAGGGCCGGGGGAGGGGAATGTCCAATATTTCGCATTTCTGGACCATCCCCTCCTTCCTCCTTGGAGGGGTGCCCAACGGGCGGGGTGGGTTGTCCGGCCATAGGAAAGTCATCTGGGGGTCCAGGCATCTCGCCGAAGGCCTTGAGCAGTTCCGCAGGCTCACTGCAGGCACTGTCGAGGGGCAACCCGCCTCTTCGTCACTTGCTTCTCTCTCCCCTTCCCCATCCGTTGCTGTCCTGTAATCCGTTGCGAACTCTCCTTCTCGACCACCGGATTCGACAAAGCTTACGACCCGTCTCCGCTACGCTCTGCCGAGGCAGGCGAGGTTTGCGACGAAGTGTGGGATCCTGCTCGATGGTCGATTATGCTTACGATTGCGGCGGTCGATTGGGGAAGATCGGAGGGCCGGACGGACAATCGATATTCGTAATCGTAAGCGTAGTCGAAGCTCGATCGACCAAGTTTGCGACCCGCATCTCTTTCCCTCCCCTATCTCGTCACGCGCAGGCGCACAAACCTGGCCTTCTCGCCCATGGGAATGCGAGCCTCTATAACCGTGGCGTCGAGCTCATCACGCACCACCTGTTCGGTGACGCCTTGGCCGGTCCAGTTCTGGAAGTCATCGGTCCATTCGATAAAGCCACTGACACCGGTGGCTTCCTTCGACTTGCGGTAGATGAAGACGAGGATACCTTCGTCGGCCTCAAATTCAAACCCCTCCTCCCCGTCATCGGCGGTGGGATCGAGGGCCATGAAGAATTCGATCAGGTTCGGGAGCTGATCCCCATCAGCATTGGCCCGGTCACCCCAGAGAGTCGATTCCAGTTCCGGGTCGGCCAGGTCATTGGCATCGAAGTGATCGTCAAGCCACTCCAGATGGCCCGAATCAGTAACTGTGATGCTCACATTTCCAACTCCCTGGGCAGGACCTCCGAGCCCGGAGTTACTGTTGTCGTCCACCTGGATTATGAGAGAATCGTTTCCGACAAAACCGGGTTCGCTCGCATAGAGGAGTCCGTTCGGCGATAAGAGGGTCGTGTTTAGAGGCTGGAGTGGCGCCGTGACGATGACAGAAGCGGAACCATTCTGTGAGACATTTCCCGATACCAGCCCGCCCGGAACGTTTTCATCCAAAGTGAGGTGGCCACTATTGACCGTTAGGCTATAAGTGAGAATGCCGCTCTGAGCATCGATATCGGAGACTGAGATCCCGACCACCGCAATCGTCGTCTCGCTCCCGGTAAAGAGTGAATTCGGAGAATAGACAACGGGAGGATCATTGACCGGGTGAACGACGATTGTGGCCTGGGCCGTGTTCGCTGAATCCTGGGCGCCGTCGCTCCCAGTCCAGGCAAAACCCGTCTCTCCGTTCCAATTCTCATCCGGCTGAAAGGAGAGCCCGTTCAATTCGATCGGCGCGAAAGTCGCACCGGCAACGACCGGCGCTCCACCGATCGAAAAGAGACCATTCTCCGGAAGTGTTTCAATTCGAACCGTAACAAGCATATCCTCCTGATTGGCATCGGAGAACGCATCGAGAAAATGAATCTCGGTAAATCCGATCAACCCGTCCTCGTTTCCCGCAACCGAAAAGTCTTCCAGCACGGGAGGGTGATTGCGCAGATAGGTCAATTGATCGAGCCAGCCCGTATCTTCCCCTGCATCGTTATTGGGACTCTTCTCGTATTCCCATCGGAGGGTGTGTTCACCCGCTTCCAGGAAGAATTCTCCCTCCCTCCAGTCCGCTTCCCCACTGATGACGGATCGCAGGATACCATCGATTGTGAATTCGAGCCGATCGGAAGAGAATTCGGAGGAGACCTTCCAGAAATAACTCAGACTGCCTGGGCCGCTGACGGTTGTCTGGAGACGCGATTCTCCATTGTGCGAAATGGGGCCGGCCTGGAGGGCATCCACGCCGTCCTTCGTAGTCATAGACTGGGCGAACCAGGAAGCGCCGTTGACCTCCCACGCGAAGAGTCCGCTTTCCAAGGCGCCGTTGATAATCCCATCAACATCGACAAACTCCAGTTCGTCCACCCAGACCGTGTCCTCACCTTGGTCGACCGATTCATCCTTTTCGTAGGACCAGCCAACGGTGTGATCCCCTGGAGGAAGGCGAAGGAGCTGGCGATGCCAATCCCGCTCACCCGAAAGAGAGGCTTGAAGAATCCCATTCAGGTAGAGTCCAACGGGATCGAAGAAATTCTCAGTGGAGGCTTTCCACCAGAATCCGAGGTCGATAGGCCCGGTGATCTGGAGAGCAAATTCGGAGGATTCGAGGTGGTCGATGGCGCCGCTCTGAAGCGCATCCTGGTCATCGCGCGAAACGATTGTCTGGGCGAACCAGAGGGCATCCCCCTCCCCCGACCAAACCTGCCCGGGTAGATCGAGGGCGTCGCCGAATGGATCGCTGGAAAAGACATCGAGAACCCCGGAATCACTCACCTCCGAACCGAAGGCGTTCGAAACCGTCACCTGGTAGACTCCGGCATCGGCGAAAAGGGCGCTCGGGATCACGAGAGAATCCGAAGTGGCTCCGGCGATCGGAACTCCATCCTTCTCCCACTGGTAGCTTAACGGGCCGGCGCCGAACGACGCCACCATGAGAGTCACTGCGTCGCCCGCGATCACACTCTGGTTGGCGGGATGGGCGTAGATAAAGGGAGCATCGACATCGGAAGAAACGTAGACCACAGCGTCAATCCATCCGGCGTCCGCCCCGAAAGTGAAAAAAGGATCTTTCTCGTAGACCCAGCGCAGGGTGTGGGTTCCGTCGGGAACCAGGAGCTCCATTTTCTCCCAATCGGTAAAGCCACTGATTTCGTCGATCAGAGTGTCATCAAGGTAGAAACGTAGGAAGTCCCAGGACAGCTCGGAAGAGACCATCCAGGTGAAGGAGAGAAAACCAGGGCCCTCAACAAGGGTGACGAGCGACGAGTCTTCCGCGTTCGAGACCTCCCCACTCTGCAACGCGTCCACCCCGTCGAAGGAAACTTCGTCCTGCACAAACCAGAAGGAGTCGCCCGTGCTTCCCCAGGTTAGCTCGGTATTTTCGACGCCCTCTCCCAAGGCCGGGTCGGCGGCCAGGACCGTTAGGGTGGCCGGATCACTGGTCACTGCTCCGAAGTCGTTCGAGACTATCACCGTGTAGACGCCGTCGTCGCCCAAACCAACCGAAGTGAGAACAAGCGTATCGGACTCCCCTGAAGGGATCGTCAGAGCCGCACCATCTTTGCGCCATTGGAAACGCAAATCCCCCTCACCTGATGCCTCGACTGTTAGAGTTACGCCCTCCCCGCTGAAAGCGGCCCGGCTGATCGGCTGCTTGGTGATCGAGGGAGCCAGGCTGGCGTCAAAGACGTTGAGTTCGGCGGTGGCGCTGATGTCGAACCCTGCCGAATTTGAAACCCTAACGGAGTAGGAGCCGGCATCGTCGATCGTCACGCTACTTAAAGTCAGATTCGCCGCCCCCTCACCCGTAATGTCGATCCCCTCTTTTCGCCACTGGTAGAGAAAAGGGGAAGTACCTCCGGCTTCCACCGTGAAGGTAACGTCATCGCCCGCGTCCACCGACTGGCTCTTTGGAGGGGCGGTGACAAATGGGGACCGCACCTGGTCATCGACCGTCAAGGTGGCGGATGAACTGGAGATGCTACCGGCGGTGTTCTCGATCTCCAGGCTGTATTCGCCGGCATCGGCAAAAGTGACATTTGAGATAACCAACCTGTCCAGACCAGCGGATGGATTTTGCAAAGCATTCGATCCACGGAACCATTGGTAGGTGAATGGCTCGCTCCCGCCCGCCACGACCGAGAATGCGGCCTCTCCTCCCACCAGAACGGCGATGTTTCGAGGCTCCTCCAGAACGAATGGTGGAACCACACCGTTGACCGCGAACTGGAATTGATCCACCCACCCCGAATCGTCGCCGTCGGAGACCGATGTATCCTTGCTGTAGGTCCATTCAAGAGTCTGAAATCCAGCCGGGACATCGAACGTCTTCTCCGACCAATCGACCTCCCCGGAGATCGACTCCTGAACCTCTCCTCCAATCAGGAAATTGAGGAAGTCCCAATTCGATTCCGAGGAGACTTTCCAGTTAAAGGTGATCGTTCCGGGACCGCTGACGGCGGCGCTCAATCTCGATCGCTCACCGTCGCCGATATCCCCGTTTACCGCGGAGGAGCCTCCAAATTGACTGACAACGTTGTCCGCCACCCAAAGGGCATCTCCCGACGAGACCCAGGCAAACGAGGGGGCGTCGACCGCGTTCCCCAACTCCGGAATTACCTGACCGACCTCGAGTCTGCCGCTACTCGTGGTCTCACCGGCAGGACCGGTCAACACCACCTGATATTCTCCGTCCTCGTCGACCGAGACATTCTCAAAATGCAATGTGTCTCCTACCGCCCCAAGGATGGACTCTCCCGCTCGGTACCACTGATAGGCAAACGGCCCACTACCGGTCGCCGAAACCGAAAGAGCGATGGACTGACCCTCGGCTACGATCTGATCCCCGACCGGTGAAGTGATTAAAGGATAATCGGGAACGATACCGGGAAGGAGGGCTCCATTCAGGTTAGCCCGCCGGCCGGTACGCGAGCCACCCCGATAATCAATTACCGGGTCCCCTCCGGCGTAGAGTCGATTGATCAGGGTGAGGTAATTTTCAGCCGGGTTCTCTTCTCTGAGAAGGGCCATGATCCCACTGACGTGGGGCGCCGCCATGGAGGTTCCACTCTGCGTTTTGTAGGCGCTGTCGCCGGAGTTATCCGCCGATACAATGGACGAACCGGGCGCTGCGATGTCGACCCTGGTCTCTCCGAAATTGGAAAAGGAAGAAAGCGATTCAACTCGCGTGGTGCTGGCAACCGAAACCACATTGTCATGGGGATAGGAGGCGGGAAAAGTGGGAAACCTATCGTTGTCCTCGCCGTCGTTTCCAGCCGCTGCAACAAAGAGAATCCCCATTTGACGGGCCCCTTCGATGGCTTCAGAGAGGGCGTTGGAAAAGCCTCCCCCACCCCAACTGTTGTTCATAATGTCCGCCTGTCTTGCGATCGCATAATCGATGCACTCAATCGCATTGGCGACCGGTCCCGAGCCGCCGGATGAAAGGAACTTCAATGCCATCAGTTGCACATCCCAGGCCACTCCGGCGACTCCGACACCGTTGTTCCCTACCGCCCCAATGATTCCCGCCACATGGGTCCCGTGGTCATTGTCGTCGTTCGGGTTTCCCGAACCGTTGATGGCATTGATTCCGAATATGTCGTCCACATAGCCGTTGCCGTCATCGTCGATACTGTTCCCCGGTATCTCGTTCGGATTGGCCCACAGATTTCCGGAGAGATCTTCGTGGGTGAGGCGAATGCCGGTATCGATAACCGCCACTCTGACGCTACTCGCCTCCCTCCGATTGTCCCAGGCTTCGGGCGCGTCGATATCAGCGTTCTCCACTCCCCCACTCTGCCCGGTGTTGTGCATGCCCCAGAGCTCATCAAATCGCGGGTCATTGGGAAACGTTTCAAATGCGTGAACAAGATAATCTGGCTCGGCGTATTGAACGAGGTCACCTGCCTTCTCGAGGGCCCGAAGAGTCACCGGATAACGCTCGATCGAAAGCGGATCCACCGAGAACAGAAAGAGCCGCTCGCCGGTAGGGTGCGGACGAATCTGCGAATCGAGGGTGGCGGCATATTGGGCGAGGTCCAATGGGTCACGGTCGGAATGTATTTTTTACCAAAAGATGCGAAGCCACCATCTCTCGGCGGCTGAGAAGAGTCAGCTCCTCCGTTCCCGGATCCCAGCCAAACTTCTCCTCCATCCGAACCGGATAGGGCAGGTCCGCCGGCTGCAGAATCGTTACCCGCGTCAACGCACCGTCTTCGCCATCCCTCTTCTCTTCCGAGGCAAGGACTTCCGCCCCCGGCCACCCAGAGTGACTCAACAAAGATGTATTTCTGCCCGCCTTCTCCGTCTCGCCCACATCAGAGAGATCGGCCGGACCGACCGCTCCGGATTTCGCGGCTTCAATCTCCACACCCGGAGGAGTCGGCGCCGCAACCGTGTCAATCTCCTCCCCAAGCGCCTCTTCGTTCAGACGGAGAATACACATGACCGAAACCGCCGTCACCAGCACGGCCGCCAGTAGGAGTAGCACATCCGTCAGTTGTAATCGCCGTCTATTCACTTGTTGTGCATTGCTCCACGGTCTTCAGTTATGAGATCCGCGATCTCGCAGCGTATTTCATAAATAACATAGAATAGGTCGCCTCCCAAGGTAATTGAGGCTCCCCGGCCTCGCGCCTACGGTGTTTTGATTCTCGGGACATTAGGTGATGATATTGATGGCCTTGTGTAGGTTGAAGGTGAAATGATCACAGAGGGCAGGGGTGGATTCGAAGCCCATGGTAGATTTGAGGCTAAGAACCAGTTGCCTGCAAGCAGCCAGGATTCTGGCTGCGTTATGGTTACGGATCATACATCGATCTTCATCGAAGAAGCGATCTCTGGGGTAGTGGTTTTTGTTTTCGATGGCCCAGTGGTTGCGGATTTTCGATAGGAACTGAGGAGGGCTCAAGTCGGTGGGATCGCGGCTGCTGACATAGTAGGAGCGTTCCGAGGAAGGTTTCGCTTTGTTAGGATAATGGAAGGTGCGTTGGACAGAGGCGAACTGACGAGCATGAGGCAAGCCAAGGGAGGGAGCGCTTAGAGGATGGGTTGCTATTTGACGAATCTCCAGGCGGCCATGGTCCTTATCTACGGTTTGGTGGACAAAAAGGGGGAGGGGCCGAAAAGATTCTTTGCGTCTTGATGCATGGTGGGTGGGTTGTCTTTGATCTGGATGATATAGTCAGCACCGAGTTCTTCGACCACGATGTGGGCCGTTTCTTTTTGGTTATGCATGGCGTCGAAGGTGAAGGTGGATCCGTCCATGGCCGGCATCTTGCGCAGGAGAGTTTGGGCGGCGGTGATCTCGTTGGATTTGTCGGCGGTAGCGACTTGGGCAATCGTTTGAGCGCTTTGATGATCGACCGCGGCCACCAGGTGCAAGGCCTTGGCCGGTTCTTTGTCAGTGCCTTTGAGAGTCTTACCGTCAACCGCAATATCGCGGGGCAAACGGCCCTCGGGCGAGGCTATGAATTGGGTGAGGATTTGATCGAAAAGCTCGGCCTCGACGTTTTGCAACACCCGGTAGAAGACATCATAGCAGGGGGCCTGAAAACGGCTTGTTTTGGGGTTTTTCCAGGAGCGTAAGGCGCGCAGTTGGGCTTGATTGAGGTGATGGGCCAGGCGCACGATCTCCTTGAGGTTGTGTTTGCCGCAGAGGGTGCCGAGCACAATCATACTCAAGACCGTGGCGAGTCGATAGCGACGGCCCGCTTTTCGACGGAAGTCTTCGATCTGGTGGAAGCGTTCCCGGAGGCTTGTCATCTGTTCCACTTTGAGGCAGACCGCATGGGAGTTGTCGTTGGCATTGAGGGCCTCACGGTGTGCCTTGGGCAAGGGCCCTGGCGAGCGCAGCAGTTGCAGAGCATCAGCCCGCAGGGGTTTGACCCAGATCTGCTTGGGGCGCTCATGGCGTTCATAGAAATCTTCCCGCTGTCGACCATATCCCGCGCTCAAGCCCAAAGGAGTCCACCCGCTCGCCTTGTAGCAAGTGCCTCGGTGGATCTGTGGGTCCACGAAAGTTTCCGCTACCAAGGGGCGATAGGCAAAGGCCTGCTCCCAGTGATCGGCCAAGACTCTCAGGCACATCGCCAACGTCTTGGAGGCCAGATTGGCCAGCTTGAGCCCGGGCAGAATGAGAAAACGCCGGTTCTGCACCACCAGTTTCAAGCGCGCATGCCGTCGCGCCCCATCCCAGCCGATCCAGCCGTCTCGATCCTTCAGCCGGTAGCTAGCCGCTCCCCACAGCAAAAGACACACCCATTGCCCGTCGATCAAAGCCACATAGCGCAGGGTCTCTCCCGCGCTCCCCGCACTGTGCAAATAATGATGTTGGATCAAAAGATCATTGAATCGCTCCTGCTCTTCGGGCAAGATCAGACGCAGAGTTAGACGATCTATCGAAGGAGTCAGATGGTAAGATCTTTTGTCTTTCATACCATCTTGGCATGACTGATTCCCTCGGGTTTGTCTAGCTCTTTTTTTATCTTTTTGCCTATCAGCCACTTCCTCCCCAGAAAACTTTCACCCTGCCTCGCGCCGTAGTGGCCCACGACCGAACAGCGACCAGAAACGCATCTATTCAGACTCACGCCTTCGCATTGGAAACCAAGTGAGTATCCATCACCGCCAATCGACATCCGAATCATCCAAGATTGATGAGTTTACGATGACGCGAATCGAAATCCGCAATCTAAGTGCTGCTGTTCATAAATACGGTGTCGTTTGTGAACAGCAGCACTAAGGCGTAATCGAAACTCGAATCCTCGTTGTTCGATTACGTTTACGATTTGGGAGATCGATTATCTGCTGAACGGCCCCTCTCGGTCTGTAAAAAAGATCTAAAACTGTGCCTCCCCTAACGATTCGGCTCGCCCCTTCTTGAGCCATGCCATAGTGTTTCCCACGATTACTATTAATACAGATTACTAACTATTAACTAGAGGCTGTCCCAAATCCGAGAGGATTTGGGTGGAAGCCTGATACCGATATCAATCTTCGTCACGTTATGTAGACCACGACATGCCTTCCGTCCTCGGTAGCTTACCTTTTATCCGTTATGCACCTTTCCAGCACCCTTCCTCTCGCTTTGAGTCGATAGTTCTCCCAAGGAAGCGCCTCTGACTCGATTCTTGGATCCCTATGCCGCCTGCGTTGCCTCTTTCTCATGTTCTTGCGCAAGTCTCTGCGCGATTTTCCATAGATTGTGGGACAGAACCGACCAGGCCACGCTAAGGTTACGGTTGTCAAAGCCTTTGCTGCGTATCTTGCCCCCGTGCCATCGGTTCTTGAGCACTCCGATCCGGCCTTCGGTGCTCCCTCGTCGTCGCTGCAACCGGACAAAGCGCGGCTCCTCCATCCGCTCCTTGAGCTCTTGTGGATTGCGGGGCGTAAGGGCGTCAAAAATCCCCTCTGCCTGGAGCCGCTTGCTGGCCGCCTTCGAGGCATAGCCCCGATCCCCACTGATCGCTTCGATCTTCTCCTCTAAAGCGAAGCCCTTTTGCCTCTCCAGACTTTCCCAAAGCTGCTTCAATTCGCTCGGGGCCTGCCCCCCATACAGTTTCCAGTCCAACAGATATCCCTCTGCGCTCTCGCATAAATAAAGGGTGTTGCCAAACTCCACCTCCCGATCTGCCTTGCCTCGCACGATGACGTCAATCTCAGGTTCGTAGGCGCTCAGGATCTTCTCCTCATTCTTCACCTGCCGCCCCCCTATGATCCGTTCGTGCGCCTGTTTCATGACCTGCGGTATCTGCTCTAACATACCATCCATTCGCTCGATGATTCGGCTCGCCTTCTTCTCGGTGTAATCGCTTTGCATCCACATAGCTTCCAATAAGTCACGGTGGCGAAGGGCATGGCCCTCAATCTTCTTGAGCAATAGCTTCATCCGCCGCAGGATCCCTTTACGCGCTTTGCCCGCCTCCCGGCGCCGACGCGCATGCGTCATCTCCAGGCACCGTTTGTTCATCTCCCGAGCCAATCCCTTTGCTCCCTGGGGCATGCGCTGTTTCATTCCCGCCTGCCGGATCAGACTGATCGCCTTGAGCAGCGTTGCTCCCACATCCTTGAGCAAGACCCAGTCCACGGGCCAGTGGATGTTCGCTCCCAGGCAAGTGGCGTCGATCAGGCATTCCCTCGTATCGATCGGCTTCTCTAATCCTGCCTCACCACAATGTTCAGCATTGCCCACCACCTCGGTCATCCTTGCATGCAGCTGTCTCAGATACGCTTCGTCGAAGAATTTCGAATCCCGTTCCAGACTGCTCTTCGATATTTTCCGGATCCCGTCTACCTCACGCACCCGGCAAAAATTAGCCAGAAGCTCACTGCGTCCCAACTCCTGCGACAGACAACGAAAGGATATCCCTCCGAGTAAATGACGCACCACCTCCACCCGCAGCGCTTTTATCGCTCTTAGAGCGCGTCGCTCCCGATCCTTCCCTCCCGCTTCATCCCATCCTTCCAAGGCTTTTACGATCGCCTCCCTTTCCAGCGAGGAGTCGATCAAAACCCGGTCAATCCGCTCCATTGTTTCCAGAAACACGGTGTAGTCTTTGCATCGAATGACTGGAGTTAGGGCTGGACGCAGGAAGCTTTGTACGGCAATATTTTTCATGAGAAGGGCGTGCTTTGTATTTGACTAACGCAAGCATAAGCGCCCTTTTTCGCCGGATCGAGCTTTTTGCAGCTCTATCCGGCCTTTTTTTTGCCCATACTCATTAAAAATCAATTGTTTCCACCACTGGGACGGGCTCTAACTATTCATTCTACCTGAATGTTCGAAGGCGGTCGAGTGCCGTGAGACCGCATCGAAAGGACGGGAGGACCGGTCCACGAAAAGGGTTTATTTTCGAAGCGACGACAAACTGAGGGGACAAGCAACTACCTGATTGCTGTTGGGGAGGCCGCGGCAAGGCGGCGTTTCCAGTTTCATAGCAAACGCGATTTCTTTCCGTTGCGCCCTGAAACTTCTAAAGCCCTTCCTCGCTTCGGACGACCTTTTCAATCGAAGGCCGATGGGAGAGAAATAAATGCAGATCAAGATTAAGAAAGCGACAGAAGGCCACTATGAGATGATTCGTAACTTCGTCCCCTACTACATCTACGACATCTCCGAATTTTCAGGGTGCGACTGCAGCCGGGAGGGACAGTACGACGGCTGCAATGATCTACCCACCTATTGGCGGAAAGAGGATTATCATCCCTTCCTCATCGAAGCGGAAGAGAAGGCGGCCGGATTCGCCCTCGTCAGACCCTATCCGAAATAGGTTGGGAGAATGGAGATCGCAGATCTGTTCATCCTGCGGAAATTCCGGGGAAAAGGAATCGGACGGCGGGCTGCCTCCCAGCTTTTTGGCCAGTTTCCCGGCCCCTGGTTGGTCCGCGTGCCGAGCGACAACCAGCCCGCCTTGGGATTCTGGGATCGGGTCATCGGCGGCCTCAGCAATGGGAATTTCGACAGAGAGGAAGATCTCTACCAGGGCCTCCATTCCTACCCCCAACAGATGCATTTTTTTCGCTTCCAATCATCCGCCCTGGATCCGGACCAGGAATCAACCGAAGAGGCGTGGCGGGAGGACCTCGAATCGCTTCCCATGGCAGGCTAGCAGTCTGTCGGACTTTGAGTTTCTATTGCTGTGCAAGTAGCCAAGACCGTCCGACAGACTGCTAGCAATAAGAAAATGAAACTGAGATTTGAGAAGGGTTCATTTCTAACTCCTTCCCAGGATTGTTTTGTGCCAATGTGTCTCGAATGCCTGAAGAGCCTCAGTCTTCCAACGCTAGATTTTTGGAAACCACGAAATGGTAGGACAATTCGTCTCAAATCTCAGTTTCATTTTCTTGGAAGGAATCTGTCGGATTCAATCTGGTCGCCAATTAGCCCCTTCAATTTCCGATCTCAGGTCCAGCAATGTTGCGAAGTGCAAAGCCAGACAGATTCCTAGCAGAGGGAGGGACTCCCGGCAGAACGTGGTGTGCCATTGCTTCGATGGAAACACAACGAACTCCCGGAACATTCCCTCCCTCCCACCACAGGAATTGGGTGAAGCAATTCCTAATAACGGTAACTAACGACGTTACTTAAGCTCTTTCAACGTGCGTTACTAGCTTTCCTCTAGTAACGCAGGGAAGCCGAGAAATTGACGATCTTGTTCTCGAAGCTGAAGCCGGAGAGGCTGGAGTCGTTGTACTGGTAGATATAGCCGGCGGAGAACCGGACAAAATCCGACGGGGAATAAGAGAGGGAGAGGGCAGCATTCAAATATTCATCTTCGCGGCCGGTCCCATCGAGGTAATCGGCGCTGGCGTATCGCAGGTCGAGATTGCCCACAATAACCGGGGTGAGGGCATAGTTCACCGCTACCGATGCTCCCTCCTCGACAATTGTCGATCCGTTTCGACCCGTAGCCAGATCCTTCTCATAACTGGCCCTTAAAGTTGCCTTGGATGTCGCGGTCCAACTTAGATTCGACAGAATCGTCAAATTCGAATCTTCGACTGGGCGGCCGTCGAGCTCGCGATTTTGAAACCCCACTTTGAAGTCTCCCCGAAGTTTCGGCGAAATCCGGCCCTGCAATCCAACGTTAAAGAAATGATCATCAAAGGAGAGACCGTTCTCCAAGTCGGTTTGTCGAAAACGATATCCTCCCCCAAGTGCGACTTTGGGAGAAAATTTGAAGTAGAGGTCTGCCGGAAGGCTGAATGAACTCCCGTCCATCAAGTCCTCACTGAGGAAATCCTCCTCCCTTAAACGGAATCCGAAATCTGCTCTTAATCGATCTCCCAGGAGAATCGCACCATCAAAGTCTGCCAAGGCAGCGTCACGCTCGACGGGCATTCCCTCCTGTTGAAAACGATGGGTCAATTGGTTGGATTCACGGAAAGCAAAGGTTCCGTTCCATCGCAGCCTGGACATAGCATAGACCGACTCGAAGCTAAATACGGAATTGTTGCCCGAAAGATCGTAATGCTGCGACAGGAAAGAGGAGTTCTGGAACAGGAGCAGGGCACGATGGGCGCTCGCCCTTGGATCGACACTCAATAGAATTCCAGGGGAGTAGAAATAGGTTACGGCGGTGGGACGTGATCGGACCGATCGCGTAATCGAATTTTCAGAGATAGCATTGAAGCTGACCGCTTCCCTGTTATCCGCAATCAGTACCCCAGGACCTTCGCTGATCCCGAATAAAGGCACGGCGGCACGGCAAATTCCCGCAAAAAGAAGCGCCACGGCTAGAGAAAGGGCTGTTCTTGGGAGGAAATTCAATTGAGGTCAGAGGTTGGGAATCGGGAACTATTACCGATCCGGGAAAAAAGCTGGATGCGAAGAAACCAATAAATCGATATTCTAAAGAAAGTGAAGCACAAAATGAATGGTAATCTGTCTCAGTCAGGAGTCGGACGCGGGATGTGCCGCCATCCACGAATGCACCCAAATAATACGAGCTCGCCACAGAATCGAAGAGCTAAATCCGACAGATTCCTTCCTGCGATAGATTCCTTACCCTGGTAGAGATCACTCGGGTCTCGTCCACTTCCGTAATTCGGATATCCAAGTCGCTCAGAGTGAGTGACTCGTTGGTCTTTGGGATGCGGCCCAGCTCGACTGTAATGAGACCTCCGAATGTGGTGACTTCATCCTTGTTCTCGAGATCGACGCCGAAAGTTTCCTCAATATCTCTGAGAGGGGCCAGGCCCGAAACCCGATATTCGGTATCACCGATCTGATCGATCAGATTCTCTTCCGCATCAAACTCATCCTGAATCTCCCCCACCAGTTCTTCGATAATCTGCTCCATGGTGATGACTCCGACGGTGCCGCCGAATTCATCCGAAACCAGCGCCATATGAGTCCTACTTAAGAGGAGCATCTGGAGGGCGTCTTCGACTTGGTCCTGCGGGTCGACTCGAATCATCTCCCGTTTTATGTCACGGAAATCGATTTCACTGACGTCGAGAGTGGAATGGAATATATCCTTTATGTGCACGAGACCGATGCAATTATCGAGATCTCCCTCACACACGGGAAACCGGGTGTGCCCGGATCGAGCCATCAATTCGAGATTCATTTCGCTATCGTTCTCAACGTCGAGGAACTGCACCTGATTTCTGGGCAAGAGAATGTCCTGCACCTTGATATCTTTGAGCTGAAGAACATTCTTCAGGATTTTCGGCAGAACCGGGATTTCCTCGGGACTCTCTTCGAGAGTGCGCAACTGCCCTTCCAAGGCGAGAGTATCAAGATCCGACTCCGGTTTGGCTCCGAATGGTCTGAGCACGATGCCGGCGAGGAAGTGGAGGGGTCGGAAGAAGGGCCGGGTGATAACACCCATTATCCTAACGGCCCAGGAGGATGAGCGCAGGGCGTGCTCCGGATAGGTGAGAGCAAGACTCCTTGGGACCAGCTCTCCAACCACATAATGGAGGGATACGGCCAGGAAAACCGAAATCAGACAGGAGAAAGCAGGAGCTATCGCGTAATCAAGAATACTCAGGCTCGAGAAATAGGGTTCGAGCAAGAGGAATGCCGCCACCGCGTAGCCGAAAGTGCACAGTAGAATACCGAGCCGGGCAATCCGCACCGAATCCTCAGCGTTGTCGAGTAGACGGGAGGGCCCCTTCCACTGTTTGATCCGTTCGTGCACATCGTCTTCGAAGTGACTCAGCCGGATCTTGATGACACTAAACTCGAATGTGACCAATAGAGCGTTCAGCAACAACAGTGCGACAACCCCGATGATCTCAATTATCCACTCGTGCAGGCTAAGGTTCACGAAGGGGAACTTCAAAAGAGGACCCGCTGACGCCTCCTTAACCGCCTATGCATTCTGAGAGCGTCGCGAGTAGCCGCTTGTTTTGCTCTTCCGTGCCCACCGTGATGCGCAAATATTCGGAAAGTGAATAACCGTTCAATGGTCTAACTATGATGCCCTTCCTCTCTAGAAAATCAACCACTCTCTGCGAATTTTCTACCCTTACAAGGACGAAATTCGCCTGGCTTGGAACCTGTTCCAAACCCAGTCGGCTGAGGCCTTCCCGAAGCTGACTGAGCCCGGTATCGTTGATCTGCTTTGATCTCTTAACAAAGGCATCGTCTTCCAGCGCTCCAAGGGCGGCGGCCTGAGCGACGCTGTTGACATTGAAAGCGAACCGGACGCGATTGAGCAGCGCGGCCAAGTCTCGATGGCAGTAACCGTAGCCGATTCGCATGCCCGCCAAGCCGTATATCTTTGAAAATGTGCGAAGGCATATCACTTTCCTTCCCGCCGCGATGAGCGGCCGTAAGTCGGGCGGGTCATCGAGATACTCGGCATAAGCTTCATCAAAACAGAAGATAACGTGACCGGGTAGCGACTGAATGAGATCGACCACTTCCTCCTCGGTATTTCCGGTCCCGGTGGGGTTGTTGGGGCTGGGCAAAAAGACGAGCCGGGTAGCCGGAGTCACGGCCGCGGCCATGGCTTTGAGATCATGGCGGAACTCGGGCATCGGTACCTCAATACACCTCCCTCCATTCGCCAGGGTCGCCAGTTTGAAGGCGAAGAATGCGTATTGACCAACCACAACGTCGGTATCGGAGTCCACGTAGGTCTCGGCCAGGAGATTTATAATTTCGCTCGATCCGTGCCCAATTACGAGCTCGTCGGGCGCGACCCCTCGCTTCGATGCGAGCGCTTCTCTCAGAAAGAGGGAACTGTTTTCCGGGTAGAGGTTCACCGAATCGAGGACTTCGCGCGCCGCCCTCATTCCGGAAGGAGCGGATCCGAGTGGATTCTCGTTGGACGCCATCTTAAGGATGAGGCCCGGATCGATTCCACATTCACGAGCGACGATCTCAATCGGCTTCCCCGGCTCATAGACCGGCTTGGTCAAAGCGGTCTGCTTAGCCAACTCGTTGAATGGATTTGATTTCGTCATGAAAGAGAAACGAGAACAGACCCAGCGATTAGTCGATGCAAGCGAAGAACGAGCTTAGATTACGATCGCGGCTAGATCACGGATATCGATTGAACCGGCAAAGCTTACGACGAGGCTTACGACAAAGCAGTGTCCGGGCCGGGGTGGCCTTTTTAACAGGACGAAACCGACGTGAGGGAGAGGGTTTGGGAAGAGATTCGATCGCAGTGCACGATTGAGTGGACGACGTCAGTGGAAATACCCGCAAGGACACCGGTGTCGTGCACTGAATCGTGCACGAAAGTCGATATAAGATCTCGACTATGAAGCACGACAAGAGGAACGGTCCTCTAGAATATGGGTGCCGAAGTTTCAGGAGAGCCCACGCGAAACTCGCAACCCGATACTCGGAACTCGCCTCCCTTCCCGAAGGAAACAGTGATTGCAATCCAATAGCCGTGGCGACCATCATCACCCTATGCCCAATCAGCTGCTAGTTCTGCCCCTGAAGGAGGCCGACGCCTACAGCAACATGGCCGACGATCTCTTGATGCTGGAGCGGCATCCCAATCCCCAATCCCTGAGGTTTCGACACTATCAATGGTCGAATCCGGCCTACACATTCGGCTACGGACAGAAACGGTTTCAGGTAGCAGATATGCTCCCTGGAAAGGAAGTCGAGCTTTGTCGCAGGCCGACCGGCGGAGGTCTGGTGGACCACGAAAATGACTGGACTTACAGCCTCGCTCTACCCAGTTCAAACTCTCTCTGCCGTGGCTATCCGATTCGACTCTACCGTCTGCTGCATGAGGCTTTGGCCGATGCATTGCGAGGAATGGGACAGCCCGCCGAACTCGCCCACCCCAATGGTCCGAAAAAAGGAATCGAGAAATCCCCCCCTCCGACCGGTCGACCCGATCTTGCCATCTGCTTTAAGGAGTCCCAGAAATTCGATGTGGTGGTGCCGGAATCCGGACGCAAAATTGCCGGAGCAGCACTCAAAAGAAACCGATACGGCCTGCTCGCGCAGGGATCAATAGACAAAGGAGCGATCAGGCAGGGGTTGGATTGGAACCGATTTCTGGAAGCTGTTACGGAAGGCTTGGGATCGGAATTGAAGGCCGTGAAAATATCAGCCGATCCTCCAGCGTATGACTGTAAAATCGAACGCAAGACACGCGAGTATTTCGCATCCGCGGAATGGAATAATCGAAGGTAGGGATAGTGTTCAGGATTCAGAGTTCAGGGTCCACTCTTCTTCAATCACGCCAATTTGGTCGCCCGTTGGGCAGGCTCAAGAACCTGGGCGAGTCGAAGGGCGGCTTAGCTGCTCTTTGCTGGATTCGATGTCCCCAATTCCTTAGAATCTTTGTCCTCAACTCTGAACTCTGAACTCCATCGAAACTCGATGCCGGACCTCGCCAACGTAGCTCGTTTTCTCCTGGAGGCAGCCCGCGATTGGCCGGAAGAGCCGGCCGTTTTGGCCCCCCGAGGTCGGAAAAAAGGTGGGAGAACGGTCTATCATCAGAGTTCCTTCGCGGAACTTGAATCAGATTCGCGGAGGGTCGCATCTCTGCTTAGGAAGCGAGGAATCGGACGCGGGACAAGGACTCTATTGCTGGTCCGGCCCGGTCTGGAGCTGATCCTCCTGGCATTCGCTCTCTTCCGAATCGGAGCGGTACCGGTGATCATCGATCCCGGGATGGGTATCCGAGGATTCCTCGGCTGCGTAAAGCAGTCCCAGCCCGAGGCCTTAATTGGGGTTTCTTTGGGGCGTATTCTCAGCTATTTTTTTCCTGCCGCATTTAGGAACTTACGGATCCGCCTGCGCCTAAGTCGCAGCTTTGCCCAACAAGCCCGCACGAGCGTCTCTTCTCCCGAGGATGAATCGACCACCGATTTAGCCCCGACCCGAGCCGACGAACTCGCCGCTATCCTCTTCACCTCGGGATCGACCGGCCCCCCTAAGGGAGTCTGCTACGAACACTCAATGTTCGAGGCCCAGATCAGGATCCTGAAGCAACAGTACGAATTTGAAGCGGGTGAGGTGGACCTTGCCATTCTCCCTCTCTTCGCCCTATTCAATCCAGCATTCGGAATGACGACGGTGGTTCCGGAAATGAATCCAAGCCGTCCGGCCAAGGTGGATCCATCGCGCATCGTGAGCGCTATCGAGGAGTGCGAAGTCTCGAACAGTTTCGGATCACCAGTAATTTGGGATCGCGTCCAGCGCTACTGTTCAAAAATTGAACAAACGCTGCCAACGATGCGACGCATCCTGATGGCGGGCGCGCCCGTCCCTCCCTCACTGGTTGAAAGAGTTCAGGCGGTCATTCCAAACGGCACCGTGCATACTCCCTTCGGAGCCACCGAGTGCCTCCCCGTCGCCTCCATCGAAGGAAGCGAGATCCTGCAACAAACTCGGCCGATGACCGCCCGCGGTCAGGGAACCTGCGTTGGCCGAATGGCTCCGGAGATGGAAGTCAGGATCCTTCCTATCTCGGACAATCCGATCCCAAATCTAGATCCGGCACTTTGTCTTCCGGTGGGCGAGATCGGCGAAATTGCTGTGCACGGACCCGTCGCGACCAAGCAGTACGACGGCCTCGCGGAGGCAACCGCCCTGTCCAAGATCAGGGAAGGCGATCGCATCTGGCATAGGATGGGGGACCTCGGATATATCGACAAATCCGGACGCCTCTGGTTTTGCGGTCGAAAAGCAGAGAGGGTGCGAACCAGGGAAGGCGACGCCTACACCGACTGCTGTGAGGCCATATTTAATCAACACCCACATGTATTTCGGTCCGCCTTGATCGGTCTAGGCCCTCCCCTGGACCAGGATACGGTGATAGTAATCGAACCTGAGGCAGGCAAGTATCCCCGCACTTCCAGGAAGCGAGCCGAATTTTCCGCGGCGCTGATGACCCTGGGAAAGTCGACCGAACCGACGAGATCGATCGAGCGGTTCTTCTTTCTAAGAAAATTGCCCGTCGATGTTCGCCACAACGCTAAGATTAATCGCCTCGCCCTGGCCCGGAAGTTCAACAAGGAGCCTTCTGTCGGATGACGTTTACTTTCGGCATTGTAATCCGAGAACTAAGTCCGACAGAAGGCTCCTAATGAGAATCCTGGTTACGGGAGGCGGCGGTTTTCTCGGGAGCTACCTGGTAAAAAGGCTCAAGGAACGAGGCTACCAAATTACCGTCTATGGACGTTCCCCACGACCCCAATTAGAGGCTCAAGGTTTCCGAGTGTTTCAAGGGGACATTGCAGACTCCCCCTCTCTCAAGGAGGCTTGTCAGGGCATGGATGCCGTATTTCACATCGCCGCGAAGGCGGGTGTGTGGGGGAGCTGGAAGAGCTACTACGAACCAAACGTGATCGGGACCCGCAACGTCCTTTCCGCCTGTCGGGCAAATGGCGTCGAACGACTTGTCTACACAAGCACTCCCAGTGTGGTGTTCAGCGGAGCGTCTCTTCAAGGAGAGGACGAATCGTTGCCCTACGGCCGAAACTGGCTGTGCCACTATGCCCACACCAAAGCCATCGCTGAAAGGGAGGTGCTCGAGGCGAATGAGCCGGTCGGATTGCGGACGATTGCAATACGCCCCCATCTTCTCTGGGGAATCGGGGACCCACACCTCGTCCCCAGAATCGTGCAGCGGGCAAAATCCGGTCGACTCAGAATCGTGGGCGCGGGACGCAATCTGGTCGACATCACCCATGTTGCAAACGCGGCCGGCGCGCACCTGCAGGCGCTTGACGCATTGGATGGCGGTGAGGCCGCCGGCAGGCCCTTTTTCATCTCTCAAGGAGAACCGGTCTATCTCTGGCAGTGGATCAATCGGCTCCTTGAAGGGCTCAATATTGCGCCTGTTTCGAAACGAATCTCTCCCCGAACCGCCTACGCCGCCGGTTCATTCCTCGAAGCGATCTACAAGACCCTATGCATCTCCGCCGAGCCCCCGATGACCCGATTCCTTGCCGTCGAACTCTCTAAAGATCACTATTTCGATATCTCCGCCGCTAAGAACTTGCTTGGGTATGAACCCGAGATCTCGACCGAAGAGGGAATGCAAGAATTGGTTAGGAATTTCAAAGATCAGTCCGGAAATCTTTGAGATCTCCGGGCTGATCTTTGAAATTCCTCTGCCGAACGGCCTCGAAAAGGATGATCGCGGCGGCTACCGAGACATTGAGAGAGTCCGAAATGCCCCGCATCGGTATTGCGATCCTTTCATCTGCACGCCCCATCCAAAATCCCGAGATCCCCTCCTTCTCGCTCCCCATTACCAGAGCGACCGGCTGCTGAAAATCGGCCCTCCAATAGGGTTTCGGGCTCTCCGGGCTCGACGCCATAATACGCAACTCGAGGGAGCGAAACTTCCTCAGGCATTCATCCCGATCAGCCACCGCGACGAAAACATTGAATAGAGATCCTTGGGATGCCCGGATCACGTTCGGATTGAAGAGATCGATCACGCGATCCGTTACGATTACGGCGTCCACTCCGACGGCATCGGCAGTGCGAATCAAAGCCCCCAGATTTCCCGGCTTCTCAATGCCCTCGACCACCAGATAGAGCGGACAAGAGGTCCGAGGCAGGTCGTCCAGACTCTCAGTCCGCGCCTGCCCAACCGCAAGCAAGCCATCCGGCCCCTCCCGATAAGAACATCTCTCAAAGACGCGTTTCGCCAGACGTATAACCTCCGCCCCTTGAAGGGATGCCTTCTTAAGCACTTCTTCCTCTTCACGATCACGGAAAAATTCCCGCGCATAGTAGAGTTGCTCAATGCAGAAGCTGCTTTCCAAAGCACGTAGGAGCTCGCGTTTCCCCTCAATTATAAATCGACCCAGACGACGCCTCTCCCGGCTCTCCTTCAGACGCACCAGCGCCTTCACCCTCGTACTCCGCAAGCTCTTTATGAACAGATGCTCCATCGTCTCGACCAGCCGAATTCCAACCACAACTTCCCCTTCCCCTACTCAAAGGATGTATGGATTCCGCCACCGAATACAACGTCTTACCTTGATAGCAGCCTGAACTGTCACATCCAGCTTGCCGGCCGCACATTCGGATGTGACAACCTATCTAGAGGCTGTCCCAAATCCTATTTGGGACAGCCTCTACCTGGATTCATCGAAGGTCTATCAGGCAGGGATGGCCGTCAGATCGTACTTGCGAAGGAAGGGTCGATCTACGATCACGAAGGGCTGTCGAACCTGGTTCTTCGCAAGATCTGCGAGATTCAGAGAGATCGGTGATCGAGAACTATCCCAATTGCTTTGGTCCGACAAGCTCCCGACCCTAGGGAATATCTGATGAAAACTGAAACGGTGGGCACTCGATCGCGACCTAAGAACTTTCGTGCCGATCCCTATGCCTATCACGAAGAGATCGAGGTAGAGATCACGGGGTTGGGATCGGATGGCCAAGGGATCGGTCGCAGGGACGGCTGGGTTGTGATGGTGCCGTACGCTCTGCCCGATGAAGTGGTGCGGGCGCGGGTCTGGCGAAACCGGAGGAGCTATTCCGAAGCGGATCTGGTCGAGGTGATATCCCCCTCTTCGGATCGAGTGGAACCCGAATGCGTGCTTTTTGGGACCTGTGGGGGCTGCCAATATCAGCATCTCGCTTACGAGAAACAGTTGCTTTGGAAGAGGCGGCAGGTGGAGGATCTCTTCCTCCGCAATTCGGGCATAGAGGTCGCTGTGGAGCCTACCTGGCCCTCGCCGAGAAGGTATGGCTATCGGTCGAAGATCACACCCCATTTTCAGAGGCTGCGGAAGGATCGTCCTGTCGTGATCGGATTCCAAATGCGGGGGTCGCGAAAACTGATCGATGTGCCCCAGTGTCCTATTGCGACCGAGGCAATCAACCGGGCCTTGCCGACGGAAAGGGAAAGGATCGTGTCCGAGAGTGGGAAGTCCCGCAGAGGAGGCACCCTCCTCCTTCGGGATACATTGGAGGGCGTGGTGACGGATAACAACGCCGTCGTCTCACAGAAGGTGGGGGACTTCGTCTTTCAATTCCAGGCGGGTGAATTCTTCCAGAACAACCCGTATATCCACCCTGATCTGGTCAATCATGTGGTCGATCAGGCGGCGGATCCGACGATTGGCACCGTGGTGGACACCTACTGCGGGGTCGGCGTTTTCAGCATCTCGTGCAGTCCCGGGATCGATCAGGCGATCGGTGTCGAGATCAGCCCCATTTCGATCCACTGGGCCAATGCGAATGCGAAAATAAACCGAGTTGAAAACTGCAAGTTTTCAATTGGAGAAGCGGAGGCGATCTTTCGGAAGCTGGATTGCGATCCGGAGACAACCTGCGTCATAATCGATCCGCCACGCAAAGGTTGCGAATCCTCCTTCCTCGATCAGCTTGTCGAGTTTGCTCCTCGGAGAATCGTCTACGTCTCCTGCGATCCCGCCACCCAGGCGCGCGATGTCGGAATCCTGGCAGAGAAGGGATATCGGGCGGTGCTTATCCAGCCCTTTGATCTCTTTCCCCAGACCCGGCATATTGAATGCGTTGCTACGTTGGAAAGGGAGGGGAGCTGAGAGTTGCGAGTGGCGTGGGGCGAGTCAGCGACTCACAAAAAGTGAACCGAAAGCAGTGGGTGGAATGGACTCAGAGCTCAGAAGAAACTAGAGTTCCTTTCGGGTGATCGTATGGTCCCAAAAGGCCGACTTCAAAGTCACGTTTGTCGAAACGCTTGCACAATCCACTACAGGTTCCGGAACGACGTGTAGCCGAATGCGTCAGCATTTCGTCTTTGCCGCCGATCTCAACTTCCCCAACGAAACCTGAGTGCTCAACTAATCCTCAAGGGACCCGGACGATGCGGTAGAATTCGTTGGGATCCTGATTGGCGATAAAGCCCTCGATTTCTTCGGCGCTCACGCCCTCTTTCGAACTGAATCGAATGACAGCCGTCCAATTCAAAAGGTCCGTCGACTTCTGCAATTCGTACACTTCAAAACGCCCGGGCGGCCCGGCCTCTTCGGTTTCTATCCACACTTCCGAGGAGCCAGTATGAAAAAAATCAAACTTCCGGCCGGTCCATTGCAATCGATCGCCATCAAAGAAAGTGACTGCAAAATAGGAATCGGTATCGGTTGGATCTGTTCCAATCCGAAATTCATCGAGATTGGACAATCCGTCCCCATCGAAGTCATCCTCTGCTCGGGTTTTACTTCCCTCACTTGGAACTGCGCTACCGAAAAATCTTTCCATCCAGCTGTCAGGCATCCCGTCCTGAGAACCGAACGGCTGCTGGTCGAGAAGAATGGCTACAATATAGACATCAATGAAAGGTGACATATTCACCCCGTCCGAATAACGATATCTCAGTCGTCCAAACGTGCTGCCGATTTGACTGGCTAAAGTCCCACCGCCAGAATCTAATGAAGGCCCAGCAGGAGTGAAGGTTGCTACATTGTTACTGGGCGAGAAAATACCTATCCCGGGGTTGGGTTCCTCAATAAACGGCTCCAGTGTCAAACTTCCACCCCCAAGTAAATCGAAACCCTCTATACCTACTTGATTCACCTCTGGGTTTGCCAGAGTGCCAACTGGCGATACAACGCGCATGGAGCGTGTAAATCCGAAGGGAGGCAGATCGTCATCAGGGTAAGCTTGAAGTATAGTATCGATATCATACTGTGACAAAGTAGCGCCCGTGCTAACCTGACGGGCGAGAAAATACATAACTGCGTCCGTCAGAAAATCATCCGTCTCATTCTCATCTTCGCTACTATGGGCGAGCCCGAGAGCATGGCCAGTTTCATGAGCTAAGACCTCTTCGAATTTCAAAAGATCCCCCGCCGTGAATTCCGAATCTTCTATGATAACATAGCTATTCGTCTTCTGAAGAAACTCTTTCCCCTTTACATTCGCGCCCGTCCCGGCTTCCGTCGAAAAACGGCCCCCCCCTATTCCCAAGGTAGTAAATGGCCCGGAACTGTTAATCTCATCAAAATTGTCGTGCATTTGAATCCGCAGAATTTCGTCGTCTTCAACGAAGTTATTCGCCGATTGGGCGAAGGTGGCACTGTCATCTAGAATTAGGAATGACAGCGTATTCCCAACCGCACTCCTCCAGGCCTCAAAGGCATTATTGAGAGCACCTAGCACCTGTTCATCCGTCCACCCGGCTGGTCTGGTCGACTTGTCAACATGCACGCCTATAGGCAATCCTCGATCGGCGAGAAGCCACCGGCTGGCATAACGAGGCCCTTCCAAAATTCCCGTAATGACAAGGCCGCTACCCGAACCATTGTAGGTCTGGATGGGAAACGGATTCGAGGAATCGGCATTGGTTGCCTCCATGTCATAGTTATTCACTCCGCTGAAGGTCCAATTCGATTGATTGAAGGTATTCCCATCCGGGCCCGTACTATCGAGGCGGTATGCCCAGCCACGAACGTATTCCCAAGGCTGACCGGTACCGTCTACATCTACATCGCCAAAGACATCAACTACGGAGGAATTCTCGTATAGTTCGACGGCGTCGTTGCCGGTAATTTTTAAACCGTCGGATGTGACGTTTGGTGGAAATCCGAAGAAATTCCCAAAAGTAGCGCTGCCCACGGAGATATGGACAAAGTCCCCGGCATTCAACGCAACTGCTGGAAACAGAAGAATCCTACCAGTTGATCCGTCCCCATCGAAACCAAAGCCCAATCCATATGTAGAGCCCGTCCCAGTGGTGGAAACAATTGATTTTTAATGAGTTATGGGCAAAAAAAAGGCCGGATAGAGCTGCAAAAAGCTCGATCCGGCGAAAAAGGGCGCTTATGCTTGCGTTAGTCAAATACAAAGCACGCCCTTCTCATGAAAAATATTGCCGTACAAAGCTTCCTGCGTCCAGCCCTAACTCCAGTCATTCGATGCAAAGACTACACCGTGTTTCTGGAAACAATGGAGCGGATTGACCGGGTTTTGATCGACTCCTCGCTGGAAAGGGAGGCGATCGTAAAAGCCTTGGAAGGATGGGATGAAGCGGGAGGGAAGGATCGGGAGCGACGCGCTCTAAGAGCGATAAAAGCGCTGCGGGTGGAGGTGGTGCGTCATTTACTCGGAGGGATATCCTTTCGTTGTCTGTCGCAGGAGTTGGGACGCAGTGAGCTTCTGGCTAATTTTTGCCGGGTGCGTGAGGTAGACGGGATCCGGAAAATATCGAAGAGCAGTCTGGAACGGGATTCGAAATTCTTCGACGAAGCGTATCTGAGACAGCTGCATGCAAGGATGACCGAGGTGGTGGGCAATGCTGAACATTGTGGTGAGGCAGGATTAGAGAAGCCGATCGATACGAGGGAATGCCTGATCGACGCCACTTGCCTGGAAGCGAACATCCACTGGCCCGTGGACTGGGTCTTGCTCAAGGATGTGGGAGCAACGCTGCTCAAGGCGATCAGTCTGATCCGGCAGGCGGGAATGAAACAGCGCATGCCCCAGGGAGCAAAGGGATTGGCTCGGGAGATGAACAAACGGTGCCTGGAGATGACGCATGCGCGTCGGCGCCGGGAGGCGGGCAAAGCGCGTAAAGGGATCCTGCGGCGGATGAAGCTATTGCTCAAGAAGATTGAGGGCCATGCCCTTCGCCACCGTGACTTATTGGAAGCTATGTGGATGCAAAGCGATTACACCGAGAAGAAGGCGAGCCGAATCATCGAGCGAATGGATGGTATGTTAGAGCAGATACCGCAGGTCATGAAACAGGCGCACGAACGGATCATAGGGGGGCGGCAGGTGAAGAATGAGGAGAAGATCCTGAGCGCCTACGAACCTGAGATTGACGTCATCGTGCGAGGCAAGGCAGATCGGGAGGTGGAGTTTGGCAACACCCTTTATTTATGCGAGAGCGCAGAGGGATATCTGTTGGACTGGAAACTGTATGGGGGGCAGGCCCCGAGCGAATTGAAGCAGCTTTGGGAAAGTCTGGAGAGGCAAAAGGGCTTCGCTTTAGAGGAGAAGATCGAAGCGATCAGTGGGGATCGGGGCTATGCCTCGAAGGCGGCCAGCAAGCGGCTCCAGGCAGAGGGGATTTTTGACGCCCTTACGCCCCGCAATCCACAAGAGCTCAAGGAGCGGATGGAGGAGCCGCGCTTTGTCCGGTTGCAGCGACGACGAGGGAGCACCGAAGGCCGGATCGGAGTGCTCAAGAACCGATGGCACGGGGGCAAGATACGCAGCAAAGGCTTTGACAACCGTAACCTTAGCGTGGCCTGGTCGGTTCTGTCCCACAATCTATGGAAAATCGCGCAGAGACTTGCGCAAGAACATGAGAAAGAGGCAACGCAGGCGGCATAGGGATCCAAGAATCGAGTCAGAGGCGCTTCCTTGGGAGAACTATCGACTCAAAGCGAGAGGAAGGGTGCTGGAAAGGTGCATAACGGATAAAAGGTAAGCTACCGAGGACGGAAGGCATGTCGTGGTCTACATAACGTGACGAAGATTGATATCGGTATCAGGCTTCCACCCAAATCCTCTCGGATTTGGGACAGCCTCTATGATAACAAACGGCTTCAGCATGTAATCACTATGGTTCGAACTCAGATCAGTCTTTCAGAGCAGGAATACAAGGCAGCAAAGAGCGAGGCAAAGCGGCTCGGTATCTCACTCGCGGAGCTGTTACGTCGCTCTCTACGGCAGGTTCTGCCCAGTGACGAATCTAAACCATGGATGCGCTATGCCGGAATGGTGACCTCTGGAGATCCGAAGTCGAGCCAGCACATCGATGACATAGTCTATGGGCCGAAAAGCTGATGCCTATGTCGACACTTCCGCTTTGATCGCATTCGCGGATCGTTCAGATTCCCATCACATTCTGTTTCGACACCTTTTCTCGCGGCCGCCCAGGTTACTCACGACGGTACTTGTGGTCGCTGAAGGCCACGCCTGGTTTCTCCGTAGGTACGATAGATCGCGTGGGCTGCAGTTTCTTGCGATGATCGAAATCATGCAGCCCATGATTGTTGCATCTGTTGGTGCGAGAGAACAGCACAGTGCCGCAGAGATCCTGCGATCCTAACTTCCACCTACTCAATGCCCTATTAAAACTCCCGCTTGCAGTAATGAGGCACGCAACTATACCGACACCAGGAAAAATCCGGCCAAAACCGTACCCAATACCGCAGCTCCGTAACAGATGATTGCAAGTATGCCGGATAGATTCCTCAGACCCAAATCGGCCAGCGCATATCGGAAGCGGTGTGCCCAGTGAAACAAGGCCAAAGAGATCAAGACGAATAGATAGAACCGTGCCAGCGGGTGTACCATCAGTTGGCGCAAGCCCTCGGCCTCGAGCCAACCCGCGGGGACAGCAATACCGGTCAGGACGATGGTTACCGGAACAAAGAAGGCCGTCACGACGCCTCCAGCGGAAAAGAGCGACCACAATAATGGTTCGTTGGATCTGGCCATGGCTTTTATCTATGAAGAAACGCGATCCACAATATGCCGACCGAGAGAACCGCCCAAATGACATAGTTGGCGCCGGCAATGAGGAGCGGGCTGACTTTTTCCTCGCCTCGCCAGAGAACCATCACCTTCGGCGTCAAGTTCAGCCATGTGATGCTGTGATACAAGACCATCGGTATGGCGATGATCTGCAAGGTGCTCAGAAGCGGAGAGTGCAACAGGGCGGCGAACGCCTGGGGATCGTCATGCCGCGTCGCCAGCACCAGCAGGAAAATGGCGTAGCCGCCGACAAACACGCAGGTCAGTTCACGGACCATAAACAGAAAATAGGTCCTCCTCTTCAACCACCAGGTGGCCGGCATGGACGGATTGAATTCCTTACTCTTTTTCACTTCTTTCCCCATGGCATCAAGACAGACTTGAACCAGTCTTTTGTCGCCGCGACCTTGGCCTGCTGGATCGCTCCAGCCGGATCCACGTCCTTTGGGCATACGCGCGTACAGTCGTCCACGAAGGTGCATTTCCATATTCCTTCGTGACTGAAGATGACCTCCGCCCGCTCGTCGGCAGCGCCGTCACGCGAGTCGAGGTTGTATCGCTGAGCAAGGGCAATGGCCGCCGGGCCGATGAAATTCGGATCGTGGCCGTAGACCGGGCAAGCAGAATAACAGAGCATACAATTGATACACATGCTGAACTGTTTATAGTGGGCCAGCTCGGCCGGTGTTTGCAGATTCTCTCCTTCAGAAATGGGCTTCTCTTCCTTAGGCACCAGCCATGCCTTAACCGCCTCGAGCTTGCCCATGAAGTCGTCTATGTTGATCACTAGATCGCGGATGACGGGAAAATTCTTAAGTGGTTCAACTCGAATCGGGTTGGGAAAGTAGTCGCGCAGGAATGCGGCACAAGTGAGTTTCGGTTCTCCGTTGACCATCATCCCACAACTGCCGCAAACCCCCATCCGACAGGACCACCGGTAGCTCAGCGTTCCGTCGAGCTCGTCCTTGATGTAATTCAGTGCGTCCAGGACGACCCAATCCGTACGGTAGGGGACCTCATAGCTCTGAATGCTGGTTTCCTCACCCTCCTCCGGCCGATAACGAAAGACCTCCAAGTTGATTGATGACCCCATCGTAATACCATCCATCAGAGTTTGATCTCTTTTCCACGTTTCAGAATGTAACATGCTGCGATTAAAAGTCGTACAGTAGTCCCGCTTATCATACCCAATTGTCCCAACGTCGAATCTCAATGTTCACTTCTTCAGGATCTTTGGAAACACACCAGCTCTTTTATTGCGGTTTTGCTGCTTTAGGCACCTTGCCACCATAGACACGTTCTCCAGGCGGCCAACGGGTAATGACCACATCCTGATATTCGATTCGTGGGTCGCCCTCCGTCCGGTAGGCGAGCGAATGTTTTAGGAACTGCTCGTCGTCACGCTCGGGGTAATCAGTGCGCTGGTGGGAACCGCGCGACTCGGTTCGCGCCAGAGCGCTGTGGGCTAAGGCCTCGGCCACGTCCAGCATGTATTCCAGTTCCAAGGCCATCGTCAGGTCCGTATTGAAGGTCAGGCTGTGATCGGCCAGCTCGACCTGTTCGAACCGTTCCTTCAGCTCCCGAATCTTATCACAGTTGGCCTGCAATGATTCTTCGCTTCGATAGATTCCCGCCCCGCTCTCCATTGAATCAGTCAGTTCCCTCCGAAGTCCGGAGATAGATTCGTTTCCCTTTCCAGGTTGGAAGAATCCCTGTCGAATGCGTTGCTGTTCCTCGTCCGCCTGGGCGGTGATCTCTTGTTCGGAAAATTCTCTCGCCTCCTCGCCAAAGCGAACCGCCGCCCGCGCCGCCCGCGCACCGAATACCAGCAGCTCAGTGAGCGAATTGGACCCCAAGCGATTGGCCCCGTTGATACTCACACAAGCGCATTCGCCGGCGGCCAACAACCCGGGCAAGGGCGTTTCACCCTCAATGTTCGTATGCACACCGCCCATTACGTAGTGAACCACCGGTCGCACCGGAATGAGTTCCTTCACCGGATCAATGCCCACATAATTCCGGCACAACTCGCGTACAAACGGCACCTTCTTATCGATATTCTTTTCACCCATGTGCCGGATGTCCAGGTGCACGTAGTCGCCGAACTCTCCCGGAATCGTGCCCCCCTTCTGCCGTTCCTTCTCAAAGGCCTGCGACAGGCGGTCCCGCGGTCCCAGCTCCATTGCCCGCTTCTGCGGGTGTTTCGGGTCGTGCACATCCAGCGGCTGGCCTAAGTCGTAATCCTGGAGGAAGCGATACCCGTCTTTGTTGATCAGAATCCCGCCTTCGCCTCGCGAAGCCTCGGTGATCAGAATTCCCGTGCCTGGCAGACCGGTAGGATGATACTGGACGAATTCCAGATCCTTGAGTGGGACCCCAGCCCGATAGGCCAGAGCCATTCCGTCACCGGTTTTAACGGCCGCGTTGGTAGTGAACGGAAAGATCCGCCCCGCCCCGCCCGTGCAAAGTATGGTCGCTTTGCCGACGATAGCCCGGATCTGACCCGTGCGCAACTCCAATGCTGAAACCCCCTGACACCAGCCGTCGTCAACCAGCAGCTTAGTGGCAAACCATTCGTCGTAGCGCGTGATACTGTTATACTTTAGGACCGTCTGAAAGAGGGCGTGAAGCATGTGGAAGCCCGTTTTGTCTGCGGCGAACCAGGTTCTTTCGATCGTCATGCCGCCGAAGGGCCGCACCGCTACCGTTCCGTCGGGTTCGCGACTCCAGGGGCAACCCCAATGTTCGAGCTGGATCATTTCCTTGGGAGCTTCGTTGACGAACGCCTCCACAGCGTCCTGGTCGGCCAGCCAGTCGGCGCCCGATATGGTGTCGTAGATATGGTCCTCGAGGCTGTCGTTGGGCTTGATTACCGCAGCGGCCCCACCTTCAGCCGCCACCGTATGGGAGCGCATGGGGTATACCTTAGAGACGACGCCAACGCTCAGATTTGGGTTTTCCTCCCCAATCGCGATGGCCGCGCGCAATCCTGCCCCCCCGCCACCTATGATCAGTATATCATGGCTTAGCAATTCCACCGCTGAGGTCTACCTCGAGATTTCCTTTTTACGAAATGGCCTCGCTCCGTATTGCATGATCGCAGATATACTACCTAGAAAGCACGGCTGGATGACGATTTCAAGATCCATTATCGGCGCAATCCCAAATGTCGAAGGAATCGATCTTTCAGTTATAGGCTTGCTTACTGCGAATAAGGATGGAGGCTAGAGCCTAGGCTTCGGAATCCTGTAGCATTCAATGTATGGCAGGTCATCAGTTGGGTCTTTGTATTCGGTGGTGATTTTAAACCCGATTCCCGGGAACAGCGTAGAAGTCGCGGGGCCGAGCAAATAAATAAACCATATGAATACGAAAATGTATGTGGGGAATCTCCCCTTTGAAATCGATGAAACACAGATTCGCGATCTTTTCTCTGTCCACGGGCAGGTGGACGAGGTCGCTGTGGTGATGGACCGCGACACAGGCCGCCCGCGTGGATTCGCCTTTGTCACGATGAATAATAGGGAAAGCATGGAAGCCGCGATTAGCGAACTTGATGGCCACGAATTCAACGGCCGGACGCTCAAGGTTAATGAAGCGAAGCCCCGTGAAGACCGTCCCTCTTATTCCCAACGCGGTGGTGGCGGCTCTAGGGACCAACACAGAGGCGGCGGGGGCGGGAGCCGCCGAGGCGGAGGAAGCCGCAGAGGCGGTCGTTCGAAAGAAGGTTGGTAGCAGAAGATTTGTGCGATGTTCGGGTCAAGGCGCCAGGTCGATCACCAAGACACGCAGGAGCATGATGTCGCCGACGATGGGCACGCGGAATTCCACCAAAAATGCGCCTGAGTCCTCGCCCACGATCATTTGATCGGGGCTCGGAATTACACTGAAAGGCGCGCTGTCTACAGACTCCTCGATGTCGTACTGGACATCCGCGGCGTACTTCGCCCTGCGATAAGTCATCACGAGGGATCCATTCTCCGTCAGTGCCGCGGGAACACGGTTGCTGTTGTTCCGAGTTGGATCGAAGCCAAAGGCATAATTCTCAAAATTTGTGATCCCATCGCCGCTCGCATCGTCCGACTTCAGTCCGACGCCGATCACCCAGCCGCCCAGCTTGCCTCCCAATCAAATACCCCTTTGTACTACAATCTGTCACAATTTGGGTTTTTGAACGCATTTTTCTTCAAGGATTCTTATAAGTGAATGACTATGAATATGATAAAAAGCAAACCACGGAGGCCACGGAGACACAGAAAAGAGGAATTGGACCGCAGATTTCACAGATCAATTCTTCTGAATCTGGGCAATCCAGCGCGCTGCTGCGCGCAGAAGTAATCTGCGGTTGATTTCTTGGTTGCTGCTAGGTTGCTCTAGGCTCATCCGCGCCCATCCGTGGTTTGTCTTCCTCTCAGCGTTCTTGTTGCGGCTTCGATGCTCTGGGTCCTCTGTTTCTTCCTTCCCTTTCAGGCAATGGTGGACCAGCATCACCCACAGGCCTAACCATGTTGCCAAAGGATCAGGTCAAACACTACCAGGACCACGGCTATTTGATTCTCAAGGAGGCTCTACCTGAGGGCATGCTGGAGCCGCTTCGCAAAGCAACGGATAGGGTCACCCGGAGAGCTCGTAGAGGCGATTGGCCTCACATTCGAAAAGCCACAGATAACGACATCTGGGGAGTCAGCCATCTTCTCCATCCTGACCTCGGGGAAGGGATCTTCGCAGAATACCTCGCCTCCTCGGTCGTGATCGACGTGGTGGGCGACCTGCTTGCGATCGCGCCGGATTCTCGATCCAAGGAACTCCAGCTGGAACTTGCCAACATGCTCGTCAATCCCGCGATGCGCGACCACGAAATTGGCTGGCATCGGGACCTCGTTCGCGGCGATATGTCTCCAGAAAAAGAGCTTGTTGAACTCCATCAGCGCGAACGTGGCATCCAGTGGAACACTGCTCTTTACGACGAGGCCTGCCTCCTCATCATCCCCGGAAGCCATCTGCGGTCCAAAACCCCTGAAGAGCGCGATGTCGTATTTAGAGGCTGTCCCAAATCCGAGAGGATTTGGGTGGAAGCCTCTAGGTAAAACCAGAACCCCAAACGGGGCCGTTAACGGGTCCTACCGATCCGGCCGCAGATCCCGCTCCCCGCACAATCCTCAGGTTTTCAAGGGTCGCCGTAATCGTTTCAAATCCCAGATCGTCTGAGATGACCTGCCCGTTCACAATGTCCACGGAAAAGACCGAGTTCGCCGCTAGTTCGTCCGCTCCGACTGCGTTTGTTGCGATTTCGGACGGTCCGACTGAGTCCGTCGCCAGATCGCTCGCCGTGACAGTTCCATCGGCGATCACTCCTCCGAACCCACCCGTCACGGCGCCCGCCTGGAAATCTGAGGCCTGGATCGTGCCCGGGGCGATCTTCGCTCCGGTCACCGCATCGGCCAGAATCTTGTTGTTCGTCACGGCATTGTTGGCCAGATCGACCGATGCAACTGTTCCATTCACGATGTTTCCGCTGCTCACCGCATCGGTGTCGAGCTTGGCGCTGGTCACCGCACCGGGCCCAAGCTGGTTCTCCGTAACGGCATTACCTGCCAGCATGCCGGTGGTGATGGCCAGGTCGGTGACGCTCTCCGCTACCTTTGAGCGGAAGGCGAAAGCGGTGGTGACGATCTGCTGGCGTGGCGAAATTTCGCTGTCGTTGGCAAGGTTGCCGTCGCCATCGTCCACCGTGATGCCCAGGAAGACCTCGGCGCCGGCAAACACATCCGCTATGCTGGCGTAGACGTTGACCTCTCCGGTCGGCGTGCCCTGTCCAATGAGCACGCTGAAATCGCCCTCGTTGATGGTCACGGTCTGAGACTCGCCGTAAAGCCGATTGGGGTCAGCGCTGTCGGTTGCGTGGTTCCAGAAGCGAAAGACTACGGTGCGGTTTACAGGTGTTCCGGTGCCGATAGGCGTACCGCCAGCATCGGTCACATAGGCCTGGTAGTTGATCAAGTCCGGTACCGCCGCTTGCGACTGCGTGCTAGCCGCCAGGGCGACAAGCAGCAACGGCGCGATTGTAAGGTGGATGCGTTTCATTGTGAATTCCGGTTATCAGTTATCAGTTTTATAAATCTAAGTAAGCTGTCGTTAGTTAACAGTGATCGATCCGATCTCGGAGACGCGGCGCAGCACAAAGGTGCCGGAGACGGTGATAGGTTCCTTGTGCGGGCCGGTGAGGACCTCGCTGTAGTTCCCACCAATCACCGTGCTTCCCCACCCGAGGGGGTCCGTGCCCGCCGGCGGATCCGGGGTGAACTCGAATGTGCAGGTGCGATCGATCGAGTAGCTCTCGACGCCATCGGCCAGGGCAATGTTGGTGCCGTCTGGACGCGCGTCCTTATTGTCGTGATCCGGATGGTATTGATGGACGAAAGGGTTGGTGGGATCGTTGTAGGGAATGCTCACAGTGCGCTCCAGCGAGCTGCCCAGCGCTACGCTGCCACTTCCCGTTGAGAGAGCGCGGTCCAGCGGCATATGCGATACGCTGATTCGCGTAGCTCCCGCCTTTTCATCCTGCTTCAATCCCGTCTCCTTGGTACAGAGCCCGAAGGGAAATCCGGCCTCGTCCAGAGTGCCGAGAAAAACCTGCGAGAGCAAACGCGCTTCTCCGCCATCATCGAGGTGGATTAGAATCCGAAGCGGAAAGGCGCGTGGCGTGGTGGTGCCAGGCGATGTCGCCACCTTGCTTTCCACCTCCGTAACTTCTGCATCCCCGACCCATAGGCCCGCTAGCGACCCGACCAATGCGCGCACCGGAATGGTTACATCCATCAGGTCACCGCTGTCCGTGAACCGAAGAAGCGAGGCGTAGAGGGCATCGCTACCTCCAACCATGGAGGCGCGGTCGATGCCAAAGTGTACTTCCACCGTATCCTGCGGTGCGATGAACCTGGTCGAAGGGCGCCGTGATTGGCGTTTCCGTCCAAGTGAGATCGACCGCGTTGAAGGTGCGCAGGGTCAGTGGCACGTCGCCCTCGATCACGGTCTGCCCGGCCGGAGCCGCGTCCGAGGGCGCCGGCGCCATGGTGATGGTAACGGTGGTGGCGGTGCGGTTGCGGAGCCGGGCCGTGATGGCCGAGCCGGTGCGGCCGAAGTCGAGACCATCCTGGTTCGTCAGGCTGATCTCGATCGGGGCGTAAAAGTTCCCCACCACGGCCGACTCAAACCAGTAGGCCTGGTGGCGATCGAGCGGCTCGACGGCGGGAGAGAAAACCTGGATCGGGTTGGCCGGTCCGAAATCGCCCCCTACGTATTTATAAATTTTGGTGTTGGCCGCGATTGCCGCCGGGAAAGTTTCGAAGTAGTTGGAAAAAGTGGGATAGGACCCGTTCAGCTTGCTGGGAAAGCCGAGCAGGTTGGCGCCGCTGCGCAGCCAGGTCGCGCTCGGCGGTACGGGCCTCTGCACGATCGGCACCAGGTAGCTGTCACTTTCGCTGCCGGCACATTTCACCAGGTAAGCACTTCGGGCGGTCAGATTGCTCAAATCGCTTTGTGCCGGCTGGTCGCGAATCCACACGCTCCACTCCGGCGTCCCCGCTGACGGGATCAACGGCGAGTCGGTGAACTGAATCTGGTCGGGGTTGGGGTTCCAGCGCCAGACTTCTAGTAGGTTGGTCGCGTCACCCGCTGCAAAATGCTCATCAGGGGTGGCGTGAGACGCATCCCCGTGCAGGTAAATGGCGTTCCAGCCGCCTTTCATGGAATAGGTCTCTGTCCTCCACTGGGCTTGAGCCCCGGCCCCGAAAAGGATCAGGGAAGATAGGACGAGGACAACTCCGGTACCGATACGCTTGATTTTCGCCGTATTCATCGGACCGAGAGGCGGTAGAATTCCTTGTCCGTTGCATCGGGCGGCACGTGGTAAGCGGGCAGGATTTCAACGTCGTTGGCGCGGTAGGAATCCACGGGCTGCGCGCCCTCGATGGTTGAGAAGGGAATCCGCGTCCAAACCTTGCCATCACTGCTGCGTTCGAGGGTATAGACTTTGCCGGTGATGGCAAAGAACTCAAGGCGCACGCTGGTCGGAGACCGCTCGATTATTTCGAGCAGAAAGCTATCGCTCCCATCGCCGGCAAAAGTGCCGGCGATGTACTCGAAATAGTTGCTCTGTCCATCGCCATCAAAATCGTCATCTCTATCGATAAGGTTGATAGGCCAACCCTCCTCGTCCGGGAAATAACCCGCTTGGAAAAGCTGCCACTCTTCCCATATGTCGGGCAGCCCATCGCCGTCGCTATCCCCGCCCAGGGTCAGATCCAGTCTTACGCGCCCGCCTCCCTTACCGACGGTGAGGGTGTTGCTCACCTCGATTGGGAAGAATAGCTGCCCATTCATCTCAACCACCAGACTGTAGAGTCCGTCGGCCGGTACGGCGGCACTGCTGTAAAGCTGGGTCGAAGGCCGGTCCGCATCGATGCGGATCTTCAGTTCGTAGTTCTGATCGATGCGCGGACCGCTGATGATTGGGGTCCGCCCAACCTCTGCGCTGTCCTTGAGCAGAACAATAGTCGCGCCTTCGACGTCAAGCGCCTGCCCGACCTGATCGCGCACGATTCCGTAAACGGTGTGATAGGGCGCAGGCGGAAACCCATATACGGTCGTGAAGCATAAAACTGCCAAAAGACCGCAGAGGAGCGCCGATCTATTGTTAGACGGTCGAGCGGATCCGCGAAAGCGCACACTGAGGTAGCCTGAGTTCTGAGGTAAGTTCATAGGGCGGGGTCAGAATTTCAGAAATTGAAAGCGTCACTTAGACATTTTTTCCCTCGTTGTGGATCAGAGCTTTGATCTCTGATACTTTCTGTTGGTTGATTCCAAAAACTCGGCGACCATCAGCCTCCTTGTGCTCCAATACCAGACCCTCGGCCACCAACTCGGAAAGGACCTCATCGACCTTCTTCGTTCTTCGCTCGATCTCCTCATTAAGTAGCCACCACTCCACAACCCCCTCGATCGGATCCCTCGCCCGAGGACTCCGCAGAACATAACGCAAAATCTGCTCCCGCAGCCTCGCGTCGGGATTACCGTTTCTGTCAGTGTTCAGCATTTGGACCTCCTTTCTTCACAGCTCCACCCCCAGCAGCTGACATGCCGATGTCGTAAGTCGCTGATAACCAACAAGCGTCTCTGAAGAGACTGGACGAACTCACGCCGCTGGTTTAACGCACCGGGTCGGCGATTTGCCATAACCTGTTTATCAGGAGCAAGTTAGGAAACGGAAACAAATGTCCAGTCGAGCGCGAGCGAATGTCCGGTCCGCAAAGTCGCAACCTGGCGCTCTGCTTGATCTCTTATTCGGAGTCTTCCGTGGGGCAGATTTGTAATCTGCCCATTGCGGCGTAAATGAGGCAGAGAATACCCTCAGGTGGCAGCAGCAGTACCGCACCCAAAGGGTGATCGAAATAGGAAGCTTGAGGAGAGATTCCACCATGCTTGATCGAGCTTTGAGTAGGAGCGTGACAATGCCGTCAGGCTGAGGGATTGCTCTGCCACTTGAGGGAACACTCTCTTTCTCCCCAATCGGTTGCTTTACTAATCCGTTGGGAAATGCTTTTCATCTCACGAGAGCAAAGAAGCCTATGTATCCCCAAACATCCGCCGTCGCCTGGAAGGCTATGGCGTGTCAAGAGCCTGGAGGATTGCGCTCGGGTCAGTTTCAATCTTGACTGATCCGTCTTCGCGCAAGACCTCCGCCGAGACGAGTCGGGCAAGTATGAGCAGCCGGTGGCGGGTCTGACTACGGTCTCAAGCTGGCGACATCGATTTCGTGCTTACGGATCAATTCCCAGAAGGCTCGCCGATTTTTCTGTGCCCTCACCGCGGCATGGGCGATGTTTCCGTTACAGGCCCGCAAGCTCTCTGTCAGGTATGAAACCTCGAAGCGCCGGATCGACTCTGCTTTGGCTTCCTTAAACGACAAGGTCCGGCGCGAATCGTCCACCTCGGGTAGATCAATGTCCACTCTCCCCGTAATACCGCCATCGCTTAAGGCGAGAGCCCGCTGCACCACATTCTCCAACTCCCGGACGTTTCCAGGCCAATCGTGCTGCAAGAGTTTATCCAATGCCCCTTGGGAGAAGTCTCCATCGGGCAGTTCGAATTCAACGGTGTACTTCTGGTGGAAATGCCTCGCCAAAGGTACAATATCCTCCCGTCGTTCCCGAAGCGGCGGCAATTCCAGACTAACGACATTCAACCTGTAATAGAGTTCCCGACGAAGCCTCCCACTATTCAGTTCTTTCTCAACGTCGGCGTTCATGGCGGAGATGATTCGCACTTCCGCACCTAATGTCTTGGCCGAGCCGAGTGGTCGGTATTCCTTCTCCTGAAGAAACCGCAAGAGCTTCACCTGGGCCATCGCGGGGAGCGAATTTATCTCGTCCAGAAAAAGGGTACCCTGATCGGCCTCATGGATCAACCCCGTCTTGGAAGTCCTCGCATCCGTGTAGGCCTCGCTGGCGTGCCCGAACATCTCATTTTCAATCAGGTCAACAGGAATCGCACCGCAGTTAACCGGTATGAAAGGCTCACTCGCCCTGGGACTCAGATGATGCAGGGCGCGGGCAAAGAGCTCCTTGCCCGTCCCGGTCTCCCCCGATAGGAATACGCTCACCTCACGAGCAGCGACCACCGGGATTTTATCCCGCACCTCTTTGAATACAGGACTCTCTCCGACTATGCCTTTGAGACCGAACTTGCGTTTCAGTCTCTGCTTTGCCTCCTCTAGCGTCCGGTCTTATTCTCCACCAACAGATCTTCAGGGCACTGCACCCCCGCCCTCCCGGTTTTTGTATTTTTCCCATGGCAATAGTAGGCCCCTTTTACAGAAGTCTCGGTACCAGAGATTGGAAGGGCAACAGAATTCTAAGAGAGTCGACAACCACACGCGGCTTCTGGGCGGTTGCGGCATTATCGAGATACACCAGAGAATGATCACCGTCCTCATGGAGGTGTTCCTCTTGGCGCCCTGTTAGGGATGGGCCAGAGGCCTCGAAATCGCGTGCGGATGTTTCCGCGGCAATGGGGCCTAAAGGAACTGAATCGATTGCCCAGCCATGCGCGCGTGCTCCTCGTCGGTGCACGGCGCGTTGAGCGGGACATCGGAACTGACCTCGCTGGCTACCACGAGCTTATTGCTGAGGAGATAACTCTCCAGCTCTTCCCCACTGATATCCGCGAGCATCACGCCGTCGACATCGACGCATGGAGAGAGCGTCTGTCCGGATTTCTCCACCATCTCTGCGTAGACCTCGGGGTTGTTGTTGATGTCGCGATCCTGATACTCCGATTGGTATTTCTTAAGTACCGCGCGTACCCCGCCGCTCCATCCGCAATGTGGCTTCAGATATGCTGTGATTTTCATAGTCTTTTGGCGGTTGGACCTACCCGATTGCGGTCCTTTCATTTACATCACTCTACTTGCAGGAACGGATTTGGCAACAAAAAACCCGATCTCCCGACTACCTCCCGGGTCGAGGGTGCCTACTGAGCTGCAACGCTCACGGAGTAGCTCCAGCGCTCGTATCGGGCTGCCATCGTTCGCGACGATATGCGCTCTCCCAGAAAATCCATTCCAACCGTGACGATCGGGTAAAGGCGGCCAACATTTCCTTTTGAACGGAAGGATGAGCTTTTGATCCGACCTCCTCTACTATGCCTATGGCCGCCTCTACGGAGGCGTTAAATTCCTCTCCGGCATACATGTCGATCCAGTCCTGATACGGATTCCCCGGCTTCGTCCGTTCGAGTATATAGAGGCCGACCTCACGGTAAATCCAGAAGCAGGGTAAAAGGGCGGCCATACTTTCCTCGGCGCTCCTAAGCGACGCCGTAGAAAGCAGGAAGTGAGTGTAGGCAAAACAGGCCGGGCTGGATTCGACGTCGAGCTCAACGCCATACCGTTTGAAGAAGGTGTCGTGCAGTCCCCGCTCCACGTTCACTGCGTCCAACGCAAAGCGTAGAAATGTGGAAAAATGTGGGAGTTCCATGGAGCGCAGACCGGTCAGCGCGAGGGCGCGGGAGAAATCGATTAGGTAGAGGGCATCCTGCTTCATGTAAAAGATGAAAATCTCTTCGCGCAGGCTGCCGTCCGCCAGTTCACGAATGAAGGGGTGTTTCAAAATTGCTTGATATATCGGTTCAGCGTGCTTCCAGAATTGTTCCGTAATTTTCATCGCCGAATCAGCCGTTCCAAAATTGATGAAAGATATTCCTCTGTACTCTTGAGAAGGCGGGAAGCCAGCGCAATCGCCACTCTTCTATTGATCAGCAAGATTGGTGATGCTAGGTAAATGGTAGGTACTCAAAATGCCATCGCTATCCGGTAAATCCTAAGAGGCCAAGCTTCATCCTCATGTGTCATGAATTGAAACGGCAAGTCTATACCGCAGGCCAACTTCGAGCCTGACCTGAAACTTCAATGCCCATGCGGGTTTCCGGGTGACGATTGACACCGTTTTCGACACGGAATAGTACCCGCAGGTGGCAGAGCAGTACCGCACCCAAAGGGTGATCGAAGGAGAAAGCTTTGGGAGAGATGTTGCACTGCTTGATCGAGCTTTGAGTAGAAGTGTGACTGTGCCGTCAGGCTGAGGGATTGCTCTGCCACCTGAGGGTAATCACTCTTTCTCCCAACTGCGGGACCGCCCTGTGCCATCCGCGGGCAACTTTCGCTCTTCTTCGAGGATCGAGGAAGTTTCGACCTCGATTGATCCGGCAAGTGCCAGCGCACCGGAGGCGGCGCTGACTAGAAATTTCACTGCCTATGCGGACTTTCGGGCCTTTCGCGTACCCAACCAAATGGAGGAAACATGGAACTGGCGGGGGAAGTTCCAGCCCCGATTGATCCGGACTCGAAGCGGCAGCCGGAGGCCGAACTGACTTGCACCTAATCAATGCCCTAATTCACTGGGCTGAATATTCTGTCCCTACAGGCCTTCAACGTCGTTCTTGCGTTTCCGCCTTCGTTTCCGGGATACTCTGAATGATGAAATACCGCAGGCTCGGCAGCTCAGGGCTGGAAGTCTCGGAGGTCGGCCTCGGTTGCAATAACTTCGGCCGCCGCTGGGACTACACCCGCTCGGAGTTGGTCATCCAGGCGGCGCTCGACAACGGAATCAACTTCCTCGATACGGCGGACGTCTACGGCGACGGCGCATCGGAGAGCGTCCTGGGCCGGGCTATTCAGGGTCAACGCGCAAACGTGGTCCTTGCCACAAAGTTCGCGGGCGCGATGGGCGACGGTCCGAATACGGGGGGTACGTCCCGAAAGTACGTGATCGATGCCCTGGAGGCCAGCCTGCGCAGACTGCAGACCGACTACATAGACCTCTACCAGATACATGGCCCAGACCCATCCACCCCCATCGAAGAGACACTGCGGACGCTGGACGATCTGGTGAGCATGGGCAAGGTCCGCTACATCGGCTGCTCCAACTTCGAGTCGTGGCGTGTCGTCGAGGGACTGTGGACTTCCCGGACCGAGCACTTGACACGCTTCGTCAGCTGCCAACCCCCCTACAATATCCTGGAGCGCGCCATCGAGGCCGAACTACTGCCGGTCTGCCGGCGCTATGGCCTCGGCATCCTGCCCTACTACCCGCTGGCATCGGGGTTTCTCACCGGCAAGTACCGGCCCGGCGAGTCGCCGCCTGAAGGCACACGGTTCAACTACTTCCCGAACATCGCCGAGCGCCACCTCACCGATGCCAAGTTCTCACTGCTCGACGGCCTCCGTGCCTTCGCCGAGCAGCGGGGCCACACCACGCTGCAGCTTGCCATCGCTTGGCTGCTCGCCAACCCGCAGGTCAGCTCGGTCATCGCCGGAGCCAGCTCGCGCGAGCAAATAGAGCAAAACGTCGGGTCGGCTGAATGGATGCTATCGCCCGACGAACTGACCGAACTGGACACGCTGGCGCCCGCCTGATCCTGAGCTATCCGCGCGGTTTTGACTCGTTTGCCTGAAGCTGCAGCGTTAGCACATACTTAGAGCCCGTCCCAGTGGTGGAAACAATTGATTTTTAATGAGTTATGGGCAAAAAAAAGGCCGGATAGAGCTGCAAAAAGCTCGATCCGGCGAAAAAGGGCGCTTATGCTTGCGTTAGTCAAATACAAAGCACGCCCTTCTCATGAAAAATATTGCCGTACAAAGCTTCCTGCGTCCAGCCCTAACTCCAGTCATTCGATGCAAAGACTACACCGTGTTTCTGGAAACAATGGAGCGGATTGACCGGGTTTTGATCGACTCCTCGCTGGAAAGGGAGGCGATCGTAAAAGCCTTGGAAGGATGGGATGAAGCGGGAGGGAAGGATCGGGAGCGACGCGCTCTAAGAGCGATAAAAGCGCTGCGGGTGGAGGTGGTGCGTCATTTACTCGGAGGGATATCCTTTCGTTGTCTGTCGCAGGAGTTGGGACGCAGTGAGCTTCTGGCTAATTTTTGCCGGGTGCGTGAGGTAGACGGGATCCGGAAAATATCGAAGAGCAGTCTGGAACGGGATTCGAAATTCTTCGACGAAGCGTATCTGAGACAGCTGCATGCAAGGATGACCGAGGTGGTGGGCAATGCTGAACATTGTGGTGAGGCAGGATTAGAGAAGCCGATCGATACGAGGGAATGCCTGATCGACGCCACTTGCCTGGAAGCGAACATCCACTGGCCCGTGGACTGGGTCTTGCTCAAGGATGTGGGAGCAACGCTGCTCAAGGCGATCAGTCTGATCGGGCAGGCGGGAATGAAACAGCGCATGCCCCAGGGAGCAAAGGGATTGGCTCGGGAGATGAACAAACGGTGCCTGGAGATGACGCATGCGCGTCGGCGCCGGGAGGCGGGCAAAGCGCGTAAAGGGATCCTGCGGCGGATGAAGCTATTGCTCAAGAAGATTGAGGGCCATGCCCTTCGCCACCGTGACTTATTGGAAGCTATGTGGATGCAAAGCGATTACACCGAGAAGAAGGCGAGCCGAATCATCGAGCGAATGGATGGTATGTTAGAGCAGATACCGCAGGTCATGAAACAGGCGCACGAACGGATCATAGGGGGGCGGCAGGTGAAGAATGAGGAGAAGATCCTGAGCGCCTACGAACCTGAGATTGACGTCATCGTGCGAGGCAAGGCAGATCGGGAGGTGGAGTTTGGCAACACCCTTTATTTATGCGAGAGCGCAGAGGGATATCTGTTGGACTGGAAACTGTATGGGGGGCAGGCCCCGAGCGAATTGAAGCAGCTTTGGGAAAGTCTGGAGAGGCAAAAGGGCTTCGCTTTAGAGGAGAAGATCGAAGCGATCAGTGGGGATCGGGGCTATGCCTCGAAGGCGGCCAGCAAGCGGCTCCAGGCAGAGGGGATTTTTGACGCCCTTACGCCCCGCAATCCACAAGAGCTCAAGGAGCGGATGGAGGAGCCGCGCTTTGTCCGGTTGCAGCGACGACGAGGGAGCACCGAAGGCCGGATCGGAGTGCTCAAGAACCGATGGCACGGGGGCAAGATACGCAGCAAAGGCTTTGACAACCGTAACCTTAGCGTGGCCTGGTCGGTTCTGTCCCACAATCTATGGAAAATCGCGCAGAGACTTGCGCAAGAACATGAGAAAGAGGCAACGCAGGCGGCATAGGGATCCAAGAATCGAGTCAGAGGCGCTTCCTTGGGAGAACTATCGACTCAAAGCGAGAGGAAGGGTGCTGGAAAGGTGCATAACGGATAAAAGGTAAGCTGCCGAGGACGGAAGGCATGTCGTGGTCTACATAACGTGACGAAGATTGATATCGGTATCAGGCTTCCACCCAAATCCTCTCGGATTTGGGACAGCCTCTACTTATCGGTATGCTTCATTCAATTCGCGTTTTCGTCAGCGGCAATCGCACAATCTTTTTTGACTGAAGTCGTGGGTCCAATAACGAACCGCTCGGAGGTATCACCATGTCAGCTACAACAGAATCACTCGAGCAGAAGCTGAAGTCCTGGAAAAACCCGGTGGAGATGCTGCAGAACGCGAAAACCGGTCCCTACATTTTCCCGATCTCTCCCGAGTTCACCAATTGGCGTGACGAACAGGAAGCATGGTACAAGACGGCTGTCCTCTTCGATCTCTCAAAACACATGACGGACATCTATTTCGAGGGACCGGATCTGATGCCTCTCCTATCGGACCTCGCTGTCAACAGTTTCGCCGGAGTCAGGTTGGATCCCCTCACCGATGCCCGCCTTATTCACAGATTCGATGAAAGCCTACCGGGAATCGCTGCCGGCAGATAGTTTCGAAGCGAACGCATCGCTTGGTGGGAGCTTTTACTCCGATAACGTTGAGGACTACTACCAGACACCCTGGGACTTGGGATATGGGATGCACGTCAAGTTCGATCACGATTTTATTGGCCGGGAAGCGCTTGAGAAGAAGGCTGATCAGCCTCATCGTCAGAAGGTCTGGCTGGTGTGGAACGCCACGTTCAGACCGAGATCCGGGCGACCATTCACACTTCGCGTCCTGCTGATCAATAGTCATCGATTTCCAGGCTAACTACGGAAGGAAAACCATGAACCAAAGAAAATCTCCAAACATCGTGTTTGTCCTTACGGACGACCAAGGTTATGGGGACTTGGGATGCCACGGCAACCAGGTCATCCAGACGCCCAATCTCGATCGCCACCACAGGGACTGCCTGCGGTTCCTGGACTTCCACGTGGGAACTACCTGTGCACCGACTCGCTCCGGGCTGTTGACCGGTCATTTCTGCAACAGCACCGGTGTATGGCATACCATCGGCGGCCGATCACTTCTGCGGGAGGATGAGTGGACTCTGGCAGACGCCCTCCGTGAAGGCGGATACCGCACCGGCCATTTCGGGAAATGGCACCTCGGCGACAGCCAACCTCTCCGCCCTCACGAGCGTGGATTCGAAAAATCCATATACCATGCCGGTGGCGGCATTGGCAATACTGGTGATCCCTGGGGCAATGACTATTTCGATGATGGCTATTTCGTCAACGGAGTGCCCCAAAAGTTCGAGGGATACTGTACCGATGTTTTCTTTCAGGAAGGCATCAAATTCATTCGTGAACACGCGGAGGAGCCATTCTTCTGCTACATCGCCACCAATGCCCCTCACGGCCCTCTCAATGTGGAGACTCGCTACATCGATATGTATCGCGATTCCACTCCCCACGAGGATCGGGCTCGATTCTATGGAATGATCACCAACATCGACGAGAACTTCGGCAAACTCGCGGAAGTCCTCGAGGAACTCGGAATCGCACAGGACACCATTCTTATATTTATGACGGATAATGGGACCGCCTCGGGGTGCGAATTGGATTCCAGCGGTTTTCCCGAGGAGGGTCCGGGTAGTTTCAATGCTGGAATGCGGGGCAAAAAAGGTTCCCCCTACGAAGGAGGACACCGGGTCCCCTTCCTGATCCGCTATCCGGCCGGAGGATTCACCGGAGGCCAAGACATCGATACTCTCACCAGCTACGTGGACTTCATGCCTACTCTCCTGGACTTGTGCGACGTGACGCCCCCCGCGGAAAAGTCGTTTCACGGTCAGTCCCTCCTACCCCTTATGAACGGTGAAAGCGGTGGGGATTGGGATGAGCGTGTCGTGGTCAGCGATACTCAACGAATAGCGAACCCAATGAAATGGAGGAAAAGCTCGGTCATGAAGCAGAGATGGCGCCTCATAGACGGTTCAGAGTTGTACAACCTGGACACGGATCCTGGCCAGACCAAGGACATCTCTGATCAGCACCGTGACATCGTCGCCGATCTCCGAGAGGAATATGACAGATGGTGGAAGTTGGTTTCGGAGCAGTTCGATCGAGATGTTCCGATTGCGTTGGGAAAGGACGTGGAGGCCGTCAAACTGACGACCCACGATCTCCGAAATGAGGCCTGCATCGTAGCTTGGAATCACAGGCAGGTCAGGGAGGGCCTTGTCTCCAGTGGATTCTGGGAGATCGACGTTCGGCAACCGGGTCGATACGAGATCGAAATGAGGCGCTGGCCGGAGGAGACGGGCTATGCCATCAGCTCAGGAATCGAGGGCGATGACGTGGAATGGCGGAAGGACTGCATTCAAGAAAAACATGCACCTCATTACTCAGGAGGAGTGGCCCTGAACATCCGCTGGGCCCAACTCACTGTCGGCGAGGTAAACACTCAGAAGGGGATCGGGCCAAACGACAGAAGTGCTATTTTCGAACTGGAGTTGGAGGAAGGACGAGACCGACTCTTTGCCTCCTTTCACGACGATGGAGAACGCACTATAGCTCCATACTATGTATACGTCCGCAGGGTCTGAGAAAGATCTGCACTCGCCACGCTGTTTGTAACGACGTCGATCGGGCCTCTATTCGCGCAGATTCGTGCCGGTCGGCAGGTGATACCCCTTCGGATCAATCGAGGGTGAAACTGTGGGTGTCGAGGCATTGAAATCGGCCCTTCCGGAGGCTCCCCCATCTCGTCCTCGTTCTCGTTCTCGTTCTCGAAACAGTCCGATGACAAATTGGATGTTCGATCGCTTTACAATTGACTTCACGCCTACCAGAACGCGACGAAGCTCAGGTAAAGACCGACCGTCGCGACAAGGATCGCCAGAGCGACGGGAATTCTGCTGGATGCCCGATGCTCGGGTTCGGCCTTCTCGAGTTGCTGGACCTCCACGAGGCTGGAACTCAACCAGGGGCTGTCCTCCCGGTGATCCTCGCCCATTTGAGTACCCCTACTCTCCCAACCCCAATACAGCGAAAGTAGCACCATGGTACCGGCGGTGATAGCCATGCTGATCGGATAGGCGGCCCACGGGTTCGCCAGGTTGTCGGATAGGATGGTGAAACCGAATTGCTCGTTAATGAAAGGTGTGAACATGCGCAGCAGGCCATAGAGGGTTCCCGCGATCAGTCCAATGAGGCCGCTGCGGCGGTGGACCGGTGTTAGGGCGCCCATGAGAAAGAGGGTGAGAAGCGGTATGACGAAGGTGCTGGTAATATCGACGTAGAAGAGGAGCATTCCGCCTTCCAGCATAAAGGGAATATAAATAAAAGAACCGAAAATGATAACCGGTGTCAGCCACTGGCCGACCCGCAGGTAGTGGTGGTCGTCGCGGTTGCGTACGATGAGACGGGCGTAGACATCGCGGGTAAGTAGCGCCGACAACGACGAGCCGATGGAATCGTAGGTCGACAGGGCTGCCGCCAGAATACCGGCCACGACGAGACCTTTTAAACCGATCGTATCGATCTGACCGGCGAGATACGGATAAATGGCGTCCTGACGCGCCCCGGGAAGATCTCCCTGCTCGGGAATGAGAGCGCGACCCATGACACCGATCGAGAGATTGCAGAAAGTCATGATGAGAAGAGGCACGGAGGCGGCGAAGACGGACATTTTCAGGTGCCATTCGTTTCGAGAAGCGAACATCCGCATCGCCTGAGTGTGGTTGACAACAGAGTAGGCCAAACCAATAATGATGCAGGCGAGGGCGACGACCCATCCGGGTGTACCGTCCCGAGCCGCGCCGGTATGCAACAACTGCGATGGCAGGTCCGAACTCACCTCGGCGAGTCGCTGCTCGACACCGGCCCATCCTCCCACCCTGGTCCAGATGATGTACCATATTGTGAGCCCGGCCACGGTCATAACACAAAACTGCAGGGCATCGGTCACTGCGACCGACCGGAGACCACCAAGGGCCGTATAGACGGTGGCCAGGAGGGCGATACCTACTACGGCAGTCCACGCCGTTGGCGCGTTCCAGCCGCTCACGATGGTCAAAGTGAGAAAAGCCGTGGTGCCGATGATGGCGAGGACGCTGGTGCGGTACTGGACTTGGACGAGGGCACAGATTACGCGGGCAGCGACGCCGAAGCGAGCCTCCAGATATTCCGCGTTCGTGTACATGCCCAGGCGGTACATCGGTAGAAAGATGAAGAAAGCGGCGATGACCCAACCGCTCACGACACCCACCCAGTTGATGATGAACACCGACACACCAAGGGTGTAGGTACCTCCCGAATCAGCGACCAGGTCGCTGGCGTCAATCGCGGTGGCGTACATGGAGATGCCGACGAGCCACCACGGCAGCCTCCGCCCGGCAAGAAACCAGTCCGTCGTCGATCGAGTTCCACGGCTCAAGTAGAGACCGTAGAGAATAATACCGCCGTTGAGAATGACGACGAGACCCCAGTCCCATCCAGTCATAGGGACGCCCCCCTCTTTCCTCGGCCGTGATCAGGCGCTGCAAGTGACATACAAATCAGCATCGGCCTCCCGCTGCGCGTGCTTGCCGGACATGTCTCGGCGGAGTGCTTGCTCGGAGACGGATCAATCGAGCTTGAAACTGTCGGCGTCCAAGAAGACAAAATGCTCACGCGTTCCCCTACGAGCCGTGAGGCATATCGTAGCGGAATGCGTGAGCATTTCGACGAACGTTCCGTCGCCTTCATCGTTTCGGGATCACATTCAAAGCAAAGGGGCCTCACCCCGCCTCCAAAACCGATCTAGCGTATCCCGTGGCTCCCATCCCAGGATCCGCTTGGCCTTTTCATTCGAGAATTTCTGGTGCGGGAGGTCGGGGAAGACGAAGAAAACCTCGGAGCGGGATGGGAGTGTCCGTAGATCCACCTCCAAGGCGCAGCGGAAGGCCTCACCTGTGTCTCTCCATGAGGTCGTGTAGGGGGTCATGTCGCGTCCGAGGTTTGCGATAGGCGAACCGGATTCGGAATTGTGGGTCTGCGGGTCCAGTAGCATGTAAAAGAGCAGATCCATCACGTAGACATCATGGCATTCCGTGAAGACCCGGCAGATCTCCTGTCCAAGCGACTTCGTGATGGCGTAGAGATAGGTTCCGGGCTGATGAGGAATATCCGGCCCAATCTGATGGTCGAAGCGTTCGTAGGTTGGTCCCGCAACCACGTAGAACGGTCCCGAGTTGACTAATCTGCCGATCCTGTGCTCGACCGCGGCGACCATCATGTTGTAGCAGCCACGAGCGTTGACATCAAAGGCCAGGCGGCGGTCCGGCCGCAACACCGACAGATTGATGATGGCATCCATCCCCTCGGCCGCGGAAACCACCTGATCAAGATTAGACACGTCGACCTTCAGATATTCGTGCTCCGTATCAAGGTCGTTAATGTCGGTCAGGCGTAACCGATGCCGTGACTCAAGCGACCTAACCACGTGAGGTCCCATCTGCCCGTTGGCGCCGAGAATCAGAACGTTCATTGTGCCCTACCCCTCCGCCGGGGAGTGTACCCGAGGCGGAACGACGGGGAGACGTCGTCGGCGCTCCACCACTCCTGGCCGGTCAGGAACCTCGCGTTGGGCCCCGCCGACTGAATGTGAAAGATGTCGAGCCATCCTGAAAGCTCAGCCGTCAGCGCCTTCTCCACCGCGTCGACCGCATCGTCCATGTAGAGAGCCGACGGAGTAGGATCAGAACTCGTATCCGGGGTAATGTCACCCAGTCTAAGTAGAACTGCGTGGATCTTCCCCTCTCGGGCAAACTCCCGACACACGAACTCACCGAGTTGATAGCAGAGCACCGTAACTTCCGTTGTCGGGTGCGTCTTCCACCGTTCGGTTACGGCGAGGTCCGGGTCGTAGCCTTCCATGAGTCGTAACGAGCTGAGGTAGATGAATCGCTGAACACCTTCTTCCGCTGCCGCCCACAGAAGATTGTAAGTGCAGCGCATCTGGAAGTCGAGTTGGTCGGACGCGCTCGCCTCAGGGTCGATCTCTCCAGAGTGGACGATCGTATCGACCCCGCGGACAAGCTCGTTGGTTGCCGCTGTGTGATCCAGATCGGAACGGACAAACTCGAGCTCGGACGACACCTGCCGCGTGTCCGTCAATCTGATCTCGTGGCGGTTACTGAGCGATCTCGCGATTCCCAGTGAGAGCTGCGACGCGGCAGAAGTAATCAAGACTTCCATAAGAAATTGTCAATGGGCCGGAACAGGCCCGAAAAAGCGCTTCCTTAAGAGGGCTATAGTCGAATACTGGAAACACAAGAACGACATTTGAGTGTCAAGTCCGGATCCACAAGTTGATACGAATACATAGGTATCAGGTGACGATTACGCTTACGATTAAGAGCTTCGAGTGAGCCGGATGTACTTTCCATTCACCCGAAATCGAATGTCGTAATCGAAGGCGTAATCGAGGATCCTGTTTCGGGTTTCGATTACGTCTGAGATTGCGGTTGTCGATTAGGCGTGGTCGATGTCTATTCTCCAGTAATCGACCACCGTAATCGTAAGCGCAATCGACAATCGATAACAGCCCATCTCATTGGAAAGGACATTATGACGTTCCCAAGAATTCAGTGTATTCAGGAACCGGGTGACCGGGCAAAGATCACTCTCGACGACGCCCACGTTCTCACTTTGCACTTTAGTGAAGAATACCCGAGGCCTTTCATCTATCCACTGCTGACGCCTTCCGGAATCAACGTGCTCGCCTACGGCCATTCCGTGGACCTGGTGGGCCATTCTCATCATCGGGGGATGTTTGTCGCGCATGGACTTATTCAGAGTCAGGGATGTTGGAGTGATACGACCAATCCATGTGTCCACCAAAAACTTCTCAAGCTCGACAGTGGAACCGAAACTGGAACCATAGCCTCTCTCAACCACTGGCTTATCGATGCCGAGCCTGTTCTCGAGGAGATCAGAGAATGGACCCTTGACAACAATTTTAGGCTCGCCCTTCGTCTCGAATTTGCGGCCCTCAACCGAGATATCCTCCTGGGCCGGACGAATTTCGGTTTCCTTGCCCTGAGGGTTGCCCGCACCATCGGAGTCGCTGCCGGTGGCGGATGCATCACCGATTCCGAGGGCCGCAAGAACGAGGAGGAAGTGAAGGACCAATCAGCCCTTTGGTGCGATTACTCAGGGCCCGTCTCTCCGGAACGCTGGGCAGGCATCACCATTCACGACGATCCGGGAAATCCGCATTCACCCACCGGTTGGATGTGCCGCAACGATGGTTGGTTTTCCCCAGCTTTTAACATGGAGAAAGAATATAGGATTAAGAAGGGAGAAAGCCTCGTCCTGAAGTATCAGATCATACCCCATGACGGCAAGGAACCGGCCTTGTAAATAGCCCGCTTTTTGTGGCCAGCAGGCGGCAACACGACGGGAGGAACATTCAGCCGCACGACGATGCTCGAAAGTTTGTGAGAAAAGCGGGCTAGCAGTCTGTCGGACTATCGCGCTCGATTGCTGTGCAAGTAGCCAAGCCCGTCCGACAGACTGCTAGCAATAAGAAAATGAAACTGAGATTTGGGAAGCGTGGCGTTTCTAAGTCCTTCCAAGGACTCTTTTCTGCCAATGTGTATCGGATGCCTGAAGAGTCTCAATCTTCCAACGCCAGAATTTTGTAAACCACGAAAAGGTAGAACAATTCGTCTCAAATCTCAGTTTCATTTTCTTGGAAGGAATCTGTCGGAATGAACCTACCTGCAATTCAGGCCCTTCACCGCCCGATCCAACGTTCATGTCTGTTGCTAGATTCAAAGTCCGACAGATTCCTAAGCAGGTTCCTCAACTTCGAAGGTCTCTACGACCATATCCAGAAGGTCCTGCAACTGGAAAGGTTTCTTCAGTGTTCCGACGACACGCATTCTACGGGCAACCAGGAGGAACCCCTCAGTCTGCAGTCTTCCCCCGCTGGACGTGGCAATAATTCGCAGGTCAGGGTAATTGTCGCGCAGCTCCAGAATCGTTTCGATGCCCTCCTTTTCAGGCATGATTATGTCCATGATGACAAGATCCGGACTCTCCTTGGCGACCTGGGCCAGCGCATCCCTTCCGTTGGAAGCCTCGACCACGTCGTAGTCGTGGGATTCGAGAAGACTTCGAATGTTAAACCTTAAAGGTCCATCGTGATCGACGACCAAGACCTTATTCATGGTAAATCGCTCCTTTCCCCCTGAGCCGGATAGAATCTATGATACACCACCCTGGGCTAGTTTCAGATGTCCAACTTCTTGAAGTACTCATGCACTTTGCCCAAGGCAAATCGCAGAATACCAATCTTTAAACCCGACAGAATACAAACAAACAGAGACAGTTTGATCACTGAGCCGGTGTTGGCGAGTAAAAATTCAGCGGCTGATCTTGGAATCTGTCGGACGCTGAAATTCGCAACAGAGCAGATCTTCAGATCGAAAGTCGAACCACCGGAACGCTTCCAAATCCATTCCGACAGATTCCTAGCCCAGTCGCTGAATGAGCTGCTCGATGCGTCCGATCTCGGAATCCACGTCGTGAATGCTGATACCGGTCTTGCGGTAAGCAGCGACCATGGCAGCGAATCGTTCATCCAGCTCCTGCGCAGCGGCCTTCGGGTTGGAGGGCAGCGGATCCTGCTTTTCGGACGCGCGGCGGCGTTCCTGGAGGAGGGGTGCGGATGTGGCGTAGATGTACTCCACGTTTACGTCTCCGGGGTTCATCAGCGAGTGCAGCTCGGTGGAGTCGAGCCAAAGCGCCCAGCCTGCTGTCTGCGCGCGGTATTCACGTCCCATCCAGTGCCAGCCCTCGCCGCGGTGCACGTACCAGATCTCGTCCAGCTCCGGAGCGTGGTTGTGGGGATGAGAGAATTTCCGTGGCGGCAAATCAGCGATGTGGACCTCGCAGCTAGGACCTCTGTAGGTGTGGTACCAGTGGCCCTGAAACGGACTTCCCCACACCGCTCGGTCGCGGTCGTCACTCCAATGATGAATCTGAAAATCGCCATCACTCGACGCGGGCGGGCGACGAGAGTAGATGAATTCCAACTCCTGACTGCCACGATTGGTATAGCGGTGGTGTTGCCCCGGTGGAATCGACAGGGAAGTTCCGGCTCGCAGTGGGTGCTCGTCGCCGTCCAGATCCAGTATGCCCTCGCCGCCGGCAACGCAGAGGGAGTTGACATCCTTCTCGTAGACCGTCGGTTCGGTCGAAATACCGGGAATAACGACAGCGCGGCCGTAGCTCGTTATGTCGAAGCAGACGGCACCGGTCTCTGGATCGAATCGGTCCCCCTGACGCTGCGAGAAGATTTGCCACTCTCGCAGTCGACCATCGTTGCTAACATCGCAATCCATCCAGTGTCGCATTATCATTGAGGCACCGCCTTCCTGTTATTTTGCTATCAGTATCTCACCCGTCGCGACCTGGAAGAATACGAAAATGGTCGCTCATAAAAATTCGCTCTTCAGGCGCTACGAGTAGACGCTCTCACGGAGCGAACCGAACAGCGCTTTCATGGCGCCGAGTAAACCGCATATAGGCCTGAAGCGTCAAGATCACTGATTGCTATCCTCTAATGCCGAACGCCGAGTTGGCTCTGCCAAGGATTGAGATCCTCCGACAAAATCCCAATTCTGCCTTGCTTATGATAGAGCCCGTCCCAGTGGTGGAAACAATTGATTTTTAATGAGTTATGGGCAAAAAAAAGGCCGGATAGAGCTGCAAAAAGCTCGATCCGGCGAAAAAGGGCGCTTATGCTTGCGTTAGTCAAATACAAAGCACGCCCTTCTCATGAAAAATATTGCCGTACAAAGCTTCCTGCGTCCAGCCCTAACTCCAGTCATTCGATGCAAAGACTACACCGTGTTTCTGGAAACAATGGAGCGGATTGACCGGGTTTTGATCGACTCCTCGCTGGAAAGGGAGGCGATCGTAAAAGCCTTGGAAGGATGGGATGAAGCGGGAGGGAAGGATCGGGAGCGACGCGCTCTAAGAGCGATAAAAGCGCTGCGGGTGGAGGTGGTGCGTCATTTACTCGGAGGGATATCCTTTCGTTGTCTGTCGCAGGAGTTGGGACGCAGTGAGCTTCTGGCTAATTTTTGCCGGGTGCGTGAGGTAGACGGGATCCGGAAAATATCGAAGAGCAGTCTGGAACGGGATTCGAAATTCTTCGACGAAGCGTATCTGAGACAGCTGCATGCAAGGATGACCGAGGTGGTGGGCAATGCTGAACATTGTGGTGAGGCAGGATTAGAGAAGCCGATCGATACGAGGGAATGCCTGATCGACGCCACTTGCCTGGAAGCGAACATCCACTGGCCCGTGGACTGGGTCTTGCTCAAGGATGTGGGAGCAACGCTGCTCAAGGCGATCAGTCTGATCCGGCAGGCGGGAATGAAACAGCGCATGCCCCAGGGAGCAAAGGGATTGGCTCGGGAGATGAACAAACGGTGCCTGGAGATGACGCATGCGCGTCGGCGCCGGGAGGCGGGCAAAGCGCGTAAAGGGATCCTGCGGCGGATGAAGCTATTGCTCAAGAAGATTGAGGGCCATGCCCTTCGCCACCGTGACTTATTGGAAGCTATGTGGATGCAAAGCGATTACACCGAGAAGAAGGCGAGCCGAATCATCGAGCGAATGGATGGTATGTTAGAGCAGATACCGCAGGTCATGAAACAGGCGCACGAACGGATCATAGGGGGGCGGCAGGTGAAGAATGAGGAGAAGATCCTGAGCGCCTACGAACCTGAGATTGACGTCATCGTGCGAGGCAAGGCAGATCGGGAGGTGGAGTTTGGCAACACCCTTTATTTATGCGAGAGCGCAGAGGGATATCTGTTGGACTGGAAACTGTATGGGGGGCAGGCCCCGAGCGAATTGAAGCAGCTTTGGGAAAGTCTGGAGAGGCAAAAGGGCTTCGCTTTAGAGGAGAAGATCGAAGCGATCAGTGGGGATCGGGGCTATGCCTCGAAGGCGGCCAGCAAGCGGCTCCAGGCAGAGGGGATTTTTGACGCCCTTACGCCCCGCAATCCACAAGAGCTCAAGGAGCGGATGGAGGAGCCGCGCTTTGTCCGGTTGCAGCGACGACGAGGGAGCACCGAAGGCCGGATCGGAGTGCTCAAGAACCGATGGCACGGGGGCAAGATACGCAGCAAAGGCTTTGACAACCGTAACCTTAGCGTGGCCTGGTCGGTTCTGTCCCACAATCTATGGAAAATCGCGCAGAGACTTGCGCAAGAACATGAGAAAGAGGCAACGCAGGCGGCATAGGGATCCAAGAATCGAGTCAGAGGCGCTTCCTTGGGAGAACTATCGACTCAAAGCGAGAGGAAGGGTGCTGGAAAGGTGCATAACGGATAAAAGGTAAGCTACCGAGGACGGAAGGCATGTCGTGGTCTACATAACGTGACGAAGATTGATATCGGTATCAGGCTTCCACCCAAATCCTCTCGGATTTGGGACAGCCTCTAGCTAGCCGCTCCCCACAGCAAAAGACACACCCATTGCCCGTCGATCAAAGCCACATAGCGCAGGGTCTCTCCCGCGCTCCCCGCACTGTGCAAATAATGATGTTGGATCAAAAGATCATTGAATCGCTCCTGCTCTTCGGGCAAGATCAGACGCAGAGTTAGACGATCTATCGAAGGAGTCAGATGGTAAGATTTTTTGTCTTTCATACCATCTTGGCATGACTGATTCCCTCGGGTTTGTCTAGCTCTTTTTTTATCTTTTTGCCTATCAGCCACTTCCTCCCCAGAAAACTTTCACCCTGGGTTAATAAGTGTGGTCTTCATGGGGCGAATCTGAACCAAAACCAAGATTGCCTATCGAGTTTACAGTTCCAGGGAGTCTATAAGAGTCAATCCACGAAAGCAATTAAAATTCATACTGGTAGAGCCAGAAGAATCGCGTAGAATCTCGCTTCTTAGACCGATAAGGACTTGAACTAGGATCAAGGATACAGCCTTAATGAAGATCGTCATTGTTGGAGCGGGGGAAGTGGGCAGCTATCTCGGCGAGCTGCTGAGCGGTCAGGCGCACGACGTCACTCTGATTGAATCCTCGCAAAGGATCGCCCAGGAACTGGACGAGAAGTGCGACGCACGGATTCTAATCGGCAACGGCAGCTCGGCCGAGACCCTGGCGAAGGCAAACGTGGGCGAGTGTGATTTTTTCCTCGCTATGACGAGCGAAGATCGAACGAACTTGATCTCATGCTCGTTGGCCAAGGCCCTGGGGGCGAGATCAACCATCGTTCGCTTTCACGATCAGACCTATACGGATAATTCCTTCGTCAACTATCAAGTGCACTTCGGGGTTGACTACATGCTCAATCCGGAAGGTCTCTGCGCTGTCGAGCTGGCCAAATCGATCCGGAATCCGGGAAGGGTTGCGGTGGAGAATTTCGCCCGCGGCCAGATTGAAGTGCAGCAGATCCGAGTGGCCAAGAAGTCACGACTTACTGGGACGAAACTGCAGGAACTCCAGCTCACCACCCGAGTTGGTTACGTCCAGCGAAACGGGGAGTTGGAAGTAGCGAATGCCGACACCATCCTGCATTCCGGAGACGTGGTCACGGTATTCGGATCCTCCGACGATCTCTTTGAATTGAATCGCATGTTCGACCCGCAGAGCGTGGCCGACAAAGCCCGAGTGGTTCTCTTCGGCGGGAGTGAGACCGCGATCGCGCTGGTCCGGCTTCTCAACAATCCTCGATTCAAGATACGAATCATTGAAGAAGATGCCGGTCTGTGCGCTGAACTGGCGGAGAAGTTTCCTGAAATCACCCTGATCAACGGTAACGCCACCTCCCTGCGGCTGCTGGAAGAAGAACACATCGGACAGACCGATTATTTCGTCGCCTGCACAAAACGGGACGAGGACAACATTATGACCGGACTTCAGGCCTCAAAATTGGGCGCTCCCCATGTCCAATTGGTAATCAACAAACCCGATTACGAAAATGTCCTGCAGAATCTGAAAAATGCCTTGGGTGTGGAGCTGATGGTCTCGCCGCGGGTGGCGACCGCGAATGAGGTCCTGCGCTACCTGTCCACTGAACCTGTAGTTGAACTGGCCACTCTTCCCAACCGAACCAGCAAAATCCTCGAGATACGGATCGCTCCCGACAATCCCTACTCCGGGCGAAATTTGAAGGAAATCCCTCTTCCTCCAGGAAGCGTCGTGGTCGCTCTCCTGCACAAATTCCAGGTTAAAGTACCCGGCGCCAAGGACTCCATCCTGGGCGGCGACCGAATCGTGGTGATCACAAACGACGAGAACGTCGATCAGTTGAGGGATCTTCTAGCTTAGGAGGCTTTCAGTCTTGCCTTTGTAATCTTCTGATACTGCACCAGAGATCCTTTTAGTAATTTGACACCGATAGGAGGGTGTGGTTGGATAGGGGGTTGATTAATTAGCCGTGGGAACCGACCGTTTCAGAATAAACTGAAACGAGGAGAATGACGGCTCGCGCGCCGAGTGCAAAGGGGACCGATTGGCTCACCATCGCCCCCGCTTCGACGCGGAAAAAACCGGACTTTAGAATTACTCATGCTTTACGATAGACCATACATGCAGGAACCGTCCTTTCGGAACGAAGTTCAGGCACTGAAATGGATCATTATTGCCAATGTAGCCGTCTTTTCCCTCGCCCAGATTCTAGTGGAATGGTTTCGCAGCCCGTTTCTCTACGAGATTTTCTCCCTGTCCTGGGGACAGATACGATCAGGATTCATTTGGACTATTGCGACCTACAGTCTGATCCACCAGGGCTTTGCCCACATCCTGATCAACATGATCGTCGTCTTCCTCTTCGGGCGGACTCTGCAGTCGCAGATCGGAGGCCAGAAACTCTTGGAACTCTACGTCATTTCGGTTCTATTCGGAGCTCTCCTTTGGCTGCCCGTAAACCTTTCCTTGAACACCATCGTAATGGGCGCCTCGGCGGGAGCTGCCGGCTTGATCACAGCATTCTGCCTGCGCCATCTCAATCAAAGAATCACCATTCTGCTCTTCTTCATCTTGCCCCTGAGCCTCACCGGCAAACAGATGATGGCCTTCTTTCTCGGATGGGAACTGATCGGGTTCCTCTTTTACGAAATGGGGCCGATGGTAAGCTTCTGGCCTTTCTTCTTCAACGGGGTCGCCTACTCCGCTCACCTCGGGGGCATGCTCGGTGGGTTCCTGTTCTATCGCTACCTGCTCGACCGCGAGTCGATCTTTCGCCGGAGAGGACCGCTCATCGAAGTTCCTCAATGGGTACGAAAAAGGGCCAAAGGCGCTTCCTCTAAACCGAGTTTCAAGATCAACATTTCGAATCGAAATCAGCTCAGGACGGAAGTGGACCGCATCCTCGACAAGATCAATAGCAAGGGATTCGGCTCACTGAGCGAGGAGGAAAAGCGAACCCTGGACCGGGCCAAGGACATTTTGAGCCATTAGGATTTGGCCGGCCGGGAGTCTGCCGGACACTTTTATTCGACTGCAATGCAGTTGGCGAACCTCGTCCGGCAGACTCCCAGCCGGCCAAATCCTGGTTGGAACAAAATGGCAACGTGAGGTCTCGGATGCTAGTGTGGTGCATCATTACGGTGTTTTGATTCTCGGGACATTAGGTGATGATATTGATGGCCTTGTGTAGGTTGAAGGTGAAATGATCACAGAGGGCAGGGGTGGATTCGAAGCCCATGGTAGATTTGAGGCTAAGAACCAGTTGCCTGCAAGCAGCCAGGATTCTGGCTGCGTTATGGTTACGGATCATACATCGATCTTCATCGAAGAAGCGATCTCTGGGGTAGTGGTTTTTGTTTTCGATGGCCCAGTGGTTGCGGATTTTCGATAGGAACTGAGGAGGGCTCAAGTCGGTGGGATCGCGGCTGCTGACATAGTAGGAGCGTTCCGAGGAAGGTTTCGCTTTGTTAGGATAATGGAAGGTGCGTTGGACAGAGGCGAACTGACGAGCATGAGGCAAGCCAAGGGAGGGAGCGCTTAGAGGATGGGTTGCTATTTGACGAATCTCCAGGCGGCCATGGTCCTTATCTACGGTTTGGTGGACAAAAAGGGGGAGGGGCCGAAAAGATTCTTTGCGTCTTGATGCATGGTGGGTTGGTTGTCTTTGATCTGGATGATATAGTCAGCACCGAGTTCTTCGACCACGATGTGGGCCGTTTCTTTTTGGTTATGCATGGCGTCGAAGGTGAAGGTGGATCCGTCCATGGCCGGCATCTTGCGCAGGAGAGTTTGGGCGGCGGTGATCTCGTTGGATTTGTCGGCGGTAGCGACTTGGGCAATCGTTTGAGCGCTTTGATGATCGACCGCGGCCACCAGGTGCAAGGCCTTGGCCGGTTCTTTGTCAGTGCCTTTGAGAGTCTTACCGTCAACCGCAATATCGCGGGGCAAACGGCCCTCGGGCGAGGCTATAAATTGGGTGAGGATTTGATCGAAAAGCTCGGCCTCGACGTTTTGCAACACCCGGTAGAAGACATCATAGCAGGGGGCCTGAAAACGGCTTGTTTTGGGGTTTTTCCAGGAGCGTAAGGCGCGCAGTTGGGCTTGATTGAGGTGATGGGCCAGGCGCACGATCTCCTTGAGGTTGTGTTTGCCGCAGAGGGTGCCGAGCACAATCATACTCAAGACCGTGGCGAGTCGATAGCGACGGCCCGCTTTTCGACGGAAGTCTTCGATCTGGTGGAAGCGTTCCCGGAGGCTTGTCATCTGTTCCACTTTGAGGCAGACCGCATGGGAGTTGTCGTTGGCATTGAGGGCCTCACGGTGTGCCTTGGGCAAGGGCCCTGGCGAGCGCAGCAGTTGCAGAGCATCAGCCCGCAGGGGTTTGACCCAGATCTGCTTGGGGCGCTCATGGCGTTCATAGAAATCTTCCCGCTGTCGACCATATCCCGCGCTCAAGCCCAAAGGAGTCCACCCGCTCGCCTTGTAGCAAGTGCCTCGGTGGATCTGTGGGTCCACGAAAGTTTCCGCTACCAAGGGGCGATAGGCAAAGGCCTGCTCCCAGTGATCGGCCAAGACTCTCAGGCACATCGCCAACGTCTTGGAGGCCAGATTGGCCAGCTTGAGCCCGGGCAGAATGAGAAAACGCCGGTTCTGCACCACCAGTTTCAAGCGCGCATGCCGTCGCGCCCCATCCCAGCCGATCCAGCCGTCTCGATCCTTCAGCCGGTAGCTAGCCGCTCCCCACAGCAAAAGACACACCCATTGCCCGTCGATCAAAGCCACATAGCGCAGGGTCTCTCCCGCGCTCCCCGCACTGTGCAAATAATGATGTTGGATCAAAAGATCATTGAATCGCTCCTGCTCTTCGGGCAAGATCAGACGCAGAGTTAGACGATCTATCGAAGGAGTCAGATGGTAAGATTTTTTGTCTTTCATACCATCTTGGCATGACTGATTCCCTCGGGTTTGTCTAGCTCTTTTTTTATCTTTTTGCCTATCAGCCACTTCCTCCCCAGAAAACCTTCACCCTGGGTGCATCATGAGGGCGGGCGAATAAAGATCGACATTTGATATTCAATGATTATTAACGATTTACCTGATATCCCTGACAATGAGATCGGCTAAAGCAAACCAGAATTGGCGGCGGTTGAGGCTACCGGCCGCACTCCTCTTTCTGCTATCGCTGGGAACGACAGGAAGGGCCAAGGAATTCGAGATCAAGGGTTCGGATCTCGAACATATGCAGAAGGAGACGAAGCTGACGATTGACCACCTTCAGTACTACCACTACACCAAGAAATCGATTCACAATGTCGACGTGGAAGGGCTCATCACCTCTTTCATGGAGGAACTCGATTACAGCCGCCTCTTCTTTCTCCAATCCGATAAGGATGACATTGCCCTCCGGTTCAATCGGACCCTGATTGAAGTCTACCTCCGCCGGGGACAGCTCCATCCTGCTTTTCAGATCTATAAGACCTACCGAAGACGGGCCTTAGCACGACTGGAATGGGTCTTCGAACGTCTGGATGGTGAATTCGATTTTTCCACGGAACGGACCTACGTTCCCGATCGGACGGAGCTGGACTGGCCAAAGGACAAGGCGAAAGCCGATGCCCTTTGGGAGAGTCGTCTCACTTTTGATCTACTCCAGGAAATACTTAATGATGAGGCGCTGGAACGCGCCAAAGAGAAGGTGGTTCGCCGTTATCGGAGAACCAGGCGCTACATTGAGGAGTTGGAACCACACGATATTCAGGAACTCTTCCTCACCGCCTTCACCAAGATGTATGATCCGCACTCCACTTTCCTCTCCTCCGATTCCCTGGACGACTTTTCTATCTCCATGAAGAATTCGTTGGTCGGTATCGGCGCTCTTCTGAGAGATGAGGACGGCTACTGCGTCATTCAAGAGCTCATTTCCGGAGGTCCGGCGGACATGAGCAACCAGTTGCACCCAGGGGACAAGATCATCGAAGTGGCCCAGCACAAGGAACCGCCGGTGGACGTTATCGACATGAAGCTGAGGAAGATTGTCGATATGATCCGCGGCAAAAAGAGCACCGAAGTGCGCCTTACCGTGATTCCAGCCAGTGCGACCGACCCATCGGAGCGAAAGGTTGTAAAACTGAAGCGGGACAACATCAAACTTACGGAGAATCTGGCGCGGGCCGATATCTATCAAGTTCTAACCAGCGAGGGTCGATCGATGCCAATCGGAGTGATCGAACTGCCTTCCTTTTACGGTTCCGGAGTCGGAGGAAAATCGGATTCGAGCACCACCCGGGACGTCGAGGAACTGGTTCGGAAACTCAAGAAGGAGGGAATCGAGGGACTCGTCCTCGATCTCAGTCGAAACGGTGGAGGTCTGCTCAGCGAAGCGATCGATCTGACCGGACTCTTCATACCGAAGGGCCCGGTGGTGCAGGTTAAGGATACCACCGGACAGATTCGACAAGACTGGGACCGTAACGCCAAGTTCGTCTATGAAGGCCCTCTGGCTCTGCTGGTCTCGCGGCGCAGTGCATCAGCCAGTGAAATCGTTGCCGGAGCGCTGCAGAACCATAGCCGCGCCGTAATCGTGGGCGATTCAGCGACCCACGGGAAAGGAACGGTACAGGCTATTTTCGAACTTGATCGAACCCTCAACAGTCCCCGCCTCAGATACCGACCGAAGCAAAAGTTCGGCGCCATCAAGATCACCATTCAGAAGTTCTACCTGCCCAACGGGTATTCTACACAGAATAAAGGGGTTCGATCCGATATCACACTGCCCTCGGTCAACGAGCTCCTCTCGATCGGCGAATCCGATCTTCCCAACGCACTCGTGTGGGATGCGATTGATCCTCTCACCTGGGACCCTCAGGATACGCGCACGCCGGAGTCGGCTCGAATCGATCTGGAGCTGTTGGACCACCTTCGTCTTCTCAGCGATGAACGCCAAGAGGAACTGGAGGAGTTCTCGTATCTGAAACGGAGGATACAGTGGTTCAAAGCGAAACAGGATCAGACCGAATACTCCCTGAATCTTGAATCAAGGCGGATTCAGCGGGACCTCGACAAGCTCTTTACTGAGGAGATGGACCTGATGCGTGAGGAACTTGATGACAACCGTTTTTCGCGCAAAAAGGTAATCCTCGAAGTGAGCCGCGAGAAAGAGCAGGAACACCAGGAGAAGCTGCGGAGTTCAACCCTTCCGAATGGGAAGAGTAAAGAAAATGCGTATTACCAAAAGGTGTTTTACTATGAAGCCCAGCAGGGAGGAGAAATCCAGGAAGTTTGGGTGGAGAATTTCGATTTTGAAAAACTGCTCAAAGAGAGCGAAGCGATCGTCGAGTTCCTCTCCCTTGAATCCCCGGATGGGATCGAGGCCTCGGCGGTTGACGATCTTCTCCACTCGCTCAAGACGGCCGAGACAAGCGACGAATTCAACGTCGAGCGCGCCTTCTCGGCCCACCTCGGCGACATCTTTACCACGGAATCTATCGACGTCCTGATTCCACGCTTCTTTCTCAAACTGATCGAATTGGACCCTAATGTCCTCCTCGAAGGCCCTTCTCTGAACATCCCATTGCGGGAGAGCCTGCGGATCCTTGCCGATTGGATCCAATACGAGAATACGACGCTGCCGCAAAAGGCGGTGGCGAGACATCAGGCCCGAAAACAGAAGGGGACGGAATCTGTCGGACCCGGGCGCTCGGACTAGGAATCTGTCGGATTTGTATTTCGGAATCCGCGGCGGCGATCCCGGCAAGCCGGGATCGCCGCCGCGGATTGGATCGACAGGTGATCTAACCCGAAGTATCAGCGAAATCAGGCCGATCTAATATTGTGCGAACAGGAATCGCTCCCGGGCGCTCATGTCCTGGACCGGCTCACAAGAGCGAAAGCCGCTCTTTTCCGCAATGGCGGCAAGCGCCGGAAATTGGCCGAGCCCCATCTCCATAATGATCAACCCATTTTCTCTGAGGAACGCGGGCGCGCCCTTGAGGATCGATATTGCATCATCGAGGCCGTCTTCCCCGGAAATCAGAGCGCAGGAAGGTTCGAATTCCCTGATTTCCGGATCGCAAGTACTCCACTCTTCACGACCGAGATAGGGAGGGTTGGCCACGATGAGGTCGAATCTGCCAATGACCGAGGCGAACCAGTTCGATGGAATAAGAGATACCCTGTCTTCAGCGCCATTAAGCCTTAGATTCTCTGATGCCAGTGCTAAGGCTTCTTCACTAAAATCGACCGCGGTTACTTCTGCGTCACAGAAAGATCTGGCCAACGCAATGGCCAAAGCCCCGCAACCGGTTCCTAGATCGAGGATTGAGCGCGGGGGCTTCGGGACTCGGTCGATGGCAATGGCAACGAGTTCTTCGGTCTCAGAACGAGGTATGAGAGCCCGAGAGTCGACCTTAAGACGAGCACCGTGAAAAGCAACTTCCCCGACTATGTACTGGACCGGCTCGCGTCGGGAGCGGCGCCGAACCATATGCCGAAGATCCTCAAGCTCGGATTCCGGCAGGAGCCGGTCGTATTGCAGGTAGAGATCGAGGCGCTCGCATTCCAGAATATGGGCGAAAAGCAACTCCGAATCGAGCCTTGGATTTTCCACCCCCTTACCTTTCAGATACTCGGCCGTCTTGTTCAGTACCTCCATGAGCGACTGCATTGATTGGATTTGAATCATGTAAGAGCGATGGGTTAAAGATTTTCTGTAAGTTATCCGTATTTCCTGCGACAAATCCTCGGCCACTGCTTCGTCGCTGACCCGGTAGAAGGCAAAGCGAAAGAGCGCGTCCCCGTAATCCTCTACCCAGTTGGTAGGATCGACTTCGACGGCGTCGACAGAGTTGCTGGAATTGTCCTTCAAAGCATCTATCTAGAGGGACAAAGGCTCGCCCGGCCTCGTGCCGGGGGGAGCCAACAACGATAAGAAAGACGTTGAATAGGGAATAGGTACCATTCACTTCCCGACCAGAGCGCAAATCTTCGATTCTGAATCAGCGCTTTGCAAAGCGGTCAGGACTTCATCGAGCTGCCCGTCCATGAGCTGAGGAAGGGAGTGAAGGCTGAGCCCGACGCGGTGGTCGGTCACGCGGCTCTGAGGAAAGTTATAGGTGCGAATACGCTCCGACCGGTCACCCCGCCCGATCTGATCCCTCCGATTGGCGGCGTATTTGGCACGCTCCTCCTCTTCCTTTTTTTCGAGAAGGCGGGCCCTGAGGACTTTGAGGGCTTTTGTTCGGTTTTTGATCTGGGATCTCTCATCGGCACAATTCACCGTCAATCCAGTTGGCTTGTGCAGAATCTGAACAGCAGAGTCGGTCGTATTGACACACTGGCCGCCGGGACCACTGGCCCGGCTGATACTGATTTCGAGGTCCGTTGGATCGATCTGAACATCGACCTCTCTCGCCTCCGGCAATACGGCAACGGTTACGGTCGAGGTATGAATACGGCCATTCGCCTCCGTCACCGGAATTCGCTGCACACGGTGAACCCCGCTTTCGAATTTGAGGCTCCGGTAGACATCGTCCCCCGTCACCAGACAAACCACCTGCTTGAAACCGCCGCTTTCCGAAGGGCTGGCCCCGAGTCGCTCAACCTTCCAACCCTTAGATTCGGAAAAACGGCTGTACATGCGAAAGAGGTCAGAGGCGAAAAGGCTCGCTTCGTCTCCCCCGGCGCCGGCTCGAATCTCCAAAACGGTGTTGCGCGAATCGGCCGGATCGGAAGGTATCATGGCGAGGAGCACTTGGTTTCGCCTCTCCTCAAATTGATCTCTTAAGTCGGGTAACTCCTCCCGGGCCAACTCCTTCAGATCCTCGTCCGACTCGGGATCAGACACGATGGTTTCGTGCTCGCCAATATCGGATTCAAGCTTATCGAGAATACCGAAAGAAGAAATCAGCTTCTGCAGTTTCTGGTGCTCCCTCGAGAGTTCGGCCGCCTTGCGTGAATCCTGAAAAAATCCAGGCTTCGCCATGAGGGAATCGAGCTCCTGATGGCGCTGGATAAAAGAGGTTATGTCCGGAAGGCTTTGCATGGCGGAACCAGGAAACAAGAAATGGTTATTTCCTTTACGGCAAAACTGAAAAATTGGAACATTGGAAACAACGGCGAGAATCAGAAAGAGACGAATTCAGATCAATGTCGGAAAAGGACCTCCACAGCCAGAACATAGTGGCCTGCATATGGGACTTTGACAAGACTCTCATTCCAGGGTTCATGCAGAGCCCCCTTTTCCAACACTTTCAAATTGAAGAGGAGGCCTTTTGGAAGGAGGTCTCCATTCTTCCTGAAATCTACGCCAACCGAGGTGTCAACGTCAGCAAGGACACTGTCTATCTCAACCACCTGCTGAGCTATGTGCGCAACGGTCCGCTACGCGGGTTGAATAATCGAACTCTCAGAGAGCTGGGAGAGGAGCTGGAGTTTTTCCCGGGGCTGCCCGACCTTTTTTCGGACCTGAAAGAGCTGGTTCGATCTCGACCGGAATTCGTTTCCCACGAACTGTCATTGGAACACTACGTGATCAGCACAGGGTTAGCGGAGTTAATCCGAGGCTGCGATCTCGCCCCTTGCCTCGACGGGATCTTTGGCTGCGAATTTATCGAGGATCCGGCGCCGCCCGATTTTGACAGACAGGAGGAGTTCGATCTCGATCGGCCCACGCAAATCAGTCAGATCGGGGTAATGGTTGACAACACTATCAAGACTCGCTTCATCTTTGAGATCAACAAGGGATCCAACAAACTTCCCGAGATCGACGTCAATGCTTCCATCCGCCCCGAGGACCGTCGCATACCGATTCAAAACATGCTCTATGTGGCGGACGGGCCGAGCGATATTCCGGTATTCTCGGTCGTAAAGAAGTACGGGGGCCTTACCTACGCGGTCTACGATCCGAGTAGCCCCGAGGAATTCGCTCAGAATGATCGCCTTCTGCAATCCGGACGCATTCACGCTTACGGTCCGGCGGACTATCGACCGGAAAGCAGCACTTCAATGTGGATCAGGATGCATATCCTTGAGATCTGCGACCGCATAGTGACGGATCGGGAACAGGCGCTGGCCAGGCGCGTAACGGTGCCGCCCCGCCACCTTCACTCCGAGGATCAATCCCCGACCGACCCGAAGTCGCCCCGGCAGAAGACGTTTCTCGACTGATCTGTAGGTCCAACATGAATGCCCATGAGTTTCATCGCCTCCGCCTCTCACAGGCTCCCCCGGCCTCGTGCCGGGGTGGCGCCAGGTTTTCAGCTACAAAATGTGATCGGGACAGGAACCCCCGCACCCGGACCGTTTTCACTCCGGTCGCCTCTGCGACCGGAGTGAAAACGGTCCGGGTGCGGGTCGAGGAGAACATGCTTATTGTAGCAAGGAATCAGCGTCACCCCAGCGCGAGACCGGGGGAGCTCTAGACTATAGTGTTATGCCCGCTGGGTTCTATCGTCGATCGCCGATCAAGCGAACCGAATCCGGCTGGCGAGACCCGAAATCCTCCCACCTGTTTCTAGCAGCCGGTCTTGCTATTGTGGCCCTGGCCACCGGCTGCTCGATCAACGATATGGCGATCAACAAGGTGGCCGATACACTCGCCTCGGGGGGTGGGGTCTTTTCATCCGACGACGATCCTGAATTTGTCAAAGCGGCGGTCCCCTTCAGCCTGAAGTTGATGGAGAGTCTGCTGGAGGAGGTTCCAGAGCACGAAGGTTTACTCCTAGCGACCGCGAGCGGTTTTGCCCAATACGCTTTCGCCTTCGTCCAGCAGGAGGCGGACCTACTCGAAGACAGGGACTTTTCCGCCTCTCTGGAGGAACGGAAACGCGCCACTCGACTCTACTTGCGAGCGCGTAGATACGGACTTCGGGGCCTCGAAGCGCGGCACCCTAATTTCGAAAATGCCCTTCGCCGGGATTCGGTCGCTGCCCTCTCCCCAACCGGGATGGAGGATGTTCCTTTTCTCTATTGGACAGCAGCTTCCTGGGCCGGCGCAATCTCGATGTCCAAGGACAATCCCGAATTGATCGGAGAGCTACCGCTCGTCGAAGCCCTGATCGACCGCGCCCTTTACTTGAATGAAAGCTATGATTGGGGCGCGATTCACTCGTTTCTTATCGCCTACGAGATGATCCGCCCGGACGCTTCAGGCGATCCCAAGGAGAGAGCGAGAAAACACTTTGACCGTGCCGTTCAGCTCTCCGGAAAGGGCCTCGCCTCGCCAATGGTCACACTGGCGGAATCGGTTTCGATACAGGAACAGAACCTTCAAGAATTCGAGAATCTGCTCTCATTGGCTCTGCGGATCAAAGTGGATGTCCGGCCGGAGTGGAGACTGGTTAACCTCATTATGCAGCAGCGTGCTCGCTGGCTCCTCTCCAGAACCGACGAGCTGTTCCTCGAATCGCCCGGACAATTCAAAATAAATGAACATTGAACATTGCGGGCCCAATGCCTGTCGATGGGAGAAGCGCACAAGCGTTCGTATCCGAGCACTTGGGTTTCTGCACGACATGAAGTTCCGTAACTTTTGCTCCAAACTCCTTCTCGCCGGCCTCTTTCTCCACTCTTCGGCGCTGGATGCGAAACAGGTGAGGATCAATCTCGGCACGATCGCCCCGCAGGGATCGTCGATTCACCAGGCTCTGCTCGCCATGCGGGAAAAATGGAGGCAGGCGCCGGAAGGAGGCGTGCGGTTGGTGATTTACCCGGACGGTGTTCAAGGCGGGGAAGCGGACATGGTGCGCCTGATGCGAATCGACCTGCTTCAGGCGGGCCTTTTCACCGCCATCGGCATCTCGCAAATTGAGCCGGGCGTGACGGCGCTACAGAACATGCCGATGGTTTTCCGGGATCTGAGGGAGTATGATATCGTCAGTCAAGCGCTACGTCCGATGCTCGAAGCGAGAATCGAAGAGCAGGGATTCATAACTCTTTTCTGGGCGGACGCCGGCTGGATTCGTTTCTTTTCGAAGAGGCCGCTGGTTTATCCTGATGACCTCAAGGACATGAAGCTCTTCGTGTGGGCAGGGAGCCACGGACAGGCAGGAATCATGAGGGACATCGGATTCCATCCTGTTCTCCTCGAAACGGCGGACATACTTCCGGGACTTCAGACCGGCCTTATCGACGCCGTATCGGCCCCCCCCATCTTCGCACTCGCCACCCAAATCGATACTCGTGCCCCCTACATGTTAGAGTTGAACTATGCTCCCCTGATGGGCGCAGCAATAATTCGGAAAAAAGCGTGGGAGAAAATCCCGGTTGGCGCTCGAGAGATCCTGAGGGAAGCGGCCGAGACCGCGGGAAGAGAGATCAATCGAAGAGCGAGGAAAGAAGGTATAGAGTCGGTCAAGGCGATGGAGCGCCGAGGTCTGAAAGTGAAAAAAGTCACTCCCGAAATCGAGCAGAAGTGGATTGAGAAAGCCGAATCGATCTATCCCAAGCTCAGGGGTAGCGAAGTCCCGGAAGACGTTTTCGACGAAGTCCTCCGTCTCCTGCGGGAATCACGGAGCGGAGGTTAGGAATCTGTCGGTATGTACCTGGTCCCAATTTACATCCTGCACCCGTCGATCTGAACCTCAGTGATGGTTCGAAGGTCAAAGTCCGACAGATTCCTTTTCAACCCCCGTGACACTGCGAGAACCCAAATTCGACCGACTCCCAGAGAGTCTCCAACGGTGGCGTCGTCTCCTCGTTCGGTCTGAGGATCTGTTCATCTGCCTGGTGTTGGCAGTGCTGGTCCTGCTTCCCCTGACCGAGATCGTCCTTCGTACCTTCTTTGGAAGCGGGATCACCGCTTCCAGCACCCTCGTCCAGCACCTCACGTTGATCGTCGGTATGCTGGGAGGAGCGATTGCGGCGCGGGAAGAAAGACTCCTATCACTTTCCACCCTAACCGCCTTCTTGCAAGATCCCTACAAGCGACCAGCTCTCATCATCAGCAAGGCAGCGGCCGCGGCCGTTTGCACTTTCCTCGTCGAGGCGAGCAGGGAGTTTCTCCTGGCCGAAAAGAGCGGCGGAAACCTGCTCGCCTATGGCGTCCCGATTTGGACTCTGCTGATTATCATTCCGGCCGGATTTCTTCTTCTCGCCATTCGTCTGGTCTGGACAAGCGCGGGGGACTGGAAGGGACGCGCCATCACACTCACCCTTACCGCAGCGATCGCCTGGATTATCGGGAGCGGATTGATCGAACCCGGGGTATGGTTCTACCCCTTTCTGCTCGCTCTGCTCGCGGCCGCAGTCCTCGGGGCCCCGATCTTCGCGGTGCTCGGCGGTGTAACTCTGTTGTTGCTCTGGTGGACCGGCCTGCCCATCGCAATGATTCCCCTTAAACATTACTCCCTCGTGACCAGCCCCACGCTTCCCTCCGTCCCGCTTTTCGCGCTCGCCGGATACTTTCTGGCGGCAGGAGGTGCATCCGGGAGGCTGCTGAGGGTCTTCCAAGCGCTGGTGGGACGATTCCGCGGCGGAACCGCGATTGTCACAGTTCTCCTCTGTGCCTTTTTTACCTCCTTCACGGGCGCTTCCGGGGTTACAATTCTGGCCCTTGGCGGCCTTCTCCTTCCAGTTCTCATTCAATCACAGTACGAGGAGCGAACAGCCTTGGGACTGCTCACCGCAGCCGGCTCCCTGGGCCTCCTTTTCCCACCCTGCATCCCTCTCATTCTCTATGCCATCACAGCCGGCACAGTTGCATCCAACATGGGCGCCTCTGGGGCCGAAGCAGCACAGATTACGATGGAGAGGATGTTTCTCGGAGGTATTGGACCGGGGATCCTTCTCGTCATCCTGATGGCGTGGTGGGGAATTCGCCAGGCGCCCAAAGGAAACGCAATTTCCTCACAATTCAGCATTGTCAAAGCGATCTGCGCAATCTGGGAAGCGAAATGGGAACTCCTACTTCCGGCGGTTGCTCTCGGTACCCTTTTCAGCGGCTTCGCCACCCCAGTAGAGACGGCGGCAGTGACCGCATTCTATGCTTTCGTGGTGGAAACGCTAGTCTACCGGGAACTGAGCTTCCGAATCGATATCCCGCGAGCGATGAAGGAGTGCGGGCTGCTCATCGGGGGAGTGCTTCTGATTCTGGGAGTCGCGATGGGGTTCAGCAGTTACCTTATCTTTGAACAGATTCCTACAAGAGCCGTTGAATGGGTCACCTCCTCGATCGAGTCCCGCTGGCTCTTTCTTCTCACCCTTAACCTCTTCCTCCTCCTGGTGGGATGTATTATGGACATCTTCTCCGCCATCGTGGTGGTGGTGCCGTTGATCATACCTCTCGGTATCGCCTACGGCATCGATCCGGTTCACCTGGGAGTCATTTTCCTCGCCAATCTCGAGCTCGGCTATCTCACACCACCGATAGGAATGAATCTCTTTCTCTCCTCCTACCGGTTTAAGAAGCCGATACCCGAAATTATCCGCTCAATCTGGCCCATCTTTCTGGTCCTCCTCGCAGGCGTGCTTCTCATCACCTACGTTCCCGCCATCTCAACGACGCTGCCTCGCATTCTCGATTAGGAATTTGCCGGTCTTTAATTTTCGCAACATCGCTGAGGTTCGGATCGATGGGTGAGGGACGAAATTCTGGACCAGGTTCATACCGACAGATTTATGGTATTTCACGAACCTTCTACCTCGAAGTGTGCGAAATTGTCGGGTTATTGATTAGAAGATCCTCGATTCGTCCGAATAGGTAGACCAACAATTTCCTTTGAAAGCAATGAACATTCCATAGGCTTGGAATCTGTCGGTCCTTGAACTTCGAACCATCGCGGAGGTTCAGATCGATGGGTACTCGATGGAAATCAGGACCATGATCATACCGACAGATTCCTTGTTGATGCGACCGTGAACTCGACCCTAAACCCAGAAGAAAAGATTGGGCTTCTACGCGAAATGCTGCGCATTCGCCGCTTTGAGGAAAGATGCCTGCGATCCTACCAGCAGGGCAAAATCGGCGGGTTTCTGCATCTCTACATCGGCCAGGAGGCGATTGCGGTCGGCTCAACTTCGGTGCGGACGGAAAACGACCACATTATTACGGCCTACCGGGATCACGGGCATGCGCTCGCAGCCGGGATGAGCATGAATGAATGCATGGCTGAACTCTACGGTAAGGAGACCGGCTGTTCGAAAGGAAAAGGAGGTTCGATGCACTTTTTCTCTCCCAAGCGCAGATTCTGGGGCGGCCATGGCATCGTGGCCGGGCAGACTCCTCTGGGCGCCGGTATTGCCTTTGCTCTCAAGTACCGAGAGATAAAAGGTTGCTGTCTCTGCTTCATGGGAGACGGAGCAGTAAACCAGGGAGTCTACCACGAAGCTCTCAACCTTGCTGCCCTCTGGTCGTTGCCTGTGGTCTATATAATCGAGAACAATAGATATTCCATGGGCACGAGCCAGGAGCGATCGTCAGCCGGAGATTCGTTGGCAAAGCGCGTTGAGGGATACGGGATCGCCTGGGATCGATGTGACGGACACTCGCTTTACGAAGTGCGTGAGAAAACCTCAAAGGCGATCAGTCGGGCTCATCAGCAGACCCTGCCCACCCTCCTGGAAATCGACACTTATCGCTATCGAGGTCATTCCGTTTCCGATCCCGATCAGACCTACCGAACAAAGGATGAAATCGAGGAATACCGGCGCACTAAGGATCCCATCAATCTATTTCGGAAGGAGCTGCTAGAGGAGGGGGCAATTACAGAAGAGTCGGCCAAAGACCTCGATAAAGGAATTCGCCTGGAGGCGGAAGAGGCCGCACGATTCGCGGAGGAGAGTCCCGTTTTAGGCCGGGAGGAAATCTTGAGCGACGTCTATTGGGAGGAAGACAATCCGGCGGAAAAAGTATCCCAGGGTCGGATCTTCTTCAACTAGATTTCCGTCGACTTAACTATCGAATCCTTCCTGTCATTCCGAATCCGCGGCCAGCGACTGATAATTCGACCAAAGTCTTACCGAGAGAAATCTAGCAGTGCCGGAAATAACCTATAGAGAAGCGGTCAATCAGGCCATCGCTGAGGAGATGGACCGCGATGATAGCGTTTTTCTGGTCGGTGAGGAAGTGGCTCAGTTTCACGGCGCCTACAAGGTGACCGAGGAGCTGGTCAATCGATTTGGCACCGGCCGGATCATCGATGCTCCGATCAGCGAAGCTGCCTTCACTGGCCTCAGTATCGGCGCCGCCATGATGGGTCTACGCCCAATCGTCGAATTCATGTTCTGGAGTTTCTGTTACGTAGCATTCGACCAGGTGATCAACAATGCCTCGAGCATTCGTTACATGTCGGGAGGTCAGATCAAGATTCCCATTGTAATCAGAGGTCCCGCAAACGGCGGAACCGGAGTCGGAGCTACTCACAGCCACACTCCGGAGAATTTCTGCGCCCACACACCGGGCTTGAAGGTCGTCTGCCCAGCCACCGCCTACGACGCCAAAGGCCTCTTGAAATCAGCTGTTCGTGACAACGATCCCGTCTACGTGATGGAGAATACTCTTCTCTACAATGTGAAGCAAGAAGTGCCGGAAGAAGAGTATCTCATTCCACTTGGTTCCGCTGAGACCAAAAAAGAAGGCGCCGATCTCACCCTCATCGCCCACGGCCGCGCCGTAATCACAGCCCTGCAAGCCGCCGAAGAACTGGAAGCCAAGCACAACATTAACGCGGAAGTTGTGGACCTGCGAACGATCCGTCCACTCGACGAAGACCTTATCATCGATTCGGTAAAGAAGACCAATCGTGCCGTTCTCGTGGAAGAGAATAAGCCCTTCTGCGGCACCGATGCGCAGATCGCTTACATCATACAAGAAAAGGCCTTCGACTGGCTGGACGCCCCGATCAAGAGAGTCTCGGCTCTGGACGCTCCGCAAATATACAGCCCGCCGCTGGAGAAGATTCAATTACCCGATTCTAAACGGGTGGTCGATGCCGCCTTGGAGATTCTCTAGGAATCTATCGGACTTTACACTTCGCAACTAACCTGAACTTCAGACTGCAGGTTGATTCTCGTAAAATATGTCCAAGTTCATTCCTACAGAATCCTTGCTAGGAACAGGTCGAACGAGATATACCTGCCGAACAACAATCCGGGGACAAAGTCCGACAGGCTCCTAAAATGGCCACCATAATAGAAATGCCGAAGTTGAGCGACACGATGGCGGTTGGGACCCTCGTCTCGTGGCTGAGAGAGGAAGGTGACAGAGTGGAGCCTGGCGATTTGATCGCCGAGATTGAGACTGACAAGGCGACCATGGAGCTCGAGAACTTCGATGAGGGTTTTCTACTCGTCCGCTATGTCGAAGAGGGCGATGAAGTTGAGATAGGTGCCGCTATCTGTGCGATAGGTGAGGAGGGGGAGGAGCCTCCCACACCTCCGACCGCCCCCAATGCGGCGTCAAAAGCGGAAGAAACTCCCGAAGTGTCAGAAGGTGGAGAGAGAACCACCGAATCGGTGAATCGAGACTCCCCTTCGCGGGATCGGGTAAAAATCTCCCCCTTGGCTCGAAGGATTGCTCAGGAACAGAATGTCGCGTTCGAGCTTCTTCAGGGGAGCGGCCCCCGCGGAAGGATCGTTAAGGCGGATGTCCTGAAGGCGATCGAGGAGGGCAAGGGACCCACGAACCTCCCACCGAGCGAATCGACGGAGCCGACTGCTACCGGATCTACCCGCGAGGGAGAGACGATTCCAGTCTCCAGCATTCGCTCCACAATCGCTCAAAGACTGCTCGAGTCCAAAACGCAAATTCCCCATTTCTATCTCGATATTGAGATCGACGCAGAGCCGGTCATGAAGCTGAGGAAGATCCTCAACCAGAAATCTGAGGACCCCAAGGATGCACAATCCGGAATACGTCTGACGCTGAACGATTTCGTCCTGAAAGCATGCGCCACCGGGCTGCCTCACTTTCCGCCAATGAACGCCTCATGGCAGGGCGCTTCAATCCGGCAACACGGACCGGTCCACCTGGCATTCGCAGTCGCCATCGATGAAGGCCTGGTGACGCCGGTAATCCGCAACGCCGATCGTAAGTCTCTCAACGGCATCAGTAGGGAGGTAAAGGAACTCGCCAACAAGGCCCGAAACCGCAAGCTCACCCCCGATGAAATGAGCGGCAGCACCTTTACGGTCTCGAATCTTGGGATGTTTGGAATCTCCAACTTTTTCGGCATCATAAACCCACCAAATTCCGCCATTCTCTCGGTGAGTGCCATCTTGAAAAAGCCGTGCGTGAACGAAGAGGGGGCAATCGCCGTAGGCCATCGAATGATGATCGGAATGAGTGGCGATCACCGTGTTGTGGACGGGGCGGTGGGGGCGCAGTTTCTAGCTCACCTGCGGAGTTTACTCGAGAATCCCGCGCTCATTTTCATCTAGGAATCTGTCCCGCTTCGGGCCCGACAGATTCCTAGTTGTAAATGAAGTACGAGCATGTCATATGGGACTGGAACGGCACTCTCATTGACGACACCTGGCTCACAGTCGAGATTGTCAATGAAATCCTGATAGAGCGCGATCTGCCCACTCTCCTTCACGAGGAATATCGATCCCTCTTCGATTTCCCCATTGCCGTATTCAATGGTAGGGTGGGACTGCCAACGGAAGGAAAACAGCTCAAAGAAACCAGCCTCCACTTTATCACCGAATACAATCGGAGGCGCTATGAATGTAGTCTCCACCGTGATACCCTGAATACCCTGAACACAATTGCAAATTCGGGAACGAGACAATCCATCCTCTCCGCTTACCCTCAACATGATCTTTCCGAATCAATCGAGCATTATGGGCTCTCAGAGTGCTTTGCCGAACTCACCGGGCAAACCGAATCACATGGTGAGAGCAAGATCGATTCCGGCCGCGATTTGATGCAGCGCCTATCCCTCCCTCCACACCATGTTCTCCTCATCGGAGATACGGCGCACGATTATGAGGTAGCTCGGGCCATCAGAACGGATTGTATTCTCGTCAGCCACGGATACCATCCGCCTGAAAGATTGCTCCACTACGAAGTCCCGGTGGTGGACAGTCTGGCCGGGATCGAGGAATGGATCGGGACCTGAACCGATTTCCTCTCTTTGAAACTTCGTCTCCGCTCTTCGTCCAATACCCATAGTCTCCTCACTTTTTCCCTGCCCGCACGACAGATCGACTAAGCGGTTCGACGAAGGGTAACCGAGAACAAAAACGGGCCGTTTCGACAGAACTGACGACGAAGAGCTTACGACAATGTTTCGGAATCGGCGAAATAGAGGGCAGCGGTATAACCGCTGCCCTCATTAGTCTCAGCCGGCCTGTGTTTGGGGTGGAGGGAAAAACCTCACTCCAAAAAGTCTCCTGTCAATCCAGCCGAAAGGTAAACTGCTGGAGGAGCCGGAACTTTACGGGCCTGCCATCTTTGATTCCCGGCTCGAAATGCCATTGCAACACAGCTCTCACAGCAACTTTTCCAAAATTCGGGTGAGAGGCTTTTTTCACCGCAGCCTCTATCACTCGGCCCCGCTCATCGACTGTCAAAAGAATACCTGCAAAGCCTTCGATTTTGTATCTCTTCTCTTGCAGAGGATATACCGGACTGATTCTGGTAAGGGCCTTGGGACTATTGTCGAGAACTGCGGCAAACTCCGGTATCACGGGCTCGGTTTTGAACGTTCCCATCGGCGCATCTCCGACCATCACGAAGTGCGGGGGTACCAAGACAGGTCTCACCTCGCTCGGTTCAACTGGAATAGGCTTATCCGGCTGATCCAAAATGATCGGCGGGACGATGCTCGGCTTCGGACCCGGAGCGATCGGAGGCGCAACGATCACTCTTTCCGGCGGCTTGAGGCTCACTACTGGAACGAGCTTGAGTTCGGGAATCGGATCTGCCTTGGTCAACTGCAGAAAGGGGAGCCCCACAATCAGTAGAGCTAGGAGGACAAAGGATCCGGCAAGTGACTGAAGGTTTGGTTGCCAAACCTGGCCGGACGATAGACGGTAGCGCTCGAATTCACGATCTCAGGTATTATGAGTTCCTGGCAGACGGGGTTATTCCCAAGGAATCTATCGGAGTCCGCGTTCCAAATTCACGGTGCAGATTGATTGGCGGCGCTTTACGAGCCTCCCTTGGGCGCAGCGAAGAGATTCTTGCTCTTCTCGATCAGCTTCTCATCGTGCGACCGGCGCCCCTTTAGATCGACTGCGAAGATCCCCCACCCCAACGATGCGAAAAAGGATACGAATTCCTCCAAGGGAGCGGTTTCAAAACGCTCGAAGAGGACCAGCTTCATAGTCTCCTGTTGGATCGTCTGTTTGGCGCCTTGGAGAGCCTTGAGGTCGAATCCTTCCACATCCGTCTTGAGGAAGCAGCAGGCTGGATTCCCCAGTCTCTCCATCTCGTGGTCGATTGTAGTCATAGGAACCGAGTAGCAACCGTCCTCCTCCGTTGAGCCATCCTCCTCTGGGACGATTTTGTTCAGGCACGAGGTTCCTCCATAATCGGAGAAGACGACCGATCCTCGACTCTCGCCCACGGCGGCGTGAACGATGGCGAACTGATCCATATCGAGACTGTTCTTGCGAAAGTTCAGGCGCAAACGCTGGAGGCACTTTTCATTGGCGTCAAGAAGCAGACCGCCGGAAATCTTGTCAGCGATGGCCAGGGTTCGATTCCCCACATTGCACCCCGCGTCGATTACAAACCCCTGGTCGGGAATCGTCTTCCTTATGTAATCCAGTTGATTGTGCCCGTTACTGGTGAGCAAGTCCGACTCTCCCGAGTCGGAGTCGGGATAGACGTCGGTACGAAAACGATTGATAAGGACCGCCTCCATAACCAATCCCTTGGGTTTTCGCAGTAGGTACCATTCCAGATAGTTCCTCAGATAGGACCACCGTTTTCCCCGGTTGTACGGATTTCGAGCGATCTCACGGAAAAGGATCGCATTCCAAAGTAGAGATCTGGGCATCATTCGAATGATCCAATTCCTAATCATAAAAACTGCGTCCGATTCGAACTCTACCTTACATTTTTCTGCCTTGGGGAGTATCCCCTACGCCACCTTCAATGGGTTCTCCTCAGAGGTTTCGAGATTTACTCTATTTTCACACCAATCTGCCTTTAACTCCTTGCGAATCAAGCGATAATGAACGATATATGGAGGCAGTTTATTATCGACATAATCTCTCAAACCAATGCAAGAAAATGAAAAGTATATCATTCATCAAGAAACGGGACGGATTCACCCTGCTGGAGATCATGATCGTTACGGTGATCATTGGGATACTCTCTTCGATCGCCCTTCCGGCATCTCAGAAAGTCTACAGAAGTTCAAAGCACGCTCGCTTCATGAACGATCTGAGAACCTTTAAGGATGCTCTCAATATCTGCGTCTTCGAGACCGGAAATCCCGATCAGGGGTCGGGGACCGGCACCCTGGCGGCAGAATTCAGCTCTTTCGTCAGCAATGGCAAGTTCACCGCCGAGACCTCAATAGGAGGGAACTGGGACGTCGAATACAACAAGAGCGGAATCGGTCTCGGGCTCGGGGTCCATCGTTTCGACGCATCGAACTCCGAACTGCAAGCGATCGACGAAAGATTCGACGACGGGGACCTCAGCACCGGCAATCTTCAGAAGATCGCCGGGGATCGCTACTACTGGGTCATTCAGCAGGCGCTCTTCTAGGATTACACCGGACTCATTAGCCCGTTGAGGAATTTGGGGCCGGTATAGCCAACACCCGGACGGATCGTGCCAGACAAACCGAAACCGTGAGTCCGGGGTAATCCTACTTGAGCTGAAATATTGCCTCGATCTCGACCGGAATGTTGCCGGGGAGTGAGTTCGCGCCGACCGCACTTCGAACTCCAACTCCATTATCGGCGCCGAACAGATTTGCGAAGAGTTCGCTGCAGCCATTGATCACCGCCGGTTGATCAACAAAGTCGGAGGTACAGTTGACCAGTCCCAGCAGCTTTACGACGCGACCAATGCGGTCCAGTGTCCCAAAGTGGTCCTTGACCGTAGATAGCAGAGTCAATCCGACCTGACGCGCCGCGCCCTTCCCCGCCTCTACATCAAGGTCCTCTCCCACCTTGCCCTTCATCAATTCGCCGGAATCCTGCAAAGGACCATGGCCTGACAGATAGGCGAGATCGCCAATAACCAATATCGGCTTGTAAACGCCGACGGGGGAAGGCGGAGGAGGCAGCGACAATCCCAATTTGTCTAGACGTTCTTCTGTACTCATTGCGGACAGCTAATAGAGCGAACGACGGTATGTAAAGGAATCTGTCGGGTCTGGCATTTCGAAGCCTTCCCTGTGGTTAAGTTTCGCGTGCACTCTTGCGATCCGGCCGAATCGACTCCCGACAGATTCCTGGTCCCCCCTTCCTCTCGGCCGGGGCTACTCGATCGGTGAACTCCGAATCGAGAGAAATCCAATGTCAACTCCTTAACGGGACAGATCACATTTTATTGCTTATAAAGCGGATAGGGCCAAATTCTTCTTTCATGAAGCAGGTGGCCTTCGATTCGCTGAATAAAGGGCAGAGAGATCTTCTGGCGGCGGCATCGAAGGCGATGGAGCATGCTTACAACCCCTACTCCAGATTTTCAGTTGGGGCGGCCCTTTGGAGCCAAGACGGGGCGATCTTCACCGGAGCGAATATGGAAAATGCGGCGTATAGTCCGACGATATGCGCGGAACGCGCCGCTCTGGCCAGTGCGAACGCGAAGGGACACCGAACATTTCGCTCAATCGCAGTGATCGCGAGAGGAGAGGATTTCGACACCAATGAGGTGACCGCCCCTTGCGGGATCTGTCGGCAGATGCTTTTTGAGGCCTCCCAAGTATCCGGCTGCGAGCTCGAGATTATCCTCTCGACGACGCGGATGGACAAGATAGTGATGACATCCATTGGGGAGCTCCTTCCACTGGCTTTCGGTCCGAAAGATCTGGAAATTGAACATGAGTAAGGAGAGATTAGAAGATAAGGTAGCTGTAGTTACGGGGGAGGTCAAAGGCGCCATCCAAGCAAAATTGAAGGATGCCAACCGCATCGTCATCCTGGTGAACAAAGCCGGCATCGCCCAGGTGGGAAAGGTCGAGGAGGAAAATGCCGATGCTCGAATCGCCCGAACTCTACAAATCTACCCGCAGAGCAGGGCTATGCATTGAATTCCTAATGAGATGCTTTTGCCTGAACCATATCCTTGTTTCTCTGTACGCAAGACGAAACCCGACCGATTCCTGAGAGCCTCCTAGCCGAAGACCTCTCTGCGCAGATCGCGCACTACCGTCATTCCCTCCCAGTCGCTGCCCTTCATCTTCCTGGCCCCACTTCGTCGCTTACTCCCGAACCGGTCTCGATATTGGGAAAAAATACTCTCCACGTACTCTTTGGATCCGAGTACCGCGCCGTCCGTGAAATAGCGAACCCGACACCGCAACGCTGCCGCAATTGGCAGTTTGCCTCCCTCTTCCATCACCTTGATCCATGCTTCGGTCGGTATTCTCCCCCGGAGCGATTCCTGCGGCGCTCCCAATGACCCTGTGCAATAGAGCAGCTGCCGATACTCCCTCGATGCCTCCCGCCATTTAAGAAGTCGACCATACGAGGCGCTGACTGCTTCAGCGATCCCTTCCCGCGCTTCAATCCTGCCTCCCACCGCCTCTCCATAGCCGCTCCACCGATAGTCTTTGGGATCCTCCACAATCCCCGCTCTCACCGGATTCAGATCGATATAGGCCGCCGTCACTCGCAGGGCCGCTTCCTTGCCTTCCACTATCGTGCTCTTGAATCGCTCCGCCCACAATGTCCCATACCGTTCGTGGCTCTGGTTATACCAGATCGTGTAGCGCTGCTTCAGTGTCTTCATGAATTCGGAGACATCGTGCATCCGCGCCAGGAGGCGTCTCCTCCACATCTGCGCCTCCTCCCCTCCTCGCTTCAAAACCGCCGCCAGATACTTCACCGTCATCGTCTGATACGCAGTCCGCTCCGGATAAAGCACCCCATAGCGGCGCACAAGCTCCCGATCCGACAGGACCACCTCTTCCCTGTCCGGCACTCTGATCAGAACATGGAAATGGTTGCTCATCACGCAATAGGTCAGCATTTCCACTCCGGAAAAATCCGCCACCTGCCACAACTGCTTGCCCAACCGCTCCTTCGACACCTCGTCGAATAGAAACGCCCCGTCCACCGTACGGCTGATACAATGGTAGACCGCGCTCGCACCTGAAATCTTTAGCCGCCTTATCCGCATCTCTTCCCTTTCTAGACTGTCCTCTCCATCCGGTCAAGCTATGTTTGTCCTGACCCTTTTTATTTTCCTCAGTGGTTTCATTAGTTGGGCACGCAACTGGGTTACGAACTCACACATTCATAGATAGCTCGAGTAAACGGGCTGGTACATGCTGGACTCTATGTAACCCATGAGATTGGCGGGTTTCGGCTTTTGGGCCACGCCTTGTCGATAGGCGGTCTCGGCCACAGACTTCGCGATGTGGGCGGAGATTTCGCGTATCCGGCGGAGCGGAGGGTAGACACTTCCCTGTTCGAGATCCTCGTCTCTCACTTCCGATGCCAACGTCCTGGCCGCGGCTAGAAACATCTCGTCGGTCACTTCCCTCGCCTGGCACAGGATGACGCCGAGCCCCAATCCAGGGAAGATGTAAGCATTGTTTCCTTGTCCTGGAACCAAGGTCCTCCCCGAAATCGAGACAGGGTCAAAAGGACTTCCGCTGGCGAAGATAGCGCGTCCGTCGGTTGAACGATAGGCTTCCTCTGCCGTGCACTCCGATTTCGAAGTTGGATTGGAAAGGGCAAATATAATGGGTCTTTCGTTTATGCGCGCCATGGAAGCCAGAATCTCAGGCGTAAAGATCCCGGGTTGGCCGGAGATTCCCACGATCGCATTGGGTTTCAAGGTCTCGACCGCCTCCCGGAAATTGCCCAAGTACTCACAATTCTGAGCAAAGACCTTCTTGTGCTCGTCCAAATCATCGCGGCGGGAAACGACCAATCCCCTGGAGTCGAAGTAAAAGCATCGGGCAAGCGCTTCTTCCTTGCTCAAACCCTCGGAAACCAGAGCCGAAACGAGGAGAGTACCAATTCCGATACCGGCTTCTCCGGCTCCTAGAAAAAGCATCTTGAAGTCTCGGAGGCTGCCCCCCGTCAGACGCAGCGCAGAATAGAATCCCGCCAATGCGACTCCCGCTGTTCCCTGAATATCATCATTGAAGGAGCACACTTTGCATCGATATCTCTCGAGTAATTTGAAAGCGTTCTCCTTTCCGAAATCCTCAAATTGGATCAGGGCACGCGGAAACTTCCCTTGAATTTCTTGAACGAACTCCTCTACGAATTCATTGTACTCCTCACCTCGCGTCCGCGGCTGCTTCAGTCCGATATAGAAAGGATCAGCGAGGAGCGATTCGTTTTCGGTGCCGACATCGAGCGTCACGGGAAGGGTCAGATTCGGGGGCACCCCTGCACAAGCGGTGTAAAGAGAGAGCTTCCCAACGGAGATTCCCATACCGTTTGCCCCCAGATCGCCCAAACCTAGAATCCTCTCACCGTCCGTCACAACGACAATGCGCACATCATCTTGGGGCCAATTGTCCAACAATCGACGGACCCTGCCCCGATCTTTCACCGAAACGAAGAGCCCTCGAGAACGCCGGAATACACGTCCATAGTCCTGACAGGCTCGGCCCACCGTCGGGGTATATACGATAGGCATCATCTCCTCAATATTGTCGCTCAGAACTCGATAAAATAGCGTCTCATTCCGATCCTGGAGCGAGATGAGGTATACATAGCGCTCCAGATCATCACTCTTTCGCCGAAAATTCTCGAGCACCCGAGCGATCTGTTCCTCTTCCGTTTTGACCTGGGGTGGTAGCAGCCCGAGGAGACCGAATCGCCTGCGCTCCTCTTCGGTAAACGCGCTCCCTTTGTTTAGGAGAGGATTCTGAAGAAGTTCGACGCCCTTAGGAATCTGTCGCTCTTTCTTCATTAATACACCTCGTGATCTAGATTCCCAACTACAGGATTTCGTTCCCACCCAACTAGCTACCGACAGATTCTTTGCTGATTTCGGCTTTCCGTTCCCGGTCCGTCTTTTCCAGTGTTTTGCGAATAGCCGGGTACTTATCTATCGTGCTGAGAAGGTCCTCACGCCGGAGTTCATATAGTGAATTGGGTGTCACAGCTCGGACCGTCGCGTTGCGCGGCTCGGGATGAAGAAGAGCCATTTCGCCAAAGAAGTCGCCCGCCATCAAAGTGTCAAGGTCACGAAGCAGGCCGCCGTCCTCTCGTGAGACGCGAACGACGCCGCGAGCGATCAGAAACATCGAATCGCCCTCCTCTCCCTGCTGAATGATCTTCTCATTTGCAGCCACCGTATGGGCCAACAAATGATTGGCGATAGCAGCGAATTCTTCCGCCGGTATTTCCGCAAAGAGGGGGACTTTTCTGAGAAGCTCAATTGGTTCGATTCGCAATCTCTTGACCTCGTGTCCCCGCAAAGCGCGGAGCTCGCGATTGGAATCTTCAATGATTGCCTCCTCCACTCCCTTCTGGATGGTCCCCTGTTCCGCATGTTCCTCGGCCGTCTCTTCATCCGCCAGTAGAACTAGACGCCTTCCCAATCGCCGCTGCATATCCCCAACGAATTCGGGATATTGCTCAGCAACCTGATCCAGTTGGAGACGGGCCTTGCTCTGCCACTCTTCAAACTGTCCGCGCACATTCTGAACAATTTTGGGTGGAATCGATTCGAGACCCGCCAATTCGTTGATTCGTTCAATCACTCGAGTGCAAGCCTGAAACAATCCCCAGGACTCCTCGTAGTTCATCGCCACCCTATGAAGTCGAAAGTACTCTGAAAGAGCGTTCAGGCCAGGCATACGATCAAGGAAGGTAAAGAACCCAAGTTCGAGACGCCGAAGGCGCAATTCGCCCAAGGTCATGTGCCGAACCGATCGGCCATAGCGCATGTCTTCGATCTGGAGGGTGAGGATGTGGATGAGCTCACGAAAGGACTGCTCGCTAAGGTGGCCTTTATTGTGCATTTCGGTAAAGAGGGACTTCTCTTCCGCGAAGCTCCGTAGAAATAGGAAACGTCTTTCGTGTTCCTCGTCCAACTCGGTCTTCCTAAGTTCCTCGATCTCGGACTGGAAGCGTTCGATTTCGGACAGGCAGTCTGTCCTCAGCCTTGCCGAAATCGGACCCGAGAATAGTCCGCCCATCTTCAACTGGCCGATTCGCCGCAAGGCGCGCCGCTTGGCCGCGAGACGAACTTCTATCTTGGCCAACCGATCGATCAGCGGAGCGTCGGCCAGACCCAGGCGCTTCATCAACGCCTTGATGCTCACGCCTTGCACCAGCAGAGTGAAAAGGACCGCTCCCATGACGAGGGCGACGAAGGTCTCGGCCTGCTCGAAAAGGGGTAGGCTGAGTACGATGGCAAGCGCGATCGCCCCTCGGAGACCGCCCCAAAACATAATGGTGCGGTAGCGTAGATTGACCGGTTCGATATTCCTGAAACTCCCAAGGAGGGGCATCAAACCGTAAACCACTACACCACGAGAAATCAGCATCGCAAGAATCACCCAAACGAGTAGATCCATTGTCCCCCAAAGCGATGCCAGTTCCACCCGAAGCCCAACCATGAGAAAAATCAGGGTGTTGGCAATGAAGGCAACGTACTCCCAGAAGTGTTCCAGAAAATCTCTAACCGAAGGAGAGATCTTCATGCGCCCCCATCCTCCGAGAGTGAGCCCCGCTCCCATCGTCGCCATGATTCCACTGACATGCAGAATGTCCTCCGCGAGGAGGAAAGAGAAGTAGGCTAGAATCGTCGTAAGCGTGATCTCGATAAATGGGTCGGACTCTACTTTACCAAGTATATAGCCCGTCACGAGACCGAGACCACAGCCGACGACTACCCCCCCAAGAAAAAGACGAAAGAAATCCAGAGCTCCCTCAATCACGGTGCCGGTCGATACGGTTCCCGCTATGACGACTCCGACCAGGATCTTGGCCACGACGATGGCGGTCGCATCGTTGAGGAGGCTCTCGCCCTCGACCAGGACGGTAAGTCGTTGGGGCGCACCGAGTTGCTTAAATAAGGCGATGACCGAGACAGGATCGGTTGCGCTTAGGATGGCGCCGAGAAGCAAGGCGGCAGGCAGCGGAATCGACGTGACCAGACTGACGATGGCGCCGATCAGGAGGGTGGAGAGAAGCAGGCCCGGAACAGCCAAAGTGAGGACCGCGCCCAGATTTTTTCGCAGTTGCCGGGCATCGAGATTAAAGGCCGACTCGAATAGGAGGGTGGGGAGAAAAACGTAGAGGATGAGGTCCGGTGAAATCTCCAAGTCATGGAGGAAATCGAGTGTATCGGGGAAAACGTCAGCTATGAGGGAGAGCCCCACACCGGCGAGAACAAGCACCACCGTGAAGGGCAACTTCAACTGCTTGGTCAGGGCAAGAACGATTGCTCCGATGAGGAGCAACCCGATGATCCCGGATACTATCTCAGCAGTTGGTGAGATTCCGTGCATTCATGCGGGCACAGCCTCTTCCGATTCAGAGAATCGACCGTAAGTCGCAGCGCTGTTGCATTTCGCGCGATGGCAAAGCAGTCCTTGGGCAACAGTGGCATTCCCATCCTGGCCGGCCCATGCTTTCAACGCCGGCTCCTGAAGAGCTCGACCGTAGGAAAAACTCAGCTTCCACGAGTTAGTTCCAAGTTTGTTCATCCCATTGAGATGCGCCGTAGCCAGCTCGGGACTCTGCCCGCCGGAGAGGAAAACCACTCCTGGAATCGCCCCCGGCACGGTTCGCCGAAGACAGCGCACCGTCGCCTCTGCCACCTCCTCTACCGAACGCTGATCTGGACATTTATCACCCGGGAGCACCATACTCGCTTTGAGCAGAACGCCTTCCAGATGAACTCGGTGTGCCTGCAGCGCCGAAAATACGCTCCCCAGGGTATCCGTTGTCACCGCCTCGCAGCTCTCGATTGTATGATTGCCAGACATCAGTACTTCAGGCTCCACAATGGGGACAACCCCAGCCTCCTGGCAAATGGCAGAGTATTGAGCGAGAGCATGAGCATTGTTTTCAATACAGCGGCGCGAGGGGATGCCTTCACCAATCGTAACTACGGCCCGCCACTTTGCAAATCTCGCGCCCAATGTTGAATACTCGCTTACTCTTTCGTAAAGGCCATCCAAACCCTCAGTGACGAGCTCGCCAGGGTGGAGTGCCATTGGTTTTAGCCCGATATCCGCTTTGATCCCCGGTATGATTCCCTTGCCCGAGAGCAGATCGGAAAAGGCAGTACCGTCACCTGTGGACTGGCGTAGGGTTTCATCATACAGTATGACGCCGCTGATATAGTCCTCTAGCCCGTCCGCAGTGAGAAGCATTTCGCGGTAGGACCGCCGTGTATCCTCAGTGGACGCAATACCGATGCTGTCGAATCGCTTCTTGATCGTCCCATGACTCTCGTCCGCTGCGAGAATTCCGGTCCCATCCCGAACGAGCGAATTTGCGGTGGCCTCCAAGTTCTTTTCGTCCATGAGTTTCCCTTCTTGTTACTGTCCGAAAATAAGCCAAGCACCTATCCCAACGGGCATCCTTGGCCTTAGGATCACCTAAAGTCGCAGCGATTAAAAGTCCAAAATTGAACGACGGCGTCGAAATCCGAACGATTCAAAGCGCGACAATGGGCTCTGGATCTGGTATATAGTTTGAAACCTCAATAGTGTGCGGTAGTCTCAATACTACGGTTACTACAGATATGAAACTAACTCTGAACAGCGATATTACCCGACATATAAGTGGACCGGCGCTGATTGCCGGTTGGCACGGAATGGGAAATGTGGGCCTTGGTGGGATCAGTTACATCCGCCGAAAATTGAAGGCCGAACCCTTCGGCGAAATCGACACCAGTGAATATGTGACCCCAGATGCGGTCGTGGTTGCGGACGGCCTGGTCGAATTTCCGGAGTTGCCGGCGAATTCATTCTACTTTTCCAAAGAGCCGAACCTGGTCTTTTTTGAGAGCGACACCCAAATACACGGCTCCGGAGGGGTGACACTAATGGGACAGATCCTCGACCTGGCTGAGGCACTGAAAGTGGACACGATCTACACTGGGGCCGCCTTCGCAATGCCCGTCAGCCACAAAGAGCAGGTTAAGGTCCAGGGAGTGGCGAATGACAAAGAGTTGAGAGATTTCCTAGTTGAGAAAGATGTAAAAATCCTACCTAAAGGCAAAATTTCGGGAATGAACGGCCTCCTTCTCGGTTTCGCAGGACTGCGGAATATCAAGGCCGCCTGCCTCATGGCGACTATACCGGCATGGGCGATGCAACTGCCCAATCCCAAAGCATCACGGGCTCTGATCCAGTCGCTGGACAATCTCCTGACTCTCAATATCGATCAAACTGAGATCGATAGAGCTGTCGAACAGATGGAACAACCAATGGAGAAGATTGAAGGACAGATTCAGATGATCTTCTCCGAACAGAAGCAGGAGGAACTGGGAGAGGAATGGAAAAGGATAGAGGAGGACAAGGTGCCCGAGTATGTCATGGAAAAGATCGAGAATCTCTTTGTCCAAGTGCGAAGCCAGGAATCGAGGCAAGGATCGAGGAAGAAGGCAGCCGAATTAAAGAATGAATTGGATCGGTGGGATCTTTATACTCTGTATGAGGATCGGTTTTTGGAGCTGTTTAGATAGGAAGATGTCGGTCGTTCAACCCCCCGCATTTCACGGAGGCACGTCGAGGGCAGATTCTGCTGAGTGGGACCGAAAAGTACAGAAAGTAAGACCGTCAGATTCCTATCTAGGATGCCTTCGTCTCCAGAATCAGATTGAAGACCGAAGAATCGATCACAAACCTGTCTCTCAAACTCTCGTGGACGGCAATGTCGATCCGATCGCCGTAGCGCGAGAGCCGCTGCAGCAGCTTTTCCAACTGCGTTTCCTTTATCTCTGAAAATTCCTCGATTCTCAGAGTGAGCGAAGCTGTTGTTTGACTGAGGAATTTCTCCAATTTTCTTCCTCCTTCGATGAAAAAGTCACTTCCCAGCCATCCTTTTATCGATATCGAGAAATTAGCCGAGGCGTCTTTCAGCTGTCCCAGGGACAACTCCAAGGCTCCTTGGTGCAGGTAGCGCTGGAAGGCGGTTTCGAATTTTTCGACAAAGTCACGAATCCCCCGACTGACGGGCTCGTCGTATTCAACAAAGTGACGATCCATGTAGTCCCTCATTGAGAGCGCGATCGTCCACTCTTTAATGACGAGAGGAACGAGCCAGGGCCGGGTAAGCGGAATCGAGCGGACAAATTGGAAGAGGCGGTTAAATCCTCCCGGCAAAATGCCCTGTAAGGCAAAACCCCGTACCGCTTTCAGCACTTCAGTGAATGTGAAATCCTCGCCGCGATAATGAGGGCTCTTCAGATACCGAAGCTTGTTTTTCACCCGTTGCGCAATATTCCGGTCCTCGAGCAGGCGACGGTACAAAGCATGGTAGCCGTCAACCAACTCATCGCAGGTCATGTTCTTCGGGATAATGTTGGTCGCCAGTTTCGTGTTGTCCACCGAATTGGCATCAGCCACCAACCTGCCCTCCGCCTTCAGTCTCTTATGGAGGGGCGTCTTGGGCAAAGCTACGAGGAGGCCAATCATGGCTGACTGTATCCCCGATTTCATGATAAATTGAAACTGTCGCTCGAATGTATCTACCGTATCATTGTCGAACCCGACGATAAAGCCCCCCAGTATCTCGATTCCATAGGAGTAGATATGCCGAATCGATTCTATCATATCCCTCCCGACATTCTGGAATTTCAATGTCTCCTTCAGGCTCTCCTCATCGGGAGATTCAATCCCTATGAAAACCCACTCGAAATTGGCTTCGCGAAAGAGGCCCAAGAGTTTGTCATCAATGGCCATGTTCATGGAGGCCTCGGTCCCGAAACTGAACGTGTAGTTGTGTTTTTTCTGGTAATCGACGAGGAACCTCAAGAGGGACTTCGCCTCCTTCTTGTTTCCAATCAGATTATCATCGACGAAGAAGGCGCTCTTCACCTTATGCTTTCTCAGTTCGTCCAACTCTCTCCCTACCTGTTCGTGGGTCTTGGTTCGCGGCTTGCGGCCGAACATGACAATGATGTCGCAGAATTCACAGCGAAAGGGGCAGCCCCTGGAAAACTGAAGACTCACCGAACTGTATTTATCCAACTTGAGGAGGTCGAATCGGGGGACGGGGCAATCGTGAAGACTGACCGTACCGGTTTCGTGATAGAGTTGTTCCGCATTCCCTTCCACGAAATCGTGACAGAACTTCGGCCAGATGTACTCACACTCACCGGCCACAACGGAATCGGCCAAGGTCTCATATTCCTCTGGGCAGAGGGAGGCGTAGCTCCCCCCAGCGACCACGTAATAACCCTGTCTACGGTAGAATGTGAGGAGCGCCTGTTGACGCTTGAACTGCACCCCCATCCCGCAAACTCCGACGATGTCGGCTTCCGGATTAAGTGGTATCGACTCGATGTTTTCATCGATGATTTCCACCTCCCAATCTTCCGGAGAAAGGGCCGCAAGAGTGGCGAGGCCCAATGGCGGGTTCAAGTACCTCTTACCGGAAAGAACCCTTTCAATGGCAAATTTGTAAGACCAAAAACTCTCGGGGAATTTAGGATTAATCAAAAGTAACTTCATAAAATATCTCCTCTACAAAGAATCGAAGAATGGAGTCGTTTGGTTTCCCTAGATCGGACATTTGACACACTAGTTTGTGACCTTTTCGTGCCAGACCAACGCTAGAGGGCCCACTTGCGACTGAAACTGGCAGGTCGCGGATTCGAAATCAACCCCATAAGGACAAAATTTCCCAACCGGACGCTATCGGACCGGCGTTACTGTCTACCTCGATGATTCGGATTCCACCGTAACAGACGTAGGGTTCGACCGAGATGCAGCCCGCTAGTTCCCATCTGACCGCTTAAACTCTGACTTCGGCAGGGATCTACACCGGTCTGAAGAAATTCATAAGTAGCCGGTTCGGACCGATAAACCGCTCCTAAAGGTTTCACGGTTGGTCGTCGATATGACAACTGGAAAATGATGTGGTCCAAACTCTTAGCGAATACCGCAATCCGCAGAAATGCAATGAAACAGAAACTGATCCGAAGCACTTATGGACCGAATCTGTCCGCCTTCTCGGCTCGGAGCCTGACCGCTTCCCTCGCCGCTTTCATGCTATGGGGAGGAGAAATCCAGCTCGAGGCACGATCGGATATACGCTCAGACTCATTCACGGACCTAACAGAATTGAGCTTGGAAGAGCTGACAAACATCCGCGTCACCTCGGTCTCGAAGAAATCTCAGAAGCTATCTCAGGCACCCGCAGCAATCTTCGTCATCACGGATAAGGAGATCGCCCGCTCCGGTGCTACGAGCCTTCCAGAAGCGCTGCGCATGAGTCCGGGTCTCAACGTCGCGCGTGTGAGCAAGAGCATCTGGGCCATCAGTGCGAGGGGATTTAACGACCAGTTTGCCAACAAGCTCCTCGTCATGATGGATGGGCGAAGCGTATATACCCCTCTCTTTTCCGGCGTCTATTGGGACGTCCAAGATACACTTCTCGAGGATATTGACCGCATCGAAGTGATTCGCGGACCCGGTGCCACTCTCTGGGGCGCTAACGCGGTCAACGGGGTAATCAATATACTGACCAAGAGCGCGCGCGACACCCAAGGATTGCTTGCAAGCGCCGGAGGCGGCGGTGAAGAAAGGATCTTCGCAAGCTTCCGATACGGTGGGAAGCTCCGTCCGGAACTTCACTTTCGCGTATATGGCAAATACTTTGAACGGGACGGATCCCGTCTGGCTTCGGGAGGAACAGCCCACGACGCGCGTGAGTTTGGACAAGGGGGTTTCCGTCTTGATTGGAATCCGGGAGAATCCGACCGATTGACTCTCCAAGGAGACTATTACAAGGGTAATGGAAGACAGGTTACGCCCCAGTTTTCCCTACTGCCTCCCTATACTGCCGAGATTCCTGAGACATTTGATGTTTCGGGTGGGAACATTCTGGGACGATGGGGGCACCGATTCTCGTCCGAATCCGACCTGACCCTCCAGTTTTATTTCGATCATACCACCCGCGATATGCTCGTTGTTGGGGAGGAGCGCGATACTTTCGATATCGACTTCCAACATCGTTTCCAAGCTGGAAAAAGGCACGAAATCGTCTGGGGTGGAGGCTACCGCCATTCCAAAGACCGTTTGCGGGACAGTTACGGCGTGCAAAGTCTTCGAGACGCGAGAGGCCTCGATCTGGCAAACGCATTTGTCCAGGACGAGATTACGATCATTCCGGAGCGTCTCGCCCTCACCATTGGCACAAAGCTGGAACACAACGACTTTACCGGATATGAGATCCAGCCAAGTGGTCGCTTCAGCTGGACCCTTAAAGAAGGCCACACATTCTGGGCTTCTGCCTCCCGGGCGGTCCGAACAGCCTCCCGAGCCGAGCACGATGCCCGCCTGATTACGAGTGTGATCCCTCCCTCTCCATTCAATCCCCTTGCTACCTTACTAACGATTGAGGGAGATACGGACTTCGGCTCGGAGGTCTTGAATGCCTATGAATTGGGTTATCGCCTTCAACCGGGAAGCAGGGTCACAATTGACTTAGCGGGATTCTACAATCGGTACCAGAGCCTGCGGGGAATAAACGCTTCTTCCCCGCTCGTGAACTTTGTTCCCCTCCCCCATGTTGTCCTGCCATTGACATTCGCCAACAATATGTCCGGTCACACCCACGGCGTGGAGCTGACCGGAACCTGGCAGGCAACCGACCGTTGGCGTATCCAAGCGAACTATTCATACCTGGAAATTGTTCTGAACAGTCCTTCCAATGACATGAGCCCTGACGCGACGCAAACGGAAGGCGAGAGCCCGGAACACCAGTTTTCCCTACGCTCCTACGTCGACCTTCCCAAACGGATGAAGTTCTACGCCGGCCTTCGATACGTATCAACACTACCTAGAGCCCGTCCCAGTGGTGGAAACAATTGATTTTTAATGAGTTATGGGCAAAAAAAAGGCCGGATAGAGCTGCAAAAAGCTCGATCCGGCGAAAAAGGGCGCTTATGCTTGCGTTAGTCAAATACAAAGCACGCCCTTCTCATGAAAAATATTGCCGTACAAAGCTTCCTGCGTCCAGCCCTAACTCCAGTCATTCGATGCAAAGACTACACCGTGTTTCTGGAAACAATGGAGCGGATTGACCGGGTTTTGATCGACTCCTCGCTGGAAAGGGAGGCGATCGTAAAAGCCTTGGAAGGATGGGATGAAGCGGGAGGGAAGGATCGGGAGCGACGCGCTCTAAGAGCGATAAAAGCGCTGCGGGTGGAGGTGGTGCGTCATTTACTCGGAGGGATATCCTTTCGTTGTCTGTCGCAGGAGTTGGGACGCAGTGAGCTTCTGGCTAATTTTTGCCGGGTGCGTGAGGTAGACGGGATCCGGAAAATATCGAAGAGCAGTCTGGAACGGGATTCGAAATTCTTCGACGAAGCGTATCTGAGACAGCTGCATGCAAGGATGACCGAGGTGGTGGGCAATGCTGAACATTGTGGTGAGGCAGGATTAGAGAAGCCGATCGATACGAGGGAATGCCTGATCGACGCCACTTGCCTGGAAGCGAACATCCACTGGCCCGTGGACTGGGTCTTGCTCAAGGATGTGGGAGCAACGCTGCTCAAGGCGATCAGTCTGATCCGGCAGGCGGGAATGAAACAGCGCATGCCCCAGGGAGCAAAGGGATTGGCTCGGGAGATGAACAAACGGTGCCTGGAGATGACGCATGCGCGTCGGCGCCGGGAGGCGGGCAAAGCGCGTAAAGGGATCCTGCGGCGGATGAAGCTATTGCTCAAGAAGATTGAGGGCCATGCCCTTCGCCACCGTGACTTATTGGAAGCTATGTGGATGCAAAGCGATTACACCGAGAAGAAGGCGAGCCGAATCATCGAGCGAATGGATGGTATGTTAGAGCAGATACCGCAGGTCATGAAACAGGCGCACGAACGGATCATAGGGGGGCGGCAGGTGAAGAATGAGGAGAAGATCCTGAGCGCCTACGAACCTGAGATTGACGTCATCGTGCGAGGCAAGGCAGATCGGGAGGTGGAGTTTGGCAACACCCTTTATTTATGCGAGAGCGCAGAGGGATATCTGTTGGACTGGAAACTGTATGGGGGGGCAGGCCCCGAGCGAATTGAAGCAGCTTTGGGAAAGTCTGGAGAGGCAAAAGGGCTTCGCTTTAGAGGAGAAGATCGAAGCGATCAGTGGGGATCGGGGCTATGCCTCGAAGGCGGCCAGCAAGCGGCTCCAGGCAGAGGGGATTTTTGACGCCCTTACGCCCCGCAATCCACAAGAGCTCAAGGAGCGGATGGAGGAGCCGCGCTTTGTCCGGTTGCAGCGACGACGAGGGAGCACCGAAGGCCGGATCGGAGTGCTCAAGAACCGATGGCACGGGGGCAAGATACGCAGCAAAGGCTTTGACAACCGTAACCTTAGCGTGGCCTGGTCGGTTCTGTCCCACAATCTATGGAAAATCGCGCAGAGACTTGCGCAAGAACATGAGAAAGAGGCAACGCAGGCGGCATAGGGATCCAAGAATCGAGTCAGAGGCGCTTCCTTGGGAGAACTATCGACTCAAAGCGAGAGGAAGGGTGCTGGAAAGGTGCATAACGGATAAAAGGTAAGCTACCGAGGACGGAAGGCATGTCGTGGTCTACATAACGTGACGAAGATTGATATCGGTATCAGGCTTCCACCCAAATCCTCTCGGATTTGGGACAGCCTCTACCTAACCTGATCATCGACAGGTATACTGAGCTGGACCTCCGCCTGGGCTGGAGGCCCAATAAAACTTTCGAACTTGCAATTGTCGGCCAGAATCTCCTGCACGGGGCACACGCCGAATTTCCAGGTCGATTCTTTTCCATTCAGGCCACGGAAGTCGAACGCAGTATTCACGGAAAAGTCACCCTGCGGTTCTGAACTCTCCGAAAGAGGGTTAAGCGAAAACTGCATGAGATGACAGTTCTCCGAAAGTGGCGAGCTACCGCAGTCGTCCTTTTTCTGACGTTTGGAGGCACTCTTGGCTCGGAATCGCAGGTCATCAGTGAGTATCAATTAAAAGCGGCTTTTCTCTACAACTTTGCCAAGTTCGTCGAATGGCCGGAGGACTCCTTTTCCGATTCCGATAATGTCCTCACTATTGGATTACTCGGCGACGATCCGTTCGGCGAAATTCTGGATAAAACGGTGCGCGGCAAAGCGATCAGTGGCCGCAGATTCGAAATCAGGCGAATCAGAAATCGCGACGAAATCGGAGACTGCCACATGGTATTCGTCAGCCGCTCTACCGAGACGACGCTCGATGTCACCCTGGACCACCTTAAAGGCCTCAGCATTCTTTCGGTAAGCGATATCGACGACTTCGCTCGTCGAGGAGGGATGATCAATTTCGTCTCCCACGACGACCACATCAGCTTTGAAATCAATCCGAAGGCGGCAAGGGGAGCCGGTCTGAATATCAGTTCGAAACTGCTGCGTGTCGCCTCCGTCGTGGCAACGGAGACCAAGGACAAAGTAAGGGGATCGCCGTGAGTCTGTTCCAGAACACGCCTATCCGGCGGAAGATCACTCTTATCGTCCTGCTGACCAGCGGTCTTGGCCTGAGTGTCGCCTCATTGGCCCTTTTCGCCTTTCAGATCTTCACCTTCAAGCAGAACTACGCCCGTGACCTCGCCGCAATAGGCAAGATTGTCGCCAACAATGTAACTGCCGCTCTCACATTCAATGACAGGGTGGCGGCAGTGGAGATCCTCGATGCGCTGGAGGCCAAACCCTCTGTTCTCTCCGCCTCCATCCGGCTGAAAAATGGAGCCTCTTTTGCGCGCTACGGGCTGGATTTCTCAGACAGCGAATTGCGGGATCTGGGATCGAATGAAGGTGGCATCACGGAACGATTTCTTACCCATTCGGAACCAATCATTCTCGATCGGGAACAGATTGGCACGCTCCTCCTGGTATCCGATCAGAGAGCCGTCCTGCTAAAAGTCCTCAAGCTCGACCTCCTCATCTCAGGGTTCGTTCTTGCTCTCTCCATCGCGCTCGTCACTGCCCTCTCCGCCCGACTGCAGAGGGTGATCACCAAACCGATCCAGGATCTCGCCGAAACGGCCAAACAGATCGCGGAGGAGAGAGACTATTCGGTCCGGGCGACCAGGCGGCAAAACGACGAAATCGGGCTCTACACGGATGCTTTCAATCGAATGTTGGAACGGATCGAGGAGCAGGACCACGCTGTCCGAAACAGCGAAGAAAAGTATCGAAGTTTCTTTCAGGGGTGTCCCGTCTCCCTGTGGGAGGAGGACTTTTCCGAAGTTAAGAAGGAAATTGACCGACTTCGATCTACAGGAGTCTCTGACTTCGAGTCCTACTTTAGAGAGCATCCCGAAGTCGTCAGTAACTTCGCCACTATGATCAAGATCGTCGATGTCAACCAGGCGACCCTGGATCTGCACAAGGCGGAAAGCAAAGAGGCCCTCTTTCAAGGCATCGACCGCCTCATCGGTGAAGATTCCACTGAAATCCTTCAGGATGAGCTCGTCAACTTCGCCTCCGGTGAGCTTCGGTTTCAATCCGAGTTTGTCGGACTCACTCTCGATGGTGAGCAGTTTCATACTCTCACCGATCTCTCCATTCCCCCGGGTTACGAGGAGTCATGGGAGAAAGTCTTCCTTTCCGTTGTAGATATTACGTCTCGGAAGGAGGCGGAGCGGGAGCTCGAAGATGTCCACCTGAGACTACTGGAGGCTTCGCGTCAGGCAGGAATGGCGGAGGTTGCCACCGGTGTGTTGCACAATGTCGGAAATGTGCTTAACAGCGTAAACGTGTCCGCCAGCCTGGTCTCGGATGCAATTAACAATTCGAGAGGAGTTAACCTTTCCAAGGTAGCCTCTCTGATCGAAGAGAACGAACGCGACCTGGGCTCCTTTCTGACGACCGATCCAAAGGGAAGGAAGTTACCTGGATATATTCGTGATCTTTCAGACTGTATTCTGAAGGAGCGAGAAGACCTAACCAAGGAGCTGGATCAGTTGAGGAAGAACGTCGAGCACATCAAGGACGTTGTCTCGATGCAGCAGAACTACGCAAATCTCTCCGGTCTGGTAGAAAAACATGACATTGTCGACCTGATTGAGGATGCCTTTGCCATCAATGTGGCCGGATTCGAACGTCACGGTATCGAGATAATTCGAGAATTCGAATCCACGCCTCCGGTCCTCGTCGACAAGCACAAGGTTCTTCAGATTCTCGTGAATCTGATGCAAAACAGCAAATACGCGGTCAGCGACAATGGACACGAGGAAAAAAAGATCGTCCTTGGTGTTGGTCGAAACGATAACAGTCGTGCGAAGATAACGGTGCAGGATAACGGAGTCGGCATCGCGCCGGAAAACCTCGCTCGTGTATTTTCCCACGGTTTTACTACGCGAAAGGACGGACACGGCTTTGGCCTGCACAGCGGCGCCAATGCGGCGCGGGAGATGAACGGGGCTCTATCAGCATACAGCGATGGGGTCGGTTGTGGGGCCACTTTCACCCTCGAACTGCCGATCCAGGAAGACCAGGTCTGAAGATGAACAGACTGAAACAACTCCTCATGGAGCATTCTTTGTTTGTCCTCTTCCTATCAACGCTGCTGGCGGCGAGCTGGATCGTCTGGCACTTCCACAATCTACAGAATAGAATGATCGAGGCATCCGCGACCGAAAGCGCCTCTCTCTACTCGCAGGCCCTGGCCGAGTTTAGATCGATCTACACCTCCGAGGTGGTCGAGCGGGTTCGTGACCAATCGATTGAAATTTCCCACGATTACAAGGAAAAGGCGAAGGCCATCCCGCTCCCGGCTACGTTGAGCATGGAGCTCGGTAAAAATATCGGCAAGCACCGGTCCGGCGCCGAGACCCGACTCTACAGCCCCTACCCATTTCCCTGGAGGAAGGAAACCGGCGGATTGCGGGACAATTTCGCGAAAGAAGCGTGGAGGCAACTTTCGGCAGAACCGGAAAAACCCTTCTATCGATTCGAGGAATACAAGGGACGCAGAGCTCTACGATACGCCACCGCCGATCGGATGCGCCCAAGCTGTGTCGACTGTCACAATACACATCCGGACACTCCGAAAATGGACTGGAAAGCAGGTGATCTTAGAGGCGTCCTCGAGATTGTTCATCCCGTGGATAATGTCACCTCCAAAACCGCTTCGGACCTCAAAGGCACGATCGGGCTTGTTGCCACTCTCTGTGGGATCGGGATCTTTTCTGTGGCTGTTGTGGTAGGTCGATTAAAACACGCCTCCAAGCAATTGGCTGAGGCAAATGACGATCTGGCGGAACAGAAAGACAATCTGGAAGAGGAAAATGAGGAACGCCGCCAGATCGAGGAGGCCCTGCGTGAGAGCGGCGATCGCTACCGTACAATCTTCGAAGATTCGCCGATTCCCCTGCTTGAAGCAGATTTCTCGGGGGTCAGGAGCTTCATCCGGGATCTCGAGTCTTCGGAAACTTCGGACATTCGACGCTATTTTCAGGATCATCCCGTGAAAGCCCGCAAGTGCCTCGGCTTGGTCCGCATTCTAGACGTCAACCAAGCGACGCTCGAACTTTACCGAACCGAAGACAAAAGAGCATTCGTGAGTGGATTCGGCACGATCATCACCGATCAATCATTGGGAGTGATTCAAGATGAGTTGGCCACCCTTGCTGAAGGCAAAGTTTTCGGACAGACGTTTGAGGGTGAGAGCCTGCACAGCTTTCTACGGCTCTCCATCCCTCCAGGTTTCGAGGACACTTGGTCGAAGGTAATCGTCTCTATTTACGACATGACCGAACGCAAGCGGGCGGAAGCGGAGTTGGAGAAGCTCCATCGGCAGGTGATCGACGCCTCCCGCCAAGCGGGCATGGCCGAAGTGGCAACCGGGGTTCTGCATGACGTGGGAAATGTCCTCAATAGCGTCAATGTCTCTTCCACTTTGATTGCGGAGCGCCTACGCTCTTCAAAGACTGCCAATCTGAGCAGAATCGCCACTCTCCTGCATGAGAACGAGTCCGACCTCGGTGGCTTCATGATGAATGACCGTCGGGGCCAGACTCTTCCCGCCTACCTCTCGTCCCTCTCCGACCACGTCAGAGAAGAGCGGACCCAGATTCTCGGAGAACTTGAATCTCTGACCAAGAATGTCGATCACATCAAAGACATCATCGCGCGGCAACAGAGCTATGCGAAGGTATCCGGCGCCCTCGAGACATTGTCGGTGGACGAAATCGTGGAGGATGCAATACGGATCAGTATCGATGCCCTCAAACGACACCATGTGGAAATAGATAGAAACTTTGAACCCCTACCTCCGATCCCGGTAAACAAGCACAAGGTTCTGCAAATTCTAATAAATCTGATTAACAATGCGAAACATGCCTTGGATGAGAGGGGAGAAAACGGCCGTCGGCTAACAATCGAAATTGGAAGGAACGGCGGCGAATTCGCGCTGATCTGCGTAAGTGACAATGGCATCGGAATCGAAAGCGAGAAACTGACCGAGATTTTTTCCCACGGCTATACAACGAAATCCAACGGTCACGGATTCGGCCTGCACAGCAGCGCCAACGCCGCCAGCGAAATGGGCGGATCTCTCACCGCAGATAGCGAGGGTCTGGGCTGCGGAGCGACTTTTACTTTGGAGTTACCGATTGGAATCAAACACGAAGCCATCCGCACATGAACCCTCTGGACAACCATCACAATGAGAGAATTCTCCTGATCGACGACAACTCGGCGATTCACGAGGACTTTAGAAAAATCCTCAGCCCTTCTCAGCCGGATAATAAATCAATGGAAGAGGCGGAATCCATTCTCTTCGGGGATTCACTTGATCCATTAATCAAGACAGACTTCGAAATCGACTCCGCCTTCCAGGGTCGCGAAGGTCTCGAGATGGTCAGGTCGTCGCTCGAATCCGCCCGACCCTATGCGCTCGCTTTCGTCGACATGCGGATGCCTCCGGGATGGGATGGCCTGGAGACGATTGAGCATCTCTGGGAAGCGGACCCCGATCTTCAGATAGTGATCTGTACCGCCTACTCGGACAATTCCTGGGAGACCATAATCGAACGCCTCGGGAAGACAGATCAGCTCCTCATTCTGAAGAAACCATTCGACAATATCGAAGTGCACCAACTGGCGGCCGCAATGACCGAAAAGTGGAAGATGAAACAGAACTATAGGATCGCAATCGAGCAGCTGAAGAGCCGGATCAGAGTGCTGGAGGGAGAGCTGCGAGAGGCTCAAGCGGTACCCAATACTGGGATATCGTTCTCTTAAAGATTCCCCGAGGCCAACCGATAAACAATCCCAACGCCTTAACGATTTATTTCGTATATCGATGAAGACATTCGACATTCGATCCCTAGCTGCCGCGTGTATACCTGCCCTTCTCCTTGGATTCGGAAGTTCGCTCAAAGCAAACGAGTCGGGCTTTGATCCGCTTATCGTGGAGCGGCTCATTGAGGAAAACGAGCAACTACGAAACCATCTGCGCCGTCAGGATGCACGTCTCGAGGAACTGACGAAGAAAGTTGACGATCTTCAGGGAAAGCAACTGGAACAGATTCAATCGAGCACTACGGAAACCAGCTACGTCGAACAGTTTTCTGCGCCTCCCGACGTAGGCTGGCAATCTCCAGCTCAAAAAAATGTAATTATTGGAGGACAAGGGGGCGTCCTTTTCATCAGCCAGGAAAGCGACGGTGCTTTTCCCAACTCGGAGTTTCGAATTGATGAAGCAAAACTCTTCCTCGACGCAAGACTTCGAGAGAGCATGTACCTATTTGCAGAACTCGATATCGCTCTCCGGGAGAGCAGTAATAAGGATCTCAGGGTCGGCGAGCTCTACGTGGATTTCGAGAATGTCTCAAGAATCTGGAACCAGGACGGGCTCCTGAACGTCCGATTCGGCCGATTCGATATCCCATTCGGCGAGGAATATCTAACCAGAGATGCATTTGATAACGCGCTCATTACCCATTCCCTTAATGATTTCTGGGGAGTCGATGAAGGGATCGAAATTTACGGCACTTCGAAGAACCTCCAGTACGTTGTGGCCCTACAGAGTGGGGGCCATCCAACGCTCAGAGATTTCACCGCGGACAAATCCATCACCGCCCGATTCGGCTACGATCCCACGAGATGGTTACACATGAGCGTTAGTGCCATGCGAACCGGCGACACCGACGTAGAGGAAGACAAGAAGACCGAGTTGTGGTTTGGCAACGACTGGTTCCGGTTCCTCGGTTCGAAGAAAACGACTACACAGTTTCATGTCAATCTGGTTGAGGGAGATTTGAATCTCCATTGGAAGAATGCCTATTTGAGGGCGGCCGGCGGGTATATCTGGTACGATGATAATGACATTTCAGCCGACAATCACCGAGAGGTCTACTATTACCACATAGAAGGAAAGCGCGATATAACGGACAAGCTCTACGGGGCGGCGCGATTCAGCCAGATTGGCGCGGGTGGTGGCTTCCCTCTCGTTGCAAACGGCAACTCTGCCATTCTAACCGAAGACCTGTGGGCTCTTTCTCTTGGTCTCGGTTATCACTTGAACCAGAATATCAGGTTGAAACTGGAGTACAGTTTCAGCGAAGGAGAAGAACCTGGAGGGAAAGTTCGTGATCAGGAGAATTTATTCGGAATGGAGATGGCGTTTGGATTCTGAGCCCTCGAGGTACAGTTTCCGAGCTCTCCTCAGTCTATTCGCCGTGGGATTCATCGCTCCCTCGGTCGGTATTTCTGCAACCATAAAAGGCACGGTCCGCGCCGAAGGGAAGGCGGACGTGGAGGAGCAGGTCTCCGGTGGGAAATACGGGAGCCGGAAATTCAAGTTTGTTGAACGTGTCGACTACGCGCAGCTCAATGACTTCATTGTCTATATCGAACTCCCTACCGGCGAAGAACTGAAGCCCTCCAAAAAGTCGGCCCAAGTCGTTATACAGGAGGATGCGATGTTCAAGCCCTACATTCTACCGATCGCCGTAGGGACCGAAATCGAATGGCCCAATCGCGATGACATTTACCATAACGTATTTTCCTACTCCGAGCCGAAGCAATTCGACTTGGGGCTTTACAAGAAGGAATCCAAGCGACTGACCTTTGACAAACCCGGACGAGTGGACGTCTTCTGTTCCATTCACAAAGATATGCAGTGCATCATCCTCGTCCTTGAGAGCCGGCACTTTGCCAGCACAAGCTCAAAGGGCGGCTATATTATACAGAATGTACCAGCGGGTTCCTACCGAATACGGGCCTGGCATCAGCGTCTTCCCAGCCAGGTAAAAGAGATCACGCTCGCAGAGAATGAAGTCCTCGAAGTCGACTTCACTCTGGGGGTCAAAAATCTGCCGACCTACTGAGAGGCGATGTTCAAGCTCGAGGCCATCAGAACTGGCCGCTCCACGTTCCAGACAAAGGTGCTTCTGTCTGTCGTCCCTGTGATGGTAGCGCTGGTCATCGCAATTGTCTCGGTGATGAATCGGCACTTTACCCTCCTCGTCAGAAGCCAAGCGGAAAAAACTCTGCAATCGGCCCACGCCGTGTTCAAGGACACTAGAGACTATCGAGCCAAAAATCTCCTTCTACGATATCACGGGGTTACTTTGGAACCTCGGTTCAAAGCCGTTTTCCAACTCGCAGATCCGAAGACTATCGACGTCCTGCTCAACGATCTAATCGAGCAGTACGGCGCCGAAATGATGATGTTCACCTCACCTCAAGAGGAAGTCATCGGATTCAACAGTATCGACGATGATTTGAATGTAGGGGGAATCGCGGCCTCGATCCCGGCCGCGATTCGAAGCATGGAAGAAGGAGAGCCTGGAATCAAAATCGCTTCAATCGAAGAAAGGCTCTACGAGCTATTCTTTATTCCCACCGAGGTGGGAGGAAACATCACCGGCGTCCTGACGATCGCCAGCGAATTTGGAGACCGGGTAGCGGAGGAATTTAAGCGTCTCACCGGAAGTGAGATCATATTCTATGAGAACGGTGAGGCAACCGCCTCTTCGGCAGCAATTTCCCAATGGCGCCAATCCATGCTAGAAGCGGGACTCCTTAAATCTCAAGACACCGATCCACATCCAGATCCCGATCACACTGATGCTGAGCTGCTGGTCTCCGAGGACAATTACTTTGTGTGCGAGCAAGGAACATTCGAAACCGAAAGAAGCAATTCTGGCCCGGGATATCTGATTCTCATTTCGTGTACAGAATCACTGTTGCAGTTGCGGACAACCCAACGGATGTTTCTCGTCTTCAGCATTCTCGGGATCAGTCTGAGTTCCCTCGCGGTCTGGTTGCTCATATCCAGGATCATCCGACCTTTGCATCTTCTGCGAGAGAGAGCGGAGGCGATTGGTCAGGGTGACTTCTCAGGAGTGATCAGTATCCAATCGCACGATGAGCTCGGTGATTTGGCCGAGACTTTTAACCAGATGACCGTAAGGCTGAAGAGCTCCCGAACCGAATTGGAGGAGACGGTAAAGACACTGAGAATTAGGGACCGGTCACTGGAAAAAGCTCAGAACGAATTAGAAAATAGAGTCGAGGAGAGGACACGGGAACTGAGTCTCGAAATCCGAGAACGTAAACGTGCAGAACGAGACTCAAAACGACTTAACGAACAGTTGATCCTAGCATCGCGCCAAGCAGGGATGGCCGAAGTTGCAACCGGCGTCCTTCACAACGTAGGAAACGTCCTCAACAGCATCAACGTTTCATACAATCTGGTTAGAGAACGCCTGCGTAAATCCCGGCTCAAGAATCTCAAGAAGCTCTCAGAGCTGCTGCGAAAGAACGAACCCGATTTGGCGAGATTTATCTCCAGCGATCCAAAAGGAAGAATGCTTCCCGGCTATTTCTCCGACCTCACCGACCATCTTCTGGTCGAACTCTCTGAGAATATCGAAGAGATGCACCTGCTTGGTAAGAACGTCGAGTATGTCAAAGAGATCGTCGCAATGCAGCAGAGTTATGGAAAACTATCAGGAGTTATGGAGCCGCTCTCTGTCGACGAGCTTGTAGACGATGTTCTTCAGATGAATAAGTTCTCCCTGGAGCGAAATGAAATCGAGATTACGCGCAGATACCAAGAGGTGCCTCTGGTCGTCGTGGACCGACACAAAGTTCTCCAGATTCTGGTGAACCTGGTTCGCAATGCGGAACATTCGTTGGTAGCGCGGAATCAGAAATATAGAGAGCTAATCATACGAATTGTTTCCAATGAAGCCGGCAATGTCCGAGTCGAAGTTCAAGACAATGGTGGTGGAATCGAAAAGGAGAATCTGGCGAGAATCTTTTCTCACGGATTTACGACCAAGAGTGACGGACATGGATACGGACTCCACACCGGAGCGCTGGCCGCAAGAGATATGGGAGGCGCCCTCAAGGCTCACAGCGAAGGCCTAGGCATGGGTGCGACCTTCTCCCTGGAACTCCCCGTTGTGGAATTGGAACTTTCTCCACCCTCTCCCGACGAGACTCGAGAACCAAGAAACCGCAAACAGACGCAACCGGCTCTAACCTGAAACTTCAATGTACATGCGGGTTATAGAGCGACCTTCCGATACTTCCCAGAGATTGAGATATGGATCTTTCAGTTGAAGTTTCAGCCTCGATTGATCCGGTTCCGAAGTGGAACCGGCGGCTGGAGCTAACCTGAACCCACTTGAGTTTGAGGCGGACACTTAAGGTGAGATCCGGGGATCTAGCCATCGGCCAATGCACCCTCCAAGACTCTCCCCGTTTAATTGGTAGGCCCTTTTACTCTTAAAGTAACCTCTACTATCTTCCGATCTCACTGCCGTCAGAAGGACCCATGCTTACTAGCTTTGAGAACCATTCCGAGAGAGCAAGCATGGGCAATTCTCCCATGCAGTACATTCAGTCTTTAACCTCCCGTTCGCACTCACCGCTGAGAGTAGCTGGGCATTTACTGTTCTACCTCATCTGCACCCTCGCCCCTTCGGCGTGGGCCAATCATCGGGCGCCATCTCGGGACCTGCGGTACGACTTGACCGAACTCAGCCTCGAGGAACTTTTGGACCTCAGGGTAGAGGCAAACACCATCAACATCCTGGAGAGCCATATACACAAAAAGGGCGAGCGGATGATGGGGTATCGCACAATGACAATGGTGATGGAGGGAAACCGCGACGGCGCCTCCCGCCGGAGCGTAGATTCGGTGCTGGCAGATTTCCCGGTTGCCCCCACCGAGATGCGTATGGAAACACACATGTCGTCCCTGATGTACGCCTTTTCTGATGATCTGACCTTGATGGCCATGGCCCCTTTCAAACTCCTGACCATGGATAATATGACCCGCAAGGGGGCAAGTTTCACAACCCGGTCTCAAGGGCTCGCCGATGTCAAGGTAATGGCAAATCAAATCCTTTACAGGTTACCGAATAATCGTCGCTTAGCCAGTCTACTGGCAGGACTGAGTCTTCCCACCGGCTCCATTGACGAGCGTGATGATACCCCGATCGGTCCCAACCAGAAGTTGCCATATCCGATGCAACTGGGCTCCGGAACCTATGACCTACTGACAGGCGTGACTTTCCTGGGAATTGCGGAGCACTGGTCCTGGGGACTTAGAGGGCTGGGAACGATCAGGCTGGGAGAGAACGATAATGACTACCGTCTCGGCAATCGTTTGGACTTTTCCGCTTGGGGCACCCGCCTTTGGGCCAATTGGCTCAGTACCTCAGTGCGACTGGACGGACAGAGCTGGGCCAATATCGATGGCGCCGACCCCGACCTCAATCCCGCGATGGTCCCGACCGCGGACCCCGACCGGCGTGGCGGTACACGTTTGGATCTACTCTTCGGCATTGAGCTTCTTGCCCCCACAGGCCGCTTGAAGGGTAACCGGCTAGGTATTGAAGTCGGAGCTCCGATATACCAAAACTTAAACGGGCCACAGCTGGAGACCGACTGGCGCATTTCGGTGGGGTGGCAGTGGATTTTTTAAACCGGTGGGATGGTGCGCAAATTCTGGTATTACCGATTCCTAGTGCTTATTCCCGTATGCAAGGGGAAGATCGCGTGAGATCGCGTGAGCTTGATCATCCCCAGGTCCGCTCGGAGCGGTGACAACGCCAAAGACGGTTCCAAGGAAGTTCTCACCTGTGAGAAGATCTGAATCCGATCGCGAGTTATTGAAGCCCTTGGCACTGAAGCCGCCCTCTTCCTGAGAATAGATCTGGTGAGCGACTAAGTCTCCATCAGAGTCGCGGTAGACTGCGATCATTCCGACTTTGAGACTTGAGAAGCTGGTCCGGTCGACAAGCAAAAGGGAACGGTTGCCAAAGAATGGGAGCATGGATTCGCCGACGCCTCGCATAACCTCCCAATTCGAATTCATGGAGGCAATTTCGAGCGCGTCATGGACTGCCTGTCGAAAGGATATCGAGCTCGAGCCGGATTTCGAGTCATCGCCGATCGCTTGCAGAGTAGCGATAAATACTGCTGCAGCGAGAGAGACGGAGAAACGGAGAGCGGAAGACTTTTTAAGCATTTGCTCTACAAGTCGTCCCAAAGGTTCCAGATCAAGATCCCCCGGATTCCGTATCTTCCTCAAGGAAATCCTATAGACCTTGCTCCACGAATCCCGGCCTAGGAATCTGTCGGACTTTGAATATCGCAACATCGCGGAGGTTCGGATTCAACGGTGAAGGGTGCAAATCTAGACCAAGTCCATGCCGACAGATTCCTGCTAGGAGTCTTATAGTAGCTCCAAGTTATTCATCAGTGGGGCCGAGTGGAGCCGTAGGAGTAACTCGGCGAGGCCCCATTGTGAGTAACTTGGCAGAAGCTGGGTTGGCTATGAGGCAAGGAGTTTGTTTCTCTAGAGGAGTTAATTTTCAAAGGCGGCCGTCCACTACGAACTTAGGAGGCAGTCGTGAGACGACTTCCGACAGAATTTCGAGTAGACGGCTTGCCTGGATGACCGATAACGAACCCTCAGTTTGTATCCTCATAGCAGGATCCACTATAAGAACTTCGCCTGGACATCCAGCGCCTTTGAAAACCACAAAACGAATAAAACAGAAGGGAAGGTAATTGATCAAAGGGATGCAGAAAAGCGAAAAAACTAATCCATACAGTGTGGTTATAGGGATCGATTGGGCGGATCAGAAAAATGATCTTTGGATGATCGAGAGGGAAACGGCAGGAGGGAGTCACCGGCAGGTGGCTCAGGATGCGATAGCGTTGCATGGTTTTGCCGTGGAGATGAGAGAAAGGTATGGGCGTGAGGGAAAGCGCGTCGCCATCGTGGTGGATCAGAAGCGTGGCGGGTTGATCAATTTTCTGATCGGATTGGAGTTTGTCGATATCTATCCGGTGCATGCGGCCAGTGCGAAGGATTATCGACAGGCATTGTATCCTTCCAGGGCCAAGAGCGATCCGGTCGATGCGCAATTGCACGCGGAATTTTTCCTCAAACATCCCGAGCACTTTGAGAAGTGTCTGAGACCGGACAGTGTGGAGACGCGCGAGCTCAACCTGTTGTGTGAGGACCGGCGTGGATTCGTCGATCAGGCGACTCGCTTCGAGCAGCAATTGTGCAGTTGTCTGAAGCAGTATAACCCATTGGTGTTGAAACTGTTCGATGACTTGGGCAGTGCTATGTGTCTGCGCTTTGTTCTACGCTGGCCGACGCTTAAGAAGGTCAAGAGCGCATCGGCGCAAGGGTTGCGAAAGTTCTTTTATAAGCATAACAGTCGCAGCGCCGCGAAAATCCAGGAGCGCCTGGAGTTGATCGGCCGGGAAGAGGCCTTGACCGAGGATCCCGCGACTCTGGAGGCGTTCAGTCGCAAAGCGCAGACTCTGGCCAAACAGCTTTTGGCCCTGCAACCGCAGATCGAGGCCTACGAGGAGCGTATCAAGGAACTTTTTCACACCCATCCCGATGCCCCTGTGTTCAGCGGCCTTCCCGGAGCCGGCGAGGCCCTCAGCCCTCGGCTGCTGTGCGCCTTTGGGACCGATCGATCGCGTTTCGAAACGGCCCGGAACATGACCCAGTGGAATGGTTCGGCTCCAGTCACCATCAGCAGCGGTCAGCACAAAAAGAGCAGCCAGGCAAAACGACTGGTCACCTGGCGGTGGTCCGCGCCCACCTTTGTCCGCCAGAGCTTTGTTGAATTTGCCGCCCATTCGATCCGAAACTGCGACTGGGCCAACACCTACTATCAAATTAAAAAAGAACAGGGCAAATCCCGCCAAACCATCCTTCGAGCGCTCGCTCTGAAGTGGACCCGCATTCTCTTTCGCTGCTGGCAAAATAACCAGAATTACGACGAGCACAGATACCTCGAATCACTCCAAAGGCGCGGTTCACCGGTATGGCATAGACTCCAGCAACTAAACGGCCACGCCCTCTAAACAGAAAATGAGTACTATTTTAAAAAATCCCTTGACGGACCACCTCAGTTTTCTGTCGGACGAACTCTTGTACTTGCAGAGCAATCGAAGCACAAAGCCTCCTAGCTGGGGGCAATCACCTAGGAATCTATCGAAAAAGGGCGAACGCTATCAAGACGCGACAAGCAGGCCGTCAAGAGTCTCGCGAACTTTTGAGAGTATCAGGCTAAGAGAGAACGGCTTTTCGAGGAGTACCGAATCGGGCCCGAAGAAGTGGTCGTCCATCTCGTCGTCGTAACCGGTCATGAAGATTACCTTCATGGCGGGATTGATCTCCACCATCTGTCTCGCCAGTTCGCGACCCGACATTCTCGGGAGCACAATATCCGTGATGAGGAGGTTGAAATCGAAGGCCTTCTCTCGAAACTTATCTAGAGCTTCCCGGCCATCACCGGCTGAATAGACCTCGTAGCCGTGCATTCGCAGGAGCCCCTGCATGCAATCTGAAAAAGTCTCGTCGTCCTCGACCACCAACACACTCTCGGTACCTTCGGAAGGGGATGCCTCTTCGGTCTCCTCAACCCGTGCGGATGTGGATCCGCTCACGGCGGGGAGGTAGATCTCGAAACGGGTACCCTCCCCCGGGGCCGAGATGACTTCGATGTAACCACCCGACTGTCTCACGATTCCAAAGACAGTAGAGAGTCCGAGACCCGTCCCCTTACCGACTTCCTTGGTGGTAAAGAAAGGATCGAAGATCTTTTTCCGAGTCGCCTCGTCCATTCCACACCCAGTGTCTTCCACGGAGAGCAAAGCATATCTACTGGCCGGCAAATCCCACTTCTTCGACTGTTCTCCAGGTTTGATCTCACGGCCGGCGACACCAATCTTTATTTTCCCTCCCTTGGGCATGGCATCGCTGGCGTTGACGCAGAGATTGATCAGGATCTGTTCGATCTGACCTTGGTCCGCCTTCGCGGAATATCTCTCACGTTGATATTGTGTCTCGAGTTCAATATCTTCACGAATGACGCGACCGAGCATTTCTCTGAGACTCTCGGTCACCTCCCCGAGGTCGAGAACGCGCGGGGTAGGTTCCTCGCGTCGACCGAAGGTCATGAGCTGGGAGACAAGGTCGGAACTTTTCTTTCCCGCCGACCGAATCTGATGGACGTACTTGTGATTTGGATCGGATTCCTCGACTTTGATTGAAAGAAGCTCGGAGTACGAATTGATCACCGTGAGAAGATTATTAAAGTCGTGGGCGATTCCCCCCGCGAGACACCCGACGGCTTCAATCTTCTGCGATTCACGGAGACTCTCTTCAAGGATACGAACCTGGGTCATGTCGCGTATGATGAAGACCAGCTGGGAAGGTCGGCCATGGTCATCATTGACCACGGAGATGGTCCATTCGGTGAGAATGTCCTCACCCTCAAATCGGTGGGTATGGCGCTCCTCTTTATGACCGAAGCCCTTCCTGATGCATTGGGCGACGACCGTTTCCAGACTCGATTCGTTCTTAATACTCTCAAGAATATCTAGAGACCTCCCGATTATTTCTTCTTTCTGCCAGCCAAAGGTTCGTTCGAATCCCCGATTAGCATTTAATATCTGCGGACCATGATTTTCGAGGCAGACGTCGGTCAGGAGCACCGAATCTTCCAGGCTTTCCATCGCCGTTGCCATCATACGGATGTGATTCTGGGCATGAAATTGCTCTGTGACGTCATGAAGAACCAGAACATACCCATGGCCCTGACCGTCGGGTCCGAAGATTTCCGATCCTGTCAGATCCGTGATTCGCACGTTTCCGGATAACGAACTGAGTTGGAAAGGTTCCTCGTCTGACGAGTGGCCCAGGTCGCTGCAGAAATGTTGAATGATGGATTCGATCTTGTTTCCGACCTGTCGACCTCGAATCTCAACAATATCGTCGATCATCTTTCCCTCCGCCCGCTCAAAGCTGGTTTCAGTCAGGACTTCGGCAACTGGATTCATATACTGAATCGCGCCTTCGATATCTGTGCTGATGATGCCGCTCGAGATGTTTCTGAGGATGTTGGAGAGTCGGTACTCGCTTTCTTTCAGCTTTCGGTCGTTCTCGCTCTTGAACAGGGCGAGCTCGATGCTGACGGCCAACTCCCTTTTCGTGAACGGTTTCAGGACGAAAGCGAATGAGTTGGATCTTTTCGCGCGCTCAACCGTCTCCGGCTCAGAATGCCCGGTGAGATAAACGATAGGGACATTGTTGGTCTTCTGGATCTCGAGGGCTGTCTCCACTCCATCCAATTCACCCTCAATTCCGATGTCCATGAGGACGATGTCGGGCGACTCACTCAGCGCAAGAGCTATTGCTTCTTTCCCCGAGGTGGCCTCTCCCACGACCACGTGACCCTCGTCTGCGAGCATCCTACGTATAGTGTATGCGGAAGAACTGTCGTCTTCGACGATGAGCACTCTAACGTTCTTCATTTCGTAGAAGGTCTTCTGATTTCAGTCGATTCCGCGCAAATCGGCACCAATTCGAGAACGGTTCGGCGTGGCTTTTCGATTCCTCATACCGGTTCTTATAAAATTCGGAAATCAGATGACAAAGCTGAGAGAAATCGTAGGCTTGCGGATTCCGATGATAGCAAGATCAAGCGAGCACATTCGTCTCCGGGGAGTCCGCCAGAACAACCTGAAGGGCTTCGACGTTGATATTCCTCTGGGCAAACTGACCGTGGTCACAGGTCTCAGCGGTACGGGAAAATCCTCCTTGGTCTTCGACACGCTTCACGCCGAGGGACAGCGGCGCTACGTAGAGACCTTCAGCCCCTATGCGCGCCAGTTTCTTGAGATGCTGGACCGGCCCGATGTTGACGGCATCGAGAACATCCGGCCCTCAATTGCTATCCAACAGAGCAGCTCCGTAAGGACCTCCCGCTCCACGGTCGGCACCATGACTGAACTCTGCGACTACTTCAAAGTGTGGTTCTGTCATGTCGCTTCTCTCTACGATCCGGAGACCGGAGAGAAAATCGAGGATGACAACCCGCAAGCGATATTCGGGAAAGCCCGTTCAGCATGGCCGGGCAGAACCGTCCTTCTCGCCTTCGAGGTACGAAAACCTGAGAATTTTGAGTGGGAGGAGATCATTCGATCACTCACCGCCCAAGGATTCTCCCGAATACTCCACGCCGGTCGGGTATGGAAATCGGATGATCTCAATCCTGCTGAATCTTCCGAGGACGGATTCTTTCCGATTCAGGACCGGCTCCGTCTGTCCAAAGATGGTGAATCGCGATTCGTCGACGGCTGTCGCACCGCCCTCCAGTTCGGCCAGGGACAGGTCCTCCTGTTTGGTCTGCGGGGAAACCTCCTCGGACAGTTCTCCGAGGGACTGAATTCTCCTTCCACTGGCAGGACCTACCGTTCTCCCACGCCGTCGATGTTTTCCTTTAACTCTCCGATTGGGGCCTGTCCCCACTGCCGTGGATTTGGCCGCATTATCGAGATCGATTACGGGCTCGTTATGCCGGACCACTCGCTCAGTGTCTCGGACGGTTTAATCAAGGCATTTCAAGGTACCGTTTACAGCGAGAGCCAGCGCGATCTGGTTCGGGCTTGTAAGAAACAAGGGATTCCTACGAATGTGCCTTATCGAGAACTCAGCAGGGACGTCCAGGCCTTCGTTCTCGATGGAGACCCGGACTACCGGCTGAAGAAGAGGAGCCGTCTTCACTCCTGGTACGGCGTCAGGAGATTCTTCGATTGGCTCGAAAGGAACACTTACAAGATGCACGTGAGAGTATTCCTTTCCCGCTACCGCGCTTACACTGAATGCCCGGCATGCGAAGGAACTCGACTTCAATCTGAAGCGCTCAATTGGCGATGGCGCCGCCACACCCTACCCAAACTCTACAGATTGCCAATCAGCGAACTCCTCACCCTGTTTGAGAAGCATCATCGGGGTACCGGAAATCATCAGGCCGATATGGCGGCTGATTCCATCATCACTCGTCTACAATACCTGGTTCAGGTCGGCCTCGGCTATCTTACTTTGGATCGCCAGTCGCGAACCCTATCCGGCGGAGAATTGGGAAGGGTCAACCTCACCTCCTGCCTGGGAACTTCCCTCGTCGATACTCTATTCGTCCTCGACGAGCCCTCAATCGGACTACACTCCCGCGATGTAGACCGGCTCATCGCTATTCTAATGCAGCTCACCGCACAGGGAAACACCGTGGTTGTGGTCGAGCATGATGAATCGATTATCAGAGCGGCTGACCACATAATCGAACTCGGTCCGGCACCCGGATCGGAAGGCGGACAACTGATTTTCAACGGGAATTCCTCTCGCCTCTTGGGGGCGAAGGACTCGGTTACCGCGGCCTATTTGACCGATCGAGAGAGACTCGAAGTACCGGCGAGGCGTCGCGCGATCCGAATGGGCGCGCGGGGCAAAGGAAGGAAGCAGGATCAGCTTACTCCCGGCTTGTTCATTCAAAGGGCATGGAAGCACAATATACGCAATCTGTCGCTCCGCATACCTTTGGGAAGGTTCGTCTGTCTCAGCGGGGTCTCGGGCTCCGGAAAATCCACGCTCCTCGACAACATCATTCATCAGGGCCTACTCTCTCAAAAGGGTGTCGCGGTCGAAGATCCTGCGAAAATCTCGAAGATCGCAATCGATCTACCTCTATCAGAAGTGGCGCTGGTCAATCAGAGCCCGTTGACCCGAACCCCGCGATCCAACCCGGCTCTCTACACGGATGCATGGAACTCGATTCGGGAGCTTTTCGCCAAGACGAAACAGGCGCGAGCCTCCGGTTTGGGCGCCTCCAGCTTCTCCTTTAATGGCGGCGATGGTCGGTGTGAGCAGTGTCGGGGTCTCGGCTACGAACGAGTCGAAATGCAGTTTGTGGCGGACGTTTTCGTGACCTGTCCCCTGTGCGATGGCCGGCGTTTCAAGCTGGAAGTACTGGAGATATCGTACAAGGAACGAACCATAACCGATGTCCTCGGCCTGACCGCAAGCGAGGCCGCAACCTTTTTTGATGATCAACCATCGATAAGGAACCGGCTCAAAGTGCTGGATGAGGTTGGGCTCGGCTATCTCACTCTCGGCCAGCCCCTCAACACCCTCAGTGGAGGCGAGTCCCAACGACTGAAGCTCGTCAGATACGTATCGAGAATGGAGGACCCCGCCAAACCTTCCCTCCTTCTGCTTGACGAGCCGACGACCGGGCTGCACAGGCACGATGTCAAGTGCCTCATCAAGACCCTCCAGAGATTGGTCGATCTAGGCCACAGCCTGATCGTCATCGAACACCACCTCGATATACTGAAGTCGGCCGACTGGATTATCGAGATGGGGCCGGAAGCGGGAAACGGAGGGGGTCAGATTATCTTCCAGGGCACACCCGAGGAAATGAAAGAGAAGTGGATTCCGACGGCGGGATTCCTCCAAAGAATGTTGGAGCGGGAGAAGGAGACGGACTTAAGGGCGGTGCCGAAAATGCGAATGGCCCGTCCTTCGAATGGATCCGGCTCGTCTCGTGCAGAATCCAAGCCCTATCGGCAGAGATACGCTAAGCTTGAGAGACGGGCTGCCGAAGACCCGACCGAAGACCGAAACAGCAGAACCGGATGCCTCGAGATTCGCGGTGCCAGAGAAAACAATCTAAGAAACCTCTCCATATCGATTCCGCATCGTAAGGTTTCGGTTGTCACCGGCATCTCCGGTTCAGGTAAATCATCTCTCGCATTCGATATTATCTTCGCGGAGGGCCAGCGCCGCTATATGGAATCGATGTCGCCCTACGCACGACAGTACGTCGAACAGTTACCGAGACCCGACCTCGACTTGCTCACCGGGATCCTGCCGACCGTTGCCATCGAACAAAGGGCAACCCAAGGCACACGCAAATCGACGGTCGCGACCATAACCGAGGTGGCTCAATATTTTCGATTGCTCTATGCGCGAATCGGAGTCCAGCACAACCCCCACACCGGTGAGGCGCTCGTTGCCTTGCCTGCTTCCGTTCTTTTCAGACGTCTGCAGAGCATTCTGAAAGAAGACAAGACCGCTCGAACCGGTCCCATCTACCTCTGTGCTCCTCTTGTTCGGAGCCGAAAAGGGCACCACCAACCGCTCGCGGATTGGGCCGCCGGGCAGGGCTTCAAGCGTCTCAGAGTCGACGGCCGTTTCGTCAGGATATCGAAATTTCAGAAACTCGATCGCTACCGCGAACATGATATTGAACTGGTAGTCGAAGAACTGAAACGAGGGAGAACGATTCCACCCTCCCAGCTCCGGGGGAAACTTGAAGAGGCACTCCGCCTGGGTAAAGGCGCCTGTTTTCTAGCGCGTTCAACGGGCAGAATTACGACCTGGCTTTCAAGCAAGAAAACCGATCCCTCGACGGGCGAGTCTTATCCCGAATTGGATCCCAAGAATTTCTCCTGGAATTCCCCGAAGGGATGGTGCCCGACCTGCCGCGGCTACGGACGCATTTTTGACTGGATGTCAGAGAGTGAGGACTTTCCCGCTGAAATTCGGAGGGTAAAACCGGGCTCTCTCTGTCCCAAATGCGAAGGGGCACGCCTAAACCGGATTGGTCGCACTGTCTATCTCTATCTCAAGTCAGACCGCAACATTAGCCTTCCGGAACTCCTCAAGCTTCCGCCCCAAGACGTCTTGGAATGCCTCCAAGAACTCAAACTGGACCGCAGAGGAACCGCCATCGTCAAGGAAGTCCTTCCGGAGATAATTGAGCGGCTCAATTTCATGGACCGAGTTGGACTCGGCTATCTAGCGCTCGATCGGGCAACATCAACCCTTTCAGGAGGCGAGGCGCAGAGGATCCGACTTGCTGCACAATTGGGATCCAATCTCAGTGGTGTGCTCTACGTTCTCGATGAACCTTCCATCGGACTCCATTCCAGAGACAACGCTCGCCTTCTGGATTCGCTGAAGGAGCTGCGGAACAACGGAAACACGCTTCTCATTGTCGAGCATGACGAAGAGGCCATGAGGAGCGCCGATCACGTTATCGATCTAGGGCCCGGAGCCGGCCGGCATGGAGGAAGGGTGATGGCAACCGGAAGTCTCTCCGCAATCAAGAGGGCGAAATCATCCTTGACCGGCCGCTACCTCAAAAGAGGAATTACGCATCCGATGAGAGGCACATTTCGCCCTCTCCCTGCGCCATTCACCGTCCGGCAGAAGACTGGGATGCCCGACTGGCTAGTGGCTCGAAAGGTTGCCTTTCGAAACCTGAAAGGACAGGACCTTTTCCTTCCCCTTCGTCGTCTTATCATGGTTTGCGGGATATCGGGCGCCGGCAAGTCGACCCTTGTCCGGGACTTGCTGAAACCACTTGTTGCACAAGCTTCTCACAAAGATCTGCAGCGCCTTACGCAAAAGTCCCTCCCGAGAGAGGTTGTCTTCGAATCCGATGCAACGGGAAAAGCGCCCTTCAAGGAACTCCTGAACGGCCATGTCTTCCGACATGTCATCGAAGTGGATCAGAAACCGATTGGGAAAACTCCCCGCTCTACCCCTGCTACCTACATCAAGGCATTTGACATTATTCGCCAGTTCTTCTCCTCCCTACCCGATTCGCGGATTCGGGGATACCCTCCTTCCACCTTCTCCTTCAACACCAAGCACGGACGCTGTGAAACGTGTAAGGGGGCGGGCCGGTTAAAACTCGAGATGAGCTTCATGCCGGACGCCTACATACCTTGTGAGGAATGCAGGGGCGATCGTTACGACCGGGAACTGCAGGGCGTGCGTTGGAAGAATAAGAGCATCGCTGATGTCCTCAATATGACTTTCGAGGAGGCGGCGGGCTTCTTTGGCTTCCACTCCAGACTCAAGGGTATGCTGGATCTCATGGTGGAGACCGGCCTCGGATACCTCACCCTGGGCCAAAGCAGCCCAACTCTCTCGGGAGGAGAAGCCCAGCGACTGAAGCTGGTCAGCGAACTCGCCAAGGGCCTCCAAACCTATGCGGACAAAATGCGCGGTGTCGCTCCGCGGAATCTCTATATTCTCGAGGAGCCGACCATCGGTCTCCACTTCAGCGACTGTGAGCGGCTCATCGAACTTCTCCATCGAATCGTCGATCAAGGCCACACCGTGATCGTGATTGAACACAATCTCGACCTCATCGCGGAAGCGGACTACGTCGTCGAAATCGGCCCTGAGGGAGGCGAGGCCGGCGGAGAAATCCTCTATCAGGGACCCGTCCAGGGACTACTCGACTGTAAGCGCAGTCCGACAGCGCCGTTTTTGAAAGGGAAGCTTTCGACAAAGCCTCCAAAATCTTCGACGTAAGCTTTGTCGTCAACTTTCTCGAATTCCGTAGATCCCCTTAGAGGCGACCAAGCTGACGACGATGCTTACGACAGAGACACAGTCAGTGCCCATCCACTTCCACTGGAAGGCGCACCCCACGATCGCGACTGCGCCCAGGACCGGGAGAACCTTGGCCAACGGTTTTATCGGATGAAAAAGGAGGAAGTAGAAATGCCTTAGACCCACGATCTGAGTTCTGTCCTCAGCAAGGGGCACATAGTCCGTCGCTCGGCAGTTCCGTTTTTCTGCGAACCCATAGACAAAATCGGCGGTCGGTGACGCATATATGGGAGAAGGGAATGAAGAGAGGGAAAGGACCGGGATGATTGAAGCCGCAGTTCAACGGCTCCCCGGACCGCAGCGCGATGTCGTCACTCTGAAGATCTGGGGCGAGCTTACTTTCGAGGAGATCTCGGCGGCGCTCGAGATCTCACGAAACACCGCCGCTTCACGTTATCGATACGCTCTCGAAAATCTGCGAATGCAACTTCTCGTTGCACAATTTTAATGCGTGTTGCTCTGAATTCTCAATGTAGATGCCTTTCAACAGGGCCAGTCTCGGATCCGCTTAGCGGGATTCGTTAAGGGGCTCGAGGGCCCTCGTCCCTCCAATCGAGCCGACTGGCTAAATGAGACCGGGTGTTGAAATGAAGGAATTGGATGAAATGGAAAGCAGCCTGAGGGAGCTCCAACCAACGCGCCCGAGGGCCGAACTTTGGCTTGGAATCGAAGAGCAAATGCAGAGAGGGCAATCAGCTGAGGTAGGGCGGCAGAGCAGGTCGGTTCTCTCGAGATTCGGAAACCTGGTCCTGCCCTTTTCGGCGGCGGCTCTGCTTGTGATCGCCATTTCGATCGTCCTCTTCTTCGCACGAGAGGAGAAAGGGGAAGGCTTCGTCTATTCAGAACCTTCTGAATCCGAACTTGAGCGCGCAACGGCGGCCCCCGAATCGGAACACTTCCGGTATCATCCTGTGAATGCGCGGCGCGTTCTTTACCACGCTACGAAAGAGGGTACGATCCTTCTACAAGATGAAATTCCGCTGCGAAGAATGCGCTACCAGTTCATCGACTCTTTCGTATGGGAAGATTCGCAACGTGGCGCTTCCCTTGAAATCGAGGTGCCCTGGGAGGAGGTTGTTCTGGTGGAGATGGAAGTCTTCTAAGCGAAGTCTGTTACTTTGATGAACCCGAGAGTGGAGATGAACATCGAACGTCCAACGCTCAATCGAAGCGCTTACCGCAGGCGGGTTCGACAGGCTCACCGCAGGATGTCCTGCAACGCTTTGGTCTTCGCAGCAGCGGTAGTGAAATCTGGAACCTGACACCTTAGGAGCAACTACCAAAATCTCAAAGGAAGCAGTATAAATGAATATATCAACAATACTTCAAACAAGCATCGCCATCTTGATGCTGCAAACCACCTTCCTGCCAATTTTCGCCGATGAGCACGAGCACATCCGCGAAGGGGCATATACGATGGGAGGGCTCCATCGAGAAATGAGGGACTTTCACTTTATTCCGGAAGACGCCGAGACCGATCCTGTAACTTTTCTCGGCATCCATACGGCACAGATCGACGGCACATTGAGCGCTCAACTTGGCCTGCCGAAGGGGATGGGACTCACGGTACGGTATGTCGTACCGGAAAGTCCCGCCGCGGCAGCGGGGCTGAAGGAACACGACATACTGCGGAAGCTCGATGACCAGATCCTGATTCATCCACAGCAACTCCAAGTGCTGATCCGGTCGCGCAATGAGGGTGACTCGGCGTCGTTTACGGTGCTGAGAGAAGGCAGTGAGATCAAGATCAAGGCCGTACTTCAGAAAAAGGAGCCGGCCAAATACGAACGGACGCGCAAACTCCGTCTATGGTTCGAAGACCCGGACTCTCAAGGGGGCAGCGGAATGATGCACGCAGTCCCTGGGCCTCGCTTCTCGGCCGGCGGAGCCCACCTTGACCACGACGTTCGAATATTTACGCCTGCACCCGGAGAATTCAACCGGACAAGCCGGGCCATCGCCAAGTATTCATTTGATGAGTCCGCAGAAGAGATTCATCACCTGGAGGATGGGGTCGCCGGTCGGAGGACGATTATCAAGATGAAAAACAAAAAATGGTGATGAAGGACGGGAAGGGAGTCCTGACTCTGCTAAGGAAGGACGGCAAGAGGCATCTCATCGCCAAAGACGAAGAAGGAAACGAGATTTTTAGCGGTCCGATCGATTCGCCGGAAGAGAGGATGAGCCTAGCACCGGAGCTGAGAGAGAAGGTGAAAGAACTCGAATCGACGGAAGGATTCGACTTCGACTCCGAAAGAAGCATCCATCCCGGAAAGATGGAATTTATTCGGGCGTATCGGGGAGAGGATGTGACTGGGTTGTAGTTAGACGCTGTCCCAAATCCCGGAGGATTTGGGACAGCGTCTAACTAGGCAATTTAGAACTCCCGGTAGGTCCGACGAGGCTCGCGACAAAGAGATCAGATGGATACCTTGGTGGTACTATACCGTGGTTGAAACGACAAAGTTTCCGACAAAGATATCAAAGGCCGTCTGTCCTGAAACCTGAACTCCCTCTACTCTTCCGAATAGGTCTCCTTCAGCGAATCAATCACCCCGGGATCGGCAAGAGTAGTGACGTTTCCTAAGGCTCGACCCTCGGCAATATCGCGAAGGAGCCGGCGCATGATTTTTCCGGAGCGGGTCTTGGGAACATCAGCGGAGAAAATGATCCTCTCCGGCTGGGCGAATTTGCCGATTTTCTTGGCCACGAGACTATTGAGCTCCTCCTTCAGCTTGTCGTTGGCCTCGAAACCCACACGGACGATCACGAAAGAGACGAGTCCCTGGCCCTTGATCTCGTGCTTCACTCCAACCACGGCAGACTCCGCGACGGCCGGATGTTCGACATATATGCTCTCCAACTCCGCTGTTCCGATCCGATGGCCAGAGACGTTGACCACATCATCCACCCGGCCGACGATCCAGAAATATCCGTCTTCATCTTTTCTCGCGCCGTCACCAGGAAAGTAATATTTCCCGTCCCATTTTGGCCAGTAGGTATCCTTGTATCTCTCCGGATCTCCGTAAATCCCCCGAAGCATTCCGGGCCATGGGTTTCGGATGGAGAGCAGTCCAGCGGTGGCTTCTTCACCGGATTCGGTAAGGACTGCCGGATCGATTCCGAAAAACGGCAGGGTCGCGCTACCCGGTTTTGTCGGGGTGACGCCGGGGAGAGGGGTGAGTAGAACACCTCCGGTTTCAGTCTGCCACCAGGTGTCGACGATCGGGCAACGTTCCGATCCGATTTTGCGATGATACCACATCCACGCTTCCGGATTGATCGGCTCGCCCACGGTGCCGAGGAGACGGAGAGACGAGAGGTCGCTTTTCTCCGGCCACCGGTCACCCCACTTCATAAATGCGCGAATCGCGGTCGGGGCCGTGTAGAATATGGTCACTGCATATTTCTCAACGATCTCCCAAAACCGGCCCTCGTCAGGCCAATTCGGAGCTCCCTCATAGATGAGGACAGTGGCCCCGTTCTGGAGTGGTCCGTAGACGATGTAGCTATGGCCGGTGATCCAACCGATGTCTGCCGTGCACCAGTATACGTCTTCCGGTTTGAGGTCAAAAATGTACTTGGCCGTATGGTAGGTGTAGACCATGTATCCGGCCGTCGAGTGGATGATCCCTTTCGGCTTTCCTGTCGTGCCGCTGGTATAGAGCAAAAAGAGCATATCTTCGCTCTCGCAATGTTCAGGCTCACATTTCCTCGGCTGGTTCGCGGCCAACTCATGGTACCAGTGGTCCCTCCCCTCCTGCATCTGGCAGGGAAAAGGTTCCTTTTCCGGATGCCGCTGCACGACAATGACGCTCTCCACGCAGGGACAATCCGATACCCCTTCATCGACAATGTCCTTGAGCGCCAGCACCTTTCCGCGGCGCCACCCTCCATCTGCTGTGATCACGCATTTCGTTTCGCTGTCAAGAATCCTGTCCTTAATCGATTCCGCCGAAAATCCCGCGAATATCACGGAATGCACGGCGCCGATGCGCGCGCACGCAAGAAGGGCTATGGGAAGCTCAGGAATCATGGGAAGGTATATCGCCACCCGATCACCTTTACCCACACCGATTGACTTGAGGCTATTGGCGAAAATACAGACCTCGCGGTACAAATCAAAGTAGGTCAGGACACGCTCCTCACCCGGCTCCCCCTCCCAGATTATGGCAGCCTTGTTTCGAGTCGGACCATCGAGGTGACGGTCGACACAATTGTAACAAATATTGGTGCGCCCGCCCGTAAACCAGGTGAAGAACGGTTTCTCGGAAGCGTCCAATACCGTATCCCACTTCTGAAACCAATGAAGCTCCTCCGCCACTCCCGCCCAGTAGGACTCGGGGTCGTCGAGACTTTGGCGATAAAGCGACTGATAGTCCTCCATGCTCCCGATATGGGCGGACTCTGCAAAACTCTCCGCAGGCGGAAACTTTCGATTTTCCTGTAGGACGGTGTCCAGTTGCTCGTTGCTCATAGATCCTTCTCCAAATGATTCAAGCGCCTTGCCGGCCTCGTAACTGCGCCCGGTGGAGGCGCGCGAAACTCCTGCGAGAAAGCTAAGGGCAGGAAAAGGCAGTGCAATTTAAATCTCGAACTCTGTATTCCGATGTATCAGACAACCGATCGAATTAACGGAGGCAATCTCGACGCGAATGAACCATGAACACCACTCTCTTAGACTACGAGATTCCCGAGCGCTTGATCGCACAGTTTCCGACTGCGAAGAGAGAGGAGTCGCGCCTCCTCCTGGTAGACCGCCAGTCAGCGAAACTCTCCCATCATCCTTTTCGCGAACTTCCCGCACTACTGCAGCAAGGAAGCGCCCTATTTCGCAACAACGCCCGAGTCCTAAAGGGACGACTGCGGGGAGTCCGCCCATCGGGTGGGGCCGTTGAATGTCTTCTCCTGCGACCGGGCAGGAGCAAAAACTGTTGGTGGTGCCTTCTCCGGCCGGGTCGAAAAATGAGACCGGGGAAGACCTTTTCCCTGGAAGGAGCGTTTAGGGCCGAGGTCCTGGACAAGGCTTCATCCGGCGAATACCTTGTCGGCTTCGTCCTGCAAAAGCAAGACGATGTGATCTCAATGGCCGAAAGGTGGGGAGAAATGCCCCTACCCCCTTATGTTAAGAGGAGCCTCGGGAGAGATCTGGAAACTTCGGATACCGATCGATATCAGACAGTCTACTGTGACCCCACGAAGACCGTTGCCGCGGCCGCTCCGACGGCAGGTCTCCATTTCTCGATACCCCTACTTCGTGAACTGGAAAAGAAAGGGATTCCAAGTTACGATCTGACCCTTCACATCGGTGTGGCAACCTTCCAGCCAATCACTGCTGAGAGGGTCGAAGACCATCCGATGCATCTTGAATCTTACGAGATTCCGAAAGTTACTCTCGAAGCCCTGAGAAGAAACTGTTCTCACCCCAATGTTGCGGTCGGAACCACTACGGTTCGAGCACTGGAGGACTTTTCGATTGCCGCTCAAGACCGGACCAGCTCGTCGACTACCGGAGAAATCGGTGATTCGCTTTTCTCTGATGCGAGCCTTTTGATCTACCCTCCCTTTCAATTCCAGCTCTGCCAAGCACTTCTGACCAACTTCCACCTGCCGCGATCAACTTTGATGTGCCTGGTCGCTGCCTTCCTCGCACCCGGATCAACCGAAGGAATTAAATGGTTGAAAGAAATCTATCGTCAGGCTATAGTGATGAAATACAGATTCTATAGCTACGGTGACGCTATGCTCATCCTTTAGCCAGAATTGGGATTCCGGATTGTCCCGGAGGTTTACCTCACTGTTTCAAAGATTCGAGAAGTGATGGAGTTCAGTTTTCAACCTGTAACCTGTACATTTCGGACAGGTTGATTCCGAAATATTTCTGTGAACTCTGCTAGCCCAACGAACAACCCCCTGGACTTTAACAATCTGGTTCAGGTATACTACACGCCCCTTTACCGATTCGCCTACAGCCTAGCCAAGAACGAAGAGGATGCCTGTGACCTGACACAGCAGGTTTTTTTTATCTGGGCCCAAAAGGGTTCTTCCCTGCGCGATCCCTCGAAAGTGAAGTCGTGGCTCTTCACCACCCTCTACCGGGAATTTCTCCGGGTGAAGAAAAGGGCAAGTTCGATGGCTCCCTACGATCCCGATGTTCTCGAATCCGAGGTTCCGGCGTTCAACCCCGATATCGTCGCCACTCTCGATGCCGCCAGTGCCGTAGAGTCATTGGCCGAAGTCGATGAAATTTACCGGGTGCCATTAACTCTCTTTTACCTCAAGAGCCTCTCCTATAAGGAAATTGCCTCGACCTTGGATCTGCCGATCGGAACCGTTATGTCGCGATTATCTCGCGGAAAATCACAATTAAAGGAAATATTGCTGGGAAAGAGGCCCTCTAATCAAAAAACTGCACCTAATTCACTTCCTAAACAGAAAGATACCGAAAATGGATAGTAAGGAAGCACGGCGGGTAGTGCATGCCTACCGGGAGGATCTCGATCCCGATTCGCATCCCGCACTCGCTGAAGCGCTTGATCTGGCCGCGAGCGACGCCGAACTCGAAGCCTTCCTCAAAGAGGAGAAGGCGTTCGACAACGTATTTGTTGAAAAACTCAACGAGACTCCGGTTCCGCCGGGTTTGCTGGAAAGGATTCTCGAGAGTAAATCCGGAGGAGGACCCGAGCCAGCTGAGCTGATACCGGATTCCCGCCGGGAATCCCGATTGGCCTGGTGGCAGCAACCAGTCACCGGGTCGATGGCCGCTTGCCTCCTGGCTCTGCTTTCGATTGGGGTATTTCTCGTTCGCCAACCAGAAGTTGGACCGGAAGGGGGCTCCGATTACAGCATCGAGCAATTTGTCCAAGCCGTCGTGGATCATTCCGGAAGGGTTGAAAAGATGGAATATCTCAACCACGATGCAGGAGCTCTTCACCGGTTCCTGGTTCAGCGGAATGCTCCTTACCCTCGCGCGACGCCCGATCGGATGAAGAACCTGGAGAGTGTCGGCTGTCTCTCCTTTGCCTGGCATGACCGCCAGATCGGAGTCATCTGCCTCAAAGGTGAGAAAATGTACAATCTTTACGTGGCGGAGAGGAGCGAGTTTCCTAATCTGAAGGACTACCGCCGCCCCAACCTTCACCAGATCAAGAATCACGGCGCCGCCGCATGGACGAGCGAAAAGCAGATTTTTGTACTTACGGTTGAGGGAAACACTGAGGATCTCGGCCCATTGCTTTAGCCTGAAAATCTTGTAAGGTCTCCAAGCTAGAGACTTTCTTTTCAGATTGCAGAAACCGTCGCTCTCGACAACATCCCGGGTAAAAAATGAGTAAGCAGATTAGACATACCGCCACTTACGCACTCGCCGCTGCAATCGCCCTCTGCAGCCTCAGTCAACCTCTGGTTGGCGCCGTCGAAACCTACAAAGCCGACCCCTCTCACTCGGGCATCGGTTTCAAAGTGAGACACTTTTTCAGTTCGGTTCCAGGTACGTTCACCAATTTTGAGGCAACTATCAAAAGGGACACCGAGAACCCGGAGAACAACAGCGTCGAGGCGGTCATCACGATCGCCAGCATAAACACCAATAACGCGAAAAGAGACAAGCACTTGCAATCTGATGACTTTTTCAACGAGCCGGTGCATCCCCAAATGACCTTCAAGAGCACGCGGTGGGATGTCGTAGGAGAAAATCAGTATAGAGTCACCGGGAATCTCACGATGTTGGAGGTGACGAAGGAAGTGGTTCTCGATGTCACGCTGACCGGGTCCGGACCGAACCATCGCGGCGTCTTCCTTACGGGCTGGGAGGCGAAGACCACCCTTGATCGGCACGATTTCGGTGTCAGTTATGGCTCAAGAATCGTGGGCAGTGAGGTCACCGTCGAGATCTCCATTGAGGCGCAGAGGCAGTAGGCGTTGCTAGGAAGCCGCGTGAGGCGGGACGGCTCCGAGTCGGTTGGCCATTCAGGTGTCAGGTTTCTCGGACCTCCCAATCTCATGTTATCGCTTCATCGGGACTGGGCACTTCATCTTTGCGGTCTGTTCTCGCTCTGTGTCTATGTGAGTCTGGCTCGACTCTCCCACGGAGAGGCACAGATTCAACTTTCCACCTTTTACCTGCATCTCGGAGCGAGCTGGTCCCTGCTTCTCCTCCTATACTTTCACTATCGCGAAACGCGCCCTACGCCACCGTTATTACAAATCCTGGTGTGGGCGGTAGTTTTTCGGATCGCCGGTTCCCTCTCCCTTCCCATCTACGAGGACGACTATTATCGATACCTTTGGGATGGCTGGAGTTTCGTCGAACGAGGAAACCCCTACGATGCTCCTCCAGCCGCCTTCTTCGCCGGAGACAATGTAAATCCGGAGATGCAAGAGATCCTCGACAACGTCAACTACCCGTACGTGCCCACGATCTATTCGCCGAGTTTGCAGTATCTGTTTGGCCTTTCCGCGCTGTTCTCGGCCGGCAACGTTTATCTCCTCAAGATTCTACTGATAGCCGCGGACCTCTCCCTTGTTGTTGTCTTGCGCAATGTCTTGTCCGGGCGTCAACTGCTACTACTTTCCTGGTGTCCCCTTCTCCTTTTCGAATGCTCTTTCAACGCCCATCCGGATATCGTCGGCGTCTTCCTAATAACCCTAGCCTTCCTCCAGATTCAGCGAGGAAGATTTCGCACCTCGATGGTCCTCTGTGCGATGGCCGCAGCGACCAAGATCTTCGCCCTCATTATTGTGCCCTTCCTGATCGTTCGGGCGAAGGGTCGGGGTCTACCACTGTTCCTTACCGTTCTCGGTTTGCTCTACCTCCCTTTCCTGGCTCAGGGAACCAGCGCCGAATGGGAAGGCCTATTGGTGTTCTCCAGGGAGTGGGAGTTCAATTCGGCGCTATTCGCAATTATTCGACTATCCGTCGGTAACCCGGCCGCTCGAGTCGCATTCCCAATCGCCTTCATCGTGGTCTACTCTTTCCTTTTATTGCGGTGGGCGGCAAAGCCGGAGAATGACCCTCCCTTCGATCTACTGTTCGGACTCTTCTTCCTGCTCTCGCCGGTCATCAACCCTTGGTATCTCCTCTGGCTCCTGCCATTCGTCTGCCTGAGGCCGAAGCTTTGGTCGGTTACGGCTCTAGTTGCCGTCAGCCTCTCTTACGTCACAGGCGCCAACTTGGGATCGACCGAGCTTTCCTCATTCGGCCATCCAACCTGGCTGAGGATTATCGAATTCGGCCTGGTCGGCTTAGCGGTCCTTATCGACGCGATGGAAACACGTTTCGCCCGATCCAGGAGTCTGTCGGAATTCGTCGTTCGATTACTTCGCAAGTGACAGAGTCCGTCCGATAGACTCCTAGCCGCGACTAATTGGTCGAACGTAACGAAGATTGAAATAATAGAGCAATGAATCGTACTCTTTCTTCTTCAGGCGTCCGGCAAACTTTCCAACATCCAGTCGGTCGACGAATACTTTCGGGAGTGTTCGGGGAAGATTTTTCTTATATTTCTCCAATGACCGCGACTGTTTCTCCAGGAGCTTGGCGGAGATGATTTCATCCGGCAGGGTAGTCTTTCCCAGATATAGGTTCTGTCCCATACGATACTTTTCTGTATCGACGGAAGCCGGACGATTGCCCTCAGCTCTGGTTGAGGGTCCCGACGGGGCCGACTTGGAAGGAGAGTCGTAGGAACCTGACGCCTCAGAACGGGAGTTTAGGTTAAGTGCCAAGAATGCGACACATGTACAGAATATTAAATTTTTCATAAGTATCCGAGAAACCACGAGTGGCAGCTGAATGAAATATTTCCGAAAATACCGCAAGCAATTAATGGGCAGGAATCTTTCGGACTAAACCTATTGGACTCGTCATCTTGAAGTCCGACAAAGGGTGATACTGCGAAGAATCAAAACCGACAGTTTCCGAGGCCGAAGTGAAGCCGAGCCGGCTGCGCCTGATAATGTCCAGGTTCTAATACCCGCTCTGAATGAGGAGTCGACGGTAGCTGAGGTTATCCTGCGCTTGAGGAATCAGGGGTTCGAATCCATTCGTGTGGTTGATAACGGCAGCACTGATAGGACTCGGGCAGTGGCCTCCGAGGTCGGAGCCACGGTGTTGACGGAGAAGGAGCAGGGATATGGAGCTGCCTGCCTTCGGGGTTGCAAGAATCTCGATAGCGGAATCCGCTGGATACTATTCTGTGACGCCGATGGATGCGACGATCTCGATACCGTCGAGCGGATGATTCAACGATCTCGCGAATATGACCTGATCCTGGGAGATCGTAGAACGAGCAGGACGAGTCGAAGCGCCCTGACGATCCCGCAGAATTTAGGGAACGGCCTGGCTGTCTTGCTCATTCGCCTCGGCTGGGGCTATCAATATCGAGATCTCGGTCCACTGCGGCTGATTCGGCGCTCCGCATTCGAGGGCCTCAGGTTAGAGGACCGCAAATTCGGTTGGACGGTCGAAATGCAAATTCGCGCGCTCGAAGAGAATCTCAGAATTAGAGAGCTGCCGACCGGCTATACCAGACGAAAGGGAGGTCACTCAAAAATATCGGGAACCGTAAGTGGAACCGTACAGGCAGGCACAAAGATTCTCTGGACTATCTTTCGCCTCTACTTCCGATCATGGTTCGGACCAAAAATCCGTCTAATCGGCAAGAATGGACGGGCAGAATCCAAGTCGACTTGTGATGACGGCGGAACGCCAGCCGCTGACTCTCTCGTATCGATAGTGATTCCGGTATTCAACGAAGCCGCTCTCCTCCCAGAGACTCTGGCCAGCATCGCTTCCAACCCGGGAGCAAAGGAGGTTCTGGTCGTCGACGGTGGAAGCACCGACGGAACCATCGAATGCGCCCAGAGAGGGGGAGCGACACTGATAGCATCAACGGTTTCAAATCGCGCCCTACAGATGAATCTAGGTGCGCAGACTGCCAAGGGTGACATCCTACTGTTCCTTCACGGAGACACACGATTACCCCCAACCGCCCTTCACCAGATTCGAACGGCCCTCTCGGAAAACCGGATCGTCGGTGGCGCTTTCTCCCGGCGTTACGATCATCCCTCCCTCTTTCTTCGATTCACCTGCCTGCTGGCCCGTATCCGAAGCCGGTGGTTAGGGTGGAATCTGGGCGATCAAGGGATCTTCGTCCGAGCTCACTTATTCAGAGAACAGAAAGGGTTTTCGCGCCTGGAAAAGTTCGAGGACCTCGAGTTCTCACTCTCCCTCAGAAGATTCGGACGGACTGTCACTCTGGATCCGGAAATCGTTTCATCCGGACGTCGCTTTGGCGAACATCCGGTCTCCCGAACTCTCAAAGATATGCTGCTGGCATGGAGATATCTGCGCGGGAGGAAAAAATGAGTGTTACGTTGTCGCGGGCCGATTGCGCTTACGATTACGAATCTCGATTAGAGCTGCTCGCATTGTCGTTCTGGAAATCTCTTCCCGAACCTTGAGATCAAAGCTCGCGACGAGGCTTACGGCAACGATTCAAAACCCGGAACTCACGGTTCACCGTCTACTGTTCACTCCCCTCCCATCGTAAGGATTCTAGTTCATTCTCGACAAAGAAAGGTGTGGCAGCATTTGATTGATCTCCAGGACGGAAATGACTGAGGAAGCTGAAGAGGGACGAACCCGGAGGAAATTCCCAATAAAGGGAGTACTGGCTCTTGTCGTGCTCATCGCAATCATTGCCCTCGTCCGGATCTTGCCCGTTAGGGATTGGCTCGAGTCATTCAATCTCTGGGTCGAGGATTTGGGATTTTTGGGATACATCGTATTCTTCGGAATGTACGTTCTTTCTACGGTCCTTTTCCTTCCCGGGTCCGTTCTGACTCTCGGAGCCGGTTTTCTCTTTGGAGTGGTGGGCGGTTCCGTGGCCGTTTCCCTCAGCGCCACCGTAGGCGCCTCGTTGGCTTTCCTGATTGCCCGCTATCTGGCCCGCAACGCAGTTGCGGAAAGACTGAGCCGAAACGAGAAATTCGCCGCGGTTGATTCGGCCATCGGTAGGGAGGGAGGCAAAATCGTGCTCCTCCTCCGACTCAGTCCAATATTCCCATTCAATGCTCTCAACTATCTTCTCGGCCTCACCGCTGTGAGATTCTGGTCCTATCTACTCGCCAGCTGGATCGGAATGATGCCAGGCACAGTTCTGTATGTCTACCTTGGCGTAGTGAGTAAAGCGGGGTTGGAGGCGGCCGCGGGTGGCGGAGAAAAAGGTGCGCTGGAATACGCCTTCATCGGCGTGGGTCTCATCATTACCCTGTTCGTCACCATCTATGTAACCCGGATTGCCAAGAAAGCACTTAATGAGTCGGAACTTAAAAGTAGTTCTGGAGGACCTTAGTAGGCAGACCCTCATGCCACTTGGTCCTGAAAGACCTGGGAGACCGTGATTCACCCACACCTCACGGCTTGAATTGACGGGGTCGCGGCCAAGGGAATACTCGAAAAAATGAAGATAGAGAAACAACTCAAATATCTCGTGTGCGGTATTCTCGCTCTGGCATCGGCTTCCACCGGTGCCGAGGAGCTGAGGATCTCCCCAGATATCGACCATTCTGCCAGAAACGAGCTACTCTCCGAATACGTAAACCAATTCGGTCTGGTCGACTACGGCAGGTGGAAATCTGATATTCCGGACCTGACAAAACTGGACCGCTATTTGGAGCAATTCGCAATTGAGGCGGATCCCTACGCCGAAGGATCCGATCTGGCCGCTTCCCTGGTAAACGCCTACAACGCATTTACCGTCCAATGGATATTGGAGAATTACCCGACCCAGAGCATCCGCGAACTCAAGAAGTCATGGACCGGCAAGCGATACTGGGTCAGCGGATACTTGCTTTCCCTGGACGATATTGAGAACGCCCACTTGCGCCCCCTCATCGGATGGAAGGTCCACGCTCTCATCGTATGCGCCGCCCGGAGCTGTCCTCCCCTTAAGAACTCCTCCTATAGCAGAGCGGACTTCCCAGAGGAGATAAAGGCGGCATATCGGAATTGGCTCGGACGAATCGACCTGAACCGGTTCAACCCCCTGGAAGAGAAAATCGAGCTCTCTTTGATTTTCAAATGGTTCGCCGAAGACTTCGAAAAAGGACGCACCGTCGATCAGGTACTTCGTGCCTTTGCACCTGATAAGTATCGCAGTTTCGTTGAATCCGGCGACTACAAAACAGTCTATAAGAAGTATCGCTGGGGTCTGAACGACCAGTCCGAACTGGGGGATACCTACAAGTAGCTTGCTCCCGTTGCCGTATCTGATATGGTACCCACACTAGGTCCTCTTAGAAAATGACGACGTCGCAGAGCTACCGATGCAGCTTTTCCACGCTGTTTCTATGGACGATTATGGCCCTGCTCATGCTCGACGTTCTCAGAATGCTGATCTTCGCGCCCATTCCGGTGGCGGAGATTAAGATTCTGCACAATCTCAATCTGATAATTTTGGTTTCAATAATCAGCACATCGATTCTTGTTTTCGCCCTAAAGAGCGATATCAGCGTTGAGGGTATCACCAGCTACAACTGGTGGGGAGGCTCTTCCTTCATCCAATGGGAAAAGATCTCCGGCGCCGCGATGAAAAGCTTCCTGGGTCTCGGATACTACCGAATCGTGGGCCAGGATGGCACTTGTGTCTATGTCCCACGATATCTCTCCCGCCAAAGGGAATTTGAGTTGATCGTCGCTGCCATCACCACAAAGAAAAATCCCTTCCGTCGCGTCATCGAAGGATTGGCCGATGGGTGAAAGCGTGGCAAACAGCCACTGCGGCGGCATCCGCTTCATCAGGCTTCAGCATCTCCTCGAGTCCCATCAGGCTTCGAATGCTTCGCGCGACCTGTTCCTTACTCGCCCTTCCAAATCCTACCACCGCCTGCTTCACTCTTAGTGGAGCGTATTCGAAAACGGGAATCTCCTTAAGAGCGGCCGCCGCCATGGCAGTCCCGCGAGCGGCTCCAAGAATCAAAGCGGTCTGGGCATTCTGGACATATATCGGCTGCTCTATTGCAACATGATCAACCGGCACTTCTTCGAGCATCTCACTCACGGCACCGAATATCTGCCCCACGCAGTCGGCCATTGGTATGCTGGACTTCAACTTGAGCGTGCGGCTTCGAAGCAGTTCAATACTGGATCCGCCGAACCTGAGAACACTCAGTCCCGTTCCGCGAAGGCTTGGATCAATCCCTAGGACGACTCCCCGGTAGGGTTGACGACTTACGGATACCTCCTCTCGGTTCCAATCCGGAGGCTGGCTCCTTCCTTCTAGCCTATCTGCCCAAAGGGCTCTCACTGATCGGCGCGGCATCTATGGCTCGCTTTTTCGGCGAGTTTCCAGGGTTTCTCCTGGGGCCAGAATTTTCACCCGACGCATCGCCGATTTCCTCCCAGAAAAGCGGACTAAAGACACGGTAGATATGGAAAAGGTCCAGAAGATCATCTCCTTCAACTCGGTCGAAAAACCTCACTGGAGAACAAACACTTAATGGAGTGTCGTCAAGGATCGCTCTCTTCTTCGGTGAGTCTGCCGTCTTCAATTGTGAAGACGTTCCAGCTTCGGCCCGATTCGACCGGCGGGAGACTGGTGCCGGTTGCAAATATCTGTAGATCAGATGAAACGGCTTCCCAGAACCGGGCTCGGCGAAGAGGATCGAGCTCCCCCAGGATGTCGTCCGCCAGCACTACCGGCTTGATACCGCTTTGCACGCACCACCACCGAGATTGGGCAAGACGAAGCGCGATAGCGAGGCCTCTCTGCTCGCCCTCAGATGCGAAGGCACGGACCTCACGCCCGCCCAACTGTAGGACAAGATCATCCCGATGGGGACCAATTGAGGTGGACCGCATCTCTCGATCCCGCTTTCTGCGCTCCAGCATTGCGCCGGCGAATTCCGGTTCGGAATCGACCCCTTTCAATGTCGAGTACTCGAGCCGCGGCTCCTTTTGACCCTCCGTGAGAGTCGCATAGAATTCAGTCAGCCCGGTATTGAGAGATTGAACGGCGGAACGCCTTTTCTCAATAAGCTGCATACCGGATGATACCAACGTCTTCTCAAACGAACCCAGCAGATCGTCGTCGGCACCCTCTCTCAATAGGGTGTTGCGCTCTCGAAGGGCTCGGTGGTACTGCCTTAAGGAGACGAGATAGGCCGGGTCCAAGGAAGAAACGGCGAGATCCAAAAAGCGGCGGCGTAGGGAGGGTGGGCCTCGGATCAACTGAATGTCGCCCGAGGAGATCACGACAGTGGGAAACCGGCCGATGAAGTCGCTGAGTCGTGAGACTTTGTCACCGTCCACCGCAAGGCTGCCCGAACCACACTCCAAAGAGCAAGAGATCTCGATCTGCCCCCTCCCCTCGTAGTCCAGGGAGTACTTCAGCTGGGCTCGCTCCCGCCCTATTCTGATGAGCTCTCTTCGATCCGAAGTCCGGAAAGACCGAAGCGCTGAAACCAGGTTCAACGCTTCAAGGAGATTGGTCTTCCCCTGGCCATTGCTACCGAGAAAGAACTGATGAAGCCCCCCGAATTTTTGATCAATGAATTCAAAGTTGCGGAAATTCTCGACCGTCAAGGATTGGAACTTCACGGAATCCGCAGCTCCTGACCGACCCTCAGATCATGCGGGCTGGCGAGGCGGTCTCGATTCGCTTGGTAGATGTCCATCCAACGAGCGGGAGTTCCATACACTTTTACACTAATGCGGCTAAGATTGTCTCCTGCCTCCACTGAGTAGGAGGTCGGCCTAGACACCGGCACCTGGGAAGCGGCTGGTGCGCCCTCTTCTTCATCGTCCACCTCTCTTAACTCCACCTCCTCGAGGTCCCGGAGGGGTTGAACCTCTCTCTGTCTGAGCATTACTGCCTGCTCCTCCTGCTCCAGCTTCAATTTTGCCGCTAACAGCCGGCGTTTTAGCTCCAGATTCTCTGTCCGAACCTGCTCGACCATCTCCATGAGATCCAATCTCTCTAAGGGACCTTGAAACGGCTGGGCGGGAAATGTCCTGGCGAATTCCTTCATCGAGGACTCGATCAACTGTCGCACCCGGTTCGCTCGGCGTGACTGCGGATCCGTCTCCAGATACTTTCGAAAGTGGTAGATCGCGGAAATCGGGTCCTTGAGGTGTTGCAGATAAAGGGTACCGGCTTGAAGATGTGACTCCGGCGCGTCTCTTCGCTCATCGATTACAATCAGGAACGAGCTCAGAGCCTCCTGATTTCTCCCCTCTTTCAGAAATTGCATACCCTGTTTATAGTCTCTTTCGCGAATCTCCGGAGGCGCGGAATTCGAGCTCTCCAGACAACCAACGATGACCAGGAACACGGGACCTGCAAGTAGCCCCAGACCGAAAGCGCGGAACATCAACGGAGGTTACACGGAGTAAGTGCTCGAGATAAAGACTGAAAAGTGGCTGCGCCCTTTCGCGCCGCTAGACTTCGTCTTCCAGCACGTAGAAGTAGCGATCCGCTGCAACCTTTCGAAACTTGCCGGTCGTCAGATCCCCATCGTCGAAATCGGTGTCAACCTTCTCCATCTGTTCAAGGGGCGCATCGGGATCATGGACTCCGAATCCGGCCTTTATGCCAAAGGCATCGAGAGAGACATCCCAAAGTCCACCGAGGGGAGTGGCCCCAGTCCACTTGGTCGAGCTGACGTAATCAGAGAAGCCGGTCGGGATAACCCCGCTTGCCGAATCTTCCAGGTAGGCGCCGGTTTCCAACATGTAGGTTTCCGCGGCACCGGCAAACATACGCATATCTCCAATGAATCTCGCGTTTTGCGCCTTTTGACGAAGGGGCTGATAAGTCTGTACAACCATCGAGCCGATCAATCCGATAATGGCAACGACCATCATGATCTCCGGAAGAGTGAAACTTTTATCCTCCCACCAAGTAGCAGATCTCATTCAGGTTAATCCTCAGTTTCCAATAGTAAACAGAATGCGAAAAATAACAGCGCAATTCTCAGTCGTCAAGTCTGCTTTGATTCTCAAACCTCTTCACATTCAGATCCAAGAATCGCATAATCCGGAATTCTCCCTACAATCGATACGTTCACAGGAAATCGCACTATTCCCTCGCAGTGTCAGATGAGTCAATAGAGTACCCGCGCTTCAATGTGCTCGGCGTTGGGGTGAGTAGGATTAATCTTGATTCGGCCCGGCGAGCCATCATCGAGGCGGTGCGCCAGGGGCGGAAAGGCTACGTTTGCGTAACCGGGGTGCACGGCGTATGCGAGGCCCAGGAAGATCGCGAATTCAATAGGATCCTCAACCGAGCCTATCTCAACACTCCCGACGGAATGCCGTTAGTCTGGTTAGGGAAATGTCGATTTGGGAAGCGGGTAAGTCGCGTATACGGGCCCGATCTTATGCTCGGAATCTGCGAGGCGACGAGAGAAACAGGCGCCACTCACTATTTTTACGGCGGAAAGCCTGGAGTGGCCAAGAGGCTCTCCCAAAGGCTGGAGGCGAGATTTCCGGGCCTCCAAGTTAGGGGATCATACGCACCCCCTTTCCGAGACCTCACCTCCCACGAGGAGAGAGAACTGGTCGAAGAGATCAGTCGGCTGAGACCCGACCTATTTTGGGTGGGACTCAGTACGCCGAAACAGGAGCGATTTATGGCTGCGTTTCTCCCCAAGTTGACTACCACGCTCATGTTGGGGGTAGGTGCTGCCTTCGATTTTCATTCCGACGAAGTTAGACAGGCGCCCCGATGGATTCAAAGGTCGGGATTCGAATGGCTCTTCCGCCTTTTCCAGGAGCCGCGTCGACTCTCGGGACGCTATCTGAGGAATAACCCACTGTTCCTATTTCGGCTCCTACAGCAGTTAAGCGGGTTGAAAAAATACCCGATCGAGCGCTAGACTTTCATTCCGTTAGAAATTGAAAGAGTCACAATCAGTCCTGATAGCTGGAGCCGGTGGGTTTATCGGGGGGCATCTGGTCGGCGCCCTCCTGGAAAATGGATTCGGGAAAGTCCGCGCGGTCGACATCAAACCTCAAAATGAGTGGTACCAGGATTTCGGAGAAGCTGAGAATCTGGTTATCGATCTGCAGGCGAAAGAATCCTGCGAGGAAGCGGTCCGCGATAGCGATGTTGTTTACAACCTTGCCGCCGACATGGGTGGCATGGGATTCATCGAAAAAAACAAAGCTCTCTGTATGCTCAGCAGTCTTATCAACACCCATCTGCTCCTTGCGGTACAGAAGTTCAACGTCAGCAAGTATTTCTATGCTTCATCCGCCTGCGTATACGCGGCCGAAAAACAGAAATCCCCCGATGTGATTCCATTGACCGAAAGCGACGCCTATCCTGCGATGCCGGAAGACGGCTACGGATGGGAGAAGCTTTTCAGCGAAAGGATGTGTCGCCACTTCCACGAGGATTATGGGCTGAACATCGCGGTCGCGCGCTTTCACAATGTTTATGGTCCCAAAGGAACCTGGGAGGGAGGTCGAGAGAAGGCGCCAGCAGCGATCTGTCGCAAAGTTATCGAAGCGAAACTGAGCGGGAACCACAATATCGAGATCTGGGGAGACGGGAAACAGACACGCAGCTTCACTTTCATAGGGGACTGTCTGAAGGGCATGCAGCTCCTGATGGAAAGCGATTTTCAGGATCCCATAAATCTAGGCAGCAGCGAGCTCGTATCGATCAACGGACTGGTAGACATCGTCGAAGATATCGCCGGAATAAAGCTGAAGAGAAGCTACAATCTCGCAGCACCCAAGGGCGTCAACGGCCGGAACAGCGACAATACTCTAGTAAAATCGATATTCGGCTGGGAACCCAGCACCCCGCTGGCAGACGGCATGGAAGTGACCTACAAGTGGATCTACGATCAGATGGTCTAGGAGTCTTATAGTAGCTCCAAGTTATTCATCAGTGGGGCCGAGTGGAGCCGAAGGAGTAACTCGGCGAGGTCCCATTGTGAGTAGCTTGGCAGAAGCTGGGTTGGCTATGGGGCAAGGAGTTTGTTTCTCTGGAGGAGTTAATTTTCAAAGGCGGCCGTCCACTACGAACTTAGGAGGCAGTCGTGAGACGACTTCCGACAGAATTTCGAGTAGACGGCTTGCCTGGATGACCGATAACGAACCCTCAGTTTGTATCCTCATAGCAGGATCCACTATAAGAACTTCGCCTGGACATCCAGCGCCTTTGAAAACCACAAAACGAATAAAACAGAAGGGAAGGTAATTGATCAAAGGGATGCAGAAAAGCGAAAAAACTAATCCATACAGTGTGGTTATAGGGATCGATTGGGCGGATCAGAAAAATGATCTTTGGATGATCGAGAGGGAAACGGCAGGAGGGAGTCACCGGCAGGTGGCTCAGGATGCGATAGCGTTGCATGGTTTTGCCGTGGAGATGAGAGAAAGGTATGGGCGTGAGGGAAAGCGCGTCGCCATCGTGGTGGATCAGAAGCGTGGCGGGTTGATCGATTTTCTGATCGGATTGGAGTTTGTCGATATCTATCCGGTGCATGCGGCCAGTGCGAAGGATTATCGACAGGCATTGTATCCTTCCAGGGCCAAGAGCGATCCGGTCGATGCGCAATTGCACGCGGAATTTTTCCTCAAACATCCCGAGCACTTTGAGAAGTGTCTGAGACCGGACAGTGTGGAGACGCGCGAGCTCAACCTGTTGTGTGAGGACCGGCGTGGATTCGTCGATCAGGCGACTCGCTTCGAGCAGCAATTGTGCAGTTGTCTGAAGCAGTATAACCCATTGGTGTTGAAACTGTTCAATGACTTGGGCAGTGCTATGTGTCTGCGCTTTGTTCTACGCTGGCCGACGCTTAAGAAGGTCAAGAGCGCATCGGCGCAAGGGTTGCGAAAGTTCTTTTATAAGCATAACAGCCGCAGCGCCGCGAAAATCCAGGAGCGCCTGGAGTTGATCGACCAGGAAGAGGCCTTGACCGAGGATCCTGCGACTCTGGAGGCGTACAGTCGCAAAGCGCAGACTCTGGCCAAACAGCTTTTGGCCCTGCAACCGCAGATCGAGGCCTACGAGGAGCGTATCAAGGAACTTTTTCGCACCCATCCCGATGCCCCTATGTTCAGCGGCCTTCCCGGAGCCGGCGAGGCCCTCAGCCCTCGGCTGCTGTGCGCCTTTGGGACCGATCGTTCGCGTTTCGAAACGGCCCGGAACATGACCCAGTGGAATGGTTCAGCTCCAGTCACCATCAGCAGCGGTCAGCACAAAAACAGCAGCCAGGCAAAACGACTGGTCACCTGGCGGTGGTCCGCGCCCACCTTTGTCCGCCAGAGCTTTGTTGAATTTGCCGCCCATTCGATCCGAAACTGCGACTGGGCCAACGCCTTCTATCAAATAAAAAAAGAACAGGGCAAATCCCGCCAAACCATCCTTCGAGCGCTCGCTCTGAAATGGACCCGCATTCTCTTTCGCTGCTGGCAAAATAACCAGAATTACGACGAGCACAGATACCTCGAATCACTCCAAAGGCGCGATTCACCGGTATGGCATAGACTCCAGCAACTAAACGGCCACGCCCTCTAAACAGAAAATGAGTACTATTTCAAAAAATCCCTTGACGGACCACCTCAGTTTTCTGTCGGACTTTGACATTCGATTGCTTCGCAAGTGACCAGGTTCGTCCGACAGATTCCTAGACCATACCCGTAGGATCGAGGGCTTGATCGATAGTGGCCTCGTCGAGCCATCCTTTATCGAGAAGGACCTCGCGCAGGGTCTTGCTTTCGGAATGGGCGATTTTCGCCACTTCGGCAGCCCGATCGTAGCCGATATGGGGATTCAAGGCCGTAACCAACATGAGAGACTGCTCGACAAGCTCCCTGCATCTCTCCTCATTCACTTCAATACCGTCGACGCAGCGATCCGCAAACACGCGGGCCCCATTACTTAGACAGCCGATGGACTCGTGCAAGGCATAGGCAATCAACGGTATGGTGACGTTGAGCTCGAAATGACCGTCCCGCCCCCCGAGTGTTACTGAATGGCAAAGACCCATGGTGTAGCTCGCAACCTGAATCAGCATTTCGCTCATCACCGGGTTGACCTTTCCAGGCATGATTGAGGAGCCAGGCTGTGTT